>NZ_CP094344.1:4800000-7632500 GCF_022807935.1 Streptomyces sp. HP-A2021
CCACGGCCAGGGTCAGCGCCTCCAGTTGGGTGTCGGGACGGGGTTCGGTGGTGGTGTCGCGCAGCAGGGACAACAGGTCGCCGGCGGTGTCGAGTTGGGTGGCGGTGTCGGCCGTGGACGTGATGCGTGAGGGCATGTGTGATCACCTGTGGGTCTGGGAGGGGCTGAAGGTTTTCGGGGGAGCGTGGGGCAGGACGAGGTCACATGTGGCGTGGGCGCGGGCCGTGGTCACGGGAACGGCGGCGGTCCCAGGGGCGCAGGCTGCCGGGCGAGGGCCCGTCCAGGCCCGCCCGGAACAGTCCGTAGGCGATGCGCCGCCGCGCCGCCGTCTCCAGCGCGTCCCGCAGCGGGCCGTTGCGCAGCACCGCCTCGGGGCCCAGCAAGCCCTCCACGACGGCCAGCGCACCGGCGACGTCGCCGTGGTCGAGGCGCTCGCGGACGCCGGTGAGACAGTCGGGGCGGCGGTGGGCGTCGTCGATGGCCCGCAGGCAGGGCAGCGGGGGTCCGCCGAGGGCGACCAGCAGCTCCTCGCGCCGGATCTCGGCCGGCTCGTGGTCCAGCGCGGCGAGCACACCGTCGGCCAGGCCGATCCGGTGCCGGGCGCCCCGGCACTCCACCAGCCGTGGATCACCGGCCCGTTGCGGCGCCCGGGAGGTGCCGGCCGGCACCCGTTCCACCCCCAACGCGGAGGCGACCAGCGGATGCAGCCGTCCGGCGTCGATCGCCCCGGCCCGGAGCAGTTCCAGGTCGGGCAGCACCCAGGTCGCGGCATCGGGCAGGACGGGCAGCGAGGCGTCACCCCTGTGCCCGTACGCCACCACGGCCCCGTCGGACACGTCCAGCACGAGCCGCTTGCGCCCACCGAGCCGCACGCAGACCCTGCCGCTCGAACGCCCTTCGGCATGCAGCAGGATCGCCGCCTCGGCGGCCCAGCGGTCGACGGCACAGTGGTGCCCGGGCGGCAACAGGCCGGCCAGTTCCGTATTCATCGCCACGGCCGAACGGTCGTCACCGGGCAGCCGTTCGGCCCCGCACCGCACCCCCAGCTCACCGGCCCGGCGCGCGTCCCACAGGTGGCGGTGCAGGTCGAGACGGAACCGCCGGCTCGGACGGGGATGCGGATGACGGCGGTCGGCGGCCTGCGCGTGGGACGCGTCCCACAGGGCGAGGCTGATCCGCTGACCGGCGTCCGCCCAGGCCGGCGGCGTCCGCACCACGAGGTGCAGCGGACCGACGCCGTCCCGCCCGGCCGCGTCGTACCGGGCCAGGGGGATGGTCAGCCCCGGCCGCAGCAGCCCGTCGGGCGCGATCCTCGGCAGGTGCCAGCGCAGCAGGTCGGGGGCCAGGTGACGAAGGTCCTCCCGGAGCCGGGCGGCGAGTTCCCGGCCGTGGGCCCTGGCCACGGCACGCGGCTGGAGGTCGACGTCGACGCCCGCGGCGGCGCACGCGCCCGCCCAGTCCCCGACACGGCGCCGGGCCGTCGCGGTCTCGATCATGGAGGGCGGCACGGCGAACTCGCGCACGCGCGGCCAGAAGGAAAGCGGCCCGATGGAGAGCGGGGAGCCCTCGTTCGCGGTGTGGGTGAGCATCAGCACTCACCTGGCGCGGACGGGACCCCCAATCTGTCAACAGAGTGAGTCGTCATCGCCGGGATGCTATCGCCGCCGACTCCCTTGCGCAGCCGATTATTTCGCGGCTCGGACCACGTGCGGGTGAGACCACACGCGATCCGGGCTTTGCCATCTCTTTACAACCTGCCCCACGGCCGCCTCGTCTCTCCGCTCGACCCGTCACGCACCCCGCCCTTCACCGGGCGGGACCGACGAAGGAGAGCGTTCCCATGCGCCGAACCGTCCTCACCGCCCTGGCCCTCGCGGGCACCGCCGTACTCCTGGGCACCGGCCCCGCGTTCGCGAGCGAGGCGACGACCCCGAGCCCGGTCCCGACGGCCGCCGCGCCCACCCCCGAGCCGGCGGAGAGCGCCGAACCGACGGCCGCCCCCGCCGAGCCGACGCGCGACCAGTCCGGCGCCCGCCCGGCGGAGAGCGCCGCGCCGACTCCCGCACCGGCCGATGACGACGACCAGGTCTCCGTCGTGCCGAGCGGCGCGCCCGACACCGGTGTGACTGAGTCGTCCTCCGACTCCGGCGTCGGCGGCACGGCGATCGGCGCGGGCGCCGCCGCGGTGCTCGCCCTGGGCGGCGGGACGTTCGTCGTCGTGCGGCGTCGCCGGGCGACCGGGGCATGACCGCGTTCTCCAGGCGCGCGTTCACCACGGCGGCGCTGGCGTCCCTGCTCACGGCCTGCGCAGGCCAGGGGACCAAGGGGACGGCGCCGGAGTCCGGGAGCACCGCACCACAGCCGCGGTCCCCGCACCGGACCGTCCCGGCCGAGCAGGCGCGTCCCCTGGCCCGTTCGGTCCCGGTCCGGCTGCTGATCCCCGCGATCGGGGTGGACACCCCCGTCATCAGTCTGGGCCTGGCCCCGGACGGCACGGTGCGGGTGCCGCCGGTGACGGCGGACGACCGGGCGGGCTGGTACCGGCACTCGCCGACGCCGGGCCGGACCGGGCCGTCGGTGATCCTCGGGCACGTCACGGTCGGCAGGTACGGCGACGGCGTCTTCCGCCGCCTCACCGAGCTGCACCGCGGCGACCGGATCGTGGCGCGCCTGGAGAACGGCACGGCGGCGGAGTTCGCCGTCACGGCGGTACGGACCGTCCCCAGAACCCGCTTCCCGGTGGACGACGTCTACGGGAACGTGGACCGCCCGGAACTGCGGCTGATCACGTGCGGCGGAGCGCGTACCGGCGACGGATACGCGGACAACGTGATCGTGTTCGCGGCGCTGAGCGGCGCCGAGTCCCCCACCTCTGGAGAGCGTTGAAACGGTCCCGTGAGAAGGCCGCGTCCGAGCTGTTCGCCGCCCTCTACCCGCGCCTGGCCGGCTGGTGCCGCCGGCTCGTCGACGACGACGAGACGGCCCACGAGATCGCCTCGGAGGCGTTCACCCGGCTCTGGGCCCGCTGGACGTCCGTGGCGGAACCCCGCGGTTTCCTCTACGTCACCGCGGCCAACCTCGTCCGGGACCACTGGCGCAAACTGGAGCGCGAGCGCAGGGCCATGCACCGCGTCACCTCGGAGGCCGCCGTACGGGCCCATCCCGAGCAGGCCGACCCGTCGGTGCGTCTGCTCGTGCAGTCGCTCCCGGAACGACTCCGCGTCCCGATCCTCCTCCACTACTACGCTGACATGCCGATCCGGGAGGTGTCCGTGCTGACCGGGCGCAAGGAAGGAACCGTCAAGGCCGACCTGCACGCGGCCCGGGAACTGCTCCGCGTCCACCTGAGGAGAAGCCTTGACCACACGCCTTGACGACGACTGGGACGACCGGGAGTCCGGCCCCGACGACCCGCTCGCCGTGATCCTGCGGCCCTCCTCCCCCGACTACCTGGGCGTGCCCCCCGGCCAGTACGAGGTGATCCGCCGCAGGGCGACCCGCCGACGCGTGCTGCGCGCCGCGGCCGGGGCCGGCCTGTGCTGCGCGGCGGCGGCCCTCATCGCCCTCCCCCTGCGCCTCACTGCCCCGGAGCACCCCCGTTCCCCGACGGTCCCGATGGCCCCGCCCCCCGCGACCACGGCACCTCCGACCCCGGCACCGACGCCTTCACCCTCGGCGCCTTCGCCTTCGTCAACGCCTTCGCCTTCGCCTTCATCGGCGGCTCCGTCCGAGGCCCCGGCCCCGGCAACGACCCACCCCCGCACGGACGCCCCGGCCGACGCCACGCGCCCGACGGCCGTGCCCCGCACCCCGTCGGCCGCCCCGACCCCGGCACGACCGGTCCCGTCGGCGAACCGCCCGGACACGGTTCAGAGTTCGGCCACCACGAGCCGGTAGCCCATGTCGGCGGCGTCGAGCGCGAGCAGCCCGGCGTGCCGGGTGTGCCAGCGGCCGCTCGTCAGGTCGTCCGCGAGCCGGGCCAGGCCGGGGGCGATGACGTCCTCGCCGGTCTGGGCGAACAGGGAGATCCCCGCCCGCACCCGCGGGTCGAGGTAGGCGTGGGGACGGCGCCAGTACGCGGCGGCGAACCCGTCCGCGCAGTCGTGGGGGACGGGGACCGTCTCCTGCCGTGCGCCGCCGAGCAGGTCGGCCAGCCGACCGGCGGGGACGGCACGGGTGTCGTCGAACGCCGCCGCCTCGGGGAGGTACTCCCGTACCAGCCAGAACCGTTCACGGAAGACGTCCTGGTCCCAGGTCAGGACGACGACACGGCGGCGGGCCACCCTGCGCAGCTCCCTGATCCCGGCCGCCGGGTCGGACCAGTGGTGGACGGTCAGCAGTGCCATGGCGGCGTCGACGGCGCCGTCCCGCAGCGGCAGGTGTTCCGCGACGGCCCGCACGCCGGGTGCGGCTCCCGGTGGCCGCTGGTCGAGCATGACCCGGCTGGGCTCGACCGCGAGGACCGTCTGCGGCGGTTCGTACGAGCCGGTGCCCGCTCCGACGTTCAGGACGTTCGTGATGCCGTCGCCGAGCGCGGCATGGATCCGCGCGGCGATCCGGGGGTCGGGCCGCCGCGTCCGGGCGTAGGCCGTGCCGAGGGAGTCATAGGTCGCCATACGGTTCAGCCTGCCCGGCGCCGTGCCCCTGGCGTCGCACCCTTTCCGCCACCTCGCCCTTCTCGGTCTCCCACCAAGGGCGCACCAGTTCGGGTGCCGGACCGCCCGCGGACTCCGGGGCAGCCGGGGCGAGTTCGCCGTCCAGCCGACGGTCCAGTGCCGCCGACTGGGCGCGCTCGGCGCGGGCCCACTGGGCGAGGATCGTCAGCAGGAAGGGCAGCGCGGCCAGTTCGGCGATGCCGAGCATGGCGCCGCCGCCGAGCTGCTGGTCGTGGTGGACGTCGGAGGACCAGGGCGGCGCGTGGTGCAGGTACCAGGCGCCCGCGATCAGGGTGCCGTGCGTCATGACGACCAGCCCGGGGACGGCGTCGACGATGCCGTCCAGGAAGACCAGGGCCGCCCGGACGGGGTGGGTGCACCAGGCGGGCAGGGCCTCTTCGCGGGTGAGCACCGGCAGGACGAACAGACAGCCGGCCAGCAGCAGATGCAGGTACATCAGCTCGTGCAGCCAGCCCAGGCGCAGCGCCGTGGCGAAGTACGGCGTGAAGTAGACGGTCAGTTCCGTGGCCAGCACCAGGACCGTGCTGACGAGGGGGAACGTCAGTGTCCTGACCAGCCGGCCGGTCATGATCCGCCGTACCCGGCCCGCACCGCCCTCCGGCAGCGCCTCGACCGCGAGCCGCAGCGGGTCGCCGAGGGCGAGACCCAGCGGCGCGAGCAGATCGAGGGCGACGTTCTGCACGGCGGCGGGCCAGAACAGTTCATGGTCGTAGACGGCCAGCCCGGACATGGTGGCCACGACGATCGTGCCCAGCCCCAGCATGACGAAAGCGGCCAGGCGCGCGAACGGCCAGGAGCCGCCCCGGCCGCGGACGCGCGCGACGCCCCAGCCGTAGAGCGCTCCCAGGACGACGACGAGCAGCAGCGCCGGAACGTCCAGCCGCCAGGAGCCCAGCAGCCGCCCGGCGGTCAGCTCCGGCAGGTACACAGCCGACAGTTCGTTCACCGGGCGGACGGTAGCCGTCGAAGTTAAGGAGACGGACAACCGATTGTTCATGAGTGTGAATGGAAATCATGTACACGTCTATTGACGCGTCCACGGCAAACTCCTACGTTCCCAGAAAGCGCTTACTCCAGCCAGTCCCCTGCGTCTGATCTCACCTTGGAGACGAACGATGCACCTGAGACCAGTGATCGCGTCCGTCGGCCTCCTGGCCGGCAGCCTCGTCGCACTGTCCGGGAACACGGCACAGGCGGCGACCGTCCGGTACGAGGCCGAGACGTCGCCGGCCGTCTGCGCCGGCGCCATCGAATCGAACTGGGCCGGATACTCCGGCAGCGGCTTCTGCAACGGCGACAACGGAACCGGCGGCTACGCCCAGTTCACCGTGACCGCGTCCGCCGCCGGAACGGCGACCCTGAAAGTCCGCTTCGCCAACGGCGCGACCTCCGCACGAGCCGCGAACATCGTGGTCAACGGCACGACGGCCGGCACGGCGTCCTTCGAGGGCACCGGCGCCTGGAGCACCTGGGCGACCAAGACGCTGACCGTGCCGCTGCGCTCGGGCAGCAACACCGTCCGGCTCGCCCCGACCACCTCCGGCGGCCTGCCCAACATCGACTACGCCGACGTCGAGACGAGCGGCAGCGACCCGCAGCCCACGGGCCCGGTCCTCTACGTGTCCCCGGGCGGCACGGACGGCGCGGCCGGCACGGAGTCGAACCCGACGACCCTCACCTCCGCGATCAGCCGCATCTCCACGGGCGGCACGATCTACCTGCGCGGCGGCACCTACCGCCACTCCCAGACCGTCACCATCCCGGCGGGCCGGAACGGCACGTCCGGCGACCGCACGGAACTGTTCGCCTACCCGGGCGAGACCCCCGTGCTGAACTTCTCCGCCCAGAGCGAGGACCCGGCCAACCGCGGTCTCGCCGTCAACGCGTCGTACTGGCACGTCAAGGGCATCGTCGTCGAACGCGCCGGGGACAACGGCATCTTCATCGGCGGCAGCAACAACGTCATCGAGCGCACGGTGACCCGCTTCAACCGCGACTCGGGGCTCCAGCTCTCGCGGGCGCTGTCCAGCACGCCCAAGGACCAGTGGCCGTCCCACAACCTGATCCTGAGCGCGGAATCGCACGACAACGTCGACTCCGACGGCGAGGACGCCGACGGCTTCGCCCCGAAGCTCACCGTCGGCCCCGGGAACGTCTTCCGCTACACCGTGGCCCACAACAACATCGACGACGGCTACGACCTCTACACCAAGACGGACACCGGCCCCATCGGCGCGGTGACCATCGAGGACTCCCTCGCCTACGACAACGGCACCCTCAGCGACGGCTCCCAGGCGGGCAACGGTGACCGCAACGGCTACAAGCTCGGCGGCGACGACATCGGCGTCAACCACGTCGTCCGGCGCAGCATCGCCTACCAGAACGGCAAGCACGGCTTCACCTACAACAGCAACACCGGCGCGATGCAGGTCTCGGACAACGTGAGCATCGGCAACGAGCAGCGCAACTTCAACTTCGACTCGGGCAGCACGTCGGTGTTCCGGAACAACACCTCGTGCGACAGCGGCTCGAACGACCGGATCATCGGTAACTCCGACAGCTCGAACCAGTTCTGGTCCGGCTCGAACGGCTCCCGCTGCTCCTCCTACGCCGGGGCCCTGCGCTGGTCGTTCGGCTCGGACGGGCGGCTCGTCGTGACGTTCGGCGGCAACCGGTAGCCTGGCCGTATGGCATGCACCGGCATTCCGCACTGCTTCCTCTGACACCGCGGTGAGGACGGCGACGTGAGCCGATCACGTCGCCGTCCTCGGCGTGCCCGCCGTCCGCGGGCACCGACGGCTCTCCGTTCACCGCCTGCATCCAGCTCGGGACAGGGCCTTCGTCCTGCCGAGCTGTCGAGGAGCATTCATGCCGACCACCCCTGCGGGAACCGGCCGACACCGCCCGTCCGACCGGCTGCTGACCGTCCTGACCTGCCCCCTGTGCCCGTCGGGCCTGGAACGCGCCGACGGTGCGCTGCGGTGCGCGGCCCGGCACACCTTCGACATCGCCCGGCACGGCTACGTCAGTCTGCTGACCGGCCACCGCCGGGCCGCGAGCGCCGACTCCGCCGACATGGTCAGGTGCCGCGGCGCGTTCCTCCGGGCCGGGCACTACGACCCGCTCGCCCGTACCCTCGCGGGGTTCGCCACGGAACTCGCCCCGCCCGACGCCGTCGTACTGGACGCCGGGGCGGGCACCGGCCACTACCTCGCGTCGGTCCTGGACGCGCTCCCCGGGGCCCTGGGGCTCGGGCTGGACAGTTCCACGCCCGCCCTGCGCGCCGCGGCCCGGGCCCACGCCCGCGGTGAGGCCGCCGCGTGGGACGTCTGGCAGCCGTGGCCCGTCCGGTCCGGCTGCGCCCACCTCGTGCTCAACGTCTTCGCGCCCCGCAACGGGCCGGAGTTCCACCGCGTCCTGCGGCCCGACGGCGCCCTGCTCGTCGTCACGCCCAGCGACCGGCACCTGCACGAACTGCGCGGCTCCATGGGGCTGCTGGCGGTCGACCCCAGGAAGGAGGAGCGCCTGCGCCGGACGTTGGCGGACCGCTTCCGGCACGAGCGCGCCGAGTCCCTGGAGTACGCCATGAGCCTCACCGCCGAGGACGTCGCCGGTCTGGTGACCATGAGCCCGGCCGCGCGTCACGTCGATGACGGGGAACTGCGGCGCCGGGTGGCGGAGTTGGCGGTGCCGGTGCGGGTGACCGCCTCGTTCGTGGCGTCGGTGTACCGGCCTCGGGAACGGTAGCGGACCGCTCAGGCGGCGGGGCGTGCCGCCTCGTCCATGCTCTGCTGCAGTGCCGTGGTGAGCGTGCGGATCATGAGGGCGGCGGCCCCGGCCGCCGCCACGATCACCGCGTCGGCGGCGAGCAGGGGCAGGACGTCGGTGTAGGCGCGGGCGATGACCTCGTCCGTGGAGTCGGCGTAGACGAGGCCCACCCCGCCGGCCAGACCGGCCAGCCACAGGCCCCACCACCAGTTCACGACGGCCGGCAGCCGCCGGTCGGGGAAGACGGACCGGTGGGCGTCCGCGACGATGCCCCGGGGTATCCACAGGTTCACGACGGGGACGACCCAGCCCAGGAGGAGCCAGAGAGACGCGTACCGCGGCTCCGCGCCCGACAGGGCACGGGCGTTGTCGCGGACGCGGTCCAGCCAGGACAGGAACGCGAGCGCGCAGACCACGATGACGGCGGCGCCGACGGAACTGACCAGGTGGTAGGAGTCCTCCAGGGCGGTCAGCGGGCGGTGGGTGCCGCCGCCCTGGTCCGGCGGGCCGGAGGCCGGCTGCCCGGTCATGGCCAGCCGGACGTGCCAGACCGCCCGGGCCGCCCAGGCCAGCGCGGCGAGGCCGAGCGCGACGACGGCGCAGCGGGCCGCGCCGTGGACCGGGCGCAGGGCGGGGAGGGGGGCCTTGGGGGTGTCGGGGGTTTCCTGTTCGCTCACCGGGTCATCCTGTCGTACCGCTCACCCGTTCGTGTTCCCGAGCCCGACGGCCCGGCCCTCCTCGTCCCACCGCACCTCCAGGACGTGGTCGACGGCGTCCCGGTCGAGGGGGCCGTACACGTGCGGGAAGAGGGTGGCCTCGTCGACGCCGGGCGGCGGGGCGGGGTCCGCCGCCTCCCACTCCACCCGCGCGGTGAGGCGGGCCTCGTCGAGGGCGAGCACCAGCAGGGGCCGGGGCGCGGCCCGGTAGAAGGCGTTGACGACGGCGAGCGTGGTCGGCTCGTCCGGTGAGCAGTGCACGAAGCCCTCCTCGGCGAGGGAGGCGGGCGCGTACGGCCCGTCGGGGGCGGCGTGCCACTCGGTGAGCGGTATGCAGTGGTAGATCATGGCCCCGTTATAGGCCACCGGGGGCCCGGGGGCCTCTAGAACCCCAGGGCGGTGACGGTCCGTGCGGTGGCTTCGGCGATCAGGGCGTTCGAGGGTTCGGCGTCGTAGCCGGGCCGGTCGGTCATGACGGCCAGGACGAGCGGTGCCGTGCGGGGCGGGCGGACGATCGCGATGTCGTTGGCCCGGCCGTAGTTGCCCGTGCCGGTCTTGTCGGCCACCTGCCAGCCCTTGGGGAGTCCGGCCCGGATGCGGCGGGCGCCGACCGCGGTGGCGTTGTGCGAGAGCCAGTCCGTCAGCAGGGCGCGTTCCCCGGCGGGCAGGGCGGTGCCCAGGAGCAGCTCGCGGAAGTCGGCGGCGACGGCGCGGGGTGTGGTGGTGTCGCTGGGGTCCTTGGGCCGTACGTCGTGCAGTTCGGGTTCGTAGTGGTCCATGCGGCTGACGGTGTCGCCGAGTCCGCGCAGATAGGCGGTGAGCTTCGCGGGGCCGCCGAGGTCGCGCATGAGCAGGTTGCCGGCCGTGCCGTCGCTGTAGCGGACGGCGGCGTCGCAGAGTTCGCGCAGGGTCATGCCGGTCGCGACGTGGCGTCCGGTGACCGGCGCGGTGGACTTGAGGTCGGCCCGCGTGTAGGTGACACGCCGGTCCAGGCCGCCGAGGGAGCGGTGGTGCAGGACCGCCGCCGCGGCCAGGGCCTTGAAGACCGAGCAGAACGCGAAGCGCTCGTCGGCGCGGTGGACCGCCGTGGCGCCGGTGCCGGTCGCGAGGGCGTAGACGCCGACGCGGGCGCCGTACTCGCGCTCCAGGTCCGCGAGGCGCGGGCGGTGGACGGGCGGGGCGGGGGTACGGCGGCTCGGCCTCGGGGCGGGCCGGGTGGTCGTGGCGGCTCGGTCCGCCCGGTCGGTGCCGGCCGTGCCGCAGCCGGCCAGGGGAAGTAACGCCGCGGCGGCCAGTAAGGCGCGGCGGGACGAGGCGGGCCCGTCGACGGGCATGCGTGGTGCTCCTTTCACTCGGATCACTGGGTTGCTCAGCTCACTCGGAGTCGGCTGGGGCGGCGGCCAGCAGAGCGCGGACGACCGGCCCGGCGGAGCCGCCGCCGGTGACGCCCTCCTCGACGACGCAGGCGACGGCGATGTTGCCGCGGTGCGCGACGAGCCAGCCGTTGTTGTCCTGGTCGTCGGAGACCTCGGCGGTGCCCGTCTTGGCGCCGATCTCGCCGGGCAGGTCGGACAGGACGCGCGCGGTGCCGCCGGTGACGGTGGCGCGCAGCATCTCGCGCAGCTGCGCGACGACGCCCCGCGGCAGCGGGGTCGTGCGGGTCGTGTCCTCGTTCCCCTCGGTGAGCGAGGGCTGGTGGAAGGTGCCGGAGACGGCCGTCGCGGTGACGGACGCCATGATCAGCGGGTTGGCCTGCACCCGGCCCTGCCCGATCATCGAGGCGGCCTTCTCCGTCTCGTCCTTCGGCACCGGCACGGAGCCGTCGTACGAGGGCGCCCCGACGTGCCACTCCTGCCCGACGCCGAAGTACTCGCGGGCCACCTCGCCGAGCTCCCCGTCGTTGAGCCGGTCGCGCAGGCTGATGAACGCGGTGTTGCACGACTCGGTGAAGTCCTTGCGGAACGTGGCGCCCGGGTGCTCGGACAGCTCCACGTTCTGGAACCGCTTCCCCACCGTGAGGTACTTGGGGCAGTCCACCACGTCGTCCGGTGCGACGGCGTCCTTGAGCAGCAGGGCGCTGGTGGTGACGATCTTCCAGGTGGAGCCGGGCGCGTAGGTGCCGGACAGCGCGCGGTTGAAGCCGGAGGACGGGGAGTTCGCCACGGCCAGGATCTCGCCGTCGTCGATGCGCAGGGCGACGAGCGCGGCGTTCTTGCCGTCGGCGTGGGCGGCCAGGGCCTTCTCGGCGGCGGCCTGCCAGCCGGCGTCGAGGGTCGTGCGGACCGGGCCCTCCTCGCGAACCGTCCGCGCGCCGAACCTGGCCTCCGTGCGCTCGACCTTCCCGGTGGCCCGGTCGACCAGGTGGATCGCCCCGCGCGGGCCGGTGCCCCCGCCGCCTCCGCCGAGCTGCGCCATGACCGGCCCGAGGGAGGGGAACTTCGCACCCGACAGGGTTGTGCCCTCCCGGTCGGTGACCTCGGGGGGCTCGGTCTCCTCGCGTTCGAGGCGGAACTTCTCGGTGTCGCTCAGGCGCGGGTGGACGACGGACAGCGTCCAGTCCACCTTCCAGCTGCCGTCGCTCTGCTCGCGCAGCGGCAGCTTCGACTCGTAGGTCCAGGTGCCCAGGCCCTCGACGGGCATCCGGGCGGTGAACGGGACGGTGACCGTGCCGTCCTCGGCCTCGGCCGCCGGCTCGGCCGTGAGCTTCGGTCCGCTGATGTCGAGGCCGGCGGTGAAGCTGTCCAGCACCCGCTGTGCCGTGCCGGGGCTGGTCGTACGGCCGGCCGCGCTCGGCAGCCGGCCGGCGGCCCAGTCGGCGAGGAAGGCGCGGGCCTGTTCCGCGGCCGCGGGGTCGGGCCCGGTGTCCCGCTCGAAGGGGCCGAGACCGGCCGCGTACGCCCCGCCCGCGGCGACGGCCAGCACCACCGCGCCCGCGGTGACGGCCCGCACGGCCGTCCGGCGCGGCCTGCGGCCCCCGGTGATGACGCTGGAGTGGTCGTGGTGATCCATGCACCGAGAACAGCAGCGGGCCGGGCACCTTGTCCAAGTCCGGTATCGATCTCGGACCGATATCGAACGGATATGCTTCCTGCTCGTGGACCTGGTGCGGCACTTGGAGTGCTTCGTGGCTGTTGCAGAAGAGTCACACTTCGGCCGTGCCGCGGCTCGTCTGGGCATGGCGCAGCCGCCGCTCTCGCAGCGCATCCAGCGCCTGGAGCGGCACCTGGGCGTCCGGCTCTTCGAACGCACCAGCCGGCAGGTGGCCCTCACCGAGCCCGGGGCGCTGCTGCTGGCGGAGGCCCGGGAGGTGCTCGCCCGCTCCGAGGCGTTCATGGCCACCGCGCGCCGCATCCGGGACGGCGAGACCGGCCTGCTGCGTGCCGCGCTGCCGCCGGACCTCTCCGGGGAGACCGTCGCCGCGCTGCTGGCGGGCTTCACCGGCGCGGGCACGAGCGGCCTGGAGCTGGAGCTGCACGAGCTGTCCACCGCCCAGCAACTGGAGCGGTTCGCCGCGCACGAACTGGACGTCGGGCTCATCCACCACCCGTGTGACGTCTCCGGGCTGGAGCTGGGCCCGGTGCTGCGGCGCGAGCTGGGGGTGCTGCTGCCCCGCCGAGCGGCGGCCGGGCTCGATGAGGTGCCGCTCGCCTCCCTCACCGGCCGTGACCTGATCCTCTTCCCCCGCGCCGGCGCCCCGGCCGTCTACGACGACCTCCTGACCACGTGCGCCCGCAACGGCTACACCCCGCCCGCCGTACGCCACGCCCAGGGCGCCAGCTTCGTGCGCGGGCTGGTGCTGTCGACCGAGGCGGTGGCGCTCAGCCCGCGGGACACGCACGGGCTCGCGCAAGAGGACGCGGCCCCGGAACGGGGCGTCGTATGGCGGCCCCTCACCGGCGCACCGCTGGCCCTGCGGCACTCCGTGGCCTGGCCCGCGGGGCGCGGGGACGCCGCCGTGTCCGCGTTCGCCGAGGCCGCCGCGCACGCGCTGCGCAGCACCGCCGGTGCGGCCCCCGACCTGCCCTCCCGCCCGCTGCACCTGCGCCCGGCATCGGAGTACTGGCTGTGACCGACGCCCTCGACCGCATCCACGCGGCCTTCGCCGACGCCGGGGTCACCGGCCGGCTGCACGCCCTCGACATCGACAGCGGCGCGCAGCTCGACGCCGGGGCGGACCAGCCGGTCTGCACCGCCAGCGTCCACAAGCTGTGTCTGCTCGTCACGCTCCACGAGCAGGCCGCTGCGGGGCTGCTGGACCTCACCGAGCAGGTCGAGTGCCCGCCGGAGAGCCGCACCACCGGCCCGACGGGGCTCGCCGCCATGCTCGACGGCGCCCGCCTGTCGCTGCGCGACCTCGCCTATCTGATGATGTCCGTCAGCGACAACGCCGCCGCCGACCTGCTGCTGGCACGCGTCGGTCTCGACGCCGTCAACCGCACCACGGCCCGCCTCGGCCTCACCCGCACGTACGCCGTCCACACCTTCGGCGAGCTCCTCGCCACCATCAAGGAGGACGCCGGTCCCGGCGGCGCGCGGTCGCTGGCCGACCCGCACGTCGTCGCCCGGCTGCGGGCGCTCGACCCGGCCCGCACCAACCACAGCACCCCGCGCGACATGACACGGCTGCTCGCCGCCGTCTGGCGGGACGAGGCGTGCATACCCGAGCACGGCGCGGCCATCCGCCGGATCCTCGGGCTCCAGGTGTGGCCGCACCGGCTGGCGTCCGGCTTCCCCTTCGACGACGTCCATGTGGCGGGCAAGACGGGCAGCCTGCCGACCGTGCGCAACGAGGTCGGCGTCGTCGAGTACCCCGACGGGGGCCGCTACGCCGTCGCCGTCTTCACGCGCACGGCCCGCACTTCCGCCCTCCAGCCCGCCGCCGACGCGGTCATCGGCACGGCGGCCCGCCTGGCCGTGGACGCGCTGCGCGCTCCCCAGGCGGGCCCGCGGGGGACCGAGCCGGGCCGCTGATCAGAACTGGGCTTCAGAGCTGTGCTTGCGAGCCGGACGTCAGAGCTGGAACTCCGCCGGAGACAGCCCCAGCGCCGCGCAGGCCTCGCGCAGGACCTGCGCCTCGGCCTGGGAGAAGTGACCGTCGGCACCGGCGATGACCATGCCGGTCTGGATCACGGCCCTGGCCTCGGTGGGCTTCTTGGCGGTCTTGGCGATCTCCTGCATGGCCTCGGCCTTGCCGTGCTGGAAGTTCATCGTCAGCTGGTCCACATGCTTGTTGAAACGCTGCCGCAGCTGCTCCGGCGGGAAGTTCTGCAGCACGTCGTTGCTGAGGATCATCGACTCGACCTGCTGCCGCTCGGCCGGGTCCACCTGCCCGTCGGCGGCGGCGACCAGCGCGCACATCGCCATGCTCGCGTCCCGGTACGCACCGCTCTTCAGCTCGGTCTTCAGCGAGCCGAGCTGCGTCTTCAGCACACCGATCAGCTGGGCCTTGCTGCCGCCGCCGGACCGCGTCCCGCCGCCGTGCCCGCCGCTGTGGCCGGCGGTGGCGCCACGCCCGCCCTGATTCTGCTGGAGAGCCTTGGCCTGGTCCTTGAGCCGGTCCCAGACTGCCATTGAGTCACCTCGGTAATCGTCGGAAGTCATCTCGCGAACCCGCTCCCGCGCGCTCACTGGACCAACGCCCGACCCCCTGGCAAAGGTTCCGCAAAACCCGCCCCTCTCTCACCGTCTGCTTCTCCGGCCGCCGAAACGGCGACTGGCCCGCACCCGGTGATCGGGTGCGGGCCAGTCGCGGTGAGGTGCTGTCACACGTCGTCGCGCGAGCGGAGCTTCAGGCGCGGGCCGAAGCGGAACGCCACGAAGCCCGCCGTGGCCAGGGCCGCCGCTGCCGCGAGGAGGATGCCGATGCCGCCGGCGCCGGTCGAGGCGAGGCTGCCGCTGTCGAGGTCGGTCGACGTGCCGCCCGTGGTCGAGGACCCGGTGCCGCCGGTCGTACCGGACGTGCCGGACGAGCTCGCGCTGGGCGACGGGCTCGGGTCGGCCGAGGCGGTCGGATCCGCCGAGGGGCTCGGGGACGGCGAGGCCGACGCGTCGCCGGCGACGACCTCGACCGCGAACTGGGTCATGGCGTCACCGACCGACGCGGCGACCGTGTACGTGCCCGTGCCCTCACCGGCGGTCAGGGTCGGGGCCGTGGCCTTGCCCGAGTCGTCGGTCTTGACGCGGACGACCTGCTCGCCGTCCTCGAAGCGGGGGGCGTCGTCGCTGTCGTCCTCGACCCGGAACTCGACCTCCGTACCGGCCGGCGCCGTTGCACCCGACTTGACCACACGGGCCTGCAGGGCCTTCTCGAAGGCCTTGCCCTGTTCGGCGCGCTGGTCGTCGCCGCCCGCGACGCTCACGGTGTAGGCCGACTTCTTCACCTTCACGGTGAACACCGTGGAGGCGCCCCCGGCTTCGGCGCGGACGACGAACTCGCCCTCCTTGCCGATGCCCGTCTCGAGCGGCGCGGACTGGGCGCGGCCCCGCGCGTCGGTCGGCACGGCCAGCTTGGTGGTGTCGGCGCCGTCCTTGATGAAGAAGAAGGCGCCGAGCTTGTCCGGGTCCTCGACCGTGAAGGTGACGGAGGCGTTCTCGACCGGGTTGCCCGCCTTGTCCCGGACCACCACGGCCACCGGGTCCGCGCCGCCGCCCGGCTGGGTGGTCTGGCCGGCTCCGGAGACCTGGGTCAGCTCCGCGATCGCGGGGGTCTTCCACTGGAACACGATGCGCCCGTTGCCGGAGCGGTCGGTGTTGACGCCGCCCTCGGCGATGCCGCCGCGCACCGGCTCGTCGGAGGCCTGCCAGAAGGGGTCCGTCCTGGCCGGGGCCACCGTGCGGTTGCCGCTGAGCAGCCGCGCGCCGGTCACCCGGTCCGCGTCGACGTAGCTGCTGCCGCCCGCACCGCTGCCGACCGCGCCCCGGTCGTCGTCCGTGCCGCCGCCACCGCCGCCGCCCGCATAGCCGGCACCGCCGCCTCCGCCCGCGCCGCCCGAACCGGAGCCGCCCGCACCGCCCTTGCCGCCCCCGGACGCGTCGGCGCCGGAGGAGCCGTTGCCGCCGCCCGCGCCGCCGGTGGCACCGGCCGCGCCCTTGCCGCCTCGCTCGGACTCGGTGTCGTCCTGACCGCGCTCACCGCCACCGGGGCCGCCCTGGCCGGCATCCATGCTGCCGTAGCCACCGCCGCCACCGCCGGCGGCGATGAGCAGCGGCTTGCCGTCGCTGGTGCGGACGCCGCTGCTGTTGCCGCCGACGGCGCCGTACTTGTCGCCGCCCGCGCCGCCGAGCGCGTCACCGAAGCGCTGGACGCCGACCGCGAGGGTCAGCCGCTCCCCGGGCGTGACGCTGAGCGTGCCCGCGGTGTAGCCGCCCGCGCCGCCGTTGGCGAAGGGGGTGCCCTCGCCGCCCTGACCCCAGGCCCGCACGTCCAGCGCCGTGACGCCGGCCGGGACCTGGAACTCCTCGCGGGCGCCGGTCGGATCGAACAGCCGGCAGCCGGAGAAGCCCTCCGTCGGCGTGCAGGTCTTCCCGGCGAGGACCGCGCTGCCGGCGGCCGTGGCGGCCGGCGCGCCCGTCAGGGCGGTACCGGCGGTCAACGCCACGAAGCCCAGGGCCGCCGCGCCGCGCCGGAATCTGGCGCGGCGCAGCACGACGGAATCGCGATGCATCAAGGAAACTCCCCAACTTGTCACAAGCTCCCCCCCAGGGAGCCATGAAACGCTCGATCAGAATCGAACACGATCAGTGGGACAGCTGACCAAACTTGAGGCTGCTGGTCAACTGAGAATGGTCGATTCCGGGCAACCGCTTGCTGAGCCCGCCACGAGCGTCTTCCGGGCTCACGAGACCGGCCCCGGGAGCGGACCCGGCAGCGGACCCGGAGTCGGCCGGGCAGAGGGCGCGGACGACGTACGCGTAGAGGGCGTTGTCGATCGCGTGCGGCTCGATGTCGCCGTTCTCGTCGACCCTCTGGTACTTCATCAGGTTCTGCGCGAGAGCCACCTGGCGCTTGCCGTCCCGGCTGGACAGCGCGGTCGTGCCGGCGCCGAACACCGCGCCGTCGTGGCCCCAGAAGCGGCCGCACGGCATCTCCAGCGCGTAGATGCCGAGGCCGTAGTCGAGGCCGCTCACCGGGACCGTGCGCGTCATCTCGTCCAGGGCGGCCTTGCCGATCAGCTTCCCGCCGAGCAGGGCGCGGTAGAAGCGGTTCAGGTCGTCGGTGGTGGAGACGACCGCGCCCGCGGTGTACGCCCAGGACATGTCGTAGACGCTGTAGTCGCGCGGCGGGTCGATCAGGCCGTAGAACGACTCGTACATCCGCGGGTGCGGGCCCTTGATGTACGGGGTGCGCGGGAAGGACGTGTGGCGCAGCCCGGCCCGGTCGATGACCTTGCGGGTGATGTACTTCTCGGCGTCCTGGCCGGTGACCTTCTGCAGGAGCAGCCCGGCGATGACGTAGTTGGTGTTGGAGTACGAGCCGGGCAGCTCGCCCGGGCGTCCGGTGGCGGGGGCGGCGAGGCCCAGCCGGACCAGTTCCCCGGGGCGGATGGAGCGGAAGCGCTCCTCGTCGAGGCTGGCGGTCGAACCCTCGACGAGGGAGGGGAAGGCGCCCGCGATGTAGTCGCCGATATGGCTGGTGTGGTTCAGGAGCATGCGGACGGTGATCTGCCGGCCGCGCTCCCCGGGTATGAGGTCGGGGAGGTAGTCGCCGATGGGCGCGTCGAGCCGGAGGCGGCCGCGCTCCACCTGCTGGAGCAGGGCGACGGAGGTGAAGGTCTTGCTGATGCTGCCCACGCGGTGTCGCATGCCCGGGGTGACGGGGCGGCCGGTCTCCACGTCGGCGACGCCGGAGGCTCCGGTCCACCGCTCGCCGCCGTCTCTGACGGACGAGAAGACGCCGTACATGCCCGCCTCGTGGATGGCGTCCAGCGAGTCGCGCAGAGCGGCTCTGTCGAGGGACGTGCGGTCCACGGACCCTGCGGGCGGCGCGGCCGGGCCGGCGTGAGCGGGTGCGGTCAGTACGGCGGTGGTCGTCAGCAACGTGGTGCCCAGGACGGTTCCGAGAAGCCGGGCGATACGCAACGGCCTTCCCCTTCCTCGGTGTTCGAAAAGGTCGGGGTCATCGTCACGGGAAGCGGATGCGCCTTACATCCACCCACGGGATGATCGTTTATCGGCCGGTCGATGGCAGAAATGACCACAACTGCCCTTGATTCCGGGGGACTTCACGTGCGAGTCGGCCGTCAGGGCGTTCGGGCCGCACGGAGGTCGTCGCGGCGGAACCACCCGGCCAGCACCAGCGGGTAGACGAGATAGCCGAAGCGTGTGGCGGGCATCAGGCACATGGCCAGGGTCAGTCCGAGCGCCACGCGGTCCGCGGCGGCGACGACCGTGCGCGGCGGGCGGGCCAGGAGCCAGACCGCCATCCCGACGGCCGTCGCCGCCAGCGCCGCGACCGCGACGGCGCGTCCCCCGGGCACATGGGTGGCGAGCAGATGGCCGGGGAGCGGGCTGGTCGCGGGCGATCCGGCGCCGGCCGCGCCGAGCGGGAACAGCACCACGTGCTCGACGAACGCGTGCGGATCGACGAGGGCGAACGGCACGACGCCGGCTGCGGCCACCGCCATAGCCGTCACCACGGCGCGTACGGCGGCCCGGCGCCCCGCCGTCACCGCGAGCAGCACCAGCCCGACCGGGAGCAGCGGCCAGGCGGTCCACTTCAGTGCCGCCGCTGCCCCCATCGCCGCGCCCGCGCCGACGGCACCCCCGCGCCGCCCCGCCAGAGCCAGCCCCAGACACATCAGCCCGATCACCGGCAGATCGACCCCGCCCACCGCCAGGGCGAGAGCGACGGCCGGGCAACTGGCCAGCAGCAGGGCGGGGTTGGGAGGGGTCGCACCTACGCCGGTACGGGGGCCGGACCTCCGACGCGCGGCCTGCAGCCGGTCGGCCCCGGGCCGGGCCGCCAAGGCCAGTGCGCCGAGGAACACCGTCGCGAACCACAGCCGGGCGTCCGTGGGCGGGGTGTCGCCCAGCAGGGCGTGGGGGAGGCCGAGCAGGGCCATGCCCGGCAGGTACGGGTTGAAGTCGTCCACGAGCGACGGGTGCGGGGCGTAGGGGCTGCCCGTGGCGAGCAGCAGGTCGCCGGAGTGCTCGACGACGCCGACCTCCGGCTGGGCCGTGCCCAGCACCATCAGCACGGCCAGCGGCAGCAGCACCGAGCCCGCGACCGCCGCGAGCGCGCTCGACCGGCCCCAGGCGCAGGCGCTGCGGCCGGCCAGGACGGCGGCCACCGCGTAGCCGACGGCCGCGCACACGCCCCACACCCGGTGGGCGGGCAGCGTCGTCATGGCGGCCAGGGCGAGCGCGAACACCGCCGATCCGGCCCAGTAGAGGCCGTCCCAGCGCGCTCCGCGCGGGGTGCGCCGCAGACCGTCCCGGTGGCGGAGCGCGCTCGGGGCGGGCTGGAACTGAAGGGCCATGGCCGTACTCCTGTGACCGTGCGGAGGGACGGGCCCTCTGCGCTGTCACGGAGTCGAGGACCGGCCCTCAATCTCCCGCCCGGACAGGCCCGGCCACCTCGGCCGAACGGCCACCGTTCACGGCCCTGCACGCCCTCCCTCGGCCGAACGGCGGACCCGGAACCGGAGTTCACCCGTCCGCCCTACCGAACTGCGTTCGGAATTTCGAACGCGGCACGGCCATGGACCGTGCGGGCGCGACGTTCCGGATCGGGTACTGACCACACCCCCACCGGACGACACCGGCGAGCGGGAAGGCCGGGCCGGGCTCCCGAGCGGCACACGCGGGGACGCGACGGCCCGGACCGGCCTTCCACTGCCCGCAATCTGCCACCCGGCGCCCCGCTCCGCCTCCCGGGCGGGCCCGAACGAGGACGGCCGGGCGAGGACAGGCCGGGCGTGCCTGCGATGATGCGGCGCATGTCGACCCTCGCCACCCTCGCTGTGCTGGCTCTCGCCGCCCTCCACGCCTACATCCTGGTGCTGGAGATGTTCCTGTGGACCACTCCTCGGGCCCGCGCCGCCTTCGGCACCAGCGCCGAGTTCGCGGAGGGCACGAAGGCCCTGGCCGCCAACCAGGGCCTCTACAACGGCTTCCTCGCCGCCGGACTGCTCTGGGGCGCGGTGGCGTCCGACCCGGTGGGCTTCCAGGTCTCGGTGTTCTTCCTGGTGTGTGTGGCGATCGCGGGGGCGTACGGCGCGGCCACCGCCAGCCGCAAGATCCTCTTCGTGCAGACCGTCCCGGCGCTGATCGCCCTGGTCCTGGTGCTGCTCGCGCACTAGCTCAGGGCGTCAGTCGTCCTGGGTGACGGCCTGTTCCATGAGCGCGACCGCCTCCGCCTCCGTGGTCGCGGGCGGCACCACCAGCAGGTCCCAGCGGCCCCGGCCGGGCGTGAGCAGGCAGACCGTGTCCGGCGTGGCCGGCGACTCCCTGCGGCCCACGTGGACCTCCCGGCCGGCGACGTCCAGCCGCTCCGGACAGGGCAGCCAGGTGTCCCCGTGGACCAGGACGCTGCTGACCCGGCCCCAGGCGCCCGGCAGCACGGCCAGCAGCCCGGGCAGCTCCGCGGCCAGGTCGTACGACCGGGGCCACCACGCCCCGTCGATACGGCGGGCCGTGCGGCCGAGGCGGGGCTGGGCCGCGAGCCTCAGCCGGACCTCGGAGGGGGCCGGGAAGGGCGGAGAGGGCGAGGAGGCGGACGTCATCGGGACTCCTGCTGCGAACGGGGGGCATGGCCGGGAGACCGCCGGTCACCGGTTGCGGAATACCCCCGGTTCTTCCACCGTACGCCGGAGAGCGGCACGGGAGCCGGGTCCGCCCGCACCCGCCCGCTGCCGTTCAGAGGCCGTAGCGGCTCTTCATGTGGCGCCAGAAGTCACGCAGCATCCACTTGTCGAACTCGGTGATCTGCGTGGCGCTGCCCGCCTTCATCAGGAAGCAGCACTGGCCGGTCGGCGACCAGTCGTAGAAGTCGTCGAGGCCGAAGGTGTGGCCGACCTCGTGCAGGTAGATGTGGATGTTCTCCTGGTTCAGGGCGCCGGTGAAGTATTCCTGGCCCATGCGCTGGCCCCAGTCACCGCCCGCGCCGCCGCCGAAGCCCTTGGTCAGCCACAGCGACTGGTCGTAGTGGCGGGCGGCACCGCCCGGGCACTTCGAGTAGTCGCCGTCCTGGTGGAAGAAGCGGCCGCAGTCCGGGGCGCACTGCGGGGCGCCGCCGCTGTCGAGGATGCCGGTGTAGATGTCGACGGAGTTGTCGGTCCACTGGAGGGTGGAGCGGTTCTTCACCGCCCAGCCGACGATGTTGACGGGGACGGTGGTGTACGGCCAGGCGTTGTGCCCCTTGCCGTTCTCGGTCATGGCCGTCATCCACTTGCCGAACTGCTTCTTCAGCGCGGCGTGGATCCGGTCGCGCAGGGCGGCGCTGACGGGGGCGTCGGATTCCCAGCGGACGCAGTAGTTGACGCTGCCGCGGTTGGCCAAGACCTGGTCCCAGCCGTAGTTGCGGAAGCCGTACAGGTTGCCGTAGGTCGACTCGACGTGGTTCCACACCTCGTTCAGGGGCTGGACGAGGTTCGCGGGCGGGTTCCACTCGTCGGCGGCCTGCGCCTTGCCGCTCGCCGTGCCGGGGGTGGCGAACGCCGCCGCCAGGACGGCGAGCACGGTGAGCAGCCGTGCGAGGTGTCTGCGCATGGTGATCTCCCTCGTGTGGGGGACGGGGTATCACCGTCAGGTCGTCGCAGACCCCGCAGAGGTTGCCCGCACGCCCGGGGCGGACGCTCAGGCGTGGATGCGCAGGCGTGGATGCCGAGGGTCGGACATTGCGGGCGCTTTATCGCATTACGTCGGCGATAATCGGAGCATGACTACGGCAACGTATGAAGTGCTGGCGGCGTCGTCAGATCACGCGGTCGCCGTGACCATCGCCTTCGTCGGCGGGGCGATCATCGCCCTGGCGCTGATCTGGGCGGTGCTGGTCGGGATGCGCGTCATGGACAAGGACACGCACCACCCCAGCCCCGAGGAGCAGCCGCACCTTCCGGACGGCGGGCCGGTCCATGAGATGCGGGAGATGCGGGAGCCCGACGAGATGCCGGTCGTGACGCGCGACGGCGAGCGGCTCCTGCCCCATGAGCTGCACCACTCGAGCACCAGGACGGGCAAGGACCAGAAACCCCGCCGCTGGCTGCCCGGGTCCAGCGGCTCCTTCGGCGGCGGCGGCCTCGGCCACACGTGAGGCCATGGGACGCGGACGCTGGGCGACGGGCGGGGCGGCGCTGCCGCTCGCCCTGGCCGCCGTGCTCACCGGCTGCAACGGCGACAGCCCGGGGGACGCCGCCCGCGAGGCGGAGTCGGCGGTCGGGTCGTTCGCCTCACAAGCCTCCGAGGCGCTGGAGTCGGCCACGGCGGAGGCCGGACGCCGCCTCGACGACATCCGGGGCGGCATCGACGCCAAGGGCGACGTGAAGGCCGGCTCGCCCACCGTCGGCGCCGACGGCCGGGCCCGGGCCGAGGTCACCGTCACCAACACCGACGACTCGGAACGGTCCTTCGCCGTCCAGGTCGACTTCACCGACGCCGGGGGCCGGCTGACCGACACGGTCATCGTCACGGTGGAACACGTGCAGGCGGGCGACTCCGCCACGGCCACCGCCCGCAGCACCCACGATCTGTCCGGCGAGGTCCGGGCCGAGGTGGCCCGGGCCGTGCGCTACTGACCGGAGCCGTCGTCCGCCACCGAGATGTCGATCTGCTCGCTCATGGCGCTCACCCCGTTCAGCGTGGCGACCGCCTGGAGCCGGTTGACGCCCGCCCGGAGCGCCGTGCCCGGGGTGCAGGCCCAGGTGCCGTCGGGGGCGGCGGTGGTCGCGCAGGCCTCGCGGTCGTCCTTGTCGCGGACGGTGACCCGGGCTCCCGGGTGTGCCGTACCGGCGATCCGGGGCCGGACGTCCAGCGGCACGCCGGAGAGCGGGCGGGTCAGCGTCGGCCCGGCCAGGCCCACGGTCACGGCACACCGGCCGGCCGCCCGCCGCACGCCGTCCGCGTCGGTGATCCGCAGGACGCAGCCGCGCAGCCGCGTGCCGGGCACGGCGCCCGCGGGGACCGCGAGCACGAAGGGGAGCGGACGGTCCCGCCACGACCGGCCGGCCGCGTCGCCGGTGACCGTGTACGTGCCGCTGCGGCCGTCGGCGGCGACCCGGCCGAGGTAGCCGGGCGCGGCGAGCGGCGTGGCCGTCACACGGGTGCCCCGGGGCGCCGTCAGCGTCAGCGTGGCGCCCGGCGCCGCCCCCGCGGGGCCGGTGATCCGGAGGATGCCCTCCCGGCCGGGTGCGATGGTCGCGGCACCCCACGGCTCACCGTCCCGGGCCGCCGCCGGCGGGCCGGGGAACGCGAGTACGCCGGCGACCACGGTCCCCGCCACGGCTGCTGTCTTCCTGGACCTCTTCATGGCGGGCGGGGCTCCCTGTGCGGACGTCGACGGCACTCCGCCAGCGATTCTCGCGGGGCGTTCCCGCAGATGGCACGTACTGCTGGGCCGTGCGGGTGGTGGACGCCCTCCCGGACGCCCACCGGGGCCGGGGCTAACGCCCGAGCCACACCGTCGTGTCCGGCCCGAGCCGGCCGTCCTCCAGTGGGGAGCTGCTCAGCAGCACCTCGCCGGCCGGCAGCGGGACCGCCGTGCCGGACAGGTTCGTCACGCACCGCCAGCCCTCGCAGCGGTCGAACAGGATGACACCGTCCGGGGTGTCCTCCGCCCAGGTCAGCTCCTCGCCGTCGAGCAGCTTGCGGCGCAGCCTGAGGGCCGTGCGGTACAGCTCCAGGGTCGAGCCCTCGACGCCGTCCTGCGCCTCGACGGCGTAGGCGGCGAAGCCGGGCGGCTGCGGCAGCCAGGCGCCGCCCGGCCCGAAGCCGTACGACGGTCCGGTCGTCGTCCAGGGCAGGGGCACCCGGCAGCCGTCGCGGCCCTTGCGGACGTGGCCCGTCTGCTCCCAGATCGGGTCCTGGAGCACCTCGGTGGGCAGGTCGGCGACCTCGGGCAGGCCGAGTTCCTCGCCCTGGTAGACGTACGCGGAGCCGGGCAGCGCCAGCATCAGCAGGGTGGCGGCCCGGGCCCGGCGCAGCCCGGCCGCCTCGTCGACGGCCGGGGCGTGACCGCCGGAGAGCAGCCAGGCGTTCTCGTCGGTGCCGGGCGGGAGCATCAGGCGGGAGGCGTGGCGGACGACGTCGTGGTTGGACAGCACCCAGGTGGCCGAGGCGCCGGCCGCCCGGGCGGTGGCGAGCGAGTCGGTGATGACGTGGCGCAGCTCGTCCGCGTCCCAGCCGGCCTCCAGGTACTCGAAGTTGAAGGCCTGTCCGAGTTCGTCCGGGCGGGCGTACAGCGCGCGCCGGGCGCCCGGCACCCACGCCTCGGCGATGGCCATGCGGGGCGGGCGGTAGGCGTCCAGGATCTTGCGCCAGTCGCGGTAGATCTCGTGCACGTCGTCGCGGTCGTAGAAGGGGTGCGTGCCCGGCGGCATGCCGGTGAGGGCCTCCTCGCGGCTCAGCTCGGGCGCGCCGAGGTCGCGCAGGGGTTCGCTCAGGTCCTTGACGAGGGCGTGGGCGACGTCGACCCGGAAGCCGTCGACCCCGCGGTCGGACCAGAAGCGCAGGGTGGTGCGGTAGTCGGCGCGGACCTCCTGGTTCTCCCAGTTGAGGTCGGGCTGCTCGGGGGCGAACAGGTGCAGGTACCACTGGCCGTCGGGCACCCGTTTCCAGGCGCTGCCGCCGAAGACGGACTGCCAGTCGGTGGGCGGGAGTTCGCCGTGCTCGCCGCGGCCGTCGCGGAAGACGTACCGGTCGCGCGCCGCCGAGCCGGGCCCGCAGCGCAGGGCCTCCTGGAACCAGACGTGCTGGTGCGAGGAGTGGTTGGGCACGATGTCGACGATGACCTTCAGACCGAGCCGGTGGGCCTCGGCGACCAGGGCGTCGAAGTCGTCGAGGGTGCCCAGGCGCGGGTCGACGTCCCTGGGGTCGGCGACGTCGTAGCCGCCGTCGGCCAGCTCGGACGGGTAGAACGGGCTCAGCCACAGGGCGTCCACGCCCAGGGCGGCGAGGTGACCGAGGCGGCGGGTGATGCCGCGCAGGTCGCCGAGGCCGTCGCCGTCGGCGTCGGCGAAGCTGCGGGGATAGACCTGGTAGACGACGGCCTGGCGCCACCAGTCGGGATCCCGGGACGACAGGTCGAGGGTGGAGCGATCGGTCACGCGGTCTCCTCTGCAGGGCATACGGGCAACAGCATTAAATCTGTCCAGAATGCCGGAAAAAGGAACCATCGCGTTGATCGGAGTGATCCATTCCTGCTGTGATGGAAGTGTGATGGTCGAGTAACTTCCTTTACATACCCGCAGGTTGACAGCCTGCTGCGGCCCGGCCACGATGGGGGCGCACTGAGGCGCATGTGACCAATGAGCCCAGTGTTTCTTCGACCACTCACCCCCGGTGCGGCCCCGGCAGCCGTGCGCCGCGCGCTGCCCGCATGCCGTCACCCGGGTTCCTGCACAGCCAAGAAACGGGATACCCATGTCCATAGCGAGACGTGTCACCGCGCGCCGCCTCCTGGGGACGGGCGCCGCGGCCCTGGCCCTCTGCGCCGCCTCCGCCACCACCGCGTTCGCCACCGGTACGCCCGGCGGCGACGGCTGGTCGTCCGGCGGCACCTACAAGCCCGGGACCGGCGCGGGCACGGAGACCGGGACCGATCGCTGCCAGTTCTCGCTCGACGGCGTGAACTTCTTCGACTCGGTGAAGGTCGACGACCAGAACCTGAAGCCGACCGAGGACGGCAAGGTCCACATCAAGGTCCGCACGGCCGGCGACGCGACGACGTGCACGGCCTCCCTGGCCTCCTACCTCGCGCACGGCGCGACCTTCGCGACCTCCGGCGAGCAGGTGTTCGTCGACTTCGACACGGTGACGGTCAAGCCGGGCGCCACCGACTCGCTCGACATCGCCATCCCCGACAAGGACTGCTTCGGGCAGATCGACCTCTACCGGGGCGCGACGAAGTTCGACGGCGAGCTCGACGCGAAGGACGGCTTCGAGCACGGCGAGCTGCCCAAGGGTCCCGACCGCCCGGTCATCAAGGACAAGCTGATCGCGGCCTGGAACGGCGGCACGAAGGAGTGCGAGCTCACGCCTCCGCCGGCTGAGTCGCAGCCCCCGTCCACCCCGCCCGCGAGCCCCTCGGAGCCGGCCGACGAGACGACGCCCCCGGCGCCGTCGGAGCCGTCCGAGCCGTCCGAGCCCTCGTCGCCCCCGGCCACGGACACGGACACCCCCACCCCGTCCGCCTCCGAGTCGACGACGCCCCCGGCCCCCAAGCCGAACGGCGGCGGCGGCGACCTCGCGGAAACCGGCGCCAACAGCAGCACGGGCCCGATCGCCATCGGCGCGGGAGTGCTCCTCGCGGGCGGCGCGGCCATGGTGGTCATGACCCGCAGGAAGCGCGCGACGCGTTCCTGACACCTTGACGGGCCCGGGACTCCGACAGTCCCGGGCCCTTTCGCCGTACCGGTGCTAGGCCCCTTCCACCGCCGTCAGCCACAGCTTCACGTACCGCTGCACGTCGACGCCCAGCGCCACGTCCACCAGGGGCTGGGCGCGGGTTCCCTCGTGGATCTCGGACTCGCCGGGGAGCGGGCGGCGGTCGACGATCGTCTGGCCGCGGCCGGGCCCGGGGGCCAGGGCGACCTCGACCGGCAGCCGCTCGGTGGTCAGGCCGCCCGGATCGACCACCGCGCACACCGCGCCCGCGTCGCCGAGACCGCCCGTCGGCGTGGGGTCTCCCGAGGTGGCCGGGTCGCGGTGGGCGAGGAGTTCGCCGGCCAGGCGGAGGCTGGGGTCCGTGCCCGCGCGCAGCCGCTGGACATCGGCCGCGGGCACCAGGACCTGCTTGAACACGTCCAGCCCGTACATCGTGATCGGCACCCCCGCCGTGAGCAGCACCGCCGCCGCCTCCGGGTCGTGCCACACGTTGAACTCAGCGACCGGCGTGGCGTTCCCGGTCGCCACCGCGCCGCCCATGAACACGATCCGCTCGATGTTGCGGGTCACCTCGGGGTGTGTCCGCAGCAGCAGCGCGATGTTCGTCAGGGGCGCCATGGGGATCAGCGTGACCGGCCTCGGCGAGGCGAGGATCTCGCGCCGCAGCAGCGTCACCGCGTCCACGTCCACCGGCACCCGGGTCGGCGCGGGCAGCCCCAGGTCACCCATCCCGTCCTGCCCGTGCACATGCCGAGCCGTCCGCACGGGTTCGATCAGCGGACGCTCGGCGCCCCGGGCGACGGGAATGTCACCGGCACCGGCCACCTCCAGCACGGTCAGGGTGTTGCGGACCACGCCGTCCACGTCCGTGTTCCCGGCCACGCAGGTGATCGCCCGCACGTCGAGCGCCGGATGCCGTACGGCGAACAGCAGGGCGAGGGCGTCGTCGACGCCGGTGTCGCAGTCGATGATCACCGGAATACGCTGACCGTCCGTCACGGTGGCTCCTTCCACTGTTCCCGCACTGGGCTTTCGAACCGGGCTTCGAACCGGGCTCCGCACGAGCGACCCTACGGCCTGCGGCACCCCCCAACGGGACGGGCCCCCGCCCGGACGGACGGGGGCCGCGAACCGCTCCTACGCCGCCTCCCACAGCTCGGTGCCGCGAGCCGCCACCCGGTCCGCGACCTCCCGCAGGAACTCCGCGGCGGGCAGGGCCCCCAGCCGTCGCCCGTCCCGCAGGCGCGGTGCCACCTGGTCCGCTTCGGCCTCCCGACCGCCGGTCACCGCCTGGTACGGGACCAGTCGAGCAGCGCGGATGCGGGCGGCGAGGGTGCCCTGGCCGGGGCCGGACACCTCGGCGCGCAGGCCGAGTGCACGGGCACGCCCCACGAGCTCGTGGGCGTGGCCCGCCTGTTCGTCCCCCACCGGGAGAACCACCAGCTGCACCGGGGCCAACCAGGGCGGGAAGGCCCCGCCGTGGGCCTCGACGAGGTGGGCGACCGCACGCTCCACGCTGCCGATGATGCTGCGGTGCACCATGACCGGGCGGTGCTTCGCCCCGTCGGCGCCGATGTAGTGCAGGTCGAAGCATTCGGGCTGGTGGAAGTCGATCTGGACGGTGGAGAGGGTGGCCTCCCGCCCGGCCGGGTCGGCGATCTGCACGTCGATCTTCGGGCCGTAGAAGGCCGCCTCGCCCTCGGCGGCCTCGTAGGGGATGCCCGAGCCGTCCAGGACCTCGCGCAGCAGGGCGGTGGCCCGCCGCCACAGGTCCGGGTCCGCCACGTACTTGCCGCCCTCGCCGGGCAGGGAGAGACGGTGGCGGTGCGCGCGGATGCCCAGGTCCGCGTAGGCACGGCCGATCAGCTCCAGCGCGGCACGCGCCTCCTCGACGGCCTGCTCCAGGGTGCAGAAGATGTGCGCGTCGTTGAGGGTGATGGCCCGCACCCGGGTCAGACCGCCGAGGACGCCGGACAGCTCCGAGCGGTACATGCCGCCCAACTCAGCCATACGGAGGGGTAGTTCGCGGTAACTGTGGGAGCGGGAGCGGTAGATCAGGGCGTGGTGCGGGCACAGGCTCGGGCGCAGCAGGACCTGTTCCGAGCCGAGGTCCATCGGCGGGAACATGTCCTCGCTGTAGTGGTCCCAGTGCCCGGAGATCTCGTACAGCTCGCGTTTGCCGAGGACGGGCGAGTACACGTGCCGGTAGCCGGCCCGCTGTTCCGCCTGGCGGATGTACTCCTCCAGGGTGTGCCGCACGATCGCGCCGTCGGGCAGCCAGTACGGCAGTCCCGCGCCCATCAGCGGGTCGGTGTCGAAGAGGTTCAGGTCACGGCCGAGCCGTCGGTGGTCGTGCATGGCGGTCTCCTCGGGTCTTGAGGCGAGCACCACGCGACGAAGCCCCGGGGCACTCGCCCCGGGCTTGAAGACATCTGCGTCAGCTGTCAGCGCGCCGGGACATTCTCCGGCGTCGTCGTGAGAGACGGGAACGGCTGGGCGCGCTTCATGGGCGTGACGGTAACAAGGGCGGGGCGCGCGGGACCACGGCTTTTTCACGGAGGCCCGCCGTGCGTACTCCTCCCTCACCCGAACAGCCCGTCGCGCTGGTGTGCCGCTCCTCGCGGTGGTGCCGTAAGAGCACGTACCCGATCTTGGAGAGCCCGCCCCGTCGGCAGACACCTCCATGAACTCCCGCAGGAGGCCCACCGATGCCCCATCCTCCGGCCGGCCGACGTGGCCCAGGTGCCCGCGCCCTACTCGCCTCCGCGCTGTCCATGACCGCCCTGCTGGCCACGGCCGCCTGTTCCGTGCGGGACGAGCCGCGGCCGCGGTGGTTCTCCGCCTCGCCGAGCGCCACCGGCGCGTCACCCGTCGGCGAGCGGTCCGCGGGCTCCGGGGCCGGTCTCACCGAGGCCCAGGCCCAGGCGTCGCTGATCACCGGCGCCGATCTGGGGGAGCCCTGGGGGCCGACGCGGGGGGCCAGTACCTGGCGGGACGGGCTGCTCAAGGCCACCACGCAGGACCGTGACTGCCAGCGGCTGCTCGACGCCCTCTACACGGAGGAATTCTTCGGGGTCCCGGCCGGCCCACGGGCGACGGCCGCGTTCGATGCCGCCGACACCGACGCCCAGTTGCGCTACCAGGTCGCCGCCCATCCGCCGGCGGACGTCGACCGCACCCTGGCCTGGCTGAAGTCGCTGCCCGGGAAGTGCGGCGAGTTCACGGCGACGACCACGCGCGGCGGCGTCCAGGCCGTCCAGGTCAGCGACATGCCGCTGCCGCCGGTGGGGGACGCCCGGCAGGCCCTGCGGGTCACCCTGGCCGGCGAGACGGAGGAGGGGGAACTGACGTACCTCACGATGGACCTCGCGGCCGTGCGGGTCGGGGAAGAGGCGATCACGCTCACCCACGCGGGCCTGGACGAGGTGCACGAGGAGGTCACGCAGCAGACCGCGGAACTCGGGGCACAGCGCCTGACCGAGATCACGAAGCGGGGGCGGGCACAGATCTGACGAGTGCCTGCGGGGTCTCAGGACCGGCCGCCCCCATACGCGGTACCGGGTTTCAGTACTGGTCGAAACGCCTGCGGTGGGCGATCACGTCGCGGGCCACGTCGAGGGCCGTGCTGCCGCGCGCGAAGGCGTCCGCCCGCAGCCGCGCGAGCGCGTCGTCGGCGCCGACGCCGAGCTGCGCCATGATCATGCCGACGGCCTGGTAGACCTTGTCGTGGTCCGCGGCCAGCCCGCTCAGCCAGGGCTCCTCGTCCCGCGGTTCGGCCTCGGTCTCGCGGGGCAGCGCCATCAGGGCCACCGTCATGACGCCGGCCACGAGCCGGGCCACGTGCAGCTGGCGGTCGGTGAGCCCGCCGGGGCTGTCGCGGTACAGGTCGAGGGTGCCCACGCACACCGCGTCGCTGCCCAGCGGCACCGCGTACACCGCCCGAACCCCGGCCTCCGTCGCCTGCTGGGCGAAGACCGGCCAGCGGCCCGCGTCCCGGCCGGTCGTCAGATCGCAGGCCAGCACGGGCGCCCCCTCCTCCAGCACGCTCTGGCAGGGGCCGTCGCCCAGCGTCGCCTGGAGCTGCGCCAGGTGCGCGGCGTGGGCGCTGCTGGCGCTCAGCTGGACGGGCATGCCCTCGCTGCGCAGCGACACACTCGCGCCGATCACCGGCAGCAGCTCGACCGCCACCTCGCACAGCCGGCCCGGGACGTCTCCGGGTTCGACGCCGCGCACGCCCCTGGCGATCACATCGGCGGCCCGGATTCCGTCCAGGTCCAGCTCACCGCCCCCGGTGCGGCGTGGACCGGGATCGCCGCCGGGGGCATCTCGGGGATCGTCCCTGGGCCGCACGACCACCGCCTCCTTCAACACCGGCCTTCGCCATCGACGCTCTTCCGGGCACCCTGCCGCGGATGCGAGGTGGGCCGGCGCACACCACCCGCCCGGGACGGCCCGCTGCCCGACGTCCGCGCGGCCGGCCGCCGTACGGCAACCGGCCCGGTCAGCCGGCTTTCGGCGGCTTACCCGGTGCCGTGCCCGGTGCCTCCCGGGACCCGGGCCCGGCGCCCGCCCGGATCATGCTCCGAGCCCTCCCGGAATCGTCGCCCGACTACCCGTCGCGGGTGGGGCGAAACCCGCGCGCCGGGCCGCCGCCCCGGCCTGACCCTCAGCGCTTCTCGTACGGGTTGTCCGGCTGCGGTGTCCGCCGTACGGAGGTGGCGTCGAGGACCGGCGGCCAGGCGGCGTCCGAGCCCGGCTCGCCCTCCGGGTGCCAGGTGCCGGTGACCGTGATCCAGGTGTCGACGGGCGGGGCGCCGACGCCGCGCACCTCGGCCTTGGCGGCGCCGGCGTCGGCGGCGCAGCAGGAGACGAGGAGGCGGGTGACGTACCAGGTGCCGTCGGCGTCGCGGGTGACGAAACCGGTGAGCCGGACCGTGCGTCCCGTCAGGGAACGGCCGCTGTCGTAGACCGCCCGGGAGCCGAACTCCCCGAGGGTGAGGTCGAGCGGGTTCCCGGCCGGCAGCGCCGGGAAGGTGCCGACGCCCCGGGCCGCACGCCGGTCGGCCTCGCGCTCCGCGCTGTAGGAGCCGAGGGCGGGCGGCGGGAACAGCAGCAGGGCCAGGGCGGGGAGGGTGAGGAACCAGGCGACGCGAGGGCCTGCGGGGCCGTGGGTGTGCCCGGCGGGGGCCCCGAGGTCCTCCTGCGCCTCCCCGTCATCTGCCGTCCGCACCAGCACCCCCACCGCCACCCCCAGCAGCACGAGCACCACCCCCGACACCACCAGATACGGCCGCAACCCGGGCTGCACGTACCTCAGGTACAGGTCGCTGAAGAGCGACACCCGCAGGATCGCCGCGCCGACGAGGGCGAGCAGTACGGCCGGTCCGTAGCGCCTCACAACAGCCACCACCCCACCAGGACGCTGCTCGCGACGGCCACCAGCCAGGTCGCGGAGGAGAACCGCACCGCGAAGGACCTGCCGAACGTACCCGTCTGGAGCGCGATCAGCTTCAGGTCGACCATCGGCCCGACCACCATGAACGCCAGGCGCGCGGTCGGCGAGAAGCCGCTCAGCGACGCCGCCACGAACGCGTCGGCCTCACTGCACACGCACAGCACGACCGCCAGCACGGCCAGCAGCAGCACCGACAGCCAGGCCGACCCGGTGAACACCTCCAGCAGTGGGCTCGGCACGACGATGTCGAAGGTCGCCGCGGCCGCCGCGCCGAGCACGAGGAAACCGCCCGCGTGCAGGAAGTCGTGCTGGAGTCCGGAGACGAACGCACGCGGCCCGCCGCCCTGCTCGTGCCCGGTGTCCCGTTTCGGCAGCCGCAGCCACTCCTCCCGCCCGAACCGCGCCCACAGCCAGCCCATCACCACGGCCGTGCCGAGCGAGGCGACCAGCCGGCCGAGGACCATCTCGGGCTGCCCCGGGAAGGCGATGGAGGTCGCCACCAGGACGACCGGGTTGATCGCGGGCGCGGACAGCAGGAAGGCGAGGGCGGCCGCCGGGGCGACACCCCGCCGCATCAGGCTGCCGGCCACCGGCACGGACGCGCACTCGCAGCCGGGCAGGACGACCCCGGCCGCGCCCGCGACCGGCACGGCGAGCGCCGTACGGCGGGGCAGCAGCCGCTGGAACACCCGCTGGGGCACGAACGCGCCGATCGCCGCCGACACGACCGTGCCCAGCAGCAGGAAGGGCACCCCCTGGACGGTGATCGCGGTGAACACGGTCCACCAGGCCGCGACCGGCGGGGTGTAGAGATCGATCGCCAGCATCGGCCCGAGCACCGACACCACCGTCACGACGGTGATCAGCGCGGCGCCGCCGAGGACGGTGTGCACGAGGATGCGCAGGGCCGTCCGCAGCCCGTCGGCCACTGCCGCTGTCCGTTGGTTCTCCACGCGCCCCGCCCCGGTCGTTCACACCCCGGAAGGAGGCTATCCCGCCCGACCGCGTGAAGCCCCTGTTCCCTCACAGCGGGGGCTGTGCGGGTGCGGGCCCGAGGGTCGTCGTGCCGGGAGCCGTACGGTGCCCGAGGCCCGTCCGGTAGGCGTCCAGGGCCGCCTCCACCCGGCCCGTGCGGCGCAGCAGGTCGCCCAGCAGCCGGCACAGGTCGGCCAGGTCACCCGCGGCGCCGGCCCGCTCCAGCAGGCTCAGGGCGCGGACGTAGTGCTCCTCGGCGTCCTCGGTGCGGCGGGCGTCCTCGGCGATGATGCCGAGGAGGCGGTGCGCGGCGGCGGAGTGGACGGCGCCGCGCTCGGGGGACAGGTCGTCGAGGACGCCGTGCAGCAGGGCCGCGGCCTCGTCGGACTTGCCGCGCCGGTGCAGCACGTCGGCCAGCTCGACGGCGACCTGGCTGCTGTAGAGGGCGGCGCGCTTGGCCGACAGCATGCCGAGTGCCTCCCGCAACTCCTCCTCGGCGCGCTCCAGTTGGCCGTCCTGGGCGTAGACGTAGCCGCGCATCCAGTGGCAGTTGGCGAGTTCGGTGCGGATCTGCAGGCCCCGGTACAGCTCGGCCGCCTTGGCCAGCGAGGCGTCGGCCTCGGCGAGACGGCCCTCGGCGACCAGGGTGCGGGCGACCGACCGGTGCATGCGCGCGACCAGGGCCGGGTCGCCGGACTGCGGGGCGAGCGCCAGGGCGAACTCGGCGGCCTGGGCGGCGCGGGCGTGCGCGCCCATGTCCATGTAGGGCCCGATGGCGCTGGCGTACAGCAGCAGGAGGGCGTCGGGATCGTGCAGACCGCCACGATTCAGCTCGTCGAGGGTGGTCTCCAGCAGGTAGACCGCGTACCGGAGTTCACCGGCGAGGTAGTGCGCGACGGCCCGCCCGCGCAGCGCCGGGACCCGGGCGGGCAGCGGCGCGTCGGCGAGACAGGCCTCGGCCCGCTCGAAGTACTGCCGCCCCGCCACGAGCTCGCCCGTCTCCAGGGCGCACTCGCCGAGGCCGAGCAGCGCGGCGGCCTGTTCCCCGGCCAACCCCTGTGTCTCGGCCTCGACGAGCAGCTCGGCGTACTGCTCCGCCGCCGCCTCGGCCTCGCCGACGGCGAAGGTGCGCTGGGCCTCGGTCAGCCGCAGCCGCAGCTCGGTCACGAGCCGCGCCGAACGGCCGGTGGCGAGTTCGTCGAAGGCGACGCCGAGCCGTCCGGCGAGATGCCGCAGGGCGTCGTCGGAGGGCCGCACCCGGCCCGACTCCAGGGTGGAGATGTAGGCGGGCGTGTACACAGGCTCCGCCAACTGCCGCTGTGTCAGCCCCTGTTCGACACGCAATCGCTGTACCCGGCGCCCGATGGTCCCCGGATCGTCACGCTCCCCCACGCCGACTCCCCCTGCCCCTCTTGCCGTTCGGCTCGGACAGCCCCTAGGTTAAACCGAGAGTTAAACGTGCTTAACACGCTGCTGTCGTAGCCACCGCCCCAGTTGCGAGGTCGCCGTGCTCGAACGCACACGCTCCGCCGAGCGGTACGCCAGAGGTTTCGCCGCGGCCGTCGTCGCTGTCGCGACCCTACTGCTGGCGGCGAACGCGGGTCCGGCGAGAGCCGAGGAGCCCCAGCAGGGCCCGCGGACGGTCGCGGACAGCCGCTGACGCGACGGTGCCGTCACGCCCCAACTGCCCCTTCAAGCCAGCGTCTTGATATCCGGTTCCGGTGTGTCAGTGGGGTGTTCTAGCCTGCACGGGCTGATCACTTCTTCCTGCTGATCACTTTCGTTCCGGGGGGTTCGAAAAACCGTGCACAGACGCACTCTCTCGACCGCGACGGCGCTCGCGGTCCTCTTCGGCTCGGTCACGCTCGTCGCGGCAGGGGCCGGGTCGGCGGCGGCCGACTCCAGCGCGCTCCTGCCCGTGAAGTCGACCGGTGACATCGTCGTCGACGGGGTCCACCAGCGCGTCTTCATCAGCGATCCGACGGCCGGCCAGGTCGTCGTCACCGACTACGCGGGCAAGGTCGTCGCCACCGTCGGCTCGCTGCCCGGCGTCCAGGGCATGGAGCTGTCGCCCGACTCGGGCACGCTGTACGCGGCCCTGCACGACGGGGACGCGGTCGTCGCGATCGACACGGCGAAGGCCACCGAGACCCGCCGCTGGTCCACGGGCCAGGGCGGCGGCCCGGCGTACGTGGCCCTGGCGGGCGGCCGGCTGTGGTTCAGCTACGGCGACGGCGGCGAGGGCAACATCGGCTCGCTCGACCCGAACGCCGCCGACTCGGCCGTCACCCTGGGCCAGGACACCAGCCGCACCTTCTACGAGGCCCCGATCCTGGACGCCTCCGCGGGCGCCCCGGGCACGCTCGTCGCGGGCTCGCCGGGCCAGAGCCCGGTCGAGCTCGCCGTGTACGACGTCTCCTCCGGGAAGGCGAGCCGTACCGCGTACGCCTGGGACCCGGGCGACACCGGCGGCGGCAACCTCCAGGACCTCGCGGTCACGCCGGACGGCAAGGACGTCGTCACGGCCAGCGGCTCCCCGTACTACCAGCCGGTCTACAAGCTCACGGACCTGTCCGCGGACGGCAAGTACGTCACCAACACGTACCCGAACGCGGTGGACATCGCCCCGAACGGCGACGTCGCGGCGGGCACGTCCTCCTGGTACGACCCGGACGTCCATGTCTTCAAGCCGGGCACCTCGATACCGCTGAAGCAGTACGACTTCCCCAACACCGGCCACAGCAGCGGCGCCGACACCCTGGCGTCGGCGGGCCTGGCCTGGGCGCCCGACGCGAGCAAGCTGTTCGCGATCTCGCAGAACGACGACAACGTCTACTCGCTGCGGGTCCTCGACGCCCCCACCAAGGCCTCCACCACCCTGACGGCGACCGCCCCCGCCACGGCCACCCGCGCCAAGCCCCTCACGCTCACCGGCACGCTGTCCTCGTCGACGGCGTTCCCGGCGGGCACGGAGGTCTCCGTCACCCGCACCGACGACGAGTCCCCGTCCGGCAAGCCGCTCGGCACGGCGGCCGTCGCCGCCGACGGCTCGTACTCCTTCACGGACAAGCCGCCTGCCGGTGGCAAGGTGACGTACACGGTCACGTACGCGGGCGACGCGAACCGCGCGGGCGCCACGGCCTCGGCGTCGACGACCGTGACGAAGACGGCGACCACGCTGACGCTGGACAACGACGGCAAGGTGTACGGCTACGGCCGGGACGTCACCTTCACGGCGCACCTCGGCACGACGTACAAGAACCGCACGGTCGAGATCTGGGCCGACCCGTACGGCTCCGACGAGCCGAGCACACTGGTGAAGAAGGGCAAGGTCGACTCGGCCGGCGACCTGTCGGCGACGGTCGACCTGACCCGTGACACGAAGGTCAGCGCGAAGTTCACGGGCGACACGCGGTACGCGCCGAAGACCGTCACCAACTCGGTCTACACCAAGGTCAAGATCTCGACGTCCCTGAGCGGCTACTACAAGTCGGCGACCGCCTGGAAGCAGAAGTACTTCTACTTCCGGAAGTCGAAGGACCCGGTCCACAACACGACGATGTCGATGTACCCGGGCCGCAAGCACCAGCTCCGGGTCCAGCAGTACTCGGACGGCGCGTGGCGCACCATGACCACGGACTACTTCGCCCTGGACCGCTACGGCAAGGACGCGGTGACGCTCGACGGCACGCCGCCCGTCGGCCCGCGTTTCCGGATCCGCTCGTCCTACATCGACACGAAGTCGGGCGACAACGTCAACACGACGACGTACGGAGCGTGGAAGTACTTCGTCTTCACGCGCTGACGCAATTCGGTGGGTGAATTCGGTGAGCCAATGCAGCGAGCCGATTCACCCACCGAATTCAGTTACCGTGAATTCGCACGGGAGCGCATATAACGCCAGCCGAAATAACACACCCCGACCGCTCCACCGGCGGCGCCGACCGCACAGGTCGCCGTCGCCCACGTCGCCATGTCGCGCGTAATCCACAGCAGGCTCACCACGACCAGCGCTATGGAGAACAGCAGGCGTTCTCCATAGCCCGGGCCGCGCCGGCCGGTCAGTCCCCGGTCGCCGTGCACTTGTACGTCACGCCCTTCATCTTGATGTCGCGGTACCCCACCTTCACGGTCGGGTTGGCGGGCGCGACATCGGTGCCGCCGCCACCACCGCCGCTCTTCTTGCGGCAGTAGTAGCCCAGCGCATCGAGCTTCTTGATGTCGCTCATCGCCTGGTACTTCTTGTAGGACGCGATCATCGCGGCCCGCCTCTCCGCCGGCGTGGCCTCCTTGGCCTTCGTGTAGGCGTAGCACCCGATGCTGGCGCCGATGCCCACCCAGGAGGCTCCCTTGGCGAGCGCCTTGGTGAGGCCCGCCGCGCCGCTGCCGATCCCGAGGACCGCGCAGATCTCGTCCGCTCCGGCGCGCAGTTCAGGCTGTGCCGGAGCGGCCTGTGCCGCCTGCGCCCCGGCGCCGCACAGCGCGCCGGTCATGGCGAAGGTGATGACGGCAGAAATTCCCTTGCTTCGTATGGTCACGAAGTCCATCCCCGTTTTTTGAATTGCCCGACCGGATTGCATGGCCGGATTGCATGGTCAGTGCGAAAACGACGCTACCCACGGGGACACACGTAAGCAATGGAGGAAATGTGAACATCACCGGGAGGAGATTCAACCGGGCAAAATCTTCCTCAACGCCTCGTCAAGGCTTTTCGCGACCTCCGCTTCACCCGGCCGGCTTCCGCCCGGCTCTTTCGGCGGGCCGTACAGGGCGTCGAGTTCGGTGGTGATGGTGTGGGTCACCGCTCCGTAGAGCGGAGTGCGGGGGCGGTGCACCGCCTCGCGCAGGGCCGGAAGCAGGATGTCGCGGGAGTAGCTGGTGCCGTCGGCCATCCGGTCGGGGGCCAGGCGGGCGGTGTTCTCGCCGCCGGGCGACGCCGAGGGGCCCTCGGCGTACGCGGGGGCGTGCCCGCATTCCGGGGCGGTGCCGGGCTCCTGGTAGGCCGAGGTGCGGGTCGCGGCGAACCCGGCGCGCAGCAGGCAGCGTTCGCTGTCACGGTCGGTGAGGAACGCGATCAGCTCGGCGGCCTTCGCGGCGCGCTGCTCGGACGTGGCGGAGGTGACGGCGAGGTTCTGGCCGCCGAGGACGGACTTGCCGGGCAGCCGGGCCACCCCGAGGTCGGCCCCGAAGGTCTCGTGCAGGGTGGGGTAGACGTACGGCCAGTGCCGCAGGAACGTGGTGCGGCCCTCGGCGAAGGCGCTGAGCGATTCGGCCTCGCGGGACTCGGCGGCCCCCTGAAGGACGTACGGCGGCTCCGTGCGCTTGCGCAGTTCGGTCACCCCCGCCGTCAACTGCTCCTCGGTCGCGACGTAGTCGCCGTCGTCGTCGGTCAGCCGAAAGTCCTCCCTGGCCGAGGCGAAGGCCTCGATCGCGTTGACCGTACGGCCCTCGTAGGCGGCGAGCTGAGTGGTCCAGATCGCCTCGTGGCCCTTGATCTCGGCTCTGTCGAGGGGGACGAGCAGTTCCCGGAGTTTGTCCCAGGTGACGTTTTCGTCGAGGTCGGTGCGGGAGGTACCGGCCTTCAGCAGGTGGTCCTTGCGGTAGTACAGCAGGCCGGCGTCGCTGTTGAACGGGACCGCGTACCGCTTGCCGTCCCAGTACGAGGTGCTGTCCACGGACGGGATGAGGTCCTCGGGGTCCTTGACGGCCGTGTCGCTCAACGGGCGGATCAGGCCCGCGTCGGCGAACTCCGGGATCCAGGTCACGTCCAGGTTCACCACGTCGTACTCGGCGCTGCCGGACTGCAGGGCGCCCAGCAGCTGGCTGCGCTGCTGGTCGGCCGAGCCGGGCAGCTCCACCAGGCGGGCCCGGTAGCCGCCTTCGCCCTCCTTGGCGTTCCAGGCGTCGATGAGCTGCTGGCGGATGCCGTTCTTGCCGGTGACGTCCTGGCCGCTGGCCACCACGATCCGGGGGGAGGTGTCGGCGCCCGGCTGCTGCTGCACGCCACCGCTCGTGCAGGCCGCGAGCGTCAGCAGCGACAGCAGGGTCAGCGCGGCGGCTCTCAGGCGTCGGGCCATCATTCCTCCCCTGTTCCGGTGCGGGCGACCTCGTCGCGCAGGGCGGGCACGAGGTCGTCCCCGGCGTCCAGGCAGCGGCCCCGGCCGGCCTCCGCGATCCGCGTGCCGGGGCGGTCCCGGTCGCAGGCCCCGCTGTTCAGGGTCACCATCGCCACGGGCACGCCGGCCGTCCGGGCCCGGTCGACCACCTTCTCCAGTCCGTCGCCGGTCAGACGGTTGTCGTCCTCGCCGTCGGTGAGGTACACGATCAGCTGCGGCCGCTCGTCGCCGGCGGCGCGCTCCCGCATGAACGCCAGGGCGTCCAGCAGGGCGGCGGACGGATCGGCTTCCGCGTTCCGCACCCGGGCGGCGTCCAGGGCCCGCTCGGCGTCCCGGCGGTCGTGCGTGCCGAAGTCCAGGACGTCGCTGTGCGTACGGCCTCCCTTGAGGCCGTGCACGGCCCACACCCCGTACTCGTCCTCCCCGCCGAGCCCGGTCAGGGTCTGCTCGATGATGCCGGGGCCGCCGCTGGGTCCGTCCCACAGGCCGGCCATCGAGCCGGAGCTGTCGAGGAGGAACAGGACCCGGCCGGGGCCGTGCGCGTTGCCGTAGCGCTCCAGCGCCTTGTCCAGCTCCGACGAGTCGGCGGAGTCCGCCGGCCGGACCTCGTCGATCAGCCCCTCGGGGGCCGACTTCGCTTCGAGCAGGCGCCGCTCGCCGTGCGGGGACCTGAAGCCCTGCTCGCCGAGCACCCGCAGGCCCTCGTCGCCGGTCAGCCAGGAGCGGAAGCGGGCCACCTCGGCGTCGCGCGCGTCGGCGTCCCGCTCGCCGTCCTCCCAGCGCACCCGCACGAACGTCGGCTCCAGACCGGGGACGTCGTCGGGGTAGGCGGCGGAGCGCGGAGCGCGCGTGGCCGGGTGGCAGCCGACGCCGCTGCGCAGCAGGAACTCCGGTACCAGGGCCGCGCTGCGGTCGTCCACGGCGTCGACGTCGGGCAGTGTGCACAGCAGACCGGCGGCGGAGGGCTCGGGCCGGCCGGACTGGGTGAGGCGCCGCTCCGCGTTGCGCGCTTCGGCTCCGCCGCGGTACAGGCCCGTCGTCGCCAGCAGCGCCGCGTCGGCGAACTCGGGGTCGGGGCGGTGCACTTCTGCTTCGCCGGGCGCCTTTTCGAGGTCGGCGACCAGCTGCGACAGCGACTGCCCGGTGGGCTCGACGGCGTCGTCCAGGCCCTCCGGGACGGCCAGCACGACCGGCGAGTACACGAACGGCCGCGTGTCCGGCTCCAGCCGGGCGAAGACGCGGTCCTGGTAGGCCGCGGTGACCCGGCGGACGTCCGCGCGGGTGCCGGGGATCCACACGTCCGGCTGCGGGCCGATGTCCCGCTGCGGGTTGTCGTCGTCGCGCGGCTGCTGCCAGGCGTCGGTCCGCTTGCCCAGCGCGGTCACCACACCGGCGGCGCCGGCGCTGTAGACGGTGACGCCGCTGCGCCGGCAGCCGTCGTCCGTGGTGTTGGCGTCCGAGGCGGCGTAGGCGTCCGCGGCCGCCTTCATCGCCTGCTCCAGGTCGGGGTCGGCGAGCAGACGCAGCTCCAGTGCCGGGGCGCACGGGCCGGAATCGCCGGTCAGGACCAGGACGCCGTAGCCGCCGGCGCCGGTGGCGAGCAGCGCCAGCACAATCGCCAGGCCGGTACGGCCGAGCCGTTCGAGGGCCTTCCGGACACGGGCGAGCGTGCGCCGGAGCCACAGGAGCCAGGGGTTGACCGGGGGGTCCGGCTTGCGCGTGATCACCGGACCCGCCGCCAGCAGCACGTCCGTGTCCGGGTCCCAGGGGGGAGCCAGCGCCTGCGGCCGCTGCGGGTCGTCGTCCTCCGCCTTGTACTTCGCCTCCTCCATCCGCTGCTTCACCCGGGCGTACAGCTTGGAGAGCCAGGCCGGCCCGCCCTCGTCGAGGACGTGCACGAGTTCCCGGGTGAACGGCGTCGGGGCGTCGGCGTCCCCGCCCAGGATGCAGCGGTTGGGCTGCACGCTCATCAGCAGCAGGACCTTGTGCTTCTTGCGCTTCGGATCGTCGAAGCGGTGCCAGATTCCCGCGGCGTTGCCCGCGTAGCAGCAGTCGAGGATCACCACCACCTGCCGGGCGCGGCTCTCGACGAGTTCGCCCAGCACCTCGGTGAAACTCACCGAGCCGGGCAGCCCGTCGCCCGTGAGCACCCGGGCGGTACGCATCTGCAGGTGCAGCTCGTTGCCGGAGGTGGAGGTGACGGCGTGCCCGGCGAAGTAGAGCAGCAGCAGTCCCCTGGCGTCCTGGCAGGCGCGGCGCAGTGCCCCCGTGAACTCGTCCGGCGTCGGCGAGGCCAGGGCCCGCACCTCGTGCGCACCGAACACGTTGCCCCGGTGCAGCGCGTCCTCGAGTGTCCTCCGGTTGTGCCGCACGGCGGGGAGCTGGCCGGTGACGCCCTGGGGATCCGGTGCCGTGTGGTCGTACTCGGACACACCGACCAGCAGCGCCCGGTTCACTTCGCCGCGCGGGTCGAAGCGAGTCACCGGCCTACTCCCCGTCGGTGTCCAGCGGGCGGATCTGTGGCTGGGGATCGCCGCCCTGGAGCCTGCGGCGGTTGTTGGTCCAGGTCTTCACCGCGCGTGCGGTGTACTCGGTCAGTGCCGCGATCGTGACGACGTCACCGAGCACTCTGAGGACGAGTTCGAGGTCGGGCCCCAGCCGCCCCCTGGTCCCGTCCGTGCTGGTCTGCGCCTCGATGGTCAGCTTCTTCTCGGAGAGCAGTTCCGCGAGCGGCTCTTCCCGCTCCAGCCACGTCTTCAGTGCTCTGACATCGTCCACGGTCCCGCCGGCGCCCAGCCGGACGCGCACGCCTAAGACAGCCACTTCGTCCCCCTCTGTCATCCCGACATCATGACACCGGGTCAGGCCTCGGCGGCAGACCTGTGACGCGACCTGCGCAAGCGATTGCACGCCCCCCTTCACGCCAGGCGCACACGGCGCATGCGTGTTCAGGCCTGGATCTGCAACTGCCTCAACTGCCGCTGCACATGGTCGAGCGCCCCCTCGCGGCGCCCGGGAACCCGGCCGCGCAACTCGGCGAGCGCCGCGCCCAGTTCGCGGGCGCGGGCGGGGTCGTGGATCTGGCCCCACTGGTGGTGGGCCCGATCCACGGCGGCCTCGACGGCGGGCGCGTCCGGCGCCTGCCCGGCGTTCAGGCGGACGGTGGCCACGGTGAGCCAGGTGTGGCAGCTGCGGCCCGCGTCCCCGGCGAACATCGCCAGGTCGGCCCGGACCTCGGCCCAGTGCAGGGCCTCCTCGGAGGCGGGCCCGTGCGCGGCGACGGCCGCCTGCTCGTGCCGGGCGGCGAGCGCGTCGGCGTCCACGTGGCGGCCGGACTGCACGGCGGCGGTGATGGCGGCGTGCGGGTCACCGGCCGAGGGGCCCGGCGTGCTCAGCACGAGGTCCGTGCCCGCGCTCTCCGGCGCGATCCGGGCCAGCGCCTGCTGGTGCAACTGCTCCACCGGCGGCCGGAACCCGCTGCGCAGGATCGTCGCGACGGCCTTCATGTACGCCGGCGCCGCGACCGTGCGTCTGGACGGCGAGGGCGCGATGCGGCCGTACACGGCGTTGCCGCGGCCCGAGTCCAACGGGGTGCCGCGCAGCAGCTCCCAGGTCTCGGCGTCCGCGTGCAGGTCGAGCAGGAGGGTCGTCGCGCCGGCCGGTCTGAGGCGCAGTTCGTCCCGGAACCAGTGCCAGGGGAAGGCCGTGTAGCGGGCGGTGGACGCGGTGGTGCGGGCCAGCGCCAGGTGGGGCAGGCGCTGGCGGCGGTCGAGCTGGAGCTGGCCGGTGACGTACACGGTGAGCGGGCCAGGGGCCGCCGCGGCGGCGCGCAGCCGGGTGAGGACGGCCTGCGGCTCCAGCGGGTCGGCGAGTTCGACGACGTTCGCGGTGTCCGTGCCGGCCAGCACGCCGGGCGGGACGGCGGCCAGGACGGGAAGCACGGACGCGGCGTCGACCAGGCGCCCCTTGCCCACCGGCGAGGCCGCCAGCAGCAGCACGGTTCCGGGCATCTCGTCCCTCCCCCTGTCGATCACGTACCGCAGCACCGTAACCGCTGCGGCTGCAAAGGAGGGCCTCAGGACCGCAAACGTCCGCCTTCGAGGGATTCGCCCCGTCCGCCGACTTGCCAGCGGGTTCCCGCCGGTGTGCCCTGGTAGGCAGGGCAGGGAGAGAGGAGAGCTCTCATGGCTCATGCGGCACCCACCCCACGCAAGGTGACCACGCGACGCCGTACCCCCGATGTCTTCAGCCCGCGCACCCACGCCATGGCGAAGGTCGCGGTACCCGTCGTCCTCGGGCTCGTCTACGGCTACTGGGCCGCGGCCAACCGGCGCGACGCCGGGCCCATCACGGGCTGGAACCTGCTGTTCGGCTTCCTCACCGCGCTCGTGTTCGCCGTGCTGTTCGCCGCCGTGTGGGAGGTCGCCCCGCGGCTGCGGCGCGAACAGCACGCACTGCTCTGGTTCGCCTTCACCGGCTGCGCGATCGGCTTCCTCTACAGCCAGACCGGCGAGTCCGTGCTGCGGTCCGCCGGAGTGGGGGTGGTGGTCGGGGCGGGCGTCTTCGTGACGATGTTCTACCGCTACTACACTCACGAGGACGCCGCCGGCCGGCGCCTCGACTGACTCGGTACCGGCACGACCCGTTCGGCTCGGCACGCGGGGCCGAATGCAGTCACACCGGTCGCGGACCGGGCCCGTGGCGCCTTGCCTGGAAGGGTGTCCGAGCACGACCGGGCGCCCGTACCCGAGCAGGCGCCCCTCCGACCGCGGAACGCCCTGTCGGCCGTTCTGCTGGTCCTCGCGTGCCTGCTCGTGCCGTTCGCGACACTCGCCTCCTGGGCGGCACACGGGCTGACCGACACCGGCCGCTACGTCCGTACGATGGCGCCCCTCGCCGCCGACCCGGACGTGCGGCACGCGGTCGCGGACACCCTCGGGGACGGCATCATGCGGGAGGCCGGGCACGAGCTCGACACCGGTCCGCTGCGCGGCACGGTCGGGCCCTTCGTGCACGACGCGGTGCGCTCGTTCACCCGGACCGAGGCGTTCCGCGCCGGGTGGGACGCGGCGAACCGGGCCGTCCACGACGCCGTGCTGCGCGCCCTGCGCGACGACGGCCCGCGCGCCGACGCGGTCACCGTCGACCTCGCGCCGGTCGTGGCCCGGGTCAAACACCGGCTCACCGCCGACCACGTGCCGTTCGCCCACCGCATCCCGGTCCCGCACGCCCGGGTCCCGGTGCTCCCGGCCGACGACGTGGACCGACTCCGCAGGGGATACCACGTGCTGGACACCGCCGCCGTCTGGCTGCCGCTCGCCGCCGCCGCGTGCGCCGTGACCGGGACCGCCCTCGCCGCCTGCCGACGCCGCGCGGTCACCGCGCTCGGCCTCGGCACCGCCCTGGGCGGCGGACTGCTCGTCCTGGCCGTCGCGATCGGCCGCCGCCTCACCCTCGCCGACCTGCCCGACACGCTCCACCGCGCGGCCGCCGGCGCGGTCTACGACGCCCTGACGGCCACCCTGTCGACGGTGTCCTGGCTGCTGCTCGCCTTCGGCCTGACCGTGGCGCTCGGCTCGTGGCTCACGGGCCGGTACGGTCCCCGGCTCGCCTCGCGGCGACGTGCGCGAGCGTCCGAAGCGCCCGCCGCAGATCCGCCTCCGGAGCCGACCCGAGCCCGAGCCTGACGGCGTCGGGCGTGTGGCCGGGGGCGACGGCGAAGGCGGGACCGGGCGTGACGGCGATGCCGTGCGCGGCGGCGGCCGCCGTGAAGGTGTCCGCGCGCCACGGGGCGGGCAGCTCCCACCAGGCGAAGTAGGCGCCCGGCTCGGACCGCACGGCGAAGCCCGCGAGCTCGTCGGCGAGGATCCGCTGCCTGCGCGCCGCGTCCGCCCGCTTGGCCGCCACCAGCCGCGCCACGACCCCCTCCCCGGCCCACCGCACGGCCGCCTCCAGCGCGAACCGCCCCGCACTCCACCCGCCCGACCGCACGGCACCGGCCACGGCCCCGACCCGGTGCGGCGGCACGACGAGGAAACCGGCGGTGAGCCCCGGCGCGACCCGCTTGGAGAGACCGTCGACGACGTGGGTGAGGGCGGGCGCGTGAGCGGCGAACGGATCACCCGGCTCGTGCAGGAAGGACCAGATGCGGTCCTCCACCACCGGCAGGTTCAGGTCGTGGACCAGCTGGGCGAGCTGCAGCAGGCGAGGGCGGCCCGTCGTCAGGGACGTCGGGTTGTGCAGCGTGGGCTGCACGTACAGGGCGGACAGCGGCGCCGAACGGTGCGCGGCGGCGACGGCCTCCGGGAGCAGCCCCGCCGCGTCACCGGCCAGCGGCACCAGCGTGATGCCCAGCCGCGCCGCGATCTCCTTGACCAGCGGATACGTCAGCTGCTCCACCCCGACCCGGCCGCCCGGCCGGACCAGGGAGGCCAGCACGGCGGCGATGGCCTGCCGCGCGTTGCCGGTGAACAGCAACCGGTCCGGGGCGGGGCGCCAGCCGGGAGTGGCCAGCAGTTCGGCCACGGCCTCCCGGGCGGACTCGGTACCCGTGGCGGCGGCCGGGAGCAGCGCCTCGGCCAGCACGTCGGGACGCAGCAGCGGCGCGAGGACGGCGGCGAGGAGCTCCGGCTGGCCGGGCGCGCTGGGGTAGTTGAGCTCCAGGTTGACGAGGGCGTCGCCCGGGCCGGGCTCGGCGAGCGCCCGCCCCGCCGGCCCGTCCGGGGCGGCCCGTACGAAGGTGCCGCGCCCGACCTCGCCGACGACCAGCCCGCGCCGTACGAGTTCGCCGTACACCCGCCCGGCCGTCGACGAGGCGATGCCCCGGCGCCGGGCGAAGGCCCGCTGCGGCGGCAGCCGTTGCCCCGGCTTCAGCCGCCCGCTGGCGATGTCGTCGGCGATCCTGTCCGCGATACGGCGGTAGTCACCCATCGGTCGTCCTCCCCCTTGGATTGCACCGAGAGCAAAGATCTTATTGCACCGAGTAGTTGGAGCTGCCTAGGGTCGTCCCATGGCACCCTTCCTCGCATACGAGGACAAAGGCCCCGCATCCCCTCGGCAGCCCCTTGTCCCCCTGGTTCTCGTCCACGGCCACCCCTTCGACCGCACGATGTGGGCCCCGCAGCTGCGCACGTTCTCCGCGGCCCGCCGCGTCATCGCCCCCGACCTGCGCGGCTACGGCGCCTCCCCGGCCGCCCCGGCCCTCACGGACTTCTCGCAGTTCGCCCGGGACATCGAGGCCCTGCTCGACGAACTGGGCGTGGCGTCCTTCGTCCTCGCCGGGCTGTCCATGGGCGGCCAGATCGCGATGGACTGCTACCGGCAGTTCCCCGGCCGCGTCCGCGGCCTGGTCCTGGCGGACACCTTCCCCGCGGCGGAGACCCCGGACGGTGTCCGCACCCGCGACGCCATGGCGGACCGCCTCCTACGGGAGGGCATGCGCGGCTACGCCGACGAGGTCCTGGAGCGGATGGTCGCCCCCTACGCCCCCGCCGAGGTCAAGGCCCACGTCCACCGCATGATGACGGCCACCTCCCCCGAGGGCGCCGCCGCGGCCCTGCGCGCCCGCGCCCGGCGCCCCGACTACACCGCCCTGCTGACCCAGGTCTCCGTCCCGGCCCTGGTCGTCGTGGGAGCCGACGACACCTACACCCCCGTCTCCGACGCCCGCGCCATGCACGCGGCCCTCCCGGACGCGGCCCTGCACGTGATCGAGGGCACGGCCCACATGCCGAACCTCGAACGCCCCGAGGAGTTCGACAAGGCACTCGGGGAATTCCTGGCCCGCGTCGACGCACGGCCCGGCGGCGCCGGTCGACAGCAACCTTCCACCGCCCCGTCCCGTCTTTGAGGGAGGATTCGGGCACCCCACCCCGCGAACGGAAGGCCGGGCCTTGGACACCGCCGCTGCCGAGTGGACCACCACCGACGGGCCGGACCACCGTCCGCCCCGACGGCGGCCCGGCGCCTGGTGCGCCGCCCTGCTGCTCGCCGGGGTCAGCGTGGCCGTCGGCTTCCGCACCGCCGACAGCGACGGCATCACGCCCGTCCCGCAGATCCTCGCCTTCCTCCCCTGGCTGCTCGCCCCCACCGGCCTGGCCCTGCTGCTCGCCCTGCTGTCCCGTTGGTGGCTCGGGACGGTCTGGGGCGTGCTCCTGCTCGGCCTGCTGGCCTGGTTCACCGAGCCGTACGGCAAGGTCGGCGACCCCGTCGGCCGCCCGGTCGCCGACCTGCGCGTGCTGACCTCGAACGTCGAGTTCGGGCAGGGCACCGGACCCCTGGTCACCGCCGTCCGCCGCGAGAAACCGGACATCATCTTCGTACAGGAGTGCGAGTACACCTGTGACGCGCGCCTGAAGAAGGACCTGGCGCAGGACTATCCCCACCGCCGGGCCGTCGAGGGCGGCGGCTCCGAGGGCTCCGTCATCCTCAGCCGCTTCCCGCTGCGGCCCACCGACGGCGTCCCCGGCACGATGGGCATGCCCGGGGCGGTCGCCGACGTCGACGGGCATCCCGTACGGCTCCAGCTCGCCCACCCCATGCCCCCGCTGCCCGGCCAGCTCGACCTCTGGCGCACGGAGCTGGACGCCCTGCGCGACGCGGCCACGGCCGACCCCGGCACCCCCCTCGTCCTGGCCGGCGACTTCAACGCCTCCCAGGACCACGCCACCTTCCGCCGCATCCTCGACACCGGCCTGAGCGACGCCGCCCGCCTGGACGACGCCGACCGCACGGCCACCTGGCCGGCCCGGACCGCCCCCACGTTCGGCACGCAGATCGACCACGTCCTGGTGTCCGAGGACTTCGCGTCCGACCGCACGCGCTTCCTGGACCTGGCCGACACGGACCACCGGGCGGTGGTGACGGACCTGACGCTGTACGCGGACAGGTAAGGGGGACAGGTAAGGGGGACGCCCGACAGGGCGCCCCCCATAGGTACCTCTGCGATGTCCCTCTCCGCTCAGACGCCGATGTCGCACCCGTCCGCACGCCACACGGCCACGACCGCCGGCCGGACGTACTTCCCCGGACCGTCGGGCCAGGTGCTGGCCGGCTTCTCCACAGACGCGCCGTCGATCTCGCCCGGGTGCTGCACGGCGACGAGGACCCGCCGGTCCTGGATGATCGGACCGCAGGTCTCGGCGCCCTTCGGCACGGTCAGGAACTGCTTCAGCTCACCGCGCCGCTCACCCCGGGTCGCCACGCCGAACAGGCCGTCGTGCGAGCCGAGCTGGGCGCCGTCGGTGGAGATCCACAGGTTGCCGTAGGGGTCGAAGGCGACGTTGTCCGGGCAGGAGATCGGGCTGACGCCGTCCTTCGGGAACCCGGCGAAGTAGGTCGCCGGGTCGTCCGGGTCACCGGCGACGAGGAACAGCGACCAGGCGAACCTCGTGCTCTCGGGCCGGTTCCACCGCTCGGTGAGCTCCAGGACGTGCCCGTGCTTGTTGGCGTTGCGCGGGTTGGCCTCGTCCGCCTTGGCGTTGGAGCCGACACCGCGGTTGGTGTTGTTCGTCAGGGCGACGTACACCTTGCCGGTGACGGGGTTGGGCTCGATGTCCTCGGGCCGGTCCATCTTGGTGGCGCCCGCCTTGTCACCGGCGAGACGGGTGAAGACGAACACCTCCTCGGCGCTCATCCCGTCCACGTGCGAGACAGCACCGTCGGCGGTGGCGGTGGCCAGCGGAATCCACTCGCCGCTCCCGTCGAACTCACCGTCGCCCGGCAGCTTGCCCGTGCCGTCGATCTCGAGGGCGGGGGAGTCACCGGTGAGCTTGGCGACGTACAGCGTCCCTTCGTCGAGAAGCGACAGGTTGTGCTCGCGCACGGCCCTGCTGCTGCCGTGCCGCATCCGCTTGCTGCCGACGAACTTGTAGAAGTAGTCGAACCGCTCGTCGTCACCGGTGTACACGACGGGCCGCCCGTCCGCCGTCATCCTGATGTTCGCGGCCTCGTGCTTGAACCGCCCCAGGGCGGTGTGCTTGCGCGGCGTGGAGCTCGGGTCGTACGGGTCGAACTCCACGACGTACCCGAACCGGTGCACCTCGTTCGGCTCCTGGGCGACGTCGAACCGCTTGTCGAACCGCTCCCACTTCCGCTCGCTGGCCCCGGTCCCGATGCCGTACCGCTTGTCGGTCGCCCGGCTGCTGCCCGCGAAGTACTGGTTGAAGTTCTCCTCGCCGTGCAGGGTCGTGCCCCACGGCGTCACGCCGCCCGAGCAGTTGTTGAGGGTGCCGAGCACCTTCGTGCCGGTCGGGTCGGCGGAGGTCTTCACGAGGTCGGACCCGGCGACGGGCCCGGTGAGCCGGAACTCGGTGGTGGCGGTGACGCGCCGGTTGAGCTGATGGCGCGCAACGGCGGTCAGCTTCCCGGTCTTCCGGTCCCCCTCCACGACGACGGCGGACAACCCGTGCGCGGCCCACGCCACCTCGACCTGCTCCCGCGTCGGATTGGCGGCGTCATACCCCCGGAACATGAGCACCTCGTCGGTGTACTCATGATTGGCGACGAGCAGCTGCCGGCCCCGCTCGCCCGGCAACGGCAAGAGCGCGAGAAAGTCGCAGTTGTACCCGAACTGCCCGGCCTGGGCCTTGGCGGTCTGCTTCTCCGGGTCGAAGGCGGGCGCACCGCGCAGGATCGGCTCTCCCCAGCGGATGACGACGTTCTGCCGGTACCCCTCCGGCACGGTCACGGCATCGGCGGTGTTGGGCGCGACCGGCGCGAAGCGCAGCCCGCGCGCGCCCTTGTGTTTGCGCCGGGCGCCCTCGGCGGCGGCACCGGCCGCGCTCGCCCCGGCCGGAGCGGCACCGGCCTGCGGAGCCTGTGCGACACCCACAGCCCCCGCACCCGCGGCGGCCACGGTCACCACGGCCGCGGCCCGCATCATCGACCGCCGGCTGAGCGCACCGGCGATCACGTCACCGACGTACTCGTTGGAGCTGGTGTTGGGCACCTCATGGAAGCAGGCGTCACCACACCGGAAACGACAGGTCAGGGCGGACCGGCCGCCAGGGTGCGATCCGGACGGCGTTCCGATCAACGGCAGCAGCTTGCGCACTTTGCTCTCTCCTTGGATGCCCTTGGTGTCAGCGTGACCGTAGGGGCACATATGTGCGGCAGCCGGGCGCCAGGATGAACAGGGGGTGAACCTGCGGCAGCCTTACGGCAGTTACGGCGATTCAGCACGGCGACACCTTCGCAGGCCGGATGTCCCTCTTGACAGCGCGGGCCGCCCACCCCCGACCCTGCCCAAGATCGCCCAGGAGGGCCGCTAACCTTACGTGTCCGTCCTGGCCAGGGATTGACGGGCTTCAACTCACGCGAAGGGTTGCGCGCACATGGGCATTCTCACTCTCTTGCGGAACGCGTTCGGACGGTCACGCAAGTCACGGACCGCCGAGGCGGAGGGTGCGGCGCAGACCACGACGACGACCGATACCCCGACGCCCCCCGCGACGGACCCGAAGGTCCCGTCCCCCTCCCCGAACCCACCCCCGACCCGACACCCAACGTCCCGGGCCCCCGAGACGAACACGACCTGGTGTCATTGGCCTTCGACCGTGTGGCGGTCCCCAGGCCTGCGCGCTCCGGCGAGGGGGAGCCGGGGGTTGAGCCGGCGGTTGAGGAGCCGGTCGTCGCCGAGGAGCCGGTGACGGAGAAGCCGAAGGCTGTGGAGGAGCCGACGGACGCGGAGAAGCCGGCGGCGGTGGTGCGGGAAGCAGAGGCTCAGGCCAAGCCCGCGGTCGCCGCCGAGCCGGCGGACGCCGATCGGCCGACTGAGCCTGCGGAGTCGTCCCACGCGACCACGGCGGAGCAGCCGACGGCGACGGAACCCGTGGAGAAGGCGACCGAGACGGAGCAGCCGACCGTCACCGAGTCCCCGGCGCCCGAGAAGCCCGAGTCGTCGTCGACCTCCGAGCCCACAGCACCGGAAAAGCCCGAGGACAGCCCGGAGGCCGAGGCACAGACCGAGTCCCCGGCAGCAACGGAGCCCGAGCCGACGGCCGAGGCCGACACGCGGCCGCAGCCGTCGGCCGCCGACACGAAGCCGACCCCCGAGCCGGAGCCGCCCACGGTTCCGAAGCCCGAGGCGGAGCCCAAGCCCGAGCCGAAGCCCGAGCCGAAGCCGACGGCAGAAGCCGAGCCCGCGACCGACTCCGAGCCGACGGCAGACCCCAAGAGCACGCCCGCGCCCGAGGCGGCCTCCAAGACGACGCCCGACGCCGACCCCGAGGCGACCTCCGACGTCGAGCCGACGACCGAAGCGGACGCGTCGGCCGAGGTGGAACCGTCGACCAAGACAAAGCCGACGGCCAAGACAAAGCCGACGGCCAAGGCGGAGCCGACGGCCAAGGCGGAGCCGGAGACCAAGGCAGACGCGCCCGCCAAGGCGGAGCCGAAGGCCAAGGCCGTGGACGCTCCCGCAGCCGCCGACGGCGAGTCCGCCCCACAGGGGCCACCCGCACCCGACGACGAAAGCAGCACGGGTGGTGCGGGTGGGAACGACACGGCCGAAGCCGAAGGCGAGGCCGAGCGGGACCTCACCCCCGCCGTCCCCCTCACCCGCCTCAAGACCCGCGCCCCAGGCCTCACCACCGCCTACAAGGCCGCCACCACCACCCTCAAGCAGCACAACCTCACCGGCACCCGAGCCAAGGTCTACCTCGTCCTCGACCGCTCCGCCTCCATGCGCCCGTACTACAAGGACGGCTCAGCCCAGGCCCTGGCCGAGCAGACCCTCGCCCTCGCCGCCCACCTCGACCCCGAGGCCACCGTCCCGGTCTTCTTCTTCTCCACCGAACTCGACGGCACCGGCGAGATCACCCTCACCGACCACGAGAACAAGATCGACGACCTGCACGCCGGCCTCGGCCGCATGGGCCGCACCAGCTACCACGCAGCCGTCGAAGCCGTCCTCGCCCACCACAGCAAGGAAGCGACCCCCGACACCCCGGCCCTGGTGATCTTCCAGACGGACGGCGCCCCCGACGCCAAGACCCCCGCCACGAAGTCCCTCACCGACGCGGCAAAGTCCCACCCCACCGTCTTCTTCTCCTTCGTCGCCTTCGGCGACCCGGAGAACAAGGCCTTCGACTACCTCCGCAAGCTCAAGACCCCCAACACGTCCCACTTCCTCGCCGGCGAAACCCCCCGCGAGCTCACGGACAAGGAGCTCTACGAGGGCGTACTGACGAACTGGCGCCCGTAAGACCCCGTAGAGCCGTAGAACCCCCCCGGGGGGTGGACAGGAGCGATGCCGCCGTCCACCCCCCGAAACGCGTGTGAGTCGATCTTCAGCGGACCAGTAGGATTTCGACCATGGCGGCCACTGGATCCGAGAAGCAGGGGGCGAAGGCGTACTACGTCTCGACCCCCATCTACTACGTCAACGACGCTCCTCACCTGGGCCACGCCTATACGACCGTCGCAGGCGACGTGCTCACCCGCTGGCACCGCCAGCGCGGCGAGAAGGTGTGGTACCTCACCGGCACGGACGAGCACGGTCAAAAAATCATGCGCACGGCCGAAGCCAACGGGGTCACCCCCCAGGCGTGGGCCGACAAGCTCGTCACCGAAGCGTGGAAGCCTCTCTGGGAGCACCTGGAGATCGCGAACGACGACTTCATCCGCACCACGCAGAAGCGGCACACGGACCGCGTCCAGGAGTTCGTCCAGGACCTGTACGACAAGGGCGAGATCTACAAGGGCGGCTACGAGGGCCCGTACTGCGTCGGCTGCGAGGAGTACAAGCTCCCCGGCGAGCTCCTCGACGGCGAGGGCGAGTACGCGGGCCAGAAGCTCTGCCCGATCCACAAGAAGCCGGTCGAGATCCTCAGCGAGGAGAACTACTTCTTCAAGCTGAGCGAGTACGGCGAGAAGCTCCTGGCCCACTACGAGGCCAACCCCGGCTTCATCCAGCCCGAGTCCGCGCGCAACGAGGTCGTGAACTTCGTACGCCAGGGCCTGCAGGACCTCTCCATCTCCCGCTCGACCTTCGACTGGGGCGTCCCGGTCCCGTGGGACGACAAGCACGTGATCTACGTGTGGGTCGACGCCCTGCTGAACTACGCCACGGCGGTCGGCTACAACGAGAACCAGGCGAAGTTCGAGGAGACCTTTCCGGCCGACGTCCACCTGGTCGGCAAGGACATCCTCCGCTTCCACGCGGTGATCTGGCCCGCGATGCTGATGGCGCAGGGCCTCCCCCTCCCCGGCAAGATCGCGGCCAACGGCTGGCTGATGGTCGGCGGCGAGAAGATGTCGAAGTCGAACCTGACCGGCATCAAGCCGCAGGACCTGACCTCGCACTTCGGCGTGGACGCCTACCGCTGGTACTTCCTGCGCGCGATCGCCTTCGGCCAGGACGGCTCCTTCTCCTGGGAGGACTTCTCCGCCCGGTACACCAGCGAGCTGGCGAACGACTACGGCAACCTGGCGTCCCGCGTCGCGGCGATGGTCGGCAAGTACTTCGGCGGCGAGCTGCCGGCGTCGGCGGCCGACGGCGAGGCGGAGCAGGCGATCCACGAGGGCCTGGCGAAGGCCGTCGCGGAGGCGGACCGCCGGATCGGCGAGGAGCTCGACTTCCAGGGCGGCATCCTGGCGGTCTTCGACTTCGTCAAGCAGGTCAACGGCTACATCACCGAGCAGGAGCCCTGGAAGGTCGCGAAGGACACGTCCGACGAGGGCAAGGCCCGACTGGCGACGATCCTCTACACGGCGGCGGAGTCCCTCCGCGCGGTGGCGGTCCTCCTCAACCCGGTCATGCCGGAGACCTCCCAGAAGCTCTGGGACTCGCTCGGCGCGGCGGACTCCCTCGGTGCCCTCGCGGACCAGAAGATCGGCGAGGCCGGCACGTGGGGCAGGCTCCCCGCCGGCACGACGGTCACCAAGGGCGCGGTCCTCTTCCCGCGCCTGGAGGAGAAGCCGACGGCGTAACCGGCGTAACACGCTCGCTACAGCACGGGGCCCGGGAGAACGAGAACCTTCTCCCGGGCCCCGTGCTTTGCGAAGATCGCGGGAGACCGGCCCACCCGGCCGCCATCACACACCCGGGGGACTCCCATGGCACTGTTCGGCAACGCACACACCATCGACCCGGCATCGGCCCAGCACGACTACGCCCGCCTCCTCGGCCACGGCGAACAGGTCCACGCCGCGTTCCTCCTCATCCGCGACACCATCCTCTTCACCGACCGTCGCCTGATCCTGATCGACAAGCAGGGCATCACCGGCAAGAAGGTGGAATACCACTCGGTCCCCTACCGCAGCATCACCCACTTCGCGGTGGAAACGGCCGGCACCTTCGACCTGGACGCCGAGCTGAAGATCTGGATCTCCGGCACGCCGACCCCCATCGAGAAGACCTTCACGAAGGGCGTCGACATCTACGAGGTCCAGGCGATCCTGACCCAGTTCGTGGCGAGGTAACGGTGATCCGCGGCCCCTGGCCGCACCTGGTGATCCTCCGTCACACTGGATGGACGAACGGGCCTTGGGTATACGTTCGCTGACAAGGGGTCAGGCGGGTGGGGGCGATGGCGGAGTCGGGGGAAGCACGGCCGGAAGCGGTGGCCGTCCGCAACGAGTTCGCGCTGGAACGCTACCGGTACGTGCTCCAGCAGATCCACGCCGTGAACGAGAACGCCCACCGCTTCCTCGCCATCTACCAGACCCTCGCCACCGCCCTCGTCAGCGCGGCGCTCGCCCTGTTCGTCGGCTACCGCAAGTGGGACCTGGCGCCGGCCACCGCCCGTGGCGGAGTTATCGGCCTGCTGACGCTGGCCACGGTCGTCGCCGCCTTCACCGGCACGCTGATCGTGGTGGGCGCGCTCGCCTGGCTCGACTACCGCAACGAGGAGTGCGACATCACCGACGAGGTCGTCGGGCCCGGTTTCCGCAAGCGCCCTCGCCCCGGCAATTTCCTGCGCTGGTACGAGACGTACGTCCTGCTCTTCATTCTCGTATCGGTGATCACCATGTGGGTGCTCGCCGCGTTGTTCCTCCTGCCCGCAATGAGGTGATGGTCCCCGGTGCCCCAGCACGACTACACCAGCACGTCCCTGTGGCAGAGCACCCTCGCCGGGCGTCCCGGGCCCGACGCCCACGCCGAACAGCGGGAACGACTGCGCACGTCGTACACGGAGCTGCGGAAGCAGGCTGCCGTGCTCCTCGACGAGAACGCGCGCAGCATGCCCGACTTCACGGTGCACGACATCAGTCACGTCGACGCACTGTGGGAGACGGCCGAACTCGTGTGCGGTGACAAGGTGGTCCTCAATCCCGCCGAGGCATACGTGCTGGGCTGCGCCTTCGTGCTGCACGACGCGGCGATGGGGGCCGCCGCATACGGGACGACCGTGCCCGAGGCGCTCGGCGAGAAGCGGTGGCGCGATCTCGTGTCGTTGGCCTACTACCACCGGGAGGGGTGCTGGCCCGAGCGGGAAGAACTGGAGACGCCGTCCGCCGAGATCATGGACGCCTGCCTGGCGACGGCGATACGCGACACGCACGCGGAGCAGGCCAAGAGGCTGGTGGACCAGCCGTGGCCGTCCCGTACGGGCCATGACATCTTCCTCATCGAGGGGGTCCAGCTGCGGGAGGTGTACGGCCCGCTGATCGGCGAACTGGCGGCCAGCCACTGGTGGCCCGTGGACCGGCTCGCCGAGGAGTTCCGCCACACGACGGGTTCGCTGCCCTGGCAACCCAGTGAGTGGACCATCGACTCCCTCAAGCTGGCATGCATCCTGCGGCTCGCCGACGCGACCCAGATCGACAGTCGCCGTGCTCCCGGCTTCCTCTTCTCGCTGCGCAGGCCGCAGGGCCACTCGCGCGAGCACTGGCGCTTCCAGGAGCACATCAGCCGCCCGTATCTGAAGGGTGACCGCGTCACCTACAGCTCGCTGCGCCCCTTCCCCCCGCAGGATGCCACCGCCTGGTGGCTGGCCCTCGAGTACTTGCGCGGTATCGACCGGGAGCTGAAGGCCGTCGACGCCCTCCTGCACGACCTCGGCCGCAAGCGGCTCGCCGCGCGGGCGGTCGCCGGTGTCGACTCCCCGGAGCGCTTCGCGGAACTGTTCCGCGTTCAGGACTGGCGCCCCATCGACGCGACCGTCAAGGTCTCCGACATCCCCGCTCTGGTCGGGACCCTCGGCGGGCAGCAGCTGTACGGGGATGTGCCCGAGGTGGCACTACGGGAGCTGATCCAGAACGCCCAGGACGCGGTGCTGGCCCGGCAGACACTCCAGCCCGGCTTCCCGACCGGGTGCGTGGAGATACGTCTGACCGAGACCGAGGGTTCCTGGTACCTCGAGGTCCGCGACAACGGCACCGGCATGGACGAGGAGACCCTCGTCAACGGGCTGCTCGACTTCGGCACCAGCGGGTGGAGCTCCACCAGTCTGCGCAACCGGCTGCCGGGGCTCGCCGACGGGGGCTTCCAGCCCAGCGGCCGGTTCGGCATCGGCTTCTTCTCCGTCTTCCTGCTCGGCGACCAGGTGGAACTGATCACCCGCCGCTACGACGCCTCCCTCACGGACGCCCGTCGCCTCACGTTCGACGGGCCCTCCAGCCGCCCTCTGCTCACGCCGTACACCGGACAAGGCTGGGTGGCGGAGGGCACGACCGTACGCGTGCGGCTGCGTAAGAGCCCCTTCGAACTCCAGGGCCTGTTCAGCCGGACCGAAGACGAACGGCTCGGCCAGCTCGCCCAGCGTCTGGTCCTGGAGAACGCGGTGCCCGTGTACACATGGGAGCCCGGCGCCGCCGAACCCGAAACCCTCGCACCGTTCTCCTTGGCCACCGGGTTACCGGACGAGGTGTTCGACCGGCTTTATCCGCCTCAAGCCCTGAGGTGGCGCGTCGGAGAGGAAAAACTGCGCCTCCAGATGCGCGACGACTTCGTCAGCAGGGCCACCGAGTTGCTGGACGACAAGGGACGGCGCATCGGTCTCGCCATGCTCTGGAACACCACGCACTACCAGGGCCGGCGTGACTTCCGAGGCACCGTCACGGTCAACGGCTTTCTCGCTGACACCTCCATCTCCTTCGCCGGTTACCTCGCTGGGCAGCCCAGCCGGGCCTCACGGGACAAGGCCTCGCTGGTCGCCACGCCGGACCAGGTGCGGCAGTGGATGCGCACCCAGGAAGAACGGCTGCGCAGCACAGGGAACTTCGATGACTCTCTCCAGCTCGAACTGGCCTACACCCTGCACAGCGCCTTCAACACACTCGCCGACGACATCGCCTTCGCCCTGACGTCCCAGGGTGTGCTGCGCTTGGCCGACATACCCGAGTGGGCAGGGCGACGCAGGGAGGTCTTCCTCGCCTTCGGCTGGCCGGTCACCTGGCGGAGCCGTCCGCCAGAGCTCAACCACCCGTTGTCCGGAGAGCGGGTTCGGATCCCCGACAACTGCATCATCATCTGCCAGATGGGCTCCACCCCACCGCTGTCGCAGGTCTTCCCTGCCGCAGCCAACCGGGACACCGCGTACGAGTCCGCCCGCGACGACGCCACACTGACCTGGCAGAAACAGTGGTGGCGCACGTCGGGTGACCTGTACGGCCTCTTCCTCCGCGCCTTGTGCGAGGCCTGGTCCTGCACTGTCGAGTCCCTGCTGGCCCCCGTCGAACAGCGCGACTGGTCGGACTGCATCCACGTGAACGACGACACCCTCGGCCCCGTTGCCGGCTACCTCCTTCACTGGCCGCCGAACACATGATGGGAACGTTTTTGCCGCTCCCGAAAGAGTGAACGCAACCTCGTTCGCCGAGTACGCCGCCCCCTGATGGCCCTAGCTTGCGCGCATGGTCACATCAACCCATGAGACCTCACACCGGATCTTCCAGGAGCATCCGGAGGTACTCGTCCCCGTCTTCGAGGCACTGGGCCTTCCACCACCCGCGAAGGCAACGATCGAGGCGCTGACCCCTGACGCCACGGAGATCAAGCCGCTGGAACGCCGTGTGGACACGGTACTGAAGGTCGAGCCGTCCGAGGGGGACAGCTTCCTCATCGCCGTCGAGGCCCAGACGGCCCGGAGCCGTGGCAAGGGATCCAGCTGGTCGTACTACGTGTCCTATCTGCGCGCGAAGTTCGACCTGCCCGTGCTGCTCGTCGCGGTCTGCAAGAACCGGCCGACCGCATCCTGGGCGGCCGGTCCCTTCGAGTGCCGCGTCGGCACCTGGACGACGCAGAGCACCCGTCCTTTTGTGCTGGGCCCCGACAACGTTCCGGAGATCACCGACGAGTCTGTCGTGGCCCGAGAACCGGCGCTGGCCACGTTCTCGGCCATCGTGCACAGCGAAAGCGAAAACGCCGCCGCCATACTGGACATGCTGGCCCGCGGGATGCGGTCGTTCGACAAGGCCACAGCGAAGTACTGGTGTGAATGGCTTGAGGTCGGGCTGGAGGACACTCCGGCCCGGGAGACATGGAGAGAGCTGGAGAAAATGGTCGCTACATACTTCCCGGGCAGGGGAACCCTCTTCGAGGAGTCGTACCTGGAGGGCAAGGCCGAGGGCAAAGCCGAGGGCAAGGCCGAGTCCATCCTGAGCGTGCTGGAGAAGCGTGGCATCCTCGTCCCCGAGGCCACCCGCGACCGCATCACCTCCTGCACCGACCTCGACGCCCTCACCCTCTGGTTCGACCGCTCCCTGACAGCCACCACGGCGGAAGACCTGTTCGCCGAGGAGTGATCTCCTGCTGAAGGCTGGGGCCCGCTCCACAACAGGAGCAGGCCCCAGCGCGCAGTCGGCTCGAAGCGGCGTGTCTAACTCACCGCCGTCTTCCCCGTCACCCCCGCACGATCCCCGGCGCCCGCCCGCGGGCCCCTGTTGGTGTGCCGTACGAACGCCACGCCCAGCACCGCCAGGATCGAGGCCGCCGACAGCGTGTACAGCCCCCCGTTCGTGCTGCCCGTCGTGTCCTTGAGGTAGCCGAACAGGGTGGGGGACACGAAACCGCCCAGGTTTCCTATGGAGTTGACCAGTGCCAGGCCCGGCGCGGCGATCTTCAGGTCGAGGCCCGACTGGGCCATCGGCCAGAACAGTGTGGCCGCGCACTTGCCGCCCACCGCGGCGAGGGTGAGGGCGGCCAGGCCGAACCAGGGCGAACCGAGCGTGGCGAGGAACGTGCCGGTGGCCGACAGGACCAGGGCGATCGCCAGGTAGGGGCGACGGTCGGGGGCCCGGTCGGTGAAGTGGGCCATCGTGTACATCGCGATCACCGCGCAGATCCAGGGGATCGCCGACAGCAGGCCGATCTGGAAGGAGGACAGCCCGCCGATCTCCTCCACCAGGCTCGGCAGCCAGAACGTGATCGCGTAGCCGGTGAGCGCCATCGCGAAGAAGACCGCGGTCAGGACGGCGACCTGGGGATGGAAGATCAGCTTCATCCGCGACACCGACGGCGCCCGGTCACGCGCCTCCTTGTCCCGCCCCACGGCCTCGCTCAGCGCGTCCTTCTCCTCCTGCGTCAGCCACTTCGCGTCCTGGATCCGGGAGACGAGGAAGAACCCGGCGATGAAGCCGACCAGGATCGAGAAGGCACCCTCCAGGGCGAACATCCACCGCCAGCCCGCGATACCGCCCGCGCCGTGCAGTTCCAGCAGCGCGCCGGTGATCGGGCCGGTGACGATGTACGCCGTGGCCGATCCGCCCAGGAAGATCGCACTGGCCCGGCCCCGGCTGGAGTCCGGCAGCCACTGGGTGAAGTAGAGGAGCACGCCGGGGAAGAAGCCGGCCTCCGCGACACCGAGCAGGAAGCGCAGGCCGTAGAACATCCACACGTTGTGGATGAAGCACATCGCCACGATCACCGCACCCCAGGTGATCATGATCCGGGTCAGCCAGACCCGGGCCCCGAACCGCTCCAGGAGCATGTTGCTCGGCACCTCGAACAGGGCGTACCCGATGAAGAACAGGCCCGCGCCGAGCCCGTAGGCCGTGGCGCTCACCCCGACATCGGCCCGCAGTTCGTTCTGGACGAAACCCACGTTCGTCCGGTCCATCTGGTTGACCAGCAGCATCAGGACCAGGATCGGAAGCATGCGGCGCAGGAATTTGCCGACCGCACGCTGCTCGGCCTCGGGTATGGCTGTTGCGGCGTCTGACATCGTTGTCTCCCTCGATGTGCACATACGTGAACAGCAGTCACGTACGCGTTCTCGAAGGGACTTTATGGAGGCTTAACTTCCGGGTCAACGGGTTGAGCAGAAGTCCATGTATGTGAATGTGGGGCGGACGACCGTACACGTCCGCCCCACACACGTCCGTCAGACGTCCGTCAGCCCATGGGGTCGACGCCCATGGTGAGACCGGCGACGACGCCCTTCGCCATGGCGTTCTTCCTGTACTGGAGCTTCATCAGCCCGCCCTGGGTGCCGTTGCCCGGGTAGATGGTGTCCTCGTCGAGGGTCGTGCGAGTCGTGGTGTTGGTGGAGTACGGCTCGACCTCGGCGGAGGCCAGCACGGACTCCTCGTCGAAGAAGAGCTGACCGGTGTGGACGGTCGTGCCGCCCTCGTAACCGGCGTCGGTCCAGGTGCCGTTCACATGCACCTTGGTGTGGATGTGCACGCAGCGGCCCTGGTACCAGCCGGGGAAGACCGTACGGAACTCGACGAGCCCCCGCTTGTCCGTCCTCCAGGTGCCGCGCAGATAGCGCTCGTCGTCCGTGGGCTCCTGGTGCCCGCCGCCACCGCCACCGTCCGGGGGCGCACCCGTGGGCGTGCCCGTCGGCGTACCCGAGGGCGGCGTGCCACCCCCGCCGCCTCCGCCCCCGCCGTCACCGCTGCCCATCGCCTCGTACCCCGAGTACACACCCAGCGCGTTGCAGTGCCAGATGTCCACGGCGGCGTTCGCGAGGGGCTTGCAGGTCTCGGAGTCGATCACCTTGAGGCGCAGGGTGAGCGGGATGCCCTCCTGGTCCTCGGTGACGTCCCGGCGGAGCTTGTCCGCGTCGATGTAGTAGGGGCCCTCGGTGGTTTCGGAGGTCAGCTTGTAGCAGGCCTCGCCGGAGGCACCGGCCGTCTTCCCCTCGGCCGCCGTCGTCTCCTCACCGGCGAACGCGCCCGTCGCGAACGTACCGCCGACGCCCGCCGCCACCACCGCGCCGGCACCCGCGGCGACGACCTTACGGCGTGTCAGATCCCTTGTGTGTTTCGGCTCATGGGCCGCTTCCTGTCCCGTCATGGGAAGGGAAGCTAGGGAGCCCGTCTGTCAGGAACCTGGGTAAGAGCTGGGCAAGAGCCCTGGGTACGAAAGTGGCTCGGAACCGGCGCCGGTTCCGAGCCACGCCCTGCGTGCGGGGCGATGCCGCCGTGCGGCGCCTCGTCCGTCAGGCGGCCTCGGCCACGTACGGGCGCAGGAACTCGCCGATGGCGACCTCGATGTTCGTCAGCTCCTGTTCGTAGCGGTACAGCTCGTCGCGTTTGGCCTGCTTCTCCTGCTCGTCGAGGCGCGACTGATCAATGCTGCGCTCGATGTCGGTGATGACTTCGTGGAGACGTTCCGACAGGGAGTCCGCGACGCCGTTCCACACGGCACGGAGATCGACGACGCGGTTGCGCACGTACTGTTCCGCGATGTGGTCGGCGGACTGCTTCAGCTGCTCCGCGATGTGGCTGGCCACTTTGGCCCGCAGCTTGCCGCTCGAGACGGCGAGGGAAACCGTCCCGAGCACCGGGCCGAGCGCGGCACCGACGGCCAGGGCGATGCCCACCGGAGGGACGGCGAATCCGAGGCCGAGCATGCCGCTGGCACCTGCCATGGCCAGTCCACCGGCCCCCGCGGCGCCGATCCCAGCGGCCAGCGCGGTGACCTCACCCGGCCGGAACCGGAACGGCATGTAGAACGGCAGGGTGCCCCCGAACCCCCCACGACTGGCCGACAGCGCCAACGAGTACAGCAGTTGGTCGGCCAGGTGGTCCTCACTGACGCCGGTCAGTCGGGCGCGCATCTCTTCCAGCGCGCTCTCGTACTCCCGGATCAGGGGGCTCAGCCGCTCCAACAGCCGGGTCTGGTGCTCCTTGACGGCCTCCTCCAGGTCGACCGAGCAGAACACCTGCATGCGGCGTTGCAACGCGCTCGTGTACCCGTCGATGATCTGGTTGGCGATGGCGTCGCGGCCCCCGGGAGTGATCACACGTCCCGCACGATCCAGCAGGCCGGGCCCTTTCACGTCCCAGCTGGGCAGTTGCGCGCTCAACTTGACCAGGTGGGCCGAGAACTCCGCCTTGACATCCTTTTCCACCTCATTGACCCAGGCTTCGACGATGCGTCGGATCTTCGCCTCGTCCTGCTGCAGCTGTTCCCGGCTGGCCTCGGCGCTGTTGAGTACTTCCCGCAGTTCCTGGGTCGTTCTGGCGAGACCCCCGCTCTGGTTCTGCAAGTGCTTGCGCAGGCGGATCGCAGTCTGCCGCAGATACTCGGCGAGCCGCACGAACTTCACCCGGGCCGCGTCGCGCAGACAGAAGAGTTCCAGGGATTTCTGCAGAGCCGTGAGCCCCGACCGCTCGACTGCGGCTTCATCGCCCGCGAGGCGGGCCCGCAGCGCGTCCCGTGCGCTGACGAAGTGCACCTCGTTGTGCGCCTGCCCCGCCAGGCGGCGCTCCAGTTTGGCCACCTCGTTGCGACAGCGCCTCATCACTTCGTCCTGCTCTTCCTCGTCGATGAGGTCGAAGCGGTTGACGACGTAGAAGATGTCCCGGTGGCCGAGGGCGTAGACCTGCTCCAGATAGTTCTTGGTCTCGTGGAGTGTGAAGGGCCGGGACGCATCGGTGACATAGACGATCGCGTCGACCTCCTCCAGGAAGCTCAATGTGATCTGCTCGCGCGAGGGGTTCTCGTTCACGCCCGCCGAGTCGACGATCTCGACCCAGCGCCCCAGTAGTTCCAGCGGCTGGGAGACGACGGCGAGGGAGAACGAGGGCTCACGGGACGCGCCTTCGGCATCGATCTGCAGGGCCACCTCCTCCTGGAACCTCTCCGTGCTGACCACGGTGGCCTGCTCTCGGCGGTCCATGTCACGGTAGAGCTCGGCCTGCTCGTTTTCGCCCCAGCGCAGCAAGGTGGTGAAGGCGGTCGTGGGATTGGCCTTCGTCGGCAGCAGTCGTTTGCCCAGCATGGCGTTGATCAGCGTGCTCTTGCCGCTGCTGAACTCGCCGAGGACCATCATCCGGAACGTCTCACGCTCGAAAACACTGCGCGTGCTCTCGAGCCGGATCGTGCCCTGCTCCCGGGTATCCGTCCCCATCAGGCCCGACGCTTGCTCCGAGACGTCCCTGATGCGCTGGTAGAGCTCCTGCAGCGAACCCATGCGGGAACCCCAGTCGTCGAACTCCCCCGGAGTTCCGCTCTGACGTTGCGACGTTTCCTGCCCCATCACACCTCATCCCAGGTTGTCACCAGCTCCCTGACCGACCGGCGCAGCGCCCTGGATTCCTCCAGCAGCGTCAACCAGTGGCCGCGCGAATTCGGTCGTGCCGCGAAGGCGGCCCCGTTGACCCGCCACCACTGCTCGTCGCCTTCCCTGGCACGCGCTTCGAGCCGTGTGTAGAGCCGGTCGAGCCGTTGGGCCACGGTTGTCAGGTGCTCGGCGAAGCCGGCATCGACAGCCCGCTGCAGGTCGTTGATCGTGGCGTCCAGCGCCTGTTCCCGGCGACGTGCGAACGCGTCGCCCGCCAGGGCCGTGCCCGCGGCCCCTACCAGGCCGGCCACGGCGTCCGGGACCAGGGAGCCCAGCAGGGCCTGCAGGCCTGCCCCGACGAGCTCCGGGATCAGGGCGGAGCCCTCAGTGGCGGCCGACCGCTTCGACGGGTCGGCCGTGTTCCGGTCATCTGCGTCGGTTCGGCTGCCCCGCTCCGCCCACACGGACGGCCGGCCATCGGGTATCGGCCCGGTGGTGCGCTGCTCCGGGATGCCGGACAGCTGCTCCGCAGCGGATCGGTGGGCGGCCAGCGCCTCCTGCAGCCACCGTGCGTCGGCTTCGAGGGCCTGTTCGACCTGTTCGGTGATCCGCCCTTCGACCTTCTGCAGCGCCACGCCGACCTCGGGTACGACGCGCAGCCGTACGAACTCCCGGGCGTCCTGGCCCTGGGACAGCTCACGCGTCAGCCGTCTCAGGCACAGGGCTCGCAGGTGGTCGGACTGCGCGGTGATCCGGCCCAGCAGTTCGTCACGCCGCTCGTCCAGTGCGGCGGACAGAGATATCCAGTTCACCAGGGCGGTGGTGCGTGCGGCCTGCCATGCCGCGGCGGCGCTGGTCCGTGCCGGATCGTCCGGCCCTGCCTCGGCTGCCATGGCGCGCTCCGCCGCGCTGGAGATCAGTTCACAGGTGGCGAGGAGGAGCTGGGCCCGACGCCGGGCACGCATACCGGTCCGCCGGTGCGTGGTACCGAGCACTGCCAGCAAGGTGCGGCAGTGTTCCAGCCGCTCCTCGCTCTCCTCGCCGAGCCGCCCGGGGCCCGCCGTGACGTGGACGTCAGCGGCGGTGAGTGCCACTTGGTGCCGGACACGCTGCATGACGTCATCCGCCTCGGCGGCGGTCTCCATCTCGTCGAGTCTGGTGACGACGACGAGGAGGGGCGGGCAGTGTGGCTGTCCGGCCAGTGCCTTCAGCCTGGAGACGTCGGACGCGGGCAGGGCTCTGGGGGCCGAAGTGACGATCACGATCACATCGCAGCTGCTGACGGCAGAGGCCAGGAGATCGCCGACCCGATGTTCGCTCCGACCGGAGTGATCGCCGCCCCGGACAAGGGACCATGCGTCCCAGTTGGGGGTCTCCACCAGTTCCAGCCCGGCGTCGGCCAACCAGGACGCGTCAGGGCCTGCGCTGACGACACGCAGGGGCCCCTCCAGGGCTTCCACGGCGCCGACGGGGCGCTCCGAGGCCCGGACGAGCGTGGGCACCGCCAAGGAGGTGGGGTGGATCGACACAGGCAGGCAGCGGGCGCCGGCCAGTTGATTGATGAGTGACGACTTGCCCACGTTCATGCCACCCAGGACACACACGCGGGCGACTGCCGAGGCCGGGCGGTTCACATGGCGAATCAAGCGGGCGGCACCGTCGGCGCCGGCGCGGTCGGCCAGCGCAGCGACCCCTTCAGCGAGATGTTCGAGCTGCCCACTTGCCTGCACAGCCGTGCCGCTCGGACGTCCCGGATCGGATTCATCCAGGTCATGCGCCGTCACTCCGCCCCCGAAAGTCACTGTGTGATGGCCGACACACCATGATGACAAGTTTTCTGTGACCTTGGAGGCGAATCGAGCAGGGTGGGGCCTATGAGGGCTTGATGCGGAGGGTCAGCGGGGTTGCCTGTGCACACAAGAAAGCGGCCCGGAACCGACGCAGGTTCCGGGCCACTTCACCACACGTCGCCTACTTCGGCTGCGGCTTGCGCACCGACAGGTGCAGCTCCTTCAGCCGTGCCTCCTCCAGCTCCGTCGGCGCGCCCATCATCAGGTCCTGGGCGTTGCCGTTGAGCGGGAAGGCGATCGTCTCGCGGATGTTGGGCTCGTCGGCGAGCAGCATCACGATGCGGTCGACGCCCGGGGCGATGCCGCCGTGCGGCGGGGCGCCGAAGCGGAAGGCGCGCAGCATGCCGGCGAACTTCTCCTCGACGGTCTCGCGGTCGTAGCCGGCGATCTCGAAGGCCTTGAGCATGATCTCGGGCTCGTGGTTCCGGATCGCGCCGGAGGACAGCTCGACGCCGTTGCAGACGATGTCGTACTGCCAGCCGAGGATGTCCAGCGGGTCCTGGGTCTCCAGGGCCTCCAGACCACCCTGCGGCATGGAGAAGGGGTTGTGCGAGAAGTCGATCGCGCCGGTCTCCTCGTCCTTCTCGTACATCGGGAAGTCGACGATCCAGCAGAAGCGGAAGACGTTCTCCTCGAAGTGCCCGGCACGCTTGGCGGCTTCCACCCGCACCGCGCCCATGATCTTGGAGACCTCGTCGAACTCGCCCGCGCCGAAGAAGACCGCGTGGCCGGCCGCCAGCGACAGGCGCTTGGTCAGCTCGGCGACGTTCTCCTCGGTGAGGAACTTGGCGATCGGGCCGGAGAGGGAGCCGTCCTCGGCGACGCGGACCCAGGCCAGGCCCTTGGCGCCCTGCGAGACGGCGTAGTCGCCGAGCTGGTCGAAGAACTTGCGGGGCTGCGCGGAGACGTCCGGCACGGGCAGGGCACGGACGTGCTTGCCGGCGAAGGCCTTGAACTCCGAGCCCTCGAAGATGTCGGTGATGTCGACGAGTTCGAGCTGGGCGCGCAGGTCGGGCTTGTCGGAGCCGTACTTCAGCATCGCCTCGCGGAACGGGATCCGCGGGAACGGCGAGGTGACGTGACGGCCGCCGCCGAACTCCTCGAACAGCTCCGTCATCAGCTTCTCGACGGGCTGGAAGACGTCCTCCTGCTCGACGAAGCTCATCTCGATGTCGAGCTGGTAGAACTCGCCCGGGGAGCGGTCGGCGCGCGCGTCCTCGTCACGGAAGCAGGGCGCGATCTGGAAGTAGCGGTCGAACCCGGAGATCATCAGCAGCTGCTTGAACTGCTGGGGCGCCTGGGGGAGGGCGTAGAACTTGCCCGGGTGCAGGCGGGACGGGACGACGAAGTCGCGGGCGCCCTCGGGGGAGGTCGCGGACAGGATCGGCGTCGCCATCTCGTTGAAGCCGAGGGCCGTCATCTTGTGGCGGATCGCCGAGATGACCGCCGTGCGCAGCATGATGTTGCGGTGCATGCGCTCGCGGCGCAGGTCGAGGAAGCGGTACTCCAGGCGCCGCTCCTCGTTGACCCCGTCCTCGGTGTTGATCGTGAATGGCAGCGGGGCCGCGGCACCGAGCAGTTCGACCTCGCCGACCTCGACCTCGACCTCGCCGGTCGGCAGGTCGGGGTTGATGTTCTCGGCGCCCCGGGAGACGACCTTGCCGTCGACACGGACGGTCGACTCCTTGGACAGCTTGTCGAGGGCCTCGTAGGCGGGGGTGCCGGGACGGGCCACGAGCTGCGTGATGCCGTAGTGGTCGCGCAGATCGATGAAGAGGATGCCGCCCAGGTCGCGCCGATTGTGCAGCCAGCCACTCAGCCGGACGTCGCTGCCGACGTCAGAGGAGCGGAGCTCGCCGCAGGTGTGGGACCTGTACCGATGCATCGTCGTTCATCCAGTCTTCGCTGATCGGGGTCTGTGTTTCACGTGAAACTGGTCCCCAGCGTACCGGCCAGGCGAAGATCGGCTCTCCTCAGTTAACGATCGAGCACTCTTGCGTCTTCGGTGGCAGCGTTCGACGGCTCCTTCTTAAAGTAGGGCAATGCGCACTGGCGAGCCTCTGCCCGCCGTGGGGGAGGCTCTCGCAGCCCTCGCGACCGGCCTCTGGCACTGGGACACCGCCACCGGGCTGGTCACGGTCGACGCCGAGGCGGCACGGTTGCTCGGGCTGCCCGCCGAGCAGGTCAGCCTCACGGAGGCCCAGGCCCGGGCCCGGCTGCACCCGGTCGACTGGAACGAGATCACCGGCGTGATCCAGCTCGCCGTCGCCGAGGGCACCCTCGCCGAGGTACGGATCCGGATCATGGACGAGCAGGGTCGTATCGTCCGGATCGTCCGCAGCCGTTCCAAGCCGTCCTTCGACCGGGCCCGCAAGGCGTACCGGCTGATCGGCACCCTCCAGGAGGTCACCGAGCCGACGCCGGGCACCCCGGCCGGGCGCAGTGCGGTCACGGGCGACTGGCGGCGCTCCCGGGAGGCGTTCCTGCTGGACGCGGGCCGGGCGCTGGCCGAGGCGCGCTCCACGCAGGAGGTCCTGCGGGTCACGGCCAATCTGTCGATGCCGGGGTTCTCGCCGGACGGGCTGGCGGTGTTCGGTGTGGAGGGCGACCGGCTGACGATCATCGGGCACCACGGGCAGCAGCAGGGCGACGACAGCCCGTTCTCCGACATGGCGCTGGACACGGACTACCCGGCCGCCGAGGTGGTGCGGACCGGCCGGGCGGTGTACCTGTCCTCTCCCGAGCAGTACAAGGCCCGTTACCCGCTGACCTGGCCGCTCGCCCAGCGCTTCGGCCGCCGGTCCTGGGCGTTCCTGCCGCTGACCGTGGCCGGCCGCACGATGGGCGCGTGGATGGCGGCCTTCACCTACCCGGTCGCCTTCACCCCGGACGAGCGCTCCGTGCTGGCCACCGTGGCGCGGATGCTGGCCCAGGCGCTGGCCCGGGCGGGCGTGGCCGAGAGCGAGCGGGCCCTGACCGACGGGCTCCAGCGCACGATGCTGCCCAGGCTCGGCCCGCAGCGCATCCCGGGCATGAGCGTCGCCGCACGCTACGTCCCCACCGGCGGCGGCCTCCAGGTCGGTGGCGACTGGTACGACGTGATCCCGTTGCCCAGCGGACGGTTCGCGCTGGTCATCGGCGACGTGCAGGGGCATGACGTGCGGGCGGCGGGCCTGATGGGGCAGCTCCGCATCGCCCTGCGCGCCTACGCCTCGGAGGGGCACCGCCCCGACGCCGTCCTCTCCCGCGCCTCCCGTTTCCTGCACGGCATCAGCGACGAGGACCCCGCCGACCCGCGCTTCGCGACCTGTGTGTACGTCGAGGTCGATCCGGCGAACGGCGTGCTGGACATCGCCCGGGCCGGGCATCCGGACCCGGCGATCCGGATGTCCGACGGCACGGTGCTGACGCGGCCGACGTCGGGGGGCCTGCCGCTGGGGATCGACCCGGACGCCGACTACCCCACGACCCGGCTGGCCCTGGAGTCCGGCGAGACCATGCTGATCTGCACGGACGGCCTGATCGAGACCGGCGGCCACGACCTGGACTCCGGCTGGCGGCGGCTGCGCGAGATCCTGGAGGACCACAAGGGTGATCTGGAGGAACTCGCCGACACCCTGGTGCAGGCCGTGCACGGGCCGTCGTCGCACCACACCACCGGCCCGCTGATCGACCGCCGTGAGGACGACATCGCGCTGCTGCTGCTGTGCCGGGAGGACGAGGGCTGCGGCTGCGGCGACACCGTGCTCGTGCCGGCCCCCGTGCGGCGCACGATGCTGACGGTCGCGCAGGCCGAGCCCGAGCGGATCGCGGTGGCCCGGCAGCAACTGCGCGAGCTGCTGCACGACTGGACCTCCCCCGACCAGCTCGACTCGGCGGTGCTGCTGCTGTCCGAGCTGCTGACGAACGTCCTCGTGCACACGGATTCCGACGCGCTGCTCGTCGCCGAGATCACCGGCCAGGTGGGTGAGCGGCGGCTGCGGATCGAGGTCACCGACACCGGCGACGATCTGCCGCACAAGCGCAGACCGGGGGAGCTGGCGTCCTCCGGCCGCGGCCTGGTGCTGATGGAGCTGCTCGCGCACGCCTGGGGGGTGGATCCGCGCGGCGAGGGCAAGAGCATCTGGTTCGAGCTCTACGAGTCCGTGGACGGCGCGGGCGACGGCTCCTGGTCGCCGTAGCGGGTCACGACTCCCCGGGCGCCGACGACTCCCGGCCCTCGTAGCGGCTGCGGAGCTCCTGGAGGACGCCGAAGGCGGCCGCGGTGAGCGGTACGGCGAGCAGCATCCCGAGCACTCCGGCGACCGACGCCCCGGCCGTGATCGCCACCATCACCACCGCCGGGTGCATCTGCACGGTCCGGCTCTGGATCAACGGCTGGAGCACGTGCCCATCCAGCACCTGCACCGCGAGCACCACCCCGAGCGCCCACAGCGCGATGACGAACCCCCGGTCGGCGAGCGCGACCAGCACGGCCACGGCTCCCGAGATGAAGGCGCCGAGGTAGGGGATGTAGGCGCCGACGAAGACGAGCGCTCCCAGCCCGGCCGCCCCGGGTACGTCGAGGACGAGCAGTCCGACGGTGATGCAGAGCGCGTCGATGAGGGCGATGAAGGTGGTGCCGCGCATGAAGCCCTCGACGGCGTGGAAGGCCCGCCGTGCCACGGCCTCCAGGGTGTCGGCGGAGCCGCGCGGGGCGAGGGCCCTCAGCGTCCCGGCGGCTTTGTCGGAGTCGCGCAGGAAGAAGAAGACGAGCAGCAGCGCGAGCACGGCCATGGCGATGGTCTCGCCGACCACGCTGACCCCGCTGATCACGCCGGATGCGGCGGAGCCACCGAACTTGCCCAGGAGTTCCCGGGCGTTGGAGGCCAGGTCGTCCAGCGAGGTCCCGGCCGCCCCGAAGTGGTCGGAGATGCCCCGCGCGGCCTGTTTGAGCGAGGCGACGATCTCGTCGCCCGTGTCGATGAGCGCGGCGACCACGATGTACACGGCCCCGCCGACCACGGCCACGACGGCGACGCAGGTGAGCCCGGCCGCGACCGACCGCTGCACCCCGGCCTTCACCAGCCGCCGGTGCAGCGGCCCGAGCAGGGCCGTCCCGAGCAGCGCGAGCAGCACGGGCACGACGGCGGTCCGGAACTCGTCGCACAGCCGGATCCCGACGTAGACGACTCCGGACACCAGCAGCAGAAGCCCGCACCAGGCGGCGAGCCGCCGGAGGGGTTCGGGGAGGAGCGGCCTGGGCCCGGAAACGGGCGGGTCGGGGCCGGAAGCGGCCGGGGCGGAGTCCTGCACACCTCCACCCGACCACTCCCGGGGCGGGTCGTCCCGTCGGGAAGGCCCGCCTGGGTGACGGAGCGTCAGCGCTGCTGTCCCGGTCGCCGGTTCAGATCCCGTGTCGGCCGTCACCCGTTGGGACGAGTCCGAACTGCGTCGAGGTTCGCAGCCTGGTCGGCTGGTACGGGTGCCGTTCGCTGCAGACCCAAGAAGGAGCGCCATGCTTCCGCTGGAGGTAACGACGAGAACGGGCGAACGAGCCGTGCTCGAGGAATCAGTCGCTCGGGAGCTGGCGGAGAGGCTGCGTGGAGAGCTGCTCCGCCCCGGAGATGACACCTACGACCAGGCCCGAAGAGTCTGGAACGGCATGATCGACCACCGGCCTGCGCTGATCGCCCGCTGCGCCGGGAGCACCGACGTCGCGGCAGCCGTGGCCTTCGCACGTGAACACGACCTGCTTGTCTCCGTGCGGGGCGGCGGCCACAACATCGCGGGCAAGGCGGTGTGCGTGGGCGGCCTGATGATCGATCTCTCACGGATGCGCCGCGTCGCGGTCGACGCCGGCAGCCGAACGGCCCGGGTGGAAGGCGGTGCCACGCTCGGCGAACTGGACGGGGCCACGCAGGCGTCGGGCCTGGCCACGACCACGGGCGTCGTCACCCACACCGGCGTCGCCGGCCTCACGCTCGGCGGCGGCGTGGGCCGGCTCGCCCGGACCCACGGCCTCGCCTGCGACAACCTGCTGTCCGTCGACGTCGTCACCGCCGATGGTCGCCTGCGGACAGCCGGCGCCACGGAGCACCCCGACCTCTTCTGGGGCATGCGGGGGGCCGGCGCGAACTTCGGGGTCGCGACCTCCTTCGAGTTCAGACTCCACCCCGTCGGTCCGGAGGTACTCGGAGGCGTCGTCGTCCATCCCTTGGCGCGGGCCCGGGAAGCCCTCGGTTTCTACTACGAGTACTCACGTTCAGCACCGGACGAGCTGACCGCTGACGCCTTTTTCCTGACCTCCCCCGACGGTGATCCGGTATTCGCCATCTCCGTCTGCTACACCGGGTCGATGGAGCAGGGCGAGCGCGTGCTGGAGCCGCTCCGGCGTTTCGGCCCGCCCGTCGCCGACCAGGTGGGGCCGGTTGCGTACACGCAGCTGCAAGCGGCAGGGGACCCTTTCTTCCCGATCGGCCTGAACTACTACTGGAAGTCTCACTTCCTCGAGGAGATCCCCCAGGACGCGATCGAGGCCACCGTGGAGCACTTCGCCAGTGCTCCCTCGCCCAGGTCCCTCATCGTCTTCCAGCAGTACGGCGGCGCCGTCAGCCGCATCCCGCCCACGGAAACGGCCTTCCCCCACCGGAACGCGCAGTACGACAACTTCGCCGCGTCGGTGTGGACGGATCCGCAGGAACGCGAAGTGCACAGGGAATGGGCACGGCAGTGGTGGGACAAGATGCGCCGCTTCTCCATCGGGGCCGAGTACGTGAACAACCTGGGAGAGGAAGGCGAGGACCGGGTACGGGCCGCCTACGGCGACAACTACGACCGGCTGGTCGCCCTCAAGAACGAGTACGACCCCGACAACTTCTTCCGGCTCAACGCGAACATCCGCCCGGGTGGCTGAGCAACGGTGAAGCCCCGTCCATGCTGCGGACGGGGCTGTCACGTTGCCGGCGCCGGTGTCAGTCCTGCGGTCCGCTCGCGGTCATGCCGTGCACCGCCGGGACCGTCCCCAGCCGGCCCTTCTGGAAGTCCTCGAAGGCCTGCATGAGTTCTTCCTTGGTGTTCATCACGAACGGGCCGTAGTGGGCCATCGGCTCGCGGATCGGCTGTCCGCCGAGCAGGACGACCTCCAGGTCCGGCGTGTGGGAGTCCTGCTTCTCGTCCGCGCGGACGGTCAGCGAGGAACCCGCGCCGAAGACGGCGGTCTGGCCCGTGTGGACCGGGCGCCGCTCGGTGCCGACGCTGCCGCGCCCGGCCAGGACGTACGCCAGGCCGTTGAAGTCCTCGCGCCACGGCAGGTTGAGCTCCGCGCCCGGCGCCAGCGTCGCGTGGATCATCGTGATCGGCGTGTGCGTGATGCCGGGGCCCGCGTGCCCGTCCAGCTCACCGGCGATGACCCGCAGCAGCGCGCCGCCGTCGGGGGTGCTGAGCAGCTGGACCGAGCCGCCGCGGATGTCCTGGTAGCGCGGGGCCATCATCTTGTCCTTGGCCGGGAGGTTCACCCACAGCTGGAGGCCGTGGAAGAGCCCGCCGGACATGACCAGGTGCTCCGGTGGCGCCTCGATGTGCAGCAGGCCCGAGCCCGCGGTCATCCACTGGGTGTCCCCGTTGGTGATGGTGCCGCCACCGCCGTTGGAGTCCTGGTGGTCGAAGATCCCGTCGATGATGTACGTGACGGTCTCGAAGCCGCGGTGCGGGTGCCACGGCGTGCCCTTGGGCTCGCCCGGCGCGTACTCCACCTCACCCATCTGGTCCATCATGATGAACGGGTCGAGATGGCGGTAGTTGATCCCCGCGAACGCCCGGCGCACCGGGAAGCCCTCGCCCTCGAAACCGCCCGGGGCGGTCGTGACAGCGAGTACGGGACGTGCCACGGCATCGGTCGGCGCGGTCACGCGGGGCAGCGTCAACGGGTTCTCGACGGTCACAGCAGGCATGTCGGTTCCTCCTCGTGTACGCCCAGTTTAGTTGAGCGTTGAACTTTCTGCCACCCCTAACGGAGAAAACCGGGTGGGCATTCCCGGGCGACGGCGCAGCGAACCACGGGACAGGGGCATGACGAAAGGCCGGCTCCCCGCATGGGGGGTGCCGGCCTTCTCCCGGTCCGCGTCAGGCGACCAGCTCGGGCTCCTCGCTCCCGGCCCCGGCGGGCTCGGCCTTGCGGTCGCGCATCACCACCGTGGCCACCACCGCCGCGGCCAGGACACCGACCGCGCTGATCGTGAAGGTCGTCGACATCGAGGCCGTGAAGGCCTCCCGGGCCGCCCGCACCAGGCCCGAGTCGCCGCCCGCGACCGCCAGGGCCCCGCCGATGGACTCCCTGGCCTGCTCGGGAGCGCCGGCCGGCATCTCGTCCGCGTAGCCGCCGGAGAGCAGCGAGCCGAGGATCGCGATGCCGAGGGCGGTGCCCGACTGCTGGATGGTGTCGTTGAGGGCCGAGCCGACGCCGGCCTTCTCCTCCGGGATGGTGCTCATCAGGGCGGCCACCGCGGCCGGCATCGCCAGACCGGCACCGAGGCCCAGGATCCCCAGCGCCACCGCCGGGACCGTGAAGCCGCTGTCCGCGCTGAGCGTGGTCAGCAGCCCGAAGGAGGCGGCCATCAGCAGCATGCCGCCGAGGATGACGAACCGGTTGCCCGCCTTCACGGCGAGCTGCGCCCCGGCCGCGTTGCCCGCCAGAGCGGCCACGGCCAGCGGCAGGAAGGCCAGGCCCGCCTTGACCGCGGACCAGCCGAGCACGAACTGCAGGTACTGGGTCAGGACCAGCAGCAGACCGGCGTTGCCGATCTGGACGAGCGCCAGGGAGAGCGAACCCCCGCTGAAGTTGCGGTGCTTGAAGAGGACCAGCGGCACCATCGGCGAGCGGGTGACGTTCTCCCAGACCACGAAGCCGGCCAGGGCGACCACCGCGACGGCCAGGACGAGGAGGGAGCGGCCGCCGAACGCGCCGTGCTGCGGAATCTCGATGATCCACCACACCAGGGCCGTCATCCCCACCGCCGACAGCACCGCGCCCAGCGGGTCCGGCTTCTGCCAGGGCGCCTTGGACTCCGGCATCAGCAGCACACCGGCCAGCAGCGCCAGGGCGACGATCGGCACGTTGATCAGGAAGATCGCCTGCCAGGCGAAGTGGTCGATCAGCACACCGCCGAGGACCGGGCTGCCGACCAGCCCCAGCATCGACACCGAACCCCACGCCGCCATCGCCTTGGGCCGCTCGTCCTCGTCGAAGACGGTGATCAGGATCGACAGCGTCGACGGCATGATCAGCGCCCCGCCCACCCCCATCGCGATCCGTATCGCGATCAGCTCACCCGGACTGGAGCAGAACACCGCCCCCAGCGAGGCCGCCCCGAACAGCAGCAGGCCGATCAGCATCACCTTCCGCCGTCCGAACCGGTCCCCCAGGCTCCCCGAGGTGAGCAGCAGCCCGGCGAAGACCAGCGTGTAGGAGTCGAGGATCCACTGCATGTCCTGGGCGCTCGCCCCGATGTCCTCGGTCAGCGAGGGCACCGCGACCGTGAGCGCCATGTTGTCGACGACCAGCACCAGCGTGCTGAGACACAGCACGATCAGGATCCACCAGCGGCGTGGATGACGAGCGTCCATTTCAGTTCCCCTCCCGCGTACACCGTTCCTTCGATGCGCACACTGTACGCACAGCGGAACAGCGTGCGCAACCTTGAAGTTCTGTACGCTGGTTGCGCACGCTGTTCGCATGAAGGCCTGCGGCGCGGCCACCAGGGAGGACACCGATGACCAGGAGCACGAAGAAGGCGGCACCGATCCCATCCGTCTGGGCCCGTGAGCAGCGCCGCTCCGACCAGCCCGCGCTCAGCCGCGAGGCGATCGTGCGCGAGGCGATCGCGATGCTCGACGCGGACGGCATCGAGGCGCTCAGCATGCGCAAGCTCGGCGCCCGTCTGAACGCCGGCGCGACCTCGCTGTACCGGCACGTCGCCACGAAGGACGAGCTGATGGAGCTCGCGGTGGACGAGGTCGCCGCCGAGATCCACGTCCCGCCGGCCGACAGCCCCGACTGGCGCGCGGCGGTGACCGAGGCGGCGGGGTCCTTCCGTACGACGGCGCTACGGCACCCCTGGCTGACCCTGGTCCTGGGCCAGGCCGGGCTCGCCTACCTCGGGCCCAACTACATGAGCTTCTCCGAACGCCTCGCGGCCCTGTTCACGGCCGCGGGGTTCCCCGAGCCGAGCCGTGCGATCGAAACCGTCTTCTCGTACGTCATGGGCATGAGCAACGCGGAGGCCGCCTGGCTCACCACGGTCGCCCGGTCCGGCGAGACCGAGGCCGACTTCATCGCCCGCCTGATGCCCGCGGCACAGCGGGCCGCGGCCGACCACACGCACCTGGCCATTCCGCACGCGGAGGTCGAGGAAGCCACCACCGACCCCGTCGCCCTGCGCGACATGAAATTCGCCTACGGCCTGGAGGTCGTCCTGGACGGCCTGGCACTACGCCTGCCGAAGTGAGGGCACAGGTCCCAGCCGTCTGCCAAGCAATGGCGTCTAGCCATACATCCGGCGCATCGCGAACTCGACCATCTGCTCGACGGCCTTCGCGTCGAACACCATGCGGTGCTCGCCCTCCATGTCCAGCACGAAGCCGTAGCCGGTCGGCAGCAGATCCAGGACCTCGGCGCCGGTGATCACGAAGTACTTGGACTCCTTGCCCGCGTACCGGCGCAGCTCCTTGAGCGTGCTGAACATCGGGATCACCGGCTGCTGGGTGTTGTGCAGGGCGAGGAAGCCGGGGTTGTCGCCGCGCGGGCAGTAGACCTTGGACGTCGCGAAGACCTGCTGGAAGTCCTCGGCGGTCATCTGCCCGGTCGTGAACGCACGCACCGCGTCCGTCAGGGAGGGCGGGGACGGCTCGGGGTACAGCGGCGGCTGCTGTCCGTACCCGCCGGACATCGGCTGCTGCGGAGGGGCGTACTGCCCTTGCGGGCCCGCTGTCTGGTCGTAGCCGTACATGAGCGCAAGAGTACCGAGCGCGGCCGGGCGATCGGGCCGGTACGGCAGGCCCGGCAAACCGACAGCGACTCGACAGCGCCGCGTCTGTGGATCGCCGCGCCCGGCGCTCGTAGCGTCGGACCATGAACGGACGCCATGACGAAGGCCCGCACGAGCACGACAGGGGCCTCTCCTACGACCTGCCCGTCCTCGCCCGCCGCCAGATGATCCGGCTGATGGCGGGCGCGAGCCTGGTCCCGCTGGTGGGCTGCACGGCGGAGGACAGGACCACGGCGTCCCCCTCCTCCCCGTCGGCCTCCTCCCCTTCGGCCGCCGGGTGCGCGGAGATCCCCGAGGAGACGGCCGGGCCCTTCCCCGGCGACGGCTCGAACGGCGTGAACGTCCTGAAGGAGAGCGGGGTCGTCCGCAGCGACATCACGCGCAGCTTCGGCGGCTCCGCGGGCGGCACCGCCGAGGGCGTCCCCTTGACGATCACCCTGACCGTGGTGGACGCGGCGTCCGGGTGCGGCACCCCGAAGCCGGGCGCCGCAGTGTACGTGTGGCACTGCGACCGGGAGGGCGCCTACTCCCTGTACTCCGAGGGCGTCACCGAGGAGAACTACCTGCGCGGAGTCCAGGAGACGGACGACAAGGGCCGGGTCACGTTCACCAGCATCTTCCCCGGCTGCTACCAGGGCCGCTGGCCGCACATCCACTTCGAGGTCTACGGCAGCCTCGCCGACGCCACCGCGGCCACGTCGATCACGAACACCTCGCAGCTCGCCTTCCCGAAGGACGTCTGCGACGCGGTGTACGCCACGGACGGCTACGGCGAGAGCGTGCGGAACCTGAGCGGCCTCTCCCTGGAGGACGACGGCATCTTCAGCGACGGCCACGACCGGCAGCTGGCGGCGATGACGGGCGGTACGCGGGACGGCTACACCGCGACCTTGACCGTTCCGGTGTGACCTGTCACAGATGACCGGAAGGGGTTGCGTCTTATTACTGACGGGTAGCATCATCGTAGCTACTTGTTGGTACGTGAACTAGCGCGAGGATCCAGTGCCTCGCCGATCTCTCTAGGGAGCCGGGAGCCGTCGCCATGGGGCACTACAAGTCGAATCTCCGCGACATCGAGTTCAACCTCTTCGAAGTACTCGGGCGCGACAAGGTGTACGGCACCGGCCCGTTCGAGGAGATGGACGTCGAGACCGCGAAGAGCATCCTGGAGGAGCTGACGCGCCTCTCGGAGAACGAGCTGGCCGAGTCCTTCATCGACGCCGACCGCAACCCGCCGGTCTTCGACCCGGAGACCAACACCGCGCCGGTCCCGGCCTCCTTCAAGAAGAGCTACCAGGCCTTCATGGACTCCGAGTACTGGCGCCTCGGCCTGCCCGAGGAGATCGGCGGCACCACCTCGCCCCGCTCTCTGATCTGGGCGTACGCCGAGCTCATCCTGGGCGCCAACCCGGCCGTGTGGATGTACTCCTCGGGCCCGGCCTTCGCCGGCATCCTCTTCGAGGAGGGCAACGAGGTCCAGAAGCACATAGCCAAGGTCGCCACGGAGAAGCAGTGGGGCTCCACGATGGTGCTCACCGAGCCCGACGCGGGCTCCGACGTGGGCGCCGGCCGCACCAAGGCCGTGCAGCAGGAGGACGGCTCCTGGCACATCGAGGGCGTGAAGCGCTTCATCACCTCCGGTGAGCACGACATGTCGGAGAACATCCTCCACTACGTGCTGGCCCGCCCCGAGGGCGCCGGCCCCGGCACCAAGGGCCTGTCCCTCTTCCTCGTCCCGAAGTACCTCTTCGACTTCGAGACCGGCGAGCTGGGCGAGCGCAACGGCGTCTACGCCACCAACGTCGAGCACAAGATGGGCCTGAAGGCCTCCAACACGTGCGAGATGACCTTCGGCGACCAGCACCCCGCCAAGGGCTGGCTGATCGGCGACAAGCACGACGGCATCCGCCAGATGTTCCGCATCATCGAGTTCGCCCGCATGATGGTCGGCACGAAGGCGATCTCCACGCTGTCCACGGGCTACCTGAACGCGCTGGAGTACGCCAAGGAGCGCGTGCAGGGCCCGGACCTCGCGAACTTCATGGACAAGACCGCGCCCAAGGTCACCATCACCCACCACCCGGACGTCCGCCGCTCGCTGATGACGCAGAAGGCGTACGCGGAGGGCATGCGCGCCCTGGTGATGTACACCGCCTCGATCCAGGACGCGATCCAGATCAAGGAGGCCGCCGGCGAGGACGCCGCCACCGAGCACGCGCTGAACGACCTGCTCCTGCCGATCGTCAAGGGCTACGGCTCCGAGAAGGGCTACGAGCAGCTCGCCCAGTCGCTCCAGACCTTCGGCGGCTCCGGCTTCCTCCAGGAGTACCCGATCGAGCAGTACATCCGGGATTCCAAGATCGACACCCTCTACGAGGGCACCACGGCGATCCAGGGCCAGGACTTCTTCTTCCGGAAGATCGTCCGCAACCAGGGCGCCGCGCTGAACTCCCTCGCCGAGGACATCAAGAAGTTCCTGGCCCTCGGCACGGGCGGCGAGGAGCTGGCCGGTGCCCGCGAGCACCTCGCCAAGGCCGCGGTCGAGCTGGAGGCCATCGTCGGCCTGATGCTCACCGACCTCGCGGCCACCGAGCAGGACGTCAAGAACATCTACAAGGTCGGGCTCAACACCACCCGCCTGCTGATGGCCTCCGGTGACGTCGTCGTCGGCTACCTGCTGCTCAAGGGCGCCGCGATCGCCGCCGAGAAGCTGGAGACCGCCTCCGCCAAGGACAAGGCCTTCTACACCGGCAAGATCGCCGCGGCCAAGTTCTTCGCCGCCAACGTCCTGCCGGGCGTCACCCTCGCCCGCAAGGTCGCCGAGGGCGTCGAGCTGGACCTGATGGAACTGGACGAGGCCGCGTTCTGATCCTCACGTCCTTCGTCCGAGGGCCTGTTCCCTTCCCTGGGGAACGGGCCCTCGTCCGTCGCTAAGGTGAACCCATGAGCGAACCAGCCCGCTTCGACCGCGGCCACACCGACGATCTCATGACCTTCCTGGCGGCGAGCCCCTCGCCGTACCACGCCGTGGCCACAGCTGCCGAGCGGCTGGAGAAGGCAGGCTTCAGGCAGGTCGCCGAGACGGACGCCTGGGAGGGGACGAGCGGCGGCAAGTACGTGCTGCGCGGCGGCGCGATCGTCGCCTGGTACGTGCCGGAGGGCGCCGCACCGCACACGCCGTTCCGGATCGTCGGCGCCCACACCGACTCCCCCAACCTGCGCGTCAAGCCGCTCCCCGACAGCGGGGCGCACGGCTGGCGCCAGGTGGCCGTGGAGATCTACGGCGGACCGCTGCTCAACTCCTGGCTGGACCGCGACCTGGGCCTCGCGGGCCGGCTCACCCTGCGCGACGGCTCGACACGCCTGGTCAACGTCGACCGGCCGCTGCTGCGCGTCCCGCAGCTCGCCATCCACCTGGACCGCTCGGTGACGGCCGACGGCCTCAAGCTCGACAAGCAGCGGCACATGCAGCCGGTCTGGGGTCTGGGCAACGACGTCCGGGACGGCGACCTGATCGCCTTCCTGGAGGAGACGGCCGGCATCCCGGCGGGCGAGGTCACCGGCTGGGACCTGATGACGCACTCCGTGGAACCGCCCGCCTACCTGGGCCGCGACCGCGAACTGCTGGCCGGCCCGCGCATGGACAACCTGCTGTCGGTGCACGCCGGCACGGCGGCCCTCGCGGCCGTGGCCTCCGGCGCGTCCAAGCCGGCCTCCATCCCGGTCCTGGCCGCCTTCGACCACGAGGAGAACGGCTCCCAGTCGGACACGGGCGCGGACGGGCCGCTGCTCGGCAACGTGCTGGAACGCTCGGTGTTCGCACGCGGCGGCTCCTTCGAGGACCGGGCCCGCGCCTTCGCCGGTACGGTCTGCCTGTCCTCCGACACGGGCCACGCCGTCCACCCCAACTACGCGGAGCGGCACGACCCGACGCACCACCCGCGCGTCAACGGCGGCCCGATCCTCAAGGTCAACGTCAACAACCGCTACGCCACGGACGGTTCGGGCCGCGCGGAGTTCACGGCGGCCTGCGAGGCGGCCGACGTGCCCTTCCAGTCCTTCGTCTCCAACAACTCCATGCCCTGCGGCACCACGATCGGCCCGATCACCGCCGCCCGGCACGGCATCAGGACCGTCGACATCGGCGTGGCCATCCTGTCGATGCACAGCGCACGCGAACTGTGCGGCGCCGACGACCCGTTCCTGCTCGCGAGCGCGCTGACGGCGTTCCTCGAGAGGTAGAACGGGCCGTCACCGCATGGGTGTTCCCCTCGGGGGTACTCGGTGTGCGGACCGGAACGACCGGACCGTACAGGGAGGCGACACACATGGGCCTCGGCGGATGCATCATCCTCATCGCCGTGGGAGCCATCCTCACGTTCGCGACCGACTGGGACATGCAGGGGGTCAACCTCGACCTGGTCGGCATCATCCTGATGATCGTCGGACTGATCGGCGTCACGACGTTCAGCAGCATCGCCAGGCGGCGGCGTGTGGTGGTGCCCCCCACGACGCCGGTCGTGGACGACGGACGACACCACACGCGCGACGGCTACAGCGACGGGTACGGGGTGTGAGCCCCGCCCGGATCAGCTGTCCATCCCGGCAAGGACCAGGGGCAGCCGGTCCGTCCCCGACTCGGTGAGACGGACCGGCACGCCCCAGTCCTGCTGGTGGACGTGACAGGCCGGGTACTCGTTGTCGGGGTCGTCGTCGCAGGAGGCGGCCATCGCGGAGACGTGCAGCACACCCTCCGGCACGGAGGGGTCCAGTTCGAGGGCGCGGGAGAGGTCACTCCCCGCGCCCTCGCCGCTGCGCAGCAGCTCCGGCGGGGTGGAGGAGACCAGCAGGCGCGTGGAGGGGCCGTACCGGGTGTCGAGCTTCTGGCCCGCCGGGGCCTGGAAGATCACGTCCAGCCGGAGCCGCCCCGGCGTGACTTCGGTGGCCTCCCGCCGCGTGCGGTGGGCGACCTCGGGCACCTTCACCGCCTCCTCCGGCAGCCGCAGCCTGGTCAGCCGGTGGCGGGCCGACTCCACGACCACGATGTCGTCGCCGACGAGCACCGCGTCGCTGGGCTCGCGCAGGTCCGTGGCCAGGGTGGTGACCTCGCCGGTCGCGGGGTCGTAGCGCCGCAGGGCGTGGTTGTAGGTGTCGGCGACCGCGACGGAGCCGTCCGGCAGGGCGGTGACGCCCAGCGGGTGCTGGAGCAGGGCCTGTCCGGCGGCGCCGTCGCGGTGGCCGAAGTCGAACAGGCCGGTGCCGACGGCGGTGTGGACGGAGCCGTCCGGGTCCACCCAGCGCAGGGCGGACGTCTCGGAGTCGGCGAGCCAGAGGCGGTCGGGGGTGGCGGCCAGCCCGGAGGGCTGCGCGAACCAGGCCTCGGCTCCCGGGCCGTCGACGAGCCCCTCGTTGGTGGTCCCGGCCGTGACCGCGACCGTGCCCTCGGCCGGGTCGTACGCCCACAGCTGGTGGACGCCGGCCATGGCGATCCAGACCTTGCCCTGCCAGTGGGCGACGTCCCAGGGGGAGGAGAGGTCGACCTCGCGGGCCGGGCCAGAGGCGGGTGAGCCCTGCCACCACTGCCGGCCCGTGCCGGCGAGGGTGGTGACCTCGCCGGTGGTGAGGTCCAGCCGCCGCAGCGCGTGGTTGACGGTGTCGGCGACGACCACCGATCCGTCGTCGAGCAGGGCGAGCCCCTGCGGCTCGTTGAAGGCGGCCGCGTCGGTCGGTCCGTCGGCGAACCCGCGCGTGCCGGACCCGATCCTCCGCACCACGCTCTCCCCGTCCTCCGCGAGTTCCACCAGCTGATGCCGGGTCGTGTCGCTCACCAGGAAGTTCCCGGACGGCAGCAGGAGCGCCTTGCCCGGGAACCGCAGCACCGTCGGCTCCGGCTCCGGCGGCACGTACGGCCCGTCCCCTCGCCGCAGCGTCCCCTTGGCCTCGTGCTCGGCCTCCAGCTCCGCCACCAGCCGCTCGATGGCGTGCACATGCCCCTCCCCGGCGTGCTGCGCGACGACGTACCCCTCGGGGTCGATCACGACGAGCGTCGGCCAGGCCCGCACTGCGTACTGCTTCCACGTGGCCAGCTCCGGGTCGTCGAGTACCGGGTGCTCCACCCCGTAGCGCTCGACGGCGTCCACCACCGCCTGGTGCTCCGCCTCGTGCACGAACTTCGGCGAGTGCACCCCGATGACCACGACGGTGTCCCGGTGCTTCTCCTCCAGCTCGCGCAGCTCGTCCAGGACGTGCAGGCAGTTGATGCAGCAGAACGTCCAGAAGTCGAGGATGACGATGCGTCCTCGCAGGTCGGCGAGGGTGTACTGCTGCCCGCCCGTGTTCAGCCAGCCGCCCTTGCCGGTCAGCTCGGGGGCGCGGACGCGGGCCCGTCGGGGTGCGGAGTGGTTCATGCGTCCAGGGTGTCATCCGGCACTGACAGCCGGTCCAGCGCATGACCGGTCGTGGCATCCACGTGCTCGGGCACGTCGTCGTGGCGGTCGCCGACCGTGAGGGTGCCGGTCGGTTCGAACAGGAGGATCGCGGTCGGCACGGGGGCGTACGGCTTGTGCTCGGTGCCGCGCGGGACGGTGAAGACGCTGCCCCTGGGGAGCACGACCGTGCGCTCCCCGGCCGGCTCGCGCAGGCCGATGTGCAGCTCGCCGTCGAGGACGAGGAAGAACTCGTCGGTGTGGTCGTGGACGTGCCAGACGTGCTCGCCCTCGACCTTCGCGACGCGGACGTCGTAGTCGTTGACGGCGGTGACGATGCGCGGGCTCCACTGCTCGGAGAAGGAGGCCAGCGCGTGGGCGAGGGAGACGGGTTCCTGGGTCATGGGGTGATCTTCCGGGGTGCCGTGGGTCTCGCACGAGTGCTAGAAATCGCACATGCCGCAAGGATCCTCGCACCGGGTCGTCCTGATGGTGGACGAGAACTCGAACCCCTTCGAGATGAGCTGTGCCATCGAGGTCTTCGGGCTGCGCAGGCCGGAGCTCGGGCGGGAGCTGTACGACTTCCGGCTGTGCGCCGCCGCACCGCACACGCGTATGCGGGACGGCTTCTTCACGCTCACCGGAGTGGCCGGACTGGAGGCCGCCGAGGAGGCGGACACCCTGATCGTGCCGAACCGGCCCGACACCGGCACACCCCGCGCGCCGCGCGTCCTGGATGCCGTACGCCGGGCACACGCGCGTGGTGCGCGGCTGGTCGGGTTCTGCTCGGGTGCCTTCACGATGGCGGAGGCCGGGCTGCTGGACGGACGGCGGGCGGCCTGCCACTGGATGTGGGCGGAGTCCTTCAGGGCGAGGTTCCCCCAGGTTCGGCTGGAGCCCGATGTGCTGTTCGTGGACGACGGCGACGTCCTGACCGCCTCCGGCAGCGCCTCGGCGCTGGACCTGGGCCTGCACGTCGTACGACGTGACCACGGCGCCGAGATCGCCAACCACGTCTCCCGGCGGCTGGTGTTCGCGTCGCACCGGGACGGCGGGCAGCGGCAGTTCGTCGAGCGGCCGGTCCCGGACGTACGGGACGAGTCCCTGGCGCCCCTGCTGGAATGGGCGCAGGAGCGGCTGGGCGAGCCACTGACCGTGGCGGACCTGGCCGCACGCGCGCGTGTCAGCCCGGCCACGCTCCACCGGCGCTTCCGCGCCCAGCTCGGGACGACGCCGCTGGCGTGGCTGACGGCGGAGCGCGTGGCGCTGGCCTGCCGGCTGATCGAGCGGGGCGAGGAACGCCTGGACGTCGTGGCGGCCCGCAGCGGGCTCGGCACGGCCGCCAACCTGCGGAACCGGCTGCGGCGGGTGACCGGGCTCAGCCCGTCGGCCTATCGACGGCGTTTCGGAGCGGGCGCCGGGGAAGCCCTGGTGTCATGAGATTCCTCGTGTACGACCGGCTCCTCGGCTTCGGCGACGACTACTGGATCGAGGACGACCGCGGCACCAAGGTGTTCCTCGTCGACGGCAAGGCGCTGCGCCTGCGGGACACCTGGGAGCTGAAGGACACCCAGGGGCGCGTCCTGGTCGACATCCACCAGAAGATGCTCGCCCTGCGCGACACGATGGTGCTCCAGCGGGGCGGCGAGCCGCTGGCGACGATCCGCCGCAAACGGCTGTCCCTGCTGCGCAACCACTACCGGGTGTCACTGGCCGACGGCAACGAACTGGACGTCAGCGGCAAGGTCCTCGACCGCGAGTTCGCCGTCGAGTACGACGGGGAGCTGCTGGCGGTGATCTCCCGGCGGTGGCTGACCGTACGGGACACCTACGGCGTGGAGGTCGTCCGCGAGGACGCGGATCCGGCACTGCTGATCGCGGTGGCCGTGTGTGTGATCCACCTGGCGGAGAAGGAGCGGGAGGGCTGAGGGCGCGTCCTCAGGGCCTGCGAGGAGGTTCGTCCTCAGGGCCTGCGAGGAGGCTGGAGCCCCAGCACCCGGTCCTTCAGCGCCGGGAACTGCTCCCGCGTCGTCGCGACCTTCCCCGGGTCGAACTCCACCGTCAGCACCTCTTCATCGGCACCCGCCTGGGCCAGCACCTCGCCCCACGGATCGACCACGATCGAGTGACCGGCCTGGGGAACTCCGGCGTGCGTCCCGGCCGTTCCGCACGCGACGACGAACGACTGGTTCTCGACCGCCCGCGCCTGAGCGAGCAGCGTCCAGTGGGAGCGGCGGCGCTCCGGCCAGCCCGCCGGGACCACGAGCGTCTCGGCACCGGCGTCGACGAGACCGCGGAAGAGTTCGGGGAAACGGAGGTCGTAACAGGTGCCGAGGCCCAGGGTGGTCGACGGCAGACGGACTGTCACCAGCTCGGCCCCCGCGCCCATCAGCACGGCCTCGCCCTTGTCGAAGCCGAAGCGGTGGATCTTGCGGTAGGCGGCGGCGAGGTCGCCGGAGGGGGAGAAGACGAGCGAGGTGTTGTAGAGCGGCCCGTCGGGATCCCGCTCCGGGATCGAACCCGCGTGCAGCCACACACCGGCGTCGCTCGCGGCCTTAGCCATCGCCTCGTAGGTCGGCCCTTCGAGCGGCTCGGCCTCCCGCCCGAAGTCCTCGTAGGCGAAGGCACCCGTGGTCCACAGCTCCGGCAGGACGACGAGATCGGCCCCGGACTGGTCCCGGACCATCGAGGCCACCCGCCGGCGGCGCGATTCGACCGATTCGCCCTCGTCTACGGCGATCTGGATCACAGAGGCGCGCACACTACCACCGTCCTGGCATTCGACCCGTCCAACAAGGGGTTCCCCACGGGCCTACGATCGTCACACGAAAGCACTGCCGGGGTGCCTCACAGCAGCGTAACTTAGCTGCCAAGACACCCGCCGACAGCCGCCACCTCCCACTGGCAACCGCCACCACCTGCCCGTGCACCGACCGCCGAGGGGTCCCGTTCCGTGAGTCTGCATCCCACCCTCCAGCCCTACGCCGACGCCTGGACCCACTCCATCGAAGCGATATCCGAGCTGCTCCAGCCGCTCGCGGAGGCCGAGTGGAACCGGCGGACGCCGTGCCCCGGGTGGTCGGTGCGGGACGTGGTCTCCCATGTCATCGGCCTGGACTGCGAGATGCTCGGCGACCCGCGCCCCATCCACACGCTGCCGCGCGACCTCTTCCACGTGACGAACGACCACCAGCGCTACATGGAGATGCAGGTCGACGTCCGCCGTCACCACACGGCGCCGGAGATGACCTCCGAGCTGGAGTACGTGATCATCCGCCGCAACCGCCAGCTGCGCAACGAGTCGCGCGACCCGGGCACCAAGGTGCGCGGCCCGCTCGGCACGGAGCTGACCCTCGAGGAGTCCATGCGCCGGCACGCCTTCGACGTGTGGGTGCACGAGCAGGACCTGCGCACGGCCCTCGGCCGGCCCGGCAACCTCGACTCCCCCGGCGCGCAGGTCGCCCGCGACGTGCTGCTCGGTGAACTCCCGCGGGTGGTCGCCGAGGACGCGCAGGCACCGCGCAGCTCGGCCGTCGTCTTCGACGTCCACGGCCCCGTCGAGTTCCTGCGCACGATCCGCGTCGACATCCAGGGCCGCGGCACCCTCGAAACGGCCCCCGCCCTCGGCCCCGCCGCCACGCTCACCCTCGACTGGGAGACATACGTCCGCCTGGCCTGCGGCCGCGTGACACCGGAGTCGGTGACGGACAGGCTGAAAACGGAAGGCGACCCGGACCTGACGGCGGCGATCCTGCACAACTTCACGGTGACGAAGTAAGTCAGCCCAGCTGCGGGCAGTCGTGCCGCTGGGGCGGCACGGGTGGGCGCAGCGGCACCTCGCCGCGCCGGGCTGCGCACCCACCCGGCCTCAGCACCAACGGACAGTACGGCGAAAACCCCGTGCCGCCCACCCACCGGCCCCCGTAGCGTCCCCGAGCATGACAACCCCACCCCGCCACACCCGCCTCACCTTCCACGGCCCGCTGTCCGAGACCCGAGCAGACGCCCTCGTACAACGTCTCGTCCGCCACGCCCCCACCACGGTCCTGGACATCGGCTGCGGCTGGGGCGAGCTCCTGCTCCGCATCCTCGCCGCCACCCCGAAGGCCACCGGCACCGGCATCGACATCAACGCCGACGACCTGGCTCGGGGCCGGAAGGCCGCAGCGGAACGCGGACTGGCACCCCGGGTCCGTTTCCTCGAGGAATCCGCCACCGGCACCCCCCACGGCCCAGCCGACCTCGTCCTGTGCGTAGGCGCGAGCCAGGCCCTCGGCAGCCAACTGCCGCAAGCCCTCGGCGAACTACGCAGGCTCGTCTCCGACGAAGGCCGCGTCCTCCTGGGCGAGGGCTTCTGGCAACGCCCACCGACCCCGGCCGAACTGCCCCGCATGTGGCCGGACGCGAAAGCCACCGACCACCCCGACCTCGCGACCCTCGTCGGCCTGGCCGTCGACGCGGGCTTCCGGCCGGAGTGGACGGAGACCGCGAGCCTCGACGAATGGGAGGAGTTCGAGTCGGCGTACCTCGCGGACACCGAGGTGTGGCTCGCCCGGCACCCCGGCCACCCCCTGGCCGCCGAGACCCGGGAGCGCGCCGACCGCCACCGAGCCGCCTGGCTCACCTACCGCGGCGTCCTCGGGCTCGCGTACCTCACCCTGGTACCCGTGGCGGCCCGTTGACCTACACCGGCACGTGCACCGTCTCCACCCGGCTCGCCACCAGCCGTTCCCGCTCGCGCCGGGCCGCCTGCTTCCGCAGCCGCAAAATCTGCGTGACCCCGAGCGCCTGGAGGACGAACACGAAAGAGAAGGCCACGGTGTAGTCGTCGCCCGTGGCGTCCAGCAGCACCCCGACCGCGAACAGCGTGGTCATGGAGGCCACGAAGCCGCCCATGTTGGTGATGCCCGAGGCGGTGCCCTGCCGCTCGGGCGGGTTCGCCGGGCGGGCGAAGTCGAAGCCGAGCATCGACGCGGGCCCGCATGCCCCGAGCACCGTGCACAGCACGATCAGCAGCCACATCGGGGCGTGCGGGCCGGGGTAGGCCAGCGTCGCCGCCCACAGGGCCGCCGTCGTCCCGACCGTGCCGAGCGCGAGGGGCAGCCGCGCCCCGTGGTGCCGGGCGACGATCTGCCCGTAGACCAGGCCGACGACCATGTTCGACAGCACGACCAGGGTGAGGAGCTCGCCTGCCGTGGCCCGGCTCAGTCCCTGTGCCTCGACGAGGAACGGCAGGCCCCACAGCAGCAGGAACACCATCGCCGGGAACTGGGTCGTGAAGTGCACCCACAGGCCGAGCCGCGTCCCCGGCTCCCGCCAGGCGGCGGCGATCTGCCGCCGTACGTAGGCCGCGCCCTGGTGCGGGAGCGGCTCCGGCTCGTGGCCCTCCGGGTGGTCCTTCAGGAACAGCAGCACCAGGACGAACACCACGGCCCCGGCGACCGCGCTGCCCGCGAAGGCCGGCGTCCAGCCGATGCCGTGCAGCAGCCGGGCCAGGACGAGGGTGGAGACGAGGTTGCCCGCCATGCCCGCCAGACCCGCGAACTGGGCGACGAGCGGCCCGCGCCGTGCCGGGAACCACCGGGTGCCCAGCCGCAGCACGCTGATGAACGTCAGCGCGTCACCGCAGCCGAGCAGCGCCCGGGAGGCGAGCGCCATGCCGTACGAGGGGGAGAACGCGAAGCCCAGCTGCCCGGCCGTGAACAGCACCGCCCCGAGCGCGAGCACCTTCTTGGTGCCCAGCCGGTCGACGAGCAGGCCGACGGGTATCTGCATGCCCGCGTAGACCAGCAGCTGGAGGATGGAGAACGTGGAGAGCGCGGAGGCGTTGACGTGGAAGCGGTCGGCCGCGTCGAGGCCGGCCACGCCCAGGGACGTGCGGAAGATGACCGCGACGAAGTAGACCGAGACGCCGATGCCCCAGACGGCCAGGGCCCGCCGGCCGCCCGGCGGATCGTCCGGCAGCGTGGCGGAGCTCATCGGACCTCCCCCCGGGCCAGGTGCGAGAACCAGCTGACGTGCCGGTGGACCAGCCCGACGGCCGCCTCGGCGTCCCCGGCGCGCAGCGCGTCGAGGATCTCCTCGTGCTCGGCGAGGGTCTTGGCGATCCGGTCGGGGTGGGAGTGCATGACGGCGACGCCCATCCGCAGCTGGCGGTCGCGCAGCTGGTCGTAGAGCCGGGAGAGGATCTCGTTGCCGCCGCTGCGGACGATCTCGGCGTGGAAGCAGCGGTCGGTGACGGCGGCCCCGGCGAGGTCTCCGGCGGCGGCCTGCTTCTTCTGCCGGGCCAGCAGCTCCTCCAGGCGCTCGATGAGCCCGGCGGGCGCGGGCACGGCCTTGCGCGCCGCGTGCTCCTCGACGAGCAGCCGCGTCTCGACGACGTCGGCGATCTCCTGCGCGGAGACCGGCAGGACGAGGGCGCCCTTCTTCGGGTAGAGCCGGATCAGCCCCTCGGCCTCCAGCCGGAGCAGCGCCTCGCGTACCGGCGTGCGCGAGACCCCCACGGCCTCGGCGAGCTCGCCCTCGGTGAGCAGGGTCCCGCCCTCGTAACGGCGCTCCAGGACACCCTGTTTGACGTGGGTGTAGACGCGGTCGGCGGCGGGAGGTTGCTTCACGGCCAGGGTCATGCCGACAGCATAGATACAACAGGTACGCATGGATGCATCCGTCCAGTATGCGGACCCGAATGTCACACGTCTGTGGCAAAAGGCGGGTCCCGGTGAGCAACGGCACAACCAGATGTGCTAGTTACGAGTCAGACACGTGCGGCCCTCTTCCCCTCGTCCTCAATTCGGCCGCACACCTGGGGCATTCAACGCAATCGGGGTACTTCACTTGATAACCGGCATTAAGGGCACCCGTCTCCGCAGAGCTGCGGCCGTCGCCGTGACCACCGGCGCCATGCTCGCGACCGGAGCCCTCACCGCTGCGCCGGCGCAGGCCGCCACGGCGCCCTCGATCGCCGCCAAGGGCGGCTACGTGATGAACAACGCGACCGGGAAGTCGCTCTACACCAAGGCGGCCGACACCCGCCGCTCCACCGGCTCGACCACCAAGATCATGACGGCCCTGGTGGTGCTGAAGCAGCCGAAGCTCAACCTGGACAGCAAGGTCACGATCCAGAAGGCGTACAGCGACTACATCGTCGACAACAACTGGGCGTCGAACGCCAAGCTGATCGTCGGCGACAAGGTCACCGTCCGCCAGCTGCTGTACGGGCTGATGCTGCCGTCCGGCTGCGACGCGGCGTACGCGCTCGCCGACAAGTTCGGCTCGGGCTCGACGCGTGCGGCGCGCGTGAAGTCTTTCATCGGCAAGATGAACACCACCGCCAAGGACCTGGGTCTGAAGAACACGCACTTCGACTCGTTCGACGGCATCGGCCACGGCGCCAACTACTCCACGCCGCGCGACCTGACGAAGATCGCCAGCAGCGCCATGAAGAACTCCACGTTCCGCACGGTCGTCAAGACGAAGAAGTACACGGCCAAGACGACCACCAAGTCCGGCGGCACGCGGACGATGGCGCCGTGGGAGAACACCAACCCGCTGCTGTCGAGCTACTCCGGCGCGATCGGCGTGAAGACCGGCTCCGGCCCGGAGGCCAAGTACTGCCTGGTCTTCGCCGCCACCCGGAACGGCAAGACGGTCATCGGCACGGTCCTCGCCTCGACCGACGCGACCGCGCGGAAGTCGGACGCGACGAAGCTGCTGAACTACGGCTTCGCGAAGTAGGAGAAGCAGAACAAGGCACCACGAAAGGGGGGCTCACCGCCGTCGGCGGTGGGCCCCCCTTCGCTCGTCACGCGGCGGTGCGCTGCCGGCGCTCCAGCGCCCGGGCCGCCTTGCGCCGGCTGCCCGCCAGTACGTTCACGGGGGCGCCCGCACCGGCTCCCGGCTCCAGCTGCCAGCCCCTGATCCGCGCCGCGACCTCGGCCAGCCGCTTGTCGCCGGGCCGTACGTCGATGGAGAACAGGGACTCGTCGGGCGTGGGGTCGTCGCCGCCCCAGCGGACGACGCCGTCGAGCTCGGCGAGGATGTCGCGGATCACGACCTCCTGCTGCGGGAAGAAGCCGCCCCGGGCACCGCGCGGGTAGAAGCCCGGCCGGATCCGCACCGCCGTGCCGGACGCCAGGTTGGACTCCGGCCGGCCCTTGCCGACGCCGGACGGGTCGTGCCAGCCGGCGACGTCGCCCCGGCGCAGGCCGTCGACCTCGTAGTGGAATCGGCGCACCAGATGGACGAGGACGGTCTCCACGTCGCCCATGCGGACGGCGATGCCCTTGAGCGGGGTGCCGGGAACGGGGCGGGTGTAGACGGTGCCGCCGTCGTCCGCGACGTTCTCCATCTCCCAGCCGTTGTGGGAGCGCGAACCGGCCAGCACGCGCCGGGTCCGGTCCTGCGCGCTGCGCAGGGCGTCCCGTACGCGGCCCGGGATGGGGTTGTGCGCGTCGGCGTACGCCTGGGACAGGAAGTGCGAGACGGGCAGGGCGGCGACGCCCACGGCACCGCCGACGGCGGCGACACGGCCGAGCAGGGCGCGGCGGGACAGACCGCGGCGGTGTGCGGCGGCCGGTCCGGACCGTCTGCGGGTGATACGGGGGATGTGGGGGAGGTTGAGGTTCAACGGGCTCTCATTCCAGCGATTCACGCGTTGCGGCGACGCTTCACGCGTTGCGGGCGATGCTGTTGTACTTCTCGAAGATCTGGTAGACGGCCAGGCTCTGGTGCGTCTGCGCCTCCACGTCGGGGTCCCAGGCCCGGTAGCGGCGCAGCAGTTCGGTGATCTCGAACTCGGCGAGGTCCAGGCGCATGGACCTCGGGGTGGTGACCCGGTCGCCGGGCGGCAGCTGACCGCCCGGCCTGCCGCGGACGCCCCACAGGTGGACCAGGGCCGCCGTGCGCACGCTGAAGGCGTTGTCCTTGCTCAGCTGCTGCCACACGGACCAGAGGTCGGCGTCCTTGGCCGGGTCGCGGCGGTCGCCGGTGGTGTAGCCCCAGCCGATGCAGTGGTTCCAGGCCTGGATGGCGTCAAAGCCGCTGATCTGCCCGATGCCGGTGTGCGAGTCCCTGACCTGCCCGGAGCCGGTTTGGTGGTGGTCGGCGACCTGCTGGTCCGTGGCCTGGTCGGCGAGGCTGTAGTCGCGCATGGCCCAGTACACGGCCGTCTGGATCAGCGCCTTGCGCATCTTGTACGTATTCGACAGCTCGGTGATCAGACCGTCCTGGTCCTGGATCGCCTCGACCGCCTGGGCGTTGGTGTAGAGCCTCGCGTCGCTGCCGACACCGCCCAGGTCCGGGCGTCCGATCGACCGCATGTAGCGCGCGAGGTCGGCCCGCAGCGCCGGCACCTGACCTTCGTCCAGGGCGACGTCCGGGACGGCGGGCCGCGGCCGGTTGAACGAGCCCTGCCCGGTGTCACGGCCCGAGGCGACGTCGACGTCGACCTCCAGCTGCCCGTCGCCCGAGCCGAGGGTGCGGATGACGAACTGGTCGTAGGCCCAGTCCTTCGGCAGCGGGCGCCCGGCGTTGCCGTCGAAGCCCGGGGACATGTCGGCCACGAAGCTCGCCGTCGACCAGCCGGCCGCGCCGACCTGCGCGCAGACGTTGCGGGAGCCGTAGACCCCGATCTCGTACGGGTGGCCGGAGTCCGCCATCGCCTCCTTGATGCCCTTGAAGTGGGGCAGGACGTTCGCGGTGATCTCGGCGTCGATCGCGTCGAAGTCGACGGCGAAGAAGATCCGGGTGCCCTTCTTGAAGCCGTGGTCCAGGGCGGCGTTGACCGCCGCGTACCCGGCCGTCCGCCCGGCGACGTAGTCGAAGTCCGAGGCGTCGTTGTTGACGGTCTGGTAGATCGGGAAGCAGCGCAGGCCGTGCTGGGCGAAGACCTGCAACTCGCCCGGCTGGATGGCCTTCTCCGGGAGGGACGTGGCGCTCGGGTTGGTGAGGTAGCGGCCGACGTACGTGATCCCGGCGGCCTTGAGCGTCGCCGCGCGCGCCGGGGTGACCTTGGCGATGGTGTCGCAGGCCTTGCCCTGGCGCGACTGGTCGCCGTAGGACGCCAGGAGGGAGGCGAAGGTCGCGAAGTCGCCCTCGCCCGTGGCCGGGAGAGCGACGAAGGTCTGGAAGGACCGTACGGCCGCGGCGAGGTAGGAGTCGAAGGTGTCGGTGAGGGCGACGGGCCGCCGGTTCACGACCATCCCGGCGGAGAACAACTGGACGTAGACGCCCTTGTCGCCCTGCCGCACGGGGTGCGCCTTCAGGGCCGACTGGGTGCCGGGCCCGAAGTTTCCGTTGGCGGTGCCGTCGGCCATGCCGAGCTCGTACTGCGTGCCGAGGACCAGTGCCCGGGCCAGGTCCCGGGACACGTGCCCGTCGCAGGCGACGACGAAGAAGTCCTGCCGGTTCAGATAGCGCCCGTTGAGCCACTGCTGCACCTCGCGGACCTGCCGGGTGCCGGAGGTGCCGAGGACGTACGCGTCCATCGTCAGCAGCGCCTTGAACACCTTGGGCGTCAGATCGGCGCCGGGAAAGGCCTGTTCGACGCCCATGTCGGTCTTGAGCTCGGTGACGGCGGCCTGGACCCGCTCGCCGTACGTGCCGTCCAGGTCGCCGCCGTCGTAGCCCTTGCAGTACAGGCCCGACTGGATGATGCGGCAGAAGTCGGGGGAGGGGACGGTGTCCGCGTTCAGCTTGGGGTACTTGGCGGTCAGCGCCGAGAGGGTGCCGGGCCCGAAGTTGTCGGACAGTGCCGTGATGCCCAGCTCGTACTGGAGGGCACGGGTCAGAGCGTAGAGGGTCGCCCAGTCGGTCTCGCCGGTCTCCTCCACGGTCGTGCCGATACGGCTGCCATAGACGGAGTTCACGAATCTCTGGGCCCTGAGCACCATGGGGTCGCGCATGAAGAGTGATCGTATGTCCGGCTAAACCGCTTACTGTGGGGTACTTGGGCGGGTCTGAGGAGCTTCTTGTGCTCTCCGGCGTACCGCCGGTTCACCTTCGGGCGGACGCCGGCGGCCCCCCACCCGAGGGCAGGGGGCCGCCGCGACCGGCTCACGCCCAGGTGATCAGGCGCTTCGGCTGCTCCAGGATCGCCGCCACGTCCGCCAGGACCTTCGAACCCAGCTCCCCGTCGACCAGGCGGTGGTCGAACGACAGGGCCAGGGTGGTGACCTGACGGGGCTTCACCTTGCCCTTGTGGACCCACGGTTGGAGCTTGATCGCACCGACCGCGAGGATCGCGGACTCGCCGGGGTTGAGGAGCGGCGTGCCCGTGTCGACGCCGAAGACGCCGACGTTGGTGATCGTCACCGTGCCGCCCTGCATGGCCGCCGGGGACGTCTTGCCGTCCCTGGCGGTCGACACCAGCTCGCCCAGTGACTCGGCCAGCTGCGGCAGCGTCTTGGCGTGGGCGTCCTTGATGTTCGGCACGATCAGGCCGCGCGGGGTCGCCGCCGCGATGCCCAGGTTCACGTAGTGCTTGACCACGATCTCCTGGGCCGCCTCGTCCCAGGACGCGTTGATGTCCGGGTTCCGCTTGATCGCGACGAGCAGCGCCTTGGCGATCAGCAGGAGGGGGTTCACGCGCAGGCCCGCGAACTCCTTGTCCTTCTTCAGCTCCTCGACCAGCTTCATCGTGCGCGTCACGTCGACGGTCACGAACTCCGTGACATGCGGCGCGGTGAACGCCGAGCCGACCATCGCCGCCGCCGTCGCCTTGCGGACGCCCTTGACCGGGATACGGGTCTCACGGGCGGTGTCGTACGACACCGCCGTCTGCGCGGGTGCCGGGGCGGCGGCCGCGGGGGCCTCCTGCTGCGGTGCCTGGGTCCGGGCCACCGCCGCGTGCACGTCCTCGCGGGTGATGATGCCGTCCGGGCCGGTCGGGACGACCGTCGTCAGATCGACGCCGAGGTCCTTGGCCAGCTTGCGGACCGGAGGCTTGGCGAGGGGGCGCTCCCGGCCGGCGGGGGTGGCCGGGGGCGCCGCCCCGTGGCCGTTCAGCTCCGTCTGGATCGCTGTCGAGGCCTGCTGGACGGGGACCTCCGGGCCCCTGCGCGGGCGACGGCGGGTGGACGATGCCGCAACTCCGTAGCCCACCAGGACCGGCTGGCGGCCGGAGCCCTGCGCCTTCGGCTCCTCGGCGGGCCGGGGCGCCGCGGGCTGCTCGGCGACGGGCGCGGGCTCCTCGGCGGCGGGGGCGGCCCCGCCGCTCACATCCACCGCGATGATCGCCGTGCCCACGTCGACCGTGGTGCCCTCCGGGAAGTGCAGCTCGCGGACCACGCCGTCGTACGGGATGGGCAGCTCGACGGCCGCCTTCGCCGTCTCGACCTCGCACACCACCTGGCCGTCCGTGACCGTGTCACCGGGCTGGACGAACCACTTGAGGATCTCCGCCTCGGTGAGTCCCTCGCCCACGTCGGGCATCTTGAACTCGCGTACGGACGCTTCCGTCATCGTCGTCACGACCCTCTCCTCAGTACGCCAGCGAGCGGTCGACGGCATCCAGCACCCGGTCCAGGTTCGGCAGGTACTCCTCCTCCAGGCGGGCCGGCGGGTACGGCGCGTGGTAGCCGCCGACCCGGAGCACCGGGGCCTCCAGGTGGTAGAAGCAGCGCTCCGTGATCCGCGCGGCGATCTCCGCGCCGGAGCCGAAGAACACCGGTGCCTCGTGGACGACGACGAGGCGGCGCGTCTTCTCCACCGACGCCTGGATCGAGTCGAAGTCGATCGGGGAGACCGAGCGCAGGTCGAGGACCTCCAGGTTCCTGCCCTCCTCGGCGGCCGCGTCGGCGACCTCCTGGCAGAGCTTCACCATCGGGCCGTAGGCGGCGAGGGTGAGGTCGGTGCCCTCGCGGACCACCTTGGCCTTGTGCAGCGGGCCCGGGATCGCCTCCGGGTTGACCTCGCCCTTGTCCCAGTAGCGGCGCTTGGGCTCGAAGAAGATCACCGGGTCGTCGCTCTGGATGGCCTGCTGCATCATCCAGTAGGCGTCCGACGCGTTCGAAGGGCTGACGATCTTCAGACCCGCCACGTGCGCGAACAGCGACTCGGGGGACTCCGAGTGGTGCTCCACCGCGCCGATGCCGCCGCCGTAGGGGATGCGCACGACGACGGGGAGCTTGACCTTGCCCAGCGAGCGGGCGTGCATCTTGGCGAGCTGCGTGACGATCTGGTCGTAGGCCGGGAAGACGAAGCCGTCGAACTGGATCTCCACGACCGGGCGGTAGCCGCGCAGGGCCAGGCCGATCGCCGTGCCGACGATGCCCGACTCGGCCAGCGGGGTGTCGATGACGCGGCTCTCGCCGAAGTCCTTCTGGAGGCCGTCCGTCACCCGGAACACACCGCCGAGCTTGCCGACGTCCTCGCCCATGATCAGGACCTTGGGGTCGGAGTCCAGGGCGCGGCGCAGCGACTCGTTGATCGCCTTGGCCAGAGCCATCTTGTCGGCCATCTCAGTTACCCCCCTCGTCGGCGAACGACGCCTGGTACGCGGCGAACTGGGCGCGCTCCTCGTCGACGAGCGCGTGTCCGTCCGCGTAGACGTTCTCGAAGATGGCGAAGCGGTCCGGGTCCGGCATGGCGCGGACCGCCTCGCGCACTCGTTTGCCCAACGCCTCGGACTCGGCCTCCAGTTCCGCGAAGAATCCCTCGTCCGCGTGGTTTGACGCCTCCAGATAGCGGCGAAGGCGCAGGATCGGGTCCTTGGCCTCCCAGGCCTGGCGCTCCTCGTCGCCCCGGTAGCGGGTCGGGTCGTCGGAGGTGGTGTGGGCGCCCATGCGGTAGGTGAACGCCTCGACGAGGGTCGGGCCCTCGCCGGCGCGGGCCCGCTCCAGGGCCCACCGGGTGACCGCGAGGCAGCCGAGCACGTCGTTGCCGTCCACGCGGACGCCCGGGAAGCCGAAGCCCTGCGCGCGCTGGTAGATCGGCACGCGGGACTGCTTCTCGGTCGGCTCGGAGATGGCCCACTGGTTGTTCTGGCAGAAGAACACGACGGGGGCGTTGTAGACCGCGGAGAAGGTGAACGATTCGGCCACGTCGCCCTGGCTGGAGGCGCCGTCGCCGAAGTAGGCGATCACCGCGCTGTCCGCGCCGTCCTTGGCGACGCCCATGGCGTAGCCGGTGGCGTGCAGCGTCTGGGAGCCGATGACGATCGTGTAGAGCTGGAAGTTGTTGCCGTTCGGGTCCCAGCCGCCGTTGTTCACGCCGCGGAACATGCCGAGCAGGTTGGTCGGGTCCACACCCCGGCACCAGGCTACGCCGTGCTCGCGGTAGGTGGGGAAGACGTAGTCGTCGTCACGCAGGGCCCGGCCGGAGCCGATCTGGGCGGCCTCCTGGCCGAGCAGCGAGGCCCACAGGCCCAGCTCGCCCTGGCGCTGCAGGGAGGTCGCCTCGGCGTCGAAGCGGCGGGTGAGCACCATGTCGCGGTACAGGCCGCGGAGCTCTTCCGGGGTGACACCGGCGACGTACTTGTCGTACTCGGCGTTCTTGACCCGCTTGCCCTCGGGCGTCAGCAGCTGGACGAGCTGGGGCTCGGCGCCGGCGTCCTTCTTGGCGGTCGTGCGGGTGGTGCGCTTGGTGCCGGTGGTGCCGGCCTTGCTTCCGGCGCTGCGTCGCGGTGTGCGCGCGGCAGTGCTCTCCACGGTCACGTGTGCTCCTCCGTCGGTCCGGCCCCCGGGGTTGCCGGTAGGCCAGTGCGGCTCACCTGTTCTCGACCACCGGGGCACGGGGTGGGTGCCACTCGGCCGGGAACAGGCGTGACAGGTGCCCCGGCGAGCGCCCTGCAAAAAGCACGTTACCCAGTGCATCACATTTCTGTGAAACCCCCTCTGACCTGCGATTTTGCTTGGATATCCAAGTAAATCGGAAAGGCGTGGAAGGGGCCCAGGTCACAGCCTTGCAGGAGGCCGGAGCAACCGCACGTTAACCCGGTGACCCACGTCACGGGAAGAGTTCTTTTGTCGGCGTGCCCAAACGGCACGCGCGCGTGGGCCCCGTCTCCGGGCCCCACGCGCGCGTGGATCATGCCTTTTTCCGGTTGTCAGCCGCCGTCGCCGCCCGCGCCGCCTCCGACGACACCGGTCGCGCCGCCCGCGTCGGTGCCGCCCGTGTCGTCCGGCGGCGTCACCGGGTCCGAGGGCTCCGGGTCCGTGGGCTCGTCGGTCGGCTCCTGCGAGGTCGGCTGGTCCGTCGGCTGGCCGGTGGGCGACTCGGGAGCGCTCTGCGACGGCGTGTAGGACGGCGTGTACGACGGTGTGTACCCGCCGCCGCCGGAGCTCGTGCCGGTGCCGTCGTCCGTGGACGTGTCGGTCGGCTCGTCGGTCGGCTCGTCGCTCGGCGTCTCGCTGGGCGTCTTCTTCTCGGTCGTCTGCGAGGTGGTCGGCGACTGCTTGGTGCCGGGCCCCTTCGTGTCGCCGCCGGTGTTCTGGAGCGCCAGGGCGACACCCGCCGCGACGGCGATCACCGCGAGCACGGCGAGGACCCACAGCTTGCCGCGGCCGCCGCCCTTGTTGCCGTGGCCCTCGAAGCCGCCGTCGTCCCCGCCGCCGTAGCCGGCGGGCAGGATCGGCGACGGGATCTGCGCGGTGCCGGAGACGTCCCCGGGATGGCCCATCACGGCCGTGCCGGCGAAGCCGCCCGACGGGGTGTGCCGGCCCTCGTGCATGTCGACCGGGCCGGTGTTCCAGGTGCCGGTGTGGCCGCCCTGGTCGTAGAGCATCTGGAGCGCGTACTGGACCAGCCCGCGCATCTCCTCGGCCGTCTGGAAGCGGTCGTCCGGCTCCTTGGCGAGGGAGCGCATGACGAGGCCGTCGAGCTCGGGCGGGCAGGCGTCGGAGGCCTCGGAGGGCGGCGTCGGGATGTCCTGGACGTGCTGGTAGACCACCGACAGCGGGGTCTCGCCGGTGAACGGCGGGCGCAGCGAGAGCAGTTCGTAGAGCAGGCAGCCCGTGGCGTACAGGTCGGAGCGGTGGTCGACGGCCTTGCCGAGCGCCTGCTCGGGCGACAGGTACTGCGGCGTGCCCATGACCATGCCGGTCTGCGTCATCGTCGACTGCGCGCCGTGCAGGGCGCGGGCGATGCCGAAGTCCATCACCTTCACGGCGCCGTTGTGCGTGATGATGACGTTGGCCGGCTTGATGTCGCGGTGCACGATGCCGTGCTGGTGCGAATAGGCGAGCGCCTCCAGGACGCCCGAGACGATGATCAGGGCCTGCTCGGGGCCCGGCGCCTCGGCGTTCAGCAGCAGGTCGCGGATCGTGCGGCCCTCGACCAGCTCCATGACGATGTAGGGCACGGACTGGCCGCCGACGACGTCCTCGCCGGAGTCGTACACGGCGACGATCGCGTGGTGGTTGAGGCCGGCGACCGACTGGGCCTCGCGCGTGAAGCGCGCCTTGGACACCGGGTCCTCGGCGAGGTCGGAACGGAGCAGCTTGACAGCGACCGTGCGCCCGAGACGGACGTCCTCGGCGGCGAACACCTCGGCCATGCCGCCCCGGCCGAGTCTGTGGGTCAGCCGGTACCGGCCGTCCCCGACCAGCCCGCCGTTCCCCCAGGACTCCGGCGCGTCCGACATGCCGCCGCCAGTCGCCTCGGGTTCGGACGGGCCCTGAGCGCGCTGCTGCTGTGCCATCAGTCCTCGCCGTCGTTTCTGCCCGCGGTGCGCGCGGTGTTGTTACGGTCTCCGTCGGCCACGCTACAGCCTCCGCGCAAGCCGCCGGTCCGAGACGGGGTGCCAGGACCGGCACGGGACGGACGGGTCATGAAACCTTTACTCCGTACTGTCGTGCAAATTCTGTGGACCGGCGGCACGTCCCCTGTAACGCTTCCGCGACGCTTCTTTCGCGTACGGTCACGGAACGGGCACCGAGCTTGACGTGTCAGTGCCCTGGGGCAGACTTGGCCGGGAATGGCGGTTTGGATCAACGCGGATCGCGCGGATCAGCGTCGGGTCAGCGACAGTCGGCGGCGCCTCAAGGGCTACGGGGGAAACGGAACATGAGCCAGGACGGCGCACAGGGCCAGTACACGGGGCGGGCGCTCGCCAATGGCCGCTATCAGCTGCGTGATCTTCTCGGCCAGGGCGGCATGGCCTCGGTGCACCTCGCGTACGACAGCGTGCTCGACCGGCAGGTCGCGATCAAGACACTTCACACCGATCTCGGCCGGGAACAGGCCTTCCGCGAGCGGTTCCGCCGCGAGGCCCAGTCCGTGGCCAAGCTCACGCACACCAACATCGTCTCGGTCTTCGACACCGGCGAGGACACCCTCGACGGCATGACGACGCCGTACATCGTCATGGAGTACGTCGAGGGCCGCCCGCTGGGCTCGGTGCTCGACGAGGACGTGCGGCAGCAGGGCGCGATGCCCGCCGACAAGGCGCTGAAGATCACCGCGGACGTGCTCGCCGCGCTGGAGATCAGTCACGAGATGGGGCTGGTCCACCGGGACATCAAGCCGGGCAACGTGATGATGACCAAGCGCGGCGTGGTCAAGGTCATGGACTTCGGCATCGCCCGCGCCATGCAGTCCGGTGTGACGTCTATGACACAGACCGGCATGGTCGTCGGCACCCCGCAGTACCTCTCGCCGGAACAGGCCCTCGGCCGCGGCGTGGACGCCCGCTCCGACCTGTACTCGGTCGGCATCATGCTGTTCCAACTGGTCACCGGGCGACTGCCGTTCGAAGCCGACTCGCCGCTGGCCATCGCGTATGCGCACGTGCAGGAGGAGCCGCCGGTTCCGTCCTCGGTCAACCGCGCGCTGCCCCCGGCCGTGGACGCGCTGATCGCCCGCGCGTTGAAGAAGAACCCGAACGAGCGCTTCCCGAGCGCCGAGGCCATGCGCGACGAGTGCCTGCGCGTGGCGTCGTCCTTCCAGGCCGCCCCGCCGAGCATCGTCCCGGGCACGCAGACCCCGAGCGGCGCGGGCGTCGGTTCGGCCGTGTTCCCGCCGGTCGACCAGGCCACCCCCGCGCCGTCGGGCCAGGTACAGACGCCGTACCAGCCGACCCCGCCCCCGAACCCGTACGGCACGCCCGCCCCGGCGGCGCCGTCCCCGGCCTACGGCTACCCGCAGCAGGGCGGCTACCAGACGCCGTCGCCCGCCGCGTACTCCCCGCAGCCGGGCCCGTCGACCCCGCCGCCGTACAACCTCACGCCGCAGACCGCGCAGGTCGCGGGTGGCGGCAAGAGCAACAAGCCGGTGATCATCGGCTCGATCGTGGTGTCCGTCGTCGCGGTCGGCGGTCTGATCGCGGCCCTGCTGATGAACAACGGCGGCGAGGACGACCAGGGCGGCGGTGGCAGCAGCGCGAGTGCGTCGGCCTCGGCCGCCAAGAAGCCGGGCTACCGCGGGCCGGACACCTCGAAGACGATCGACACCGAGGAGTGCACGGAGCCGCAGGAGTCGTACAACGACCCCGACAAGATCCGGATGCCCGACTTCAAGTTCAAGGACATCACCTCGGTCAAGGCCTGCCTCCAGGCGGCCGGCTGGGAGAAGAAGATCAACAAGGTGGACGAGAACACGTACGGCGACGGCACGGTCATGAACCAGTTCCCGTCCGCCGACACCGACGTGGACCCGGAGAACATGCCCGAGATCGAGCTCGGCGTCTCCACGGGCAACCCGCCGGCCTGACCCGCCTGCGCGCGAAGGGCCCCGGCAGCCTCGGCTGCCGGGGCCCTTCGCATGGCCGGTACGCGGACGCGTTACAGGTACGGCCCGCCCGTACGGCCGGCCGAACGGCCGCCCGGGGGCTGCTCGTCGAGGCCGTCATGGCCGACGCCCGGCGGGAGGGCGCGGCGCATCTGCTCCAGCTGGGCGCGGGCCGCCATCTGCTGGGCGAACAGCGTGGTCTGGATCCCGTGGAAAAGCCCCTCCAGCCAGCCGACCAGCTGGGCCTGCGCGATGCGCAGCTCCGCGTCGCTCGGGGTCGCCTCGTCCGTGAAGGGCAGGGAGAGCCGCTCCAGCTCCTCGACCAGCTCGGGGGCCAGACCGTCCTCCAGCTCCTTCACCGAGCTGGCATGGATCTCCTTGAGCCGGACCCGGCTGGCCTCGTCCAGGGGAGCCGCGCGCACCTCCTCCAGAAGCTGCTTGATCATGCTGCCGATCCGCATGACCTTCGCGGGCTGCTCCACCTGTTCCGTGACCGGAGTCTCGCGGGAGTCCTCGTCCCCGCCACCGCCGCTGAGCGCCATGCCGTCCTGGCCCACGACCAGGATCTGCGGGTTCTCCGGCGACCTTTCGTTCCTCGGCATCTCCATGCCGCCATTCTCTCGCACGCCTGCACCTCACCTTCGTGGTGCCCCCGCAGGAGGCTGATCCACCGTGTTGGAGGAGACGTGTGGGCCGGACCCCGGGTTGCTCACCAACGGGTGAATCCGGCTCGGGGTTCCGGTGCGGCAGCCGCGCGCGATTCCGCCTGTCGGCCGAACCCGGAGTGCCGGACGAGTGGGGCGGTGTGAGGCTGATTGCCTTGATCTGACCGAACTTGCCGATCTTGCCCTACCGGGCACGGCGGGAGGGGGTCACCACCGTGACTCCATGGCAACGCGCACTGCGGGCGACGGGACTGGTTCTCGCCCTGGGGGCGGGTGCGGTCGTCTCACCGTACGGGGCCGGCGCCTCGTACGGAGCTGTCCAGTCCGTCCGGCCGTACGACGACCCCGGTGGAGGTGCCCTCGCCGCTCCCTCCGCCCCGTCCGCCCCGGGCAAGCCCTCGCGGGCCGGGAGCCGGGCCGGTGAGGGGCGGGAGCGGCCGGGACGGCCGGAGGACCCTGAGCGGGAGCGGGGCGCCGGTGAGGCCACCGCCGTCCCCGAGGAGTCCCGGGAAGCCGTCCCCGAGCCCTCCGCAGCGACGGAGCAGCCCGTACGGGAGGCCGCCGCCGCTCGCGCCGACCGCCCCGTCGGGCCGGTCCTGCGCATCCTGCCGCTGGGCAGCGGCCTGATGCTGATCGGCCTCGGCCTTGGGCTCGCCTTCTTCGCCCTGCGGCTGCGGCGGGTCTAGGCCTGTCGCCCGGGGCGTGTCTGCCGGTATCTCAGGCGCCCTGCGGGGTGATCAGCAGCACCTTGCCGATGTGGCCGCTCTCCTCCACGACCCGGTGGGCGGCGGCCGCCTCCGGCATCGGGAGCTCACGGTCGACGACCGGGCGCAGATGGCCGCCTGCGAACAGGGGCCAGACGTGTTCCCGCACGGCCGCGACGATGGCCGCCTTCTCCTCCAGCGGCCGGGCGCGCAGCGACGTCGCGCTGATGGCGGCGCGCTTGGCGAGCAGGGCGCCGATGTTCAGCTCGCCCTTGATGCCGCCCTGCATGCCGATGATCGCGAGCCGGCCGTTGACGGCGAGGGCCTTGACGTTGCGCTCCAGGTACTTGGCGCCCATGTTGTCGAGGATGACGTCGGCACCGGCGCCGTCCGTGGCCTTCCGGACCTCCTCGACGAAGTCCTGCTCGCGGTAGTTGACCAGGATGTCGGCGCCCAGTTCGGCGCACCGGTCCAGCTTCTCCTTCGTGCCGGCCGTGACCGCCACCCGCGCGCCGACGGCCTTGGCCAGCTGGATCGCCATCGTGCCGATGCCGCTGGAGCCGCCGTGCACGAGCAGCGTCTCACCCGGGCGCAGATGGGCGATCATGAAGACGTTCGACCAGACCGTGCAGGTCACCTCGGGCAGGGCCGCGGCCTGCGTCAGGCCGATGCCCTCGGGCACGGGCAGCAGCTGTCCGGCCGGGACCACCACCTTCTCGGCGTAACCGCCGCCGGAGAGCAGCGCGCACACCTCGTCGCCGACGTTCCAGCCGGAGACGCCGGGGCCGATCTCGGCGATCCGCCCGGAGCACTCCAGGCCGGGGTAGGGGGACGCGCCGGGCGGCGGGTCGTAGAAGCCCTGCCGTTGCAGGATGTCGGCCCGGTTGACGGCGCCGGCCGCCACCTCGACCAGGACCTCGCCCTCGCCGGGCACGGGATCCGGGACCTCGTCCCAGACCAGCGCCTCGGGCCCACCAGGTTCGGGAATCGTGATCGCATGCATGAAAGGGACGGTACTCCTCGGTCGCCGGACGGACTCCGCTCCGCCCCCGGGTGGACTCCGCATCCGTCGTTGGTCCTGTCCCGGCCGAAATCCCTGTGCCGGACCGATGAGTTTGCGCGACGGTGAAGGTCTCCCCATGCGTGGCCCACGTACTCGGAAGGAACCGACACATGAGCACGCAGACGTCCGGCCTGGCGATCGAGACCGCGGGCCTGGTGAAAACCTTCGGCGACACTCGGGCGGTCGACGGAGTGGACCTGACCGTGCCCGCGGGCACGGTCTACGGCGTCCTCGGCCCGAACGGCGCCGGCAAGACCACCACCGTGAAGATGCTCGCCACGCTGCTCCGGCCGGACGGCGGCGAGGCCCATGTCTTCGGCCACGACATCGTCCGCGAGGCCGACGAGGTGCGCGGCCGGGTGAGCCTCACCGGCCAGTACGCGTCGGTGGACGAGGACCTCACCGGCACCGAGAACCTGGTCCTGCTGGGCCGGCTGCTCGGCCACCACAAGAGGGCCGCCCGGGACCGTGCCGCCCAGCTCCTGGAGGCCTTCGGGCTCACCGAGGCGGCCGGGAAGCAGGTCAAGCACTACTCGGGCGGCATGCGGCGCCGCATCGACATCGCCGCGTCCATCCTCAACACCCCCGACCTGCTGTTCCTCGACGAGCCGACGACCGGCCTCGACCCGCGCAGCCGCAACCAGGTCTGGGACATCGTGCGGGCCGTCGTCGCCCAGGGCACCACCGTGCTGCTGACCACGCAGTATCTGGACGAGGCCGACCAGCTGGCGTCCCGGATCGCCGTCATCGACCGCGGCCGGGTGATCGCCGAGGGCACCAAGGGTGAGCTGAAGTCGTCCGTCGGTGCCGGATCCGTCCATCTACGGCTGAGAGACCCGGACCAACGGGACCTGGCGGCGGACCTGCTGCGCCGGGCCCTCGACGCGCAGGTGCAGCCGGAGCACGACCCGGTGGCCCTGACCGCCCGTCTCGGTGCGGCGGTGAGCGACGACAACGCCGCCCAGCAGGCTTCCCGCGCGCTGAGCGAACTGGCCCATGCCGGGATCACCGTCGACAACTTCTCACTGGGCCAGCCGAGCCTGGACGAGGTGTTCCTCGCCCTCACCGGGCACGACACGCACGACTCCACCGACCACTCCGACGACCCGAAGGACGAGGTGGCGGCATGAGCACCGCGACGACCACCGAGAGCGCGGAACTCGCTCCGGTCAGCGCCGAATCCCTCGCCGCGCTGCTCATCTCCAAGGAGCGTCCGCCCCGGCCCAGCGCCTGGTCGACCTCGATGACCTTCGGCTGGCGGGCGATCCTCAAGATCAAGCACGTGCCGGAGCAGCTCTTCGACGTCACGGCGTTCCCGATCATGATGGTGCTGATGTACACGTACCTGTTCGGCGGGGCGCTGGCCGGCTCGCCGAAGGAGTACATCCAGTTCCTGCTGCCGGGCATCCTCGTGATGTCGGTCGTGATGATCACGATGTACACGGGCGTCTCGGTCAACACCGACATCGAGAAGGGCGTCTTCGACCGGTTCCGCAGTCTGCCGATCTGGCGGCCCTCGACGATGGTCGGCTACCTGCTCGGAGACGCCCTGCGGTACACGATCGCGTCCGCCGTGATGCTCACCGTCGGCATCATCCTCGGCTACCGGCCGGACGGCGGGATCGGCGGCGTGCTCGCCGGGATCGCCCTGCTGGTGCTCTTCTCGTTCGCCTTCTCGTGGATCTGGACCATGTTCGGGCTGATGCTGCGCACCGAGAAGTCGGTGATGGGCGTCAGCATGATGGTGATCTTCCCGCTCACCTTCCTGTCCAACGTCTTCGTCGACCCGAAGACCATGCCGGGCTGGCTCCAGGCCTTCGTCAACAACAGCCCCATCACCCATCTGGCGTCGGCGGTGCGCGGCCTGATGGGCGGTGACTGGCCGACCGCCGAGGTCGCCTGGTCGCTGGGCTGGGCCGGCCTGTTCGTGCTGGTCTTCGGGCCGATCACGATGCGGCTGTACAACCGGAAGTAGGCCGTGGGGCCGTGGCCGGCCGTCGCGCACGGGTGAGTGCGTGGCGGCCGGTCCTCGTGGTGCCGGTCAGTTGCGGGGCATCGGCGGCAACGGCCGGACGTCGGGAGCTATCTGTGAGCCGGGCGTCGCCCGCACGATCGTGATGAGCCGGTCGGTCAGCTCCAGCGTCCCGACAGCCGGATCGTCGTAGCCGAGCACCCGGTGACCGCGTATGACGCTCACCACCAGGTCGGTGATCTCCCGCGGGGTCTTGCCCACCTCGGCCTTGACCACCGGCCGTTCGACGATGTCGAGGCCGCTGCCCTGCTGGATGAGGTCCTCCATCACCATGCCCGCGGAGGGGCTGAGCACGGAGAGGCCCAGCAGACGGCCGGCGGCGCTGGCACTGGTGATGACCGCGTCGGCGCCGGACTGCTTGAGCAGCGGCGCGTTCTCCTCCTCCCGCACGGCGGCCACGATGTTCGCCCCGCGGTTGAGCTGCCGGGCCGTCAGCGCCACCAGGACCGCCGTGTCGTCGCGCTGCGTCGCGATGATGATCTGGCGCGCCTTGTGCACCTCGGCCCGCTTCAGCACCTCACTGCGCGTCGCGTCCCCGACGATGCCCGCGTAGCCTTCGGCGGTCGCGGCGTCGATCACCTTGGAGCTGGGGTCGACCACGACGACCTGCTCCTTCTTCAGGCCGGTCGCACAGACGGTCCGGATCGCCGACCTGCCCTTCGTGCCGAATCCGATGACGACGGTGTGATCACGCAAGGTGGACCTCCAGCGGGTCAGTCGCCACTCCTCCCGGGTGCGTTCGGTGAGGGCTTCGAGGGTGGTGCCGACCAGGATGATCAGGAACAGCACGCGCAGCGGCGTGATGACGAGGATGTTCGTGAGCCGGGCGGTGTCGCTGGCGGGGGTGATGTCGCCGTAGCCGGTGGTGGAGAGGGTGACGGTCGCGTAGTAGAACGCGTCGAGGAGAGTCATGCCCCCGCCCGCGTTGTCGTTGTAGCCGTCGCGGTCGACATAGACGATCAGCGCGGTCACGACGAGGACCACCAGTGCCATGGAGAGCCGCTTGGCGACCTGGCCGATCGGGTGCTCCACCACTTTCTTCGGGAGTTTCACCCGATGGGTCACCAGGTGCTCGTCCGCCTGGCGGGCAATCGCGTCCTGGCCCGGAAGTTTCACGTGAAACACACCCCGATTCCTCCGGACGCCCAGGGCAGGTCGAGCAGTTCCGCCTCCTGCCCCGCATGGGCACCGCCGGGAGTGACGACGGCCAGCGCGTCGGCCGCCGCGATGCCGCGCAGCATGGCCGGTCCGTTGTAGTGCAGCGGAACGGCCTGGTCACCCCGCAGGACGACGGGGACGAGCCGGGTGTCGTGCGGGTGCCCGTGCACGGCGTCCCTGAGCGGCAGCGTGTACGGCTCCGGGGCCGGGCGGGCCGCGAGGGTCCGCAGCAACGGCTCGGCGAGCGTCAGCAACCCGGAGACGGCGGCGAGCGGGTTGCCCGGCAGGCCGACGAGGTGCTGGGTCTCCGTGATGCGCGCCAGCAGCATGGGGTGGCCGGGGCGCACCTTGACGCCGTCCACGAGGAGTTCGGCACCGATGCGGCGCAGCGTGGGGTGGACATGGTCGACGGGGCCCGCGGCGGTGCCGCCGGTGGTGACGACGACATCGGCGTCGGACGTGGTGATCGCCCGGTGCAGGTCGTCGGCGTCGTCGCGGACGCGTCGTACGGCGGTGACCTCGGCGCCGAGCGCCCGCAGCCAGGGCGGCAGCATCGGGCCGAGCGCGTCCCGGATCAGACCGTCGTGCGGCCGTCCCTCGGTGAGCAACTCGTCGCCGAGGACGAGGACTTCGGCACTGGGCCGGGGAACGGCGGCGACGGAGTCGTACCCGGCGGCTGCGGCGAGCCCGAGTACGGCCGGGGTGATGAGCGTGCCGACGGGGAGCAACTGGTCGCCGCTGCGGCACTCCTGGCCGCGCGGGCGGATGTCCTGGCCCGGGACGACGTCCCTGGTCGCGTGCAGGCGGCCCTTGTCGTCGGTGCGGCCGTGCTCGCTGCGCAGAACGGCGGTGGTGTCCGGGGGGATGCGGGCGCCGGTTGCGATGCGGACGGCCTCACCGTCGGTCAGGGGCTCGTGCGCGGCGTGCCCGGCCAGGACGCCGTCGTCCCGTACGTCCCAGGGGGCGGGCCCGGCGACCGCCCAGCCGTCCATCGCGGAGGTGTCGAAGGAGGGGAGGTCGGTGAGGGCGTCCAGGGGGGTCGCCAGCGTGAGGCCGAGGGCGGCTTCGAGAGGCACGGAGACGGGTCGGCGGCGGGCGGCCCGGGCGGTGTTCCGGGCGGCGCGTTCGGCGATGGCCCGGGCCTCCGGCCAGGGGGTGGCGTGGTGGCGGGTGCCGGGCCGGGGAGAGGTGTCCGGCCGGCCGGAGGCGCGGCGGTTGTCCGTCTCACCTCGTTCGGCGGGGCCGGGCAGGTCGTTGCTGTTGTTCACGAGGGCGAGCACCTCCTCTACGTCGAGGTCCTCGGCGTCCTCACCGGCGCGTGTGCCGTGCGGGGTCATCCGGCGTCCGGGCGGGTGTCGGGCGTCGCGTCGGGGGCGACGTCACCGTTGGGGGGAGTGGCCCCCGGCCGGGTGCCGGAGGGCTGGGCCTCGGAGGCGCTCTCCTCCGCCCAGCGGGCGGCGAGGGCCGCGGCCTTGCGGGCGGCCTCGGCGACCGCCTCGGGGCCGCCGCCCGCCCGGGCGGCCGCGTAGCCGACGAGGAAGGTGGTCAGCGGCGCTGCCGGCCGGTCCACACCGTGGGCGGCGTCGCGGGCGAGGTCGAGCAGAAGGCGGGTGTCGACGTCGAGGTCGATCCCCAGGTCGTCCTTGACTGCGGAAATCCATTCATCCAACACGTGCCCATGCTCCCTGATACGTGCCCTGGCGGTGGCGATGTCGTCCCAGGTGTCGCAGTCGAAGGACGCGACGGGGTCGGAGATACGGGTGAGGTCCAGCTCGGCGATCAGCCGCCGCAGCGGCAGACCGGCGAGACCGTCGTGCCGGTCGGTGAGCAGCGTGAGCACCTCGCGCAGCCGAGACGCGTCGTACGCGGCCACGAGTGGCTGGTCACGGCCCTCGGGGTCGGTCAGCAGCACGCCGTCGGCGGCGCGGGCCCGAAGTGTGCTCAGCAGCCGGTCGACCGTGTGCTCCTCCAGGAACGGCAGATCGGCGGAGAGCACCACGACGTGCTCCGCCGTGGTGTGCCGGAGCCCGGCGTCGAGCGCGGCGAGCGGACCGCCGCCGGGCGGGTCCTCCTGGGCCCAGGTCACGGGCCGGGCCGTCGGCCGGGGCGCGGCGACGACGACGGTGCCGCGGGCGCCCGCGCACGCGGCGAGCACCCGGTCGAGCAGGGCCCGGCCGCCCACGCGCACACCGGGTTTGTCCGCGCCGCCGAGGCGGCGGGCGGCACCCCCGGCGAGCACGACGGCGTCGTACGCGGCGGGGTCCGGCTCTCGCTCGGGGCCGGAACCGGTGCCGGGTTCACCCGGGAGCTCGTAGGCGGTCACACTCCCGAGTATGCGTGCCCCCGCGATCACACGGAACGAGGGGGAACGGACACGATCACGGGCACCGGCTCACGGGCCGAACAGGAATCACAGCGTCCGCAGCAGCACCGCCGGCTGTTCCACGCAGTCCGCCACGTAGCGCAGGAAGCCGCCCGCCGTGCCGCCGTCGCACACCCGGTGGTCGAAGGTGAGCGACAGCTGGACGACCTGCCGCACCGCCAGTTCGCCCTCGTGCACCCACGGCTTGGGGACGATGCGGCCGACACCGAGCATGGCCGCCTCGGGGTGGTTGATGATCGGTGTGGAGCCGTCGACGCCGAAGACGCCGTAGTTGTTCAGCGTGAAGGTCCCGCCGGTGAGTTCCGCGGGCGTCAGTGTCCCGGTCCGGCCCGCCTCGGTCAGCCGGGCGAACTCCGCGGTCAGCGACTCGGCGTCGCGCGCGTGCGCGTCCCGGACGACCGGGACGACGAGACCCCGGTCGGTCTGCGCGGCGAAGCCCAGGTGCACATGGTCGAACCGGACGACCTCCCTGGCATCCGTGTCCACCGTGGAGTTGAGCTCGGGGAAGCGGGCGAGGGCCGCCGTGCAGATCCGGGCCAGCAGGGCCAGGAGGGAGATCTTGGGACCACCGGCCGCGTTCATGGCCGTGCGCGCCCGCATGAGCTCCGTGGCGTCGGCGTCCACCCAGCAGGTCGCGTCCGGGATCTCGCGGCGGCTGCGGGCCAGCTTGTCCGCGACGGCGCCCCGGATGCCCTTGAGCGGGGTGCGGATCTCGCCGTGGACCGCTGCCGCGGTCGACTGCGGCGCGGTGGGCTGCGGTGCTGTGGGCTGCGGTGCGGTCGCCGTGCTCGTCGCCTGCGGCACGGGGGCGTGCGGCTGCGCCGTCTGCGCTGCCCCACCCGCTCGGGCAGCGGCTCGCAGCGCGTACTCCACGTCCGCCCGCAGGATCAGCCCGTCGGGGCCGGACCCGGTCAGCTCCCGCAGGTCGAGGCCGTTCTGCCGGGCCAGCCGGCGGACCAGGGGCGAGATCACGGGAACGGGACCGTCCTCGGACTCGGGGGCACCCGCCTGCCCGTTCACCGCCACCGGGGCAGCGCCCTGTCCGGTCACGGCCCGGGAGCCGGCCGCGGACGCGCCGGACACCGGCTGCTCCCGCCGCACCCTGCGCCGCCGCGCGGGCGCCTCGGACGTGCCGTATCCGACCAAGACGTTCCCGGAACCCTCGGCACCGGCGGTGTCCGCTTCACCGGACGCCGGCCGCTCCCCCACCGCGACCGTGATCAGCGGCGCCCCGACGGGCAGTTCCGTGCCCTCCTCGCCGAAGCGGGCCGTGACCACACCGCCGTAGGGGCAGGGCACCTCGACCATCGCCTTGGCCGTCTCGACCTCGACGACCGGCTGGTCGATCGCGACGACGTCGCCGACCTCGACCAGCCAGCGCACGATCTCCGCCTCGGTGAGCCCCTCACCCAGGTCGGGCAGCTTGAACTCCAGCACCTGTGCCATCAGCTCTCGGCCTCCCACTGCAGACGCCCCACGGCGTCCAGGATCCGGTCCACACCGGGCAGGTGGTGACGCTCCAGCATCGGCGGCGGATACGGGACGTCGAACCCGGCCACGCGCAGCACCGGCGCCTCCAGGTGGTGGAAGCAGCGCTCCGTGACCCGGGCCGCGATCTCCCCGCCCGGGCCGCCGAAGGAGCCCGACTCGTGGACGACGACCGCGCGTCCCGTCCGCCGCACCGAGGCGCACACCGTCTCGTCGTCGAACGGCACCAGGGAGCGCAGGTCGACGACTTCGAGATCCCAGCCCTCGGCCCGGGCCGCCTCGGCCGCCTCCATACAGACGGGTACGGACGGCCCGTACGTGATGAGCGTGGCGCTCCGACCCGAGCGCCGCACCACCGCGCGGCCGATCGGTTCAACGGGCGTGGGCTCCTCCGGGTTCCAGGAGTCCTTCGACCAGTACAGCCGCTTGGGCTCCAGGAAGACGACCGGGTCGTCGGAGGTGATCGCGGCGCGCAGCAGACCGTAGGCGTCGGCGACGGTGGCCGGCGTGACGACGTGGAGCCCCGGAGTCGCCATGTAGTACGCCTCGGAGGAGTCGCTGTGGTGCTCGACGCCGCCGATGCCGCCGCCGTAGGGGACGCGGATGGTGATCGGGAGCGGCATCGTGCCGCGGGTGCGGTTGCGCATGCGGGACACGTGCGAGATGAGCTGTTCGAACGCCGGGTAGGCGAACGCGTCGAACTGCATCTCCACGACCGGGCGCAGGCCGTACATGGCCATGCCCACAGCCGTGCCCAGGATGCCTGCCTCCGCGAGCGGGGTGTCCGTGCAGCGGTCCTCGCCGAACTCCTTGGCGAGTCCGTCGGTGACGCGGAAGACGCCGCCGAGGGTGCCGACGTCCTCGCCCATGACGTGCACGGCGGGGTCGGCGGCCATGGCGTCGCGCAGCGCGCGCGTGAGGGCCTGCGCCATGGTGGCCGGCTTGACGGCGACGGTGGTCATCGGTGCGTCCCCTCCGACTCGCTCTCGGCCTCCAGCTCGGCCCGCAGCTGGTCCTGTTGCTCGCGCAGTTGGGGTGTGGGCTCGGCGTAGACGTGGGCGAACAGGTCCATGGGGTCGAGCGCCGGGTCCTGGTTCATGTGCGCGCGCAGGTCGGCGGCCATCGCCTCGGCGGCGTCCCGTGCGGCCTGCTTTCCGGCCTCGTCGAGCAGGCCGCGCTCGGTCAGCTCCCGCTCCAGCAGCTGGATCGGGTCGTGCTCGCGCCAGGTCTCGACCTCGGCGTCGCCGCGGTAGCGGGTCGCGTCGTCGGCGTTGGTGTGGGCGTCGACGCGGTAGGTGATCGCCTCGACGAGGGTGGGTCCGCCACCCGCGCGCGCGTGCCGTACGGCGTCGCTCAGCACCTCGTGCACGGCGGCGGCGTCGTTGCCGTCGACCAGGCGGCCGGGCATGCCGTAGCCGACGGCCTTGTGGGCCAGCGACGGGGCCGCGGTCTGCTTGGCGAGCGGGACGGAGATCGCGAAGCCGTTGTTCTGGACGAGGAAGACCACCGGGGCCTGCCAGACGGCGGCGAAGTTCAGCGCCTCGTGGAAGTCGCCCTCGCTGGTGCCGCCGTCACCGACCATGGCCAGCGCGACCACGTCGTCACCCTTGAGGCGGGCGGCGTGCGCGAGGCCCACGGCGTGCGGCAGCTGGGTGGCGAGTGGGGTGCACAGGGGGGCGACCCGGTGTGCGTAGGGGTCGTAGCCGGTGTGCCAGTCGCCGCGCAGCAGCGTGAGCGCCTCGACGGGGTCCACGCCGCGGGCCACGACGGCGAGCGTGTCGCGGTAGCTGGGGAAGAGCCAGTCCTGCTCCTCCAGCACGAGCGCGGCGGCGATCTCGCAGGCCTCCTGGCCGGTGGTGGAGGGGTAGACGGCGAGGCGGCCCTGCTTGGTGAGCGCGGTGGCCTGGGCGTTGTAGCGGCGACCGCGGACCAGCTGCGCGTACAGCGTGCGCAGCAGCTCGGGGTCGGCCTTCGCGGCCGCCTCGGTGCCGAGGACGCGGTACGGCTCGGCGTCGGGCAGCAGCGGCGCGGGGTCCGTGCGGGGCTGCCAGGCGGGCGGCGGGGTCGGCCGGTACGCGCCCCGCTGCTCCATGACCGTCATGACGGCACCTCCTCGTGGGAGCGGCTTCGTGCAGGCGCGTCGGCTGTGATGCGCCTCACCTACCGATTGTTCGGTCGTCGGCACAATTTGGCTACGGGTGACCTCAGGCTGTGGACAAACGGTTCTCCACAGCCTGTGATGGACGCAGTACGTCCACTGCAGGGAGGCGGGCGCAGGTGGCATCTGAACAAATGGCCGAAAGCCAGGAGGACAGCGGCCTGCTGCCGCCGCCGCGTCCGCTGGACGCCATCGACCAGGACATCCTGCGCATGCTCCAGGCGGACGGCCGCGCCTCGATACGGTCGGTCGCCGAACGGGTCCACGTCTCGCGCGCCAACGCCTACGCCCGCATCAACCGGCTCGTCGAGGACGGTGTCATCCGCGGCTTCGGCGCCCGCGTCAACCACGAACGGGCGGGCCAGGGGACGTCCGCCTACATCACCCTGAAGATCGTGCAGAACTCCTGGCGCACGGTGCGCGAGGAGCTCAGACAACTGCCCGGCGCCTCGCACATCGCCCTGGTGGGCGGGGATTTCGACGTGCTGCTGCTGGTGCACGTGTCCGACAACCGGGCGCTGCGCGAGCTGGTGCTGACCCGGCTCCAGGCGATCCCGCAGGTGCTCAGCACGCGCACGCTGCTGGTGTTCGAGGAGGAGGACCTGGAGCCCCAGAGCTGAGGCTCAGGCGCTCTTGCGAAGTCCGCCGAACGCCAGCTGCACCACAGCGTCGGCCACCTCGCGCTCGCTCATGCCCCGCCCGCCCGGCTTGTACCACTCGACGATCGAGTTGATCATGCCGAAGACCAGCCGGGTCACCAGCCGGACCTCTATGTCGCCACGCACGTCCCCGTCCGCGGCGGCGGCCTTGAGCAGGTCGGCCACCCGGTGGTCGAAGTCGCGGCGGCGCTCCAGGGCCCACCGCTCGGTGTCCGTGTTGCCGCGCACGCGCAGCAGCAGAGTCACGTAGGGCAGTTCGGCTATGAGCACCTCGACCATGCGCCGCACGACGTACTCCAGACGATCGGCGGCGTGCCCCACGCGCGCGTGCTCCTCGTCGAGGATCCCGAAGAGGCCGTCCAGAGCCCGGCTCACGGCACGGCGCAGCAGCTCTTCCTTACCGGTGACGTGGTGGTAGATCGACGACTTGGAGATGCCGGCCGCCTTGGAGAGGTGCTCCATGGAGGTGCCGTCGTAGCCGCGCTCGTTGAACACCCGGACGGCGACGGACAGCAGTGTGTCCGGGGTGTAGGTGTCGCGCTTGGCGGTGGTCATGAGGCGTTGCCCTCCCGCTTGTCGGAGGCGTGGGCGTGGCGGTACAGCGCGAGGGACGGCGCGTAACGCCCCGAGGGGTCGCGCAGGTGCAGGTCGTCCAGGAGCGCGTAGGCCCAGTAGCGGCCGAGCCGGCGGCTCCACTCGAAGGGACCCAGGGGGTAGTTGACACCGAGACGCATCGCGGTGTCGATGTCCTCCTCGGTGGCCACGCCCTTGGCGACCGCGTCGTGCGCCAGGTCGATGATCCGCGCGACCGTGCGGGCGACGATCATGCCGGGGACGTCGCCGATGACGCTGACCTGCTTGCCGAGCGCCTGGAACAGGCCGATGGCCTCGGCGAGGGTCTGCGGGGAGGTGTCCTGGGAGGCGGACAGGGCGATCCGGGTGGCCTTGCGGTAGTCCAGGGCGAGGTCGAAGTAGACGACGTCCCGGAACTCCACGGAGGTCTGCCCGTCGGCGAGGGCGAGCTGGCCGCCGCTCGGCAGCACCATGCGGGTGCCGTTGTCCTCGTCCTCGTCACGGACCGGGATGCCCGCCTCGCGGATCAGCGCGAGCAGGTCACCGGCGGGGCCCAGGTCGCCCTCGGCGACGACGTAGGCGGGCGGCTGCCGCTGCTCCGCCGTGTCAGGGTCCGGGCGCTCGGCGCCGTCCCGGTGGTCGTACCAGCCCTGGCCGGTCTTGCGGCCCAGCCGGCCGGACTCGACCAGGCGCCGCTGAGCGAGGGACGGCGTGAAGCGCACGTCCTGGAAGAAGGACTCCCAGACCGACCGCGTGACGGACTCGTTGACGTCCTGGCCGATCAGGTCGGTCAGCTCGAACGCGCCCATCCTGAAGCCGCCCGACTCGCGCAGCACGGCGTCGATGGTGGCCGGGTCGGCGCCCTGCGCCTCGTAGACCGCGAAGGCCTCGGCGTAGAAGGGCCGGGCGATGCGGTTGACGATGAAACCGGGGGTGTCCGCACAGGCGACCGGCTTCTTGCCCCAGGCGCGGGCGGTCTCGTACGCGCGCGTGGCGTACGTGACGTCGGTGGCGAACCCGGAGACGACCTCGACCAGCGGCAGCAGCGGGGCGGGGTTGAAGAAGTGCAGGCCGACGAAGCGGCCGGGGGAGCGCAGGGCGCCGCCGATGGCGGTGACGGACAGGGACGAGGTGTTGGTGGCGAGCAGGCAGTCGTCGGCGACGATGTCCTCCAGCCCGCGGAACAGGTCCTGTTTGACGTCCAGCCGCTCCAGGACCGCCTCGACGACCAGGGCGCAGTCCGCCAGCTCGGAGAGGTCTTCGGCGGGCAGCAGCCGGGCGCGGGCGGCGTCCCGGTCGGCGCCGGTGAGCCGGTCCTTCTCGACGAGCCGGTCCAGCCGGGCACCGATCGCGTCGGCGGCCTCCCGTGCGCGCCCGGGGATGGTGTCGTACAGCCGTACGGGATGGCCCGCGACCAGCGCGACCTGGGCGATTCCCTGGCCCATGGTGCCGGTGCCGACGACGGCCACGGGGCTGCTGAGGTCGAGTGCTGTCATGTGCGCGATCCTCCCGCACGGGGTTTTCCACAGATGCGGCGGACCCCCTTGAACCGACCGATCGTTCGGTTACTCTAGCTCTGTCCGAGTGTTCCTGCCCAGGTTTCTGCCCAGGTCATGAACTCGACGAGGAGTTCTTGAGACGAGGAGTTGGTCACCCATGACCGCCGCACTCTCGGCGCACGAGCTGATCGCCCGGCACCGGTCCACCCTCGACCAGGCGCTGGAAGCGATCCGCACGCGCGCGTACTGGTCCCCCCACCCCGAGCACCCCAAGGCCTACGGGGAGAACGGCAACCTGGACGCGGCCGCGGGCAAGGCCGCCTTCGACGCCCTGCTCGGCAGCCGCCTCGACCTCGGCCAGCCGGGCACGGACGACTGGGTGGGCGGCGAGACGTCCCCGTACGGCATCGACCTGGGCGTGACGTACCCGCACGCGGACCTCGACGTGCTGCTGCCGGCCATGAAGGCCGGGCAGCGGGCCTGGCGGGACGCGGGCGCCGAGCAGCGCGCGGTGGTCTGCCTGGAGATCCTCAAGCGCATCAACGACCGGACGCACGAGTTCGCACACGCGGTCATGCACACCTCCGGCCAGGCGTTCATGATGGCGTTCCAGGCGGGCGGGCCGCACGCGCAGGACCGCGGCCTGGAGGCGGTGGCGTACGCCTACGTGGAGCAGGTGCGCACGCCCGACAACGCCGAGTGGACCAAGCCCCAGGGCAAGCGCGACCCGCTGGCCATGACGAAGCAGTTCACGCCCGTCCCGCGCGGCATCGGCCTGGTGATCGGCTGCAACACCTTCCCGACGTGGAACGGCTACCCGGGCCTGTTCGCCTCCCTCGCCACCGGCAACGCGGTCCTGGTCAAGCCCCACCCGCGCGCGGTGCTGCCCCTCGCGCTCACCGTGCAGGTCGCGCGCGAGGTGCTCGCCGAGACCGGCTTCGACCCGAACCTGGTGGCGCTGGCCGCCGAGCGCCCCGGCGAGGGCATCGCCAAGACCCTCGCGCTGCGCCCCGAGATCCGGATCATCGACTACACGGGCTCGACCGCGTTCGGCGACTGGCTGGAGGCCAACGCCCGCCAGGCCCAGGTCTACACGGAGAAGGCCGGCGTCAACACGGTCGTCGTCCACTCCACGTCCGACTACAAGGGCATGCTCTCCAACCTGGCGTTCTCGCTGTCCCTCTACAGCGGCCAGATGTGCACGACCCCGCAGAACCTGCTCGTCCCGCGCGAGGGCATCGCCACGGACCAGGGCCCCAAGTCCTACGACGAGGTGGTCGCGGATCTCGCCAGGGCGGTGGACGGGCTGCTGGGCGACGACGCCCGGGCCAACGCGCTGCTGGGCGCGATCGTCAACCCGGACGTGAAGGCCCGGCTGGAGGCCGCAGCGGGGCTGGGCGAAGTCGCCCTGGGCTCCAGGGAGGTCACCAACCCGGACTTCCCGGGCGCGGTCGTCCGTACGCCGGTGATCGTGAAGCTGGACGGGGCCAAGCCGGACGCGGAGGCCGCGTACATGAGCGAGTGCTTCGGGCCGGTCTCCTTCGCCGTGGCGGTCGACTCGGCGGCGGACGCGGCGGAGCTGTTGCGGCGGACCGTCCGGGAGAAGGGTGCGATGACCGTCGGGGCGTACACGACCGACCCGGAGGTCGAGCAGGCCGTGCGGGAGGTGTGCCTGGAGGAGGCGGCGCAGTTGTCGCTGAACCTCACGGGCGGGGTGTATGTGAACCAGACGGCCGCGTTCTCCGACTTCCACGGGTCGGGCGGGAATCCGGCGGCGAGTGCGGCGCTGTGCGACGGGGCGTTCGTCGCCAACCGGTTCCGGGTGGTCGAGGTGCGGCGGGAAGCCTAGGAGCTCGGGAGGTGCGGTGATTGCGCGGCTGCCGGTGCGTCGTGGTTTGTCGCGCAGTTCCCCGGGCCCCTGGGAGCCACACCGCAGCTCCAGTGGTACAGGGTCATCGCCACGCTCGTCGCCAGGTTGTAGCTGCTGACCTGGGGACGCATCGGGAGGGACAGCAAGTGGTCGGCACGGGCGCGTAGTTCCGGCGACAGGCCGGTGCGTTCCGAGCCGAAGGCGAGGACGGCGTCGTCCGGGAGCTTCATGGCCCGGATGTCGTCGCCCTCCGGGTCCAGCGCGAACAGCGGGCCTGGCGGCAGGTCGGACACCTCCAGCCGCTCCACCGCCGTCGCGAAGTGCAGCCCGGCCCCGCCGCGGACGACCGTGGGGTGCCAGGGATCGACCGTCCCCGTGGTCACCACGCCCGTCGCCCCGAAGCCGGCCGCCAGGCGGATCACCGCCCCCGCGTTCCCCAGGTTGCGCGGGTTGTCGAGGACCACCACGGGGGCCGTGCGGGGCGTGTGCGCCAGCCTTTCGAGGTGGGAGGCGCGGGACGGCCGTACGGCGAGGGCGGCCACGGCGGTGGGGTGCGGGCGCGGGACGAACGACGCGTACGTCTCGTGCGGCACCTCCGTCAGCAGTCCGGCCAGCGCGTCCCGTACGTCCGGAGCCAGCTCGTCGGCGAGGGCGAGCGTGGCCGCCCGGTCGGCGGCGACCGCGACCGGCACGTCGGCACCGAACCGCACGGCGTGCTTGAGGGCGTGGAAGCCGTCGAGCAGGACGGTGCTGCCGGCGAGCCGGCGCCAGACGGTGACGGGGTCGGTCATGTCCCGAAGCCTACGTGCGTGGCCTCGGGGCGCTCGTGGGCGTGCTGGTCGGGGGCCTGCGCGGGCCCGCCGCGCCGCAGCAGCCGGTCACGCGCGCGTGCCGCCCGGCCGCCCAGGCGGCGCAGGAAGGCCGTCGGCAGGAACACGGCGTCCGCCGCGATCATCGCCAGCGAGAAGAACGGCAGTCCGAGCACGACCGCGATCACGGCGTGCTCGGTGATCATGACCGCCAGCAGGACGTTCTTCACCCGCCGGTTGAACAGCGTGAACGGGAAGGCGACCTGCACGAGGACCGTCCCGTAAGTCACGAGCATCACCATCGTGCCGCTGGCGGACAGCAGATCGGCGAGCCCGGGCCAGGGCGAGAAGTACTCCAGGTGGAGCGGGTAGTAGACGGCGGTGCCGTCCTGCCAGCGGGAGCCCTGGATCTTGTACCAGCCGGCCGTCGCGTAGATCAGGCAGGCCTCGGCCATGATCACGAGCAGGGCGCCGTTGTGCACGATCCTGGCCACGACGTCGAGCATGATCCGCGGCTCACCGGGCTTCGCGCGACGCCCCGTCAGCCACCACAGGGCCTGCGCCACCCACACGGTCCACAGCAGCGCCGGTATCAGCCGGTCGCCCTCCATCCGGCCGGCCAGGGTCGCCCCGATCAGCACGAGCCCGAGCACGCCCCACAGGGCCGGGCCGGTCCGGTCCGTGACCCGCTCGCCCCGCGCTTGCGCCGCCTCGGCGCGCGCGGCCCGCCGGGCGTCCAGCGACCACACCTGGGCGCAGCGCGTGAACACCAGGTAGATCGACATCAGGTGCAGCACGTTGTCGCCGCCGTCGCCCATGAAGACGCTGCGGTTCTGCAGCGACAGCACGCCGACCATGAACAGCACCGACATGGTGCGGGTGCGCCAGCCCAGCATCAGCAGGGCACTGGCGAGGATCGCGAGCAGGTAGACGCTCTCGAACCAGATCCCGCCGTCCGACCACATGAGAGCGGTGAAGGCCTTGTTGGTCCCGATCAGCTGCTCGGCGAGACCCCAGCTCCAGGGCCCGTCGGGGCCGTAGAGCTCGTGGCGGTGGGGGAACTCGCGCAGCAGGAAGAGCAGCCAGGTCGCGCTGAAGCCGATGCGGATCACGGCCGTCTGGTACGGGCCGAGGGCGGCCTCGGTGACCCGGGCGATTCCGCGCGAGACGGCCAGGGAGAAGCGGTTCACCGCGCCCCACCCCCGGCCTCGTCCGCCGGCACCCGCCACCACGGCAGCTCGCGGTAGGCCGGCGTCGTGGAGACCTTCTCCCGGCTCCACCGCGGCGGTGGCACGTTGCTGGTGCGGGAGCGGACCTGGACCCGCTCGATCACACCGACGCCCCCGGTGGTGGCCCGCACGGCGTCGTCGCGGTCGAGGCGCAGCACCACGATCCGCCGCAGATACGACTCGGAGAGCGAGCCACGCAGGCCCACCGGGCGGTTCTCGCCGTCGTGCGTCGCGAGGAAGAAGTCCCAGGCGCGGCGCAGCTCGTTCTGCTGGGTGTGGCTGGGCAGCAGGTTGCCGTCGATGGCCCGCCCGTCCTCGGCGGACAGGTCGTACCAGCCGGTGGTCAGCGTCCCGCCCTCCCCGTCCCGGACCTCGGCGCGGACCTGGATCGAGATGTTCTGCTGGAGCGGGTTCGGCGCGAAGAGCTTCCAGTTCTGCTCGAACTCCGGATAGATCCAGTCGTCCACGGCCTTGCCGTGCTCCCGGGTGACGGTGTTCGGCGGCGCGACGTGCAGGAACGTCATCCCGAGGTGCACACAGACCCCCACCGCGACGACCGCGAGCGCCAGCGCGACACCGATCCGGTAGCGCAGGGAGAGCGCGGCTATACCGGCGCGGGGTCCGGCGGGCGGGCCCGGCCGGGCGGGCGGGTGCGGTTCGGCAAGCCCGACGGACGGGGCGGGCGCGCCCGACTCGGCAGGAACACCCGGCGCGGCCGACCCGGTCGGCCCCTCCGGCCCGTCCGGCCCGTGGCGGGCGTTCGAGCCTCCGTCGTACGCGTCCATTCAGCCCCGTTCCACGATCCCGGTCCGTCGTTGTCGTCCGCCCGGTCGCGAGGGCGTCGCACCGCCCGCGCACCGCTGCGCGACGTCGGCACGGGCACCGTACTCAGGCCGCCCACCCGGGCACAGCCTCTTCGGCCGGTTCCGGCCGTGGCCGTCGCCACACCACGGAAGCCGATCCGAAGCCGACCCGGACGTTGATCCGAAGCCGACCGTACGGCGCTCGCCTCGCCCGAAGAGCGGCGATCCCCCTGGCCCACAGGTGACCCACGCAGGTTATCCACAGGGCGCCCGGCCAGGTCGCCCACAGGGGTGACACCCTACGGCGCCCGCCCGCACACCCATTCCCTTCTTCTAGAACCTGTTCTATCTTGCGCCCCGTCAGCTCACCTCAGCTCAACGGGACCGGCCGGAAGGACAGGCACCGTGGACTTCACCTTCACCGAGGAGCAGCAGGCGGCGGCCGAGGCGGCGAAGGGCGTGTTCGCCGGGGTCGCGCCGGACGCCGTGCCCAGCCCGGCCCTCACCCCGGGCGCCGTCGCCGACACCTTTGACCGCGCCCTGTGGGCCGATCTCGCCGACGCCGACCTGCTGAGCCTGCTGCTGGACGCGCGCTACGGCGGGTCCGGCCTGGATGCGATCGCACTGTGCCTGGTGCTGCGGGAGTCGGCGCGGGTGCTGGCCAGGGTGCCGCTGCTGGAGAACAGCGCGGCAGCCGCCGCCGTCCAGACCTACGGCGGCGAAGATTCGAAGGCCGCCCTGCCGGCCCGGGCGGGCCGGGGCGAGCTCGTGCTGACCGTCGCCGCGCACGGCCGCACCGGCCACGACCCGGCGGAGCTCGCCGTCACCGCACGGCGGGACGGCGCGGCGTGGGTGCTGGACGGAGTGCAGACGGCGGTGCCGTGGGCGTACGACGCGGACGTCACGGTCGTGCCCGCGCACACGGAAACGGGCCGGACCGTGCTCGCCCTGGTGCCCCGTGACCAGGACGGGGCCGTCCTCGCCGAACAGTTCTCCACGAGCGGTGAGCGGCTCGGCGAGCTGCGGCTGGAGTCGGCGCGGCTGGCCGCCCGGGACGTGATCGACGCCGACGGGGCGTGGGAGTGGCTGCGGGACCTGCTGGCCACCGGGACGTGTGCGCTGGCGCTCGGGCTCGGGGAGCGCGTGCTGCGGATGACCGGGCAGTACACGAGCGAGCGGGAGCAGTTCGGCTTCCCGATCGCGACCTTCCAGGCGGTCGCCGTGCAGGCCGCCGACCGCTACATCGACCTGCGCGCGATGGAGGCCACGCTGTGGCAGGCCGCGTGGCGGATCTCCTCGGGGGCCCCGGGCGCGCTGCCCGCCGCCGGTGACGTCGCCGTCGCCAAGATCTGGGCGGCGGAGGGCGTACGCCGGGTCGTGCAGACCGCGCAGCATCTGCACGGCGGGTTCGGCGCCGACGTCGACTACCCCCTGCACCGGTACCACGCCTGGGCCAAGCACCTGGAGCTGTCGCTCGGCCCGGCGGCAGCGCACGAGGAGGCCCTGGGCGACCTGCTGGCGGCCCACCCCCTGGCCTGAACCCACCGGCGACCGGGCACTCCAGGACGAAGCAGGCGCTACAGGATGAAGCAGGCGCTACAGGACGAACCCGGGCTGCCCGTCGTCCGTCACGACGGGACGGCCCGCCGCCTCCCACACCTGCATGCCGCCGTCGACGTTCACGGCGTCGATGCCCTGCTGGGCCAGGTACATCGTGACCTGGGCGGAACGCCCGCCGGAGCGGCAGATCACATGGACCCGGCCGTCCTGCGGGGCGGCCTCGGTCAGCTCGCCGTAGCGGGCGACGAAGTCGCTGATGGGGATGTGCAGCGCCCCTTCGGCGTGACCGGCCTTCCACTCGTCGTCCTCCCGGACGTCCAGCAGGAAATCGCCGTCCTTGAGGTCCGCGACCTCGACCGTGGGCACACCAGCTCCGAAACTCATGCCTCCGACGCTACCCGAACCGGAGCGCGGCTCAGCCCTCGGCGAGCAGCGCGGCCAGCTCCCGCTCCCGCTCGGTGACCTGGGTGACCAGCTGCTGCCCGATCTCGTCCAGGAGGCCGTCCGGGTCGTCCGGGGCCAGCTGGAGCATGTGGCCTATGGCGCTCTCCTCCAGCTCCTTGGCGAGCAGGGCGAGCAGCTCCTTGCGCTGGGCGAGCCATTCGAGGCGGGCGTAGAGCTCCTCGGCGCGGCTCGGGACCCGCTTCAGCTCGGGCCCCTTGGCCCACTCCTCGGCGAGCTCGCGCAGCTGCGCCTCGTCACCCCGGGCGTAGGCGGCGTTCACCCGGGTGATGAACTCCTCGCGCCGCTCGCGTTCCTTCTCCTCCTGCGCCAGGTCCGGGTGGGCCTTGCGGGCCAGCTCGCGGTAGAGCTTGCGGGCCTCCTCGCTGGGGCGGACCCGCTGCGGGGGCCGGACCGCCTGGTCCGTGAGCATCGCCACGGCCTCCGGGAACAGGCCGCTGTCGTCCATCCAGCCGTGCAGCAGCTCCTCGACGCCGGGGATCGGCGCGAGCCGGGCCCGGGCCTCCTCCGCCCGGCGCCGGTCCTCCGCGTCGCCGCTGCGGGCGGCCCTGGCCTCGAGGATCCGGGCGTCCAGCTCCTCCAGCCGGGCGTACAGCGGACCGAGCTTCTGTTCGTGCAGCCGGGAGAAGTTCTCGACCTCGACGCGGAAGGTCTCCACCGCGATCTCGTACTCGATCAGCGCCTGCTCGGCGGCCCGCACGGCCCGCTCCAGCCGCGCCTCGGGCCGCGCCGCGTCGCCTGGGTTCTGCGCCGGCTCTCCTGCGGTCCGCGCCGCGCCGTCCTCGGGGCGAGCCTCGCCGCCCTCGGCACGCGCCGCGTCACCTTCGGGCGTCACCCGTTCCTCACCGGCGCCGCCACCACCCTGCTCAGCTTCCGGGGTCGTCACCCGACCAGCGTAGGCCACGGCCCGACCGCTCCCGCGCCGCGGACCGTCACCCGCCCGAGGGTCCTGGGTCCTCAGGGGTCACACCCCCATCTCCGCTGCGACCTTCCCCGCCCGTACCGCCGCCACCAGGTCCGCGTGGTCCGCCTCCGTACGGTCCGCATAGGCGACGGCGAACGCGGCCATCGCCTCGTCCAGCTCCTCGCTCTTGCCGCAGTAACCGGCGATGAGGCGGGGGTCGGCGCTGTGGGCGTGGGCACGGGCCAGGAGGGCGCCGGTCATCCGGCCGTAGTCGTCTATCTGGTCGGCGGCCAGGGCGGCCGGATCGACGCTGCCCTTGCGGTTGCGGAACTGGCGGACCTGGAAGGGGCGCCCGTCGACCGTCGTCCAGCCCAGCAGGATGTCGCTCACGACCTGCATCCGCTTCTGCCCCAGCACGACCCGCCGTCCCTCGTGGCCGGCCGCCGGCGCGTCGAAACCGGCCGTCACCAGATGCGGCACCAGCGCCGACGCCCGGGCCTCCTTCACCTGGAGCACCAGCGGCTCGCCCCGGTGGTCCAGGAGCAGCACCACGTAGGACCGGGTGCCGACACTGCCGGTGCCGACGACGCGGAACGCCACGTCGTGCACCGCGTGCCGGGCCAGGAGCGGCAGACGGTCCTCCGGCAGCGTGCCGACGTACTCCTCCAGGGACGCCGCCACCGCCGCGGCCTCCTCGTCCGGGACGCGCCGCAGCACCGGCGGGGCGTCGACGAAGCGGCGCCCGCCGTCCTCCGTGGCCTCCGTCGACTTGGCGGCGAAGCGGCCGCTGGTGTTCTGACGCGCCTTCTCGGAGACCCGCTCCAGGGTGCCGAGCAGGTCATGGGCGTCCGTGTGGGAGACGAGCTCCTCGTCCGCGATGGCGTTCCACGCGTCCAGCACCGGGAGCCTCGCCAGCAGCCGCATGGTGCGGCGGTAGGCACCCACCGCGTCACGGGCCGCCTTGCGGCACCTGTCCTCGTCCGCTCCGGCCTCCCGGCCCGCCAGCACCAGGGACGCCGCGAGGCGCTTCACGTCCCACTCCCAGGGGCCGGGCACCGTCTCGTCGAAGTCGTTCAGATCGATGACCAGGCCGCCGCGCGCGTCGCCGTACAGGCCGAAGTTGGCCGCGTGGGCGTCGCCGCAGATCTGGGCCCGGATCCGGGTCATGGGGGTGCGCGCCAGGTCGTGGGCCATGAGACCCGCGGCGCCGCGCAGGAACGCGAACGGGGTGGCGGCCATGCGGCCGACCCGGATCGGCGTCAGCTCGGGGAGCCGGCCGCGGCCCGACTCCTCGACCGCGCTCACCACGTCGGGCCGGGTCCCGTCCGGATCGAGCGTGGCATGCGCACTGCGCGGGATCCGCTCGCGCAGGGCCTTGCCCTCGTCCCTGGGCGAGCCCTCGACGGGCCATTCGGCGAAACCGCGCACCCGGGGCAGCCGACGGGCCACCCCGTCATCCGTCCCGCCCTCGGCCCCAGCACCGTCCCTGGTCACATCGACCGCCTCCCCCGTACGCGCACGAACATCAACTCGTGCCGACCGTACAGCCGACGGCCGAAACGCGTCAGACCCTGTGGACAACTCCACAGCTGTGGACAACCCGTGCGGAGCAGACCGACTCCCAGACCCCGTCTTCCAGGTCCCCTGTCTCCTGGAGCACCGTCTCCTACGCCCCAGTCTCCTAAGCCCCCGTAGAGACCTGCGTCGGCACAGGCACCTCCTGCACCTGCACCTTCACCGGCCCCTGCACGGGCACCTCCACCTGCCCCTGTGCCAGCACCCGCTCGGCCCGCTCCGCGGAGATGTCGAGCTGGGCCAGCACCGCGGGGACGGCGATGCCCGGCAGGAAGTGTTCGAACATCACGACGATGCGGCGCTCCAGATCCTGCCGCTGGCAGCGCAGCTGGGACAGCAACTGCACCCCCGAGAAGCTGCCGACCAGCAGCTCCGCCGTCTCCGCCACGTCGACATGCGGCAGCAGTTCGCCCTGCGCCTTCGCCTCGGCCAGCATCTGCACGTTCTGGTCGATCCACATCTGGAAGGCCGGCGTGCGGTCGAGGTCCATGGCCCCCTGGTCGAGGGCGAGCCCCACACTGGCGCGAACCAGCGGTTCGGACCGCAGCCGACGGGCCAGCACCAGCCCGGAGTCGACGAGTTCCTGGAGCTTGGTGGACTGCGGCGGGAGCGTGATCGCGAGCTGCTCCTCGAACACTCCCACCGCCAGCTCCTCCTTGGAACCGAAGTGGAAGTACAGCGCGCCCTTGGTGACGCCCGCCCGGTCCAGGATCTCCCCGATGGTCGCCGAGGTGTAGCCGCGTTCGTCGAAGACGGCCGCGGCCGCTTCAAGGATGGTCCGCCGGGTGCGGATCGCGCGCTCCTGTCGCGCCATCGGGTGCCTCCTGATCTCCGTCGATCCCAGTGAAATCGCTGTGCAGCGGGGGCGCGAGAGCCTGTCCCAGCGGTTTGGCTCACCCTTTGAAAAAAACCGGCTCGTCCGTATCTTAGTCAAACGCCGACCTCAGCCAGGCAGCCGATCCTGGGGGTTCTCATGCCGCAGTCAGAACCTTTAAGCGCACCCACGGACGATCAGACCGGACAGCGGGGCCGTCCGGCAAACAGAACCGCTGTGGCCGTCGAGAACGCGCCACAGGCCGCAGCCACCGACCCCACAGAACCCCCCGAAGCCCCCTTGGTCACCTCGGTCGCCCCCGTCACCCTGGTCACTCCGGTCACTCCGGTCACCAAGGAACTCGCCCACCGCACCGCCGAAGCAGACGTCTTCCCCGTCCGGTGGCGCCGAATCTCCGACACCCGCTTCCGCTTCACCGCTCACTGGCCGGCCGCCCACGCCTTCTTCGGGCCCGTGGACGACCGCCACCAGGACCCGATGGTCGTAGGCGAAACGTTGCGGCAAGCCTCGATGGTGCTCGCGCACGCCGAGTTCGGTGCACCCGCCGACACCCACTTCGTCATGTGGGACCTGACGGTCCACACCGACCCGTCCGCGCTCCTGCTGTCGGACGCGGCGGAACCGGTCGACGTCGACGTCGTGTGCTCCGAGATACGCCGTCGCGGTCGCGGCCTGCACAGCATGCGGACCACGATGGAGTTCCGCCGCGCGGGACGCTTCGTCGCCCGCGGCACCGGCAGCACCGGCTGCACCTCGCCGCTCGCCTACCGCCGTCTGCGGGCCAGGCAGTTGGCCGAAGTGGCCACCCCGGTGCCGCTGCTGCCGGGCATATCACCGGCGCTCGCCGGCCGCTCCCGCGCCGAGGACGTCGTCCTCGCCCCCGCCGACCGCCCGGGCGTCTGGCGGCTGCGCGTGGACACCGGCCATCCGGTGCTCTTCCCGCGGCCCAACGACCATGTGCCGGGCATGGTCCTGTTCGAGGCGGCCCGCCAGGCGGCGACCGCCGCGTCCGGCCGGCACCCCTTCCTGCCCCGCTCGATGACGGCGGCCTTCTCCCGGTACGCCGAGCTGCACAGCCCGTGCTGGATCGAGACGGAGATCCTCGACGAGGCCCCGCAGGACCCGCAGGGCTTGGGGGAGACGACCGTACGGGTCTCGGGGCGGCAGGACGGCGAGTCCGTCTTCAGCGCCACGCTGACCTGCGCGCAACCGGCCCGGGTACGGTCCCTGTCGTGACGGTCGACCTTCTCATCACGGGCGCGAGCGGCTTCGTCGGCAGCCGGGTCGCAGCCGCCGCAGACCGGCAACCCGGTGTCCGCGTACGGCACTTGACACGCCGTAATCAACCGGCAGCCGACCCCGTCACGTTCGTCCACGGCGACCTCGGCGACCCGCCCTCCCTGCGCGGCACCTGCGCGGGCACCGACGTCCTGGTGCACTGCGCCACGCGGATCGGCGGCGACGCCGACACCGTCGAGGCCGTCAACGACCTGGGCACGCGAGCCCTGGTCGAGGAGGCCGTGCGCGCCGGGGTGCGCCGGATCGTGTACGTGAGCACGGCCGCCGTGTACGGCCGGGGCCCCTTCCGCGGGGTGCGCCCCGGGGAGGTGCCGACCGCGCCCGCGTCGGCCACCAGCCGCACCCGGGCCGCCGCCGAACGGCACGTCCTCGACGCGGGCGGCGTGGTGCTGCGCCCGCATCTCGTGTACGGCGAGGGCGACCGGTGGGTCGTCCCCGGACTGCTGTGGCTGCTGGGGGAGTTGTCGGCGACGACCCTCACCGGCTGCGACGCGCTCCAGTCGATGATCGACGTCGACACGCTGGGGCGTGCGGTGGCGGCCGCGGCCCTGTCCCCGGCACACGACGGCGGTGTGCACCACGTCGGCCACCCCGAGCCGGTGAGCGTCCCGGACCTGCTCGGGGCCGTGCGCACCCTGCGGGAGGAGCCCGGCGGCGGCGCGGCGGTGGATGTCGCCACCGCCCTGGACCGGGCCGCCGGGAAGCCGCTCGCCCTCCACCACCTCGGCATGCTCACGGTCGACCACTGGTTCGTGGACGACGCCTTCTGGAAGGACCTCGACTGCTCGCCCGGCGAGGGGTTCGGGGCCGGATTCAGGCGCGCGGCACCCTGGTACCGCTCGTTCCTCCGAGGCCGGACAGCTTCCTGATCGCCTCCGCCTCCTCCGGACGCGGACCCGGCTGCGGACCGGGATCGCGGCCGTGCAGCAGCACGGGCAACTCCTGGTGCCCCGTGGAGATGATGGACCGCAGCCGCTGCGGAGGCCGGGACGGATCCGCCAGGACCAGCCGCGGGAACCGGTCGAACAGGGACGTCAGGGCCACCGTCGCCTCGGCCATGGCCAAGGGCCGGCCCAGGCAGTGGTGCACGCCGTGGCCGAAGGAGACGTGGTCGCGGCTGGTGGGCCGGGTGACGTCGAACCGTTCGGCGTCCGGGCCGTGCCGCTCCGGGTCGCGTCCGGCACCGGCGAACGACACCACGACCGGATCGCCCTTCGGGATCGTCAGACCTGGCTCGATCTCGATGTCCTCGACGGCGTAGCGCAGCCCCGACATCGCGCCGGGCGCCTCGAAACGCAGCGACTCCTCGATGGCGTCCTCCCAGGTCACCTGCACGGTGCGGACGAGCTCGAGCTGGTCGGGGTGGGCGAGCAGGCTGTGCACGGTGTTGTCGATGAGGTTGACGGTCGTCTCGAAGCCCGCGGTGAGCAGCAGGATCAGGTTGTCCATCAGCTCCTGTTCGCTGAGGCTGCCGTCGTCGTGAGCCGCCATGAGGGCCGTCGTCAGATCGTCGGCCGGGTGCTCGCGCTTGTACTGGAGGAACGCGGTCAGCGTGCCGTACAGCTCGACCCCGTTGGCCTGGGCGTCCTCCAGGGTGATCGCCGTGTCGAAGAAGCGGTTGATGATGCGGTAGAGGGCAGCTCGCGGGCCGTCCTCGCCCGGCGGTACGCCGAAGAGTTCGCACACCACCTCGTGCGGTATCGGCGCCGCGAACGCCGCGCGCAGGTCGACGACTTCGCCCTCCGGAATCCGCTCCAGGTCGTCCAGCGCTCGGTCGACGATCTCCTGGACGCGCGGCAGCAGCGCGTCGACACGGCGTTTGGTGAAGGCGGCGGCCATCGGTTTGCGCAGCCGGCTGTGGTCGGTGCCGTAGGCCGTGACCATGTTGCGCACCGACACCCAGATCGCGAGCGGCCAGGTACGGGAGATGTCCCCGTTGATCCAGGCCGGCCAGTGCTGGAAGGCGTCCTTGCTCGTCTCGGGGCCGGCCAGGAGCCGTTTGTTCAGCTCCAGGCCGTTGATCCACCATGCCCGTACGCCGCCCGGGAGTTCCACCTCCACGGCCGGTCCCTGGGCCCGGATCCGGGAGATCTCGCCGTAGAGGTCCTGGCCGGACGGGTCGATCGCCAGGAAGGGGCAGGCCTGCTGTGCCATGACTCATCGCTCCTTGGTCCAGAGGCTGGGAAACCATCGTGCGATCCGGGCGACGAAAAAACTTGGCATCCGGTTTGTTTTCGCCACGACTTCACGCACTGTCGGCCATGGGAAGGCCGGCCGGGCGTCGAACGGGCGTCACCCGGGCGTCAGCGGCAAAGCACCGCTACCGCAGCGCGAGCCCCACCCGGCCCGGCGCCTCCAACGCCCCGTCCGCCTCGCCGCCGGCGTCCGCCTGCGCGTGGTCCGGCTCGGTCCCGGCCGGGTCCAGCGCGCCGGCCAGCTGCGGTGCGGCCACGCACGGCAGGAGCAGGTGCCACAGGTCGGTCAGCGAGGGGCGGGCGAGCCAGCCGGGGTCCTCCCGGGCCAGCACCTCGATGCCGGTCGTGGCGGCGAGGACGACGGCGCTGGAGCGGTGGGGCGGCATCCCGGCGGCGAGTTCACCCCGGCGCTCCGCTTCGGCCAGCAGCTCGTGCACGCACTCCCGCCACTCCCGGCGCAGGTCACGCACTCGCCCGGCGACCGCCTCGGCGTTGAGCCGCAGCCCCGCGCGCACCACGACGTCGGCGCACAGCAGCCGGGCGACGTGGTGCGTGACGTCCACGAGGCGCTGGAGGGCGCACCCGTCGCCGCCGCGGCCCCGGACCGCGACCTGGCGCAGGGCACGGGCGGCCGCGTGCTCGACGGCTTCGGCCACGGCGGCCTTGTTCGCGAAGTGGAAGTGCAGCGCGCCGGAGCTGACGCCCGCTCCCGCGCTGATCTCGGCAAGACTGGCCCGGACGTATCCCCGTGCCTCGAACTGCTCGGCCGCCGACCGGATCAGCGCGAGACGGGTCCGGACGGCCCGGTCCTGTTTGGTCACCCCTGGCTCCCGTGGAGGGCTCTGATGGCGACGCAATGAAACCAACTCGCTGGTTTTTGCACAACGCGCCGATGAGCCGGAGGCCTTGGCCAAGCCGTGCCCGCCAGGCCCGTGCGGGCCGGGCAGGGAGAGGGGGCTTCACTCGGCCGTGCCCACCCAGGCCGGCACGGGACCGCCGAGGGGGTCTTCGCCGGCCGTCCCCGCCACGCCCGGGCCTGACACACCGAAGGACCAGCCCGGCCGACCCCGCCAAGCCGGCACGGGACCACCGAGCGTCTTCACCCCGCCCTCCCCGCCACCCCCGGACCGGACAAACCGAAGGGCCCCGCCCGGCCGACCCCGCCCGGCGAGTGGCCGGCCGCCCACCCGCCTACGCCCGCAAATACGCCAGCACGGCCAGCACCCGGCGATGGGTCTCGACCGCCGGTGGCAGGTCCAGCTTGGTGAGGATGCCGGAGACGTGCTTGCCCACGGCCGCCTCCGAGACGACCAGTTCGCGGGCGATCGCGCTGTTGGACCTGCCCTCCGCGATCAGCGCCAGCACCTCCCGCTCGCGCGGGGTGAGCCGCTCCAGCGGATCCCGGCGGCGGCGCAGCAGCTGCCGTACGACCTCGGGGTCGACGACCGTGCCGCCGTCGGCCACCTCGCCGAGCGCCTCGACGAACTCCTCCACCTGGCCGACCCGGTCCTTGAGCAGATAGCCGACGCCCGTGCCGTCACCGGAGTCCAGCAGCTCGGCGGCGTACCGGCGCTGCACGTACTGGCTGAGGACCAGGACGGGCAGCGTGGGCCGCTCCCCGCGCAGCCGTACCGCCGCGTGCAGGCCCTCGTCCTGGAAGCCGGGCGGCATCCGCACGTCCGTCACGACCACGTCGGGGGCGTGCTCCCCGACGGCCGCGATCAGTGCCTCGGCGTCCCCCACGGCCGCGACGACCTCGTGCCCGCAGCGGCCGAGCAGCCCGACGAGTCCGTCCCGCAGCAGCACGCTGTCCTCGGCCAGGACCACCCGCAGCGGTCGCTCAACTCGCAGGGCCACAGGGGATCTCCACACGCAGCAGGGTCGGTCCGCCGGGCGGACTGGACAGGGAGAGTCTGCCATCGAGCACCGACACCCGGTCGGCGAGTCCGGTCAGCCCGCTGCCCTCCCCGGCCCGCGCACCACCGCGCCCGTCGTCGCGGATCCGCAGGACCAGCCGGCCGTCGCGGTGCCCACCGCTCACTTCCGCCCGGCTCGCCCCGCTGTGCCTGCCCACGTTGGCGAGCGCCTCGCACACCACGAAGTACGCGGCGGCCTCGACGGCCTGGGAGAGCCGCCCGGGCAGCTCCAGGTCGACGTCCACGGGCACGGCCGAGCGGTCGGCGGCGTCGGCGACGGCGGCTTCGAGGCCGTAGTCGGCGAGGACCTTGGGGTGGATGCCGTGGATGAGTTCGCGCAGTTCCGCGAGGGCCGTGCCCGCCTCCTCGTGGGCCTTGGCGAGCTGCTCGGCCAGCGGGCCCGGCGGAGCGTCCAGCCGGGCCAGGCCGAGCGTCATCGTCAGGGCGACGAGCCGCTGCTGCGCCCCGTCGTGCAGATCGCGCTCGATCCGCCGCCGTTCCGCCTCGAACGCGTCGACCAACCGCACCCGGGAACGGGCCAGTTCGACCACCCTGGCCCCCAGGTCGGCCTCGCGCGGGGCGATCAGCAGCCGTGCCAGCCCGGCCCGCGCACCGGCGGCGACGCCCAGCAGGTAGGCACCCAGGGCGAGCAGGAGCAGTCCGAGGGCGGCGACCCCGACGGCTGCCGGCCAGGTGGTGACCAGCCACACCTTGAGCACCTTCGCCTCTCCGAAGACAGCCATGAGCAACGGAGTCGCCACCACGGAGAGCGGCCCCAGCAGGAAGGCGGCGAACGCGAGAGCGTCGACCGGCCACAACAGCCCCGCGAACAGCAGCGCGTGGCCGAGCTCGCGCCACGTCGCCCGCTCCCGCATCCGGGTCGTCAGCCACGCCCGCAGGCCGGGCTCGCCGGGCGTCCCGTGCTGACCGGGCGCCGGTTCCGGGTCGATCAGCCGCAGCCTGTGCCGCTCCACCGCGGCGACCGGGATGCCCGCCAGGACCGTGCACAGGAGCAGCGGCAGCCCCACCAGCACGAGCGCGAACACACCCCCGACCGCCGCCGAGGCCACGATCCCCACGAGCACGACGACGCCGGTCACCACACCGGTGAGCAGGTACGCGGCGGAGCGCCACGGCCACGCCGACATCAGGTAGCCGGGGCGGGCCATGGCCTGCCACACGTTCCAAGGCTGCATGGGGATCACCGTAGAAGCCCGCCACCGCCCCGGCCATGGGCACAGACGGAGGCCCGGGGGTATGCCTGGCCCTACCCCAGGTCTAGGCCCTGCCGCACTGCGCAGAGGCACCTCCGCGCGGTTCCGTTGAGGCCACCGGTCAACCGACACGAGGCACCAGGCACCAGGCAGGGGAACCCATGACACACGACGCCATCCGGCTGGACTCCGTCACCAGGGCATACGAAACCGTGACCGCACTCGACGACGTGTCCCTGGCGTTCCCCGCCGGGACGTTCACCGCCGTCATGGGCCCCTCCGGCTCCGGCAAGTCGACCCTGCTCCAGTGCGCCGCAGGCCTGGACCGGCCCACCTCCGGCTCGGTCACCCTCGCCGGCACAGAGCTGGCCGGGCTGAGCGAGCGCCGGCTGACCCTGCTGCGCCGCGAGCGCGTCGGGTTCGTCTTCCAGGCGTTCAACCTGCTGCCCTCGCTGACCGCCGAGCAGAACGTCGCCCTGCCCCTGCGGCTGGCCGGCCGGCGCGTCCCGAAGGCCCGGGTGCGCCAGGCGCTCCAGCAGGTCGGCCTCGCCGAACGAGCCCGGCACAGACCGTCCCGGCTCTCCGGCGGCCAGCAGCAACGCGTGGCCCTGGCCCGGGCGTTGATCACCCGCCCCGACGTGCTGTTCGCCGACGAACCGACCGGCGCCCTGGACACCCGGACCGGCCGCGAGGTGCTGGGGCTGCTGCGCGGCATGGTCGACCGCGAGGGCCAGACGGTCGTCATGGTCACGCACGACCCGGTGGCCGCCTCGTACGCCGACCGCGTGGTCTTCCTCGTCGACGGGCGCGTCCACGGGGAACTGACCGCTCCGAGCGCCGACACCGTCGCCGCGCGCATGACCCGCCTGGAGGCCGTGCCGTGCTGAGCGTCACCCTGCGCACCCTGCGCACCCGCTGGGCCACCTTCACCGGCAGCTTCGTCGCGCTGTCGCTGGGCGTGGCGCTGCTCACCGTGACGGGCCTGGCCCTTGCCTCGTCGGCCACCGCCCCGGAGCGCGCCCCCGAACGCTTCGCGGCGGCGCCGGTCGTCGTCAAGGCCCAGGACACCCTGCGCGTGCCGACCCCGTCCGGCGACCGCACCTCCCGGCTCGCCCACCCGCGCCCGCTCCCCGCCACGACCGTCGCCAAGTTGCGGAAGCTGGGCCCGGTCGTGACGGACAGGTCCTTCGCCGTCCGCGTCACGGAAGCCACGGCAGCCACAGACGCCCCGACAGCCGCCACGGACCTCGTCGGCCACCCCTGGTCCACCGCCGCGTTCGCCCCCTACGACCTCGCCGCCGGCCGAGCCCCCCGCACCGCCGACGAGGTCGCCGTCACCGGCGACTGGACGCGCCCCGGCCGACGGCTCCACACCGACCGGGGCCCGGTACGCGTCGTCGGCACACTCAGTACGCGCGGCTTCGAGAACGCCGTCTTCTTCACCGACGCCCGCGCGGCCCGGCTGTCCCCCTCGGTCACACAGGTGGCCGTCGAGGCTGATCCGGCAGCCGTACGGGAGGCGGTGGGCGGCAGCGCCCAGGTCCTCACCGGAACCGCGCGCCGCCTCGCCGACGCCGACCCCGGCCGGGACAGCGAGGCACTCACGGCGATGAACTCCCTGTTCGGCACCGCGGGCGGGGTCACCGCCTTCGTGTCGGTGTTCGTCGTGGCGTCGACCTTCGCCTTCGCCGTCGCCCAGCGACGCCGGGAGTTCGCCCTGCTGCGCACCGCCGGTGCCACCCCGGGCCAGGTCCGCCGGACCGTCCTCACCGAGGCCCTCGCCGTCGGCGCCCTCGCCTCGGCCACCGGCTGCGTCCTCGGCTCCCACGGAGCACCGCGCCTCGCGACATGGGCCGTCGACAACGGCCTCGCCCCCGCCTGGTTCACCATCGGCGGTCACACCTGGCCGTACCACGCGGCCTTCTGGACCGGCCTGCTCGTCGCGCTGTGCGGAGCGACCGCGGCGTCCTGGCGGGCGGGCCGCACCGGCCCCACCGAGGCACTGCGCGAGGCCGCGGCGGAGAGCGGGACGATCACCCGGGGCCGCCTGCTGTCGGGCACGGCCCTGCTGCTGACGGCCGTGGTGACCCTGGGCATGTCCCTGGCCGGAGACCCGGCCGACCTGCTGCACCGCAAGTCCTACATCAGCCGCCCGATGCTGCTGATCACCGCGGCCGCCCTGCTCTCCCCACTGGTGCTGCGCCCCCTGACCCGGCTGCTGACCTGGCTGCCGGGCCCCTGCGCCCTGCTGGTGCGCGAGAACACCGCCGCCGGGATGCGCCGCACCGCCGCGCTCGCGGCGCCCGTCCTGGTCACCGTCGCCCTCGCGGGTTCCCTGCTCGGCGCCACAGCGACCCTGAACCGGGCGAAGACCACCGAGACGAGCGAGCGCACCACCGCCGCCTTCGTCGTGACCCCGCCGGCCGGCACCGGCTTCGACGCCGCCGCCCTGCGCAGACTGCCCGCCGTCCCGGGCACCCAGATGTCACCGACGTCCTCCACGTCCGTCCACGTCCTGGAGGACGGCGTGGCCCTCGTCCGCTCCGAGGCCCGCGCCGCCGCCCCGGGCCCTCTCGCGGCCACCACCCGCCTGCCCCTGGCCGCCGGCTCGGTGAGCGACCTCGACGACGACTCGATCATCGTCAACGAGGAGTGGCAGCGACACCGGGTGGGCGACCGGGTCCGCGTCCGGCTCGGCGACGGAACACCGCGCACCCTGCGGATCGCCGCGGTGATGCCCACCGGCACCGGCGACAACGGCGTCTACGTCACCCCGCACAACGCCCCGGGCGCCACGGTCGACCGGATCGACGTGGCCCTGACCGCCGACGCCGACCCGAGAACCGCCGCCACCGCTCTCCGCCAGGCACTCGGCACCGGGAACGGCCAGGTCCTCACCCGGGCGGAATGGATCCGGGCCACCCACCCCGAGACCCGCCGCACCACCCGCCTCGGCCTCCTGCTGGTCCTCGGCATCGCCCTCCTCTACACGGGCATCTCCGTGGCCAACACCATGGTCATGGCGACGTCCGAGCGGTCCCGCGACCTTGCCGTACTGCGGCTGGCCGGAGCCACCCGGTGGCAGGTCCTGCGGCTGACCGGCGCCGAGGCCCTGACGGTCGTGGCGGCCGGCGCGCTCCTCGGTCTCCTGGTCGCGGCCCTCAACCTGGCCGGCATGGCGGGCGCCCTCGCTCTGCTGTCGGCCCCGGTGACGATCGAGCTCCCCTGGCAGGCCCTCGGCACGACGACGGCCGTCTGCGCCCTCCTCGCCATGACCTCCGCGCTCATCCCGGCCGCCCTCGCCCTCCGCCACCGCCGGTCCATCTCATGATGAAACCGATAACCTGGCAGCCGTGAAACGGACCTCGTTCGACACCTGGCCCTGCTCCATCGCCCGCACCGCCGACATCCTGGGCGACGCCTGGAGCCTGCTGGTGCTGCGCGAGGTCTTCTACGGCGAATCCCGCTTCGACGGCTTCATCGGCTCGCTCGGCATCGCCCGCAACACCCTCACCGACCGGCTACGGCGCCTGGAGTCCGAGGGCCTGCTGCGACGGCAGGCCTACCAGAGCGACCCGGTGCGCCACGAGTACCTGCTGACGGACAAGGGCCGCGACTTCTTCGGCGTACTCGCCGCGATCAACGCCTGGGGCGACCGCTGGCTGGCCGGCGACGAGGGCGCCCCGGTCGTCCTGCACCACACGCCCTGCGACCACGACACCGAAGCCCGGGTCGTCTGCTCCTCCTGCGGCGAGCCGCTGCGCCACCAGGACATGTCCGCCCGCACCGGCCCCGGCTACCCGGCCCGCCTCCTCGACGCCCCCGCCGTACGCGAACGCTTCGCCCCTGGCCGGTCATTGGGGGACGCCCGGACCGACCAAGCCTGAGAATCCTCACGTGCGCGCAACACACGAGTGCCGCAAGGCAACCCTCCTCATGCCCGGGCCCCTGTGGGGCATCACACAGACGGTCAGGACAGACCACAGCAGGTCCCGCGTGAGCTGACTCACGAGTGGGGCTTGTCTTCGTTGTGCTGCTGCGCTGGAGCCGGGGCGATCCATGCCGCGGGGGTACTCGCTGCCGAGCGACAGCGGTTCCAGCCACTTCTTGATCTTGTGGCGGTTCGCGAGGGCCGGCTGGAGGGCGGCGCATGGCCACGGTGTGGTTGGTGCCGTCCTGGCAGACGCGGCACGGGGTGGCGCAATAGCCGCGGAGGGCTGCTGCGATCAGCTGCTCCAGGTCTCCTGGTCAATGCGGTCGGGGTGGATCGCTCCGTCCGCAGCTGGTCAGCGCACTAGCCCATGATCACTCAAGTCGGTGAAGCATTCCATCGGACAGAAACATGATCGCGGCGCCGGAGTTCTTTCCGTCGGAGAGATTTTCCGTCGGAAGGGGATTATTCGTGAACACGCTTTATCGATCCAGGCTTTTTGTGACCCTTGCCACCGCGTGCGCTCTTGTCATGACGAGTTCCTCGGTGGCGCAGGCCGGCGCTGTCGGATCGACTCCTGTCCGAACCTTCCAGTACAGCGTTGGCGGCATGACGATGAAGGTTCCGACCGGTTGCATGTTCACACACGTCATCCGAGGTGGCGGGAAGAAGATCACTTATCAGAACGCCGGAGTCGACTGTGCATTTGTCGCCGCGCTCGGGACCGGATTCTGCAACTGGCGGATCGACTTCACCTACGCGAATACCAACAACAAGACATACAGGACCTCCCGGGGGCGAACGCACCCCGAGTGCAAGATCGATCCGATGCGGAACAACTCTCCCCAGACGCTGCCTCGTTATGGGAAGGCGTGTGCGCATCTGTACGTCAACGGGGTGCGCCGAGTGAGTCAGTGCCACCACATCACGAAGTGAGCGGTTCATGATTGATCAACAGCAGGGGCGAGATCAGCGATGGGAGGCGCGACGGCGGTCGGCTGGGATCGCCGCGTTCGTGGCAGGTCTCGTCATGACCCTCGCCTTCTTCGCTTTCTTCCCTGGGCTTCCGCACGTCATCGACTGGGGGGCGATCGTTGTCGCTGTCCTGGCAGGAGCACTCGCCCGATGGGTCTGCCAGTCCTGGATGGAAAAGAGGAGGGGAGAGAGCAAGTGAGTTCGGCACAGTGACGCGGACTGCCGAAAGGCGCTCTCCTGCTGCTGAGTGCGGACGTCTTGCGAGTGCGGGACGCTCTGGGCCTTGACGTCAGTGCATTTCGTCGGTGCCCTACTGTGGGGAACCGACGAAATGCGCTGATCAGCGGGAAGATCGAAGGCGCCAAGGCGCCATCCCGCCGACTTCAAGATCGTTTCCCACCGTGCAGGTGGACCACCTGTTCCCGTCAGTCGGAGGTACTGCTGGCTCGCGCTTCCTCAATGAGGGCAGTCAGGCTCTTGGTGGCGTTGGGAGCCATGCGGGAGACCTTGCCCGCGAACGTGTCCCACATCTGTGGGTTGTCGCCCAGTTCCTCCTGCAAGAGGGTGGCGACCCCAGGCGCGTGGAACGCACTCGTCAGCACAAGGGCAGCCGGCAGCTCCCGGAGGAGATCAGCATCCGCGAACCGTGAGTCGATGATCGCCTGGGCCATCTGCCGCTTGTGCGCTGCAGGGCCCTTCAGGGGAAGGTACGAGGCCAGCTCGCTCCGCGGATCGCCGCTTTCGGCCAGGGCATCGTCGGACGGAAGCGTTGGACGCTTCGCCTCCTTGGACGGGGGCCTCACATCACGCTGAACTGGTTCCGTCTTGCTGACTGCCTGCGCAACAGTGCGCTCCACGACCTCCCGCACCTGTTCGTTCGGATGCTGGGTGAACCGAGCAGCAGTTGCCGGGCCGAGCCAAGGTGCTATCAGCGCCAACGCGTCGGAAGGGAGCGATGGGTTCCCCGCAAGGGCATCAGCGGCTTTGCTGCGGCCGATGCCCCAGTCGGGGTCCGGCCGTCTATCACGTTGCCAAGATGGCAAAGCAGCAGTCGCCAGGCACTCAGCGGCGTCACTCAAGACCTCCGGATCTGTGCACACGGCAGCCAGGGACTCGAAGGTGGACCACTCCCACTTTGAGATCCCCTTCTTCCGCCACTCGGCCACAACTGCCACGGCCAAGGAACGCGTGAGTGGGCGCAAGACGGGTCCGTGCAACGCGAGAGCACGAGGGTGACGGGAGACGATGTCCGCCAGTCTCTCGAGCTCCAAACGTGCCGCCCATCCCCGAAGGTCGGGATCAGGTTCGGGGTCAGCCTTGGGAAACGCCTGTTTCAGGCAGGCCAGCAGCGTCCGATCGGGCAGTTCCTCGGCTCTGGCCAGGATCATGTTGACGATGAGCTGGTCGCTGTCGTGACCCGGGCTACGGGCGATGAGTTCTGGCCAGAGACTCTCGGCAGGCTGGGCGGACAGCAGAGCCCAAACGTCGTTGTGCCAGGACTCCACCTTGGCCATCCACGCATCTCGTTCGGCCTTGCGCCCGCTATCGGACGCTACGCCATGCTCCAAATCCTGCGGTTTGTCCCGTACCGCTGCGTCGATCAGGGCGATACGTAGCTCTGGGCCGAAGTATGTCCATGCTTCGGCCACACGCCGGGCCGCGGCGTGATCCAGTCTCTTTACGAGCAGAAGCTGGGCCTCCTGCAGATCCCAGCGGGTGCGAGCGACCTCGGTCAGAATAGTTTCGGCGCCGAGCTTCTCTGCAGCGATCAGCAAGGCTTCGGTGGTTACCACAGGCGTAGCCAGCACAGCCTTGATCAGCTGCCTGTCATAAGCCTCTCGGATCAGGAGGGCGCGCGTCTCCGCTGTCACATCGGGTCGAGCGAAGAAACGAGCAGCGGTCGCGGGGTCACCGCGATGGGCCACGATTTCAGCCACCGTGCGCTGCTGGGCTGGGGACAAGGATGGAGCGTCGACCAGCGCTACCCAAACCGGTTCAAGTGCCATGCGAGGACGCTAGCGGGGCCCACTGACACCATGTCGGGAAACGCATGAACCGAGCGTCAGGCGACCGGAGTGCGCGACGCCGAAGCAAACACTTGCGCTCACGTCACCCGGCAAGCCCACACCGAGAAGGTCACTAACGCCGGGGGGTCTGTGGACCGGGCATCCTCGATCGACCAGGGCGTCGCAGTGGTGTGGGGCGCCCAACACCCTCATCGATCGACGCGTCGAAGGGAGGCGTCGTCGGCTCGGTGTCAGCCGCGGAGGCTGAGGGTGCCATGGGCACGACCCCAGGTCGTGATGGACTGGCCGGGGTGGTGTGGACCAAGCGCAGTTCGGGGCGTGGCGCCGGCGATTTCCTGCCGCCGCCCGGGACACTGACCGGGACAAGCCCGAAAACGTAGTCATTGAGATCGTCGAGGTGAATGCCCATGTGGGCCGCGATGTCAGCGGGGGCCATGCTCTTGCTGCGCAAAGCGTCGAAGACCTTGGCCAACAGTTGGCTGCTCTCCCTGGCTAGCAGGGACCCGGGCTCACCGGTGCGGTAGCCCATCTGGGCGAGTTTCTTCACCGTCTGGGTGTGGCGCCACTCGGAGAGAAGGCCGAGGTCGCGTAGGCGGTAGGCAAGGGCCATGGCAGAAACACCCCAGCGGCGCTTGGCACTGAGGATTCGCTCGACGGACGCGTCGTTGAGGCGTTGAGCGATGATGCCGGCCCGGGGCATGAGGAAGGCAGAGGCGAAGGAGTTGGCCTCCGGCTCACCCTCCCGGCCGCCGGGAATGCGGTGCTCTGAGTGCAGGACCAGGTGACCGAGTTCGTGGGCGGCGTCGAACCTGCCGCGCTCGCCGGTCTTGCGGGTGTTCAGGAAGATGTATGGCGTGCCTGAATGGACGGTGGAGAAGGCGTCTGCGTCCAGGCAGTCCGGCGCCAGCGAGAACACGCGTACGCCGTTGGCCTCGAGCAGGTGGACCAGGTTGGGGACTGGGGCCTCGCCCAGCCCCCAAGCAGCTCGGACCTGCTCAGCGGCCTGTTCCGGTGTGAGATGCGGGTAGGTGGGCACATTGGGGGCCGGCAGGCGGAAGCGCTCCTCCATCCAGGCGTTGAGGGTGGAGGCCACGGCTCCTGAGCTGAGCGTGGCGTCGCGCTCCAGGGCGCTCATCTTGGTCGGCGCCCGGAAGCTGACCGCGTCCAGTTGCATCTCCGGCGCGGGCGGGGCCTGGAAGAACGCCACGGGGAAGCGAAGGATGTCGGCGAGCGCGGCCAGCGTGTCCGCAGACGGAGCTTTGCGGTGCTTCTCGAATGCGTTGATGCTCTGCGCGGACAAGCCGGAGGCGGCCGCCAAAGCGGCCTGGGTCATACGACGACGCTTGCGCGCGAGAACCAGCCGCTCTGGCGTGAACACCTTGCCTCAACTCCCATGCCTTGCTCTGACCAGCTAATTCTCCCCCAGAAGCTCCACGACGACCTCCGGGCCCTGGTCGTCTCCGGGCTCGTCGAGCGAGATGTCGAAGCCGGGGTCGTCCATCGGCGGGAGGCTGATGGGTATACGGGTCAGCCACTCGTCGACGAACTTGCCGTTCATCTTCACCGGCAGCGAGAGCTCCGCCTGCATGATGCCCTCCTCTCGCTTGTAGAGCAGACACCAGGTAGGGAGCTGGTCCAGCTCTACCCCGTACTCCACCTCGTCACGAGAGAGGAAGGCCAGCTGGCCGTTCTTCTCCACCATCCGCGCCATGGCGGGACCCTTGGGGTTCTTCGACCGAACGCGGCGGTTCAGATCGGCGACACCGCCCTCCGCACTGATGGCCGTGATGGCGTGCGTCCGGTTGGGGTGAATCACCCGCAGGATGCTGTCCCGCGAGGTGCGTCCCCACCCGTCGGGCACCAGCACCTCCGCCAGGTAGCGGTTGGCCCGGCTCCAGAACAGGAACCCGCGTGCCGCCGGGGCATCGAAGTCGGTACACCCTCGCACGTCCTCCAGCGCGAGACTCAGCACCAGGGTGAACAGATCTGTGGACACATCAAGTTCGGCGAGTTGCTGAGCGTGCTGCTGGGGGTCGGGCTCGGCCAAGGTCAGGTCCTCCAGGCTTGGTTGGTTTCAGAAATGCTACCTCAGTCGAGGTGTCATTTCTGAAACCATCCACATCATCGCACGTCAGTTCGACTTTGTCATGCGGACCCAACGCCCTTGCCATGCCTCGCATTTGGCTCAGCGGGCCCCAGCAACGACTCGGCCGCCACGGGCAGACCTGCGTTGCGGGCTACGGGTTCGGCACCACCGCCGTCAGCCCAAGTAACGGGCGGTGATCTCCGCTGCCGCGTCCACGACCATCCGTCCCAGCCCGGCCGTCCCGGCGGGATCGAAGCGGGACTCGGGCATGGAGGCGGCGACGGCGGCCAGGGGTGAGCCACCGGCGTCGAGGACAGGGGCGGCCACGGCGCACACGTCCGGCCGGTACTGATTGCGGTTGACGGCGTAACCGCGGCGCCTGACGCGACGCAGTTCCGCACGCAGTTCCGACGGGTCGGTGATGGTCTCCTTGCCGTACCCCTCCAGCACCCCCGCTGAGAACTGGTCGATCTCGGAATGCGGCAGATGGGCCAGGACGGCGCGTCCGGCCGCGGTGGCGTGCAGGGGTGAGGTGTCGCCGACGGTGTGGAACGTGCGCACCGGGTGATCGCAGTCGACGCGGTCCACCACGACCATGCACTGGAGGGCGTCCGGCACCGCCAGGTGCACCGTCTCGTTCAGGGCGTCGCGCAGGCGGACCATCGGCTCGCGGGCGGCGGCGAACAAGCTCGAGCCCTGCAGCGCGGCGGGCCGCACGGCGAGAACGCGGGCACCGATCTCCCATCGGGTCGTGTCCCTGCGGTTGGCCCGCAGCCAGCCGGCCTCGGCCAGGGTGACCAGGGTGCGCTGCACCGTCGACTTCGGAAGACCGAAGAGCTTCGTCAGCTCCCCGACGGTGACCGGCTGATGCCGGGCGACCGCCTCCAGGATGCGCAGCGACCTGGTGACGCTCTTCATCTCCATCCGGGGCCTCGCATATGGGTGAACGGCTCGGTCCCGCCTCTTGACTCCCTCTGGAGCCTCAGACAAGCTCGTGCCGGATGTTAGCACAACATTCCACAATGCGGCACGCATGATCGGACCAGACATCGGGCCGGCGCCGTGGAGGTGCGACATCCCCCGTCCGCGCGGCGATGGACAGCGGTAGTGCCTGACTCGCCTACCGAGCCGCGCGATACAGCCGCTCTGTGCCCGGCCCACTCCCCCGGTCGGACACAGAGCGGTGACGGCCGTGTGTGCACACGAGTCGGCCCCCCAGCTGGTGCGTGAGGGGCCGATTTCGTCGTGCGGCTCTTGAGTGCTTCCGTCTGGCGTTCAGTCGCGTCGGCGGCCCGTGATCTCCGCAGCCGTCTCGGTGACCATGCGGCTCCACTCGGGCAGCCGTTCGGCGTCGAAGCGGGAGTCCGGCATGGAGACGCCGACGGAGCCGAGCGGGGCGCCGTCCTCGTCCAGAACGGGCGCGGCGATGGCGCAGACACCGGGCCGGTACTGATTGCGGTTGACCGCATAACCGTCGGTGCGGATCCGGTCCAGTTCGGCGCGCAGTTCGTCGGGGTCGGCGGGCGTGGTGTCCGTGAAGCGCTCGAGCCCCTGCGCGATCAGCTCCTCGACGTCCTGTTTCGGCAGGTGGGCGAGAACCGCCCGCCCCACCGCGGTGGCGTGCAGGGGTGAGGTGTCGCCGATGGTGTGGAACGTGCGCACCGGGTGATCGCAGTCGACGCGGTCCACCACGACCATGCACTGAAGGGCGTCCGGCACCGACAGGTGGATCGTCTCGTTCAGGGCGTCGCGCAGGCGGACCATCGGCTCATGGGCGGCGGTGAGCAGGCTGGAACCCTGCAGCGCGGCGGGCCGCACGGCGAGAACGCGGGCACCGATCTCCCAGCGGGTCGTGTCCCTGCGGTTGGCCCGCAGCCAGCCGGCCTCGGCCAGGGTGACCAGGGTGCGCTGCACCGTCGACTTCGGAAGACCGAAGAGCTTCGTCAGCTCCCCGACGGTGACCGGCTGATGCTGGGCGACCGCCTCCAGGATGCGCAGCGACCTGGTGACGCTCTTCATCTCCATCCGTTTTCCCCCTGTTGGTCCTCGGAAATTGTGCTGGACACCCTCTTGACTCCCCTCGGAGCCGCTGTCATTCTCTGTGCCAGATCATAGCACAGCATTCCACAATGTGGCACGGCTTCACTTCCGAGGGTTGAGGGGGATCCCCGAACCCGGACGGATACAAGCGATCAGGGCCTCCAGGGCCTGTCCCCTCCAAGCCGCTGCAAATCGACCATCTTCACGCTCGGGGCCCAGCATGCGGCCCGGCGGTACGAAAGGAAAGCCCTGTGTCAGCAGCCAGGAAGCGCGTCGCCGTCGTCGGAGTCGGAACAATGGGCAGCCAGGCAGCCTGGCGGCTCGCGTCCCGGGGCGCCGAGGTCGTCGGCTACGACCGCTTCGCCCCTGGCCACGACCGCAGCGCCGCAGGCGGCGAGTCCCGTATCTTCCGCAGCGCCCACTTCGAGGACTCCCGGTGGGTTCCGCTGCTCCGGCACGCCGACGTCCTCTGGGAGCAGCTCCAGCAGGAAACCGGCCGCGAACTGCGCACCCTCACCGGATGCCTTCTCATGGGGTCCACCGAGGAGCAGCAGATGGCCACCGTCCTCGAGTCCATCGCCGAGCATGGCCTCGACCACGAGGTGCTCGATGCCGAGGCCATGGCCAAACGTTTCCCCCAATACCGGCTCGAAGACGGTGACGCCGTCGTGCTCGACCGCCGGGCCGGCGTCATCCGTCCCGAGCTGACCGTGCAGACCGCCGCCCGCCGCGCGGAGGAGCTGGGTGCCACGATCCACCGCTACACGACGGTGCGGGAGATCACGCCGGTGAACGGCGGGGTGGAGATCCACACCGACTCCGGAAGCGAGCACTTCGACGCGGTTGTCGTCACCGTCGGCCCGTGGGTCAACGACCTGCTCCCCGGCCTGCCGTGGGACGTGCAGATCCGCCGCTTGATCAGCGCCTGGTTCGTCCCCACCACCGACGCCTGGTTCGGCGAGGAGCGTCCCGCTTTCATCCGCACCACCCCCACCCACTGCTACGGCCTGCCCTCCCCGGACGGCATCTCCGTCAAGCTCGGGCTCAGCAAGGACCTGCACCGCCCGGCCGACGACCCCAACGCCCTGGACCGCACCGTCCAGCCGGAGGAGCTGGAGATCTACGCCGAGCTGATCCGCCGCCACATACCGGACCTGCACCCGGACCCGACCCGCGTGTCCGTCTTCATGGAGGGCTACACGGACAGCACCCGCCCGCTGGTCGGTCCGCTGCCCGGGGACGGCAACGAGAACGTGATCCTGCTCGCCGGGTTCTCCGGCCACGGCTTCAAGCTCTCCCCGGCCTTCGGTGACATCGCCGCTGACCTGGCGCTGGAGGGCTCCTCCTCCCAGCCCATCGACTTCCTGTCGACCGTCGGGCGCACCGAGGCCTGAACCACACCCGGCCACCACCGGTACATGCACAGGGAGAACCACATGGCCACCAGAAAGCGCGTCGCTGTCGTCGGGACCGGCACCATGGGCAGTCAGGCCGCCTGGCGGCTGGCGGCCCGGGGCGCCGAGCTCGTCGCCTACGACCGCTTCGCCCCCGGTCACGACCGCAGCGCCGCAGGCGGTGAGACCCGGGTCTTCCGCAGCGTGCAGACCCACGACGGCCGCTACGTTCCACTCGTACGGCATGCCGACGCCCTCTGGCAGCAGTTGCAGGCGGAGACCGGGCGGGAACTGCGCCGCCTGACCGGAGCCCTGGTCATGGGGCCGGCCGACGACCCCGAGATGCGTACCGTCATGGACGGCATCGCCGAGCACGGCCTCGACCACGAGGTGATCGACACCGAGGCGATGGCCAAGCGTTTCCCGCAGTTCCGCGTCGACGACGGTGACCTGGTGATCCTCGACTCCCACGCGGGCTTCGTCCGCCCCGAGCTGACGGTCCAGACCGCGGCCCGGCGCGCGGAGGAGCTCGGTGCCCGGATCCGCCGCTACACCCCCGTGCGGGACGTCACCCCCGTCCCCGGGGGAGGCGTGGAGATCCGCACCGACACCGACACGGAGCGCTTCGACGCCGCGGTCGTCACCCCCGGCCCGTGGGTCGGCGACCTGCTGCCCGACCTGCCGTGGGAGGTGAGCATCTACCGCGCGATCAGCGCCTGGTTCCTGCCCCACCAGGACCACCCGGCAGACGCCGAGCGTCCCGCCTTCATCCGCTGCGGCGAGTTCCCCTTCTACGGCATCCCGTCCCCGGGCGGCCTGGCCGTCAAGCTCGGCCTGCCCCAGGCCCACCACAAGCCCGTGGAGGACCCGAACCGGCTGGACCGGACCGTCGCACCGGAGGAACTGCAGGCCTTCACCACGGTGGTGGGGCGCTATCTGCCCGGCCTGAACCCCGACCCGGTACGGCTGTCCGTCTTCATGGAGGGCTACACCGGCAGCACCCGCCCGCTGGTCGGCCCCCTGCCGGGCTGCGACGACATCGTCCTGCTGGCCGGCTTCTCCGGTCAGGGCTTCAAGATCTCACCCGCCATGGGCGACATCGCCGCTGACCTCGCGCTGGAGGGCCGCACCTCCCAGCCGATCGAATTCATCACCACAAACGGCCGCACCGAGGCCTGAGTTCATTACGAGGTAAGACATGACCTTGACCATCGGCCCGTTGCGGGCCGAGCCCGGCCAGAAGACCCGCGGGAGCCTGACCGCCGACCTGGGCACCACCACAGCGGACGTTCCCCTGATCCTCGTCAACGGCTCCCGTCCCGGACCCAGGGTCGTGATCACCGGTGGTGTCCACGGCGGCGAATTCATCGGCATCGACGCCGCCACCCATCTGGCCGGGCTGCTGGAACCGGACGACGTCACCGGCCAGCTGGTGATCTGCCCCGTGGCCAACCCGCCGGCCGTCTACGGGGGCAGACTCAACATCTCCCCACTCGACGGCGTCAACATCAATCGCATCTTCCCCGGCGACAAGGAGGGCGGCCCCACCGAACGGATGGCGGCCTGGCTCTTCGAGTACGTGATCAACGGCGCCGACGCCTACGTGGACCTGCACAGCGGCGGCATCGACCAGCACCTGCTCGACTTCGTCGGCTACCGCGTGACCTCCGATACCGAGCTGACCACGAAGAACAAGACAATGGCCCACGCCGTCGGCTACGAACGGGTCATGCCCCGCCCCCTCCCGGACGGCGGCAACAGCCACGCCGCGGCGAACCGCCAGGGCATCCCCGGCATCCTCATCGAGACCGGGCAGCTCGGCGACCGGGACCCCGCCACCGTGCGCAGGCTCCTCGACGGCCTGTGCCGGCTGCTGCACCACCTCGGTGTCATCGAGGCCCCGCAGAACCTCGCACCGGTCACCGTGCAGCCCCGCGAGTGGGTCTGGACGGGCGAGATCGTCTCCCCGGTCGCCGGCCTGTGGTACCCGGACGCGATCGCAGGCGACGAGGTGACCGAAGGACAGACCATCGGCCGCGTCATCGACCCGGCCGACGGCACCGAGCACAAGGTCGCCGCCCCGGCCACCGGAACGGTCATCTACGGCATGAACGGGCTCACTGTCCGCCTCGGCATGCTGCTCGCCGAGATCGCCGTCCCCCGCGACTGACGTGCTGCATTCCCCTCGACTCCCCTGATTCCCCCTGTCCCGCTTGATTCCCCCTGTCCCGCTGAGCTGGCCCTCAATGCGCTACTTCTAGGAGATTTGTCATGAGTGATCCCGTGATCGGCCGTAGAACGCTCCTGCGCGGAGCAGGCGGTCTGGCCGCCCTCGCCGCCCTGCCCTCCCTCGCCGCCTGCGGCACCGGCACCAGCCGCACCCCGTCCGGCAGCGCCAAGGGCGGCGGCAAGACGGTGGTCGTCCGCGACAGCGGCGGTTCCTACGGCGCGGCCCTGCAGAAGGCGATCTACACGCCGTTCACGCAGGAGACCGGCATCAGCGTCAAGGTGCTCAACCTGGACGACGCCCCGCTCCTCGCCCAGATCAAGCAGGGCCGCCCGCAGTGCGACCTCATCAACAACGCGATGATGTCCCACCTCAAGTACGTGAAGCAGGACGCCCTGGAGACGCTGGACCCCGACCGGGTCAAGAGTCTGAAGAGCGCGAAGATCCCCGACAACCAGATCACCGAGCACGCCATCGGAAACTCCTTCTACGGCCAGTGCATCGCGTACCGCACCGACGCCTTCGACGGTAAGAAGCCCGAGTCGTGGGCGGACTTCTGGGACACCAAGGCGTTCCAGGGTGGCCGCGCGATGGTCAGCCCGGACGGCGACCTGCCCGAACTGGAGTTCGCGCTGCTGGCCGACGGCGTCCCGATGGACAAGCTGTACCCGCTCGATGTGGACCGCGCCTTCAAGGTGCTGACCCGGCTGCGGGCCGACATCAAGAAGTTCTGGGACAGCGGCCCGCTGCCCGGCGTGCTCCTGAGCCGCCAGGAGGTGACGATGTCCACCGTGTGGGACGGCCGGATCGCCGATCTGCAGAAGCAGGGCGTCCCGGTCGCAAGGCAGCTCAACGGCATGCGCCGCCAGTTCCAGGGCTACGCCATCGCCAAGGGCGCGGCCAACGTGGACGGCGCCTACCAGCTCATGGACTTCTCGCTGCGTCCAGAGATCCAGGCCAACCTGGCCAAGGCCTTCCCCTCGAACCCGTCCTCCCCGGTGGCCTACGCCAAGCTCACCGAGGACCAGCGCAACGCTCTCGCGGGTGCGCCGAAGTACTACGACAAGGGTTTCGACACGGACATGGACTGGTGGCTGAAGAACGAAGCCGCCGTCACCAAGCGCTGGCTGGAGTGGGCTCGTGGCTGAATTCGGTATCGCCGCACCGTCCGTCACACCGGCCGGAGGCACTCGGACCACAGCGACGGGCAAAGCGCTGTCGGTGGTGGCCCTGCGCAAGACCTACGGGGACGTCGTCGCCGTCGACGAGGCGTCCATGGAGATCGCGGCCGGGGAGTTCGTCACCTTCCTCGGCGCCTCGGGGTCGGGCAAGACCACGACCCTGATGATGATCGCGGGCTTTTGCGAGCCGGACTCGGGCACCATCACCGTCGGGGACCGCGACGTCACCAGGCTCGCGCCGCAGAAACGCAACCTTGGCTTCGTCTTCCAGCAGTACCTGCTGTTCCCGCACATGACCGTGAGCGAGAACGTCGCCTTCCCTCTCACGCTGCGCGGGGTGCCGAAGGACGAGATCCGCAGGCGGGTCGGGGAGACGCTGGAGATCGCCGGTCTGTCCGGGTTCGGCAGCCGCAAGCCGCGTGAGCTGTCCGGCGGTCAGCAGCAGCGCGTCGCGCTGTGCCGGGCGCTGGTCTACCGCCCGCCGGTCATCCTCATGGACGAGCCGCTGGGCGCCCTGGACAAGAAGCTCCGCGACCAGCTCCAGGTCGAGATCAAGGCCATCCAGCAGGAACTCGGCCTGACCGTCATCTATGTGACGCACGACCAGGAAGAAGCCCTGGTCATGTCGGACCGGATCGCGGTGATGCGCAACGGCCTGATCGAGCAGTTCGACACGCCCCGGGAGCTGTTCGAGCGGCCCAGGACCCCGTTCGTGGCGGACTTCCTCGGTGCGGCGAACTTCCTGCCCGGCCGCATCGAGCAGCACACCGACGAACACACCCTGGTCCGCCTCGACAACAGTGGCGGCCTGATCAAGGCGCGTCGGCACGACCTCGTCTCCGGCACCCAGGTCAAGGTCGCCGTGCAACCCGGCCGGCTGCGGGCCTGCGCCCCCGACGACGGGTTCTGTACCGGCACGGTCGAGACAGCCACGTACGTGGGCACCCTGGTGCGGGCGGGCGTGCGGGTCGATGGCGGGGACGCGCCGCTGCTGCGCCTGGAAGTACCGGCCGGCCGGGGCCCCGTCACCGGCGAGCGGATCGGGATCACCGCCGACCCCGACGACGTCAACCTCTTCCCCACCGAACAGGCAGGGTGAGCCATGGCCGCCACCCTCACCACCAAAGCACCCGCGCCCCCGCGCAAGCTCCTTGCCTCCCGCCGCACCCGGGCCGGGGTCCTCTACGCACTGCCGGTCGTCGTCTACCTGCTGGTGCTGTTCGTCTACCCGATCTTCAGCACACTGTTCCTCAGCCTGAAGAACGCCAACGGATCATTCACGTTGCACTGGTACGCCGAGGCGCTGACCGGCGTCAACCTCTCCGTCCTGATCACCACACTGCGGATCTCCGCCGAAACGGCGCTGCTGAGCCTGGTCTTCGGTTTCCTCCTGGCCAACGCGATCTCGCGGCTGAAGCCCGTGTGGGCGGCACTGGCCATGCTGATCGTCGTCGTCCCGCACTTCATCAGCGCCCTGGTGCGCACCTACGGCTGGATCATCCTCCTCGGCGACAAGGGCCTGGTGAACGAGACCCTGGCCGCCATGTCGGTACCGGGGGCGCCGTTCCAACTGCTCTACAACGAACTCGGCGTGGTCATCGGCACCACCTCCATGATGCTGCCCTACACCGTGCTGCTGCTGTACGGCGTGATGCGCGGTGTGGACCGCAGGCTGCTGGCGGCGGCGTCCAGCATGGGCGCCGGGCGTGTGACGATCTTCCGCCGGGTCTACCTGCCGCTGGTCGCCCCCGGCCTGGCCAGTGCCGGACTGCTCAGTTTCATCCTCTCGCTGGGCTACTACATCACCCCCGCGCTGATGGGCGGCCCCAACCAGACGATGATCGCCACCCTCATCAACCAGCAGGTGACCAAGGAAAACCAGTGGAACGGGGCCGCCGCCCAGGGCGTCATCCTGCTGCTGCTCACCCTCGCCGGACTGCTGCTGGTCAAGCTCGTCAGCTCTCTCGGCGCCAGTCGCAGGAAGAGGAGCGCGTCATGATGCAACTGCGCAGCACGATCGCCGGGCGGATCGCCCTGACCGCCATCGCCACCGTGATCCTGGTGTTCCTGGCCCTGCCGATCGTCGTCATCCTCGTCACCTCCTTCAGCAACAACGCCTTCGCCTCCTTCCCGCCCGAGGCATGGACGCTGAACTGGTACAAGGCCCTGTTCGCCGACGGCAGCAAATGGCCCGCCGCCCTCTCCCTGAGTGCCTTCGTCGCCTGCTTGAGCACCGTCTTCTCACTGATCATCGCGGTGACCGCCGCCACCGCCCTCACCAGAAGCGAACTGCCGCTGCGCTCCGCGGTCTACGCCCTGGTCCTCGGCCCCCTGCTCATCCCGCAGATCGTCACCGCACTCGGGCTGTTCCTGCTCTTCGAACCCGCCGCGATGCTGGGCAGCCCGCTGGCCATCGCCCTCGGCCACACCGTGCTCGCCTCACCCATCGCGGTACTCATCCTGATCGCGACCCTGCGCGGCATCGACGAACGCCTGGAAGACGCCGCCGCCAGCATGGGCGCGAACCGGCTGACCATCGCCCGCCGGATCACCTTCCCCCTCGCCGCCCCCGGCATGATCGCCGCCGCGATCTTCTCCTTCATCACCAGCTTCGACGAGTTCTACATCTCGCAGTTCCTGTCATCCGTCGACACCGTCACCCTGCCGGTGCAGGTCTACAACTCCCTCACCTTCGACATCGACCCCAGCGTGACCGCGGTCAGCGCCATCCTCATCGCCTTCGCGGTCCTCGCCCTCGGCCTGGTGGCCCTGGTGCGCTGGCTCGGCTCCGGACGGCAGAACTCCCTGCTCTCGGTCGAGAACACGGTAGGGGTCGCGACTCCTGGGGGCGAGGCCGTATGACCACCACTGCTCAACGGCATCTGCTGCTGACCATGACCGCCCACGAATCGCCCGGCTCCGCGGGGAAGACCACCTCGTCGTCCCGCCTCGCCGAAGCGTCGGCTCGCATCTGACGCACGTTCTGGAAAGGAACCACATGTACTCCATCGGTCCGCTGACCGTCGCCCCCGGCGAGCGCGCCCAGGGTCTGATCCCGGTCGGCACCAGCAGCTACGGCGTTGAGCTCGGCATACCTCTGATCGTCGTCAACGGCACCGAGGACGGCCCGGTCCTGTGCGTGGACGCGGGCGTGCACGGCGACGAGTACGACGGCCAGGAGGCCATTCGCCGCGTCCTCGCCGAGATCGACCCCGCCACCCTGCGCGGCACTGTCGTCGGCATCCCCTGTATGAACACCCCCGCCTTCGAGGCGGCCGCCCGCGCCAGCGGCCTTGACCACCTGAACCTCAACCGGATCTTCCCGGGGGACGCGGAGGGCTCGTACTCGCAGCGTCTGGCCGCCACCTTCGTCGAGCAGGTCGTCCCCGCCGTCGACGCCGTGGTCGACCTGCACACCGGCGGCGCCTACGGCGAGATCGCCCCGCTGGTCATCCTCCAGGGCGGCTACGAGGACCTGGCGACGGACCTGGCGCTCGCCGCCGGGCACGAGCTGGTCTGGAAGGGCGGCAAGTGGGGCGGCACGGTCCGCCATCCCGTCCTCGAGGCCGGCAAGCCCGCCATCACCATCGAGTGCGGTGGCGCCACCTATCGCGAGACCAACGTCGAGCACCACATGCACTCGATCCGCAACATCCTGCGCAGCCTCGGCATGACCGACGGCGAGGCGGAGCTGCGGGACACCTACACCACCGTCTCCGGCACCTTCGCCCGCTCCGCCGCCGGCGGCTTCTTCGTCGCCCGTGCCGAGCCGGGGGAGACCTGCAAGGAAGGCGACCTGATCGCCACCATCACCGACCACTACGGCAACACCCTCGAAGAGGTGTCGGCCCCGCAGGACGGCATCGTGCTGTGGGTCCGCCGCATCCGGACCGTGCGCCCCGGCGACGAGGTCGTCATCTTCGGTGCCGTTGAAGGGGAGATCCGGCCGTGACCGGCGAACGAGAGCAGGCGAAGCACGTGCACCTGTTGATCGACGGCAAGCAGGTGCAGGCCGCTGACGGCCGCACGTTCACCGCGATCGACCCGTCGAACGGGGCGGCCATCGCCCACCTGGCGCTGGCCGGCAAGGCAGAGGTGGACCAGGCCGTTGCGGCGGCGCGCGCGGCCTTCACGGCACCCGAGTGGGCGGAGATGCGTGCCGCCGACCGGGGCAGGCTGCTCCACCGGATCGCCGAGGCGATCCGCGAGCAGGGTGAAGGGCTGGCCCGGCTGGAGAGCCAGGACGTCGGCAAGCCGCTCAGCCAGGCCCGGCGGGACGTGGAGGCCGCCGCCCGCTACTTCGAGTTCTACGCGGGCGTCGCCGACAAGCTCGGCGGGACGACGATCCCGCTCGGACCCGGTCTGATCGACTACACCGTCCGTGAGCCGATCGGTGTCTCCGGCCAGATCATCCCGTTCAACTACCCGCTGCAGAACACGGCCCGGGGCTCCGCCCCGGCGTTGGCCGCAGGCTGCACGGTAGTCCTCAAGCCCTCCCCGGAGGCACCGCTCACCCCGCTGGAGATCGGCAGGATCGCCCTGGAGTGCGGCCTTCCGCCCGGTGTCCTGAACGTCGTCCCCGGCGACGCCGAGACGGGCGCGGCCCTGGCCGGCCACCCCGGCATCGACCAGGTCACCTTCACCGGCTCCGTGCCGACCGGCATCAAGGTGGCGCAGGCCGCCGCCGCCAACGTGGTGCCCTCCGTGACGGAGCTGGGCGGCAAGTCCCCGGTCGTCGTCTTCGCCGACGCCGACTTCGACCTGGCGCTCGAAGCCGTGGCCGCCTCCGCGTTCGGCAACGCCGGGCAGACCTGCTCGGCCGGAACCCGGCTGCTGCTCCAGCGCGGCGCCGAGGAGTTCCTGGAGAAGCTCGTCGCGCACGCCGCCTCCCTGCGTGTCGGCCCGGGTCTCACCGACCCCGACGTCGGTCCGCTGGTCGCCGCGCGGCAGCGGGACCGGGTCCTCGGTTACCTGGAACTGGCGCAGGAGGAGGGCGCCGTTGCGCGGGCCGGCGGAGGCGCCCCTGCGGACCCTGAGCTGGCCGACGGTTACTACGTCGAGCCGACCGTGCTGACCGGACTGGACAACCAGGCCCGTTGCGCCCGTGAGGAGATCTTCGGTCCTGTCGTCACGGTCATCGAGTTCGAAGACGCGGCCGAGGCCTTGGAGATCGCCAACGACAGTCCGTACGGCCTCGCCTCCTATGTGTGGACCCGCGACATCGACAAGGCGATGCGTCTGGCGGAGGGCATCCGGGCCGGTCAGGTCTTCGTCAACGCCACCGGTGTCGGCACGGGCGTCGAACTTCCCTTCGGCGGCTACAAGCACAGCGGCTGGGGCCGGGAGAAGGGCCTGGAAGGCCTGTCGAGCTACCTGCAGACGAAGAACGTCTGCATCGGGTTCGGGAACCGGTCATGAGATACCGCCCGCTCGGAGAGCGGGGCCCGACCGTGTCGGCGGTCGGCGTGGGCGGCAACAACTTCGGCAGCCGCCTCGACGAGGACGGCACGAAGGCCGTAGTCCACGCCGGCCTCGACGCGGGCGTCACACTGTTCGACACCGCCGACGTGTACGGCGGGTTCGGCGAGGGCGGCGGCTTGCGCGGCGACGGCGAACGCCTCCTCGGCGCCGCCCTCAAGGGCCACCGTGACGACGTCGTCCTCGCCACGAAGTTCGGTATGCAGATGAGCACCGAGGCCGACCTGTACGGCCGGCGCGGTGCCGGTCCCTATATCCGGTACGCCGTCGAGGCTTCCCTGCGCCGCCTCGGCACCGACCGGATCGACCTGTACCAGTACCACGAGCCCGACGGCCTCACCCCGCTTCAGGAGACGGTCGCCGCACTGGAGGAACTCGTGACCGAGGGCAAGATCCGGTACTTCGGGTGCTCCAACCTTCCGGCCGAGCAACTCACCGGTGCCTTCGTCTCCACCCAGGCCCGCTATCACCTGCTCGACCGGAAGGCCGAGAACGACCTGATCCCTGCCTGCCTGCGCCACGGCGTGGGCCTCCTTCCGTACTATCCGCTGGCCAACGGCCTGCTCAGCGGCAAGTACCGGCGCGGCGAGGAGCCCCCGCCCGGCAGCCGGCTGTCCTGGCGACAGGGCTGGCTCACCGGCGCCGCCCTCGACCGAGTCGAGGCCCTCACCGCGTATGCCACCGAGCGTGGCCTGGCCCTCCTCCAAGTCGCTGTGGGCGCCCTGGCCGCGTGCCCCGCAGTCGCCTCCGTGATCTGCGGCGCCATGACTACGCAGCAGGTCACAGCCAACGCGGCGGCGGCCGACTGGGTCCCCGACGCGGCCGACCTGGCCGCACTCGACGCGATCGTCGCCCCCGGCGAGCGCATCGTCTGAAGCCCCAGCTCCCCGAATCCGCGAATCGAGGCTGCACCCATGCGAGAGATCGTCACCTTCGATGCCTACGGCACCCTGATCGACTTCCAGCTCGGCCCCACCACTCTGAAGATCCTTGCGGACTCCGGCCGGCTGGACCTGGACAACCTGGACGTCGACGAGTTCCTCGACGACTTCCGTGTCATGCGCTTCCAGGCCGTACTGGAGGCCTACCGCCCCTACCACGAGGTCCTGCATTCCAGCCTGCGCAACGCCATGCGCCTGCACGGCCTGGAGTACCGCACCTGCGACGGCGACGCCCTCGTCGAGGCCGTCCCCGTCTTCGGCCCCTTTCCGGGGGTCCGCCCTACGACGAGCTGCCCGACCTGACGGGCCTGCCGAAGCTGCTCGGCTGCTGATCCGCGGCGACAGGGCCGATCGCGCAGTGATGCTGCCGCCCTTGCACCCATGCCTGAAGTGCTCCGAGAAGGAAGGCCCCTCCCGCCATGACCGCCTCAGTCACCCGCAGCGAACACGACCTGCTCGGAGACCGGGACATCCCCGCCGACGCGTACTGGGGCATTCACACCCTGCGCGCCACCGAGAACTTCCCCATCACCGGCACCCCGATCTCCGCCTACCCGCACCTGATCGACGCCCTGGCCGCGGTCAAGGAGGCCGCCGCCCTCGCCAACGAGGAACTGGGCCTGCTGGAACCGCGAAAAGCGAGCGCGATCGTCGCGGCCTGCCAGGAGATCCGCGTCGGCAAACTGCACGACCAGTTCGTCGTCGACGTCATCCAGGGCGGCGCCGGCACCTCGACCAACATGAACGCCAACGAGGTCGTCGCCAACCGGGCCCTGGAGCTGCTCGGCCACAGCAAGGGCCAGTACCGGCATCTGCACCCCAACGAGGACGTCAACCTCGGTCAGTCGACCAACGACGTCTACCCGACCGCCGTGAAGATCGCGACCGTGTGCTCGGCGCACGGCCTGCTCAAGGCCATGGCCGCCCTTCAGGACGCCTTCGCGGCAAAGGCCGTTGAGTTCCGTGGCGTCCTGAAGATGGGCCGCACCCAGCTTCAGGACGCGGTGCCGATGACATTGGGGCAGGAGTTCTCGGCGTACGCCGTGATGCTCGACGAGGACCGCAGCCGCCTGGCCGAGGCAGTCGAGCTGATCCATGAGATCAACCTGGGCGCCACGGCGATCGGGACGGGCCTCAACGCCCCCGCCGGGTACGCCGAGGCCGCCCGTCGTCACCTCGCCGAGATCACCGGGCTGCCGCTGGTCACCGCCGCCAACCTGGTCGAAGCGACCCAGGACTGCGGCGCGTTCGTGCAGGTGTCCGGCGTGCTGAAGCGCATCGCGGTCAAGCTGTCGAAGAGCTGCAACGACCTGCGGCTGCTGTCCTCCGGCCCGCGCGCCGGCCTCGGCGAGATCAACCTCCCGCCCGTGCAGGCCGGTTCGTCGATCATGCCCGGCAAGGTCAACCCGGTGATACCCGAGGTCGTCAACCAGGTCGCCTTCGAGGTCATCGGCAACGACGTCACCATCACCATGGCTGCCGAGGCCGGACAGCTCCAGCTCAACGCCTTCGAGCCGATCATCCTGCACTCATTGTCGGAAAGCATCACGCACCTTCGCAACGCCTGCCTGATCCTGGCCGAGCGGTGCGTGTCCGGCATCACCGCCAACACCGAGGCACTGCGCGCGAGCGTGGAGAACTCCATCGGCCTGGTCACCGCCCTCAACCCGCACATCGGCTACACAACCGCCACCGACATCGCCAAGGAAGCCCTCGCCACCGGCAGGGGAGTCGTGGAACTCGTCCTGGAAAGAGGCCTGTTGTCTGCCGAGACGCTCGCGGACCTGCTGCAGCCCGAAACCGTCGCAGGCCGCGGCCAGGCACTGGCGTGAACAGACAGCCCACGCTCGACGACGAACCCACCACTTCTTGGACCGGAACGAACATGAGACTCCAGGACGTCAACGCCGTGATCACCGGTGCATCGAGTGGGATCGGTCAGGCTGTGGCCTCCCATTTCCGCCGGGAGGGGGCGAATGCCTCTGCCATGGACTGCAGGCGTCCAGCCCGCTCGAAGAGATGACCTACGTCGCCGCGCGCGACGTGCTCCACGCCAACCTGCTCAGCGCGTTCCTGGTCATGAAACACCTGATGCCGCTGGCTCCCGAGCCGGGAGCGTCGATCGTGTGCGTCAGCTCGCGCCTCGGCATGGTCGGGATGCCGAACCAGACCCTGTACTCCGCAGCCAAGGGCGGCCTCATCGCACTCGCGCGCGGCGCTGCCATGGAATGGGCCTCCCGCAACATCCGCGTCAACGTGGTGGCGCCAGGTCTGACCGCGACGCCGATCATCGAGGCTTCGTTCCAGCGACGTCCGGATCCCGCTGCCTACCGGCGCGTGAGGGAGGACTCCGTCCCGCTCCGCCGGCTCGCCGCCCCCGAAGAGGTCGCCGATGCGGTCCTCTTCCTCGCCTGCCCCGAGTCGTCATACGTCACCGGCGCCGTGCTCCCCGTGGACGGCGGCTACACGGCGTTCTGAATACGCCTGTCCCCTATACACCGGAGATGTGTCCTGGGATGCCCTGGGAATCGTTCTCGAGCCGGCTCGTCTTGGCCCGCAGCCATGCCGTCAGCCGGTGGACGCGTCCCTCCTGCTCGGGTGATCGGCGGCTGAGGAGGTGGTAGCTGGTGCCGTCGGGGACGAAACCGAAGGGTGCGACGAGTTGCCCTCGTTCCAGGTCGTCGCGGGCGACGGCCTACCGCGCCACCGATGCCGACCCTCTCGACCTGGTCCGCGCCGCCCGCGCCGCCACCACCGGCCGCCTGGTCGTCGCCGGCTCCATCACCGACAGAGACCAAATACAGGCACTCGCATCAGCCGGAGCCGACGCTTTTCACCATCGGATCCGCCGCTTTCGACGGCACTCTGCAGCCCCACGCGGGCACCCTCCGATCCCAACTGGCCCCCGTCGTAGGCCTGTAGCGAGAACCGCCCCCGGAAATCAGAAGGAAGCGGCCAAGAGCACCCCGTGCGTGCGGGAGTGGTCACCGCTTTGCCGTCACTGCACGGCCTCGTGAGTCACCGGATCCAGGGTGGGCGAATCGTCATCACAACGGTGCAGATCGGCATGCCGTGCGGCCGTTGCGGCATGGAGCAGGTGACAGGCGCGGAAGCGAGGCTCTGAGCAGCCGCACCGTTGAGGCGGCGGACAGTGAAGGAGCGATCTCATGGGCCGATACGATCTCGCCCTCATCGGCTTCGGCGGCGTCAACCGCGCGCTTGCCGAGCTCATATCCCACGGCGGGGAGCGCCTGGCCAAGGAGCTGGGCTTCTCCCTGCGGGTGGTTGCGATCACCGATCTGCGGGCCGGTTCCCTGGTGGACACCGACGGTATCGATCTGGCGCCGCTGCTGGCCGCCGAGCCCGGGGAGCTGAGCTTCGCGGATCTGTCCGGTGGCAGCGCGGATCCGCGCAACGAGTGGGTGATCCGCGAGGTCCCGGCCGACATCGTCGTGGAGGCGACGTTCACCAACCCCACCGACGGCGAGCCGGCCCTTTCCCACGTGCGCTGGGCTTTGGAATCGGGCAAGCACGTGTGCACCACCAACAAGGGACCGGTCGCACTCGCCGGCCGCGCACTGAAGCACCTGGCCGCCGAGCGTGGTGTCAGCTTCGAGTTCGAGGGCTCGGTCCTCAGCGGCACCCCCGTCCTGCGCACCGCCGAGCGCATGTTCGGCGGCCTTCAGGTCACCGGCGTCCAGGGCATCATGAACGGCACCTCGAACTACATCCTGGGCCGCATCGAAGAGGGCATCGACCTGCCGGCGGCCATCGCCGAAGCCCAGGAGCTCGGGTACGCCGAAGCCGATCCCACCGCGGACATCGAGGGCCATGACGTCCAGCTCAAGGTCATGATCCTGGCCAACGAGGTCCTCGGCGCCGACCTGCGCCGCGAGGACGTCTTCTGCGAAGGCATCTCAGCGATCACTCCCCACGAGGTGCGGGACGCCGCCGCCAAGGGGCTGCGCTGGAAACTGGTCGGCTCCGCCACCCGCCACGAGGACGGCAGCGTAGATGCCCGCGTCGCCCCCCTGGCACTGCCCGCCCACCACCCGCTCGCCGGGATCTCCGGCCCCCTCAACGCGGTCGCCTTCCACACCGACCTCCTGGGCACCGTCACGGTGTGCGGGCCGGGCGCCGGCCGCATCGAGACCGCCTACGCCCTGCTGTCGGACCTCATCGCCATCCACCAGCGCCACGCGGACGACACCGCCCCCACGCGCCCCGTCCTCCAGGAGACGCACCGTGTCTGACACCACCGTGCCGCCCGGCATCGAACTGGGCACCGACACCACGCCCGTGCACAACCCCTACACCGGCGAGGTCATCGCCTCGGTGCCCACCGTCGACGCAGGCGCCGCCGGCAACATCCTGCAGCAGGCCAGATGCGGGCGCCGCACCGCGGCCGCGCTGTCCCGCGCCTCCAGGGCCTCCGTCCTGGAACGCGCCGCCCACCTGATCGATCGGCGCGCCGAGTCCTTCGCCCAACTGATCGTCAGCGAGTCCGGCAAGACCATCATCCAGGCCCGCAAGGAAGTCGCCCGCGCGGTCAACACCCTGTCCCTGTCCGCCGCCGAGGCACGCCGCAACGCCGGCGAGGTCATCCCCTTCGACTCCCATGAGGGCTCGGAGAAACGGCAGGGCTGGTTCACCCGCGAACCGCTGGGCATCATCGCCGCCATCACCCCGTTCAACGACCCCCTCAACCTGGTCGCCCACAAACTCGGCCCGGCCATCGCCGGGGGCAACGCGGTCATCCTCAAACCGTCCGCGCTGACGCCGCTGTCCGCGCTGCGCCTGGTCGACACCCTCATCGAGGCAGGCCTGCCCGAGGAGATCGTCACCGTCGTCAACGGCGATGCCGGCATCGGCGCCGCGATCGTGGCCGCCCCCGACGTGCGCATGGTGTCCTTCACCGGCGGGTTCGCCACCGGCGAGGCCATCAGCCGCACGGCCGGGGTGAAAAAGCTCGCCATGGACCTGGGCGGCAACGCCCCGGTCATCGTCATGGACGACGCCGACCTGGACGAGGCCGTGGCCTCCTGTGTCTCCGGCGCGTTCTGGGCCGCCGGCCAGAACTGCATCGGCACCCAACGGATCCTGATCGCGGCCGAGGTCTACGACCGCTTCCGCGACGCCTTCGTCGCCCGCACCGAGCTGCTGCGTGTCGGCGACCCGCTCGACGAGCGCACCGACGTCGGCCCCATGATCACCCCGGAGGCCGCGGCCGCCACCCGGGCCAAGGTCGACACAGCGGTGGCCCAGGGCGCGGTGCTGCTGTGCGGCAACGACGTCACCGGTTCCCTGTACACGCCGGCCGTCCTGGAAGAGGTACCGGCGACCTGCTCGATCTGGCAGGAGGAAGTCTTCGCCCCGGTCGTCGTGCTGCAGCCGTTCACGTCCTTCGAGGACGCCATCGAACAGGCCAACGCCATCGACTACAGCCTCCACGCCGGCGTCTTCACCTCCCGCCTGGACCGCGCCCTGAACGCGGCCCGGCTGCTGGAAGCCGGCGGAATCATGATCAACGACTCGTCCGACTACCGCTTCGACGCCATGCCGTTCGGCGGATTCAAGTACGGCAGCATGGGCCGCGAGGGCGTGCGCTTCGCCTTCGAGGAGATGACCCAGCCCAAGGTCGTCTGCGTCAACCACATCACCGACGCGGTCCAATGACCCGAGCGCGATTGACGAGAAGCTGAAGATCCGTCCTGCAGCGCAGTGGCCGGGAGCAGGCCACCGCGCTGCTCACCCCGCCGCCACAGAACTCCGCTCTCCTCGCGGTCGGTTGACAACCCTGGACAAGGTGAGCGCCGTGACCGTGTCCCGTACGCCGGGCATCTCGGCGATGTCCTCCCAGATGTTCCGTATGCGTTCCAGCGAGGCCGCCTCCAGGCGCACCATGATGTCGAAGTCGCCGCTGAGGATTTCACAGATGGCGACCTCCGGAATGCGTTTGAGCGCGGCCAGGACATCGCCGCCACGCATACGGTCGTGGCGGTAAACCAGTACGAGCGCCGACACCACATCGCTGGTGTCACCGCCGGCTCGGACGATGGTGTAGCCGGCGACGTGCCCCTCGCGCTCAAGCCGTTCGATGCGCTGGCGCACCGCGTTGCGGGACAGCAGCACTTTGCTCGCCAGTTCGGAATGCGAGATGCGGCCGTTGCGGGTCAGTTCGGTGATGATCTTTTCGTCGATGGCATCCACAGCGGACCGTCTCCTTCGCGAATCGGGCGACGTTATATACCCCCATGGCACGCGGATCGCAGGCGTGCCGCAGCGTGATGCGGCACGGCGGCGACGCCCGCTCAAACTCTGCCTTCGAGGCCTCGGCTCACATCGGCAGGAGCCCTCCGAAAGCTATATGCCGAAGAGTGGAATAACATGCCAGGATGTGGCACACATGATGATGGCGGCTTGGAAGGCAGTCAAGGGTCTCGGATGCAACCTTCAAGACGGCCATCGCCGCCTCTGTGCCGATCCGCCGGGAGCGGCCCCGCCGTCCCAGTAGCCCTCCAGGAGCAGGGGCAGCGTTTCCGGCTCCACGGCAACGCCCTCGGCCTGCAGTTCATCCAAGGTCCACCAGCGTGCACAGGGATCCAGCCGTGCACGCATTTCGCCGGTCCAGGCCATGGCACCCGGTCGCACCAGGACGACGTATTCGGTGCAGCGCCGGGCACCGGCGGCTGGAAGGACTCCCACGACCGGCGCGATCCGCAGGTCGTTCAGTCCCATCCGACGGCCCACCCGCCGCCGCAAGACCAAGCCCCTGGGCACGTGGACCCCCAAGGGCCACATCACCCAGCGCTGAGACCTTCCTCACACAGGGCAGGGCCCGAGAGCTGCTCATACAAGATCCACACACGAACGCGGCCCGCCTACGGCCCTAAGCCACCGACGGTCCGCTTCGCCGTGTCCAGAGACACACATCACACCGCAGAAACAGGAATGGGCGGCATCGCCATCGCGATGCCGCCCATTCCGTCGGTGCAGCCAGAGCACTTTCGTCGGTGCTCCATGGTGCGCGAGGGGGGAGTTGAACCCCCACGCCCTTGCGGGCACTGGAACCTGAATCCAGCGCGTCTGCCTATTCCGCCACCCGCGCATTGGGTGTGTCGTGGGCTCCTGCCCCTGGGGGCCCGGCGCCTTCCGACACCCAGAACATTAGCACGCGGGGCGGGGTGGATTCACATCCGTTCTTCCGCAGGCAGACCCGCCTCCGAACCTTCGGTGCCCCGGCCACGTATCAACGCGTGACGCGTCACGTATCAACCTCGTACCGGTACCCCCCGTCTCCCCAGGAGGCGGTAGGGGTCCACAGCCGGGTGCGGGACACTGGTCTTCAGCCGCCTCTACGATCCTTGTCAGGAGTACGAGAGAGCGGTTGCGCGGCAGCCGTAGCAGCGGAGGAGTTCGAAGGGGAGCTCCACAGGGAACTTCGTCATGCGTCGACACCCGTCGGCCGTGCTGACAGGGGGAACCAGCCGATCGAGCGGCGCGTGGATACGATCAGTAAGCAGTACCAGGCAAGCGGCCCGCAGGGCAGTACACAGGACGGCAGCGACGGAGGAGGTGCCCCATGGGAGTCCTGAAGAAGTTCGAGCAGCGTCTCGAAGGTCTGGTCAACGGCACCTTCGCCAAGGTGTTCAAGTCCGAGGTCCAGCCCGTGGAGATCGCCGGCGCGCTCCAGCGCGAGTGCGACAACAACGCCACCATCTGGAACCGCGACCGGACGGTCGTGCCCAACGACTTCATCGTGGAGCTGAGCACGCCGGACTTCGAGCGGCTCAGCCCCTACTCCGGCCAGCTCGGCGACGAGCTCGCCGGCATGGTGCGTGACTACGCCAAGCAGCAGCGCTACACCTTCATGGGCCCGATCAAGGTGCACCTGGAGAAGGCCGACGACCTGGACACCGGTCTGTACCGGGTGCGCAGCCGTACGCTCGCCTCCTCCAGCAGCCAGCAGGCCCCGTCAGGCGCCGCCGCGCCCGCCGCCCCGCCCGCCGGACGTCCCGGCGGCTACGGCTACCCGCCGGCCGCCACGCCCGCGGGCGCCCCGCCCATGCCGGCCGCGCCGCCGCCCGGCGGCCGCCCCGGCGGCTACGGCTACCCGCAGCCCGCGGGCGGCCAGCGGCCCCCGGCCGCCCCGGCGGCCGGCGGACGCACCCGCCACTGGATCGAGATCAACGGCACGCGCCATCAGATCTCCCGCCCGACGCTGGTGCTGGGCCGCAGCACCGACGCCGACGTGCGGATCGACGACCCCGGCGTCTCCCGCCGGCACTGCGAGATCCGGACCGGAACGCCCTCGACGATCCAGGATCTCGGATCCACCAACGGCATCGTGGTGGACGGGCAGCACACCACCCGCGCTACGCTCCGCGACGGCTCGCGGATCGTCGTGGGCAGTACCACCATCATTTACCGGCAAGCCGAAGGGTGAAGCGGGGGCAATGTCAGAGCTGACCCTCACGGTCATGCGGCTGGGTTTCCTGGCCGTACTGTGGCTGTTCGTGATCGTGGCCGTGCAGGTCATCCGGAGCGACCTGTTCGGTACGCGCGTCACCCAGCGCGGATCGCGACGGGAGGCAGGCCGGCAGCAGCAGGCCGCCCGCCAGGCCCCGCCGCAGCAGCGCCAGCAGTCCGGCGGCGGCCGCCGCGGCCGTAACGCCCCCACCAAGCTGGTCGTGACCGAGGGCACCCTCACCGGTACCACGGTCGCGCTCCAGGGCCAGACCATCACCCTGGGCCGGGCGCACGACTCGACGATCGTGCTGGACGACGACTACGCCTCCAGCCGCCATGCCAGGATCTACCCGGACCGCGACGGCCAGTGGATCGTCGAGGACCTCGGCTCCACCAACGGCACGTACCTGGACCGGAACCGGCTGACGACTCCCACACCGATTGCGCTGGGCGCGCCGATCCGCATCGGCAAGACCGTCATCGAGCTGCGGAAGTAGTGCTACATCATGGATAGGCGCGAGCGGAGCGAGCACGCAGTGGCGGGCCCCACCCCGGGCCCCGGCGCGCTCCCGACCGGAGGGTGGGCAGTGTGGCTCGACACGACCGGCTGTACCCGGAGCCGACAGGCGAGGTGCGCATGAGTCTGTCACTGCGCTTCGCCGCCGGATCGCACAAGGGGATGATCCGGGAGGGCAACGAGGACTCCGGATACGCCGGCCCGCGCCTGCTCGCCATCGCCGACGGCATGGGCGGCGCCGCGGCGGGCGAGGTCGCCTCCTCCGAGGCCATCTCCACGATCGTCGCGCTCGACGACGACGTCCCCGGCTCCGACATCCTCACCTCGCTCGGCACGGCGGTGCAGCGCGCCAACGACCAGCTGCGCTCGATGGTCGAGGAGGACCCCCAGCTCGAGGGCATGGGCACCACCCTCACCGCCCTGCTCTGGACCGGCCAGCGCCTCGGCCTGGTGCACGTCGGCGACTCGCGCGCGTACCTCCTCCGCGACGGCGTACTGACGCAGATCACGCAGGACCACACCTGGGTGCAGCGCCTGGTCGACGAGGGCCGCATCACCGAGGAAGAGGCCACGACCCACCCGCAGCGCTCGCTCCTGATGCGCGCGCTCGGCAGCGGCGACCACGTCGAGCCGGACCTGTCCATCCGCGAGGTCCGCGCCGGCGACCGCTACCTGATCTGCTCCGACGGCCTGTCCGGCGTGGTGTCCCACCAGACCCTGGAGGACACCCTCGCCAGCTACCAGGGCCCCCAGGAGACCGTCCAGAACCTGATCGAGCTGGCACTGCGCGGCGGCGGCCCGGACAACATCACCGTCATCGTCGCCGACGTCCTCGACCTGGACACCGGCGACACCCTCGCCGGGCAGCTGTCCGACACCCCGGTCGTGGTCGGCGCCGTCGCCGAGAACCAGCACCAGCTGCACGACAACGGCATCATGCAGACCCCCGCAGGCCGCGCCTCCGGACTCGGCCGCCACGGGCACGGCCAGGGCGGCGGGGGCGGCGAGTTCGGCCCGCCCGGCTCCGGCGACACCACCGGCTACATCCCGGCGGCCGGCCTGGACTACGGCGACGACGACTTCGTCAAGCCCCGCAGGAAGGGCCGCTGGCTGAAGAGATCCCTCTACGGCGTCCTCGCGCTGGCCGTCGTCGGCGGCGGTCTGTACGGCGGCTGGCGCTGGACGCAGACGCAGTACTACGTCGGCGCCGAGGACGAGCACGTCGCGCTGTACCGGGGCATCAGCCAGGACCTGGCGTGGGTGTCGCTCTCGAAGGTCGAGAAGGACCACCCCGAGATCGAACTCAAGTACCTGCCGCCCTACCAGCAGAAGCTGGTCAAGGCGACCATCGCCGAGGGCGGGCTGAAGAACGCCCAGGCGAAGATCCAGGAACTGTCGGTGCAGGCCTCCGCGTGCAAGAAGGAGGCGCAGCGGCGCGAAGCCGAGAGCCAGAACAACGCCAAGACCGGCGAGGGCGAGGCCGGGGGCACCACGGGAACCACTCCCGCCTCCTTCACGTCCAAGGCCACACCGACGCCGAACCCGTCGAACCCGTCGGGCTCGCCGTCGACGCCTGAGAAGTCCCCGAACCCGTCCACGACCGCACCTACTCCCAGCCCCGGCCCCAGCCTCTCGGAGGAAGAGCAGAAGGTCGTCTCGCTGTGCGGTAAGCAGTAGGCAAGCCGTGAGAGGCCCTGTTACACGATGAGCGGTACGAATACGTCGCACTCGCCGCAGCACCACACGTCCACGATCGGCGCGATCGGTGCCCCCAGCCGCCGCAACACCGAGCTGGCGCTGCTGGCGTTCGCCGTGGTCATTCCGGTGTTCGCCTATGCCAACGTCGGCCTGGCCCTCAACGACTCGGTTCCGCCGGGCCTGTTGAGCTACGGCCTGGGACTCGGCCTGCTCGCGGGCATCGGCCATCTGGTCGTACGGAAGTTCGCACCGTACGCGGACCCGCTGATGCTGCCGCTGGCGACGCTGCTGAACGGACTGGGCCTGGTCGTCATCTGGCGGCTGGACCAGTCCAAGCGACTCAGCAACTACGCCGAAGCCGCACCGCGCCAGCTGCTGTACTCGGCGATGGGCGTCGCCCTGCTGGCGGTCGTGGTGATCTTCCTCAAGGACCACCGTGTCCTCCAGCGCTACACCTACATCTCCATGGCCGGAGCGCTGTTCCTGCTGATCCTGCCGCTCGTGCCGGGACTCGGCGCGAACATCTACGGCGCCAAGATCTGGATCAAGATCCCCGGCCTCGGCACGCTCCAGCCCGGTGAGTTCGCCAAGATCGCCCTGGCGGTCTTCTTCGCCGGCTACCTCATGGTCAAGAGAGACGCCCTGGCCCTGGCCAGCCGCCGCTTCATGGGCCTGTACCTGCCCCGCGGCCGCGACCTGGGTCCGATCCTCGTCGTCTGGGTCATCTCGATCCTCATCCTGGTCTTCGAGACCGACCTCGGTACGTCGCTGCTGTTCTTCGGAATGTTCGTCATCATGCTGTACGTCGCCACCGAGCGGACCAGCTGGATCGTCTTCGGTCTGCTGATGTCCGCGGTCGGCGCCGTCGGCGTGGCGAGCTTCGAGCCTCACATCCAGACGCGTGTGCAGGCCTGGCTCGACCCGATGCGCGAGTTCGAACTCTCCCGCGCCGGCGTCCAGGACGGCGTCGTCCACTCCGAGCAGGCCATGCAGGCCCTGTGGGCCTTCGGCTCCGGCGGCACCCTCGGCACCGGCCTCGGGCAGGGCAACTCCGACCTCATCGGCTTCGCCGCCAACTCCGACTTCATCCTCGCCACCTTCGGCGAGGAGCTGGGCCTCGCCGGTGTCATGGCGATCCTGCTGCTCTACGGCCTGATCATCGAGCGGGGCGTGCGCACCGCGCTCGCGGCTCGCGACCCGTTCGGCAAGCTGCTGGCCATCGGCCTGTCCGGCGCCTTCGGCCTCCAGGTCTTCGTCGTGGCAGGCGGCGTCATGGGCCTCATCCCGCTGACCGGCATGACGCTGCCGTTCGTGGCCTACGGCGGTTCCTCCGTGATCGCCAACTGGGCGCTGATCGGCATTCTGCTGCGCATCAGCGACACCGCCCGACGCCCGGCTCCCGCTCCCGCCGCCAACCCCGACGCCGAGATGACCCAGGTGGTCCGCCCGTCATGAACAAGCCCCTGCGCCGGATCGCGATCTTCTGCGGCCTGCTCGTCCTGGCCCTGCTGATCCGCGACAACTGGATCCAGTACGTCCAGGCCGACGAGCTCAGGACGGACAAGAACAACCGCCGCGTCATCATCGAGCGCTACGCCTCACCGCGCGGTGACATCATCGTCGACGGACAGCCGATCACCGGCTCGACCGAGACGTCGGGCAGCGACTTCAAGTTCAAGCGGACCTACAAGGACGGCCCGATGTGGGCGCCGGTCACCGGGTACGCCTCGCAGGCCTTCGGCGCCACCCAGCTGGAGTCCATCGAGGACGGCATCCTCACCGGCAACGACGACCGGCTGTTCTTCCGCAACACCCTCGACATGCTCACCGGCAAGAAGCAGGAGGGCGGCAACGTCGTCACGACGCTGAACGGCGCCGCTCAGAAGGCCGCGTTCAACGGTCTGAAGAAGCAGGGCGGCAAGGGCGCCGTCGTCGCCCTCGAGCCGTCCACCGGCAGGATCCTGGCCCTGGCCTCCTACCCGTCGTACGACCCGTCGTCCTTCGCCGGGAACTCCACGACGACGGACACCGAGGCCTGGCAGAAGCTGCAGAAGAAGAACAACCCGGACGACCCGATGCTCAACCGGGCGCTACGCGAGACGTACCCGCCCGGCTCCACCTTCAAGGTGCTCACCGCGGCCGCCGCCCTGGAGGACGGGCTGTACACAGACCCGAACCAGAAGACGAACACACCGCTGCCGTGGATCATGCCGGGCACCACGACTCCGCTGAAGAACGAGGGCAACATCCCCTGTAAGAACGCGACGCTCCGGGTCGCCCTGCAGTACTCCTGCAACACCGTCTTCGGCAAGATCGGCGCCGACCTCGGCAACGACAAGATGCTGGACATGGCCAAGAAGTTCGGCTTCACCGAGGAGCAGTTCACGCCGGTCCGCGCCAACGCCTCGGTGTTCTCCGACGACATGAACGACTCGCAGACCGCGCTGTCCTCCATCGGCCAGTTCAACACCGCCGCGACCCCGCTGCAGATGGCCATGGTCGCCTCGGCCGTCGCAAACGACGGCAAGCTGATGAAGCCGTACATGGTCGACGAGCTCCAGGCCCGCAGCGTCGACACCCTCGAGAGGACCGAACCGGAGGAGCTCAGCCAGCCGCTGTCCTCGGAGAACGCCCAGAAGCTCCAGTCGATGATGGAGACGGTCGTCGACAAGGGCACGGGCTCCAACGCCAAGATCCCCGGCGTCACCGTGGGCGGCAAGACCGGTACCGCCCAGCACGGTGTCGACAACAGCGAGAACCCCTACGCGTGGTTCATCTCGTACGCCAAGGGTGACGACGGCAGCTCGCCGGTCGCCGTGGCGGTCGTGATCGAGGACGACAACGCCGTCCGTGACGACATCTCGGGCGGCGGCCTCGCGGCGCCGATCGCGAGGAACGTGATGGAGGCGGTCATCGACAGCAAGAAGTGACCCCGCTCACGTCTGCTTCACATCGGTGCACGTTGCGATACCGGTCCTGTATCGGCTGACGGGCTTGGCCAGGTCACACAAAGCGAGCCGGGTACGGTAGGCCCGGACGGCAGCCTCGACCGTACAAGCTTCCGGTCGGGACCGACGGAGAGGGCTGGTAGGTAGCTATGGAAGAGCCGCGTCGCCTCGGCGGCCGGTACGAACTGGGCCAGGTGCTCGGGCGTGGTGGCATGGCGGAGGTCTACCTCGCGCATGACACCCGCCTCGGCCGCACCGTGGCGGTGAAGACGCTGCGCGCGGATCTCGCGCGTGACCCTTCCTTCCAGGCCCGGTTCCGCCGGGAGGCCCAGTCGGCCGCCTCGCTCAACCATCCCGCGATCGTCGCGGTCTACGACACGGGCGAGGACTACATCGACGGGGTCTCGATCCCGTACATCGTCATGGAGTACGTAGACGGCTCGACGCTCCGCGAGCTGCTCCACTCCGGCCGCAAGCTGCTGCCGGAGCGTGCCATGGAGATGACCATCGGCATCCTCCAGGGCCTGGAGTACGCTCACCGCAACGGGATCGTCCACCGCGACATCAAGCCCGCGAACGTCATGCTGACGCGCAACGGCCAGGTCAAGGTGATGGACTTCGGCATCGCCCGCGCCATGGGCGACTCCGGCATGACCATGACGCAGACCGCGGCGGTCATCGGCACGGCCCAGTACCTCTCGCCGGAGCAGGCGAAGGGCGAGCAGGTCGACGCGAGGTCGGACCTCTACTCCACCGGCTGTCTGCTCTACGAACTCCTCACGGTGCGGCCCCCCTTCGTCGGCGACTCCCCGGTCGCCGTCGCGTACCAGCACGTGCGTGAAGAGGCGCAGGCCCCGTCGGTCTTCGACCCCGAGATCACGCCCGAGATGGACGCGATCGTCCTGAAGGCACTGGTCAAGGACCCGGACTACCGCTACCAGTCGGCCGACGAGATGCGCGCCGACATCGAGGCGTGCCTCGACGGCCAGCCGGTCGCGGCCACGGCCGCGATGGGCTCGGTGGGCTACGGCGGCTACCCCGACGACCAGCCGACGACGGCCCTGCGCGCGGACTCCGGCGCGGGCGCCACGTCGATGCTGCCCCCGATGAGCCCGGACGACGGCGGTTACGGCTATGACGACCGCCCCGACCGGCGCCGCCAGCAGCAGCGCAAGTCCAACACCTCGACGATCCTGCTCGTGGTGGCGGGCATCCTGGTGCTGGTCGGAGCGATCCTGATCGGGCGGTGGGCGTTCAGCGGCAACGGAGGCGCGAGCGACGACACGCTCGCCGCGCCCAACTTCGTCGGTGAGACCCAGCAGAACGCCCGGAAGCTGGCCGACAACGCCGACCTGAAACTGACCTTCTCCAAGAAGCCCTGCGAGAACCAGACCAAGGGCAACATCTGCGACCAGGACCCGAAGGCCGGAACGGACGTCCAGAAGGGCGACACCATCTCCCTGGTGGTGTCGACCGGGGCGCCGAAGGTGGCGGTACCGAGCGTCGTGGGCGACACCCTGGACGAGGCCAAGGCGAAGCTGGAGGACGACAAGTACGAGTTCGTGGTCGAGACGAAGTCGAAGGAGTCCACGGAGGACCCCGGCACCGTGCTCGAGCAGAACCCGGAACTGGGCGAGGAGGTGGAGAAGGGCACCACCATCACCCTCACCGTCGCCAAGGAGGCGGAGAAGTCCACCGTCCCGGACGTCCTCGGCCAGAGCTGCGACCAGGCCAAGCAGCAGATGCAGGCCAGCAACCTGGTCGGCAACTGCACCGAGGTGGAGACCGACGACGACAACCAGGTCGGCAAGGTCATCCAGACCACGCCGCAGGCCGGCACGTCGGTCGACAAGAACTCGTCGGTCAACATCCAGATCGGCAAGAAGAAGGAACAGCAGAAGACGCGCGTGCCCCAGGTCGTCGGCCAGAACGTCGGCCAGGCCAAGCAGATCCTGGCGGCGGCCGGCTTCACCAACATCCAGTTCGCGGGCGGCAGCGACCAGAGCGACACCGCCATCGTCGCCGGCCAGGACCCGCAAGGTAACCAGGAGGTCGACGACCCGGCAGGGACGACGATCACTCTGCAGACCGTCGGCCTCGGCAACAACGGCGGCAACAACAACGGCGGCGGCGGCAACGGCGGCATCTTCGGCGGCCTCAACGGCAGCGACTAGGACGACTGGCCGGCCAGGGTCTGACCGGCCAGGCCGCACCCGTCTGACGGCAGAGCCCCGGCACCCTCCACAGGGCGCCGGGGCTCTGCTGTGCGGTGGCGTCGCTCTGCCGTGCGGTGGCGTCGCCAGTCCCGCAGTGCGCTAGGAGCGCAGTTCCTTCGGCGGCGTCCGGTCCGCGTTCACCTTCTCGACCCGCTCCAGCTCGCCCCACACGATGTACCGGTACGTGCTCGTGTACACCGGCGTGCAGGTCGTCAGCGTGATGTAGTGGCCCGGCTTCTTCCTGCCGGACTCCTTCGGGACCTGCGAGAGGACCTTCACGTTGAACTTCGAGGTCTCGGGAAGGATGTCGTAGACCTTGTAGACGTACCACTTGTCCTTCGTCTCGAAGACGATCGGGTCGCCCTTCTTGATCTTGTCGATGTTGTGGAACTTGGCGCCGTGACCGTCCCGGTGGGCCGCGAGGGAGAAGTTGCCGGTCTTGCCCGACATCGGCAGGACCGCCTTGACGGGATCGGTGTAGTACCCGGCGACACCATCGTTGAGGATCTTGTTCGACGTGCCCTTCTCGACCAGGACCTCGCCGTTCTTCATCGCCGGCACGTGCAGGAAGCCGATGCCGTTCTTGGTGTCCAGCGCACCGGGGCCGCCCCGGCCGTGAGCCCAGTCGTCACGGACCTTGTCCGCCTGCTTCCCGGCCGCGCGGTCGGCAACCACGTTCGTCCACCAGAGCGAGTAGGCGACGAACAGGCCCAGCACCAGGCCCGCGGTGATGAGGAGTTCCCCGAAGACGCTCACCGCCATGGCGATCGGCCCGGGACGGCGCCGGGCCGCGGACGGCCGGGACGCCGCCGCGCCGGTGTGCTCTTCGTGCTCCGTGTCGGTGGTCGCTGCCACTGGTCATCTGCCCTTAACTGACGAGCGCATCCGGCTTGCCCTTGCTGCGCGGCCGTTCCTCGACCATCTTGCCCCAGACGATCATCCGGTACTTGCTGGTGAACTCCGGCGTGCACGTGGTCAGCGTGATGTAGCGGCCGGGCTCGGTGAATCCCGACCCCGGGGGGACGGGATTCAGAACGCTCGTGTTGCTGGGCGACGTGACCGGCAGGATCGACGCCATCTTGTAGACGTAGTACTTGTCCTGCGTCTCCACGACGATCGGATCGCCCGGAGTGAGCTTGTTGATGTACCGGAACGGTTCTCCGTGGGTGTTGCGGTGGCCCGCGAGCCCGAAGTTCCCGGTCTTGTCACCGGGCATCGCCGTCTTCAGCGCGCCCTCGGCGTAGTGACCGACCATGCCCCGGTCCAGAACGCCCTTGCTGCTCGTGCCCTCGGCGATCGGCACCACCACGTCCAGCTTCGGGATGTGCAGGATGGCGAAGCCCTGACCCGGCTCGAAGACCCCCGGGTTGCGCTTGCCGTTCGCCCAGTCGTCCTGGAGGCTGCTGGCCTCCTTGCCGGCCTGCGCGTGCGCCCGCACGTTCGTCCACCACAGCTGGTACGTGACGAACAGCAGCATCAGCACACCGGTGGTGATGAACACCTCGCCGATCGCCCGGCTGGCCACCACCGCCGGACCCGGCTTGCGCGCCCGCGCCTGCCGACGCGCCTCGACCCGCGACAGCGGCGCCCGCCGCTCCTCCCGCGCCGAGCGCCCAGCGTCCTGGCCCGATTCCTGCGCCGAGCGGGCCTCCGAAGCGCCGCCATGACGCCCGTGACGGCGCTTGGCGGCCTTTCTGCGGGCCGCACGGCCGCCGTGGGCGGGTCCGTCGGGCCGTGTCGCGGAAGAGCCCGGAGAGCCGGATACGGGGTCACCGGCCGCGGGCGGCGGATCCGGTATCCGCAGCGCCACCGTCTCCTCGTCGGCCGGAGGCAGATACGGCTCGTCCGGGACGGGCTCGTACGACGCCGGGTACGGCTGTGGCTCCGGCTCTGACATGTACGGCGGTGACTGCGGCTGCGGCTGCGGTTCCGGCCGTGGAGAGGCACCGTACGCCCCTCCACCCGACCAGTCCTCGAACGCACCCGGCACCCCGTACGACTGCTGCCCGTACGAGGTGTCGGACTCGCGCTCGGGGCGCAGCGCCGTCACGCCGTGGCCCTGCCCACCACCGGGGCGAGCCCGGCCGACCTCGCCACCGCGCCCTGGTCCCCGCACTCCACCAGCCAGTTGGCCAGCATCAGGTGCCCGTGCTCGGTCAGCACCGACTCGGGGTGGAACTGCACGCCCTCGACCGGAAGTTCGCGGTGCCTCAGACCCATGACGATCCCGTCGTGCGTCCGGGCCGTCACCTCCAGCTCGGCCGGGACCGTCGCGGGCTCGGCGGCCAGCGAGTGGTAGCGCGTCGCCGTGAAGGGCGAGGGCAGGCCGGCGAAGACACCCCGGCCCGTGTGCTCGACCGGCGAAGTCTTGCCGTGCAGCAACTCGGGCGCGCGGTCCACGACCCCGCCGTACGCCACCTGCATCGACTGCATGCCGAGGCAGACACCGAAGACCGGGACGCCCGTGGCGGCACAGTGCCGGACCATGTCGACACAGACGCCCGCCTCCTCCGGCGTGCCCGGGCCCGGGGAGAGCAGGACACCGTCGAAGCCGTCCTGGGCGTGCGCCGTCGACACCTCGTCGTTGCGCAGGACCTCGCACTCGGCGCCCAGCTGGTACAGGTACTGGACCAGGTTGAAGACGAAGCTGTCGTAGTTGTCCACGACGAGAATGCGCGCGCTCACTGGTTGTCCACCGTCACATCGTTGAAGGGCAGCAGCGGTTCCGCCCACGGGAAGACGTACTGGAAGAGGACGTAGACCACGGCCACGACCAGGGCGAGTGAGATCAGCGCCTTCACCCACGTGTTCCCCGGCAGATGCCGCCAGATCCAGCCGTACATGCCGTCCCTTCCGTCGTACCACGGCACCAGACCCACGCCGTACAGCCACCAGACTAACGGCGCAACGCCTCAGGTTTCCCTGCCTCCACAGGCTGTGTGGAGTCCAGGTGCGCCCAGACGATCAGCCGATGACTGTGTCCCCACTCCGGTTCACACGTGGTCAGCGTCAGATAGCGGCCCGAACGCGTGTACCCGGATGTACGTGGGACAGGGTCGATCACCTCGATGTCGGAGGGCACTGTTTTGTACGGGCCTTTGTCGATCCGATACGTGAACCAGGTCGTGCCGTCGGTCAGCACCACGGCGTCACCCCGCCTCAGCTGGGGAAAGTCCTTGAAGGGATCGCCGTAGGTGCGGCGGTGGCCGGCGACCGCGAAGTTCCCCTTCTGGCCGAGCTGGGCGGTCTCCGCGTAGTGGCCCAGGCCCTTCTTCAGAGTGCCGGTCGCCGTCCCTTCGAGCACCGGCTTGTTCCACGTGAAACCAAGACGCGGGATGTACATGATCGCGAAAGGCTTGCCCTTGGCGTAGGGCGCGGGTTTCGGAGGGCTCGCGGTGTTCCCGGTGGAGGAGCCGGCCGCCGTGGGAGGCACGCTCGACTTCGCCCACTGCTCCTGGAGCAGCTGGATCTGGTCGTCCATGACGTCGTCGGCCTGCACGCCGGTCCAGAAGAGCACGTAGACGACGAACAGCACGATCACGCTGCCGACGGTGATGCACAGTTCGCTGACGGTCCTGACGATCACACGCACCGGCGGCTCCCCCGGCCAGGCTGCTACTCCACAGGCTTCGCGTAGTGCAGATCCACTGTGCCCGAGTAGCCGGGAAGAGTCACCGGCCCGTTCTCCTCGACTTTCCAGCCGAGCCCGTAGACGTTGACGTAGACCATGTAGTTCTGGATCGCCGGGGACGCCGCGAGCGCCTTCTGGAGCTTGTCCGGGTCACCGACCGCCGTGATCTTGTACGGCGGTGAGTAGACGCGGCCCTGGAGGATCAGGGTGTTGCCCACGCAGCGCACCGCGCTGGTGGAGATCAGCCGCTGGTCCATGACCTTGATGCCCTTGGCCCCGCCCTGCCACAGCGCGTTCACCACGGCCTGGAGGTCCTGCTGGTGGATGACCAGGTAGTCGGGCTGCGGCTCGGGATAGCCGGGCAGCTTGGCGGTGGCGTCCGGCGGGGCGTCGTTGAGTGTGACCGAGAGCGACTCGCCCTTGAGCTTCTGCGTGCCCGCGCGCTTCTCCAGGGCGGCGAGCTTGTCGTCCTCCGCCTTGGTGCTGCCGTCGTCCCGCTCGGCGAGCGCCTCTATCTCCTTGCGGAGGGTTCCGTTGGTCTCGTCCAGCTCGCCGTTCTCGCGGCTGCGCTCCTGGATGAGATCGGACAGCTTCAGCAGCGAGGTGTCCGTGCGGATATTGGTGCCCTTGGCGGTGTTGAAGCTGGTGAAGAAGATGAGTCCCGCGAGAGCGAAGACGGCCGCCGTGAGGATCCGCACGGGCCGGAAACGGCGCGCGCGCTCAGGGCTGGATCCCGTCCCGGGGGAGTCGGCAGAATTGCTCAACGTACCCTTATCTCCTTCGGCGCCACGGAAGCACTACGCTAACGGACGCCCGGGGGAGCACTCAGAGTCCCCTTACGCTGCCCCGAGACCGACCCAGTTACCTGCGCGGCCACGCAGCGCATCGACAGGAGAGACCCTCGTGCCGAAGTCACGTATCCGCAAGAAGGCCGACTACACGCCGCCGCCCGCGAAGCAGGCGACCGCTATCAAGCTGAACAGCCGTGCCTGGGTCGCGCCCGTCATGTTGGCCATGTTCCTCATCGGCCTGGCCTGGATCGTCGTCTTCTACGTCACCGACGGGTCGCTGCCCATCGACTCGCTGGGCAACTGGAACATCGTGGTCGGCTTCGGCTTCATCGCCGCCGGATTCGGTGTGTCCACCCAGTGGAAGTAGCGGTCACCGGAAGGTGAACGCAGCTCTGCCCAGGGCTGTTCAGTGAGTTATCCACAGCGGTTTTCCACAGGTGGAAAAGAAACGACGATCTGTGGATAACTCGTTGAGTGTTGACGCCGGTATGACGGAAGTACCGGAACTCGAAAACTTGTTCGCCCCCTGCCTGACCTGCGGAAAAGCGGGTCAGCGACAGGGGGCACAAGTGTTCCCGCACACTGTGCACAAGATCCGCCACCCGCTGTGGACAACGCTCGCGCTCAGCTGAGCTGGGCCGTTCTCAACAGGGTCAACAGGACGATCACGGCGAGGACCAGCGCACATGTGCCGTACTGGATGAGGGCACGTCGCTCGCGCGGGGCGTGGACCATGGCGTACCCGACGACGGCACCGGCGACGAGACCGCCGATGTGGGCCTGCCAGGAGATGTTGAAGCCCGGGCTGAAGGTGAAGATCAGGTTGATCACCAGCAGCGCGATGATGGGCCGCATGTCGTAATTGCGCTGGCGCATCAGCACGGCCGTGGCGCCGAACAGGCCGAAGATCGCGCCGGAGGCGCCCAGCGTCGCCGTGTTCGGTGAGGCCAGCAGATAGGCCAGGGTGCTGCCCGCGAGTCCGGAGACGAAGTACAGCGCGAGATAGCGCACACGGCCGAGAGCCGCTTCGAGCGGGCCACCGAGCCACCACAGGCTGAGCATGTTGAACGCGATGTGCCAGATCTCCTGGTGCGTGAACATCGACGTCACCATGCGGTACCACTCGCCTCCCGCCACGCCCTGCGTGGGCGTGAAAGGCGCGGGCGGCCAGGCGCCGACCAGGGCGAGGTCGGTCGCGAGCGCCTCATGGGCCTGGATGGCGATGAACACGGCCAGGTTGATCCCGATGAGGATCTTGGTCAGCAGGCGGGGATCGGCGCTGATGGCGCCGCCGGCGATCGTCCGGGGCATGGCGGCCGTGGGCGCGTGGCCGGTGCCTGAGCCGGTGCGGACGCACTCGGGGCACTGGAAGCCGACGGAGGCGTTGACCATGCACTCGGGGCAGATCGGGCGCTCGCAGCGGGTGCAGCGGATGCCGGTCTCGCGGTCCGGGTGGCGGTAGCACATGGGGACGCTGTGGGCGTCCTGCGAGCTGCCCGCAGCCTGGTCGTCCATGAGATCCCCTCGGTCGTGATGAGAAAAGCCCGCCCCGCTCATCTTTACGGACGAGCGGGGCGAATGGTTCCCTGCGAGGGCTTCAGCACTCGGCGGGTCTCAGCGGGTCTCGATGACGACCGACTCGATGACCACGTCGTTGAGCGGGCGGTCGGTGCGCGGGTTCGTCTGGGCCGTGGCGATGGTGTCCACGACCTTCTGGCTGGCCGCGTCGGTGACCTCGCCGAAGATGGTGTGCTTGCGGTTCAGCCACGCCGTCGGGGAGACGGTGATGAAGAACTGCGAGCCGTTGGTGCCCGGGCCGGCGTTGGCCATCGCCAGCAGGTAGGGCTTGTCGAAGCGCAGGTCCGGGTGGAACTCGTCCTCGAACTGGTAGCCGGGACCGCCGGTGCCGTTGCCCAGCGGGTCACCGCCCTGGATCATGAAGCCACTGATCACCCGGTGGAAGACCGTGCCGTCGTAGAGCCTGTCCGTGGACTTCTGTCCCGTCTCCGGGTGGGTCCACTCCCGCTCGCCCTGGGCGAGCTCGACGAAGTTCTTGACCGTCTTGGGGGCGTGGTTCGGCAGAAGCCGGACTTCGATGTCGCCGTGGTTGGTCTTCAGGGTGGCGTAGAGCTGCTCAGCCACGATCTGCCTTCCGTTGTCTTTCTGTGACTCCCTGATCCTCGCATGGACGGGGCTCCGCGTCGCCCGACCTCGGTTCACCGGAGGTAAACCGGGTCGATCGCTTGCAGAAAAGCAGTCGAGTAGTCCCGGGGCGGGGGCGTTCGGCGGCGATCCGTGGCATTGTCGACGACAAGCTCCTGTTGAACCGTATTCATCCGCTATTGCATGTGATCGGCTCCCGATCAGCGCTCGGTCCGCTCTTGATCGGGTTCCGACCGGAGAAGGCCCGGAGCCGGCTCCCGTGACCCGGATGCCCGCCCGCGCATGCCTGGCGGTGCTCCGGGAGGCATGATCCGTAAAAGGGTGGAAAGTCGAAATACCGTACGCCACCGAGGAGGAGGAACCCGTGACCCGCATCGACAGCGTGCGCGCCGCGACTGGTTCGGCGAAGGACAGCGTGCTGCACGCCGCGGAAGTGGTGGCGCCCTACGCCGACACGGCCAAGGACAGGGCCGCGCACTACGCACACGAGGCACGCGTACGGCTAGCGCCCAAGGTGACGCAGGCCGCCGGGCAGGCACGCGTCCAGTACGGCGCCCATGTGCAGCCGTATCTGGAGCAGGCCCGGACGCATGTGCCGCCGAAGGTCGACCAGGCCGCCCACGAGGCCGCCGTCCGCACGCGCAAGGCCGCCCGGCAGGCGGCGGAGTACTCGAGGCCCAGGCTTGAGCAGGCTGTGGCCGCGGCCGTGCCCGTCACGACGGAGGCCGCTGCCCGGAGTGTGGCCGCGATGGCCGCGCTGCGGGGTCAGGTCTCGTCGAAGGAGGTCCAGAAGCTGATCCGCAAGCAGGAACGGCGGGCGAGGGCCGGCCGGGCCATGAAGACGCTGGTCGTTCTTGGTGCCCTCGCCGGCGGTGCCTTCGCGGCCTGGAAGTGGTGGGACAAGCAGGCCAACCCGGACTGGCTGGTGGAGCCGCCCGCCGCGACGGAGGTTCCCGAGTCGGGCCGTCTGACCTCGGTGGACGGCAGTGGTGAGTCCGCTCTGGACCCGGAGGTCGAGGCGAAGCAGGCCGAGGACGAGGCCGCCCGGCGCGACGACCGTTCCTGACGGCCGCCGGATCGACCCCACGGCACAGCCACCGGATCAACAGCACGGCGGGGCGGGAGACTTGGGGCTCAGTCTTGAGAGCCTTGTGAGTCTCCCGCCCCGCCGTGCTGTTTCACGTGAAACAAAAGCCCCCCGAACCACGTTTCCGCAGTTCGGAGGGCTTCCGAGAGTGGAGCCTAGGGGAGTCGAACCCCTGACATCTGCCATGCAAAGACAGCGCTCTACCAACTGAGCTAAGGCCCCGGAAGAGGAACGTCCGCCCGGAGAAAATCTTGTCCCGGCGGGCGTCGGAGACCAGAGTACCGGGTCACCCCCATGATTCCGCAAAAGGATTGGGGGTCCCCGTCGCCGACCACTCTCCGTAAGATGCTCGGCGTGGTTCGCTACCGCGAACCGCCGTACTTGGGGAAGCGATGGGGAGACGCAATGGACGCCGCACAGCAGGAAGCCACCGCAAGAGCGCGGGAACTGCAGCGGAACTGGTACGGGGAGCCGCTGGGGGCGCTCTTCCGTAGGCTCATCGACGATCTTGGTCTCAACCAGGCTCGTCTCGCGGGGGTTCTGGGACTGTCCGCACCGATGCTGTCGCAGCTGATGAGCGGTCAGCGGGCGAAGATCGGCAATCCCGCTGTGGTGCAGCGAGTGCAGCTGCTGCAGGACCTGGCGGGGCAGGTCGCGGACGGCAGCGTGAGCGCGGCCGAGGCCACCGAGCGCATGGAGGAGATCAAGAAGTCACAGGGGGGCTCAGTGCTCAGCAACACCACGCAGACAACCAGCAGTTCGGGGGCGCCCACGGTCAAGCGCGTCGTCCGGGAGATCCAGTCGCTGCTGCGCTCGGTCGCGGCGGCGGGCGACATCATCGACGCCGCGGAGACCCTCGCCCCGACCCACCCGGAACTGGCAGAGTTCCTCCGTGTGTACGGCGCCGGCCGTACCTCGGACGCGGTCGCGCACTACCAGTCCCACCAGAACTGACCCCGCAACCCGGCCGCCGAAGGGGGTTCGGCACCGGTCTTCGGGTGAAGTGACGGGGGGTGCGTCACGGTACGGGCGGACACGAGGGGGCGTGGGCCGTACGGGGGACCGTGCGACGCGAGGGGGACGTGTATCGCTCATCGGGGGAGTCACGGGGGACACGGGGGACACGTTTCGCCCATCGGGGAGTCGTAACGCTCGTCGAGGGGGAAGCAAGGGGGGAGACCACAGGGGGAGGAGCGACGTACAGCCATGGGTGAGGTGTTCGCCGGCCGGTACGAACTGGTCGACCCGATCGGACGCGGAGGGGTCGGCGCCGTCTGGCGCGCCTGGGACCACCGCCGCCGCCGCTATGTGGCCGCCAAGGTCCTGCTCCAGAGCGACGCGCACTCGCTGCTGCGCTTCGTCCGCGAACAAGCCCTGCGGATCGATCACCCCCATGTGCTCGCCCCCACCAGCTGGGCCGCCGACGACGACAAGGTCCTGTTCACCATGGACCTCGTCGCGGGCGGCTCACTGGTCCACCTCATCGGCGACTACGGTCCGCTGCCGCCTGCCTTCGTCTGCACGCTGCTCGACCAGCTGCTGGCGGGGCTGGCCGCGGTGCACGCGGAGGACGTCGTGCACCGCGACGTCAAACCCGCCAACATCCTGCTGGAAGCCACCGGTACAGGCCGGCCGCGGCTGCGGCTGTCCGACTTCGGCATCGCGATGCGGCTGGGCGAGCCCCGCCTGACGGAGACCAACCTCGTCGTGGGGACGCCCGGGTACCTCGCGCCCGAGCAGATGATGGGCGCGGAGCCGGACTTCCCCGCCGACCTGTTCGCCGTGGGCCTGGTCGCGCTGTATCTGCTGGAGGGCGCCAAGCCGGACAGCAAGGCGCTCATCCAGTACTTCGCCGAGCACGGGACGCCCGGCGCGCCCAAGGGCATTCCTGAGCCGCTGTGGCAGGTGGTGGCCACGCTGCTCCAGCCGGACCCGCAGGCCCGGTTCCGTACGGCCACGGGGGCGCGCAAGGCGCTCGCCGCCGCGGCGGAGCTCCTCCCCGAGCCCGGCCCGGACGACGAGCTGATCGAGATCTTCGACCAGATCGGTCCGCTTCCCCCGGGGTTCGGGCCGAACGGCCCGCTGGAGAGAGCTCGGGGTCTGCGACCGGGACAGGACGAACCGGCCAGCCCCGCGACGGACGAGGAGAGGTCCGGTCCGGCGGCCGACCAGGAGCGGTCCCATCCGGCGGCCGGGGAGCGGCCCCGGCAGGACGCCCAGGCCCCCTCGGGAACGGGCGCGTCGGCGTCGCGGCGGGGCCACGACGCGTCCGGCAACGGCGACGCCTGGTCCGACTCGGGCGCAGCGGTCGTACAGCCCGGCCACGGGCAGGACATCGCCCCGCCGGCCAGCCCTGCTCCGCCGGCCGCCATGTCGGACACCGGCAGCTTCCACCTGCCACCGCCCCAGGTCACCGGCACCGACTCCCCCACGCCGGGCCACGACGCACAGGCACAGGCCTCACACGCTCTCTACTCCCCCTACGACCCCACGCACCCGCTGCACCCGTCCCAGCCGCTCCCTCCGGCCTACCCGAACCACGCGGGCTATCCCGGTCAGCCGCTGCCTCCCGCAACACAGCAGCCCACCAGCACCTCCACAGCCTCGTACACCGCGCACACCTCGCTGACCCCGGCCCCGCAAACCCCACCGTCCGGACAAGGGACTCCGACCGGCCAGGGCACTTCGCGGCACCGAGCACAGCGCCCTGCCCGTCGCCCAGGCCCCCCGGCCAAGGTCGCGGTCCCGCTCCTGCTCCTCGCCCTGGCCTGCTACGCCGTGGGGTTCTGGGCCCTGACCCGCATCTGAGCGCCCGCGAGCACCAGCCCGGGCGCACGCACGGCTCCCCTGCCGGACCTACCCGGCGTTCCTCCGCCGAGCCACCACGGTCCACACGCCGAGCCCCACCAGCAGCGCGCTCCCGGTGCCGATGCCGCCCACGGCGACGACCCGCATCGCGGTGTCGTCACCCCCGGCCACACCCTCGGCCGCCGCCTCCCGGTCCTGCTCCGAGACCTCGAAGACGCCCTTCGGCTCGGACTCCCCCACGTATGCGGGCCCGCTGCGCGCCTGACCGCTCACCTTGACCCGCAGTGTCATCGGGAACGGCCCGTCCCCGAAGGTGTCGGCGACGCTCTCGGCGAGGTGTGCGACGAGGTAGTAGGAGCCGGCGAAGCGCATCGCCCCGATCTGGCCGATGGCGGCGTTGCGGTTGGCGTGGTCGACGGGTGGCAGGGGAGGCAGGCTGCCGGACTTCTGGCCGCCGTTGTAGCCGACGCCCACGTCGGCGACGGGGCCGCGCGCCGGGTTGTACAGGTCCAGGTCCAGCGCGTCGGGCGTGTAGCCGGTGCCGCCGGAGGCCGAGCTGCCCAGGTCGGCGGTGACCTGGAGCTGCTGGCCCCAGTCGACCGGCACCTCGTAGAAGAGCGTCTGGCCGGGCCGGATGTCGTCCCGCCAGACCCCCTGGTCCAGCGGGGTCGCCCCGGTGAACCCCGCACCGCCCCGGCGGTCCTCGGCCTCCCCCTGGAGCGGCTGGGGCGAGGCGGAGTTCCACACCTCGGGTGCGCTGGTGGGCCCGGTCTTCGCCGTCCGGGGCTCCGTCATGGCGACGAGTTCCAGGTCCCAGGCGCCGGGCGAGGAGCCCTCGCCTTTCGGGTCGACGCGCTCGACGGTCACGTAGTAGGTCCCGGCCTCCCGGCACAGCGGCTTGGTGGGCGAGATCTCGCGTCGGCCCCACGCCGCGATCGGGTGCGGACTGCGGGCAGCGCCGAAGCTCGCTCTCTCGTCGGAACAGGGGGTGCCGTCGTCGTCCTGCACGGACACCTTGATCCCGTCGATGACGGAGACGGTGCTGCCGGGGGAGGGGACGGCGGTGACGGAGACGTACGCGTTCGACGTGGCGTCGAGCTCGAGGCGGTAGTTGACCTTGCCGCTGCTCGGGAGGGAGCTCTTGTAGGCCGTGCCGGGCGTCAGCGCCACGGCGTCGGCGGTACTCCTCGCCCCCTTGACACTCCGGGCGTCATCGGCGAAGGCGTACGGGCTCGGCGACTGTGCCGTGCCGGACGCCCCGGCGGCGGCCGCGGCCTGCCCGGGCACCACGGCAGCCGTCGTACCCAGCACCACCGCCACGGCACCCAGGCGCACGACCACCGACGGACGACGACCGCGCCACGCGCCCGCACGCCCCCACGCCGTACGACACCGTCCCCTCACGCGCCACCCCTCACGTCACCGGAACGCAGAACCGCCGTGAATCCTCACACACAAAACCCCGACCGCGAGGCGGCCGGGGTGTGTTCGGTATGGGATGTCGTGACTCACGAACCCGTGGGCACGGAGTCAGTCGCCTCCGTCCACAGATCCTGCTCGGCGCGATCCGCCTGGATCTGGCGGTACACGAGGAGCCCGCCGATGGCGGCCAGTGCGACCAGGAGAAGCTTCTTCACCGCGCGACCTCGTCTTTCGTTGACGTAGGGGACCTCTGGCGCCCGACTATACACACCGACCGATACCGATCGGTGACCTGAGTCGGACCTCAACTCCCCTCCGGGGAACCGCGATAGAAGCGGAGTCCGTCGCTCCCACCGGAGAGTGATCACACGCCGACGGACGGTTACTTCGACCGCTCTTCTCCCTTTTTCTCACCTTTTCGCCCTTCTTGCACCCATCCGAGTGGTGTTCATCTGAACAACGACGCGCCACGAGCGTCGGTCCACCACTTCTCGGCCCTCATACACATCATGAGGAAAGTACGCAAATCGCCCGACCCGAAAGTGAGGGGTTATGGCCCGGAACAAGGTCATGAAGCTCTGGACTGCCATCGTCACCGCCTTCCTCGCGCTGTGCACGACGCTCGGATTCATCACCACGACCGCCGCCGCGGCGGTACCGCAGACCGAGCAGAAGCGCAACAGCGCGCTCATCCCGCAGCAGCGGACGGCACCGGCGACGGCCGCCCCCTGGTCCTTGTCCTACGCCAAGGCCCTGCCCCCCACGATGAAACAGCGCATCCACGCCGAGGCCCACGGCAAGTCCCCCAGTTGCCGCCACCGGACGCTCGCGGACACGACGGCGGCACCCACCGCCGACTGCACCGACGACCACACCGACGCCGTCGGCGATCCAGCGGACCATCTCACTCCGCTGCAGCGCTGATAGCACCGGCACCTCCCGGCGACCTGCGTACAGGCCCGGCGGCTCCTCGGAGCCGCCGGGCCTTTTTTCATGAGGCTCAGCCCTCAAGAGGCAGCCCTCAAGGGAGATCAGCTCTTGGAGAGCGTGATCTGGGTCTCCTGCTGTCCGGTGTCGGCCGTCACCGGGTAGTCCCGGTCATCCGCTCGGGCCCTGCTGCGCATCGTCGCGGTCCCGGGCTGGAACGAGGTGCCCGGCTCCTGGCTGGTCAGGCTGACCGACCACGGGACGGGCGCACCCGGGGTGCAGGCCACGGTCGTCTGGTAGGACGCGCCCGGCGTCCCCTTCTTCTGTATCTGGAAGACCTGGCCGGCGAGCGAGACGCTCGCGGGCTTGTTGCACGTCACGGTGCCGCCGACGGTGATCCGCCCCTCCGGAACCTCCGCCGTGCCCTCGGGGTCGACGGTCATCCCCAGGGCGAGTTCGGCCGGAGGTTCGGGCATGACCGCGTGCACCGCACCGCGCAGAGGCACCGTCGAGCCGTTGCAGTACTGCTCGAAGGTGGCATCGAGCTCGCTGACGTAACCGTAGGGGCCGAAAGCGATGTGCTCGATGGTGAAGGAACCGGAGTTGGTGTTGCACCACTTCTCGGTCCCGTTGTCGGTCCCGCTGAACACCAGTTCCGGATCCTCCGGCTGGGCGTCGGGCCACTGCTTCGCCCCGGTGTACGTGGTGCCCTCGGTCAGCTTCTGGCCATCGGGGGCGGCGACGATGAGCCGCCAGAGCGTGCCCTGCTCGGCGTCTACCGCGACGGTCAGGCTGTTCCCGTCCGTGCTGCCCTGGACGTCGAACATCTGGACCGCGCCGGCCGTGTACGCGTACGACTGACCGCCGGATATGGGCTCACCCGCGTCGCCGCTGAAGCTCAGCGTTCCCGACGCCGCGCTGTAGGCCTGCGCGGTGCCCGCCAGCGGGGCGACAGCGAGTGCGACGGCCAGTGCGGCGACAACGCCCACCGTCCGGGCCAGGACGCGTCTGGGCATGGTACTTCTCGTCAAGGTTCCCCCCAAGGGAATGACTCTCGGAGGCCGACCGGCCTCACTCCAGAAGCGTTGGAACGTCCACAGGCGTCACAGGAGCCTCATGAATGCCGAAAAAGGCCCCCAGTCGCATTCGACTGGGGGCCTTGTCGCTGGTGGGGCTAACAGGATTTGAACCTGTGGCCTCATCCTTATCAGGTCGATCAGAGGGCGTTGGGACGTCGATCAACCGGCCATGGTCCTCGGCAGACCGTCCGTAGGAGTGCAGCGGCGACCGCCGGTGGCCGCAGGTGTTGGTGTCAGTCGTTGGTGTCAGCGGCCGTAGGCAGGCTTGACAGATTTACCAAGTCCACTCTTCCTGCAGTGACGCTCCCGACAGGCAGAATCGCGAGATTATGAGTGGCTGAAGTAGCCCATAAATCGCTTATGGATGCATCTGTGGTGGGGGTTTTCGGAGCCGTTGTCGGAGCTCTCGGCGGTCTGGGCGGTGGATGGATATCGGTCAACGGTCAGAGACGACACCAGCGTGAACAGCTCTTAGAAGAGCGATCAAGGCGGGTGCACGATGCTCGTATCGAGGCTTACACCGCCTACATATCGGCAGTCCGCGCACTCAATGGCATGTTGTGGAAGCTCTTTGACGAGCTGACGGCACCTGGGGCCTCACCCGATGCCTGGCGGGACTGCCTGATCGAGATTCACCAAGGCTGGGTGGACCTTAGTGCTACGGCGTCGCGCGTGTGCATGATGGGCCCTACCACGGTCGCGGCCAAAGCCGAGTTGCTACACGATGCCATGAGGGCCTGGCATGTCATTTGCACCGAGTGGGCACGCGACTCTATCAGGACTGGTTCAGTACATGGAGATCAGCAAGCCCGGTTCAGAGCGGCAGCCGACGATAAAAGGGCCCAGATCAGAGTGTTTCAGGAGACTGCCAGACAGGCGTTACGCACCGACGTCTAGCGCTGCGACCTGCGGCGAAGTCCCACCGCGACTACTACCCTCCCCAGCTCCCATCCCGTCCGCCGTCGACCCACACACCGTGGAGCGGGCGTGGTCCATGGCGTCCAGGTGGAGCGCGCCACTGTACGAACGACCTGGACGCCATGGACCGCGTCTGCTCGGCTCTGCCTGGGTCGGCGGTGGACGGGATGGGAGCTCCCCGCGCACGCCACTACGGACCCGCAGTCGGGAACGGCGCCCCCTCCATCCCGGTGCCGGCCGATCCCCCGCCGGAGGCATTGTCTTGACCGCAGGCCGCTCCATGCGGTGCTCGCCTCATGGCCACCGGCCCTATCCACCAGTGGGCGCGCGTCGGCGCAGCGCGGGCGGAGCGGGCCGAAGGCAGGAGCGGCGCCCGGAGCGGAGCCGGGAAGCGCGCCCGGCGGAGCGGAGCGCAGCCGGGGCTTGATGAGGTAGAGAAATCTGTAACAGCTCTCATGCCTCATGGCCTGTTCAGGATCACGCAAAGTCTCTGAGCTGGGGCTTTCCTGGCGTCCCAAGTTGGCATATGCGTCTTGGTCGTGACTGCTTGTCTCACGTGAGACGTATCGGCAGCATGGAGACATGTCCACCCGTCGAAATCAGCAACGGTCCAAGGCCGTGCAGGGACCGCCCCGTACCGTCCAAGCCCCTGAATCGGTCGCTCCCGCGAGCACCCCCGAAGACGCTCGGGCAAAGGCCGTACGACAGCTCGTAGAGCCAGGCAAAGAGCGTGTCCGCCTCGCAACCGAGTTGGAGCGGCTGGACACCCAGCTCCGCCCTTTGGTCCTTGAAGCCATCAGAGCTGGCGTCCCCACCCGCCGCGTCGCCGAACTCACCGGGATCTCCCGCGCGACCGTGGCCCGTTGGGGCAAGAACGCGGAGCACTGAAAGTTAGGCCGCACCCGTCGGCACCGGGCGCGGCCTCGTCCGATTCGAAGGAGTCGAAGCCATGTCGAATCGATCCGCTCTCATCATCGCAGAAGAGCCCTGCCCGACCTGTTCCGGGAGCTACGTCACCATCGATGATGGTTCCGTGACCGGGAAGCCTGGAAAGTCAGTCCCCTGCTCCTGCTCCCTCGGTTCCCACCGCGCCAGCGAGACGCCCGAGGGAGCCCACTACACCGTGAGCCTGCGGCTCTCCCTCGACCCCACCGACTGCGCCTGTGGAGGCTCAGGCTGGCTGGACGGCGGCTTCTACGTCTGGGAGGGAGACGTTCACCTGGCGGCCGACGAACGGTGCCCCCTGCACGTCTTCTGACGCGGCCCCAACGGTTGGTGTCAACCGCTGGTGTCAAAAGACCCCCGGTCCAGAGGACCGGGGGTCTTTTCGCTGGTGGGGCTAACAGGATTTGAACCTGTGGCCTCATCCTTATCAGGGATGCGCTCTAACCAACTGAGCTATAGCCCCGCCGCGCTCTGCGGGGTGTGTCCCGCGCGCTGACTCCTGAAGATTAGCGCACGACATGGGCAGTCCCAAAATCGGTTGTCGGGACAACGTCAAGGACGTCACTCGTCCTCGGCGAGCGTCAGCTCCACACCGCCCACGAAGCCCGCGGACAGGTTGTAGATGAAGGCGCCGAGCGTCGCGAGGGCCGTCGCCAGGACGACGTCGATGACCGCGATGACCGACGTGAACATCAGGACGTTGGGCAGCGACAGGAAGGCCTGGAGGTCGAAGCCGTTCGACTCGTTGGAGCCGGTCGCCTCGGAGATCGTGCCGCCGACCGTGGAGAAGACGCCCATCGCGTCCATCACCATCCACAGCACGGCGGCCGCCACGATCGTGCAGATGCCCAGGGCGATGGAGAGCAGGAAGCTGACCTTCATCACCGACCACGGGTCGGCCTTGGCCACCCGCAGACGGGCCTTGCGGACGCGCGGCGTGGTGCGCGCACCTGTGCGCGGACGCCGTACGGCAGCGGCGGCACCCGCTCCGGCACCGGCCGCCGCCGGCTGCGCCGGGTAGGCCTGGGGCGGGTGGTACGGCCCGGTCTGCTGCTGAGCCTGCCGTTCCCCCGGCAGGGGGGACGCCGTCTGCGCGGCGGTGCCCTTCTCCTGCGCGGCCGGCTCGGGCTGCGGCTGGGCGCCGGATGCGGACGGGCCCGCTCCAGCCGTGTGCTGCTGGGTCTGCGGACCTCTGGTGTCCGTCACAGTTCCCCCCTGTGATTCATTCCTGTCAGGCGAGGACGCGTCCTTGGTCGGGGACTTGATCGCCTTCAGGTTGGTCGTGTGCGGATCCGCCGCACGCGCGGCGGAGCCACGGCCGCCGTCGTCCGTGTCCGTACCCTTCGAGGTACCGGTCGGTCCGGCGCCCGTGGCTCCGCTCACGCTGACTCACTCCTCGTGCTACTCGGCCGAGGGCGCCTCACCCTCGTCCGTGCCGGTGGTCGCGGCACCTTCGGCGGTCTCGTCGACGACCACGTCGCCGTCGACCTCCTCCGCCTCGCGTCCCGCCTCGGCGTTGCGTGCGATACCGACGACGGCATCGCGCTTGCCCAGATTGATCAGTTGGACGCCCATGGTGTCACGGCCGGTTTCCCTGATCTCGTTGACTCGCGTACGAATCACACCGCCGCCCAGCGTGATGGCGAGGATCTCGTCCGTCTCCTCGACCACCAGCGCGCCGACGAGAGATCCACGGTCCTCCACGATCTTGGCGGCCTTGATGCCGAGGCCGCCGCGACCCTGGACGCGGTACTCGTCGACGTTGGTCCGCTTCGCGTACCCGCCGTCGGTGGCAGTGAACACGAACGTACCGGGTCGAACAACATTCATCGAGAGCAGCTCGTCGCCCTCGCGGAAGCTCATGCCCTTGACACCCGAGGTGGCACGGCCCATGGGGCGCAGGGTTTCGTCCGAAGCGGTGAACCTGATCGACTGTGCCTTTTTGCTGATCAGAAGCAGATCGTCGTCCGACGAGACCAGTTCGGCTCCGATCAGTTCGTCGTCCGAACCGTCCTCCATGGAACGGAGGTTGATCGCGATCACACCGCCGGAACGCGGCGAATCGTAATCCTTCAGAGGCGTCTTCTTCACAAGTCCGGCCTTGGTGGCGAGAACGAGGTACGGAACCGCCTCGTAGTCGCGGATCGCCAGGATCTCGGCGATCGCCTCGTCGGGCTGGAAGGCGAGCAGGTTCGCGACGTGCTGACCGCGCGCGTCCCGGCCGGCGTCGGGCAGCTCGTAGCCCTTGACGCGGTAGACGCGGCCCTTGTTCGTGAAGAACAGCAGCCAGTGGTGCGTCGTGGACACGAAGAAGTGGTCGACGATGTCGTCTTCCTTGAGCTTCGTGCCGCGGACGCCCTTGCCGCCGCGCTTCTGGGCGCGGTAGTCGTCGGTCTTGGTGCGCTTGATGTAGCCGCCCCGGGTGACCGTGACGACGATGTCCTCCTCGGCGATCAGGTCCTCGATGGACATGTCGCCCTCGTACGGGATCAGCTTGGTCTTGCGGTCGTCGCCGTACTTCTCGACGATCGCGGTCAGCTCCGCGCTGACGATGCCCCGCTGACGGACCGGGGAGGCCAGGATCTCGTTGTACTCGTTGATCTTCGCCTGGAGTTCGTCGTGCTCCTGGACGATCTTCTGACGCTCCAGGGCGGCCAGTCGGCGCAGCTGCATCTCGAGGATGGCGTTGGCCTGGATCTCGTCGATCTCCAGGAGGCTCATCAGGCCCCCGCGGGCGATCTCGACGGTGTCGCTGCGCCGGATCAGCGCGATGACCTCGTCGATGGCGTCCAGGGCCTTCAGCAGACCGCGCAGGATGTGCGCCCGCTCCTCGGCCTTGCGCAGGCGGAACTTCGTACGGCGGACAATGACCTCGATCTGGTGCGTCACCCAGTGGCGGATGAACGCGTCGAGCGAGAGCGTGCGCGGCACGCCGTCCACGAGCGCCAGCATGTTGGCGCCGAAGTTCGTCTGCAGGTCCGTGTGCTTGTAGAGGTTGTTGAGGACGACCTTGGCGACCGCGTCCCTCTTGAGCACGATGACGAGCCGCTGGCCCGTGCGGGACGACGTCTCGTCGCGGACGTCCGCGATGCCGCCGATCTTGCCGTCCTTGACCAGGTCGGCAATCTTCTGGGCGAGGTTGTCCGGGTTGACCTGGTACGGCAGTTCGGTGACCACCAGGCACTGGCGGTTCTGGATCTCCTCGACCTCGACGACCGCGCGCATGGTGATCGAGCCGCGGCCGGTGCGGTAGGCCTCCTCGATGCCCCGGCGGCCGACGACCAGCGCGCCGGTCGGGAAGTCCGGGCCCTTGATGCGCTCGATGAGCGCGTCCAGCAGCTCCTCGTGGGAGGCCTCGGGGTTCTCCAGGTACCACTGGGCGCCGGAGGCGACCTCGCGCAGGTTGTGCGGCGGGATGTTGGTCGCCATGCCGACCGCGATCCCTGCCGAGCCGTTGATCAGCAGGTTCGGGAAGCGGGCCGGCAGGACGGTCGGCTCCTGGGAGCGGCCGTCGTAGTTGTCCGTGAAGTCGACGGTCTCCTCGTCGATGTCACGGACCATCTCCATCGACAGCGGCGCCATCTTGCACTCGGTGTACCGCATCGCCGCGGCCGGGTCGTTGCCCGGGGAGCCGAAGTTGCCGTTGGAGTCCACGAGCGGCATGCGCATCGACCACGGCTGCGCGAGGCGGACCAGCGCGTCGTAGATGGAGGAGTCGCCGTGCGGGTGGTAGTTGCCCATGACGTCGCCGACGACGCGGGCGCACTTGTAGAAGCCGCGCTCGGGGCGGTAGCCGCCGTCGTACATGGCGTAGAGCACGCGGCGGTGGACGGGCTTGAGGCCGTCACGGACGTCCGGCAGCGCACGCGAGACGATGACGGACATCGCGTAGTCGAGATACGAGCGCTGCATCTCCGTCTCGAGCCCGACGGGCTCGACGCGCATGGCCAGGGCGTCACCCTCGGGCGTCGTCACGGGAGTGTTCTCGTCGGTCATTGCTGGTGAAGGTCCTTCCTGGTGCGGTCAGCTGAGACCGACTCAGATGTCGAGGAAGCGGACGTCCTTGGCGTTGCGCTGGATGAACGCGCGGCGGGCCTCGACGTCCTCGCCCATGAGGACCGAGAACAGGTCGTCGGCCTGGGCGGCGTCGTCGAGGGTGACCTGGCCGAGGACGCGGTGCTCCTGGTCCATGGTCGTGATGCGCAGCTCCTCGGCGTTCATCTCGCCGAGACCCTTGAAGCGCTGCACCGAGTCCTCGCGGATGCGCTTACCGGCGTTGCGGCCCATCTCGATCAGGGCGTCGCGCTCGCGGTCGGAGTACGCGTACTCGAAGTCGTCCTTGCCCCACTTGATCTTGTAGAGCGGCGGGCGGGAGAGGTACACGTGCCCGGCCTCGACCAGGGGCCGCATGAAGCGGAACAGGAAGGTCAGCAGCAGGGTGTTGATGTGCTGGCCGTCGACGTCGGCGTCCGCCATCAGGATGATCTTGTGATAGCGGAGCTTCTCGATGTCGAAGTCCTCGTGCACACCCGTGCCGAACGCGGAGATCATCGCCTGGATCTCCTGGTTCTGCAGGATGCGGTCGATGCGTGCCTTCTCGACGTTGAGGATCTTGCCGCGGATCGGGAGGATCGCCTGGTACTGCGGGTTCCGGCCGGACTTGGCCGAGCCGCCGGCGGAGTCACCCTCGACGATGAAGATCTCGCACTTGGTGGGGTCGTTCGACTGGCAGTCGGAGAGCTTGCCCGGCAGGGACGCGGTCTCCAGCAGGCCCTTGCGGCGGGTCAGGTCGCGGGCCTTGCGGGCCGCCACGCGCGCGGTGGCCGCCGCGATGCCCTTGCGGATGATGTCCGCGGCCTCGTTGGGGTTGCGGTCCAGCCAGTCGTTCAGGTGCTCGTAGACGACGCGCTGGACGAAGGTCTTGACCTCGGTGTTGCCCAGCTTGGTCTTCGTCTGGCCCTCGAACTGGGGCTCGCCCAGCTTGACCGAGATGATCGCGGTCAGGCCCTCGCGGATGTCGTCACCGGTGAGGTTGTCGTCCTTCTCGCGCAGCAGCCTCTTGTCGCGGGCGTACTTGTTGATCAGCGAGGTCAGCGCGGCCCGGAAGCCCTCTTCGTGCGTACCGCCCTCGTGGGTGTGGATGATGTTGGCGAAGGAGTACACGCCCTCCGTGTAGCCGCCGTTCCACTGCATGGCGACCTCGAGGGACAGCTGCCTGTCCTTGTCCTCGGCCTCCAGGTCGATGACGGTGGGGTGAACCGCCTCGCCCTTGCGGGAGTTGAGGTACTTCACGAAGTCGACGATGCCGCCCTCGTAGTGGTACTTGACCGTCTTGACCTCGGCGGTCTCGTCCGCGCCCGCCTCGTCCGCCCCGGAGGTGGCCTTCGCGGACTCACGCTCGTCGGTGAGGTTGATGCGCAGGCCCTTGTTGAGGAACGCCATCTCCTGGAAGCGCCGCGAGAGCGTCTCGAAGGAGTAGTCGGTGGTCTCGAAGATGTCCGGGTCGGCCCAGAAGGTGACCGAGGTGCCGGTCTCCTCGGTGGCCTCGTGCTTGGCGAGCGGCGCCGTGGGGACGCCCATCTTGTAGTCCTGCGTCCAGCGGTGGCCGTCGGTCCTGACCTCGACGGCGACCTTCGAGGACAGCGCGTTCACGACGGAGACACCCACGCCGTGCAGACCGCCGGAGACCGCGTAGCCCCCGCCGCCGAACTTGCCGCCCGCGTGCAGCACGGTCAGCACGACTTCGAGGGCCGGCTTGCCCTCGGAGGCCACGATGCCCACCGGGATGCCACGGCCGTTGTCGACGACCCGGACACCGCCGTCGGCGAGGATGGTCACGTCGATGGTGTCCGCGTGGCCGGCCAGCGCCTCGTCGACCGAGTTGTCGACGACCTCGTACACGAGGTGGTGCAGTCCTCGCTCACCGGTCGAACCGATGTACATGCCGGGTCGCTTGCGGACCGCGTCCAGACCCTCGAGGACTGTGATGGCACTGGCGTCGTACGAAGCAGTGACTGAGGCCTCGGCGACTCCAGCCAGGGCCTCGACGGACGGGTTGTTCTCGTTGGGGTTGCCGGAATCGGCCACGAAGCGCCCTTTCTGGCACAGCACGAGCCAGGCTCGTCGGCGGGTTGCCGGAGCGGCTGCGGCATGTTGCGTTGGTAAGCCTTGATTCAGCGTTGCTCAGCTTTTCCCGGACGGTCCCCACGATTGGGGCGGGATTGCCTCCAGTCTACCGGTAGCACTGACACTGATGGGGGTTTGCCGGTACCTGAGTCCGCATGTGCCGCCCTCAACCGGTCTTCCCCGACTCCCGATATGCGGATGGGGGCTCCAAGAGGCTCACGGAGGCACTCAGCGCTTCCGGCCGTCAACCCTTGGCTACTTCGGAGTCAGGTCGCGATTCGCAACCGTGTGCGGTGGTGCGAAGAGAGAGGCGCCGACGGTCCGGGCGGGCCGCCGACGCCCACTTTTGTGATGTCAGTCACGTGCTGTCGATCGGCGGGAAACAGGTGCCGATCGGGCCTTCCGACAGCCTTGGGGAGGAGCTCCCGGCAGCTTCGGGGCCGAGCTCCGGTCAGCCGTACGTGTCGCCGGGGCCGGTGCTGCCGGGGGCGCGCAACGGGCCGTAGCGGCGGTTGGGCGCGCCCGGTCCCTGCACCTTGATCTGCTTCACCGTGCCGTGGCCCAGGTCCTCGTTGAGGCGCGCGACCAGGGTGGGGGCGAGCAGCCGGAGGTTCGTCGCCCAGGCCGTCGAGTCGCAGCGCACGGACAGGACGTGCTCGTCCTCGTCGTATCGCTCCGGGACACAGTGCTTGGCCACGTCCTCGCCGACGATCTGCGGCCAGCGGCCCATGACCCCGCCCACCGCGGCCGGGGCCTCCCAGCCGCGCTCGGTGATCAGCCGGTTGATCGCGGAGCCGAGCGCCATGGGGTCGCGGCCGTCGGCACGCGCGCCGGAGCGCAGACCGCCGCGGCGCGCCTGCTTCTTCTGCTGCGCCGCGTCCCCACGCGCGCGTGCGGCATCCTTGGCCGCACGGAGCGCCACGCGCGCGAGGTCCACGCCGGACGGCTCGGGAGACCGGGGCCCGGGCGCTTTCCCGGACGGGCTCCCGGGTGTGTTCCCCAGTGTGCTGTCGGGTGTGTTCTCCGGTGTGTTCTCCGTCATACGCGCTCCACCGTCCCCTCGGCCACGGCGAACCGCACCCCGGACAGCACATGCGGGACGTCGTCGTCGACCGCGGCGGTCACCAGGACCTGCTCGCCGGGCGCGACCAGCTCGGCGAGGCGCTCACGGCGGCGGGTGTCCAGCTCGGCGAAGACGTCGTCGAGCACCAGCACCGGCTCGTTGCCCTCGGCTCTGAGCAGGTCGTACGAGGCCAGGCGCAGGGCCAGGGCGTAGGACCAGGACTCGCCGTGGGAGGCGTAGCCCTTGGCGGGCAGCTGGCCGAGCTTGAGCAGCAGGTCGTCCCGGTGCGGGCCGACCAGGGTGACGCCCCGCTCGATCTCCTGCTTGCGGGCCTCGGCGAGCGCGGCCATCAGCTGCTCGAACAGGTCCTCACGGGTGTGTGCCTCGCCCGGCGCGGACGGTTTGTACTCCAGGGCGATCGGGCCGCCGCCGGGGGCGAGCTGCTCGTACGCCTTGTCCGCGAGCGGCTGGACGGCGGCGATCAGGTCCAGTCGCTGGGCGAGCAACTCGGCGCCCGCGCGCGCGAGATGCTGGTCCCAGATGTCGAGCGTGGACATGTCCATGCTGCGGCCGCCGTGCCGGCGGGCGAGCGCGGCCGACTTCAGAAGGGTGTTGCGCTGCTTGAGGACCCGGTCGTAGTCGGAGCGGACCCCGGCCATGCGCGGGGAACGGGCCGTGATCAGCTCGTCGAGGAAGCGGCGCCGCTCACCGGGGTCGCCCTTGACCAGGGCGAGGTCCTCGGGGGCGAACAGCACGGTCCGTACGATCCCCAGCACGTCACGCGGCTTGACCTGCGAGGACCTGTTGATACGGGCCCGGTTGGCACGCCCGGGGTTCAGCTCCAGCTCGACCAGTTGCTGCCGGTCGCCCTGCCGTACCTGGGCCCGGATGATCGCGCGCTCGGCGCCCATGCGGACCAGGGGGGCGTCGGAGGAGACGCGGTGGCTGCCGAGGGTGGCGAGATAGCCGACGGCCTCGACGAGGTTGGTCTTGCCCTGCCCGTTCGGGCCGACGAAGGCCGTCACCCCCGGGTCGAGCGGGACCTCGACCCGGGGGTACGAGCGGAAGTCGGCCAGCGACAGATGCGTGACGTGCATGGTCGTTTCGCCGACCTCCCCAACCGTCGGTGTTGCTTACTTGGTCTCGACCGCGTGGCCGCCGAACTGGTTCCGCAGCGCCGCGATCATCTTCATCTGGGGCGAGTCCTCCTGACGGGAGGCGAACCGCGCGAACAGCGACGCGGTGATCGCCGGCAGCGGCACCGCGTGGTCGATCGCGGCTTCCACAGTCCAGCGTCCCTCGCCGGAGTCCTGTGCATAACCCCGGAGCTTGTCCAGGTGCTCGTCCTCGTCGAGCGCGTTGACCGCGAGGTCGAGCAGCCAGGAGCGGATGACCGTGCCCTCCTGCCAGGAGCGGAAGACCTCCCGGACGTCGGTCACGGAGTCGACCTTCTCCAGCAGCTCCCAGCCCTCGGCGTAGGCCTGCATCATCGCGTACTCGATGCCGTTGTGGACCATCTTCGCGAAGTGACCCGCGCCGACCTTGCCCGCGTGCACCGAGCCGAAGTCGCCCTCCGGCTTGAGGGCGTCGAAGACCGGCTGCACCTTGGCGACGTTCTCCGCGTCGCCGCCGTACATCAGCGCGTAGCCGTTCTCCAGGCCCCAGACGCCGCCGGAGACGCCGCAGTCGACGAAGCCGATGCCCTTGGCCGCCAGCTCCTCGGCGTGCTTCTCGTCATCGGTCCAGCGGGAGTTGCCGCCGTCCACGACGACGTCGCCGGGCTCCAGCAGTTCGGCGAGCTCGTCGATGGTGGACTGCGTGGGCTCGCCTGCCGGGACCATCACCCAGATCACACGCGGTCCGCTGAGCTTGCCCACAAGCTCCGGCAGGCTGTGGACATCGGCGAGGTCCGGGTTGCGGTCGTATCCGAAGACGGTGTGGCCTGCGCGGCGGATCCGCTCGCGCATGTTGCCACCCATCTTGCCGAGGCCGACGAGACCGAGCTCCATCAGTGGTGTTCCTTAGGTTTGCAGGTGTCCGACGTGGCGTTGCGGCACTTTCGTACCTGCGTCCGAGCCTAAACCCGGACGCTCGCGCACATCTGTGGGCATACGCGCTCAGTCGTAGGCCCTCACCTGCGGCTTTACCTGCGGCTTTGTCCTCAGCCTGTGGACAACCGCCGCCGAAGCGGTGCGGCTCAGCCGCTGAGCCGCACCGGCATGATCAGGTACTTGTAGGCCTCGTCCGCCTCGGCGTCCACCGCCGGCTTGCCGCTGAGCAGCGCGGGCTTGGTGGACGTGGTGAAGGACAGCTGCGCGACCGGGGAGTCGATCGCGCTCAGGCCGTCCAGCAGGAACGTCGGGTTGAAGGCGATCGAGATGTCGTCGCCCTCCAGCTGGGCGTCGACCCTTTCCACAGCCTGTGCGTCGTCGCTGGAGCCGGCCTCCAGGATGAGCACGCCCTGCTCGAAGCTGAGGCGCACCGGGGTGTTCCGCTCGGCGACCAGGGCCACACGCTTGACGGCCTCCACGAAGGGGGCGGTCTCGATCACGGCGACGCTGTTGAACTCCGTCGGGAACAGCGTGCGGTACTTCGGGAGGTCGCCCTCCAGGAGACGCGTCGTCGTACGGCGCCCGGCGCCCTCGAAGCCGATCAGGCCCTCGCCGGAGCCCGAGCCGGACAGTGCCAGGGTGACCTGGTCGCCGCTCGTCAGGGCCTTGGCGGTGTCCAGCAGCGTCTTGGCGGGCACCAGGGCGACCGCGGAAGCCTCCGGGTTCTCCGGCTTCCACAGGAACTCGCGGACCGCGAAGCGGTAGCGGTCGGTGGACGCCAGCGTGACCGTGTCGCCCTCGATCTCGATGCGGACGCCCGTGAGGACGGGGAGCGTGTCGTCGCGGCCGGCGGCGATCGCCACCTGGGCGGCGGCGGAGGCGAAGACCTCGCCGGGGACCGTGCCCGTCGCGTTCGGCATCTGCGGCAGTGCCGGGTACTCCTCCACAGGCAGTGTGTGGAGTGTGAACCGGGAGGAGCCACAGACCACGGTCGCCCGTACACCGTCTGTGGAAATCTCCACCGGCCGGTTGGGGAGGGCGCGGCAGATGTCCGCGAGGAGGCGGCCGGAGACCAGCACCGTGCCCTCTTCCTCCACCTCGGCCTCCACGGACACCCGCGCGGAGACCTCGTAGTCGAAGCTGGACAGGCTCAGCTGGCCGTCCTCGGCCTTCAGCAGCAGGCCGGCGAGGACAGGCGCCGGCGGACGGGCCGGGAGGCTGCGTGCCGCCCAGGCCACTGCCTCCGCGAGTACGTCGCGTTCCACCCGGATCTTCACTGTTGCCGCCTCCTGCTGTTGCCGGCGCTTCTCGCTCTGCCTGGCCCTCGTCGTCTGTGTCGGTGTCGACGGTCCCTGGGATGGGGAGGACACCGGGGACCAGTCTGACGCACCGCACTGACAGTAGGTGCCTCTCGGGGTCAAGTCGTGACGAGGGGCGGTCGGGCGCCGGAGGGCGAGTTGTGCACAGGGCCCGCTTCGAAACGAATTCCCAGCTCTCTCTAGTCGGAAGTAGTAGTAGGGCCTGTGGATACCGTGGATAACCACGTTTGCCCAGCTCAGAGCGGAAATTTTGTCCACCGGTCCTGTGGGTGACGCCGGTGGACAACCAGGGGTCTCTGTGGAGAACGGAAAGTTCTGCACACCCCGTGCACAGGGTGAGGCGAGTTCTCCCCAGTGCCGTCCCCAGCTTTACCCACGTTTCCCACAGGCCAACCCGGCACCTTCGTGTGACGCCTTTCACTCGACCCAGTGAGGAGGCGCGTCATGTTGCCGAACAGTGGACAGCGATGTGGAGAAGCCGGGGATCGCTGGGGACAACCGGCCTCAACCTGTGGGCTGCCGGTGGACAACTCGATGCACAGCCTGTGGATCCCCGCGTTGTCCACAGTCTGTGGAGATCCTTCGTCCACGAATCCACATGCCACTGAGCTGGTCTGATGGTCCTTCAACAGCGGCCTCTGTGGACACAGTCTGGACAACTTCCCAGTCCCCAGGGTGTGGACGGGAAAAAGTCGCCGAATCTGTGGAGAGCGGCCGTAACCCGGCAGGTATTCGAACAGCCGGCGACCGCGAGATGACGAAGGCCGGCCGCGACATGACGGAGGGCGCCCCCGGAAGACCTGCTCCGGGGGCGCCCTCGGCGTCGTACGAGCGGCTGCGTCAGCCGTTCTTGATGCGGTTGGTCAGCTCGGTGACCTGGTTGTAGATCGAGCGGCGCTCGGCCATCAGATTGCGGATCTTGCGGTCGGCGTGCATGACCGTCGTGTGGTCACGGCCGCCGAAGAGCGCGCCGATCTTCGGCAGTGACAGGTCCGTGAGCTCTCGGCACAGGTACATGGCGATCTGCCGGGCGGTGACGAGGGCGCGGCCGCGCGAGGTGCCGCACAGGTCCTCGACGGTCAGCCCGAAGTAGTCCGCCGTCGCGCCCATGATCGCCGTGGACGTGATCTCGGGGGCCGAGTCCTCACCGCCGGGGATCAAGTCCTTGAGGACGATCTCCGTCAGGCCCAGGTCGACCGGCTGCCGGTTGAGCGAGGCGAACGCCGTGACCCGGATCAGCGCGCCCTCCAGCTCGCGGATGTTGCGCGAGATCCGGGACGCGATGAACTCCAGCACCTCCGGCGGCGCGTTCAGCTGCTCCTGCACCGCCTTCTTGCGGAGGATCGCGATCCGCGTCTCCAGCTCGGGCGGCTGCACGTCGGTGATCAGCCCCCACTCGAAACGGTTCCGCAGCCGGTCCTCCAGCGTCACCAGCTGCTTGGGCGGCCGGTCGGAGGACAGCACGATCTGCTTGTTGGCGTTGTGCAGCGTGTTGAAGGTGTGGAAGAACTCCTCCTGCGTCGACTCCTTGTCCGCCAGGAACTGGATGTCGTCGACGAGCAGGATGTCCATCTCGCGGTAGCGCTTGCGGAAGCTGTCGCCCTTGCCGTCGCGGATCGAGTTGATGAACTCGTTGGTGAACTCCTCCGAGCTCACGTACCGCACCCGCGTGCCCGGGTAGAGGCTGCGCGCGTAGTGCCCGATCGCGTGCAGCAGGTGCGTCTTGCCGAGCCCGGACTCCCCGTAGATGAACAGGGGGTTGTACGCCTTCGCCGGTGCCTCGGCGACGGCGACCGCGGCGGCGTGCGCGAAGCGGTTGGAGGCGCCGATGACGAACGTGTCGAAGAGGTACTTCGGGTTCAGACGCGCGGTGGGCTCACCCGGGCCGGTCGCCGGCGCGGGCTGCGCGGCCAGCGGGCCGGGCGCCCCGGTGGTGGGCAGGTTCGGGCCGACGGGGCCGCCGCGGTGCACGTGTCCCGAGCCGGCCGGCGGCTCGGGCAGCTCGCGGCGGACCGGGTCGCGCTGGTCGTAGTCGGGGCGTGAGGTGTCGTAGTCGGAGCGCGGCGCCTCGTAGGAGGGGCGGTCCATGGACTGCGGGCGGTAGTCCTGGGACGGGGAGCCGTACGAGTCCTGGGACCCATGGGATCCATGCGACCCATGGGATCCATGGGTTCCGTGTGATCCATGGGATCCATAGGAGTCCTGCGACGACCCATGGGATCCGTAGGAGTCCTGGTTGCCGTAGGAGTCCTGCGAGCCGTAGGTGTCCTGGCTCGGTGATGCGTACGGGTCACGCTCGGGGAAGCCGAGGCGCTGCTGCTGCCAGCCGTACTCGTCCTGCGCCGGCCGCGGCCAGGAGCCGGGCTCGGGGCGCTGGTACTCGGACGGGTACGCGGGACGGGGGGAGGGAAGCTGATCTCCGCGCGTAGGCGGGAGCTGGTCGCCCGCCGTTCCCGGCAGCTGGTCGGCGCGGTGGCGGCCGTACCCCTCGTAACCGTCGCGGTCCTGGCGCGCGGCCGGAAGCTCGGGCTCCTCGTAACGCGACTGGGGACGGGAGGGGGGCGCCGCCGGGGCCGGGGGCTCGCCCGCGGAGTCGTCGACGGTGATCGCGATCCGGATCGGGCGGCCGCACTCGCGGCTCAGGGTCTCGCTGACGACGGGCGCCAGGCGACCCTCGAGCACGCCTTTCGCGAATTCGTTCGGTACGGCGAGCAGAGCGGTGTCCGCGACCAGTGCGAGCGGCTGGCAGCGCCGGATCCAGTGCTCGTCCTTCGACTCGACGCCCTGGCCGCGGCCCTCCCCGAGGAGCTGCTCCAATACGCGTGGCCACACTGCGGCAAGATCGGCAGGTACGTCAGCCACAGGGCACGCTCTCTCACAGGTCCCACGAACGTGTGGTTCTGGGACGGCTCGGGATGTAAATCGGGTGGGGCAGGGATAAGGGAACGAATCGGAGTTCCGTCACGGTAGTCAGGGCGGCCACTGCGGTTCAAGTTGTTGTCCCCAGCCTGTGGACAAGTGTGTCCGGGCGGCTGCTGGTTTGACCGGATGGCGTAGCCGCGCGTACCGTAACCAGGTCGAGTTGTCGATGGCTGCTGCCGCCTGCCTCCGATGGGCACAGATCATTTGGGTGATCGGTAAGCGGTGCACTCGGGCGTAACTGCGAGCTACTCGTGGGCGCACGGTGACAGCCAGGACGGCACCCCGCAACTACCGAATCTTTCTGGAGCCCCCGAGTGAGCAAGCGCACCTTCCAGCCGAACAACCGTCGTCGCGCGAAGACCCACGGCTTCCGGCTGCGTATGCGCACCCGTGCCGGCCGCGCGATTCTCGCGTCCCGCCGTAGCAAGGGTCGCGCCCGTCTGTCCGCCTGATCCCGGTCAGGTCATGACGTCGTGCTGCCCACCGAGAACCGGCTGAGGCGGCGCGAGGACTTCGCGACCGCGGTACGGCGAGGACGCCGGGCAGGACGCCCGCACCTCGTCGTCCACCTTCGTAGCGGTGCCACGGACCCGCATGCGCCTGGGGAGAGCGCTCCCCCGACGCGTGCGGGTTTCGTCGTGAGCAAAGCCGTGGGCGGAGCGGTCGTACGCAACAAAGTGAAGCGCAGGCTTCGCCACCTGATGCGCGACCGAGTCGCCCAGCTGCCCCCCGGTAGCCTGGTAGTGGTACGAGCGCTGCCCGGTGCGGGCGACGCCGACCACGCACAGCTGGCCCGAGACCTGGACGCCGCCCTCCAGCGGCTGCTGGGAGGGGGCGCGCGATGAAGTACCCGCTGCTTGCTCTGATCAAGCTCTACCAGTGGACGATCAGTCCGCTGCTCGGGCCGGTCTGCAAGTACTACCCGTCGTGCTCCCACTACGGCTTCACGGCCATCGACCGGCACGGTGCCATCAAGGGAACGGCACTCACGGCCTGGCGCATCCTGCGGTGCAATCCGTGGTCGCTGGGCGGTGTGGACCATGTCCCGCCGCGCAAGCGCCCGCGGTGGCACGAAATGCTGCGTAACGCGTGGCGTGCACGCAAGGGCGGGCCCTCCGCCGCCGACCCGGACATCGAAGGACAGACTTCTCCCACAAGTCCCCCGAGTCCTTCGAGCCCGGCCGCAGAGACACCGTCCCATGCCCAAGGAGCATGATTAGTGGACACGATTGCCAGCCTCTTCAGCTTCATCACCACACCCGTCTCCTGGGTCATCGTCCAGTTCCACTCGGTGTACGGCGCCATCTTCGGCCCCGACACCGGGTGGGCCTGGGGCCTGTCGATCGTGTCCCTGGTGATCTTGATCCGTATCTGCCTGATCCCGCTCTTCGTGAAGCAGATCAAGGCGACCCGGGCGATGCAGACGCTCCAGCCCGAGATGAAGAAGATCCAGGAGCGCTACAAGAACGACAAGCAGCGTCAGTCCGAAGAGATGATGAAGCTGTACAAGGAGACGGGCACCAACCCGCTCTCCTCGTGCCTTCCCATCCTGGCGCAGTCCCCGTTCTTCTTCGCCCTGTACCACGTGCTCAACAGCATCGCGTCGAACGACACCATCGGCGTGATCAACACCAGCCTGCTGGAGAGCGCGCAGAAGGCGCACATCGTCGGTGCTCCGCTGGCGGTGAAGTTCACCGACAGCGCGTCGAAGGTGGAAGCACTCGGTGCCTCCCTCACCGACGTCCGCGTCGTCACCGCCATCATGATCGTCCTGATGTCGGCGTCGCAGTTCTTCACCCAGCGCCAGCTGATGACGAAGAACGTCGACACCACGGTGAAGACGCCGTTCATGCAGCAGCAGAAGATGCTGATGTACGTCTTCCCCGTCATGTTCGCCGTCTTCGGTATCAACTTCCCGGTCGGTGTCCTCGTCTACTGGCTGACCACCAACGTGTGGACCATGGGCCAGCAGATGTACGTCATCCACAACAACCCGACCCCGGGTTCCAAGGCCCAGGCCGCGTACCTGGAGCGCCTGCACAAGCACGTCACCACGCACGGCAAGGTCAGCCGGCGCCGTGACAAGGTCATCGTGAAGGCGATCGTCGCCAAGGGACGCGACCGTAACGAGTTCGAGCGCAAGTTCATCAACGGCCTCAGCAAGGCCGGTCTCGCCGCTCAGACCGACGGCACCGTGATCAAGAGCGACACCGCTGCCGCCGTCGAGGCCGAGGACGGCACGCCGACCACCGGCACGCCGAAGCGTCAGCAGCCCAAGCGGCAGACCAAGGCACAGCGCCAGTCCGCTGCCGCCAAGGCGGCCGAGGAGTCCGAGCAGAAGACGTCGCTCACCAAGTCCGACGCGCCCGAGGACGCCAAGCCCGCCCCCGCTGCCAAGAAGGGCGGCGCGAAGCCCGCCGGCGGCACCCGCAGCAAGGCCCAGTCCGGACAGCGCAAGGGCCCGCAGCGGCCCAAGTCCCCGTCCAAGAAGTAAGAAGGAGTCCATCCCGTGACGGAAGGCACCACCTCCGCCGCTGCCGAGGGTGCAGACACCCTGACTCGCCTGGAGCAGGAGGGCGAGATCGCGGCGGACTACCTGGAGGGTCTGCTCGACATCGCCGACCTCGACGGCGACATCGACATGGACGTCGAGGCCGACCGTGCCTCTGTCTCGATCATCAGCGACACGGGCAGCCGCGACCTCCAGAAGCTGGTCGGCCGTGACGGCGAGGTGCTGGAGGCGCTCCAGGAGCTCACCCGTCTGGCCGTGCACCGTGAGACCGGTGACCGCAGCCGGCTGATGCTCGACATCGCGGGATACCGCGCCCGGAAGCGCTCCGAGCTGTCCGAGCTGGGTGCCAAGGCCGCCGCCGAGGCCAAGAGCAGCGGTGAGGCCGTGAAGCTGCAGCCGATGACTCCGTTCGAGCGCAAGGTCGTGCACGACGCGGTCAAGGCCGCGGGCCTGCGCAGCGAGTCCGAGGGCGAGGAGCCGCAGCGCTTCGTCGTCGTGCTTCCCGCCTGATCGGCCCCTACGTTCCCCGGCCCCGTCTGTTGCGCAGGCGGGGCCGAACTTTGTCAGCCTGATAGTTCTGGTGGTTCTGGTGTCGGCGCGGGTGCGCTGACGCGGTACGGAAGGACGGTCCCCCGTGACGGAGGCAGCGGAGCTTCCCCCCGCGCCCGAGCAGGCGCGCGAGGTGTTTGGTGATCGCTTCGCGGATGCGGTGCGGTACGCCGAGCTGCTCGCTCAGGCGGGCGTGCAGCGCGGTCTCATCGGGCCGCGTGAAGTGCCCCGCCTGTGGGAGCGGCACCTGCTGAACTGCGCGGTGCTCTCGGAGGTCGTGCCCGAGGGCGTGACGGTGTGCGATGTCGGCTCAGGCGCGGGCCTTCCCGGCATTCCGCTGGCGCTGGTCCGGGAGGACCTGAAGATCACGCTGCTGGAGCCGCTGCTGCGGCGTACCAACTTCCTCACCGAGGTCGTGGAACTGCTCGGCCTCGATCATGTGACCGTCGTGCGCGGCCGGGCCGAGGAGGTCATGGGCAAGATCCAGCCCGTTCACGTCGTGACGGCCCGAGCTGTCGCCCCCCTCGACCGCCTCGCCACGTGGGGCATCCCGCTGCTGCGGCCGTACGGGGAGATGCTCGCGCTCAAGGGCGACACCGCCGAGGAGGAGCTGAAGAGCGCGTCGGCGGCCCTGAGCAAGCTGGGTGCGGTGGAGACGTCCATCCTGCATGTGGGTGAGGGCGTGGTGGATCCGATGTCCACGGTCGTACGGGTCGAGGTCGGGGAGAGCCCCGGCGGGGTGCGCTTCGCGGCGAAGCGTGCCAAGGCGGCTCGCACAGGACGGGCCCGCCGGCGACGCTGATCCGTCCTGAGGACGAGACGTACTCCACACAAGCTGCCAAACGTACGCAAGCCGGAGTGTCGCGACAGTTCGGCCCCGACTGCTGTGCATCGTGTTTCACGTGAAACGTCGCTCACTGCTGCACGGCATCATCAGTCGTGGCCGCGCTGCGGCCGAACCCCGCGACCGTAAGCCTCTCGGGTCACTCGATGAGGGAACCGAGTTGTCCACAGAGGTGGATTTCTCCACAGAACGGAAGGCCTCACTGGTTCACGACCCCGAAGACATGGGAGGCTCTGTTCATTGCGAGCCTGAAGTCGAGGAGAGTGAATCCTTGCGGTCCGACGCCAACATCGCGGGACCGATGACCGATCCGGTCCCCGGTCCCCGTACCGAGTCGATGGGGGTGGATGTTTCACGTGAAACACCGCCTCCGATGGACGACACTCCCATCGGTCGTGCTGCCCAACTGGCGGTGGAGGCTCTAGGCCGCGCCGGCGAGGGCCTGCCACGGCCCGAGCAGACCCGAATCATGGTGGTCGCCAACCAGAAGGGCGGTGTGGGCAAGACGACGACGACCGTCAACCTTGCTGCGTCGCTGGCCCTGCACGGTGGCCGGGTCCTGGTGGTCGACCTCGACCCACAGGGCAATGCGTCCACCGCGCTGGGCATCGACCATCACGCCGAAGTCCCGTCCATCTACGATGTGTTGGTGGAGAGCAAGCCGCTCTCCGAGGTCGTCCAGCCGGTCCCCGACGTCGAGGGCCTCTTCTGTGCCCCTGCCACGATCGATCTCGCCGGTGCGGAGATCGAGCTGGTGTCCCTGGTGGCACGGGAGAGCCGGCTACAGCGCGCCATCCAGGCGTACGAACAGCCGCTGGACTACATCCTCATCGACTGCCCGCCCTCGCTCGGCCTCCTGACGGTCAATGCGTTGGTGGCGGGTCAGGAGGTTCTGATCCCGATCCAGTGCGAGTACTACGCGCTGGAAGGCCTGGGTCAGTTGTTGCGCAACGTCGATCTGGTGCGGGGGCACCTCAACCCCGCCCTGCATGTGTCGACCATCCTGCTCACCATGTACGACGGCCGGACGCGACTCGCGTCCCAGGTCGCGGACGAGGTGCGCACCCACTTCGGCGACGAGGTTCTACGGACGAGCATTCCCAGGTCCGTCCGTATCTCCGAGGCGCCGAGCTATGGGCAGACGGTCCTGACTTACGATCCTGGATCGAGTGGTGCCCTCTCTTATCTTGAGGCGGCACGAGAGATCGCGCTGAAGGGCGTCGGCATCAGCTATGACGCGACGCACGCCCATATCGGCGCACAGCAGAACGACCCGAGCATGGTGGAGGGCATTCAGTGAGCGAGCGACGGAGGGGGCTGGGACGTGGTCTCGGCGCACTGATCCCTGCTGCCCCGACGGAGAAGTCGGTAGCCCAGGCTGCGGCGGGGGGCGCCGCTTCCACGTCTCCTGCCGCAGTGCCCGTGCTGCCGCACGACCGTGGGGTGGCCGCAGCGAAGGTGGCGACGCTGCCGAACGTTTCACGTGAAACAGAGGAGCCGACGCAGTCCAGTGCTTCCGCCACGCCTGCGGCGCCCATCGGTGCGCACTTCGCCGAGATCCCCCTCGACTCCATCACGCCGAACCCGCGGCAGCCGCGTGAGGTCTTCGACGAGGACGCGCTGGCCGAGCTCATCACCTCCATCAAGGAAGTGGGACTCCTCCAGCCGGTCGTCGTACGGCAGGTAGGGCCCGCCCACTACGAGCTCATCATGGGCGAGCGCCGCTGGAGGGCCTGCCGCGAGGCGGGGCTGGAGGCGATCCCAGCGATCGTGCGCGCCACGGACGACGAGAAGCTCCTCCTGGACGCTCTGCTGGAGAATCTGCACCGCGCCCAGCTGAACCCGCTGGAAGAGGCAGCCGCCTACGACCAGTTGCTGCGGGACTTCAACTGCACGCACGACCAGCTGGCAGACCGCATCGGTCGGTCCCGCCCGCAGGTCTCCAACACCCTGCGCCTGCTGAAGCTCTCGCCGGCGGTGCAGCGCCGGGTCGCCGCGGGAGTGCTCTCTGCCGGTCACGCACGGGCCTTGCTGTCCGTCGAGGACTCGGAGGAGCAGGACAGGCTGGCCCACCGCATCGTGGCCGAGGGGCTGTCGGTGCGGGCCGTCGAGGAGATCGTGACCCTGATGGGGTCGCGTCCTCAGAAGGCCCAGCGGCCCAAGGGCCCGCGTGCCGGTGCTCGTGTCTCTCCCGCGCTGTCCGAGCTCGCCACGCGGCTCTCGGACCGCTTCGAGACGCGGGTGAAGGTCGACCTGGGCCAGAAGAAGGGCAAGATCACCGTCGAGTTCGCCTCCATGGAGGACCTTGAGCGGATCCTCGGCTCACTCGCCCCTGGCGAGGGGCCGGTTCTGCAGAAGAGCCTGCTGGAAGGCGACTCCGAGGAGAACGAGTCCTGAGCCTCCGGCAGGAGCCGCTGTGGATGACAGAGCGGGCCATGTCCGGTGTGTGCCGGAACGTGGCTCGCTCTTTCCTTTCTGGCGGTATCGATGGAATCGCATCGTGGATACGATGCGTTCGGATACGGCGCAACCACCCGGCAGCACCTCTGAGAGGAAGGCAGGGGCCATGCGAACGATGAGCCGCTCTGGACTGGTGAGCGCCGGTTTGGGGCTGGGAGCGGTCGGTGGGTTCATCGGCAGTCTCCTCAGGGAACGGAGCGCTCTGACAGCCGCCCGCGACGCGGCAGGCGAAGGAAGCGAGGATCAGCCTTCATGGGGCGCCGGCTCGTACCGCTCACGTTGGACAACCTTCAGGACCTTCCCAAGCGCTGTCGGTCGTGTGTCTTCTGGGAGCTCGACCCGGTCAGCGGTGAGGCCGCGGTAAAAGCGGGCAAGTCCGCTCTGGAGAAGGAAGCCTGGATCTCGGCCGTTCTGCTGGACTGGGGGTCCTGCGGCCGGGTCGTGTACGTCGACGACGTGCCGGTGGGTTTCGTGCTCTACGCGCCTCCCGCCTATGTTCCGCGCTCCACGGCGTTTCCCACGAGTCCCGTCTCCCCCGACGCGGTTCAGCTGATGACCGCGTTCATCGTGCCGGGGTACCAGGGGCAGGGACTCGGCCGGGTGATGGTCCAGACGGTCGCCAAGGACCTGCTGCGTCGCGGGTTCAAAGCGATTGAGGCGTTCGGGGATGCGCGCTGGAAGGAACCGGCCTGTGTGCTGCCCGCCGACCACCTCCTGGCGGTGGGCTTCAAGACGGTCCGGCAGCATCCCACCTATCCCCGGCTGAGGCTGGAACTGCGGTCGACGCTCTCCTGGAAGGAAGACGTCGAGCTGGCTCTGGACCGGCTCCTGGGAGCCGTGCAGAAGGAGCCAGCGCTGCGGCCGCTGTAGAGCAGCAGGCAGTCAAACGAATGGGCCAACCCTTCCGGGTTGGCCCATTCGTGTTTCACGTGAAACATGAACCGTCGCTCAGACGGCTCCGCCGGGTCATTCGGCGATGAACTCCTCGAGGTCGCGAACGATCGCGGCCTTCGGCTTGGCGCCCACGATGGTCTTGGCGACCTCGCCACCCTGGTAGACGTTCAGGGTCGGGATGGACATGACGCCGTACTTGGCGGCCGTACCCGGGTTCTCGTCGATGTTCAGCTTGACGACCTCGATCTTGTCGCCGTACTCGGAGGCGATCGCCTCGAGGGACGGCGCGATCTGACGGCACGGACCGCACCAGGCGGCCCAGAAGTCCACCAGAACGGGCTTGTCGCTCTTGAGGACGTCCTGCTCGAAGGAGTCGTCGGTCACATTCTTCAGGGTGCCGGCCACGGCGGGCTCCTTAACTGGTTGGTGCGTGGGGCGGGTAGGAAGAGAGGTCAGACAGCGGTCTTCTCGGGCTCGGGCTGCTCCTCGTCCGCGAGGGCGGCGAGGTAGCGCTCGGCGTCGAGAGCGGCGGAGCAGCCGGTCCCCGCCGCGGTGATCGCCTGGCGGTAGGTGTGGTCGACCACGTCGCCGGCACCGAAGACACCGGTCAGGTTGGTGCGGGTCGACGGCGCGGCCACCTTCAGGTAGCCCTCGTCGTCCAGGTCGAGCTGACCCTTGAAGAGCTCGGTGCGAGGGTCGTGACCGATGGCGATGAAGAGACCGGTCACCGGCAGGTCCGAAAGCTCGCCGGTCTTGAGGTTGCGCAGCTTCAGGCCCGAGAGCTTCGGGTCGCCCTGGATCTCGGCGACCTCGCTGTCCCACACGAACGTGATCTTCGGATCGGCGAAGGCGCGCTCCTGCATGGCCTTGGAGGCGCGCAAGGTGTCGCGGCGGTGGACGACGGTCACGGACTTGGCGAACCGCGAGAGGAAGGTGGCCTCCTCCATGGCGGTGTCGCCACCACCGATCACGGCGATGTCCTGGTCCTTGAAGAAGAACCCGTCACAGGTGGCGCACCACGACACCCCACGGCCGGAGAGGGCGTCCTCGTTCGGCAGACCGAGCTTGCGGTGCTGCGAGCCGGTGGCGACGATGACGGCCTTCGCGCGGTGGACGGTACCGGACGTGTCCGTGACGGTCTTGATCTCACCGGTCAGGTCGACGTTGACGATGTCGTCCGGGACGAGCTCGGCCCCGAAGCGCTCCGCCTGGGCGCGCATGTTGTCCATGAGCTCGGGGCCCATGATGCCGTCCTGGAAGCCCGGGAAGTTCTCGACGTCGGTGGTGTTCATGAGCGCACCGCCCGCGGTGACGGCCCCCTCGAACACCAGTGGCTTCAGCGACGCGCGCGCGGTGTAGAGCGCCGCCGTATAGCCGGCGGGCCCGGAGCCGATGATGATCACGTTACGGACGTCGCTCACGGCTGGATTCCTCGTCTCTGGACTGCGTCTTCGACCGGTGGGAGCTCCTCTGGGAGCTCTCACCCCACCCAACGGATCCTAAGGGGCGCGCATTCCCACTGTGTCCGGGCACACGGAGATGCGGCCCTGTGCCGGGTACCGCGCCGGGTGAAGACGAAGACGTGCCTCAGGCGGACGGGTACGAGCGCTCAAGAAGGATCTTGCCCTCTGCGTTGGCCGCGGCGTGATCCACACAGGTCGCGTCGACGATGTAGGCAGTGACCCGAGTGGCGTCGGATGCGTCGGGGAGCAGCACCAGCATGGCCTTCTTCCCCTGATACCTGCCGTTCTCGACGGCGAGGGCCGAGTCCTTACGCCCGATGCCGTCGCGGACGCAGCCGGGCACGGTGGGCTCCCGGAAGACCTGGTTGGGGCCGGCGGTCGCCGCGCCGAAGGGGGTGCGGGAGCCGCCGCCCTTCTTGCTCTGCTTGTCCGCCAGGAGATCGGTGACCTGCTTCTCGAGCTTTCCCTCGGAGAAGGTGTCCGCGGGGGCGGTCTGCTGTCCGCCCGCCGTGTCATTCGAGGGCTTGCCGTCGCCGAGTGACGACAGCAGGACGGAGCCCAGTCCCAGGGCGGCGACGGTGAAGACGGTCCCCAGGACGGCGATCCTCCGGCGCCCGTTCCGCGTGCGGTCCTTGCGGCCCGGGCCGGTGGTGGAAGAGCGGGGACGCCCGGCGGGCCGGTCGGCGGGCGTCGATGTTTCACGTGAAACATGCGCACCGCTGTCGTCTTCGGACGTGGAACGAGGAGCACTCACCGGCGTCTGGCTCTCCGCTGCCTCCCGCCCCGTGGCGTTGAGCAGGGCCTCGGCGGCGAGGGCGGCATCGATGCGGCCTGCGACATCGGCGGGCATGCGCGGCGGGCCCGGCAGTGTGCCGAGCAGCCCGCGGATCTCCTCCAGGGAGGCGTAGACGTCCGCGCAGAGGTCGCACCCGTCCAGATGCCGACGTACGTCGGTGCTCCGGGACGGTGGGAGGAGGCCTTCGGTGAGGTCGGAGATCTCCGCGACGTCCGGGTGTCCGGCCATGTCTGTCGTCGACGTCACGCTCGTCCACCTCCGCCCTTCACTGCCGCTGGGTCGCTCGGTCCTGTGTCCGGTGGTTCCGCTCGGCGCGGTCCCGCTGCGGGTGGGACGGCTGGCCCCTGCGTCCGGTTCCGTTCCCCGCCCGGCTTCTTGCTCTCACTGGTGCTGTCCGGCCGTAGGTGGCTGAGCAGCGGCAGGAGTCTGGCTCTGCCGCGCGCACATCGGCTCTTCACCGTGCCGGTCGGCACGTCGAGGATGCGGGCCGCCTCGGCGACCGGGTAGCCCTGCATGTCCACCAGGACGAGCGCCGCCCGCTGGTCGGCCGGCAGGGTTCCCAGGGCTTCGATGAGCTGCCGGTGGAGATCGTTGCGCTCGGCTGGCGCCGAAGCCGACTCGTGCGGCTCCAGCAGCTGCTCCAGGCGCTCGGTGTCGTCGACGGGAGAGGTCTTCCGGGAGGCGACCTTGCGGGCGCGGTCCAGGCAGGCGTTCACCGTGATCCTGTGCAGCCACGTCGTGACGGCCGACTGGCCCCGGAAGGTGTGGGCCGCCCGGTAGGCGGAGACGAGGGCGTCCTGCACCGCGTCAGCGGCCTCCTCGCGGTCTCCCAGCGTCCGCAGGGCGACGGCCCAGAGCCGATCGCGGTGCCGCCGCACGATCTCAGCGAAGGCGTCGGGGTCGCCCTCGACATGCCGGGCGAGGAGGTCCTGATCACTTGCACCGCTGTGCTCGGCGCGGTCCGCCATTGAACCCCCTTCCCCTCGGTCGGCTCTCAGCCCGTGAACTTCACTTCGGTGATGGCCTGCTTGTAGCCCGGGTTGCTGTAGTTGGCGGGGTCGTCACCGGAGTACGGCAGAGCCGTCAGCCAGACCAGGAGGTACCGGCTCTTCACCGGCTTGTCGACGGTCACCTTCGCGGAGGTGCTGCTCGTCGTGGCCGTGCCCAGCTTCTTCATGGCACTCAGCGGTGTGGACGAACCGAGGGTGTCGGTCGCGTACAGCTCCACCGTGGTGTGGTCGCCGCCGTACCGCAGTGAGAGCGTCGCGGCCGAGACTTCCTTCTCGGCCCCGAGGTCGTAGACGATGCCGACACCGGGCTTTATCACCATCTTCGGGCCGTCCAGGTAGCTGCTGGTGCGCCAGCCCGTGGATGGGTTGCCGTCGTAGGTCTCGGCGACGTCGGCGGGGTGCTGGGCGTCGCCCTTGGCGACGTACTCCTCGGCGTCCTTGATGGCGATCGGCTTCGGTGCCGGGCGGTTCTTGTTCTTGTCGCCGTCGTCGTTGTTCTGCGTCTGGCCCGGGTCGTCACTCTTGCCGCCCTGGTCCATGAGCGCGTCCGCCAGCTGCCAGCTGCCGAGGCCCAGCGCGGCGATCAGGAGCCCGGACACGGCCCACTTCAGGGCCTTGCCCGTGCGGCTCTGCAGCGGGGGCGGTGGGGTCGGGACCGGCTGGGTGGCACCGGGGCGTGGGGCCTGGCGGCCGTACGTGCCCTGCTGGTACGACGTGCGCTGGTACTCGGGCGGGGCGGTGAACGTCGGCTCCGGCGGACGGATACGGGGCATCTCGCCGATCGCCTTCACCAGCTCCTCCGGCGTGGTGCACGGCGACTCGTGCCGGGAGGCGGTGGCGCCGTCGTTGACGAGCGCGCGCATGGAGAGTTCGGAGAGGCCGCGGTGCACACCGGCACGCACCTGGTCGGGCGCGATCAGGCCGATGTCCTTCGGCAGGCCGGACAGCCCGTAGGCATCGCTCTCGTACGGCCAGCGCTGGGTGAGCGCCGCGTACAGCAGGGCGCCGATAGCCTCGGTGTCGGTGCGCTGCGGGGTGTCGGACGCGACGCCCCGCAGCGCGGCGTTCACCGCGAGCCCGCGGATGCGCCATTGGCCGGTCGAGGTACGCAGGACGGCGTTGGGGTTGAGCCGCAGATGGGCGAGACCCTCGCGATGGGCAGCGGCCATGGCGGAGGAGATCTGGCTGACCATCTGGTAGGCGTCGTACGGCTCCAGCGGCCCGGAGGCGAGGAGCGTGGTCAGTTCCGTCGCGTCCGGAAGCCACTCGTGGACGACGTAGACGAGGTCGTTCTCCTCCACCGCGTCCAGTACCTGGACGAAGCGTGGGTCGCCCAGCAGGGCGGAGGAGCGGGCGGCGGCCAGGACGGATCGAGCCCGTGAGTGGTCAGCGGGCAGGATGTGCACTCCGACGGCACGGCGGAGCTTCTCGTCCACGGCACGCCAACTGCTGAAACCGTCCAGACGGGTGACGCACTCCTCGAGGCGGTAGCGTCTGGCGAGTTTGTGACCACTGTGCAGTTCGGGCGGCGAGGTCTTCCCTGGACCGTCGGTCCGGGTGCTCTCCTGTACCTCGTCGCTGTCCGTGTCCCGCTCCCGGTTCTTGGCCACCCCGTCGGCCGTGGACTGGTCCGCCTGTGCGGTCAGCGACGTCTCGTCGCTGTTGTCTGCCACGTCGACGGCAGCCGTACTCCGTTCCGCCACCGTCGTTCCTGCCTCCCCATCCATTTGCGCGCCGCCCGGCATCCGTTGCGCGCCGTCCGACGCCGAAACCAATTGTGCCCACAGTCCGCCGCTATGCACGACACGCGGTGGCTGACGATGGTTGTGCGCCCACCCCCGACTCAGCGTCCCAGGCGTCCGCGGACCATGCCGACCAGCGAGTTGAGTTCCTCGATGCGCATGCGGCGGGCGGCGACGAAGAAGATCACGAGCAGCACGGCGCCACCGGCCAGCACCGCGGCGAGCGAGCCCACGGCGCCCTGGCCGAGCGTGCGGCCGATGCCGTAGCAGGCAGCGCCGCTGAGCAGGGCTGCCGGGATCGACGCGATGCACAGCCGGGCATACGTGCGCAGGACACGTGCGCCGTCGAGGTCCCCGCCCAGCCGCTTGCGCAGCCGGCGCCAGGCGACGCCGACACCGATCGCGTAGGCCAGGCCGTACGAGGCGGCCATGCCGACCACGGCCCAGCGCGACGGGATCACGAAGTAGCAGACCGCCGAGGCGCCAGCGTTGACCGCGGCCACGATGACCGTGTTGTAGAAGGGAGTTCGGGTGTCCTCGTAGGCGTAGAAGGCGCGCAGGACGACGTACTGCACGGAGTACGGAATCAGGCCGAGACCGAACGCCATCAGCATGAAGCCCATGTTGGTGGCCTCGCTGGTGCCGGAGGAGCCGAACATCAGCGTGCACATGGGGATGCCGAGCGAGAGGAAACCGAACGCGATCGGCACGATGGCGACCGCGGTGTTGCGCAGGCCCTGGGAGATGTCGTCGCGGACGGCACCGCCGTCGCCCTCGGCCGCCGAGCGCGACAGGCGCGGCAGCAGGGCGGCCATGAGGGAGACCGTGATGATGGCCTGCGGCAGGCCCCAGATCAGCTGTGCGTTGGCGTAGGCGGAGAAGCCGGTGCCGTCGACGGGCGAGGCCTTGCCCGCCGCGGTGGACAGCCAGACGACGATCATGGCGCCCGCCTGGTTGGCCAGGACGAACAGGACCGTCCATTTGGCGAGCGTGATGGCCTTGCCGAGGCCCTGGCCCTTCCAGTCGAAGCGCAGCCGCAGGCGGAAGCCCGTCTCGCGCAGGTAGGGGATCATCGCCAGGGCCTGGACCACGAGGCCGAGCAGGACGCCGATGCCGAGGAGGCGCTGGCCCTCCGGCGGGATGTTCGTGACCTTCATCCCGGAGTCGGCGGCGGTGCCGTAGACGTAGATGAACATGCCCAGCGTCACGATGATGACGATGTTGTTCAGGACCGGGGTCCACATCATCGCGCCGAACTTCCCCCGGGCGTTGAGGATCTGGCCCATCACCACGTGGACGCCCATGAAGAAGATCGATGGCAGGAAGTACTGGACGAAGGTGATGCCGACCTGATTCGCCGCGGGGTCGCTGGCGATCGAGGGGGACATCATGCGGATCAGGAGTGGCGCGGCGAAGATCGCGAGCGCGGTGAGTGCGCCGAGCGCCACCATGACGAGGGTCAGCAGGCGGTTGGCGTACGCCTCGCCGCCGTCCTCGTCGTCCTTCATGGCGCGGACGAGCTGCGGCACGAAGACGGAGTTGAGACCGCCGCCGACCGTGAGGATGTAGAGCATCGTCGGCAGCTGGTAGGCGACCTGGAAGGTGTCACCGAGGAAGCCGACGCCGATGGCCGAGACGATCAGTGCGGAGCGGATGAAGCCGGTGAGGCGGGAGACCATCGTGCCCGCCGCCATCACGGCGCTGGACTTCATCAGGCCCGCGGCGCGGCCGCCCTTCTTCGGAGCGGGCGAGGCGGCGGCCTCCGGGGCGGGTGTGTCGTCCGCCGCCGGCATCGCCGCGGTCTCGCCGGGGGCCGGGTACTGGCCCGCCGCGTACTGCCCCTGCGCCGCGTACTGCCCCTGCGCCATCTGGCCCGGGGCCGGGGACGGACCGGGGACCGACGGCGGCTCGTAGGACGGGTGGCCGCTGCCCTGCTGCTGGTCCCGGAAGAGATGCGCGAACGCGTCCGGCTCCTGGCGGGGCTCGCCCGCCTGGGAGACGAGGTCGTCCACGCCCACGAACTGGGTGGTCCGCGCGTCGTCGCCGTACGGCAGGTGCCTGGTCGGGCCCTCCGGCTCCGGGGCGGGCGTCTGGGCCCACACCCGCGGGTCGGGCGCGTACGGCGACTGCGGCGGCTGGGCGTACAGCTGCTGCTGCGGCTGATACGTGCCCGGAGGGGGCGGTGGGTGCGCGGCGCGGTCGTAGCGCGCCTCGGCGACCGGGTCCTGGGCGGAGAGGTCCTGCGCCCGGTAGGGATCCTGGGTGTAGGCGTCCTGGAGGTACATGTCCGCGGGCGGCTGCGGCGGCACCTGGCCGTGCTCGGGCGGCGAGCCCTCGGGCCCGCCCGACTCGGGGTAGCCCGAGCTGCCCACGCCACGGCCGTGGTCACCGTCGTACGGCGCGTTCATGGTTACCCCACCTCATCGTCCCGGGCCCACCGGCCACGACATCTCAACGGTCCACTCTCTCACCCGTGCCGGACGGGTCGGCGCTTTCCGCTGCGGTGTCCGGGGCCGGGTCACTCGGCTGCTGCGGGGCGTCTGCCCGGGAGCCGGCCTCGGACTCCTCCTTGAGACGGTCGCCGGGGGCTTCAGGGTTCTGTGGAGCGCCGGCCGGGTGGTCGACGTCGTCGTCGGCCTCCGCGGCGGCGTCCTCGGCGGCCTCGCGGGCGGCGGCGCGCTTGCGCTGGGTGTACATACGGAAGCCGGCGAGGACCAGGAGCAGGACGCCGCCGCCGATGACCAGCATCACGGTGGGCGTGACCTCGGTGACCCTTACGTCGAAAGTGACGGGCGCGCCGTACCTCTGGCCGTCCTCCGTGTACAGCTGGGCGACCACCTCCGCACGCCCGTTGGCGTTGGCGGACGTGGTGAACTTCACCGACTGGCTGTGCCCGCCGTTCACGGTGACCCGCTGCTCCTCGTAGGCGTCACCGCCGATCTTGAGTCGCGTCGGGTTCTTCGACGTGAGCCGCAGTTCCAGGTGCTCGACGCCCTGGACCAGGTTGTTCTGGACGGTGACCGGGATCGTAGCGCTGCGGCCGGAGAGCTTGGTCTCCGACTTCTCGATCAGCTTGACCCCGTCGATCAGCCCGTCGAGGTAGGACTCGACGTCGTCCCGGTACCCCACCGCGGCGACGCCCCGGCCCCGCCACGACGTGGACATCTCGCGGTTCATGGCCCGCCCGAAGGGGGTGACCACCCGGGACTCGTCGGTGAGGATCACCTTGAAGTTGTCGAGCTTGTCCTGCGTCCTCGCGATCTGCTCGAAGGCGGCCCGCGGCAGCTCCTGCTTGCGCAGCGAGGAGGGGTACGCGGAGGGGGGCGGCACCTTCCTGTTGGCCGACGGGTCCGGCTTGGCCTTGGCGGCGGCCGAGAGGTCCTGCGACTCGGACCAGTTCCCGCCCTGGAGGGCTCCCAGCGCCTCGGCCATCGCCTGCGCCTGGCTCACGGAGGGCGTGCGCTGCGGGGCGACGACGACGCTGCGCTGCTTGCCGGTCTGGAGGCCGAGCGTCAGGCTCTGGGCCAGGAAGCGCTGCACGGCGAGCGTGGACGCGGAGGCCTTCGTCAGGTTGCCCTGGAACGCCGTGGACATCCGGGCGTCCGCGACGACCGCCGTGGTGCCGCCGCCGATGGGCCGGGCAGCCGAGGGTGTGTACGACAGGTCGTCCTGGAGGCTGTCGCTGCGAGCGATCACCTTGTCGGCGCCCGCGGACGTCGCGACCTTCATGATCGACGGGTCGACGGCGCCGTCCACGGGCCACGCGAAGTCCTTGGACGGTTTCACGTGGAGGACCGTCTGCACCGTGTTGTCGACGGCGTCCGTGGCCTCCTTGAGGTGGCTCAGCGAGCCCGTGACGGCCGTGCCGTTGTGGGCGAGGGAGGCCAGGTCCGGATCGCCGAACGGCAGGGCGACGACCTCCTTGCCCGCCACCGCCTGCTGGAGCTCGGAGAGCCACTGCTTGGCGACCGCCTGGTTCCTGCCGGGGGTGGTGTCGCCGTCCTCGCCTCTGACCTGGTAGGTCCTCGTCATCGCGTCGACGGAAGCCAGCAGGTCCGGGTCGATCACCCAGGTGATGTCGAGGCCCTTGCCCAGCGACACCATCTGGTCGAGGCGGCCGCCCGGGGAGATCTCCTCGGCGAGGTCGTCGTTGCTGAAGACCGGCGTCTGCTGCTCGTTCGACCCCGTCTCGGCCGTCATGTGGACGTCGGAGACGAGCGGCCACAGGAACGTGGTCTTCGTCTTGGTGCCGGCCTCCTCCGGTTGCCACGGCAGGAACGTGCGCTGGACGCCGAGAACCTGGTCCCAGGGCTGCGCGGCGGTCTCCCCGGAGAGCGCGACGGCCAGCTGGTAGACGCCGTCCTGGCCGAGGTCCAGCTCGTCGGCCGGCACGGAGATGTTGAAGGGCTCCGCCACACCGGGGGTGAGCTTGGGGAACTTCTCGGTGTACCTGCCGCCGACGGCCTCGCCGGCGGGGCCCTGGACGGCGTCGCTCTTCTTGGCGAGGCTGTCGATGGCGGAACGGGTGTCGAGCGAGGGCCCCACCCGCAGATCGACGTGGGCGTCGGTGACCGGCTGCTTGCCGTTGTTGGTCACAGTGCCCGTCACGGTCACCGTGTCCCCCTCGGTGGGGGCGCTGGGGCTGAGTGAGTCGACAGCGACGGACACCGAGCCGTTCGTACCGGAGGCAGCCTGCGGGGACTCCTGCCCGGCCGCGTCCGCCGGCGTCGCGGCGGGCAACTGGAGGAGTCCGGCCAGCAGGGGCGCACCGGCGAGCAGTGCCCCGGTGCGCCGCAGCCACCGGCGGGCAGGTGAGGCACTGGTCCCCTGGAAGTCTGCCGCCTCGGCCACGCGCTCGCCCGTCCCTCGTCGTCAGTGGTCGTCGGAATGTGCGTCCACGCATGGTAACGATGCGCGCTGAGGGGAAGTGCCGCGGTCCGTTCCACAAGATCGCGGACCGGCGGTGAGCTGTCCGGTATGTGGCTGTATGCCGGAGCGCGGTTGTCTCCATCCCAAGAGCATCTCTTGTGGGCGTATTGACGGACGTGTCTGCATGCCTAATAAGGGGAGCTCGGGGGCGCCCGAGCCACGTACCCTCTTCTGTTGTGCCGAACGCCAACGAAGAAACGCCCAGTGCCCTGAGTCAGGTGCAGCACCGCGCGGTGACTGAACTGCTGCGGATCGCTCCTGTCGCCGACGACCTCGCCCGCCGCTTCCAGGAGGCCGGGTTCTCACTCGCCCTGGTCGGCGGATCGGTCCGGGACGCGCTGCTGGGCCGGCTCGGCAACGATCTGGACTTCACGACCGACGCCCGCCCCCAGGACGTACTCAAGATCGTGCGCCCGTGGGCGGACGCCGTCTGGGAGGTCGGAATCGCCTTCGGTACGGTCGGAGCGCAGAAGGATGCCCGCGTCGGGGACGCTGATCGACGCTTTCAGATCGAGGTGACCACCTATCGGTCGGAGGCGTACGACCGGACCTCGCGCAAGCCCGAGGTGTCGTACGGAGACTCCATCGACGAGGATCTGGTCCGCCGTGACTTCACGGTGAACGCGATGGCCGTCGCGCTACCGGAGAAGGAATTCATCGATCCGCACGGCGGGCTCGAGGACCTCGCGTCGCGTGTGCTGCGCACTCCTGGCACCCCGGAGGAGTCCTTCTCCGACGATCCGCTCCGGATGATGCGGGCCGCGCGCTTCGCGGCTCAGCTCGACTTCGAGGTCGCTCCCGAGGTCGTTGCGGCGATGAAGGAGATGGCTGGACGTATCGAGATCGTCTCCGCCGAGCGGGTGCGGGATGAGCTGAACAAGCTGATCCTTTCGCCGTACCCGCGCAAGGGCCTGTCGCTGCTCGTCGAGACGGGCCTCGCCGACCGGGTGCTGCCCGAGCTGCCGGCCCTGCGCCTGGAGCGTGACGAGCACCACCGGCACAAGGATGTCTACGACCACACGCTGATCGTCCTGGAACAGGCGATGGCGCTGGAGGACGACGGTCCCGACCTGACCCTCCGCCTGGCGGCCCTGCTGCACGACATCGGCAAGCCCCGTACCCGCCGCTTCGAGAAGGACGGACGGGTCTCGTTCCACCACCACGAGGTGGTCGGGGCGAAGATGACCAAGAAGCGCATGACGGCGCTGAAGTACTCCAACGAGCTGGTGAAGGACGTCTCACGTCTGGTCGAACTCCACCTGCGGTTCCACGGCTATGGCACCGGCGAGTGGACGGACTCGGCGGTCCGCCGCTACGTCCGTGACGCCGGTCCGCTCCTCGACCGTCTCCACAAGCTGACCCGCTCGGACTGCACCACGCGCAACAAGCGCAAGGCGGCAGCCCTGTCGCGCGCCTACGACGGTCTGGAGGAGCGGATCGCCAAGCTTCAGGAACAGGAGGAGCTGGACTCGATCCGTCCCGACCTCGACGGCAACCAGATCATGGAGATCCTCGGCGTCGGTCCCGGTCCGGTCATCGGCCGCGCGTACAAGCACATGCTGGAGCTGCGCCTGGAGAACGGGCCGATGGAGCACGACTCCGCGGTGGCCGCACTCAAGGAGTGGTGGGCCGAGCAGGAGGGCTGAGGCCGTGAAACGGGGTCATGTTTCACGTGAAACATGACCCCGGGAGACGAGCCGAGGGGCGGTGTTTCACGTGAAACACCGCCCCTCGCATGTCTGCCTTACTTCTTGTCCTTCAGGCAGAGCAGGAAGTCCTTGCCGTCGCCGCTCTCGGTGTACGTGTACTGGAAGTCCTTGGCCTCGGACTCGCACTTGCTCGACGCCAGGGTCTGCGTGAGGTACGCGCCCTCGATCTTGGCCAGCACCACGTACTGAGCCTTCGCATCGCTGCACTCGACGACTTCGAGGTCCGGGTTGTCGTCGTTGGTGCTGCCACGGTGCATGCAGTCGCCGACGGCCGCCGTCTTGGCGTCGTCCCGGCTGGTTATGTAGCCGCCGATGGCAATGCCGGCCACCGCGATGACGATGGCGATGTTCTTGATGGTCTTGAAGCTGAGCTTGCGGCCGGTCGGCTGCGGCGGAACCGGAGCGTAGGGACCCGCACCCTGGGACGGGAAGCCGGGCTGACCGGGCTGCTGGGGGTAGCCGCCCTGCGGCGGGTACGGGGCCTGGGGCTGACCCGCGGGCTGGCCCTGTGCGAACGGGTTGCCCTGGGGCGGCGGAGTAGTCACTTGGGGTCCCCCTAGAACATGGTTGAGTGACGCGAACATGTCGCGAGATAAGACCCACGTAAGTTATCGGTGTCCACTGACGCCGCAGTAGCCGAATGTGGCTCTGTGTCATTGATGTGACACTTACTGGCGTCCAAACCGGCCCATAGTCACAGCTACTGCCGCGTAGATAACGGCGATCGTGATCACCAGCGGCACGGATCGGCCGTCCGGCGGCAGCACCAGGGCGGCAACGGCGGCGGCGCCGACGAAAGCGACGTTGAAGAGGACGTCGTAGACCGAGAAGATCCGGCCACGGAAGCCGTCCTCGACGGAGGACTGGACGATCGTGTCGGTGGCGATCTTCGCGCCTTGGGTGGTCAGCCCCAGGACGAAGGCCGCGGCCAGCAGAGGGGCAGCGGCGAACGGCAGTCCGAGAGCAGGCTCCAGCAGCGCGGCGGCCCCCGCGCACACGACGATCCAGCGTCCCGGCCCGAGCCGTCCCGCGGCCCAGGGCGTCACCACGGCCGCGGCGAAGAAGCCGGCGCCGGAGACGCCCAACGCCAGGCCCAGCAGGGCGAGTCCGTCGTCCGTGGTCGTGGTGAGCGCGTACCGGCAGAGCATCAGCAGCATCACCAGCAGCGCGCCGTAGCAGAAGCGCATCAGTGCCATGGCCGCGAGCGCCCAGGTCGCTTGCCGGCGCTGCGGCGCGGCCAGGTGACGTACGCCCGCCGCCAGGTCGCGAGCGGTGCCCGTGAGAGCCGTCGCGATGTGCTCGCGCACCAATGTCCGGTCGGGGCCGAGGAGTTCCCGCGCCATGCTGAGCGATGCCACGGCGGCGCACAGATACAGCACGGCTCCCACGAGCACCACGGCGGCGTCGGAGTCCGCCACCACCAGGCGGACGACGAAGGCGAGCCCGCCGCCCGCGGTCGCCGCCAGTGTTCCGGCGGTCGGGGAGAGGGAGTTTGCGATGACGAGGCGCTCGGCGTCGACCACGCGGGGCAGAGCGGCGGACAGGCCGGCGAGGACGAAACGGTTGACGGCGGTGACGCACAGGGCGGAGACGTAGAAGAGCCAGTCCGGAGCGGGACTGAGTATCAGCAGGGCCGTGGCGGAAGCCAGCACCGCGCGCAGCAGGCTGCCGTACAGCAGGACCTGGCGGCGCTGCCAGCGGTCCAGCAGGACACCGGCGAAAGGGCCGACGAGGGAGTACGGGAGCAGCAGCACCGCCATGGCGGAGGCGACCCCGGCAGCCGAGGTCTGCTTCTCAGGCGAGAAGACCACATATGCGGCTAGCGCGACCTGGTAGACGCCGTCGGCGCCCTGGGAGAGCAGGCGCACGCCGAGCAGGCGCCTGAAGCCCTGGAAGCGCAACAGGACACGCAGGTCACGGACGACGGCCATGGGGCACAGCCTCACATACGGGAGAGGGTCCCCGGGTCGTACGACCCGGGGACCCTCACAGCCCTGGCAGGAGCGACTGGTTGCGGCGTCTCAGCGCTCGACGTCACCCTTGATGAACTTCTCGACGTTCTCGCGGGCCTCGTCGTCGTAGTACTGGACGGGCGGGGACTTCATGAAGTAGCTCGACGCGGAGAGCACGGGGCCGCCGATGCCGCGGTCCTTGGCGATCTTCGCGGCGCGCAGGGCGTCGATGATGACGCCGGCGGAGTTCGGGGAGTCCCAGACCTCCAGCTTGTACTCCAGGCTCAGCGGGACGTCACCGAAGGCGCGGCCTTCGAGGCGGACGTAGGCCCACTTGCGGTCGTCCAGCCAGGCGACGTAGTCGGACGGGCCGATGTGGACGTTGTCCGCACCCAGGTCGCGGTCGCGGATCTGCGAGGTGACGGCCTGCGTCTTGGAGATCTTCTTCGACTCGAGGCGGTCGCGCTCGAGCATGTTCTTGAAGTCCATGTTGCCGCCGACGTTCAGCTGCATCGTGCGGTCCAGGATGACGCCCCGGTCCTCGAACAGCTTTGCCATGACGCGGTGCGTGATGGTGGCGCCGACCTGGGACTTGATGTCGTCGCCGACGATCGGGACGCCCGCCTCGGTGAACTTGTCGGCCCACTCCTTGGTGCCGGCGATGAAGACCGGAAGGGCGTTGACGAAGGCGACCTTGGCGTCGATGGCGCACTGGGCGTAGAACTTCGCCGCGTCCTCGGAGCCGACGGGCAGGTAGCAGACGAGGACGTCGACCTGCTTGTCCTTGAGGACCTGGACGACGTCGACCGGCTCCTCGGCGGACTCCTCGATGGTCTCCCGGTAGTACTTGCCGAGGCCGTCGAGCGTGTGGCCGCGCTGGACCGTCACACCGGTGCTGGGTACGTCGCAGATCTTGATGGTGTTGTTCTCGGAGGCGCCGATGGCGTCCGCCAGGTCGAGGCCGACCTTCTTGGCGTCCACGTCGAACGCGGCGACGAACTCGACGTCGCGGACGTGGTAGTCGCCGAACTGGACGTGCATCAGGCCCGGCACCTTGGCCGCCGGGTCGGCGTCCTTGTAGTACTCGACTCCCTGCACCAGCGATGCGGCGCAGTTGCCCACACCGACGATGGCTACGCGAACCGAACCCATTCCGGTTGCTCCCTGTGTGTACGAGTGAGGCCCTTGGGCGGGCTCTCACGTGGCGGTGTCGCCGGGCGTATCCGGACGGGGGTCGTTCCCCGGCCGGGGCAGGCCGCCCGACGCTCCAGATGTGGTGTCACGCGAACCGGGCTCCCCCGGGGTGGAACCCTTCAGGTCCCGCCCCGCCCGCTCGCTCTCGATGAGCTCGTTCAGCCAGCGCACTTCGCGCTCCACGGACTCCATCCCGTGGCGCTGGAGCTCAAGCGTGTAGTCGTCGAGGCGCTCCCGGGTCCGGGCCAGGGAGAGGCGCATCTTCTCCAGGCGCTCCTCCAGCCGGCTGCGGCGGCCCTCCAGCACGCGCATGCGCACATCGCGTGAGGTTTGCCCGAAGAAGGCGAAACGGGCGGCGAATGTCTCGTCCTCGTACGCCTCGGGCCCGGTCTGGGAGAGCAGCTGCTCGAAGTGCTCCTTACCCTCCGCCGTCAACCGGTAGACGATCTTGGCGCGGCGGCCAGTGAGGGGAGCGGCCTCGGTGTCGTTCCCCGGCTCCTCGATCAGCCAGCCGTTGGCGACCAGCGTTTTGAGGCAGGGGTACAGCGTCCCGTAGCTGAACGCACGGAACACACCCAGTGAGGTATTGAGTCGTTTGCGCAGCTCATAGCCATGCATCGGAGATTCGCGGAGCAGGCCGAGTACGGCGAACTCGAGGATCCCGGAACGCCGGCTCATGGTCGCCTCCTCTCTGCCGCGGTACCTGATGTCTCGGGCCGATGTGTCGCGCTGATGTATCGACTCGATACATCATGACGATAGAACGGCCTTCCGGATGCGACAAGAGGGGGTGCGGTGAACGGGATCACATCACCGATTCATCGGACGCGAGTTGCCTGATTTGAGGTGAACTTCAGGCCTCGGCAGGTTTTGGCGGTGCGTAGTCTGTGCGCCATGCACATCACCGGGAACCAAGAGACGCCTGAGAGCGTCGTCGTCTTCGGTGTAGTACGGGTGCATGCGGGACCGATGAATGCGGAGCCGACCGCATCCGTACTTCGGGGGGACCGGAAACCAGCCGCCGTTTCCAGGCGCGCAGGGGTGCGCCTGCCCGAGGAGTAGTCGTTCGATGAGCGAGCACCGTCGCAAACCGCCGCAGCCGCAGGGAGGCGGACGTGCCGCGGCCCGACGCGGCCAGTCCGGTTCGTCCCCCGGTCGCCGCGCGGCCCCGCGAGGCGCCACCGGGTCTCCGTCCGACTCCTATGGGTCGGACTCCTACGGCTCGGGGGGTGAGGAGCGTCCGTACGGCGGCCGTGCCGAGGCCCGTCGTGCGGCGCAGAGAAGTACCGGAGGCGGCCGACGCAGAGCGGCCGAACCGGCCCGTGGCGGCCGGCGCGCCGCTCCCGGCGGGCCGGCCGGGCCCGGGCGAGGCAGAGGGCGCGCGGCTGCCTATTCCGACAAGAAGCGGCTGATCGACTATCCGCGGGCCGGCAAGTACGGCTGGCAGCGCTGGCTGCCGTCCTGGAAGCTCGTCTCCGGTCTGTGCATCGGCTTCTTCGGCAGCCTGGTGGCCGTGGCGGGCATCGGGTACGCCATGGTGGGCGTCCCCAACGAGGAGAACGCGGCAGCCCTGTCGCAGAACAACGTCTACTACTGGTCCAACGGCCAGCAGATGGTCGCGACGGGCAGCGGCCAGAACCGGCAGAACGTCACGATCGACCGGATCCCCAAGGCCATGCAGCAGGCGGTGATCTCGGCCGAGAACAAGAGCTTCTACCAGGACTCGGGTGTCGACCCGATGGGTATCGCCCGTGCGCTGGCGAACATGGCCCGGGGCGGTGACACGCAGGGTGGTTCGACGATCACCCAGCAGTTCGTCAAGAACACCTACCTGAGCCAGGACCAGACGCTCACCCGTAAGTTCAAGGAAATGTTCATCTCGATCAAGGTGGGCACCAAGCTCACCAAGGACGAGATCCTCCAGGGGTACCTGAACACCTCCTACTACGGCCGCGGCGCCTACGGCATCCAGGCCGCCGCCCAGACGTACTACGGCAAGGACGCGGTCAAGCTCGAGCCGAGCGAGTGCGCCTTCCTCGCCGCCCTGCTCAAGGGCCCCACGTACTACGACCCCGCGGGCAACGAGAGCCTCGACTCCTCGGCGAGTGCCCAGGCCAACGAGAAGCGGTCCAGGGAGCGCTGGGGCTGGATCCTCGAGCAGATGCACAACGACAACAAGCTCTCGGACGCCGAGTACCAGAAGGCGATCAAGAAGTACCCCATGCCCCAGGGCCGCAAGGCGACCAAGGGCATGAGCGGCCAGATCGGCTACCTGGCGGACACCGCCAAGAAGTACGTCCTGAACCACTCCAACATCACGGAGAAGCAGTTCGACCAGGGCGGCTACCAGATCAGGACGACCTTCGAGAAGTCCAAGGTCGAGGCGCTGGCCAAGGCCGTGAAGAAGGTCGAGAAGGAAAAACTGAACCCGGAGAAGCGTGAGCTGGACAAGCACGTCCAGTTCGGTGCGGCGTCGGTGAAGCCCAAGGACGGTGCGATCGTCGCGCTCTACGGTGGCGCGGGGTACGAGAACGGCCACTTCAACAACAACGCGGACACCTCGGGTGTCCCCGTCGGTTCGACGTGGAAGCCGTTCGTGCTCGCCGCCGCCATGGAGCACGGCACCTACCGGAGCGACGGTCCCCTCTCGCCGCTGAGCAAGTACAACGGCAACGACCACCTCAAGGTCAGGAACAACGACGGCTCCTACGTCCTGAAGAAGGACAACACACCGTTCTTCCAGGAGAACGAGAGCGACCACCCCTGGGGCTACATCACCTTGCGCAAGGCGATGGAGCAGTCCGTCAACACCCCGTTCGTCCAGCTCGGTATGGACGTGGGGATGAGGAACGTGCGGGACGTGGCCGAGAAGTCCGGCATTCTGGACGCCAGTTTCGCCACCCTCAACCCGTCGTTCGCGCTCGGTACGTCGACTCCCAGCGCGATCCGTATGGCCGACGCCTACGCGACGTTCGCCGCCGCCGGCAAGCAGGCCTCCCCGTACTCGGTGACCAGCGTCAAGTTCAACGGGCAGGAAGTCGAAGGCTTCGACAAGCCGCGCATCACGCAGGCGATGCCGGAGAACGTGGCCAACAACGTCACGGACGTCCTGGAGAACGTCATCCAGAACGGTACGGGTAAGAACGCCCTGGCCCTGGGCCGTACGGCGGCCGGTAAGACCGGTACCACGGACGAGAACAAGTCGGCCTGGTTCGTCGGCTACACCCAGCAGCTGTCGACCTCGGTCGCGATGTTCCGTGAGGATCCCAAGAGCGCCAAGCTGCTCTCCATGAACGGCACGGCGGGTGAGGAGTCCATCCATGGTGGTGACACCCCCACCCAGGTGTGGACCGAGTACATGAAGGCCGCGCTGAAGGGCAAGCCCGACCTCGGCTTCCCGGAGGCCGAGAAGATCGGCGATATCCAGCACGAGGTGGGCGCCCCGTCGCCGACCCCGACCCCGAGCGTGGAGCCCAGCGAGACGGTGACCGAGTCGCCGAGCGCCACGCCCAGCGAGACGCCGACGCTTCCGTCGCCCTCGCCGAGCGACACCTGTGGATTCTTCGGGTGTGAAGACGACGGAGGTACGGAGAACGGCGGCGGTACAGGCGGAGAGGTGTCGCCCTCTCCCTCGCCGAGCGATACGAGCGAGAACGGTGGCAACACCAGAGGCAACGGCAACGGCGGCATCTTCGGAGGCCCCGCCGGATAGCCGGCTGATCGCCCGGCATGGGTGTTTCACGTGAAACGCGAAGACGTTTCACGTGAAACACGGGCCGCCGCACCTACCCGGTGCGGCGGCCCTCGGCGTATTGATGGACGCGTACGGCAGGATGTGCGGCATGGCCAGTGCAGAATCGACGCAAGCGAGCGTCCACGAGCCGGACCCGGTGCGGCCGACCCAGGAGGACAAGGTCGCCGCGGCCGGCAGCGAGCTGATCGGCGGCCCGCTCGGGCGGCGTGCCCTGCTCGGGGCGTCATGGTGGACTCCCGTACGGGTGATCGCGCTGGTGGCGATCGGCATGTTCGCCCTCGGTCTGGTCCAGAAGGCACCCTGCTACAACGGCGCCTGGTTCTTCGGTGCCAGCTCCCAGTACACGCACGCGTGCTACTCGGACATCCCGCACCTCTACCAGGGGCGCGGCTTCGCCGACGGGCTCGTGCCGTACTTCGACAAGCTCCCCGGCGACATGCAGTACCTGGAGTACCCGGTGCTCACCGGTGTCTTCATGGAGGTCGCCTCCTGGCTCACGCCCGGCAGCGGCACCATCCAGGACCAGGAGCAGTGGTACTGGATGGTCAACGCCGGGATGCTGATGGTGTGCGCGTCGGTCATCGCCGTCTGCGTGACCCGCACCCACGCCCGGCGCCCCTGGGACGGCCTGCTGGTCGCCCTGGCACCTGCCTTCGCCCTGACGGCGACCATCAACTGGGACCTGCTGGCGGTCGCCCTGACGGCCGCGGCGATGCTGATGTGGTCGCGCGGCCGCTCCCTCGCCTTCGGCGTCCTCCTGGGACTCGCCACGGCCGCCAAGCTCTATCCCTTCCTGATCCTCGGGCCGCTGCTGGTGCTGTGCTGGCGCGCCGGCAAGTGGCGTGCGTTCGGGACGGCGCTGGGCGGTGCGATCGTCGCCTGGGTCGTCGTGAACGGGCCGGTGATGCTCTTCGCGTTCGAGGGCTGGTCGAAGTTCTACACGTTCAGCCAGGAGCGGGGCGTCGACTTCGGCTCCTTCTGGCTGATCATGGCCCAGAACTCGGACAGCCCGCTCAGCACCGACACCGTCAACACGCTCGCCACGCTGCTGATGCTGGTGTGCTGCGCGGGTGTCGCCGTGCTCGCGCTGACCGCACCGCGCCGCCCGCGGTTCGCCCAGCTCGCCTTCCTGATCGTCGCGGCGTTCATCCTCACCAACAAGGTCTACTCGCCGCAGTACGTCCTGTGGCTGGTGCCCCTGGCCGCCCTGGCCCGGCCGAAGTGGCGGGACTTCCTGATCTGGCAGGCCTGCGAGGTGGCGTACTTCCTGGGGATCTGGATGTACCTCGCGTACACGACCAGCGGAGACGCCCACAAGGGCCTGCCCACCGACGGCTACCACTGGGCCATCGGCCTGCACCTGCTGGGCACGCTGTACTTGTGCGTCATGATCGTGCGCGACATCTTCATGCCGGAGCGGGATCCCGTTCGCCGGTCCGGGGACGACGATCCCTCGGGCGGAGTGCTCGACGGCGCGAAGGACGTCTTCGTCCTCGGTCCCGCGGCCCGGCCCGCCCGGCACGCGGCTGCTCAGTTCGACGGGCCACAGGTCGAGTGGGGCAGGCAGGGCGCGGACGGTTCACTCTGAGCGAACGATGCGAAAGGCCGTACACGGGAAACCGTGTACGGCCTTCTTGCTGTGCTGGGCCGGTGAGTGTGTTCGCCGGTCAGCGGTCCACGATCCGGTCGAACTGCGTGGTCGTGTGCCGCAGATGGGCCACCAGTTCCTCGCCCACCTTCGGCTCCGGCGCGTCCGCGGGCACGAACAGGATCGAGACCTGCATGTGCGGCGGCTCGGCGAACCAGCGCTGCTTGCCGCCCCAGACGAACGGAGAAAGGTTCCGGTTGACCGTCGCGAGGCCGGCCCGGGCGACGCCCTTGGCCCGCGGCATGACGCCGTGCAGCGCCTTGGGGGCCTCCAGGCCCACCCCGTGCGACGTACCGCCCGCCACGACCACCAGGAAGCCGTCGGAGGCGGCCTTCTGCTGCCGGTAGCCGAAGCGCTCGCCCTTGGCCACGCGCGTGACGTCCAGGACCGCGCCGCGGTACTCGGTGGCCTCGTGGTCCCCAAGCCACAGCCGCGTGCCGATGCGGGCACGGAACCGGGTCTGCGGGAACTGCTGCTGGAGCCGGATGAGTTCCTCGGCCTTGAGGTGGCTGACGAACATGGTGTGCAGAGGCAGCCGGGCCGCGCGCAGCCGGTCCATCCAGCCGATGACTTCCTCGACCGCGTCCGAGCCGTCGGTGCGGTCCAGCGGCAGATGGATCGCGAAGCCTTCCAGGCGGATGTTCTCGATGGCGGCGTGCAGTTGGGGCAGGTCCTGCTCGCCGATGCCGTGCCGCTTCATCGAGGACATCACCTCGATCACCACACGGGCACCGACGAGGCCGTACACGCCGTCTATCGACGACACGGAGCGGATGACCCGGTCCGGCAGGGGCACGGGCTCCTCGCCGCGCCGGTACGGCGTCAGCACCAGCAGGTCACCGCCGAACCAGTCCTTGATCCGGGCGGCCTCGTACGTCGTGCCGACGGCGAGGACGTCCGAGCCCAGTCGCGTGGCCTCCTCCGCCAGCCGCTCGTGCCCGAAGCCGTAGCCGTTGCCCTTGCAGACCGGCACGAGGCCGGGGAACTGCTCCTGCACGTGCTTGTGGTGCGCCCGCCAGCGCGCGGTGTCGACGTAGAGCGTGAGCGCCATGGCCGGACCTGGAACCTTTCTCGTGGTTGCCGTGTGTCAGTGGTTGCCGTGTGTCAGAGGTATAGAAGCACTGAACGTGACATCAGCGGCGCGACATGTAGATGTCGAGCGCCTTGTGCAGCAGCTTGTTCAGCGGGAAGTCCCACTCGCCGAGGTACTCGGCGGCCTGGCCGCCCGTGCCCACCTTGAACTGGATCAGACCGAAGAGGTGGTCGGTTTCGTCCAGCGAGTCGGAGATACCGCGCAGGTCGTAGACGGTGGCGCCGAGCGCGTAGGCGTCGCGCAGCATCCGCCACTGCATCGCGTTCGAGGGCCGGACCTCGCGGCCGATGTTGTCGGAGGCGCCGTAGGAGTACCAGACGTGCCCGCCGACGATCAGCATGGTCGCCGCCGACAGGTTCACGCCGTTGTGCCGGGCGAAGTACAGCCGCATACGGTTGGGGTCCTCGGTGTTGAGGGCCGTCCACATGCGCTGGAAGTACGACAGCGGGCGCGGCCGGAAGTGGTCGCGCACGGCCGTGATCTCGTACAGCCGCTGCCATTCCTCGAGGTCCTGGTAGCCGCCCTGGACGACCTCGACGCCGGCCTTCTCGGCCTTCTTGATGTTGCGGCGCCACAGCTGGTTGAAGTTCTTGTGGACCTCTTCCAGGGAGCGGTTGGCCAGCGGCACCTGGAAGACGTAGCGGGGCTGGACGTCGCCGAAGCCGGCGCCGCCGTCCTCGCCCTGCTGCCACCCCATGCGGCGCAGTTTGTCGGCGACCTCGAAGGCACGCGGCTCGATGTGGTCGGCCTCGATGTCGCGCAGCCGCTTCACGTCGGGGTTCTGGATGCCCTGCTTGATCGAGGTGGCGTCCCAGCGCCGGATGACCACCGGCGGGCCCATCTTCACCGAGAAGGCGCCCTGCTGCTTCAGGTGCGCCAGCATCGGCTCGATCCAGTCCTGGAGATTCGGCGCGAACCAGTTGATGACCGGGCCCTCGGGCAGATAGGCGAGATAGCGCTTGATCTTGGGAAGCTGCCGGTAGAGGACCAGACCGGCACCGACCAGCTCGCCCGTCCTGTCGTCGAACCATCCGAGGTTCTCGGAGCGCCACTCCGCCTTGACGTCAGCCCAGGCCGGGACCTGCATGTGGCTCGCCGACGGCAGGCTCTGGATGTAGGCCAGATGCTGCTCTCGACTGATGGTCCTCAGGGTCAGGCTCATTTCGGGGCGCTCCTCGGGCTGGTGTGTCCCCATGGGGTCAGGGGCTCCGGCTCTCGCGCGAAGCCTACTGCGCCTTGGATGCGCGCCGGTTGGGCGTACGGGACCTTCCCCCCGGCCCGAGGCCGGCCGGGGCGTGAGTGGTGTTCAGGAGCAGGAGTGTCCTGGCGTCAGCCGATGAGACCGCCGTGCGCCATGCCCAGGAAGAACCCGACGCCCGATGCGCCCAGGCCCAGGATCAGGCCGAAGCGCTCCCGGGTCGTCTCCGAGATCCACTGGCCGTACGCACCCGTGAGGATGCCCACGAGGCCGGTCCAGGAGCTGAGGAGATGCAGGTCCTCGTCGACGAGTGCCGTGATGAACGACGTGATGCCCAGCACCAGGGTCACCGCGAGCAGGGCGTCCTGGAGGGGGTGGGGCTTGCCGTCCGTGGCGAAGAGGCCGCCGGCGGTGTTGGGTCGCAATGCCTGTGCCATAGGGCACCTCCTGCGAAAGTCGGCGCATCGTAGCGCCATACACACCCGATGTGTACAGATTGGCTGCCCTCGCGGCCGGATTTCAACCGCAAGCCACTGTGCGGGTAGTCTGTACCGTCCGCACCGGTGTCTGCCCATGTCACGACAGGGGCTTCTCGACGGAACCCCCGACTGTCAGTGGTGGCCGATACCGTTGCTACGCATCACAACCCTCCTGCCACGGAACGACCGTGGCCGCTGAGTCCAAAGGAGGTGGGTTCCACATGCGTCACTACGAGGTGATGGTCATCCTCGACCCCGACGTCGAGGAGCGCGCTGTCTCCCCGCTGATCGAGAACTTCCTCTCTGTCGTCCGTGACGGCGGCGGAAAGGTCGAGAAGGTCGACACCTGGGGCCGTCGTCGTCTCGCGTACGAGATCAAGAAGAAGCCCGAGGGCATCTACTCGGTCATCGACCTTCAGGCTGAGCCTGCGGTCGTCAAGGAGCTCGACCGCCAGATGAACCTGAACGAGTCGGTCCTCCGGACCAAGGTCCTCCGTCCCGAGACCCACTGAGCTCTCCCGCTCAGCTGATTCCGGGATTCGAGTAGCAAGCAGCCAGAGCAAACCCGCCGAGAGGTTCCCCCATGGCAGGCGAGACCGTCATCACGGTGGTCGGCAATCTTGTCGACGACCCCGAGCTGCGCTTCACCCCCTCCGGTGCGGCCGTCGCGAAGTTCCGTGTCGCGTCCACTCCCCGCACCTTCGACCGCCAGACGAACGAGTGGAAGGACGGCGAGAGCCTGTTCCTGACCTGCTCGGTCTGGCGTCAGGCGGCGGAGAACGTCGCGGAGTCGCTCCAGCGAGGCATGCGCGTCATCGTGCAGGGCCGGCTGAAGCAGCGGTCCTACGAGGACCGTGAGGGCGTCAAGCGCACGGTCTACGAGCTGGACGTCGAGGAAGTCGGCGCCAGCCTGCGCAACGCCACGGCCAAGGTCACCAAGACCACCGGCCGCGGTGGCCAGGGCGGCTACGGCGGCGGTGGCGGTGGCGGCCAGGGTGGCGGCGGCTGGGGCGGCGGCCCCGGTGGCGGCCAGCAGGGCGGCGGCGCTCCCGCCGACGACCCGTGGGCGACCGGCGCTCCCGCCGGTGGCAACCAGGGCGGTGGCGGCGGCTGGGGCGGTGGCTCCGGCGGCGGCCAGCAGGGCGGCGGCTACTCGGACGAGCCCCCCTTCTAGGGCGGGTTCGCACCCCAACTTCTTGATCACACAGGAGATACACCATGGCGAAGCCGCCTGTGCGCAAGCCGAAGAAGAAGGTCTGCGCATTCTGCAAGGACAAGGTCACGTACGTGGACTACAAGGACACGAACATGCTGCGGAAGTTCATTTCCGACCGCGGCAAGATCCGTGCCCGCCGCGTGACCGGCAACTGCACGCAGCACCAGCGTGACGTCGCCACGGCCGTGAAGAACAGCCGTGAGATGGCGCTGCTGCCCTACACCTCCACCGCGCGATAAGGGAAGGGTGACCGACACATGAAGATCATCCTCACCCACGAGGTCTCCGGCCTCGGTGCCGCGGGCGACGTCGTCGACGTCAAGGACGGTTACGCTCGCAACTACCTGATCCCGCGGAAGTTCGCTATCCGCTGGACCAAGGGTGGCGAGAAGGACGTCGAGCAGATCCGTCGTGCTCGCAAGATCCACGAGATCCAGACCATCGAGCAGGCCAACCAGGTGAAGGCCCAGCTCGAGGGCGTCAAGGTCCGCCTGGCTGTCCGCTCCGGCGACGCCGGTCGTCTCTTCGGTTCCGTCACCCCGGCCGACATCGCTTCCGCGATCAAGGCTTCCGGTGGCCCCGAGGTCGACAAGCGCCGCATCGAGCTGGGCTCGCCGATCAAGACGCTGGGCGCTCACGAGACGTCCGTGCGTCTGCACCCCGAGGTTGCCGCCAAGGTCAACATCGAGGTCGTCGCGGCCTGAGTTCCGCGCTCGCTGAAGCAGTGAGCGATGGGGCCGCACCCTTCGGGGTGCGGCCCCATCGTCGTTTCGGCGCCATCGTCGTTTCACGTGAAACACGATGTTTCACGTGAAACAGTCAGCAACGGCCGAGGCCGGCCGTCAGCGGGTCGCGCCCGTCACGATCCAGCGGCCCGAGCGGGTCCGGAGCCACAGCGTCAGCATCCGCACGGTCATCATCAGCGTCATGGTGGCCCAGAGGGCGGTGAGCCCACCGCCCAGTACCGGTACCAGCAGGGCGACCGGGGTGAAGACCGCCAGAGTGATCAGCATCGCCCAGGCCAGGTAGGGACCGTCGCCGGCGCCCATCAAGACTCCGTCCAGGACGAAGACGATGCCCGAGATCGGCTGTGAGAGGGCGACGATGAGCAGGGCGGGCAGCGCTGCGTCCTTGACCGCCGAGTCACTGGTGAACAGGGGCAGGAATGCCGGTCGGGTGATGACGACCAGAATGCCGAGGACGATTCCGACGGCGATCCCCCACTCGACCATGCGACGGCATGCCTCGCGGGCCCCCTGTGCGTCACCGGCTCCGAGATAGCGCCCGATGATGGCTTGTCCCGCGATGGCGATGGCGTCGAGGGCAAAGGCGAGCAGGCTCCACAGGGACAGGATGATCTGGTGTGCGGCGATGTCGGCGTCCCCGAGACGAGCGGCGACCGCCGTGGCGATCATCAGGATCGCCCGCAGGGAGAGGGTGCGAACCAGCAGGGGAACACCAGCCTGTGCGGAGGCCCTGATCCCGGCGGCGTCCGGGCGCAGCGAGGCACCGTGCTTGCGCGCCCCGCGCAGGACCACGGCGAGGTAGACCACGGCCATGCCCCACTGGGCGATGACGGTTCCCCAGGCGGAGCCGGCGATCCCCAGGTCGGCGCCGTAGACGAGCCCTGCGTTGAGGGCGCCGTTGGCGACGAAGCCGGCGATGGCCACATAGAGAGGCGTTTTGGTGTCCTGGAGGCCGCGCAGCACGCCGGTCGCGGCGAGGACGACGAGCATGGCTGGTATGCCGAGCGTGGAGATGCGCAGGTACGTGGTCGCATAGGGAGCTGCCGCGTCCGAAGCGCCGAAGAGGTCCACGATGCCGGACGCCGTCGGCAGGACGACGGCGACGACGGCAGCGCCGAGGAGCAGGGCCAGCCAGATGCCGTCCATGCCCTGGCGGATGGCGGCCTGGAGATCACCCGCGCCGACGCGGCGGGCGACCGCCGCTGTCGTGGCGTAGGCGAGGAAGACGAAGACACTGACGGCGGTCATCAACAGGGCCGAGGCGACGCCGAGGCCGGCGAGTTGAGCCGTACCCAGATGGCCCACGATGGCGGTGTCGGCCATGAGGAAGAGGGGCTCGGCGACGAGGGAGCCGAAGGCCGGCACGGCCAGAGCGACGATCTCTCGGTCGTGCTGTCTCCGGCCGGTTCTGCGGCGCGCGGGGGCCTGTGTCATGTGCACCAATCTAATCGTCCACAGGTAAGAGATGCAAAGGCTTTGCGTCCCTTACTTTCCGTCCAGGGGTGCGCACTTCTGTGCACCGTTCGAAGCGATCTTGCGCCGGTTGGGGAAGTTTTTCTTCTGCACAGCCGGTGGACGGCAAAATCGCAGGTCAGGGTCCTCTCTTCGTGACGGCTGGAAGCTTGTTCACAGGCCTGTCCACCGGGTCGTGCACAGGTTTTGAGGAGTTCTCCACAGCATCTGGGCCGTCGTCCACATGGCCTGTGGATAACCAGATTGGCTGACGGTGCCGAGAGGCCTAACGTGGTCCGGCGCCCGCTCCGTCTGCCGGTTTTTAAAACGTCACAAAACCGGCGTTGACCAACCGGAGTTGGGCGTCTCATTTGTCAGTGCCGTGCCGTAGAACAGAGGGGCACGGCGAGGTCTGCTGCGGCGGACGGGAGGAGGTGGCTCGGTGAGCATTTCCGAGCCCTTGGACGACCCGTGGGCCGACAGCGGTCCCAGTGATCGTCTGCCCGCCTCCCGCCGCCGTGGCGACGGAGCCCGGGGCCGCGACGAACAACACGAGCGCGGCAGGGACAACGGTGCGTGGGACGGTGGCGCCGCCCCGGCGTTCGAGCGGGTCCCGCCGCAGGACATCGAGGCCGAGCAGTCCGTCCTCGGCGGCATGCTGCTCTCCAAGGACGCCATCGCCGACGTCGTCGAGATCCTCAAGGGCCACGACTTCTACAAGCCGGCCCACGAGACGATCTACCAGGCCGTCCTCGACGTCTACGCCAAGGGCGAGCCGGCCGACCCCATCACGATCGCCGCCGAGCTCACCAAACGGGGCGAGATCAACAAGGTCGGCGGGGCCTCGTACCTGCACACCCTCGTCCAGACGGTGCCCACGGCCGCCAACGCCGCCTACTACGCGGAGATCGTCCACGAGCGGGCCGTACTGCGTCGCCTGGTCGAGGCGGGTACGCGCATCACGCAGATGGGATACGCGGCCGACGACGACGTCGACGAGATCGTCAACCGCGCCCAGGCGGAGGTCTATGCGGTCACCGAGCAGCGCACCAGCGAGGACTACCTGCCGCTCGGCGACATCATGGAGGGCGCGCTCGACGAGATCGAGGCGATCGGCTCGCGCAGCGGCGAGATGACCGGCGTGCCCACGGGGTTCACAGACTTCGACTCGCTCACCAACGGGCTTCACCCGGGCCAGATGATCGTCATCGCCGCGCGTCCCGCCATGGGTAAGTCGACGCTCGCGCTGGACTTCGCGCGGGCCGCCTCGATCAAGAACAACCTGCCGAGTGTGATCTTCTCGCTCGAAATGGGGCGCAACGAGATCGCGATGCGTCTGCTGTCCGCCGAGGCGCGGGTCGCCCTGCACCACATGCGGTCCGGCACGATGACGGACGAGGACTGGACGCGCCTGGCCCGGCGGATGCCGGACGTCTCGGCGGCCCCGCTCTACATCGACGACTCCCCGAACCTGTCGATGATGGAGATCCGGGCCAAGTGCCGCCGCCTCAAGCAGCGCAACGACCTCCGGCTGGTGGTCATCGACTACCTCCAGCTGATGCAGTCCGGAGGTTCCAAGCGGGCCGAGAGCCGTCAGCAGGAGGTCTCGGACATGTCCCGTAACCTCAAGCTGCTGGCCAAGGAGCTGGAGATCCCGGTCATCGCGCTCTCCCAGCTGAACCGTGGTCCCGAGCAGCGCACGGACAAGAAGCCGATGGTCTCCGACCTGCGTGAGTCCGGTTCCATCGAGCAGGACGCCGACATGGTCATCCTGCTGCACCGCGAGGACGCCTATGAGAAGGAGTCGCCGCGCGCGGGCGAGGCCGACCTGATCGTGGCCAAGCACCGAAATGGTCCGACGGCGACGATCACGGTGGCCTTCCAGGGTCACTACTCGCGGTTTGTGGACATGGCGCAGACCTGATCCGGTGCCGACGGCGAAATGAGGTCGACTCGCCGGCCCGGGCCAGGTGGACTTGGGCCATGACGACACCTCAGGAAGAGCTGCTCCCCACAACGAGTCGTGCGCTGCTGCACCGGATTGCCGTGGCACAGGCCGAGGGGCGGGCGCCGTCGCTGGTCGCGGCCGTCGTCCGGGACGGCCGGGCGGTGTGGCACGGTGCGCGGACATCGGTGGACGGGGAAGAGCCGGACGAAAACGTCCAGTACCGCATCGGCTCGGTCACCAAGACCTTCACCGCCGTTCTCGTGATGCGCCTGCGGGACGAGGGGCTGCTCGGGCTCGGGGATCCACTGGAGAAGTACGTGCCGGGTACCGGCGCGGGGGAGGCCACGATCGCCGAACTGCTCGCCCACACGGGCGGGCTGGCTGCCGAGTCGCCCGGCCCGTGGTGGGAGCGCACGTCCGGATCCCTGCGGCCGGAACTGTCCGACGTGCTCGGCGAGCAGCCTCTTCTGCACCCCGTCGGCCGGCGGCACCACTACTCGAACCCCGGCTACACGTTGCTGGGCGCACTCGTGGAGGAGCTGCGGGGGACCTCCTGGGAGGAGGCACTACGGCGTGAAGTGCTCGAACCGCTGGGGCTCGACCGGACGGGCGTGCGACCACAGGCCCCGCACGCGGGTGGCTGGGCCGTGCACCCTTGGGCCGATGTGCTGCTGCCCGAGCCCGCCGAGGACCTCGGTCGTATGGCACCCGCCGGACAACTCTGGTCGACCACGGCCGACCTGGCCCGGTTCGCGGCCTTCCTGGTGAAGGGCGACGAGAGGGTGCTGAGTGCAGAGTCCCTGCGGGAAATGCGGACTCCGGCGGCGCCGGCGGAAGCTGCGGACGTGATGTCCGGTGACGCCTACGGCCTCGGTATGCAGATTCAGCGTCGGCACGGCCGGCTGCTCGTGGGGCACAGCGGATCCCTGCCGGGTTTCCTGGCGAGTGTGAGCATCAGCGTGGAGGACGGCGTGGCGGCTGTCGTGCTGGCCAACTGCACCTCGGGCCCACTGGTGTCCGGCGTCTCCGCCGACCTCGTCCGTATCGTCGCCGAGGCGGAGCCGCGCATCCCCGCCCCGTGGAGGCCACTGCGTGACGTCGACCCGTCGATGCTGGAGCTGACGGGCCAGTGGTACTGGGGAACGTACGCCTTCGCCCTGCGGCTCACGGCCGACGGGCTCGCCTCGCTGGAGCCGCTGTCCGGCAACGGGCGACGCTCGCGGTTCCGCCCGAACGGCGACGGCACCTGGACCGGGCTGGAGGGTTACTACGCCGGAGAGCTGCTGAAGGCCGTACGGCGGCCGGACGGGTCCGTGAGCCATCTGGACCTCGGCTCGTTCGTGTTCACGCGACAGCCGTACGACGAGGCGGCCCCAGTGCCGGGCGGGGTCGATCCCGAGGGGTGGCGCGGCATCGGATAGGCGGTGACATGAGTGGGCGCCCTGTTTCACGTGAAACAGGGCGCCCACTCGCATCCGGTCACAGCGGGAGCTTGAAGCCCGTGTGGGAGGCCGTGAAGCCGAGTCGCTCGTAGAAGCGGTGGGCGTCAGTGCGGGTGTTGTCGGAGGTCAGCTGGACCAATTGGCAGCCCAGGTTCCGGGATTCGTCGATCGCCCACTCGATGAGCTGTGTCCCCAGGCCGCTGCCGCGCTCATCGGCATGGATGCGTACGCCTTCGATGATCGACCTGGTGGCACCGCGTCGGGACAGCCCGGGAATGATCGTGAGCTGGAGCGTCCCGACGACGCGGCCTTCCCGGACCGCCACGACCAGGCGCTGATTGGGGTCGGCGCTGAGCCGTTCCAGTGCGGTCAGGTACGGGGTGAGGTCGTCAGGCGACTCACGCTGGGCGCCCAGGGGGTCGTCCGCGAGCATGGCGACGATCGCCGGGACGTCGTCCGCGACGGCAGCACGTATCTCAAGATCTCCCATGACCGCACCCTACGCAGAGACGCCCTGTGCAGAGTCCCGCTCAGGCGGGCACCGGAGCCTTCAGCGTCTCCACGACCCGCACGAGCGGGGCCAGCTCGGGGTTCTTCGCAGCCTCGTCGAGGGCCTCACGCAGGGCCGCGTCGTTGGTCGGCCGGGCCTCTTCGAGCAGCTTGAGGCCCGCCTCGGTGACGTTCGTGTAGATGCCCCGGCGGTCGGTGGGGCAGAGGTAGCGCTCGAGGAGACCGCGGTCCTCGAGCCGGGTGACCAGTCGCGTGGTGGCGCTCTGGCTGAGGACGACCGCGTCGGCGACCTGCTTCATCTGGAGATGCCCTCCATCCCCGTCGTGCTGCCGGCTGAGCACGTCGAGCAGGGAGTACTCACGCGCGCTCAGGTCGTGCTTGGCCTGCAGGGCGCGCTCGATGTGCGCCTCGATTCTCCCGTGCAGCAGGGAGAGGGCGCACCAGCTCTGGGCGAGAGCGGTGAGCGCGGGGTCCGTCGCTGTCATTGGCGTTTCCTCCGTCCCGGAGCGGCTGACATCCAGGATAGAGCAGGTCCGCAATTGACAGCGATTGCCTATAGCCCGCGTGTGCAACTATTGTGGACGCACGCAAAGCGCTCCTGCAATCGTCTGGGAAGGTGTACTCCTCCATGCCTCTCGCGCTTCTGGCCCTCGCGATCGGGGCCTTCGGAATCGGAACGACCGAGTTCGTGATCATGGGCTTGCTTCCCGAGGTCGCGGGCGACTACGGGGTCTCCATTCCCACCGCCGGGTATCTGGTGACCGGTTATGCGCTCGGTGTCATGTTCGGCGCCCCGCTGATGACCGTGCTGGGCACCAAGATCTCCCGCAAGCGGATGCTGATGCTGCTGATGGGCCTGTTCATCGTCGGCAACCTGCTCTCGGCACTCGCTCCCGCCTTCGCCGTCATGCTGATCGGCCGGATCGTCGCCTCGCTGGCCCATGGCGCCTTCTTCGGTATCGGCTCGGTCGTCGCGGCCGATCTCGTCGCCCCGGACAAGAAGGCCGGAGCCATCGCGATGATGTTCACCGGCCTGACCGTCGCCAACGTCGTCGGTGTCCCGCTGGGCACGCTCGTCGGGCAGTCCGTCGGCTGGCGGGTGACCTTCGGGATCGTCGCCGCCCTCGGCTTCGTCGGCCTGGCCGGCATCGCCCGGCTGGTCCCCGACATGCCCAAGCCGGAGGGGGTGCGCCTGCGGCACGAGCTCGCCGCCTTCAAGAACGTGCAGGTGCTGCTCGCGATGGCGATGACCGTCCTCGGCTTCGGCGGCGTTTTCGCGGCCATCACCTACATCGCTCCGATGATGACCCACACGGCGGGCTTCGCCGACGGCTCCGTCACCTGGCTGCTGGTCCTCTTCGGCCTCGGCATGGTCGGCGGCAACCTCGTGGGCGGCAAGTTCGCCGACCGCGCCCTGATGCCCATGCTGTACGTGTCCCTGGGTGCCCTGGCCGTCGTCCTGGCGCTGTTCACCCTCACGGCGCACGACAAGCTGCTGTCGACCGTCACGATCGCTCTGATCGGCGCCCTGGGTTTCGCCACCATCCCGCCGCTCCAGAAGCGCGTCCTCGATCAGGCGCACGGCGCCCCCACGCTCGCCTCCGCTGTGAACATCGGTGCCTTCAACCTCGGCAACGCTCTGTCCGCCTGGCTCGGCGGCCTCGTCATCGCGGCGGGCTTCGGCTACACCGCCCCCAACTGGGTCGGTGCCGCCCTGGCCGCGGGGGCCCTGGTCCTGGCCTTCCTCTCAGCCGCCCTGGAACGCCGCGCCGGTGCTCCCAGCACCGTCGTCACGGGATCCGCGCCGACCGAGCAGCGGACCGCCGTCCACCACTGAGCCAGCGAGGCCGACCAGGCTCACCGCCTTCCCTCGACCCCGATCAGCACGATCCGCACATTTCCTGGGAGAACCCCTCATGAGCCCTATCACCGCAGTCGCCCCCCTGACCACCCAGGACGCCGACGTCCTCGTCACCGCCGCCCGGCGTGCCGCCGAGGCCGCAGGTGTCACCGTCAGCGTCACCGTCCTGGACGCGGGTGGTCATCTGCTCGCCTTCCGGCGTGACGACCGTGCCGTGCTGATCTCCGGCGAGACCAGCACCCGCAAGGCGTACACGGCTCTCCAGCTGAACACACCCACCGCCGACCTCGTCGACGCCGTGCAGCCCGGAGGCCTCTTCCACACCCTGCCCACCGCGCTCGACCGGCCGCTGCTGTTCATCGCCGGTGGCGTGCCGGTGCACCGCGACGGCCGGCTGATCGGCGCGATCGGTGTCGGCGGCGGTGCGCCGGAGCAGGACCACGCCTTCGCCACGGCCGCCGTGGAGGCCCTCGCCTGACCGGGCCCCTTCAACGAGACGCCGGTTCCCCGAACCTCAGAGGAACCGGCGTCTCGTTGAAGGGGCCCGTCAGCCCGCCGCGACCGTGACCGGGGCGAATCGACGGCTCCAGTCCCCGGGCAGTTCGGTGATCCCGTAGGTCATCACGGAGTTGAAGGCAACGGACGCCAGACCGTGCTCCTTCGCCCACGCGAGCAGCTCTGTGTGGCGTACGTCGATGTCGGTGCGCAGGGGACGGTCGGTGTGGGCGGCGAGTGAGGCGATGAGGGCCTGGGCCACCGACGTGTCACGCGCGATGAGCGGACCGACGACATGGGTATCCATGTTGGGCCAGGCAGCGGCGTATCCGATGATCCGCCCGTTCCCCTCCGCCACGCGCAACTGGTCGGCGAAGGCCGGCAGTCGGGTGACGATATGGGTGCGGTCGGTCCCGAAGGCCTGCTCGTCGAGCCGGAGGATCGCGGAGAGGTCCTCGGCGGTCGCGGCACGGGTGGCAACCGCCGGTCGCGGCCCGCCAGGAGTGAAACGACCGCACACCATCTCCGCCCGGCCGGTGACCTTGAAGCCGAGTTCCTCGTAGAGGGGTCGGCCGTTCGGCGTCGCATGCAGGGTGAGGGGCGTGGTGCCCATAGCGGAGACGACGTGACGCATCAGTCGACGTCCCACGCCCTGTCGGGTGTGCCGTTCGGCGACGAGGACCATGCCGATTGCCGCGAGGGCGGGGCGCTCATGAGGTCCGTACTCGGTCACGACACAGGCGCTCACGAGGCCGCCGTCGGGGTCGTCGATGCCGTAGCCCTTCCCGGCCGTGAGGAGGAAGCCCCACTTGTGCTCCTCCCGTGGCCACCCCCGGTCCTCGGACAAGTCGGCGCAGGCGGCGAGATCGCGGAGCGTCAGACGGCGGATGGGCAAAGAGGCAAGGGAAGGAGTCGGCACGCAGGTCAGGCTGTCCGACCGAAGCCCCTGACGTCCACCTCTTTCCCTGGACACGCACGAGCTTTTGGCCAGTTGTAGCCGACTGCACAGAGCGCGGACATACGCCGGACGTTTCACGTGAAACACAGGCGCGTCACCCGGCAGTTGATCGCACTGATGATTCGCGCAGTGCCCTCATTCGTGACGGGGCAAGGGGGGACTTGTGTGCACAGCGGCGGCCGGTAGGGTCGACTCCGGTTCACATCCGGGGCGGCTGACCCGTTCTGTGTGGGCCGCGTACAGGGCAATGCAGCCTAACGGGACGGAGAGATCGAAAACCCGCGTTTCCGGTTATGCGACTGAGCCGCCCAGGCGGGTGGGAAGCTCGGGTGGGAGTACTGCGGCCAATGTCACACTCTTGCCTTACTTGTCCGTACAGAGCTGGAACACGGGTTGAATGTGGCCGCATCGGCCACGACACCGGATGGGAACGCCGTCCGTCCACGGGGGAAAGCAGGCACCTTCCGACTGGGGAAGTGCGCAGACCGACCGAAAGATGCTCGAGGCGAGGCACACCATGGACGCTCCGACCACCACGTCGGCCGACAACGGCACTTCTGGCGGCGGGGGCGACTGGTTCACGCCCCGCAACAAGCCGACGGCGACGCCGGACAACGAGCCCGGTACGCCGGATAACGAGCCCGGTACGCCGGGTAACGAGCCCGGGACACCGGACAACGAGTCCAGGACACCGGACGGCCGTCGCCCGGCGGTGATACGCCCGGTGGGCCGGCAGGCGGCCGACCCCCACGCGCCGACAGACGGCACAGCGGCCCCGCCGGCCTCGGCGACAGACAGCGCGAGCACCGGTGTGCCGGACCAGGAGCGCGGATCCCCGGACGCGATACCCGGGCACGCCCCGACAACGGCACCGCCCTCCGCCCCCTCTCCCGAGGCCTCGTCACCACGACCCGCGCCCGCGACGGGCACACCGGCCCCGGCGCCCTTCGCCTCCGCCGCGGCTCCTCCCGCCGAGCCGCGTGTACCCGCCCAGCGGCCCGGACCGGTGTCGCCCCCGGAGCCGGCCGCCTCCGCCCCGGCCGGCCAAGCCTCCCCGGACGCCGTCCTCATTCGCCGCGCCATGGCAGAGGTCACGCCCGTGGCCGACAAGGTCACCTCGTACTTCTACGCCCTGCTCTTCGTCCGCCACCCCGACCTGCGCTCGCTCTTCCCGGCCGCGATGGACACCCAGCGGGACCGGCTGCTCAGGGCACTGCTCACGGCCGCCGAGCACATCGACAACACCGATGTCCTGGTCGACTACCTGCAGAACCTCGGCCGGGGCCACCGGAAGTACGGAACGCGGGCCGAGCACTACCCGGCCGTCGGCGAATGCCTGATCGGCGCGCTCAGCAAGTACGCCGCCGGGGTCTGGGACGCGGAGATGGAGGCGGCCTGGGTAAGGACGTACACGACGATCTCCCAGATCATGATCGACGCGGCGGCCGCCGACGAACTGCGTGCCCCGGCCTGGTGGTACGCCGAGATCGTCACGCACGACCTCAGGACCCCGGACGTCGCGGTCGTCACCGTCCGCCCCGACCAGCCCTATCCCTTCCTCGCCGGGCAGTACACGAGCCTGGAGACCCCCTGGTGGCCCCGGATATGGCGGCACTACTCCTTCGCCTCGGCGCCCCGCTCCGACGGCCTGCTGTCGTTCCACGTGAAGGCCGTCCCGGCGGGCTGGGTCTCCAACGCCCTGGTGCACCGCGCCCGCCCCGGTGACATCGTCCGGCTCGGCCCGCCCGCGGGTTCCATGACCGTGGACCACACAACCGACAGCGGGCTGCTCTGCCTGGGCGGCGGCACCGGTATAGCGCCCATCAAGGCACTGGTCGAGGACGTCGCCGAACACGGGGAACGCCGGCCGGTCGAGGTCTTCTACGGGGCCCGCACCGACCATGACCTGTACGACATCGACACCATGCTCCGCCTCCAGCAGAGTCACCCCTGGCTCTCGGTCCGCGCGATCATCGACCAGCTGGCACACCAGCAGCTTCCGGACGCGGTACGCGCCTATGGGCCGTGGAACGAGTTCGACGCCTACCTGTCGGGCCCGCCCGGGATGATCCGCAGCGGTGTGGACGCCCTGCGGGACATCGGCATCCCGTCGGAGCGCATACGGCACGACTCCGTGGAGGAACTGGTCGCGGCCGCGCCCTGATCCGCCGCGGGCGTCAGCCCAGGTCGGGGGCGTGCATGGCACGTACGCCCTCGATGTTGCCGTCCAGGTAGTGCCGCAGCGACAGCGGAACGAGATGGACCGAGGCGATGCCGACCCGGGTGAAGGGCACGCGCACGATCTCGTACTTGCCGACGGGCTCGTCCACCTCGGGGCCGTGGCGGAGGGAGGGATCCATGGACTCCAGGTGGCAGACGAAAAAGTGCTGCACCTTCACACCGGTCGCGCCGCCGTCCTCCCCGATGTGCTCCACGGTGTCCACGAAGCAGGGCACCACGTCGGTGATCTTCGCGCCGAGTTCCTCGTACACCTCGCGGTGCAGGGCGTCGACAACGGTCGAGTCGTCGGGCTCGACCCCGCCGCCGGGAGTGAGCCAGTAGGGATCCAGGCCCGGCTTGGTGCGCTTGATCAGGATCAGGTCGTCACCGTCCAGCAGAACGGCACGGGCGGTGCGCTTGACCACAGGTCGGACGGTCATGGGTGAAATGTGGCCCGGCTGGTTCCACGTGAAACATCGCGAAAAGTCACCGGCCGAGCTCCCAGAGTGAGACCCTGCCCTGGCAGCCGTCATACGCGCCCGCGCAACCCGCACCCGCCCTCGGGCGCCTCCTCAGCACCAGTCGGCCGCCGCCCGCTGCAACCACTCATGGGCTCGCGCGATATGGGGCATCGCGAGCGTCCCGGTCCGCACCACCAGGAAGTACGTGCGCAGCGGCGGCACTGCCGGATCGTGCAGAGCGACGACGTCACCCCGCTCCAACGCGGCCGCGCACAGATAGCGCGGCAGAACCGCCAGACCCGCGCCCGCGACCGCGCACGCCAGCACCGCACGCAGGTCGGGGACGACGACGGTGCCCGGGGCGGCCGGGCGCGAGTCGAAGACGGAGGCCCAGTAGCGGGAGACGAACGGCAGCGACTCGTGCACCTCCACCACGGGCACCTGCTCCAGCGCCGGTTCCGGCTTGCGGTCCGGCTGCCCGGCCCCGATCTGTTCGGCCCAGCGCGGGGCGGCGACGAGGACGTGCTCCTCGTCGCAGAGCGCAGTCGCCGTGAGCAGAGCACCGCGCGGACGGGCCGTGCTGATGGCCAGATCATGATGCCCGGCGGAAAGCCCTTCCAGTGTTTCCTCGGCGTTCCCGAAGGAAGCGCGCAGAGCGAAGCCCTGGCCGTCCTCTCCAGTCAGCTCCGTGAGGGCGGGCAGGGCTCGTTCGGCGGTGAACTCCGGGGGTCCGGCGAGGTGCAGCGTTCGTAAGGAGGAGTCGTCGTCGAGGCCGGTCTCGGCTATCTCCACCAAGGCGTCGAGATGCGGAGCGGCCTTGTGGGCGAGCTCGTCGCCGATGCTGGTCGGGGTCACGCCACGGGCCTGCCGCAGGAACAGGGGGCGGCCCAGCTGCCGTTCCAGCGTGCGGATCTGCGAGGTGACGGCCGGCTGGGAGAGGCCGAGCAGGGCGGCGGCGCGGGTGAAGGAGCCGGCCCGGTGCACGGTCACGAAGGTCCGCAGCAAGGCCAGATCCACCGCGCACTCTCCCCTCTTCGGCCCCGCTCCCGGCCTCCCGACCGCGCTCAACTATAAATAAGTCGATAGGTCTCTGTCGCTACTGTGATTGGACACTGACAGAGAGTCAACTAGCCTTGGTCGCGCGGTTCTTGCGCGCGGAACCGGGGGACGGTCCGAGCCACGAGGGGGGAGGCTCGGACCGTCCGTGGGGATGGTCAGGCTGCCGACGCCTCCAGCGCGCGCAGCACATCGGCCACGAGGTCCTCGGGGTCCTCGGCGCCGACCGAGAGGCGGATGAAACCTTCCGGCACCGCGTCGCCGCCCCAGCGTCCGCGCCGTTCGGCCGTGGACCGCACTCCGCCGAAGCTCGTCGCGTCGTCCACGAGCCGCAGGGCGTCGAGAAAACGGTCGGCACGCGCGCGCGTGGGCAGCGTGAACGACACCACGCAGCCGTAGCGCCGCATCTGCTGCGCGGCGATCTTGTGGGCGGGGTCGCCGGGAAGTCCGGGGTAGCGCAGCCCGGTCACCTCGGGCCGCTCGCGCAGCGCCTCGGCGACGGCCAGGGCCGTCGCGCTCTGCCGGTCGACCCGCATCTGGAGTGTCGCGATCGAACGGTGCGCGAGCCAGGCCTCCATCGGCCCGGGAATCGCACCGACGATCTTCCGCCAGCGGCGTACGGCGGCCATGGCCTCGGGGTTCCGGCCGACGACGTAGCCCAGGAGGATGTCGCCGTGACCGGTGAGCTGCTTGGTGCCGCTGGCCACCGCGAAGTCGGCGCCGAGCTCCAGGGGACGCTGGCCGAGCGGTGTCGCCAGGGTGTTGTCGACGGCCACCAGGGCGCCACGCGCGTGCGCCGCCTCCGCGAGCCGCCTGATGTCGCACACGTCGAGGCCGGGGTTCGACGGCGTCTCGATCCACAGCAGCTTCGCGCCGTCGAGGACGTCGAGCTGGGCGTCGTCACGGGTGGGCGCGGTGCGCACCTCGATGCCGTACGCCTCCAGCTGGGCGCGCACCAGGGGCAGCGCCTGGTAGCCGTCGTCGGGCAGGACGCACACGTCCCCGGCGCGCAGCTGGGAGAAGAGCACCGCCGAGGTCGCGGCCATGCCGGAGGCGAACACGAGCGTCTCGACGGCGTCCTGGCCGGGCGCCTCCAGCTCGCCGACGGCGCGCTCCAGCAGCGTCCAGGTCGGGTTCTCGTCGCGGCCGTAGGTGTAGGGGCCGGTGGGCTCGCCCGGCAGGTGGTAGTGGGCGGCGAAGACCGGTCCCGGCAGGGTCGGTTCGTACTTGGCCGGCTCGGGCAGCCCGGCCCGCACCGCGCGCGTGCCGTCACCGGCGCCCGCGGCCGCCTGGCCGACGTCGCGCGCCACCCGGCCCGCGGCATCCGCCCGGCCGGCGTCGCCTGTCACCCGATGCGCGTCACCCGTCGCGGATTCGCTCATGCAGCCTGTCCTTCCACGTCCTCACGCACTGCGGCGAGCAGACCGGCGCTCGCCGCCTCCACCATCTCAAGGCACTCCTCGAAGCCCTCGGCGCCCCCGTAGTAGGGGTCCGGTACGTCGAGGTCGTCACCGGCGGCGGGGTCGTACGAACGCAGCAGACGCACCTTCTGCGCGTCCTGTTCCGTGGGCGCGAGGCGGCGCAGCGCCCTGAGGTGGCCGGAGTCGAGGGCGACGACCAGATCGAGGCGGGAGAACCACGACGGCTGGAACTGCCGGGCCGTGTGGCCGGTGGCGTAGCCGTTCTCCTCCAGGACCGCCGCCGTACGCGGGTCGGCGCCGTCGCCCTCGTGCCAGCCGCCCGTGCCGGCGCTGTCGACCTCGACCAGGCCGTCGAGCCCGGCCTCCGCCACGCGGGCGCGGAAGACGCTCTCGGCCATCGGGGAACGGCAGATGTTGCCCGTGCAGACGAAGCAGACGCGGTACGTCATACGCGCTCAGTCCTTGTCGGGCAGGACGACGTGCAGCGCCCAGGAGACGACCGAGATGATCAGACCGCCCAGGACGGCCGTCCAGAAGCCCTCGACGTGGAAGCTGAGGTCGACCTGGTCGGCCAGCCACGAGGTGAGCAGCAGCATCAGCGCGTTGACGACCAGGGTGAACAGGCCGAGCGTCAGGATCAGCAGCGGAAGGCTGAGGAGCTTGACGACCGGCTTGACCAGGAAGTTCACCAGGCCGAAGATCAGCGCTACGACTATCAGGGTGCCGGCCTTCTTGCCCGTGCTGTCACCGGTCAGGGTGATCTTGTCGAGCAGCCATACGGCGACCGCCAGGGCACCCGCGTTGGCGATCGTCTTGACTACAAAATTCATCATGTGTCTGATCGTGGCAGACCTGATCGGACATGGGGACACGAGGCAGGGGCGGACAAGACGATGAAGGTATTCCGGCTGGACGAACTGGAGGCGGAGCGCGCCGCCAACGAGGGCGCCTACCTGCAGTTTCTGCGGGAGCAGAACATGTCGGTCGGCCTGTACGCCCTCGATGCGGGCGACCAGGATCCACAGAAGCCGCACAATCAGGACGAGGTCTACTTCGTTGTGAGCGGTCGTGCCGCGGTCACCGTCGGACTGGAGACGACGCAGGTGGCGCGCGGAAGCGTGATCTATGTGCCGGCCGGTGTCGCGCACAAGTTCCACCACATCACCGAGGACCTGAGGGTGCTGGTGGTCTTCTCTCCGCCCGAGAGCTGACGGGCCGCCTCAGGGTTCCCTAGGGGATCGGTCAGGGGACGACAAGGGATGCGAGGCCCCCGCCGGGCCCCCTCCCGGACCTAGCATCGAGTGCAGGACATCAGGATCCGGAAAGACCGACAGGACCCGGCACTCGAACGGGTGGAGAGGTAAGGACGAGGGCGATGCGAGAGATCTTCACGGGACTGCCGTGGTGGGTGAAGTGGATCGCGGTGCCGGTCATCGCCCTGGTCGTGTTCGGCGGGCTGATCGCCAGTGTGGTCGGCTTCGTCATCGGACTGCTCTTCAAGGTGCTGGTCTTCGTGGCGCTGGTCGGCGGACTTATCTACGTCGTACGGAAGTTCACGTCGAGCTCCTCGTCGCGCAGCGACTGGTGAGACCGGTGGGAAACCGGTGGGGGTAGCGGGAAACACCCGGAGTCACCGGTTCCCTCGGCCGGGGGAAGTTTCCGTTCCAGGCCGTCTGCGTGCGGTGGCAGACGAATAGAGTCCGGAACTCGACGCGGGGACATCCCCCGCGAGCGGCATACACCCCCACCCGTGTCCCATCGGCACGGTCTGCCCCCTCGCGCTTCGGGAGTGACCCTTGGCTCCGGCTGACACCGCACCTGTCCACCACCTGCACACCGTCCCCGCGCAACCCCGCTCGGCGCCCCGCTCCGAGCAACCGCCTCCCGCCACGCCACCCCCTCCGGCGACCCTCATCGGGTCCGTGCAGCGCGCGATGCGCCTGCTGGAGACCGTCGCCGCACACGAGTACGGCGCCCCCGCCAAGCAGCTGGCCCGGGAGACCGGGCTGGCCCTGCCCACGACGTACCACCTGCTGCGCACCCTCGTGCACGAGGGTTATCTGCGCCGGGACAAGGGCCTGTTCTTCCTCGGTGACGCCGCCGAGCGGCTGAGCAGCAGCGGGGCACGGCAGAAACGTCGCAGCACGGTCGTCGACGCGCTCGCGCACTGGCGGGACGTGCTCGGCGTCCCCGTGTACTACGCGGTGTACCGCGAGGGCGAGATCGAGGTCATGTGCGTCTCCGACACCCCGGGCATTCCCGCGGTCGAGGAGTGGGCCGACTTCCGGGAGACCGGGCACGCGCACGCCATCGGGCAGTGCCTGCTGTCCCAGCTGGACGAGGAGGCCCGCCGGGACCACCTCGACCGCTATCCGGTGCAGGCCCTCACGCCCTACACCGTGCGGGACAACCACAGCCTGCTGCGCCGTCTCGAACGGGTGCGGCGAATGGAACCGGTGACCGAGCGTCAGGAGTACGCCCTGGGCGCCGTCTGCGCGGCGATTCCGCTCACCCTCGGCACGACGGCCGCGACGATGGCCATCTCCCTGCCCGCCCACCAGGAGCACCGGCTGCTCCCGGCGGCCCGGCAGTTGCAGAGCGAGATCGGGAGTCTGCTCGGGTCGCTCGCGCTCTCTATCAGTATGTGAAAACTCACTCCTTGTGATCTGCTGTGTACGTTCAGCAAGATTCCATCAAGTGTCAGAGGTTCGGTCCCGGCCAGTCCACGGCGAATGACGGGGTTAGCGATGCGCGAGTCCGTACAGGCAGAGGTCATGATGAGCTTTCTCGTGTCCGAGGAACTCTCCTTCCGCATTCCGGTGGAGCTGCGCTATGAGACCAGTGATCCCTATGCCGTCCGGCTGACCTTCCACTTGCCGGGTGATGCCCCGGTGACGTGGGCCTTCGGCCGGGAGTTGCTGATCGACGGTGTCGGCCGGCCGTGCGGGGAGGGCGATGTGCGGGTCACGCCCGTCGAACCGGACTCGCTGGGCGAGGTGTTGATCCGGCTTCAGGTGGGCAGTGACCAGGCGCTGTTCCGGTCGTCGACGGCCCCGCTGGTCGCCTTCCTCGACCGCACCGACAAGCTGGTGCCACTGGGCCAGGAAGGCTCGCTCGCCGACTTCGACGCCCATCTCGACGAGGCCCTGGACCGCATCCTCGCGGAACAGGGCGCCGGCTGAGGCACCCGTCGGGCGGCACGGTGGAGTAACGCTTCACCGGATCCCGCCGAGCCGTGCAGGAACGCTTCCCTGCGGCAGGGCAGATGGCTCCGGAGCTCGAGAGGCGTCAGCGCTTACGGCGCCGGCCCCTCCCCCCGCGTGCCGGGACAGCGGCGGCCTCCGCGGCCGGCTGCGCTCCCGGGCGGTCGGCCGAGACCACCAGTGCCGCAAGGGCCGTGGTGACCGGCACCGAGGCGACCAGGCCGATCGAACCGACCAGCGTGCGCACGATCTCCTCCGCGACCAGCTCGCTGTTGGCGACCGTCCCGACACCGCTCTGCGCGATGGAGAACAGCAGGAGCAGCGGCAGCGCGGCACCCGCGTAGGCGAGGACCAGGGTGTTGACGACCGAGGCGATGTGGTCGCGGCCGATCCGGATCCCCGCGCGGTAGAGGCCACGCCAGCCCATGGACGGATTGGCCTCGTGCAGCTCCCAGACCGCCGACGTCTGCGTGACCGTCACGTCGTCGAGCACACCGAGCGATCCGATGATGACGCCGGCGAGCAGCAGACCGCTCATGTCGATCGTCGGGTAGAGGCCGTGGATCAGACCGGTGTTGTCGTCGGTGTTGCCGGTGAGCGCGGCCCAGTCGATGAACAGCGAGCCGAGAACGCCGATCAGCAGCAGCGAGATCAGGGTGCCGAGCACCGCTACGGAGGTCCGCGCGGACAGGCCATGACACAGATACAGGGCGATGAGCATGATGGCGCTCGCGCCCACCACCGCCACGAGCAGCGGGTTCGAGCCCTGAAGGATCGCGGGCAGGATGAAGAAGTTCAGCACCATGAAGCTGATGGCCAGCGAGACCAGGGCCATGACACCCCGCAGTCGCCCGACGACCACGACGGCGAGGGCGAAGATACCGGCGAGCAGCGCCAAGGGCAGGCGGCGGTTGATGTCGGTGACCGAGTACTGGAGGTCCTTCGGCGCGGAGGGCTCGTAGGCGACCACGACCTTCTGGCCCTCGTGCAACTGGCGGGACTGGTCCGGCTGGACGATCTCGGTGAAGGTACGGCCCTTGTCCTTGCCGCTGTCGACCCGGATCGTCGCCCGCTTGCAGGTGCCGTTCTCCTGCTGCACCGCGGAGGAGCCCTCGGCGGTGGAGGTGTCGCCGGTCGGCGGGACGCCCGAGGCGCCGGCCTCCTTGCAGCTCACCGACACGACCTTGGTGACCGAGGCCTCCTGTGTCTGCCGGTCGAAGCCGACGCCGGTGCGCTCGTGCGGCGGGGCGCCGCCCGGCCACAGCACGGCGAGACCGACCAGCACGGCGGCGGCGAAGGGGATCAGGACCGCCGCGATGACCTTGCGCAAGTGCATGGAGACGGGCGTGGCAGGACCATGGTTGTGGCTGTGCGAGTGCCCGTGCCCGCCGCCCGGGGCGGAGCCGGGTCCGTTTCCGTGACCGTGCCCGTCGTCGCCACCGCCGTGCCCGTCGCCTCCACCGTGCCCGTGGCCTCCGCCCGGACCGGGTCCTTCGCCGTACCCGTCGTCTCCGCCGCGCCCGTGGCCTCCGCCGGGCCTGTCGCCTTCTCCGTGCCCGTACCCGTCGCCTCCGCCGGGCCTGTCGCCCTCTCCGGGGCCAGGGCCGTGCCAGCCTCCGGAACCGGCACCGTACGTACCGGCCGGACCGGCACTGTGGCCGCTGCCGGGACCGGGCCTGTGCCCCTGTGTCTGTCCCCGGGCAGGCCCGTGCCCGCCCCCGGCGGCGAAATCGTGCTCGTGTCCACGGCCGTTGCCGTTGCCGGCGCCGGATCCGCGGGGCGGTTCGGGCGGTGGGTAAGGAGGACGCTGCGTCGTGGTCACCGACCGATCATCGCAAGAACGAGGGGGGCCCTCTGTTCACCGCGCCAGAATTGCCGCTAGCGTGGAGGCACCTTTTGTACACGCGGGAGCTCGGAGCACCGGGCTGAGAGGGCGCTGACCTCCGTCCCAGCGATGTTTCACATGAAACATCACCGAAGTCGAGTGATGTTTCACACGGAACGTCGGCAGACGGAAGCCGCTGCGTCGACCGCCGAACCTGTTACCGGGTAATGCCGGCGTAGGGAGTAGGTCTCATGACCAACAAGGACGCACGCACGCCTGCCTCCGTTCAGGACGCACAGTCCGAGGAGGCCGGGAAGTCCATCGGCTGGCACAAGGCGTACATCGAGGGCACCCGCCCCGACCTGCGCGTGCCGGTCCGTCAGGTGCATCTCACCAACGGGCAGTCGGTCACGCTGTACGACACATCCGGCCCGTACACCGATCCGCTCGTCGAGACCGACGTCCGCAGGGGCCTGCCGCCGCTGCGCGAGAACTGGATCATCGCCCGTGGCGACACCGAGGAGTATGCGGGCCGCCCCGTCCGTCCCGAGGACGACGGCATCAAGCACACCTCACCCCGCGGCGGCCTGCGCAACCTCGACGCCGTCTTCCCCGGACGGCCGCGCCAGCCGCGCCGCAGCCGGGACGGCAAGGCCGTCACACAGCTCGCGTACGCCCGCCGCGGCGAGATCACGCCCGAGATGGAATACGTCGCCATCCGGGAGAACGTGTCGCCCGAGGTGGTGCGTGACGAGATCGCGGCGGGCCGGGCGGTGCTCCCGGCCAACGTCAACCACCCGGAGATCGAGCCGATGATCATCGGCAAGCGGTTCCTGGTGAAGGTCAACGCCAACATCGGCAACTCGGCGGTGACGTCCTCCATCGAGGAGGAGGTCGAGAAGATGACCTGGGCGACCCGTTGGGGCGCCGACACGGTCATGGACCTGTCCACCGGCCGCAACATCCACACCACACGCGAGTGGGTGCTGCGCAACTCCCCCGTGCCCATCGGCACCGTGCCGCTCTACCAGGCCCTGGAAAAGGTCGACGGCAAGGCCGAGGAGCTGACCTGGGACATCTACAAGGACACGGTCATCGAACAGGCCGAGCAGGGCGTGGACTACATGACGGTCCACGCGGGCGTGCGCCTGCCGTACGTGCCGCTGACGGCCAACCGCAAGACCGGCATCGTCTCGCGCGGCGGCTCGATCATGGCCGCCTGGTGCCTCGCGCACCACAAGGAGTCGTTCCTGTACGAGAACTTCGAGGAGCTCTGCGAGATCCTCGCCGCGTACGACGTCACGTACTCCCTCGGCGACGGCCTGCGGCCGGGCTCGATCGCGGACGCCAACGACGAGGCGCAGTTCGCCGAACTCCGGACTCTCGGGGAACTCAACCGGATCGCGAAGCGTTTCAACGTACAGACCATGATCGAAGGCCCGGGCCACGTCCCGATGCACAAGATCAAGGAGAACATCGACCTTCAGCAGGAGATCTGCGATGAAGCTCCGTTCTATACGCTCGGCCCGCTGACCACGGACGTCGCACCGGCGTACGACCACATCACCTCCGGCATCGGCGCCGCGATGATCGCCTGGTGGGGCACGGCCATGCTGTGTTACGTCACGCCCAAGGAGCACCTGGGCCTGCCGAACCGTGACGACGTCAAGACCGGCGTCATCACCTACAAGATCGCCGCCCACGCCGCGGACCTCGCCAAGGGACACCCGGGTGCCCAGGAGTGGGACGACGCGCTGTCCGACGCCCGTTTCGAGTTCCGGTGGGAGGACCAGTTCAACCTGGCCCTCGACCCGGACACGGCACGGGAGTTCCACGACGAGACCCTGCCGGCGGAGCCCGCCAAGACGGCTCACTTCTGCTCGATGTGCGGTCCCAAGTTCTGCAGCATGAAGATCTCGCAGGACATCCGCCGTGAACACGGCGGCTCCAAGGCCGAGATCGAGGACGGCATGGCCCAGAAGTCGAAGGAGTTCGCGGCGAGCGGGAACCGCGTGTACCTGCCGATCGCGGACTGACGCGGCCCGCGGCATTGATCGCGTAACGGAAAACAGCACGGCGTCGCCTGTCCGGTCCAAGATCCCTACTGTCGTGGCATGGATGGGATCGATGTGGTCAACGGTGTCGTGGGCGCCGCACTCGGCATGGTGTTCGCCGTGCTGTTCCAGCAGCCGTTGCAGGACGCGTGGTACCGCCTGCGCAGACGCTCCACCAGCGCGGTCCGGAGCCTGGGGCGGCGTGACGAGTCGGCGCCCGCCTGGCGGGCGTTCTCCCTCGGGCCGCTCCAGACGTCCGCCCTCATCGTCGAGGGCGACGGAGAGCTGCCCATATCGCCCGAAACCGTCCACGTACACGTACTCGACGAGGAGGTGACGCTGCCCGCGGACATGGCCGGCTGGCGGGACGAGATCTACGAGGAGAGCGAGCGCCTGCAAGCCGAGGGACGCGCTCCGCTGTGGAACGGCCCGCGGTACGCGGTCGAATCCCTCGACATCTCGCGCACGGCACTCGAGGAACGCACCGAGGTCCACCTGCGGCTGCGCCCGACCGACTACTACACCTTCCTCGCCGCCCAGCAACTCGACCGCCGGCTCCCGGACGGCACCACGCCCAGGTCGCGTTACCTCGACCCGGACGATCCGCTAAAGGCCCCGGCCTTCCTCCAGTGCAGCCTGGGGGTCAACATCGCGGTGGTCACCGCTGACGACATGCTCGTCGTGACCCAGCGCAGCGACCGGGTCCGTACGGCGCCGGGCGTGTGGAACTCCTCGGTCAACGAGGGACTGTCACGCCACATCGACTCCTCGGGGAGGAACGCACCCGACCTGCACGCGGTGGCCCGCCGCGGCATGCGGGAGGAACTGTCCCTGGAGGCCGACGAGTACACGCTCGAGCTGCTGGCCTTCGTGCTGGACGTGGAGAGGAGGGGCTGGAGTGCGCACTTCTACGCCAGGCTGCGGGAGCTCAAGAGCACGGATCTGCAAGCACGGATGAGCAGGGGTGTCGCCGACCGCTGGGAGCACCAGACCGTCGACTTCGTTCCCTTCCGGCCGACGGCGGTGGTCAGGTACCTGCTGCGGGACGACCGCGTCCACCGTTGGGCGGCGACGGCACCGGCGCTGTACCACCTGGCACTGGTCCGTGCTTTCAGCCGCCGCACGGTCGAACGGGTCGAGGCGCAGATCCTCCGCCGCCTGTGAGGAAGCCGACTGCGCGGACCGGCGCCGCGCGGCGGCTGGGCCGCTACTCCGGTTGGTGTTCCGGTCCTCCGAAGTCCGGGCTGCTGTAGTCAGGACTGCTGTAGCTGGGCCGCGAGCCGTGCCGGCCCTCCTCCGGGCTGGTGAACCCCGGGCGGTCGTATCCGAGATGCGGTATCCGGCTGACCGGTGTGGACGAGGACGTGTGGCGCAGCGCCGCGCTCGCGTCCGGATCGACGAGGGCTTCCCGGAGGAACGGCACGATGCCGCGCTCCAGCAGTGCCTCACGCCAGGCCTCCCTGGCCCGGTCCACCTCCCCCTGCAGTTCGCCGTGCGGGCCGCCTTGGGCCGTCGGCTCGTTGCGCAGGGCGGTGATCAACAGTCCCACGGCGGCGACGAGGATCGCGACCGCGGTCACGGCGCCGAACACCCAGCCCGTGGTGAGCATGGTCCGGGCGAACGTCTGCTCGGGGTTGAGCATCTGAAGGATGTAGCCGACGAGCAGGAAGATCGCCGCGGCGGTTCCGGCCAGGACGGGAGCGAGGACGGCGACGACGGCGACGGCGCCCGCGCCGGCGGTCTCGGCGACCTCGCCCATGGTGGCGGCGAGGCCCGACGCGCCCGTGCCCGGCTCGGAGGAGCCGGACGCGCGCCCGCCCGCTTGGCTGGACGGCGCCGGCTGGCGCATTTCCTCGCGGACCTTGACGTAGTGCTGGTATTCGGTCGACGCGGCTGCCGTGATGAGCGCGGTGGCGTTCAGCGCCATTGTGCGCAGTTGTTCGGGGTTGAGCCGCTGTCCGACAGCGGTCAGTTCCGGACGGTGTGGTGCGGAGCGCAGCGCCTCATCGAGGATCCGCTCGTATTCCTGGCGGTCCTCGCTCAGCAGGTGCTGCGGAACGCTGTTCATGTGCATCCCCCGATGCTCCGTAGGGCTTGGGGCTCGGCATGCTGACGAGCCGTCGGGCAGAAACGGAGGGGAGCCTGCTACGGATAAGCCGATGGTAGAGCCGTGAAGGTGGGCGGTGACAGGGGGTTTACCGAAATTGGCCCCTCACCGGTCCGGTCCGATGACGGGAAACGCCTGCCCGGTGAGCGTTCATGTACCCAGCGGCAGTTGCTGGACCAGCAGCTTTCCGGCCATGGTCACGCCGCCGTCCATGGCGATGGCGAGTCCGTCGGCGTAGACGTGCGGACCCTCGACCACGGGGTCGGTGCTGTCGTCGTCCTCCTCGGAGCCGACTTCGCCCAGCAGATACGGAATCGGGCTGTGACCGTGAACGATGCGGGTGCCCCCGTACGTATCGAGCAGGGAGCGCACGGCGTCCGCGCCGCCCTCGTCACGGAAGGAGAACCGCTTGGTGAACTTGCGGAACAGGTCCCAGACTTCGTCCGCGTCGTTGCGCGTGAGCGTCTCGCGGACGGTGTCGTTGACCTCTTCGATGGAGCGGCCGTAGTCGAGGTAGGCGGTGGTGTCGGAGTGGACGAGCAGGTGGCCGTCGACCTCCTCGACGGCGTCCAGACGGGCCATCCACTGCAGGTGGTGGTCCTGGAGGCGGTCCATGTCGGTCTTCTGGCCGCCGTTGAGCAGCCAGGCCGCCTGGAAAGTGGCGGTGCCCGCGCCCGAGTTGACGGGGGTGTCGCCGAACCGTTTGGCACCGAGCAGCAGCAGCTCGTGGTTGCCCATGAGCGCCTTGCAGTAGCCGCCGGCCGCGGCGGCCTCGGCGGACAGCCGCATCACCAGGTCGATGACGCCGATGCCGTCGGGGCCGCGGTCGGTGAAGTCGCCGAGGAACCACAGCCGGGCGGTGCCCGCGCACCAGTGGCCGTCGGCGTCGAGGAGGCCCTTCTCCTGGAGGGCCGCCACCAGCTGGTCGAGGTAGCCGTGCACATCACCCACGACGTACAGCGGGCCCTGCCCGGTGTCGGACTGCGGGGCCGCGACGGTCTCGGGGTCGACGGCCACCTGGACAGTGTCGCCCCGGTTGATCACGGGCAGATCGCGCTCGGTCGGCGTGTACCCCTCGGGGTAGGTCTCCTCGGCCGGCGGGGCGACCTCGCCGGGCTGGGCGCTGTGGACGTACGGACCGGCCTCGTGGACGTACGCGGGCACCCGGAAGTCGCGCAGCGTCGCCGTCCGCTCCACCTCGGGTCCCTGACCGGCCCCCTGAGTCATCGACCCCTCCACCATCGCGCCGCATCTGCACCGCATCGGACTGCCTGGTCGTAGCGGCCCGTGGGTGTCGTGGGCCCATCATAGGAATGCGGATCGCGCCATGTGATGACCCAGGGGTGGTGAATCAGAGCAAGAGTCCAGTTCACCGCGGCTTTCGCCCCGATTGAGCCGGGCTTTGACCACCGTGTGACCGTCCTCGCTTTCCTTCTCTTCGCGAGAACGATCCCTTCTCTCCGGGGGACCGGCCCCGTTTCTCCCCAGGAGTGCGAACGTCCCTTTACCCGGTGTACCGGCCTACGTCTTCTCGGGTGACCGCGGCGGGCTGACCGTCGTGCGCGGCGGGCGCCGCTGGGACGAGGTGCGCACGATCAGCTCCGTCGGTATCACCTGCTCCACCGGACGGTCCGAGTCCGCTCCCTCGATGGCGTCGATGAGGAGTTGCACGACCGCCGTGCCGATCCGGCGCGGCTTCAGGGAGAGCGTCGTGATGGGCGGCTCGGTGTGGGCGTACACGGTGGACTCGCTGCAACAGACCAGCAGCAGGTCGTCCGGTACGCGCAGGCCGTAGCGGCGGGCGGCGGCGAGCAGGTCGGTGCCGTTCGGGTCGAACAGCCCGTAGACCGCGTCCGGCCGGTCGGGTCGGGCGAGCAGCCGGTCGGCGGCGACGGCGCCCGCGCACGGATCGTGCGCCGGGTAGGCCTCGTAGACCGGATCCTGGCCGACGCGCTCGCACCAGCGCAGGTACGCGGTGGTGGAGAGATGGGTGTACGTGTCGGTCGTCGTGCCGGTCAGCAGGCCGATGCGGCGCGCGCCGGCGTCGGCCAGGTGGTCGAGGATGCCGAGGACGGCGGCCTCATGGTCGTTGTCGACCCAGGCCGTGACCGGCAGCGAGCCGGCCGGGCGGCCGTCGGAGACGACGGGCAGGCCCTGCCGGACGAGTTCGCTGACGACGGGGTCCTGGTCGGAGGGGTCGATGACGACCGTGCCGTCCAGGGCGACGTTCGACCACACGTCGTGGCGGGAGGTCGCGGGCAGGATGACGAGGGCGTACCCGCGGGCGAGCGCCGCGGAGGTGGCGGCCCGCGCCATCTCGGCGAAGTACGCGAACTCGGTGAAGGTGAAAGGTTCATCCCCGTACGTGGTCACGGTCAGGCCGATGAGTCCCGACTTGCCGGTACGGAGGGTCCGGGCGGCGGCCGAGGGCCGGTAGCCCAGCCGGTCGGCGACCTCACGGACATGGCGCCGGGTGGCGTCCGGGAGCCGGCCCTTGCCGTTGAGGGCGTCGGAGACGGTCGTGATGGACACTCCGGCGGCGGCGGCCACGTCTCTGATACCCGCCCGACCCGGCCGACTGCCTCGACGTGAGGTTTCCGCGCGGCTCACCTGGTGCTTCCCTGCTGCTGTCATGGCGAGCCGATAGTAGGGCTCATGCGGTGGGGTAGTGCGGACGCATATGCACGCGTTGACAGACACGTTTCTGCATGATCATTCATGCCCAATTGCCTGGGAAACCAAGGGCGTTGAGCGCTCACATGCCACTACGTGTCTTGTCGGCCCGCACGGGCCTGCCAAGTGGCCGATGTTGCGAAGAGGTCTCAACTCACCTGCACGGGGGATGCGCGCCACGGCGTGCACCACCGGCGCGTAGATATATGTGCGGCGCGCCCCTGAATTCGTACGCCTTCGTGCGGTGATGCCCCTGATGCCGGTGGGGCGGACGTGGTCGGCGTTCGTCACGCCGTCGTGGCTATACGCAGCGGCGCCGAATCCTCATAAGGTGAGGAGTATTGGATGTCGGCGGCGGTCATGGGCCGCCGGTCTTCGTGAGGAGGACTGCGGTGAGCGAGACGAGCCCCAAGCTGCGCGCCGAGCTGGAGGGGATCCCCACCTACAAGCCGGGCAAGCCGGCCGCGGCGGGTGGGCCGGTGGCCTACAAGCTGTCCTCCAACGAGAACCCCTACCCGCCGCTGCCGGGCGTGATGGAGACGGTGACGGCGGCGGCCTGCACCTTCAATCGCTACCCGGACATGGCCTGTACGGCGCTGATGAACGAGCTGTCCGACCGGTTCGGCGTGCCCCTCTCTCACCTGGCCACCGGCACCGGGTCGGTCGGTGTCGCCCAGCAGCTGATCCAGGCCACCTCCGGCCCCGGCGACGAGGTCATCTACGCCTGGCGGTCCTTCGAGGCGTACCCGATCATCACGCAGATCAGCGGCGCGACATCGGTACAGGTACCGCTGACCTCCGGTGATGTGCACGACCTCGACGCGATGGCCGACGCGATCACCGACCGGACCCGGCTGATCTTCGTCTGCAACCCCAACAACCCGACGGGCACGGTCGTGCGGCGGGCGGAGCTGGAGCGCTTCCTCGACCGTGTGCCCGGTGATGTGCTGGTGGTGCTCGACGAGGCCTACCGCGAGTTCATCCGTGACCCCGAGGTGCCGGACGGTGTCGAGCTCTACCGCGACCGGCCCAACGTCTGCGTGCTGCGGACCTTCTCCAAGGCCTACGGTCTCGCCGGCCTGCGCGTCGGGTTCGCCATCGCCCATGAGCCGGTGGCCGCGGCGCTGCGCAAGACGGCGGTCCCGTTCGGGGTGAGCCAGCTTGCGCAGGAGGCGGCGATCGCCTCGCTGCGCGCCGAGGACGAACTGCTCGGCCGGGTCGGCTCGCTGGTGTGTGAGCGCACGCGCGTGGTCGACGGGCTGCGTGCCCAGGGCTGGACGGTGCCCGAGACCCAGGCCAACTTCGTGTGGCTGCGGCTGGGGGAGCGCACGGTCCCGTTCGCGGAGGCGTGTGATCAGGCGGGCGTGGTGATCCGGCCGTTCCCGGGTGAGGGTGTGCGGGTGACGGTCGGGGAGACCGAGGCGAACGACATCTTCCTGAAGGTGGCGGAAGGGTTTCGCAAGGAGCTGTAGGGCTCCGTGAGCCAGGTCAGGCGTCGAGGAGCTCCACGCGCACGGGGTCGCCGTCCCGCACGGTTGCGAGCAGACCGGGGTCGCCGTCGAGGCGGCCCAGGACATTGCACGGGCCTGCGAGGCGGCACTCGTCGCCCCGGGAGATCGGTGTGGCTCCATAGGGGAGGGCGAGTGCGGCGCCGTCGGTCCAGAAGGCGACGGTGCCGGGCTCGACGACCTCCTTGGCGCCTGTTTCACGTGAAACCGACACTCCTGTGTCGAAGTACACCTCTTTGCCCCAGGTGCGTGCGGTCGAGACGAAGGGCAGCGCCTTGGCGAGTGCCTGGGTGGTCGGGGTGTCGTCGAGCGACGCGGTGAGATGGCCCGAGGGCCAGGAGATCCGGATCTGTAGCGATGTCGGTGTCTGCATGCCGTCGATTCAACAATATGTTGAAGTTCCGGCCAAGGGGTTGACTGTGACGGGGGAGACAGGGGACCCCCTCCAGGGCTCGAAACTACGTGCTGCATAATGGCTTGTGAATGTGAACGCTTTCACAAGCGGTTGTAAGGAGCGGCGACGTGGACCTGGCTTTGGCGCCGGAGACCCTGGCGCGATGGCAGTTCGGCATCACCACCGTCTACCACTTTCTGTTCGTCCCCCTGACGATCTCGCTGGCCGCTCTGACGGCCGGACTGCAGACCGCCTGGGTGCGGACGGAGAAGGAAAAGTACCTCCAGGCGACGAAGTTCTGGGGCAAGCTCTTCCTGATCAACATCGCGATGGGTGTGGTCACCGGCATCGTGCAGGAGTTCCAGTTCGGCATGAACTGGTCCGACTACTCGCGCTTCGTCGGTGACGTCTTCGGCGCGCCGCTCGCCTTCGAGGCCCTGATCGCCTTCTTCTTCGAGTCCACCTTCATCGGCCTGTGGATCTTCGGGTGGGACAAGCTGCCCAAGAAGATCCACCTGGCCTGCATATGGATGGTCTCGATCGGCACGATCCTGTCGGCCTACTTCATCCTCGCGGCCAACTCCTGGATGCAGCACCCGGTCGGCTACCGGATCAATGAGGCGAAGGGGCGGGCCGAGCTCACCGACTTCTGGCTGGTGCTGACCCAGAACACCGCGCTCGCCCAGGTCTTCCACACCCTCACCGCGGCCTTCCTGACCGGCGGCGCCTTCATGGTCGGCATCGCCGCCTTCCATCTGGTCCGCAAGAAGCACGTCCCCGTGATGAAGACCTCGCTGCGGCTGGGCCTCGTCACCGTCGTCGTCGGCGGTCTGCTCACCGCGGTCAGCGGCGACGTCCTCGGCAAGATCATGTACCAGCAGCAGCCGATGAAGATGGCCGCGGCCGAGGCGCTGTGGGACGGCGAGAAGCCGGCGCCCTTCTCGGTCTTCGCCATCGGCGACGTCGACAAGGGACACAACGAGGTCGCCATCGAGATCCCCGGCCTGCTGTCCTTCCTCGCCAAGGACGACTTCACCTCGTACGTGCCCGGCATCAACGACGTCAACAAGGCCGAGCAGGAGAAGTACGGGCCCGGCGACTACCGGCCCAACATCCCTGTGGCGTACTGGGGCTTCCGCTGGATGATCGGCTTCGGCATGACGTCCTTCGCCATCGGCCTGGCCGGACTGTGGCTGACCCGCAAGAAGTTCCTGCTGCCGCAGCATCTGCGGGTGGGTGAGGACGAGGTGCCGCATCTCGTGCTCCTGCCGAAGAAGGCCCTCGGTCCGACCCTCACCAAGTGGTACTGGCGCATCGCGATCCTCACCCTGGGCTTCCCGCTGATCGCCAGCTCCTGGGGCTGGATCTTCACCGAGATGGGCCGCCAGCCGTGGGTCGTCTACGGCGTGCTGCAGACGCGTCACGCGGTCTCCCCCGGTGTCTCCCAGGCCGAGGTCATCACCTCGATGGTCGTCTTCACCACGCTGTACGCGATCCTCGCCGTCGTCGAGGTCAAGCTGCTCGTCAAGTACGTCAAGGCGGGCCCGCCCGAGCTCACCGAGGCCGACCTCAACCCGCCCACGAAGATCGGCGGCGACACCCGTGACGCCGACAAGCCGATGGCCTTCTCGTACTAGGCCGAGGGAGCTGCACAGTCATGGAACTGCACGACGTCTGGTTCGTCCTGATCGCCGTCCTGTGGACGGGCTACTTCTTCCTGGAGGGCTTCGACTTCGGGGTCGGTGTGCTCACGAAGCTGCTCGCCCGCAACCGGCCCGAGAAGCGGGTGCTGATCAACACCATCGGACCCGTCTGGGACGGCAACGAGGTGTGGCTGCTGTCGGCGGGCGGTGCCACCTTCGCGGCCTTCCCCGAGTGGTACGCCACGCTCTTCTCCGGCTTCTACCTGCCGCTGCTGCTCATCCTGGTCTGCCTCATCGTCCGGGGTGTGGCCTTCGAGTACCGCGCCAAGCGGCCCGAGGAGAACTGGCAGCGCAACTGGGAGACGGCGATCTTCTGGACCTCGCTGATCCCCGCGTTCCTGTGGGGTGTGGCCTTCGGCAACATCGTGCGGGGGGTGAAGATCGACCAGGACTTCAACTACGCCGGCGGCGTCCTGGACCTGCTCAACCCGTACGCCCTGCTCGGCGGTCTGGTCACGCTCGCGCTGTTCACCTTCCACGGGACGGTGTTCGTCGGGCTCAAGACGGTCGGGGAGATCCGGGAGCGGGCGCGGAAGCTGGCGCTTCGGGTCGGGTCGGTGACCGCGCTGCTGGCTCTCACCTTCCTCGCGTGGACGCAGTCCGACCGGGGTGACGGGGCAACACTCGTCGCGGTGGCCGTGGCGGTGGTGTCGCTCGTCGTGGCCATGGTCGCGGCGCGGGCGGGGCGTGAGGGATGGGCGTTCGCCCTGTCGGGGCTCACCATCGTGGCCACGGTGGCGATGCTCTTCCTGACGCTGTTCCCGAACGTCATGCCGTCGACGCTCAACCCGGACTGGAGCCTGACGGTCACCAACGCCTCCTCCAGCCCGTACACACTGAAGATCATGACCTGGTGCGCAGCGGTCGCCACTCCGATCGTGATGCTCTACCAGGGCTGGACGTACTGGGTGTTCCGCAAGCGGATCGGTACTCAGCACATCGCCGAGACCGTGCACTGAGGTGTGTTTCACGTGAAACCAATCGATCCGCGTCTGCTCCGGTACGCCCGTGCCACCCGGGTCTTCCTGGTGGCGGTCGTCGCCCTGGGTGCCGTAGGGGCCGGGCTGGTCATCGCGCAGGCGATGCTCATCGCCGAGGTGGTGGTCGGCGCGTTCCAGCACCGCATGGCGGTGTCCGAGCTCGGCACTCCCCTGCTGCTGTTGGCCGCTGTCGCGGTAGGCCGGGCGCTGGTCGGCTGGCTCACCGAGCTCGCCGCGCACCGGGCGAGCGCGGCGGTGAAGTCCGAACTGCGGGGGCGGTTGCTGGAGCGTTCTGCTCAGCTGGGGCCGGGCTGGCTGAGCGGACAGCGGACCGGTTCGCTGGTCGCCCTGGCCACCCGGGGTGTCGACGCCCTCGACGACTACTTCTCGCGGTATCTGCCGCAGTTGGGTCTCGCGGTGGTCGTGCCGGTGGCGGTGCTGGCGCGGATCGTCACCGAGGACTGGGTCTCCGCGGCCATCATTGTGGGCACCCTGCCGCTCATTCCGGTCTTCATGGTGCTGATCGGCTGGGCCACCCAGTCCCGGATGGACCGTCAGTGGCGGCTGCTGTCGCGGCTGTCCGGGCACTTCCTGGACGTCGTCGCGGGGCTGCCGACGCTGAAGGTCTTCGGGCGGGCCAAGGCGCAGGCCGAGTCGATCCGGCGGATCACGGGTGAGTACCGGCAGGCGACCATGCGGACGCTGCGGATCGCCTTCATCTCCTCCTTCGCGCTGGAGCTGCTCGCGACGATCTCGGTGGCGCTGGTCGCCGTGACGATCGGCATGCGGCTGGTGCACGGTGAGATGGACCTGTACATCGGCCTGGTCATCCTGATCCTGGCGCCGGAGGCGTATCTGCCGTTGCGGCAGGTCGGGGCGCAGTACCACGCTGCGGCGGAGGGGCTCGCCGCGGCCGAGGAGATCTTCGAGGTTCTTCAGACGCCCGTTCCGGCCTCCGGTTCGGGGGCCGTGCCGACGGGTGGGCTGGCCTTCGAGGGAGTGACCGTCCGCTACCCGGGGCGGTCGGCGGACGCCGTGTCCGGCGTGTCCTTCACCGTCGAGCCCGGGGAGACGGTCGCGCTGGTCGGGCCGAGCGGTGCGGGCAAGTCGACGCTGCTGAACGTCCTGCTCGGGTTCGTGCCACCGGCCGAGGGAAGGGTGCGGGTCGGGGGAGCCGACCTCGCCGACGTGGACCTGGAGCAGTGGCGGTCCCGGATCGCGTGGGTGCCGCAGCGGCCGCATCTGTACGCCGGGACGATCGCCGACAACGTACGGCTGGCGCGGCCCGAGGCCGACGGCGACGCCGTACGGCGGGCGCTGCGGGACGCCGGGGCGCTGGAGTTCGTGGACGCGCTGCCCGAGGGCGCGGACACCGTGCTCGGCGAGGACGGGGCCGGGCTGTCCGCAGGGCAGCGGCAGCGGCTCGCGCTGGCCCGGGCGTTCCTCGCGGACCGGCCCGTGCTGCTGCTCGACGAGCCGACGGCCGCGCTGGACGGAGCCACCGAGGCCGAGGTGGTGGCCGCTGTGCGGCGGCTCGCGGCCGGGCGAACGGTGCTGCTCGTGGTGCACCGGCCGGCGTTGCTGGGTGTGGCGGACCGGGTGGTGCGGCTGGCGGAGCCCGAGACTGCCCCGGTGCCCGCCGCGTCCACCGCTGTGCCTGTTGCATCCGCCGTGGTCCGGAACCCCGGAACGGTCTCCGTCGAGGCCGAGCCGCCCGCCGCGGCCTCTCCGGTGGAGTCCGGCGGCCGGCCCGCTTCGGGCGGCGGCGTCCTCGCGCGCGTCCGCGCCATGTCCGGTGCCCGGCGCGGACGGCTGGGACTCGCCCTGCTGCTCGGTAGCCTCGCGCTCGGGAGTGCCGTAGGGCTCATGGCCACCTCCGGGTGGCTGATCTCGCGGGCGTCGCAGCAGCCGCCCGTGCTGTACCTGATGGTGGCCGTGACGGCGACGCGGGCCTTCGGGATCGGGCGGGCCGTGTTCCGGTACGCCGAGCGGCTGGTCTCGCACGACGCCGTGCTGCGGATGCTGGCGGACACCAGGGTCGCGGTGTTCCGCAGGCTGGAGCGGCTGGCGCCCGCCGGGTTGCGCCGGACCCGCCGGGGGGATCTGCTGTCCCGGCTGGTCGCGGATGTGGACGCGTTGCAGGACTACTGGCTGCGGTGGCTGCTGCCGGCCGGGGCGGCCGTCGTCGTGTCGGCCGCGTCCGTCGGTTTCACGGCGTGGCTGCTGCCCGAGGCCGGGGCCGTGCTCGCGGCCGGGCTGCTGGCGGCGGGGGCGGGCGTGCCCCTCGTCACGGGTGCCGTGGCCCGACGGGCCGAGCACAGGCTGGCGCCCGCCCGCGGAGTGCTCGCGACGCGGGTGGCCGATCTGCTGACCGGAACCGCGGAGCTGACCGTCGCCGGTGCCCTGCCCGCCCGGACCGCCCAGACTCGCGAGGCAGACGGCGTACTCACCAGGATCGCGTCGCGCGCCGCCACCGCCACGGCACTCGGCGACGGGCTCACCGCGCTGATCTCCGGCCTGACCGTCACGGCCGCCGCCGTGGTCGGCGCACAGGCGGTCGCGGCAGGGCGGCTGGACGGCGTGACCATGGCCGTCGTCGTCCTCACCCCGCTGGCCGCCTTCGAGGCCGTGCTCGGGCTGCCGCTCGCCGTGCAGTACCGGCAGCGGGTGCGCCGGAGCGCCGAGCGGGTGTACGAGGTGCTGGACGCCCCGGAGCCCGTGGGGGAGCCCGAGCAGCCCCGGCAGGCGCCCGCGTCGCCGTTCCCGGTCGCCGTGAGGGGACTGGCGGCGCGGCATGCGGGGCAGGACCGGGACGCGCTCGCCGGGCTGGACCTGACCCTCGAAGAGGGCCGCCGGGTCGCCGTGGTGGGACCCTCCGGCTCCGGCAAGACGACCCTGGCGCAGGTGCTGCTGCGCTTCCTCGACGCGGACGCGGGTTCGTACACGCTGGCGGGCGTGGACGCGTACGCGCTACGCGGGGACGACGTGCGCAGGCTCGTGGGGCTGTGCGCGCAGGACGCGCACCTCTTCGACAGCTCGCTGCGCGAGAACCTGCTGCTCGCCAAGAAGGATGCCACCGAGGACGACCTGCGTACCGCGCTCGGGCGGGCCCGGCTGCTGGACTGGGCCGACGGCCTGCCCGACGGGTTCGACACGCTCGTCGGCGAACACGGGGCGCGACTGTCGGGAGGCCAGCGGCAGCGGCTGGCGCTGGCCCGGGCACTCCTCGCCGACTTCCCCGTCCTGGTGCTCGACGAGCCCGCCGAACACCTGGACCTGCCCACCGCCGACGCGCTCACCGCCGACCTGCTGGCGGCCACCGAGGGCCGTACGACCCTGCTCATCACGCACCGGCTGGCCGGTCTGGAGGCGGTGGACGAGGTCATCGTGCTGGACCAGGGACGTGTCGTGCAGCGCGGGGCGTACGAGGAGCTGGTGGCCGTGGACGGACCGCTGCGGGAGATGGCGGAGCGGGAGGCGGCGTCGGAGTCGCTGGTGACTGCGCCCTAGGGGTGCCCGGCCGGCGCCGCGCCTTGGCGAGGCCCGGGCGGCGCCGCACTGAGCCGTTCGGGGCAGCCGGTCCCCCGGCCGTACGAGGCGAACAGGGCCAGGGCGGCCCGGCTGGGTGACGATCACTGACATGCGCTCATATCGCCGCCATCGGCTGCTCGTCCTGGTACTGCTGTGCGCGCTGGCGGTGCTCGCGGCCGGGCCGACGGCGGCGCACAAGGAACCCGGGAGCGGCACCGGCGGGGACTCGGGGCTCAGTGCCGAGGTGGCGCGGTTGTACGAAGAGGCCGCGGTGGCGACGCAGCAGTACGAGGCCGGTCGTCGAGAGGCCGAGGAGCAACGGGCCAGAGCTCAGCGGGCCGAGGAACTCCTGGACGGTCAGCGGCGGCACATCGCGGCCCTGCACGAGGACCTGGGCAGGATCGCCCGTGCCCAGTACCGCTCCAGCGGTGGCCTGCCGGTGGCCGCCCAGCTGCTCCTCGCCGACGGCCCCGACGATCTGATGCGAGGCCAGCACGCCTTCTCGCAGACGAATCTCGCCGTGAACAACGCGATCTCCAAGAGCCGGCGGGCCGAGGCACGGCTCGCCGCGGACGAGGCCAGGGCCGCGGCCCACTGGCAGGCGCTGGAAAAGCGGAACACGCAACTCGCCGGTCTCAAGGCGGACATCGAGCAGAAGCTGGAAACGGCACGCTCGCGGCTCCAGGGTCAGGCGGACGCCGCGGTCGCCGCCGGGGCGTGCCGTGGGGCCGTGCGGCTCGACCAGCCGGAGACCGGCTTCACGAGCGCGTGGGTCGCGCCCGTGGAGACGTACGAGCTGTCCGCGTCCTACGGCAGCGGCGGTGCGCGGTGGTCGAGCCGGCACACCGGGCAGGACTTCGCGGTGCCGATCGGCACGCCGGTGCGGGCCGTGGGTGCGGGGCGGGTGGTGAAGGTGTCCTGCGGAGGTGCCTTCGGCATCGAGATCGTGCTCAGTCACGCGGGCGGCTACTACACGCAGTACGCCCATCTCGCGTCCGTCGCGGTCGACCAGGGGGAGCACGTCGAACCCGGCCAGTGGATCGGCCAGTCGGGCACCACGGGCAACTCCACCGGACCGCACCTGCACTTCGAGGCCAGGGTCACGCCGGAGATGGGCTCGTCCGTTAATCCGGTGTCATGGCTGGCGGCTCGCGGGGTGTCGCTCTGACTCCGGCCAGGGCCACGGCAGCACCGCGGTCATTGCCTACAGCCGCGACAGCTACCGCAGTTCCGTGAGCAGCCGCTCGATCACGACCGCCACGCCGTCCTCGTTGTTCGCGACCGTCCGTCCCGAGGCCGCGGCGATCACGTCCGGGTGGGCGTTGCCCATCGCGTAGGAGCGGCCCGCCCAGGTCAGCATCTCGACGTCGTTCGGCATGTCGCCGAAGGCGACGACCTGCTCGTGCGAGATGCCGCGCTCGGCGCAGCACAGGGCGAGCGTGCTGGCCTTGGACACCCCGGGGCCGCTGATCTCGAGCAGTGCACTCGGGCTGGAGCGGGTCACGTTGGCGCGGTCGCCGATGGCGAGCCGGGCCAGGGTCAGGAAGGCGTCGGGGTCCATCTCGGGGTGGTAGGCCAGGATCTTCAGGACCGGCTCCGCGGCAGCACGGTGGTGCGGCGACAGCAGTTCCTCCGCCGGGGCGAGGCTGTCCGGGGTCTCCATGTGCAGCTTCGGATAGGCCGGTTCCTGGTAGAAGCCGTACGTCTGCTCCACCGCGTACACCGTGCCCGGAGCCGCGTCACGCAACAGCCGTACGGCATCCAGGGCGTTCGCCCGCTCCAGTTCCCGTACCTTCACGAACCGGTGGGAGCCGGGGCCGCCGTGCAGGTCGACCACGGCGGCGCCGTTGCCGCAGATCGCCAGGCCGTGGCCGTGCACGTGGTCGCTGACGACGTCCATCCAGCGGGCCGGGCGGCCGGTGACGAAGAAGACCTCGATGCCCGCCTCCTCGGCGGCGGCCAGGGCGGCCACCGTTCGGGGGGACACCGACTTGTCGTCGCGCAGCAGCGTGCCGTCCAGGTCGGTGGCGATCAGCCGCGGCGGGACGGTCTCGGCCGCGGTCTCGGGCTGTCGGGTCGCTGAGGTCACCCGGCCATTGTCCCGCATATGCCTGCACGTGCGTGCGGGACTCCGCACAGGTGAGTGGATACCGCCCTCACCAGGAACTTCCCGAGGGGCCTCCCGTAAGACCCTCAGCGCAACTGCGCCGGCGCCTCCATGGCGATCTGCTCGAAGGCCTTCTCGTCCGCCGCGAAGGGCGAGTCGGGGATGGGCCAGTGGAGCACGATGTCCGTGAAGCCCAGTTCCCTGTGCCGGCCGGCGAAGTCGACGAAGGCGTCCAGGGACTGGAGCGGGCCGCCGCGGTCCGGGGTGAATCCGGTGAGCAGGACCTTGTCGAGGCCGGTCACGTCCCGGCCGATCTCGGCGCAGATGTCGGAGAGTTTCTCGGCCTGCCCGCGTATGGCCTGAACCGACTGTTCAGGAGTGCCGTTCTCGTACAGCTTGGGGTCGCCGGTGGTCACCCACGCCTGCCCGTACCGTGCGGCGAGCCGCATCCCGCGCGGCCCCGTCGCGGCCACCGCGAACGGAAGCCTGGGGCGCTGCACACAGCCGGGGATGTTCCGTGCCTCGTGTGCCGAGTAGAAGTCGCCCTTGTACGACACCGCGTCCTCGCTGAGCAGCCGGTCGAGCAGCGGGACGAACTCGGCGAAGCGGTCGGCGCGCTCCCGCGGGGTCCACGGCTCCTGGCCGAGCGCGGTGGCGTCGAAGCCCGAGCCGCCCGCGCCGATGCCCAGCGTGACCCGCCCGCCGGAGATGTCGTCGAGGGAGATCAGTTCCTTGGCGAGCGTCACCGGGTGCCGGAAGTTCGGCGAGGTCACCAGAGTGCCCAGCCGCAGCCGGTCGGTCACGGTCGCGGCGGCCGTGAGGGTCGGTACGGCGCCGAACCAGGGGCCGTCCCGGAAGCTGCGCCACGAGAGGTGGTCGTAGGTGTACGCGGTGTGGAAGCCGAGCTGCTCGGCACGCGTCCAGGCCGCACGGCCGCCTTCCTGCCAGCGGCGGTGGGGGAGGATCACGGTGCTCAGACGCAGACTCATGGCATCGAGCCTAAGGGAGTGCTGCGGGTGACCTGTGTTTCACGTGAAACAGTCACCGAGAGCGGTTCGTCCTGCACAGCGCGTCAGTGAGGCCCGGGAGAGACCTGAATCACGCGATTGAGTTCCCCTTGGAGGTTTGATCCACAGCCAAGTGGTGTTATCCACAGGGGAATTGGCCAGTCTGTGGACAACTGGCCCTCCCAGCAAGCCTCTTGGGGTCACATCGGCGGCTTCACCCGCGCGATTCCCCGCAGCGCCCCCGGCGCGAACCGCGACAGCCAGCGCGCGCCCCGTGCCTCCGGCGTGACGGGGACCACCGCCTCGTTGCGCACCACGGCCCGTAGGATCGCGGCGGCGACCTTCTCCGGCGGGTAGTTCCGCAGCCCGTACAGGCGAGCGGCGCGCTGCTGGAGCCGCTTCTCCTCGCCCGCGTCGACCCCGGCGAAGTGCGCCGTGGACGTGATGGCGGTGTTGACGAAGCCGGGGCAGACCGCTGTCACGCCGATCCCCTGCCCGGCGAGCTCAGCGCGCAGGCACTCGCTGAGCATGAGGACGGCCGCCTTGGAGGTGCTGTACGCGGGAAGCGCCCGGGACGGCTGGTACGCCGCCGCCGAGGCCACGTTGACGATGTGGCCGCCCTGGCCGCGCTCGGCCATCCGCCGGCCGAAGAGCCGGCAGCCGTGGATGACACCCCAGAGGTTGACGTCGAGGACCTTCTTCCAGTCCTCCGGCGTGGTGTCGAAGAAGGAACCGGACAGTCCGATCCCGGCGTTGTTCACGAGGACGTCCACCATGCCGTACTCGGCGGTGACCTTCTCGGCGAGCTTCTCCATGGCCTGCTCGTCGGAGACGTCGACCATCTCCGCCCAGGCCGCTGGAGCGCCCGCGAGGCGGGACGACTCGGCAGCGCGGGCCGCCGCCTCCGCGTTCCGGTCGACGGCGACCACGCGCGCGCCGGCCTCGGCGAACGCCAGCGCCGTCGCCCGCCCGATGCCACTGCCCGCCCCGGTGACCAGCACGAGCTGCCCGCCGAACCGCTGGGCGTGCTTGCCGCTCGCCGCCACCGGGGACCGCCCGCTCTCCACGGTCGTCACGAACTCCTCGATCCACGAAGCGAGCTGATCCGGACGGGTGCGTGGGATCCAGTGCCCCGCCTGAACGGTCCTGCGGGTCAACTGCGGAACCCACTGCTCCAGCTCGTCGGTGAGCCGCTCCGACAGGAACCGGTCCTCCAGGGGCGTCACGATCTGCACGGGCGCGTGCGCGTACGCGTCCGGGCGTGGCCTGCGCAGCCGGCGCCGGACGTTGTCCCGGTACAGCCAGGCCCCGTGTGCCGCGTCCGACGGCAGGGACGAGGTCGGGTAGTCACCCCGGGGCACCTTCTCGACGCGCTCCAGAACCCGGGGCCAGCGCTTGCCGAGCGGGCCGCGCCAGGCCAGCTCGGGCAGCACGGGCGTCTGCAGCAGGTACACGTACCAGGACCTGGCGCCCTGCCCGAGGAGCTGGCCGATCCGGCGCGGGGTGGGCCGCTTCACACGGCTGTTGATCCAGTGGCCGAAGTGGTCCAGGGACGGCCCGGACATGGACGTGAAGGAGGCGATACGGCCCTCGGTGCGCCGGACGGTGGTGAACTCCCAGGCCTGCACCGAGCCCCAGTCGTGCCCGACCAGATGCACCGGCCGGTCCGGGCTGACCGCGTCCGCGACGGCCAGGAAGTCGTCCGTCAGCTTCTCCAGAGTGAACCCGCCCCGCAGCGGCCGTGGCGCCGTGGACCGCCCGTGGCCCCGGACGTCGTACGCCACCACGTGGAAGTGCCCGGCGATACGCGCGGCGACCTCGGACCACACCTCTTTGCTGTCGGGGTAGCCGTGCACGAGGACCACGGTCGGCCGCCGCGGATCACCCACCTCGGCCACGCACAGCTCGACCTCGCCGGTCCGCACCCAGCGCTCCCGCGCGCCCGTGAGCAACGTCATCCGGCGAATCTGGCAGTTGTTAGACGGTTCGTCAATAGGAGACTCCCGACCGTGGTAACTCTCAAGAACCAGGTCCCCTAAGGGCCCGTACTACTCCAGGTTGACCCGAAGACAGCTCTGCGGAGTGACGACCGCCACGATCGCGGCCTCTACCTTCGTAGCGTGACTGTGATCGCGACCGAAAGCCTGAGCAAGCGGTTCCCCCGGGTGACCGCGCTTGACCGGCTCTCCGTGGACGTCGGGCCCGGTGTGACCGGACTCGTCGGAGCCAACGGAGCCGGCAAGTCCACACTGATCAAGATCCTGCTGGGTCTGTCCCCCGCCACCGAGGGCCGCGCCGAAGTGCTCGGCCTCGACGTCGCCACCAAGGGCGCCGACATCCGCGAGCGGGTCGGCTACATGCCCGAGCACGACTGCCTGCCCCCGGACGTCTCGGCCACCGAGTTCGTCGTCCACATGGCGCGCATGTCCGGCCTGCCGCCCACCGCCGCACGCGAGCGCACCGCCGACACCCTGCGCCACGTCGGTCTGTACGAGGAGCGCTACCGCCCCATCGGCGGCTACTCGACCGGCATGAAGCAGCGCGTCAAGCTCGCCCAGGCCCTCGTCCACGACCCGCAGCTGGTCTTCCTCGACGAGCCGACCAACGGGCTCGACCCGGTCGGCCGCGACGAGATGCTCGGCCTGATCCGCCGGATCCACACCGACTTCGGCATCTCGGTCCTGGTCACCTCGCACCTGCTGGGCGAACTGGAGCGCACCTGCGACCACGTCGTCGTCGTCGACGGCGGCAAGCTCCTGCGCTCCAGCTCCACCACGGACTTCACCCAGACCACGACGACCCTCGCGATCGAGGTCACCGACACCGACGAGCACCCGGACGGCACCCGCGCGATGCGCGACGCGCTGCACGCACGCGGGGTGAGCGTCGAGGACGGCAGCGGACTGCCGGGCGCCGGCCACATCCTGCTGCTCACCGCCCAGGGCGAGGAGACGTACGACCTGGTCAGGGACGTGATCGCGGACCTCGGGCTCGGCCTGGTGCGCATGGAACAGCGCCGGCACCACATCTCCGAGGTGTTCACGACCAGTGACCAGCACGAGCAGCGGAAGGAGGCGGTCGGCCATGGCGGTTGAGCACTCCACGGGGACATCCGCCCCGGCACCGGGTGACCAGACCCGTATCCACAACATCGGCTACCGCAGCTACGACGGCCCCCGCCTGGGCCGTGCCTACGCCCGCCGCTCCCTGTACTCGCAGTCCCTGCGCGGCTCCTACGGCCTCGGCCGCTCGGTGAAGTCCAAGGTGCTGCCGATGCTGCTGTTCGTGGTGATGTGCGTGCCCGCGGCCATCATGGTCGCCGTCGCGGTCTTCACCAAGGCCAACGCCCTGCCCGTCGACTACACGCGCTACGCGATCATCATGCAGGCGGTCATCAGCCTGTACGTCGCCTCGCAGGCACCCCAGTCCGTCTCGCGCGACCTGCGCTTCAAGACCGTGCCGCTGTACTTCTCGCGGCCCATCGAGACCGCCGACTACGTGCGCGCCAAGTTCGCGGCGCTCGCCTCGGCGCTGTTCATCCTCACGGCCGCTCCCCTGATCGTGCTCTACGTGGGCGCGCTGCTGGCCAAGCTCGACTTCGCCGACCAGACCAAGGGATTCGCACAGGGACTCGTCTCCGTGGCACTGCTCTCACTGCTCTTCGCCGGTATCGGCCTGGTCATCGCGTCCTTCACCCCGCGCCGCGGCTTCGGCATCGCGGCCGTGATCGCCGTGCTGACCATCACCTACGGCGCGGTCTCCACCCTCCAGGCCATCGCCGACGCCCAGGGCAGCGGCGACGCCGTGCCCTGGATCGGGCTGTTCTCGCCGATCACGATCATCGACGGTGTGCAGTCCGCGTTCCTGGGCGCGACGTCCGCCTCCCCCAGCGGGGTGGGCCCGAGCACCGCCGAGGGCGTCGTCTACGTCGTCGTCGCCCTGGGCCTCATCGCGGCGAGCTACGGCCTCCTGATGCGCCGCTACAAGAAGGTGGGACTGTGACCACGCTCTCCATCGACCACGTCTCCCGCTGGTTCGGCAACGTGGTCGCCGTCAACGACATCACCATGACCGTCGGTCCCGGCGTCACCGGCCTGCTCGGCCCCAACGGCGCCGGCAAGTCCACCCTCATCAACATGATGGGCGGCTTCCTGGCCCCCTCCACCGGCACGGTCACCCTCGACGGCCAGCCGGTGTGGCGCAACGAGCAGATCTACAAGCACATCGGCGTCGTCCCCGAGCGGGAGGCGATGTACGACTTCCTCACCGGGAAGGAGTTCGTCCTCGCCAACGCCGAGCTGCACGGCCTGGGCGCCAAGGCGGCCCAGAGGGCGCTCGCCACGGTCGAGATGGAGTACGCGCAGGACCGCAAGATCCAGACGTACTCCAAGGGCATGCGCCAGCGCGTGAAGATGGCCTCCGCCCTGGTCCACGACCCGTCGCTGCTCCTGCTGGACGAGCCCTTCAACGGCATGGACCCCCGCCAGCGCATGCAGCTCATGGACCTGCTGCGGCGCATGGGCGATGAGGGCCGCACGGTGCTGTTCTCGTCCCACATCCTCGAAGAGGTCGAGCAACTCGCCTGGCACATCGAGGTCGTCGTCGCCGGGCGGCACGCCGCCAGCGGTGACTTCCGCAAGATCCGCCGCCTGATGACCGACCGGCCGCACCGCTACCTGGTGCGCTCCAGCGACGACCGCGCCCTCGCGGCCGCGCTGATCGCCGACCCGTCGACGTCCGGCATCGAAGTCGACCTCGCCGAGGGCGCGCTGCGCATCCAGGCCGTCGACTTCGGCCGCTTCACGGCCCTGCTGCCGCGGGTGGCCAAGGACCACGGCATCCGGCTGCTCACGGTCTCGCCGTCCGACGAGTCCCTCGAGTCCGTCTTCTCGTACCTCGTCGCGGCGTAGGAGGCCCTGATGTACGACCCCACAGTCGCCCGGCTCACTTACCGGGCCCTGCTCGGCCGGCGCCGGGCCCTCATCCTCGGAGCCCTGCCGCTGCTGCTCATCGCCATCTCGGTGGTGGTGCGTTTCCTCGCCGGGGCGGACGACCAGACGGCGGCGGACCTGCTGGGCGGCCTCGCCCTCGCCACGATGGTGCCGATCATCGGCGTCATCGCCGGAACCGGCGCGATCGGGCCGGAGATCGACGACGGCTCGGTGGTGTACCTGCTGTCCAAGCCGATCAAACGCCCGGCGATCATCTTCACCAAGCTCATCGTCGCGATCGCGGTGACGATGGTGTTCTCCGCGGTGCCGACGCTCGTCGCGGGCTTCATCCTGAACGGCAACGGCCAGCAGATCGCCGTCGCCTACACGGTGGCCGCACTGGTCGCCTCCATCGCGTACGCGGCCCTGTTCCTGCTGCTCGGCACGGTCTCCCGGCACGCGGTGGTGTTCGGACTCGTCTACGCGCTGGTCTGGGAGGCCCTGTTCGGCTCCCTGGTGCCGGGCGCCCGCACGCTGAGTGTCCAGCAGTGGGCGCTGGCCGTGGCCCAGAAGGTCTCCGGCGGCGACCTGGTGACCTCCGACGTGGGTCTCACCACGGCGACGGTGCTGCTGGTGGCCGTCACGGTGCTGGCCACCTGGTACGCCGGTCAGAAGCTGCGCTCGCTGACCCTCGCCGGCGAGGAGTGACGTGCCCCGGCCCTGACGGGGCCTTCACCCCCGTCAGGGCACACTGAGCGAACGGTAAGTAGGGATATCGCACGGAAGTCGGACGGCTGGGAGGGGACGGGGATGGCGGGCGAGAGGGCACAGTACGACGACCGCGGGCAGTCGGGATCCGGGTCCGGAGACGACGCCTGGGACGACCTCGTCCTGGACGACGACTTCATACGCTCCGCCGAGACCTCCGAGCCGTCCGCCCGCGCCCGGATGCTCGCCGCGCGCTGGCGGCGCGAGGAACCGGAGCCGCAGCCCTGGCGCTCGGACGAGCCGCCTGCGGGCTGGTTCTTCAGCAAGGCCCGGCGGCGCAGGTGGCGCAAGCGCTGACCGACCCCGTCCGACCGCCGATTTAATCGGTGGCGTCCTTTTCGCCCGGCAGGCAGAGTAGTCGTGTCCCTGCCGGGCGATCAGTCCGGCGTCACGTTCTGGGAGAGGAGCCGGACGATGTCCATGCACGGCAGTACGTCCAGCTCCCTTCAGGGCAGCCCGCGGCGGGTTCCGGAGTAATCGCTACCCCTCCGTAGAGCCCGCCCCGCACGGGGAGCTGCCCGGGGCGGCCGCTTCGAGCACGCGAATCGCACGTCGCGTGAGGCCGCCCACCCGGAGGATTGGCCGAGTGGTAAGGCACTGGCTTGCTAAGCCATGGTCGGGCCTGGAAAGCCCGCGCACGTTCGATCCGTGCATCCTCCGCCGCACACGCGACACGAAGGCTCAGCCCAGCAACCGCTCCAGCACCACCGCGATCCCGTCCTCCTCGTTCGAGGACGTCACCTCGTCGGCCACCGCCTTCAGTTCCTCGTGGGCGTCCGCCATCGCGACACCGTAGGAGGCCCAGGCGAACATCGGTATGTCGTTGGGCATGTCGCCGAAGGCGATCGTGTCGGCCGCCTTCACCTTGAGCCGGCGCGCCGCCAGGGACAGGCCGGTCGCCTTGGACAGGCCCAGAGGCAGGAGTTCGACGATGCCCTCGCCCGCCATGACGACGCTGACGAAACCGCCGGCGGTGCGCGTGGCCGCTTCGCACAGCTCGTCGTCCGAGAGCGTCGGGTGCTGGATGTACAGCTTGTTCAGGGGCGCGGTCCACAGGTCCGACGCGTCCGTGAACGGCGTGGCGGGCAGGTTGCCGTGGGCCGCGTAGCCGGGGCCCACCAGCACCTCGCCGTCCAGGCCGTCACGGCTCGCCGCCAGGTACAGTGGGCCGACCTCAGCCTCGATCTTGGCCAGCGCCACCCCGGCCAGCTGCCGGTCCAGCGTCACCGACGTCAGCAGCCGGTGGGCGCCGGCGTCGTACACCTGCGCACCCTGGCCGCAGACGGCCAGCCCCTGGTAGCCGAGGTCGTCGAGGATGTGCCGGGTCCATGGGACCGCGCGGCCGGTGACGACGATGTGCGCCGCACCCGCCGCGGTGCCCGCGGCGAGCGCGTCACGGGTGCGCGCCGACACCGACTCGTCGGAACGCAGCAGCGTCCCGTCGAGGTCGGTGGCGATCAGCTTGTACGGGAAACCGTCGGTGGTCACTTGGCCACCGGCTCCAGGACCTCCCGGCCACCGAGGAACGGACGCAGCACCTCGGGCACGCGCACCGAGCCGTCGGCCTGCTGGTGGTTCTCCAGGACCGCCACGATCGTGCGCGGGACGGCGCACAGCGTGCCGTTGAGCGTGGCCAGCGGGCGGACCTGCTTGCCCTCACGGACACGGATCGACAGGCGGCGGGACTGGAACTCGGTGCAGTCCGAGGTCGAGGTCAGCTCGCGGTACTTGCCCTGGGTCGGGATCCACGCCTCGCAGTCGAACTTGCGGGACGCCGAGGCGCCCAGGTCGGCGCTCGCCACGTCGATCACGCGGTACGGCAGCTCAAGCGAGGTCAGCCACTGCTTCTCCCACTCCAGCAGCCGCTGGTGCTCGGTCTGCGAGTCCTCCGGGGCGACGTAGGAGAACATCTCGACCTTGTCGAACTGGTGCACGCGGAAGATGCCCCGGGTGTCCTTGCCGTGCGAGCCGGCCTCGCGGCGGAAGCAGGGCGAGAAGCCCGCGTAGCGCAGCGGCAGCTTGTCGGCGTCGAGGATCTCGTCCATGTGGTACGCCGCGAGCGGGACCTCGGACGTGCCGACCAGATAGAGGTCGTCGTCGGCGAGGTGGTAGACGTCCTGGGCGGCCTGGCCGAGGAAGCCAGTGCCCGCCATGGACTGGGGGCGCACCAGGGCCGGGGTCAGCATCGGCGTGAAGCCGGCCGCGGTGGCCTGGGCCATCGCGGCGTTCACCAGGGCGAGCTCCAGCAGGGCGCCCACGCCCGTCAGGAAGTAGAAGCGCGAGCCGGAGACCTTGGCGCCCCGCTCGACGTCGATCGCGCCGAGGATCTGGCCGAGCTCCAGGTGGTCCCTGGGCTCGAAGCCCTCGGCGGTGAAGTCGCGGATCGTTCCGTGCGTCTCCAGCGTGACGAAGTCCTCCTCGCCGCCCACGGGCACGTCCGGGTGGACGAGGTTGCCGAGCTTCTGGAGCAGCTCCTGGGTCTCGGAGGCCGCGGCGTCGCGCTCCGCGTCGGCGGCCTTGACGTCGGCGGCGAGCTGACCCGCCTTCTTCAGCAGCTCGGCCTTCTCCTCCCCGGAAGCCTTGGGGATGAGCTTGCCGAGCGCCTTCTGCTCGGCGCGCAGCTCGTCGAAGCGGACGCCGGACGACCTGCGCCGCTCGTCGGCAGACAGGAGGGAGTCGACGAGCGCGACGTCCTCTCCACGGGCGCGCTGCGACGCGCGCACACGGTCGGGGTCCTCACGGAGCAGGCGAAGGTCAATCACGCGCCCAAGGCTACCGGTGTGGGGTGACCACCCACGACTCACTATTCCGGGCGTGGCTTACGTACCGTTATGGAGGAATTGCGCAGTGTGTCAATAAACCGACCACCTCTCCCCGGAACGAGGTATCCGCAAGGCGTGGCATTGACTCGAATCCCTTGTGGGGAAGGGGACTTGGGGCTCGGTTGTCCACAGGGATCCATGCCCGGCGAAAAGTTATCCACAGGCTGTGTGGAAGATCTGTGGACTTCGGAATTGATCACTCCGGAAGGCCCTGCCAAGCCGAAGAATTCCCGAGACAAACCCGCCCTGCCTTCACTTTCGAGTGGAAATGGGTCACCCCGAAGAGTTACGCAAGGGAAAACGGTGGACGAAGGGTGACCTGCCGGTCGATGGACACATCAGGGGCCTGTAGGGCGATTTGTCGACTGACTCATGCTTCGCTGTCGACTTGTCCCCAGGTCGAGAAGCAGGGCTGTGGATAACTTCTGTGGATAACGACAATCAGCAGGTACGCCCGGCCTAGAACCGGCCGTCCTGGCACCGCGCCACCCAGTCCGCCGCCGCCACGAACTCGTCGTCCGACGTCCCCAGCCGCGGCGGCTGGACATCCCCCGGCTGCATGTCCGCGCGCGGATAGGAGCCGAGATAACGCACCTGGAGGCAGATCCGCTTCAGGCCCATCAGGGCCTCGGCCACCCGGCGGTCGGAGATATGGCCCTCGGCGTCGATGCAGAAGCAGTAGTTGCCGATGCCCGCGCCGGTGGGCCGGGACTGGAGCAGCATCAGGTTGATGCCGCGGGTGGCGAACTCGCCCAGCAGATCGCGCAGGCCGCCGGGGTGGTCGTCGCGCTGCCACAGCACGACGGATGTCTTGTCCGCGCCGGTCGGTGCCGCGGGCCGGGCGGGCCGGCCGACCAGCACGAACCGCGTCTGGGCGTTCTCCGCGTCGTGGATCCCGGTCTCCAGGGCCTCCAGGCCATAGCGAGCGGCCGCGAACTCGCCGGCGAAGGCGGCGTCGTACTGGCCCTCCTGGACCAGCCGGGCGGCGTCCGCGTTCGAGGCGGCCGACTCCCAGTGGGCGTCCGGGAGGTGCTTCTTCAGCCAGTTGCGCACCTGCGGCTGGGCGGCCGGGTGGGCGGAGACGGTCTTGATGTCCGACAGCTTGGTGCCGGGGCGGACCAGTAGCGCGAAGGTGATCGACAGCAGCACCTCGCGGTAGATCATCAGCGGCGCGCCGGCGACGAGCTCGTCGAGGGTGGTGGTGATGCCGCCTTCGACGGAGTTCTCGATCGGCACGAACGCGGCCTCGGCCTCGCCGGCGCGTACCGCGTCGAGCGCGGACTGGACGGACACGTACGGGATGAGTTCCCGGGTGGCGGCCTCGGGAAGCGTGCGCAGGGCGACTTCGGTGAAGGTGCCCTCGGGGCCGAGATACGCATAGCTCGCTGGCATGACCTCACCCTAATGGGACCGCGGAAGCGCTATTCCCCAAAGTCCGCCCAGAGATGAACTCTCACCCCTCCAGCAACTTCTGCCCCACGTACTCGCCCTCCGTGGCCCCACCGGGCACCGCGAACAGCCCGCTCGACTCGTGCCGGATGAACTGCGACAGGGCGTCGCCGCGGTCGAGCTTGCGCTGCACCGGCACGAAGCCGCGCAGCGGATCGGCCTGCCAGCAGATGAAGAGCAGGCCCGCGTCCGGGACGCCGTCCGGGTCGATGCCGTCGTGGAAGGAGAACGGGCGGCGGAGCATCGCCGCGCCACCGTTCTGGTCGGGCCGGGTGATCCGGGCGTGGGCGTTGATCGGGACGACCAGGTTGCCCTTGGCGTCCGTCTTCTCCAGGTCCATCGCGGTCGTCTCGGTGCCGCCGGACAGCGCCGCCCCGTCGGCCTTGCGGCGGCCGATCACGTCCTCCTGCGCCTTGACGGAGAGCTTCTCCCAGTCGTCGAGGAGCATGCGGATACGGCGTACGACGGCGTAGGAGCCGTTCGCCATCCAGGCCGGTTCGCCCTTCTCGGGCACGAAGATGCGCTGGTCGAAGTCGGGCTCGGACGGTTTCGGATTGCGGGTGCCGTCGATCTGGCCCATCAGATTGCGGGCCGTCATGGGGTGGGCGGTGGCGCCCGGTGAGCGGTTGAAGCCGTTCATCTGCCAGCGGACCCGGGCCGCCGAGCCGGCGTCCTTCTGGATCGCGCGCAGGGCATGGAAGGCGACGAGGGCGTCGTTGGCACCGATCTGCACCCAGAGGTCGCCGTTGCTGCGGTTCTTGTCGAGGTGGTCGGAGGAGAACTCGGGCAGCGGGTCCAGGGCGCTCGGACGCTGCTTCTCCAGGCCGGTCCTGCCGAAGAAGCTGTGGCCGAAGCCGAAGGTGATCGTCAGCGACGAGGGTCCGGCGTCGCGGGCCACGTCGGTGTCGTCGTGCGCGCTCGGCTCGCCCGCCATCAGCCGCCGGGCCGTCTCCGACCAGCGGCGCAGCAGGGCGGCGGCTTCCTTGCGGCCGGCGCCCGTCGCCAGGTCGAAGGCGACGAGATGGCCACGGGCCTGGAGGCCGTCGGTGATGCCGGGCTGATGTTTCCCGTGAAACATCGCCCGGCCGGTGCCGAGCGAGGTGAGCGGAGCGGCGGCATCGGAGGGCGCGGCGGCGTATCCGACGGCCGCGCCCGCCGTGCCGAGCACGAGCCCGGTGGCACCGGCGGTGCCGAGCAGGCGTCGCCGTGAGATGCCCTCCTGGGCAGCGGCCGCTTCGGTCTCCCCCGGGACGGTGCCGGGGGTACGGGCTTTGGGAATGGACTGGTCAGCCATGGTGGTTCAGCCGATCTGCGCGTTCTTGGAGACGGTCACCTCGTCGATGTCGGAGGTCCGCACGGTCACGTCGACCTTCCAGTCGCCGGCCATGGGGATCTGCACTCCGTTCGCCGACCAGTGTCCGGTTGCGATGTGGTCGGGGACGACGGGCAGCGGCCCGATGTCCTTGGCCTTGAGGGTGAAGTCGACCTTCACCTCGGGGATGTCGAAGGCCCGGCCGTTGGGCCGCTCCACGTAGATGTGCATCTCGTTGTCGCCCACGCGTGCGGGGTCGAGGTCGACCGTGACGATGCCCTTGCCGTCCTTGCCGCCGGTGTCGAAGGGCATGTTCAGGGTCAGTGCCCCGGACGCGCCCGTGTCGGGCGAAGTGGACGCGGAGGACGGGGTGGCGGCCTTGGCCTCCTGCTCCGTGCGTCCCGGCTCGGTCTGCGTGAGAACGGTGGTGACGGCGAGCAGGACGACCGCGATGCCGGCCTCGGCCAGCACGGAGCGGCGCAGGCCGAAGCGGTTCGGGTCGGCGTCTCGGAGCCGCTTCTGCCGGGCGGCGTCCCGGGCGGCCCGCTGCCGGGCGAGCTGCGCGGCCCGCTCGGTGTCGGCGGGCTCGGGATCAGGCTGGTCACCGGTGTCGGCGCCGGCCTCTGTGTCCGTGCCGGTCCGGTCGTCGCCGGTCCCGTCGGGCTCGGCGTCACCGGCAGTGACACCGGAGGCATCGGCCCCTGCTTCGCCGGAGGCAGCGGCCCCTGCCCCGACCCGTGCCTTCTCCCGCTCCGCCGGTGCCGGCACCGTTTCCGCCAGCCGCCCGGTCCACCGGCGTGAGATCCATGCGACGCCGACCAGGACGGCCACGAGAGCGATCTTGGCGAGGAGCAGCTGTCCGTAGCGGGTGTCGGTGAAGGCCGTCCAGGAGCCGAGCTGGCGCCAGGACTGGTACGTCCCGGTCGCGATCAGCGCGAGGACGCTGCCGAAGGCGACTCGGGAGAAACGGCGTACGGCCGACGCGTCGACGGGCGCGTCGGCGGGCGCCCGGTACAGGGCGACCAGCAGTGCGCCAAGCCCGCCGAGCCACGCGGCGACGGCGAGCAGATGGAGGACGTCGACCGGCATGGCGATGCCCGCCTGGAGCCCGACCGAGGCGTGCTCGGACATCGCCCAGCTCGCGGCGAGCCCGGCCGCCACGACGACGCCGCCGATCGCGAGCCCGAAGGTCAGGTCCCGCTTCTCCTGGGCATCCTCGCGCTTGTCGTACGCCCCGAACAGTACGGCGATGAACAGCGCCGCCGCGGCGAGCAGCAGCAGCCGGGACACCAGGGCCGCGCCGGTCTTGGTCTCGAGTACCTGCCCGAGCAGGGACAGGTCGAAGACGTCGGCGACCTTCCCGGAGCCGGTGAAGGAGCCGCGCAGGAGCAGCAGGGCGAGGGTGGCGGCGGTGAGCGCGAGCCACCCGGAGACGACGAACCGCTGCACGGGCCGCACTCCGGAGCCGCGGGGCCAGCAGGCGAGCACGAAAGCGGCGCCGCCGGCCATCACGATGAACCCGGCGTAGGACACGTACCGCCCGAAGCCGTACAGCCAGCCGACCACGCCGTCGTCGGTCGATTGCCCGGAGACCGACACGGACGTCTTGGACGGGGCGCCGATGGAGAAGGTGTAGGCACCGGCGACGGGATGGCTGTCCGCGGACACCACCTGGTAGGCGACCGTGTAGGTGCCGTCGGGCAGGCCGGAATGGAGCCGCACGGCGTAGGTCGTGCCGCTGACGTTGGACGGCTCGCCCGCGTCGACGCGCTTGCCCTCGGGGTCGAGCACGCGCAGCGAGTCGCCGGACATGGCGACCTGCTCGGAGAAGGTGAGCGAGATCCGGGCCGGGGCCTTGTCGACCACCGCCCCCTGCGCGGGATCGCTGCCGGTCACCGCGGCGTGCGCCGAGGCCGGACCGGCTCCGGCGAGGAGTGCGCAGGCCGCGGCCAGGAGCAGCAGCACCATGGTCCGGACGCGGGGGGCGATGGTCTGCGTCACAGTGGTCCCTCCCTCAGTGTCCGGTCTTCGGGTTGTAGGTCGCCGACTTCACCGGCATCTCGACCTCGACCGGGCCGGAGTGGGCGAAGTGGAGCTCGACGGAAACCGTCTGACCTTCCTTCGGCTTGCGCTTGAGCTGCTCGAACATCAGGTGGTTGCCGCCGCTCTTCAGCACGAGTTCGCCGTGGGCGGGGACCTTCAGGCTCTTGACCTCCTGCATGGCCGAGCCGACGGTCTCGTGCACGGTGACCTGCCCGGCGACGTCGCTGGTGACCGAGGTCAGCTCGTCGGCGGCACCGCCCTTGTTGGTGACGGTGAAGAAGCCGGCCGCCATCTCGTCGGAGACGGGCTGCGGCATGTACGCGGAGCCCACGGAGAGTTCCGCCTTGCCGCTCCCGGAACCGGAGTCCCCGGATTCCGAGTCCGAGCCGCCGCAGCCCGCCAGGGTCAGTGCCCCGGCTATGACGAGGGCCGCCGGGCCGAGTCGCCGCCTCACGGGTTCTCCCCCTTGGCGATCTCGGGGAGGTCCTTGGTGTAGTCGTCGACGGTGGCGTCCTCGCCGTAGAGCACATAGCCGCCGTCGGTCTTCGGTGAGAAGGCGATGACCTGGGTGCCGTGCTCGGAGACGATCTTGCCGTTCTTGTCCTTGTGCGGCGGATCGATGGAGATGCCGAGGGTGCGGGCGCCGGCCTGGATGGTCGCGAAGTCGCCGGTGAGGCCGATGAACTGCGGGTCGATGCCCTTGAGCCACTTGCCGAGCTCGGCCGGCTTGTCGCGGTCCGGGTCGGTGGTGACGAACACGACGCGCAGCTCGTCCTGCTCGGCCTTGGGCAACTGCTTCTTGGCCACGGCGATGTTGCTCATCGTCGACGGGCACACGTCGGGGCAGTGGGTGTAACCGAAGTAGATCAGCGTGGGCTTGCCCTCGGTCTCCTTGCGGAGGTCGTACTTCTTGCCCTGCGTGTCGGTGAGGACCAGGTCCGGCTTCTCGAACGGCTTGTCGAGGACGGTGGCGGCCTTGTCGCTGCCGGCCTGCTCCGACACGACGGCGACGGGCTTGTCGCTGTCGTTGCCGCTGCCGCAGGCGGTCAGGGTCAGGGAGGCCGCAGCGAGCAGAGCGGCCGCGGCGAAGGTCTTGGTGCGCATAGAAAAATGTCCCAGATGTCGGTGACCCGGCGCGCACCGGGGTGCCCCGCCCGTGGCGGGAACCCGGCGCGCGCCGTGCAACGGAAACGGCGTCAGGCGTTGGTGCGCCGACGCCCGGCCAGCACGCCGTAGGCGACGCCCGCCGCGCCGACCACGATGCCGACGATGCCCAGGACGCGGGCGGTGGTGTCGGTGCCGCTGGAGGAGGTGGAGTCGGCGGAGGTGTCGGCGGAGGCCTTCTCGGCCGACTTGGCGTCGGAGGCCTCGTCGCCCGAGGACGCGTGGTGCCCGTCCTCGGAGGCGGCGGACAGCTCCAGCACCGGGGCCGGGTTGTCGGGCTCCTCCTGGCCTTCCTGCGGCACCTCGATCCAGCGGACGACCTCCTTGTTGGAGTACGTCTGGAGGGCCTTGAAGACCAGCTGGTCGGTGTCCTCGGGCAGTTGGCCGATCGAGAGCGGGAACTTCTCGAAGTAGCCGGGCTCGATGCCCTTGCCGTCGGCGGTCCAGGTGACCTTGGTGACGGCCTCGGAGATCTTCTCGCCGTGCAGCTCCAGCGGCTTGTCCAGCTTGGACTTGGTGACGTCGATCTTCCAGCCGGGCATCGGCTCCGGCATCACCGAGGCCAGCGGGTGGTCGGTGGGGAAGGTGACCTCGAGCTTGGTGGTCGAGGCGTTGTCCCGCTCGTTGGGGACCTTGAAGTCGACGACCGCGTAGCCGCCCTTGGCTGCGGCGCCCTCGGGCTGCACGCTGACGTGCGCGAAGGCGGGGACGGACAGGGCGAGGACGGTGACACCGGCGGCGGCACCGGCCGCTGCGATACGGGAAGCCTTCATGGAAGGGAGCACTCCGCTGTGAGTCGGGTCGGGGCGTGAAAGGGAGACGCACACGCGCGCGGACCGCACGACGGCGGCCCCCCTCCAAGCCGTCCGAATCATCCGAGTCATCCGAGTCGAGCGAATCAACTGGATGTAACGGATCAAGCGGATCGTACGAAAAGGCGGAGTGGTGGTCGCGTCGCGTCAGGCGGCGAGGGCGAGTGCGGATGCACGAGCCGTGGCGGCCGGCGGGCCGCGCCGGATCACCGTGTGCTGAAGTGCGGTCGTGCGCGGCATCGCCGGCGCGGGCCGCACGGCGTGCACGGGGCGCGGACAGGCCTCCGGAGCTCCCGGCAGCCCGGCGCGCAGGGCGCGCACCAGCGCGAGCGCGGCCCGCAGGGAGCGCACGAGCGCCCCCTCCGTGACCCCCTGCGCCGACAGTTCGGTGAGCCGCAGCAGGGCCAGATCGCCGTGGCGCAGCAGCCAGCCGGCGGCGATCGCCGCCAGGACGTGGCCGAGCAGCATCGGCAGGGACGGCCACAGGGAGGCCGGTGTCCCGGCGTCCGCCGGCAGATGCGTGTGCGCACCCGTGGCCGGCTGGAGCCGGGCGTCGGTGAGGATCTTGTGCGCCTGCGCCGGGCTGATCGCCGCCGCCGTCGTCCCGCACACCAACCGCGCGGCCTGCTGGACCAGTGCGGCGTCACTCGTGCCCGCGGGCACCGACGATGTGGCGGCGGCCGTACCGTGCTGACCGAGTCCGAACAGCGTGTGCAGCACCGTCTGGCCGGCCGCGAGCAGCGCCGCGATCCCCGGCAGCGAGCGCACGCGCCCGGCGAACGGCGCCGCCACGGCGAGCACTCCGAGGAACCCGGCGCCCAGCGTCCACAACGGAATGCCGTCGCAGGAGGCGAGCGCGTGACCTGCCCCGGCCAGCACGACACAGACCGCGGCGAACACCGCGGCCCGCAGGATCCGGAGCGTGAGTCCGGAGCGCGTCGCGCACGCGTGGGGGGCAGTCATGGCGGGCTCATCATCGCACTGGCCACCCAGGCCTCGTGCGGCAGGTCCGCAAGATGCCGAACGACCGGAACGTCACTCTCTGGCCCCAGCCGTCCCCCCACATACACCGATCAGGGCTAGGGCGCATCCGCCGTATGGGCGGTGTCACGTCAACTTCACGCTTACATGCGGGGACTCAGGGCAATACGTAACGGTATGTCGAGCCGCGGCCAGGAGGCTGGAGCATGAGCATCTGGTGGTCACTCCATCTGCGGCGCGAAGCTGCGAGCGTGCCGCTCGCCAGGCGCCTTCTGATCGGCACGATGGAGACCGCAGGCGTCGATCCCGATATCTCCTACGACCTCTCCGTCGCCCTCAGCGAGGCCTGCGCGAACGCCGTGGAGCACGGTGGGGACACGGCACGCGGCGGCCCCGGTTCTGAGGCGTACCGGGTCACGGCGTACCTCGACGGCGAGAAGTGCCGGATCGAGGTCGCCGACGCGGGCCCGGGATTCCCCGCGGCGTCCGCCGGCCGGTCCCGCCCGCCGATCCGGCCCGCACACACCGACGCGGAGAACGGCAGAGGGCTGTGCCTCATCGAGCAGCTCGCCGACCACGTCCACATCGGCAACAAGCCCGGCCGGGGCGGGGCTGTCGTGAGCTTCGACAAGGTCCTCAAGTGGCGCGAGGACGCCGCGCCCCTGATGGCGGTCTGACCTCCGCCGACGCCTAATCGGCTCGGAGGCGGTGTTTCACGTGAAACGTCCGTCCCCCTGCCCGTCCGCCTCCTGCCCGCCTGTCCCCCTACAGCGCACCCCAGTCCAGCGTCGTACGCGCCAGCCCCGCCACCTGTGTGAGCAGCGCCAGCCGGGCCGCGCGGACCGCCGGGTCGGGGTCCATCACCAGCACCTCGTCGAAGAAGGCGCCGATCGCCTCGACCAGCGGGGCGGAGACCTCGATCAGTGCGCCGAGGTCGTCCTCGCGGCCGTGCAGGGCCTGGCGTACGGCGTCGGCGCTGTCGGCGAGACGCAGCTCGGCGGGCGCGGTCAGCAGGGACGGATCCGCCGCCTCGACGCCGTCCTCGGGAAGGATGCGCACGACCCGCTGGAACGCGGCAGCGAGTGCCTCGAACTTCTCTGTGCCGATGTGCCGCTCCAGCGTGGCCAGGGTGCGGTCGCCGTGGGAGGGCAGGTCGGCCCACACCAGGACGGCCTGAACGAGCCGATGCTCGTGCCCGGCGTCCGTGAGCTGCTGCTCGTAGCGCCGGGTGATCAGCTCGCCGGCCTCGGCGACCCGCTCGGCGGGCACTTCGACGCCCTGCGCGGCGTACCGCACGGCCGCCGCGCGCAGCCCTTCGCTCACCCGCACCCCGGCCACGGCAGGCAGACTCCGCAACACGTTCAGCAGCCCGATGGCGGCCCGGCGCACCCCGTACGGATCGGAGCTCCCGGTCGGCGCCGCCCCGATCACGAACATGCCGGTCACCAGGTCGAACCGGTCGGCGAGCGACAGCACGGCACCCGCGTCCCCGGCCGGCAGGGCACCGCCGGCCGAGCGCGGCAGCTCCATCTCGGCCAGGGCCCGGGCGACCTCGGCGGACTCGCCGGCCCGGCGCGCGTACTCCTCGGCCATCACCCCGGCCAGTCCGGAGAACTCGATCACCATCTGTGACGCCAGATCGAACTTCGCCAGCGCACCGGCGCGCCGGACGACGTCCACCGCCTCCTCGGGGAGCCCGGCGCGCCCGGCCAGGTCGAGGGCGAGAGAGGCGAGGCGGTCGGCGCGGTCGGCGACCGTACCGAGCCGGTCCTCGAAGGTCAGCTTGTCCAGCCGGCGCCGGAACTCCGCCGGCGGCACCTTCAGATCCGCCCGCCAGAAGAACGCGGCGTCCTCGTAACGGGCCCGCAGCACCGCCTCGTTGCCCGCCCGCACCACGTCGTCGTCACACAGGGCGTTGGCGAAGGTGACGAAGTGCGGCAGCAGCCGCTCGCCGTCCAGCACCGGCAGATAGCGCTGGTGCTTGCGCATCACGGTGGTCAGGACGCTCGCGGGCAGTTCCAGATAGCGCTCGTCGAACGACCCCCGCACGGCGTACGGGAACTCCAGGATGTCGGTGATCTCGTCGATCAGATCGGCCTGTCCCTCCACGTCGATCCGTCCGCCCACCTCCGCCGCCGCCTCCAGGGCACCGCGGACCACCGCACCGCGCCGGGCGTCCCGGTCGAGCAGGATGCCGTGCATGTGCAGGAAGTGCGGGTAGCCCTCGGCCGAGGTCACGCGGACCTCCGGATAAGGGGCCTGGCGCTGCACCCGCGTCGTGTCGCTCGCGGAGAGCGAGGAGACCACCACGGGCAGGGGAGTACGGCCCAGCAGCGCGAGCAGCCAGCGCACGGGCCGCGAGAAAGACAGCCCCGGGTCGCTCCACCTCATGTTGCGGCCGGCCCGCAGCCCGGACACGACCTCGGCCAGCAGATCGCTGAGCACCTCGACGGCCGGACGGCCCTCCTCGTGCCGGGTGACGGCCACGTACTCGACACCCTTGACGTTGACGATCCGCACGTCGGTCGGCTCGGCCCCCTGACTGCGGGCGAAGCCCAGCAGGGCAGGCGTCGGAGCGCCGTCCTTGAAGGCGGCGGCGACCTTGGGGCCGCGCACGGTCCGCATGGTGTCCCGCTCCCGCGGCTGCACGCCCTCGACGGTGATCACGATCCGGCGCGGCGTGGCCATCACGGTGATCGCGCCGTGCCCCAGCCGGGTCGCGGCCAGCTTGGCGGTGACCGACTCGCGCACCGCCTCCGTGGTGGCGGGGACATCGGCGTACGGCAGTTCCTCCACGCCGATCTCGAACAGCAGCGTCTCGACGCCGGGCACCTTGGGCAGCGCGGGCCGCTGCGCGGGGGCCGGTGCGGCCGCCACCCCGAGCGGATGCTCCAGCGCGGCCCGCCGCCGCTCCCACAGCTTGGCCGACTCGTGCGTCAGGCCGCGCATCAGCGCGAACGCCTTGGCCCGCTCGGTGGTGCTGATCGCACCGCGCGCGTCGAGCACGTTGAAGGTGTGGCTGCACTTGAGCACGTACGTGTACGCCGGGACCGGCAGTTCCAGGTCGAGCAGGCGCCGGGCCTCGGCCGCGTACGCGTCGAACAGCCGCTGGTTGGTGTCGAGGTCCGCGTCGTCGAGGTAGTAGCGGCTCATCTCGTACTCGTTCTGCCCGAACACCTCGCCGTACGTGATGCCCGGCGCGTAGACGATGTCCTTGAAGTGGGACACGCCCTGAAGGTTCATCAGGATGCGTTCGAGCCCGTACGTGATCTCCACCGACACCGGGTCCAGGGCGACACCGCCGACCTGCTGGAAGTAGGTGAACTGGGTGATCTCCATGCCGTCCAGCCAGACCTCCCAGCCCAGCCCCCAGGCGCCGAGTGCGGGCGAGGCCCAGTTGTCCTCGACGAACCGCACGTCGTGCGCGCCCAGGTCGACACCGAGCGCCTTCAGGCTGCCCAGGTACAGCTCCTGCGGGTTGCCGGGGTCGGGCTTGAGGATGACCTGGAACTGGGTGTGGGTCTGGAGCCGGTTGGGGTTCTCGCCGTAGCGCGAGTCGTCCGGCCGCACGCTCGGCTCCACGTAGGCGACGCTCCAGGGCTCGGGTCCGAGCACCCGCAGCGCCGTGGCCGGGTTGGCCGTACCCGCTCCGACCTCGGTGTTCAACGGCTGCGTGATCATGCAGCCGTTGTCGCTCCAGTACTTCTGCAGGGTGAGGATGGCGTCCTGCATGGTCAGCGCCGTCTGGACGTTCTTCATGATGATCGCGCCTGTTCCCCGAGTCGACCCGGCAAGGTCGGCCATGATCTCACACGCCAATCACCGTTGACCTGCGGGTTTTTGGCCGCTGTCCGGAAGCCGCCGGTCGATTCACAGCCGGCTCTCAGCCCGGCCTCACACACCTGACGGGTGGCGTCCCTAGGTTCTCCGTTCCATGACGGGAAATCACCGGAACACCTCCACCACCCCGGTACGGCCATGAACAGCCCTGAGGACGAGGCACTCGCGCACACCGCCGTCGACGCGCTGGTCGGCCAGCTGGCCCTGGCCCCCAAGCCGGGCCTGCCCGACCCGCGCGACCTGACGGTCCGGGCCACCCGCCGGGACCACCGAGCCCTGCGCTGGTCGGCCCGGGCACTGCTCCCCGGCCTCACGGCGATGGCCGCCGCGGCCCGCCGCACGGGCGAACCCAGCGCCCGGCTCCGTGCGGAACTGGGCGCGATCGGCCGCTCCACCGAACACACGGTGGGCCGCGCGGGCGGCGGCCACCGGGGCGCGCTGTGGACGCTCGGCCTGCTGGTCGCGGCGACGGCGCTGAACCCGGGCGCCGACCCGGCCGAGACGACGACCCTGGCCAAACACCTCGCCGCCCACCCCGACCGCCGCGCCCCGCGCCGCCCGTCACGCGGCTCCACGGTGTCCGCCCGCTACGGCGCGGCCGGCGCCCGCGGCGAGGCCAGGGCCGGTTTTCCCCACGTCCGCCGCGCCCTGGACACCCTCACGACATCCCGGGCTCAGGGCGCCGCAGAGCCCCAGGTCCGCCTCGACGCCCTGCTCACGGTGATGTCGACGCTCCAGGACACGGAGCTGCTGTACACGGCGGGCCCGATGGGCCTGCGCGAGGTCCAGGCGAGGGCGCGCGGTGTGCTGGAGGCGGGCGGCACGGCGACGAGGCCGGGGGCCCTGGCTCTGCGAGCGCTGGACACCTACCTCGTCAGCCGTGCCTGGAGCCCCCGAGGCAGCGCCCCTCTGCTTGCGGGGACGCTCTTCCTGGACGCCTCAGGGGCGCGGGACAGCGTCGATATGCGGCTCCGCCGCAGGGCGCGACCAGCCCCCACGCCCCCGGAGACACCACTCAGCCCTTGACGGAGGCCATCCACGCCTCGACCTCGTCGGCACGCCGCGGCAACGCGGCACTCAGATTCCGGTTGCCGTCCTCCGTCACGAGGATGTCGTCCTCGATCCGCACACCGATACCCCGGTATTCCTCCGGCACCGTCAGGTCATCGGCCTGGAAGTACAGGCCCGGCTCGACGGTCAGGCACATCCCCGGCTCCAGCACACCGTCGACATACGTCTCGGTCCGCGCGGCGGCGCAGTCGTGCACGTCCATCCCGAGCATGTGCCCGGTCCCGTGCAGCGTCCACCGCCGCTGAAGCCCCAGCTCCAGCACCCGCTCCACCGGCCCTTCGACCAGCCCCCACTCGACCAGCTTCTCGGCCAGCACCCGCTGCGCGGCGTCGTGGAAGTCCCGGTACTTCGCCCCGGGCCGCACGGCCGCGATCCCGGCCTCCTGCGCCTCGTACACGGCGTCGTAGATCTTCCGCTGGAGCTCGCTGAACCGGCCGTTGACCGGCAGCGTCCGCGTGACGTCGGCGGTGTAGTACGTGTGCGTCTCCACACCCGCGTCGAGCAGCAGCAGATCGCCCGACCGCACGGGCCCGTCGTTGCGCACCCAGTGCAGCGTGCAGGCGTGCGGCCCGGCCGCGGCGATCGTGCCGTAGCCGACGTCGTTGCCCTCCACTCGCGCGCGGAGGAAGAACGTGCCCTCGATGTACCGCTCGGAGGTCGCCTCGGCCTTGTCGAGGATCTTCACGACGTCCTCGAAGCCGCGCACGGTCGAGTCGACGGCCTTCTGCAGCTCGCCGATCTCGAACTCGTCCTTGACCAGCCGCGCCTCGGAGAGGAAGACCCGCAGCTCCTCGTCGCGCTCGGCGGTGACCTTGTCGGTCAGCGCGGCCTCGATGCCGGCGTCGTACCCGCGCACGACCCGCACCGGGCCGGTGGCCTCGCGCAGCGCCCCGGCCAGCTCGCGCACGTCGGAGGCGGGGATGCCGTACAGCTTCTCCGCCTCGGTGAGGGAGTGCCGGCGGCCGACCCACAGCTCGCCCTGGCCGTCCAGCCAGAACTCGCCGTTCTCCCGGTTCGAACGCGGCAGGAGGTAGATCGTCGCCTCGTGGCCCTCGCCCTTGGGCTCCAGGACCAGGACGCCGTCCTCGGTCTGGTTGCCGGTGAGGTAGGCGTACTCGACGGAGGCGCGGAAGGCGTACTCGGTGTCGTTCGAGCGGGTCTTCAGGTTGCCCGCGGGGATCACCAGCCGCTCGCCCGGGAAGCGCGCGGACAGCGCGGCCCGGCGGGCGGCGGTCTCGGCGGCCTGGGCGATGGGCTGGAGATCACGCAGCTCGGTGTCGGCCCAGCCGCTCTTCATGTTCTCGGCAAGCTCGTCGGACACGCCGGGGTACAGTCCGTTCTTCCGCTGCTTGATCGGCTCTTCTTCGGCAGTCTCCGGGGTGTCCGAAGGCTCTTCTGCCACGGCGGTCATCCTCCTCGATACGGCGCTGGACCGCCCTCCACTGTACGGCGGCGCGGACGCGGCCTCAGGGCTATGACGAGGAGCGTTACTCGAACCGCACCGCCAGCAGGACGACGTCCTCCGCCCCGTCCGCCGCGTCCAGCCCGTCCGGCAGCACGCTCCGCAGGACGTGGTCGGCGAGGGCGCCGGGGTCGCGCCGCAGTGCCCGGGGCGCTCCGGCCGCCGCCGCGTGCAGCCGGGCGAAGGCACGGTCGGTGGTCTCGCCGGTGCGGTGCAGCAGCCCGTCGGTGTACAGCAGAACCGTCTCTCCGGGCTCGGCGAGGATCTCCACGCTCGGCGCCTCCCAGCAGGCGAGCATGCCCAGCGGGGCGGAGACCGACGTCTCCACGAACTCGGTGCGGTGCTGTCCGATCAGCAGCGGCGGGCTGTGCCCGGCCCCGGCGAGCGTGATCTTGCGGGCGGCCGGTTCGCAGTAGCCGAACAGGGCGGTGGCCGAGCGGGCCGGCTCGGTCAGCCGCAGCAGCAGCTCCAGGTCGGACAGGACGGCGACCGGGTCCTCCCCCTCCATCACGGCGTACGCGCGCAGGGACGCCCGCAGCCGCCCCATCGCGGCGACCGCGCTGGGCCCCGCCCCGGTGACGGACCCGACGGCGAGGCCGAGGGCGGCGTCGGGCAGCGGCAGCGCGTCGTACCAGTCGCCGCCGCCGCGCGGGCCGGTGCGGTGCCGCGCGGCGAGCTGGACTCCGGCCACCCGCGGCAGCCGCGCGGGCAGCAGCTCGTCCGACATGGTCGCCATGGCCGTGCGCGTGCGCTCCAGTTCGAGCAGCCGGGCGAGGTGTTCGGCGGCGTAGCGGACGTACAGGCCGACGAGGTGGCGCTGCCGTTCGTTCGGCTCGGCGGGTTCGTCGTAGAGCCATACGACGGCGCCGAGGCGGCCGGCGGAATCGGTGGACCCGGTGGACTCGGGGGTCAGGGGGACGGCGTAGCTGGCGGCGTAGCCGAGGCGGGCCGCGACCTCGCGGTGGCGGGGGTCGAGCCCCTCCTCGGCGAACAGGTCGGGCTCGGCGACGCCGTCCTCGCCGCCGGGCAGTCCGTCGAGGATCCGGCCGTAGGACAGGGCACTGCGGGGCACGGTCTCGATGTGGCCGAGGTCGGCGCGGGCCAGGCCCAGGCCGATGGTGGTGTCCGGGCCGAGTCCGTCGCCGGGTTCCAGGACGACGAGGCCGCGGCGGGCGCCCACCAGGGCGGCGCCGGCCCGCAGCAGTTCCTGGAGTGCCTCGTCGAGCGCGGACGTGCGGGTCAGACGCTCGGTCAGCTCGTGCAGGGTGGTGAGGTCGGAGACCCAGCCGGCGAGACGGTCCTGGAGTACCGCGCCCGGTGGGGCCGGAGGGTTTGGCGGGGCGGCCGGGGAGGTACCCGCCGCGACGGGCGCGACAGTGTGTGCGGGTGCCGGAACCGTTGAATCGATTCCAGCCACTTTCGGAGGGTGCGGGGCGTTCATGGCGTCCGGCTTTCCGACCAGCGCGTACTGCTCAAAAGCATCGCAAACCCCCATGTCATTCTGCGCCGCTAGCAGTGTCTCCACATGTACACGCACTCGTAAGGAGATGTCCAGCATTGTCCTGCTGGGATTCCTGGTGTCCCTGAGGCCGGAGGGAAGAACTCTCCTTCCTCTTGCGGAAAAGCAAAGTTGGCTTAAAACTGCCGCATGGGACGGCTTATTGCGGTCGACTGGCCTTGCTCCACAGAGCGTCACAACGGTCGCGATGGGTACGTACTCGGTGAAGGCCAGGGGTGGTTGGGAACTACCCGGAACCTGGTGACGGACCCGGGCGTCCTATCCACCGACGACCGTGCCCCATCCTCCCGTGGCGGAGGCGGAGAGAAATACGCGCGACGGCAAACGCCATACTTCGCCACCCCTACGCCACGCCCGTGCTTTTGCTAGACGCAGTATGGGCGGGACGGCCGCGGAGGCAGCCATTGCTCGACCCATAGGGGTTCCCCTTGCGCACGGCAGGGGTGTGATGCGCCAACAGGTACGCACAGTGAAGTGATCGACACATGATGTGATGTGGACCACGGTGTTGCCGGCGTGCAACGGAAAGGAACGAGCGCTCATGCGCGAGATCCTCGGAAGGCGACGCAGGCTCCTGTCCCAGCGCAGCGACGGGAGGCCTGAGCTGATCGGCGCGGCCCTGACCTACGCGACGGAATGGCAGTGGCCCGTTCTCCCGGGCGTGGCGGCGGACCCCGAGGGGCGCAGCCGCTGCGGTTGCCCTGACCCCGAGTGCACGGTCCCCGGCGCGCACCCCTTCGACCCCGGCCTCCTCGCGGCCACCACCGACGGGCGCATGGTCCGCTGGTGGTGGAGCAACCGGCCGACGGCGCCGATCGTCCTGGCCACCGGCGGCAAGGCCCCCTGCGCGGTCTCCCTGCCGGCCCTGCCGGCCGCCCGCGCCCTCGAGGCGCTCGACCGCTCGGGGCTGCGGCTCGGCCCGGTCGTCGCCTCCCCCAGCCGGTGGGCGATCCTCGTGAAGCCGTACTCCATGGAGCAGCTCGGCGAACTGCTCTACGCCAAGGACTTCGTGCCCGGCTCCCTCCGCTTCCACGGCGAGGGCGGCTACCTGGCACTGCCCCCGTCCGAGACGGGCCAGGGCGAGATCCGCTGGGAGCGGGCACCGCTGCCCGGCTCGGCCTCGCCGTGGGTGCCCGATGTGGAGGCCGTGGTGGACGCCGTGGTCGAGGCCCTCACTCGTACGGGTGTGAGCGCGCCCGAGTTCTAGGGCTGTCGGGCGCGCCGAGCCCGGGTTCCGCCCCGGGGCGTTATGTTCCGGGGCCATGCCGCGTCATTCCCGGACCCGCTCCCGGGACCCCCGAAAGATCCGACTGCTCGCCCTCGCGGGCGTGGTGGCGGCGTGCGCGGTCGCACTGCCGCTGGCGGTGGCGTCCGCGGGGTCTCCGGGGTTCCCGGGTTCCACGGAGTCAGGGAATACGACACATGGAGGCCCGGCGAAGGGTGCCGCCGCACGCGGCGGTTCCGTGTCCGGTTCCGGACAGCACGGCGTACGCACCTCCCGGCCGTCCGCGGACGGCAAGGCGCCTTCCGCCGCGGCCGGCCTCCCCGCTCTCGACCCGGGCCTGTCGACCGCCGTGCGCTGCGGTCCCGAACTCTCCTCTCCCGAGGGCGTCGAGGCGCAGACCTGTGTCGTGACACAGGCCGCGGACACCTGGGCGCGGACCTACTACCGCAATGCGACCGGCGAGGCGCTGGACGCCGTACTGAGTCTGATGGGGCCGGGTGCCCGGACCGTGCGGATCACCTGCGCGGTGGGTGCCGAGGACGAGCCGGGGACGTGTGAGACGCCTCGGGAGCCCGCACGCGGGGATCTGGCGGCGTACACGGCTGTCGCGGAGTTCGCCAGGCGGGCCGGCCAGGGGCCGCTGCTGCTGCGCTCGGGGAGCAACTCGCCTGCCTGGATGGGCAGTTGAGAATCTGCTGCGTTCGGTGAACGGCCGCACACATGGAAAGACCCGGTTGCTGGCGACGGGGGATGCACCAGCAACCGGGCTACAGGAACGGTAACAAGAGATCGGCTGTTCGCAAATTCGATCTCGTCCTTTCCAGTCACCGATCGGCTTGTCCCGGACGGGAGTTGTGAAGGACGTCACCTGTCCGGAGGGCCCGGTCCGGCCGGCCGTCCGAGCGGCCGGGCCGGGTCCGGTGACGACCCGTCAGCTGAGTGTGACCTGCCGGTTGGTGAGACCGCCACGCGCGCGGCGCTCGTCCGGGGTGAGCGGCGCGTCCGTGGCCAGGGCGGCGGCGAGGCGCTCGGCGAACTCCGCCGCCGGCTTCTCCACGTCCTCGGCCGTGACCCCGCTCGGCAGGTCCCAGACCGGCACCGTGAGCCCGTGAGCGCGGAAGGAGCCCACCAGGCGGGTGCCCTCGCCCAGACTCGACCGACCCGCGGCGTGCAGCCGCGCGAGAGCGTCCAGAAGCTGCTCCTCGGCGTGCGGCATGACCCACCGCAAATGGTTCTTCTCCGGCGTTTCGCACCAGTACGCGGCGTCCACGCCCTGGAGCTTGACGGTCGGGATGGCCGCGGCGTTGGCCCGCTCCAGGGAGGCGGACACCTCCGGTGTGGCGTTCTCCGGGTCCGGCACCCAGAACTCGAAGCCGCTGTGCACTTCTGGCTCGAAGGCGCCCTCCGGGTCGAGCAGATCCTGGAGCCGCGGTCCGTCGGCCGGGGCGCGGCGGCCCTGCACCGGGGTGCCGGGCTCGGCTTCCAGGGCGCGCTGGAGGATGTCGGCGAGGTCGCGGCTGATGTCTCCCGACGAGGTGTCGTTCTGAAGGCCGAGCAGGACCGAGCCGTCGTCGCGGCGCAGGGCGGGCCAGGCCATGGGCAGCACCGTGGCCAGCGTGACCGCCGGGACGCCCTCGGGGAGGCCGCCCTTCAGCGTCAGCCCGGCCGTGGCCGCCGGGACCAGCTCGCGCAGGGCGACCCAGTCGCACTCGCCGGGCAGGCCCTCGAAGGGGCGGTGCACCAGCTCGGTCGCGGCGTGGGCCGCGGCCCGGCCGTGACAGGCCTTGTAGCGGCGGCCGCTGCCGCAGGGGCAGGGCTCACGAGCGCCGACGACCGGGATCTCTCCGTCCGTGATCTGCGGGCGCTTGGCCTTCGTCTGGGGTCGCTTCTTGGCCATCGATGGGTCTCCCGGTTACGGCTCGTCTCGTACGGTCGCGAGCCTAGCCGTTCACACCTCGGGGGACGGGATCCTGTGGACAACGCGGGTCGTGTGGACGACGTGAGTCGTGTGGACGACGTGGGTCGTGTGGACGACCGCGGGTCGTGGAGACCGGGGACGGGCCGGACGACGCCGGTCGTGGAGACCGGGGACGGGCCGGCGCCGGGTCAGTCCCGGGTTCAGTCCATGTCGTCGAAGGCGTCCGCGAAGTCCAGCCCGGGTATCTGGGACACCGCCGGAGCCGTGACACGCGTCGCGAAGTCGTCGCGGCGGTGGCCGGCGTCCGGGTCGTACACGTCGGCGTGGACGACGACCCAGACGGTGACCTCGCCGCGGATGTCGTCCCGGACGCCCCAGTCGTCGGCCAGCGCGGTGATGATGTTCAGCCCGCGGCCGCCGTGCGCCGTGACCGACGGGGTCGCGGGGGCGGGGCGGGTCGGGCCGCCGCCGTCCGTGACCTCGACGATGAGCCGGCCGGAGGGGTCCACGCGCCAGGCGGCGCGGACGTCACCGTCGCCGGAGAGTGCGTCGCCCAGGGGTCTGCCGTGTTTGCACGCGTTGCTCAAGAGTTCGGAAAGGATCAGTACGGCGTCGTCGATGACCGATTCCGCTACGCCACCTCTGCGCAACTGCGCACGCATACGGTGTCTCGCTTCCCCCACGCCCGCAGGGCCATGGGGTACGGCCATGCTCGACGACGTGGGCACCTCCTGTGCCACCACCAACGCCACCCCCGAGACCTCCTTCGCCCCACGCCACGGTGTGGATGCCCCATTGGCCTGTACCGGAAACCGGCCAATCCACGTCCGGTGACGCATTCACCACGATCGAATACGGATCGAACGCGCCGGAGCACTCCCTGTAATCGTGTGGCTTGATTTCATCGGTGTGGCCGAGAGGCGAGGATCCCGTCCGTCAAGCGGTGAGGTCAAGGGGTGTGCGTGGGTCTGATGGGACAGATGTGGTCGTCCCGGGACCTCAGCGGCCGAGTTGGTCCAGCACTGCGCGCGGGCGGTTGGTGATGATGGCGTCGACACCCAGGCCGACGCAGAGGTCCACGTCCTCGGGCTCGTTCACGGTCCACACGTGCACCTGGTGGCCGGCCCGCTTCAGGCGCTCCACGTAGACGGGATGGTTGCGCACGAGGCGGAGGGAAGGGCCTGCGATCGGCACGCCCAGGGGCAGCCGTCCGTCGCGCAGCCGGGGCGAGACGAACTGCGTCAGGTAGACCGTCGGCAGGGTCGGCGAGACGGCACGCACGCGGTGCAGCGAGCGGGCCGAGAAGCTCATGACCCGCACCTGGGACTCGTCGGCGGTGGCCGGGGCGTCGAGGCCGAACCGCTTCAGCAGGACCAGCAGCCGCTCCTCGACCTGCCCCGCCCAGCGCGTGGGGTGTTTGGTCTCGATGGCCAGTTCCACCCGGCGTCCGGCGTCGGCGACGAGTCCGAGCAGCCGCTCCAGGGTGAGGACGGACGTCGCCTCACGGTCCTCCGGGCGGTGCTCCCAGTCGGGGTCCTCGTCGCGCCCCTTGTAGGCCTCGCCCGTCTTCCAGGAGCCGAAGTCCAGGGCGGCGAGGTCGGCGAGCTCCAGGGCGGAGACCGCGCCGCGGCCGTTGGACGTACGGTTGATCCGGCGGTCGTGTACGCACACCAGGTGGCCGTCGGCGGTGAGGCGCACATCGCATTCGAGGGCGTCCGCGCCGTCCTCGATCGCCTTGGTGTACGCGGCCAGGGTGTGTTCCGGGGCGTCCTCGGAGGCTCCGCGGTGGGCGACGACTTGAATCACATGCTGCCGTGCGTGGGTCACCGCGTCATGGTGCCACCGCGCGCGGGTACGCGTCTGGTCGGACGGACCCGGCGGATTCACAGGTCCGGACGGAGGCACTGGAATTGCATCCTTTTCGTCAGTAATGACCTATATAAAGAATGGCCCCGGACCCACAGCCACCGCTTATGGTGCTCTGACGGCCAGTGGGAAAAGCTGACGGCATACAAAGGGACAAGCACAGCTGTATCGCGCCGGACCGTCGCCAGCGTGAAAAAGCGTGACCGAGTGCGACCCAGGAAACAGCCGTGGATCGAGGAGAGAAGCTGTGAGCACCGAGAACGAGGGCACCGCGGTACCCCCCGCCCCGTCCGCACCCCCCGTGCCGGTGGACGCTCCCGCTGCTCCGGCGCCCGAGGGGCAGACATCTCAGGGGCCGGGACCGTACGGACAGGACTCCCAGGGACAGTCCGCACACGGTCAGGGCGCTCCTGGTGGCGCCGCACATCACGGCGTCTCCTCCTCCGCCCCCGACCCCTCCTGGCCCCCGCCCCCGCCGCCCACCTCCCCGTACGGCGACGGCGGTTCCGGTTCCGGCGGCGGCTGGGGTTCCTCGTACCAGCAGCCGGCGCCGAAGTCCGGCCGTGGCCGCGGTGGTCTGGCCGCCGCGCTCCTGGTGGCCGCGCTGGTCGCAGGCGGCCTGGGCGGCGGTCTCGGCTACACGCTGGCGAAGAACAACGACGACAACAGCGGCTCGACGACGGTGTCCGCCTCCAGCAGCGGCGGTGACGTCAAGCGCGACCCGGGCACGGTCGCGGGCGTGGCCGCCAAGGCGCTGCCGAGCACGGTCACGATCGAGGCCGAGAGCACCAACGGCGAGGGCGGCACCGGCACGGGCTTCGTCTTCGACAAGCAGGGCCACATCGTCACCAACAACCACGTCGTGGCCGGCGCGGTGGACGGCGGCAAGCTCACCGCGACGTTCCCGAGCGGCAAGAAGTACGACGCCGAGGTGGTCGGGCACGCGCAGGGCTACGACGTGGCGGTCATCAAGCTCAAGGACGCCCCGTCGGACCTGAAGCCGCTCACGCTCGGCGACTCGGACAAGGTGGCGGTCGGTGACGCGACCATCGCGATCGGCGCCCCCTTCGGCCTGTCCGACACGGTGACGACGGGCATCATCAGCGCCAAGAACCGCCCGGTCGCCTCCAGCGACGGCAGCGGCAGCCAGGCGTCGTACATGAGCGCCCTCCAGACCGACGCCTCGATCAACCCGGGCAACTCGGGCGGGCCGCTGCTGGACGCGCAGGGCAACGTCATCGGCATCAACTCCGCGATCCAGTCCACCGGCAACGGCGGCTTCGGCACCGGCCAGTCCGGCTCGATCGGCCTGGGCTTCGCCATCCCGATCAACCAGGCCGAGTACGTCGCCCAGGAGCTGATCAAGACCGGCAAGCCGGTGTACGCGAAGATCGGCGCGTCCGTCTCCCTGGACGACAGCTCGGACGGCGCGCAGATCACCGACCAGGGCGCGGGCGGCGCGGCACCGGTGGAGCCGGGCGGCCCGGCCGCGAAGGCGGGCCTCAAGCCCGGCGACGTCATCACCAAGCTGGACGACCGGGTGATCGACTCCGGCCCCACCCTGATCGGCGAGATCTGGACCCACCAGCCCGGCGACAAGGTCACGATCACCTACGAGCGCGGCGGCAAGCAGCACACGGCCGAGGTGACCCTGGGCTCACGCATCGGCGACAACTGACCCCCACCTGCGCGCACCGACCCGTTACCCTTGTCCCCGCGCCGCCGATCACGGCCGGCGCGGGGAGGCGTGCCCGAGCGGCCGAAGGGAACGGTCTTGAAAACCGTCGTGGCAGCGATGTCACCGTGGGTTCAAATCCCACCGCCTCCGCGCGGTTAGCAGTGAGAACGGCCCCTGACCTGGATGATTGGTCGGGGGCCGTTCTCATGCTGGGACTCTGTGACTGCCCGGGGTTCCCCGTTGCTTACCGCTTTATCGGGCACGGCTGGGGCACGCCCACTGGGCCCCCGCGTCCGACGCTTGTACCGTTCCGAAGTGGCCTGGATATCACTACTTGCAACACTTGCTGGTGGCGTGATTGCTCTGGGATCGGCACTTCTCGTGGAGCATCGAAGAGCGCGGCGAGAGGCGGTGTCTGAGTGGGATAGGACACGGCGGGAGCTTTACTCAAGGTTTCTCGCGGCTCATGCCCAAGCTGGCAGCGATCTGCGGAACATTGCTGCCACGCCCGGCCTCGATGCGGGCGAGCGGTACCGGCTGACACGGTCGGCCTACACCCACTGCTACGCGTCACGCCATGAGTTGGAGCTTCTCGCGCCCCCCTCCGTCGTTCGCCCGGCTGAGGAATGTAGTCGGGCAGTGCGAATGATGCGCGATGCCGTGAGCGCGGGGGCGCGTCTTGATAGTGATGAACTTGAGGAACTGACACGCAGGTACCTGGAACTGCGTCTGGAGACCAGAGGGGCCATGCGCTCGGACATCTCGGCCGACAACGATTGACCTGCTTCGGGCTTTCGCCTGCGCTACGACGTTCGGCTCCGCCGAAGCCCACCACTCACCCCAGCTCCCATCCCGTCTGCCGTCGACCCACACACCGTGGAGCGGGCGTGGTCCCTGGCGTCCAGGTGGAGCGCGCCACTGTACGAACGACCTGGACGCCAGGGGCCGCGTCTGCTCGGCTCTGCCTGGGTCGATGGCAGGCGGGATGGGAGCTCCCCGCGCACGCCACTACTCCGGCCGGCACTCGCGGACGGCGCCCCCGCCATCTGCCGTGTCGGCGGCCGGGCTGACTGACGTGACCCCGCATGACCTCCGGGCCTCACACGGGGCCTGGGTCGCCGACCGGTACGGCGTCATGACCGCCGCTCACCGGCTCGGCCACTCGAACGCGAGCGTCACCACCCGGCACTACGCCCGGCCGGTCGCCGGTCGTGACGACCAGGTGGCGGAGGCGGCTGATGCGTGGCTCGGAGGGCACGAAGGGATCTGAGACGCGCTGCACTTGTGACGCCCTTGGTCGGCAACACGGCCAGGGGCGTTTGGCGTGGCCAATTCGCATCTATGCGCTGTGCATATGCGCAGATACTCTGCGTGCTCATGGGGAAAGTGGTGCATCTGTACTGGGGATACATGGTGGCCGCCGCTCTGATCGTCGCTTGGAGCCAGCAATGGTCCTTGCCGGTGATCGTGGCTTTGTCACTTGGCGTCTCGGCCTATGCGGCCTTCCAAGTGCCTGTTTGGTGCGGAGCCCTCAACCGGGACGGGCAGACCTACTGTCGCAACAATGCCTACGGCGTTTTGATGGGCTGTTCGAAGCGTCAGCACCGGTGGCAGAAGATGAAGATGATCGTTTTGCGCAGCAAGGTCGGGAACGCGAGCCGCTCCGTGTTCCCGACAGCCAAAGAGAAGTTCAATGGCGCCCTCGCTGTGGCAGGGCTGCTGTCGGCCGTCGCGGCGGTGATCGTTCCCGTTGTGACTGGTGGCTGAGGGGCACAATCCTGCCGCCTGGGGCACGTAGCGGGCACGACGACGATGACGACGGCTCAGCCGGGGTCCCCATACCCGTCTGACCTGCGGCGGAGTAGCATCCTGGCCGTGAGGCCGAGAGATCTTGAAAACCGTCGTGGCAGCGATGTCACCGTGGGTTCAAATCCCACCGCCTCCGCACAGGTCATAGATGGTGCAGGTCAGAAGGGGTGTCTCTCGGTGAGGGGCACCCCTTCCGCATGGGCTGTCTCGCCTTGGTCCGGTTGAATGGTGGGAAGGCTGCCGTTGTCATCGGAGGGGGCGGCGACCGGGGCGCTGGGACCAGCGGACGGCGATGAGGGCCAGCGCGGCCACGAGGAGCACGATCCCGATGATCAGCAGGTAGCCCAGCCCCTCCGCCGCAACTCCGATGATTCCCAGCACGACGGCGACCAGAACGAGAAGCAGCAAGAGGTTCATGACGCGTACGCCTCCCTTGGGTGGCTGAACGCGGGCGGTCATCGGCGGGCGAGTTGCCGCTCGCCGCCTGCGCCCGTCTGGTAGGGCATGTCGTAGTGCTGGAAGATCGCCTGCTCCGACTCGGCGGGCAGGATGTCGTCCATGCCGACCGAGGGCGCCTTCTTCACCAGCGTCTTGGCGTAGGAGACCTTGACGTAGCCGGGCCCGACGATCGCCTCGTCGAGGGGTACGAAGGCCAGGTGGTGGCGGGTGGGGAGACCGGTGCGGACGGTGGCCATGGCCGGTTCGTCGGTGGTGGTGTCGACGTAGACCGCTTCGAGTACGCCGATCTTGTGGCCCTTCGGGTCGACGACGTTGCGGTTGCGCCACTCGCGGATGTCGGCTGAATGGATCATGGCCTGCCTCCCGAGCCGTTGATCCGGGCCGGTGCGAGCCCCCTGCGGGCAGTCACAGCCTGCTGAACCTCGGTGGCCCCTTGTTTTCCAGGCTATCCGGGAACCTCTGCGTCGCGCCCTGGCGCGGCAAGGGTTTCGAACGTGGTACTCGACAGGGCATGCCGACGAAGCCTTCCGGTGCCGCGGACCGTTCCTCTCTGTTCGGGCCGCTGCGCCGCGTGATCAGCCGCTCTCCAGTCGGGCGCGGATGGCGGCGGAGCAAGGCCATCGAGCTGTGGTCGCGTTCGCTGGGCTTCGCGGCGCTGGGGTTCCTCACGCTGGTGCCGCTGCTGATCATCGTCTCCTCTGCCGATCCCGAGCACGGGCGGGGGTTCGCGCAGTGGCTGGGGGAAGGGCTCGGTGTGTCGAGAGCCTCCCGGCGGCAGGTCGAGCAGTTGTTCACCCCGCCCGGCCAGGCCCTGCGCACCACGACCGCGTTCGGCATCGCCGCCCTTGCCGTGTTCGGCCTGACCTTCGGGGCGGCGGTGCAGACCGGCTACGAGAAGGTCTGGGGCCTGCCGCCGGCCCGCTGGTGGGCCAGGTGGCGGCATGTGGTGTGGCTCGGCGTCCTCACCGGATACCTCTACCTCTCCGCCACCACCACGCTGCTGCGCCAACCTCTGGCAGGTGGGGCCGTCGCGTCGCTGAGTGCCGTCCTGTTCCTGTGGTGGTCTCAGCGACTGCTGCTCGGCGGGAGGGTCCGCTGGCGTGCCCTGCTGCCCGGCGCCGTGGCCACCGTGATCGGGCTGCTCGGCCTGAGGGTCTTCTCCAGGCTCGCCTTCTCGCCGTTGATCGCATCCAACACCGTCACCTACGGGCCCGTCGGAACCGTCCTGGTCATCCAGTCCTGGCTGGTCGGCGTGGGCGTTGTCGTCTTCGGCGGGGCGCTGGTCGGCCGACTGCTGTACGAGGAACTGCCCCGCGTGGCACAGGCACTGAAACGGCGCGGTGGGCCACAGTCCTAGGAGCGCTCCGTACTCTGGCATTTGCGCAGGTCGCGCGGGGGCAGGTCAGCTCGTCGAGAACGACGCATCTGAGTACCTGTGCTCATGCGCAGTGTCCGCTGCCGCACCATGCTGACCGCATGTACTCAGTGGATCGTCGCCTGCAGACGGGACGGCAGTGGGCATGAGACGGGCGAATGAGCCGTCAACCGGCCAGCAGATCGGGGTCAGCCTGGCGCTACTCGTCATCGACTTCATGCTCATCGCTTGGTCGGTGTACGGCGTTGGGGTGGCGGGATGGGCCGACAGCTACGAAAGCGACGGCGTCAGTCCGACGAGTGCGTCGCGGGCGGCGTCGCAGGCATTGTGGCTTCTGGGAGGCGGCGCAGTACTGACAGGCGGTGGCCTCCTCGCCCTGGGATGGCGTATCCCCGGCGTCGTGCAGTTGGTCGTCCTGGGGGGCGGGGCGGTGCTGGTCTCTTCACTGGCTGCCGGTGGATAGCGCGCGCCTGCCGAGCCGGAGAGTCCCGAGGCCGGCGCCGCCTTTGTCGCTCACCCGGGGCCGGTCGTCGACCGCGGGGTCGAGCCGGACGACTGGTGGTGAGGGGTTTGCAGCAGGAGGTCCCTGAGGAGGCGGCGGCCCTTCTCGTCCAGGCCGGCGCGGAACCTTTCGAAGTCGGCAGGCATCAGGGACCCGGCGAAGGCGACGAGGTTGACGTAGCGGTTCACCAGGTGCGGTTGCGCCTGGGTCAGTTCGGCGTAGCGCGAAAGGGGGCGCCGCGACACCTGGTAGGCCTGTTCGAGAACGCCCGTGGGGGAAATGCCGGGACCCAGTTCCTTCCCGGCGGCGAGGCGGGCTATCACGCCGAGGGACGCATGAAGGTCTTCGGCGCACAGGTAGCCGGACTGGTCGCACGTGTATTCCGAGCAACGCCAGTAAGGAAGCATCCAGGGGGCGACGTACGCCAGCCACTTCAGGTGCTCGAGAATGACCACGGAGAGGGTCAGCCGCCCGTGCCGGTACTTGAGCCAGCAGATGAAGTTGCCCAGCATGAAGCGCAGGGCCGCGGGGCCGTCCTGCTGGAGGTCTGCTGCGAATCCTCCCTCGATGAGGAGTACCCGCGTCCCGAGCAGGCTGGTCACCGTCATCTTCCCGTCGACCTCGTCGACCACGTAGACGTCGACCGGCCGGTGGTAGTCGAATTTCCGCTGCAGTTCGGCGATTTCGGCGTGGATCTCCGGAAAGCTGTCAGGTGTCACCTTGATGGCGCGACCGAGAAGGCTGGCTTTCCGCAGCCTGTGGAAGAGCCACTCGGCTGCCACGACGAAAAGGATCGCCAAGAAGAGGAACAGAAGGCCGGTGCCTCCCGTCGAGATCGAGATGACCAGGATGAGGCCGAAGGCGATCCACACGGAGCCTACGGCCACTACGAGCCTTGAGCGTTCGAGCGGGTGTCTTGCGGTTGAGGTACCGAGATATGACTGGTACTCCGGGGCTGTGGGGGATGTCATGATGCCTCAGCTCCCTCCGTCCCATTCTCCTCCTGACGCGCCCCTCCCGCACGCAGAACAGGCGTCCCAACAGGCCGCGCTATGCTCGGCGGCCCCTTCCGTGTGCGTGGGGTGAGTGAGAGGTGGTGAGTGCGGGCGTGAGCGGGCGCATCGTCGTCGTCACCGCTGTGCACGGCCCGTCGGCACGGTTCCTGCCGGAGGCTCACAAGTCCCTGCGCGAGCAGTGGCTTCCGGACGGCTGGGAGTGGCACTGGGTGATCCAGGAGGACGGGGAGAGCGCGGACGTACGGCCGTACGTGCCCGACGACGAGCGGGTGACGTTCCGGCAGGGCCGCCCCGGGGGCCCCGGTGTCGCCCGGACCATCGCGCTGGCGCATGCCGAGGGTGCGTACGTGAAGGTCCTGGACGCCGACGACCAGTTGACGCCGGGCACGCTCGCGCGGGATCTGGCGGCGCTGGAGGCCGACAGCGGGCTCGGGTGGGCGACGTCGCGCGTGCTGGACCTCATGCCCGACGGGTCGACGGTCGGTTTCCCGGGCGACCCCGACCAGGGGCCGATCGAGCGCGGGGTCGTCTTCGAGCACTGGAAGGCCAACGGCTTCCTCGCACCGGTCCATCCGGCGTCGCTGTTCGTCCGCCGGGAGCTGTTGCTCGCCCTCGGCGGCTGGATGGCGCTGCCCGCGTCCGAGGACACGGGGCTGCTGCTCGCACTGAACGCCGTGAGCCGCGGGTGGTTCTCGGGGGAGGTCGGGCTGCTGTACCGGAAGTGGGAGGGGCAGGTGACCGGGCAGACGGCCCATGTGGACCGAGCCGAGCGCGCGGCCCGGATGGCGGTGGTGGAGGCCAGGGCCCGGGCGCTGGCCGGTTTTCGGTGGCCTTTTCCGGTGGGGCACTGAGCGGGGCAATGAGCGGTGCGCTGAGCGGGGGACTGAGCGGCGCACCGACCTGAGCCGGTCACCGGCCTATGGCTGGAGCTCCGTCCCCGCCGGCGCCCGGACGACAGGGTCGTGGCGGATGTACCACTCCGTACCGAGCAACTGCTCCCGCTCAGGTTCCGGCAGCGCGGCGATCAGGCCCGGGGCGGCTCCCCGTTCCACCTCCGTGCGGTGCGCCAGCACGGCGGCGATCTTCCGGTCCAGCCAGGGGGTGACGTCGACGGTCGCCGTGACCCGGTCGTCCGGGACCGTGCGCATCGTCTTGCCCGTGGCGGCCAGGCGGCCGCCCCACGCCCGGACGGCGGAGTGCGGGTGCGTGGACAGGTACAGGGCGCTCGGCTGCCAGGGCTCACCGGCCTCCGGGTAGAGGCGTTCGAGGCCGGCGGCGTGGACCGCCAGCAGCGTCACACGGTGGGTGTGTACGTGGTCCTCGTGGCCGGTCAGGCCGCCGTAGGCGTCGTGGGTGACGACGACGTCCGGGCGGAAGTCCCGGACTTGTGCGACCAAGGCGCCCACCGCCTCGTCGAGCGGGGCGTCGCACAGGCGCGGGCTGCCCGGGGCCGACCGTGGGACGCGGGAGTCGGCGTAGCCCAGCATGCGTGGCCGGCCGGCGCCGAGGATGTGGAGGGCGTCGGCCAGTTCCGCCGCGCGCGGGGTGTCCGCCGCCCAGGTGGCCGTGACGACCCCCGTGCGCGCGCCCGCCGCCGCGTGCCGGGCGAGGGTGCCGCCCGCCACCAGGGACTCGTCGTCGGGGTGGGCGAAGACCGCGAGCAGGCTCGGTACCGGCATGGGCACTCGCTACGGACCGTCCGGTGAGGAGGGCGCGTCGGTGACGGTGATGCTGATGGCCTGGCTGGGGCACTTCTCCGCCGCCTCCAGGATCTCCGGGGCGTCGCCCGCTTCTTCGTGGCCCGGGCGGACGACACCGAATCCGTCGACGAACTCGAAGACCCGCGGTGCCCTGTGGACGCACTCGGCGGAGCCGTAGCAGAGCTCGCGGTCGACAGAGAGTTTTTGCCCCTTCATCTCTTTCATCCCCCTCGTCCACCCACCGGCCGATACCGGAAGCCGGTGGGACCCGAGGTGTTGCCTGCCCGGCGCAAGGCCCGCTGAACCGGCCCGCCCTACCGCGCGCCGGCCGCCGCGAGCCAGTGGGCGACCCGGCGTACGGCGGCCTCGTCGAGCCGCTCGGCGAGGGCCTGGACGGTCGCGTCGTCCTCGGCGGAAAGGTCGTAGAGGCCCGCCTTGCCCAGCCCGGACATGAGGACCTGGTGGCGGCGGCCGGTCATGCGTTCCGCCAGGCCGCTCGGTTCGGCGGCGGAGGCCTCCGGTTCCGGCCGGGACGGAGCCGCCGGCTCCAAGGGTGTGTCGAACCGGTGCCAGTCGCCGTCCTTCGGACCCCACAGGGCGAAGGTCACCTCGTCCCCACGCGCGCGCAGGGTCTGGGTCATCTCGCCGAGGGCGTGCAGTACGGGTGAGCGGTGGGGCGACTCCGCGGCTGCCCGCCATGTCCGCTCGGCCGGCCGGTAGTGCATCGCCACCCAGCGCGGGGCGCCCTGCGGTCGCGGGCTCTCGGGACGTGTCTCCACTGTGCTCACCCCTGTACGTCGCTTGTACGTCGCTCCGGAAGCGGTACGCAGGCCGGCCTTGGCAACGGCAGGCAGACCATAGCTGACGGGTCGTCAGTTATCCAGGGTTGGAGAGCGCGGTCCGGCGGGGAGGATCACCACGTCGTCCGGTACCGGTCCCTCCCCTCGTGGGGACCGGTACCGAACGGTGGGGGCACTTCGTCTGACTCCGCAGGAAGTTGACCGGATGAGTGCGCTGCTGCGTCCGGATCCTGCCAGTTTCGGCCGCCGACGAGGAGTCTCCGGTTCCGGGTGGGCCGTATTACCGCAGGTCAGGCATATAGAGTGAGTTTTCCGGTCCGGACGTCCAGGCGCGGGGAGTTGAGGAGTGGAGACCTTGGGTTCCGACTCCGGGGCACGCACGGCCTTCGCGGAGCGCCTCGCACTGCTGTACAAGGAAGCCGGGAACCCGCCGCTCAAACGTGTGTCCGAAGCGGTCGCCCGGCTCCAGCGGGTCGACGAACGCGGGCGTCCCGTCCGGGTGTCCGCGCAGCGCATCAGCGACTGGCGCCGGGCACGCAACGTACCCGCCCAGTTCACCGCCCTCGCGGCGGTGCTGCACGTGCTGATCCCCGAGGCGCGGCGCGCGCGGCCCACGCCGGTGTCGCCGGGCCTGTACGACCTCGGCCAGTGGCAGCGGCTGTGGGAGGCGGCGGTGGCCGGCCCGGTCGCCGAGCGCGGCCCGGACTCCGCGGAGCAGGGGCGGCCGGACGCCGAGACGCCGCCCGCGCCGCCCGGCGGGGTGTGCCCGTACCGGGGGCTGGCCTCGTACCGCAGGGAGGACGCCCGGTGGTTCTTCGGCCGGGAGCGGAGCACGGACGCGCTCGTCGCCCAGCTCCGGGCCGTGGCGGGGACGGGCGGCCTGGTCATGCTGGTGGGCGCCTCGGGCGCGGGGAAGTCCTCGCTGCTGAACGCCGGGCTGGTGCCCGCCCTGCGGGACGGGGCGCTGGACGAGGACCTTGACGGCGGCGCCCGTGGTGACGGCGACGACGGCGGTACCGGCGGTGACGGCGCGGGCCGGGGCCGCCGGGCGACGGAGGTCGTACAGCTCGTACCCGGCGGTCATCCCCTGGCGGAGCTGACCCGGTGCATCCCGGAGCTGGGGCCGGTCGTCCCGGCCGGGGCCGCCGCCGACGCACCCGCCGCGGAGGACTCCGTCGCCCCCACCGCCGTAGGCCCACGCGTCCCCAGGGCGGAGGACCCCGTCGTCCCCGCCACCGTGGGCCCACGCGCCCCCAGGGGCCCTGACGTCCGCGCCGCCGTCGCCGCCTGGGCACGGCGCGCGGCGCCGTCCGGCGCACGGCCGGTCGTCATCGTGGACCAGTTCGAGGAGACGTTCACCCTCTGCCCCGACGAGGCGGAGCGGCGTGCCTTCGTCGAGGTCCTGCACGCCGCCTGTTCGCCGGCCGGCGACGGCGACCCGGCCCCGGCGGTCGTGGTGCTGGGCATACGGGCCGACTTCTACGAGCAGTGCCTGAGGTATCCCGAGCTGGCCGACGCGCTCCAGCACCGGCACATGGTGCTCGGACCCCTGACCACGGCGGAGCTGCGCGAGGCGGTGACGGGCCCGGCCAAGGCCGTCGGCCTGGAACTGGAGCCGGGCCTGGCGGAGCTGATCGTCCGGGAGGTGAGCGCCGACGGCCCGCGCGGGGCGCACGACTCGGGAGTGCTGCCGCTCCTCTCGCACGCCCTGCTCGCCACCTGGCAACGAAGGAAGGCGGGTCGGCTGACGCTCGCCGGGTACCGCGCGGCCGGCGGCATCCAGGGCGCGGTCGCGGCGACGGCCGAGCGGGCCTGGTCCGGTCTCGACCCGGCGGCGCGCACGGCGGCCCGGCTGCTCCTGCTCCGGCTGGTCCGGCTGGGCGAGGACACCCAGGCCACGCGCAGGCGGGGCACCCGGCGCCAGCTGGCCGAGGAGTCGACCGACCCCGGCAAGACCGAGGAGTCCCTGGAGGCGCTGGTCCGCGCCCGGCTCGTGACGCTCGACGCGGAGACCGTGGAGATCACCCACGAGGCGCTGCTGCACGCCTGGCCTCGGCTGCGCGACTGGATCGACGACGACCGGCAGGGCAACCTGCTGCGCCAGCGCCTGGAGGAGGACGGCCGGGCCTGGGAGGAGTCGGACCGCGACACCTCGCTCCTCTACCGGGGCTCCCGGCTGGAACAGGCCCACGGGTGGGCCAAATCCGCCGGGGACACGTTTCTGACCCGGAGCGCGGTGGAGTTCCTGGCCGCCTCGGTCCGGCTGCGCCGGCGCATCATCTGGATCAGCCGGGGCGCGGTGGCGACCCTGGTCGTGCTGGCGGTGCTGGCCGTCGGGGCGGCCGTCGTCGCCTGGAAGCAGCGGGACGAGGCCGTATTCGAACAGGTGCTCGCCCAGGCCGACCGCGTCCAGTACACGGATCCCTCGCTGTCCGCGCAGCTCGACCTGGTGGCACACCGGCTGCGGCCGGACGACAAGGGCGCGAGCAGCCGTCTGATCTCCATCGTGAACGCGCCGCTGTCCACGCCGCTGGTCGGCCACAGCGGCGCCGTCTACCTCACCACGTTCAGCCCGGACGGCCACACCCTCGCCACCGCCAGCTACGACCGGACCGTACGGCTGTGGAACGTGACGGACCCGAAGCGTCCGAAGCCTCTGGGCAAGCCGCTCACCGGCCACACCAGCTGGGTCAGCAGCGCGGTCTTCAGCCCGGACGGGCGCACCCTGGCCAGCGCCTCCGACGACGGCACGATCCGGTTGTGGGACGTGACCGAGCCCGGCCGGCCGAAGCAGCTCGGCAAGCCCCTGACCGGCCACGACGGCACGATCTACCTGGTCGCCTTCAGCCCGGACGGGCGCACCCTGGCCTCCGTCGGCGACGATCACACCGTACGGCTGTGGGACGTGGCCGATCCGCGCCGGCCGCGGGCACTGGGGAAGCCGCTGACCGGGCACAAGGCCGCCGTGCGCTCGGTGGCGTTCAGCCCGGACGGCCGGACGCTGGCAGCCGGCGGCGACGACGGCACGATCCGGCTGTGGGACGTGGCGGATCCGCGGCGTCCGGAGCCGGTCGGGGAGCCGCTGACCGGCCACACCGCCACGGTGCACTCCGTGGCCTTCAGTCCCGACGGCCGTACGCTCGCCAGCGGTAGCTCGGACAACACCGTCCGGCTCTGGAACATGGCCGACCGGCGTCACCCGGCAGCGATCGGAGCGCCGCTCACCGGCCACACGGGCCCGGTGTGGTCCGTGGCCTTCAGCCCCGACGGCAGCATGCTCGCCGCCGCCAGCGCGGACAGCACGGCGAGTCTGTGGAAGGTCGGTGATCCGGCGTACCCGTCGCAGGTCGGCGCGCCCCTGGCGGGCAGCAGCGGCGAGATGTACGCGCTCGGCTTCAGCCCCGACGGGCGCACCCTGGCCACCGGGTCGGGCGACAACAAGGTCCGGCTGTGGGCGCTGCCGACGGCGGACATGATCGGCCGGACCGGAGTGTTCCGGCCGGACGGGCGGGTGCTCGCGACGGCCGCGCTCGACGGACGGGTCCGGCTGTGGGACGTACGCAAGCCCGGCAGGCCCGTGCCGATGGGCGAACCGTTCCGGCCGAAGGGCGGCGTACGCTCCCTGGAGTTCTCCGCGGACGGCCGCACCCTCGCGGTGGTGACGGGGAACCGGGCCTTGCAGCTGTGGAACCTCGGCGATCCGGACCGCCCCGTCCCCCACGGCTCCCCCGTCCCCCTGCGCATCCGGTTCGCCGATCCGCTGGCCTTCAGCCCGGACGGGCGCCTGCTGGCGACCGCCGACGACGACCGCACCGTCCAGCTGTGGGACATCGGCGACCCGTCCCGTCCCCGCCCGCTCGGCGCGCCCCTGACCGGTCACAAGGGGTACGTCAACTCCCTCGTCTTCAGCCCGGACGGCCGTACGCTCGCCAGCGGCAGCGCCGACGGCACGATCCGGCTGTGGAAGGTGACGGACCCCGGACGTGCCGTCCTGCGCGGCGCGCCCCTCAAGGGCCATCTCGGAGCGGTCAACGTCCTTGCCTACAGCCCCGACGGGAAGACACTCGCCAGCGGCGGTGACGACAACTCGGTCCGGCTCTGGGACCTGGAGGACCCCTCGAAGGCCTCGCAGCGGACGAGCCTCACGGGCCACACCGAGGCCGTCGTGTCCCTGACGTTCAGCCGGAGCGGCCATACCCTGGCCAGCGGCGGCAACGACAGCACCGTACGGCTCTGGAACGTCTCCGACCCCGACAGGGCCACCGCGATCGGCCAGTCGATGAGCCCCAACGCCAAGAGCGGCGGCACCTTCCTGTCGTTCAGCCCGAACAGCCACATGATCGGGGTGTCGAGCGGCACCGACACCATCCGGCTGTGGAACCTGGACGTCGAGGAGGCCGCACGCCGCGTCTGCACGATGACCCGGGGCGTTCTGACACCGGAGACCTGGGGCGAGTACCTGCCCCGGCTGTCCTACGACCCGCCGTGCGAGCCCTGACGGGACCGGGCCGCCCAACAGGCCCGGCAACCACTGCAGTTGAGTGATACGAGTCACACCACCGGCTTTGCTGACGAACAGTCGCTTCCGATGGGCAAGCGCTTGTTACCCTTGGCCATAGCCCGACCGCTGGTGCATCCCCCGTCGCCAGCGGTCGGGCATTTATGTGTGCGCGTGAGTGCGCAGGTCGAGCCGCATCAGGATCCGGGGATGACCGGCCAGCACCGAGGTGGTGGCTGCCGCGTAGGTGAAGCCGGCGCGTTCGAAGTTCTTCCGGAGACCGGGGTACGCCATCGTCAGGTCGACCTTGGCGTCGCCGTTGTCGAGCGGGTACGCCTCGATCGCCGGTGCGCCGTGGGCGCGGGCGAACTCGACCGCGCCGGCGATGAGGGCGTGCGAGATGCCCTGTTTCCGGTGGCCGGGGCGTACCCGGACGCACCACAGCGACCAGACGGGCAGGTCGTCGACGTGCGGGATCTTGCGGTTGCGGGCGAAGGAGGTGTCCGCGCGCGGGGCGACGGCGGCCCAGCCGACCGGTTCGTCGCCGTCGTAGGCGAGCACGCCGGGCGGGGGCTCCTGATGACACAGCTCTGCGACGTACTCGCCTCGGGCCGGTCCGCGCAGTTCGTTGTTGAGCTTGGAGGGGATCCGGTAGCTCAGGCACCAGCAGACGTTCGCACCGGGCGACTTCGGCCCCAGCACGGCACGGACGTCCTCGAAGACCGTGGCCGGACGGACGTCGATGCTCATGCCCCCACGATGTCACGCACCGCTCGGCCGCGCCGCCCGCTCGGCTGCGCCGCCCGCTCGGCTGCGCCGCCCGCTCGGCTGCGCCGCCCGCCTGGCCGCGTCGGTCGAGTCGCCGCCCGGTCGCACAGCGTGTCCCGCCCGGTCGCGCAGCGTGTCCCGCTCGGTCGCGTCGCCCGCTCGGTCGCGTCGCCCGCCCGGTGACATCGCGTCGGCCGTCTGCGCCCTGTTGTTCGCCGCGCTGCAACTGATCGGGCTGCTGCCCGCTCACCCGCCTGCCCGCTCGCCCGCCTGGCCGCGTCGCCCGCCTGGCCGCGTCGCCCACCCGCGTCGCTCGCCCGCCCCGCCGCGTCGCCCGCCCCCGCCCCGCAGCCCGGTCCCCCTACGCCCTCGGCCCCGAAGCACGACGAGCACGACGCCGCTCAGGCCGACGCCGCACGCAGCAGTCGCAGGTGGCCGATCTCCGTCACGTTCTTCATCAGTTCCGCGTTCACCCAGGCCGCCATGTGCGCGACCGTGTACTGGGGGTCGTTCGGCCAGGGGAACGGTGCCGTGGTGTCCAGGCGGTGGTCGGTGAGGTCGTCCAGGACGGTCAGCCACTCCGTGTGGAGGCCGCGCAGCCAGTCGATGGCCGGGGTGCCCTCGCCGGGCCAGTCGATGTCCGTGCGGTCGCGGGGCGGGCGGCCCTGGGCGTGGTCGAGGGCCACGCTCCACCACCAGCCGATGTGCCAGCTCACCCAGGCGACGGTGGGGACGGGCACGGGGTCGGGCTCGGTCTCCGCCCAGTCCGGTACCCAGGTGCCGTCGGGGCCCCTGCGCATGGTCCAGCAGTGCGGCGCGGGCTCCCAGAGGAAGTCCTCCGGCTCCAGCCGCTCCAGGTGGTACTCGAACAACGACCAGGTCAACTCGTGCTGCCAGCGCAGCAGTTCCGTCCGGGAAACGCTCATCGGACGAGGCTACGCAAGAGCCCGGGCGTCCCGCGCCAGTCCCGCCCAGTCGAGGTCCCGCAGCCCCGGCTCCGCGTCGCAGTCCGACGGCAGGCGGGGCGTGGCCTGGAACCAGAGAACGGTGAGCCGGGACCGGTAGGCGACCGGGTCGCGGGCCGGGTCGAGGGCCGTGGAGTGGAACGTGCCGACGCAGGCCACGGCGGGCAGGACCTCGACGGGTCCGAGGCCGCCCGCGTACTGGTCGGGGTATTCGCGCCGGGGTGGGAGCAGATGGACCGGCGTGCCGGGGCGGGCCCGCTCGGCGGAGCGCAGCAGGCCGCGGATCCGCAGGTCGTTCACCGGCTTGCAGGGATAGCCCTCCAGCAGATCGCCGTACGTCGACGTGAAGCGCAGCTCGGCGAGATCCACCGAGCGGCCGGAGGCGAGGACGAGGCGGGCGAGCGCCAGGGCCGGCGATGTGACGTGCTGTCGCATGGAGGTCTTTCGGTGTTCATGGAGGGGTACCGGGCCTGACGCCCCTAGCTCACGGCCGGTGCCCCGTCAGCCGCGCCGCCGACGCGATCGTCGCCCGGGCCTCGCGCTCGGACAGGCCGGTGCCCCGGGCGGCGTCGACCAGCGCGTCCACGAGCGCGGGGCCGATGCCGTCCTCGTAGGCCCGGCAGGCCGCCCAGAACAGCCGGGTGTTGCGCTGGCCCTCGTGCGCGGCGAGGACGAACTGGACCAGGCCCTGGCCGTGTCCGCCGGTCGCCGGGGGCGTGGGGTGGTGGGCGCGGGGCGGCGGAAGGAGCAGGCGCAGGAGGGAACGCGGGCAGGGGGCGGGGGGCAGGTGCGCAGTCCCCGGGGCCGCGGCGTACACGCCCTGGCCGGTGCGGGAGCCGGGGCCGACGAGGTAGCCGCCGGCGCCCCGGATGTCGATGCCGGGGGCGAGGCGGCCCGCCGAGTTGGGGACGACCACGTCGGGCGGGCCGCTCAGCCAGAGGTGGCGGCCGCCGGACGGGGTCACGACGACCACCGTCGGCGGGATGGTGAACAGGTGCCGCAGCGCCAGCTCGCGCAGGGCGGCCGAGGAGTCCGTGCCGGTCTTCACGTCCAGGTCGACGCCGATCAGATGGTGCGGGGGCAGGCCGCAGGCGATGCCGTAACCGGTCGCCCAGGGCGCCGCGGCGAACAGTTCGCGGATGCGGGCCGGGTCGCTGGACGCGTCGTAGACCCCGTGGCCGAGCCGGCCGCACTCGCCGTGGCAGGGCGAGGGGTCGGGGTCGTCGCGGTGCGGGGAACGCAGCGCCGGGAGCTTGGTGCGGGACAGGGGGAGGACGGCCAGTCCGCGTTCGGCGGCTGACAGGGCGTGTGCGAGGGCCAGCGTCGTGGCCTGCCGGTCGGTGGTGGCCATGCTCCTAGTTTCGTACGTACGTTCGAAAAAGGAAAGAGGGGGCGGGTGTGACGCGCCGGGGTGGAGGGCCGGGCGGCAAAACGCGGGAACGCTTCGGCCCTTGCTGTACCTGGGTTCGCGCGCCCCCTTCTGCTCTCGTCCGGGACGGAAGTGACGCGAAGGGGTTTATCGACTTTTCCTCACGCTTGAGTGCGAAAGGAAGCTTTCGGTGTGGTTCGTCGTGATTCGGTGGGCAAGTCTGGACTCGCGACGTCGCTCACCGCACCGGGGCGGTCGGCCAACTTCCCTGGTAGCAGCCGTACTTCTGAAGTCCTGGAGGGACAACAACATGGCACGTACCCGTACCGGCCGCGTCATCGCCGCCGTCTCCGCTCTGCCGCTCGCGGCCGCTCTCTTCGCCGGTGTCGCGACGGCGGACAACGGCTCCATCGCGGACAACGGATCGAACGCGTCCGCCACGGAGGCCGAGCAGGGCCTCCTCGGCAGCGGCGTCGGCGGCGACAACTTCGGCAACGCGGCCACCACCCAGCAGCAGGCCCTCGGCGAGGGTGCCTCGACCCAGAGCAACACCGCCCAGGTCAACGGCACGGAGCCCACGACCGTCAACCAGGGCAACGCCAACACCGCCGTCACCTTCTCCCCGCTGTGGTGGTGAGCTGAGCGGGCCGGTGCACCGGCATCGGCCCGCGTCCTGTGGGTGTGCTTCGTGGGGTGACGAGCGCCTGTGCGGCGGTACTCCGGTACCGCCGCACAGGCGTTTTCGGCGGCTGCGAGGTCTTGACGGCACCACGGATCTGACGGACAGTCAGAAACCGTGAGTGGTGACCCGGAGATCCACGAGGAGAACGAGGGGTTCGAGGCGCGCCTGAAGGCCTACGAGGGCCGCCCGGCCGCCGCCACCGGAGTCGGCCGGGACCCCGTCAACGAGCCGATGATCAGGCACTGGTGCGAGGCGATGGGCGACACCAACCCGGCGTACACGGGCCCGGACGCCATCGCTCCCCCCACCATGCTCCAGGCGTGGACCATGGCCGGGCTCTCCCGCCGCCCCGAACGCACGGCGGCCTACGACGAACTCCTCACCCTGCTCGACGCGTCGGGCCACGACGCGGTCGTCGCCACCGACTGCGAGCAGGAGTACCTCCGCCCCCTGCGCCCCGGGGACGAGATCACCTTCGACTCGGTGATCGAGTCGGTGTCGGAGCGCAAGACCACAAAACTGGGACCGGGCTACTTCGTCACCACGCGCACGGACATCAGGGCGGACGGCGAACTCGCCGGCACCCACCGCTTCCGCATCCTGAAATACACCCCCGCACACCGCCCGAAGAAACCGCCGAAGAAGCCGGAGGAGCGCCGCCCCCGCCCCGTCGTCAACCGCGACAACGCCGGCTTCTGGGAGGGCGTGGCGCGCCACGAGCTGCTGATCCAGCGCTGCACCGGTTGCGGCACCCTGCGTTTCCCCTGGCTGCCGGGCTGCAACAGCTGTGGCTCCCCGGACTGGGACACCGTCGGGGCGAGCGGCGAGGGCACGGTCTACTCGTACGTCGTCATGCACCACCCGCCCTTCCCGGCCTTCGCCCCTCCCTTCGCGGTCGGGCTGATCGAGCTCGCCGAGGGGGTGCGGATCGTCAGCGACGTGGTGGGAGTGCCGTACGACGAGGTGCGGATCGGGATGCCGGTGCGCCTGGAATTCCGGCGGTACGACGACGAGCTGGTGCTGCCGGTCTTCCAGGGGGTGACGAGGTGAACCCCGGGGACCGCCTCCCGCCGCTGGAGATCCCGATCACCCGCACCCTGATCGTCGCCGGGGCGATCGCCTCCCGGGACTACCAGGACGTGCACCATGACCCGGAGCTGGCCCGGCAGAAGGGCTCCCCCGACATCTTCATGAACATCCTGACGACCAACGGCCTGGTCGGGCGCTACATCACCGACCGGTTCGGGCCCCGGGCCGAGCTGCGCCGGGTGGCGATCCGGCTGGGCGCGCCCAATCACCCCGGGGACACGATGGTGCTGACGGGCACGGTCGAGGAGGTCGACGGGGACATGGTGACGGTGCGGGTCCTCGGCGCGAACGGCATCGGCAAGCACGTCACGGGCACGGTGACGGTGAGGGTTCCGGCATGACCCCGAGAGGGCGGGACGGTCTCGGCGGACGCGCCGCCGTCGCCGGCATCGGGGCCACCGAGTTCTCCAAGGACTCGGGCCGCAGCGAACTGCGCCTGGCCGTCGAGGCGGTGCGGGCGGCCCTGGACGACGCGGGCCTCACCCCGGCCGACGTGGACGGGATGGTCACGTTCACCATGGACACCAGCCCAGAGATCACCGTCGCCCAGGCGGCGGGCATCGGCGAGCTCTCCTTCTTCTCCCGGATCCACTACGGCGGCGGCGCGGCCTGCGCCACCGTCCAGCAGGCGGCCCTGGCGGTCGCCGCGGGCGTGGCGGACGTGGTGGTCTGCTACCGGGCGTTCAACGAGCGCTCGGGCCGCCGTTTCGGCTCCGGGGTGCGGCACCGGGAGCCGTCGGCGGAGGGCGCGGCGCTCGGCTGGGTGCTGCCGTTCGGCCTGCTCACCCCGGCCTCGTGGGTGGCGATGGCGGCCCAGCGCTACCTCCACACGTACGGGCTGACACCGGAGGCCTTCGGGCACGTGGCCGTCGTCGACCGCAAGTACGCGGCGACCAACCCGGCGGCCTACTTCCACGGCCGGCCCATCACCCTGGCCGAGCACGCCGCGTCGCGCTGGATCGTCGAGCCGCTGCGGCTGCTGGACTGCTGCCAGGAGACGGACGGCGGACAGGCACTCGTCGTCACCTCCGTGGAGCGGGCCCGCGACCTAGCGCACCCGCCCGCCGTGATCGCGGCGGCCGCCCAGGGCGCCGGACGCGCGCAGGAGCAGATGACCGGCTTCTACCGCGACGACCTCACCGGCCTGCCCGAGACGGCGGTGGTGGCCCGGCAGCTGTGGCGCACCTCGGGGCTCGCACCGGCCGACATCGACGTGGGGATCCTCTACGACCACTTCACCCCGTTCGTGCTGATGCAGCTGGAGGAGTTCGGCTTCTGCGCCCCCGGTGAGGCGGCCGACTTCGTGGCCGAGGAGCGCCTGCCGCTCAACACGCACGGCGGGCAGTTGGGGGAGGCGTACCTGCACGGGATGAACGGGGTGGCGGAGGCCGTCCGGCAGATCAGAGGGACGGCGGTGAACCCGGTACCCGGTGCGGAGCGGGTCCTGGTGACGGCGGGGACGGGCGTGCCCACCTCGGGACTCGTACTGACAGCCGACTCTCAGGGTTGACCCGCAGTACCCAGGGTCCTCCGCTCCACCTACAGGAGGTGCGGCGAACCCCACCCCTACAACCTGAGGGGGACCCCGCTTCGGGACCTGCGGCCGATCCGCTGACGGCGGCCCCGCTCATAGCGTTGAGCCATGACCACACTCGTCTGCACCAGCGCGTCGAAGGCCGCTGCACCAGCGGCGCAGACCCTTCCGTACCCGTCGTTCTCGTCGTACGTCAGGGCCCGCCAGCCGGTGCTGCTGCGTACCGCCCGCTCGCTCACCGGCAACCCGAGCGACGCGGAGGACCTGTTGCAGACCGCGCTCACCAAGACGTACGTCGCCTGGGAGCGCATCGAGGACCACCGCGCCCTCGACGGCTATGTCCGCCGGGCGCTGCTGAACACGCGGACGTCGCAGTGGCGCAAGCGCAAGGTCGACGAGTTCGCCTGCGAGGAGCTGCCCGAGCCGGAGCCGGTGCCCGGCGGTGACGACCCGGCCGAGCAGCAGGCGCTGCGTGATGCGATGTGGCGGGCGATCATGCGGCTGCCTGCCCGGCAGCGGGCGATGGTGGTCCTCAGGTACTACGAGGACCTCAGCGAGGTCCAGACGGCGGAGGTGCTCGGTGTCTCGGTGGGCACGGTGAAGTCGGCCGTCTCCCGTGCGCTCGGCAAGCTCCGTGAGGACGCTGAGCTGGGGCTTGTGCGTCAGTGAGCGGATCTGTCGGTCCCCGCTGAGCGGTTCCGTCGACAGGCGTGGGGTGATCGATCGCCCGGTCCTAGTGACATACCGCGCGGTATGTGCGCAGAATCAGCGCAACCTTTACCACCGCGTAGGCAATGTCGCCCAGGAGGACGCCGTGCTGAGCACCATGCAGGACGTACCGCTGCTGATCTCGAGGATCCTGACCCATGGGTCGACGATCCACGGGACATCGCAGGTGACCACCTGGACCGGTGAGGACGAGCCGCACCGCCGCTCCTTCGCCGAGATCGGCGCCCGCGCGGCCCAGCTCGCACACGCCCTGCGCGAGGACCTCGGCGTCGCCGACGACGACCGGGTCGCCACCCTGATGTGGAACAACGCGGAGCATGTGGAGGCCTACTTCGCGATCCCCTCCATGGGCGCGGTCCTCCACACCCTGAACCTCCGGCTCCCGCCCGAGCAGCTGGCCTGGATCGTCAACCACGCGGCCGACCGCGTGATCATCGCCAACGGTTCGCTGCTCCCCCTGCTCGCCCCGCTGCTCCCGCACCTGAAGACGGTCGAGCACGTGGTCGTCTCCGGCCCGGGGGACCGCTCCCTGCTCGCGGACGCGACCGCGCGGGTCCACGAGTACGAGGACCTGATCGCCGGGAAGCCGACGTCGTACGACTGGCCGCAGCTGGACGAACGCCAGGCCGCCTCCATGTGCTACACCTCCGGCACCACCGGCGACCCCAAGGGCGTGGTCTACAGCCACCGCTCCATCTATCTGCACTCCATGCAGGTCAACATGGCCCAGTCGATGGGCCTGACCGACGAGGACACCTCGCTGGTCGTGGTGCCGCAGTTCCATGTGAACGCCTGGGGCCTGCCGCACGCGACCTTCATGACCGGCGTGAACATGCTGATGCCGGACCGCTTCCTCCAGCCAGCCCCGCTCGCCGCGATGATCGAGGGCGAGAGGCCGACCCACGCCGCCGCCGTCCCGACCATCTGGCAGGGCCTGCTCGCCGAGCTGACCGCGCACCCCCGCGACGTCTCCTCCCTCACCCAGGTCACCATCGGCGGCTCGGCCTGTCCGCCGGCCCTCATGGAGGCCTTCGACAAGCTGGGCATGCGGGTCTGCCACGCCTGGGGCATGACGGAGACGTCCCCGCTCGGCACGGTCGCCCGTCCCCCGGCCGGTGTGGCCGGCACGGAGGAGGAGTTCGCCTACCGCCTCACCCAGGGCCGTTTCCCGGCTGGCGTCGAGGCCCGGCTGACCGGCCCGGGCGGCGAGCGCCTCCCCTGGGACGGCGAGTCGGCCGGTGAGCTGGAGGTGCGCGGCCCGTGGATCGCCGGCGCCTACTACAACGGCCCGGACGCCGATCCCCTCCGCCCCGCCGACAAGATCAGCGAAGACGGCTGGCTCAAGACGGGCGACGTGGGCACGATCTCCTCCGACGGCTACCTCACCCTCACCGACCGGGCCAAGGACGTCATCAAGTCCGGCGGCGAGTGGATCTCGTCGGTGGAGCTGGAGAACGCCCTCATGTCCCACCCCGAGGTGGCCGAGGCCGCCGTCGTCGCCGTCCCCGACGAGAAGTGGGGCGAGCGCCCCCTGGCCACGGTCGTCCTCAAGGAGGGCGCCACCGCCACCTTCGAGACCCTGCGCGCCTTCCTCGCCGACGAGGGCAGCATCGCCAAGTGGCAGCTCCCGGAGCGCTGGACGGTCATCGAGGCGGTGCCCAAGACGAGCGTCGGCAAGTTCGACAAGAAGGTGCTGCGCAGGCAGTACGCGGAGGGCGAGCTGGACATCACCCGGCTCTGAGCCTGCAGTACGCCCGGGTGGCCTGACCGCCGTCACCGCCGTACGGCGGTCAGCCCCGCTTCTGACCGCCGTCACGTCGTACGGCGGTCAGACCCCACCCCAGCACCAGCCACACGCCCGCCACCGCGCACACCCCGCCCCAGCCGGAGTGGCTGAAGGCGAACCCGGCGAGGGCCGAGGCGCCGGCGCCGCCCGCGAAACCGGCGACGACATAGGCGGTGTTGGCGGTGGCCGGGGTGGACGTGGCGGTCAGGGCGAGGGTCTGGTTGGCGACGTGGGACGCGACCAGCGCCGCGTGGATCAGCACCGCGGCGGCGAAGAGCGCGCCCAGCGTGTGCCCGCCGAGCCAGAACAGCGGCACGGACACGGCCGCGAGCAGATACGCGGACCGCACGACACGCGCCGCCCCGAACCGGTCGACGAGCCCGCCGGCCGGCGGTGCCACCGCACTCGCCGTCAGTCCGAACAGCCCGAAGAGCCCGGCCGTCGCGGTGGACAGCCCGTACTCCGGCCCCGTCAGCAGCAGGGCGAGCGAGGTCCACAGCGCGCTCCACGCCCCGAACATCCCGGCCTGCCGCAGGCACGCGCGCCACAGGTCGGGCGAGTGGCGCAGCACCGAGGGCAGCGCGGCGAGCCCGGCGAACAACGGGCCTTCGCGCCGCCGCTGCGACGGCAGGACGAGGACGGTCGCGAGCCCGAGGACGAGGGTGAGCACGGCCGCGCCCGCGAACACCCACCGCCACCCGAAGGCCTGCCCGGCCAGTCCGCCCAGCACCCGGGCGGCGACGATGCCGGCGAACAGGCCCGCGATGACGGCCGCGACATGGCGGCCACGCCGCTCGGCCGGGGCGCGTTCGGCGACCAGCGGGACGAGCAGCTGAGGGATGACGGTCGCCGCCGAGGCGACGAACATGGCGACCGCGAGGGCGGTGACCCCCGGGGCGGCCGCACTGGCGACCAGCGCGGCGGCGGTGACGAGCGTGAGCCCGCCGACCAGCCGCCGCCGGTTCGCGCTGTCGCCGAGCGGGGCGAAGAAGAGCAGGCCGACCGCGTAGCCGAGCTGAGCGACCGAGGCGATCCAGGCGATGGCCGAGGGCGCCGAGCCGAAGTCGCGGGCCATGAGCGAGAGCAGCGGCGCGGCGAGGTAGATGTTGGCGGCGGTGACCGCGCTGCACACGGCGATCAGGGTGAGGAAGAGGCCGGGTGCGGGCGTGGGCGCCTGCCGCACGGGGGCTGTGCCGGCCCGGGGTGACGTGGTCGTGGTCGCTGACGGCATGGGAGGAGGACTCCTTGGAGTCGGCTCTAACAACTAACTGGTTGGTTGGACGATCGGGCAACAGTGTGAGCCGCCCTGCGATTCCCTGTCAACCAAACGGTTGGTTACTCGGCGCGCTACCCTCTCCCCCATGGGAGCAAGGGACCCCGAGGCCACCAAGGCCCGGATCTTCGAGGCGGCGGTCGCCGAGTTCGCCCGGCACGGCATCGCCGGCGCCCGCATCGACCGCATCGCCGCCGAGGCGAAGGCCAACAAGCAGTTGATCTACGCCTACTTCGGCAACAAGGCGGAGCTCTTCGCGATCGTCCTCGAGAAGAAGATGCTCCACCTCGCCGAGGCCGTCCCCGTCGACCCGGACGACATCGGGGGCTGGGTCGACCGCCTGATGGACTACCACGCCGCCCACCCGGAACTGCTGCGCCTGCTCTTCTGGGAGGGCCTGGAGTACGGCAGCGACGAACTGCCCCACGAGTCCGACCGCCAGGAGCACTACGCCCGCAAGGTCGCCGCCCTCCGGGACGGCCAGGACCGCGGAGTCGTCACCGACGCCATCCCGGCGGCCGACCTGCTGTTCCTGCTGACGGCCCTGGCCAACTGGACCGTGGTCGTGCCGCAGATGCGGCGCATCCTGGTCGGCGGCGAGGAGCCCGACGGGGACCGCCTGCGCAGGTCCGTCAAGGAGGCGGCGCGCCGCCTCACGGCCCGATAGCGCGCTCGGACGGCCCTGGACGGCCTGGACGGTCCTAGTTGGTGCCGATCCGGGAGAGCAACTCGACGATCCGGGTCTGCACCTCGCCGCTGGTGGACCGCTCCGCGAGGAACAGCACCGTTTCGCCGGAGGCCAGCCGCGGCAGGTCGGCCTGGTCGACGGCGGCCGTGTAGACGACGAGCGGGGTGCGGTTGAGCTGCCCGTTCGCACGCAGCCAGTCCACGATCCCGGCCTGCCGCCGGTGCACCTGCATCAGGTCCATCACGACCAGGTTCGGCCGGAACTGCCCCGCCAGCGTCACCGCGTCGGCGTCACTCGCCGCCCGCGCGACCTGCATCCCGCGCCGCTCCAGCGTCGCCGTCAGCGCCAGCGCTATCTCCGCGTGCTCCTCGATCAGCAGCACGCGCGGCGGGTGCTGCTCGCTGTCGCGCGGCGCCAGCGCCTTCAGCAGGACGGCGGGATCGGCACCGTACGCCGCGTCCCGCGAGGCCTGCCCGAGTCCGGCCGTGACCAGGACGGGCACCTCGGCGGCGACGGCGGCCTGCCGCAGCGACTGCAACGCCGTACGCGTGATCGGCCCGGTCAGCGGGTCGACGAACAGCGCCGCGGGGAAGGCTGCGATCTGCGCGTCGACCTCCTCGCGCGAGTTCACGATCACGGGCCGGTAGCCGCGGTCGCTCAGCGCCTGCGAGGTGCTGACGTCCGGCGCCGGCCACACCAGCAGCCGCCGCGGATTGTCCAGCGGCTCCGGCGGCAGCTCGTCGTCCATCGGCTGCGGCAGCGGCGGATCGGCCACCTCGACCGCACCGCCGGGCCCGTCGAGCGGCTCCGGCCCCTCGGCGGCGTTCTCGTCCGGCGCGCCTATGGCATACGACCGTCCACCGCCCTCGGTCATCTGCGCGAGCCGCGACTGCCCGGCGAGGGACGGCTGCGCCGGGGCGGGCGCGGGCGCGGGCGCGGGAACGGGCGCGGGGGCCGGGGCGGTGCCCTGCCCGGTGCCTTGTGCGATTCCCTGCGCAGTGCCTTGCGCGGGAGTCGGCTCGGCCGCCGGATGCGGGCGCGCGGCCTGCTCCGGGCGGGGCGCCGGTTCCTGGCGGGAGGCCTGTTCCGTCCGCGTGGCCGGGTCGGGCGGCGTGCCGAGCTTGCGGCGCCGGCCCGATCCGCCCGACTGGTGCGGGGGCGGCGTCGCCGTCGACTGGGGCGCGGGCGCGCCCGGCGCCTGCGGTACGGAAGCGGCCGAGGGACGCGCGGCGGGCATGCCCGACGGCTGCTGCATCTGCTGCACCTGGGCCGCCTGCCGGTTGAACGGCACGCCCTGCCCCAGCGTCCGCACGCTGATCGCCCGCCCCTGCGTCGAGTTCGGATCGACGGGCGCGGCCGCCTCGGCGGGCAACGGCTGAGCCGCCCGCTGCGCCTGCGCCGCGCCCTCCGGCGGCAGCGGGGTCCCGGGGGCCGGGGTGCCGGGCTGGGGGGCCGGGGCCTGGGCCTGTGCCGCGGGGGTGCCGTTCGCGGGTACGGGGTGGGCGATGCCGTTGGGGGCTACGGACTGTGCCGCGCCATTCGGAGGAACGGCTTGTGCCACGCCGTTCGGAGGAACGGACTGTGCCGCACCGTTCGGAGGTACGGCGACACCGGCCGCCGGGCTGTCGGCGGCGGGCCAGGGCTGTGGCTGGGGGGCGGGGGTGCCTTGGGCCGGGGCCGGGGCAGGGGCTCCGGGGGTGGCGGTGCCCGGGGCAGGGGTTCCCTGGGCCGGGGTGCCCTGTCCGGGGGCGGCCTCGGCGGGGAGCGGCTGACCTGCGGAGGTCTGCTGCTCCGGCGCGGCGACACCCTGCTGCGGCAGGGGCTGGGCGCCGTAGGGCTGGTTCGGGGACGCGGGCTGAAGCGCCTGCCCCGGGAGAGCCGCCGCCTGCACGCTGTGCCCGAGACCGCCCGGGGCGGGCACGGACACACCCTGCGGAGGTACGGCGACGCCCTGCACGGGTACGGCGACGCCCTGGGGCGGGACTGCGGTGCCCTGTGGTTGGGGGACGTTCCCTTGCGGAACGCCGCCCTGCGGCTGCATGGCGTTGGGCTGTGGGTGAGCGGCGTTCCCCTGCGCCGGAACCGCCACGCCCTGCTCGGACCCGGCCCCGTCCGCCGGCTGCGCCGCCACGGCCCGCCGCCGACGCCCGGTCGGCGCACTCGTGGGATGCGGCTGGGGCGGGGTGTGATCGGCGGACTGGTCGTGCGGGACGGCGTCGTGCCGCCCCTCGTCGGCGACCCCGTCACCGGCCGCACCCGAACCGGGAACCGCCACGACCCCGTGCTCCTGCCCAGGCACCTGCGCCTGGCCGGGCACCTGTCCCTGGCCGGGCACCTGCCCCTGACCCGGCACACCACCTGGGGCGACCTGCTGCCCCTGGTCGGCCGGGCTGGACGTGCCCGCCGGACCGGCCGGGGCCTGATCCGCCTCGGCCGGCGGCAGGGCGAACACCGGACGCGGCCCCGCCGCCTCCTGCGCGGCCGCCCGCTCGGCGGCGGCCGCCAGCGCCCGTCGCCGACGCCCGGTCGGCTGAGCAGCCTGACCTTGCCCCTGCCCTTGACCCTGACCCTGGGCCGCATCGGCGGACCCCGTGGCGGCCTCGCCGGACGCCGCGGGCAGCGCAGGCGGCAGCGCATGCTGCTCGCCGGGTTCACGCCGGGCCCGCCGCCCGGAGGGCGCGGGCACGCCCTGCGGCGGAACGGTCCCGCCCAGCCCCGTACCCGAGGCGGCGGTCCCCGCCGCGTGCTCGGCTGCCGTGACCACGGCCCCTTCGGCGACTCCCTGGACGGCACCCCCGACGGGCAGGGCCGCAGCCGCACCGGCGTCCTCGGCCGCACGCCGCCGACGCCCGGTACCGCCCGACCCGGCCGCACCCTCACCGGAAGCCTGCGCGGGAAGGGCTGCCGGTTCCCCGGCAGCCCGCCTCCGGCGCCGCCCGGTGGGCACGGCCCCCTCGGCACCGGACCCAGCGGCCCCACCGTGCCCGCCAGTCCCCTCACCCTCAGCCGGAACGTCACCGTCCAGGAAGGCATCGGTGGTGGCCCGCCGAGCCCGGCGCCGCCCTCCACCAGAAGTCTGCCCACCGGCGGTCTGCCCACCGGAGGTCTGCTCACCGTCGGCAGCGGGCAGCAGCCCCTCGTCGACCGCCTGGGCGGCGGCATCCGCCGCGACGGCCCCGGCCCCGCCCCCGATCGGCACTTCGAGGACGTACGCGTTACCGCTCATCCCCGGCACTTCATGCGTCTGGAGCACGCCACCGTGGGCCCGGACGATCCCGCGGACGATGGGCTCGTGCACGGTGTCGCCGCCGGCGTACGGCCCGCGCACCTCGATACGTACGACCTCTCCGCGCTGCGCCGCCGCCACCACGACGGTGTTGTCCAGGTAACCGCCCGCCGACACGGGCGTGTTGCCGGTCGCGTCGACCCCCGCCACGTCCGCAACCAGGTGCGCGAGGGCGGTGGCGAGCAGCCGGGGATCGACCTCGGCCTCGATGGGCGGCGCGTGCACGGCGAACTGCACCCGCCCGGGCCCGATGAGCTCGACGGCCCCGTCGACACCGGCGGCGACGACGGCGTCCAGCATCACCTTCGTACGGGAGATGCCCTCGCTGCCCGCGTCGAGCCGCTGGTAGCCGAGGACGTTGTCGATGAGCGTCGTGATGCGCGAATAGCCGGCGGACAGGTGGTGCAGCACCTGGTTGGCCTCGGGCCACAGCTGCCCGGCGTCGTCCGCGGCGAGCGCGGCCAGCTCGCGCCGCAGCTCCTCCAGCGGCCCGCGCAGCGACTGCCCGAGCAGGGTCAGCAACTGCTCGTGCCGCGCGGCGAGCGCCTCGTACCGGTCCTTCTCCCGCTCCCCGAGGGCGGCGTACCGGTCCTCGTTCGCGCCGAGTTCCTCGGCGTGCCGCTCGTGCAGCTCCTCCAGCTCGGTGACGTGCTGCTGGCGCAGCGCGGTCAGCTCGGAGGCGTGCTCCTCGGCGATCCGCTCCAGCTCCTCCGCGTGGCGCTTCTCGGCCGCCTCCTTCTCCTCGACGACGGCGTCGTACGGCCGCCGGTCGGTGAAGGTCATCACGGCGCCGACGAGCTGGTCGCCGTCGCGCACGGGCGCGGTCGTCAGGTCGACCGGCACCTTGCCGCCGTCCTTGGCGTACAGCACCTGCCCGCGCACCCGGTGCTTGCGCCCGGAGCGCAGGGTGTCGGCGAGCGGCGACTCCTCGTACGGGAAGGGGGAACCGTCGGCGCGCGAATGCAGTACGAGATCGTGCAGCGCGCGGCCGCCGAGATCGCTGGCCCGGAAACCCAGTATCTGAGCGGCGGCCGGATTGACGAGCACGATCCGCCCGTCGGTGTCGGTTCCTACGACACCCTCGGCCGCGGCCCGCAGAATCATCTCGGTCTGCCGCTGCGAACGCGCGAGCTCGGCCTCGGTGTCGACGGTCCCGGTCAGGTCCCTCACGACGAGCATGAGCAGCTCGTCCCCGCTGTACCCGTACCCGTCGTAGGCCTGCTGCCCGTTCTCCAGATTCGCACTGGTGACCTCGACGGGGAACTCGGTCCCGTCGGTCCTGCGCGCGATCATCCGGGTCGGCTTGGTCCGGGCCTGCGGATCGAGGTGCTCCGGCCGCCGCATGGACCCCGGGATGAGCTTGGAGTCGAACTGCGGCAGCAGATCGAGCAGCCCGCGCCCCACCAGAGCGGTCCCCGGGGTCTCGAAGGCCTCCAGGGCGATGGTGTTCGCGTTGACGACCGTCCCGTTGGCATTGACCAGCACCAACGCGTCGGGGAGGGCGTCCAGTATGGCTGCGAGGCGAGCAGCGCCTCGGGATGGCCTGCTGCTCACGAGACGCTTCCTCCCTGTTACCGCACCTTGCCGACCGCTCGGGCCATCTTGCCAACCGTCCCGCGGCGTGTCACGCGAGGGAGTCTAAGGGCTGCGGTTGCGCTCGCGACGCCGGATGAGAGCGAGGTCGCACGAGGAAGTGACCCCGAACTGACGACCGAGTAACCGTAAACGCCCGCCCTCCTGCAACGACGTCGCGGGACCTTCGCGGGACCTTTACGTGGGCAGTGTTTCTGTACCTTTTTGCCCGGGTGGCCGAATGGGGCCGTGAGGTGGCCGGATAGGGGCGCGAGCGGCGACACGGGGCGAAACCGCGACGGTTCCTTCAGAAGCGCTTCCCGGACCTCATGTCCGGCAGCAGCGGCACGAGCCGGTCCCAGCGGGCGATCCCGCAGCCGTCACGCCGGTCGTACGTGGCGTCGACGGGCCGCCCGGCCCAGGTGCCGGTGACACGCGCGGTGGCCGGCCCGCCGTACTGCATGGTGCAGAAGCCGCCTTCCGGGGCGGGTGCGAAGACGTCCTTCCCCCACCGCGTGTCCCGCTCCAGGGCGGCACAGGCTCCGCGCGGGTCGGGATGACTCCCGCCGGCGGGCCCGCAGTACAACTCGTACGTCCCGTCGGCCCCACCGCCCGCGTTCCGCACGGTGACGGTGAGACGGTCCCGGTCCGGGCCCCCGGTGAACCCGGCTCGGGACGGGCCGGCCTGGGCGTACGCGGCCGGGGACACCGAGGCCAGAGCCCCGAAGGCGGCGACGGAGGCGGCGGCACCGACGACGAGCCGCCGCAGACCGGGGCGAGCGGTGGTCGGGGAGGTCCGGGAGATCTGGGAGCTCCGGGTGGCGTTTCCGGGTTCAACCCGGCGAATGGCATGCAGCATGACCTGCCTAACGCGGCGCGGCCCACTACGTTGCGCGCCGGGCGGACGCGCCACACGACTCCACCGCACACCCAGCCGCCCCCACACCCCGGCACACCCTCCGACACCGGCGCTACCGGCCGACACAAGGCCTTTGCCCTGCGACCTTCCCGCCTAGTACCGTGGGGGTCGATTGGTGACAGCACGCTCGACTGTGTCATCATCGGCACGCACCGACTCGCGCTCGCGCGGGCGGATGTGCACTGGAGGCGTCGCCTAGTCCGGTCTATGGCGCCGCACTGCTAATGCGGTTTGGGCCTTAAAGCCCATCGAGGGTTCAAATCCCTCCGCCTCCGCACTCTGACCAGGGAGTTCGGCCCCACGCGGCTGGACTCCCTGAGTCGCGTTCAAGCCGCCTTCACCGGTCGGCCTCGAACAGCCCCTCCACGATCCGCCGCAGCACCGCTTCCTCCTGGGCGACGGCTTCCGTCCGCTCGTACTCGGTGAGCGCGAGGCCGGCGAGAGCGAACTCGTCAGTCAGTGCCCGCACTGCCCCGACCAGCTCCTCCACGCCGACTCCGCCCGGCTCGGGCGTACCGACGGCCGGGAACACAGTCGGGTCCAGGACGTCGAGGTCGATGTGGAGGTACACCGCCTCGGCGCCGGTGGCGCGCACGGCGGCCAGGAGCGGCCCCGGCTCTGTCAGCTGCTCGGCGCCGACGTGCCGTATGCCGCGGCTCTTCACAAGGTCCTGCTCACCCGGGTCCAGCGACCGCGCGCCCGCCAGCACGACGCGGTCGGCCGACAGGCTCCGCGCGGGCCGAAGGCCCTCCGGCCCGTCGCCGATGAGGGCGCGCAGCACCATGCCGTGGAAGGCTCCGGAAGGCGACGACTGGGGGGTGTTGAGATCCCCGTGCGCGTCGAACCACACCACCGTCAGCCGGTCTCCGTACGCCGAGAGCGCGGCCTCGACCGGCGCGAGGTCGACCGCGCAGTCGCCGCCGATGGTCACGGTCGGCTCGCCGGCCGGAACCTCGGCCAAGGCCGTGCGCACCGCCAGCAGATGGCGCTCCAGCACATCGGCGCTCTGGACACCGCCCCGTGCCTTGCCGACGCTGTCGTCGATCGTGACCGTGTGCCGTCGGCCTGCGGGTATCAACCCGGCGAGCCAGGCGGCCCCCCTGGGCAACCGACGGGCCGTAGGGGCCCCCGACCCCTGCCACTGCGCCACCTCAAGCACCACCGGACCGCCCACGAAGGCTCCCCTCCACCACTCGATCACGAAGCTCCATCTGAGGCCATTTGCGCAGGTCACAAGTGGTATGGCAAACGGATTTCACATGGCGGCGGCAGTCATGTAATGTTCTTCCTGTCGCCGCGAGCGAGCCGCAAGGCCCGGGAGCGGCGAAAAAACAAAACAAGCACTCGTAGCTTAACGGATAGAGCATCTGACTACGGATCAGAAGGTTGCAGGTTCGAATCCTGCCGAGTGCACACAGGTCAAAGCCCCCTCGGGATCTTCCCAGAGGGGGCTTTGTTGTGCCGTACAGCAGCGAAGTACAGCAACCGTGTCAGCCGGTACCGCCCATGGCGTCGGACAGCTTGCCGATCGCGGCCCGTACCGCTTCGTCGCTCGCCTCGCCATACACGTCCATGGTGATGGCGATCTGCGAATGCCTGAGAATGCGCTGCGCCACCTTGGGGTGGACTCCGAGAGCCACTAGAAGCGCGGCGACGGTATGCCGGGTGTTCCGTAGCGGGATCACGCGGAGGCCGGCGCGACGAACCCGCAGCGCGAACATGCGGGTCAGGTTCCCCGGCTCGATGGGCGTGCCGTACTTGGTGGTGAAGATCAGGCCGTGTGTGTCCTGCCAGAGGTCACCGGCCGCCTTACGATCGCCGATCTGCTGAGCACGACGGATCCGGAGCGCCTTGAGGCACAGGGCAGGCAGCGGCAGGAAGTCGTCCGACTCCTCCGTCTTGGTCTCGCGATGCAGGATCTGCCGTCCGGCGCGCTGGATCTGGTGATCCACATAAAGCTCGCCGGTCTCGAAGTCGACCGACTCCCAAGTCAGTCCCAGCACCTCGCCCCGACGCAGGCCAAGACAGAGCACGAGCACCCAGGCCGCGAACAGGCGATCCCCGCGAGCGGCGCAGTCGGCGAGGAACCGGCCCGCTTCGGCAACCGACCAGGGCTTGATCTTCCTCCGCCGAGGCTTGGGGACCTTGACCAGAGAGGCCACGTTCTTGCTGATCTCCTCCTCAGCCACGGCATGGGTCAGGGCCGCACGGAGGGCATCACGAGCCGCTTGGACGACGCGCCGCGACGGGTGAGCCTCGCAGCACTCCCCGATCGCGCAGCATCGCTGAGCCTCGCGCCGACGCTTGGCGTCCTTGCCCTGGGCACAGCACTGGCACGAGGTTGAGAGCTTGTTGATCCATTCCCGCACGTCCCGGACAGTGAGCTTGTCGATCCGCTTCGCGCCAAGGTGCGGATTGATGTAGAGCCGGACGCAGCCTTCGTACGAGACATACGTCAGAGGCGCCAGGTTCGGCTTCACGACCGAGTCGAGCCAGTACGTCAGGAACGCAGCCACCGTCCGGTGCCGAGTGACGACAGGCCCCTTCTTCGCCTCCGCATGGAGGTTGAGCCACTTCTCGTGGACCTCCTCGCGGGTCTTGCCGTAGGCGTACTTCCGCGCCCGCTTGCCGTCCGGCTTGGTCACCCAGACGTAGGCCGCGTAGCCGTTCTTGTACGGGTAGATCGAGCCTTCGCCGTTACCTCGCTTGCCACTCACGCCGACCACTCCTGTTCGGCTTCCTGGGCGCGACGATCGATGTACTCGTCCACGTAACGGGGCAGAATGCGGCGGTTACGGCCGTCCTTGATGGAGCGGATCTCCCCGGTGAGGACCAGCATCTTGGTCTTGGAGAGGCCGAAGCCGAGCATCTCAGCAACCTCGCGTGTGGTGTACCACTTCCGTTCGATCACTGCGGTGGTCATGCTGCGGGTCCTTCCTGTGCGAGTTGGTCGCGTAGGGCTTCGCGGGCGGTTTCGCGGTTGAGTTGGAGGTCGCGGGCGATGGTGGCGGCGAGGGCGGATTCGCCGGGGGTGTGGCCGTGTCCGGCGTACTGCCAGTCGGCCAGGACCAGGACGGTGTCCGGCTCGCGGTCGTCCAGGCCGAGAGCGGCGTGTTCCTGTGCGGCGCGGTAGTCGGCGCGGGCCTGGCGGAGGGCGCCGAGGGTGGTGGAGTAGCGGCGGGACTTGGAGGAGAAGTGGCCGCGGAAGCCGAGCATGTGAGCCCAGGCCCACAGGCGCCGGTCCGGGTAGAGCGGGTCGAGTTCCTTGCAGGCCTTGATGAGGCGGCGGGTGTGGTCCGGGACGCTGTGGCGGTCGAGTTCGGATAGTTCGCCGATGCGCCGGTCGAGGGTGCCGGTGTTCTCGGCGGCCTTGGTGGCGTACTTGGCCACGTACGAGGCCACGGCCTGTTCGGTGATCTGGGAGCCGTCGCCGAAGGCCTTGACGGGCCGGACGTCGAGCTGGGTGCCCCAGCGGAAGGTCCGGGCGGGCTGGTCTTCGGCGGCCGGGACGGAGACCGAGGTGTAGGAGTGCGCGGCAGCTGCTCGGATCGCGTCGGCGAGGAGGGCGACCGTGGCCCAGGACGGTGGGGTGGTTTCCGGTCCGTCGGGGCCGTCGATGCGGATGACGGCGTGGAAGTGCACGGCGCCGCGCTTTTGGAACTCGGCGACTTTGCCGTAGGAGAGGCGGGCGCACTCTTTCAGCTCGCGCTGGGTGATGCCGGCGCGGGCGGCGATCTCGCGACGGAGGCGGTTGGTGAAGCGCTGCCACAGCTGTCCGGCGTGGTTGTTGAACAGCACCGCACCCGCGTAGTCGTACGTGGCCGGATCGAGGGCCGTGCCGAGGGCGGGATCGTCGGCGGCGTGGTGGGTGCCGCAGCGGCAGGCTCCTCGGTCGGGCCGGTTGTGGACCGGGCCGAACGAGGGGGCGGTGAGGGTGGCGAAGACACGGGGGTGGTCGCGGACGGTGGCGGGGATATCGCGGCGGTCATCGCCAGCCAGGCCCGCGCGGATGAGGCGGTAGGTGTCGCCCGCGTAGGTCCAGGCGCAGGAGGGGCAGCGGGAGGCGCGGCGGTTGCCGCAGGCGACGCGGAGACGTCCACCGGGCTCGGTCTCGGTGGTGTAGTGGTGCAGGGTCTCGCCGGTGGTCTTGTCCTTGTGCAGGGTCCAGCCGGTGAGGTGGATGGGGTCGGAGCAGCCGCCGGTGCGGCGGATCTGTTCCTGCCAGCGGTGGTAGTCAGAGGCCGAAGCCACCCTCAGCAGGTCGCCGAGGGTGGTCGGGTCGAGCAGCGTGTCAGGCACGGGCGCCCTCCCGCGTGCGGCGGGTGCGGGTGATGCCGGTGCCGTGGCAGGCCGGGCAGTTGGCGGTGATGGTGCGCAGGTGGCCGTGCCGGTCGCGGCCGCCGGTGGTGATGGCGGCGGTGGCGAAGCCGTCGCAGTTGGGGCAGATGCGGGGCGCGGGTGTGGTGCGGTCGGTCATGCTGGGTGTTCCTTCCGGTTGTGAGATCGGACAGGGACGGCGTCCGGGCGGCGGATGCTTGGCGGTATCGGAGCCGCCCGGGGGCCGGTCAGCGTCGCTTGGCGTCGGAGGCGAGCAGGGAGCGTAGGACGACGGCGCAGACGGCGACCGAGGCGCCGGTGATGGCGACGGCCAGGAGCATGGAGACCAGGACGGCGCCGACGACCAGGACCACAGCTGTGCCGCCGCCGACCAGGGCGAGGGCCGTACCAGGCGTGAGCTGCACCGTGGGCCGGGCGGGGGCCGGGGCCACCGGGACGGGCGGCGGGGGCTGGGCGGCCGGGGTGATGGTGGTCGACTCGACCACGGTGGGCGGGCTGACGTGGCCGGTCGGCGTGGGCATGGTCGGGATCTTCGGTCGGAACACTTCAATGAACTCCCGTCCGTGAGTGGGTTACTTGACGAAGGTGTTGATGGCGGGGGCCAGGACGCTGTCGGCGAGGAGGAAGCCGCCGAGCAGCAGGACGGCGATGAGCCAGGCGGGCGGGCGGATGAGCTTGGCGCCGAGGTAGCCGACGACGAGCAGGGCGAGCCAGAGCGGTACTTCCATGGCGTGGCCTCCTAGCGGACTCGGCATCGGTGGGTGCGGGCGGCGAGCTGGGCGGCGGACTGGCTGGAGTAGTCGGAGGACCAGCCGCAGCGGTCGGCGGTGCAGACGGCGGCGTACTTGGTCTGGCCGTGGCGGTCGCGGTGGGTGCCGATCTGCACGGGTCCGATCCGCATCACGGAGTGGAAGTGGTCATGAGCGGGCATGACGGTGTCTCTCCCTTCAGGTCAGGCGAGTTGGGCGGCGATGGCGTTGGCGAGCTGGGGCGGGACGCCGAGGCGGGCGCGGAGGGTGTCGGTGTCGATTGGCGTACCGGTACGGGCGTGGTGGTCGTCGGCGACCTTGCGGGCGTGGTCGATCAGCGCGGCCGGGACCGGCGCAGCCGGAGCGGGCTCGGCCGGGGCGGGCTCGGCGACCGGGAGGGCCGGGGTGTCGTCGACTGCCGAGACCGGCTCGGGTTCTGGTTCGGTCTCGGTAACCGGCTGAGGGTCCGGCTCGGTGACCGGGGCTGCGGGTGCCGGCGGATCCGGTTCCCGGTCCGTGGCGGAGTGGGCAAGGAGCGTGCCGCCCATGAACGCCAGCGCGGGCCAGGCGGCGACCAGGATGCGCAGCCACGCCGGGACGTGGTCGAGGTCGAGGAGTCCGGCGGTGGCGACGTTGGCGCCGAGCGAGGCGACCAGGGCGATCACGAACCAGCACCAGGCCAGCCGTGAGGGGCCGTCCGAGCGGAGTCGGCGCCAGGCAGCGACCAGAAGCAGGTCCACGCTGATCGGGTAGGCCCAGGCTTTCCAGCCGTCCTGTCCGGCAGCGGCGGCGAGGTCGTGGAGGTGGGCGAAGGACAGCGCCCCGGCGATGACGGCCTGGACCAGGACGGCGTCGACGCGGAGAGCGGGGCGGGCCATCACGGCTCCTTCCTGTGATGTGGCATGGCGGGGGTAAGGACCTGGCGCGAAGCGGTCACGCCAACCGGTGGGACAGGGGAAGGGTCAGGCCGTGGCGGGGGCTGCCTTGGACAGCGGCACCCGGGCCGAAGGCAGCGCAGCAGCCGCGGGCCGGTAGGCGGCCAGGGCGGGCACATCGGGGGTGCGGTCGGCGTACTTGTTGCAGACGTTCACGGCCTGGCGCAGCGAGGTGTGCGGGGCGCGGATGCGATGCCAGCCACCAGTCGAGTCACCCGCGATCGCGATGCCGCGTGTCTCGGCGGGGATCTGGATAGCGGCCAGGACGGCGTCCGGAGAGATATCGCCGAAGGCCATGTTCGCGGAGGTCTCGTCGTTGACGCGGTGGGCGGTGCGGCCGGTGAGCTGGGCACGGAGCATGGTGATGCCCTTGCCGAGTTCGGAGCCGAAGCGCTGCCCGCAGATCTCCAGGTAGATCCCGGCCGCGCGGCCGAGCTGGGCGAGACGAACGAGGGCGGTGATGATGCGGTCGCGCCGCTTCTCTTCCTCCTTGCTGGTGAAGAGGGCGAGTTCGGCGACCTCGTCGACCAGGACCACGACCGGGACGGGGCGGATGTCGTCGGGCAGGTCCCAGATGTCGGCGGCGATCTCCGCATCCGGCACCGCGACACTGATGCGCTGCTCCGCCCGGATCAGTTGGTAGACCTCCTCCATGTGGGACACGAGGGCTTCGAGCAGTTCCAGGGCGGTGTCGGGGTTGTCGGCGAGGGCGGAGAACCGGCGGGCGAGCGGGAACAGCTCGACGCCTTGCTTGCAGTCGATGCCGACCAGGGCGACGTCCATCGGGGCGAGTCCGGCCACGAGGTTGCGCTGGTAGACGGACTTGCCGGACTCCGTAGCCCCCAGGGTCAGGCCGTGCGGAACAGCGCGGTAGTCGCGGTAGTGCACAGAGCCGTCCTCGCGCAGTGCGACCGGGACCCGCATCGGACGCGTGTCGGTCTTGGCGGGCATCTGGACCTGCTTGAGCACGTCGTAGCCGGTCATCCGCACCTCAACGACACCGGAGCGCACCTCACGGGAGGTCACGCCGTACATCCCGAAGGAGTGGCGCAGCCGATCCGTGGCCGCCGACACGTCGAAGGCATCCTGTCCCGGTCGGAGCTTGAGCCGCAGGACCAGGCCGGTCCGGGTGGGTCGCAGCCGCAGGATGCGCGGCACCCGGGACTCCGGCACCGGCCGGTTGGCCACCCGGGCCAGCGCCAGCCGCCAGCGCGAAGGCGGGACCGTCAGCCCGCAGGCGTCCATGACCGAGGAGTACCGGACCAGGACCCGCACTGTGGCGAGGACGACTCCGAAGGTCAGCCAGTACCAGGCGGGGCGCCGCCACCGCAGGAGACCCGCAGCGGCGACGACCACAACCACAGCGACCATGAACCAGGTCATGATCAGGCCGCCTCGGATGCCGAGCCGGTGGCGGCCAGCGAGGTCACGGCGACCGCGCGGAAGGCGATGCCGTGGCGCTTCTGGCCGTTGAACTCGTTCTCCCACGGCCGGGCGATCAGGCCGGTCAGGGCGACCGGGGTGCCCATGGCCAGGTCGCTGGAGATACCGGGCTCGGGGACGGTGATGGACAGGATCTCGACTTCGTCGTTGGCCGCGAACATCACGTCCACGGTCATCAGCTTGACGCCGTCGGCGTCGGTGGCGATCTCGCCGGTACGGCGGTCACGGACCTTGGGCTGCGGGGCCTTGGCCACCATCACGGTGGCGCCGGACGTCTCAACGGGGATCTGACGCATGATGAAACTCCCTTGAGAGGGGCGGGAGCGGCGTACTTGCTTGGCGGTGGGTCGCCGCTCTCGTGCGTTGACAGATGAGCGCAGCAAAGCTGCGGGTTCGCGCCCCAACTGGTGCGCACCAGTAGGTTGCATCTGGTGCGCACCAGATGTCAAGCGCTGTCGCTGCTTCGGCTTCTCAACTCGCCTTGCTGCGACGGTTCTAGGGAACCGTTTCTGCCAACGCCCCGGTAGCCAACAGGGGTTAACACCTGACGCGTTAACCCCTGCCGACCTGCGGTGATGTGAGGCATGCTGCAATGAGTTCTCTGTAACCCAGGCAGGGCGGCGCCAGGTGACGAACGGACTCAAGGCAGCAAGGAGTGCACGGGAGTGGTCGCAAGAGCGGCTGGTCCGGGAAATCGAGCGCTATGCGCAACAGCACATGCTCGATGTCGCGTCGAGAGCCAGCCTGCGCGTGTACGTCTCGGAGTGGGAGAACGGCCGGCGCAACGTCTCAGCCCGCTACGCCAAGATACTGCGCGCGCTGCTTGGCATCACTGATGACGAACTGTCGGGCAGGACTGAGCTGCTGACGCCATCGGTCACGGCGGATGGATATGACGAGCTGATGGGCCGAATCGACGCGGCTCGCAGCATCAGCGCGTCCATGGTGGACACGTTCATGGACCAAACGGAGTTGCTCCGAACCATGGACCGGCAGATGGGGGCCGCAAGCCTCGTCGACCAGATGACGGCCCACCTTGCGACGCTTGAGGACGCCCTCACCTTCGCAGTGCTGCCCGAAACCCGGCGTCCAGTCGCACGTGCCTTGGCAGGGGCAGCGACACTCGCCGCCTGGCAAGCTCTTGACGTCGGAGCCATTGAACGAGCCTGGCGATACTACGAGTTGGGCAAGCGCGCCGCCCAGGAGGCCGAAGAGCCGATGTACCTGGCGCACGCCACAGCCGAACAGGCCTACGTGCTCTGCGATGCCGGACGGGCGCCCATGGCGGTGCAACTGATACGCGAGGCACAACGACTCGGCGGCACGGCCATGTCCCCACGCCTTACAGCTTGGCTGCACGCCGCGGAAGCCGAGATATACGCCCGAGCCGGTATGCCCGACGACTGCAAGCGCGCACTGGAGAGCGCCATACGGTCCCTGCCTCCGGGTGAGGACGCCCGCGACCCGGACATGCTGAGCATCTTCCTCAACGAGGGGCACCTCGCCAGATGGCGCGGCAACGCACTCGCCCTGATCGGTGACCACGAAGCAGTCCAGAGTCTCTACACAGCCCTGGACACAGCCGACCCGACGTTCATACGGGCGTCCGCAGGGCTGCGCTGCGATCTCGCGCAGGCACACATGGCCCGCGGCGAGTACGACCAGGCGCAAGAGCATCTCCGTCAAGGTCGCTTGATAGCGAACCGCACCGGATCGGTACGTCAGAGGCGCAGGATCGAGCAGCTCACGCAGCAGTTGTAGGCGAAACGCCAGCGCCACGCGAAGCGAGGACGTGGAGCAGGGCCACGAGGGTGCCAGAGCCCATGAGTTCGCCCCGCGCCATGAGGCCAGGAATGTCAGAGAGCGGCACCCAGGCGATGTGTCCCGCCTCCTCCAGGTCCGTCGGCTCTCCTACGAGCTTGGCGCCCTTGCCTACGAAGATGTCGTGCGGTGAGTCGACCATGCCCACCATGGGCTGATACGTGACTACCTGCTCAAGGGAATCCGGCCGCCAGCCGGTTTCTTCCTCGACCTCACGCAGCGCCGTCTGCAAGGAGTCCTCCCCCTCGTCGACGATGCCACCCGGGAGCTCCCATCCGAACGAGTCGGGCACGAAGCGGTAGCGCCACATCATCAGGACGCGGTCCTGGTCGTCGATGACGGCCGCGATGGCCACGTGGTGGAGCTTCACTACGTGGTGCTCGAAGCGGTCGACTCCTGGCGGCTCGACGTCGACGAGGCTGAGCTTCACCCAGCGGTTGTCGTACAGAGTCCGCTCACCATGGATCTGCCACGGCTCGACATCCGCCGGCGCCTGGGTAGTCACAGACCGATCCGGCACCCGGTAGGAGCTACGGCCATGCACCTCAATGGCGCTCTCTGCGACGAGCTTCGCCAGCACCTGGCGGAGAGCCGTACGGCCGATGCCCAGCTCTTCGGACAGGGTTCGCTCAGATGGGATCTTGGAGCCAGGCGAGTACTTCCCCGTCGAGATCCACTCGCGGATCGTGCGGTAGACCCGCTCCGACTTCGGTCCCATCCGTTGAGCACACTCCTTGTCGCCGAGTTATGTCGAGCGACACAAGCGTAGCCGCCGGAGTACTCACGTGAGTAGACACAGCCGGAACCAGACGATCAGTGGGGGGCGCGGTAAAACTTTCCCTACTTCATCAAGGCGGCTCGCTCCGCTCACCGCGCGCGGCCCGGCCCCCGGCCGGGCCTGCGCTCCTGTCTCCGCCCCGCTCCAGCCCGGCCGGCACCCGTGCCGCGTGACAGCAATCAGCCAGCTGATGCCAGAGGAGGGGGACGTCGTGGCTGGGGCGGTCGGCTCCGTGGCTTTAGGCAGCCACTTTGGCGCGAGCCTCGAAGATCATGGCCCCAACGTCGTGCTTTACCGGGCAGGTCCACAGACTGCCCGACGCGCCGGAAGCTTACGGGGCCATGATCACTCGCGCCAAAGCAGCTCCGTAAGTTGTTCGGTGGCCCGGGAGGGCTGGATGTGGCTTCAAAGCAGCTTGCCGACCGTGGCTCGGCTGGAGTGGCCGTCCGGCCCTCCGGGGCGCCCTGGTCGCTGATTGAAATACGCGGAACGCGTCGCTGTTTACGGAGCTGACGACGGGGTGTCCTACGGGCCGACGGACGGAACTCGGCTGCGGGAGGGACGCGTGAGCAAACAGCGGGCCCGTATATGGGTCGGTATCGACGCGGGCAAGGGCCATCACTGGGCCGCAGTGGTCGACGAGACCGGCGCGACCCTGTGGTCGAAGAAGATCGAAAATGACGAGACGGCGATCCTGACCGCGCTCGGCGAGATTTTGGACCTGGCCGACGAGGTGCACTGGGCGGTGGACATCTCCAGCAGGTCCTCCGCCCTCTTGCTGGCGCTGCTGGCCGCCCACGGCCAAAGGCCGTCTACGTCCCCGGCCGCACCGTCAACCGCATGGCCGGCGCCTACCGGGGCGAAGCCAAGACAGATGCCCGCGACGCCTACGTCATCGCCGAAACCGCCCGCCACCGCCGGGACTTCGCACCCCTCGACGTGCCCGCGCAGCTCGCCGCTGACCTCGCGCTCCTGACCGCCCACCGCACCGACCTGATCACCGACCGGGTGCGAACGGTCAACCGGCTCCGCGACGTGCTCACCGGCATGTTCCCCGCTCTGGAGCGCGCCTTCGACTACTCGGCCCGCAAGGGCGCGCTGGTGTTGCTGACCGGCTACCAGACCCCGGCCGCCCTCCGCCGACGCGGCTTGACTCGCCTGACGGCCTGGCTGGCCAATCGGGGTGTCCGCGACGCGGACAACGTGGCCGTCGCGGCCGTGACAGCCGCCCAGGCCCAGCAGACCTCGCTGCCCGGCGAGGACACCGCCGCACAGATCATCGCCGACCTGGCGATGCAGATTCTGGCCCTGGACGACCGGATCAAGCGCATCGACCGGCAGATCCGCGACACCTTCCGCACCCATCCACAGGCCGAGATCATCGAGTCTCTGCCCGGCATGGGCCCCGTTCTCGGAGCCGAGTTCGTCGTCGCCGCGGGCGACATGACCGCCTACGCCGACGCCGGCCATCTGGCGTCAGCCGCAGGCCTGGTCCCTGTCCCACGCGATTCCGGCCGCCGCACCGGCAACCTGCACCGGCCCAAGCGCTACAGCCGCCGCCTGCGCAGAGTCTTCTACCTCTCCGCGCAGACCAGCATCGTCCGCGACGGCCCGAACCGGGAGTACTACCTCAAGAAACGCGGCGAAGGCTGCAAACACGTCCAAGCCGTCATCGCCCTCGCACGCCGCCGCACCAGTGTGCTGTGGGCTCTCCTACGCGACGACCGAGCCTTCACTTCCAGCCCACCCACCACACAGAGAGCCTGACTCAGCCCGACGGCAAAGAACCGGCAGCATGGTTGAGGCCAGTGGGGGTCCAGCGAGGCACACGCGCGCCTGATCCGTCGGCGTGCCCGCCATCGTGGCTGGCTTTCGTCGGCTGAGGCACAACGATCTCAAGACGAAGTGCTACCCGCACGGGGCGGAGGGCGCCCTACGGCCTTGACTCGGCCATTGAAACTCCAGCCCAAAGCCACTCCACCGACCTAATGCGGCTGGCCGCTAGTCACCCCCGAAACAACGATCAGCCGCCCGACTCTTACCTCAAACGCTCGCGAGTGCGTAGGCGAGGTACTCGACTGCGAATTTCGTTGTAGATAGGTGGAAGGCGGTCATCAACCCAGAACCTAACGGCGATTGAGTAGCGCTGCTTGCTTCTTGGCGCGACCCAGCGCCTGGTGCTTTGCACTGCGAGAAGGAACTCGTTTCCGTTCCCGTCGAGCTTCTGAAGCGACTGCTTCCAAACGTATCTACCGACCTGGTTTGCACCCCGCGACCGCACAGATTTGCTAGGACTGAAAGAAATCCGATTAACTGGACTCATGTCCGAAAGGCGAGAGACGCTAGCGTTGATATGTCCCGCCGCCTTATCGTCCAAGAACAATTTCAGTGCCGCATCGGCCGAAATTCCACGAACCATCTCGAAAGCCATTTTGCTACCGAGATAGTCGTATCTGCGCACTCTGACTGGGGGGTCGTAGCAAAGAGCGACGGTAACTCCACGCGGGAAACGGCGACGCTCAAAGAACGGCTCAGGGATGGGCAGAGCAAAAAGGTGAACGTCGTCTACCGCAATCTCATCCTCGGCGTACAGAACAGTGTTGCGCTCGTCGCTGGTGACGCTGTCGAGCATAAGAGGGAGACCGTACCCGGTCGCTCTTCGCTGCATCTGCTCCCGCTTTGCCTTCGACAAATCAGCATGGCCGTCCAGGAAACTAGGCGGCTCTTGCGTCGACTGCAGAATTAGCGCCCTGAGCAGATTGGCTGACGCGTTCGGGAAAGACCCGTGCAGCGCTCCCCCAATCCGAGCCACGAGTGGGGCAGCAAGGCTAGTGCCCAAGTCGCGCGTAATAACACCACTGGCGTCGGGACGACCGTCTGCCACGAGCATCTGCAGTTCGTCAGCCAGTCGCAGATCCCCGGAACCGACCTCCTGCGCCACGGTTCCGCCTACTGCGGCAAGTTCGGGCTTAACCGCTCCTGCGACTCCCTCACCGACGCGGGAAAACGGTGACGGCCACCCGAAGTCACCGATTGCACGGAGTCTCAAGGGAGTATGCCTAGGAGGTGGAACTACGCTACCAACCGTCAACGCGAGAGCAGCGGGTGCAGGATCGATGATCCGGGTCGCATCCGACTCGACCAAGTAGCGCGCGTAGCTCGTTCTGAAATTCTCATCGTATTCTGCTGCATAGTCCGCTGGATACGCCGTTCCTGTAGGAACAGTGAAAATTACATTCAGCTCACGAGCCAACTGGTCGAGCATGCCAGCCAAAAGGGGCGCTTTGCTACCCTCATAAGAGGATTCAAGATCTCCAAGGCTCAGGTTAATGACCCGAACACCTCGACCGGTGAGATACCTGACAGCATCTTCGATTTCATTCTCGATGAGCCGGTGGGCGGGCAACTCGTTATTTTCATCGAGGACACGCACCGAGAGAACACGGCAAGTGGGCAGTTCCCACTCATTGTCAATAAGTTGTTCCTCGATTTGCCCTCTGACGATGATTGATGCAACCGCAGTGCCATGACCCGTGCGGTCGGCACCGTCAGGCAGCCAATCACTCAGAGTAACTGCGCCAGCAATACACTCGCGCAGTAGAGGATGTTCGGCCGCCACACCGCTGTCGATCAACCCAACTACGGGTGCATCGGGACTAGCCGCTGGCAGTTCTCCGATCTCTTCTGCTGAGTACTGACTCAGTGCCGTATTCCGAGGAAGCAGTCCTCCTGGCACAAGCGCCACGCGCGCCACAAGATCCACGTGCAAGAGTGACTCGACGACGTCCCGCAGTGCTTTCACGCGCACCAGACAAATGCCAGCGGACGGACTGACGTACCTGTCGATAATCTCTCCGCTGCGGTCGGCGATACCCGCTTCGATTTGATCGACCCACTCATTTGCCACGGACAGCTCGCCCGGATACCAAACTTCTACATCAACGACGAGTGATTCACGTTCGGGGTCGCTAAGTGCTTCTTCGAGTAGGTGGCCGACACGGTCTTGAGGACCGTACGGGCGAACAGTATCGATGCTGTCGAAGAAGCTGATGTAGGGTGGATTTTTCTGCTTGCCCTCTGGCCCTTCCTTGTATGCCTTCAGGCGAGCCATGAACTCACTGAGCTGCGGATCGCCTCCGAACGCCACAACCTTCTTCTGGGTGCTCGAATCAACCACCCGAAGACCAGCGTTGGCCCAATCACCCTCATCTTCGACTGAGATCGTCGGCCCGGTCTCCACAACCACAATCAGCTTCGGGTCGATCCCTAGGACAGCGGATCGGTCCTCAACGTCTGCAATGACTAGCTCAGCAGCGGCCTGCAGATCAGTGGCATGCGTCTCAGAGTCAGGATGCCGAGGCCCATTACCCACGGCCCGCTTTACTTTGCGCCGGCCGCCTGTGTAGTCGATTCGCTCAAATGGAAGGTGATCCAGGCGAATCGGCTCCATACCCGGTAACGGCTTCATTTCTGTACCTGACCTGCTTCCTTCAGCCGCTTCCTACGCGAGTGAGCGCTGTCCACGATATCGGCCGTTGTCAGAAACTCATTGTCGGAAAGAACGCATTTCCGAAGGGCATCCAAGCAAACCGATTCAATCTGCGCGTGGCTCAGCCCCTGCAGGGAACGCGCGGCCTGTTCCCTGTTGACTTTCAGTCGTTTGGCGCGCCGTAGTTTGATTTTGAGCAGGTGGGAAATCTGCTCTTGTGTTGGATATTTATAGGTCAGTATCTCATCAAATCGTCGCCAAAGCGCCGAGTCGAGCAATTCACCGTGATTGGTGGTAGCCACCACTAGGTTATCTGACGAGTAATTTTCGAGCTCTTGAAGGATTACAGTCACGACACGTCGAATCTCGTCGTTATCTGACCCATTTCGATCGCTTGTTAGCATGTCAATTTCGTCGAAGCTTAGGACCCATGTACCACGACGGGTGAACTCGAGGATCTTCTCGATGTGCCGAGCCGTTTGCCCCAAGTACGACGAAACAACTGCCGCGAGTCGGACTCGGGCGAGGGGGACGCCGAGCGCATGAGCAAGCGCCTCTGAAGTCTGTGTCTTGCCTGTCCCGCTCGGGCCGGCGAGTAGTAGTCGACGCCTCGGCCTCAAACCATGCGCGGCAAGGAGGTCCCGCCGCTGATGCTCACGTACGAGTTCGAGAAGAATCTCCTGGTTCTCCCTTGAGAGCACCATGTCTGTGAAGCTGACGCGGCTCTCACTAAGGGCGAGGAGCGGCATGCCGTCATCACTCAATGGCAGCGACGCAGCTCCGCTGGTCAGTGGGCGCTTATGTCCTCGCACTGATTCCGCGTGCCTCTCAATCGCCTGAGCGAGGCCCCCGGCCCTAGCTGTTTCGTTCTGATGGACGCCGCTACTAAAACCCATCAAAGTATCCTGGATCACCGCATCCTCACCCACGCGTTGTCAGATGCTCCTGCTGCGGCCGGCCCTGCGAAGATCGGTTTCTTCGGGCGCCGGGGCACACGTCTACGCGGTGTATGATACCCCATACGTTCGGCAACTATGCGGAGATGTCGAAATGAAAAACCTCCACCTTCACGTTTTCGGGGGCTAACTTGACGGGCAGTGAAGTGTCCTACGCGGAATGTACGAGTCCGACTTTTGGCAGGGCTCTAAACAGTTTTACCCGCGAGGACATCGATGGGGGTTTCATCATCACGGGAGAGTGTCCTGACTGCAGGCACAACTTCACCTATGTGCTGATGACCTCGCCACAGTTGATAACACCTGGTCGTGCGGTGTCGGGTCAGTCAGCTAGAGGCCTTACGGACAGGCCCGCTAAGCATCTGGTGATGTGCTCATGCTCTGAAGACCACCCCGGTCGACCTGAGGGGACCAGTTCGGGTTGCGGGGCCAGGGCTTTCGTAACGATTAGGCGCTAACCATGGGGATTTTCAGGAAGAAGTATAAGGCAGAGGATGACCTCTCGGGGGTAACGGCAAATCAGCTCACGCTTGAGTTCGTAGACGTTCCAGTAACCAGTGAGGACGTTGAATGGGATCGGCGAGCCACAGAAGCACGATTCAATAGTCTCACTGCTATTCAAGCAACGGCTGAGCGGTGGGGCGCCACGATTCTCGTCATCACAGGCCTTCTTACGGCGTTGACGGTGATTCGAGGCCCCAGCGATCTCAACATGTTGCAGAGTACGACTAGTAAAGTCGTAGTAGGAATCCTTTCAGCTTTTTCGCTGTTTGTAGCTTTGGCTAGCGTTGTCTACGCTGCTATGGCTGCCCAGGGGCAAGCGGTTCGTCTCATTCCGACCGGTGACAGGTTTCGGCAGGCTACTCTTACAGGCGCAGACACCGCCAATAAGTATCTGACGCGAAGCCGACAGCTAGCCCTACTAATCATTCCCTTTTACTTGGCTTCCATTGCAGTTATGTCTTACGCCCCTCAGAAAGACTCCGGTAAGCCGGTAGTCTCTGTAACGGACGCGAGCGGTGTTACTTACTGCGGTAGCGTGAAGGTATCAAAGGGAATCTTCATAGTTGTGAGCGAAAAGGGAGTGGTCAATAAGGTGCCCTCCAATGCGATTCGCGCAGTAACGGCTCAAGCGAAGTGCAAGTAGTAATAGTGCCTAGGTGTAGTGCATGGGCACGTGGCGGGTCCCCTCTCACTCTCGTTGGTTAGGAGGAGGGTGAGACGTTGACAGCGCGGCGGGACACGGCGTGATCATCTGCCATGCTGGGAATCATGGCCTATCGCCCGTACCCGGTCCGCGAGCGCGCGCTGCGACAGATCCTTCGTAGGCACCGGAACGAGCTGCCCCCCAGTCTGTTGCCGCCCACCCGCACACAGCTCTCGAACGTCGTGGGCGAGTACCGTCTCTCGACGCGCCCGGGCGTCTCCTCCGGCATCCGCTAGCAGTATGCGCCCATGGCGTTGGGATGAAGGAAGGCACGGATCGTGCCATGCGCGTGGCTTCGTGGCCGCTGCTGTCTTCGGCTGGGCATCTTCATGGCTCTCGTAGAAGCCCTCAGCGGACGACCCTGCTGGGGTACAGCAGCGAGGTACAGCAACCCCAGCAACCGGCAGCGCTCCACGCCGCCCCTCATGGGCTCCCCGGCAGCCTGTATGACCTTCAATGACCGATCTCTGTAGAGCTACGGATCAGAAGGTTGCAGGTTCGAATCCTGCCGAGTGCACACTGATCAGGAGCCCCGGAGAGATCCGGGGCTCCTGGCGTTTTTGGACCGCTTCGCCGGCTAGTTCAGACTCTTCAGCCGCATCCCCCGGCTCTCAGCGATACGGAGTGCGTCTGCCAGCGCTTCGGTCAGGCGCTCCGCGAGGAAGCGGAGTTCTCCGTGCGGGGTGTCCGGCAGCATGTTGTGGGAGTGAGCGAGAAGTTCGTTGCCCATGTCGAGCTGGATCGACTCCGTGACATCGGCCAGCCGGGACACCGGTCCGCCATGGTCGTCAGTGATCAGGTAGCAGCGCTTGCCTTCACCGCCGACCCAAGCGAGCAGACGAAGATCGTTCGTCATCAGGCCGCCTCCAGCCCGTGGATCCAGTACGGGCCGGCCGTCGTGTCCTGGCCCAGGGTGGTGGTTGCCAGTTCGCGTCGGTGCTGCTCGTGGGCGGTCACGTACGGACGTACCGACCTCGCTGCGGTGGCGTCGAGCGGACTGTCGTCCAGCGCGTACGGACTGCGCGGCAGCGGTGGCCAGGAGGCCCGGGGGACATCGGTCGGCAAGACCGAAGTGGGAGGCTTGGAGGGCATGTCCGCACCGCGCCCTCCCTTCAGCAAGAGGGAAACCCACGTGGTGAGGAGGCGGATAAAGTCGGTCACGTCGTCAGCTCCGATCGGTTTGGCTGGTGGCCGCGCCCCCGGACGGCGGCATCCGTCGCGGGGGTTCTTCGCTAGCAAGCGCGGTATACCGCAGTCTACTGCGGTCGCGCGGTCTACCGCAGAGTTTTAGCGTCCACCGCATGAGCCCTGAGCTTGACCGCACCCGTCCCGTCTGGCGCCAGGTCGCCGCAACCATCGCCACCCGCATCGCTGACGGCGAGTACCCGGTCGGTGCTCGTGTCCCCTCCGTCGTCGAGTTGTCTGCCGAGTTCGGCATCGCCAGCTCGACGGCACAGAAGGCGCTCGCCCATCTCAAGGCGGAGGGACTCATCCGAGCCGAGGTCGGCCTGGGCTCGTTCGTCGCCGAGCGGCCTGTGGAGGCCGACGTCGAGAAAGACGCGTAGGCACGGAGACCGAGCCGCTCCCTGCGGTGCGGACGAACCGGCGCTTGCGGGTCAGCCAAGGGCTTTGGCCACTTCGTAAATCGTGGGCCTGTCCTCGGGCGCATGGCTGAGCATGGCGTCGATCAGTTCGCCAAGCTCACCGGGCGCCTCGACGGGGCGGCGTCTGCCGTTGGCCACGGCCTCTCTCTGGACGGGGCGTGGAGCGTCGTCCGGGTACTCGACGGCCCGCCAACCGGTGGCTGAGATGAGCAGGGAGGCGCCGAGGGCGTAGATGTCGGCTTCCGGCGTGGGCTCGGCTTCCCCTGTGGCGAGCACGCTGCGCGCAATCTCCGGTGCTTCGTAGTGGACGAGGCATCCGCGGAACGGGAAGTCGTACCTCTCGGGGACGTGCCCACCTCGGGCCAGAGCCAGATCGATGAGATGCGTCCGCTCCGGCCCGACGATGAAGTGGGCGGGCTGTACGTCGCCGTGGGCCCAGCCCTTGGCGTGCAGTTCGGCCAAGGCCTCGACACAGCCCAGCGCCACGCTGGCGTGCGGTGCGACGGACGAGCCTTTGCTACGGCAGGGCTCCCACAGCCGGTACAGGTCCGGCCCTTCATGCCACGGCTGGAAGTTCCACGTCCCGTGCTCCCACTCTCCGTAGGCGAAGTCGTCGAACCCGAGGCGATGCAGCACGGCACCCTCGCGTGCGGGCGCGAGGGCGGTCCAGGGCTGAGCGGGCCAGTCGGCCGTAGCCTCGATCGGGTAGCCGACCTTGACGGCGTAGTGACCTCGATGGCTCTGCACCTCCCAGACCATGGAGCCCCGGCGGTTCAGGACCAGGCGCTGAGACGTGGGCATGAGGGAGTCGAGCACCACGATCGGCAGTTCAGAGGGTGACCCGGACAACGTCTGTTCTCCTTCCGGGCGAACGCGGCCGACCATGAGTCGAGGCCGGCCGCGCCGCTGCTGTCGTGTTGCTACGCCTGGCCGTACGGGCGGCCGCAGTCGGAGTCGCACTGGGCAAGGTTCGTGCCGTCCACGGTCCACAGGTCGTCGAAGACCATGAAGCCAGCAGTCTTCATGGCCCGTGCCGAAGCCGCGACCTGCTTCGGATCACGGGCGCCACCACCGGGCTTCGGGTTGTGGTGCAGGAAGCGGCCCGCGTACCGCTCGCACAGCTCGGCGTACTCCTTGGTGTGCAGGATGAGCGCGTGAAGGCCCAGGTCCACGTCGTCCGACGGGACCATGGGGACGATCGCGGTGGCTGCGGTGACCACGAAGGCGACCGCCTGGTCCGCGATCTGCTCGGCACGCTCGGGTGACTGCCCGTTGTGGACGACCACGAAGCGGGCGAGGCTCTGGAACAGTTCCTCGCCGGCCACCGCGCGGCCGGACCTCTGGTCGTTCGCCGTTGCCGTCATGCGAGTACTCCTTCTGGGTAGTGGAGCGTGGCACTTACGGAGTTGGGAGGCCGCCCCGAACGTGGGTGGGGGAACCGGGGAATGAGCACCCGTCCGGGGCGGCCGGTCTACTGGCCGACAGCGAGAGCCATGCCGATCACCAGGCCGCACGACCCGCTGATCATGATGATGAAGAGGACTCCCGCGTATCGGCCGATGGCGCGCATCACAGGCCGTCCCTGCTGCTGCCGTTCTTGACGGCCAGGCGGGCGCTCAATTCCTCCCGAGCACTCGGCTGCACCACCTTGTCCGGCATGGCATCCCACTCCCGGCCGCCGCCGATGGGCCGTATCTGCACTCGGCCGCCGAGCTCACCCATGACGATGCCGATACGTCCCTTGGCGGTGTCCTTCGCCAGTTCACCGATGCCTGGTCTGGTCTGCTGGTTGCTCGCCATGCAAGGGAGCATCGCGATCGGAGGGCCGTCGCCAAAAGGTCAGGCTGATTACCCAACTTGGGTAACATCGCCGGAAGTAGAGAACCAGCGACGTTGCGTAGCCCTCGCAGTGTGGGAGCTTGCCGATGCCCGACGGGGACCGGCCACAGGAACTGCCGGCCAGGCTGCTCACCGATCCCGAGATGATCGATGCGTGTCGGGTCCGGGACTTCGCCAGAGTCTTCCGGCTGCTGAAGGTCAGGGCGGGGATCTACCCGTCGATGATCGCCCGGCGTTGTGACCTGACGCCGAGCCGAGTGGGCGAAGTCATCGCAGGCCGACGCCACTTGCAGCACATGGACGTCATCGAGCGAATCTCAGACGGCTTGCGCATCCCAGGAGACATGCTCGGGCTTGCCCGCCGAGCGTGGGAGACGCCCCAGGCCCTGGTGGTCGACAAGCGCGAGGCGCCTCAGATACCGGAAGCCGAGCAGCCTGCCCCCACGTCTCTGCCAGGTCCCGATGTGGACAGCATCTTGGCGTTGGCCACGCGAACGAGCCTCAACGCGGCAACGCTTGAAGCCTTCCGTTCCTCCATCGAGGACTACTGGCGACGAGACGACCAGCACGGTGGCGAGGCACTGCGGCCAGCCATTGTCGGCCAGCTCCGCCATGTCGTTGGACTCTTGCAGGAGAGCCGACCACCGTCCATCCAGAACGGCCTGTACGGCATCGCGGCCGAGCTGGCACGCCTGACAGGCTGGACCTATTTCGACGCCCGCCAGTACAACCAGGCCCGCGCGTATTTCACCGAGGCCCTGCAACTGGCGAAGGAGATCGGCGACCGGCAGTTCATGGCCAACGTCCTCGCCTGCATGAGCTTGCAGGCGACCTACCAGGACAAGCCCGCAGACTCGTTGGCACTCGTGACCGCGGCCCAGGATCAGGCTCGATCAGCACTCGGCAGCACACCGCGCGTTATGTCGATGCTGGCAATGCGGGAAGCATTCGCCCATGCCACCCTCGGCAACCGTGATGACACGCACCGGGCGATCGGGGAAGCGCACAGCCAATTCGAGCAGATCGGGGCGAGCGATCCGGACCCCTCATGGGTGACCTACTTCGATGAGCCGAAGCTCATCGTGGACACGGGCATCGCCCATGGCCGTCTGGGCGAAGCGGCAACCGCCGAACCCTTGATCGCCGATGCCCTGCGGCGAGAGCACCACACCAACCAGCGAGGCCGCGCGTTCCACTCGTTCTGGCTGGCCCGTACACAGCTGGACCAGGGCAAGCTTGACCAGGCGTGCCACACCGCCACGCAAGCCCTGGAGCCCGCGTCGGCGGTGGCCTCGGAGCGGGTGTCAGGGCATCTCAGAGAGTTCTACGACCAGTTGGCCCAACACAGGCAGGAGCCCGTGGCCCTTGCCTTCGAGGCACGGCTGAGGGAACTCCTTCCGCCGGTCACCGGATCGCTTCGTCCATGAGCAGGTAGAGCAGGCCGACGAGCGATCCGCTGCTGACGATCTCGCGGCGGTCGATCATGCCCCGCACCTCTGAGAGGGGGATCCACTCGATGCGGTCGGACTCGTTCTTCTCTGTGGGCGGCCCGGCGTAGGTAGCGCCGTCGATGCGGAAGACATGGTGCTGCGAGTCGGTGATGCCGTTTGCCGGCTCGGCGTAGATCAGGGGCTTGATAGGGCCGGGGCGCCAGCCGGTCTCTTCCAGGACTTCGCGGGCCGCCGCTTCCTCCGGGGTTTCGCCCTCCTCGACCAGGCCCATGGGCAACTCCCAGGCCCACGAGTCCGTGATGAAGCGGTGACGCCACATCATCAGGACTTCTCGGCGATCATTGACCACGGCGGCAACGGCCAGGTGCCGGAGGCGAACGACGTGGTACTCCCACCTGCGCCCGTCAGGCTGCTGGACGTCGACCAGACACAGGTTCACCCACTTGTTCGTGTAGACCTGTCGCTCACCGTGGGTCTTCCACTCCATACCTGCGGCCCCTCTCGATCGGTCTCCAGGATCTCAGACCGAGCCGGAAGCAGGTGCATGTTCCTCTCTTTTCGCGTCACCTTGACGAGATGCGCCGCCAAGGCCCCGAGCACCGAGACCTCGTCCTAATCAGTTCCTTGAGGACTCATTTGGCCTTCACCAAGGTGCAACTTTAACGCTCTGCAACTTAAGGTGCTTTGCAAGGGGATAGCCGGAGGACTGTCGCGGCATGAATGAGATTAAATATTCACTTCGCGCACGAAGATGGAGAGAAATAGCTGGCAATAAAGGTAAATTGGAAGGAAGGTGGGCGAAGAGGGAATCAAAAGGGCCCTGGAAGGATATAGCCACAACGGCGGCCGGCATCACATCTCTTGCCGGACTCGCCCTCTATGGCAGCGTCCATTTTGCTGACGCCGCGTTTTATGCGCACCTTGGTTTGACTCCGGAGGATGTAGGGCTAAATCCGGCAGTGACGCTGGGGCGAGTTTCTGTGTCATTCATGCTCATCGCCGCTGCCCTATTTATTGTTGTTCTTCCAGTAGTGATATTTTGGCGGCGAACGTCCTTCCCTTGGCTCTTTTTGACACTCGTCGGGTCTGCGATCGGAAACGTTCTACTGATTGAGCTGTTCGCTCCATCCTCCGAGGTCGGGCAACTGGCGGTCGGGATTGGTGAGATTGTTTTCGTATTTATAGTCTTGGCAGTGCATGAGGTGGGGTTCTCGGCGATCCTGGATAACGTGAAAGAAAATAAGGTAGAGGTGGCAATTTTCGCATCATTTGTGGTGTTGCTCGTGTTCGGTGCAGCTGGAATCTTCGGCCTTAAAGCTGCCTACGGTATCGACTCAAGAGTTACTCCAGAATCCGCATTTGGTGTACTTCCTGAATCCTTCCCGGGGGTGGGAAGATTGGGGCTGCTAGGCGTGGAGGCGAAGCCTGCGAATATCGTATGGGTGAGCGACAGCTTGAAGGGAGGTGTGGCAACAACGAAGGGGTTTCCGTTAGTATTCTTGGGGACCGAGAGGAATCTGCATTTTCTATACGATGCGCGGCGCAGACTAGTTATTCGGGTCCCTGCGACGCTAGTGCTAATTGATACTCGGTCATGAAAATGACGCCAACCGCAATGTAAAGCCCATCTCCCGTCTCTGGCATCAACAGCCACGTAACGCCAGCGCACAGTCGCGGACCGAGGTGTCGTGCCATCGTAGGTTGGGGCGCTGAATGGCTGGTCTGCAGGGATCGCATCTGGGGTTTGAACGCGCCTACGGATCAGAAGGTTGCAGGTTCGAATCCTGCCGAGTGCACACGGACCAGAGCCTCGGGTCCGGGGCCTCTGGCGTTTCCGCGACTCGACGGGCGCTTATCGACCCCGGCCATTCGAGGGATGCGCGGGTCCCGCCGACACCTTTCCCGCCCCGCGGGGGCAATGCCTTGAGGGAACGAAAGGGAGGCAAGATGCCGCTCTACCTGTCAAGGTTCAGCTACACCCCGGAGACCTGGGCGAGGCTGATCGGCCACCCGGAGGACCGGGCCCGGGCCGCGCAGTCGTACATCGAGTCCGTCGGCGGAAAGCTCCATGGCTTCTGGTACGCCTTCGGCACGCACGACGGTTACAACCTGTGGGAGGCCCCGGACAACGTGTCCATGGCCGCGGTGGCGCTGGCGATCAGCGGAGGCGGCGCGCTGAGCTCGTTCGAGACGACGGTTCTCCTCACCGTTGACGAGACGATCGAGGCCCTGCGTACAGCGGAGCAGGTCCGGTACCGGGCTCCTGGCGCGTAGCGGAAGGCCTCGGCTCCAGACCTTCTCCACGCTCACCCGTCGATGCCCGGCCGTGAGCAGCCCGATGTTCTCCGTGTCGGACGTCAGGATCGTCAGCCTGCCGGGATGCTGTAGGGCGGTCGCGCACAGCATCGCGTCGATGGCGTACTTGTGACCGTGCAGGTCTGCCGTGTGCAGCAAGGTGGCGGCGGAGTGCGCGATGGACTTGGTCACCGGTTCGACAGTCAAGCGGGACAGGGCCCACTTCAGGGCGGCGTCGTTGATCTTCGGGTGGATCGCCTCGACCAGCAAGCACCGCCGCAGAGGTGACCATCGGCAGGTCCGCGTCCCGGGTCGCCGTCAGTCACTCGTGGATCTCCCGGTCACGCCGTACGGCCTTCACCAGGCCTCGCTGTCGAGGACCAGGGCGCCGCTCGCGCGGCCGTGCCGGCGTCGGAAGAGCCGCCGGTCAGTCGGGCGCGCTTGCCGGCCGGCCTCCGGGTCGGCTGGGCCGTGCACCTGGTCGAAGTCCGCGATCAGTTCTTCGAGGTTGTCCCGCTCGATCTGCCGCTGGGCGGCCGTCTCCAGGTACGCCGAGACGCCCCGCTTGCCGACCCGCTCACGGATCGCCCGCGGCGTTCCGGTGGTCAGGGTGACGGAGATACCGCTGGTGGGACCGTCGCCGGGCAGGTAGTCCGCGCGGCGTCAGTCGTCACATGACGAGTATGCAGTTGAAGATGGCATCGCGAGCGATGCTGTTCTCGGTCGGCGTTCAGTCAGTGCGGCAGTGATCCTCCAAGTAGTCCGCCGCCAATGCGCTCGCGCGGGTGAACCAGTCGTTCAGGACTGCGATTTCGTCGGGGGAGTAGTCGGCGAAGAGTTGCGTGAGGCGGGCGTAGTACGGCTCGTAGACCTCTCGGACGCGGGCGACCGCGTCGGGCTCGGCGGCTACGCGGATGCGGCGGCGGTCGGTCGGGTCGGGGCGGCGGGTGATGTAGCCGGCGCGCTCCAGGCGGTTGAGGATGCCGGTGACCGCGCCCGTCGTGACGTGGACGCGGGCTGCCAGGTCGCCGGCCGTGGGCAGGTTCTCACCGGCCTCGATGACGTAGGCGAAGCAGGTGAGGTCGGTCACACTCAGGCCTACCTGCTGGGCGATCTCGTGCTGCCCGACCAGGTGGGTCGCGATGAGGTGGTCCATCGCCGACAGTGCCTGCTCCGGCGTGGCGGCCGGACGCGGCTTGGCTTGCATTCCCAGATCCCTTAGTTCGTGAGATGTTTGGGTTCTAAAAGGCTAGCTGGTGAGGGGTTCGGGAGCGCGGGTTCCCGGGCCTTCGTGTGTAAGGGGGCAGCATATGAGCGCACATCAGTATGACCACGGGCATACCGTCGCGGGATGGGTCGGAACCGCGATCGCGAGTGTCGGGGCCGTCGCGGCGGGGGCGGGTGTGTGTTTCGTCTCCGGCGTGCTGATCGCCGGCGGGCTCGCGATCGGTGTGGTCGCTCTGCTGGTCACCTGGGCGCTGCATCTGGCCGGCTGGGGGAAGGGACCGGGGATCCGGCCCCGGGAGGAGTGGGGCTGGCGGGTGCGGGACTCGGGGGCGCGGGCCGGGCATGACGAGTGCCTCGGGTGCCGGCTGGCCGGGCGGCGGCGGACTGCGCAGGTGGCCGGGCCTCTTGTCGTACGCGGTGATGTGAGTGTGGGCGGGGAGAGCGAACCCGCTGCCGTGGGGGCCGACTCCGGGCGCTGATTCGCGCGAGCGCCATAGTCGGCGAGCGCCATTGTCGGCGAGTTCCCTTGTCGGTGGGCGCCGTTGCCGACCGACGCCGTTGCTCGCCCGACGCCGTTGTCAGTGGTGCCCTCTACGCTCGGCAAAGATGGCACAGGCATGGAGGTGCTCGGGGCTGCGGTGGTCCGCCGGTGGTCCCGTGCTGGTGTGGGACGGTGGGCGGCGCAGCGCGCTGACCTGGGGGAAACGCGTGGCCTTCGGGGTCGCGGAGGGGGGCGTGCGGACGTGCGTGGGGGCTCGGGGGCATGCCTGTCCGACGAGGGCGGCCGTGTCGGCGCGGAGTACGGGGGCGCGGTGCGAGGAGTGTGCGCGGCTGGACCGGGCGCACTCCGTGGCCGCCGACACGATCGCGGACGACCCGCGGCCGTATCACGTGTATCTGGCGTGGTTCGGGCCCGGCATGGTCAAGGTCGGGATCACGGCGGAGGAGCGAGGCTCCGCGCGGCTGCTGGAGCAGGGGGCCGTGTGCTTCAGCTGGCTCGGAGTCGGGCCGCTCATGGCCGCGCGGCGTACGGAGGAGTTGTTGCGGGCCGCGCTGCGGGTGCCCGACCGGATTCCATACGCCGAGAAGCGGGTCGTGCGGGCCGTGCTGCCCGAGGCGGCGGCTGACCGGGCCGTCGAGGTCGCCGAGTTGCACGCGCGGGCCGTGGCGCTTCCCGCGTGGCCGGAGTCGCTCGTGCGGGAGCCGCTGCGCGTTGTCGATCACGTGGAGGCGTTCGGGCTCGCGGGGCTGCCCGTCGCCGTCGGGGAGGTGGGCGAGCTCGTCGCGGGTGGGGTCGTGAGCGGGGAGCTCGTGGCTGCTGCCGGGCCCGATCTGCATCTTGTGACCGCGGGTGGGGTCGTCGTGCTGGATACGCGGCTGATGAGCGGGTGGGAGCTGGTGCCCGCCGGGGGTGCGGAACTGACCGTGCCGGTGCGGGAGTTCAAGGAGGATGCCGGGGTGCAGGACGGGTTGTTCTGACCGCCGCCCAGCGGATCCACAGCTTCCCCCTCACGTCCAGCAGCGACCCCCGCAGGCCCCACCCCACCCGACCCCGGCATTCCCAGGCGTTCCCTGAGAAGCGCCTGTGTGTTTCTCAGGGAAATCACAGGTTGCCGAAAGGGTGCTCTCAGAGCACGCCGACATCGTGTTCACCATGACCACGACCTCGCCCCAGGGGCGCACCGAACTGCTGAGGCCGGACGGGAGCCCCGTCCGAGTGCTTGTGGTGGACGACGAGATGTCGATCACCGAGCTGCTGTCCATGGCCCTGCGCTACGAGGGCTGGCAGATCAGGAGCGCGGGAGACGGCCAGGGCGCCCTCCAGACCGCGCGCGACTTCCGGCCCGACGCCGTCGTGCTCGACATGATGCTGCCCGACATGGACGGGCTGGCTGTGCTCGGGCGGCTGCGCCGTGAGCTGCCCGACGTGCCGGTTCTCTTCCTCACCGCCAAGGACGCCGTCGAGGACCGGATCGCCGGGCTGACGGCCGGCGGGGACGACTACGTCACCAAGCCGTTCAGCCTCGAAGAGGTCGTCGCGCGGCTGCGCGGGCTGATACGGCGGTCCGGTGCCGCCGACCGGCGTTCCGACTCCACGCTGGTCGTCGGTGACCTCACCCTCGACGAGGACAGTCACGAGGTGACCCGCGGCGGTGAGAACATCCACCTGACCGCGACCGAGTTCGAGCTGCTGCGGTTCCTGATGCGCAATCCGCGGCGCGTGCTCAGCAAGGCGCAGATCCTCGACCGCGTGTGGTCGTACGACTTCGGCGGGCAGGCCAACGTCGTCGAGCTGTACATCTCGTATCTGCGGCGGAAGATCGACGCGGGGCGGGAGCCGATGATCCACACGCGGCGTGGTGCCGGTTACCTGATCAAGCCCGCGGCCTCATGAGCGGGCGGCGACGGCCGGATCCGCAGCACAGGACGGGCAGGCTGTCGCGCGCGGGCAAGCCGCGCACGCTGCGGACACGGCTCGTCGTCGCGTCCGTGGTGCTGATCGCCGTGGTGTGTGCGGTGATCGGGACGGTGACGACGCTTGCCCTCAGGTCGCATCTGTACGAGCAGTTGAACGATCAGGTCGACGACGCCGGCAAGCGTCTGTCGGGGCCCATGAAACCCGGGGGAGAAAAGGACTCCGACTCGATCGACAGGATCACCGGCTTCGTCAGGGGACCGGCCCAGCCGGGGACGATCGCCGCCGAGGTCGGTGCCGACGGCACGGTCACCCGGGCGGCCATCGCCAAGGAGGCCGCCGACGAGATCGGCCCCTTCCAGCGGAATGCGGCCGTCAGCCTCACCGACGAGCAGAAGGCCGCCCTCGCCGAGGTGCCGACCAGTGGAATGCACACCGTCGACATCCCCGGCCTCGGCGAGTACCGCGTGCAGTACGTCCCCGGGGCCGACGGAGGCCTCTACTACGTCGCCCTGCCCACCAAGTCGGTCACCACCACGATCAACACCCTCATCCTCGTCGAGGTGAGCGTCACCGGGGCAGGCCTGGTCGCCGCCGCCATCGCCGGTTCCGTCCTCATCGGCGTCGCCACCCGCCCCCTCCGCCGCGTCGCCGCCACCGCCACCCGGGTCTCCGAACTCCCCCTGCACACCGGCGAGGTGAACCTCAGCGAGCGGGTCCCCGACTCCGAGACCGATCCGCACACCGAGGTCGGCCAGGTCGGTGCCGCGCTCAACCGGATGCTCGACCACGTCCACGGCGCCCTGCACGCCCGGCAGCAGAGCGAGACGCGGGTCAGGCAGTTCGTCGCCGACGCCAGTCACGAGCTGCGGACTCCGCTCGCCTCCATCCGCGGGTACGCCGAGCTGACCAGACGCGGACGGGAGGACGTCGGCCCCGACACCCGGCACGCCCTCGGGCGGATCGAGTCCGAGGCCGGGCGCATGACACTGCTCGTCGAGGACCTGCTGCTGCTCGCCCGGCTGGACGCGGGGCGGCCGCTGCAGTTCGAGCAGACCGACCTCGTACCGCTCGTCGTGGACACCATCAGTGACGCCCGTGCGGCCGGTCAGGACCACATCTGGCGTCTCGACCTGCCCGACGAGCCCGCGCTCGTGTCGGCGGACGCGGCCCGGCTCCAGCAGGTCCTCGTCAACCTGCTCGGCAACGCCCGCACCCACACCCCACCCGGTACGACCGTCACCACCCGCGTCCAGCGGCGCGGCCCCTGGCTGTGCGTGGACGTCGAGGACAACGGGCAGGGCATTCCCGCCGAGTTGCTGCCGCACGTCTTCGAACGGTTCGCGCGCGGCGACTCCGCGCGGTCCCGCGCCACCGGCTCGACGGGTCTCGGCCTCGCCATCGTGCAGGCCGTGGCGACCGCGCACGGCGGTGCCGTGACCGTCGACAGCGTGCCCGGGCGGACCGTGTTCACGGTGCACCTGCCCGCGCTGCCGGCCCAGCCGCAGCCCGAAATGAGCCGGCAGCAGCACTCACGCTCGCAGCAGCACTCACAGGCACGCCACAGCGTCACCACATGGGCACAACAGGGCGCCTGACGAAAGTCGGTTCCATGCGAACCGATTCTTCTCCCGGCACCCTGCCGGCGCGGGAGCACCTCCCGGCCGCACCAGCCGGTACGCCTGTCCTGGACGTAGTGATTCCCGTCTACAACGAGGAGAAGGACCTCCAGCCGTGCGTCCGCAGACTGCACGAGCACCTCGCCCGCACGTTCCCGTACGCGTTCCGCATCACGATCGCGGACAACGCCTCCACGGACACCACCCCGCAGGTCGCGGCACGGCTGGCAGCGGAGATCCCCGAGGTCAGCACCTTCCGCCTGGAGCAGAAGGGCCGCGGCCGGGCCCTGCGGGCCGTCTGGTCGGCCTCGGAGGCCCCGGTCCTCGCCTATATGGACGTCGACCTGTCCACCGACCTCAACGCCCTCCTCCCGCTGGTGGCTCCGCTGATCTCCGGCCACTCCGACCTCGCGATCGGCTCCCGGCTGGCGCCCAGTTCCCGCGTGGTGCGCGGCCCCAAGCGGGAGTTCATCAGCCGGGTCTACAACCTCATCCTGCGCGGCTCGCTCCAGGCCCGCTTCTCGGACGCCCAGTGCGGGTTCAAGGCGATCCGCCGTGACGTGGCGCAGGTGCTGCTGCCCCTGATCGAGGACACCGACTGGTTCTTCGACACCGAGATGCTGGTGCTCGCCGAGCGCGCGGGGCTGCGGATCCACGAGGTGCCGGTCGACTGGGTCGACGACCCCGACTCGACCGTGCACATCGTCCGGACCGCCACCGACGACCTCAAGGGTGTGTGGCGGGTCGGCAGGGCCCTGGCCACCGGTTCGCTGCCGCTGGACCGGCTCGCCCGGCCGTTCGGCGACGACCCGCGTGACCGTGAGATCAAGGACGTACCGCGGGGCCTCGCCCGTCAGTTGGTCGGGTTCTGCGTGGTCGGCGCTCTCTCCACCCTCTTCTACCTGCTCCTCTACAGCGGCTTCCGCGTCTTCACCGGCTCCCAGGCCGCCAATGCCCTCGCCCTGCTGGTCTCGGCGATCGCCAACACCGCCGCGAACCGGCGGCTCACCTTCGGGGTGCGCGGGCGCGGCGGGGCCGTACGGCACCAGGCGCAGGGCTTGGTCGTCTTCGGCATCGGGCTGGCCCTGACCAGCGGCTCGCTCGCCGCGCTGAACGCGGCCACGTCCGAGCCCGCGCACTCCACCGAGCTGGCGGTCCTCATCGCCGCCAACCTCGCGGCGACCGTGCTGCGCTTCCTGCTCTTCCGGGCGTGGGTCTTCCCCGACCGGCGCGAGGGCGGCTCTCCGGTGGCCGCCTCGTACGACACCACCCAGTTCCGCGCCGGCGATGTCGCGGACTCCTGGCGGGACGCCACCGCGCAGCTGCTGCCGGTGCGCCCCCACGACACCGATGCGAGGGACTTCCGATGACCGTCCACCACGACCAGCAGGTCACCGACAGAGGACAGAGTCCCGACACCGGGCCCCAACGCCCGCCTGCCCACGCACCCGCCCCCGACGCCGGTGAACCCAAGCGGCCCCTGCCCCGACGGCTGTGGCGCGGCCGGCCCGAGGACCCCCGCTGGGCCCGCCCGGCCTTCCTCGCCCTGCTCCTGGCGACCGCGGTGCTCTACCTCTACAACCTGAGCGCCTCCGGTTACGCCAACTCCTTCTACTCGGCGGCCGTCCAGGCGGGCAGCCAGTCCTGGAAGGCGTTCTTCTTCGGCTCGCTGGACGCCGCCAACGCCATCACCGTCGACAAGCCCCCGGCCGCGCTGTGGCCGATGGCCCTGTCCGTGCGGCTGTTCGGCCTCAGCTCCTGGGCGATCCTGGCCCCCGAGGTCCTCATGGCCGTCGGCACGGTGGCCGTCGTGTACGCCTCCGTACGCCGCCGGTTCAGCCCCGCGGCCGGTCTGATCGCGGGCGCGGTGCTCGCGCTCACCCCCGTCGCCGCGCTGATGTTCCGCTTCAACAACCCGGATGCGATGCTGGCCCTGCTGATGGCCGTGGCCTGCTACTTCGTCATCCGGGCCCTGGAGGACGGCCGTACGAAGTGGCTGGTGTGGGCCGGGGTGGCCATCGGCTTCGCCTTCCTCGCCAAGACCCTCCAGGCCTTCCTGATCCTGCCGCCGCTGGCCCTGGTCTACGGGGTGTGCGCGCCGGTGTCGGTGCAGAAGCGCCTCGGGCAACTGGCCCTCGCCACGATCGCGCTGGTCGTCTCCGGCGGCTGGTGGGTCGCGATCGTCGAGCTGTGGCCCGCGTCCTCCCGCCCGTACATCGGCGGCTCGCAGAACAACAGCTTCCTGGAACTGACCTTCGGCTACAACGGCCTGGGCCGCCTCAACGGTGACGAGACCGGCAGCGTCGGAGGCGGCGGTGGCAGGGGCAACGGCGGTGGCAACTGGGGCGAGACCGGCTGGGACCGCCTGTTCGGCTCCAGCATCGGCGGCCAGATCTCCTGGCTGATTCCGGCCGCGCTGATCCTGCTGGTCGCGGGTCTGGTGGCGACGCGGAAGGCACGGCGTACGTCGGTGACGCGCGGTTCGTTCCTCGTCTGGGGCGGCGCGCTGCTCACGACCATGCTGGTCTTCAGCTACATGCAGGGCATCTTCCACGAGTACTACACGGTGGCGCTGGCCCCCTACATCGCGCCGCTGATCGGCATGGGCGCGGCGCTGCTGTGGGAGAAGCGTGACAAGGTCTTGGCGTCGCTGACCCTGGCGGCGGCGATGACGGCGACAGCGGCGTGGGGTTACGTCCTGCTCAACCGCTCCTCCGACTACCTGCCCTGGCTGAAGTGGCTCGTCCTGGTCGGCGGCCTGACGGCGGCCCTCGGCCTGATCTTCGCGAGCCGGCTGGGGCGCGGACTGGCCCTGGGAGCGGCCGGGCTGGGCCTGGTCGCGGCGCTGGCCGGGCCGGCGGCGTACACGCTCACCACGGTGAACGAGGGGCACACGGGCTCGATCGTCACGGCTGGTCCGGCGGTCGCGGGCGGCCGGGGCGGTCCGGGCGGGGGTGGCTTCCCGAGGGGTGACGGTTTCCCGGGTGGCGGCCAGAACCAGCAGAACGGCAACGGCACCGGGAACGGCACCGGCAATGCCCAGGGCGGGCAGGGCAACGGCTTCCCGGGCGGTGGTTTCCCCGGCGGTGGTTTCCCGGGCGGTGGCCCGAACCAGCAGGGCCAGAACACCACCCCTGGAGGCCGCATCGGCGAAGGCGGCCGGACGGGCGGCATGGGCGGTGGCATGGGCGGCGGCATCGGCGGTCTGCTCAACGGCGCCAGCGTCGGCTCCGAGGCCAAGAAGCTGCTGACGACCGACGCCGACCAGTACACCTGGGCCGCGGCGGCCATCGGCGCTCAGAACGCCGCGAGTTACCAGCTGTCCACCGGCGAGCCGGTGATGGCCATCGGCGGCTTCAACGGCACGGACCCGTCCCCGACCCTGGCCCAGTTCAAGGAGTACGTGGCGGACGGAAAGATCCACTACTTCATCGCGTCCGGCGCGGGCGGCGGCATGCGCGGCGGCAGCGACGGCACGTCCTCCCAGATCACCTCCTGGGTCGAGGCCAACTTCAAGAAGGTCACGGCCGGTTCGGCCACCTTCTACGACCTCACGCAGAAGGCGAGCAACTGACAGCCCCTGACCGGGAGAAGGGCGGTGGCCGAAAGCCACCGCCCTTCTCCGTTGCCCGGGCAGGCGAAGCCGGATACTCGATTGTACGGCGTATGGGAATTATTCTACGGTGTACAGCATGACGACATCCCCCCAGGAAGAGGCCCCGCCGCAGACGGCACCCGGCGGCCATCCCCAGCGCTGGCTGATCCTCGGTGTCATCTGCCTCGCGCAGCTCACCGTGCTGCTCGACAACACGATCCTGAACGTGGCGATCCCCTCGCTCACCCGCGAGCTGGACGCGACGACCGCCGACGTCCAGTGGATGATGAACGCCTACTCACTGGTGCAGTCCGGCCTGTTGCTCACGGCGGGCAATGCCGCCGACCGCTACGGCCGCAAGCTGCTGCTGATGGCGGGCCTGGCGATCTTCGGCATGGGCTCGCTGGCGGCCGGGCTGTCCCAGAGCCCGGCCCAGCTGATCGCGGCCCGCGCCGGCATGGGCGTCGGCGGCGCGCTGCTGATGACCACGATCCTCGCCGTCGTCGTGCAGATCTTCGACGACAAGGAGCGGGTCAAGGCCATCGCGCTGTGGTCCACGGTCAGTTCGCTCGGGTTCGCGGCCGGGCCGCTGATCGGCGGAGTGATGCTGAACCACTTCTCGTGGGGCGCGATCTTCCTGATCAACATCCCGGTCGCCGCGATCGGCCTGATCGCGGTCGCCGCTCTCGTGCCGGAGTCCAAGCACAAGGCGGGTGACCGTCCCGACCTGGTCGGCGCGGTGCTGTCGACCATCGGCATGACGTCCGTCGTGTACGCGATCATCACCGGCCCCGAGCACGGCTGGACGTCCGGACAGGTGCTGGTCTCCGCGCTGATCGGCGTCATCGTTCTCGGCCTGTTCGTGACGTGGGAGCTGCGGACCGAGCACCCCATGCTCGACATGCACTTCTTCCGCAACCAGAAGTTCGTCGGCGCGGTCGCGGGCGCGATCCTCGTGGCGTTCGGCATGACGGGCTCGCTGTTCCTGCTCACCCAGCACCTCCAGTTCGTGCTCGGCTACGAGCCGCTGGACGCCGGTCTGCGGACGGCGCCGCTGGCGTTGACCGTGGTGGCGCTCAACTTCACCGGGCTCGGCGCGAAGCTGGTGCTCAAGGCCGGTACGCCGGCGGCCATCGCGCTCGGTATGACCCTGGTGTCGGCGGGGCTGGCGGCGATCGCGCTGCTCGGCGGGCACGGGTACGGAGGGACGTTGCTCGGCCTGGTCGTGATGGGCGCGGGTGTGGCGTTGTCCATGCCGGCGATGGCCAACGCGATCATGAGCGCGATACCGCCGGAGAAGGCGGGGGTGGGAGCGGGGATCAACGGGACGCTCGCGGAGTTCGGCAACGGGCTCGGGGTGGCGGTCCTCGGTGCGGTGCTCAATTCGCGGTTCGCGTCGTTGGTCGCCGTGTCGGCGGCGTCGTTGCCGGCGGCGTTGGCCGCGGCCGACAGTGCGGGGGAGAAGGCGCGTATCTCCGACGCGTTCGCCTCCGGGCTGGAGACCAGTCAGTTGGTGGGGGCGGTGGCTGTGCTGGCCGGGGGGTTGGTCGCGGCGGCGTTGTTGCGGCGGGCTGAGCGGGCAGAATCCGCCTAGGAGCTCGCCTGGGAGCTCGGGGTGTGCGGTTGTCGTGCGGGTGCGGGTTCACCGTGGTTGATCGCGCCCACGCGGCGGAGCCGCAAGTCGGCGCAGCCCCGCGCCCCTTTCGGGACGCCTAGCATGATCGGCGTTGGCAAGTTGAGGAAGGTGCGCCATGGCGAAGGCGTCCGAGAAGGCCGCGCGGACCAGCGTCTGGCTGGAAAGCAAAGCGCACCGGCGGCGCGGCGGCGGTGGGCAGCCCTCGGGGCTGGACCGGGCGCGCATCGTCGAGGTCACCGTCCGGCTGCTCGACGCCGAGGGGCTGGCCAAGTTCTCGATGCGGCGGCTGGCCGCTGAGCTGAACGTCACCGCGATGTCCGTCTACTGGTACGTCGACACCAAGGACGACCTCCTCGAACTCGCCCTGGACGAGGTCATGGGCGAGATGCGGCTGCCCGATCCGGATGCCGACGAGGACTGGCGGGACCAGGTGCGGGCGCTCGCCCGGGAGTACCGGACGCTGCTGGTGCGTCACCCCTGGGTGTCCGCGCTGGTCGGCGTCTTCCTCAACATCGGCCCCAACAACCTGGCCTTCTCCCGGACCGTGCAGCGCGTCGTCCGCCGGACCGGACTGCCCGCGAAGCGCCTGACGAGCACGATCTCGGCCGTCTTCCAGTTCGTCTACGGCTACGGCACGCTGGAGGGCCATCTCTCCGCCCGGGCAGCGGCCGGCGGCATGACCGTGGACGAGTACTTCCAGCAGGCGCTGAGCACGGTGACCGCGGCCCCGCAGGCCGCAGACGTCATCCAGGAGTCCCAGGAGATCATGGCGGCGCGCGGCGGCGACACCGTCGCCGAGATGCTGGAGCGCGACTTCGAGTTCGCGCTGGAACTGCTGGTCGCGGGCATCGAGGCGATGGTCGCCCGGGAGCGAGGGGCCTGAGCTCCGGCTACTCCCCCTCGACCAGCCGTGCCGGGAATCCGCCGGTCGCCACCGGCCCCCACCGCTCCGGTGTGATGCGGATGATCGACTTGCCCTGCTTGACCATCGCCGCGCGGTACTCGTCCCAGTCGGGGTGTTCCCCGGCGATGTTCCGGTAGTACTCCACGAGCGGTTCGACGGAGTCGGGGGTGTCGAGGACCTCGGCCGTGCCGTCGATCTGGACCCAGGGGCCGTCCCAGTCGTCGCTGAGGACGAGCAGGCTCACGCGGGGGTCCCGCTTGGCGTTGCGGGTCTTGGCCCGCTCCGGGTACGTCGAGACCACGATCCGGCCGGAGTCGTCGACCCCGCAGGTCAGCGGCGAGCCCTGGGGGCCGCCGTCGGACCGCCGGGTCAGCAGGATCGCGTGGTGCCGGGGCCGTACGAAGTCGAGCAACTCGTCGAGGGAGACGCGGGTGTTCGTCGCGATGTTCGGTGCCATGCCAGGCAGCCTACGACGCCATGGCCTCGGCGAGGTTGTCGTACACGGGCACGTCCCGGCGCAGGCCGGTCAGCTCCAGTACGCGGCTCGCGACCCCGTCCGGCCGGGCCACCAGACGCATCCGGGCCCCGGGGCGCAGCCGGTGACGCACGTCGTTGATGAGGCGGACGCCCTGGGAGTCCATGAAGTGGGTCGTGGTGAGGTCGAGGACGAGGACTTCCAGCCGGTCACCACGGGCCAGGGTCTCGGACACGATGAGCGGAAGCAGTTGCTCCGCGTTGCCGAAGTCGATCTCCGCGGGCATGGGGAGACGGACTCGGCCGGGCAGGTCTCGGGGTTCGGTGGGATTCGGGAGGAAAGTCACAGCACTCACCTGGCAGACGTTCGTCCGGATTCCGGTAAGGCCGCTTCCTGACCCTCGGGCCCATTCCACCACGCCGGGCCGCGGCTGCGGAAGCGCCCGTGGCGGCCGTCGGCCGGACGTCACCTGGACGCAACCGAGCAGCTAGAGTGCTGTCCGTCCTGTGCTCGCAGTCGGGAATGTGCTGCGGAGCTCTCCTGCGCACGGCCATGGTCGTGCATGCCGAAGAGGTTCGTGGTGGCTGCGTCCGAGTTTCCTGATTTGCCCCGTTTTCCGGTCGGCTTCGAGCTGGCCGAGGCCCTGACGGTGGCGTCTCAGCAGCTGCACGAGACACCCACGCCGCACAACACGCTGCGTACAGCGGTACGGCTGGCCGTCCACATCATGCCCGGGGCCGAGCACGCCGGCGTCTCCGAGATCGAGCGCGGCAACAAGTTCCGCACGCTCGCCTGGACCGACGACGTCGTGCGCTCCGCCGAGGCCCGGCACGGCGGCCGCGAACCGCACGCGCACTGGGAACAGTTGTGGCACAGCCCGGTCGCGCGGATAACGGACAGCGAGGCCGGCGACGGCTGGGACGTGCTGTCGGCCCTGGGGCTGCGCTCGGCGCTGTCGCTGCGGCTGCGCGCCGACCGCCGCAGGCTGACCGTGCTCACGGCCTACGCGCGCAAACCGGGCGCCTTCGACGAGGACGCTACGCGCATCGGCCGGCTGTTCACCGCGCACGTCAGCATCGCCCTGGACTCCGCCACCGTGCGCGAGCAGCTCACCGAGGCCATGCACACCCGGGACCTGATCGGCCAGGCCACCGGCATCCTCATGGAGCGCCGGGGCATCGACGCGGCCGCGGCCTTCGAGAGCCTGGTGCGGGCCTCCCAGCGGGAGAACGTGAAACTGCGCGATCTGGCCCGCGAGATCGTCGGCGCTCACAACTCGACGTGAGTCACTGTGAGTTAGGGCGGGGGCGTTAAGGGACGCCGACGGGATACCCGTACGTTCATGAGTTCCGAGACGTCCGACACGCTGGACCAGGCGATGGTGCGCAGCAGCGGTCTCGACACCCTGCTGCGCGATCTGACCGACCGTGCGGTGCAGGAGGTGCCGGGCGCCGCCGCGTGCAGCATCACGGTGCGCCGCGGCGGCCGGCTGCTCACCCTCGCCGGCAGCGCCGGCCTGCCCAGCGGCCTGGACCAGCGGCAGTACGAGAACGGCTCGGGCCCCTGCGTCGAGGCCGCCGAGACCGGCGTCGAGCAGTACGCCCCGGACCTGGCCGAGGAGTCCCGCTGGCCGGCGTACACGCGGTACGCGCTGGACACGGGCGTCCGGAGCGTGCTGGCGGTGCCGCTCGCCGTCGAGGGCGAGACGGGAGCGGCGCTCAACTACTACGGCGAGCGGCCCGGGGTGCTCGGCACCGGCCGGGACAAGGCCCGGACCTTCGCGGCCCGGGCGGGGGACGCGATCGACGTCGCGCTGCGCATCGAGCACCGGCGCCAGTCGGCGGCCGACGTGCGCACCGCGCTGCTCTCCCGCAGCGTCATCGACCAGGCGATCGGCATCCTCATGGCCCGGGAACGGATCGACGCCCGGGACGCGCTGGAGCGGCTGCGCCGCGCCTCGCAGCACCGGAACGTCAAACTCCGCGACCTGTGCGGCCAGTTGGTGGCGAAGGTCTCCGGACCGGCCTCAGACGGCCGGAAGTGACTCGCCCTGCACGGCCTGGATGTCCAGCTCCACCTTGAGCGTCGTGCCGATGGCGGCGATGCCGGCCTGGAGAACCTGGTTGTAGTTCATCGCGAAGTCCTCGCGGTGCAGTTCGGTCGTGGCACGGAACGCCGCGCGGGTGCCGCCCCACGGGTCCGGGCCCGTGCCGAGGTAGGCCAGGTCCAGGTCCACGGCCCGTACGACGCCGTGCATGCCCAGCTCGCCGTGCACGGTCCACCGGTCGGACCCGGCCGCCGTCAGACCCGTCGACCGGAAGGTGATCTCCGGGAACCGCTCGACGTCCAGGAAGTCCGGCGACTTCAGGTGCCCGTCGCGCATGCCGTTGCCGGTGTCGATCGACGCGGCCCGGATCACCGCCTCCACGCGCGACTTGGTGACGTCGTCCGGGGCGATCTCGATCGAGCCGGAGAACTCCGTGAAGCGGCCGTGCACGCTGGAGATGCCCAGGTGCTGGGCGACGGCGGCCACGCTGGAGTGCACCGGGTCGACGGTCCACGGCCCCGGCGGCGGCAGCTCGGTGCCGCCCTGCCGTGCCAGCGTCACCGTGCCGACCTCGGCCCGGCCGCTCGCCGTGACGATCACGCTGGAGGCCGCGGGCGCGTAGCCGACGGCGGTGACGATGACGGTGTACGCCCCCGGCTCCAGCGGCGTCGCGTCCCGTACGGCGCCCTCCGCGTCGGCCTCGGCACGCAGCGCCTGCGCCCCGGTCATGTCGGCCACGGTGACGACCGCGTGCGACACGGCCCAACCGTCCCGGGTACGGATCCTCGCGGTCAGTCCCATCTCAGCTGCTCCTCAGAATGAAAACCGGCCCGCGACAGGGGGCGCACCTCCGCTCAGAGCGCGCCCACCTGTCACGGGCCGGGGTCCGTACTACTCGCCGGGGTGGGCGAGTTCGATGTCGTGGGCGTCGGTGCCGCGGCCCGTGACCGTCAGGGCGGTGGCCACCGGCGGGTAGCCCGTGGCGATGACGGTGTACTCGCCGCCGTCCAGGTCGGTGAAGGCGTACGCCCCGTCCGATCCGGTCGTGGCCGAGCCGACGACGTTGCCCGCCTGGTCGACCAGCGTCACCCGGGCGTCGGCCAGCGGGCCGTGCGGGGCGCGGACGACACCCTGGACGCGGGCGCCCGAGTCCAGGTCGATCTCGACCCGGGTGACCCCGGTGCCGCCCACCTCGACGGGCAGGGCGCGCGGCCGGTACCCGGCGGCGTTCACCGCGACGGTCACCGCCCCGGGCACCAGCTCGGCGAACGAGAACTCGCCCTGCTCACCGGTGGCCTGGGTGGCCAGCAGGTCCCCGCGCACGTCGGTCACGATGACCATCGCGTCCTTCACCGGCTGTCCGCCCTCGGCGGCCCGCACCAGGCCGGTCAGCCCGCTGGTGCCGCTGAGCAGGATGTCGTAGGCGACCGGCTCGCCGTTCACCACGACCGTGGAGGCCTGCGGCTGGTAGCCGTCGGCGGAGGCGATCAGCACGTACGACCCGGCGCCCGGCGCGTCGACGGCGTAGGAGCCGTCGGCCTGCGCCACGGACCGGCCCAGCTGACGCCCGGCCAGCGAGATCAGCGTGACGGCGGCCTGCGGCACGGGGGTGCTCTCGTTGCCGCGGACGAAGCCGCGGACCGGCACACCGTTCCCACCGGACGCGGGCTCCTCGGCCCGGGTCGCCGTGGCGACCGCGGCGAGCCGCTGCGTGCCCTCGGGCCCGGCGCCGTCGGCGGCCTCGGTGTCCGCCACGGCCCAGCTCGGCACGGCCTTCTCCGCGGCGGGAGCCTCGGCGGCCGCCTCGGCGGGAGCCTCCGCGCGGGCGTCGGTGTCCGCCGCCTGCGCCAGCCCACCCTTCGTCTTCAACGGGACCTCCTTGATGAACAGCGACACCAGCAGCGCGAGCAGCGCCAGCGGGGCCGAGTAGAGGAACACGTCCGCGACACCGTGGCCGTAGGCGCTCTCCACGACGGTGCGGATCGGCGCGGGCATCGCATTCAGGTCGGGGATGCCGCCACCGCCGGTGCCGGCGTGGCCGAGGGCCTGGCCCTTGGCGCCGAGGCCGGCGAGACCGTCCTTGACGTAGTCGGTGATCTTGTTGCCCAGGACCGCGCCCAGCGCCGAGACGCCCACGGCACCGCCCAGGGACCGGAAGAAGGTCACCGTGGAGCTGGCGGCACCCAGGTCGCCCGGCTCCACCTGGTTCTGCGTGCACAGCACCAGGTTCTGCATCATCATGCCGATACCGAGGCCCATCAGCGCCATGAAGATCGCTATGTGCCAGTACTCGGTGTCGTACCGGATCGTGCCCAGCAGCCCGAGGCCCGCGGTCACCAGCACACCGCCGCCGAGCAGCCAGCCCTTCCAGCGGCCGGTCCGGGTGATGACCTGGCCGGAGACGGTGGAGGAGACGAACAGGCCCGCGATCATCGGGATGGTCATGACGCCGGACATCGTCGGCGACTTGTCCCGCGCCAGCTGGAAGTACTGGCTGAAGAACACGGTCCCCGAGAACATCGCGACACCGACGAACAGCGAGGCCACGGAGGCCAGCGTGATGGTGCGGTTGCGGAACAGCCGCAGCGGGATGATCGGCTCGCTCGCCTTCGCCTCGACCAGGACGAACAGCGCCAGCAGCACGACCGAGCCGCCGACCATCGCGTACGTCTGCCACGACAGCCAGTCGTACTTGTCACCGGCGAAGGTCACCCAGACCAGCAGCAGGCAGACGGCCGCGGTGATGAAGAAGGCGCCGGCCCAGTCGACCTTGACCTTCCGCTTCACGACGGGCAGGTGCAGGGTCTTCTGCAGCACGATCAGGGCGATCACGGCGAAGGGCACGCCGACGTAGAAGCACCAGCGCCAGCCGAGCCAGTCGGTGTCGGTGATGACACCGCCGACCAGCGGACCGCCGACCATGGCCGTGGCGAAGACGGCACCCAGGTAGCCGTTGTACCGTCCGCGCTCACGCGGCGAGATCATCGCCGCCATGATGATCTGGGCCAGCGCGGACAGACCGCCCATGCCGATGCCCTGGACCGCGCGGAACGTGATGAGCATGCCCGGGTTCTGCGACATGCCGGCCGCCGCCGACCCCAGGACGAAGACGACCAGAGCGAGCTGGATCAGCAGCTTCTTGGAGAACAGGTCGGCGAGCTTGCCCCACAGCGGCGTCGACGCGGTCATCGTCAGCAGGGACGCGGTCACGACCCAGGTGTAGGCGCTCTGGCCGCCGCCGAGGTCGCCGATGATGCGGGGCAGGGCGTTGGAGACGATCGTCGACGACAGGATCGCGACGAACATGCCGAGCAGGAGACCGGTGAGGGCCTCCATGATCTGCCGGTGCGTCATCGGAGCGCCGCCGCCGGGGGAGCCGTGGGAGCCTCCCCCGTGCTTGGCATGAGCCCGCACACCGGCTGGTGTGGTCGTTGCCATGGGCTTCCTTTTCTTACGTGCTTGCGGGTGTACGGGTGGTCTGTTCGACAGCGGGTGGTGCCGCCCGGGTCCCGGGCCGGCAGTCGAAGCTCTCCCTCAGCCGGGCCATCAGGTCCGTGAGCCGGCCGACGTCCTCGTCGCTCCAGTCGCTCAGGCGCTCGGCGAGGACCTCGGTGGTCCGCCGGGACAGCTCGTCGAGCTGCGCGTGGCCCGCGGGGGTGAGGCGCAGGATCCGGGAGCGCTTGTCCGCGGGGTCGGGGGAGCGTTCGATCCAGCCCCGGTCCACGACGTGCGCGACGTGGCGGCTGGTGACCGACATGTCCACCGCGAGCAGCTCAGCGAGCTTGCTCATGCGCATGTCGCCGTGGCGACCGAGGATGGTCAGTACGGTCGCCGACCCGCCGGGGCAGTCGGCCGGCATGATCCGGCCGAGCTCCCGCTTCACGGCGCCGAAGGCACTGAACTGGCGGACCAGCTCTTCGTACTGCGCCCTCTCGGCCATGACACCTCCCGCTTTCGTTGCTTAGGGCAACCATAGGAGCTGTTGGTTGCTACAGGCAAATAAAAGAGGGGCGTTCGGCATAAAAACTTGGCAAAGGCAAGTATTGCGGTAGTAAATGTGCAGGTCGTGAGGCTGGGGGGAAGGGCCGGGTGGGACTGAACGGAATGCCAACCCCCACTTGGGGAGCCCCGGCGTTTTCGCTAGGGTCTCGGGCCATGGCTAACAACCAGGCCCCGCAGGGCAATCACGACCCCGCCGGCAGCACCCAGATGTTCCGCGCGTTCGTCGACGAGGCGCCGCAGGGGCGGCAGGCCGCGCCGACGAGCGGTGGCGGGCCGCGTATCGGTCTCATCCTCGGCGTCGTCGTCGCGGTCGCGGTGATCGCGGGGGTGGCTTGGCTCGCTCTTGGGTGACGTCGGCCAGGTGTAACTCGGCGTTGGTCGCCGGGGTCGGGTGGGCCCGCAATCCGGCGGAGCGGGGTGCCGCTGTGCCCACCCGTGCCGCCCTTGGCGGCACGATTGCCCGCAGCTAAGTGCGCCCGCACCCGCCTACGGCGGGAAGCGGACGTGTCGGGGGGTGTCCGCCCGCAGCGGTTGGCGCGTCAACGGGCAGTTCGTCGGTGTCCGAGTCCATCGCGCCGTTCCGAGGACGGACACCCCCGGTGCGGCCCCGACCCACCACCACCGGGTGGGCGACGGGGCGCGCGGTCAGTCCGAGATGAGCCCTTCCCGCAGCTGCGCCAGTGTCCTCGTCAGCAGGCGGGACACGTGCATCTGCGAGATGCCGACCTCCTCGCCGATCTGCGACTGGGTCATGTTCGCGAAGAACCGCAGCATGATGATCCGCCGCTCACGAGGCGGCAGTTTGGCCAGCAGCGGCTTCAGCGACTCCCGGTACTCGACGCCCTCCAGGGCGCTGTCCTCGTACCCCAGCCGGTCCGCCAGCGAGCCCTCGCCACCGTCGTCCTCCGGTGCCGGCGAGTCCAGCGAGGACGCCGTGTACGCGTTCCCCACCGCCAGCCCGTCGACGACGTCCTCCTCGGACACCCCGAGCACGGACGCGAGTTCGGTGACCGTCGGCGAGCGGTCCAGCTTCTGCGAGAGCTCGTCACTGGCCTTCGTCAGGGCCAGCCGCAGTTCCTGAAGCCGGCGCGGCACCCGCACCGACCACGACGTGTCGCGGAAGAACCGCTTGATCTCGCCCACGACGGTCGGCATCGCGAACGTCGGGAACTCGACGCCCCGTTCGCAGTCGAACCGGTCGATCGCCTTGATCAGCCCGATCGTGCCGACCTGGACGATGTCCTCCATCGGCTCGTTGCGGGAGCGGAACCGCGCCGCCGCGTACCGCACCAGCGGCAGGTTGAGCTCGATCAGCGTGTCACGGACGTATGCACGCTCGGGGCTGTCCTCGTCGAGCGCGGCCAGCCGCAGGAACAGGGAGCGGGACAGGGTGCGGGTGTCGATGGCCCCCGTGGCCACAAGCGCCGGCGCGGGCTCGGTCGCGAGCTCGGCCGGAACGTCGTCGATGGGGCCGAGTGAGTCGAGAGCATGGGGAGCTGTGTCGCTCTCCGCGAGCGTGAGCACCTTCGAGCTGCCCTGTTCTGCGGACATGCCACCCCCTTTGGGTCGCGGGACGGTCGCGGCGAACGCCCCCGTCTGAGGAACGCAGCCTTCACCTGAATACCGGAGCCGAAGCCCCGGCAAACGCGCTTCCCGCAGAATGTCACATGTCGGCAACACGCTGTAGTGACATGTCGACATCTGAGACGCGAATCCGCCCTGCAAGAAAGGGGTCTGACGCCCTGTCGGCGCCGAGGCGTCGGCAACCGCCCTGACCAGCGATTCCCTCGCCCCGGTGACCTCTCGCTCCTGTTTCCGGTTACGCGTCGATCCGGTTCGCGGACCGCAACCGCTGGAAGCTACGCGCGAGTAGCCGCGAGACGTGCATCTGCGAGACGCCGAGTTCCGCACTGATCTGAGACTGCGTGAGGTTGCTGTAGTACCGCAGCAGCAGGATCCGCTGCTCCCTTTCGGGCAGTTGTACGAGCAGATGCCGTACGAGGTCCCGGTGCTCCACCCCGTCCAGTGCGGGATCCTCGTAACCGAGCCGGTCCAGCAGCCCCGGCAGCCCGTCGCCCTCCTGTGCGGCCTCCAGTGAGGTCGCGTGGTACGACCGCCCGGCCTCGATGCAGGACAGCACCTCGTCCTCGGTGATGCGCAGTCGCCCGGCGATCTCGGCGGTGGTCGGGGTGCGCCCGAAGGCGGTCGTGAGGTCCTCGGTCGCGCTGTTGACCTGCACCCACAGCTCGTGCAGCCGGCGCGGTACGTGCACCGTGCGGACGTTGTCGCGGAAGTAGCGCTTGATCTCGCCGACCACCGTCGGCATCGCGAACGTCGGGAACTGCACACCCCGGTCCGGGTCGAAGCGGTCGATGGCGTTGATGAGCCCGATGGTGCCGACCTGGACGACGTCCTCCATCGGCTCGTTGCGGGAGCGGAAGCGGGCGGCCGCGTAGCGCACGAGCGGGAGGTTGGCCTCGATGAGCGCCCCGCGCACCCGGTCGTGCTCCGGTGTCCCCGGCTGGAGCTCCTTGAGCTGACCGAAGAGGACCTGTGTGAGGGCTCGGGTGTCGGCGCCGCGGCTCCGCTGGGGAGCAGGGGCAGCCGGGGGAGCCGGAGGGGCAGGTTCCGCGGACGGCGCCTGAGGTGCGGTATTGGCCAGCACGGTCAACTCCACCTCGTCATCCGTCAACCCGCCCGTCAGCTCTTCCAGCAAAAGCGGTCATAGCATCACAAGAAATGTGCACTGTGTGCAAGCACCCCATAACTACGTGTTGTGGGGTGAAATGCACCATCGATGCGCACCAGCACGGGCCGGCACCGGGCCGACAACGGAAGAGCCCCCCGTCGGAACGACGGGGGGCTCGAAACGGCGGGCTCAGAACTCGTAGTCGGCGATCACCCATGTGGCGAACTCGCGCCACTGCGCGACACCCGCCTGGTGGTCGGGATGCTCCACGTACCGGCGCAGTGCGTCCGCGTCGTCGAAGGCCGAGTTGATGGCGAAGTCATGGGCGATGGGACGGTCGCTGACGTTCCAGCCGAGCTCCCAGAAGCGGATCTCGGGGATCGTGCCCTCGAGGGCACGGAAGGCTTCGACGCCCTTCACGACCCGCGGGTCGTCGCGCTCGACGCCCTCGTTCAGCTTGAAGAGCACCAGGTGGCGGATCATCACTTTCCTCCGTCGGCGACCCACGTGGCGAAGTCGCCGAGGGCCTGGGCGGCGTCCGATATGCCCTGGAACCCTATCTGGACGTAGTCCGCGGCCTTGGCCGGGTCCGTGATGATCACGTACAGCGCGAAGACCACGACGACGTAGACGGCGACCTTCTTCGCGTTCACCGCCATCGCGGCCTCCCCTGTCACTGGTGTCCCATGCAGCGCACATGATCGCACGAAGGGCCCCGTCTGACGACGGGGCCCTTCTCCAGCGGTAGCGGAGGGATTTGAACCCTCGGTGACTTGCGCCACACTCGCTTTCGAGGCGAGCTCCTTCGGCCGCTCGGACACGCTACCGAGGGAGACCTTACAGCAAGGTGCGGCGTGCTTTGAAATCGGTATTCAGCGGCCGCGGAAGAACTCGGTGAGGACCCGGGCACACTCCTCGGCCAGCACGCCCTCGATCACCTCGGGCCGGTGGTTGAGCCGCCGGTCGCGGACGAGGTCCCAGAGGGAACCGGCCGCACCGGCCTTCTCGTCGCGGGCGCCGTAGACGAGCCGGTCGACGCGGGACTGCTGGATCGCGCCCGCGCACATCGTGCAGGGCTCCAGCGTCACCACGAGGGTGCAGCCGGCGAGCCGCCACCGGCCGAGTGCGGCCGCGGCCCGCCGGAGGGCGAGGACCTCCGCGTGGGCCGTCGGGTCGCCGCCGGCCTCACGCGCGTTGTGCCCGGCCGCGAGCACGGTGGTGCCGTCCGGAGCCAGTACGACGGCGCCGACGGGAACGTCCCCGCCCCGGACGGCCTCGGCGGCTTCGTCCAGGGCGAGTCGCATCGCGGAGCGCCATGGGTCCCGTACCGGATCCGGCTGTTGCGGGGTGGTGCGTGCGGTCAGCGGACGGTCTCCAGGGTCTCCGAGGCACCCAGCGCCTCGGCGATCTCCGTGACGGCGTCCGTCGCCAGCGAGCGCAGCTCCTTCTCGCTCACGCCGAGGTCGTCCAGGATCTGGGCGTCGCCGACCGGGCCGTGCGGCACGGCCTCGCCGGTCGCGGCGACCGCGTCGCCGTCGCCGGCCTCGTCGTCGTCGGACTCACCGTCCTCGGTGCCGTCGAGGTCGAGGGCGTCCAGGTCGTCCCCGTCGTCCGGATCGCGTCCGAGCAGCTCGTCGGTGAGCAGGATCTCGCCGTAGCTGCTGCGGGCAGCGGCGGCGGCGTCCGAGACGTAGATGCGCGGGTCCTCCTCGCCGTCCACACGGACGACTCCGAACCAGGCGTCCTCCTGCTCGATGAGCACGAGCACCGTGTCCTCGTCGGGGGAGGCTTCACGGGCCAGGTCGGCCAGATCCGACAGGGTTTCCACATCGTCGAGCTCTGTGTCGCTCGCTTCCCACCCGTCTTCGGTGCGCGCGAGCAGTGCGGCGAAGTACACCGTGACTCTCCCACTGGTCATAGGCGTGCCGGTTGGGGGTCCCCCCGGCGGAGGTTGCGGGCGGGGAGTGCTCGTCCGAGCCCCACCCACTCGGAATCGTGGCAGAAACAATGCGTTCAGGGGACGTCTTCGGCTCCCTGTGTCCGGCAGTTTTGATCGCACGCTCGTTGCCGCCACCTGCGGATCGTACGCGGCTTTCCCCCGCTGCACGCACGGTCACCCCGGCAACGTCCGCGCGGTTCGTGATCTTCCCCGGGGGTTTCCTCACCCGTTTCCTACCAGCGGAACGTGCGCATGCGCATCGCGTGCCGCAGCCGGGCCACCTTGACGCGGCGCGGCTGGACGCGGTCGCGCAGCTCCCGGGCCTCGGCCAGATCGCGCAGGAACCGGGCGCGCCGCCGCCGGCGCTCGGCGTCGGTCTCGTCCGTCCTCGCGTCCAGCGCGCCGGTCCTGCCGGTCTCGTCGGTCTCCGCGTCCGTCGCGGGCTGTGCGCGCGGCGACGGAACGTCTCGGGCATCCCGGTCGGGCATCAGGCTCACCACCCCCAGTCCGTCCTTCCCACTTTCCCCCGGACGGGCGGTTTGACGCCAGCGAACGGGTGAGGGCCGGACGGCGGGCTTGCCGTGCCGCCGGGGTGAGCGGGCCCGGTTACTGTTGTGGACATGCGTCTCCACGTCGTCGACCACCCCCTGGTCGCCCACAAGCTCACCACGCTGCGCGACCAGCGCACCGACTCCGCGACGTTCCGCCGTCTCGCCGACGAGCTGGTCACTCTGCTCGCCTACGAGGCCACGCGCGACGTGCGCACCGAACAGGTCGACATCAAGACGCCGGTGGCCACGACCACGGGCGTCAAGCTGTCCCACCCGCGTCCGCTGGTGGTGCCGATCCTGCGGGCCGGCCTCGGCATGCTGGACGGCATGGTCCGGCTGCTGCCGACCGCCGAAGTGGGCTTCCTCGGCATGATCCGCAACGAGGAGACGCTCCAGGCCTCCACGTACGCCACGCGTATGCCGGAGGACCTGTCGGGCCGTCAGGTGTATGTGCTGGACCCGATGCTCGCCACCGGCGGCACGCTGGTCGCGGCGATCCAGGAGCTGATCCGGCGCGGCGCCGACGACGTGACCGCCGTGGTGCTGCTGGCCGCGCCGGAGGGCGTCGAGGTCATGGAGCGCGAGCTGGCGGGCACCCCGGTGACGGTCGTGACCGCGTCGGTCGACGAGCGCCTGAACGAGCACGGCTACATCGTGCCGGGCCTCGGCGACGCGGGGGACCGGATGTACGGGGCGGCCGAGTAGGCCGTTCGGGGCTGCTCAGCAGCCCTTCTTCGACGACGGCGCCGGCTCGGGCCTGGCCAGCTCGGTCAGGGCCCGGTCGGCGTCCGGCTTCTTCGCCAGCTCCTTGAAGGCGTCGCCGATGACGAGGTCGAGGGCAGCGCCCTTGCGGGCCGCGTCGGTACGCCGCTCGGCGTCCGGGAGCTGGGTGCCGAGCACGGGCAGCGAGGTGTCGAGGGCGGAGGAGGGGCCGAGGAGCACGCCGGGGCCCTTGACCTTCTTGTCGTACTGCTTCGTCGCGTTGCCCACGTCGCCGATCTTGAAGCCGCGCTTCTTCAGCTCGTCGGCGGTCTTCTTCGCCAGGCCGCTGCGGGTGGTGGCGTTGAGCACGTTGACCGTGATCGTGCGCGGCTCGGGCAGGGCCCTGGCGCTGGGCGAGGGGCTCGACTTGGTCTGGACGGCGCAGTCCGTCCCGCCGCCGGCCGCCGAGGCCTTTCCGCCGCCGCCGGTGAAGACGTCGATGAGCTGCAACGTGCCCCAGCCGCCCACGCCGAGCACGGCGGCGGAGGCGGCGACCAGCACGACGAGCCTGCCGCGCCGCCGGGGCCGGCGCATCCGCGGGTACTTGTTTCCCTTGATGCGGTATTTGCCGCCCATGCCGGGGGGAGTCAGCATGCTCATGAGCGCAGCGTAGTGCGCCTGGGCGACGATGCCTACTAGATGATCATTCGACGTCGCCCAGCAGAACCCGAAAGGGTCAACCCGTGACCTGCCGGGCTCAGTCGAGCTCGAGCACGCGCGCGTGCAGCACCTGACGCTGCTGGAGTGCCGCCCGCACCGCGCGGTGCAGGCCGTCCTCCAGGTACAGATCGCCCTGCCACTTCACGACGTGCGCGAAGAGGTCGCCGTAGAACGTCGAGTCCTCGGCGAGGAGCGTCTCGAGATCGAGCTGCTGCTTGGTCGTCACGAGCTGATCGAGGCGGACCGGGCGCGGCGCGACGTCCGCCCACTGCCGGGTGCTGTCCCGGCCGTGGTCGGGGTACGGCCGGCCGTTTCCGATGCGCTTGAAGATCACACGGAAAGCCTACCGGGCAGGACCTTCCGGGCGCAGCCGTGGCGACGGAGTGCGACGCCGAAAAAAAACCCACAAGGCGGTACGAAACGGGAACGGGGCGTGAATATGCCGGAGCGTGAGACCGTGCCGGCGGCCGCACGCACCCGAGGCAGACCGGCAGGCTCCAGGCCCGCGCCGCCCAGGCGTTCCTGGAGCGGCTCACGCAATCCGTGCGCCTGATTCGCCCGAAAGGGGTCGCCGCGGACCGGTGGGAGGGCACACGCTCGCTCATCGGGACGGCCCGGCGACCGGGGGCGGCGGAGGCGCTGGTCCGGCCGCCACCGCCACCGCCGCTCGGTTCAGCCGCGTTCCCCTTCCTCCGGGCTCTGCTGCCGTTCCCGCGTCTTGGGCCCGGACGGGGGCTGCGGCCGGGACTGGGACGGCTTGGGGGCGTTGCGGACGGCCTCGGCGCGCAGGAGGGCGCGCAGGACCGCGTACGGGTCTTCGAGCATGGCTGTGTTCCTCGTTCCGTGTTGCTGCGCATGGCTGCGCACGGGCTGACGGACAGGTGTCCGGTCCCGTCAGCAGCGCAGGACCTCGGAACACAGGGGTCGAGGGTCGTGCCGCGGCCCCGGCACCACGGGAACGGGATGCGGCGCGGTGTACCCGGACCCGGAACTCGGGAGCGGGGCGGGGCGCAGGGGGACGGCGGTGCGCCGGGAGCCCCGGGCCGGTGGGCGCAGGGCGGTGTCGAGGACGTCGCACTCGACGGCCGTGCTCTCCGCGGAGACGACGGCCGTCGGCCCTGCGTGCGCCTCGGCGTGCGCGCCGGGCACGAGCAGGGCGAGCAGCAGGACGAGTACCCGCGGCCACGTGCTCCGACGGGTGGCGCGGGGGGCCGGCCGCGGTGCGGGGTTCATGGGGGCCGGTTCCCCGTCGTGGGCACGCGGTTTCATCCCACCGGCTGCGAGTTCCGCTCGCTCGGCGTACGACGACCCTGGTTACGCAGGCCCCGGGGGGAGCCGCTCGATGGCTCGCTCATGATCCATGCTTGGCCCGCCCGGGAGACTCCCGCCACCTGGGACGGGCCGCGCGGCTGATGGCCACGGGGCCCCGGGGGGCAGGGTCTCCGCAGTCCGCTACTTGCCCGTCGCCTTCGCGGCCTTGGCCGCTGCCTTCATTTCCTGTTTGTGTGCTCGTACCTTCGCCAGCGACTCGGGGCCGGTGATGTCGGCGACCGAGCGGAAGGACTTGGGTTCGCCGTAGGAGCCCGCGGCCTCGCGCCAGCCCGTCGGCTGCACCCCGAGTTGCTTGCCGAGCAGGGCGAGGAAGATCTGGGCCTTCTGCTTGCCGAAGCCGGGCAGCTCGGCCAGTCGCTTCAGCAGTTCCTTGCCGGTGGCGGCGTCCTTCCAGACGGCCTCGGCGTCACCGTCGTAGTGCTCGACGAGGTACTGGCACAGCTGCTGGATCCGCTTGGCCATGGAGCCCGGGTAGCGGTGCACCGCCGGTTTCTGGGAGAGCAGCGCGGCGAAGGCCTCCGGATCATGCGCGGCGATCTCGTGCGCGTCCAGGTCGTCCGTGCCGAGCCGCTGGGCGATCGTCGCCGGGCCCTTGAACGCCCATTCCATCGGGATCTGCTGGTCCAGCAGCATCCCGACCAGCGCGGCGAGCGGACTGCGCCCGAGCAGCGCGTCGGCCTCGGAGTCCTGGGCGAGGTGAAGAGTGACGTCCATGCACCGATCATCCCCCGGGGTGGGCCCGGCCGCGTCCGGAGCCCCGCCCGCCCGGTGCCTACGTCGCGCGCCAGTAGCCCAGCGCGTGCACCCGCTGCTTGGGCAGGCCCAGTTCCTTGCGGACGTATGCCGCGAGCGACCGGGTCGTCGTCGTGTCGCAGGCGATCCAGACGTACGGGTCGGACGTGCCCTGCAGCAGGCCGGGCAGGTCCGCCTTCACCCGCTCGACCAGGTGCGCGCCGGAGTCCTTGCGCGGCACCTTGCGCAGCTCGTGCCGGTCCGGGTCGGTGCGGAACGGCAGATCGTCGCCGCCGCCCTCGAACCAGACGGTGGCCGGGGCGGAACCCAGTGCGTCCAGCAGGGAGTTGATGGCCGGCAGGGAGGCCGGGTCGCCGACGGCGAAGACGTGCGAGGGGCCGGGTTCCGGATGCTCGAATCCGGTGCCCTGGACGGTCGCCTCGATGGTGTCGCCCGGTTTCGCCGCCCTGGCCCAGTCGCTGGCGCAGCCCTCGTGCAGGGCGAACTCCAGGCTGAAGGTCCCGGCCGCCGGGTCCGGGTCGACCAGGGTGTAGGCCCGCTGGTGGGGCTTGCCCGCGTTGTCGAACCACAGCCGTACCCACATGGTCGGGTGCACGCCGGCCGCCGCGAGCAGACCGCCGTCGGTGAAGCGCAGCCGCCGGTAGTCCGGGGTGACGTCCTCCGCGTCGGTCACCGTGAACACGAAATCCTTCGCGCGCAGCAGCTTGAGGACCGCGCCCTCCCAACCCCGCCCCTGCCCCATCCTGTATTTCACCCTTCGCGTACGATTCCGCCACAGCTCTGACTTAGGCAAGGCTAACCTAAAGGGAAGTGGGGTACAGCGTGGCCACCGAGATCTACCGCGACGCCTGGGGCATTCCGCATCTGCGCGCGGGCAGCGCGGCCGAACTCGCCCACGCCCAGGGCCTCGTCACCGCCCGCGACCGGGCCTGGCAGCTGGAGATCGAGCGGCACCGGGCCCAGGGCACCTCGGCGTCCTTCCTCGGCGCGAGCGCCCTGCCCTGGGACCGGTTCGCCAGACGCGCCAGACTCGACGACACCGCCAGACGCTGCTTCGCGGACCTGGAGAGACGGGACCCCGAGACGGCGGCCTGGCTGCGGGCATACGTCGACGGGGTCAACGGCGGGCTGGCGGCGGGTGGCGACGCGGCCCCCGAGTTCGTCCGCACGAGCCTCACCCCCGGCCCCTGGCACCCCTGGACCCCGCTCGGCGTCTGGCTCGCCACCCACATCCTCTTCGCCGGGTTCCCGGCGAAGCTCTGGCGTGAGCAGGTCGCGGCCCACCTGGGCGGGGACGCCATCGGCCTGTTCGCCACCGACGGCCCCGGCACCTCCGCCAGCAACGGCTGGCTGGTGAGCGGGGCGCGGACCGTCACCGGGCAGGCGGTCATCGCCGGTGATCCCCACAGGTGGATCGAGGACCCCGGCGTCTACCAGCAGATCCACCTGTCCTGCCCGGAGTTCGACGTCGTCGGCCTGGCCGTGCCCGGTGTCCCCGGCATCGCCCACTTCGGGCACACGGGCACGGTCGCCTGGGCCATCACCAACGCCATGGCCGACTACCAGGACCTGTACCGGGAGCGGCTGCGGCGCACCGGTGCCGGGGTGGAGGCCCTCGGCCCGGACGGGGTCTGGCGCCGGGCGGCCCGGCACACGGAGGTCGTCGAGGTGGCGGGCGAGGAGCCGGTCGAGGTCGAGGTGATCGAGACCGACCGGGGCCCGGTGGTCATCGGCGGCCCCGAGGGGCTCGACGGCGACCCGTTCGACCCGGCAGATCCGTCCGACGCGCCCGTCGCGATCAGCCTCCGCCACCCGCCGCGCGTCACCGGCGACCTCGGTTTCGGCGCCCTGCTGCCGCTGCTGCGGGCCCGCCGGGTCGCCGACGTGGACCGGGCGTTCGACCGGTGGGCCGAGCCGGTCAACGTCGTCCAGGCCGCCGACACCGAGGGCGGTGTCCTGCACCGCGTCGCCGGGCGGGTGCCGCTGCGCGCCGAGGCCAACCGCCTGCGCCTGGTGCCCGCCTGGGAGCCCGGCCACGAGTGGCACGGCTGGCAGGAGGCACCCCGCGCCGGGCTCACCGACGACGGCGTCGCCGTCATGGCCAACCAGCGCGGCCCGGCCGAGCCCCTCGGCGTGGAGTTCGCCCCGCCGCACCGCCACGACCGCATCGCCGCGCTGCTCGCAGACAAGGAGCGCTGGTCCGCCGCCGACATGCCCGCGATCCACACGGACACCCACCTCGCCTCCGCGTCCCCCCTCCTGGACCACCTCCGGGCCCTCGACGCCCTCACCCCCGAGGCCTCCGCCCTGCGGGACCGCCTCCTCGCCTGGAACCGCCGCATGGACGCCGGCAGCGCCGACGCGGCCCTCTACTCGGCCGTGCGCGGCGCGGTCGTACGGCAGCTGGCGGCGCACCCCGCCTTCGCCGCACTCGCCACACCGCCGGCGTACCCGGAGGTGTTCCAGCCCTGGCTCGCCCTCCTCCCACGCGTGGGCTTCGCCCTCGAACACCTGCTGCGGGCCGAGGAGCTGTACGGAATCGACCGCCCGTCGGCCGTCCGCGCGGCGGTCGAGGAGGTGGCCGCCCGGCCGCCCGCCGGTGTCTGGGGCGACACCCACCGCCTCGCCCCCTGGCGGGCGCTGGAGCCGGAGGCGCCGTACGACGAACCGGGGCTGTCCGGCGACCACGACTGCGTGCTGTGCACCTCGGGCGTGCCGGGCCTCACCGACCGCGCCGCGCGCGGCCCGGTGGCCCGGTACGTCTGGGACCTGGCCCGGCGTGAGGACAGCCGCTGGGTCGTGCCGCTGGGCGCCTCGGGCGTCCCCGGCTCGCCCCACCACCGCGACCAGCTCCCCCTGTGGCTCGCCGGCGACCTCGTCCCGGTCGTCACCGACTGGACCCTGCTGAAGAAGGAGACCGATGTCTGACCCGTACGCCTCCCGCACGGCCGTCCACGAGCAGGTGACCGACGGCTTCGGCACCGTCCGCGTCCTGCCGCTGGACCCGGAGGCCGACGCCGGGACGGTCCACCGCTGGGTGAGCGAGGACCGGGCCGCCTTCTGGGGCATGACCGGCCTCACCGAGCGACAGGTGGCCGAGATCTACGCCCACATGGACACCCTCACCACCCACCACGCCTACCTCGTCGTCCGCGACGGCGAGCCGGTCGCGCTCCTGCAGACCTACGAGCCCGGGGCGGACCGCGTCAGCGAGTGCTACGACGTCCGCCCCGGCGACATCGGCGTCCACCTGCTGATCGCCCCCGCCGGCCCGGGCGGCGCGCGCTCCGGCTGGACCGCACGGCTCGTGACCGCCATCACCCGCTACGTCCTGCTCGGCCTGGACCGCCGGCGGGTCGTGGTCGACCCGGACGTCCGCAACGAGAAGGCGGTCGCCCGTTTCCTCAAGCTGGGCTTCACGGCGGGGCCGGTGGTGGTCCTGCCGGAGATCGACCTGCCGGACGTGTACTTGCCCGAGAAGAAGGCCCAGCTCGCCTTCCTCGACCGGGAGATACTCTTCCCCGCGTGACGCCCGACGACCTCATCGCTCACTACGGCCTCGAGCCGATCCCCCGCGAGGGCGGCCTGTTCCGCCAGACCTGGGCCGGTCCCGAACGCCCCGACGGCAGACCGGAGGGCACGGCGATCGTCGCCCTCCTGACAGCGGGCCCCGACGACTACTCCGCCCTCCACCGCCTGCCGACCGACGAGATCTGGCACTTCTACCTCGGCGATCCCCTGGAGCTCCTCCTGCTCGCCCCGGACGGCAGTACGCGGACGGTGGTGCTCGGGCCGGACGTCCTCGGCGGCCAGCACGTCCAGTTCACGATCCCGGCGGGCACGTGGATGGGCGGCAGGGTGCGCGAGGGCGGGCAGTGGACCTTGTTCGGCTGCACGATGGCTCCCGGCTTCACGTTCCAGGGCTACGAACACGGGGACGCGGCGGAGCTGACGGCGCGCTATCCGGCAGCGGCTGACCGCATCGCCGGACTGTGCCGACCTGCTTTTTAGGGGCGCGGGGCTGTATCGATGTGCGGCTCCGCCGCGCGGGCGCGACCAGCCACAACGCACCCGCACCCGCCGAACCACACACACCCACCCCCGGCTGAGCGCTACACATTTCCCATCCGTACATAACCGGGAGCCGTACAGCCCGACCCCGGAGACCCACGTGGAGCGCAATGTCGGACACCCCCGGCGATTCCAAGCCCTGGTGCTGCTCGGCACCGTGCTGGTACTGCTCCTCGCAGGAGCAGCCCCCGCCTCGGCCCACGCCGCCCTCCGCAGCACCGACCCCGACGACGGATCGGTCGTCCAGCAGGCCCCCCGCCACCTCACCCTGACCTTCACCGAGTCCGTCGGCCTGCTCGACGACTCCTTCCGGGTCTTCGGCCCGGATCAGCGCCGCGTGCACACCGGCGAGGCGCAGCACGCGGACGGCCGTTCCGACACGGCCCGGGTCGGACTGCCCGGGAAACTCGCCCAGGGCACCTACACGGTGGCCTGGCGGGTGGTGTCCGCCGACAGCCACCCGGTCTCCGGCGCCTTCAGCTTCTCCGTCGGCAAACGGTCCGCGACGTCCGCGCAGGTCGACACCGGCCCGGACGAGGACCCGCTGACCGGCGGCCTCTACGACGCCGCCCGCTATCTCGCCTACCTCGCCGCCGCGCTGCTCGTCGGCACGGTGGCGTTCGCGCTGCTGTGCCGGCCCGCGGACACGTCCCCGTTGCGCAGACCGCTGGTGGCGGCCTGGTGGACCCTGCTCGGCTCGACGGTCGCCCTGCTGATGCTGCGCGCCCCGTACGAGACGGGCGCGGGCCCGGCCACGGCCTTCGACCTCTCCGCCCTCGAACGCACTCTGACCAGCCGCCCGGGCCTGGCCCTGCTCGCCAGGCTGGCCGTCCTCCTGCTGACCGCCGCCTTCCTGCTGCGGCTGTCCAGGCACCGCGACCGCCAGGAGCCCGTGCTGCGGGCGGTGGGCGCGGCCCTGGCCGTCGCCCTGGCCCTGACCTGGGCGGCGGCCGAGCACGCCTCCGCCGGGATCCAGGTGCCGGTGGCGATGACGTCGTCCGTGCTGCACCTGGTCGCGACAGGCGTCTGGCTCGGTGGCCTCGTGGCGCTGCTGCTGACCCTGCGCCGGGCGTCCGTCGACGCCCTGACGGAGGTCGTGCCCCGCTTCTCCCGGATCGCCTTCATCTCGGTGACTGTCCTGGCGGTCACCGGCCTCTACCAGTCCTGGCGCGGCCTCGGCTCCCTCGCCGCGCTGACCGGCACGTCGTACGGCCGGCTGCTGCTGGCCAAACTGGTCGCGGTGGCCGCGCTGTTGCTGGCGGCCGGGTACTCGCGCCGATGGACGGCCCGCCTCGCGGCACCGGCGGCCGCCGCCGTCCGGGCGGCCGTACCGGAACGGGTGGCGCAGCCGGTCGGCGCGGGGGCGCCGGCACAGCCGGGGGAGCCCGGGGAAGCCGGCGCGGCAGTCGAGGCCGGGGAACCGGGGGAACCGGGAGAGCCGGAGAAGCCGGAAGTGCCGGAGAAACCGGAGAGGACCTCGGAACCGGCACCGGAGTGCGGCGACGCGGACACCCGGCGTCGCGGTCTGCGCCGCTCCGTCCTCGTCGAAGTCGCCGTCGCCGCCGTGGTGCTGCTGATCACGACACTGCTCACCACCACGCTGCCGGGCCGCGCGCAGGCCGAGGCCGCCCAGCGATCCCCGGCGGGCGCACTGCCGCCCACGACCCTGACCACGGTGCCCTTCGACACGGGCGGGGGCGCAAGCACCGGCCCCCTGTCCGGCCGCGGCACGGTGCAGGTCACCCTGGACCCGGCCCGCGTCGGCGAGAACGGCGTCCAGGCCGTGGTCTACGGCGCCGACAAGGGTCTGATCGTCGTCCCCGAGGTCCGCATCAGCTTCACCCTCCCCTCCCGGAAGGTCGGCCCGATCGACGCCCGACTCACCGACGTCGGCGGCTACTGGAGCGCCAACTCCGTCAATCTGCCCCTCGCCGGGACCTGGACGATGAAGACGACCGTGCGGGTGTCGGACGTGGACCAGGTGACGGTGGAGAAGCAGGTGCGGATCGTGCCCTAGGCAGCCTCGCAGCCGCCGTCGGCAGGTCGCCGTCGAGGAGCCGCGTCATGCACTCGGCGGCACGGACGGCGGCGTCGCCGCAGCAGTTGTTGAACAGGACGTGTACCTGTTCGGTCCGCTCGGCCAGCCGGCGCACGCGGGGCAGCCACTCGGCGAGTTCGTCCTCGCCGTACCCGTACCGGAACCGGTCCTCCTTGCTGCCGGTCCCCCAGGCGGTGCTGCGTCCGTGGAACCGTACGACGGACAGCCGGGGCGAGGTGACGGGGGTGACGGGCGGCATCGACGAGGGCAGTGTCTGCGTCATGTCGACGGCGACCGCGGCCATGCCGTGCCGGGCGAGCAGCGCGCACGTGGCCTCCGCCCGGTCCGGCTCCCACCACGAGGGATGCCGGAACTCCACGGCGACGGGCCAGCCGCGCGTCCGCTCGGCGCACCCCTGGAGGAACTCCTCCGCCCGCTCTTCGGGCCGGAACCACGGCGGGAACTGGAACAGCACGCTCCCGAGCCGCCCGGCCCGCCGCAGCGGCTCGATCCCGGCCGTGAACCGCGCCCACACCTCGTCGAGCACGGCAGCGTCCCGGTGATCGGCCGGCAGCCCGGCCGGCATCGCCGCCTCCCTGCTCGGATGCCCGGTCAGCAGGGAGAACGCCTTCACGTCGAACACGAACCCGTCCGGTGTCCGCTCGGCCCACAGCCGGCTGTTCCGCTCGCTCGGCAGCGCGTAGTACGAGGCGTCGACCTCGACGACGGGGAACCGCTCGGCGTAGTGCCGTAACCGCCCCTCGGCGTCCCGCCGCCCCACTGGGTACCAGCCGCTGCCGACCAGGGCCCGGTCGGTCCAGGAACACGTGCCCACCAGGATCTCGCCCATGGAGGACCGGTTACCCGGGCCGGGCAGCGGCAGGCTCCCGGCCGGGCCGTGGCGGCAAGGTAAGGGCCGTCACAATCGGGGTAATCAGGGGATAGGTTACATATCGGATGACTGTCCTCCGAATATCCGGGATCACCGCAGATTCCGGCCAGAGCGAGATGACCGATCATGGAGCAGCCCGTCGCCGTCGGCCGGGCCGGCCACCGGGCCGGCCGGCCGCTCGGAGCGGAACCCGAAGCCCCCCAACCCCCCGAAACCCCCGAAGCCCTCGCGGACCTCGTCGGCGAGGCCCTCACCGCCCGCGTCACGCTCGACGAGCAGGGCAGGGTGACCGGCTGGAACGCGGGCGCGGAACGCCTCCTCGGGTACTCGGCCCGGCAGATGACCGGCCGCCCCGCCGCGGCTCTGCTGGCCGAGCCGCAGCCGGCCCGGGGCGGCCCGCCCGCGCTCGCCGGACTGTCCCGGTGGAACGGCGATGTCGCGCTCCGGCACCACGACGGCCGGAAGCTGACCGTCCGGGTCCTCGCCCACCACAGGACGCCCGGCACCGGCGCCCCCGCCTGGCTCCTCGTGTCCGCCCTGACCCGCCGGCAGCCCCGGCCCGCCCTCGACGAATCCCTCGTGAGCTGGAGCTTCACCCAGTCCCCGTGCTGCGCCCTGGCGCTCTACGACACCCGGCTCCGGCTCAGGCGGGCCAACGAGGGCATGCAGCGGGCCATGGCGCTCACCGAGGAGGAGATGCTGGGCCTGCGCGTGTCCGAGATCGTCGACGGTGAGGCCGGTGCGCGGGCGGAACGCAGCATGGCCCGGGTGCTGCGGACCGGTGAGCCGCAGTACGAGGAGAACTATCTGCGCGCCCCGGGCGAGACCCGCGAGCACGCCTGGTCGGTCTTCGAGTCCGCGCTGCGGGACGCCGAGGGCGCGATCCAGGGCGTCTGCCTCTCCGCGCACGACATGACGGAACAGTTCTGGGCCCGCAAGCGGCTCCAGTTGATCGCCGAGGCCGGCCGGCGCATCGGCGGCACGCTCGACGTGCGGCGCACGGCCGAGGAACTGACGGACGTGATCGTCCCGGCCCTGGCCGACTTCGTCAGCGTCGATCTCGTCGCCGCGCTGGACGACATACCCGAACCGCCCGCCCGGGTCCTTCCGGCGGACGGGCCGCTGCTGCTGCGGCGGGTGGCGCTGCGGTCGGTGACCCCGGGGGCCCCGGAGGCGGTCGTGGCGGCCGGCCAGGTGGACGCCTACCCGGAGGGTTCGGCGCCCTACGAGAGCCTGCGCGCGGGACGCGCCACCCTGCACGAGGTGACCGACCCGGCGTTCGCGGCGTGGCTCGCGCACGACCCGGAGCGTGCCGCGAGGATCCGGGCGTTCGGCATCCACTCGGTGATGACCGTGCCGCTCGCCGCCCGCGGCACCACGCTGGGGGTCGCGTTCCTCGTCCGGCACCGCAACCCCGAGACCTTCCGGCACGACGACCTGGTCCTGGCCGGGGAACTGGTGGCCAGGGCCGCGGTCAGCATCGACAACGCCCGCCGCTACACCCGGGAGCGCACCACGGCCGTCACGCTCCAGCGCAGCCTGCTGCCGCGGCGGCTGCCCCGGCAGGCGGCGGTCGAGGTCGCCACCCGCTATCTGCCGGCGGGCGGGCACGCCGGCGTCGGCGGGGACTGGTTCGACGTCATCCCCCTCTCCGGAGCACGGGTGGCCCTGGTCGTCGGCGACGTCGTCGGCCACGGCCTGCACGCCTCCGCGACCATGGGCCGGCTGCGCACGGCCGTACGCACCCTGGCCGACATCGACCTGCCGTGCGACGAGCTCCTCACACACCTGGACGACCTGGTCGCCCGGCTGAGCCTGGAGGTGGAGGACGGGGAGGGCGGGGAGACCTCCGGGGACGTGGGCGCGACCTGCCTGTACGCCGTGTACGACCCCGTGTCGCGGCGCTGCTGCTTCGCCGGGGCCGGGCATCCCGTACCGGTCGTGGTGAGCCCCGACGGGAGGGTCGAGCTGATCGAACTCCCGGCCGCGCCCCCGCTCGGTATGGGCGGCCTGCCCCACGAGGCCACCGAGGCCGTCCTGCCCGAGGGCAGCCTGCTCGCCCTCTACACCAACGGCCTGATCGAGAACCGGGACCGGGATCCCGACGCCGGCGTCCACCGGCTGCAGGAGGCCCTGGCTCGCCCGGCGCCCTCGCTGGACGCCCTGTGCGACACCGTGCTGGCCGACCTGCTGCCGCAGCGCCCGGCCGACGACGTGGCCCTGCTCGTCGCCCGCACCCGCGCGCTCGACGCGAGCCAGGTCGCCACCTGGGCGGTGCCGGACGACCCGTCCGCGGTCGCCCAGACCCGCAAGGACGTGGTGGCGCAGCTGGAGAGGTGGGGGCTGTCGGACGCCGTCTTCGTCACCGAACTGGTCGTCAGTGAACTCGTCACCAACGCCATCCGGCACGCGCGGCCGCCGATCCAGCTCCGTCTGATCCACGACAACACCCTGATCTGCGAGGTCTCCGACGGCGGCAACACCGCTCCCCACCTGCGGCGCGCCCGCACCTACGACGAGGGCGGGCGCGGTCTGCTCCTGGTGGCCCAGCTGACCGAGCGCTGGGGCACGCGCCAGGGCGCCACGGGCAAGACCATCTGGGCGGAACAGACACTGCCTCTCCAGTGAGGATCCACCGGCCATGACCACACACCCTTCCCACCGGGCCGCCGCGGCGCCCGTGCAGCGGGCCGCCCAGCTGGTGGGCGTCGTCTTCCTCCTGGTGGGGGTGCTGGGGTTCATCCCCGGTATCACCACCGACTACGGCTCGATGGAGATCGCCTCCCACGACTCGGGTGCCGAGCTGCTGGGGCTGTTCCAGATCTCGGTCCTGCACAACCTCGTGCACCTGGTCTACGGACTGATCGGCCTGGCCCTCGCCGGCACGGCCGCCGGAGCGCACTCCTACCTGCTCGTCGGCGGCGCCGTCTACCTGGTGCTGTGGGTCTACGGCCTGTCCGTCGGCCACGACAGCGACGCCAACTTCGTCCCCCTCAACACGGCGGACGACTGGCTGCACTTCGCCCTGGGCATCACGATGATCGCCCTGGCTCTGGTCCTCGGCCGCCGCCCGAGCCGCACCTCCCGCACCGGCGCGGAGCGTTAGGCACCCCGGACGGGACGGCGTGCAGACCTTCCTCCCCTTCCCCGGCTTCCGGGAGTCGGCCCTGGTCCTGGACCGCCGCCGGCTCGGCAAACAGCGGGTCGAGGCGTTGCAGGTGCTGCGCGGCCTGGTCGTACCGGGGTACGGCTGGCGCCACCACCCGGCGGTCCGGATGTGGGCCGGCTACGAGGAGGCACTCGTCCGCTACGGCCTGGAGATCTGCCGCGTCTGGCGCGAACAGGGCCACCAGGACAGCTGCGCGGCCACCCTGGTCGCCGACCTCGCGGCGATCCGCCCGCACGCCCCGGTCCGCGACCAGCACGTCCTGGCGGCCGAGGGCGAACTGCCCCCCTGGCTGGGCGACGCCCCCTTCCACCACAGCCACCGCTCGGCCCTCGTCCGCAAGGACCCCACCACCTACGCGGACCTCTTCCCCGGCGTCCCGGACGACCTGCCGTACGTGTGGCCGGCGTCGGACCGGGCCGCGTAGACACCGGGCCGACCTCACGGGGACCCGAGGGCTCACCGGGCCGTCGGCTCGGCCGCCTGTTCCGGAAGCTGTGCTTGCTGCACCTGACCCCGCCCCGGTCACGGCGCCGGCGGATCAGCAGCAGCCGCCCGAGGCGGCCGGTTCCTCGGCGCCGGTTCCGGCCGAGGCCGGGTCGGTGCAGCAGGTACTGCCCCGCTGCTTGGCCAGGGAGTCGGCGTCGGCCTTGACGACGTACACCTCCCAGGGCTCCCCGCCGGGGCCGCGGACCCAGACCTTGTCCTGGAGGGCGTAGCAACAGGTCGTGTCGTTCTCCACGTCGGTGCTCAGGCCCGCCTCGCCCAGGCGTGCGGTGGCGGCGTGCACCGCCTCGGCCGTCCCGACCTCGACGCCGAGGTGGTCCAGGCGGGTCGTCTCACCTGCGGTGCCTTCGATGAGAACGAGCTTCAGCGGGGGCTCGGCGATGGCGAAGTTGGCGTAGCCGTCGCGGAGTTTGGCGGGTTCGGTGCCGAAGAGCTTGGTGTAGAAGGCCACGGACTCGGCGAGGTCGGGGACACGGAGGGCGAGCTGGACACGGGACGTCATGGCGAACCTCCTGGAGCAAAGGGGGGAGTTCAGCAGCCGCCGGAAGGGATGGCCGGGGCGCCGGTGCCGATCTGCAGGGTGGCCGGGGCGGCGCAGCAGCCTCCGCCCTCGGCGGCGGCCGTGTCGGGCTCGTCGAACAGCCCGGCCCCGCCGCACACACCCGTCTCGGGCAGGGTCAGCTCGACGCGCTCGGCGGCCTCACGGTCTCCGGCGATCGCGGCGGTGACGGAGCGGACCTGCTCGTAGCCGGTCATCGCGAGGAACGTGGGCGCGCGGCCGTAGGACTTCATACCGACCAGGTAGACGCCCTGCTCCGGGTGGGAGAGCTCGTTCACGCCGTGCGGGTAAACCGTGCCGCAGGAGTGGACGTTGGGGTCGATCAGCGGGGCCAGGGCGGTGGGTGCCTGGAGGCGGTCGTCAAGGCTCAGGCGGAGCTCGGAGAGGAAGGACAGGTCCGGGCGGAGACCGGTCAGGACGATCACCTCGTCGACCGGGTCCAGGCGGCGCCCGTCCTCGGCGACCAGGATCAGCCGGTCCCCGTCCCGCTCGACGGCCTGCGTACGGAATCCGGTGACCGCGCTCGCGTGGCCTTCCTCCACCGCGGCCTTGGCGCGCAGGCCGAGGGCGCCCCGAGCGGGCAGCTGGTCGGCCTCGCCGCCGCCGAACGTCGAGCCGGTGATTCCGCGGCGCAGGATCCACACCGCGTGCGTGCCCGGCTCGTCCTCGGCCAGGTCCGCGAGGTGGGCCAGGGCGGTGAAGGCCGAGGCGCCGGAGCCGACGACCGCGGTGCGCCTGCCCGCGTACCGGGCGCGTACGGACGGGACCTTGAGGTCGGGGACGCGGTAGGAGATGCGGTGGGCGGCCGTCTTCTCGCCGAGGGCGGGCAGGCCGTCCGCGCCCAGCGGCCCGGGGACGGACCACGTGCCCGAGGCGTCGACGACCGCGCGGGCGCTGATCCGTTCCTCGCGGCCGTCGGCCGACAGGATGTGCACGGCGAAGGGCTGCTCGTCGCGGCCGGAGTCGACGACGCGGTCGCGTCCGGCGCGGGCGACGCCGGTGACGGTGGCGCCGTAGCGGACCTTGTCGCCGAGGACGTCGGCGAGGGGCTGGAGGTAGTTCTCGGCCCAGTCTCCGCCGGTGGGGTACACGGAGCCGTCAGGTCGGGTCCAGCCGGTCGGTGCGAGGAGCTTCTCCGCGGCCGGGTCGATGACCTCCGACCAGGTGGAGAACAGCCGCACGTGCGCCCACTCGCGCACGGCCGTGCCGGCCGACGGTCCGGCTTCCAGGACCAGCGGTTCGATGTCCCGCCCGATGAGGTGGGCGGCGGCAGCAAGGCCGACCGGCCCGGCTCCGATGACCACGACGGGCAGCTGACCAGTGGGCACGCTGTCGCTCGACACGGACACGAGATTCCCCTTTGATTCGACATCTGTCGATGGCTTGTGCTGCCAGCGTCCCACCTGCTTCGACAGTCGTCAACATAGACATCCATCGAATCCAACCCCCTGGCCTCATTGGTTCGACGCATGTCAACATAGATGCATGTCGAATACGCGAGTGCTGCCGCTGCTGGACCCCGAGGTCTCGGACGTCGCCAAGGCCCCCGAGGCCGTGGCACCGTGCTGCCCGCCCCTCACCGAACGTCCGTTCACCTCGGAGGAGGCGGAAACGGCCGCGCGGATGTTCAAGGCCCTGGGGGACCCGGTGCGGCTGCGGCTGTTCTCGGCGGTGGCCTCGCACGAGGGCGGCGAGGCGTGCGTCTGCGACATCTCCGATGTCGGCGTCTCCCAGCCGACCGTCTCCCACCACCTGAAGAAGCTGAAGGAGGCCGGGCTGCTGACCTCCGAACGGCGCGGCACCTGGGTCTACTACCGCGTCGAGCCGTCCGTGCTGTCCGCGATGGGCAAGCTGCTGACCATCTCTCCGGCCGCAGCCTGACCCACCACCGAAAACGCGATCAGGGAGAAGGCGTGGCGCTGAACTTCCGCCGCCAGGCCAGCGAGACGTACACGAGCGCCACCAGCACCGGCACCTCGATCAGCGGCCCGACCACGCCCGACAGCGCCTGCCCTGACGTCACGCCGAAGGTGGCGATGGCGACCGCGATCGCCAGCTCGAAGTTGTTGCCGGCCGCGGTGAACGCGAGGGTCGCGGTGCGGTCGTAGGCGAGGCCGATGACCTTGCCGAGGGCGAAGGTGCCGAACCACATCACGGCGAAGTACACCAGCAACGGCAGCGCGATACGGGCGACGTCCAGCGGCTGCGAGGTGATGGTCCTCCCCTGCAGGGCGAAGAGGATGACGATCGTGAAGAGCAGGCCGTACAGCGCCCACGGGCCGACCTTCGGAAGGAAGCCGGACTCGTACGCCTCACGGCCCAGCTTCCGCTCGCCGATGCGGCGGGTGAGGAACCCGGCCAGCAGCGGCACGCCGAGGAAGATGACGACGTTCAGGGCGATCTTCCCCATGGAGATGTCCAGGTGCTCCCCGTCGCCCAGGCCCAGCCAGCCGGGAAGCAACTCGAGGTAGAACCAGCCGAGCAGGCCGAACGCCACCACCTGGAAGACCGAGTTCAGCGCGACCAGGACCGCTGCCGCCTCGCGGTCGCCGCAAGCGAGGTCGTTCCAGATGATGACCATCGCGATGCAGCGGGCGAGCCCGACGATGATCAGGCCGGTGCGGTACTCGGGCAGGTCCGGCAGGAAGATCCAGGCGAGCGCGAACATCACCGCCGGTCCGACGAGCCAGTTGATGACGAGCGAGGAGACCATGAGCCTCTTGTCGCCGGTGACGGCGTCGAGCTTGTCGTAGCGGACCTTGGCCAGGACCGGGTACATCATGATCAGCAGGCCGATGGCGATCGGCAGCGAAATGCCGCCGATCTCGACCTTCGCGAGGGCGTCGTCGAGGCCGGGAATGGCGCGGCCCAGACCCAGGCCGACGGCCATCGCGGCGAGGATCCACACGGCGAGAAAACGGTCGAGCGTCGACAGCTTCGCGACGACCGAGGACTCCTGGACGGTCGCGGCTGCTTCGGTGCGGGTCACGGGCAGGCCCTCTTGTTGTCGGCGGCATTGCGTGCGGACTCGGCCAGGTCGCTGAACTGCCCGGCGAGCCGGGCGATGACGTCGGGGCGCAGCCTGTAGTACGTGAACCGGCCGCACGGCTCCGTCTCGACGACCCCGGCCTCGCGCAGCACTCTCAGATGGTTGGAGAGGTTGGTCTGCCGGGCACCGGTCTCCTCCACGAGGTGGGTGGTGCACAGCGTCTCTTTGGCCAGCAGGGCCACGATTCGCAGCCTGAGCGGATCGGCCAGAACCCGGATCAGATCAGTGTCGACTGACGTCAGCATGGGCTGATACTTTCACACCAATGAACCGCTGACGAAGGAAGAACCGATGTCCTCCAGCCCGCTCGCCTCCGTGCTGTTCGTCTGTGTCCACAATGCGGGGCGTTCCCAGATGGCTGCCGGCTTCCTCCACCACCTCGCGGGCGACCGGATCGAGGTCCGCTCCGCCGGCTCCGTCCCGGGCGACCGGGTCAACCCCGCCGCGGTCGAGGCCATGCGGGAGATCGGCATCGACATCGCCGACGCCAAGCCGAAGATCCTCACCACCGAGGCCGTCCAGGCGTCCGACTACGTCATCACCATGGGCTGCGGCGACGCCTGCCCGGTCTTCCCCGGCAAGACGTACCTCGACTGGGCCCTGGAGGACCCGGCGGGCAAGGGCGTCGAGGCCGTCCGCCCCATCCGCGACGAGATCGGGAACCGCATCGAGGCACTGATCGCCGAGATCGACGCCGGGCCCCGGCCCCCTCACGGCAACTGAGACCACACACGCCGAAGGGCCCCACCGCAAGCGGTGGGGCCCTTCGACATCGTGCCCGGTGAGGCACTGGCGGAGGATACGAGATTCGAACTCGTGAGGGGTTGCCCCCAACACGCTTTCCAACTGTGTTGGTGGCCTGCGGTGCGGTGTGCAGGGGCGTTCGCCTGCGTTCATGGCCGACTGGCAGCCGGTGAGGGGGCGACTGCGTGTCCCGCCTGAACGGCCGTGAACGGGGCTGAATGAGACGGGAACTGAGACGGCGCTTCCTCTGACACAGCGCGCGACCAACCTCCTTCGTGCTGTGGTCTGGGCTGTCGGATAACCGGTTTCACGTGATGCTGGACGGGTGCGAGACTCCGTCGCGTGCCTCGACCTGAACTCTCTGAGCTGGATTACCTGCGGGAGATCGAGCGGCTTGCCAGGGCGGTGACCGCTGCGGCGTCCGCCGAGGGCCACCTGTCTTACGCACCAGACCCGGACGATGCCACCCCCCTGCAGCGAGCGGTAAACGCACTTGCACGCGAGATCCGGCACTACCACTTTCCCGGCGACGGCTGTTTGCCCGAGGAGGACCGTCCACCGGTGCGGTTGGCGGGCGTGGTGGTGCTCCGACCGACCTCTCTGCCTCCGGGTATGGAGGAGACCTACGAGGAGGCGTGTGCTCGCCTCGGTGTCGAAGCCCGCGCCGACGGCTGGGCACTGTGGAACACCTGGGGTAAGGGCGGGGCGAGGGTCACCATGGTGGTCTCGTCGGTCGATACGACGCTGGGGTTGCTGGCGAACTGGGCGCGAGGCAGGGATGTGTACCCGGTGAGTCCGGTGCCGTCCCAGGTAGCTCAGATCCAACAGGGATGGGCCGGCCCTATGACGTTCTCACCGTGGGGCGCCGAACGCTTGGGCATCACAGGGCAGTGATCTGTGATGCATGGATGATCCCAAGCCCTCAGCTTGGGAAGCTGCGGGCATTTTGGAGTGGTTCGGGCTCTGACCGGGGCAAAGAGGCATGGCAGGGCCTCATCGAGCCCGACGTCTTTCACCGTGACTCCCCGCTGTTCCCCGCTCGATCTGGTGCGTTTGTGGTGCGGGCGCGGTGCGCGGACGACTGCCGTGACCTTCTGATCCATAGCTCTATGTGGATCGGTCGCTGGCGGTCATACCGGTCGCGGTACGGCCGTGTGCGTGCTCAACCGGACAGGGCCGGTGGCTGCGGTTGCTGTACTCCGTTGCTGTACAGCACCAGTTTGGAAGATCGCGTAACTGGGTGGCGCGTGACTTGGCAAGACGCTGACCTGCACGTTCTCGGACAACTCGCCGACGTTCCCCGTTGTTCCCCGTGTGTGGCCGTCTGATCGGGCACGTAGAGGGCACAAGTGGCCGTCTCACGCGCTCCCAAGCCCGGGAGCGTAATTCTTCCCACACTGAGCCTACTCAGCGCTCACGCGGTCGGCGGGGTCTCACGAGCCCAGTCGAAAGGCATCGGCGCGCCCTGCGGAATCACCCAAGGGTGGGGATAGCGAGCCTGACAACCGGTACAGCGCGCGGCGAACGGACCGACCTCGGGGTTCGTGAGAAGGCTGTAGTGGCTGGAGGGCTCAGCCGGGAGCATGTGCCCGTTTGCTGTCGTTTCCAAGCCGGGCCACTCCGGCGAGCATCGACACGGGCGCTCTACCGCGAACGGGTCGCCAGCAGGAGTCTTGGCCGTGCTCTTGAAGAGCTTGGCGAAGTTCTCTCGTATCGACACGGCAGCGGCCTCCCCTTCGGTGCGCCCGACTCCCGGGCTCGCAGACAGTAACCGAGGTCGGCGGAGCGACTTTGGCCGGGAGCTGCTTTGGCGCGAGTGATCATGGCCCCGTAAGCTTCCGGCGCGTCGGGCAGTCTGTGGACCTGCCCGTTAAAGCACGACGTTGGGGCCATGATCTTCGAGGCTCGCGCCAAAGTGGCTGGCTAAAGTCGCGGAGCCGACCGCCCCAGCCACAGAGGGTGTCATCCCCCTTCATGCCCGCAGCTCGCCAGCGCGCCGCCGGGCGCGGCCAGCCGGGGCGCAGACAGGAGGCAGGCCGCGCCGCAGAGGCGGCGCGCGCCGCGCCGTGCGCGGGCCTTGAACCAGTAGAGAAAGTTGTAACTCAGTCTGTGGTGCTGGGCGTGAAGTCGTATGCGCAGGCTGGGAGATCAGCGCTCTGGCGGTGGGCCAGCGGTAGGAAGACCACAGGTCGGATCGTCCATGTGATGCGGGTGCTTGTCCGCGACCGGCAGACCGGCGAGATCGCCAAGGACGCCACCAGCGGAGAGGCACTGATGACGATCGGCGTCGTCTACCTGGAGGACGGCGAATCGTCGCTGATCAAGGTCACCGTTCCCGAGAGCGGCGTTTCCGAGGGGCTGACGCTGGGGGCTCCGGTCTCGCTGCCGGGTCTGGTGGCCCGGCCGTGGGAGAGCGTCTTCAACGGGCAGCAGCGGCACGGCATCGCCTACCGCGCCGCCGCCGTGACTCCGGCCGCGTTCCCGGCCGCCAACGGGGCCGCTGCCTGATGACCGATCTGACGACGCTCCTGGAGGTGGGTGGTCCTGTCGCCGCACTCGGCGGCGGGGCCGCCTACGCCCGGGCCAAGCATCCCGGGGTGTACTGGTCCACGGTCGGCCTGCCGATATCCACGGCCCGGCTCCTCAGCTCGTACAACTCGGTCATGGAGGCCTGCGGCCTGACCGTGGCTCCGTCCCGGCTGCGGATGCTGGCGGTCAAGGCCACCACTCGCCGTGAAGTTCGTCCCGTACCGCCGCGTCGGGGCATCATCCGGCCCACCTCTACCGGGCTGCGGCTCCGTCTGCGGCTCGCTCCGGGGCAGGAACCTGCTGACGTCGCCGCCTCGGCGGAACGGCTGCGGCATGCCTGGGGCGTTCACGCCGTGTACGTGACCACGGTCAAGCCGGGTGTGGTTGAGCTGCGGCTGGTCGGCTTCGATGTGCTGCGGCGGGTGCGGATGCCGCGCAAGGTGGACGCCGGGTTCCTTCAGGTGCCGGTGGCCCTGCGGGAGGACGCCATGCCGTTCATACGCGACTACCGGACCGTGCCCCACCAGCTCACCCTCGGCGCCACGCTGTCGGGCAAGTCCATGTATCTGCGGCACCTGATCGCCGGACTCGCCCCTCAGCCGGTCGCCCTGGTCGGGATCGACTGCAAGCGCGGTGTGGAGCTGGCGCCGTTTGCCTCCCGCCTCTCCGCGCTGGCGACCGAATCGGAACAGGCAGCCGACCCATGGATGAGCCCCGGACCCCTGCCACCGCCCTGGAGCCCCACGACCCCGCCTTGGTCCTTCTGACCGTCGAGGAGGCAGCCCGGCGGCTCCGTATCGGCCGCACGACGTGCTTCCGGCTCGTGCTGGCCGGAGAGATCGAGTCGGTCACGGTCGGACGGCTGCGCCGCATCCCTGCCGACGCCGTACCCGCTTACGTGGCCAAGCTGCGCCACCGACCCGCCGCCGAAGCGGCCTGAGGGGGGAAGTCGTGCCAGAGAAGAAGCGCACCCGCCAGCCCAACGGCGCCTCGTCGATCTACTTCGGCAAGGACGGGAAGTGGCACGGACGGGTGACGGTCGGCGTCCGGGATGACGGCAAGCCGGACCGCCGCCACATCGAGCGCAAAACCAAGGCGGAGGTGACCAAGGCCGTCCGCCAGATGGAGCGGGCGCGGGACGAGAAGAAGCTCAGGAAGCCGGGGCAGAGCTGGACGGTCCAGGCCTGGCTTGAGCACTGGGTCGAGAACATCGCCAAGCCGTACGTCTCCGAGAACACGTACGACGGCTACGAGGTCGACGTACGCGTGCACCTGGTCCCCGGCCTCGGCGCCCACAAGCTCGACCGCCTGGAGCCGGAACATCTGGAGCGCTTCTACCAGAGGATGCAGGAAGCCGGGAGTTCCGCCGGCACCGCTCACCACGCTCACCGGACGATCCGGGTCGCGCTCGGTGAGGCCAAGCGACGTGGGCATGTCGCCACCAACGCCGCTGAGATCGCTAAGGCCCCGAGACTCGAAGAAGAGGACATCGAGCCGTTCACGATCGAAGAGGTTCAGAGCGTCCTGGTCGAGGCCGCCAAACTCCGCAACAGCGCGCGTTGGGTCGTCGCCCTGGCGCTCGGCCTTAGGCAAGGGGAGGCGCTCGGGCTCCACTGGGAAGACGTCGACCTGGATGCGGGGTACGTACGCATCCGCAAGAACCGTCTACGCCCCAAGTACGCCCACGGCTGTGGAGACGATCCGTGCGGCCGGAAGGCTGGCTACTGCCCGCAGCGGGAGCAAATCCGTCGCGAACACACGTCCACCAAGTCCCGAGCCGGGCGGCGCACCATCGGCCTGCCAGATCCGCTGATCAAGATTCTCCGCCAGCACCAGGAGGTGCAGGAACGAGAGCGGATCGAGGCCGGTGCCGACTGGGAGGGCAAGGGCTACGTGTTCGCCTCGCCGACCGGCGGGCCGCTGAGCCCCAACACCGACTTCCATATCTGGAAGCGGCTCCTGCGGGCGGCAGGCGTACGGGACGGCCGTCTCCATGACGCTCGCCACACCGCAGCGACCGTGCTCCTGATCCTCGGCGTCCCGGACGTCGTGATCGACTCGATCATGGGTTGGGAGCCTGGGGGAGCGGCCCGGATGCGCGCTCGGTACATGCACGTGACGGGGACCATGCTCCGCAAGGTCGCGCAGCAAGTCGGCGACGCGCTGTGGGAACTCCCGGAAACCAACTGAGACGGAAACTGAGACGGACAACGTCGAAGGGCCCCACCGCGAACGGTGGGGCCCTTCGACATCGTGCCCGGTGAGGCACTGGCGGAGGATACGAGATTCGAACTCGTGAGGGGTTGCCCCCAACACGCTTTCCAAGCGTGCGCCCTAGGCCTCTAGGCGAATCCTCCGCCGGAAACATTACATGACGGAGAGGAGTGCTCGCGAACTCGTTCCCTGCCCCTGACATCAGGTAGCCTTGGCGCAGCCCCTCACGCGGCGCTATCTGACTGAACTCCCCCAGGGCCGGAAGGCAGCAAGGGTAGGTTGGCTCTGGCGGGTGCGTGGGGGGCGTCTGCGTTCCGGGCTTCCTGCGGCGGGGTCCGCTTCCTGTGGCACGGCCCACTCCGTGTGGCGCGGTCCGCTTCCTATGGCGGGGTCCGTTGTCAGTGGGCGCCTATAACCTCGTATGCGTGTCGTCTCTCGCTCTGTACCGCCGCTATCGCCCGGAGACCTTCGCCGAGGTCATCGGGCAGCAGCACGTCACCGACCCGTTGCAGCAGGCGCTGCGCAACAACCGGGTCAACCACGCGTACCTGTTCAGCGGGCCGCGCGGCTGTGGCAAGACGACCAGTGCCCGGATCCTGGCGCGGTGTCTGAACTGCGAGCAGGGCCCTACGCCCACGCCGTGCGGTGAGTGCCAGTCCTGTCAGGACCTCGCGCGCAACGGACCCGGTTCCATCGACGTCATCGAGATCGACGCCGCTTCCCACGGTGGCGTGGACGACGCCCGTGACCTGCGCGAGAAGGCCTTCTTCGGACCTGCCCGCAGCCGGTACAAGATCTACATCATCGACGAGGCCCACATGGTCACGTCGGCCGGCTTCAACGCGCTGCTGAAGGTCGTCGAGGAACCGCCGGAGCATCTCAAGTTCATCTTCGCGACCACCGAGCCCGAGAAGGTCATCGGGACCATCCGGTCGCGGACCCATCACTACCCGTTCCGGCTCGTCCCGCCCGGGACCCTGCGGGAGTACCTCGCCGAGGTGTGCCAGAAGGAGGCCATCCCGGTCGAGGACGGTGTCCTCCCGCTCGTCGTGCGCGCCGGTGGCGGGTCCGTGCGTGACTCCATGTCCGTCATGGACCAGCTGTTGGCCGGCGCCGCCGCGGACGGTGTGACGTACACCATGGCGACGGCCCTGCTCGGATACACCGACGGCTCCCTCCTCGACTCCGTCGTCGAGGCCTTCGCCACCGGTGACGGCGCCGCGGCCTTCGAGGTCGTCGACCGCGTCATCGAGGGCGGGAACGATCCCCGTCGGTTCGTCGCCGATCTGCTGGAGCGGCTGCGTGACCTGGTGATCCTCGCCGCCGTCCCGGACGCGGCCGAGAAGGGGCTCATCGACGCCCCCGCCGACGTCGTCGAGCGCATGCAGGCCCAGGCCGGCACCTTCGGCGCCGCCGAACTGAGCCGGGCCGCCGACCTCGTCAACGAGGGCCTGACCGAGATGCGCGGCGCCCACTCGCCCCGCCTCCAGCTGGAGCTGATCTGCGCGCGCGTCCTGCTCCCCGCCGCCTACGGCGACGAGCGGTCCGTCATGGCCCGACTGGACCGGATCGAGCGCGGTGTGAACTTCTCGTCCCAGGGCCCCGCCGGCATGCCCGCCATGGGGTACGCGCCAGGGCCCGAGGGGCATGGGGCAGCGGCGGCCGCTCCGGCGGCTGCTCCCGTTCCGCCAGGTGGCGGTCCGGCAGCGGCCCGGGCGGCGGTCCGTGCCTCGGGAGCGCCGGGTGGTGGAGGTCCCGGGGGCTCCGGGGGTCCCGTGGGCCCCGCTAGTGGCAGCGGCAGTGGCGGTCACGCGCCGGCTGCGGCCGGGCATGCGCATGCCCCCGCTGCGGCGGGCCAGGAAGCACAGCAGCCGGCGGTTTCGGGCCCGCCCGCTCCCGCCGAGCCCGCGCCCACCTCCGGCCCTGCCGACGGAGGGCACGCCCAGCCTGCCCAGCCGCCCGGGACACCGCCCGCTCAGGCTCCCGCTCCCTCCAAGGATCCCGCGGCCGCTCCCGCCCCGGCCCCCGGCGCCTGGCCCACCGCGGCCTCCGCCGGCAGCGGCCGTCGCCCGGGCGGCTGGCCCACGGCCGCCTCGGGCGCACCCGCACCCGCACCCGCACCCGCATCCGCACACGCGTCGAACCCCCCGGCCGCGAGCACCCCTGCTCCGAGCGCACCCGCACCCAGCAGCCCCCCACCGGCGCCCTCTGCCCCGGCGCCGGCCACCCCGGCCCCCGCCCCCGCCCACGCCCCCGCGCCCGGCGGTCTCGACCCCCGCATGCTCTGGCCGAACATCCTGGAAGCGGTCAAGAACCGCCGTCGCTTCACCTGGATCCTGCTCAGTCAGAACGCCCAGGTGGCCGGCTTCGACGGCACCACCCTCCAGCTCGGCTTCGTCAACGCCGGCGCGCGTGACAACTTCCTGAGCAGCGGCAGCGAGGACGTGCTGCGGCAGGCGCTGGGCGAGCAGTTCAACGTCCAGTGGAAGATCGAGGCGATCGTCGACCCGTCCGGCGGCTCCGCGCCGCAGGCCCCGGGCGGCCCTTCCGGGTTCGGAGGCGGCCAGGGCGGTCACGGCGGCGGCACCGGTGGCTACGGCGGCGGTGGCGGCTACAACACCGGCGGTGGAGGCGGCGACTACAACACCGGCAGCGGCGGTACGGCGACTGCCCAGCGCCCCGCCACGTCCCAGTCGACGGCCCCGTCCGCTCCCGCCCAGCAGTCGAACACACCCACCCGCGGCTCCACCCCGGCTCCCGCACCCACCGCCGCCGTACCCCAGCCCTCGGCCCCGGCGCCGCGGTCCGTCTCCGTCGAGGACGACATCCCCGAGGACGACGATCCCGACCTCGACGAGTCCGCCCTCTCCGGCCAGGAGCTGATCGTCCGGGAGCTGGGGGCGACGGTGGTGGAGGAGTTCTCCACCGAGCCTTAGGGCCAACGAGCCTCAGGGCCAACGAGCCTCAGGGCCAACGAGCCCTCGGGGCTGGCTGGTCAGCCGGTGCACGCCCCCCGGGCGTCGAGCCAGGCAGCCCCGTTCGGAGGAACCTCCAACCCAAGATCCCCGCCCCCTTCGGAAGCCCGCACAAAGGGAACCCGCCGCCTCCCGTTAGGCTGACCCCCGTGAAGGTCCTCGTCATCGGCAGCGGCGCCCGCGAACACGCCCTGTGCCACTCCCTGTCCCACGACCCCGACGTCACCGCGCTGCACTGCGCCCCCGGCAACGCAGGCATCGCCGAGGTCGCCGAGCTGCACCAGGTCGACGCCCTGGACGGCGCTGCCGTCACCGCGCTGGCCACGCGGCTCGGCGCGGACCTCGTGGTCGTCGGCCCGGAGGCGCCGCTGGTCGCCGGTGTCGCCGACGCCGTCCGCGAGGCCGGCATTCCGGTCTTCGGTCCGTCCGGGCAGGCCGCCCGGCTCGAGGGCTCCAAGGCCTTCGCGAAGGACGTCATGGCGACGGCCGAGGTGCCCACGGCGCGGTCGTACGTGTGTACGACCCCCGAGGAGGTCGCCACGGCCCTCGACGCCTTCGGTGCTCCGTACGTCGTCAAGGACGACGGGCTCGCCGCCGGCAAGGGTGTCGTCGTCACCGACGACCTGGAGGCGGCCAAGGCCCACGCCGCCGCCTGCGAGCGCGTGGTCATCGAGGAGTACCTGGACGGCCCCGAGGTCTCCCTGTTCGCCGTCACCGACGGTGAGACGGTCGTGCCGCTCCAGCCCGCCCAGGACTTCAAGCGCGCGCTGGACCGCGACGAGGGCCCGAACACCGGCGGCATGGGGGCGTACTCGCCGCTGCCGTGGGCCGACCCGAAGCTGGTCGACGAGGTGGTGCAGACCGTTCTCCAGCCGACCGTGGACGAGATGAAGCGCCGGGGCACGCCGTTCTCCGGGCTGCTCTACGCCGGTCTCGCGATCACCTCCCGCGGCGTGCGCGTGATCGAGTTCAACGCCCGCTTCGGCGACCCCGAGACCCAGGTCGTCCTGGCCCGGCTGAAGACGCCGCTGGCCGGTCTCCTGATGGCCGCGGCCACCGGCAACCTCGCCCACCTGGAGCCCCTGCGCTGGAGCGACGACGCGGCCGTGACCGTGGTCGTCGCCTCACACAACTACCCCGGCACCCCGCGTACCGGCGACCCGATCACCGGTCTCGACGAGGTCGCCGCCCAGGACGCCCCGCACGCCTACGTGCTGCACGCCGGCACCAAGCGTGACGGTGACGCGATCGTCAGCGCGGGCGGCCGCGTCCTGTCCGTCACGGCCACCGGCAAGGACCTCACCGAGGCCCGCGACCGCGCGTACACGGCCGTCGGCCGCATCCGCCTCGACGGCTCCCAGCACCGCACGGACATCGCCGCGAAGGCGGCAGGCGCGTAACCGGCCATCCCGGCACCCGGCGCCGCCACCACGCGTCAACCCGGGCGCCCACGCCTCAACCCAGTTGCCCACGCGTCAACCCGGGTACCCGGCGTCACACCAACGCGGGAAACCGCCCCGCTCGATGAACCTCGCAGGCCCCGGATCCGTCTCAGGATCCGGGGCCTGAAGTTTTCGGTATGCGGGGCCTGATCCTCGCTGTCCGTCATCCACCTTTCCCCAAAGCCATTCCATCGAGTGACCGATGTCCTATCCGGCTGACGGGGGGTGGAGCCCCAACTAGGGTGCGGCGCAAGCGTTCCGGCACTTGGCCCACCGGCATTGCGATGTCAGTGGCGGGTGCCACAGTGGGGGAGTGAGCAAGGACAGCGTCAGGTCAACGGGGAGGGGGTGAGGTCGGTCGTGACCGGAATGGGTGTGGAGGCAGGCGCGCAGGTCGCGCGGGCACGAGCACTGGTCGTGCTGCGCATCCGCAGCCGCGCCCTGGCCGTCGCCCTGCTGCCCGCCGCCGTCGCCGTGATCCTGCTCGCGGGCGCCGCCACCGGCCGTCTCGTCGGCCCCGGCTGGGATGCCGCCCGCTGGATCCTGACGCCGGCCGCGGTCCTCGTGCTGCTCGCCGCCGCCGGTATCGCCCTGGTCGTCGCCCGGGCCCGTCCCGCCATGAGCCCGACCATCCCGATCGCCGAGGAGGCGGCCCCGGACCTGTACCGGATGGTGCGCGACCTCGCCGACCGCCTCGACGTCCCCGCGCCCTCCGCGATAGCGCTCACGCCGGACTGCGACAGCTGGCTGGAGGACCGCACCCACCGGGCGCACGGCCCGCCCCCCGCCGAGGAGCACGACGACATAGCGGGCGGTGGAGGACACCCGCACCGCCGGCACCCGGTCGCGCCGGTCCTGGTCATCGGCTCCCCCTTCCTGTGGTGGATGCGGGTCGGCGAGCTGCGCGCGGTCCTCGCCCCCGTCGTCGCCGGTACGGGCCCCTCGGCGCACCCGGACATAGCCGCCGCCCGGCGCTTCGTCCGAGGTCTGGACGCCGCGGTGGCCGTGGCCTCGGCGCCGGAACGCAGACCGGTGTCGCGGGTCGTGCTGGCCGGTGTCGGCTGGGTGGCCCGGCTGCTGCTGCGCGGTTGCCGTGTGTACGCCGCAGAGATGGAGCGGGGCGTGGCGGCCGCGGCCGCGGAGCGTGCACAGGCTGTGGATTACGGGCTGCGGATCGTCGCCCAGGAGCAGGTGGGCCTGGCGTACGCGGGGTGGGACCGGCTGCTGACCCGGGTCGCGCTGCCCGCCTGGCGGATGGGCCGCTGGCCGTCCCGGCTGGACGCCGGTGTGGTGGCGGCGCTCACGGAGCTGTCCCGTCGCGACCGCCTGGCCGAGGGCTTCGCGTCCCGGCTCGGTGAGCGCCCCGCCTGCGATCTGCTGGAGGAGCCGGGCGCGATAGACGAGGCCGCCTCCCTGCTCGCCGCCCGCCTCTTCCACGGCGGCCCGGCGGGGCCCGGCCCCGACTGGTCGCCGGTGGGCTGGAGCGAGTATCCGGAGGAGGTCGTGGACCGCAAGTGGCGCATCGACGCGGCCCGGCTCCACCGCGTCCTGGACGCCATGGGTGTCCGCCCGGCCCCGGGGAGCACGGCCCCCGACACCGGCGGCCCGACCCTGTCCCGCGTCCTCGACCACCTGACCGACCGGACCGGAGAGCCCCCGTTCGCCACCCGAAGCCCGGAACGGCCCCCGGACGACGAAGAGGACCTCTCCGGCACGACCCCCCGCAGCGCCACCCTCGCCGCACGGCTCAGCGCCGAACTCTCCCGCGAGGAAACCACCGCGACACCGAGCCCGTCGCCCGCCACCACATCGCCCGTCGCCACATCGCCCGTCGCCACGTCGGCCACCACCACCGCGCCCGCCGCCACGTCGGCCACCACCACCGCGCCCGCCGCCCCCACGACCGCGGCCTCTCCACCCGCCGGCCCCCCGGCCACCCCGGCCACCACCACCCCGGACCCCGCGGCCCTCTGGGACGACCGGACCCTCCCCCTCTTCCCCCTCCAGCCCCCGCGCACGGCCCGTGAACTGCTCGCCGACCACCTCACGGCGATGATCTGCTGCGCCGCGATGGACACCGCGGGCGCGACCCCGGGCCTTGACTGGCTGGACGGCCCGACCCTCCTCCACAACGGCGAACGCACCGCCGACCTGGCGCCCAAGGTCCTCACCCTGATCGAGGACGGCGACTCCACGCCCCTGCGGGCCTGGCTGGCCGAGCTGGGGATACGCCCCGAGAAGCCGGTCCGCCTCGGCTGACCGCCGGAGCACCTGCCTCCGCTTCTGGCCAATTCGAAACGAACAGTAACGAAGTGCGCGCATTATGTGATGTGCTTGGACCGTTCGCGCACATGGCAAGGGCTTGCGACATACGACAAACACATAGGCACGAAAGAACCACACAGGTCGCAGCGCACCACACAGCACGCACAGCCACGGGGGCGAAGGGGAGGGGAAGCAACCATGGGCTCGGAGCAGATCCGCCGCTGGGAGTCGGGAGCGCTGGCGCACGCCGTGACGGATCCCTTCGGCCAAGGCCCCGTCCCGTGGCTGCGCGGAAACGTCACGTACTTCGACGACAGCGGTCAGGTCGTCCCCTGGTACGTGGACCAGGACCCGGCCCGGGCCTCGAAGAAGGGCAGCCGCTCCGGCGGCCCCCGCGCGGCCGACGACGTCCACCGGCAGATCAAGGGCTTCACCTCCACCGGCGCGGTCGCCCCGGGCGAGGCCATCGACTTCCACGTCACCGTCGACCCGCCCCAGGAGTTCGGCGTCGACATCTACCGCATCGGCCACTACGGCGGTGACGGCGCCGCGAAGATCACCACCAGTCCGCGCCTGTCCGGCATCGTGCAGCCCCCGCCGCTCACGGCGGACCGTACGGTCTCCTGCCACCACTGGTGGCTCTCCTGGCGGCTCCAGATCCCGTCGTACTGGAACATCGGCGCGTACGTCGCCGTCCTCACCACCGCCGACGGCTACCGCTCCCACGTCCCGTTCACGGTCCGCCACGACCAGCCCGCCGACCTGCTCCTCGTCCTGCCCGACATCACCTGGCAGGCGTACAACCTCTACCCGGAGGACGGCCGCACCGGCGCCAGCCTCTACCACGCCTGGGACGAGAAGGGCCGTCTGCTGGGCGAGTCCGAGGCCGCCACCACGGTCTCCTTCGACCGCCCGTACGCGGGCGCGGGCCTCCCCCTGCACGTCGGGCACGCGTACGACTTCATCCGCTGGGCGGAGCGTTACGGCTACGACGTCGCCTACGCCACCGCCGGCGACCTGCACGCGGGCCGCGTCGACCCCACCCGCTACCGCGGCCTGGTCTTCCCGGGCCACGACGAGTACTGGTCGGCCGCGATGCGCGGCGCGGTGGAGCTCGCCCGAGACACCGGCACCTCGCTCGTCTTCCTCTCCGCCAACTCGATGTACTGGCAGGTGGAACTGGGCGCCTCCCCGTCCGGCGTCCCCGACCGCCTGCTGACCTGCCGCAAGCGCAGGGGCCCCGGCAAGCCGGTGCTGTGGCGGGAGATCGACCGGGCGGAGCAGCAGCTCATCGGCATCCAGTACGCCGGGCCCGTCCCCGTGCCGCATCCCCTGATCGTGCGCAACGCCGGCCACTGGCTGTGGGAGGCGACCGGGGCGCACGAGGGGGATGAGATCGAGGGCCTGGTGGCGGGCGAGGCCGACCGCTACTTCCCGCGCACCCCGTTGCCCGAGCACGAGGAGCGCGTGCTGCTCGCCCATTCGCCGTACACGGACAAGGAGGGCGCACCGCGTCACCAGGAGACGTCCCTGTACCGGGCCCCCTCCGGCGCCTGGGTCTTCGCCTCCGGAACGTTCGCCTGGACTCCGGCCCTGGACCGCCCGGGCCACGTCGACCCCCGCATCCAGCGGGCGACCGCAAATCTCCTGGACCGCATCTGCAAACGCGACTGACCCGCTGTCCGTGATCAAGCTCGCATACGGGAGAATCGAGCCACTTGGACAGAACCACGGGGAGGAACCGTGTCCGGATTCGTAGAGAAGCCCGAGCCGATCCAGGTTCCGGGCCTGGTGCATCTGCACACCGGCAAGGTGCGCGAGCTGTACCAGAACGAGGCGGGCGACCTCGTGATGGTCGCCAGCGACCGCATCTCCGCATTCGACTGGGTGCTGCCGACCGAGATCCCCGACAAGGGCCGGGTCCTCACGCAGCTCTCCCTGTGGTGGTTCGACCAGCTCGCCGACCTGATCCCGAACCACGTCCTGAGCACGGAACTGCCCGCGGGCGCCCCCGCCGACTGGGAGGGCCGCACGCTCGTCTGCAAGTCGCTCCAGATGGTCCCCGTGGAGTGCGTGGCCCGCGGCTACCTGACCGGCTCGGGCCTGGTCGAGTACAACGAGTCCCGCACGGTCTGCGGCCTCGCGCTGCCGGAGGGCCTGGTCGACGGCAGCGAACTGCCCGCCCCGATCTTCACCCCGGCCACCAAGGCCGCCGTCGGCGAGCACGACGAGAACGTCTCCTACGAAGAGGTCGCCCGCCAGGTCGGCGCCGACACCGCTGCCCGGCTGCGCCAGGCGACCCTCGCGGTCTACTTCCGGGGCCGGGACATCGCCCGCGACCGGGGCATCATCCTCGCGGACACGAAGTTCGAGTTCGGCTTCGACGGCGACGCCCTGGTCCTCGCGGACGAGGTCCTCACCGCGGACTCCTCCCGCTTCTGGCCGGCCGACGAGTGGCAGCCGGGCCGCGCGCAGCCGTCGTACGACAAGCAGTACGTCCGCGACTGGCTGACCTCGGCGGAGTCCGGCTGGGACCGCAAGAGCGAGCAGCCGCCGCCCGCGCTGCCGCAGCAGGTCGTCGACGCCACCCGCGCCAAGTACGTGGAGGCGTACGAGCGCCTGACCGGCACCAGCTGGTCGTAGACCCGCACGTAGAACACGAAGAAGCCCCCCGGCTGGAACCGGGGGGCTTCTCGCTGGAGCGAACGACGAGGTTCGAACTCGCGACCTCAACCTTGGCAAGGTTGCGCTCTACCAACTGAGCTACGTTCGCCTGCGCCGTGGCGCGGGAACCACTATACCCAACCTCGCTCCCGCGCGAGCCGCACCGCCGCATGCCGGTTCTCCGCCCCGAGCTTCGACACGGCCGACGACAGGTAGTTCCGTACGGTCCCCTGTGACAGCGCGGCCCGCTCGGCGATCTCCGCGACGGGCGCACCGTCGGCGGCGAGCTCCAGCACCTCGGCCTCCCGCGCGGTCAGCGGCGATTCCCCGGCGGCGATCGCGTCGGCGGCCAACTCCGGGTCGACGTAGCGGTTCCCGGCGTGCACGGTGCGGATGAGCTCCGCGAGCCGCTGCGCGCTCACGGTCTTCGGCACGAACCCCCGCACCCCGGCCTCCAGCGCCCGCTTCAGATGCCCGGGCCGCCCGTGGCTGGTGACGATGAGTACCTTGCAGCCGGGCAGTTCGGTGCGCAGGGATGTGGCGACCTTCACACCGTCGGCGCCGGGCATCTGGAGATCCAGTACGGCGACGTCGGGCTTGTGAGCCCGGGCCATCGCGAGCGCCTCCGGCCCGGTGGCCGCCTCGGCGACGACCGTGAGGTCGTCCTCCAGCGACAGCAGCGCGGCGAGCGCCCCCCGGATGAGGTGCTCGTCGTCGGCGAGCAGCAGCCGCACCGGCTCCACGGCGGTCATGGCATGACCTCACTCACAGCAGGCACGGCGGCGATGGGCTCGGAGGGGGCGGACTCCGACGGCAGCGGAATCTCCGCCGTCAGCCGGAACAGCCCCTTGCCCGCGGGTCCGGCCTCCAGGGTCCCGTCGATCTCCGCCAGCCGCTCCCGAAGGCCGGCGAGCCCGGAGCCGGATGAGCCGGACGAGTCGGAGGGCCCGCCCGCGGCCTCGCTGACCCCGTCGTTCTCCACGGACAACACCACGCGCCCCTCCGACATCCGCAGCCTCACCGCACACCGCCGTGCGTCCCCGTGCCGCAGGACGTTCGTGGCGGCCTCCCGGACCACCCACCCCAGGGCGGACTGCACCGCGACGGGCAGCCCCGCCGCCGTCGCCCCGCCCACCGTGCAGTCGATACCGGCCGCGGTCAGTACGCCCTGCGCACCGGCGAGTTCCGAGGCGAGGTCGGCATCCCGGTAGCCTCGGACGACCTCGCGGACCTCCCGCTGCGACTCCTGCGCGAGCCGCTGCACCTCGACCATCTGCGCCACGGCTTCCGGCCGGTCCCGCTGGGCGAGCTGCACGGCCAGTTCGCTCTTGAGCGCGATGACGGCGAGGTTCCGCCCCATGACGTCGTGCAGGTCCCGCCCGAACCTCAGCCGCTCCTCGGCGACGGCGAGCCGGGACCGGGTCTCACGTGCCTCGTCGAGTTCGTAGACGATGTTGAGCAGCCACACCGAGACGATGGCCGTGAAGGCGACGAGCCCGCCGCCGAACAGCACCATCACCGACGCCAGCAGCGATTCGCCCGCAGGCGCACCCCGGGTGAAGGCCACGATCCCGGAGCCCGCGGCGAAGGCCCCGACGACGGCGAACACGCGCTTCCGCTCACGGATGCCGAGCGCGATGATGCCGGTCCCGACGATGACGACCACCCCGAAGGCCCCGCCCACGGCGGCGTCCACGCTCTCGCTGTCCGGTCCGCGTTCCGCGATGCCGATCGCGGTGGCGCCCACCGCGGCGGTGACGGCGGCCAGCGACCACAGCAGTCCGACGGGCTGGGGGCGCCTGCCCCGCGTCCAGTCCAGCGCCCGCGACACGGTGACGAAGCAGAGCGCGGCGTGCACGCCCGCCGTCAGCAGCAGGGCGGCCCCCACCCACCCTCCCAACGGGATCAGGGCCGTGAGCCCGATCGTCACGAACTCGAGCACCGCGAAGAAGTGGAACGACCCCCGGGTGTACGTCTCGACCTTCTCCGGCGTGCTCTGCCGCCGCCACCACCCGCCCGGCCCCCGCATCAGCCCGTCACTCCCCCTTCGGTCAGCGCCGCGGTTCCCAGCGGAACCACCGCCGTACAGCAAACACCGCGATGACGATCCAGACCACCGCCGTCGCGACGGCGCCCAGCGCCTCGGCCACCGGCAGGTCGCCGGTCCAGCCGCCGCGCACCAGGGTGACGACGGGCGTCAGCGGCAGCAGTTCGCAGACGGAGGCCACGCGGTCCGGCAGGAGCTCCAGCGGGAAGAACATGCCTGAGCCCATCATCGAGACGAGCATCAGGGGCATGGGCGTGACCTGGGCGCTCTCGCCGGTCCTGGTGAAGCTCGCGGTGGCGGCGGCCAGCGCGGCACACATCACGAGCCCCAGCAGCAGGCCGGCGACGGCCAGATGGGGCGCGGGCGGCGCGGGCAGATCCAGCAGGACCGAGCAGCCCACCGCCAGCACCAGGCACTGCACGAGCCCGGTGAGCACGGCCGGCAGCGCGGAACCGGCCAGGATCTCGACGTCCCGCAGCTCACCGGTGCGCAGCCGCTTGAGGACCAGTTCCTCACGCCGGACGACGAGGGCGCCGACGAGCACCGAGTAGACGGCGAACAGCAGGGAGAAGCCGACCGAGGCGGGCAGCACCAGGGTGCCGGTGCTCAGCCCGGCTTCGGCGAGGTCCATCTTCTTGGAGAACTGCGATGTGCTGACCGGCAGCACCAGCGGTGCGAACAGCGCGGCGACGAGCGCGCCCTTGGTCCGCCCGAGCAGGGTCATCTCGGCACGGGCGAGTGCCGTCATCCGGCTCAGTGGCGTGGTCACCGCCGACGCCGGGCGGGTCGTCGTGTGCGTGGCGCTCATGCCGCGTACTCCTTCGCCGTCATCCCCATGGCCTGCTGCGCGGAGACGTTCTTGGCGATTGCGAGGAACGCCTCCTCCAGGGAGGCCGACCGCACGTCCAGGCGGCGCAGTTCCACCCGGACCTGCGCGGCCCACATCAGCAGTCCGGTGGCCGTCCGCTGGAGTTCGTGGGTGCGGAGCCGGACGGTCCGGCCGTCGGTCTCGTGCCCGCTCACGCCCAGCTCGCCGAGCGGCGGGAGGTCGCCGACGAAATAGCCCTCGGGCAGTTCGAAGGAGATCCGCGACGGTTCCGCGGCGGTCACCTCGGCCGGGGTTCCGGTGGTGGCGATGCGGCCCGCATGCATGATCGCCAGCCGGTCGGCGAGGTTCTCGGCCTCCTCCAGGTAGTGCGTGGTCAGCAGCACCGTCGTACCGCCGTCGCGCAGGGCGCTCACCAACTCCCAGGTCTCGCGGCGGCCTTCGGCGTCCAGCCCGGTGGTCGGCTCGTCCAGGAAGAGCACCTCGGGGTCGCCGAGCAGCGCGAGCGCCAGATCCAGTCGGCGCCGCTGCCCGCCGGACAACTGCTTGACCCGGATGCCGGCCTTCGACTGCAGCCCCACCAGCGCCAGGATCTCCGCCGGTGGCCGGGCCCCGCTCACACACCCCGCCCACATCCGCGCGGTCTCCGCGACGGTCAGCTCGGACGGGAAGCCGCCTTCCTGGAGCATCACGCCGGTGCGCGGCCGTACGAGGGCCCGGTCGGTGTACGGGTCGTGGCCGAGGACCCGCACCCGGCCGCCCGCCGGCGCCGCGAGGCCCTCCAGCAGTTCGACGGTCGACGTCTTGCCGGCGCCGTTGGTGCCCAGCAGGGCGAAGATCTCCCCGCGTCGTACGGAAAAGGTGATTCCGCTTACCGCCTCGAACCCGCCCCCGTACACACGCCGCAGGTCAGTGACCTCAATCACGTGTTCGTGTCCGTTGGTATCCATGTCCTCAGCGTCCCGGCCGCGTGGCTCCGGGAGCAGTGCGCGCTGTCATCACTCGGCATGACAAATGTCAGAAGCAAGGATCAGAGACCAGGAACGGAAACACGAAGAAGACCCCGGTCCATCAGGACCGGGGTCTCATTCCCGAGCGGACGACGAGGCTCGAACTCGCGACCTCAACCTTGGCAAGGTTGCGCTCTACCAACTGAGCTACGTCCGCATATGCTCCCGACCGGCTCTCACCGATCGGTGCGGGCACCAGCCTACCTGATCCACACGAGTGGTCGGTACTGGCGATGCAGAGCGGGTGACAGGAATCGCACACTGCGCCTTCCCCCTGGAAGGGGGATGTTCTACTACTGAACTACACCCGCATGTTTCCGTGAGCCGGGCCTTTCGGCCTCGCCCCTCGGCGTGCTCCAGACTCTAGCTGATCAGCCGGGGTGCTGCGCAAGTCGGTTGCCGCGAGGGGCGGGTGAGCGGTCGTCCGCCCGGGCCTCACCGGGCCGTCACTGCGCGGCGGTGAACGCCTCGTAGACCTTCTTGGGGATGCGCCCGCGCGCGGGGACCTCCATCTTGTTCGCCTGGGCCCAGGCCCGTACGGCCGACGGGTCGGGGGCGACCTCCGTCTGCCGGTACGCCCTGCCCGAGCGGGACCGTTTGCGGCCGGCCTCCACGTAGGGCGCGAGCGCCTTCCGCAGTTCGCCGGCATTGACTTCGTTCAGGTCGATCTCGTACGACTTGCCGTCCAGTCCGAAGGCGATCGTTTCCGCCGCTTCCGAGCCGTCGATGTCGTCAAAGAGAGTGACCACGACCTTCTGCGCCACGAATATCGGTCCCTTCCTGCGGCACTTGCCAATTCATTTCTACAGTGCCTGACAATGCAATGTGAAACCCGACTAAATCCTCCCGCGTGTCCGAACGCAATAGGTTCCGGGTGTCGACCCGGAATCTTTCCCGGAAATTTTCGTGTGTGGGTCCGTTGATGCGGGATCGTGATGACCGTCACGTAGTTTCCTACAAGTCGACGCGCGTAGAATTTTTGTGCGGGTAGTCTGAAGGAACCTGCTCAGCACCACACACCGGGAGTGCCAGTGGCACGCGTCGTAGTCGACGTCATGCTCAAGCCGGAGATCCTCGACCCCCAGGGCCAGGCGGTGCAGCGCGCACTGCCGCGGCTGGGTTTCGAAGGGATCTCGGACGTCCGCCAGGGAAAGCGTTTCGAACTGGAAGTTGACGGGCCGGTCGACGAGGCCGCCCTCGCCCGCATTCACGATCTTGCGGAGTCCTTCCTCGCGAACACCGTGATCGAGGACTTCACGGTCCGGGTCGAGGAAGTCGCGGAGGCCGTGAAGTGACCGCTCGTATTGGCGTCGTCACTTTCCCCGGCAGTCTGGACGACCGGGACACGCAGCGCGCGATCCGCCTCGCGGGCGCCGAGCCGGTCGCCCTGTGGCACAAGGACAAGGACCTCAAGCAGGTCGACGCCGTGGTGCTGTGCGGTGGTTTCTCCTACGGCGACTACCTGCGCGCCGGGGCCATCGCCCGTTTCTCGCCGGTGATGGAGCCCCTGCTGGAGCAGGCGAAGGCCGGTCTGCCGGTGCTCGGCATCTGCAACGGCTTCCAGATCCTCACCGAGGCCCACCTGCTGCCCGGCACGATGCTGCGCAACAACCACCTGCACTTCATCTGCCGTGACCAGAAGCTCCGGGTGGAGAACGCCGAGACGGCCTGGACCAGCGACTACACCGCCGGCCAGGAGATCCACATCCCGCTGAAGAACATCGACGGGCAGTACGTCGCCGACCAGCGCACGCTGGACGCGCTGGAGTCCGAGGGCCGGGTCGCCTTCCGGTACCTGGACGTCAACCCCAACGGCTCGAACAACGACATCGCGGGCGTCACCAACGAGGCCGGCAACGTCGTGGGCCTGATGCCGCACCCCGAGCACGCCGTCGAGCCGCTGATCGGCACCGGTCGTACCGACGGCCTCCCGTTCTTCACCTCGATCCTCAAGAAGCTGGTCAACGCATGAGCCGGACGCCTCTGGACACGGTCGAGCACGCGGCCGCGACCCCCGACGTCGAGCTGCCCTGGGCCGAACTGGGCCTGAAGAAGGACGAGTACGAGCGCGTGGTCGAGATCCTCGGCCGCCGGCCCACCGGGGCCGAGCTCGCCATGTACTCGGTGATGTGGTCCGAGCACTGCTCGTACAAGAGCAGCAAGGTGCACCTGCGCCAGTTCGGCGAGAAGGCACCCGAGAACGACGCCCTGCTCGTCGGCATCGGCGAGAACGCCGGTGTCGTGGACGTCGGCCAGGGTTACGCGGTCACCTTCAAGGTCGAGTCGCACAACCACCCGTCGTACGTCGAGCCCTACCAGGGCGCGGCCACGGGTGTCGGCGGCATCGTCCGCGACATCATCGCCATGGGCGCCCGGCCGGTGGCGGTCGTCGACCCGCTGCGGTTCGGCGCGGCCGACCACCCCGACACCAAGCGGGTGCTGCCGGGTGTCGTCGCCGGCATCGGCGGCTACGGCAACTGCCTGGGCCTGCCCAACATCGGCGGCGAGGTCGTCTTCGACTCCTGCTACCAGGGCAACCCGCTGGTCAACGCCGGATGCATCGGCGTGATGCGGCACGAGGACATCCACCTCGCGAAGGCGTCCGGCGCGGGCAACAAGGTCATCCTGTACGGGGCCCGGACCGGCGGTGACGGCATCGGCGGCGCCTCGATCCTGGCCTCCGAGACCTTCGACGACGCCAAGCCCTCCAAGCGCCCGGCCGTCCAGGTCGGCGACCCCTTCCAGGAGAAGCTCCTCATCGAGTGCACCCTGGAGGCCTTCAAGGAGAAGCTGGTCGTCGGCATCCAGGACCTGGGGGCGGCGGGCCTGTCCTGTGCCACCAGCGAGCTGGCGTCCAACGGCTCCGGCGGCATGCGCGTGACGCTGGACGACGTCCCTCTGCGCGACTCGACGCTCTCGCCCGAGGAAATCCTCATGAGCGAGTCGCAGGAGCGCATGTGCGCGGTCGTCGAGCCGGAGAAGGTCGACCGCTTCCTGGAGATCTGCGAGAAGTGGGACGTCATCGCCACCGTCATCGGTGAGGTGACCGACGGCGACCGCCTGGAGATCTACTGGCACGGCGGCAAGATCGTCGACGTCGACCCGCGCACGGTGGCCCACGAGGGCCCGGTCTACGAGCGCCCGTACGCCCGCCCGTCCTGGCAGGACGCCCTCCAGGCGGACGACGCGAACAAGCTGCCGCGTCCGGCGACGAGCGAGGAGCTGAAGGACCAGGTCCTGAAGCTGGTCGGCTCCCCGAACCAGGCCTCCAAGTCCTGGATCACCTCGCAGTACGACCACTTCGTGCAGGGCAACACGGTCCTCGCCCAGCCCGAGGACTCCGGCATGATCCGGATCGACGAGGAGACCGGCCTCGGCGTGGCCCTCGCCACGGACGGCAACGGCCGGTACGCCAAGCTCGACCCGTACGCGGGCGCGCAGCTGGCCCTGGCGGAGGCCTACCGCAACGTGGCGACGACGGGCGCCAAGCCGCTCGCCGTCTCGGACTGCCTCAACTTCGGCTCGCCCGAGGACCCGGCGGTGATGTGGCAGTTCGCGGAGGCCGTGCGCGGTCTGGCGGACGCCTGCCAGCAGCTGGGCACCCCGGTGACCGGCGGCAACGTCTCGCTCTACAACCAGACGGGCGAGGCCGCCATCCACCCGACCCCGGTCGTCGCGGTCCTGGGCGTCATCGACGACGTCACCCGTCGCACGCCGGTCGCCTTCCAGGAGGAGGGGCAGCTGCTCTACCTCCTCGGCGACACCCGTGAGGAGTTCGGCGGCTCGGCCTGGTCGCAGGTCGTCCACGACCACCTCGGCGGCCTTCCCCCGAAGGTCGACCTGGAGCGCGAGCGCCTGCTCGCCGAGATCCTGATCGCCGCCTCCCGCGACGGCATGATCGACTCCGCGCACGACCTGTCCGACGGCGGCCTCATTCAGGCGGTCGTCGAGTCGGCGCTGCTGGGCGGCAAGGGCGCGCGCCTGATCGTCCCGGACGGTCTGGACGCCTTCACCTTCCTCTTCTCCGAGTCGGCGGGCCGCGCGGTCGTGGCCGTGCCGCGTTCGGAGGAGGTCCGCTTCAACGACATGTGCGGTGCGCGGGGCCTGCCCGCCACCCGTATCGGTGTCGTGGACGGCGACTCGGTGGACATCCAGGGCGAGTTCACGCTCCCCCTCTCCGAGTTGCGCGAGCTCCACGAGGGGACGATCCCGGCGCTGCTGGCGTAGTCCACTGCCGGCGTAGTCACGAAGGCCCCGCCCCGCCCGTCATGGCGACGGGCGGGGCTTTCGTATGTCCGGACGCCCACTGAGGCCCGCCCCTCTTGCACGCGATTACGTAGTTCCGTAATCTCCATAGAGTGGAACTGGAACAACGCGTCGCCGACCTGGAGCGCCGGCTGGCCGCCCTGGAAGGCGCCCACCGCGCCGGACCCCGCCTCGACGCAGGCGACTTCTGGGCCCTGAACGGGCTGAAGGAGCAACTGTCCGAGCTGGGAGCCGCCGACGGCGGTGTCCTCTACACCGGCTCCGTACGCCTGCCGACGGGCGAGCAGTACGCGTGGCAGACGGGAGCCCTGACGGAAGAGCTGCTGGAGGACGACTGGACACCGGTCGCCGAGTCGTTCGCGGCACTCGGCCACCCGGTCCGGATCCGGCTGCTCCGCGAGATCCTCGGCGGCCGGCGCACCGCGGCGGATCTCGCCGAGCTGGACGAGGTCGGCACGACCGGCCAGATCTACCACCACCTGCGCCAGCTGACCGGCGCCGGCTGGCTGCACACGACCGGCCGGGGCCGCTACGAGGTGCCGCCGGGGCGGGTCGTACCACTGCTGGTGGCGGTGGCGGTGGCACGCCCGTGAACGACTGAACCCGTGACCGACCGAACCGGGGGAACGATGTCCGTACGCAAACTCGCCAAAATCGCCTACCGTGCCCTGCAACTGGCGTTTCTCGGCCTGGTGGTCGCCCACGCCGCGCTGGACCTGGGCTATCCGTGGTGGTGGAACTTCCTGCCGATCGCCCTGGCCTACCTGATCCTCGTCGTGGCCAACAGGTGGGGCGGCGCGACGGACAGCCCGCGCGCGGCCCGGGAGCCGGTCGAGGTCGAGCCGCCCGTCACCGGCCGCTGGACCGCGCTGAACAGCCCGGCCGACCGCACCCCGAGCCACGGCACGCACGCCTACGGCCAGACGTACGCCATCGACGTCGTCGCCGAGCCGGAGCCGGGCGCCCGCCCGGGATTTCACTGGCTGTGGCCGTTCGCGCGTCGCAACAGCGCCTTCCCCGCCTACGGCTCCCCGCTCCTCGCGGTCGCCGACGGCACCGTCGTCCGGGCCACCGACGGTCAGCGCGACCACCTCAGCCGTACGTCGCCGCTCGCGCTGCTGTACCTGATGGTCGTGGAGGCGTCCGTGCGCGACCTGTCCGGCGCCGGGCGCGTCGTCGGCAACCACGTCGTCCTCGACCTCGGCGACGGCACCTACGCGCTCTACGCCCACCTCCAGCGCGGCTCGCTCACCGTCCGCGAAGGGGACCGGGTGACCGCCGGACAGCCGCTCGCCCGCTGCGGCAACTCGGGCAACTCCACCGAGCCCCACCTCCACTTCCAGCTGATGGACGGCTCCGACCCGGACACCGCCCGCGGTATTCCCTTCACCTGGCGCGGCATCGGTGTCCCCCGCAACGGCGAGAGCTTCGAGACGCCCGCGGCGGCATCGCAGCCCGCATAGGCTGATCTCCATGCCCCCGGCCAAGAAGCGCGCCCGCAGCTACGACCCCGTCAAGATCCGCACCGCGGTCTTCACCCAGTTCGGGCACGTCCGCGAGGCCGTACACACCCTCACCCCCGACCAGCTCGCCCTGCCCACCCGGCTGGGGGACTGGACGGTACGGGACCTCGCCGCGCACGTGACCATGGCCGTGGAGACCGTCAGCCGCAACCTGGAGCGCGAGGAACCGGCGAAACCGGAGCTCGCCCTCCTCGACTGGCCCTTCGCCACCGCCGCCCGCGCAGGCGACATCGCCGACGGCACCCGCGACCTCGCCGCCGCCAACCCCGACCTCGACGCCCTCTACGCCCGCACCGAGGAGCACCTCGCGCGCAAGCTGGCCGACACGCCCGGCGACCGGGTCCTCGCCGCCCGCACCGGCGCCATCACCCTCGCCGACTACCTGGTCACCCGCACCGTCGAACTCGTCGTCCACACCGACGACCTGAACGCCGCCGTCCCGGGCCTCGACATCCCCTACGACCGCCAGGCCCTCGCCGCCTGCACCCGCCTCCTCGCCGACGCCCTCGCCGTGAAGGCGCCCGGCGGCTCCACCGAGGTGCGGATCCCGCCGTACGCGGTCGTGCAGTGCGTGGCGGGCCCGAGGCACACCCGGGGCACCCCGCCCAGCGTCGTCGAGACGGACCCGCTGACCTGGATCCGGCTGGCGACCGGGCGGCTGGCCTGGGCACAGGCGCTCCAGGACGCCCGCGTGAGCGCCAGTGGCGAGCGGGCGGACCTTTCGGCCCACCTGCCACTGATGGCATAAGGGGAACCGATCCCCCCGGGTCCCCCGTCGAAGTGGCATGGACAGGCAGAAGCAGCGCATGACCCTGACGGCCGCCGCCGTGCTCGTCCCGCTCATGGCGGCCTGCGGCAACGAGAAGGCGGACGGCGGCAGCGGTTCGGTCGGTGCCGGGAAGCCGGTGACGGTGACGGGCGTGCGGTGGAGCGTGGACAGCGTCACCGCCGACGGAAAGACCCAGAAGGCCCCCACCGGCGCCCACGTGACCATCGACAAGGGCCGGGCCGAGGGCAGCTTCGGATGCAACAAGTTCGGCGCCGATGCCACCGTCGACGGCGACCGCATCCGGCTCGCCAAGACCATGTCCACGGAGATGGCCTGCGAGAACAAGCCCATGGACTTCGAGGAGACCCTCGCCCGCACGCTCTCCGACCGGGAGCTCAGGGCCCGGGTGGACGGCGACCGCCTCACGCTCACCACCGGCCAGGGGGACACCGTCCGCCTGACCAAGGCGAAGGACGCCCCGCTGAGCGGCACCAGGTGGACCGTCACGGCCCCGGACACCGACGGCCGCGCTCACCTCACCTTCGACGCGAAGAAGGGCACCGTCTCCGGCAGCCTGGGCTGCAACAAGGTGAACGCCGAGGCCACCGTCCGCGACGGCGATATCACCCTCGGCCCCCCGGCCACCACCCGAATGATGTGCGAAGACTCACTCATGTCCGACGAGAAGGCCCTGCTGCGACTTTTCGACGGGAAGCTGAAGTACGGAGTCGATCACCAAACCCTGACGCTGACCAGCGCAAACGGCACGAGTGTGCGAGCCGTCGCCGAGCGGTGATCCACTGAAAAGTCCGGTATCCCCAATTCGGACCAGTGGACGACCTCGCCTACACTCGGTGGCGTGCCACGTGGTGACGGACGACTCAACCACGACCTGCTCCCCGGTGAGAAGGGCCCCCAGGACGCTTGTGGCGTCTTCGGTGTCTGGGCTCCGGGCGAAGAGGTCGCCAAGCTCACGTACTTCGGGCTCTACGCCCTCCAGCATCGAGGCCAGGAATCCGCGGGAATCGCGGTCAGCAACGGCTCACAGATCCTCGTCTTCAAGGACATGGGCCTGGTCTCCCAGGTCTTCGACGAGACCTCACTCGGTTCGCTCCAGGGTCATATCGCGGTCGGTCACGCCCGCTACTCGACCACCGGTGCCTCCGTGTGGGAGAACGCCCAGCCGACGTTCCGTGCCACCGGGCACGGCTCCATCGCGCTCGGCCACAACGGCAACCTCGTCAACACCGCCCAGCTCGCCGAGATGGTCGCCGACCTGCCCAAGCAGGAGGGCGGCCGCACCCCGCGCGTCGCGGCCACCAACGACACCGACCTGCTCACCGCGCTCCTCGCGGCCCAGGTCGACGAGGACGGCAAGCCGCTGACCATCGAGGAGGCGGCCGGCCAGGTCCTGCCCCAGGTGCGCGGCGCCTTCAGCCTCGTCTTCATGGACGAGAACACGCTGTACGCCGCCCGCGACCCGCAGGGCATCCGCCCCCTGGTCCTCGGCAGGCTGGAGCGCGGCTGGGTCGTCGCCTCCGAGTCCGCGGCCCTCGACATCTGCGGCGCCGCCTACGTCCGCGAGATAGAGCCGGGCGAGTTCGTCGCCATCGACGAGAACGGCCTGCGCACGTCTCGATTCGCGGAAGCGAAGCCCAAGGGCTGTGTCTTCGAGTACGTGTACCTGGCCCGCCCCGACACCGACATCGCCGGCCGGAACGTCTACCTCTCCCGCGTGGAGATGGGCCGCAAGCTGGCGAAGGAGTCCCCGGTCGAGGCCGACCTGGTGATAGCGACCCCGGAGTCCGGCACCCCGGCGGCCATCGGTTACGCCGAGGCCTCGGGCATCCCCTTCGGCGCCGGCCTGGTGAAGAACGCCTACGTCGGCCGTACGTTCATCCAGCCCTCGCAGACCATCCGCCAGCTGGGCATCCGTCTGAAGCTGAACCCGCTGAAGGAAGTCATCAAGGGCAAGCGCCTGGTCGTCGTCGACGACTCGATCGTGCGCGGCAACACCCAGCGCGCCCTGGTCCGCATGCTCCGCGAGGCGGGCGCCGCCGAGGTCCACATCCGGATCTCCTCGCCGCCCGTGAAGTGGCCCTGCTTCTTCGGCATCGACTTCGCCACCCGCGCCGAGCTCATCGCCAACGGCATGACGATCGACGAGATCGGCACCTCCCTGGGCGCCGACTCCCTGGCCTACATCTCCATCGACGGCATGATCGAGGCGACCACCATCGCCAAGCCGAACCTGTGCCGCGCCTGCTTCGACGGCGAATACCCGATGGAGCTCCCGGACCCCGAGCTGCTCGGCAAGCAGCTCCTGGAGACGGAGCTGGCCGCCGGCCCGGCCGCCACGGCCGCCGCCGACGCGATCCGCCGCCCGTAGGCAGCCCGCACTACCTGCTGTACGACACGAAGGTTCTCATTAGCCATGTCTGAGACAACTGGTGCCAGCTACGCAGCCGCGGGCGTCGACATCGAAGCGGGCGACCGCGCCGTCGAGCTGATGAAGGAATGGGTGAAGAAAGCCCAGCGCCCCGAGGTCCTCGGCGGCCTCGGCGGCTTCGCCGGACTCTTCGACGCCTCCGCCCTGAAGAACTACGAGCGGCCCCTGCTCGCCTCCGCCACCGACGGCGTCGGCACCAAGGTCGACATCGCCCGCCAGCTGGGGGTCTACGACACGATCGGCCACGACCTCGTCGCCATGGTCATGGACGACATCGTGGTGTGCGGCGCCGAGCCGCTGTTCATGACCGACTACATCTGCGTCGGCAAGGTCCACCCCGAGCGCGTCGCCGCCATCGTCAAGGGCATCGCCGAGGGCTGTGTGCTGGCCGGGTGCGCCCTGGTCGGCGGCGAGACGGCCGAGCACCCCGGCCTGCTGGGCGAGGACGACTTCGACGTCGCCGGCGCCGGTACGGGCGTCGTGGAGGCCGACCGGCTGCTCGGCGCGGATCGTATCCGGACGGGTGACGCGGTGATCGCCCTGGCGTCCTCCGGTCTTCACTCGAACGGGTACTCCCTCGTCCGGCACGTCCTGCTGAACCAGGCCGGCCTCGCGCTGGACACCCACGTCGACGAGCTCGGCCGCACCCTCGGCGAGGAACTGCTGGAGCCGACGAAGATCTACTCGCTGGACTGCCTGGCCCTGATGCGCACCACCGAGGTGCACGCCTTCAGCCACGTCACCGGCGGCGGACTCGCGGCCAACCTCGCCCGGGTCGTCCCCGACGACCTGCACGCGATCGTCGACCGCTCCACCTGGACCCCCGGCCCGGTCTTCGACCTCGTCGGCCGGACGGGGAACGTCGAGCGCCTGGAGCTGGAGAAGACCCTGAACATGGGCGTCGGCATGATCGCGATCGTGCCGCAGGAGTCCACGGACGTGGCCCTGGCGACCCTGGCCGACCGTGGCGTGGACGCCTGGGTGGCCGGAGAGATCACGGACCGGGGCGAGCACACCACTGGTGCCGCCCTGATCGGTGACTACGCGAACTGAGGCACGGGGGTCGAAACCCCGCGAGACCTTGCAGGCAGCACAGAACCCGGTCGGTGACCTTTCGGTCACCGACCGGGTACATGCTCAGTGCAAGGTCAAGCGCCGCGACGGTGTTGCGAGGACTGGTCGTCCTCGTCTTCGTCGTCGTCCTCGTAGAGGTCGGCGTACCGTGCGTACAGGTCGTCGTCCTGATCATCGTCCTCGAACGGCCCGCCGTTAGGCGGCTGCGGATTCGAAGGCGATGCACCCAGCTCCTCGGCCAGGCGTGAGAGGTCAGTCCCACCGCTGTTGTACTTCAGCTGGCGGGCGACCTTCGTCTGCTTGGCCTTGGCCCGGCCGCGCCCCATGGCTCGACCCCCTCAACGACGGGGCTCGACGGCCCCAGAGTCTTGACACGCGTTCATGGTCCGGAACGGCCTCTCCGCAGAGAGACCGGCCCGTAGGGCTTCCACGGTACCTGAGCCCGCGCCCATACGGTACGTCGCCCGTATGACGTGCCCGCGCCCAGGACCTTCGAGGCGCCCCGTCCTCGCTGGTCAACCGCGATTTTAACCACTTATCGGCGGTCGACCCGCCGGTAGAAGTGAGAGTTCTCTCTAACTGCCCACCGACGGGTACCGGCCAAACGTACGAGACCGCTCCCGAATCAGCGCGCCCGGCGGGCCGCGGCCGCGTCGTGCATGCGCTGCTCGGCGATCCGGTCGGCCGCGGCAGCCGGCGGAATGCCGTCTTCCTTCGCACGTGCGAATATGGCCAGCGTGGTGTCGAAGATCTTCGCCGCCTTGGCCTTGCACCGCTCGAAGTCGAAGCCGTGCAGCTCGTCGGCCACCTGGATGACACCGCCGGCGTTCACCACGTAGTCCGGCGCGTAGAGGATCCCGCGGTCGGCGAGGTCCTTCTCCACGCCCGGGTGGGCGAGCTGGTTGTTGGCGGCGCCGCAGACCACCTCGGCGGTCAGCACCGGCACGGTGTCGTCGTCCAGCGCCCCGCCCAGTGCGCAGGGGGCGTAGATGCCCAGGCCGTCGACGCGGATCAGCTCGGCGGTGTCCTTCACGGCGATGACGTCCCGGTGCCGCTCGGTGATCCGCCGTACGGCGTCCTCGCGCACGTCCGTGACGAAGACCTCGGCGCCCTCCTTCACGAGGTGCTCCACCAGGTGGTGGCCGACCTTGCCGACGCCGGCGATGCCGACCCGCTTCGCGCGCAGTGACGGGTCGCCCCACAGGTGCTGCGCGGAGGCCCGCATGCCCTGGTAGACGCCGTAGGCGGTGAGGACGGAGGAGTCCCCGGCGCCGCCGTTCTCCGGGGAGCGGCCGGTGGTCCAGCGGCACTCGCGGGCCACGACGTCCATGTCGGCGACGTACGTGCCGACGTCGCAGGCGGTGACGTACCTGCCGCCGAGGGAGGCGACGAACCGGCCGTAGGCGAGGAGCAGCTCCTCGGTCTTGATCCGCTCCGGGTCCCCGATGATCACGGCCTTGCCGCCGCCGTGGTCGAGACCGGCCATGGCGTTCTTGTACGACATCCCGCGGGCGAGGTTCAGCGCGTCGGCGACGGCCTCGGCCTCGTTCGCGTACGGGTAGAAGCGCGTACCGCCGAGCGCGGGGCCCAGGGCGGTGGAGTGGATGGCGATGACGGCCTTGAGGCCGCTCGCGCGGTCCTGACAGAGCACGACTTGCTCATGACCCCCCTGGTCCGAGTGGAACAGGGTGTGCAGTACATCAGCAGGTGCGCCGGTTACGTCGGTCACTGTGGTGACTCCTGAGTAAGTAGCGGCGGGTGGAAACCAGCCTCCGTGCGGGTGGCGGTGGCTGTTGAGCATGAGATTAGAGCCTGGGGGGCCCGCCGGCCGCACTCTGCTAAGGATCACCTCCGACCGGAGTACACCCGTGCGACGATTTGCATAGATTTCCCGTGCGTTCGTGAGTGGGTTCCCCAGGTTTTCGCGACGGTGTGCGGGGGAGGGAGCAGGCGTGCCCAAGGTGTCCTCGGTGATCGTCCCCTACGCGACCTATCTGCGCGTGTACGAACCGCTGGCCGCCTTCGCGGAGCCGGAGCGCAGCCACTGGGCCCGCTACGCCCGCCGTCCGGACCGTCCGTCGTACCAGGACGAACTGCGTCGTGCGCTGGCCGACTTGGCGCCCACCCCGCCGGTCCTGGTGCCGGTGCACGAGAGCGAGGACGCCTTCGTGCTGGATGTCGACGGCGTCGTCTGCGTCTGCCCCTGGCGCACCCGGCTGCGCGGCTGGCAGGCCCTGGAGGAGCTCTCCGAGGAGCTCCCGCCGCCCGTCCTGGACGCGGTCCTGCCGCCCTTCCTGCGCCACCAGGCGGCCCAGGACTACGAGCGCTGGCTGGCGGAGAACCCGGACGCCCGGCCGTGGATCCGTACGGCGACCTGGCAGGTGCCGATCAACTGGTTCGTGTTGGTCTCCGACGAGGAGCGCGAGTACGACAAGGGCGACAGCGTGGACAGCCCGCCGGTGCTGCGCTACCGCACGCCCATGGTCCAGGCCCGGCGCCGCGTGGCCCGGGGCCTGCGGGCCCTGAAGGAGGCCATGGACGAGGGGCCGCTGATCGACGGCCTGGTGGACGTCGGGCGCTGGCTGGAGGAGTTCCACCCGCGCTCGCTCGTGGAGCTGGACTACGGCGGCCTGGTGCACGCCGTGCCGCCCGGGGCGCTGGAGCACGACCACTCGGCGGCGGACGTGGCCGAGGGGATCGCCGCGCTGCGCCGGGGCGACGGGGCGGCCGCCGGGTCGGCGTACGCCCGGCTCGTGGAGCGGTGGCGTTCCGTACGCGATCTGCGGTCGGCGAACTGACCTCTGACCTTCGGTTCCTACGGACCGCTCGCGACCGGTCACGAACAGGCGTTTGACGTACCGCCCGTTTTGGGGTTTCGTCCTCGCACCGACGTTCCTGAAGAGCTCTCTGCGTGTGCTGAAGCCTTGTCAACAACGGACGTAGGTCCCGATCCGGGCGTACCTCTCAAGTAGGCCAAGCGTGACGGAGTACACGTACGAGGCCCTTGCGCCCCTTGCCCCTCCTCATGCCAAAATAGGACAAGGAGTCCGGGGGGCTCCTTCCGTCCCGTTGTGCTGCATTGTGGGCGGAATCTCAGCATTGCACGCTTTGGGGGGTCTCGTGACTCCTGATCGTCCTGTGACTGATCGTCACAGTGGCGTGACTGTCCGCTATGGCATGGTCCATCGGCTTCCGTCGCTGATGAACACCTGGGAGGGCAATTCCATCGGTTTGGCCGACGCGGCTGGACAGATGGTGTAGTTGTAGTGCCGAGGACAAGCCGTTCGTCCTATAACCGACTCGACTCGCGTCCGCCATTTCGGGCAACGCGGGTCAAGGTGCAGAATTTAGAGGAAAGAACCGAGAAGGTTCGGTTCTCCCGAGGAGGCCGCTCATGACCGCTCGCACCCCTGATGCCGAGCCGCTGCTGACCCCGGCTGAGGTCGCCACCATGTTCCGCGTCGACCCCAAGACGGTCACGCGGTGGGCGAAGGCCGGCAAGCTCACGTCGATCCGCACGCTCGGCGGGCATCGCCGCTACCGCGAGGCCGAGGTCCGCGCTCTGCTCGCGGGCATTCCGCAGCAGCGCAGCGAGGCCTGAACAACTGAATAACCGGGCAAACCGGCTGGTCCCCCATCAGTCGAGACGTCCGAACCACAGCTCCAAGCGACGCGGGTCCTGCCCCAACAGGCCCCACGCCCACGCCAGTCAGAGCTCTCCAGGCATGTAAACAGGGTGCGTCGTCGATCGCGCTGGACTCCGCCGGGTCCAGCGCGATCTTTTTTGTGTGCCGGCTGTCGGACTCGTGGCCTGGCTGTGAGCGGCCTTGTCGGAGTCTGGGGAGGGGTGTCGGATCCCCTGTGTGGGGCACCGCCGAAGGGGTGCAATTGCACATATTAAATTGACCCCTTGTAGGCGGGGTGTAAGTACCGCACTTTTCAAAACTCATGCGGTGACACCCGTCACATACCAAGCGGCTTGTTAGCTCCGCTGCGGGTGCGGTAGTGGAACCATCGGCTCCAGCGTCCCGTGTACGAACGGGTGTTGAGGCCGGTCCCCGGTCAGGCTCGCGCCGGACTCTCGTTCTAGACGGCCCCCTGGGAGGCCTGGGCGGTGCGTTGGGCGGACTGGGCGGACTCCATCGCCAGCCGCAGCAGGTGATGGCAGATCGGACAGTGGCGAGTGAGATGCCGGTACGACGACGCGGCCGCCAGGTGCGCACGGAGCAGGGCCCGCGTCTCGTGCCTAGCCGATGCCGCCATACGCCACCTCCGGAAGGCCGAACGGGAACGGCCCTGGTTTCTGGGTACCGAGGGAACGAGAGGCCGTCAAGACGGCGTGAGGGCCCGCGAGGGGGCATTGCACAGGTCAGGGGCGCACAAACGAACTTGGATGCGAGAGCGCCCGGACGACAGAAGAGCCCGGGCGACAGAAAAGCCGGGACGACAGAAGAGCCGGGACGACAGAAGAGCCCGGACGACAGAAGAGCCCGGATCCGAAGATCCGGGCTCTTTCACTGCGGTCCTGACGGGATTTGAACCCGCGGCCTCCACCTTGACAGGGTGGCGAGCACTCCAAACTGCTCCACAGGACCAGGTTTCGCGGCGCGATTCGTGCGTTGCGCTGCGAGAAGAGACTCTACAGGAGGGCGGGGTCCTGGTCGAACTCACCCTGCGTGCGCGGCCCGTCACGGCACTGCCGCGTCGATCGCCTTCACGATCCGCTTGTCGGAGACGGGGTACGCCGTGCCCAGCGCGTGGGCGAAGTAGCTGACCCGCAGCTCCTCGATCATCCAGCGGATGTCCAGGACCGACGACGGCACCGGCCGCCCCTGCGGCATCTGCTCAAGGAGCCAGGCGTACTCGTCCAGCATCTCGTGGACCTTCTGCATCCGCGTGGTGTCCCGCTGGACGTTCGTCGGCATCTGCGTCAGACGCCGGTCCGCGGCCACCAGGTAGCGCATCAGGTCCGGCATGCGGCGCAGACCCGCCTCCGTCACGAAGCCGGGCTTCACAAGGGCGTCCAGCTGCCCCCGCACGTCCTGGAGGTTCGGCAGCAGCGCGGGGCTGCGTACGGCCTTCAGACGGCGCTCACAGGCCTGCCAGGCGGCCAGCACCTGCTGCACCTGGCCCACCGTACGGACGGTCGTGTCGACGATCTCGGCGCGCACCTTGTCGTACAGCTTCCGGTACGACTCCTCGTCCCACGCCGGCCCGCCGAAGTCCGCGATCAGCTTGTCGGCGGCCGCCATCGCGCAGTCGTCGAACAGCGCCTGGATGGAGCCGTGCGGATTGGCGGACAGCGCCAGCTTCTGCGCGTTCGTCAGCTTCTCGGAGGCGAACTTCGCCGGGTTCACCGGGATGTTGCGCAGGATCAGGCGACGGGTGCCCTTCCACATGGCCTGCTGCTGTTCGGCCTCCGTGTCGAAAAGGCGTACGGAGACCGTGTCGCCGTCGTCGACCAGCGCCGGGTACGCCTTCACCGGCTGGCCGGCTCGCCGGGTCTCGAACACGCGGGTGAGCGTGCCGATCGTCCAGTCCGTGAGGCCCTTGCGCTCCAGGGACTCGCCGCCCTGGCGTTCCGCCGTGGCGGCCGCCGCCTGCGAGAGCGCCTTGCGGGCCTTCGGCCGGAGTTTGAGCTTCAGCGCCTCCAGGTCCTTGTCCTCGGCGAGCTTGCGGCGCCGCTCGTCGACGATCCGGAACGTGACCTTGAGGTGGTCGGGGACCTTGGACCAGTCGAAGTCGTCCGCCTCGAAGGGCACGCCCACCATGCGCCGCAGTTCGCGGGTCATGGTGGTGGTGAGAGGCTCCTGCAGAGGGACCGCGCGCTCGAGGAACGCCTTCGCGTAGTTCGGCGCGGGCACGTAGTTGCGGCGGATCGGCTTGGGCAGGGACCGGATGAGCTCCGTGACGAGCTCCTCCCGCAGGCCCGGGATCTGCCAGTCGAAGCCCTCGTCCGTGACCTGGTTGAGGACCTGGAGCGGGATGTGGACGGTCACGCCGTCGGCGTCCGCGCCCGGCTCGAACTGGTACGTCACCCGGAACTTGAGGTTCCCCTGGCGCCAGGAGTCCGGGTAGTCGTCCTTGGTGACCTCGCCCGCCTTCTCGTTGATGAGCATCTCGCGCTCGAAATCGAGGAAGTCGGGCTGTTCGTGCCGCTTGTGCTTCCACCAGGAGTCGAAGTGGGCGCCGGAGACCACGTGGTCGGGGATCCGCTGGTCGTAGAAGTCGAACAGCGTCTCGTCGTCGACCAGGATGTCCCGGCGCCGGGCCCGGTGCTCCAGCTCCTCGACCTCGGTGAGGAGTCTGCGGTTGTCGGAGAAGAACTTGTGGTGGGTGCGCCAGTCACCCTCGACGAGCGCGTTCCGGATGAACAGCTCGCGGCTGACCTCCGGGTCGATCCGGCCGTAGTTGACCTTCCGCTGGGCCACGATCGGCACGCCGTAGAGCGTGACCTTCTCGTACGCCATCACCGCGGCCTGGTCCTTCTCCCAGTGCGGTTCGCTGTAGGTGCGTTTGAGGAGGTGCCCGGCGAGGGGTTCGACCCACTCGGGCTCGATCTTGGCGTTGACGCGGGCCCAGAGGCGGGACGTCTCCACCAGTTCGGCGGACATCACGAAACGCGGGGGCTTCTTGAAGAGGGCCGAGCCGGGGAAGATCGCGAACTTGGCGTTGCGCGCCCCGAGATACTCGTTCTTCGCGCCCTCCTTCACGTCCTTCATGCCGAGGTGCGACAGCAGACCGGCGAGGAGGGACACGTGAATGCGGTCGGCCGGGGCGTCGTCCTCGTTGAGGTGGATGCCCATCTGCTTCGCGACCGTGCGCAACTGGCTGTAGATGTCCTGCCATTCGCGGATGCGAAGGAAGTTGAGGTACTCCTGCTTGCACATCCGGCGGAAGGAGGACGAACCGCGCTCCTTCTGCTGCTCGCGGATGTAGCGCCAAAGGTTGAGGTAGGCCAGGAAGTCGCTGGTCTCGTCCTTGAAGCGGGCGTGCTGCTGGTCGGCCTGGGTCTGCTTGTCGGCGGGGCGTTCGCGCGGGTCCTGGATGGACAGTGCGGCGGCTATGACCATGACCTCGCGGACACAGCCGTTCTTGTCCGCCTCCAGGACCATGCGGGCCAGCCGCGGGTCGACGGGCAGCTGGGCGAGCTTGCGGCCGGTGTCCGTGAGCCGCTTGCGGGGGTCCTTCTGCGCCGGGTCGAGGGCGCCCAGCTCCTGGAGGAGCTGCACGCCGTCGCGGATGTTGCGGTGGTCCGGCGGGTCGATGAAGGGAAACTTCTCGATGTCGCCGAGGCCGGCCGCGGTCATCTGGAGGATGACGGAGGCGAGGTTCGTCCGGAGGATCTCCGCGTCCGTGAACTCCGGGCGGGCGTTGAAGTCGTCCTCGCTGTAGAGGCGGATGCAGATGCCGTCCGAGGTACGGCCGCAGCGGCCCTTGCGCTGGTTGGCGCTGGCCTGTGAGACCGGCTCGATCGGCAGGCGCTGGACCTTGGTGCGGTGGCTGTAGCGCGAGATGCGGGCGAAGCCGGGGTCGATGACGTACTTGATGCCCGGGACGGTCAGCGACGTCTCGGCCACGTTCGTGGCCAGAACGATCCTGCGGCCGCTGTGCGGCTGGAAGACGCGGTGCTGCTCGGCGTGGGAGAGCCGGGCGTAGAGGGGCAGGATCTCCGTGAAGCGGTAGTTCTTCTTGGTCAGGGCGTCGGCCGTGTCGCGGATCTCCCGCTCGCCGGAGAGGAACACCAGGATGTCGCCCTGGCCCTCCTTCTGGAGCTCCTCGACCGCGTCGGTGATCGCGGTGATCTGGTCGCGGTCGGCGTCGTCGCCGTCCTCCTCCAGGAGCGGCCGGTAGCGGACCTCCACGGGGTAGGTACGGCCGCTGACCTCGACGATCGGGGCGTCGCCGAAGTGCCGGGAGAAGCGCTCGGGGTCGATGGTGGCCGAGGTGATGACGACCTTGAGGTCGGGGCGCTTCGGCAGCAGCTGGGCGAGGTAGCCCAGCAGGAAGTCGATGTTGAGGGACCGCTCGTGGGCCTCGTCGATGATGATCGTGTCGTAGGCGCGCAGCTCGCGGTCGGTCTGGATCTCGGCGAGCAGGATGCCGTCCGTCATGAGCTTGACGAAGGTGGCGTCCGGGTCGACCTGGTCGGTGAAACGGACCTTCCAGCCGACGGCCTCGCCCAGCGGGGTGTCCAGCTCCTCCGCCACGCGCTCGGCGACGGTGCGGGCGGCGATACGGCGGGGCTGGGTGTGCCCGATCATGCCGCGGACCCCGCGGCCGAGCTCCATGCAGATCTTCGGGATCTGCGTGGTCTTCCCGGAACCGGTCTCACCGGCGACGATCACGACCTGGTGGTCGCGGATGGCGTCGGCGATCTCGTCCTTCTTCTGGCTGACCGGCAGCTGCTCGGGATACGTGATCTCGGGTACGTGGGCGCGGCGCCCGGCCATCCGCTCCTCGGCCTTGCCGATCTCCGCCTCGATCTCGGCCAGCACGGCGGCGCGTGCTTCCGGCTTACGGATCTTGCGCGCACCTTCGAGCCTGCGCCCGAGCCGGTGCGCGTCGCGCAGGGACAGCTCGGTCAGGCGGGGGGCGAGGGCGCCGAGGGCGGGGGCGGATTGCGTAGACATACGCGGTCCAGGATCTCATCCCGCGGATTTTTGTGGCTAACGCTTTTGTCTCCGGCGGTCCGGCCGGGCACAACAGGAAACCCCCGCCGATGAACTCGACGGGGGTTTCCGTTGTGGCTGGGGCCGGGGTCGAACCGGCGACCTTCCGCTTTTCAGGCGGACGCTCGTACCAACTGAGCTACCCAGCCACGAGGTTTCACGTGAAACCTCAGCGGTCCTGACGGGATTTGAACCCGCGGCCTCCACCTTGACAGGGTGGCGAGCACTCCAAACTGCTCCACAGGACCAAGCGTGTCGTACGACAGTGTCGCACAGGGTGGTGCGTGCCCCCAACGGGATTCGAACCCGTGCTACCGCCTTGAAAGGGCGGCGTCCTAGGCCGCTAGACGATGAGGGCTATCGGCCCGCCTGGGCGCTTCTCAGCGCGTCGGGGACGTGAGAAGCATATGGGATGGCGGGAGCTATCGCCAAAACGGTTTAGGGGGAGGCCGTCGAGGAGGCCGTCGGGGACCCCGTCGGGGACCCCGACGGCGGCTCCGTCGTGGGGGTGGTCGGGGACTGGGTCGCGCCGGGCTGGTTCTCCTCCGGGAGGTGGCGGCTGACCTCGGCCGTCGTGAGGCCGAGGCCGCCCAGTTCGATCTCGTCCCAGGCCTGGAGGTGGCGGGTGTCCCGGTCGAAGTAGAGGATCGACGCTTCGATGGGGTCCGGGTGCTTGCCCTCGATGGCGCGCAGGCCGCTGCCGCCCGTGGAGCCCTCGATGCGGAGCCGGGTGCCGTACTTCAGGACTTCCATCTCGTCGTGGTGGATGTGGCCGGCCAGCACCAGCGGCACCTCGCCGTCGACCTCGCGGGCCGCCGACGGCTCGTGGGCCATGGCGATGTCCACCGGGGTACCGGCCGTGCGCTGGTCGCGCAGGGCCGTGGCCAGGCGGGCTCCGGCCAGCTCCTGGGACTGCTCGTTGCCGGGCTGTTTCGAGCGGTCCGGGGTGAACTGCGGGTCGCCGATGCCCGCGAAACGCAGGCCCTTGATCGTCTTGGCCCGGCCGTCGTCCAGGACGTGGACGTTCTTCAGGCCCTCCAGATAGCGCTGGGTGATCATCGAGTCGTGGTTGCCGCGGACCCAGACGTAAGGGGCCCCGAGGTCCTCGATGGGGTCCAGGAAGCCGTTCTCGGCGGCCGTGCCGTGGTCCATCGTGTCGCCCGAGTCGACGATCACGTCCACCTTGTACTGCTCCACCAGCGAGGCGATGATCTTCCAGCTCGCCGGGTTCAGGTGGATGTCGGAGACGTGCAGGACCCGGATGGTCGAGGGGTCGGGCGCGTAGGCGGGGAGGGTCGAGGTGGCGTCGTAGAGCTTGGTCACGTTGGTGACCAGGCGGGCCAATTCCTTCTGGTAGACGTCGAATTCTGTGACGATGCTGCGCGCGTTGCCGACCAGGGAGGGGGCCGAGGTGAGCAGCCCGGAGAACTTGGGTTCCAGGACGGAGTCGGGGCGCCAGGTGGCGTACGCCGTGCCGCCCGAGGCGGCGAGGAGGGTGAGCGCGAGGCCGCCGGCGGCCAGGGCGCGGCGGGGGCGGCGGTAGACCGCGAGGCCGAGCGCGGTGGCGCCGCCGACGACCGCGATGCCCGAACGGACGGCCAGGTCGAGGGTGCCGCGTCCGACGTCCTCGGTGACCTCGTCCTGGAGGCCCGAGAGCCGTTCGGGGTGGTCGACCAGGGCCTGGGAGCGGTCCGGGTCCAGCTGGTCGACGTTCACGTCCAGGCGGACGGGGGCGACGTGGCTGTCCAGCTGGAGGGCGCCCAGGGGCGAGATGTTGATTTTGGTGCCGCCGGTGAAGGAGGGGCGCAGCGTCATGGTGGTGTTCATGGGGCCGACCGGGACCCGGACGTTGCCCACGACCAGCAGGCCCAGCCAGGCGCCGAGGAGGACGACGGCCACGAGTCCCACCGCACGGGACCACGGGTGCGGCTGCGGCACGAGTTCGATCACGGCCGGGGCCTGCCGGGAGCGGTAGCGGCGGGCGAGGACGCGTGGGGCCTTGCGGATCGGGTTCAGGACACTCAGGACTGCGGCGGGGACGCGGGCCATTGGTCCCGTATGCCCAAGTCCCGGGCCGGATATGCGACGCCGGAAGGCTCTCGTACGGCTCTGTCGTGGCCGACAATGGGCCTGTGCTGGAGATGACGCGCGAGGAGTTCGAGGAGCTGGTCGCCGAAGCGCTCGACCGGATCCCGCCGGAGTTGACGCGACTGATGGACAACGTCGCGGTGTTCGTCGAGGACGAACCGCCGTCGGACGATCCCGAGCTGCTCGGGCTGTACGAGGGGACTCCGCTGACCGACCGGGGCGAGTGGTACGCGGGTGTGCTGCCGGACCGGATCACGATCTACCGGAATCCGACGTTGCGGATGTGCGAGTCGCGGGAGGACGTCGTCGCCGAGACGGAGATCACGGTGGTACACGAGATCGCGCACCACTTCGGCATCGACGACGCGCGCCTTCACGCCCTGGGTTACGGCTGAGCGGGTTGTGAATGAGGGCGGCGTGTCCTCTTGCGCGCGGCGGGAGTTGGAGGTGTTGACTTCCTCACCCTTCCCGGAGGTGGCCCCGTGCGCCCCTTGTACGTACCCGTCCGCCTGGCCGCCACGGTCGTGGCCGTCGCCGCTGCCGCCGGCTGTATGAGCGTCGGCGACGACGGCGCGGAAGGGAGCGCCAAGCCGTCGCACTCCGCCGGGCGGCACGGCGGGGAGGCGCCCGACGGCGGGTCGGCGGTGTCGGGCGGCGGTGCCGGGTTCGGCACGGCGGCCGACGGCGAGCGCGGGCACGGCAAGGGCAAGAAGGCGAAGGGGAAGAAGGGCAAGGACGGCGGGGCGGGGGAGCCGGTGTCTCCCGGGGTGTCGCCGTCCGCTGCGGTGAGCGCGCCCGCGCCGGGGCGGGACAAGCCGGGGAAGCCGGCCAGGCCGACGCCGAAGCCGCCGGCTCCGCCGACGCCCACCCGGACGGCCGAACCCGAGCCCACGCCGACGCCGACCGAGGTGACGACGTCCCCCGAGCCGACGGACAAGCCGGAGCCGTCGTCGTCGGCGCACGAGCCACCGGGGCCGCAGCTCGCCCAGCGGGAGCCGGCGCCGGAGGCGGGGTCGCCGGCGTAGCCCTGCCTGCTGGTGCCGAGGGGCGGGAACAATTCCGGGGGGTGGCTGGTTGGCAGCGACGGGAGGTTCTCCGGGCCGCTGGCCGACGGAGGGCGTCCCAACTGTCTCCTGCGGAGTCCGGTTTGCCTTGCGGGGCCCGGAGTGCGTATGGTGGCAGATCGTTTGATCCCATCTTGCCCGGCGCCACCGCAGAGCGCGCCGTGTGGCGCGTACTCTCCCTTGCCGTGGTGGACCGCATTGAGGCGGTCGTATTGCGAATCGCGAATCACGGAGTTGACGGGCGCGTGCCGACGAGACTCCGGAAGGTTTCGCATTCGCATGTCCATCGCCAGTACTGATCACGTCGTCGTGCCCGAGAACGAGGCAGCCGAGGACGCCCCCGAGGTCACTTTCGCCGACCTCGGTCTCCCCGAGGGCGTCGTCCGCAAGCTCGCGCAGAACGGCGTGACCACCCCCTTCCCGATCCAGGCCGCGACCATCCCGGACGCCCTGGACGGCAAGGACATCCTCGGCCGGGGCCGCACCGGCTCCGGCAAGACCCTCTCCTTCGGTCTGCCCGCCCTGGCCCAGCTGGCCGGCGGCCGCACCGAGAAGCACAAGCCGCGGGCCGTCATCCTCACGCCGACGCGTGAGCTCGCCATGCAGGTGGCCGACGCGCTCCAGCCCTACGGCGACGTCCTCGGCCTCAAGATGAAGGTCGTCTGCGGCGGTACGTCCATGGGCAACCAGATCTACGCCCTGGAGAAGGGCGTCGACGTCCTGGTCGCCACCCCGGGCCGGCTGCGCGACATCATCAACCGCGGCGCCTGCTCGCTGGAGAACGTGCAGATCGCCGTCCTCGACGAGGCCGACCAGATGTCCGACCTGGGCTTCATGCCCGAGGTGACGGAGCTGCTGGACCAGGTCCCCGCGGGCGGTCAGCGGATGCTGTTCTCCGCGACCATGGAGAACGAGATCAAGACCCTCGTCGACCGGTACCTGAACAACCCGGTCAGCCACGAGGTCGACGCCGCCCAGGGCGCCGTGACGACCATGTCGCACCACATCCTCATCGTGAAGCCCAAGGACAAGGCGCCGGTCACCGCGGCCATCGCCTCCCGCAAGGGCCGCACGATCATCTTCGTCCGGACCCAGCTGGGCGCCGACCGCGTCGCCGAGCAGCTGCGCGACTCCGGTGTGAAGGCCGACGCGCTGCACGGCGGCATGACGCAGGGCGCGCGGACGCGGACCCTGGCCGACTTCAAGGACGGGTACGTCAACGTGCTCGTCGCGACCGATGTCGCGGCGCGCGGCATCCACGTCGACGGCATCGACCTGGTGCTGAACGTGGACCCGGCGGGCGACCACAAGGACTACCTGCACCGCGCCGGCCGTACGGCGCGCGCGGGCCGCACCGGCACCGTCGTCTCCCTCTCCCTGCCGCACCAGCGGCGTCAGATCTTCCGGCTGATGGAGGACGCGGGCGTCGACGCCACGCGCCACATCATCCAGGGCGCCGGCGCCTTCGACCCGGAGGTCGCCGAGATCACCGGCGCCCGGTCGATGACCGAGGTCCAGGCCGAGTCCGTGGGCAACGCCGCGCAGCAGGCCGAGCGTGAGGTCGCCCAGCTCACCAAGGAGCTGGAGCGGGCGCAGCGGCGTGCGAACGAGCTGCGCGAGGAGTCCGACCGGCTGCTCGCGCGGGTCGCCCGGGAGCGCGGCGAGGAGCCGCAGGCGGCGGTGTCCGGGGAGTCCGCGGAGGTTCCGGCCGGCGTCGAGGTGTCGGTGCCGGAGCAGCGGACCGCGCAGGACGTCGAGCGCGCCGAGGCTTCCTCCGCGCCGTACGAGCGTCGGGAGCGGCGCGAGGAGCGCGGCGGGGCCGGGCGTGACCGGTACGCCGACCGCGACCGGGGTGGCCGTTCCTTCGAGCGTCGTGACGACCGTGGCGGGCGTTCCTTCGAGCGTCGTGACGACCGCGGTGGGTTCAACCGCGACCGGGACCGCGACCGCGACCGTGGCGGCCGTTCCTTCGACCGCGACCGTGACCGTGGTGGTTTCCGCCGGGACGACCGGGCTGACCGGGGCGACCGTGGCGAGCGCGGCGGCTTCCGTCGTGACGACCGTGGTGGCCGTTCCTTCGAGCGTCGCGACGACCGTGGCGGCAGCCGTTCGTTCGAGCGTCGTGACGACCGTGGCGGGCGTCCGTTCGAGCGCCGTGACGACCGCGGCGGCTTCCGCCGGGACGAGCGCACGGGGCACCGCGGCAGCGACCGTCCCTTCAACCGCGACCGCCGGGACGACCGTCCGGGCTTCCGCGCCGGCGGGCACGACCGTCCCGGGCACGACCGCCCGCAGGGCCGTCGTGACGACCACCGTGGCGGCGGTTCCTTCCAGCGCCGTGAGGACAAGCCGCGCTGGAAGCGCAACAGCTGACGCACAGGTGTGACGAGCGCCGTGGCCCCGTCCCAACGGGGCCACGGCGCTCCGCCGTTCCGGAGGGGTTTTCACACCTCCGGCACGGCCGGGTCACCGATACCCGATCGGAGACTCGGCCTCGTCCGGCTATGCTCGTGGGGGCAACATCGCCTGGGCCCTTAGCTCAATTGGCAGAGCAGTGGACTTTTAATCCATTGGTTGTGGGTTCGAGTCCCACAGGGCCTACCGAGAGGACCCCAGCTCAGACAACGTCCGAGCTGGGGTCCTGTCCGTTTTGACCCGACCGTGTGATCGTTAGCTCGCCCGATGCTCGCCCGAAGCGCAGACGATCATGGGTCCGGAAGGCTGCTCCAGCGCCCTCGCTGGCAGCGGGGACCCTGCTGTAGCACCTCTACTTGGGCAGTAGGTTCAGTCACGGCGGGGCTATGAAACGTCCTGTCGCCTTCAGCTTGCTGATGAGCGCCAGGGACGTGTCGTCCTTCAGGTCGATTCGGATCAAGACCCGCCACCCTTCCTCGTGCTGCCTCGGGGACATCTCGAAGTCGTGGCGAGCGTGGGTGATGGTGGCGGCGAGCTCACCGATCTCTCGAAGATCAATGACTCCGGTCTGGAGGTAAGCGGATCCGGACAGCTTGACGTTGTCGCTCATGGCGGCCTCCGAACGGTCGGCCCTAGGGGCAGTGTGCGCCGCGGCCCGTTGGAGCGCACATGGAGCGGCCCCGGCTGGCGTCGGGGGAGGCGCCAGGCCGGGCCGCGGGGATCGTCACCGGTGCGATCGGCGCCGCTCCGGTGACGGTGGCTCAGTACCGCCTGGAGTACGGCGCGGTCTGGGTCGGCGGGGGCTTGCACAGGAAGTAGTTCAGACACACGGTGATCTTGGTGCCCGCTCCGGTCGGCGGGGCCACGTCGATCTCCTTGGCCTCGTCGTCCTTCAGTGGCTTGCTGCAGCGCGCGCAGTACGGCACGCTCACCACCTCCTCAGGGACAGCCGGGTCAACGCTCGTCCGGTGTCACAGTGGCTATCGAGGTTGACGCCGTTCTCGCACCTCCTGCCGCAGGGCTCGCACTCCTCCTGGCAGTGGTCGAACAGCTTCAGGAACGCCGCCTCCTCGACATGCTGTCGGCAGCCGCGGGGGTGCCACTCGTACTCTCCGTCCAGCCGCCTCATCCGGCGCGGGCCGAGATTGACGGCCGCCTCGTCGGTGAGCGGAGCCTCGCTGCCGTCCCAGACGCAGGTGAACCCGCGCACCTGGTCTTCGGTGAGGTCGCCGATACTGGGGAGCTCCAGTAACGCCAACACCTGGGCTTCGGGTGTGGTCTCTGTTTCTGTGCTGCTCATCTGCTGTCCCTCGTAGCTTCTTGGTCGGCGGTCGCGGTCTCCCGGGGGTCTGGTCAGCGGCTCGTCCCTACCTGCGCCCACAGCCCGCACTCGTCGGTGGTGAGCCCGGAGATGTTGGCGAGGCCGGTGATGATCTGCCAGCCGGGCCCGTGGCTGTAGAGCAGGGGGAGCTGCTCAGGCCCGAGTGCTGTGATGCGGATGCGTGGCCCGGCCGTCGACAGGGTCATCTCTACGGCGGGGGCACCCGAGCTGAGGATCGCGACGTACAGCTCGTGCGCGATCGTCGGAGCGTCAAGGTGCCTCACGCGGCCGGCGACCCACAGGTGGACGTGGCGCGCCTCCATAGGCTCAGCCTTGAAGGGCTTTTGCCACGAATAACCCGACTCGGGCATAGCTGTCCCCCGGAGACAGACGGTATCTGAATACGGATACTGGCTTTGTGTATTCAGATCGTCACCGGGATTGGCGCTGGTCAAGTGGGGCGGGAGAGTATGCGTATACAGATTGACGCGATCAGTGGAAGCGGGAGCATCGCTGTGGCACAGCCTGAGTACCAGCGCATCGCCGCCGACCTGCGACGACGCATCGCGCCAGGCGGTGAGTTCGAGCCGGGCGACCGCATCCCGACGCTGCCTGAACTTTGCACGCACTACGCGGTCTCAGAGATCACGGTGCGGAACGCGATCCGGCTCCTCGTCGGGGAGGGCCTCCTGGAGTCCCGGGCCCGCGCGGGCACCACCGTCCGGAAGCGCCCGGCGATCCACCGGATGCCGGCCGACCGGTACCGGCAAACGCCCGGCGTGCGCTCCACCCCGTACACCCGGGATCAGGGCATCGCCTGGTCCGAGTACCGACTCGACAAGCGGTTCGAGCGCGTCCAGGCCGACGCCGAGATGGCAGGCCTGTTCGAGTGCGAGGTGGGTGAGAGGTTGTTGGCCAGGCACTTCGTGTTCTACGACAGCGACCAGCCGACGCAGATGTCCACCAGCTACGTGCGGTGGTCCGACGTCGCGGGCACTCCGGTCGCTGACCCCATCAACGAACCCTGGCCGGGTGGCACGAGGGCGCAGCTGGGCAGCCTCGGCATCCGCGTCACGCAGGTCACAGAGTCGTTCACGGCGGCCATGCCGACCGAGCTGGAGGCGGCCACGCTTCGGATCGGCTCCGGTGTGCCGGTGCTGCGGTACACCCGCCGGCACATCGCCGACACCGGCCGGGTCGTCGAGGTTGCCCACCCGATCGTGCGGCGCGGCGACACCACCATCGTCGACTTCCGTATCGACCTCGACGACTGACCCCGGGCATGACGAAGCGCCCCCGCCCTCCCGAAAGGGAAGAGCGGGGGCGCACGTTCACACTCCAGTCCGGTAGTAGTCCTCCACATCCTGAGGCGGCGGCTGCGGTGTGCCACCCATGCCCGTCACCTGATCCCGCAAGACGAGCGCCCATCGGCTGATCGACCACAGCACGCCGCGGGTCCGGGTCTGCTCCTGCCGCAGCTCCCCGCACTCCTTCTCCAGCCGCTCCACCGACGCCTGCAGCACCGAGCCTCGGAACCAGCCGACACGGACCGGCACGGGACGGCATGACGGGTGGATTCCGGATTGCATAACCGGGCCGCTGAGCAGGGCAGCTCGACAGCGCGCGACACGGGGCGGCATCGGCCGGAATGGGACGGTCCGAGGGGCCACAGACTTTTAATCCATTGGTTGTGGGTTCGAGTCCCACAGGGCCTACTGAAGGCGGGCCGGGGGAACACCCCTGATCTGCTGCGCGGCCCCCGAGCCGGCTTCGGTCGGCTCGGGGGTCGTGTCCCCGGACCGATCATGGTTTGGGGCTTTGCCGTTTCAGGGGCTGGGCCTTTTCCCAGCGGCAGCCGTTCGCTCCGTGCCGGGTCAACCGGCGTCGTCCGCCGTTCTGCCGGATGCGAGTCTCGTGATGCTCCGGCGCAGGCGGTTGGCGTCCAACGAGGCTACGGAGGTGGCCGCTTGGAGGTGGGATTCGAAGCAGGCCCGATAGGGATGCAGGGCGGCGGCGAGGCTGCGGTGCGACTCGGCGAACTCGGTCAGGTCGGCGAGGTCTCTGGTAGCGGCGTTGGAGAGGGGGCTGAGGTCGTCGACCACGGCCAGGAGGTCGCCGAGACGGCCGCCTGCCGTGGCGCCGACCAGGCCGAGGGCAAGATCCTGGGGGGAGCGCGGGGGGTGGGTGATGAGACGCTCCACGGCCAGGGTTTGGTGGCGGTTGCGCCAGGGAGTGGGCGGAAGCCAGTTGAGAGCCCGGGACACCGACGGGGCGTCGGCGACAAGGGGTTCGCGGGCCGACGGACCACTGACGTTCTGTACCGGGAAACCGGCTGTCGCCAGGGCCTGGCAGGCGTGGCCCACTTCCCGCCACATCTCCCGGGCATCGAGAACGATCTCGCGGCCCAGCAGGGTGACGATCCGCGTGTTGACGGCTGCCGCGACCGCACCGGCTTGGTGGGGTTGCAGCCGGGCCGCCAGCCGCAGCAGCAGGACTGCCGAGGACAGGTCGACGCGTTCGACCACGCTTGTCCAGCCGGTCTCCTTGAGAGCGTCGAGCACGGCTGACGCCTTGTCCTGGTCAAGGAGGCTCGTCAGGAGGGCAGCGAGTCCGATGGCTGGCTCCAGGTCGGTGACCAGGCCCAGCCGCAGCCGCCGTTCCAGCTTGCCGTCGTCGATCTTGGGAATCAGTTCGAGCGCCCACCGCCGTTCCCACAGCGCCATGGTGCGCAGGATGTCGCGGATGACCCGCGGGCTGGAGACGGTGCCGATGATGAGCTTCTTGAGCTCGTACGTCTTGGTGGTCCAGTCCGCATTGAGAGCCTGCTTGGGCCCGACCCCTATTCGAGAGAGGTGAAGTGCCGCCATGTACTGCTCAGACGGGTTCTGCAGGAGCTGCAGCTCCTCGGTGAAGATCTTCATCAGAACGGCGTCGCTCGTAAGCCCTCGATAGACGGGCTCCCCCAGCCCGGCGATGTCCTCGAGGGCCGCGAGCAGCCCCGTGGCCGCGACCGGGTTCTGGTACATCGCGGAGCGGGTCCTCCAGGCCAGACGCGATTCCTCCGTGGAGCGGACAGTGCGCAATGTGAGCTCGCCGTACTTGGTGAGCTCGCGGCTCACGAAGCCCCGGTCGACGTGACTGAGGATCCGCAGGAGCTGCGTGAATTCCTCGCCGGTCTTGACCGTGTCGAGCCGGTCGACCCAGACGTTCGGCCGTCCGATGATCTTGCTCGACTTCTGCAGCAGGGTGGCTCCGGAGATCCCGTTGGTGTGCCGCAGTGTGCGGGTGATCTCCCGGCAGGCTTCGGCGACGGGGATCGTCGGGGCGTTGGCCAAGCGCTGTGCCAGCTCGCGGACATCGAACGTCAGGGCGTATCGGCGTGGGGCGTTGGGGTAGAGGGCGCGGGCCAGCCGGTGGAATTCCGCCTGCGTGTCCGGAGGAGACCACACGCTCATGCCGTTCAACAGGTCATCGATGGCGACCTTCTCGCGCAGGCTCTGCAGGAAGCCCGGCCCGAATTCGGGATCTGCCCCAAGCCGCAGGGCGAGCCGGGGGCCCCAGACCCGGCGGGACGTGGTGAGCGTCTGGGTGACGATCCCGACCATCAGATCCAGGCACGCCTTGCGGTACGAGACCTGTGCTTCCCACAACCCCTTGACCACGTAGTACTTTACCGAGGGACGAGGGTCGCTCTCCAGCCAGTCCGCCACGGTCTTCTCGCCGAGCGCGTCCCCCAGCAATTGGGCAAAGGTCTCGCCCTTCTGGTGGTAGGGATCCTCGACCGCGTACGTCACGGACAGCAGCATCCCTGCTGCCTTGGGATCGTTCCTCGTCGCGCGGGCCAGGCTCTGGACGAATTCCTCATCGGGTGTGCGGTCGGCAGCACCGCGGACCGAACCCTTGGCGGGAGCCGAGAGCAACAGACAGGCACACCAGGCGTGCAGGCCCTGCACGAGCCGGAGTAGCTCCACGGTCTCCATCGGCGTGGCACGGCGTACGAGGGAACGGAGGGCGTCCAGGTAGCGGCTCCCGTCCCAGCGTGTGTCGACGGCCCTCTTGAAGATCTCGTTGCGGTGCATGCCGGAAGTCCGCCGCAACTCCCGCAATGCGGAAATGACATCGCGTGGGCTGCTGTTGTCCAGGGCGGGCTGGAGGAGGTGCTCGTGGTCCTCGATCATCGGTGCCCACTCGGTCCGCTCGACCTGACGACGCAACATCATCCCGGCGAGCAGGACGGCGAATCCGTCAGCCGCTCTGACCTGGTATTCGACTAGCATCTCCGGACCTGGTTCCTGGTCGACCGGGTGGTATCCGGCGGCGTCCTCGTAGTGGACGTCGGTGTCGTCCGCCACGCGCCGCCACAGCCGGCGCTGCAGACGGAGCGCGCGCAGCACGAGGAAGTAGTCCGCGGCGCGGGAGGGATCGAGGTCGGTGACGACCTCCGCGACCCGCAGGACGATGATCCCGTCCAGATCGGCGTCCTGGAACCACTCGATCAGGCTGAGAAGGTGCAGGCGTTCCTGAGCGGTGCCCTCCCCGCGCGTGATGATGGCGTTCACCTGGGTCTTCAGCCAGGACCTGGCTTCGTCCAGGGCGAGCGCGCCAGTGGACATGGCGTGCCGGATGCCGCGGATCACATGCACCAGGTCGTGCAGGCGCAGTGGTGAGGGGTCCTCCTTGAGCCGCTGGGTGAACTTCAGGATGAAGTCCTCGGCGATCTCCTCGTTCAGTGAGCTCCCCAGCGCGGTCAAGCCGTGCGCCAGTTCGGCCACCTGCGCCCCCTGGAGCCAGTCGTCGAGCGCGCCGCTGTGCCGGGTGTGGCTGAGCAGTTCGGCCGCCACCCGGGCGCGGTAGAGCCGGGCGCCGAGCAGTCGCGGCAGCACCTCGCGGGGGGCCTGCCGCATGAGCGCTTCCACAGACGGCAGCAGGAGCTCGACGACCTTTGACAGCATGCGCCCCTCGCTCACCGAGGGGATCAGGTCGGGCTCGTCAGGGTCGTCCTCGAGTTGCAGAACACGGCTCAGGATCCGGGTGCTGTCCTCGACGCTCGCAATCCTGACAAGGTCCTGTCCCTCCAAGAACTGGAGGGACAGGACCTGCCGCTCCTCCTCCGTGAGGTCGGCGAGTGTCTCCTCGGGGACTCCCGAACGAATCACCGATGCCGCCGCGGCCTCTGCTACCGCCTGCCTCTCCTTCAGGCCGAGTGCGTCAAAGCAGGCGAGGAGGGGGTCGTCGCCTCCACCGGTGCGCATCACCCTGATGAGGACCTCGAGATCCCGGGTGCCGTCGTCCCGTGCCACTTCGTCCAGCCCCGCCCGGCGGTCCAGGATTCCCGGGCGCGTGCTGTACATCCGCTCGACGAAGGCCTCCAGGCGCGGCTTGCCGACGAACGCCGGGACGACATCGATGCTTTCCGTGCTCCACTCGACAGCCGCGGAGAGGTCGTACTCCAGAATCCCGAGCACGCTCACCCGGAGGGACTCAGACACGAGCGGCAGCAGCGCATCCACTGCGTTGTTGCCGCCCTGGAGCGGAAGGAGACCGTCAAGGATCAGCAAGCAGGGCTTGCTCTCGTCACGCTCCAGCAGGGCCATCGCGCGCTGGCACGCCTCGATCAGCGGGTCGCGGTCGGGCAGTTCCCCGTCGATGGACCGGATCGCCTGGACCTGCCAGTCCTGCTCCCTCAGCTTGCCGGCCAGCAGTCGCGCGATCGTGCTCTTGCCGCTGCGAAGGGTGCCGCCGATGACGGCCACGCGTCTGGCCTGCCCTGCCCGCTTCCTGCCGGCGGTGGTCTGCTTCCTGCCGACGGCCGTCGACCTCCCGTCCGAGTCGGTCTGCCCTGGCGATGCGGGCGTCTCCCCCTGAAAGATCGCCTGCAGGTCAGCGACCTGGCTCACCATGATGTCGTCGGGCCGGAGTTCCAGCGGGTCGGGCGTCCAGCGCAGGCGGCGCAGCTCGTCGCTGTGTCGGTCGTGCTTCCAGTCGGCCCATCGGTCACCCCAGACGGCGGTGGCGGCGGCGTCCAGGGTCAACGCGACCGGTACCTCGGACAGCCGTGTCCGGCTGTCGCCCGGACCGGCCTGGACCCAGCCGTGCTCCGTGGGGGCGAGGACAACGGTGACGCCGACCCACGCGAGCGCCTCGACCCGGCCGGCCAGATCCGCCTCCGTCATCGGGGCGAAGTTCTGCCCGTGCGTCCGGGCGCCGATGGCCAGGACGTCGGGACGGGGCAGTCCGGCGGCATCCGCGAGCATGTCGAGCGCGTAACCGAGCCCGATCGCCGGGTCCTCGGCGGGCACCGGTGCGGGCCATACTCCGGCCGGCAGGGGCGGCCGACCTCCTGCGCCGATCGCTCCGAAGCCTCCGAGTAGTTTCTCCACCGCTTCCCACGCCGCCATGAGATGCGGGCCGGCCCATGGCAGGAGCCTGATCCACCTGGGCGCGGCGGCCGGGAACGGGCCGTCCGGCGCCGTCCCCGCTGTGGACGGCCCGTCGCCCAGGGTGATCGCGACGCGCCCTCCGGGCCCGTCGAGCACCGCCGCGTGCGCCGGGCCGTTCCGAGGCCCCTCTTCCCGTACTCGCGTCGACTCCACGGGGCATTCGGCCCACAGCTCCGAAAGCTGTTCCAGGACCTCCTCACCCAGTTCCTCGATGAGCCGGTTCATTAGTCCGTGCGTCGCCGCGGGACCGCCCGGGTCCGGCTGTTCTGCCTTGGCCCCGAAGGAGGCGTCGACGAGGAGGGCGAGACCGCTGTTCTCGGCCACGGTCAGCCAGTCTGGCAGCGAGGCGAAGACGGCTTCGGCTTCCGGTGCCTCCAGCAGCTCGCCGACCCATCCGCCGGCGAGATCGAGTTCCGTCAGCGCGGTGGTGAGTTCCTGCTCGCCGATGTCCTGGCCGGCCGCCAGGTTCAGCAGCACGAGAAGCCCGACCAGCCGATCGCGGACGAACGCGCTGTCGGGCGGGCCGGCCGGGGAGTGTGGCGGTGCTGCCATCCGGGTTACCTCCTAGGGCCGTTGACGCGGCATGCCGGGGTTCTGGTTCTGACGGGTCTCGGCGTGCAGCAGGGTGAGCGCGCGGGACGTCGCCACGATCAGGCCGTGTGTTCCGTGCGAACGGATTCCGGCCGGCAGCGCGTCGAGCGGCCAGCGCGCGCAACTGCCGTCGGTGACGCTGTGCGTGTCCAGCCAGTTGCCGTCCCTGTCGCCGCCGGCGACGACGAACCAGTCGGCCGTCAGGTGGACGGCCCGCAGATTGCGTTCGAGTGTCGGAACGGTACCCGCGAGCAGGGCCGCGCCTCCCACGAAAGTGCAGGTGCCAGCACTGTCGACGATCACGGCCGTCTCGCCGTCGGCCGAGGCCGCCAAGCGCACCGGGTTCGGGCACAGCGCGACTCTTCGAGGGGCGGCCCGGTCGTCGGCCGGGCACCATCGGTGGACCACTCCGTCGAGCGTGGCCACCCAGACGACCGGATCGTCACCCCGGCCGGCCATGGCCAGTGCGACCACGGGCTGCCGGAGCGCTTCGAGGCGTACGGGATCGGCGCCGGAGGCGGACAGTACCTCGACGGCCGGGCCGTGACCGAGAGCGAGGAGGCCGGCCGGGTGGGACGCTGAGGGACCGGGTAGATCACCGGATCCCGTCCGCAGGACCTGGTCCTCGTCGACGTCCGGGGTGCACCGGACCACCGAGCCGTCCGAGAGCACGAGGAGTGCCTGAGCACCGTCGGAGGCCGTGATCGCGTGCAGGTCGCTGACAGGACCGACGCCGGACCGCGACGCCGACCTCTCACCGCTCGTGGCGTCCCACCAGCTCAACGTGCCGTCGTCGTGAGCTGTGATGAGGGAGCGGGGTCCGGGTTCCCCGGCCGCGGACACGCGCGTGGTCGTATGGCGTTCACGTACGGCAGGGTTCGCCCAGCGCACTGCGAGTGACCCGCAGGGTGCGTTGACGGGGCCGACGGCGCGCGCGAGATCGGTGAGACCCATCCGGGTGGCGGCGAGCGCGAGGGCGAAACGGCGTTGATGCGCCTTCCCACGCCGGGGCTGGTTGTTCCATACGGCAGTACGTGCTGCATGGTCCGGGCCTCGTAGAGCTTTGACCGTGCGTGTCATGGTCGGGCGGGGCAGCGCGAGCAGGAAGTCCGGGTCGTCCAGCAGGTGTCCCGTGCCGCTGGTCGGATCGGCTGCCGCGGCGGCGAGGATGTCGAGCAGGTGGGACGGGACGTTCTCCCAGCCATTGCGGGCCGGGTCGAGCTCGTCGCGCAGGTGGCGCAGCACGGTACGGCGTGACCCGCGCCCGTTCGCCGGCGACGGGTGACACGGCCGCCATCCGCCGTGGACGTTCCCCTGATCCTGTCCGGTGGCGTCCCGGTGTACGAGGAAGGTGCGGCAGGCGGGAAGGCAGGCACCCAGCTCCGACGGGGAGAGCGGGGTACCGCCGAGGCGTGTGGCGACGGCGGCCCAGGTCCGCAGGTCGAGGAAGAGGCCGTCGCCGAAGGAGCACAGCGCGGTCAGGGTGTCCGCCACCGCGTCTGCGACGGCCTGGGGAAGGAACTCCCGCAGCGTCTGGCGGAGCAGGCCGTCGAGCCGGTCGGCGGCAGCCTCGCAGGCGCGTTGCAGGGAGTCGGTGTTCTCCCGGAGGATGACGTCCGCGGCAGTTACGGCCGCCGCGAAGCAGCCGCCACAGATCTGTTGCAGGGCGGCGGTTCCGGTGGAGACGCGCCCGCCGTAGGTGAGACGGGTCTGCAGGTAGGCGCCCACGGACGAGGGTCCGTGGTGTGCCGGTTCGTCGAGATCGACGATCAGGCCGGGTGGCTCGTCCAGCAGCTGCCGTGAGGCGCCCACGACCACCCGGACATTCGACAGCGCGGTCAAAGGTTCGACCAGTTCGGCCAGCACACTGCCGGGCTCGCGAGCCTCGTCCAGGTGATCGACGATGACGCCGCGGACGGTCCCGCTGCCGTGCCGCCTGAGCGCGGTCAGCAGGCCGGAGGCACTGTCGACGGTGAGTTCCAGCGACCTGGCGATGTCGGCGGCCAGCCGGTCCGTGGTGCGGCCGCGGGCGTCGACCGGGGCCAGGATGAGTTCGTCGGCGGGTAGGACGCCGTGCCGGGCCACGACCGGGACCGCGGCGCGCAGTTCAACCGTTGCCGTGGAGACGACGCGGGCCAGGATCGCGGTCTTGCCGCTGCCGTGGGAGCCGGTCAACCACAGCGGCGGCGCGGACCCGGCGCCGGTCAGGTGATCGATGACGGCGCGCAGCGCGCGTTCGCGTCCGGTGAAGTACCAGCCAGGTGTGTCCTCGTTGACGACACCACGTGAGGCAGCACTCCAGCCGGGCGGAAGCCAGTTGGGCGGCTCGGGCGGCATATACAAAGGGTTGGGCAGAGCCCGGCAGCGCGGATCGCCGTGGCCGGCGACGATCCGCGCCTTCTGCGAGGTGTCGCGCAGGGTGTTCTGGACGGATTCCATCACCTGCGTCAGATCCAAGTGCCGCTGGTCCCGGGAGGGGGCGGCGGTGTCGCGCAGCGCGGTGGTGAAGGCGTTGGAGAACATCGTCTCCAGAGCCCTCTCGGACCGCCGGGCCGCGGCCACGACCCACAGGTCGAGCTGGTCGTCGATGGCCCGGTAGGGCGCCTGTGCGATGGCGTCCAGCAACGTCTGCTCGCCGCCGGGAGCGGCGCCGCAGGCATCAAGGATCAGCAGAACTTGGGCGAGGTCTCCGCGCTGGTGCAATGCCTCGATGAGATCGGCCGGCTTGGTGACGGCCTTGGGGTCCATGTTCCGAGGATTCGCGGGGATCTCTTGCTCCGGCGGGACGAGTACCCAGTCCTTTCCCAGCGCGTAGCCGTGGCCCGTCGCGTAGATGACCAGGGTCGCCGTTCGCTCGCCGGAGTACTCGCCGGCGAGCTGACTCCAGTTGAACAGGGCGTCTCTGAGGCCGCTGTGGGAAAGCGCGTCGCCGTCTGCACCGGGGAACAACTCGGTCAGGCCAAGGGCGTTGAGACCACCGCGGACGGCTCGGACCTCATCCGGTAACGCTTCCAGGTTCTCGAACGGTCCGCCGTAGGTCGGGCGCCCGGAAATGCAGAAGTACCCTGCGTGGTCAGCCAAGTGCCACCGCCACCGACTGAGCGGTGCGGACGTTCTTCAGGTAGGCCACGGCATCATGGGCGGTGGCACGGGAGTTGGACGCGGGAAGATCGCGGATTTTCCCTGCGAACAGTCCGTTCAGCTCCTTGACCGTGGCGACGACGTCTTCTTTCGCGGCGACGTTCACCCAGGTGTCGATGCCGACGGGCCACGGCGCCTGACAGGCGTCGATGTACGGATGCAACTCGCGGAGAACCGGACGCAGCCCCAGCGGCGAGCCGAGGGTGATCAGAGTCGTCGCGGATGTCGCCGGGTGCGATCTCAGCCAGTCGTACGCCACCACGGTGCCAAGGGAGTGGGCGATCACCAGGCGGGGCCGCGTCTCCATGGCGGCGCTGAACTCGGCGCGCACCTGCTTCTTGAATTCCTCGTCCCGCAAATAGCGGGCCACCTGCTTGACGAAGCCGATAATGGCGCTGGCCGTGCCACCGAGGAGCTTGCGGGACTGCAGCAGATCAATCGCCCACTGCACACTCCGTGGTGCATATCCCGCCTTGCTCACGGTGTTGCGCGAAGGGTCGTCGACACCCTCGGCCAAGCCGACCAGAAGATCCTCTTCCAGCCCAGGCGCCAGGTCTCCGACCTCGTACTGCCACGCGAAGCCTGCCTTACCGTCGTTGTACAGGTAACCGTAAAACGCACATTCGAGCTTGAGGTCCTCGGCTCCGGCGAATCTTGCGTTCCGCAAGCCCTCGCGCAGAGCGGCCAGCCAGGAATCGTGCATTTCCCCGCGGCTCGACCTGTTGGCGAGAATGCCATGCACTGCGACAACGTCTGCCATCAACCCCCCCCGATTCGTCCCCTTGCCGCGATTATGGCAGGGGACACGGCAACTCTGTCTCCTTCTTGCCCAATTGACCCCGGGGGCTCACCGCCTCGGCCTCGGAATGGCCACGCGCCCCGATCCAGCCCTGTACGGCGCGAGTGGGAATGCGTCCTCACTGCCGCCGGGACCTGCAGCCACTCCAGGCACGCCTGAGGCCTGCTTGCACCGTGTCGGTGCCGAGGCGCACTTCGAGCGGCACGCTGGTGGGCTGCTCGCACTGCGGCGGTTTGACCTGCCCCGGCATCAGGCCGGCGAGTCCTCGGGGGCACGCCACAGCGCGTGAGGCCCACCGGTGAGCCCGGCCGTGGCAAAGGCCGTCTCCGTGGCGTCGTCCAGGGCGGGGAGGGGCCGGCGATCCTGCCCTCGCTGCGGCTGCTTACCCTCTACGACAGGGCGCCGGTGAGCTGCTCCAGAACGACGCTCCGCGCTTCGCCGCCGTCGCGTTCCTCCAGGCCGCCGTCGGTCGTACTGTCCTGCTGTTCGGTGCCACCGGCTCACTGGGCCCACTCCGTGACGCAGACGGCCCGGGCGCTCGCGGCGCGGGCCCTGGCTCTGGTCTCGTCCGCGCAGAAGGCTCGCCGGCTGGCCGAGACGGACCTCCGCGCCGGTGAAGCGGACCGTCACCGGCCGGCGCGCACGGCGACTCCGGCGAGGAGACCGTCAAGGGCTGGACACCTCCCTAGCCCGTCGCCAGCATCCCCGACCGCAGGCGGGCCACCGTCCGGGAGATCAGGCGGGAGACGTGCATCTGGGAGATGCCGAGGCGCTTGCCGATGTCCGCCTGGGTGAGTTCCTCCACGAAGCGGAGGTGGAGGATGAGGCGCTGGCGCTCGTCGAGTTCGGCGACCAGGGGAGCCAGTGCGTGGAAGTCCTCGACGAGTTCGAGGGCCGGGTCCTCCTCGCCGATGAACTCGGAGAGCGAGGTGTCGCTTTCCTCCGAGTCGCCGGTGATCGCGGCGTCCAGGGACGAGGACAGGTAGCCGTTCGCCGCGACCTGGGCCTCGACGACCTCCTCCTCCGAGAGGTTCATCAGCGCCGCCAGCTCCGCGACCTTCGGAGCGCGGCCGAGGCGGGAGGACAGTTCCTCGGTGGCCTTGGCGAGTTCCGTACGGGCCTCCTGGAGGCGGCGCGGCACGTGCACGGCCCAGGACGTGTCGCGGAAGAACCGCTTGATCTCACCGATGATGTACGGCACCGCGAAGCTGGTGAACTGCACCTCGCGGGAGACCTCGAACCGGTCGATGGCCTTGATCAGCCCGATGACGCCGACCTGGACGACGTCCTCCATCGACTGGCCGCTCGCACGGAACCGGCGGGCCGCGAACCGCACCAGCGACATGTTCATCTCGATGAGCGTGTTGCGCGCGTACTGGTATTCGGCGGTGCCCTCCTCCAGCACGGCGAGCCGCTCGAGGAACTGCCCGGTCAGCTCGCGCGCGTCCTGCGGGGCGAGCTTCTGCGGCTCTGCGATCTGCGGCAGCTCCTCACCGGTGTCGGTGCCGGAATCCGTCGTCGTGTCGATGCGCATGGTCGCCGTCACGGGCCCTCCCTCGTAGTTCCGGCCCGCTCCCGTCCCCCGTCAGGCCACCTCCACGCCGCTACCCGCGGTCGCCCGGCTCATGCCCCGTCTCCTGTCCGTCGAGACGTTGGCCACAGTCGGCGCAGGTCGGGGCGGTGACGGGGTACCCGCACGGTCGGCTCACGGTACGGGCAGGAGGGCGGGCGGTGCGGCACGGAGGAATCGGCGACGGGACTCGTGGAGCGGACAGTTGTCGTTTGACAACTATAGTCATGAGACAACAATCTAGCCGTGACGTGCGGGCGCGGGGGAGGATCCGGAATGTTCGTCCCGGTGCCACGACGGGCAGTTCAGGCAGTGCGGGTACCGGACGCCGGGGAGTCGTCGGAGTCGTCGTGTATCTGGGCCGCGGCCGCGTCGCAGAACGCCTCCAGCCCCTGCAGCAGCGCGACCCGCTTGGCGGCGGGCATCTGGTCGAGCACAGCGCGCAGCGTCTGCTCCCGGCGGATGCGCAGGTCGGCCAGGAAGGTGCGGCCCCGCCCACTGAGGTGCAGGTGTACCTCGCGCCGGTCCGCCGCACTCACCACCCGTTCGACGAACCCGGCCGCCTGGAGCCGGTCGCACAGCCGGCTGGTCGAGGGCGGGGTGGAGGCGAGGGAGTCGGCGAGGGTGCGCAGGTTGATGCCCTCGTGGTGCTCCAGGATGAGCAGCACGCGCAGCTGGGACGCCGAGGCGGGTGCCGTGGAGGCCCGGCCCCAGAGGACTTCCAGCAACTCCGCGGCCGTGGAGGTCACACGTGCGACCTCTGCTGGCTCAGGGCGGGGTCGGAGGGAAGTCACAGTCACACTCTCGCAGGCACCGGGATGGCCGCCAGCGTACTAGGCGCGCGGGGAGCCGGGGGGTGACCTCGGCCGGGGTCACAGCTGCCCACCGCGCATTCAGACCAAGGATTGGTGTGTCGACCATCGTGACGACGATCGTGAACAGACTCGTGGCCGCCGAGCGCGCCCTGCGCACGGCGGCGCCCCATCAACTGCTGGACGCGGTCCGTCGTGTACTGACTGATCAGTACGCGGCGGACTCCGTCGAGCTGTACCTGGCCGACTACGGACTGACGGTGCTTCAGCCGGTGTCCGTGCTGCCGCACACCCTTCAGCCGGTCTCCGTGGCCAACAGCCCGGCGGGCCGGGCCTTCGGCGCGCAGGAGCCCTACGTGGAAACCGTGCCGGGTGACCTCGTACGCGTGCACCTGCCGGTCACCGTGCGCGGCGACCGCCTCGGCGTGCTGACGGTGACCCTGCCGGGCGGCGAGCACGCCGACGGCTGCCTCGGCGAACTGGCCGAGATCGCCGAGGTGCTCGGGCACGAGATCGTCGTGGCCGAGCGGGACACCGACCTGTACCTCCAGGCACGCCGCAGGGACCGGCTCACGCTGGCCGCCGAGATGCAGTGGCAGTTGCTGCCGGGCCGCTCCTGCGCCCGCCCCGAGTACGAGCTGGGCGCCCAGCTGGAACCGGCGTACGCGGTCTTCGGCGACAACTTCGACTGGTCCGCCACGACCGACCGGCTCAGTCTCTACGTCACCAACGGCATGGGCGAGGGCATAGAGGCCTCCCTGCTGACGAACCTGGCGATCAACGCCCTGCGCAACGCGCGCCGGGCGGGTCTCCCCCTCGCCGACCAGGCGGCCCTGGCCGACCAGGCGGTGTACGCCCACTACCGGGGCCGCTGCTACCTGTCCGTGCTCATGCTGGACATCGAGCTGGCCACCGGGCGGGTCCGGGCGGTGGACGCCGGGTCCCCGCGGCTGCTGCGGCTGCGCCGGGGCGCGGTGGAGCGGGTGCCCTTCGACGCCCAGCTGCCGCTCGGCATGTTCGAGGAGACCGACTACGTGGCCCAGGAGTTCGCGGTCGAGCCCGGTGACCGGCTGGTCTTCGTCAGCGACGGGGTGTACGACGTCGCCTCCCCGGGCGGAGAGGCGTACGGCGACGCGGCCCTGGCCCGGGCGATCCAGTCGACCCGGCTGCTCCCGGCCGCCGAGGTGCCCCGGGCCGTCCTGCGCGAACTGTCCGGCCACCGCGGCAGACCCGTCCCGGACGACGACGCCCTGGTGGTGTGCCTGGACTGGCGTGGGCGGGAGGGGCCGGGGAAGGCGGAGGCCAGGGGGTGTGGGTGAGCGGCTGTTTGGCGGAGCCGTACGCCGGCCCTAATGTTTGTCATACGGCAAGTAATGGCTGAGGTGTCGCAGCGCGGCCTCGGTCCGGTCCGTGCAAGGGAGCGATGCAAGTGTCGGTGTCGGTATCGGAAGAGAACGCGGAACAAGAGCCGCCCGCACAGCAGGTGAGTGCCTTTCTCGAACGGCGCCGGGAGCAGATTGCCCAACGGTGGGCGGACGCCGCGCTGTTCCGCACGGTCTTCACCGTGTCCCGCGACGAGGCGGTGGAGGCGGGCAGGTCCGTGGCGGCTGCGCTGGCCGCGGTGGCGGCCGCCGGGCGGCTGGACGACATCCGGGCCTCCGGATTCGCGGCGGTGCGCGACCAGTTGGGGCGGATGGCGGCCTCCCGCGGCCGTATGGGCATCGACGCGGACGGGCTCGCCGACGAGGTGGCCGCCCTGCGCGAACCGGTGACCGACCTGCTGCGCGCCGAGTTCCCGGACCCCTGCGCCCCCGAGGCGCAGGAGTGTGTGCTGGCCCTCACCGTGCTCATGGGCACGCTGCGTCTGGTCGTACTGGAGACGACGGTCAGCGCGGGCGAGGAGGTGATCGCACGGCAGCGCGAGCAACTGCACGAAGTGGCCACCCCGGTGATCAAGCTCTGGGAGAGCACCGTCGCCGTACCGCTGATCGGCACGCTGGACAGCGCGCGCAGCCAGGTGGTCATGGAGAGCCTGCTGGACGCGATCGTCGCCGAGCGCGCCCGGTTCGCCATCCTCGACATCACCGGCGTGCCCACGGTCGACTCGCTGGTCGCCCAGCACCTGATGAAGACGGTGGCCGCGGCCCGGCTGATGGGCGCCGAGTGCATCGTCTCCGGCATCCGGCCGGCGATCGCGCAGACCATCGTCCAGCTGGGCATCGACCTCGGTACGGTGCTCACCCGCGCGAGCCTGGCGGACGCCCTGGCCTACGCGCTCAGCCGGCAGGGCGTCGAGATCGCGCCGTTGCGGGCGGCCGACGCGGGCGCCCGATGACCGGCCCCTCGGGGAACGGGCCCTTCGGCGGGCCCGGCTTCACCGTCCCGGTCCTCCGGCTGGGCGACATCCTGCTGGTCACCCTCCAGGGGGAGCTGCACGACGGGATGGCCGAGCAGCTCCAGCAGGACATCACCGACCGGATCGCGCACACCCGGGTGACCGGCGTGGTCATCGACATCTCCGGCGTGGACATCGTCGACTCCTTCCTGGGGCGGGTCCTCGCCGAGATCGCCGCCGGAGCCGGACTGCTGGCCGCCCGTACGGTACTGGCCGGGATGCGCCCCGCGGTGGCGATCACCCTGGTCGAGCTGGGGCTCACCCTGCCCGGACTGCGTACGGCCCTGGACGTCGAACGCGCGATGGAGCTGCTCACCGCGGGTGAGCGGCAGGCCGAGGGGAGTCCTTGATGCGGGCCTCCCGCCATGCCGCCCCGGCCAGCCTGCCGATCGGCTCGGACGCCGACCTGGCCTGGGTACGGCAGCAGGTCCGGCAGGCCGCCGCCGAGCTCGGTTTCGGTCTGGTGCAGCAGACCAAGCTCGTCACCGCCGCCAGCGAGCTGGCCCGCAACACCCTCGTCCACGGCGGTGGCGGCCATGTGGAGATCACCCCGCTGGACGCCGGGCCGTCGCCCGGCCTTCGGCTGGCCTTCGTCGATGCCGGGCCCGGCATCCGCGACCTGGACCAGGCGATGACCGACGGCTACACCAGCGGCGGCGGGCTCGGACTCGGCATGAGCGGGGCCAAGCGGCTGGTCCAGGAGTTCGAGGTGGACAGCCGGCCCGGTGAGGGGACCCGCGTCACCGTCACCTCCTGGGCCACGGTCGTGCCGCCGACCCGGCCGGGGTCGTGATGAGCAGGGTGTGGGAAGTGCCGGTCGACGACTCGACCCGGGTCCGGGACGTCCGGGTCGCGGCCGAGGCGGCCGGCGCGTGCGCCGAGCTCGGCCCGGACCGCATCGCGACCGCCGCGCTCGTGGCGACGGAGCTGGCGACCAACCTGGTGCGGCACGCGGACGGCGGGTACGTCCTCATCAACCTCGTCGAGCGCGCACCCGCCGACGGCCGGCGGCTGTCCGTGCAGCTCGTCGCGCTCGACCACGGCCCGGGCATCGCGGACGTCGCGGCGGCGATGCGCGACGGCTACACCACCGCGGCTTCCCTGGGCGCCGGCCTCGGCACGTGCCGGCGCATAGCGAACGACTTCGACCTCCACAGCCTCCCCGGCCGGGGCACCGTGGCCATGGCCCGTATCGACCACGAACCCCCCGCCGACCGGTACCGGACGCCCCCGCGGGGCCCGCACACCGGCGGCGTCAACGTCCCCCTAGGCCGGGCCGAGTACTCCGGCGACGCCTGGACCCGGGTCTGCGCCGGCGACCGCCACACCCTCCTGCTCGCCGACGGGCTCGGCCACGGACCCAAGGCGGCCGAGGCGTCCGGCGCCGCCGTGGATGCGCTGCGCGACGTGGCCGACCGGCCGCCCGCCGAGATGCTGCGGCATCTGGGCCGGGCCCTGCGCCGCACCCGGGGCGCGGCCGTCGCCGTGGCCCAACTGGATCTGGGATCCGGGCGGTTGCACTTCGCCGGGATCGGCAACGTCGGGGCGCGGCTGCGCACCGACGGCACCTGGAAGGCGATGCTGTCCCAGCCCGGCATCGTGGGCGCGCAGGCCCCGGCGTCCGTGACCGTGCAGCGGCAGCCGTGGCAGGACGACAGCCTGCTCGTCCTGCACAGCGACGGCCTGCCCGGCCGCTGGACGCCACCCGACGACGCCGTGCTGCTCGGCTGCGACCCGGCGGTGGTGGCCGCCGTGGTCCTCCGCGACGCGGGCAGCGCGGCTCGCCCGGTGCGGGACGACACGTGTGTGGCCGTGTTGGGCGCAGAGCGAGGCGTCGGCAGCCGTCATGGCTCGGGGGGCTGACGGGCACCGGGATCCCGTGCCGCAAGAAACCCCCGCAACCCCCGGCTCAGCGCCACCCGTTCCGCCGGTTCCATCGCCGCCAGTGCCGTGGCCAGGGCTTGCGCCCGGCGCCCTGCGACGTCGCCCAGGACGTGCTGCCCGTGCGCGGTGAGCCACAGCTGTACCTCGCGGCGGGTGTCCGGGTGCGGGGCGCGTTCCAGGAGGCCGGCCGCCGCCAGGCGGTCGCAGAGGCGGCTGGCCGTGGGGAGGCCGATGTCCAGCCGGTCCGCCAGGGCCGTGAGGTTCAGGCCGGGCGCCGCCTCCAGGGTGCGCAGCGCCCGCAGTTGGTGCAGGGACAGCCGCAGGGACGCGTCCTGGGCGGCGACCGACCACAGGGCCGTCAGACTCTCCACGGCGTCGGCGATCTGTGCCGCGACGGCCTCCGGGCCATCGCCCGGTCTCCTCGCCCGGGGGTCGCCGGGGCCGTCGAGATCGGTCACGAAACGGTCACTTTCCATAAGCTCCGGGTACTGCGGAGGTCGCCCTCTTTCAAAGGCTGTACCCGATGAGCCGAGGGGCAAGCCGCCCCGTTCGAGCACCCGGCCGGGCCGGGAGGCTCAGCCCGCGCTGAGCCCCGTCAGCGCGGCGAGCGGCAGCGTGTGCTGGGTCTGGAGGACCTTCGCGCGCAGGTACCGGACGTTGTGCGCGGTGGTGAAGACGCCCGTGGGGACGCGGTCGCGGACGCCCACGCCCAGGTCGCGCAGCTGAGCGGCCTTGTCGGGGTTGTTGGAGAGCAGGTCCAGCTCACCGACGCCGAGGGCCCGGAGCATCTGGGCCGCCGCCGTGTAGTCGCGGGCGTCCTCCGGCAGCCCCAGGGCCGCGTTCGCCTCGTAGGTGTCGAGGCCCTCGTCCTGGAGGGCGTAGGCGTCGAGCTTGTTGTAGAGGCCGATGCCCCGGCCCTCCTGGCGGAGGTAGAGGAGCACGCCGCCGTGCTCGGCGATGCGCTCGACGGCCTCGCGCAGTTGCGGGCCGCAGTCGCAGCGGGCGGAGCCGAACACGTCCCCGGTCAGGCACTCGGAGTGCAGCCGCACCAGCGGAACCGGGCCGGGCTCGCCCAGGACGACTGCCACATGTTCCTGGCCGTCGGCCAGGCCGTGGAAGGTGACGACTTCGGCCTCGACCTCGTAACCGTCGTGGAAGCGCAGCGGGACCCGGACGCGGGAGCGCGGGGTGGCGAGGACAGCGGGGGTGTCGGGCATGCGGGGCCTCCGGGTTCCGTTCCTGTTCGGCTGCACAGCCGTCGGCTTGCAGTCTGCTTCAGATTTGAAGCAGATCCACGTCCGGAACCCTACCCTTGCTTTAAATTTGAATCAACGAGATGTGGGTGTGGTGTGACGTGGGTCACGAACAGGTCGAGGAGGACCTCCGCCGCCAGGGCACGTCGTCCGACGCCGGCCGTGTCCCGTCCTCCTGGAGCCCCTGCGCGATCGCCGTGGAGATCTCCTCCAGCTGCCCCACCTGCTCCTCGCTGAGCCGGTCGAACAGGAAGCTCCGCACGGTCTCGACATGCCCGGGCGCCGCCCGGTCCAGTACGGCGAACCCGTCGTCCGTCAGGGCCGCGATGCTGCCCCGCTTGTCGTACCGGCAGGCCTCGCGCCGCACCATGCCGTCCTTCTCCAGTCGCGTCACCGCGTACGTCAGCCGACTGCGCGTGATCTTCAGCCGCTCGGCGAGATCGGTCATGCGCAGCCGCCGCTCAGGTGACTCCGACAGGACCGACAGGATGGAGTAGTACAGGTGCGGCATGCCGGCGTCCTGCTGGAGCTGCCGGTCGATCGCGTCCTCCAGGAGCAAGGAGGCGGCGATGTACGCGCGCCAGGCGCGTTGCTCCTCGGGGGTGAGCCAGCGAGTCGTCATGCCGCCAGTGTAGGTTTGTTTCAAACTTGAACCAAGACCGCCCGTCAGTCCGCCGTTTTCAGCCGATTCCAGTCCGCCGATGTCTCAGTTCCGCCGATTTCTCAGTCGCCCGTTTTCCACGAGCCGGGAGCGTCGATGCCCCATCCGTACGTCCTGCTGTCCGCCGCCGTCTCCCTCGACGGCTACCTGGACGACACCGGCCCCGAGCGCCTGCTCCTGTCCAGCCCGGCCGACTTCGACCGGGTCGACGAGGTCCGGGCGTCCGTCGACGCGATCCTGATCGGCGCCGGCACCGTCCGCGCCGACAACCCGCGCCTGCTGGTCAACTCACCCGAGCGGCGAGCCGCCCGCACCGCGGCCGGCCTGCCGGAGTACCCCCTCAAGGTCACGGTCAGCGGCTCCGGCGACCTCGATCCGGCGGCACGGTTCTGGCACACCGGCGGCGAGAAGATCCTCTACACCACCGACAAGGGCGCCGAACGCGCCCGTGCCCTCGGCCTCGCCACCGAAGCCACCGATGCCACCGACGTCGTCCCGCTCGGCGCCGACCTCGACTGGCGGCGGCTCCTCACCCACCTGCACGACGTCCGGGGCGTGCGACGGCTCATGGTCGAGGGCGGCGGCCTGATCCACACCCAGCTCCTCACCCAGGGCCTGGCCGACGAACTCCAGCTGGTCCTCGCCCCGCTCTTCGTGGGCGACCCCGAGGCACCCCGCCTCTTCGGCCCCGGCGGCTACCAGTCCGGCCGGCTCCGGCTCCTGGAGACCCGGCGGATCGAGGACGTGGTCCTGATGCGCTACGAGCCCACCGCCCCGGGCACCGGCCCCCTCCCCGCCGCCGCCGACCACCACTGGCTGGCCCTCGCCTGCGAACTGGCGGCACAGTGTCCGCCGTCGGACACGGCGTTCAGTGTCGGCGCGGTGGTGGTCGCGGCCGACGGCACGGAACTGGCCCGCGGCCACTCCCGCGAGGGCGGCGACCCGCTCGTGCACGCCGAGGAGGCGGCCCTGGCCAAGCTCGACCCGGCCGGCCCCGGGCTCGCCGGCGCGACGGTCTACAGCAGCCTGGAGCCCTGCGCCCGCCGGGCCTCCCGCCCCGCACCCTGCGCCCGGCTGATCCTCGACGCGGGCGTACGGCGTGTGGTCACGGCCTGGCGCGAGCCGGACACCTTCGTGGCGGGCGCCGACGGCAGCGGCGTCCTGGCGGCCGGGGGAGTCGAGGTCCTCGTCCTCCCGGAGCACGAGGAGCGGGCCAAGGCACCGAATCGACACCTGCTGCGCCGCCGCTGAGCAGAGGTGTGCGCGAGCGGTCCCGCGGATGGCGTACACTGGAGTCACAACGACGCGGGGTGGAGCAGCTCGGTAGCTCGCTGGGCTCATAACCCAGAGGTCGCAGGTTCAAATCCTGTCCCCGCTACTGAAGGCCGAGGGCCGGAATCCGAAAGGGTTCCGGCCCTCGGTTTTTCCCTGGGCTCGCCATTACTGTCGGTGAGTGAATCGCGCCGCTGTGCATCACAACTGACACACCGTCAAAACCCGTGAGTCACTTACGCAGCGGTCAACTCGCCCGTTTTGGGCCGGTCATGGCAGGTTGGTCCGCGCGAAAAAGGTTAATGATCAAGCGGAATCGCTGGAATACCCACGGCGCGTCTATTAACGTTCGATAACGCAGCGCGGTCGTCCCAGCCGTCACAGAAGGCGGCTCCGTGCGCACGCGCCGAATCCCGAAAGGGAACCGGGGAACCACCACTTGGGGTGAATCGAGCGGATGCCGCCGTGGAAGCACGGCCGGTATACGCGCGTAGGAGACCTTCCTGCTCCGAACCCGTCAGCTAACCCGGTAGGCGAGAAGGAAGGAAAGGAGTACGCCCACGTGGCGTCCAACCGGCCTGCCCCCGCGGCCCCGTCCGCGCCGAACCAGCGCGACACCGAGACCTTCGGCTACGGCGGTCACCGCACCGACGAGGGCCCGTTCCAGGAATGGAACCCCACCGCGGAGTCCATCCGCCCCATCCGTGGCCGGCATCGCGTCACCAAGCAGCGCGGCGGAGGGCTCGCCCGCAGCTCCACCGTCCTGGGCGTCGGCGTCATAGCCGCCGTGGGCGCGGGCGGCATGGCCAGCGCCCAGACCGGCAAGCCGCCGGTGTCGATCTCCGTCCCGGACCTTCCCTCGGTGGGTTCCCTCATCTCGGACGACGACACCTCCGAAGGCTCCGCCACCCCGCTCAGCGACCTCGCCACGGCCTCCGCCGACACCGAGCAGGGCACCTCCGGCGCCGGTGAGGCACTGCGCGCCCGGATCATGGCGCAGGTCGAGCACCAGCAGGAACAGATCGAGACCAAGGCCGCGCAGGACGCCGCCGAAGCCGCCCAGAAGGCGGCCGCGGAGGCCGCCGCCAAGGCCGAGAAGGAAGCCAAGGCCAAGGCCGCCGAAGCCAAGAAGAAGGCGGAGGAGGAGGCCCGGAAGAAGGCCGAGGCCGAGCGGCTCGCCGCCCTCGCCAAGCAGTACACACTGCCGACCTCCGCGTACACCATCACCTCGACCTTCGGCCAGGCCGGCGCCTACTGGTCCTCCGGCTACCACACCGGCCTCGACTTCGCCGCCCCCACGGGCACGCCGATCAAGGCGGTGCACAGCGGCACCATCACCGAGGCGGGCTGGAACGGCTCGTACGGCTACAAGACGGTCCTGACCCTCGATGACGGCACGGAGATCTGGTACGCGCACCAGTCGTCCATCGGCGTCAGCGTCGGACAGAAGGTCAGCACGGGTGACGTCATCGGACGCGTGGGCGCGACCGGCAACGTCACCGGGGCGCACCTGCACCTCGAGGTCCACACCGGCGGTTCCAGCAACGGCATCGACCCGCTGGCCTGGCTGCGGGGCAAGGGCCTGAACGTCTGAGCGTCGGAGCTTCCGGTCCGTGCGGGGGTTTCGTGCGGGGGCGTTCACGCAGGTTTTGCGTCCGCTCCGGAATGAGCCTCCCCCGCACGGCCGTTGACACGGAGCATGACTTCTCTTCGCAAGCTCGGTTCCTCCGACCTCGAGGTCTTCCCGCTCGCCCTCGGCGGCAACGTCTTCGGCTGGACCGCCGACGAGGCACAGTCGTTCGCCGTCCTTGACGCGTACACCGCCGCGGGCGGCAACTTCGTCGACACCGCCGACGTCTACTCGGCGTGGGTGGACGGCAACCAGGGCGGCGAGTCCGAGACCGTCCTCGGCAAGTGGCTGACATCGCGCGGCAACCGCGCGGACGTCGTCCTCGCCACGAAGGTCAGCCAGCACCCCGAGTTCCAGGGCCTGTCCGCCGCCAACATCAAGGCCGCCGCCGACGCCTCCCTGCGGCGCCTCGGCACCGACTACATCGACCTTTACTACACCCACTACGACAAGCCCGACGTGCCGGTGGAGGAGATCATCGGCGCGCTCGACGAACTCGTGAAGGCCGGGAAGGTGCGGCACATCGCCGCCTCCAACATCTCCGCCGAGCGGCTGCGGGCCTCCCTGGAGTTCTCCGACCGCGAGGGGCTCGCCCGGTACGTGGCCCTCCAGCCCCACTACAACCTGGTCTCCCGCGACACCTACGAGGGCGAGCTCCAGGACCTCGCCGAGCGGACCGGCCTGGCGGCCGTCCCGTACTACGCGCTCGCCTCGGGCTTCCTGACCGGCAAGTACCGGCCCGGTACGACCGTCGACAGCGCGCGGGCGGGCGGTGCCGCCCAGCACCTTCAGACCGAGCGGGGCCGCCGGGTCCTCGACGCCCTCGACGAGGTCGCCGCGGCCCACGACGTCCCCGTCGCCACGGTCGCCCTCGCCTGGCTCGCGGCCCAGCCGACGGTGGCGGCGCCGATCGCCTCCGCGCGGACGGTGGAGCAGCTGCCCGCGCTGATCGGGGTCGGGGAGCTGACGCTGACGGAGGCGGAGCTCGGGCGGCTCACGGAGGCTTCGGCCTGAGCGGTTCCTGTTACGACCGGTACGGGTTGTAGGCGGGGTAGGCAGGGTACGGCGTCGGCGTCGCCGGATAGCCGTACCCGTACGCCCCGTACACCGGCCAGGGCGGGGCCACCACCGGTACCGGAGGGGCCGTGACCCGCGCGGCGTAGTCCAGTGCGGGGCGGGCCGTCTCCCGGCGCCGCCACAGTTCGTCCAGCAGTTCCCGTTCCCGCACGACGAAGTCGGCACCGGCGCGGCCGCGGCGGCCCCGGTGCCGCAGGAACGCCAGGGACGTCGCGTAGGCCTCGTACCGCGCGACCTCCCGCGCCGCCGCCCGGCCCGCGTGGCGGCGGGCGTACTGGCGGGCGATCCGCCGGGCCCTCATCGAGCCGAGGGCGTAGGGCTCCACCGGGGACAGCCACCCGGCCACGGCGTACGCGGGCAGCTCCGCCCGTACGGTCCTCAGCTCCCGCTGCCGTGTCCAGATCACCAGCCACGTCAGCAGCCCGAAGATGGGCACCATGAACGCCGCGTACACGGCGAAGAACCCGTACTCGCCGAACGCCGACGAGCCGTTCCACATCGCGTGCATGCCCATCGCGAGCAGCAGCCCGGAGAGCGGGAAGGCGACGCGCCGGACGTGCTGGCGGTCCGCCGCGAGCGCGGAGATGCCGAAGCCGATGCCGGTGAGAACGGTGAACAGCGGGTGCGCGAACGGCGACATGATGATGCGCACGAAGAAGGTCGCCGCCGTGACGGAGGCGATGCCGGTGCCCCCGGTGAGCTGGTCGGTGCCGAAGGCGGTGCCCAGGTAGAGGATGTTCTCCGTGAACGCGAAGCCGGTGGCCGTCACGCCGGCTACGACCACTCCGTCGAGGATCCCGGTGAAGTCGCGGCGCCGGAAGAGGAAGACCAGTAAGACGGCCGCCGCCTTGGCGATCTCCTCGACCACCGGCGCTATGACGGTCGCGCCGAGCGTGTCCGCGCTGGAGGGATCCGCCGTCGCCGTCGCTATCCATCTGGTCGCGAAGCTGTTGGCGACGATCGCGATCAGCGCCGCCGCGCAGGCGCCCCAGGCGAAGCAGAACAGCAGATTCCGCCAGGGGCCCGGTTCGACCCGGTCCAGCCAGCGGAACGCGGCTATGAGCAGGGGCACCGGGAGCGTGGCCAGCCCCAGCCCGACCAGGAACCCTTCCGTGCCGGTCTCCTCGCGGACCAGGGCGAGGATGACGAGGCCGGATATCGCGAGCAGCGTGGTCAGCGCGCCGTAGCGCACCCAGGTGCGCTGCCACCAGTGGGCGTGCCGCAGCGGGCCGGCGGTGGGTGCGCCGGCGGTGGCGCCGCCGGGAGGAACGCTGGGGTACGACGTGTGTGGGGGGCTGGTGGCCACGGCATTGACCCTAACGACGGATGGGCGCTGTCCGCAGGCGGAGGGATACGGGGTACGGGTGCGAGTGCGGTCAGGCGCCGGCGGGGGGTTGGTCCACGTGCTGTACGCGACGGAAGAGGAGGTCGTTCACGACATGTCCCTTGTCCAGTCCCTGGCCCTCGAAACGGGTCAGGGGACGGAAGTCCGGACGGGGCGCGAAACCGCCGTCCGCCTGCGTGTTCTCGAAGGCGGGGTGTGCCGTGAGTACGTCGAGCATATGTTCGGCGTACGGTTCCCAGTCGGTGGCGCAGTGGACGATCGCGCCGGGCCTGAGCCGGGTGGCGGCGAGGGTCAGGAAGTCGGGCTGGATGAGCCTGCGCTTGTGGTGCCGCTTCTTGGGCCACGGGTCGGGGAAGTAGACGCGCAGGCCGTCGAGGGAGTCCGGGGTGAGCATCTCCCGGAGGAGGATGATCGCGTCGCCGTTGCCGACCCGGATGTTGGACAGGCCGTTCCGGTCGGCGAGATTGAGCAGGTTGCCCTGGCCGGGGGTGTGGACGTCGACGGCGAGGATGTTGGTGGTGGGGTCGGCTGCGGCCATCCGGGCGGTGGCCTCGCCCATGCCGAAGCCGATCTCCAGGACGACGGGGTTGTCGTTGCCGAACAGGTCGGCGAGATCGAGGGCTCGGCTGCCGTCGATGTCGAGGCCCCACTTGGGCCACAGCCGCTGAAGCGCGTCCGCCTGGCCGGCTGTCACCCGGCTGCGCCGCGGCTGAAAACTCCGGATCCGCCGCTCGAAGTGCGACCCGGCGGGATCGGCCTTCGGCCCATCGGGAAAACGCGGCTCACCCTTGGCCCGGCTGTGCCGGATGGAGGCACCGGGGGTGGGGAGCTGGGGAGGTTCGGGGGTATGCACGGAGTCAGACACAGTGAGACCGATTTTACGGCCGTGGTGTGGTTGCCGGGGGGCGGTGTTGCCTGCGGCGGCCTGTGGCTGCTTCGGTGGGGGCTTGTGTCGCGCCTACGCGCCGGTTGTGGGTCGGGGCCGCGCCGGGGGGTGTCCGTCCTCGGAACGGCGCGATGGGGTTGCGTACCGACTAACCGTCCGTTGACGCGCCAACCGCTGCGGGCGGACACCCCCCGACACGTCCCCTTCCGTGCGTCGGCGGGTGCGGGCGCGTCTCGGCTTAGCTGCCGCAGGCCGTCGCGCTGCGGGCCGCCGTGGCCGCCCTAGCTGCGGGCAGTCGTGCCGCTGGGGCGGCACGGGTGGGCGCAGCGGCACCTCGTCGCGCCGGGCTCTCACAGGGCGCTCAACGCCCTGCGCGCCACCTCCCTGCCGATCGGCAGGGACGCCGTAGCCGCAGGAGACGGCGCGTTCAGCACGTGCACCGTGCGAGCGCCCTCGCGGATCAGGAAGTCGTCCACCAGCGTGCCGTCACGCAGTACCGCCTGGGCCCGGACCCCCGCCGCCGTCGGCACCAGGTCGTCCTCGGACACCCCGGGCAGCAACCTGCGCACCGCCTCCGTGAACGCGCCCTTGGACAGCGACCGCCGCAGCTCCCCCGCCCCGTACCGCCAGTGCCGCCGGGCGATCCGCCAGGACCCGGGCCAGGCCAGCGTCGACCCCAGCTCCCGGGCACGGACCGTCCCCCACTCGTACCCCTCGCGGGCCAGCGCCGGCACCGCGTTGGGCCCGACGTGGACACCCCCGTCGATCCCGCGCGTGAGATGCACCCCGAGGAACGGGAACGCCGGGTCGGGGACCGGATAGACCAGGCCCCGCACCAGCTCCGGCCGGGCCAGCTCGAAGTACTCCCCGCGGAACGGCACGATCCGGACGTCCGGGTCGTCCCCGGTCAGCCGGGCGATCTCGTCGCTGTACAGACCCGCGCAGTTCACCAGCATCCGCCCCCGCACGACATCCCCGGCAGCCGTGAGCACGGCGACTCCCCGCTCGGGGCGGCGGTCGATCCGCACGACCCGCGTGCCGTAGCGGATCTCCGCGCCCGAGCCGTGGGCCAGCTGGCGGGCGACCGCGACGAAGTCGCAGATGCCGGTCGTACCGACGTGTATCGCGGCGAGGCCCCGCACCTCCGGCTCGTACTCCGCGATCTGCGAGCCGCCCAGTTCACGCACCGGTATCCCGTTCTCCCGGCCGCGCTGCACGAGCGCGTGCAGGCGGGGCAGCTCCGCGCGGTCGGTCGCGACGATCAGCTTGCCGGTGACCGCGTGCGGGATGCCGTACTCGGCGCAGAACTTGACCATCTCCGCCGCGCCCCGCACCGCGTAGCGCGCCTTGAGGGAGCCGGGGCGGTAGTAGATACCGCTGTGGATGACGCCGCTGTTGCGGCCGGTCTGGTGCCGGGCCGGGCCCGGCTCCTTCTCCAGGACCGTGACACGTGTGCCCGGTGCGGCGCGTGTGATCGCGTACGCCGTCGACAGACCGACGATCCCCCCGCCGATCACCAGCACGTCACAGTCGTACGCGATCTCCGGCACCCGCGTCACCTGCACCACCTCCCGCTTCGATAGTGCACTGCGCCACTGACAATGCCTTCAAACGCGGAGACGGCAGCATGCCTGCGCGGCTAGGCCGGAGCCATCAGCAGCGGCCGTGCACGTTCACGCAGCTCGACCACCCGTGGCTCGTCGCCGTACGGCTCCAGCCGGTGCAGGAGGTCCTTGACGTACTCGGTGGTGCGGGCGGAGGAGATACGGCCGGCGACCTCCACCGCTCGTACGCCCTGCTCGCACGCCGCGTCCAGGTTCCCCGACTCCAGTTCGGCCACCGCCGAGACGACGAGGCGCAGGCCGTGGGAGCGGACGAACTCCTCGGTGGGCTTCGAGAGGGCCTGTTCCGTGAAGCGGCGGACCTGGCGGGGCGCCTTGAGGTCGCGGTAGCACTCGGCCGCGTCGGCGCAGAAACGGTCGTAGGAGTAGAAGCCGAGCCAGCTCGGGTCGTTGTCGCCAGGACGGGCGCGCTCCAGCCAGCTCTCGGCCGCCTTCAGGGCGCCGCCGGCCGCCTGGGCGTCCCCCGCACGCGCGTGTGCCCGGGCCTCGACGAGGCGGAAGAAGCTCATCGTGCGGGCCGTGGCCAGGCCGCGGTTGCGTTCCAGGGCGGCCTGGGCGAGGTCCACGCCCTCGTCGCCGAAGCCTCGGTAGGTGGCCTGGAGGGACATGGAGGCCAGGACGTAGCCCCCGAGGGGGACGTCCGCCGCCGCCCGGGCCAGGCGCAGGGCCTGGATGTAGTAGCGCTGGGCCGCTTCCTGCTGGCCCGTGTCGAAGGCCATCCAGCCCGCGAGCCGGGTGAGTTCGGCGGAGGCGCCGAAGAGGGCCCGGCCGACCTCGTCGGAGTAGGAGCCGAGCAGCAGCGGAGCCGCCTCCACCCTTAAGCACTCGGGGACCATCGACGAACGCCAGTCGCCGCCGCCGTACTTGGAGTCCCAGCGCCGCGCGTCCTCGGCGGCCTCCCGCAGCTTCTGCACATCGCTGTGGCCGACTTTGAGCGGTGCGCCGGAGCCCTCGCCGGGGCCCACGTCACGCGCGACCGAACTGTCGGCCGGGGTTATCAGCCATCGTGAGGCGGGCGTCGCGTACGCGCTCACCGCGAACGAGCCGGCCAGCGACTGCCAGATGCCGCCGCCGGCGCGGCGGCCCGCGAGGTCGAGACGGTACAGCTCCGTCGCGGACTTCACCGCCTGTCCGACGTCCCGCGGGAAGGCGAGGCCGACTTCGGGCGCGGGGTCCGCGTCCGCCAGGCCGATCTCGTGGAGTGGCACCGGGCGGCCCAGCTTCTGGCCGATGGCGGCGGCGATGAGGTGCGGTGCCGCACCCTGCGGCACCATGCCCTTCGACACCCAGCGCGCCACCGACGTTTTGTCATAGCGAAGCGTCAGTCCTCGCTGAGCGCCAAGATCGTTGACGCGCCGCGCGAGGCCTGCGTTCGAGATTCCCGCGAGGGCGAGAACGGCGCCGAGTTTTTCGTTCGGCCCGCGTTGCTCCCTGGACATGCGCCACCCCTCGACACAGACGGCTGCCGACGTTGGCATAACCACGCGGCATTCGTAAACCCAGCGTAGTTCGCCGCATCCCAAGCGTTAAGGGGCATTGTTCCGGTTGGCGGGATTGTGGTCCGTACTGAAGTGCGGTTCAGATACGGGCTGTTGCCATGTGCTCCCACTGTGTGGCCGTGCGCCTGTCCGTGCGCTCTTCTCCGGCCATCGCGGGAGCGGTTCCATGGTCGTTGCGTGGGTCGGCCCGCTGTACTGGATCCAGTGGGCTGGGGGACACCGCCGCCTTCATCCCCGCGGGCGGCGGAACGGTCCGGGAGGCGTGCTCCGTCTCCCGGACTGCGCGACCGTGCGGTGGTACGCAGGGCCTGTACGGAGAGTGTTCGACGCTGCGTGCGGAACAGGGATTTGGCCGAAAATCGACCCCGTCGATGGTGGGGTATCAGGCCTCCGACCATGGCAGTTGAGGGCGCGTCGGGCGTATTCGGGGCGCGTATCGGGGGCGCATTCGCGCCGCAGTCGTACTGGTGACGTGTCGCTGACGGGTCTTGCCTCCTGACGGTCCCTTCTGTTCTTGCCGCTCCACCGTTGCCTCCACCGCCTCCTTCTCCTTCGGGCCTCACTGCCGGCCGCACTGCCGTCTCCTCCGCTCGTTTCCTCTTGTGGCGTGGGGGAGTTCGGGGCGTTCCGGGGTGTTCGAGGCGGCGTGGGTGGCTCCGCCGGGGCGCGTTCGGCGGAGCGCAAGCGGCGCGGGCGCACTCTGGAACGCTTCCTTCATGGCAGCATGGTGAACCGGTTCGTACGGTGCACTGGTTGTCCACAGCCTGTGGAGGCGGCGATGCGGTGGTTGGTGGGATGGAGCAGCACCGCCGCGGGAGCCGTCGCTGCCGGCTCGGCGGGGGCCACGGGACCCGACGGCGAGACCCTGCACCCGGTGGGCTCCCACCTCCTGTGGGGTGACCCCGATCCGCTGTGGGCGGTCGGTGACTGGCGCCCCGACGAGGTGCGGGTCGTGAAGGCCGACGAGCGCACGCGCATCGCCGTCCTCGGTATCTGCGGCGCCACCGACGAGCAGCTGCGCGTCGCGCTGTTCGCCGCGCGCGGCGGGGCACTTCGGCATCTGACCGCCTGGCCGGGGAGCTACACGGCCATCGTGCAGGTCGGCAGGAGGGTCACCGTCTGCGGCGACCTCGCGGGCGCGCGGCCGGTGTTCTACACCCCCTGGGCCGGCGGTACGGCGTATGCGACGGCCGCGCTGCCGCTGGCCGACCTCATCGAGGCCAACCTCGACTTCGGGCACCTCGCCGCGCTGCTGGCCGCCCCTGACGTGCCCGCCGCGCTGCACGACTCCACGCCGTACGACGGCGTGAAGCGCATTCCGCCCGGGCATGCGCTGATCCTGCGCGCGGGGGCGCGTGAGATCGCCGGGTACGAACCGGTCGCCTCGCTGGCGGTGGCGGCGCCTTCGGCCGACCCCGACAGCGCGGTCGACGCCGTGCGCGACGCGCTCGTGGAGGCCGTACGGACGCGGCTGTCCGCGCCGCGGCACGTCCCCGGGGCGGACATCGACCCGGGGCCCGTGCCCGGCATGGGGCCCGCCGAGCGGCGTGCCGCGCGCGGGATGCCGGTGCCGGGGATCGGGGCCGACCTGTCCGGCGGGCCGGCCTCGGGGACGCTGGCGCTGCTGGCCGCGGGGCTGCCCGGCATGCCGGGCACGGTGCTGGGGCACGGCACGGGCGCGGGGGAGCGGCTGCTGGCGGTGACGTTCAACGACCTGGCCGTCGGAGGGCGGGAGGCCGAGCTGGAGCGGGCGGGTGCGCTGGCCGCGAACCCGCGGCTGCACCATGTCGTCGTGGCCGGTGGCGAGGAGACCCTTCCGTACGCCGATCTGGAGGGCCCGCTGACGGACGAGCCGGGCGCGTCCCTGGTGACGGCGGCGCGGCACCGCGCGCGGCTCGCGGCCGGCAGCGCGGACCACTTCACGGGCTACGGCGCGCGGCAGGTCCTGGACGCCCATCCCGCGCGCCTGGCCGACCTGTTGATGGACCGCAAGCGGCGTCACCTGGTGCGGCCCGTCGCCGCGCTGGCGAAGACGGACGGCTCGGTGCTGGTCCCCGCGCGCGTGTACGCGGCGGCGCGACGGCTGTCCCGGACTCCGTACCGGGCGGGGCTCGAATCCCTGGCCGAGCGCCTGCTCGACCACCGCACGGACGACGGCCTGGACGCGCCCGGAGGTGCGGTGGAGGCCTCGCTCGCCGCGCTGACCTGGGGGAGACCCGGGCCGGCGGCGCGCTGGCTGACCGGTGAGGCGCTCGCTGAAGTATCGGTTCGCCTTCAGGCGGCGACGCACCGGTCGGAGCTGGCGGGGCCGGGGCAGCGGCCAGGGGACTTCCGCGCGCGTGCGGCGCTGGCGCGGCATGCGGCGGACCTGCGGGTGCTGGAGCAGGCCGCGGAGATCCGCTTCCAGCGGCTGCACGCGCCGTTCCTCGACAACCAGGTCGTACGCGCGGCCCGGGCGCTGCCCGAGGCGTTGCGGGTGCGGCCGGGGGCGCGGGCGGCGATCCTGCGTACGGTGCTGGAAGGGGCCGGGGTGCGGGACCTGCCGCCCGGGTGGGGCGCCCCGACCCAGGCGACGGCGGCGGCCGCGGCGCGTACGGGGCTGAGGGTGGCGGCGGACTCCCTGGTCGCCCTGTTCGACACGCCGCTGCTGGCGGAGGCGGGGCTGGTCGAAGCCCGGGTGGTCCGCAAGGCCCTGCGCTCCGCGGCGGCCGGCGAGCCCCTCCCCCTGGACGGCCTCGCCGACCTCGTCTCCCTGGAACTGTGGCTGCGCCGCCTGCTGTCCCGCCGCGGCACCTGCTGGACGGGCACACCGGCCCGTCAGCGGGCCGTACCGGCGGGGATCGCGCCGCAGCGGGGGGCGTTGGGGGCGGGGGCCGCCGGGGTGCGGCGGGTGTAGCGCCTTCCCCTGGCCGCGGGCAGTCATGTCTCCCCCAGTGCCTCAAGGGCCTGGGAGGTGCCCCCAGGGCGGCACGGGTGGGCGCAGCGGCACCCCGTTCCGCCGGGCTGCGGACCCACCCGGCCTCAGCCGCAACGCCGGGCACCTGGCAGCGCCGAGTCGTACAACGCCTGCCGTCCCCGCCGCCTCAGAAACACCCGGCCCCGAAAACCCGACGGCCCTCACACCCACCCGGGCGACAATGACCCGGTGCGGTACAGAATCCTGGGCGTCACCACGGCAGAGGACGAGCACGGCACAGCCGTACCCGTCGGCGGCCCCCGCCTCCGCGCCCTGCTCACCGCCCTCGCCCTACGCCCCTCCCGCGTCACCACCCCCCGGACGCTGATCGACGAGGTGTGGACGGACGACCCGCCCCAGGACGCCCACGCCGCGCTCCAGGCCCTCATCGGCCGCCTCCGCCGCGCCCTCGGCAAGGACGCCGTGACATCGGACACCGGCGGCTACCGCCTCACGGCCACACCGGACGACATCGACCTCTTCGTCTTCGAACGGCTCGTCCGGCAGGGCACCGACGCCCTCGCCGCCGACGCCCCCGCCCTGGCGGAACGCCATCTCGACGACGCCCTCGCCCTCTGGCGCGGCCCCGCCCTCGCCGACCTCCCCGACCGCACCGCCGCCACCCGCCCGGAGGCCACGCGCCTGGAGGCGACCCGGGCCCGGGCAGAGGCCCGCCTACGGCTCGGCCGCGCCGCGGACGTCGTACCGGAACTGCGCGAACTGACCTCCGTCCACCCGTACGACGAACCGCTGCACGTCCTCCTCATCCGCGCCCTGCGCGACACCGGCCGCGAAGCCGACGCCCTCGCCGCGTACGAGTCCGCCCGCCGCGCCCTCGCGGAGCGCCTCGGCACCGACCCCGGCCCGCAACTGCGCGCCCTCCATGCCGACCTGCTCGCGTCGGCCGCGAGGAGCGAGAAGGCAGCGCCCACTCGGCCCGAGCGCACCGGGAACATCCGTCCCCGTCTGACCTCGTTCGTCGGCCGGGAACCCGAGATCGCCGCCATCCGTTCAGACGTGCACAGGGCCCGACTCGTCACCCTCACCGGACCGGGCGGCTCTGGCAAGACCCGTCTCGCCGAGGAAGCCGCCGCCGGGCTGCCGCAGGCGTGGCTGGCCGAGCTCGCCCCGCTCGACCGGCCGGAGGCGGTGCCGGGAGCGGTGGTCAGTGCGCTCGGTCTGCGCGAGACCGTGCTGATGACCAGCGAGCTGACGGCCATGCAGGACGACCCCGTCGCCCTGCTCGTGGAGTACTGCGCGCCGCGCAGCCAACTGCTGATCCTTGACAACTGCGAGCATGTCATCGGCGCCGCCGCCCGCCTCGCCGAGACCCTGCTGACCCGCTGCCCGGGGCTCACGATCCTCGCCACCAGCCGTGAACCCCTGGGCGTGCCCGGTGAACTGGTGCGTCCGGTCGAGCCCCTGCCGCCGGACCACGCCCGCCGGCTGTTCGCCGAGCGCGCCACCGCCGTCCGTCCCGACGCGCAGGCCGTGCTCCGGGACGAGCGGGCGGTGGCGGAGATCTGCCGCCGCCTGGACGGGCTGCCGCTCGCCATCGAGCTGGCCGCGGCCCGGCTCCGGCTGCTGACGCCCCGGCAGATCGCCGACCGGCTCGACGACCGCTTCCGCCTCCTCACCTCCGGGAGCCGTACGGTCGTGCCCCGCCAGCAGACCCTGCGTGCCGTCGTCGACTGGTCGTGGGACCTGCTCGACGAGGCCGAGCGGACGGTGCTGTGCGAGGTGTCCGTGTTCGCGGGCGGCTGGGACCTGGCGGCGGCGGAGGCCGTGTGCACCGGGCCCGCCGCCGAACTGCTCGGGGCCCTCGTCGACAAGTCCCTCGTCGTCGCGGCACCCTGCGGGACGGACGACCTGGACGGCATGCGGTACCGGTTGCTGGAGACCATCCACGAGTACGCCGTCGAGCGTGCCGCCGAGGCTCCGCAACAGCGCGCCGCGGCCGAGCGGCGGCACCGGGCGTGGGTGCGCGCGCTCGTCGAGCAGGCCGAGCCGCTGCTGCGCTCCGCCGGGCAACTGCCGTGGGTCTCCCGGTTGGAGACCGAGCTCGACAACATCCGCGCGGCCCTCGACCGGGCCCTCACGGCCGGGGACGAGCAGGAGGCCGGCGCGCTCGCCCTGGCCATGGGCTGGTTCTGGTGGCTGCGCAACTACCGGCACGAGGGTCTGGAGTGGCTCGGCCGGACCCTGCGGCTGGGCGTGGAGAGGGACGCCGCCGCGGGGCTTGTGCCGTCCGGCGGCGAGCCGGGCCCGCCCGACCCGGTCGACCACTTCCTCGCCGCGCCGGACGGGGAGTCGGGGCATCCGCTGCACGCCCTGCGGATGGATCTGCGTCTGCTGCATGTGTTCTTCATGACCGAGGCGGGGCCCATACAGCGGTTCGTCGACGAGCGGCGGCCGTATGTGGAGCGGGTGTGGGCCTACTTCCAGGAAGGGGGCCCACGGGCGGCCCGGATCCCGGGGCTCGTCTGCCCGATCATCACCTCCTACCTGGGCGACCGCAGCGACCTCCGGGCCGTCATGGACTCCGCCGTCGCCAACTGCCGTATGTACGGCGGGGACTGGGAGACCGCCGTGGCCCTGATGTTCCGTACGCACATGGTCGTCGACGCACCCGGTGACCTGGACGGCGTGGACGACGACCTCGCGGAGTTGCGCGTCCTCAGCCGCCGCACCGGTGACCGCTGGCTGCGGGCCCAGGTGTGCAGCGCGGCCGGCGAGGCCGCCATGGCGCGCAGCCGCTTCGAGGAGGCCAAGGGGGAGTACGAGGAGGCGCTGCGGCTCGCCTACGAGGTGGGCGCGTACGCCGAGTCGCCGTTCCTCCTCGCCCGGCTCGCCGAGATCGCCTACCGCGCGGGAGACCGCCCGGCCGCGCTGGCGGGGCTGGACGAGGCGAGTGCCGCCTCCGAACGGTACGGCGTGGCGGACTCCAGGGCGTTCGTCCTGCTGCTGCGGACCCAGATGGCGTTCGAGGAGGGGGACATCACCCGGGCGCGCGAGTTCTGCGAGGCGGCGCGTGCGGACGCCGCGCGCGGCACACCGCCGCCCCAGTTCGTCGTGATGCTGGATCTCATGGACGCCGTGGTCACGGCGAGCGAGTTGGGCCCGGGGCCCGGCCTGGCCAAGCTGACCGGAGCCCTGCGCGAGGCCGTGGACAAGCGGTGCTCCGACCTGATCCGGGCCATCGTCGTGGACAGCGCGGCAGGACTGCTGGCCGACCTCGGCGACTTCCCGCGCGCGGCACGGCTGCTCGGTGCCGGGGACCACTGGTGGGCCGGCCGCCCCCGCCCCATGCCGGAGCACGCCCAGGTGGAACGGACCGGGGCAGCCGCGCGTGCCGCCCTGGGCCCTGCCCGGTGCGAGTCGGAGCGCGCCCGGGGCACGGCCCTCACGGCGGACGACGTCCTGCGCGAGCTGGAGAAGGCACGGACCTCGCACGCCACCGGGCCGAGAGCCGCTAACCGCAGGTGAACCTGGACTCCGCCCAGTCCGCCAGGCCCAGGTTGTCGAGGGCGCCGTGCGGTTCCACCACCAGCCGCACGGTGCTCCGGCCGGTGAGGTTCACCTGGACGGGAACCACCGGGTCACCGCCCTCCACCAGCCCGGACCGCCACAGCCGGACCCCGTCGGCGTAGACGGAGAAGTAGACCTTGCCGAGCTTCAGCGCCATGTCGTCCACCCCGACGAGCGCCTCGTACGAGGAGCAGGAGCGGTTGAGGTCGATGGTGACGGAGGAGCGGCCGTGCACGGTGACGCCGTGCGTGTACCGCCGGTCGCCTGCCGACAGGCCGTCCCGCTGCCAGACCCAGCTGCTCGCGCCGATCCGCATCTCGGGCGCGGTGCCGTCGCCGCTGATGTCGTACGACAGTTCGCTCCACTGGTAGACGGCCGGGGTGGGCGGCCTCTCGGTCGGTGTCGGAGTCGGTGTGGGCGTGGGCGCCGGGGGCGGTGCCGGCCTCGGGGACGCGCGCGGTGGGGTGGGCGTCGGGGTCGCGGCCGGGGACGGTGTGGACGACGGGCTGGTCCTGCGGGTCGGCGTCGGTGCGGGCGTCTCGGCGCGCGCGGGCACCATCGCCGGTGGCCGCGGTCCCGGTTCCCGCTCCGAAGGAGAGGGCGTGGGCTCGGCGGGCCGGACCACCGGCGAGGACGGGGTGGGAGCGGGCCTTGCCTCGTCCTGCTGCTTCTCGTTGCCGGCCAGCGCCAGCACCACCGCGGCCACGACGCCCACGGCGACCACACCGGCCGCGATACCCGCCTTCACCGGCGCGCCCACTCCTTCGGAGGCCGCCGCACCACCTCCGGCCCCACCGGTCGAGCCGCCCCCCGCGGCCCCACCGGTCGAACCGGCGCCCGCCGCCGTCCCGCCCGACGAGCCCCCGCCCGTCGCCGCCGCGGCCGCTCCCGCCCCCACTCCCGCGCCTGCGGCGATGAGCCCGGCCGCCTTGGCGTATCCGGCGGCACCGAACCAGCCGATGACCGCCAGCGGCACCACGGCGGGGATGCCACCAGCGACCTCCTCGATCTGCGTCGCGGCCAGCCGGCACTTCGCGCACTCCTCCAGGTGCTTGCGCAGCCCCCGTTCGGCACGCGTGCGCAGCCTGCCGCGGGCGTACGTGCCGAGCTGGTCGGCGTAGCGCGCGCATTCCTCGTCGGCGGTGAGCGTGGCGCTGACGTGGGCCTGGAGGTAGGCCTGCCTGAGGCCCTCGCGGGCCCGGCTGGCGAGCACGCGCGTGCCGTTGGCGTCCAGCCCGAAGAGCGTGGCGACCTCGCTGGGCGACTCGTCCTCCACCTCGGTGTGCCACAGCACGGCCTGCCACCGCTCCGGCAGCGACCGGAAGGCCCGCGTGGCCATGGACCGCTCGGCGTCGTGCATCGCCCGCACGTCCGCGCCCAGGTCGAGCGTGTCGTCGTCGGACACGTAGGAGCCGCGTGCGGACTGGGCGGCGAACACCGCGAAGTCGTCGACGAGCTGCTCGCGCCGCGCCGACCGCGTCCAGGAGGCGGCGACGCGCCGGACGGAGGTGAGCAGGTAGGCGCGTACGGCGTGCTCGGGGCCGGAGCCGCCGCGTACCGCCTGGAGCATGCGCGCGAAGACCTCGGCGGTCAGGTCGTCGGCGGTGTGGGCGTCACGGCAGCAGGTCCGGGCGTACCGGCGCACGGCCGGCGCATGCCGCCGGAACAGCTCCTCGTACGCCGTGTCGTCGCCCGAGCGCATCCGGTCGATGAGATCGGCGTCGGAGGGCGGCAGCTCGCGCGGCGGCGGCAGGACGCCGTCCTCACGCCAGGTGCGCTGTGGCGGGACCGAGTCGTCGGCTGGATGCCCGCTCGGCGGTACGCCCGCGCGTCCGCCCTGGCTCGGCACCTGCGGCGGGACCGGGCCGCCTGCTGTGGCGTCCCCGTTACCGCTCGGCTCGTCCCGCCCGTCACCGCTCATCGCGGAAAGCCCCCGCCAGCCGCCCAACACGTCCAGACCACCGGGTCAGAGTGCCATATTGGCTTTTGTTCAGAACCCTGGAGTCCGGACCATCACTCATCCGTGGGGATTTACCGCACGCCAGTACTAGACATCACTCGTTCGGGGAATGAATCCCTGTCACGCCTGGCTCGGAAGCTGACCGGACCGATCCCGCAGCTGGTCATGACCGCCACAGCCGACCGGTCCGATCGACCGGATCAGCCGACCAGTCCGGCCGACCAGCCCGGCCGACCGCACCGGCCGATCGCTCCGCTCGTTCCGGAAACCCCTTGCGGAAACCCTTCCGGCAGCCCGGCCCGCCTCACGCCGGCCGTGACCGAAGCCCCTCCAGCAGGATGTCCAGCAGCCGGGCCGACGCGGCCGCCTGCTGTGCCGCGTCCGGCAGCGAGGGCGCGGCCGTCGCGATCACCAGCAGTACGTCCGACACCGACACGTCCGCCCGCAGCTCACCCGCCGCACGCGCCCGCTCCACGAGCTGACCCACGACCTCGAGCAGCGCCGACGCCCCGGCGTCGTCCTCCGCCGTGACCGCCGCCGTCGGCACCGAGGCGACCGCCACCGGCTCCTCCGGCACCAGTCGCAGCTCAGCCGGGCCCGGCTGCGTCCGCTGCTGCGGCACCCGCGCCTGACCGGCACGGTCCTCCTCGACCGAGACCCGCAGCACCTGCGGCGGCAGCAGCCGCCCGGCGCCGGAGGCCACCGACGTACGCAGGAAGCGCGACAGCGCCGACCACGGCTCGTCCTCCTGCCCGAGCGCCGCACGCGCCTGGTCGGTCAGCCGGGAGGTCTCCTCCTCGGCTATCCGCCGCACCAGGACGTCCTTGCTCGGGAACCGCCGGTACACCGTGCCCACGCCGACCCGCGCGCGTCGCGCCACGTCCTCCATCGGCGCGCCGTACCCCAGCTCGCCGAACACCTCGCGCGCCGCCCGCAGCACATGCTCCAGATTGCGCTGTGCGTCCACGCGCAGCGGAGTCGTCCGCGCTCCGTTCCCGCGTCCGTTGCCCGCCGTCGCGCTCATCGTCGCGCCACCCGCCGCGACAGCGGACGCGGACGACCAATGAGAGCCCTGAACATGCATTCGCATTCCCCCGGTAATGACGTCTCCCCCCGGAGACACTCCCCGCCATTCGATGCCGGGACGGAGGAACAGGCCCGGGTCCCCGGCCCCGCCCGTCGCGGACCCGGCGAGCGCATCCCCCTACACCCCGTCGACACACGAACATAGTTGAGAGGGAGTCAATTCAGAAGGGGGACGTTCCGCACGGAGCGCCCACCGATCGGAGTACGGGCCGTATACGTCCTGAATGTGCCCCCGACCGCCCCCCACACTACCCCCGCTGACCTGCGGGTATTCGCCACACCTCGCCTTTCCGGCCAACTCCGCGCGCTCTCCCGCTCCGGTCACACAATTTGTCGAGGCTGTGGACAAACGCCAGCGGCGGGTGCGTCATGGGATGGTGAAGGAACGTGCGCGCATTCTCGTTGTCGGTGGTGGCTACGTCGGGATGTACACGGCCCTGCGCCTGCAGCGCAGACTGAAACGGGAGCTGGAGCGGGGCGACGTGGAGATCACCGTCGTCACCCCCGACCCGTACATGACGTACCAGCCGTTCCTTCCCGAGGCCGCCGCGGGCGCCATCTCCCCGCGCCACGTCGTCGTACCGCTGCGCCGCGTCCTCGACCGGTGCCGCGTCGTCATCGGCGAGGCCACCGCCATCGACCACGCGAAGCGCACCGCCACCATCACCACCCTGGCCACCGAGGAGGAGGGCACGGGCGGGCAACTGCTGACCTACGACGAACTCGTCCTCGCCCCCGGCTCCGTCTCGCGCACCCTGCCCGTCCCCGGCCTCGCCGACCACGGCATCGGCTTCAAGACCGTCGAAGAGGCCATCGGCCTGCGCAACCACGTCATCGAGCAGATGGACATCGCCTCCTCCACCCGCGATCCCGCGATCCGCGACGCGGCCCTCACCTTCGTCTTCGTCGGCGGCGGCTTCGCCGGCGTGGAGGCGCTCGGCGAACTGGAGGACATGGCCCGCTACGCCGCGCGCTACTACCACAACGTCCAGCCCGAGGACATGAAGTGGATCCTCGTCGAGGCCTCGGACCGCATCCTGCCCGAGGTCGGCGAGGAGATGGGCCGCTACACCGTCACCGAACTGCGCCGCCGCAACATCGACGTACGCCTCCAAACCCGCCTGGAGTCCTGCGCGGACCGGGTCGCGGTCCTCAGCGACGGCGCCCGCTTCCCCACCCGTACGGTCGTCTGGACGGCCGGCGTCAAACCCCACCCGGTCCTCGCCGCCACCGATCTGCCCCGCAACGACCGCGGACGGCTCAAGTGCACGGCGGAACTGGCCGTCGAGGGCGCCACGCACGCGTGGGCGGCCGGAGACGCCGCCGCCGTCCCCGACGTGACCGCGGATGAGCCGGGCCGCGAGTGCGCCCCCAACGCCCAGCACGCCCTCCGCCAGGCCAAGGTCCTCGCCGACAACATCGTGCACACCCTGCGCGCCGAACCCCTGCAGACGTACGAACACGCCTACGCCGGCTCGGTCGCCTCCCTCGGCCTGCACAAGGGCGTCGCCCACGTCTACGGACGCAAGATCAAGGGCTACCCCGCCTGGTTCATGCACCGCGCCTACCACCTCAGCCGCGTGCCCACCTTCAACCGCAAGGCGCGCGTGCTCGCCGAATGGACCCTGGCCGGGCTCTTCAAACGCGAGATCGTCTCCCTGGGTTCACTCGAACACCCCCGGGCCGAGTTCGAACTCGCGGCCGGTGGAAAGCCTTCTCAAGACCCCCCGGTGAACCCGAAGGGGTCGTCCTGACCGGACCCAGGAACTCCTCCGGCCGGCCCGGCGTCTGACGGATGCCGGTCCGGTCCGCTCACTGCCAGACTGGTCCACCACCGCGGGCGTGCCACCCCTCGCCCCGGTGCGGGCCCCCGGGGCCCCGGCCGGTTCCGGTGCCGGCCGCCGACGACTACACGAGGCAAGGATTCGTGAACTTCACGCGCTGGAGCGCCCGGCTCCCCGGAACGCAGCGCCGCGCCGCAGCGCGGACCGAGCAGACGGCCTCCCCGGACCGGCGACGGGAAGGTTCCGTACCCGCCGCCCGTGCCGAACAACTGGCCGACGAGCCACCGTCCGTACCCGCCGTCGACGAACTGCGGGTGCGCGAGGTCCTCGACCGCGTCCCGTCCCTCGTCGCCCTGGTCCACGGCCCCGACCACCGCATCGCCTACGTCAACGACGCCTACACGACCGCCTTCGGCGCACGCCCCCTGGGCGAACGCGCCCGCGAGGTCCTCCCGGAACTGGACGCCCTCGGCCTCTTCCCCCTCCTGGACCAGGTCCAGCGCAGCGGCAAACCCCGCACGGTCAAGTCCCGCAAGGCCCCCGACGGCCGCTCCTACACCTTCACCTGCACCCCGGTCGCCCAGGGCGACGGCAAGGGTGGCAGCGACGGCCGCGGCGTACTCGTCTTCGCCACGGACGTCACCGACCACGCCGAAGCCGCCGAACGCCTGCGCGCCAGCGAACGCCGCCAGCGTGAAACGGCGGTGACACTCCAGAGGTCACTGCTCCCCCAGGAGCTCGAAGAACCCGACGACCTGCGCGTCGCCGCCACGTACCACCCCGGCGGCACGGAGGCCGCGGTCGGCGGCGACTGGTACGACGTCATCACCCTGGGCGGCGGCCGCACCGCCCTCGTCATCGGCGACGTCATGGGCCGCGGCGTCCGCGCGGCAGCGGTCATGGGCCAGCTCCGCACGGCCGTCCGCGCCTACGCCCGCCTCGACCTGCCCCCGCACGAGGTCCTCCAGCTCCTCGACGGCCTGGCAGCCGAGATCGACGCCAACCAGATCGCCACCTGCGCGTACGCGGTCCACGACCCGAACGAGGGCAAGCTGGTCTACGCCTCGGCGGGCCACCTCCCCATCCTGGTCCGCGACGAGAACGGCGCGGTCCTGCGCGCCGACGAACCCACCGGCCCGCCGCTCGGCACCGGCGGCTGGATGCACGCCTCGGGCTCGATCCCCCTCGGCCCCGGCTCCACGGCCGTCCTCTACACGGACGGCCTGGTGGAGCGCCGGGACGCCGACCTGGACGAGGGCATCGCCGCCCTGGAACGCGCCCTGGCCGGCGCCACCGGCACCCCCCAGGTCGTCTGCGACCGCCTGGTCCGCTCGGCGGGCGTCACCCCCGACCACGACGACGACGTGGCCGTCCTGGTCCTCCAGCACCCTGCCCGCACCGGTCCGGAGAGCGAGCTGTTCCGCAACGCCGCCCTGGACCTCCTGGGTGGCGTGGAAGCGGCCCCACGCGCGCGTGCCTTCGCCTCCGGCGTCCTGACCAGCTGGCGCTTCCCCGCCGATCTGCACGACCTGGGCGTCCTGGCCACCAGTGAACTGGTCGCCAACTCCCTCCAGCACGGCACGCCACCGATGCGCCTGCGCCTGCGCCGCACCGACCGACGCCTGATCATCGAGGTCACCGACGGCGACGACCATCTCCCCAGACGCCGCCGCGCGGAACCGGGCGACGAATCGGGCCGGGGCATCGCCATCGTCGCCACGATCGCGTCGAACTGGGGCTGCCGCCGGACCCCGGGCGGCGGCAAGGCGGTGTGGTGCGAGTTCGCCCTGCCGCACGGACGGATGCCGAGTTGACCGCAGCCGCTGGTGCACCGCTTGTCCGGACGAGCGGGGTGTGCAAGGCGTACCGCTCCGCGGCCGAGACCGTATGGGCCGCACGAGACGTGGACTTCACCGCCCGGGCGGGGGAGTTCGTGTGCGTGTACGGCGCCAGCGGCTCCGGCAAGTCGACCCTGCTGAACCTGCTCGCCGGCCTGGATCTCGCCGACTCCGGCGAGATCCAGGCCGGCGGGGGTCGGAGCACAACCTCATCGAGGAGTTCACCGCGGCGGTGTACGCCACCCGGGTCGACTCGCCCGCCCAGGCCATGGTCCTCACCGGCATCATGATCGCCGCGGTGCTCCTGACCATCCCCGAGGTGTTCGCGGGGCTGCTCAGACTGATGCCGGAGGGCGGTCCCCGACGCCGCCTGGTGCGACGGCAGCTGGCCGCCGACCGGGCCAGGGCCTGCGCCGCCCGGCCGGCGCCTCCGGGCTCGACGGCCTGCCCCGCACCAAAGTGCGCTTCCTGATGGCGGGAGACCCGGACAACCCCCTGATGGCCGGCCGGGAAGGCCAGTACGGCAGCCTCCTCGCCGCGAACCAACCGCGCGACGTCGAACGACTGACCGGCCGCCGCCTCGACCCGGGCCAGACCTCCGTCCTGCGCGAGGGCGGCGTCCTGGTCTGGTCACACGCCGCCGATGCCCCCACCGGGCCGGACACGCGCCTGCGTCTCGCCGTCCGCCAGGGCGACAAGGTCCTGGGCCGCACCGCCGCCCTGCCCGCCGCGGCCCTCGACGTGGACCCGGCCGAATGGCGCACAGGCTCCGACGGCACCATGCTGCGCGCCACCGCGACCGCGCTCGACCTGCCGATCCAGGCCCGCGGACCGGTCATGATCACCGGTGTCTCCGACAAGAAGGCCCACGCCCTGCAACAAGCGGTGATCGACGCCGGCATGGATGCCGGTGCAGTGCTGATCCACGTCGAGCCCGACGACCCGGTGCCCCCGGCAGCGCTCCTGGCCACCGCGGTGGGCCTGGTGGCCCTGGCTCTCGCCGCAGTGCTCGCCGCCACCCGCAGTCAGACCCGCATCCTGCGTCGCTACCTCGCCCGGCTGATCGCCGTGGGCATCCCGCCGCGCTGGGCACGCCAGGTGCTGCTCTGTCAGCACGCGGCCCTCTCGCCGTGAGCACCCTGCTCGGCCTGGCGATCGCTGTGTTCCCGACCGTGGTCCTCGCGGCGCGGATCTCCGGTTTCGTGCTGAGCGTCCCGGGGTGGCAGCTGGCCGTCCTCGCCGCGGCGATCTACTTCGCCGCGCTGCTCGCCGCGGTCCACTCGGCCGACCGGCTCCGCGTGACCGAGGCGCGATCGGCCTGCCCGGACGGCCCGGCCCGGGCACACGCCGACGGCGCCGGTGCCTCACACGTCCGCGGACACGGACGCCCCACCCCGCGCCACGACCCGGCTCTTCGCGAGCCACGGCTGATCCTGTACGTCGGTCAGCTGCCGCCCCAGCCGCACGGCGAGAACGGTGATCCCCAGCGAGAACAGGAGGAACGCCACGATGTACGGCGCGTGCAGCGAGGCCCCCAGCGGCCCGCCCACCGCCGGCCCGACGGCCAGCGCCAGCTGCTTGACCAGGGCGAACGCGGAGTTGTACTGCCCGGCCATCCCCTCCGGCGCCAGATCGGCGACCAGCGGGGCGACCGTCGGCGACAGCATCGCCTCGCCCAGCCCGAACAGCGCGTACGTCGAGACGAACGCGGCCGTCGCCATCTCCTGGCTCCCGTGCCCGAGCCCCGCGTACCCGGCGACGGCCCAGGCCACGGCCCAGATCAGCCCGACAGCAGCGATCACCCGCGAGCGCCGACGCCGCTCCACGAACCGCAGCACGGCGAACTGCGCCACGACGATCACCAGCGTGTTCGCCGCCAGGGCGGTCCCCAGCGCCGACGTCGATATCCCGGCGGCCTCGACCCCGTACGCGCTCAGCCCCGACTCGAACTGCCCGTAGCAGGCGAAGAACAGCACGAAGCCCAGCACGCACAGCTGCACCATGGCCCGGTTCCCCAGCATCTGCTTCCAGCTGCCCCGCCCCGACGCCACGGGCGCCGCCTCGATCCGCGGCGCGTGCGGCAGCCGCACCGTCACCATCACCACGACCAGCAGCAGGAACATCACCGCCTCGATCGCGAAGAGCAGCGTGAAGGAGGCGGCGCTCGACGTGTCGACGAGATGCCCACCGATGAGGCCACCCACCCCGAGCCCGAGGTTCTGCAGGAAGAACTGCATGGCGAAGGCCCGCGACCGCGTCTCCGCCGACGAGCAGTCCACGATCATCGTGGCCAGCGCCGGCTGCATCACGGCCTGTCCGGCCCCCAGCAGGGCAGCCGACACCAGCACGGCAGCCGCACTGCTCGCGACCCCCAGACTCAGCGCACCCAGGGCGGCGGCGACCAGGGCGGCGAGCAGCACCGGCAGCGGGCCACGCCGGACGATGGCCCGCCCGGCGAACGGCAGCACGACCAGCGCCGCCACAGCGAAGACGGCGAGTACGAGACCCGCCGTCATGGCTCCCAGTCCCCGCACCTGCGCCACATAGACGTACAGATAGGGGACGGTGAAGCCGAGCCCGAACGCGCTGAGTGCGTTGCCCACGTGGATCCGGCGCATCGCTGCATCCATCGCCCTGGTCACGTTCACCTCTCTCACAAGTAGTTAGGAGTGAAGACTTCGAAACTAAAGTTCGAAGCTAAAGAGTACATACCCAAGGACTTCAAGGCAAAGAACGAGCGTGCGATACTCCCCCCATGGGCGACACCCCCGGCCCCAGCGAGCCGACCCTCGAAGAGCAGATCGCGGCGTACCAGCGCGAGTTCCAGGACCTCGACCCCCAGGTGGAGCAGATCGTCTCGGCCCTGTCCCGCCTGAACCGCCGTATGAACGTCGCCTACGGCCGTCAGACCGCGGCCCTCGGCATCAGCAACGCCGAGTGGGAGGTACTGAAGGCCCTCGTCCTCTCCGGCGCCCCCTACCGTCTGGGCCCGAGCGACCTCGCCAAGCGCCTCGGCCTGACCCCGGCCGCCATGACCCACCGGATCGACCGCATGGTCGGCGAAGGACTGGTCACCCGGGAGCGGGACGAGTCCAACAGGGTTCGCGTCATCGTGGAGCTCACCAACGGAGGTCGTGAGAAGTGGCTGGAGGCGATGCGCCTGGCGTCGGTCTTCGAGGAGGACCTGCTCCAGGACCTGTCCCCGCAGGAGCGCACCGCGCTCGGCGAGGTCCTCACCCGGCTCCTGCGCCGGGTGGAAGACGCCCAGCCGGACGCCGGCGGCCGCCTCTCCGACCTGGACTGACGTCCGCATAAAGATCTTGACAGGGGGCGCTTGACAGGCCTCCTCTCGATCCGTAAAGTTCTTCGGGTTGCCGCGGAGCCGTAATGGTTCTGCGACAGCACTTCCGCCGCACGAGCGGCACCCAACCACTAGCAAGATCGCTCCCAACGGGGTTGATTTCGGCATGCCCGAATTCAATTCGAATTGGGACTCGACGACCTGATCGACTCCGCACAGGCTTCGATTTTGGAAACGCCGAGAGAACGCGCTAAGGTTGGACACGTCGGAACGGCCCAGCGGCCGAGAAGACGAACCCCGCTGACTGGGGGTCAGATCGAAGAAAAAGATCTGATAGAGTCGGAAACGCAAGACCGAAGGGAAGCGCCCGGAGGAAAGCCCGAGAGGGTGAGTACAAAGGAAGCGACCGTTCCTTGAGAACTCAACAGCGTGCCAAAAGTCAACGCCAGATATGTTGATACCCCGTCTCCAGCATCTGCTGGGGCGAGGTTCCTTTGAAAAAACACAGCGAGGACGCTGTGAACGGCCGGGCTTATTCCGCCTGGCTGTTCCGCTCTCGTGGTGTCGACCGGATTACCGGTAAACATTCACGGAGAGTTTGATCCTGGCTCAGGACGAACGCTGGCGGCGTGCTTAACACATGCAAGTCGAACGATGAACCACTTCGGTGGGGATTAGTGGCGAACGGGTGAGTAACACGTGGGCAATCTGCCCTGCACTCTGGGACAAGCCCTGGAAACGGGGTCTAATACCGGATACAACCACTAGGGGCATCTCTTGGTGGTGGAAAGCTCCGGCGGTGCAGGATGAGCCCGCGGCCTATCAGCTTGTTGGTGAGGTAATGGCTCACCAAGGCGACGACGGGTAGCCGGCCTGAGAGGGCGACCGGCCACACTGGGACTGAGACACGGCCCAGACTCCTACGGGAGGCAGCAGTGGGGAATATTGCACAATGGGCGAAAGCCTGATGCAGCGACGCCGCGTGAGGGATGACGGCCTTCGGGTTGTAAACCTCTTTCAGCAGGGAAGAAGCGAAAGTGACGGTACCTGCAGAAGAAGCGCCGGCTAACTACGTGCCAGCAGCCGCGGTAATACGTAGGGCGCGAGCGTTGTCCGGAATTATTGGGCGTAAAGAGCTCGTAGGCGGCTTGTCACGTCGGTTGTGAAAGCCCGGGGCTTAACCCCGGGTCTGCAGTCGATACGGGCAGGCTAGAGTTCGGTAGGGGAGATCGGAATTCCTGGTGTAGCGGTGAAATGCGCAGATATCAGGAGGAACACCGGTGGCGAAGGCGGATCTCTGGGCCGATACTGACGCTGAGGAGCGAAAGCGTGGGGAGCGAACAGGATTAGATACCCTGGTAGTCCACGCCGTAAACGGTGGGCACTAGGTGTGGGCAACATTCCACGTTGTCCGTGCCGCAGCTAACGCATTAAGTGCCCCGCCTGGGGAGTACGGCCGCAAGGCTAAAACTCAAAGGAATTGACGGGGGCCCGCACAAGCGGCGGAGCATGTGGCTTAATTCGACGCAACGCGAAGAACCTTACCAAGGCTTGACATACACCGGAAAACCCTGGAGACAGGGTCCCCCTTGTGGTCGGTGTACAGGTGGTGCATGGCTGTCGTCAGCTCGTGTCGTGAGATGTTGGGTTAAGTCCCGCAACGAGCGCAACCCTTGTCCCGTGTTGCCAGCAGGCCCTTGTGGTGCTGGGGACTCACGGGAGACCGCCGGGGTCAACTCGGAGGAAGGTGGGGACGACGTCAAGTCATCATGCCCCTTATGTCTTGGGCTGCACACGTGCTACAATGGCCGGTACAATGAGCTGCGATACCGCGAGGTGGAGCGAATCTCAAAAAGCCGGTCTCAGTTCGGATTGGGGTCTGCAACTCGACCCCATGAAGTCGGAGTCGCTAGTAATCGCAGATCAGCATTGCTGCGGTGAATACGTTCCCGGGCCTTGTACACACCGCCCGTCACGTCACGAAAGTCGGTAACACCCGAAGCCGGTGGCCCAACCCCCTTGTGGGGAGGGAGCTGTCGAAGGTGGGACTGGCGATTGGGACGAAGTCGTAACAAGGTAGCCGTACCGGAAGGTGCGGCTGGATCACCTCCTTTCTAAGGAGCACTTCTAAGCCGGTCCTTCGGGGCTGGTTCAGAGGCCAGTACATCAGCGAATGTCTGATGCTGGTTGCTCATGGGTGGAACGTTGACTACTCGGCCAGGATCTTGGGCCGGAGGCTGCTAGTACTGCTCGCAAGAGCGTGGAACGCATGATCTTCGGACGGGAGCTGGTCGGGCACGCTGTTGGGTGTCTGAGGGAATGGATTTTTCCTCAGTGCCGGCCCCAGTGAACTCGGACCGAAGGTTCGGGGTGATGGGTGGCTGGTCGTTGTTTGAGAACTGCACAGTGGACGCGAGCATCTGTGGCCAAGTTTTTAAGGGCGCACGGTGGATGCCTTGGCACCAGGAACCGATGAAGGACGTGGGAGGCCACGATAGTCCCCGGGGAGTCGTCAACCAGGCTTTGATCCGGGGGTTTCCGAATGGGGAAACCCGGCAGTCGTCATGGGCTGTCACCCGCTGCTGAACACATAGGCAGTGTGGAGGGAACGCGGGGAAGTGAAACATCTCAGTACCCGCAGGAAGAGAAAACAACCGTGATTCCGGGAGTAGTGGCGAGCGAAACCGGATGAGGCCAAACCGTATGCGTGTGAGACCCGGCAGGGGTTGCGTATACGGGGTTGTGGGATCTCTCTTTCACGGTCTGCCGGCCGTGAGACGAGTCAGAAACCGTTGATGTAGGCGAAGGACATGCGAAAGGTCCGGCGTAGAGGGTAAGACCCCCGTAGTCGAAACGTCAGCGGCTCGTTTGAGAGACACCCAAGTAGCACGGGGCCCGAGAAATCCCGTGTGAATCTGGCGGGACCACCCGCTAAGCCTAAATATTCCCTGGTGACCGATAGCGGATAGTACCGTGAGGGAATGGTGAAAAGTACCGCGGGAGCGGAGTGAAATAGTACCTGAAACCGTGTGCCTACAAGCCGTGGGAGCGTCGGATGGAAGCTTGCTTCCATCTCGTGACTGCGTGCCTTTTGAAGAATGAGCCTGCGAGTTTGCGGTGTGTTGCGAGGTTAACCCGGGTGGGGAAGCCGTAGCGAAAGCGAGTCCGAATAGGGCGTTTCAGTAGCACGCTCAAGACCCGAAGCGGAGTGATCTAGCCATGGGCAGGTTGAAGCGGAGGTAAGACTTCGTGGAGGACCGAACCCACCAGGGTTGAAAACCTGGGGGATGACCTGTGGTTAGGGGTGAAAGGCCAATCAAACTCCGTGATAGCTGGTTCTCCCCGAAATGCATTTAGGTGCAGCGTCGTGTGTTTCTTGCCGGAGGTAGAGCACTGGATAGGCGATGGGCCCTACCGGGTTACTGACCTTAGCCAAACTCCGAATGCCGGTAAGTGAGAGCGCGGCAGTGAGACTGTGGGGGATAAGCTCCATGGTCGAGAGGGAAACAGCCCAGAGCATCGACTAAGGCCCCTAAGCGTACGCTAAGTGGGAAAGGATGTGGAGTCGCACAGACAACCAGGAGGTTGGCTTAGAAGCAGCCACCCTTGAAAGAGTGCGTAATAGCTCACTGGTCTAGTGATTCCGCGCCGACAATGTAGCGGGGCTCAAGCGTACCGCCGAAGTCGTGTCATTGCGATATATACCCCCAACGGGGATCGTGATGGGTAGGGGAGCGTCGTGTGCCGGGTGAAGCAGCACCGGAAGGTAGTTGTGGACGGTTCACGAGTGAGAATGCAGGCATGAGTAGCGATTCACACGTGAGAAACGTGTGCGCCGATTGACTAAGGGTTCCTGGGTCAAGCTGATCTGCCCAGGGTAAGTCGGGACCTAAGGCGAGGCCGACAGGCGTAGTCGATGGATAACCGGTTGATATTCCGGTACCCGCTGTGAAGCGTCAAACATCGAATCCAGTGATGCTAAGCCCGTGAAGCCGTTCCGGACCCTTCGGGGAAAGGAAAGTGGTGGAGCCGGTGACCCGATCTGGTAGTAGGTGAGTGATGGGGTGACGCAGGAAGGTAGTCCAGCCCGGGCGGTGGTTGTCCCGGGGTAAGGGTGTAGGCCGTGCGGTAGGTAAATCCGTCGCACACAAGGCTGAGACCTGATGCCGAGCCGATTGTGGTGAAGTGGATGATCCTATGCTGTCGAGAAAAGCCTCTAGCGAGTTTCATGGCGGCCCGTACCCTAAACCGACTCAGGTGGTCAGGTAGAGAATACCGAGGCGTTCGGGTGAACTATGGTTAAGGAACTCGGCAAAATGCCCCCGTAACTTCGGGAGAAGGGGGGCCACATCTGGTGATGAGCTTTGCGCTCTGAGCTGGGGGTGGCCGCAGAGACCAGCGAGAAGCGACTGTTTACTAAAAACACAGGTCCGTGCGAAGCCGTAAGGCGATGTATACGGACTGACGCCTGCCCGGTGCTGGAACGTTAAGGGGACCGGTTAGCTCCATTTCGGTGGGGCGAAGCTGAGAACTTAAGCGCCAGTAAACGGCGGTGGTAACTATAACCATCCTAAGGTAGCGAAATTCCTTGTCGGGTAAGTTCCGACCTGCACGAATGGCGTAACGACTTCTCGACTGTCTCAACCATAGGCCCGGTGAAATTGCACTACGAGTAAAGATGCTCGTTTCGCGCAGCAGGACGGAAAGACCCCGGGACCTTTACTACAGTTTGATATTGGTGTTCGGTTCGGCTTGTGTAGGATAGCTGGGAGACTGTGAAGCGCTAACGCCAGTTAGTGTGGAGTCGTCGTTGAAATACCAGTCTGGTCGTGCTGGATGTCTAACCTGGGTCCGTGATCCGGATCAGGGACAGTGTCTGATGGGTAGTTTAACTGGGGCGGTTGCCTCCTAAAGAGTAACGGAGGCGCCCAAAGGTTCCCTCAGCCTGGTTGGCAATCAGGTGTTGAGTGTAAGTGCACAAGGGAGCTTGACTGTGAGACCGACGGGTCGAGCAGGGACGAAAGTCGGGACTAGTGATCCGGCGGTGGCTTGTGGAAGCGCCGTCGCTCAACGGATAAAAGGTACCCCGGGGATAACAGGCTGATCTTCCCCAAGAGTCCATATCGACGGGATGGTTTGGCACCTCGATGTCGGCTCGTCGCATCCTGGGGCTGGAGTCGGTCCCAAGGGTTGGGCTGTTCGCCCATTAAAGCGGTACGCGAGCTGGGTTTAGAACGTCGTGAGACAGTTCGGTCCCTATCCGCTGTGCGCGTAGGAGTCTTGAGAAGGGCTGTCCCTAGTACGAGAGGACCGGGACGGACGAACCTCTGGTGTGCCAGTTGTTCTGCCAAGGGCATGGCTGGTTGGCTACGTTCGGGAGGGATAACCGCTGAAAGCATCTAAGCGGGAAGCCTGCTTCGAGATGAGGACTCCCACCTCCTAGAGAGGGTAAGGCTCCCAGTAGACGACTGGGTTGATAGGCCGGATATGGAAGCACGGTAACGTGTGGAGTTGACCGGTACTAATAGGCCGAGGGCTTGTCCTCAGTTGCTCGCGTCCACTGTGTTGGTTCTGAAACCACGAACAGCCCCATGCCCAGGTCACGGGTGTGGTGCGGCATGGTTCGACAGTTTCATAGTGTTTCGGTGGTTATAGCGTAGGGGAAACGCCCGGTTACATTCCGAACCCGGAAGCTAAGCCTTACAGCGCCGATGGTACTGCAGGGGGGACCCTGTGGGAGAGTAGGACGCCGCCGAACAATTATTGAAAAGGCCCACACCTTATGGTGTGGGCCTTTTTTGCGTTCCACGAGCGTATTTCTCGAGTGGGTTCATGACGGCTGCACCAGTTTGGTGTCGTACGCCAGGATCACCGCCTGAATGCGGTCGCGGGAGCCGGTCTTCGCGAGGATGCGGCCCACGTGCGTTTTCACTGTCGACTCGGCCAGGTGCAGGCGCGTGGCTATCTCCGTGTTCGTCCAGCCCTGGCCGATGACCGTGAGGATTTCGCGTTCCCGGTCGGTGAGGGGGGCGAGGCGTGGGTCTTCCCCAGGCGGCGTTTCCCTGGCCGGGTCGGTCGGCAGGTGATGGACGTAGGCGTCGAGGAGCCTGCGTGTGAGGCTGGGGGCTACGACCGCGTCGCCCGTGGCGACGGCGCGGATTCCGGCCAGGAGTTCCTCGGGCTGGGCGTCCTTGACGAGGAAGCCGGAGGCTCCTGCGCGGAGGCCGGCGTAGGCGTACTCGTCCAGGTCGAAGGTGGTGACGATCAGGATGCGGGTGCGGTCGCCGGCGGCGGTGATGCGGCGGGTCGCCTCGATGCCGTCCAGGCCGGGCATGCGGATGTCCATGAGGACGACGTCGGGGTGCAGCTCTGCCGCGAGGCGGACCGCTTCGCTGCCGTTCGCCGCCTCGCCCACGACCGTCATGTCGTCCTGGCTCTCCAGGAGCATGCGGGAGCCGAAGCGCTGGAGGGGCTGGTCGTCGGCGATCAGGACCGTGGTCACTGCGGGTTTTCCTCCGGGAGGTGTAGGCGGACGCGCCAGCCCTGCTCGGGGTGCGGGCGGGGGCCGGCCTCAAGTGTGCCGCCGTACAGGGCGGTTCGCTCGCGCATTCCGGGCAGACCGCGACCGTCGGGAGGTGGGGCGTCGGCTCGGCCGGCGTTGCCTGTGTCCGTGATCGTCACTGTCACGGCTCCCTTGTCCTCGTAGGACAGTTCTATCTGCGCGGTGGCACCGGGGCCTGCGTGTTTGAGGGTGTTGGTGAGGGCTTCCTGGATGACGCGGTAGACGGTGAGTTGGCGGCCTGGGGGGACGGTGGGGCTGCCGTGGGTGGTGGTGTGGACGGGGAGGCCTGCGGAGCGGACGCCGTCGAGGAGCTGGTCGAGGTCGGTGAGTCCGGGTTGGGGGGTCAGGTCGGCCTGGTTCTGTTCGTCCTCCCGCATGACGTCCAGGAGGCGGCGGAGTTCGGTGAGGGCCTGGCGGCTGGTGGTGGCGATGGCGTCGAGGGCCTGGGCGGCGCGTTCCGGGGACTTGGCGGCGGCGTATCTGCCGCCGTCGGCGAGGCCGGTGATGACGGAGAGGTTGTGGCCGATGATGTCGTGCATCTCGCGGGCGATGCGGGCGCGTTCGGCGGCGGTGGCGAGTTGGGCCTGCTGGTCGCGTTCGGTCTCCAGGCGGCGGGCGCGGTCCTCCAGGGCCTCGGTGTAGTTGCGGCGGGTGCGCACCGTGATGCCGATGAGGGCGGCCACGGTGATGGACATCAGCTGGGAGCCGAGCTGCTGGTCCCAGGTGCCCTCCCCGTGGCGGGCGACCGAGACCAGGACCGGGGCGATCACCAGGGCCGTTGCCCACCACAGGTTGCGCAGGGCCCGGCGCAGGGCGATGTGGTAGACGAGGGCGAGCTGGAGCAGGGCCGCCTGGAGGGCCGCGCCGGTCCACGCGTTGGCGAGGGCGAAGAGGGCCATGGCGGCGAGGGCGGCCCGGGGGTGGGTGCGTCGCCAGAGGAGGGGGGTCGAGAGGCCGAGGCTCAGGGTGAGGAGGAGCCAGCCGGGGACGTCGAGGTTGTGGGCGTTGTGGCGCCAGCCGCCACCGGCGTAGTCGATCAGGGCGGCTGTCACCCAGAAACCGGTGATGTGCAGGTCCCACAGCAGGGGGTGGCGTCGGTCGAAGGCACGCACCCGGCGGGTGAGGCGGTGGGCGTACTCGGTGAGGGGCTCCGGCGCCCGGTCTTCCGTCACGGGGTTCATCGTGGAGGATGCCGATGCCGCTTGTCAGACGTCTCGGCGTCGTAGGACCGCTGCGGCCAGCGTGAGGGTCGCGGTCGTCCAGAGGGTCATGGCGAGGAGGGCGGCGCCCGGGGAGGCCGTGCCGGGCAGGGGCTGAGCCGTGGTGAGGGTTTCCAGGGCCTTGCCGGGGAAGTAGCGGACGGCTTCGTCGACGATGTCGTACGGGAGCATGGCCAGGACCTCCGGGACGATCATGAGGAGGCCGATGAAGACCCCGATGGCCATCGGGACCGAGCGGACCAGGGCGCCGATGCCGAGGGCGAGGACCGCGAGGAGGGTGAGGCCGGCCGCGTTGCCGGCGAGGGCGCGCAGGACGCCGGGGTCGCCGAGGGAGGCCGCCTGGTCGGTGCCGGTGAGGAGGGACTGGGCGAGGGGGAAGGTGACCAGGTTCGTCAGCAGGGTGAGGGGGAAGGCGATCGCGGCCAGGACGGCTGCCTTGGACCACAGGACGGGCAGGCGGCGGGGGACGGCGGTCATCGTGGCGCGGATCTGGCCCGTGGAGTACTCGCCGGCCGTTGCGAGGATGCCCAGCACGCCGAGGTTGATCTGGGCGAACTGGGTGCCGAGCAGGACGAAGACGACCGTGTCCATGCCGCCTTCGCCGGTGCCGTCGTAGGCGGCGGCCAGGCCCGTGCCCATGGCGACGGTGAGGGCGCTGGTCGCGACGAGGGTGATCCAGGTGGAGCGCAGGGTGCGGAGCTTGTGCCACTCGGAGCGCAGGACGCGGGCCGGAGTCACGCGGTAGGGCAGGGTCGCCGTGGTGGTCATGCTGCCGCTCCTTCGAGGGTCGCCGTGTACTCCACCGCGTCGCGGGTGAGGTCCATGAAGGCCTCCTCCAGGGACGCGGTGCCGGGGGTCAGTTCGTAGAGGGGGATGCCGTGAGCGGCTGCCGTGCGGCCGATGTGTTCGGCGTCCGTGCCGTGGACCTGGAGGGTGCCGGGGGTGTCGGTGGTGATGTCGACGCCGGGGGCGGTGAGGAGGCGTACGAGGTCGGAGGCCTGCGGGGTGACGACCTTGACGGTGCCGGCGCCGGAGTCGCGTACGAAGTCGGTGACCGTGGTGTCGGCGAGGAGACGGCCGCGGCCGATGATGACGAGGTGCTCGGCGGTGAGGGCCATCTCGCTCATGAGGTGGGACGAGACGAAGACCGTGCGGCCCTCGCTGGCGAGGGACTTGAGGAGGTTGCGGATCCACAGGACGCCCTCCGGGTCGAGGCCGTTGACCGGCTCGTCGAGGATGAGCACGGCCGGGTCGCCGAGCAGGGCGGCGGCGATGCCGAGGCGTTGGCCCATGCCGAGGGAGAAGCCCTTGACGCGGCGGTGGGCCACGTCGGTCAGGCCGGTGAGGGCGAGGACCTGTTCGACCCGGGTGCGGGGGATGCCGTGCGTGAGGGCGAGGGCGCGCAGGTGGTGGTAGGCCGTGCGGCCGGGGTGGACCGAGCGGGCCTCCAGCAGGGTGCCGACCTCGGTGAGGGGCGCGGGGTGGGCGGCGTAGGAGCGGCCGTCCACGGTGGCGTGGCCGCGGGTGGGGGCGTCGAGGCCGAGGATCATGCGCATGGTCGTGGACTTGCCGGCGCCGTTCGGGCCGAGGAAGCCGGTGACGATGCCGGGGCGGACGGTGAAGGACAGGTCCGTGACGACCGTCCGGTCGCCGTAGCGTTTGGTCAGTTCGTGTGCCGTCAGCATGCTTCGATGCTCGTGCGTGCGGGGGCCGCGGGCGTCGGACCGGCGGGGTAATCGGGGTGAGGGGCGTCGTACCCGGGTACTACCGTTGCCGGCATGAGCTATGTGATCCGGTCCGTCCGTGCTGATGAGTGGCCTGCGGCGAAGGAGCTGCGGCTCGCGGCGCTGCGGGACCCGGTGGCGCACCTGGCCTTCCTGGAGACGTACGAGGAGGCCGTGGCCAGGCCGGACTCCTTCTGGCAGGAGCGGACGGCCGGTGCCGCCGAAGGGGCGGACGCGAGGCAGCAGATCATCGCCGAGGGGCCCGACGGCCAGTGGGTGGGGACACTGACCGTGCTCGTGGAGGAGCCGGGGACGACGGACTGGGCCGGGTTTCCGGTGGAGCGGAAGCAGGGGCATGTCGTCGGCGTGTTCGTACGGCCGGAGGAGCGCGGGAGCGGGCTGACCGAGGTGCTGTTCGACGCGGCCCTGGAGTGGGCGTGGGGGCGGGGGCTGGAGCGGATGCGGCTCATCGTGCACGAGGAGAACGGGCGGGCGCAGCGGTTCTACCGGCGGGTGGGTTTCGAGCCGAGTGGGCTGATCGTGCCGCTCGGGGACTCCGAGGAGCGGGAGCTGGAGTTCGTGCTCGAGCGGAGCTCCGTGGGGGTGCCCTTCTCAGACCGGTAGTTCGTCGTGCGGCCAGCGGGCGCGGCCCTGTTCGCGGGAGCGGAGCAGGGCCAGGGTCGGCATGCCCCGGTCCGCTCCGGTGGCCAGCAGCTCCGGGAGCTGGGGGAGCGGGGCCACGGCGGCGACGTCGTCCAGGACGAGCGTGAATGGTGGGTCGAGGCGACCGGAGGATGACCGTTCGGCCATGTGCCGGCCGCGCTCGACCACGCTGGAGACGAGGGCCGTCAGGAGGGGCATCGCGCCCGGGTTCGTCCTGGGGTCCTCGATGGATTCACCCACCACATAAAGCGTGCCCCCTTCATGGACGAAGGAATCCAGGGCGAGGGCATCATTTCGGTTGGGAGTGCAAGCCTCGCGGATATTGACCGTGGAGAGGGCCGCGAGGGCACGGGTCGTCAGCTGCTGGGCCATGTCCCGGCGTTCGGGGTGGGCGGTGAGGGCGCCTTCGAGTTCGCCCGCGGAGCCCGGGGCGGCCTTGGGGTTGGTACGGAGGATGCGTACGGCGTCCTGGATCTGGGTGCCCTGGGACCAGCGGTGGACGTGGCGGATGGTGCGGCCGTCGATGGCGGCGGCGTGCAGGTAGCTCCGCAGGAGTGTCTCGGCGGTGTCGCTGAGGGCCTGGTCGAGTTTGGCGGTGGGGCGGACCGGGGTGAGGAGGGCGGTTGCTCTTCCGGTGGCTGTGGCCTTGTCCTCGCAGCCGGCTGTGGGGGACCAGTGGAGGCGGGCGGGGGTGGCGCAGCGGTGGGTGGGGTCGTAGAGGTGGGTGGGGCCCAGTTTGGCCCGCGCGTCTTTTGTCTCCTGCCAGAGGGCGGGGTTCGAGGTGACGATGAGGGCCGGGCCCTCCGCGTCGCGTACCGCCTGGGTGGCGGTGATTTGGCGGGTTTCCCTTGGGGCTACGAGGATTCTTTCCCACCCGCTCACCCGTTCCTGGCCGAACAGAGAAGCGGGACTCGTGGGCGCGGCCGCCGGGGCCGGGGCCGGGGCGAGGGGTGCCGTCGGCTCCGGGAGGTGCGTGGGCGTGGGTTCGGGGTCTGCGCGGCGGGGCGTGGGGACGTCGTGCTGCGCCGACGTGGGGGTGGTGTGCTGCGTCGATGCGGGGGTGGTGGTGTGCTGTGCCGGTGCCGGCACGTCGTGCGGTGTGGGCGCTGGGGTCGCGTGCTGCGCCGGTGCGGGGGCGTCGTGGTGCGTGGGTGTCGGCGCCATGTGCTGCGCCGATGCTGGGGCGTCGTACTGCACCGGGGCCGGTGCGCTGCGCTGCTGTGCCGTCGGCATCTCGTGCTGCGTCGGCCCGTACGCGACCCCCGCAGGATCCGGCGGTGCCGTCCGCTCCGCCCGGCGCCTCGCCCGGACCGCCCGCCACCTGGCCAGCGTGCCCATCACGAACACCGTCAGGACGATCAGGATCATCAGCTGGCCGATGAACAGGCCCCAGAACAGGCCGTAGCCCGAGAGTTCGCCGGGGGGTGTGTCGGGCCAGGCGCCGGGGATGTCGTGGGGCTGGGCGATGAGGCCGCGCATGGCCAGGGGCGTGCGGGTGAACGTGACGCCGGACGGCCAGGAGCCGTGGGCGAACAGGGCGGCGAGGCCGGTGGCCGTCCACACCAGCAGGGTCATGCCGAGGAGGAACGCGAGTATGCCGACCAGCAGGCCGTCGGGGATGCCTCCCTGGCTGTCGTGCCGGCTGCGGCGGTCGTCCGGTCTCACGCGTCCTCCCCCTACGCCACCGTCGATTCGGAGTCGCCCAGGTGGTGCTCCACGAAGGCCGCCGCCCGTTCCTCCGCCTCGAGTTCGGCGGCGCGCAGGGCGTCGTGGTCCGTGAGGTCCGCGGAGGACTCGGTCATCGCGCGGTCGGTGAAGACCAATGGGCGTTCGGTCTCCGTGACCAGATGTTTGACGACCTGGACATTGCCGTTGACGTCCCAGACGGCGATGCCGGGCGTGAGCGTCGGGATGATCTCGACCGCCCAGCGGGGCAGGCCGAGGACCCGGCCCGTGGCCCTCGCCTCGTCGGCCTTCTGGGCGTAGATCGTCCTTGTCGACGCCATCTTCAGGATGGCCGCCGCCTCCTTCGCCGCCGCGCCGTCCACCACGTCGGACAGGTGGTGGACGACCGCCACGAACGACAGGCCCAGTCGCCGGCCGAACTTCAGCAGGCGCTGGAACAGCTGGGCGACGAAGGGGCTGTTGATGATGTGCCAGGCCTCCTCGACCAGGAAGATGCGCTTCTTCCGGTCGGGGCGGATCCAGGTGTGCTCCAGCCACACGCCGACGATCGCCATGAGGATGGGCATGGCGATGGAGTTGCGGTCGATGTGGGACAGGTCGAAGACGATGAGCGGCGCGTCCAGGTCGATGCCGACCGTGGTCGGGCCGTCGAACATGCCGCGCAGGTCACCGTCGACGAGGCGGTCCAGGACCAGGGCGACGTCGAGGCCCCAGGCCCGTACGTCGTCTATGGCGACGTTCATCGCCTCGGCCGACTCGGGCTCGGGGTGGCGCAGCTGCTCGACGATGTCGGTGAGGACGGGCTGGCGGTCGACGATGGTCTCGTTGACGTAGGCGTGCGCGACCTTGAGGGCGAAGCCGGAGCGCTCGTCCAGGCCGTGGCCCATCGCGACCTCGATGATCGTGCGGAGCAGCGCGAGCTGGCCCGTGGTCGTGATCGCGGGGTCGAGCGGGTTGAGGCGGATCCCCATGTCCAGGGCGGCCATCGGGTCCAGGCGGATGGGAGTTATCCCCAGCTCCTGGGCGATGAGATTCCACTCGCCCACCCCGTCCTCGCCCTGGGCGTCCAGGACGACGACCTGGCGGTCGCGGAAGCGGAGCTGGCGCAGGACGTACGTCTTCTCCAGCGCCGACTTGCCGTTGCCGGACTCGCCGAGGACCAGCCAGTGGGGGGCGGGGAGCTGCTGGCCGTAGAGCTGGAAGGGGTCGTAGATGTAGCCCTTTCCGGAGTACACCTCGCGGCCGATGATGACGCCGGAGTCGCCGAGGCCGGGGGCGGCGGTCGGGAGGTAGACCGCCTGGGCCTGGCCCGTGGACGTGCGCACCGGGAGCCGGGTCGTCTCGACCTTTCCGAAGAGGAAGGACGTGAAGGCGTCGGTGAGGACGGACAGCGGGTCCCGCATCAGGTCCTACCTCCGAATGCCGGTGGCGAAGGGAAGGGTGTTCACGAAGGCGCGGTGGTGCTCGCGGTCGCACCATTCCAGCTTCAGGTACGACTTTCCGGCCGAGGCCCTTATCGTCCGCTTGTCGCGGGCGAGGGCGTCGGGGGAACGCGAGGAGACGGTGATGTAGCCGACGAGGTTCACCCCGGCGGCGCCGCTGGCGAGGTCTTCGCCGCGCTGGTCGAGCCGGGAGTTCGCGGCCACGTCGCGCGGGTCGATGGTGCGGTTCATCTTGGCGGCGCGGGACGCCTCGGCCTCGTCGTTGGTCTTCTCCGTCAGCATGCGCTCGATGGCGACCTCGGTGGGTTCGAGGTCCATGGTGACGGCGACCGTGCGGATGACGTCCGGGGTGTGGACGAGCAGCGGGGCGAGGAAGTTGACGCCGACGGGGGTCATCGGCCACTCCTTCACCCAGGCCGTGGCGTGGCACCAGGGGGCGCGGGTGGAGGACTCGCGGGTCTTGGCCTGGAGGTAGGTGGGCTCCATGGCGTCCAGCTCGGCCGGCCAGGCATTGCGTTTCGTCATCGCCTGGATGTGGTCGATCGGGTGGTCCGGGTCGTACATGGAGTGGATCAGCGAGGACAGTCTGCTCTGGCCGAGCGGCTGCCGTACGCGGATGTCGGCCTCCTGGAGGCGCGAGCAGATGTCGGTGAGCTCGCGGGCCATGACGACGGCGAGTCCGGCGTCCCGGTCGACCTTGCCGCCGTGGGCGCGGGCGGCGCGGGCCATGGCGTTGGCCTCGGCGGCGAGGTCGCGGGTGTAGTGCATGCAGGCGACGAGGTAGGCGCGGTGCTGCTCGCTGCTGGTGGACACCATCGACTGGAGCTGGTCGTACGACTGCTGGAGCCACGGCGGTGCCTTGTCGTCGCCGCGGACGGCGACGTCCTTGGCGTGGGCGTCCGGGTCGGCGGGGAGGGTGCGGGCGAGCATCTGGAGGCGGGTGACGAAGCCGTCGCCGTTGGCCACGTGCTTGAGCAGCGTGCCGAAGCGGTCGACGAGGGCTTCCTGGTCCTCGGAGTCGCGCAGGCCGACGCCGGGGCCCTCGATCTCGATGGCGGCGGTGACGGTCTTGCGGTCGGCGTGCAGCAGGACGGCGATCTCGTCGGGGCCGAAGGGGGCGGCCAGCCAGGTGATGCGGCCGATGCCCGGAGGCGGCCCGATCTCGACCTCGCGGCCGTCGAGCCGGGTGCCGGCCTCGATGACGGCGGAGCGGTAGGCGGTGCCCTGCTTCAGGGTCCGCTTGTAGCTGCGGTTGATCTCGAACCACTTGTAGAACGTGCGGTGCTTGTACGGCACGTACACGGCGGCCAGCGCCAGCATCGGGAATCCGGCGAGCAGCACGATGCGCAGGGACAGCACGGGGACGAGGAGCCCGCACATCATGCCGAGGAACGCGCCCACGACGATCAGGGCGATCTCGCCGGTCTCGCGGTTGCGGCCGATGATCGCGTTCGGCCGGGCGCGGCCGATCAGATATGTACGGCGGGGCGTGACCGGATGGGACACGTGGGACTCGGTCGTCAACGCCCTTCACCTCCCGTGCGATTGGTACTGCTGTTGCGGGTGTTGCTGGCGTGGGGAGTGTTGACGGGGCTGCTCGAACGGGGTGCGGGTGCGGCGGAGGGGACAGATCCGCCGCCGCCGTTCGAGGGGCGCGAGCTGTGCGCGGCGACTCCGCCGGAGGCGGGGTTGCTGGGGCGGGGGGCGGAGGACTGGCTGCCTCCGCCGTTGTTGTCGGCGCGGGTGCTGTGGGTCTTGATGCCCTGCGCGACCAAGGTCGCGGGGGAGCTGATGACCGCGGCGGCCTTGCTCTCCGCGCCCTGCATGAGGCGGTTGTTGCGGGAGCCGGCGATCTCGTCGCCGAAGCCGGGGACGAAGCGGTAGATCATCGCACTGGCGAAGATGGCGAGCAGGATGATGGCGAGGCCGGAGACGACGGCGGAGAAGGCGTCGGGGCCGTCGTCGGCGGAGAGCGCGCCGGCGAGGCCGAGGACGATCACGATCACCGGTTTGACCAGGATCACGGCGATCATGATGCCGGCCCAGCGGCGGACGTGGCCCCAGAGGTTCTTGTCGACGAGGCCGGCGTAGACGACGGTGCCGAGGAGGGCGCCGACGTAGAGCAGGGCGGCGCGGATGACGAGCTCCAGCCAGAGGACGCCGGCGGCGAGGATGCTGACCAGGGAGACGACGATCAGCATGATCGGGCCGCCGCCGATGTCCTCGCCCTTGTTGAGGGCCTCGGAGAACGTGCCGAAGAAGGCGTCGGTCTGGTCGCCGGTGGCCTTTGCGAGGACCTCGGTGATGCCGTCCGTCGCGGAGACGACGGTGTAGAGGATCAGGGGGGTGAAGGCGGAGGCGAGCACGGTCAGCCAGAGGAACCCGATGGCCTCGGACAGGGCGGTGGTCAGGGGCACGCCGCGGACGGCTCGCTTGGCGACGGCCAGGAGCCAGAGGAGGAGCGTGAGGATGGTCGACGCGGCGAAGACGACGGCGTACTGCTGGAGGAACTTGGGGTTCGTGAAGTCGACGTTCGCCGTCTCCTTCACGGCGTCGCTGAGCTTGTCGACGGTCCAGGAGGCGGCGTCGGCACAGCCCTTGGCGAGGGAGGAGAGGGGGTCGAGGGTGGAGGTGGGGTCCAGGCGGGAGGTGCCGCCGCCTCCGCCGGAGCCGCCGCCTTCCTCGCAGTATTTCCTGGCCGGCGGGGCGATCAACGAACAATCGCTGCTCTCGCTCGGGGTCGGCGAGGGCGTGGGTGCTGCCAGGGCTCGTGTGGCGAACAGAACGGCTGACGCCTGTGCGGCGGCCACGAAGCCAACGAGCTTGAGCACGCGGTGCGAGCTACCGGGCATACGTGAACCCTCCGTACTCCTCGACGGCCTTCGCCATCTCGTCGGCGCTGGAGGCCCTGTCATCGCCAGGAACGGGCGTCGGGCCGTCCTTCTGAGAGTGCGTCACGATTTTCCAGTCGCTCTTGGCCCACTCCAGTTGCATCGTGATGGTGAACCAACTGTTCGTGACTGGAGTCGTGGAGTTCTCGCCCGCAAGGCCAAGGAGACCGCTGCACCAGACCTCGACGGTCGCGTTGCTGGCGGAGTACTCGGTGACCTTGGTGCCGATCGGGCTCGTCCGGGACACGAACGTGAAGCCGTTCGGCGCTGACCCGTCCTCGTTCAGGCCGATGTTCTTGTTGAACTCCGGTGTGTAGGCCTTGTCCAGTCTCGCTTCGAAGCCGGCTACCCGGGAGGGACTGATGATGGCCCGCAGGACGGCGTCACGCTTGGCCTTGTCGAACATGTCGGCCGAGCCCAGCACGACGGCGTAGTTGGCTGCCGCACTCTCCACCCCCTGCTGGTCATGTGCGAACCCTGATGGAGCGCCTCCGGCCGTCGCCTGCACCGGCCGTTCTCCCGAAGGTGCTGTCGCCGCCGCCTCCGGCTTGTCGGCGCTGCCGCCCGCGGATGAGGGGCCGTCGTCGCCCCGGTTCGCGAAGGCGATGGCTGCGATGAGGAGGACTACCACGCCGACCACCGTGACCAGGCTGCGCGACGAGCGGGTGCGGCGGGGGGTGCCGTAGGGGTCGGCTCCGGTGTCGGGCAGGCGGGTGCGGGTCTGGCCCGTGCCGCCGTAGCCGCCGGAGGCCTCGTGCTCGTCACCGAGACTCATGCCGCGTACGCCCCCTCGACGTCGTACTGCTCGTGCTCCTCGTACGACGGTAGCCGTGCTGGTTCCCGCGCGGGCGCGGTGTGGTGACTCGACATCAGGGAAACGCAACCTTCGCCGGTGGGCACGACGGGCGGGTGGGATGGAGGGGGGGAGCCGGGCGTGCCCGGCCGGGGCGGGTGGGCCCGGCCTACACGGCCATGCCGTACACGATGGTGAAGAGCGTGCCGAGTGAGCCGATGATGAAGACTCCCGTGAGGCCCGCGATGATGAGGCCCTTGCCCTGCTCCGCGCTGAAGGTGTCCCGCAGGGCGGTGGCACCGATGCGCTGCTTGGCGGCGCCCCAGATGGCGATGCCGAGGCAGAGCAGGATGGCCACCGCCATCACGACCTCGATCATCACCTTGGCCTCGTTGCCCAGGCTGCCGAAGGGGCCCCAGTCCGGAGCGATCCCGCCGATGATCGTGTTGATGTCTCCCTTGTCGGCCGCAAAGAGCATGTAAGTCACCGCCCCTGTTGGGTAGTTCTGCATCCTCTGCGGTCGTGCAGAGGTCAGGCCTCATTCTCGCCGACAATGACGCTGTCGGATGTCGACTTGGCGTCATTGATTGGCGGGTTTCGTACGAATACCTTGCCACCGTTCCGGGCCGGGCCCTAAGGGAGGCGACGGACGGTGTGCGAAGTATCGTATGGTCACTCTGTGTATCACGGCAGGTCACGCCGGGCAATGAGGCCTGAGCGGAACCTGTTGTGCGGTTCCGTCGTTGTGCCCTTTTACGGCCTGTGTCACCTTTCCGGGCCGTTTCTGACGGCCGGTCGGGTGAGGGGTCGTCCCGGTGTTCTCCGGGTGAAGGCTACCTGGCGCGGCGAACGGGCCGCGGCTGGGTTGCCGCGGCCCGTGCGACCGGTGACGTTCCGTCACGAGGGGCAGGGTCAGCCGGTGAAGGCGCCGACTCCGTTCGGGGTGCCCCAGCCGGTCGGGCCGTCATAGCCCGTTCGGGCGGTGCAGAAGTAGCTGGTGGCGCACGTGCCGTTGGTGCCGCTGGTGACGTCGTTCAGGGCGGCGGTGTTCGCGTAGGGGAACTTCGCCGGGTAGGAGCCGCCGGACGGAGTGCCCGCCAGGGCGTAGACGCTCGCGATGATCGGGGCGGAGGCGCTGGTGCCGCCGTAGGTGGCCCAGCCCTGGCCGTCGGCGCCGTAGGTGTCGTAGACGGAGACGCCGGTCGCGGGGTCGGCGACGGCGGAGACGTCGGCGATCATGCGCTTGGCGCAGCCGGTGTCGGTCTGCCAGGCGGGCTTGGCGTCGTAGGCGGAGCAGCCGGAGCCGGTGCCTTCGGTGCTGCTGGTCCGCCAGACGCTCTCGGTCCAGCCGCGGGTGGTGGAGGAGGTGGTGAGCCTGGTGCCGCCGACGGCCGTGACGTACTTGGAGGCCGCGGGGTACTCGGCGCCGTATCCCGCGTCGCCCGCGCTGACGGTGATGGCGACGCCCGGGTGGTTGAAGTACGCGGAGTCGTACGTGGCGTCGGAGGAGGACTCGCCGCCGCCGTAGCTGTTGGAGACGTACGTGGCGCCCAGGCCGACGGCCTCGTTGACGGCGGTGCCCAGGTTGGCCATGGAGGCGGACTTGGCCTCGACGAGGAGGATGTGGCAGTTCGGGCAGATCGCGCTGGCCATGTCGAGGTCGAGGGAGATCTCGCCGGACCAGCCGCTGTCGGCGGTGGGGAGGGCGGTGGTGGAGCCGGTCTGGCTCACCTTCTTGAAGCAGCCGCCGGCGGTGGTGCAGGCGGGCAGGCCGTAGTGCGAGCGGTAGGCGGCGAGGTCGGACTCGGCGTCGGGATCGTCGTAGGCGTCGACGATGGCGACGGTCCGGCCGGTGCCGTTGGTCGCGGCGGCGGAGGTCAGGCCGTAGGCGTCCTGGAGGTCGGAGGGGCCGTAGCCGGAGGGGGAGGTGGCCTCGGCGGCCGTGGGTGAGATGCCGTGCTGCTGCTGGAAGGCGGTGCGGCCGCCCGTGACGCGCAGGGCGTTGCAGGCCATCTCGTCCTTGTGGCGGGGGAGGGCGCAGGAGCGGGTCCAGGTGACCCGGGAGGTGCTCGCCGGGGCCGTGTCGGCGTGGGCGGCGGTGGTGAGGCCGGTGAGGAGGAGCGCGGCGGTGGCGGTGACGACGGCGGCTGTGCGGCGCCATCTGCGGCGGCCGGCGGGAGAGTTGTGGGGTGTCGTGCGCAAGGTACAGCCTCCTGGCAGTGGTGGACAGAGGCCTGCGGGTGGGGATCCGCCGGTACGGTTCCCGGCGGGGGCGGCGACCCGCGACGACGATCGCTTGTTGAGTACGTGACAACAAGACGGGTTTCGGAATCCTGACTTCCGCCTTACTGAAGCGGGTGCCGGGCTTACCGGTCGGTGACGGGCCGATGGCCGGGAGATGGGCGCGGCTTGACCCAAGGGGCCCGACTTCAGCGGGGCTTGGGACCGGCGGCACACGTTTTTCTCACCTTCGCCCGACACAGTGGTCCCGATGAAGCGCGTCCTCTCCCTTGCCGTGGTCCTTGCCGCCCTCACCTCCGCGTCCACCGCGGTGGCCGACGACGGGGCCGGGCCCTTCGGGGTGACCGTCACCGCGGGGGCGGTCGCGGGGAGCGCGCGGGTCGGGGTGCTCGTCCCCGCAGACCGGGCGGCACGCCCGGCGGGTGCGCACTTCTGCACCGCGTCCGTGGTGCGGGCGCCGTACCGGAATCTCGTCGTCACCGCGGCGCACTGCCTGGACGGGCGCGGGGAGCTCGTGTTCGTGCCCGGGTACCGCAACGGCCGTGCGCCGTACGGGGTGTGGAAGGTGAAGCGGCGGTTCCTGCCCCGTGGGTGGGTCGAGGGGCGGCGGGAGGACAGTGACGTGGCGTTCGCCGTGGTCGCGCCGCGGGGCGGGAAGGGAGTCGAGGACGCCGTCGGCGGTTACCGGTTCACCACCGGTACGGCGACGGGAGCGACGGCCGTGACCCTCACCGGGTACCCCGACTCCCGCGAGACGCCCGTCAGCTGCACCAACAAGCCGACCGCGCACAGTCCCGGCCAGCAGCGCATCGACTGCCCGGGATTCGCCGGCGGCACCAGCGGAAGCCCCTGGGTGAACGGGGACGGGCAGGTCGTGGGGGTCCTCGGCGGCCATGACGACGGCGGGACGACCCCCGACGTGTCCTACAGCGTGGTGCTCCGCGGGGAGGCGGAGCGGCTGTACCGGGAGGCGGCGGGCGACCCGTGACGGGGCCGTGCGCCGGTTGCCCCCGGCGTGCCGCCCCCTGCTGTCGGCTGTTCCCCTTTCCGCCCCGACTCTCCTCCCCGTGATCATTCCTGCCTACGGCGGCCGCCTCTACACTGACCAGGCGACGGACTCCTGGCCGGCGAGGGGCGGTTGACGGTGCGTAAGGCATGGATCGTGGCGAGTGTTGCGATCAGCTCCGCCCTGGCCTTCGTGATGCTGCTCGTCGTCGGGGTCTACATCGTCGCCGGAAACCTGGTCAACGGGGTCGGCGGTGGGGCGAAGGCGCTGGCCAAGGGGTCGGTGCCCGCCGCGTACTCGGCCCTGGTGCAGAAGTGGGGCAACCTCTGCCCCGCCATCAGCCCGGCCCTGCTCGCCGCCCAGCTCTACCAGGAGAGCGGGTTCAACCCGAAGGCCCAGAGTCACGCCGCCGCGCAGGGGATAGCGCAGTTCATCCCCGGCACCTGGGCCTCGCACGGCATCGACGGCGACGGCGACGGCGACCGTGACGTGTGGGACCCGAAGGACGCGATTCCCTCTGCCGCCTCGTACGACTGCGAACTCGCGTCGTACGTGAAGAAGGTGGGCGGGAATCTGACCGAAAACATGCTGGCCGCGTACAACGCGGGGGCATACGCGGTGATCAAGTACGGGGGCGTGCCGCCGTACACCGAGACCCGGAACTACGTGAAGCGGATCACGACGCTCTCGGAGAGCTTCGCGGCGCCCGTCGGGCGGGTCGATCCCTCCGAGCAGGCCGCGGGCGCCATCGAGTACGCGCAGAAGAAGCTCGGCACGCCCTACCTGTGGGGCGGCACGGGCACCGCTGAGCAGGGCGGACGCTTCGACTGCTCGGGACTGACCCAGGCCGCCTACGAGACCGTCGGCATCAAGCTGCCGCGCGTCGCCAACGACCAGTACAACGCCGGGCCGCACCCCGCGCGGGACGAACTGCTCCCCGGCGACCTCGTGTTCTTCTCGGACGACCTCACCAATTCGCGTGCCATCCGGCATGTCGGCATTTATGTCGGAGGTGGGTACATGATCGACGCGCCGCGAACGGGTGCGGTGATCCGGTTCGACCCGATCGACACCCCCGACTACTTCGGGGCCACCCGGGTCACCGAAGATGGCGCGAAAGCACTGCCCACGACGGTGTGAGCCGAGTGTGAACCCACCCCCTGAGCTGCAAAGACGTGTCTCTCTTCGATAACGTCTGCGTGATCATTCGGTGGAGTGTGGAACGTATCAGCGGGGACCATGCGTTCCTGTTGACGTAGCCGAGCAGACGTATGTCGGCACGTGTCACGGACGCGTGCAGCGGAAGCGGATCTACAACCACGGGGGTGGCAGGAGCGGCGCACACTCAGGTGCGCCGGGAGAGACGACGAAGGGGCCGCAGCATCATGGCTGGACTCGCCGAATCCGGGTCGAACCCCGACGTCGACCTGCTTTACGACATCAATGGCCTGGCCAAGGACGCGCCGCCGTGGTTCGACCGGGTCATGGAGTTCGTCGGCGAGTACGGGTTGTTGCTCGCCATCGTCCTGCTCGTGCTCTGGTGCTGGTGGTCCGTGCGGCGCCGGGGCGAGGAGGACGCGGCGTCCTCCGTCGCGGCGCTGGTCTGGGCGCCGCTCGCGGCGGGGATCGCCGTGCTGGTCAACGTGCCGATACGGGGTTTCGTGGAGCGGCCCCGGCCGTTCCTCGACCATCAGGGGCTCGAGGTGCTCGTCGCCGGCAAGAACGACTACTCGTTCGTGAGCGACCACGCGACGATCGTCATGGCGATGGCGGTCGGGCTGTTCGTGGCGAACCGGAAGTTCGGGCTGGTCGCGTTGGTGCTGGCCGTGTTCGGCGGGTTCATTCGCGTCTACATGGGTGTGCACTACCCGACGGATGTCGTGGGTGGGTTCGCGCTGGGGACGGCTGTGGCGTTGCTGCTGTCGCCGCTGGCCATGGCGCTGCTGACGCCTGTTACGCGGGCGGTTGAGCGGTCGCCTCGGGTGGGGTGGCTTGTGCGGGCTCGGGGGCGCGGGGGTGCTGGGGACGGGGCCGATGCGGTGGTTCCCGGGGCGCGGAGTGAGCGGGCCGGGGCCGGGGCGTCCGAGCGGGACCTTGCTGCCTAGTTCTCGGCGTTGGTGCTGAGGGCGGGGCGTTGCGCAGCCCGGCGTAGCGGGGTGCCGCTGCGCCCGCCCGTGCCGCCCCAGCGGCACGACTGCCCGCAGCTGAGCGGGACGAGCGCCTGCGGCTGGGCGGGACGAGCGCCTGCGGCTGGGCTCACAGCGCTTGCGGGTACGTGAAGAAGCGGTTCGGGTCGTATTCGTTCTTCAGCTTCGTCAGGCGAGGGGCCGCGTCGCCGTAGTACGCCTTGCGCCAGTTGGTGAGGGTCGGGTCCGTGTAGTTCTGGTAGGCCGCGCCTGAGGCGTACGGGCGCATGGACTTGTGGGCGGAGGCCAGCCAGTCGCGGGCCGTGGCGCCCGTCGTGCCCGGGCGCCAGGCGGCGATGTACTGGGCCAGCATGCGCGAACGGCGGTGGACGAAGGCCGTGGACGTCGGGGAGACGCGGTTCACCGCTCCGCCGAGGGCCGTGAGGGCGATGCTGCCCGTGCCGCCGCGTACCGACCTGATCTGGGACAGCAGCGTGCGGATGCCGGCCGCGGAGAGGGAGCGGTCGAAGAAGTCGGACGCCGCGGCGTACGTCTCGCGGCCCAGCGCGCCCTTCGGGGAACGGCCCGGGGTCGAGCCGGGCAGATGGCACTGGGCGTCCGTCGGGAACGAGGAGCAGCCGGCGTACACCTCCATCGACTCCTCGTACGAGCGGCGCCGCAGGGAGACGCTGCTCGCCGAGGCGCCGACGCGGTCGGCGAGGCGGTCGACCGCGTTCTGGAGCTCGCCGTAGGTGCCGAGGGAGAAGGCCGCGACGGAGACGGTCGGGTTGCCGCCGGCGGCGTTCGCCAGGTGGAGGGACGACCAGATCTCGTCGGGCTGCGAGGGGCCCCACTCCTGCCAGGCCTTCACCACCGCGGCCGCCTTCGACGCCGGCCAGGACAGGTACGCCGAGACGCCCTGCGGGGCCGGGTGGGTCTTGAAGTGGAGTTCCGTCACGACGCCGAAGTTGCCGTTGCCCGCGCCGCGCAGGGCCCAGAAGAGGTCCTTGTGCTCGCGGGCGCCGGCGGTGAGCTGCTTGCCGTCCGCGGTGATCAGGGTGGCCCGGGTGAGGCTGTCGCAGGTCAGGCCGTAGGCGCGGGAGACCACTCCGTGTCCGCCGCCGAGGGTGAGGCCGGAGACGCCTACGGTGGGGCAGGAGCCGGCGGGGATCGTGACGCCCTTCGCGGCCAGCGCGCGGTAGACGTCGATGAGTTTGGCGCCGGCGCCGACCACTGCCGTGTTGCCGGAGGCCCGGACGCGGTTGAGCTTCGAGACGTCGATGATCAGGCGGCCGTCGCCGGAGGACCAGCCGGCGTAGGAGTGGCCGCCGTTGCGGATCGCCACGCGCAGGGCGTGGCGGCGGGCGTAGGCCAGGGCGGTGCGGATGTCGTCCGGGTGGGACACGTACGCGACCGCGGCGGGCTTGAGGGTGTCGAAGCGGGTGTTGTAGAGCTGCCGGGCCGTCTTCCAGGCGCTGTCGCCCGGGCGGATGAGGGGCCCGTCGAGGTCGCGCGCGAGGGCGGACCAGTTGGCGGCGGTGGTTTTCGTGGTGGTGGCGGTCCTGGCGGTGGCCGTGGTCCTGGAGCGGGTGTCCGATGTCGTGCAGGCGGCGGTGAGGGGGGTTGCGGCCGTGGCGATGCCCGCCGTGCCGACTGCGAGGAATGTGCGCCGTTCCATGGGGCCTCCCGGTGGTTCCGTCCTGGGAGACGGGGTGGTGGGGGTGGGGGTTCCATGCGGATCCCAGCGCCCCGGTGGCACGGCCGTGTCAGCCGGCCCGGTGGTTCTCCGCGTCCGTGCGTGCCTGGCTTCTCGCCCTTCTGGCCGGGCCGTGCCAGCCGCAGGTGCAGTGGGCCATGCAGAAGCGGCCCTTGTCCTGTGTCGTCGTGCGGTGTTCCGGGAGGTTGGGGGGAGGTTCCAGCCCGTCCTGCTGCGCCACGGCGACCACGTTACCCAGCGCGGGTAAAGGGTTCGTATGCCGAGTCCCGCGGGCTCGCGTGACGGGGTCACATACCGGTCGTTAACCGGAACAACAAGGGGGCCCGTGACGGACGTACCGGCTGGGGGTAGGCAGGCGATGACTGGGCGGCAGCGGGAACGGCGGCACAGGCGGACGGGTGCGGCGGTCGTCGCGGCCGGCCTCGTGGCCGGGGTGGCGCTGGGGGCCGGCGGGTGCGCGGGCGGTGACGCGGTGGCCGGCGACGCCCGGGGCGGGGACGCGGTCGTCGTGCTGCACCGGGCCGCGGACCAGCTGGTGGAGGCCGGGAGTTCGAAGGCCCGTACGTCGATGGAGATGGCCGCCGGCGGGACGCGGGTGACCATCCGGGGCGCGGGGGTCTACGACTACCGGAAGCGGATGGGGCAGCTGAAGGTGCTGCTGCCGCAGGACCCCGCGGGGGCCACCGAGCGCCGGCCCATCACCGAACTGCTCGCGCCGGGAGCGCTCTTCATGAAGAACCGGGGCGCCGGTGTGCCCGCGGACAAGTGGGTGCGGGTGGACACGCGGACCCTGTCCGACGGGAATCTCGTGACCGGCGGGGCCACCGATCCGTTCGCGGCGGCCGAGGTGCTGCGGGGGACGCGGTCGGCGACGTTCGTGGGCCGGACCGAGGTCGCGGGCACCAGGGTGCGGCACTACCGGGGCACGGCGGATCTCGGCGCTGCCGCGAAGCAGGCCTCCGACGGCAACAAGGAGTCCCTGAGCGCGGCGGCGAAAGGGTTCGCCACGGCCGAAGTGCCGTTCGACGTCTACCTCGACGACGAGGGGCGCATCCGCAAGGTCCGGCACCGGTTCAGTTTCGTGGGCGGGCAGAAGAGCCCCGTGGCCGTCGCCTCGACCACGTTGCTCTACGATTTCGGGGCCTCGGTGCGCGTACGGCTGCCGGACACCGACGACATCTACGCGGGCAAGATCGCCGAGGAGTGACCGGCGCGAACTAGCCCGTCCGTGCCATGCGCGGTGTGTAGGCCGCTCCCTACTCTAGGAAGTCGGGAACGGCAGAGATGAGGTGATGCACGTGGCTCCGGTCGGCGGTACGGCAGTTCAGGACCACGTGGCCCTCGCCGAGATCGAGCTGTGCGGAGAGCTGATCATCGCGGCCTCGGCCGCCCACGAGGAGCGGCTCAGCCTGGAGAGCATCGACGCGGTGCTGAAAGTGGCCGAGGAGCGGGACGCCTCCAGGCGCTGAACAGCGGCAGGCCCGGGTCAGGTCCGCAGCATACGGGCGATCGCCTGGGTCGCCTCCTTGACCTTCGCGTCGATCTCGTCACCGCCCTTGAGGGCCGCGTCGGCGACGCAGTGCCGCAGATGCTCCTCCAGCAGCTGGAGGGCGAAGGACTGGAGCGCCTTGGTGGAGGCGGAGACCTGCGTGAGTATGTCGATGCAGTAGACGTCCTCGTCGACCATGCGCTGGAGGCCGCGGATCTGGCCCTCGATCCGGCGCAGGCGCTTGAGGTGTTCGTCCTTCTGCTTGTGGTACCCGTGCACGCCCTGGTCGTGGTCGGTCACGATGTCCGCCCCGGCGGTGACATCCGTGACATCCCCGGCATCCGTAACGTCGGTCACGTCAGTCATCGCGTCCTCCTGGTGGGCTGTGCGCCGACATATACCCCTAGTGGGTATATGGTACCGAACTTTGCGGGGTATACGGGCCTTGGACCGCCCCCGTGCTCATCACTGTGCCTGATGGGCGACACTGGTGGGCGGCCCGATAGCCGTGGCCGAATGATGCGCCTAGCATCAGCCTGACCGAAACCGAAGCAAGCCGAGGACCCCACGTGCGCTTTCGTCTGACCCCCAGGGAGACGAGCTTCTACGACATGTTCGCCGCATCCGCGGACAACATCGTCACGGGCTCGAAACTCCTGATGGAACTGCTCGGGGCGGACGCTTCCGCCCGGGCCGAGATCGCAGAGCGTATGCGGGCAGCGGAACACGCAGGTGACGACGCCACGCACGCGATCTTCCACCAGCTGAACTCCTCGTTCATCACGCCGTTCGACCGCGAGGACATCTACTCCCTCGCGTCGTCCCTCGACGACATCATGGACTTCATGGAGGAGGCCGTCGACCTGGTCGTCCTCTACAACGTCGAGGAACTGCCCAAGGGCGTCGAGCAGCAGATCGAGGTGCTGGCGCGCGCTGCCGAACTGACGGCCGAAGCGATGCCGCACCTGCGGACGATGGAGAACCTCACCGAGTACTGGATCGAGGTCAACCGGCTGGAGAACCAGGCCGACCAGATCCACCGCAAGCTGCTCGCGCACCTCTTCAACGGCAAGTACGACGCCATCGAGGTGCTCAAGCTGAAGCAGATCGTGGACGTGCTGGAGGAAGCGGCGGACGCGTTCGAGCACGTGGCGAACACGGTGGAGACCATCGCCGTCAAGGAGTCCTGAGCCCTTCATGGACACCTTTGCTCTGGTCGTGACCATCGGGGTCGCGCTGTTCTTCACGTACACCAACGGTTTCCACGACTCGGCGAACGCGATCGCCACGTCCGTGTCGACGCGGGCGCTGACGCCGAGGGCCGCGCTGGCCATGGCCGCGGTGATGAACCTCGCCGGTGCGTTCATGGGCTCCGGGGTCGCCAAGACGGTCAGCGAAGGGCTGATCCAGACGCCGGTGGGGTCGAAGGGGATGGGGATCCTCTTCGCCGCGCTGGTGGGTGCGATCGTCTGGAACCTCATCACCTGGTACTTCGGGTTGCCCTCTTCCTCCTCGCACGCGCTGTTCGGCGGGATGGTCGGTGCCGCGCTGGCCGGCGGGACGACGGTCTACTGGAGCGGGGTGCTCGAGAAGGTCGTCATCCCCATGTTCATCTCCCCGGTGGTCGGTCTCCTGGCCGGCTATCTCGTGATGACCGCGATCATGTGGATGTTCCGGAAGGCGAACCCGCACAAGGCCAAGCGCGGGTTCCGCATCGCGCAGACCGTCTCGGCGGCCGGGATGGCGCTCGGGCACGGTCTCCAGGACGCGCAGAAGACGATGGGCATCGTGGTGATGGCGCTCGTCATCGCGGATGTCGAGGACTACGGCGATCCGATTCCGGTGTGGGTGAAGATCGCCTGTGCGGTGATGCTGTCGCTGGGGACGTATGCCGGCGGGTGGCGGATCATGCGGACGCTGGGGCGGAAGATCATCGAGCTGGATCCGCCGCAGGGGTTCGCGGCGGAGACGACGGGGGCGTCGATCATGTTCGCCACGGCGTTCCTGTTCAAGGCGCCGATTTCGACGACGCACGTCATCACCTCGGCGATCATGGGTGTCGGGGCGACCAAGCGCGTGAATGCCGTGCGCTGGGGGGTCGCCAAGAACATCATCCTGGGGTGGTTCATCACGATGCCGGCCGCTGCGTTGGTGGCTGCGGTGTCGTTCTGGGTCGTGAATCTGGCGTTCCTGTAGGTGCTGCTCGGCGCAGCCGAGTGAGTACGCGAACGGGCCCGCCCCTGGGAGAGGGGCGGGCCCTTTTCGGCCTCGCGGTGGCACCGCCATGCAGCACCGCGAGGGGTCTCGGCGAGGTGTGGCTCAGCCGAAGCGGCCGGAGATGTAGTCCTCCGTGGCCTGGACCGACGGGTTGGAGAAGATGCGCTCCGTGTCGTCGATCTCGATGAGCTTGCCGGGCTGGCCGACCGCCGCGAGGTTGAAGAAGGCCGTGCGGTCGGAGACGCGCGCCGCCTGCTGCATGTTGTGCGTCACGATGACGATCGTGAAGCGTTCCTTCAGCTCGCCGATCAGGTCCTCGATGGCGAGGGTGGAGATCGGGTCCAGGGCCGAGCAGGGCTCGTCCATGAGGAGGACGTTCGGCTCCACCGCGATGGCGCGGGCGATGCACAGGCGCTGCTGCTGGCCGCCGGACAGGCCCGAGCCGGGCTTGTTCAGGCGGTCCTTGACCTCGTTCCAGAGGTTCGCGCCCTTGAGGGAGCGCTCGACGATGTCGGAGAGCTCGCTCTTCTTGTAGTTGCCGTTGAGCCGCAGCCCCGCCGCCACGTTGTCGAAGATCGACATCGTGGGGAAGGGGTTGGGCCGCTGGAACACCATGCCGACCTCGCGGCGCACGGACACCGGGTCGATGCCCGTGCCGTAGAGGTCCTCGTCGTCGAGGAGCACCTTGCCCTCGACCCGGCCGCCGGACGTCACCTCGTGCATACGGTTCAGCGTGCGCAGGAACGTCGACTTGCCGCATCCGGACGGGCCGATGAACGCCGTCACCGAACGGGGCTCGACGGTCATCGAGATGTCCTCGATCGCCTTGTGGGAGCCGTAGTAGGCGGTCAGTCCGCTTACGTCGATTCGCTTGGCCATGATTACTTCACTTCCAGACAGTCAGATCAGTCGCTGTGGCCGCAGTCAGCGACCGGTCTTCGGGGCCTTCCAGCGGGCGATCCCGCGGGCCACCAGGTTCAGGATCATCACGAAGGCGATCAGGGTGAGCGACGCCGCCCAGGCGCGGTCGTACGCCGTGACCTCGCCCGATCCGTACTGCTGGTAGATGTACAGCGGCAGCGACGCCTGCGCGCCCTCGAAGGGGTTGGCGTTGATGAACTTACTGCCGAACACCAGCAGCAGCACGGGCGCGGTCTCACCGGCGATGCGGGCGATGGACAGCATGATGCCGGTGGTGATGCCGCCGAGCGAGGTCGGCAGGACCACCTTCAGGATCGTGCGCCACTTGGGCACGCCGAGCGCGAGAGAGGCCTCGCGCAGCTCGTTCGGGACGAGCTTGAGCATCTCCTCCGTGGAGCGGACGACGACCGGCATCATCAGGATCGCGAGGGCGAGTGACCCGGCGAAGCCGAAGGGCTCCAACTCGAACATCAGCATGAGGCTGAGGATGAACAGGCCGGCGACGATCGACGGGATGCCGGTCATGACGTCGACGAAGAAGGTGACGGCCCGAGCGAGGTTGCCGCGCCCGTACTCCACCAGGTAGATCGCGGTGAGCACGCCGACCGGAGCGGCGATCAGCGTGGCGAGGCCGACCTGCTCCAGCGTGCCGAGAATGGCGTGGTAGATGCCGCCGCCCGTCTCCGAGTCGGCGACCACGCCCATGGAGTGGGTCAGGAAGTAGAGGTCGAAGACCTTCACACCGCGCTTGACGGTCGACCACACCAGCGAGGCCAGCGGCACCACGGCGAGCAGGAACGCGACCCACACCAGCGAGGTGACCACGCGGTCCTTGGCCTGGCGGCGGTTCTCGACCCGGGCCGCGATGACGTACGTACCGAGGACGTACAGGATCGCGGCGATCAGCGCCCACTGGATGCTGCTGTGCAGGCCGGCGGCGGCGCTGATGCCGAGTCCGAGGGCGACGGATCCGGCGGCGATGGCCCACGGGGCCCACTTGGGCAGATGGCCGCCGCGCAGGGTGCTGGGGCGCTTGGCGGCGACGGAGGGTGTGGTGCTCATGCGTTGGCCCCCGAGTACTCCTTGCGGCGGGCGATGATCGCGCGGGCCGCGCCGTTGACCAGCAGGGTGATGACGAACAGGACCAGACCGGAGGCGATCAGCGCGTCACGGCCGAACTCGGTGGCCTCGCTGAACTTGCTGGCGATGTTCTGGGCGAAGGTGCCGCCGCCCGGGTCGAGCAGGCTGGTGTGGATCAGGAAGTCGGGCGAGAGCACGGTGGCGACGGCCATCGTCTCGCCGAGGGCGCGGCCGAGGCCGAGCATCGAGGCCGAGATGACACCGGAGCGGCCGAAGGGGATGACCGCCATGCGGATCACTTCCCAGCGGGTGGCGCCGAGCGCCAGGGCGGCCTCCTCGTGCATCTGCGGGACCTGGCGGAAGACCTCGCGGCTCACGTTGGTGATGATCGGCAGGATCATGATCGCGAGCAGGATGCCCACGGTGAGCATGGAGCGTGCGGCGCCGCCCTGCCAGGAGAAGACGCCGGTCCAGCCGAGGTAGTCGTTCAGCCAGCCGAAGAGGCCGTTCATGTGCGGGACGAGGACCAGCGCGCCCCACAGGCCGTAGACGATGGACGGCACGGCGGCCAGCAGGTCGATCACATAGGCGATGGGGCCGCGCAGCCGGCGCGGGGCGTAGTGCGTGAGGAACAGCGCGATGGCGACCGAGACCGGGACCGCGATGACCATGGCGATGATCGAGGAGACGATCGTGCCGTAGGCCAGGACCGCGATGCCGAAGACCGGCGGGTTGACACCGGTGTTCCACTCGAAGGTGGTCAGGAAGTTGCCGTCGTCCTTGCTGATGGCGAGGACGGCGCGGTAGGTGAGGAAGCCGGCGATCGCGGCCATGATCACCAGCAGCAGAATGCCCGAGCCACGGGACAGACCGAGGAAGATCCGGTCTCCGGGTCGGGTGGCGCCACGGGCCGCGCGCTTCTGCTCGGCCGTGGGCGGCTGCGTGGGGGGAGGTGCGTCAGCTATCTGTGTTGTGTCCATCGGGTTCTCCGGTCTGCGGAACCGCACGTGCTGTGCGGCCCTTGGCGGCGGTGCACCGGACGGTGCGGTCCGGCCCCGCCGGGGGGACCGGACCGCACTCAGGTCAGCTCAGGCTCTCGACGGTCGTGCGAACCTTGGTGATGATCTCTTCGGGCATGGGCGCGTAGTCGTTCTCGGCGAGGATCTTCTGGCCGTCCTCCGAGGCCGCGTAGCGCAGGAACGCCTTGACCGCGGGCAGAGTGTCGGCCTTGTTGCCCTTGTCGCAGACGATCTCGTACGTCACCAGGACCATCGGGTAGGCGCCGTCGGCCTTGGTCCCGTAGTTCAGCTTCAGCGCGAGGTCCTTGCCGGTGCCGACGACCTTGGCCTCCGCGATCGCCTTGGTGGCGTTTTCGACGGTCGCCTCGACCGGCTCGGCGGCGCCCGTGTCGATGGCGACGGTCTTGATTCCGTCCTTGGCGTACGACAGCTCGAAGTAGCCGATCGCGCCGGCGGTCTGCTTGACCTGCGCGGCGACCCCGGAGGACTGCGGAGCGGACTGGCCGCCCTTGGCCTGCCAGGCCTTGCCGCCCTCGTAGGGGAAGTCCTTCTTGGCGGTGGCGATCAGGTACTTGGTGAAGTTGTCCGTGGTGCCGGACTCGTCCGAGCGGTGGAACGCCTGGATCTTGAGGTTGGGCAGCTTCGCGTCGGGGTTCAGCTTCGCGATCGCCGGGTCGTTCCACTTGGTGATCTTGCTGTCGAAGATCTTGGCGATCGTCGCCGAGTCCAGGACGAGCTTGTCGACGCCCGGGACGTTGTAGCCGACGGCGATCGGGCCGCCGACCATCGGCAGGTCGATGCCCTGGCCGCCGGAGCAGATCTTCTTGGAGGCGGCGACCTCGTCGGGCTTCAGCGCCGAGTCCGAACCGGCCCAGGGGACCTGGCCCTGCGTGAACGCGGTGACACCCGCGCCGGAACCGCCGGCCTTGTAGTTGATCTCCACCTTGCAGGCCGCCGAGAACTGCTTGACCCACGCGTCGACCGCGTTCTTCTGCGCGGAGGAGCCGTCGGAGAGTACCTGGCCCGAGGCGTCGTCACACTTGATGTTGCTCGGCGCGGCGGCGTTGGAGGAGCCTCCGTCCGGGTTGCCGGTCTCGTCGGAGCCGCACGCCGTGAGGGCCAGGGCGCCGGAGACGGCGAGAGCACCGAGAGCGAGGGCCCGCCGGTTCATGCGCTGAAGCTTCACTTGAGTTCCTTCCAGGAGCCGCCGTCCTGATCGGCGGCGTGCGATGTCTGGGTGTCGCGGGACGAGGCCGCGCACGGCAGGCGCGGCTCGCATCTGGTACGGCCGAAATTAGGCAGATCAGATGAAGGCGCCGATGGCCAGACATGAACGACGGGTGAACCCCTGCCGACGGTGTGGTTAGGTCACGGAATGCTTACGGGGAGAGCACGTGAGCGTTCCGCTTTCCGAAGTTGAAGGAGTCAGTCCGGTTCCGGCTGGTTCCGTCCGCTCTCCTGGCCGGTTGTGGCCGGTTCTGGCCGGTTCACCACGGCGAGCAGCGCGTCGACCAGAGGGCGGTCGTGGGGCTGGGTGAGGCGGGCGCGGGCGGCGACAGGTGTCAGCCACACCACCCTGTCCACTTCGTCCGTCGGGGCGAACGCGCAGGACATCGCCTCGGCCGCCCAGTAGCGGACCTGCTTGGGGCGGCCGTTCGCCAGATACCGCTGGGTGGGCAGCTCGGCGCCCGGCTCGGCCCGGCAGCCCGTCTCCTCCGCCACCTCGCGCAGGGCGCCGGCGAGCGGCTCCTCGTCCCGCTTCAGCTTGCCCTTCGGCCAGGACCAGTCGTCGTACTTCGGCCGGTGCACCAGGCAGAGCTCCAGCCCGCCGGTCACGGGGGAGCGGCGCCACAGGACGCAGCCGGCCGCCTGCACGGTGGTGTCCTCCGGGGAGCCGGAACTCGAACTCACCGGGTGCTCACCGCCTCCTTCTGCCAGGCCTGCTGGAACGCGAAGCGTGCCGCCTCCACCTCGTGCCGCTGGTCGGCGTGGAGCACGCCGAGGGCGTAGGCCGTGGCCGGGGCGATCCGGGGGGTACGGGCCGCCTGGGCCGCCGCTGCCGCCGCCTCCGACGCGTCGCGGTGGCGGTTCAGGGCCTGGCCGGCGGAGAGCAGACGCAGGTCGACGACGGCGTTGGCCTTGGGGCCGCTGACGGCTTCGCGGGCGTAGCGGTGCAGGCGCAGGAGCAGGCGGACCTGGTGCCAGGGGGCGTCCTGCGGGTGCGGGACCGTGTCCGGGGACAGGCCGTGGATGAGGGCGGCGGCGTTGTACGGGTTGCCCGCGGTGACCAGGGGGAGGGCGGTTACGGCGTCGGCGAGGCGGTCCTTCGCGGCGGTGGCCAGGGGGCGGAGGTCCGCGGTGGCCGCGGCGGGGGTGAGGGGGACCTCGCTGGCCAGGACGGCGACCTTGTCCGCGATGGCGTGGAAGCGGCTGGAGCCGAGGGCTTGGAGGGCGGTGGAGTGGGCTCGGGTGCGGGCGAGGGTCAGCTGGCGGTCGAGTAGGGCGCCTGCCTTTGCTGCTCCCACTGTCAGGTTGCCGCGTTCTTGTGCTGAGGCCGGGGGGTTGCGCAGCCCGGCGTCGCGGGGTGCCGCTCTCGTTGGGACGGGCGCCGCCCCAGCGGCACGACTGCCCGCAGCCGGGGCGACTTCAGCATCCACCTGAGCAGGCAACGCCGTGGAACCCGACAAGCGGTGCAAGGCGCTCAGCAGGCGTTCCAAGCGAGCCGTGTACGCGTGTTCCATGGCCAGGGTGCCCGAGACCCAGGCCAGTTCGGGGCGCATGCCCTCGCACCAGTCCGTGTCGAGGAGGGACTGGAACGTGTGCAGGCTGGCGCTGATGCGGCGGGCCGAGCGGCGCAGCGCGCGGGCCGCCTCGACGGACCCCTCCGCGCCGTTCGCCCCGGATCCGGTCTCCCGGTGCAGGCGCAGCGCGCGGAGGAACTCCGTGGCCTGGGCCCTCAGGTAACCCGCGAGGGTGTCCCCGCTGGGGGCGGGCCCGGCCAGGGGGTCCGTCGGGTCAAGGTGTTGCTGTGCCACGCCGGCGCCTCCGGGCGTCTATGAGCATCTCCTGGACGTTGCGCAGGGGTTGGCCGTCCGCGTCGGTCGCATGCCGGGTCCAGTCGCCGTCCGGGCCGAGGTGCCAGGAGGCGGTGGCGTCGGACATGCCGGTCTCCAGCAGCCGGCTCAGGGCCGCCCGGTGGGCCGGGTCGGTGACCCGGACCAGGGCCTCTATCCGGCGGTCGAGGTTGCGGTGCATCATGTCGGCGCTGCCGAACCACACCTCGGGCTCGCCGCCGTTGCCGAAGGCGAACACGCGCGAGTGCTCCAGGAAGCGGCCGAGGATGGAGCGGACCCGGATGTTCTCCGACAGGCCCGTCACGCCCGGGCGCAGCGCGCAGATGCCGCGCACCCACACGTCCACCGGCACGCCCGCCTGGGCCGCGCGGTAGCAGGCGTCGATGACGGCCTCGTCGACCATCGAGTTGACCTTGATACGGACGTACGCGGGCCGCCCCGCACGGTGGTGCTGGATCTCCTTGGTGATCCGGGAGACCAGGCCGTCGCGCAGCGACTTGGGGGCGACCAGGAGACGGCGGTAGGTCTCGCGGCGGGAGTAGCCGGAGAGGCGGTTGAAGAGGTCCGAGAGGTCCGCGCCGACCTGCGGGTCGGCCGTGAGCAGGCCGAGGTCCTCGTAGAGGCGGGCGGTCTTCGGGTGGTAGTTGCCGGTGCCGACGTGGCTGTAGCGGCGGAGCGTCTCGCCCTCCTGGCGGACCACCAGCGACAGCTTGCAGTGGGTCTTCAGGCCGACCAGGCCGTAGACCACGTGGCAGCCGGCCTCCTCCAGCTTGCGCGCCCACTTGATGTTGGCGTGCTCGTCGAAGCGGGCCTTGATCTCGACCAGGACCAGGACCTGCTTGCCGGTCTCGGCGGCCTCGATGAGGGCGTCGACTATGGGGGAGTCGCCCGAGGTCCGGTACAGGGTCTGCTTGATCGCGAGGACGTCCGGGTCGCCGGCCGCCTGCTCCAGGAAGGCCTGGACGGAGGTGGAGAACGAGTCGTACGGGTGGTGCAGCAGGACGTCCCGCTCGCGCAGGGCGGCGAAGATGTCCGGCGCGGAGGCCGACTCGACCTCGGCGAGGTCGCGGTGGGTGCCGGCGACGAACTTGCGGTACTTCAGCTCGGGCCGGTCCAGGGAGGCGATCCGGAACAGGCCCGTGAGGTCCAGCGGGCCCGGCAGCGGGTACACCTCGGCCTCGCTGATCTTCAGCTCGCGCACCAGCAGGTCCAGGACCTCGCGGTCGATGGACTCCTCGACCTCCAGGCGCACCGGCGGCCCGAAGCGGCGCCGCATCAGCTCCTTCTCCAGGGCCTGGAGCAGGTTCTCCGCGTCGTCCTCCTCGACCTCCAGGTCCTCGTTCCTGGTGAGGCGGAAGGCGTGGTGCTCCAGCACCTCCATGCCCGGGAACAGCTCCTCCAGGTGGGCGGCGATGACGTCCTCGATGGGGACGTAGCGGCCCGGGGAGCTCTCCAGGAAGCGGGACAGCAGCGGCGGCACCTTGACGCGGGCGAAGTGCTTGTGGCCCGTGACCGGGTTCCGTACGACGACGGCCAGGTTCAGGGACAGGCCGGAGATGTACGGGAAGGGGTGCGCCGGGTCGACCGCCAGCGGGGTCAGCACGGGGAAGATCTGGTGCCGGAACAGGGTGAACAGGCGGGCCTGCTCCTTCTCCTGCAGCTCGCTCCAGCGGACCAGGTGGATGCCCTCCTCCGCGAGTGCGGGGGCGACGTCCTCGTGGTAGCAGGCGGCGTGCCGGGCCATGAGCTCGCGGGAGCGGGCCCAGATCATCTCCAGCACCTCACGGGGCTGGAGGCCGGAGGCGGAGCGGGTGGCCACGCCGGTGGCGATGCGGCGCTTCAGGCCGGCCACCCGGACCATGAAGAACTCGTCCAGGTTGCTGGCGAAGATCGCGAGGAAGTTGGCCCGCTCCAGCAGGGGCGTGTTCGGGTCCTCGGCGAGTTCGAGAACGCGCTCGTTGAACGCGAGCCAGCTGCGCTCCCGGTCGAGGAAACGCCCCTGTGGCAGCTGGACGCCGTCGACCTGCGACTCCTCGTACGCGTCGAGGTCGGCGTCGATGTCGGGTTCGAGGTCGGAGACGGCCGCCGCGATGGTGTGCGGCCGGTGGGCTGCGATGGAGCCCACGGAGGGCTGCGCGTGCTGGACCTGTGCCTGGGTGTTCGGCTGGCTCATGGCCCCATTCTTCCGCGCCGCGAGCATCACGGGCGCGTCGGAAAGCGCGGGAGGGAGCGGGGGCGTCACATGAGTGGTCCCGTTCCCCCCAGGCCCCTCTGGGGGCGGTGAAGGCTCTGGCACGGCGGGAGTCATTGGCCGAGCCTCGCAAGCTCGTCTGAATCGATGGTTACGGAGACATGACGTGTGGGATAGCGCGGGGCGGCTCGCGGGGGTCTCGGAGAGGGCGGTCGCGCCGTGCGCGGCCCGTCCACAGGCTGTGGACGCGGTGAGCGGCGCGGAAAGTCGGGCGTGGTTTCGTGAACCGTTCGAGCCGGGCGGTCCGATGAGGAGACGTGAGCGAAACGAGAAGCGACGGGGAGCTGCTGCGGGCCGTTGCCGCGGACGCCGACCGGCGGGCCTTCGAGGAGCTGTACCGGCGGTACGCGCCGTGGCTCCGTGCCCGGCTGCGGGGCCGGTGCGCCGACCTGGGGATCGTCGACGACGTCGTACAGGAGACGTTCCTCGCGGTGTGGCGGGGCAAGGCCCGCTACCGGGAGGAGGGCGATGTGGCCGGGTGGCTGTGGCGCATCGGGTCGCGGCGGATGGTGGACGCGCTGCGCGGTGACGGGGCCCGGGGGCGGCTGCGGCAGGCGCTGGCGCGGCTCAGGCACCGGGACGAGGTGTCGGCGGAGGAGCGCGTGCTCGCGGGGGTGGAGCACGGGGACCTCGCGGGCGCACTGGTCCGGCTGTCGCCGGAGCTGCGGGCGGTGTTGCAGGCGACCGTCATCGACGGGCTGTCGACCCGGGAGGCGGCCGTGCTGCTGGGGATTCCGCCGGGGACGGTCAAGACGCGGGCCATGCGGGCCCGCAAGCAGTTGCGGGAGGCGTTGGCATGAGCTGGCACGTGCCTGAAGAGGATCTGCGCGCCTACGCGCGCGGCGAGCTGGCGGCACCGGCTCTGTGGTCCGCCGACGCGCACCTGGGCGCCTGTGCCGCGTGCCGGGGCGTGCTCGCCGAGGTGAGTGACCCGGTCGCGCTCGACGCGGGGTGGGAGCGGCTCGACGCCGAACTCGACGCGCCCCGGGTGGGGCTCCTGGAGTCGCTGCTGGTCCGGGCCGGGGTGGCCGGGCACACCGCGCGGCTGCTGGCGGCGGCGCCGGTGCTGCGGCGGTCGTGGCTGGGGGCCGTCGTCGTCGTGCTGCTGCTGAGCGTCGGGGCGGGGCACGTCGCGCACAGCGGCGAGTTCCCCACGCTGTTCCTCGCTCTCGCGCCGCTGCTGCCGCTGGCGGGGGTGGCGCTGTCGTACGGGCCCGCGCTGGATCCGACGTACGAGATGGCCGTCGTCGCGCCGATGCACGGGTTCCGGCTGCTGATGATCCGGACGGTGGCCGTGCTGGGCGTGGTGCTGGGGCTGAACGGGCTCGCGACGCTCGCGCTGCCCGCGTACGGGCTGCGGGCGCTGGCCTGGCTGCTGCCCGCGCTCGCGCTCACCGCGACCGGGCTGGCGCTGACGCCCCGGCTGGGCCCGGTGCTCGCGCCCTCGCTGGCCGGCGGGGCGTGGATCGGGCTGCTGGCGCTGGCCGAAGCCCTGCGGGGGGACCCCGGGGTGCCGCTCGCGCCGTTCACCGTCGCCGGGCAGGGCGTGGCGGCGCTGGTCGCCACGCTCGCCGCCGGGCTGCTCTTCCTCTTCCGTGACCGCTTCGACCTCTTCCAGGGACGTGCCGTATGACTCCGACCGTGTCCGCCTCCGGGCTCAGCCTCCACTACGGCGGCACCCGGGCCCTCGACGACGTGTCGCTGCGGCTGACCGGCGGCGTCACCGGGCTGCTCGGGCCCAACGGCGCCGGCAAGACCACGCTGCTGCGGGTCCTGGCCACGGCCCTGCCCGCCGACCGGGGCGCCTTCACCGTGCTCGGGCACGACCCGGGCACCGCGCGGGGCCGGCAGGAGGTAAGGCGCCGGCTGGGCTATCTGCCGCAGACGCCGGGGTTCCACCCCGACTTCACCGCCTTCGAGTTCGTCGACTACGTGGCGATCCTCAAGGAGATGACCGACCGGGCCGCCCGGCACCGCGAGGTGCGGCGGGTGCTCGACGAGGTGGGGCTCGCCGACGTACGGGGCAAGCGGATCCGCAAGCTGTCCGGCGGCATGCGGCAGCGGGTCGCCCTGGGGGCCGCCCTGGTCGGTGATCCCGGCTTCCTGGTGCTGGACGAGCCCACCGTCGGGCTGGACCCCGAACAGCGCATGCGGTTCCGGGAGCTGATCGCGGGCGCCGGGGAGGGGCGCACGGTGCTGCTGTCCACCCACCAGACCGAGGACGTGGCGATGCTCTGTCACCGGGTGCTGGTCATGGCCGGGGGCCGGGTGCGGTTCGAGGGCACTCCGGCCGAGCTGACGGCCCGGGCCGCCGGGCGGGTGTGGAGCAGCACGGAGCGCGATCCGGGCGCCAAGGCCGGGTGGCGCACGGGGACCGGATCCTTCCGGAACGTGGGGGATCCGCCGGACGGCGCCGAGCTGCTCGAACCCACGCTGGAGGACGGCTACCTGCTCACCCTCGACGGCGACGCCGTGGAGGTGGCGGCATGACCGCGGTCGTGGAGAAGCCGGTCGTGCCCGATGTACGGCCCGGGTCCTCGGGAGCGGCCGTGGCGGCCCTGGCCCTGTTCGAGACGCGCCGGCTGCTGACGAGGCTGCCGGTGGTCATCGCCTTCGTCGTGTACATCGGCTGGACCGTGTGGCGCGGCGGGAAGGACTGGGACGGCTACCCGGCCCTCCAGGACGTCGACCGCGCCACCCAGAGCGCGCCGATGCTGGTCGGCCTCGCGGTCCTGCTGTCCGTCAACCACGCCGCGCTGCGCTCCCGGCGGCACGGGACGGAGCATCACTTCTCGGTGCTGGTCCTCCTGCCGTGGCGACGTACGGTCGCCCATGCGCTGTCGGCCGTGGCCGCGGCCCTGCTCACCGCCGTGTGCGTGGCCGCGGAGTTCGGCCGGGAGGCGCTCAGGCCCGGGGCGATCGGGCACGGTTCGGTGGCCGAACTGCTCGTGGGGCCGCTGATCGTATTGCTGTCCGGGCTCGTCGGACTGCTCATGGCCGGGCTGGTGAGGTCGCCGATCGCCGCCCCGCTGACGGTCGTGTTCTTCCTGTTCGTGTTCCTCTTCTTCACGGGCGGCCCGGGCGACGGCGTGACCCGGTGGCTCATGCCGGTGGTCGTCGAGCCGACCGCCGGCACGCTGCCGTCCGACCTGCTGGGCAGGCCCGCCGCCTGGCACGCGCTGTATCTGGCCGGGCTGGCGCTGTGCGCGGGCCTGGTGGCGGTGCTGGTCACCGGTGGCCGAAAGCCGGTGGTGATGGCCGGGGTCGCCGGTGCGGTGGCCATGACCCTGGTGGGCGGAGTCGCCCAGGCCGGTGGCGACTCACCCGAGCTGGTCCGCGCCCGGGAGCGGGCCACCGCGCACCCGGAGCAGGTGCAGACCTGTGTCCGGCGGGACGGGTCGACGTACTGCGCGTTCCCCGAGTGGGAACCCCGGGTCGCGGACTGGGCCGGGGTCGTGGACCGGGTGCGGTCCCTCGCCGGTGGCAGCGCGCACGAGCAGGATGTCGTCGTACGGCAGCGGATCGAGGCCCGTTACGGCCTCTCCGGCGATAGCGCGCTGACGCCCCTGGAGCGGCCGCACGAGGTGACCGTGGGCACCCGGTGGGGCGGGAACCGCGTCCCCGAGTTCTCGGCCGCCGTGGCCGGCGTGCTGGTCGCGGGGAACGAGAAGGCGTCCACCTCGATGTGCGACGGCCGCATGGTCACCGTCATGTGGCTGGCCCTGGGCTGGGAGTCCGACCCGGTGGCGGCGCTGCGCCGCGTCCGCCTCGACGACAGTGTGACCGGCTCGGCCTTGGTGCTCCAGCCGACGGACGGTATGTACATGACGGCCGCCCAGACGGAGGTCCTGCGCGAGCTGCTGGACCGGCCCCGCGGCGAGGTCACCGCGCGCGTCAAGTCCCACTGGGCCGAACTGACCGAGCCGAAGCTGACGGCGGCCCGTGCGGCGCGGCTGCTGGGCGTGAAGGCACCCGAGGGGGACGACAAGTGCCTCGACTGAACAGGGAGTTGGTCTTCATGACCTGCCGGACCCTGCCGTCGGGCGTGGTCGGCACGGCCGGCGCGGCGGGCCTGCTGCTCGCCGCGCTCACCCGGATCACCGGCGAGACGGGCGAACGCCTCTCCCTGCACCTGCTGCGGGCCGCGGTCCTGGCCTTCGCGATGGGCCTGGTGTTCCTCCTGGACGACCCCGCCCGGCACACCACCGCCACCGTGCCGACCCCGCGCCCGGTCCGCGTCGCGCTGCGGGTGGCCCTCGTCGTCCCCGCCACGGCGGCCTGGTGGACCGCGGCACTGCTGCTCGTGCCGCCGGGCCTACGCCCGCCGGTCGCCGACATCACGCTGGAGGCCGGGGCGGCGTTCGCCCTGGCGGTGGCCGGTGCGGCGGTCGCGGTGCGCTGCACCGAGGTCACGCGGCCCGGCCCGCGGGTCGCGGCCGGCCTGCTGACCTCGGCGGTACTGGCCATGGTGTTCTGGCCCGGGCGGTGGGCGCTGTTCGTGCCGGTGGAGGACGACCGGTGGGCGGCGGCGCACGACCGGTGGGCGGTGGCGTTGGCCGGGGCCGTGCTCGTGGGGGCGCTGGGATCGGTGGAGCCGCTGCGGCGACGGGCCGGGGGCTTGTGGCCGGCGGGTGGCGCAGGCGCCTCCCGATCCCGGCCCCTGAGCTGAGAAGCCGGGATCAGGTCATCCGCCGTGGCGTCTCCCGCACGTCACGGCGGTGATCGTCCGACATCAGCCATGCCTCCGCGTCCCGCCGGATCCGCGCCGCGTCGAGGCTCTCGTACTCCAGGATCACCGACCTGATCGTCCCTCGCCGACGGTACTGGTCCATGATCGCGACATGCTCCGGCAGCCGTACGAACTCCGCCAGGGCCCGCCGCCCGGTCCACACCGCGACCGATCCGCAGCGCCGGGCCGAGGGCATGGTCCACAACCACATGCCGACGGCTCCGTCGAGATGCGGCCAGCGGCGCCGCAGCGCGAAACCGCGACGCGCGATGCCGGGCAGGTCTCGGTACGCGTCGCTGGTGAAGTCGGTGACGCTGACGATCAGCGGGCCGCTCGGGCGACCGCGTGCGCCGCTGCCGACGCCACGCGCCGCGGCGCGGTCACCGAGCCGGCCCCCGGCCGGACCCCGGCACCAGCGGCTCCTCAGCACGGCGCCGGCGTCCAGGACGGGTCGCGGCCGAGCAGGGCGAGCAGCCTCTCGCCCGGCGGGGCGTCGTCGGGGACGGCGATCCGCCGGCGGAACGCGGCACCGGCCCCGCGGCCCTCGTCCGGGACCAGGGCGGCGACGCGCAGCGCGGCGGCGGTGAGTTCGGCGTCGGGCTCCCACGGGGCGCCGATGGTCACCGCGATGTCCCAGGCGTGCACCACGTAGTCGAGCAGGTGGAAGCCGATCGCGATCCGTCCGGGGACGGCGAAGCCCTCGCCGACCTCCGGCAGCGCGAACCGCCGCTCCAGCACGTCGTCCTCCGCGAACGCGGCGGTGACCTCGTCCGCCGACGCCTCATACGCTGCGGCCGGTTCACCACCGAGGTCGCCATCGCGCCATACGGCCCACGGCTCACCCGCGCCGCGGGCGGAGGCGGCGAACCCCTCGTTCTGGCAGACCAGATGGCGAAGCAGGCCGTACAGGGTCCAGTCCGCGCACGGCGTCGCCAGCCTCAAGTGGTCGGTCTTCACCCGGGAGACCATCTCCCCGGTCAGTAACAGCGCCTGGCGGTCAAGTCGTCGTATGTCCATGGCCGGAGCGTAAGTTCACGCAGCGGTTCAGCCCCAGAGCCAATAACCTGCCAACTGATTGAGCCAATCGCCGTTCGGAGAGCCGGCAGCGGCCGAGCCGAAGGAGCAGCAGGCCGGGATGGACGTGCACATCCAGCTCGACGGGCGGCGCGACCTGTCGGGCCAGATCTACCGCCGGCTGCGCACCGCGATCCACGACGGACTGCTGCGGCCCGGCGACCCGCTGCCCCCGACCCGGGAGTTGGCCCGCCGCCTCGAGGTGGCCCGCAACACCGTCGGCGTCGCCTACGAACGGCTCGTCGCCGAGGGCTACGCGGACAGCAGGGTCGGCTCCGGGACCTATGTGCGCACGACGGGCCTGCCCACGCACGGGGCCTCGACCGCCACCGACACCACCGCCTCGGGACTGCGACCCCGCGCCCTGTGGGCGGGCCTGTCCCCATGGGCGGGACCGGAGTTCACGGGACCGACCACGGCGGCCCACGACTTCCGGGTCGGCCTGCCGGACGCCCGGCTCTTCCCGTACGACACCTGGCGTCCCCTGATCGCCCGGGAACTGCGCCGTTCGGCGGACGGGGCGTTCGGCTACGGCGATCCGGCCGGCCACGCCGGGCTGCGGGCCGCGCTCGCCCGGCACATCGGACTCTCCCGCGGCGTGCGGACCGGCCCGGACGACGTGCTGGTGACCACCGGCACGCAGCAGGCCCTGGACCTCATCGGACGGGTGCTCCTCGAACCGGGCGACCGGGTGGCCGTCGAAGAGCCCGGCTACCCACCGGCCAGGCTGCCGTTCCTGGCGCAGGGCGCCGAGGTCACGGGCGTACCGGTGGACGCCGAGGGACTGCTGGTGGACGCCATCCCGCCGGACACCCGCGCCGTGTACGTCACCCCGGCCCACCAGTTCCCGCTCGGGATGCCGATGTCCCTGCGGCGCAGAGCGGAGCTGCTGCGGTGGGCGCGGCGGCACGGCGCGGCAGTGATCGAGGACGACTACGACAGCGAATTCCGGTTCGGCGGCCGGCCGGTCGAGACGCTGCACGGTCTGGACCGGGACGGGCACGTCATCTATGTGGGGTCGTTCTCCAAGGTGATGCTGCCCTCCCTGCGCGTCGGCTTCCTGGTGGCGCCCGCTCCGCTGCGCACGGCACTGCGCACCGCCAAGTACACCGCCGACTGGCACACAGCGGTCCCCACCCAGGCGGCGCTCGCCCGCTTCGTCGACGACGGGTTGCTCGCCCGGCACATCCGTCGGATGCAGCACACGTACGCGACCAGGCACCAAGCCGTCACCCGCGCGCTCACCGACCACTTCGCGGACCTGGCCGAGCTGGTGCCGTCCGCCGCGGGCCTGCACGTGACCACGTTCACCCGAGGCCGCCTCGCCGACCCCGACGCCCTCGCGGACCGCGCCCGCCGGGCCCGGGCGTCCGGCGTGGCGGTCCACACCCTGGCGGAGATCGCCGCGAACCGCTCCGCTCGCCCGGGCTTCGTCTTCGGCTATGGCTCGATCAGCGCCCCGGACATCGAGCCGGGCCTGCGCCGCGTACTCGGTCCATGAGATGGAAGGGTGTCGCCGTGGACCTCAAAGCCGTACGCGCCTTCGTCGCGATCGCCGATGCCGGGCAGTTCCAGAAGGCCGCCGTGGACCTGTCGCTCACCCAGCAGGCGGTGTCCAAGCGGATCGCCGCGCTGGAGAAGGACCTGGGGGTGCGGCTCCTGGTGCGTACGCCGCGGGGAGCGGAGCTCACCATCGACGGGCAGGTGCTCCTGCCGCACGCCCGGGCCCTGCTCCAGGCGGAGGAGCGGGCGGTGGCGGCCGTGCGCCCCGGGGAGCGCGCCCTACGGGTGGACGTCCTGGGCCGCCGGGCCGCCACAGCGGGGCTGGTACGGGACTTCCACCGGGCGCATCCCGAGATCCCCCTGGACGTCGTCACGCTCTTCGACGCGGATACGGCGGTGGCCGCCGTGCGGGACGGGGCCGTCGACGCCACGTTCCGTGCGGTCACCATGCCCGGGCGCAGGCTCCCCGACGGCATCGAGGCCGTCCCCGTCCTGGACGAGCCGCTGCGGCTGTGCGTCGGCCCCGACCACGAGTTCGCCCGCGCCGCCTCGGTGACACCCGCGCAACTGGCCGGGCAGAGGATCTGGATGCCGGGCAACGCACCCGGCACGGAGTGGTCGGCCTACTACGACGAACTCGCCGAGATCTTCGGCCCGGTCATCGACACGATCGGCCCCAACTTCGGCATCGAGGCCCTCCTCGACACCATCGCCGGCTCCTCGACCGTGGCGACCTTCCTCAGCGAACGCACCCCGCTCGTCTGGCCGGCCGACCACGACCTGCGCCTCGTCCCCCTGTGCGACCCGACGCCGGTCTACCCGCACTCCCTCCTCTGGCGCACGGACAACCCGCATCCCGGCCTGGCGGCACTCCACACCCACCTGCTGGCGACGCGCCCCCGGCTGACCGAGGGGGAGGTCTGGAAACCGTCGTGGGCGGAGTGACCTGACCCGCCCTGACAGTTACTTCGTGACGTACGTGTGGCAGCACATGGATTGCGACATTCGGCAGTTCCGCAGCGTCCACCAGGTGTGACAACTGGTCGGCCCAGACCTTCGGGTTGGGAACCGGTCGTCGTACCGCCCCCTCGTCCAGAATCACGCGCACGCTCGGCGCCGACTGGCGATGGAGCAACTCCTGCCGCCCCATCCGCGCAGCGACCTGTTCCTCGACTTCCTCACCGTTGCCTGCCGTTGTCTGGGCGCCAGACAACCCTGACAACACCGCTCGGGCGTAGTCCTCGGTCTGCAAGAGGCCGGGCACACGCAGCTGGAACATCCACATGATCTGCGCGGTCGCCTCAAGGTCCATGAACGCCTTGTACTTGTCCTTGATGACTTCGCGGCGCGCGTCCCGCCACTCACGAACCAGCAGGTCACCGGACCCGTAGGAGCTGTCCAGGTCCTCCATGACGGCTCGCTTGGAGAGCCGATCCCCCTTCTCCAGGCGGCTCAAGTAGCTCTTGTCGTACCCGGTGTCCTCGGCCAACTGCCCGAGCGCCTTGCCCGCCTGCTCGCGCAGGAACCTCAACGTCCGACCGAGTGCAGCCCGCCCCGACTCCTGCTCTCCGTCAACAACTTGCTCCACGTCACCCCTCACCGTTGCCTGGCGCGCCAGGCAACACCTGGCCCCTTCCGCAGCGTACGCGCGGGCAGTGACGATGAAGGCACGAACGGTAATCACTGCTCGTCACCCCCCGCCTGGCCTGAGAAGGGACACCCCTGTGCGCCTGCGCATCGCTGAACTCTGCGAGTCGGTCCTGCTCCTCCTCGTGCGGATCCTGCTGCCCACCCATGGGCGTCACCGGGCGACGCCGGCCCAACGGCCGTGGACCATCCCCCACTCCCCGCCGACATCCACAGCCCAGCCCACCGATGTGGAAGAGCACCTCGTGATGGACACCCCGCTCGTACGGCCGTACCTCCGCACCGTGGAGGTGTTCGTATGAGGCTGCTCCCCTGGACCGGCGCCGACGGCAAGCCCTGTTACCTCTCCACCGACAACCCCCACAGCCTCCTCTCACGGCTCGCCGACGACGTCGAGGCCGCTCAACTCGCCTCCGCCGAGCAGGTGCTCGCGGGCGCCAAAGCCGTACTCGGGGACCCCAGGGCCGGTGAACGCGCCGTGCGCTTCGCACTGGCACGGACCGTGGAGTCCCTGGGAGACGTGTTACGTGTCGCGGTCAGTCGTGGCCGCGAGGGCGACGTCCGACAAAGCAGGAAATGAAGCCCGGCCAGCTGTCGATGTCCTGTCATACTCACCAGTAGCGGAAACTCCTGCGCCCGTTCTGACATCTTCATCGCCGTCACAGAACCGCACAGGAGTGAGCCACCCCCATGCGTCTCATTCGTAAGTCAACTCTCAGGAAATCCGGCCTCGTTGCCGCTGCCACCGCCCTGGCCGTATCCGGTCTGCTGGCCGGCGCGGGGGCCGCGACGGCCGGGCCCGCCGGGGCGACCAACATCCGGGGTGTCGACCCCGGTGACACCGACCGGATGATCGAACGGCTCTGCAACCAGGAGACGAGCCTCACGGGCGTCTACGGCGCCCTCAACGTCGAGACCGGCGAGTTCAAGACCCAGGACGAATACCTGCGGGACGTCTTCGGGCTGTGGAAGCCCGCCGGGCCGTGGGAGCTGTTCCGCGGTTGGTGCGGGTACGCCGAGGCATCGACCTGGTCCATCAAGGGCGACACCGTCCGCACGTCCCGGTGGATCGGCAACCAGGGCTCCGCCGACGACAAGGAGACCTTCGTCAGCAGCTACAGCACCAAGACGTTCGCCAAGAAGAGCGTCGGCGGGACCATCAGCCTCTCCCTCGCCAAGAGCATTTTCTCCGGCACCGTCGGCGGCAGTGCCGGCTACGAGTGGGGCTGGGAGAAGGAGTCCAAGTTCGAGACCCGGAGTGAAAAGACCATTCCGCCCTGCCGGCAGGTCGCCGTCACCTGGACGCCGTACCAGCGCGTGGTGCGCGTGAACCCCGTCTTCCACGTCGAGGACTACGAGTGGAACAAGGGCGATGGCGACCACACCGTGCACAGCTGGCGTGACCGGGGATACCAGACCATCTACTCCCACGGGTATTACATCGACGGCATCTCCGACAAGCTCCTCCCCAACGGCCAGCCCGACGGCCGCGAGGACAAGATCGAGGAGAAGCTCGACCCCAACTCCTGTGTGAAGTAAGGAACATACGCACGGCACGGCAACCTTTCCGTGCGGGGCGGCGACCCACCCCCGGATCATCCCCCCGCACGGAACGGATTCGCCGCATGAGTGAGCTGCGCAGCAAGCCCCGGCATCGCAGAAGCCGCACGGCCCTGGCGGTCGGTGTCCCGCTGGCCCTGACCGCCGCCGGCACCCTCGCCTACGGCACCGACCTCGGCGTCCTCGGCTCCACCGCCCAGCAGGCCTCCGCCGCCGCCCCGTCCTGGGCCACCGACACCGCCGACGGGTTCGCCTCCGTCAACTCCCTCGGGCAGAACGGGACGTACGGCGGCCGGGACGGCAAGACCGTCACCGTGAAGACGCAGGCCGAGCTGGAGAGGTACGCCACGGCCACCGAGCCGTACGTCATCGTCGTCGCCGGCACGATCAACATGAACCCGGTCGGCAAAGAGATCAAGGTGCAGTCCGACAAGACCATCGTCGGGTCCGGGACCTCCGGCCACATCGTCGGCGGTGGGTTCTTCCTCGGCCAGGGCGTGCACAACGTGATCATCCGGAATCTGACCATCCGGGACTCGTACCAGGGTGTCTGGAACGACAAGGACCATGACTTCGACGCCGTTCAGATGGACGGCGCCCATCACGTCTGGATCGATCACAACGATCTGCGGCACATGGCCGACGGGCTCATCGACGTCCGCAAGGACAGCACGAACGTCACCGTCTCCTGGAACAAGCTGAGCGACAACAACAAGACCTTCGGCATCGGCTGGACCGAGAACGTCAAGACGGACATCACGATCCACCACAACTGGATCCGCGAGACCGAGCAGCGCAACCCGTCCACCGACAACGCGGCCCACGCGCACCTCTACAACAACTTCCTGGAGGACGCCCCGGGCACGGACATCAAGTCGTCGTACGGCAACTACTCGCGCGGCGCGACGAAGATGGTCCTGGAGAACTCCCTCTTCCAGGGCGTCAAGAACCCCGTCATGAAGGACAGCGGCGCCGCCATCGTCCAGCGCGGGAACTCCTTCTCCGGCACCAGCGGGCGCAACGAGAGCGGCGGTACCGCCTTCGATCCGAAGACCTACTACCCGTACTCCCTCGACAAGGCCGCCGACCTGCCGTCGATCCTCAAGTCCGGCGCCGGGCCCCGCGCTTCCGTCGGCAAGACCGCCGCCGCCTCCACCAAGGCCGCCCAGGCCACCACCCTCACCGTGGCCAAGGACGGCAGCGGGCAGTACACGACCGTGCAGGCCGCCGTGAACGCCGTACCGGCCAACAACCCCTCGCGGGTCGTGATCGCCGTGAAGCCGGGGACGTACCGGGAGCTCGTCAAGGTGCCGTCCAACAAGCCGCACGTCACCATCCAGGGCACCGGCGGCAGCCGCAAGGACACGACGATCGTCTACAACAACGCGTCCGGTACGCCCAAGCCCGGCGGCGGCACGTACGGCACGGGCGGCAGCGCCACCGTCGCCGTCGAGGCCGACGACTTCCAGGCGCGCAACCTGACCATCTCCAACGACTTCGACGAGAAGGCCAACCAGCAGCTCAGCGGGCACCAGGCCGTCGCCCTGCGGACCGCCGCCGACAAGGTGTTCCTGGACGGGATCATCGTCAGCGGCGACCAGGACACGCTGCTCCTCGACACCGCGGCCAAGGACCGGCTGGGCCGGGTCTACGTCGCCAACTCCTACGTCGTCGGCAACGTCGACTTCATCTTCGGGCGGGCCACGGCCGTCGTCGACAAGTCCGTCATCACGCTGAAGAAGCGCTGGGACGGCACCTCGGCCGGCTACGTCACCGCCCCGAGCACCGCCGCGAACCGCAAGGGCATCCTGATCGCCAACTCCACGGTGAACGGCGATGTGTCGGGCGGCAGCTTCTACCTCGGCCGGCCCTGGCACGCGGGCGGTGACGCCTCGCTCGATCCGCAGACCACGGTCCGCAACACCAACCTGAGTGCCGCGATCAAGTCCACGCCGTGGACCGACATGAGCGGCTTCTCGTGGAAGGACGACCGGTTCGCCGAGTACAAGAACACCGGTGCGGGGGCGGGTTCGGCGAGCTCCAACCGGCCGCACCTGACCGACGCGCAGGCCGCGAACCAGGAGGTCGCGGACTGGCTCGCGGGCTGGACGCCCTCGGCGTCCTGAAAGCTCCCTTCCGGGTCCGGCTGACGAGCGGCGCCGGACCCGGAAGGGCCACCATCCTTACTGCTTCCAGGCGTAGTGCAGCCGGTCCAGGCCGCTCTGGTTGTTCACCGTCAGGCTGAGGTTCGTACCCGTGCCCTGGAGCGTGGTGAGGGAGTACGTGTCACCGTTGCGCAGGCCGGGCCAGTAGACCGAGCCCAGGCCCAGCTCCCGGATGGTGTCGGTCGCGGCCTGGATGTACGCGACCTCGTTGGAGCCGTTGACCGGGCCGTTGTAGTCCAGGCCGGTCGTCATGGACGCCCCGAACTCGTCGAGGATCGTGCGCGAGGCGCAGTCGCCGATGCGCGCCTTGAAGTCCTGCTTCCACTGGTCGACGCTGGTCCAGTCGGTGTGCCAGAAGCCGTAGTTGTGCAGCGCGATCCGGGTGCCGTTGAGGCGCGGGTCGGCGCAGACCGGCTTGACGTCCTCGCTGTACTTGTACCCGCCGATCACCATCCGGTCGCGGGGCACGTTGCCGTGGGAGGCCACCCACTTCGCGGCGATGTCGGTCCACTCCTGGGCGGTGTAGCCGAACGGCTCGTTCATCGGCTCGAAGTACACCTTGGAGTTGCGGGCGTAGGCGGAGGTGATCCGCGCCCACATCTGGTTCCAGGACGCCTGGTTGTCGATCTTGCCGTCCTTGGCGTTGTCGGCCTCCCAGTACCCCAGGATGACCTTGAAGCCCTTGGCGGTGGCGGCGTCGATCGCGCCCCGGTACGACTTCCAGAACGGGCCGTTCACGGAGGTGGGGTTGACGGGGAGGCGGACGGTGTTGGCGCCCAGCTTGGAGAAGCCGCCGATGATGGCCTTGGACTTGGCGTAGGTCGTGGCGTAGCTGTCGGAGGTGGACAGGCCCGAGGGCACGACCGCGTCGTCGGCGTAGTTGTCGCGCGGGTCGGCCCAGTTGACGCCCTTGAAGTCGCTGACGGGCGGCGGGGCGGTGGGGGAGGCGGCTGCGGGGGAGGCGAGAGCTCCGCCGAAGGCCGTGACGCAGGCGAGCAGCGCCCCCAGGCCGGCTGTCCCCCTATGAGTCTTTCGTGACACGACGTCCCCTTCTGAGCAGTACTTTCGAGCGAACCTCGCGTACAGATCGGCGGCTCGTTGGCTCCCGCAAACTAGAAGAGGACTCGAACAGAGGTCAACACATCTGCTCACCAAATTTCATCAAGAACGCAGACCGGGGACGCGCCCACTGCGGACCCTCCGGGCTAAGACCCCACGTTCAGCCCCGAACCGGACACCCGCACCCGGATGCCGTCCTCCTCCACCCGTACGTCGTCCAGCCGTACGTCCCCCTGCTCCGGCTTCGGCAGTTCGAACGCCAGCGCCAGCCGGTCGGCCAGGACCGGGCGGGTCAGACCGGACAGCTCGTCGAGGAGGTTGGGGTCGAGGCCGATGCGGCGGAGCACCTCGGGGTTGTCCAGGGCCAGGTCGATGAGGTTGAGGCGCTCGGCCTGGCGGGCGAACTTCGCGGAGCCGGTCAGCTCGGTGAGCTTGCCGTCGTCGGCCAGGGCGTCGCGCACGGTCGCCTCGGGGACGCCCATCCGCTGCACGATGGCCGGGACCGAGAGCAGCGCCTTGGCCTTGCGGGTCTCCCGGGAGAGGTCGGCGGCCCCCTTGGGCGTCAGGTGCAGGCCCTCGGAGGCGCGGGTGCCGGGGCGGTAGGTGGCCAGGTCCCCGATGTCGAGCCGCATGCCGCCGATCTCCGTGGCGATGCCGCGCTCGCCCTGCCGCTGGATCCGGGCCTCCGCACGCAGCCGCAGATCGTGTCCGGCGACGGGCAGGGTGCCGCGGGCCCGGACGCGGTCGCGGCCCTCGCCGGTGAACGTCACCTGGGAGGCGCCGAGTTCGCGGTTGAGGTCCTCGAAGGACAGCAGGACGTCCCCGTCGAACCGGGGGACGTGGGCGCCGCGCACGGACGTGAGGCCGTCGGCGTCCAGCCGGATGTCGTGCGCCGTGGCCGACACCTTCGCCAGCGAGACCCGATCGGCGGCGACGTCCGGGACGGTCACCTTCACCGACTCCAGCCGCTTGTCGGCGAGTTGGGTGAGGAAGGGGAACCCGCTGATCTCCACCTCGGGCGCCGCCGCGAGGTCGAGCCGGTCCTTGAGCGTGTCGGCGGCGCGGTGCTCGGCGTACAGCACGGCCCAGCGGTCGCCGAGGGCGGTGAAGGCGGCGAGCACGACCAGGCCGACCACTGCCTTCACCGCGAGCGGCAACCCGGCGAAACGATTCCGCCGACGCCGGCCGCCACGGCGGTGGTCGGGCGGCGACCACTCCGGTTCCGCCTCGTCCCGCTGCTCGGCCTCCTCGCCGAGGAAGTCCTCCAGAGGGGTCTCCTCCAGCGGGCCGTCGTCGAGTGCGCCGAGTTCCTCGTAGGGGTTGCGGGGCTGGTCGGAGCGGTCGTAGGGGTGTTGCGTGTTCATGCGGTGGGGGGTGCGCATCGTCTCATCCGACCATGCGCACCGCCCCTGACCGCAACCTGAACCCCACGTATGCGATTTACTTCACGATCGCGATACGGTCCGCCTTCGGCGGGGCCAGCGGGTTCGCGGCCGAGGAGTTGGCCGTGAGGTACTGCTCCAGCGCGGTCAGGTCGTCGGCGCCGACGACGTCGTTCGTGCCCTGGCCGAGCGTGGGGAAGCCGTCGCCGCCGCCCGCGAGGAAGCTGTTCGTCGCGACGCGGTAGGTGGCCGCCGGGTCGATGGCCTTGCCGTCCAGCTTGATCGAGTCGGTGACGACCCGGTCGGCGCCGGACTTGGTGAGGTCCAGCGTGTAGGTGAGGCCGGACGACACCTGGAGGACCTTGGGTGCCGCCGCGTTCGGGCCGGTCACCTGCTCCTTGAGCACCTGGATCAGCTGGGCGCCCGTGAAGTCCTGGAGGTTCACGGTGTTGGCGAACGGCTGGACCGTGAAGCCCTCGGCGTACGTCACGACACCGTCGCCTTCACCGGCCTTGGCCGCGTAGGTCAGCGGTGCCCGGATGCCGCCGGGGTTCATCAGCGCCAGGTCGGTCTCCGGGTCGAGCTGCTTGCCGTGGGCGAGCTGGGCGTCGGCGATGAGGTCGCCGAGCGGGGACTCGGTGCCGGTGTTGCCGATGTCGCCGGAGATGTGGCCGATCGCCCGGTTGCCGATCGGGGCCGCCAGGGTGTTCCACTTGCTGATCAGCTCGGTCATGTCGGGCGCCTTGGGGACGTCCCGGGTGACCACGTGGTTCGCGGACTTCACGGCCGTACGGGCGATGTCGCCGGTCCGCCGGTCGTACGTCAGCGTGGTGTCGGTGTAGAGGCGGCCGAAGGACGCGGCCGAGGTGACCATGCGGGGCTTGCCCGCCGGGTCGTCGATCGTGCACACGTACGCGCTGTGGGTGTGGCCGGTGACCAGCGCGTCCACCTGCGGCGTGACGTTCTTGGCGATGTCGACGATCGGGCCGGACACGCCGTCGCCCGCGCCCGGGGCGTCGCAGTCGTAGTTGTACGACGTCGACGCCGGGAAGCCGCCCTCGTGGATGAGGGCCACGATCGACTTCACGCCCTGCTTCTGGAGCACCTTGGCGTACTTGTTGATCGTCTCGACCTCGTCCTTGAAGGACAGGCCCTTGACGCCCTCGGCGGAGACGATGTCCGGGGTGCCCTCCAGGGTCACGCCGATGAAGCCGACCTTGACGTCCTTCTTCTTCCACACCCAGTAGGGCTTGAGGATCGGCTTCTTCGTCTTCTCGTCGAGGACGTTGGCGGCCAGGTAGGGGAAGTCGGCGCCCGTGAACTTCTGGTTCCCGTAGCAGCCGTCCTTCGGGTGGCAGCCGCCGTTCTGCAGGCGTGCCAGTTCCTTGGCGCCCTCGTCGAACTCGTGGTTGCCGACGGAGGTGACGTCGAGGTCGAGCTTGTTCAGCGCCTCGATGGTCGGCTCGTCGTGGAAGAGGCCGGAGATCAGCGGGGAGGCGCCGACCATGTCGCCGCCGGCCGCGGTGATGGAGTACTTCTCGCCCTCGCGGGCCTGACGCAGATGGGTGGCGAGGTACTCGACACCGCCCGCGTCGATGGTCTTCGTCGTGCCGTCGTGCTGGTGTTCGGTGACGCGGCCGGAGGAGCCGGCGGGCGGCTCCAGGTTGCCGTGCAGGTCGTTGAAGGACAGCAACTGGACGTCCTGGTAGCGGCCCGGCCAGTGGCCGCCCCCGCCGTGGTTCTCTCCGGCCGACGCCGACCCGGGCACCGTCGCCGCGGCCAGCGCGCCGACGGTGGCGACACCGGCGGCGAGAGCGACGAGACGGTTCGTACGACGTCTGCGGCGCTCCTGGTGCACCGGTGCCGGTGAAGTGGCTGGCATACGCCCCCCTGTGGGTCTGCTGGGACAGTGATGTCGTCCGGCGCAGCCTAGAGTCAACGCGCGTAGCGCGACAGACGTTTCGTGGTTACAGCCTGATTGCTTCTTGCCGCCGATTTGCCGGTGCTCCCCCGTACCCTCGTACGCATGACCAGCGACGACACCGCACGGCCCGGACGCACCCGCTCGATCGACACATATGCCGCGCTCTCCCCGGAGCAGACCGAGTCCGTCCTCGGACTGCTCGACGAGGCCGCCCGCACCGACGGGCAGCAGGCGGTCTCCGAACAGGGCCGGTTGCAGCTGCGCGGCGGCGAACGCGCGGGCGTGGCCCATCTGCTGCTCACCGTCGACGGCGAACTCGTCGGATACGCCCAGCTGGAGGACACCGACCCGGTGGAGCCGCCGGCCGCCGAGCTGGTCGTGCATCCCGGCCACCGGGGTCAGGGGCACGGGCGGGCGCTGGGCTCCGCGCTGCTGGCCGCGTCCGGCAAGCGGCTGCGGGTGTGGGCGCACGGCGGCCACTCCGCCGCCCGGCACCTCGCGCAGGTCCTGGGCCTGACCCTGTTCCGCGAACTGCGCCAGATGCGCCGCCCGTTGACGGGCTTCGACGCACCCGAGCCGGTCCTCCCCGAGGGCGTCACCGTCCGCACCTTCGTCCCCGGCCGGGACGACGCGGCCTGGCTCGCCGTCAACGCCGCCGCCTTCGCCCACCACCCCGAGCAGGGCTCCCTCACCCAGCGGGACCTCGACGACCGCAAGGCCGAGCCGTGGTTCGATCCGGCGGGGTTCTTCCTCGCCTTCCGCGGTGACGACCTCATCGGCTTCCACTGGACCAAGATCCACGCCGAGGAGGGTCTGGGCGAGGTGTACGTCCTCGGCGTCGCCCCCGGCGCCCAGGGCGGCGGCCTCGGCAAGTCCCTGACGACGATCGGCCTGCGGCACCTGGCGGACCGGGGGCTGCCGACCGCGATGCTGTACGTCGACGCCGACAACACGGCGGCGGTGTCGGTGTACGAACGGCTGGGGTTCGTCACGCACGAGGCGGATCTGATGTACCGGACGGAGACGTGACGGTGCCGGCCCCGGCCGGTGCCGGCCTCAGCCCACGGTGGCTCCGGCATCGGCCGCGACGCGCGCGACGGACTCCCTGACCGCGTCCAGCGCCGAGGCTCGTTCCCGGTCGGTCATACGGGCGGGGCCGTACGTGATGACGGGCTCCAGGACCTGGTAGCCGACGAACTCCAGCATGCCCCGGTGGATGTGGAACAGGAAGTCGTCCATCGGCCCGAAGGCGCCACCGGGCCGGAACGACTCGCTGGGCCCGCCGGTCGTGAACAGCAGCATCGCGCGCTTCCCGGCGAGTGCCGCGTCCCCGAAGAGTCCGTGGCTGCCGCCGAAGACCCCGCCCATCACGAAGACCCGGTCCACCCATCCCTTGAGGACGGCCGGCAGCGAGAACCACCACATCGGGAACGACAGCACGAGCAGATCAGCGGCGAGCAGCCGGTCGAGATGGGCCCTGACGGCCGCGTCGAGCGTCCTCTCCTCGACCGCCCGCAGCTGCTCGGCCTGCGGCTTGAACGGGCCCTCCACCGGTGCGAACTCCTCGCGGGCGAGCACCGGCGCCCAGCCGTCGGCATAGAGGTCCAGGACGTCGACCCGGTACCCGGCCGCACCCAGGGACTGAGCGGCGGCGGTCATCTGGGCGGTGCTGAACGAGCGGGGCTCGGGGTGAGCGTGAACGATCAGGGCTGTGGGCGCAGCAGCGAAGGTCGACATGAAGAGATCATATCGACGTATCGCGATTCGTCAATCAGAGGGTGGTGTCGATCGCCCGTGCCAGCCGTGCCAGCCGCTCTTCGTCGCGCCGGTAGTGGGTCCACTTGCCCACCCGGGTGGGACGCACGAGTCCCGCCCGTTCGAGCGTGCTCATGTAGCTGGAGACCGTCGACTGGGCGAGTCCCGCCTTCGCCTGGATGTGCGTGACGCACACGCCGACCGCCCGGCGGTCCGCGATCGGCTCGTACTCGCCGAAGTGCGCTTCGGGGTCCTTCAGCCACTGCATGATCTGCAGGCGGGCAGGGTTGCCGAGGGCCTTGAACACCTCGATCAGATCGCCCGAATCCAGTTCCGCCGTCGCGGCCATGCGTCACCCTCCTCGCCCGTCAGTGCGACACACCACGATATATCGATATCGGATGCGCACTATGCGTCGGCGAAGGTGAGGCTGTCCGGGGGCGGCACCGCCGCCCCCGGCAGCCGTACCGTCGCCACCGTGCCGCCCCCCTCCGCGGGAGCCAGCGACACCTCGCCGCCCGCCTGCTGCACCGTGCGTGCCACGATCGACAGGCCGAGGCCCGAGCCGGGCAGGGCTCGGGCGCTCGGGGAGCGCCAGAAGCGGTCGAAGACGTGGGGGAGTTCGTCGGCGGGGATGCCCGGGCCGTGGTCGCGGACCGTCAGGACGCCTTCGGACAGGCGCACCTCGATCGTGCCGCCCTCCGGGCTGAACTTCACGGCGTTGTCGAGGATGTTGACCACCGCCCGTTCCAGGGCGGAGGGTTCCGCCCGGACGAACCAGGGCTGGACGTCCGCCGTGATCGTCAGTTCCGGGCCGCGCAGCCGCGCTCGCCGCAGCGCCGAGTCGACGATGTCGTGCCAGGCGATGATCTGCGTCCGGCCCGAGTGCAGGCCCGTGTCCGGCCGGGACAGCTCCTGCAGGTCGCCGATGAGCGCGGCCAGCTCCGTCATCTGCGCCTTCACCGACGCGAGGAGCGCCTTGCGGTCTGCCTCGGGGAGGGGGCGGCCCGTCTCCTCGCTGCGGGTGAGGAGCTCGATGTTGGTGCGCAGCGAGGTGAGCGGCGTGCGCAGTTCGTGGCCGGCGTCCGCGATGAGCTGTTGCTGGAGGTCGCGGGAGCTGGCCAGGGCCGAGGTCATCGAGTTGAACGAGTGGGAGAGCCGGGCCACCTCGTCCTCGCTGTCCTCGTCCACCGGGATGCGGATGCCCAGGTCCTCCGTGCGGGCCACGTGCTCGACGGCTTCCGTGAGTTTGTCGACCGGGCGCAGACCCGCCCGGGCCACCGCGAGGCCGGCCGCTCCGGCGCCCACCACGCCCACGCCCGACACCAGCAGCAGGATCAGCGCCAGTTCGTTGAGCGTGGACTCCGTGCCCTTGAGCGGGACCGCGATGACCAGCGCGTAGTCGGCGACCACGCCCTGCTGGAACGGGCCGTCCTTCACGACGACCGGCGTGGTCAGCACCCGCACCGAGTTGCCGTCGCTGTCGGTGCCGTTGCGCAGCCTGGCCGTCCTGGGATCGGGGTCCTTCGCGACGGCCTTGTCGCCGCTCGTCACCTTCACCTGAGGCATCAGACTGCTGAACAGGCAGACCTTGCCGTCGCTCCTGACCACCTGCGCGTAGGTCTGGGGCCGGGGAGCCCCGCCGAGCGTGTCCGAAGGCTTCTGCGGACACGTCTTCGTCAGCGCGTCGAAATCGTCGGCCTCGATGGTCCGGAACGACGACCTCAGGTCACCGTCCACCTGGTCGTACAACTTCCCCTGCACGATGAACCAGCACGTCACCGAGACCGCCGCCACCGCGAACGCCACCGCCGCCGCCACCAGCAGCGCCAGCCGGGACCGGATCGGCAGCGAGCGGAACCGGCGTACCACCTTGTTCACTCCGCGCCGCCCTGCCGCAACACGTAGCCCACACCCCGCACCGTGTGCACGAGGCGCGGCTCGCCGCCCGCCTCGGTCTTGCGCCGCAGGTACATCACGTACACGTCGAGGGAGTTCGACGACGGCTCGAAGTCGAAGCCCCAGACCGCCTTCAGGATCTGCTCCCGCGTGAGGACCTGGCGCGGGTGCGCCATGAACATCTCCAGCAGCGTGAACTCCGTACGCGTCAGCTCCACCTGGCGGCCGCCCCGGGTGACCTCGCGCGTCGCGAGGTCCATGCGCAGGTCGGCGAAGGCGAGGACGTCCTCGTCGTCCGGGGAGCCCGCGCCGACGGCCGCCGCGTAGGAGCTGCGGCGCAGCAGGGCGCGGATGCGGGCGAAGAGTTCGTCGAGTTCGAAGGGCTTGACCAGGTAGTCGTCGGCGCCCGCGTCGAGGCCCGTGACCCGGTCGCCGACCGTGTCGCGGGCCGTGAGCATGAGGATCGGGGTCGTGTCGCCGGTGCCGCGGATGCGGCGCGCCGCCGTCAGGCCGTCCATGCGGGGCATCTGGATGTCCAGGACGACCAGGTCGGGCCGGTAGGCCGCCGTCTTCTCCAGCGCGTCCGCGCCGTCGACCGCGACCTCGGTCCCGTACCCCTCGAAGGCGAGGCTGCGCTGGAGTGCTTCGCGTACCGCCGGCTCGTCGTCGACGATCAGGATGCGCTGGGGGTCACGGTCGCCGTCTGCGGGGCTCATGGGTCGGGGTCCTCGGGTGTGGTGTGGTGGGGCGGGACGGGGTGTCGCTGACGCTCTCAGCCTCGCACGCCGGCGGGCCGGGCCGGGAGAAGGACCAGCCCCGGATCAGCCCCGTACCCTGCGGCGCCGGGCGGCGGCGGCCCGGCGGGCGGGCCGGGTCCTGGCCGTCGCCACCTCGGGCGCCCGCGCGGCCGGTGCGTGCAGTGCGTACGCCACCGCCAGCGCCAGCGCGAACCCGGCCGGGTCGGCCCCCGGCACCGTGTGCGGAACCTGCTGGATCATCGCCGTACTCCTCGGATCCGGTGGAACGTCAGTCGGTGGAGCCGGCCCGCAGCTTGGCGAGGTCGGCCTTGACGGTGTTGATCGGTATGGCGAAGCCCAGGCCGACACTGCCCGCGTCGGAGGACGAGGAGGCGGCGCCCGTCGGCGAGTACATCGCGGAGTTGATCCCGATGATGTTGCCGTTCATGTCGATCAGCGCGCCGCCGGAGTTGCCCGGGTTGAGGGACGCGTCGGTCTGGAGTGCCTTGTACGTCGTGGTGTCCGAGCCGGTGTCGCCGTTGAACTGCCGCCCGCCGAACTCGAACGGCCACCCGTCGCCCTGCTGGGGCTGCCGGCCCTGGTCCTCGTCGGTCGGGACCGTGACGTCACGGTCGAGGGCGGAGATGATGCCGCTGGTGACGGTGCCGGACAGGCCCTCGGGGGAGCCGATCGCCACGACCTGGTCGCCGACCTGCAGCCCGGAGGAGTCGCCGAGCGTGGCCGCCTTCAGGCCGGAGGCGTTCTCCAGCTTGATCAGCGCCAGGTCCTTCTTGCTGTCGGTGCCGACGACCTTGGCGGAGTACGACTTGCCGTCGCTGGTCGTCACCTTGATCTGCGAGGCACCGGAGACGACGTGGTTGTTGGTGACGACCTCGCCGCCGCTCGTGATGATCACGCCGGAGCCGGTGGCGGAACCGGCGCTCGAGTCGGCGCTGATCTCGACGATGCTGGGGCTGACCGCCTTGGCGACGCCGGCGACCGTGCCCTTCTGGGCGGACGGCACCACGTTGGTGCTGGTGGAGCTGGAGGCGACGGTGTCGTTGCCCGTCAGCTCCTGTATGCCGTAGGCGGTGCCGCCGCCGATCGCCGCGGCGACGATCGCCACGGCGGCGAGCAGGGCGACCGGGCCACGGTTGCGCTTCTTCGGAGCGGGTGCCGGGGCGTACGCCGGCGGGGGCGGCCACTCGGGGTTCACCGGGGCCTGCTGCTGACCCTCGTAAGGGTTCTGGTACTCGCCACTGCGGTGGAAGCTCTCGGTCATGTCTCAGAGCTTGGAGCCCGACCATGAGAGCTTCCTGAGTGCATGCTGAGAAGCCCGACAGAACCTCGTATGCCCGATATAAAGGCGCCCCGGGCCAGGGTCAGCCGCAGCCGCAGGAGTGCCGTACCACGAGCCGTGACGGGAACACCTTCAGCCGCTCCCGGCGGGCGCCCGCCACACGCAGCCCGTCGTCGAGGACGAGGTCCACCGCCGCCCGGGCCATGGCCGAACGGTCGGAGGCGATCGTGGTCAGGGGCGGGTCGGTCAGCGCCGCTTCCTTGATGTCGTCGAAGCCGGCCACCGCCAGCTCGCCGGGCACGTCGATCCGCAGTTCGCGCGCGGCCCGCAGCAGGCCGATCGCCTGGTCGTCGGTGGAGCAGAAGATCGCGGGCGGGCGCTCGGGGCCGGAGAGGATCTTCAGGGCGGCCTGGTAGGCGTCGTAGCGGTTGTAGAGGGCCTCGAAGAGTCGGCCCTCCGTGGAGATCCCGGCCTCGTCCATCGCGCGCCGCCAGCCCTCGACGTGGTCGGAGACCGGGTCGCCGACCGCGGGGGTCTCGGCTATGCCGCCCATACAGGCGACGTACTCGTAGCCGTGCTCCAGCAGGTGCCGTACGGCGAGCTGGGCGCCGCCCAGGTCGTCCGTGACGACGGCGACGTCGTCGATGGCCTCGGGCCGCTCGTGCAGCAGCACGACCCGGGCGTCCCAGGCCTCGATCTCGGCGGCGGCCAGGTCGTTGAGCGCGTGGCTGACGAGGATCAGGCCCGATACCCGCATCCCCAGGAAGGCGCGCAGGTAGTGGACCTCGCGCTCACCCACGTAGTCCGTGTTGCCGACGAGCACCATCTTTCCGCGCTCGGAGGCGGCCTGCTCGACCGCGTGCGCCATCTCCCCGAAGAAGGGCTGGCGCGCGTCCGGGATGATCAGGCCTATGAGGTCCGTACGCCGGGACGCCATCGCCTGCGCGACCCGGTCGGGTCGGTACCCCAGCTCCTTGATCGCGGCGAGGACACGCTCGCGCGTGGCCGGGGCGACCGGCCGGGGTCCGTTGTTGATGACATAACTGACCACGGCAGTGGAAGTCCCTGCCAGCCGCGCCACATCATCCCGAGTCACCTTGGCCACGCGCGGAGTCTACGCGGATATACCCGCTCTGGGCAGGGCGTAAAGGAGCTTCCGTACGATATCCCGACCGCCGTCCGGCGGTCGCCGACGCGTTCCGTGCGGAAAGCGATGCCCAGGTGGGCACCGCAATACGCCTCTTTACGCCTTGCTGCGCGACTCGGCGACGTCCAGATCGGCCGACTCGTCCGCGTTGTCCGCAATTTCCTTGGCGGCCTTGGCCTTCGCCTCCTCGGCGGCGCGCTCCACCTTCTCCGGCGTAACGAATCGATAACCGACGTTCCGGACGGTGCCGATGAGCGACTCGTGCTCGGGGCCGAGCTTGGCGCGCAGCCGCCGTACGTGCACGTCTACCGTGCGCGTACCGCCGAAGTAGTCGTAGCCCCAGACCTCCTGGAGCAGCTGGGCGCGCGTGAAGACACGGCCGGGGTGCTGCGCGAGGTACTTCAGGAGCTCGAACTCCTTGAAGGTGAGGTCGAGGACGCGGCCCTTGAGTTTGGCGGAGTAGGTGGCCTCGTCGACCGACAGGTCGCCGTTGCGGATCTCCATCGGGGAGTCGTCGCTGACGATCTGCTGGCGGCCCATGGCCAGACGCAGGCGCGCCTCGACCTCCGCCGGTCCGGCGGTGTCCAGCAGGACGTCGTCGATGCCCCAGTCGGCGGTGACGGCCGCGAGACCGCCCTCCGTGACGACGAGGACGAGCGGGCAGCCGGGCCCGGTCGAGCGCAGCAGCTGGCACAGGCTGCGGACCTGCGGCAGATCGCGGCGGCCGTCGACGAGGATGACGTCGGCGCCGGGGGTGTCGACGAGGGCGGGGCCCTCCGCGGGGGCCACTCGCACGTTGTGCAGGAGCAGACCGAGGGCGGGGAGCACCTCCGTCGACGGCTGGAGGGCGTTGGTCAGGAGCAGCAGAGAACTCATACGTCTGGTTCCTCCTCGGTCCCTGCGAGGACGTTTGTTGGCACAGCACAGCTCTGCGATCCCGAAGGCCCCGTACACCTGCGGTTTCCCGCGTCGTATACAACGCTTCCGAAAGCACAAAAGGACCCGGGGGCTACGCTGCCCGAGTCCTCTGCCCAGCAGAATAGCCCACATGAGCTCTGGTTCGGCAGGTCATGTGGCGCGTTCCACCGTTCGTCCGCACTCCGAGACGACCCGGGGAACGCCTGTGCGGGCGCAAATGCGGGCCTTTCTGTGCACGTCGGACGGCGTGGCCATCGACGCCGTATACGACCCGGGTGCGGTTGTATACGACACCTCCCGGACGCCTGCCGATCACCCCGTGTTCGTCGTCGCCCACGGCTTCACCGGTGCGGTGGACCGGCCGCACGTGCGGCGCGTGGCGCGGGCCTTCGCCCGGTACGGGGCCGTCGTCACGTTCTCCTTCCGGGGCCACGGGGCGTCCGGCGGGCGGTCGACGGTGGGGGACCGGGAGGTGCTGGACCTAGCGGCGGCGGTGGGCTGGGCCCGGGAGTTCGGGCACGCGCGCGTGGGGACGGTGGGGTTCTCCATGGGCGGCTCGGTGGTGCTGCGGCACGCGGCGCTGCACCCACGGCAGACCGACGCGGTGGTGTCGGTGAGCGCACCGGCCCGCTGGTACTACCGGGGGACGGCCCCCATGCGCCGGCTGCACTGGCTGGTGACGCGGCCGGAGGGCCGCGTGGTGAGCCGCTACGGCCTGCGCACCCGCATCCACCACCGCGACTGGGACCCGGTCCCGCTCTCGCCCGTGGAGGCGGTGCCGAGGATCGCGCCCACGCCCCTGCTGATCGTGCACGGCGACGCCGACGGCTACTTCCCCGTCGATCATCCCCGCATGCTGGCCGCGGCCGCCGCCGACCAGGGCGAACTGTGGCTGGAGCCGGGCATGGGGCATGCCGAGAACGCGGCGAGCGACGAACTGCTGGGGCGGATCGGGGAGTGGGTGGTGGGCCGGGCGGGCTAGCCTGACGGGGTTCACCGACAAGCAGATCGAGGAAGCAGATGCCAAAGGTCACGGTGCGCTACTGGGCCGCCGCCAAGGCCGCGGCCGGGGTGGCCGAGGAGCCGTACGAGGCGGCCACGCTCGCCGAGGCGCTCGACGGGGTACGCGCGCGACACCCCGGCGAACTCGAGCGCGTCCTGCGGCGATGCTCGTTCCTCGTGGACGGTGACCCCGTGGGCACCCGCGGACATGAGACGGTACGGCTGGCCGACGGCGGCACGGTCGAGGTGCTCCCGCCGTTCGCAGGAGGGTGAGCGATGACCGACCAGCCGACCAACCAGCAGCCGTACGACGGCTACGACGGCTATGACCCCTACGGGCAGCAGGGGTACCAGCAAGGGCACCAGGCGTACCCGCAAGGGCATCAGGGGCATCAGGGGCACCAGGGGTACCAGCAGGGGCATCAGGGGTACGACGACCCGTACGCCGGTCAGCAGTACACGCAGCAGTGGCAGGGGCAGACCTGGGAGACGCAGACCCAGTCGCCGGTGTCCGCGCAGGTGACGGCGGCGGAGGAGACGGCGTATCTGCCGCCGCAGGGGTACGGGGCTCCTGCTCCCACCCCTGCTCCCGCTCCCACCCCTGCTTCCGCCGCCGAGTACGGCCCGGCCACCGTCGCCGGGAACCCGCGGGTCACCGACGCGCAGCGGGCTCGGGCGGAAGGGCGGTCGCCGATCATCGAGCCCGGGATGCAGCCGGCCGCGCTGACGGCGCTGCTGGGGCTGTTGCTGGCGGGCGCGGCGGCGGTCGGCACGTATGCGCTGCTGGTGCCGCTCGTCGTTCTCCAGGCCGTCACCGCGGCGGGCTGGTTCCGGCTGAACGGGATGTGGCCGGCGCGACAGGGCATCGCACTGGGCTTCGCGGGCGCGCTGGCCGCGGACGCGGCGCTGCTGGTGTCGGACCGCTCGCCCTCGGCGATCCTGGGCACGCTCGGGGTGTGGGTGCTGCTGGCGCTGGTGCTCCAGTTGCGGTCGCACGCCGACCCGGACGAGCGGATGTACGGCCTGATGGCGACGGTCGCGGCGTCGGCGCTGGCGATCGTGGCGGGCGGGTACCTGGCGGCCGAGGCGGACGCGGTGACCGTGGGTGCGATCGCGGTGGCGGTCGCGGTCCTGGCCCGTGCCCTGCCGCTGCCGACCCCGGCGTCGGTGGGGGTGGCGCTGCTCGCGGGAGCGGGCGGCGGCGTCGCGGCCGGCTCGCTGACGGGCCTGGGCACGTCGGGCGCCCTCCTGGGCGCGGGCGCGGCGGCCTGCGCCCTGATCGGCCACCGAGTCGCCGGCTACGACTACCCGTCCCGCTTCGTCCACTTCACGGCGGGCGTGTCCCTGCCCCTGTCCGCAGCGGCCCCGGCGATCTACGTGCTCGGGCGGGCCCTGGTCTAGCGCCATCCGCCGGGTGGTGGGTCGGGGCCGCGCCGGGGGGTGTCCGTCCTCGGAACGGCGCAATGGGGTCGGATACCGGCTAACCGTCTGTTGACGCGCCAACCGCTGCGGGCGGACACCCCCCGACACGTCCCCTTCTCGCCGTGGGCGACCGCGGGTGCGTCGTGACCGCCCTGGCTGCGGGTCGCCGTGGTTGCCCTAGCTGCGGGCAGTCGTGCCGCTGGGGCGGCACGGGTGGGCGCAGCGGCAGCCCGTTCCGCCGGGTTGCGCAACGCCCCGACCCCGGCACCGGCGCCGGGTGCCTGGCCTGTCACAGATGATCGACAAACCCGGAGCCCCCGCCTCCCGCGGAGTTACCCTCACGCAAGGACGGCCGCTCGGTCGTCGAACACCGGACCGCCGTCCAACCGCCTAGGTGGGGGAAACACCGCATGCGCGCACTGCGAATACTGCTGATCGTCGTCGTGATCCTGGGCGGGCTCTTCGTGATCGCCGACCGCGTCGCCGTGAACTTCGCCGAGGGCGAGGCCGCCGACCGCCTGAAGACCACCGAGAACCTCTCCGCCACCCCGGACGTGTCCATCAAGGGCTTCCCGTTCCTCACCCAGGTCGTCGGCGGCTCCCTCGACGACATCGAGGTCGGCATCACCGACTACGAGGCCGCCGCGGGCAACGGCGCCGAGAAGATCCGGATCGACGACCTCCGGGCCGACATGCGCGGCGTCGAGTTCTCCGGCGACTACAGCTCCGCCACCGCCACCAGCGCCACCGGCACCGCGACGATCGCCTACGACGAGCTGCTGAAGACGGCGAAGTCCGAGCCCACCCAGGTCGCCCCGGGCGTCACCGCCAACGTCGTCGGCCTCTCCGACGGCGGCAACGGCAAGATCAAGGTCACCGTCGAGGCCACCGTCCTCGGCACCAAGCTGCCCGAACCGGTCTCCGTGCTCAGCTCCGTGACGGTGATCGACGGCGACACCGTGCGGGTGAAGGCCGACGGCCTGCCCAAGTTCGGCGGCGTCGAGATCGCCGAGTCCCGCGTCCGGGCCATCACCGACTTCCAGCAGAAGATCGACGGCCTGCCCGGCGGCATCCAGCTGGACAAGGTCCAGGCCGCGCCGAACGGCGTCGAGATCACGGTGAAGGGTTCCAACGTCCGCCTGGCCGGGTAGGGAAGCCGCCAGGCGAACCGGACCTGGTATGTCCGGTGGGCGAGACAGTGATGTCCGTAGCGCAGATGTGACGGTGGATACATTCGGGCACAAGCCTTGTCCCACACCTCCGCAACCGTCCGCGATCCCACATCGTGGATTTTCGCGTCTCAGTATGCGACACACCGGTGACACGCGTGCCCGACCGTCCCTACGATCGACGGCATGAAGCGACAGGCGGATCTCACGAAGCGGCGGGCAGTAGACCTGTGCCGCGTCGCCGCCATGCTCTGTCGCACCTTCTGAGCGACCGCGTCGGCCCATGCGCCGACGCGCGCATCCCCGCCGCCCTGCACCAAGGGCACCTGTGCGCCGCCCTCGTCATGGGCGCGCCCCGCAGATCTCGCACGCCCCGCCGCAACTGCCCCGGAGGAGAAAGAGCATGAGCCGCAGCGACGTCCTGGTCGACGCCGACTGGCTCCAGGAGCACCTGGACGACCCGACCATCGCCATCGTCGAGGTGGACGAGGACACGTCCGCCTACGAGAAGAACCACATCCGGAACGCCATCCGGATCGACTGGACCAAGGACCTTCAGGACCCGGTCCGCCGTGACTTCGTCGACCAGGAGGGCTTCGAGAAGCTCCTGTCGGAGAAGGGCATCGCCAACGACCACACCGTGGTCCTCTACGGCGGCAACAACAACTGGTTCGCCTCGTACGCGTACTGGTACTTCAAGCTGTACGGCCACGAGAGCGTCAAGCTCCTCGACGGCGGCCGCAAGAAGTGGGAGCTCGACGCCCGCGAGCTGGTCGCCGGGGACGAGGTGCCGGAGCGTCCGAAGACGGACTACAAGGCCAAGGCCCAGGACACGTCCATCCGTGCCTTCCGCGACGACGTGGTGGCGGCCATCGGCTCGCAGAACCTCGTCGACGTGCGCTCGCCCGACGAGTTCTCCGGCAAGCTGCTCGCCCCGGCCCACCTGCCGCAGGAGCAGTCCCAGCGCCCCGGCCACGTGCCGAGCGCCCGCAACATCCCGTGGTCCAAGAACGCCAACGACGACGGCACCTTCAAGTCGGACGAGGAGCTCAAGGAGCTCTACGCCGCGGAGAGCGTCGACCTGGCCAAGGACACCATCGCCTACTGCCGCATCGGTGAGCGCTCCGCGCTGACCTGGTTCGTCCTGCACGAGCTGCTCGGTGTGGAGAACGTCAAGAACTACGACGGCTCCTGGACCGAGTACGGCTCCCTGGTGGGCGTGCCGATCGAGCTCGGCGCCAACAAGTAAGCAAACCGACCGACCTCTCAAGACCTCTTCAGGAGTACGACATGTGTGGAGCGAAGGCCGGCGGCCCGGACGCCTCGACGATCAAGCCCGGTGAGACCACCATCCAGGGTCAGGTGACCAAGGACGGCGAGCCCGTGACGGGCTACGTCCGTCTGCTGGACTCGACCGGCGAGTTCACGGCCGAGGTGCCGACCTCGGCGACCGGACAGTTCCGCTTCTACGCGGCCGAGGGCACCTGGACCGTCCGTGCCCTCGTGCCCGGCGCCACCGCCGACCGCACGGTCGTCGCCCAGAAGGGCGGCCTGGCGGAGGTCGCGATCGCCGTCTGACGGCGACAGTGCCAGGAGGGGCCGCATCCCACGGGTTGGACGCCTGGGGTGCGGCCCTTCGGCCTGCCCGGACCTACGCTGGGTGTATGTACGCACGACGGCGGCGCACGTACTTCGCGATGATGGGCAGCTGCATCGGCCTCTTCGTCCTGGCCTGGGGCGTCGTGCGGTTGTGGTCCATCCCCGTGGCCGTGGGGATGTGCGTGGTGGCCATGGTCATCCCGCCCGCCGCCGCGATGGTCGCGAACCGGCGGGGCCCCGAGGACCGCTGGTGGGACGATCCCTCCGGCGATCCGAAGTCCGACGAGTGGTGGGACGAGCTGGACGGCAAGAAGCGCGGACGCTGAACCGACGAGGGGGAGGGCCATGCGCCTGACGGCGGCGACACTGGACGCGCCGAACGCCCGTGAGCTGGCGGACTTCTACCTGCGGCTGCTGCCCGGCTGGGCGGTACGGCCGGGCGAGGACGGCCCGGACTGGGTGCACATCCGGCCACCGGACGGCGGTACGGGGCTGTCCTTCCAGACCGAGCCCGCGTACGTGCCGCCCGTCTGGCCGAGCGGCCCGGACCGGCAGCAGATGATGATCCACCTCGACATCGAGGTCGACGACCTGGCGAAGGAGACCGCGCGGGCCGTCGCCGCCGGGGCCCGTCTCGCCGACTTCCAGCCGCAGGACGACGTCCGGGTGCTCCTGGACCCGGCCGGGCACCCGTTCTGCCTGTACACGGAGTCTCAGTAGACGAGCGCCTGGGTCTCCTCCGCCATCGCCTCCTGGACGAAGACCTGGGCGCCGGCGATGCGGATGCCCTTGAGGACGTCCTGCTCCGTGATCTCGCGGCGGGCTGCGCACTGCGTGCACAGCGTGACGCGGCCGGCGGCCAGGACCGAGTCGAGCAGGTCGGGGAGCGGGGCCGCGTGCGGCAGCTCGAACTCGGCGGCGCGGCCGGGCAGGGCGAACCAGGCGGACTCGCCGGTCAGCCACAGGGAGACGTCCACGCCGCTGGCCACGGCCACCGCCGCGACCGTGAACGCCTGGGAGCACCGCTCGGGGGCGTCGGCCCCCGCCGTCACCTTGATCACCAGCTTCTTCGCCATAGCCGGAATCGTAGTGCCGAAGGGGCCCGCGTAAGCTGGGCGCGGCCCTGTGCACACATCCGCACCCCGCTCAAGGAGCACCCCGTGGAGCTTTTCTTCGAAATCCTGTTGGTCCTGGTCGCCGTCGGCGTCCTCGCCTTCGCCGGACTGACCGTGAAGAAGCTGTACCAGGGCCAGCGCTGATCCCCGTCTAGGAAGTTCCCATGATCGAGATCCCGTCCGACCTCCACAAGGACCTCGTCCCGCTCGCCTTCCTGCTCGGCAACTGGGCCGGGGCCGGTGTGCACGACTTCCCCGGCTCCGAGAAGTGCAACTTCGGGCAGGAGGTCGCCTTCACCCACGACGGCCGGGACTTCCTCGAGTACCGCTCCCACAGCTGGGTGCTGGACAAGGACGGCAACAAGGTCCGGCCGCTGGAGTCCGAGCACGGCTTCTGGCGGATCGACGCCGACCGCAAGGTCGAGGTGACGATGACCCGCGACGACGGCGTCATCGAGATCTGGTACGGCGAGCTGGCCGACAAGAAGCCGCAGATCGACCTCGTGACGGACGCGGTGGCCCGCACCGCCGCCTCCCAGCCGTACACCGGCGGCAAGCGGCTCTACGGCTACGTCAAGAGCGACCTGATGTGGGTGGGCGAGAAGCAGACCCCCGAGGTCGAGCTGCGCCCCTACATGTCGGCCCAGCTGAAGAAGGTCGTCACCCCGGAGGAGGTCGAGCGCTGGGCCAAGGCCCTGCCCGACGACATGCCGGACGACGGGATCGCTTTCTTCAAGTAGTCCTAGACTGGCCGGTGTGGTGAGCACCGACTGGAAGAGCGATCTGCGGCAGCGCGGCTACCGGCTGACCCCGCAGCGGCAACTCGTGCTCGAAGCCGTGGACACCCTGGAGCACGCGACCCCCGACGACATCCTCGTGGAAGTGAGGAAGACGGCGTCGGGGGTCAACATTTCCACGGTGTACCGGACGCTGGAGCTGCTGGAGGAGCTCGGCCTGGTCAGCCACGCCCATCTGGGGCACGGGGCGCCGACGTACCACCTCGCGGACCGGCACCACCACCTCCACCTGGTCTGCCGTGACTGCCAGAACGTCATCGAGGCGGACGTCTCCGTGGCCGCCGAGTTCACCGCGAAACTGCGGCAGACGTTCGGGTTCGACACCGACATGAAGCATTTCGCGATCTTCGGCCGGTGCGAGGACTGCACGCTCAAGGCTTCAACTACCGAGTCGTAGGCTTACGGATATGAAGAGCCCCCTGCTGACCCTGCCCGGCGCCGTCCCCGCCGAGGGCGTGGACGAAGGCGTCGCCGCCCACTACGGCGATCTGTTCCGCGAGCAGCGTGCCCTCGCCGACGGCACCGGATTCGTGGACCTCTCGCACCGGGGGGTCGTCACCGTCACCGGCGAGGACCGGCTCGCCTGGTTGCACCTGCTGCTCACCCAGCACGTCAGCGACCTCCCGGCCGGCCAGGCCACCGAGGCGCTGATCCTCTCCGCGAACGGCCACATCGAGCACGCGCTGTACCTCGTCGACGACGGCGAGACCGTCTGGGCCCATGTGGAGCCGGGCACCCAGGACGCGCTGATCGCGTACCTGGAGTCCATGAAGTTCTTCTACAAGGTCGAGGTCGCCGACCGGACCGCCGATATCGCGGTCCTCCATCTCCCGGCCGGCTCCATCGCCGAGGTCCCCGAGGGCGTGGCCGTACGGGAGACGCCGTACGGCCGGGACCTGTTCCTGCCCCGCGCCGACCTGGAGGCGTACGCCGCGCAGGCCGGGCCGCCCGCCGGGATCCTGGCCTACGAGGCGCTGCGCGTGGAGCAGCACCGGCCCCGGCTCGGCTTCGAGACCGACCACCGCACGATCCCGCACGAGCTGGGCTGGATCGGCTCGGCGGTGCACCTGCAGAAGGGCTGCTACCGGGGCCAGGAGACGGTCGCCCGGGTGCAGAACCTGGGCAAGCCGCCGCGCCGGCTGGTCTTCCTGCACCTGGACGGCAGCGAGGTCCACCTGCCGGTGGCCGGTACCGAGGTCCGGCTCGCGGACGACGGCCCGGACGGCCGGAAGATCGGCTTCATCACGACCTCCGCACGCCACCACGAGCTGGGGCCGGTCGCCCTCGCGCTGGTGAAGCGGAACGTGGCCGTGGACGCGCCGCTGGTGGCCGGTGACACGGCCGCGGCCCAGGAAGTCGTCGTCGAGCCGTAAGGCTTGTCGTTCTTTCGGGTCAGATCTCGATCAGCACGGTGAACGGGCCGTCGTTCGTCAGTGATACGCGCATGGCCGCGCCGAAGCGGCCCGTGGCCACCGTCGCGCCCAGCGAGCGCAGCTGGGCGACCACCTCGTCGACGAGGGGTTCTGCGACATCGCCGGGAGCTGCGGCGTTCCAGGTGGGGCGGCGGCCCTTGCGGGCGTCGCCGTAGAGGGTGAACTGGCTGATCACCAGGAGCGGGGCGTCGACGTCGCTGCACGACTTCTCGTCGTGCAGCATGCGCACCGACCAGAGCTTGCGGGCCAGCTGGGCCGCCTTCTCCTTGGTGTCCTCGTGCGTGACGCCGACGAGGACGCACAGCCCCTCGCCCTCGATCGCCCCCACGGTCTCGCCGTCCACGACGACGCTCGCGCCGTCCACCCTCTGCACCACTGCTCGCATACGTCCATCATGCAGGGCGGTGAACATGAGACCGCGGGTGGTTCGCGCATGGCCCGAAAGGGTGGTTTGCTCAGGGCCCCAACAGGCCGCGCACGGCCGTATTTTGCTGCTTAACCGCCCATCTGGGGTCTATCGGGGGCACTCGTTCCCATAGCGGCCACTTGGGGTGGCACGATGCTTTCACACACCGGTCGAGGGGACGGTTGAGGCACATGAGCACATCCAGTACCGGACAGCCGCTGGCGGCTGTCTGGTCCAGCCACACGGGGACCGGGGCGGCGGAGTACCACCGGCCGCCCACACAGCGCACCGACAGCCCGCCGCTGCCCTCGGACGCTCCCGAGCACGAGCTGGCCGCGCTGAGCCTGCCCGAGCTGCGCACGCTGCGCCGTGACGCCCAGCGCGACGAAGCCGACCTCAGCTACGTACGGCGGCTGCTCCAGGGGCGGATCGACATCCTGCGGGCGGAACTGACACGGCGCACCCCGGTGGGTGCGGCCTCCGTCGCCGTACCCGCGGAGGCGTCCGTCGTGGAGCGGCTCGCGGAGATCCTGCGGGACGCCCCGGCCCGGCACCGCTCCTCCGCCCGCCATCTGACCCTGGGGACGCCGCAGGGCGAGGAGTACCGGCGGCTGGCCGCGGAGATGCTCGCCGAGGTCGAGCTGTCCGACCTGGACGCCCGCACGGACCTGGAGCTGAACACCGCGATGGGGCGGCTCGTGCGCTACGAGCAGCAGGTCTCCCGGCGGCGGCAGCGGCTCCAGCGGACGGCCGACGAGTGCAGCGCGGAGATCGCGCGCCGGTACCGCGAGGGGGAGGCCCAGGTCGACGACCTGCTCGTGTGAGGCTCCGCGGGCCCGGGAGGGCCGGCGGTCGGATATTTACGCGACACCGACCGGCCCTCCGCCTAGCGTGATGCCATGACCCCCACTCCCCGTGCCGACGGCATCGACGTACGCCCGATCACCGAAGCCGAGTTCGCCGACTGGCTGCGTGCCGTGAGCACCGGCTTCCTGCGGGCGCCGGCCCTGTCCGAGGAGGAGATCGAGGGGCGTCGCCGGCAGTTCGTCCCCGGCCGTTACCTCGGCGCTTTCGACGGGGGCCGGTGTGTGGCGACCTTCAAGTCCTTCGACCAGGAGCTCACGGCCGTGGGCGGGGCGAGTGTCCGGGCCGATGCCATCTCCGGTGTCACCGTCACGGCCACGCACCGCCGCCGCGGGCTGCTCAGCCGGATGATGGCGCAGGACCTGGCCGCCGCGAAGGAGCGCGGGGACGTCGTCGCGACGCTGATCGCCGCCGAGTACCCGATCTACGGCCGGTACGGCTTCGGGCCGGCGACCTGGATGTCGGAGTGGACGGTCGACGTGCCGCGCGCCGGTCTCGACGCGCGCTGGGCGGGTCCGGCGGACGGCGGGCGGGTCGACCTGCTGGAGGGCGAGGACGTCCGCAAGCTCGGTCCGGAGCTGCACGAGCGGCTGCGCCGCACCCAGCCCGGTGTCATCACCCGCGACGAGGTGTGGTGGCAGCTCAACACCGGCGCCCTGCGGTTCGACCCGTCGTGGAAGCTGCCCTTCTTCGTGGTGTACCGCTCGGCGTCCGGTGAGGTCGAGGGCATGGCCGCCTACGAGGTCGACGACAACTGGGGTGACGCCAAGCAGCCGTTGAACACGGCCACCGTGAAGTGGCTGCTCGGCGCGACCCCGGCCGCGGAGCGCGCCCTGTGGCAGTACCTGTGCTCCATCGACTGGGTCGTGACGGTCAAGAGCGGCTGGCGGGCGCCCGACGACCTGCTCCCGGTCCTGCTGCCGGATCCGCGGGCGGCCAGGATCACCTCGCTGGCGGACTGGCTGTGGGTGCGGATCCTCGACGTCGTACGGGCGCTCGAGGCGCGGACGTACGAGGGGGAGGGGACGCTGGTGCTGGAGGTCGCCGGGGTGGACGGTCTGACCGGCGGGCGCTACCGGCTGGAGGCCTCGGCCGCCGGGGCGTCCTGCACGCCGACCACCGAGAGCGCGGACATCGCGCTCGGGCTGGGCGAGTTGGGGGCGCTGTGGCTCGGCGACGAGTCGGCGGTGCGGCTGGCGGCGCTGGGCCGGGTCCGGGAAGAACGAGCGGGCGCCGCCCGGAAGGCCGACGCCCTGCTGCGTACGTCCAGGCGGCCTTGGTGCCCGGACATTTTCTGAGCCGCCCTCCTTCTGCCGACGACAGGGATACCGCATCCGTAGCGAGCTGTCCGGGGCTCCCGGCTCCCCTCCGGAAGGGAGCCCCATGATGGATGGCCAACCCCTTGAAGGCCTGACCATGTCACCCAAGTTGGCGACCAACTTCACTGTACTTATCTCCGCTTGGAAGCGGCTCATAACCACCTGGTGCTGAACTGCCGGAAGATGGCGGGAAGTTGTACTGTTTGGTTGTGGACCCGGAACACGCCCCCGTCACTGGACGGAAGAGGTCGCAACGGCCACAGAGAACACATCACGAGGTGGCCGACGAACTGCGCGCCCGGATCAGGTCAGGAGCGCTGCGGCCGGGCGAACGCATGCCCACCCAGGCCCAGCTGGCCCACGAGTTCGGCGTCGAGCGCGGTGCCGTACGCCAGGCCCTGCGCGTCCTGCAGTCCGAGCGGCTGCTCACCAACGTGTCCAAGGGCAGTCCGGCGACCGTCGCCCCCGACCCCGCCAGGGCGCTGACCGGCCCGCAAGCCCCGCCCCTGCCCACCACGGTGGCCCTCGCGCCCCGGATCGCGGCGGCCTTCGCGGCGGAGCACGTCGAGATCGACGCCGTGTGCCTGACGTCCATCTCCCTCACGCTCGCCATCGGTGAGCCGCTGCGGCAGATCCACGCCGGACGGCTGAAACCGGCCAAGGTCGACGTCCGGGTCCTGCTGCCGAGCCGGGACATCGACCTCGCCTTCCCGGTGCCGGTCGAGGGGCGCGACGACGACTGGGTGCACGAGCGGTGGCTGGCGATGCGCAACGCCCAGGGCCAGGTCCTCCAGCACAACCTCCTGGCCCTGCGCTCCACGCACGGCATCGACGTGCACGTCACGTTCCGGGCGCTGCCCTTCACCCCGCCGGTGAAGCTGTACCTGCTCAACAACACCGAGGCGCTGTTCGCGTACTACACGCTGATGCGCCGGGAGGCCGAGATCGACCACGAGCACCTGGAGATGTACGACGCCCAGGGCACCCAGTCGATGCTGTTCTCCTTCCAGCAGGGCCCCGGCCTGCGCGACACGACGTTCGTCGAGCAGTCGCACCTGTGGTTCAACGCACTGTGGGAGACGATCAGTTCGGAGCTGGTGCTCACGAGCTGAGGTCATCGGACGGGGCCCGTCATCAGCAGCGCGAGCACGACCGCTCCCGCGGAGCTGACGGCCGGGCTCTTGGCCTTGATGCCCACGGTGAGAAGGATCAGCCCGACGATTCCGGCCGGACCGTACTTCCACTGCACGAGCTGCTCGAAGGCGACGACGAACGCGGCGGAGAGGAGAGCGAGGGCAGGCATCTGGGTTCCCCCTTCGGAAGCAAAACTTCCGCCAACTCAAGCAAGTTGGCAACCAACTCTGATTAAGTTGTCCCCACTTGGCTACTAGTAATAAACAACCTTCAAACAACTCCCGCCAGATGGATCAGAGTTGTAGCGTTTGGTCGTGACCCAGGAGAGCGTGGCAGTGAACGGCAGCAGCAGGCAGTCGCCCCAGAAGATCGCCGACATCCTGCGGGAACGTATCCGCGCCGGTGAGCTCAAGCCGGGGGACCGCCTGCCCACCCAGGCCGAACTGGCGGAGGAGTTCGGTGTGGAACGCGGCGCCGTCCGTCAGGCCCTGCGGTCGCTCCAGGAGGACGGCCTCCTCACCAACGTCAGCAAGGGCAGCCCGCCGCGGATCGCCGCGCCCGCCCCGGCCCGCGGCGAGCCCCAGCCGACGATGGTGGGCCTGGCACCGCGGCTCACCGAGGCGTTCTCGGCCCGCCGGGTCCGCGTCGACGTCGTCTGCCACACCGCGGAGACCCTGATGGTCGCCATCGGCGAGCCGCTCCGCCTGATCCACGAGGGCCGCATCCACCCCGAGTCGATCGACGTCCGCATCCTGGTCCCCTCCCGGGACATCGAGCTGGCCTTCCCGGTGCCTGTGGAGGCGCACGGCGACGACAATCCGGTCCACAAGCGCTGGCTGGCCATGCGCAACGCCCAGGGTCAGGTCCTCCAGCACAACCTGCTCGCCCTGCGCTCCACGCACGGCATCGACGTGCACGTCACGTTCCGGGCGCTGCCCTTCACCCCGCCGGTGAAGCTGTACCTGCTCAACGGGGAGGAAGCGCTGATCGGCTACTACATGCTGACCAGGCGGGCGGAGGAGTGGGGCAGCCAGACGCTGGACATGTACGACGTCCTCGGCTCCCAGTCCCTCCTCTTCTCCTTCGTGAAGCGGGCGGGCCTGCGGGACGCGGCTTTCGTGCAGGAATCCCAGAAGTGGTTCGACGCCCTCTGGGAAACCATCACCACGGACCTGACACTCTCCTAGTGACTCCTGATACGACGCAGACTGGTTCGACGACAGTCGAGAACGAGAACGATCAGTACCACCTTCCGAATCTGATCAAAGGCGCCCGTGTCGTGCTGTGGGACTTCGACGGGCCCATCTGCCGGCTGTTCGCCAGGCACTCGGCGGACGGCGTGGCGGGCGACCTGGTGTCCTGGCTGGAGGGCCGGGGGCTGCACGGCCTGCTGACGGAGACGGAACGCGAGTCGCTCGACCCGCAGGTCGTCCTGCGCGCTGTGGACCGCCGGCATCCCGGCAGCGACCTCGTCGCGGAGCTGGAGGAACGTCTCACCCAGGAGGAGCTGCGGGCCGCGTCCTCGGCGATGCCGACCCCGTACGCGGATCCGCTGATACGCACCTGGTCGGCGGTGGGCTCCGGTCTCGCGATCGCCACCAACAACTCCCCGCGGGTGGTGCGCAAGTACCTCGAAAGCCGGGGTCTCGTCGGCTGCTTCGCCCCCCACCTCTACGGCCGCACCCCGGAACTTCACCACCTGAAGCCGGACCCCCACTGCCTCAACCGGGCGCTGAACGCCATGGGCGCCGCCCCGGCCGACGCCCTGATGATCGGCGACACCCCCTCGGACCGCGAGGCCGCCGCCCGTGCCGGGGTGCCGTTCCTCGGGTACGCGAGCAACCCCCGGAAGGCCAAGATCCTCAAGGAGGCGGGAGCCGACGCCGTGATCGAGTCCCTGGAGCCGGTGCTGGCGTTGCTGCGCGGCTAGGGGGTCCGGGCGGGCGAGGCATGTCGCTCGGGGGCGCCGGTTCACCTGGGAGGGCGGGAGTTCGGATCGATAGCCCCGTTCTCCCCTGATGACGGCGTCCGGTGGAGTAACGTGCCTTCCCCCTTACACCATCCGCACCACCGGGGCAGGCTGAACCACCCAATGACACCCCCATCGGTCACCGGTGCTCGGCAGCGAGCAGTCGAGATGAGCGGCGACCCGAACCTGGTCAAGGGGCCGCTCAAGGGGTACCACCACGAGACCTACGTCCTCGCGCTGCCCGGTGGGACACGAACCGTCAAGGTCCGTGAGCCGCGCTCCGAGATCCTGTGGTTCGACCGGAGGTGCTTCAAGTCGGAGGAGGCGCTGCTGCGCGCCCTCCAGGAGCACATCAGCCGTGTCCCCGGCATCGTCGATGTCGCCGGCATGGGACTCCAGGGCTTCATCGAGGGGCGGACGCTCGGTGAGCAGCGGCGGCCCGGGCGGCGTGTTCCCGACGCGGTGTTCGACCAGATCGTCGACCTCTTCAAGGAGATGGTGCGGGTCACGCCGGACATGCTGAGTGTGGAGCGGCGCTGTGAGGACAAGGACCGCGCCGAGGACGGGGACAGCGACGACTTTCTGGAACGTCTGATCGTCTTCGTCGAGGACCAGGTCTACCGGAAGAACCACACGGTGTTCGCGGGCCTGTTCCACGCGCTCGGTATCTCGGACGAATCGTTCACCCTCCTGAGGAAGCACGTGCTGGGGCTCCAGGGGCGCCCGTTCTGTCTCCTGCACGCGGACCTGCACCGGGAGAACTTCGTCCTCGACCCGAAGGGCCGGCTCTGGGCCATCGACTGGGAGCTGGCGATGCTGGGCGATCCGCTCTACGACCTGGCCACCCACCTCTACCTGATGCGCTATCCGGGCGACCAGGAGAACCGGATGGTCCGCGAGTGGTGCGACCTGGTCGAGAGGATCCGGCCGGGCAGTTCCTCCGGGTGGGAGCGGGACCTGCCGCTGCTCCTCGACTTCAAGCGGGCGCAGTCGGTCTTCACCGATGTCATCCGGGTGTCGCTGTCCCTGCGCGAGGACGCGGCCTTCAACTGGGTGGCCCTGCCCGTGGCCGCCGGCAAGCTCCAGAAGATCCTCACCGCCGCCGCGCAACCGCTCGGCCTGGCACAGGTGCCGAGCCGTGCGCAGATCATGGCCGCGCTGGTCCGCTGGCACACGTCCTGACGCGGACTCCCGCCCAGAGCCCCACTGCGTAGGCTCGCCGCATGAGTGAGAGCGGGCTGCGGGAGCGCAAGAAGCAGCGGATGTACCAGGTCGTGTCGGACATCGCGATCCGGCTCTTCCTGGAGAAGGGGTTCGACGCGGTGTCGGTCGCCGAGGTGGCGGCGGCGGCCGAGATCTCCAAGCCGACGCTGTTCCGGTACTTCCCGGCGAAGGAGGACCTGGTCCTGCACCGGATCGCCGACCACGAGGGCGAGGCCGCGCGGGTGGTGGCGGAGGCCGAGGGGGATCCCGTGGAGGCGCTGCGGCGGCACTTCCTGGCGGGGCTGGAGCGGTGCGATCCCGTGACCGGGCTCAACGACGATCCCCGGGTGCTCGCCTTCCACCGGCTGCTCTACGGGACACCCTCCCTGGTCGCCCGGGCGTACGCGCACCAGGAGCGGTCCGAGGCCGCGCTCGCCGAGGTGCTCGGGGGTGATCTGGACGCACGGCTCGCGGCCGGGCAGATCATGGCCGTGCGGCGGATCCTCGCGATGGAGAACTGGCGGCGGATCGCGGCGGGGGAGCGGGTGGCGGACGTGCGGGCGGACGCGGTGGCGGCGGCGGAGCGGGCGTTCGGGTGGCTGGCAGCGGGGCTGCCGCCCGGCATCCGGAGTGGTACCCGGTGAGTGATACCCGATGAGTGAGACGCGGTAATAAATTTAACTTGGTTGCGTTTTCGCGTACGCTCTGTGGAATGACGTCGACCGAGCCTGCCCTTCAGCATGTCCTCGACCGTGAGCGCGTCCATCACGAGCGCTGCCGGGCCGCCCTCGCCGCGATGGTCGAGGGGGCCGGGGAGCAGGTCGTCATCGGGGAGGACGTGTCCGCGTCCGGCGCCGATGCCGAGGTGCTCGGGTACCGGCTGCGCAGCCAGGCCAAGGCGCTGCGCGAGCTGCCCGAGGGGCCCTTGTTCTTCGGGGCCTTGCAGGGGGAGGACGGGCAGTTGCACATCGGGCGGCTGCGGATCTCCGAGCACCCGGCCGAACCGCCCCTCGTCGTCGACTGGCGTGCGCCCGTCTCGCGCGCCTTCTACCAGGCCACGGCCCGCGACCCGCAGGGCGTCGCCGTGCGCCGGCGGTTCGGGTGGGCGCCCGGCAGCCGGGGCGACTCCGCCGACCTCACCGGCCTGGAGGACGAGCACCTGGGGCAGGGCGAGGCGCGGACCAGCGAGATCGTCGCCCGGGAGATCGAACGGCCGCGCGTCGGGCCCATGCGGGACATCGCCGCGACCATCCAGCCCGAGCAGGACGACCTCGTGCGCGGGGACCTGGCGGTGTCGGTGTGCGTGCAGGGGGCGCCCGGCACCGGCAAGACCGCCGTCGGGCTGCACCGGGCCGCGTATCTGCTCTACACGCACCCGCAGCGCATCCGGCGCGGCGGTCTGCTGATCCTCGGGCCCAACCGCACCTTCCTGTCGTACATCGCGGAGGTCCTGCCGTCCCTCGGTGAGACCGGTGTGCGGCAGTCGACGCTGGCCGAGGAGATCGCGCGGCATCCGGTCAAGGGCCGTGACGAGCCGGCGGCCGCCGTCGTCAAGCACGACGCCCGGATGGCCGAGGTGCTGCGGCGGGCGCTGTACGCGAGGGTGCGCGCCGAGGGGGCCGGCTCCCTCGCCGTGCCGGACGGGTCGTACCGCTGGCGGGTGCCGGCGCAGACCCTGGCGCGGATCGTGGCGGACGTACGGGAGGAGGAACCGCCGTACGGGGTCGGGCGCGAGCGGGTGCGGGCGCGGATCGTGCGGTGCCTGCGCGAGCAGGCCGAACGGCGGGCCGGGCCGCCCCCCAACGCCTGGGTGCGCCGGATCGAGCGGGCGCGGCCCGTGTCCGCGTACGTCGACGCCGTCTGGCCCCGGGCGCGGCCCGAGGAGGTCGTGGCCGGACTGCTCGGCGATCCCGGGGTGCTGGCGGAGGCCGCCGACGGGCTGCTGGACTCCGCCGAGCAGCGGGCGCTGCTGTGGCGCAAGCCGCCCCGGTCGTGGAAGTCGGCCCGCTGGTCGGCCGCCGATCTGGTGCTCCTGGACGAGGTCGCCGGGCTGGTCGAGCACCCGGAGGGATACGGGCATGTCGTCGTCGACGAGGCGCAGGACCTGTCCCCGATGGAGTGCCGGGCCATCGCCCGCCGGGCGCCCTTCGGCTCGCTGACGGTCCTGGGCGACCTGGCGCAGGGGACGACACCGTGGGCGGCGCGGTCGTGGCGGACGGTCCTGGCGCACCTGGGGAAACCGGACGCGGCCGTGGTCGAGCTGACCACCGGCTTCCGTGTGCCGCGTGCGGTCGTCGCCCTCGCCAACCGGCTGCTGGAGCGGCTGGACGTGGACGTACCGGCGGCCCGTTCGCTGCGCGGGGACGGGGAGTTGCGGATGCGCGAGACGGCCCCGGACGGCGTGTCCGGCGCGGTGGTGGAGGCCGTACGGGACGCACTCCGGCGGGAGGGATCCGTCGGGGTCGTCGCGGCGGACGCGGACGTGCCCCGGCTCCGGGCGGCCCTGGACGCGGCCGGCCTCGACGCGGCGGGCCCGGAGGAACTCGGCGCGCGGTTGTCCCTGGTACCGGCGAGCGTCGTCAAGGGCCTCGAGTACGACCATGTCGTGGCCGTCGAGCCGGCGACGATCGCCGAGGCGGAGGAACGGGGGCTGCACCGGCTGTACGTGGTGCTGACACGGGCGGTGTCACGACTGGAGGTGGTGCGGGGGCGGCCGTTGCCGTTCTAGGCCGGGGTACCCCTCCGGCGGATCATGCCACGCGCGACGCCGCCCGGGCCGAGCCGGCCGAGCAGGCCCGGCCCTCCTGAGGGCTCACCCCCGCCCGATGACCTCCGCGATCCGGATGAAACCGTCCGTGCCGTGCCCGAGCCCGATCGCGCGGCGGGCCATGCCCTCGGCCGCGCGCATGACGCCGGCGTCGATGCCGTGGGCCTCGGAGACGTGGACGACGTGGGCCATGGACGACACCGCCGAGGTGAGCGGGTTGCCCTCGCCGGAGTACGTGCCGGCGTCGGCGTCCGCCGCGGTCTCGGCGAACAGGGGCGGCAGGATCGCTCCGATGCCCTGGGCGAAGGGCGCCAGCTCGGCGGCGGTGACGCCCTCGGCGCGGGCTACCGCCAGGGCGTGCGCGTAGCCCGCCATCGCCGTCCAGAAGATGTCGAGCAGGGCGATGTCGTAGGCCGCTGCCCGGCCCGTGTCCTCGCCGAGGTGGGTGTGAGTGCCGCCCAACGCCCGGCGCACGGGGGCCAGTTCCTCGTAGAGGTCCGCCGGCCCGCTGTGCAGGAACACGGCGTCGGGCGTGCCGATGGTCGTCGTCGGGGTCATGATCGCGCCGTCCAGGTAGCGGACGCCGTGCGCGGCGGCCCAGTCGGCGGTGTCGCGGGCCCGGGCCGGGGTGTCGGCGGTCAGGTTCACCACCGTACGGCCCTTGAGGGCGGCGGCGACGTCGTCCTGGCGCAGGACGGCGTCTACGGCGTCGTAGTTCACCACGCAGACGACGACCACCTCACCGGCGGCGGCTGCCTCGGCCGCCGAGCCGGCGCCCACCGCCCCCCGAGCGACGAGTTCCCGGTCTCTGCCCGGGGTGCGGTTCCAGACCGTGGTCGGCAGTCCCGCGTCCAGGAGGGCACCGGCCAGCGCGCGGCCCATCGGGCCGAGACCGAGGACGGTGACGGCGGGCCGGGCGGAATGTTCCGGGGACGAGGACGTGCTGTACGTGGACACGCTTGAACTCCCTTGCAGGCATGCACAATTGATGATGAATGGGGCTAAAGGATGACGCGCCGGCGCCAGGACCCGAACGTCTGCGGAGTGACCGCCGCGATCGCAGTGATCGACGGCAAGTGGAAGACGACCCTGCTCTGGCTGCTGGAGTCGGGCCCGCACCGTCCGGCGGAACTGCGCCGGCGGCTGCCGGGCCTCACCGAGAAGGTACTGACCGAGGCGATGCGGGAGATGGAGACGGACGGGCTGGTGCGTCGCGAGGTGTACGACGTGCTGCCGCCGAAGACGGTCTACTCCCTGACCCCGTTCGGCCGCGAACTCGCCGAGGCACTGGCCCCGCTGTCCGACTGGGGCCACCGGCGCCTGGAGAAACTGGCCGAGACGCAGGACACCCGGTCGGCCTCCTGACGCCCACGTCACCTCCGTCCCTTCGGTATCCGGCGCCTCACCGACGGCCCACCACCAGGTTCGCCCCGAGCCGGCCCGCTGCCAAGTACCCACAAAAAAGTGGGTGTTCGGCCCCGCCCGGTTCCTCAGCCGGTCAGATGCCGCAGCACAACTACGTCATGAACCCGCCGCGAAGGGGCCGTCCTCGGTGAAGGCCAGCGCGTGGAAGCGTTCGCCGATGTGGCGGTGGGTGGCGGCGTCCGGGTGGACCTCGTCGGGGAGGGGGAGCCGGGCCGCGTCGGACGCGCCGTAGAGGTCGAGGCCGTCGAGGTAGTGGATGTTCGGGTCGGCGGCGGCGCGCTGCCGGACGATGCGGGACAGTTCCTCCCGGATGACGCCGAGCGTCAGCTTCCCGGCCGGCACCTCCGCCGGGTCGCCCATCGCGGCGAACCGCAGCCGGCCCTCGCCGAGCGCGCCGACGTCCGGGGCCGTGGGCCCGGGCGTGGTCTCGTGGATGGCGCAGTGGATGGAGGAGACGACCAGCAGCGGGGCGTCGGGGTGCCCGTCGCGGATCGTGTCGAGGAAACCGTGCACGGCCGGACCGAACGCGCGCAGCCGCATCACGTCCCCATTGACGATGTTGATGCCGATCTTCACGCTGATCAGGTCGGCCGGGGTGTCCCGCGCGGCACGCGCGGTGAACGGGTCGAGCATCGCGCTGCCGCCCAGACCGAGGTTGACCAGTTCCACACCGCCGAGCGACGCGGCGATCGCGGGCCAGATGGCGGTGGGGCTCGCGGCGTCGGAGCCGTGGCTGATCGAACTGCCGTGGTGCAGCCACACCCGGCGGCCCCGGTCCGGCACCGGCTCCACGGGCGCGTCGGTGCGCAGGGCGACGAGCTCGGTGGTCTCGTTGTGCGGCAGCCAGATCTCGACGTCCTTCTCGCGCGCGGGCAGGCCGGTGAAGCGGACGGTACCGACCGGGCCCGGGGTGACCTCGCCGTCCCAGGTGGCCATGTCGATCGTGAGGACGTTGCCGCCCGTCCCGGGGGCCTGACCGGCCGGGCGGCCGTCGACGAGCAGGTCGTACAGGCCGTCCGGGCGGGGCGGGAAGCCGGCGTAGTCGCGCTTGGTGCGCAGCGTGTCCAGTTCGACGGCGGTCGCGGCGGTACGGAACGCCAGCCGCACGCCGGACGGCTGGGCCTCGGCCATGGCCAGCTGGGCGTTGGTGTTCTGCGCGCGGGCCCGGGCGGGCAGCCGGTGGGGGAGCAGCCCGTGCTCGGTGCGCTCCAGGTCGAGGGCGCCGCGCAGCAGGTCCGCCGTGAGGGGGGTGGTGATCCAGTCGTGCTCGGTGTGCATGGGTGTCAGCCTCGGGGGTCGGTGGGGGGTTCGGGCCAGTTCCGCAGCAGCGTGTCGAGGGCGTCGAGGATCCGGGCCCAGGTGTCGTCGGTGTCGGGGGCGCTGTGGCTGAACCCGCCGCCCATCTCCAGGCTGACGTAACCGTGGAAGACGCTGCCCAGCAGCCGGACCGCGTGGGTCTGGTCCGGTTCCGTCAGGTCGTAGCCGCGCAGCAGCGCCCGGGTCATCTGCGCGTGCCGGACGCCGGCGCTCGCCGCCGCCGTCCGGGGATCGAGCCGCAGCTGGGCGGCGGCGTAGCGGCCGGGGTGCTCCCGGGCGTAGTCGCGGTAGACGTTCGCGAGGGCGGCCAGAGCTTCCTTGCCGGCCCGGCCGGCCAGGGCGTCGGCGGCCCGGTCGGCGAGTTCCGTGAGAGCGAGCAGGGCGATCCGGGTCCTGAGGTCCTGGGAGTTCTTCACGTGCGAGTACAGGCTCGCGACCTTGACGTCGAACCGGCGGGCGAGCGCCGACACGGTCACCTGCTCGAAGCCGACCTCGTCGGCCAGCTCGGCACCTGCCTGGGTCAGGCGTTCCGGTGTCAGTCCTACGCGTGCCATACGGTCACTCCCTTCTGCCAGAAGGAAGTGTGCATCTGCCTAATAGCTTTAGGCAAATTCCCGTTCCGTTAGGGACACCGGATGCTGGCTCAGGCGTCCTGGAGGGCACGCCGGGCGGGTGCCCGCAGCCTCCTGCCCCGCTTGGTCGGGCCCCAGGGCTTCAGGACGGAGATCACCGTCATGAAGACGTAGGCGGACAGCGAGACGACCGGCCCGAACAGCACGTCACCGGCATCGGGCAGGGGCCCGCCCGCGGCGACGGCGGTGACCGCGGAGTTCACCCCGGGGCGCAGGGCGAACACCGTGGCGGTGGTCGTGGCGAGGGTCAGCCAGAACTTCGTGTACACCCAGCGGTGCCGGGCGAGTCCCCACGGCGTGCCCAGGGACAGCATCAGTCCGCTGAGCAGCGTGAGGAAGGCGACGGGGAGCAGGAGCCAGTCGGCGAAGAGCTTCATGGCCCGTACGGACGACTCCACGGTCACGGCGGACCCGGTGCCGGCCGCGGTGGTCCCGAGCGCGAGCAGCCCGAGCGTGAGCCCGAGCCAGCCCGCGGAGGCGATGACGTGGACGACGAGAACGGCCCGGCGCGCCGGGCGGCCGAGTTTCGGAATCGGGTGGGGCTTCTGCTTCGGCTTCACGCTGCCACCGTGCCGGGCGGGGGTGGCGGTGGCGTCTTACGGGCGGAGTAAAGCGGCGTACTGGCGTCGGAGTACGGGCGTCGGAGTACGGGCGGGGGAGTACGGGCGAGGGACCGGCAGGTGCTCGCCCGGCGTGTCAGCCCGGTCCTGTCAGCCCGGTCCTGTCAGCTCTGTCGTCTACCTTCGCGGCATGACCGAGCCCTCCCACCTCACCGCCGTCCGAGAGTCCTACGACACCGTCGCCGCCGACTACGCCCGGCTCGTCAAGGAGCCGGCCGAGCTGGACCCGGTGTCGCGCGCGATGCTGGCCGCCTTCGCCGAGCTGGTCCGGCCGCCGCACCCCGGGCCGGTGGCCGACCTGGGCTGCGGCCCGGGCAAGGTGACGGCACATCTGGCCGCCCTGGGCGTGCCGGTGTTCGGTGTGGACGTGTCGCCGGAGATGGTCGGGCTGGCCCGGGAGGCGTACCCGGATCTCCGCTTCACCGTCGGCTCGATGACCGCGCTGGAGACCGGCAGCGGCGAACTCGGCGGCATCCTGGCGTACTACTCCACCCACCACACCCCGCCGCAGTGGCTGCCGACCGTGTTCGCCGAGTTCCACCGCACCCTCGCGCCCGGCGGCCGGCTGATGCTGGCCGGCCCGGTGGGCGGCGGCGAGCACCTGCGCCCGTCGCACGCCTACGGCGACCATCCGGTGTCCTACGAGTCGTACCTGCTGCCGCCGGAGCGGATCGCCGAACTGTTGCACCGGGCCGGGCTGGTCATCACGACGCGTGTGGTGCAGGAGCCGGAGGAGGGGACCAAGAGGCAGATCGGCACGTTCCTGGCGTACAAGCCGCGGTAGCGGGCGGCGGGCCCCGCCGCTACCCGCCGTGCAGCCACACCCGCAACGGGCCGGCCGGCTCGAAGCCGTGCCGGACGGCGGCCTCCAGGTCGTCGCCGCTCTCGTACCCGACCACGGGCAGGGCGGGGAAGAGCCGCCCGAGCAGGTGCAGCAGGCCCGGCCATGCCGCGTCGGGTCCGCCGTCCCGCCCGAAGACGTTGGAGACGCCGACGACGTGTGCGCCGCGGGTGGCCACCGCTCCGGCGACGACGCGCCCGTCACCGGACCGCCCCGAGATCACGAAGGTCTCCGGGTCGGCGAGCAGTTCGTCCCGCCAGAGGTCCGCGTTCCCGGCGCCGCCGTCCCAGGCCCGTGCCCAGGCGCGCAGCGCGTCCGGATCGCGCACCACGTCCCACGCGAGATCCGTCGGCCCGGGGACGCGGACGGGCGCGGCCGCACCCGCCGGACGGTGGATCCACCGCGCCTCGAACAGCACCCGGAAACCGGCCCCCGTCAGATCGAGATCGGCGAAGCTGTCCTTGACCGAGGCGCCGGGGGAGCCCGTGTCGACCCGTGCCACGAGCGCGTCCGGGTCGGCGCCCGGCTCCAGCGTCACCGCGTCGGGGTAGTAGACCGGCGCCCGCCCCGCGGCGGCCCACGCCTCGCCCCCGAACTCACCCGCCACGCCGTGGGCCCGGCACATCACCGCGCACCACTCGGCGTTGTTACGGGCGGCGGCACGGACCAGGAACTGCGGCGCACTCGTCATGGGTGCGGATCATGGCCGCGTAGGGCCGGACAGTCGAACGATTTTGGGCCGGGCCGCTTCTAGGGTGATCGCGAGTGTCCACCGATGACCGGCCAGGAGGCGGCATGTCCGTACAGATGAAGTTGAGCGCCATAACCCTGGACTGCCCTGACCCTCTCGCGCTGGCGGCGTTCTACCAGGCGGCCACCGGCCTCGAACCGCACCCGAGATCGAACGCCGACTTCGCTTCTCTGGGCGGTGGGGACGGACTCTCCCTCGGCTTCCAGCGGGTCGACGACTACCGGGCCCCCAGCTGGCCCGGCCAGGAGGTGCCCCAGCAACTGCACTGCTGCTTCAGGGTCGCGGACCTGGAGGAGGCCGAGGCCCGGCTGCTGGAGCTGGGAGCGGGCCGGCCGGAGCAGCAGCCGAACGAGAGCAGGTGGCGCGTGCTGACGGACCCGGCGGGGCATCCCTTCTGCATCGTCGGAGGCCTCAGTTCTTGACGGCCTCCGCGATCCGCAGGGCGGCCTGGTCCGGCGTGAGGTGGGTGGTGTCGACGACCTCGGCCTCGGCGTGCAGCCAGGTGCGGGCCGCCTCGGCGTAGGGCTCCAGGTACTTGAGACGGAACCAGGAGTTGGGGCCGACGACGGTGTCGCCCGCGATGCGCCCGCGCAGCGTCTCCTGGTCGGCGTGGAGGACGAAGTGCCGTACGGGAATGCCGTGTTGGGCCAGCCCCGTACTGATCTCGCGCCAGTACTGCTCGACCAGGACCGTCATGGGCATCACCAGAGTGCCGCCGGCGTAGTCGAGTACGCGGCGGGCGGTCTCCACCACGAGCGGCCGCCACGGCGGCCAGTGCTGGAAGTTGTCCGTCTCGGGCAGCCCCGGCTTGATGTCCATGAGCGTCTCGCCGACCTTCTCGGCGTCGAACACCCGCGAATCCGGGATCAGCTGCTGCACCAGGGTGCTCGTCGTCGTCTTGCCGGCGCCGTGGGTGCCGTTGATCCATACGATCATGGGCCCACACGTTAGCGGCTCCGACGGCTGTCAGGGTGGCGTGGCGCACTTTTGCAAGCGGGTGCTTGCAATAGTTAGCGGGGTGCTGCACTCTGGAGTCATGGCATCGCTCAACGTCGGCAATCTCGGTGACTACCTGCGCGAACAGCGGCGCAACGCGCAGCTGTCGCTGCGGCAGCTCGCCGACGCCGCCGGGGTGTCCAATCCGTATCTGAGCCAGATCGAGCGCGGGCTGCGCAAGCCGAGCGCGGAGGTGCTGCAGCAGGTCGCCAAGGCCCTGCGGATCTCCGCCGAGACGCTGTACGTCCGGGCCGGCATCCTCGACGCCGAGCGGGACCGGGACGAGGTGGAGACGCGTGCCGTCATCCTCGCGGACCCGACGCTGAACGAGCGGCAGAAGCAGGTGCTGTTGCAGATCTACGAGTCCTTCCGCAAGGAGAACGGGTTCGGGACCGGCGACGGCTCCGCGCTCGTCGACCTCGTGGTCGCCGAGGACGCGGCGGACAGAGACGGTGACGGGGACGCTCCGGACGGCGGCACCGGGATACGACGGACCCGCACGGCCGACGGCGGCCGGCCCGCCGAGCGCCGTACCCCCGACAGCGACGGCAGCGACGGCGGTACGTCCGCGTCACCGTCGGCGGCCCGCCGCATACGCGAGGACGACGGCGGTACGTCACCCTCGCCCGCCCGCCGTGCTCGCAAGAACACCGGCACTACGCCCGCCCGCGCCCGCAAGACCACCGGCGGCAGTGACACCGACCCGCAGCAGACGGCCGGCTGAGCCGGACCAGGGCACCGGCCGTACCGCTGCGGATCACACAACCCTCAGCCGAACCCTCAAGCGAAACAGAATCCGGGAGGACCATCACCATGGCCATCACCGACGACCTGCGCAAGACCCTCAGCGACCCGACGCCGCTCTACTTCGCCGCAGGCACCGCCGACCTCGCCCTTCAGCAGGCCAAGAAGGTGCCGGCCCTGGTGGAGCAGCTGCGCTCCGAGGCCCCCGCGCGGATCGACGCCGTACGCAACACCGATCCCAAGGCCGTCCAGGAGAAGGCCTCCGCCCGGGCCAAGGAGGCCACCGCCCGCGTCAAGGAGACGCAGGAGACCCTCCAGAACAAGGTCACGGAGTTCATCGGCTCCATCGACATCGACATCAAGAAGCTCGGCAGCACGATCGACGCGGACCTGAAGAAGGTCGGCGAGACCGCCCAGGACTTCGCGCTGCGCGGCGTCGGCGTGGCCGCCGAGTACGCCGTCAAGGCCCGGGAGACCTACGAGAAGGTCGCCGAGCACGGCGAGCAGGCCGTGCGCACCTGGCGCGGCGAGGCCGCCGAGGGCATCGAGGACGTCGCCGAGGGCGTCGAGGAGCTGGCCGTGGCCGTCGAGCCGAAGGCCCAGCCGGTCGAGGTCAAGGAGGAGCCCGCGAAGCCCGCCGCCGCCACGGCCGCCCCGGCGAAGAAGGCCCCCGCGGCGAAGAAGGCCCCGGCGCGCAAGACCACCACCGCCAAGAAGAGCACCCCGCCGGCCAAGTAGGACGGCCAAGGGCGCAGAGCGACCGCAACGGGCCGGGCACCCTGGGGGTGTCCGGCCCGTTGTACGGGTACGGTGACCGCGTAGGGACGAGCCGAGTCAGGTGGTGGACGTAGTGTTGATGCAGGGCTTCGCAGGGTTCATGTGGCTTCTGAGCATTGCCCTGATCATTTTCAGCGGCTTCGCGTTGTTCGACGCCGCCGTGCGGCGGGAGGACGCGTACCGCGCGGCCGACAAGAAGACCAAGCCGTTCTGGATGATCATCCTCGGGCTGGCCTTCGTGGTGAACCTGCTCTTCCCGATTCTGTCGTTCCTGCCGATCATCGGCCTCATCGCGACGATCGTGTACATGGTCGACGTCCGCCCCGCCATCCGCGCGCTCCCCGGCGGCGGCCGCAGCAGCCGCGGCTCCAGCAGCGACGGCCCGTACGGCCCCTGGAACGGCGGCCGGTAAGCCCCCGGGCAGCACCGGAGCCGGCCGGCCGGGGCTACGGCACCCGGTCCAGCAGCAGTACCGCCACGTCGTCCGTCAGCTCGCCACCGTTGAGTTTGCGCACCTCGTTCACCGCCGCCCGCAGCAGCTCCTCGCCCCGCAGTCCCTCGGCGATCTGGCGGCGCACCATCTCCGTCATGCCGTCCTGGCCGAGCCGCTCCCGGCCCTGGCCGACATGGCCCTCGATCAGGCCGTCGGTGTAGAGCATCAGGCTCCACTCGGCGCCCAGCTCCACCTGCATGCGCGGCCAGCGGGCCCCCGGCAGCAGCCCGAGGGCCGGCCCGTTGTTGTCGTACGGCAGCAGGCGGGCCGGCTTGCCCGGGCGGGCCAGCAGCGGCGACGGGTGGCCCGCCAGACACAGGCCGGCGCGGCGGCCGTCCGGCGCGATGTCCACCGTGCACAGGGTCGCGAAGATCTCGTCGTCGGCCCGCTCGTGCTCCAGCACCTGCTGGAGCGTGCCCAGCAGCTGGTCGCCGCACAGGCCCGCCAGCGTCAGCGCGCGCCACGCGATCCGCAGCTCCACGCCCAGGGCGGCTTCGTCCGGGCCGTGACCGCAGACGTCACCGATCATGGCGTGCACGGTGCCGTCGGGCGTGCGCACGACGTCGTAGAAGTCGCCGCCGAGCAGGGCGCGCGAGCGGCCCGGGCGGTAGCGGGCGGCGAACCGGAGCGGGGAGCCGTCCAGCAGCGGGGTCGGCAGCAGACCGCGCTCCAGGCGGCGGTTCTCCTGGGCGCGCAGCCGGCCCTCGGCGAGCCGGCGCTCGGCCGACTCGGAGCGCTTGCGCTCCACCGCGTAGCGGATCGCCCGGCTCAGCAGCCGGCCGTCCAGCTCGTCGCGGAAGAGGTAGTCCTGGGCGCCCACGCGCACCGCCTCCGCGCCGCGCTCGGCGTCGCCCGAGGCGGTCAGCGCCAGGACGGCATGCCGGGGCGCGAGCTCCAGCACGTGCTTGAGCACGGCGAGCTCGTCATCGGAGTCGCTGCGGCCCGGAGCCGGCAGCGCGAGGTCCAGCAGGATGCAGTGGACGTCGTCGGTCAGCAGCCGCCCGGCCTCCGTGAGGTTGCGGGCCGTGCGGACGCGGATCGGCTTGCCTGCCTGGTCGAGCATGTCGGGCACGATCGGCGAACCGGCCGGATCGTCCTCGATCAGCAGCAGGGTCAGGTTGGTGTGGGCGGTGTTGTTCTCCACCTTGTCCGTGATGTTCCCGGCCGTGTCCGGCGTGCGCGGTGCCGCTGCCGAGGCGTCCGTGGCGGACTGCTCGGCGGGGCCGTCGCAGCGGGACTCGGCCTGCGCCTGACCACTCTCCACGGCCGGGATCGCTCTCTGCCGCGGTATGGGTACGGGCATCGTCTTGGGTTCCTTCCCTCCCCCCGAGGGCATGGCGGGGGCGAGGGACCTCGACCCACCGACCGGGACCATAGCGGGTGTCGGCGCCGCATTGGAATGGTGTGAGCCACGCCGCTGCGCCATCGGCCAGTGTCATATGCCGCGATATGCCCCTCAGTTGGACACCGCCGGGATGCTGCGGGGATGACGAACGTCACTTCAGCACGCTGTTTGGCGGCGGGTTCGGGGTGGGTTGGGTCACGTGGTTCGGGCCCGGGTGACCCATGGGGCGGTGTCTTCCCGCGCTCAGCCGGCGTCGGCGGGGGCATCCGGTCGTACCACCCCGAGGATGGGCATCGATCCGGCCCCCGCGATGGTCACCGTCCGCCCGGGCCGTGGCGCGTGCACGATCGCCCCGTCGCCGACGTACATCGCGACATGGCTGGCGTCGTCGAAGTAGATGATGAGGTCGCCGGGCCGCATGTCCTGGATGTCGATGTGCCGCAGCTGCTTCCACTGCTCCTGCGAGGTGCGCGGAATGCCGCGTCCGGCGGAGATCCAGGCCTGTGAGGTCAGCCCGGAGCAGTCGTAGGTCTTCGGGCCCTCGGCGCCCCACTGGTACGGCTTGCCGATCTGGGCCGTGGCGTACGCGACGGCCTTCTTGCCCTGCTCGGAGGCCTTTCCGCTGATCTCGTCGAGGATGCCGGAGTCGAGCCAGGCGGTCTGCGCCTTGCCGGCGGCCTCCTTCTCCAGCTCGGCGAGGCGCTCCTGCTCCTCCTTCCGGAGCTCGGACTCCAGCTTCTCCGCCTCCGCGATCTGCTTCTCGATCTTCTTCTGCGCGGCGGCCTTGGCCTTGCGGCCCGCCTCCAGTTTCTTCCACTGCGCGGAGGCGTCCTGTGCGTACCGCTCCAAGTCCTCCTGGGTGCGGGTCAGTTCGCCGATCAGGCCCTTGGCCGCGTGCTGGCCCTGCCGCACCCGGCCCGCCCCGTCGAGGAACTCCTGTGGATCGTCGCTCAGCATCAGATGGGCCTCGGGCGGCAGTCCGCCGCCGCGGTACTGGGCGGCGGCCGAAGCGCCCGCGCGGTCCTTCAGCTTCGCCAGCTTCTCCTGGCCCTTGACGATCTTCTTGGCGAGCTTGACGAGCTCGGCGGACTGCTTGTCCGCCTTCTCCTCGGCGGCGTTGTACTCGTCGGTGGCGCGGGCCGCGGCACGGTAGAGCTCGTCGAGTTTCTTGCGTACGGCCTCGAGGTCCTTGCCGGGCGCGAGGGTCGGGCCCGCGCTCGGGGTGGGTGGGGGACTGGGGCTCGCGAACGCCGTGCCCGGTGCGGCCAGCACCGTGAGCGCGCAGACCACGGTCACGGCCGTCGCGATCAGGCCACGCTTGCCCGTTCCCATACTTCAGCCCCCAAACTGATTAACCGTCAGTAACGTACGGTTCGCCTGGGGATGCTGCCATGTCGGCGCGCGAAGCGACAGGGGTAGTACTTCCCGCGGCCCCCTCCCCGATATGCCATCGGCATGACGATCTCCCCGCCTGTGTGACGAACGACTCAAAGAGATCGTTCCCTGCGGGCCATGCCGAGGAGTTTCAGCCGCCTGGCCCGGGCGGTCAGCCCCGGGGCGCCAGCGCCTCCCACCGCACCGTCACTTCGCCCTGCCGCCACCGCACCGGCCCGTCCGCCACGGGCCAGTCGGCGGTCAGGTCCCGTACCGCCCGGATCCAGCGCTGGCGGGCGCCGTAGGACGCGTAGGGCGCGGCGGCGGCCCAGGCGCGGTCGAAGTCGCGCAGGAAGGCGTGCACCGGCTCGCCCGGGACGTTGCGGTGGATGAGCGCCTTCGGCAGGCGTTCGGCCAGGTCCGAGGGGCGGTCCAGGGAGCCGAGCCGGGTCGCGAAGGTGACCGTGCGCGGTCCCTCCGGGCCGAGCGCGACCCAGACGTGCCGGCGTCCGATCTCGTCGCAGGTCCCCTCGATCAGCAGCCCGCCGCGCGCCCCGGTCGCCGGATCGGCCGGGGCGAGCCGCCCGCGCAGCCGGTGCCAGACGGCCTCGACCTCGCCCTCCGCGTACTGCCGCAGCACGTTCGCCGCGCGGATCAGCAGGGGCCGCTGCGGGATCGGGATCTCGAAACCGCCGTGCCGGAAGACGAGCCCCGCCCGCTCGTACGGCAGCGCCGCCGCGACCCGGGCCGGCTCGATCTCGACGCCCACCACGTGCGCGCGTGGCGCGACCGTACGGAGCCGGTGCAGCAGCTCGACGGCCGTCCAGGGTGCGGCGCCGTACCCGAGGTCGACGGCTACGGGATCGGCGGCACGGCGCAGTTCGGTGCCGTGCGTGGCCGCGATCCAGCGGTCCATACGGCGCAGGCGGTTGGGGTTGGTCGTCCCGCGCGTCACCGTGCCCACGGGGCGGCGGGTGGCGGCGCGGGATGTCATGCGTACGAGGTTAAGCGGCGCCCAGGCGTGCCCGGCCCCCGGTGTCGAACGGTTCCCTAGGCGCCGGTCCCGCCCCCGCCCCCGTACGTCCCGAACCCCGGAATCCCCGCCGACTCGAAGACATGCACCGACAGGCCGCCCGGCGTCGTCCGGTGGCCGGCCAGCCGCAGCCCGGCCGGTGCGCCGCCGTCCGGGAAGAGGCGGCGGCCCTGGCCGACCACGACCGGGGCGATCACGAGCCGCAGCGTGTCGATCAGCCCGGCGGCGAGCAGGGACTGGGCGAGCCGGGCGCTGCCGTGGATCTGGAGCTCCCGGCCGGGCTGCCGCTTCAGCTCCGCGACCTGGGCGGGGACGTCACCGGAAAGGATCGTGGTCGGCTCCCAGCCGGCCGTGGTCAGGCTCTGGGAGGCGACGTACTTCGGCAGACCGTTCATGATCCCGGCGAGCGGATGGTCGGTCATCGCCGGCCAGTCGCGGGCGAAGTTCTGGTACGTACGCCGCCCGAACAGCAACGCGTCCGCCTCGCCGAGCCAGCTGCCGGCCAGCCGCTCGAACTCCTCGTCCAGATGCGGCACGAACCAGCCGCCCCGCTCGAAGCCGTCGCTGGTGTCCTCGTCCGGGGCGCCCGGCCCCTGGGAGACACCGTCGAGCGACAGAAACTCCTGCACCACCAGCTTCATCACGCACCACCTCATCCCTCTCCCCCTCAGGCTTACCCCTACGCCCCACCTCCTCGAACGGTTGAGCGAGAAGCGGTAATGATTCGGTAAAAGTCGCGAATCAGGAAATGGAGCCCAACCTTCCGGTGTTGGACCGCTGGAGGGCACGTGCGCCCTGCCAAGGCATGCCCGGAGCGAGGAGGAACGCCACGTGAGCCAGTACATCGGCAGGCTCGGGCGGCGCTCGGCGTCCCCGCCCGCGCGCCTGCGGCTGCACCGCAGGCCCCGCCGGGTGGCCATGCTCTCCGTGCACACCTCCCCGCTCCACCAGCCGGGCACCGGCGACGCAGGCGGCATGAACGTCTACATCGTGGAGCTCGCGCAGCGCCTCGCCGCGATCAACATCGAGGTCGAGATCTTCACGCGCGCGACCGCGGCCGCCCTCCCGCCGACCGTCGAGCTCGCCCCCGGCGTCCTCGTCCGGCACGTCGACGCCGGTCCCTACGAGGGCCTCAACAAGGAGGACCTCCCCGCCCAGCTGTGCGCCTTCACGCACGGTGTGATGCAGGCCTGGGCCGGCCACCGCCCCGGCCACTACGACCTGGTCCACTCCCACTACTGGCTCTCCGGCCACGTCGGCTGGCTGGCCGCCCAGCGCTGGGGCGTGCCCCTCGTGCACGCCATGCACACCATGGCCAAAGTCAAGAACGCCAACCTGGCCGACGGCGACACCCCCGAACCGGCCGCCCGCGTCATCGGCGAGACCCAGATCGTCGCCGCCGCCGACCGCCTCATCGCCAACACCACCGAAGAGGCCGACGAACTGGTACGGCACTACGCGGCCGACACCGACAAGGTCGCCGTCGTCCACCCCGGCGTGAACCTCAGCCGCTTCTCGCCCGCCGACGGCCGCGCCGCCGCCCGGGCCCGACTCGGCCTGCCCCAGGACGCGCTGATCCCGCTCTTCGCGGGCCGCATCCAGCCCCTGAAGGCCCCCGACGTGCTGCTGCGCGCCGTCGCCGTCCTCCTCGACGAGCGCCCCGAGCTGCGCTCGCGCATCCTCGTCCCCGTCGTCGGCGGCCCCAGCGGCAGCGGCCTCGCCAAGCCCGAGGGCCTCCAGAAGCTGGCCGCACGCCTCGGCATCGCGGACGTCGTACGGTTCCACCCGCCGGTCGGACAGGAGCAGCTGGCGGACTGGTTCCGCGCGGCTTCCGTCCTGGTCATGCCCTCCTACAGCGAGTCGTTCGGCCTGGTCGCCATAGAGGCGCAGGCGGCGGGCACCCCCGTGCTGGCGGCATCGGTCGGCGGTCTGCCGGTCGCCGTGCGCGACGGACACACCGGCTTCCTGGTACGCGGCCACGATCCCGCCGACTACGCGCGCGTGCTGCGCGAGTTCGCCGACAACCCGGAGCTGTCGCCCCGGCTGGGCGGTCAGGCCGCGCGCCACGCCCAGTCCTTCGGCTGGGACACGGCGGCCGCCACCACGGCCGACGTGTACACGGCCGCGATGCAGGCACACCGCCGTCGCGTACGCTCGCAGCATGGGTGAAACCGATCTGGAACAGCGTGCGGCACAGGTCGTCGAGGGAGTGCTGAAGGACGCCGACCTGGAGTGGGAGAGCCCCCAGCCCGGCACCTACGTGGCCCAGCTCCCCGGCACCCGCAAGCTCAAGACGACGGTCTCCCTGATCGTCGGCCGCCACTCCCTCTCGCTGAACGCCTTCGTCATCCGCCACCCCGACGAGAACGAGCAGGGCGTCCACCGCTGGCTCCTGGAACGCAACCTCAAGCTCTACGGCGTGAGTTACGCCGTCGACCAGCACGGCGACGTCTACGTCACCGGCCGGCTCTCCCTGGCCGCCGTCACCGCCGAGGAGATCGACCGCCTGCTCGGCCAGGTCCTGGAAGCCTCCGACGGCAGCTTCAACACCCTCCTGGAGCTGGGCTTCGCCTCGGCGATCCGCAAGGAGTACGAGTGGCGGGTGTCCCGCGGGGAGTCGACGCGCAACCTGGACGCCTTCGCCCACCTCACCCAACGCCCCGACCGGTAGGCCCTCCCGCCCGGTAACGCCCGGGCGGTACGCCCACCAGCTTCCGGAAGTGCCGGGTGAGGTGGGACTGGTCGTAGAACCCGGCCTCGGCCGCCACCTCTCCCGGTGAGCGCCCTTCGAGCAGCAGCCGCCGGGCGCGGCCCACGCGCAGGGACGTCAGGTACTGGTGCGGGGCGATGCCGTAAGCGGCGCTGAACGCCCGTACGAGATGGGCGGGATGGGCCCCGACGAGCCCGGCCGCCTCCTGCAGCCCGACACCCTCGACGACCCGCTCGTCCAGCAACTCCCGCAGCCGCCGCGCGAGCACGGGATCCGCCGGCCGGGGCTTGTCGCTGTCGCCCCGCAGATGCCCGCGCAGCCGCTCCCCGACGAACAGCAGCCTGCTCTCGGCCTCCAGTTCCTCACCGGGCCGCAGCAGCGCGCCGTGCACCTGCCCGACGCGCTTGCGCAGCAGCGGATCGCGCAGGTCCGGCCGGTCGACGGCGGATCCGATGAGCTCGTCCCCGAGATACGTCCGGTCGAGATACAGCACCCGCTTGCGGAAGCCCTCCGGAGTGACGGGGGAGCCGTTGTGCGGCACGTGCGGCGGCAGCAGCGACACGGTGTCGTGCGGGGTGCCGTGCTCGTGCCGGTCGAGGTCGTACCGCACGGCGCCGGTGTCGACGATCAGCAGCGTCCAGGCGTCGTGGACGTGCATCGGGTACGCGTACTCGGTGAAGCGGGCGTGGAAGACCTCGACGACACCGGGCACGGCGGGCCGCCAGGCGGAGACGATCCGGGCGGGCTGGGAAGCCATGCAAAGAACGTACAAGACCCCGGCGAGGGCCGCCGGGCACGCTCGCATCATGAACACGCACACCGAACCGGCTGTGGAGCCGATCCGCTTCGACACGAAGATCGCCGTACTGCTGCGCGCCGACCTGGAGCCCTGGCAGCGTCTCAACGTGACGTCGTTCCTGGTCAGCGGCTTGGGCACGCAGGTCCCCGAGGTGATCGGCGAGCCGTACGAGGACGCGGACGGCGTGCCCTACCTGCCGATGTTCCGCCAGCCGGTCCTGGTCTTCGAAGCCACCAAGGAGACCCTGACCACGGCCCACACCCGTGCCCTGTCCCGCTCCCTGCCCCGTGCGATCTTCACCTCGGACCTGTTCGCCACGGGCAACGACCGCGACAACCGCGCGGCCGTACGGTCGGTGCCGACGGCGGACCTGGACCTGGTCGGGCTCGCGGTCTACGGCCCGAGGAACGCGGTGGACAAGGTGGTGAAGGGGGCGAGGATGCACCCGTGAGGCGGGACGCGGCCCTGCCTGCGACCAAAGTCGCGGACGTGTAGACCAACGGCTGACGACAGCGCATGCCCCGCCCGCCGAGACTCGCCTCATGGAGGACGCGAGGAACGTTCGGATGGGGAAGAAGCGGGTTCCGCCGGCGGGCACAGGCACAGGCACGGGCACGGACGCGGGCACGGAACTGTCCGAGTCCGCTTGGGTGATCACACTCTTCTGCATGGCATGCGGCGCCGGCATCGGCGCCGTCCTTCCGCTCCTCGCCCGCCTGCTGCTGAAGCTGCCGTGGGCACCGCTGGAGGGCCCGGCCGAACTGCTGACCTCGATCCCGGAACCCGCCCTCACCCTCGGCACGGTCGCCGTGGGCGCACTGGGCGGTCTGCTGCTGGGCCTCGTCGCCGTGCACGAGTCGCTCTCGGTCCGCGTCTCCGACACCCACCTCGCCCTGACCATCAGGGACAGCACGCGGGAGTTCACCCGCGAGGAGATCGCGGTGCTGTGCAGGGACGGCAAGCAACTCGTGGTGCTGGCCCCGGACGGCATGGAACTGGCCCGGGAGCACTGCGGCCTGCCCTGGCCGCGCCTGGCCGACACCCTCGGCGGGCACGGCTACCGCTGGGCGGAGGAGGACCCGTACCGCGCCGAGTTCCGCCGCTGGGTCCCCGGCACCCCGGGTCTCCCCGAGGGTGCGGACGCCCTGCTGCGGGCCCGCGCCCAGGCCCGCAAGAGCGACGACGACGCCGAGGACGCCCGTGAGCTGCGCCGCGAACTGCTGCGGCTGGGCGTGGTCGTACGGGACGAGGAGAAGCGACAGTACTGGCGGATCGTCAGCGAGTGACCTCGAAGGTGGCGGCCTGGGGCACGAACGTCGTGTCGCCGTCCTTACCCGTCGCCAGCGCCGAGACGTACCAGGTCCCGGCGGCCAGCTCGGACGCCTCCTCCTTCGTGGCCCGCACGGTGTACGTGCAGCGGGACGTCTCGGCGCCGGTGCTCCGGCACGTGGCGCGCTCCGCGGACCGCAGCTCCGCCTCGGTGGGGTCGAGCTTCGAACTGGCGGGCCAGGCAAGGACCTTGAGGCTCCGGACGCCCGAGTCGTCACTCACGTCCGTGGTGAAGGCGAGCGTGCCGGTACGGGTGTAGCGGGCCGACGTGTTCGCCAGGGACGGGTCGGTGGAGGCCGAGGCGGCCGCCACGGCGAGGCCGCCGGCGGTGATTCCGCCGATGGCGACGATGCCGACGAGCGACGCGACGAGAGTGCGCTTGGACATGGGAGATCCTCCGTGATGGGTCGTGGAATCGATCGGTCGGGAACGCGACGTTTCCCGATGCGAGATGTCGACGTTTCCCGATGCGGGATGTCGATGTGATCGAGCCTATGGACGGCAGGTCGCCCGGTCCTCACGCTGCGGAACGGTCGTCCCCGCGACGTCTGTAACCCAGGTAAGAGACCGAAATCCGCCTCCAGCCGGAGAGTGGCCCCTGGCCTGCGGCCCTAGCCTGGTCGGGTCATGAATCGAACCGACGACCGACTTCTCCCGGTCGCGCTGCTCTGCGCCCAGGCCGCGGTCTGGCCCGGCGCGGCGCTGCTGCGCGGGACCGTGCCGCCCGCCTCCGACCTGCTCGTGGCGGCGCTGGTCGGCGGACTGACGACGGCCGCGCTCGCCCTGCGCCGTACCCGCCCGGTGACGACCCTCGTCGTCATCGCCGCCGTCTGCGCACTGGGCGCCGGCCCGCTGCCCACCGGCGCGGTCGCGGTACTCGGCACGGCAGGTGTCGCACTGGCCCTGTTCAGCGTGGCGACCGAGCGCGACACGTACACCGCCGTCCTGTCCGTCGTCACGCTCGCCGCCTGGCAGTCACTGCACGGCCTCACCCTGCACGGCCTGAGCGCCCCGGACGGCCTGGACCTGGTCCTGACCGCTCTGCTCTACGCCGCCGCGTGCGGTTCCGGCCTGCTGGTACGGCGTACTCGTCGCGCCCGGCAGGCCGCCGAGCGCCTGCTGAAGCGGGCCGAGGCCGAGCGCCACCGCCTCCCGGAGGCCGAGCGGCGCCGTATGGAACGGGAGCTGCACGACGTGAGCGCCCATCACCTGACCGCCGTGGTCGTCACGGCCGGGGCGGCCCTCGGCCTGCGCGAGCGACGCCCCGAACTGGCCGCCGAGGCCCTCGAGTTCGCGGTCGAGACGGGCCGCGAGGTCAGCCGGGCGCTCGGAGCGGTCCGTGCACCGGCACCCGCACAGGAGGAACTGCCGTCCCCGGACGAACGGTTGCGGGCGCTCGTCGCAGGGTTCCGCCGCCTCGGGCAGCAGGTGGACTGCGAGATCGACCCACTCCCGGACGGCACCGTCGCGGACGCCGTGTACGGCATCGTCCGCGAGGCCCTGACCAACGTGACACGGCACGCGCCCGGCGCGCACACGACGGTTCTGTGCCGGTACGGCGACACGCGCACGGAGGTGGCGGTCAGGAGCGCGGCGCCCCCGGCCGGTTCACCGGCCCACGGCACAGGCCTCGGCTCGGGGCGGGGCCAGGGTTTCCTGCGGTCCCGGGCGAGGGAGGCGGGCGGCACGCTGACGAGCGGCCCGACGGCGGACGGGGGCTGGGAGGTCAGGGCGGTCCTGCCCGGCCGGAACACCCCGTCGGTCGAGCGAACCGTCCCCCGGACCTACCGCCTGGCCCAGCTGACGGCCGCTGCCGGTCTGGCCGGCCAGCCGCTGCTCCCGGTGCTGGTGATCCGGTCCTCGGAAACCACGCCTGGGTCCCACGTGTCCGCCGGCGTCCTCTTCGCGCTGCTGGCCGCCGCCCAGGCGGTGGCACTGCTGTGGCTGGCGCGAGCGCCCAGGGCGGCCTACGGCGTCCTGCTCGGGCTGGTGTTGCTGTGGCCGCCGGCGATGGAGGTGGGCGGGTACACCGGACCGGTGCTCCTTCCGCCGCTGCTGAGCGGGATCGCGACCTGTACGGCGCTCGTGGTGAAGGCGGCGCGAGGGGTCGCCGACCCGTCGCCCGGCCATCGTCTCCCGGGTGCTCTCCCGGGTGCCCTGCCGGGTGCTCTGGTGGCTGTGCCGGTGCACGCGGCAGCGGCGGCGGCCGCCGTCCTGGACCGCGGTACGACGCTCCCCGTCTGGGCGGTCGGAGCGGGCGCGGCGGCCGGAGCAGCCGTGGCTGTCGGCACGGCCCACTGGTACGGAACGCTGCGCGGCCGGCACGAGGCGGCCGGCCGCAGCACCCGGGACGAACGCCTGGCCACCTGGACCGAAGAGGCCGTCAGGGAAGCATGGGCCGAACGCCGCCGGATCGCCACGGGCCTGGAGACCACCGTCCTGGCACGCACCGCCGACATGATCGCCGAGGCGGAGGCCGGGCACCTCGACGCGACAGCGGACCGCGCACGCGAGGCCCTGGCCGCGATGCGAGCCCTGCTGGACACGGTGAGGGAGGGCGATCCGGCCCCCGACCTGCGACCGCAGCCCACCCTCCAGGCCCTCGACCTGCTGGCCCACCAGTGCCGGGCGACGGGCAGGGACGTGGAGATACGCCGGACGGATCGCGTGCCCGAGCGGCTGCCGACGGCGGTGGACCTGGCCGCCTACCACGCGGCCGAGACGCTGCTGGCGGCCGGCGGTACGCGGCCGGCCCTGCTCGAACTCGACGCGGACGGCGATACGTTGACGCTCACGGCCACAGGGGTGACCGCCGCAGCCGAGCCCGAAGTACGCCGGCGCCTGGAAACACGGGTCAAGGCACTCAACGGCACTCTCACCACCGGCCCGGGAGGCAGTACGCTCCGCCTCCGCCTGCCGCTGTCCGGAGAAGAGGAGACCGAGCGATGAGCCTCAAGGTGCTGGTCGTCGACGACCAGGGCATCGTACGGGCGGGCTTCGCGGCGGTGATCGACGCCGAGGACGACATGACGGTCGTGGGCGAAGCCGCCGACGGTGTGGCAGCGGTACGCCTCGCCGAAGACCTCTCGCCCGACGTCGTCCTCATGGACGTACGCATGCCCGAACTGGACGGCATCGCCGCCACCCGCATCATCACGGCCCGGGAGAACGCCCCCCGGGTCCTGGTCCTGACCACCTTCGACCTCGACGCCTACGTCTTCGACGCCCTGCGCGCCGGTGCCTCCGGCTTCCTCCTCAAGGACGTGCACGCCTTCGAACTCCTCCAGGGCATCAGGGTGGTGGCCACGGGCGAGTCGGTCCTGGCCCCGTCGGCGACCCGCCGCCTGATCTCCCACTACGCATCCGGCCCGGGCCCCCGCAACGCCGGCGGCCCCCACGAACTGAACACCCTGACCGCGAGCCAGCGGAACGTCCTGGGCCTGATCGCCGCCGGCCTCAACAACGCGGAGATCGCGGACACCCTGGGCATCACCGTAGGCACGGTGAAGTCCCACGTGAACGCGCTCCTGCGCAAACTCGGCCTACGGGACCGGGTCCAGGCCACGATCCTCGCGTACGACCTGGGCCTGGCGCACCCGAACAAACCCGGCACGCACCTTTGACGAACCCGATGACATCCCTATGACCTCCCGACCGAGGAGTCCCACCGTGACCGCTGCACCTCCCGGCCGCTCGCTCTCCCGCAAGGCGGCCCACGCCCTGCGCCATCCCGCCGCTCTCGTCTACCTCGCCGTCTGCGCGCTCCTGTTGGCATGGGCACTGGTAGTGACGCTGGCCGACGGTTCGGACGAGTCGATGGCGGGGGTGATCCCGCTCCTGGCGACCGCCCCCGTGAGCCTGGTCCTGCTGGCACTCCCGGACCACGGCTCGATGCTGGTCGCCGCCGTCGTGCTCGGGGCGCTGGTGAACGCCCTGGTCATCGGCGCGTGCGCCCGGGCGCTGCGCGGGGGCGACAGCGCTCGTGATCAATACACATAGGCGTCAGGGCGTGCACGCCGCGGCGATCGACGCGCTGTTCTCGTACAGATGATGCCGGGTGATCCGCCCGCCCTCGACGGTGAGCCGCAGCGCGAAGGGCCCTGAGAAAGACTTGCCGGTCGCACGGACGGTCCCGGAGAGGTGCCCCATCAGAACGGCGTCGGTACCGTCGACCAGGATCGTGTCGATGGACGCGCGGGCGTCCTCCGGCACGGTGTACTCGGCCAACTCGTCGGCCTGAGCGGCACATTCGGCGGCCGTGGACCGAGGTCGGATCCAGGGAACGACGGGGTTCTCGGCCAGCATCCAGTCGACCTTGTCCGCGAAGAGCCCGGTGAGCCCTTCGGTGTCGCCGGCGAGCCGGAGTTCGAGAAACTTCTGGACGGTGGCGCGGGTGGCGTCCGCGGCGCTGGTGGCTGTCATGAGAACCAGCGTGCCGGGACGCCGAAGGCCCGTCGATTACGTCGGAGGTAAGGACGGGGACGCTTCTATGCGGCGCCCGAGTAGATGCAGTCCATGGGCACGTACCCGGTGGTGCCGCGGTACTTCACCTTGCGCCAGTGCGGCGAGTCGTCTCCACCGCACGAGCTGTAGACGCCGCCCTTGACGGTTCCACTGGACATGCAGCCGTTGGTGTTCTTGTACCAGAGGCGCAGGGCTGTGGCGCTCATCTTCGGCTTGTTGCGGATCTTCACATTGGTGATGGCGTGCCCCATCGGGAAGTCCGCCGTGCAGCCGGCCGCAGCCGTGGCCGCCGAGGCCGTCCCGGCCGCGACGGTGCCTTCCGCGGCCGTTGCGGTGCTGGTGCCGAGCATCGCGCATGTGGCGATGACCACGGGAATCAGGAGACGCTTGGTCATTCGGGTCTTCCCCCTTGAACCTGCGAGGTCGGGTGCGGGCATGCCAGGAGAAGGCGCGAACGTTCCCCCGTTCCGCCGCACGTTGCAAGTGGGAACCTATCAGAGGGTACGGGCGCGTTTTCGCTGGACCGACGGCACACACAAGACCTCAACAACCGCTGCTGCGAATGGACTTGGCCGGCACCGACGCGCTCGGACGATCACTGCCCGACCCGTCCGTCGATCAGCTCACGCAGCAGGTCGGCGTGACCGCAGTGGCGCGCGTACTCGCCGATCTGCGCCACCAGCACGTCACGCAGCTGGAGCTGCCCACCCGGCTCGGGCCCGAGGTCGGAGTACCCGGCGTTCCGTGTGGCGAGGTCGGTGACACCGGCCAGATACCGCTCGTTGAGCTCCACCTCGGTCCGCCACTGCCGCCACGCCTCCTCCACGACCACCGGGTCCGCGACCGCACCGTTGAAGTCACCGTCCCGGTCCTCCTCGGTCCGGTACAGCTTCGGCGCGTCGTCCCCGGCCATCACCCGCCGGAAGTGCCGCTCCTCCTCGGCCAGATGCCGCACCAGCCCGAGCAACGACATGGTGGACGGCGGCGCGGACCGCCGAGCCATCTGCTCCGCGTCCAGCCCCGCGCACTTCATCTCCAGGGTGAGGCGGTAGTGCCGCAGGCTCTCCAGCAACGCCCCACGTTCATCGACGATCTCCACCTCGGTCTCGCGCGGGTCGTCGCCCGGATCCACCCACATGTCGGGATAGACGCTCGCCCGCGTCCACCGAGCGACCGCTGGTTCACTGACGTGCTCGTTCGAGACCATGCGGGGATGGTGGACGACGTGGGGAAGTGACCGCCACCGAATATCGGAGCCATGAGGTTCCCTATTCGGCGGTGCCTATCGCTTCTGTGCCCTGTAGCGCTTCATCAGCAGGGTGGTCCGCGCTTGGTCCGCCCGACCATTGAGCTCAGCCAGGAGATCGTCAGGGCACAACTCGTAACCTGGCCCCAAAGCGGGACCATACGCAGGCTGCGGCCGTCAGGCGAGGAAGTTTCTCTCTGGTTCCTCACGTAGGACCCGACTCCGTATGTACGGCCCGACTCCATGTCACACCGGCGTTGGCGTCTTGCTCGAGCAAAACAACAAGCCCCCTGCCGGCGGAGAACCCTCGGGCAGGGGGCTTACGATTGTGCGCTTACTTCTTCTCCCCCTGGGTGTTGTCGGGGATCCCGGTGGGCTGGCTGGGAGGAGTAGAGACACGTGGGCTTCGGCTTCGTCGGCCTCCACCACCGTGCGGCTGGCAGTAGCCGTTTCATCCGGCTGGGTTTCCGCACGCTCGTTCCTGTCGCGTCACTCCAGCGCAGCGCCCCATGAAGCGAGTCTGGCAGAGGCTGCGCGGGCAGGAGGCGACTGAGAGGCAACTGCTTGCGAGAGCTACGGAGTCTCACATGTGGTGCGGCGGACTTCAGCGCTCGAGGTCGGGCGCTGCCTCGATGACGTCAGCCCAGACGCGATCGATCCAGGGGTTGCCCTTGACACCGAGGCGTGCGGCGACGGCGTCGTCGAAAAAGCACGCCTGAGCGACTCCTACCGTCTCGTCGGGCCACCGATCCGCGATACGGAACCTCTGGGCGTGACCCGCACTCCACCGGCCGGAGCCGGGATCGCCGGTCGCGGAGCACCTCGGGGCGGCTTAGGCTTGAGATCAAGGGCCCTCGAGTGGAAGGGAACCTTGAGATGCATTTCGTTCTGATCGCGACCCACACCCCGGAAGTCTGTCCGACCTCTCACGCGACAACGCGCGACTTGATGCTGCAGACCGCACCTGATATCCCGAACCTCGCCCAGAAGGCAGGCGTCGAGATCGTGGCCGGCCCCTTCGTCAACCGTGAACACACGATTGTCGTGGTCGTACAGTCCGACAAGGTCGAGAACGTCGACCGCTTGCTGATCGATTCTCGCCTCCCTCAATGGAACCGCGTCCGCGTGCTGCCGTCGCTGACCATGGAGGAAGGACTCACCGATATCGAAGCGCAGACGCCGATCTTCTGAACCCACCCGCTCAGGCACGCGGCCGGTGCTTCGATGCGGGCGCCGAGATGCGCAATGGCCCTCCCGCCATCAGAGCAGACGAACACAGCCGGCCCCGCCTTCGCCTTCTTCAGGGCCGCGTGCTCTCACGCCGCGCCGGGCTGGAGATCGACCCGGCGCAGGTCGTGGAAGCGCCGTGGATCGATTGGCGTGGCGTGGGGCCAGAGCGTCGGGGCCCGGCGACGAGCAGCTGGAACACGGCTGCTGCCCTGGCTGGCTACGTGAGCCGGACGTTCGTACGGTCACAGGAGATTGCGACCAGCCACCTCCGTGCCTACTTCGGTCAGCCTTTGGAGTTCTCGCGATACCTTGCCGCGGAGCGTCTCGTCGCCGATGCGAACCTGACCGAGGAGCAGCGCGCCGAGGTCGTCACGGCACTCGCACAAGCCATGATTGCCGGGCCCGTCGCACCAGTTGCGGACATACCGAATGGCTCGAACGTTGACGCGGGAACGCGCGTGCGTAGGCAGGCTACGACGGTGCCAAGATTTATCGCTCATGGCTCCTGACCTCTACGGCACCTCCAGGGCGGACAGCGTGGAGGAACTGGCAACCGCCGTGGGATGAATGCTCTCAGCTTGGGAAGCTGGGGTCAGTTGGGGCTGATTCGTGTGCTGACCTGCGCGAACGGTTCGGAGAGCTGAATGCGGAGCCCGGCCGCAGCCTGTCCGCCCGGATCGCGCGCACGCAACGCCTCGCCCGGTCACTCCACGTCCTGTGCGACCACTACGAGAACGGCGACCACGAGTGCCCGAAGGCGCCCGAGCGAGCCGCGTACCTGCGCATGCTTCAGCACTACCTCGCATGCCCGGCGTGCGGGGCCGTGGATGACAACGGGAGGCCATCGGCGGGTGCGAGGCCGGGCGACCGGCTCTATGAGGAGTACCGGCGGACACGACGCGGCCCTGCCGCCCCGCCGGCAGCAACCCGAGAGAAGAAGGGGAACCGCCGCCCGGCCTGAGGGCAACCGACGGTCACGGTGCAATCGGAACGGGGAGGCCGACGCCGGGAAGGCGGCCCCAGCTCACAGCGAGAAGCCCCTGCCTACGGGACCTCGTAGGCAGGGGCTCGAATCAAGTACCGCTTACTTCTTCTTCCCCTGGTTCTTGACCGCCTCGATAGCCGCCGCAGCCGCATCCGGGTCCAGGTACGTCCCGCCCGGGTTCACCGGCTTGAAGTCGGCGTCCAGCTCGTAGGACAGCGGGATGCCCGTCGGGATGTTGAGGCCCGCGATGTCCGCGTCGGAGATGCCGTCCAGGTGCTTGACCAGGGCGCGCAGGCTGTTGCCGTGGGCGGCGACCAGGACCGTGCGGCCGGTCAGCAGGTCGGGGACGATCGCGTCGAACCAGTACGGGAGCATGCGGACGACGACGTCCTTGAGGCACTCCGTCTGCGGCCGCAGCTCCGGCGGGAGGGTCGCGTAGCGCGGGTCGGAGAACTGGGAGTACTCGGCGTCACGGTCCAGCGCCGGCGGCGGGGTGTCGTAGGAGCGGCGCCACAGCATGAACTGCTCCTCGCCGAACTCGGCGAGCGTCTGGGCCTTGTCCTTGCCCTGGAGGGCGCCGTAGTGGCGCTCGTTCAGGCGCCAGCTGCGGTGGACCGGGATCCAGAGGCGGTCGGCGGACTCCAGGGCGAGCTGCGCGGTGCGGATGGCGCGCTTCTGGAGGGACGTGTGGACGACGTCGGGGAGCAGGCCGGCGTCCTTCAGCAGCTCGCCGCCGCGCGTCGCCTCCTTCTCGCCCTTCGCGGTCAGGTTGACGTCCACCCAGCCGGTGAACAGGTTCTTCTCGTTCCACTCGCTCTCGCCGTGGCGGAGGAGGATCAGCTTGTACGGTGCGTCGGCCATGCCCCAGAGCGTAATCCACGCATTCGCCCGTTCGCGTGGCTGCCCGGCAGGCGGACGTTTGACGGGTTCTGTTAATTGAGTGGCCTCCGTCAAGCGGGACTTTGTAATTTGTGACCCCTACGTGCGCCGCTTACATCCTTGCGCCCTGGGGGAGCCCATGTCGTCCATGCCGTACGCCCTGCGGGCCAGACGTGCCGTCCGGGAGACCGTCTCCGGACTGCCCCGCGAGTTCTGGTGGCTGTGGACCAGCACCCTCGTCAACCGGCTCGGCGCCTTCGTCGCGACCTTCATGGCGCTGTATCTGACGCTCGACCGCGGCTACTCCGCCACGTACGCCGGTCTGGTCGCCGCCCTGCACGGGCTCGGCGGGGTGATCTCCTCACTGGGCGGCGGCGTGATGACCGACCGGCTGGGGCGGCGGCCGACCCTGTTGATCGCGCAGGCCTCGACCGCCGTGTCCGTCGCGCTCCTCGGGTTCGTGCACCACCCGGTGGCGATCGCCGGCGTCGCGTTCCTCGTCGGCATGGCCAGCAACGCGTCCCGTCCCGCCGTGCAGGCGATGATGGCCGACATCGTCCGGCCCGAGGACCGTATCCGCGCCTTCTCCCTCAACTACTGGGCCATCAACCTCGGCTTCGCCGTCTCCTCCATGGGGGCCGGGTTCATCGCCGAGGTCAGCTATCTCGCCGGGTTCCTGATCGAGGCGGGGATGACGATGGTCTGCGCGATCCTCGTCTTCGTGAAGCTGCCGGAGTCCAAGCCCGCCGAGACGGTGAAGACGACCGCTGCCTCCGACAGCTCCGTCAGCCTCGGGACCGTACTGCGCGACGGGCGCTTCATGAGCGTCGTCGGGCTGTCCTTCCTCGTCGCGCTGATCTTCCAGCAGGCGTCGGTGGGGCTGCCGGTGGCGATGGGCGAGGCCGGGTTCACGTCCGCCGAATACGGCATGGCGATCGCCGTCAACGGCGTCCTGATCGTCGTGCTCCAGATCCCGGTCACGCGATTCATCGAACACCGGGACCCGCGCCGGCTGCTCGTCGTCTCGTCCGTCCTCGCGGGGTACGGCTTCGGACTCACCGCCTTCGCCGGGTCGGTCGGCGTCATCGCCCTCACGGTGTGCGTGTGGACGCTGGCCGAAATCGTCAACGCCCCGACGCAGACGGGCCTGGTCGTCCGGCTGTCCCCGCTCCACGGACGCGGGCGCTACCAGGGGATGTACAGCATGTCCTGGTCCGTCGCCGCGCTCGTCGCCCCGCTCATGTCCGGGTTCGTCATCGACCGATTCGGGGCGGAGTGGCTGTGGGGGCTGTGCGCGGTGGTCGGGACGGTGGCCGGGCTGGGGTACGGGGCGTTGCTGCGGCGAGTGCCGGAGGAGGAGCCCGCTGAGCCGACCGATCCGGCCGGGCCTGCCGCCGCGGCCCCAGGGGAGGTCCCGGAGCGTTCCGCGTCCGCTCCCTGATCCGGTTCCGGGGTGTCCCCGATGGTGTGGCGATACGGCGCTTGATGAGCTGTTCCCATGACCCGTCACCGCCACCACCACAGCCAGCCGCTGGCAGCCCGCTGCCTCCTCGTCGTTCTCGCCGCGCTCGTCGGCACCGCCACCCTCGCCGTCGCCGCCTCCGCGGTGGCCGGTACCTCCCACCACCCGCCGCCCCGATTACAGCCGGACGGCCAGGCAGTCCAGAAGGACCAGGCAGCCCATACGAGGACCCAGGCCGTGCTGGACCAGATCGTCGCGCAGGGCACCCCCGGCGTCATCGCCCAGGTTCGCGACCGGCACGGAGTGTGGGACGGCCGGGCCGGTGTGCGGAAGCTCGGCTCGGAGCGGCCGCGGAGCACCCACGAGAGGTTCCGTGTCGCCAGCGTGACCAAGACCTTCACCGCCACCGTGCTGCTCAAGCTCGAAGCCGAAGGCAAGCTGTCGCTGGACGACAGCGTGGCCAAGTGGCTGCCGGGAGTGGTGCGCGGCAACGGGTACCGGCCCGGGCACATCACCGTGCGGCACCTGCTCAACCACACGAGCGGGATCTTCGACTACAACATGGACGCCGGCTTCCGGGCCAGGTACGCCGGTGAGGAGTTCGACCGGAACCGGTACACCAGGTGGTCCCCACGGGAACTGGTGGACATCGCGCTGGCCCACCCGCCGAACTTCCAGCCGGAGCAGGGCAGCAGGCCCGGCCGCCCCGGCGAGTGGGATTACTCGGACACCAACTACGTCCTCGCCGGCATGGTCATCGAGAAGGCCTCGGGCTGCAGTTACGCGCGTGCCGTCGAGCGCCTCGTCATACGGCCACTCGGTCTGCGCGGCACGAGCGTGCCGGACACCGTGCCCGGACTGCCCGCGCCCCACGCGCGGCACTACTCGACGCTCTTCGAGGACGGGCCGCAGGCGAAGGTGCGCGACGTCACCGAGTTCAGTCCCACGGTCGCCTTCTCCGCAGGACAGCTGATCTCGACCGTCGGCGACGTGAACACCTTCCTGTCCAGCTTGCTGGCCGGTGACCTGCTGCCGCCCGTACAGCAGCGGCAGCTGCTCGACGCCGTCCCGGTCGACGGGGACAAGGGCCATGGCGGCCCGGAGGACGTCTACGGCCTGGGCCTACGGCACTTCAAGCTCGCGGAGGGCTGCTGGGCCTGGGGGCACGGCGGCATGATCCCCGGCTCCGCGACCCGCACCCTAGCCGCGGCGGACGGCCGGCAGGTCATGACCATGAACCGCAACGGCGACTGGGGCGAGCAGCGGCTGGAAGACGCCGCTGTCGAATCCGAGTTCTGCCGGAGCGCTCCCTGAGGCCGGCCGACCGGCCGCGCCGCTCACTTCACTGGACGGTCAACGGCACCGCGTGGATCTCGTCCGCCTTGTGTCCCGCGCGTTCGTGAATGCGCTGGACCGCTTCCGCGGAGGGTGCTTCGGAGAGGCAGTAGACGAGGCCGGACTCCGGGTCCGCCCAGGCCCTCTCGAAGTGCACGTTCTCGTCCCCTTCTATGGCGAGGTCCGCGTTGTGGGCCTCGCGCAGCTGCTCTTCCGTGATGCCCTTCATGCTGTGGTGGACATCCATGAACTTGGCCATGACGTCACGCCTCCTTCCCAGTACCCGGCGGCACGCGCCGGTACAGCGGGCGTACCTCCATGGTCCGCCCGTACGGGCACGGAGGCGACCACAACGGTCCACGACGTCCACAACGCCGCAGGGCCCCGGCGGCGAACCGCCGGAGCCCTGTCGGTCGTACGAACGTGCCGGCGTCAGCCGCACTGGCAGGGGCTGCCCGACTGGCAGCCGCAGCCGCAGCCCGAGCCGCAGCCGCATGCGGCGACCAGGGGCAGGCTCCTGATCTCGGCGGGCTGCTCGGTCCGGCGCTCCTGCGCGGGGTCGGGCGTGGTGCTGGGGGATTCGGCCATGGGTCCCTCCTCGAGGCTGGTGCCTGTGCCCATTGGACGCCCGTTCCGCCAGGCGCATCAACGGCGCACTGAGGCGCCCGCGCGCCCCGGCCGATCCCCGCCCGGCCCTTTCACGCCGGAGCAGGACCGGGCGAAACCGAGGGAAGGCAAACCGAGGATCAGGCGCTCTCCGCCCCCGTCGCCGCCTGGATCTCCGGCTGCGAGTCCGCCTGCAGCTCGTCCGCGTGCTCACCCGTCACCAGGTACACCACCCGCTTGGCGACCGAGACCGCGTGGTCGGCGAACCGCTCGTAGTAGCGGCCGAGCAGCGTCACGTCCACGGCCGTCTCGATGCCGTGCTTCCAGCGGTCGTCCATCAGGTGCTGGAAGAGCGTGCGGTGCAGCAGGTCCATCTCGTCGTCGTCCTGCTCCAGCTGGAGCGCCAGGTCGACGTCCTTGGTGATGATCACCTCGGCGGCCTTGGCCATCAGGCGCTGGGCGAGCTGGCCCATCTCCAGGATGGTGGCGTGCAGGTCGCTCGGGACCGCGCGGTCCGGGTAGCGCAGGCGCGCGAGCTTCGCCACGTGCTGGGCGAGGTCGCCCGAGCGCTCCAGGTCGGCCGACATGCGCAGCGACGTGACGACGATGCGCAGGTCCGTCGCCACCGGCTGCTGCCGCGCCAGCAGGGCTATGGCCCGGGCCTCCAGGTCGTGCTGGAGCTCGTCGACCTTCTGGTCGGCCTCGATGACGTTCTCGGCCAGCTTCAGGTCGGAGTCGAGCATGGCGGTGGTGGCGCGCCCGATCGCCGAGCCGACCAGCCGGGCCATCTCCACCAGACCGTCGCCGATCGAGTCCAGTTCCTCGTGGTACGCGTCCCGCATCAGGCTTCCCTCTCGTGCGTCTGTGTCGGGGGTTCAAGGGCCGGGGCCCACCGAACAACCGGCGGTACGACCGTCGTATTACCAACGGTCCGAACCCCACGCTCCCACGTTCCGGCCCGTACGCGTCCGTTTCCGTCATCCCAAATGAACCAATACTGGCTCCTAGGTGAACTCTGGGCGACGAGTGTTCGAGCTCGCAGCCCGACGGCTGTGGCCCGTGCCCGACCCATGCCTAACCTGGGTGCATGGACGTGAACGCGGCGGTCGCCGCAGCGGCAGCGATCGCCGGGGTGCTCACCGGCGTGATCGCCATGCTGGCGTTCCGCTGGAGTGAGCGCGAACAGAAGCGCCCCACACGGACGTCCCTGCACACGGACCCGGTGCTGCCCCCGGGCGTGGACACCGTCCTGTCGGTCCTCAGGTCCTCCGCCGTCGTGCTCGACGAGGCGGACGCGGTGGTCAAGGCCAGCTCGGCGGCGTACGCCCTCGGCCTGGTCCGCGGCGGCAAGCTCGCCGTCGAGCCGATGCTGCAGATGGCCCGGGACACCCGGCGCGACGGGGAGATACGCCAGGTCGAGCTGGACCTGCCGCGGCGCGGAACCGGACGCGGGGAGGCCCTGGCCGTCTCCGCGCGGGTCGCGCCGCTCGGCTCCCGGCTGGTGCTGCTGCTCGTGGAGGACCTCACCGAGGCCCGCCGGATCGAGGCGGTGCGGCGCGACTTCGTCGCCAACGTCAGCCATGAGCTGAAGACGCCCGTCGGCGCCCTCTCCCTGCTGTCCGAGGCCGTCATGGACGCCTCCCACGACCCCGAGGCCGTCGAGCGGTTCGCCGGGCGCATGCAGATCGAGGCCACCCGGCTCACCAGCCTGGTCCAGGAGCTCATCGACCTGTCGCGGGTGCAGAACGACGACCCGCTGGAGGACGCCGAGCCGGTCCGCGTCGACGAGCTCGTCGCCGAGGCCGTCGACCGCTGCCGGCACCAGGCCGGCACCAAAGAGATCACCATGGCCGCGGGCGGCACCGCCGACCTGCATGTGTGGGGCAACCGCGGCCAGCTCGCCGCCGCCCTCGGCAATCTCGTCGAGAACGCGGTCAACTACTCGCCCGCCCGCACCCGCGTCGGCATAGCGGCCCGCAAGGTGAACGCGCCCGGCGGGGAACAGATCGAGATCGCCGTCACCGACCAGGGCATCGGCATCTCCGACAAGGACAAGGAGCGCATCTTCGAGCGCTTCTACCGCGTCGACCCGGCCCGCTCCCGTGCCACCGGCGGTACGGGCCTTGGGCTGGCGATCGTGAAGCACGTGGCCGCCTCGCACGGCGGGGAGGTCACGGTGTGGAGCGCCGAAGGCCAGGGCTCCACCTTCACCCTGCGGCTGCCGGAGGCCGGTGCGGCCCGCGACCGCGCACATCAGCAGCCCGCCCGAGAGATACGCGCAGGAGGCGCGGGCCTCGACGAGGAGGCCGGGCGGTCCACCCCCACATCCCCCGAATCAACCGCGTACGAAACGCTTCCTGCCCCGGAGGTCCTTCCGTGACCCGAGTGCTCGTCGTCGAGGACGAGGAGTCCTTCTCCGACGCCCTGTCGTACATGCTCCGCAAGGAGGGCTTCGAGGTCGCCGTCGCGACCACCGGGCCCGACGGACTCGACGAGTTCGAGCGCAACGGCGCCGACCTCGTCCTCCTCGACCTGATGCTGCCCGGCCTGCCGGGCACCGAGGTCTGCCGCCAGCTGCGCGGCCGTTCCAACGTCCCCGTCATCATGGTGACCGCCAAGGACAGTGAGATCGACAAGGTCGTCGGCCTGGAGATAGGAGCCGACGACTACGTCACCAAGCCCTTCTCCTCGCGCGAGCTGGTCGCCCGCATCCGCGCCGTGCTGCGCCGCAGAGGCGAGCCGGAGGAGGTCACCCCGGCCGCGCTGGAGGCCGGCCCGGTCCGCATGGACGTCGACCGGCACGTGGTCACCGTCGGCGGCACCAAGATCGACCTCCCGCTGAAGGAGTTCGACCTGCTGGAGATGCTGCTGCGCAACGCCGGCCGCGTGCTCACGCGCATGCAGCTCATCGACCGGGTCTGGGGCGCCGACTACGTCGGTGACACCAAGACCCTCGACGTCCACGTCAAGCGCCTGCGCGCCAAGATCGAGCCGGACCCGGGCGCCCCGCGCTACCTGGTCACGGTCCGCGGCCTGGGCTACAAGTTCGAGCCGTAAGCCGGCCGCGTACGACGAACGCGAAGGGCGGGACCTCCCAGGAGGTCCCGCCCTTTCGTACGGCTGTCCGGCGCGGGCTCAGTGCCCGGCGCCCGCCCCGGCCGTGGCGCTCGCCGAGGCCGCGTCGGTCGGCGTGCCCGGCGACTCGTGGCCGCCCGGGGTCTCGCCGGCGGCGGGGCTCTCGGTGCCGGCCGGCGAACCGGAGGGGCTCCCCGACGGCGAACCGGACGGGGACGCCGAGCCGCCCGGCGCGGCCGGCACCTCGGTCGGGCCCCACTCGGCGAAGTAGTGCTTGGCCGGGACGACGAACGCGCGCAGGCTGACGTCGCCCGTCTTGCTGAAGGTGAAGGTGACCTTCTGGGCGTTGCCGTCCCGGACGGCCTCGCGGCTGCTCGGCAGCATGGCCGTCGCGTTGTCCTTGCCGCCCAGGACCAGGCTGCCGCCGGCCGGGATGCTCAGGCTGCCGCCCTTGGCGGGCTTGAGCTCGGCCTCCTTGCCGGTGCCGGGCAGGGTGATGGACTCCAGCGTCTCGGCGGTGGTGCCGGAGTTGAAGAAGGTGGCGGAGATCGCGGCCGGGCCGGTCGACTCGAGGTCGGGCTGCGTGATCACGATCGCGTTCTGGATCTTGATGTTGCCGACGCTCGTCGCCGCGTTGTCCGGCTTGATCTCGAGGGTCTGCGCGTCGTTGCCCGCGCCGCACGCGGCGAGCGAGGCGACGGAGAACGCGATGGCGGCCGCGGCGAGGACGCCGCGTCGAAGGCTGCTGCTCACGGCGGCGGCAACTCCTTGACTCGAGCGGAGCGGCCGATAAAGCCGCCCTAAGTGTCTGTCAGCAGGCCACAGGTTACCGAGCCGTTCCCGCCCGGCCGCACCCGACCCCCCGGCACCCGTGCTCCCACTGAGTCACAAGTGACACCTGGGTCACATTGCCGGGGCGCTCGTCCTGCATTCACATAAGAGCCTCGGAAGAGCCTCGGACAGCAGCGCAAATTTTCCGTGAAGGAATGCGCGGACCACCTCGGAATTGATCACCGGCGACTCGCCCGGACGCCCGGTGATCAATTCCGGATTCGACCGGACCCCGGCTCGGGCCACCGAACGGAGTAGCGGAAGTCGATCATACGGAACCGGACATATGGGGATGTTCGGCCGCCTGGAGGAGGGTCCGGATGTGTGTAACGTACGCGTTTCGCTCGGCCCGGAGAGCCGCTCCGACCTGCGAATACCTTCTTCCACTCCCTGTCCGAAGCACGTTCCTGATGGACTTGTCAAGCCCCGAGATATGCCCTGACCTGCGAAAACGCCATTCAGAACCCGCAGTTTCCGTGTTACCCTGGATAGCCACGGAAGGGGTACCTGTCACATGACGTTCAAGGTTGGCGACACCGTGGTCTATCCCCATCACGGGGCCGCGCTGATCGAGGCTATCGAAACTCGCCAGATCAAAGGCGTGGACAAGACCTACTTGGTGCTGAAGGTCGCCCAGGGTGACCTGACAGTGCGTGTGCCAGCGGACAATGCGGAGTTCGTCGGCGTGCGTGATGTGGTCGGTCAGGACGGGCTGGACCGGGTCTTCGAGGTGCTGCGCGCGCCGTACGCCGAGGAGCCCACGAACTGGTCCCGTCGTTACAAGGCAAACCTGGAGAAGCTCGCCTCGGGCGATGTCATCAAGGTCGCAGAAGTGGTGCGTGACCTGTGGCGTCGTGAGCGTGAGCGCGGACTCTCCGCCGGTGAGAAGCGCATGCTCGCCAAGGCCCGCCAGATTCTGGTGAGCGAGCTCGCCCTCGCGGAGAACACCAACGAGGACAAGGCCGAGGCCCTGCTCGACGAGGTTCTCGCCTCCTGAGGCGAAGCCGGTCGCTCAGCACTCTGCTGATCAGCCCTGCACATCGAAATGCCGCGGTGCCCGATGACGATTCCTCTGTCGCCGGGCGCTGCGGCATGTTCGTACTCGGACGCCGAATGCGCCGTCACCGCCGGATGTGTTATCACTCACGATCCGGTGCTTGGCGTGCCGGGCCCGGGCAGCCGGCTCGACCGGCGTCACGGAAGGGTCCGGTCGAGCGCGTCGCGCCCGGCACTCCTCCAGGCCATACCCACGCCAGGGCAACACACAAACCTGACAGGAACCGATGTCTGACGATTCGCGCCCTTCGCCGTCGGCCGCCCCCTCGGCAGCCCGTACGGCGGCCGTGATCCCGGCCGCCGGCCGTGGTGTACGGCTCGGCCCGGGCGCCCCCAAGGCGCTCCGCGCGCTGGGCGGCACCCCCATGCTCATCCACGCGGTCCGCGCGATGGCCGCCTCCCGCGCCGTCTCGCTGGTCGTCGTCGTGGCCCCGCCCGACGGTGCCGCCGAGGTCAAGTCGCTGCTCGACGCGCACGCGCTGCCCGAGCGGACCGACTTCCTGGTCGTACCGGGCGGGCGGACCCGCCAGGAGTCCGTGAAGCTCGGCCTGGACGCGCTGCCGCCCGGCCACGACATCGTGCTGGTGCACGACGCGGCCCGGCCGCTGGTGCCCGTGGACACGGTCGACGCCGTGATCGAGGCCGTACGCGACGGTGCCCCGGCCGTGGTCCCGGCGCTGCCGCTCGCCGACACCGTCAAGCAGGTCGAGCCCGCCCGGGCGCCCGGCGAGCCGGAGCCGGTCGTCGCCACGCCGGAGCGCGCACGGCTGCGGGCGGTGCAGACACCGCAGGGCTTCGACCGGGCCACGCTGGTACGGGCGCACGAGACGGTCACCGGGGACGTCACCGACGACGCCGGCATGGTCGAGCAGCTCGGCCTCACGGTCGTGGCGGTGCCCGGCCACGAAGAGGCGTTCAAGGTCACCCGGCCCCTGGACCTGGTGCTCGCGGAGGCGGTCCTGGCCCGCAGGAGGCTCAACGATGGCTTCTGACGAGGTGCCCGCGATGGACGAGACACCCGGGATGCCGCTGCCCCAGGTCGGCATCGGCACCGACATCCACGCCTTCGAGGAAGGCCGCGAACTGTGGTGCGCCGGCCTGAAGTGGGAGGGCGAGGGCCCAGGCCTGGCGGGCCACTCGGACGCGGACGTCGTCGCACACGCCGCGTGCAACGCGCTGTTCTCGGCGGCCGGTCTCGGCGACCTGGGACAGCACTTCGGCACGGGCCGCCCCGAGTGGTCGGGCGCGTCGGGCGTCACGCTGCTGACGGAGGCGTCCCGGATCGTCCGCGAGGCCGGCTTCCGCATCGGCAACATCGCCGTACAGGTCGTGGGCTCGAGGCCGAAGATCGGCAAGCGCAGGGACGAAGCTCAGGAACTGCTGTCGAAGGCGGCCGGAGCACCGGTTTCCGTATCGGGCGCGACGACGGACGGACTGGGCTTCCCGGGACGTGACGAGGGCCTGATGGCGGTGGCGACGGCGCTCGTCGTGCGAGCCGGGTGAGCGGCACTGCCCCACACACACCCCACGGCCTACTACCCTGGTCCCGTGACTATTCGCCTGTACGACACCAGCGCCCGGCAGATCCGTGACTTCTCCCCGCTCAAGCCGGGTTGTGTCTCGATCTACCTGTGCGGTGCCACCGTGCAGGCCGCACCCCACATCGGGCACATCCGGTCGGGTCTGAACTTCGACATCATGCGCCGCTGGTTCGAGTACCGCGGCTACGACGTCACGTTCGTGCGGAACGTGACGGACATCGACGACAAGATCATCTCCAAGGCGGACCAGCAGAACCGTCCGTGGTGGGCCATCGGCTACGAGAACGAGCGCGCCTTCAACGACGGCTACACCGTGCTGGGTTGCCTGCCGCCCACCTACGAGCCCCGCGCCACCGGCCACATCACCGAGATGGTCGAGATGATGCGCGGCCTCATCGAGCGCGGGCACGCCTACGAGGCCGACGGCAGCGTCTACTTCGACGTCCGCTCCTGGCCCTCCTACCTGGAGCTGTCCGGGCAGGACCTCGACGAGATGCGGCAGCCTGCCGAGGAGGGCATCACCGGCAAGCGCGACCCGCGGGACTTCGCCATGTGGAAGGCGGCGAAGCCGGGGGAGCCCAGCTGGGAGACGCCGTGGGGCCGCGGACGTCCGGGCTGGCACCTGGAGTGCTCGGCGATGGCGCACAAGTACCTGGGCGCCGCCTTCGACATCCACGGCGGCGGCCTCGACCTGGTCTTCCCGCACCACGAGAACGAGATCGCCCAGGCCAAGGCCTACGGCGACGACTTCGCCGGGTACTGGGTGCACAACGCCTGGGTCACCATGAGCGGCGAGAAGATGTCGAAGTCGCTCGGCAACTCGGTCCTGGTCAGCGAGATGGTCAAGCGCTGGCGGCCCATCGTGCTGCGCTACTACCTCGGCACCCCGCACTACCGCTCGATGATCGAGTACAGCGAGGAGGCGCTGCGCGAGGCCGAGTCGGCGTTCGCGCGGATCGAGGGCTTCGTGCAGCGCGTGGTGGAGAAGGCCGGTGCCGTCGAGCCCGCCGCCGAGGTGCCGCTGGCCTTCGCCGAGGCGATGGACGACGACCTGGGCGTGCCGCAGGCGCTCGCCGTGGTGCACACCACGGTCCGGCAGGGCAACAGCGCGCTGGCCGCCGACGACAAGGAAGCCGCGGTGGCCCGGCTCGCCGAGGTCCGTGCCATGCTCGGCGTCCTCGGGCTCGACCCGCTCGCCGCCCACTGGGCGGGGGAGAGCGACCGCGGCGCCGACCTGCACGGCGTGGTCGACACGCTCGTCCGCATGGTCCTCGACCAGCGCGAGGCCGCCCGGGCCCGCAAGGACTGGCCCACCGCGGACGCCATCCGCGACCAGCTCGGCCAGTCCGGTCTGGTCATCGAGGACAGCCCGCAGGGGCCGCGCTGGAGCCTCGGACCGCGCTGACCCGACCGCGATCCGGAAGATCGATTGTGCCGCCCGGGCCTCCGGGCGGCACACTTCATAGACGTACGTTCGTACCGCACCCACAGACAGGTAGGTCATGGCAGCCAACAACCGCCGCATGTCCGGCAAGAAGGGCGCGCAGGTCGGCAGTGGCGGCCAGCGACGCAAGGGCTTGGAGGGCAAGGGCCCCACTCCGCCCGCCGAGATGCGCAAGGGACACAAGAAGAACCGTGTCGCCAGCGCCAAGGCGCGACAGACAGCCCGCCGCCCCGCGCCCCGGGGCCGCGGGGGCAAGTCCACGTCCGAGCTGGTCGTCGGCCGCAACCCGGTCTACGAGGCGCTGCGCGACGGCGTGCCCGCTTCCACGCTGTACGTCCAGCAGTTCATCGACAACGACGAGCGCGTCCGTGAGGCCCTCCAGCTCGCCGCCGAGCGCGGCGGGATCAACCTCATGGAGGCCCCCCGCCCCGAGCTCGACCGGATGACGAACGGGCTGAACCACCAGGGGCTCGTGCTCCAGGTCCCGCCGTACGAGTACGCCCACCCGCAGGACCTCGCCGACGCCGCCCTCGACGACGGCGAGGACCCGCTGATCGTCGCGCTCGACGGTGTCACCGACCCGCGCAACCTGGGCGCGGTAGTCCGCTCCGTCTCCGCCTTCCGCGGGCACGGCGTCGTCGTACCCGAGCGGCGGGCCGCCGGGATGACGGCGGGTGCCTGGAAGACGTCCGCCGGCGCGGCCGCCCGTACGCCCGTCGCCCGCGCCACCAACCTGACGCGCGCGCTGGAGGCGTACAAGAAGGCCGGCATCGTGGTCGTCGGCCTGGCCGCCGACGGCGAGGTCGAACTCGGTGAACTGGAGGCCCTGGGCGGGCCCGTCGTCATCGTCGTCGGCAGCGAGGGCAAGGGGCTGTCCCGCCTGGTCGGGGAGACCTGCGACTACCGGGTGCGGATCCCGATGCCGGGCGGCGCCGAGTCGCTCAACGCCGGTGTGGCGGCGGGGATCGTGCTGTACGAGGCGGCCCGCCGACGCGCCTGAACAAGCGTCCGCCATCTCACCCGTACGGGGTAATTCCGGTGACGTCGGGGCGACAAGGACAAGCTTGACGGGGTCCGGACAGATCCGGCGAGTCAAAGCAGTGTCCTATCCCGACGTCACTCGGTTAGATGAGTGTGGACACCAGAACACCCCGCACACCCACGGGGGACCGCTCGTCGGGACTCGACGACGCTCCCGCGCTGAGCATGGTGAAGGTCCCGAGCGACCCGGCGCAGGTCATCGTCAATCACGCGAGTTTCCGCGTGCAGTTGGGCGTCTCGACGCGTCGCGTCCAGTCCCCCCGGGTCGCACGGCATCTGACCGCCAGCGAGGACACCGCCCGCATCCCCGTCGTCACCGCCGGGGGCGCGGCGGACGGGGCCACCACCCGCCGCCGGCCCGTCGTCTGGAGCGGCAAGTCCGCGCCCGACGACACCGGCGCCCACCGGCTCCTCCAGGCCGTCCGGCACGAGAGCGTCCGCCACCCCGACGAGTCCGCCACGGACACCGGGGCCACCCAGGTCATCTCCCGCGTCGGCACCGACCCGCAGGGCCCGGGCTACGGCGCCGGGCACCAGGGCGGCGGCTACGGCGGCACCGGCTACGAGGGCGACGGCTACCAGGACGACCTCACCCAGACCGTCGAGACCCCCGTCATCGGCCCGCAGCGCACCCACGAGCCCGCCGACGGCTCCCGGCTGCTGCCGCCGATGCGCACGGTCGGCAGCGCCTACGACGAACCCGCCTACACCGACGCGGACTTCGAGGACCTCGCCGACGGGGCGGACGGCACCGAGCGGGCCGTCAAGCGCCACGGCGACGACCCGGCACGGCACGCCTACTATCCGGGCCGCCGGATGAACCTCGGCGTCGTCCTGCTCCCGCTGCGCGTCTTCCTGGGCTTCATCTCCATCTACGCCGGCATGGGCAAGCTGTGCGACCCCGTCTACTTCGACGGCGGCAAGCGCGGCTCCATGGTCAAGTGGCTCAACACCCTGCACCCCTGGGAAGTCGCCGAGCCGCTGCGCCAGTTCGCCTTCGAGCACCCGGTCGGCACCGGGCTGGCCATCGCCTTCGCCCAGGTCATCGTCGGCGTCCTGACGGTCCTCGGCTGCTGGCAGCGTGTCGCCGCCTGCTTCGGCGCCCTGCTCTCGGCCGCGCTGCTGGTCACCGTCAGCTGGAAGAGCGTCCCCGCCTACGAGACGCCCGACATCATCTACCTCGCCGCCTGGTCCCCGCTGATCATCGCCGGCGCCCCCGTCTACTCCGTCGACGGCCGCCTGGCCGGCAGCGCCTGGCGCCGCCTCGGACCCCGCGCCGACATCTGGGACCTGCGCCGTTACGTGCTGCGCCGCGGCGCCCTCGTCACCGCCGTCGCCACCGGCCTCACGCTGCTCGTCGGCTCACTGCTCGGCGGCGCCGTCCGCGACGCCGACCGGGTCGTCGTCCCCGGCCCGGGCGAGGCCCCGCGCAACGAACTGCCCGGCTCCCCGCTCCCGGGCGAACCCGGCAAGCGGCAGGACAGGCGGACCCCGTCGGCCTCCTCCTCGCCCACCCAGGGCGCCACGGCCGGCTCGGCCAGCCCCAGCGCGGGCACCACGACCCGGCCGGGTGCCACCCGGGACGCCGGCACGGTCACCGGCGGCTCGCCCAGTCAGACCCAGGGCAGCGCGGGCCAGGCCCCGCCCCGGCAGTCCTCCCCGGCCGGCCAGGCCCCGAGCACCACCTCGGGCCCCACCTCCGGCGGCACGGGCTCGACCGGCGGCTCGGGCTCGACCGGCGGCTCGGGCGACGGCGACTCCTCGTCCACGGGCCGACCGGGCCTGGTGGGCGGCTTGCTGGGGTAGCCGACCGGCATGAGCGAGAAGGGGCCCCACACCCTCGGGTGTGGGGCCCCTTCTCGGCTTCTTCGAGCGAGCTCTCAGCGACCCGACGCCGCCAGTTCCTTCGCGGCCTCCGTCAGATCCTTGGCCGTGTCGATGGCACGCCAATACGACCCCTGAGGGATCGTGAACCCGGCCAGCTTCCGCTCGCGGGCCAGCCGGGGAAACGTCGTGCGCTCGTGGTCCCCGCGGTCCGGCAGCAGCCCTGCGAACTCGGGGGAGAAGACATACACACCCGCGTTGATCTCGAAGGTCGACGGCGGGGCCTCGATGAAGTCCGTGATGCGGCCGAAGCCGTCCGTCTTCACCGCACCCCACGGCAGCCGCGGCCGGGCCAGGGCCAGCGTCGCGACGGCGTCCCGCTCGGTGTGGAAGTCCGCCATGTCACGCAGCGAGAACCGGGTCCAGATGTCGCCGTTCGTGGCGTACCAGGGCTGGTCCGGGTGGGGCAGATGCGCGGCCGCGTACTTGAGGCCGCCGCCGCGGCCGAGGGGCTCCGATTCCACGACCGTGGTGACGGAGACGGGCAGATCGGCCGTCTCGAGCCACTTCTGGAGCACCTCGGCGAGGTGGCCGCAGGAGACCACCACGTCCGTCACGCCCTCCTCGGCGAGCCAGGACAGCTGATGGCCGATGATCGGTGTCCCCGTCCCGGGGATCTCGACCATCGGCTTGGGCCGGTCGTCGGTGTACGGACGGAGCCGGGAGCCCTGGCCACCGGCCAGAACGACGGCTTGAACGGGGCGGGACGCGGCGCTCGGATCGCTCATGAGACCGAACTGTACGTGGCGTCCCGCCCGGGGCCGCGGCGGACGAGGGATCTCGCGTCAGCCGCTGCCGGCTTCTCACCTCTCTCGTGCGGCGGCAGGGCGGGGTGCTCAGCTGTGCGCGGCCGCGACGCCCGTGGCGAAGGCGGTGTCGCAGACCGGGCGGGCGTAGGACTGGGCGCGCGTCGGGCCGTAGACCCGGACGGCGGCCTCGCCTAGGGCGCGGGCGATGGACACGCAGTGCTTCGCCAGCGACGGGCGGCCGTTGACGGCCTGCTGGAGATGGGTGAGGGCGACGCCCGGGTTCTCCTCCTGGAGCTCGGTGAGCAGTTTGTCGCGCAGGACGTCCTGGGGGGCGCGCTTGGCGGCCCGCGGGGTGCCGGCGGACGTGCTGGTGTCCGCGGCGGTGAGCACCGGGTCGGAGGTGCTCCCCGACCAGTTGACTCGGGTGACCGCGAGGGTCCCGGAGAGCACCAGGACGACGGGCAGGACGAAAGCGAGGGAGCGGCCGATCCGGCGGGCGGGGCCCCGGCCGCGTCGCGTCTGTTGGTTAGTGGAGTGCTTCACGCGTGTGAGGGTAGCGCGGGGTAATGGTTTGTAGACATTTAGTCACCGGTTCGGGGGATGAGAGAGTGCCCTTTTTTGGGTAAGGCGTTGACGCACACCGCTCGAAACGTCCGGTCTGCCGGGGTATTTGTCGACAACGAGAAGGGCCCCGCAGCAGGCTGCGGGGCCCTCTTCGTCAACTTGGGTGATTCACCCGGGGTTGTGCGTTTGCCGACGGGTCAGTCGGACAGGCGCTCGCCCGTGGAGGTCGAGAACACGTGGGTCTCGCCGGAGCGCGGGACGATGTGCAGCGTGCTGCCCTTCTCCGGGACGTCACGGCCGCTGACGCGGACGACGAGGTCCTTGGAGTCGTCGCCGACCTTCGCGGTGCCGTAGACGTAGGCGTCGGCGCCGAGCTCCTCGACGACGTTGACGGTGACCGCGAGGCCCAGCTCGGCGTCCGGGCCGGCCACGTCGAAGTGCTCGGGGCGGACACCGACGGTGACGGTCTTGTCGGTGGTGGCGGCGAGCGCGTCGCGCTGCACCGGCACGACCGACTTGCCGAACTTCACGCCGCCGTCGGTCACCGGGACCTCGACGAGGTTCATCGCCGGGGAGCCGATGAAGCCGGCCACGAAGAGGTTGGCGGGCTTGTCGTACATGTTGCGCGGGGTGTCGATCTGCTGGAGCAGACCGTCCTTGAGGACCGCCACGCGGTCGCCCATCGTCATGGCCTCGACCTGGTCGTGGGTGACGTAGACGGTGGTGATGCCCAGACGGCGCTGGAGCGAGGCGATCTGCGTACGCGTGGACACACGGAGCTTGGCGTCCAGGTTGGACAGCGGCTCGTCCATGAGGAACACCTGCGGCTCACGCACGATGGCGCGGCCCATGGCGACACGCTGGCGCTGACCACCGGAGAGCGCCTTCGGCTTGCGGTCCAGGTACTCGGTGAGGTCGAGGATCTTCGCGGCCTCCTCGACCTTCTGCCGGATCTCCGCCTTGTTGACGCCGGCGATCTTGAGCGCGAAGCCCATGTTGTCGGCGACGGTCATGTGCGGGTAGAGCGCGTAGTTCTGGAACACCATGGCGATGTCCCGGTCCTTCGGCGGCAGGTGGGTGACGTCGCGGTCGCCGATGCGGATCGCGCCGGCGTTGACGTCCTCGAGCCCCGCGAGCATGCGGAGCGAGGTGGACTTGCCGCAGCCGGACGGGCCGACGAGGACGAGGAACTCGCCGTCCTCGATGTCGATGTCGAGCGCGTCAACAGCGGGCTTGGTGGAACCCGGGTAGATCCGGGTCGCCTTGTCGAACGAGACAGTGGCCATGATGAGTGAACCCCTTCTACCGGCAGGAACGTGCCGGACGATCCGAGTAGGAAGGTGGTGCCACGACGGTGTTCCGTTGTGGTGTAGTCCACGCGTGTGAACTGGCTCAGGACGGTACCTGGCGTTCACGTGGTCTGTCAGTACCTCCGGGCCTGTGAACTTCGTGGAAATTTTCGAAGCCGCCGCACGGCTGCCGGTACCGGTCCGCCAGCGCCGCCACCGCCCGGGCCACGGCCTGCCGCAGCTCGGGCGGCCCGAGGACCTCCGCGTCCGGACCCAGCCGGAGCAGGTCCCCGACCGCCACGGCCTCCGTCTCCACGGGCAGCTCCACCGCCACCCAGCCGTCCGCGTCCGGCGCACCCGTGCTCTGAAGGGCCCGTGCACCCGCCGCCCCGAACTGCATCGGCAGCAGCCGCTGCCCCCGCGGTGAGAGACGCAGCCGGGCGACACCCTGGTGCAGGGCGGCCTCCAGCTGCCGGGACGACTCCTCCCAGTAGGCGGCCAGGTCGAAGCCGGCCGGACGGTCGAAGAGCTCCCCGGTCTCCTCAACGGTCAGCAGGCGGGACACCCGGTACGTCCGCACGGTCTCCTCCGCCAGGGCGACCAGGTACCAGATGCCGCCCTTCAGGACGAGCCCCAGCGGCCACACCTCCCGGCGCACCTCACCCCGCCACCGCCGGTAGTGCACCCGCAGCACCCGCCGCTCCCACACGGCCGCCGCGACCGGCTCCAGACACGGCACCGGATCGGCTTCCCGGAACCACGCCGGCGCGTCCAGGTGGAACCGCTCCTGCACCCGCCGCGCCTGCCCGGCCAACTCCGCCGGCAGCGCGGCCTGCACCTTCAGCTGGGCACTGGCCAGCACCGCCCCCAGACCCAGATCCCGCGCCGGACCGGGCATCCCGGCGAGGAACAACGACCCGGCCTCGGCGTCGGTCAGACCGGTCAGCCGGGTCCGGTAGCCGTCCACCAGCCGGTAGCCGCCCTCCGGCCCGCGATCCGCACACACCGGTACACCCGCCGCGCCCAGCGCCTCGACGTCCCGGTAGACCGTGCGCACCGACACCTCCAGCTCGGCGGCGAGCTCGGGCGCGGTCATCCGCCCGCGGTTCTGGAGCAGCAGGAGCAGGGAGAGGAGCCGGTCGGCGCGCATGGGAGCCATTGTCCGGCGTACGCGCCGGTACCTGACAGGAGATGTCAGGTATGGCGAAGAGAGTGGAGGTCGCGGAACGGCCCGCACGGCCATCGCCTGATCTCCGATTCGAGAGGACCACCCATGCCCGGCACCACACGCACCACCACCGGACACTTCACCTTCGCCGACTGGCAGGAACGCGTGATCGGCCCGGGGGAGGACGCGAACCCCCGGCTCGCCCACGCCTCCGTCCGGAACACCTTCAGCGGCGGCATCGAGGCGGCCGGGACGCTCTGCGAGTACTCCATCGTCTACGTCACCGAGAAGACCGGCTCCTACACCGGCATGGAACTGATCACCGGCCGGCTCGACGGGCGGGAGGGGAGCTTCGCCGTGGAGGAGCGGGGGTGGTTCGGCGAGGACGGGACGGTGCACTGCACGTTCGAGGTGGTGCGGGACTCCGGGAGCGGGGAGCTGGCCGGACTGCGGGGGAAGGGCGGGTTCACCGCGCACCACGGGGAGACGACGGTGGCGTACCGCTTCGAGTACGAGCTGGAGTGAGACCGGCCGACGGGGAACTTCGTGGCTCGGGGTAACGGGCTCTGTGTACAGTGGTGCCGCCCTCGCGTACGGCGTTGTAGTACGCGGTGCCTCCTTAGCTCAGATGGCCAGAGCAACGCACTTGTAATGCGTAGGTCGTCGGTTCGAATCCGACAGGGGGCTCCGAGATACCCCAGGTCGGATGTGCTCTGACCAGGGGTTTTGACGTGCGGTTGCTGCGGCGGTTGCGACTGGAGTGGGTGGGTGCCTGCCAGCGGTCTCAGTTCTGGTCTCAGTCACCAGTCCAGATGAGGGCGAAGCCCTTCCAGCCCTTGGGCTGTAGCGGCACGGATTGCTCACCCTGGATCGGCTCGCAACTCGGGTGTGGGCGTCTTGCTGAGCGCCTCCCGCGCCGCGCTCGTGAACTGTTCCCGGCTGAGTTCTCGCGCCTCCCTGTTGCGTGTGAGCACATCTGCCATGGAGAACGCCTCACTCGCAGCCGCGGAGAGACGCTCGAGGTTCGCGCTCAGCGCTTCCCGTGCCTCGCCAGACCTCTGTCGATATTGCTCCATGTTCTCCAATGCTGCTCGCAACAGGGGGTGGCCATCGAGCTCACGCAGGTCGCGCCCCTGGCTTCGATGGTCATTCACAAGCTCCACAATCTGCTGGCTGCGGTGCCGGTACTCGTCGGTTGCCTCGGACACAGCCTCGGTGGGTATCGGGTGCCCGTCGACGGCTGCTATCGCGGTTCGGGTCACCTCGATGAACCGGACGGCGACCTTGACGTCATCCTGCATCGTCTCCGCCAGAGACTCAGCCGCGTGCGTGACTTCTGGCGGGCCCAAGATTGCGATGCGCCGTGCGCGCTCTGCCATACGGTCTGCGGCCAACCGAAGATCCTCCAGGCCCGTTGAGTCCTGGGCTTCATCTGCCGCGGATGCCTGGGTTATGCGGAGACACTCGTCCCAGGCTTCGAGGAAGCTCTCATAGGTGGTGAAGCGCTGCTGTCTGAGCCAGTGACCGTGCTCAATGGCCCCCTGGTCTTGCACTTGTCGGCGGACAGCCTCTGCGCTTTTCTCGGCACCGAACTTGGTTGCTCGTGCTCCAAGAACGGCTCCCAGCCCAGTTGCAGCTAACCCGATCACAGCGATCACGAGAGGAAGTACGAAGTCCTTCACGCTGGCTCATCATGTCGGCCCAGACTGTGCTTGGGAAGCCTGCGTCGTATCGAGGCCCCCAGGCCTGGGCGGCCTCCCGCCTGGGGGCGTGTTGATTAACGGATGCGGCGGCGACGGCGTGAGCGGGCAGTGCGCCTGTCGACCGGATCAGTGGTGATCGCGGCGGGGCTTTCGGGTGCGGGTACGAAGAACTCGCCCATGCGTCGCATGACCGTGCAGAGCCTCGCCGAAGAGATTGGCGTCATCCCGAAGACGGTCGAACGCTGGATCACGCAGGGCAAAGTCCCGTACCGGCGCCACCAGTACGCGACGGCGGCGGCGCTGAACGTCGATGTGACGACGCTGTGGGATGACAGCCGTGCTGTCGAAAGCGCAGCGGATCTGACCGAGGCCGAGATCGTGGCTGTCTACCCCCATCGGCACGTCGTGCCGTCGGCCCTCTGGCGCCAGATGTGCGAGCGCGCCACGGAGCGCATCGACATCCTCGTGTACGCCGGCATCTACCTGGCGGAGGACCCTCTCTTCTTCTCGACGCTGAAGGAGAAGGCCGAGAGCGGTGTTCGCATCCGAGTGCTCATGGGTGATCCAGAGTGTGAAGCCGTCGTCCGACGCGGCATCGACGAAGGTCATCGCATCATGGATGGCAAGATCCGCAATGCGCTGGTCAACTACCGCCCACTGTTCACCAGCCACCCCGAGATCGCCTTCCGCCTGCACGACACGGTGCTCTACAACTCGATCTATCGCGCTGATGACGAGATGTTGGCCAACACGCACGTGTACGGCATTGGCGCCTACATGGCGCCCGTGTTCCACCTGCGGCGGCTCCCGGGAGGTGGTCTGTTCGACACCTTCGCCAATAGCGTTCAGCAGACCTGGGAAGGCGCCAGGCCGATAACCGAACGCGACATCACAGGAGCTTGAGCATGGGACGTATCGACTACTTGCACGACCCGGACGCCCCGTCGGCCAACTCGGTCGTGCCGTCCGTCGTCGCGTTCGTGCAGAACGACGCAGGACAGGTGCTGATGATTCAGCGTTCCGACAACGGGCGCTGGGCACTGCCCGGTGGCGGCCACGACGTGGGGGAGTCGATCAGTGACACCGTCGTCCGCGAAGTCTGGGAAGAGACCGGGATCAAGGCGGAAGTCGTCAACATGTCCGGCATCTACACGGACCCCGGGCATGTGATGCAGTACGACGACGGCGAGGTCCGCCAGCAGTTCAGCATCTGCTTCCGCGCGCGGCCGGTCGGCGGTGAGCTCCGTACGAGCAACGAGACGACTCAGGTCCGCTGGGTCGACCCAGCGGACCTGACGACGTTGGACGTGCACCCCACGATGCGGCTCCGGATCGAGCACGCCATGGACCGGGCGCGCACGACTCCCTACATCGGCTGACGCTTGGCGGCAGCGACCCGTTCGAGCACGCGGGACGTACAGGCCAGGATCTCCGGCTCAGCCCGGCGGATGAACTGCCCGATCAGGCTGTCCGGCCCGTAGCGTCCGGCGATCTCGTTGATCCGGTCGATCGGGTTTGTGGACGTGCCGTCCGGTGTGGTGTTCATGTCGCAGTAGCAGAGCGCGTCGTTCAGGTGCGCGCTCTCGCGGGGGAACTCGCCCTCCAGCACCTCGCGCATGCCGCGCGCTTCCGCTTCCATCCAGGCGCAGGAGTGGTGAGCGACCAGGTTGATGACACGTTTGTCGGCGCCGGCCACGTCCCGGAGGTAACGCGCCCCATCCAGTGGGTGAAAGCCTGTCTTGGCCAGGTCCGGTGCGTAGCCGATGTCGTGCAGGACCGCTGCGGCCTCCAGCAGATCGGCGTCTTGGTCCAGCACGAGCGCGATCGTCCGTGCCCTCTCGGCAACACCGAGGCAGTGACGCCACCGCCGCGGCAGCGGCTCGGCGAGCAAGGACTCAGCCAGGGGATAGGCCCACTCCGTCAACTTCGGCAAGCTACGAACGCTCCTCTCGAATAGGCACGGCGCGGACGGTCCGCACCTTGCCCTGTCCTGCACTCGCCAGAACGCCGGCGGCCTCCAGCTTGTCGAGGGCCTTGGTGACGGTGGGGCGGGAGACTCCAAACCGGTCCGTCAGATCCGATGCGCTTAGAAAGGCTGCACCCACCTCGAACCCCTCGGTGGAGATGATGTCGGCGATGCGCTCGTCCAGCGGTCGTCGGTCGAGGCGCACGCCTTTGCGTACTACACGCCACCGGCCACCGCGCACCGCTTCGGCAATACCTTCTCTCTCAAGCGCTTTGAAGGCACGAAGCACCCCCCCGTGAGACGTCATGATCGCGCATGAGGTCTGCGGCAGTGGGAAGCTGTGTCATCTCCGGGTCCGCCTTGATCTGGGCCTTCACTACTTCTGCGATGCGCAAGAAGGTCCCCCGAGGGCTGGCCTGCTGCGACACGCGCCTCTCTCCTGTCTACTCGCTGTCTGGCTCAAGCTTCGCACGCCTGAGCTCCCTGCGGTGGGTTATTTCAGACGCCTAGCTTGGACTCCAGATACTTCTGAAGTGCGGCAAGGCCGGCGGATTCGACGGTGTCACGCACGCGCAGAAGGAAAGCGCTCAGCTTGGCTTTTGCCCCGAGGCGTTCAGCTTGGCGGGCATCTGGATCCTCAAGTTCATGAACGGCGGTTTCCAAGGCTGCGGTATCGGTGCCACCGTGGGCCGAAATGAGCTTCAGCAGCTCCTTGGCTTCGACGCCAAGATTCACGGTGCCTTGGACGCTTTGAATTACCGTCCCTTGCAGGTTGTTGAAGATTTGTTGATTTACAGTGACCGTTACTCCCGGCGGGATTTGTGTTGTTGGTGACGGCGTGAGCGGAGCGATCGGGCTGAGCATCGAGGCGGTGGGTGTCAGAGAGTCCACCAGGGAACCCAGACCGAGGGAAGAGGTTTCTCCGTCTTCGCCGATATCAAGTAGCTCCGACTCAAGTCGGTGCTTGATAGCTAGCATGCGGGTTTCTCGCTCATGGCGCAGGTCCGTATTGATTCGCCGCACGGACTTCCCATAACGCGTCACGATGTCGCAGGCTGAGATCTTGGCCAGCCCCCTCGTTGAGAGTTCATCTTCAGCCGCATCCGGGTCTGTCGCGCAGAGATCGAGGAATTGTGAAAAGTCGCTGAAGTGCCGCGACATTTCCTGAGGTAGAAGACTCTCGTCACCGAAGAATTCGTAGACACGTCCAGCAGAAGTGGAATAACCGTCTTGCCGTACGGAGTGTCGGCCAACCTGTGTCAACCAGTCATGAAAAAGCGCAAGCAATCTGTCCGCCTCTGCCGCGTAGAGGCGGCCGGTCGGTACGTATATGCGGAAGAGTAGATTGTTCTCATTGTCGTCGATAAAGGAAGCTGCAAGGATCGACATCTCGGCGTTCGTGCTGTACGGAGTAACCGTGACGTTCTTTTCGCTCAGCACTCTGAGTACAGTCTGTCGAACCTCGTCAGTTGGAGGAATTAGGTAGGTCCTCCTGATGTACTCCATATAGTCTTCATGTGCGTACGGATCTTCATCCTCGCCAGGTAGGCCGTGCGAGTCGTTATCCTCACCCTCAAGCACGGATGTGTGAGCCAGGATAATGTGAGGCTTCTTCCCCAATGCCTCAAATAGCCGTGAGGCCACGTCGGAGTAGGTGGAGTGGGCGACCTGCCTGAAAATATCAGCCGTGAGCTTTCCGATCACTGCCTTCAGTGATGGGTCCTCAAGGAGCTGGACTATCGTTTCCCAGTTGGCCGGAAGAGATGAAAGGCTCTTCCTCTTGTAGGGAATCCCCATGACCTTAAGTCTGCTAGCCGAGAACTGTCGGTCGTCTGAGCCAATTAGAAGAAACGACGACATTTGCATTTCATTCATGCAATCCCCCTGAGGTTATGCCGCGACCAGTAGTGATGATTCTACCGGGGAGATGCCTGGCGAAGTGCGTGGAAGCGCCCGTCTGTTCCGGCGGCGCACCACCACTACCAACCGCGCCTTCGCCGACCCTGAGGACCTGATCACCGCCGTCCGGAGGGGCCTACGCCAGCTCCAGTACCGCGCCACGACGTACTCGACGGCTGCCTCACCGGAACTGGGCTTGCGCTCGCCCCACCATGGTCGACATCAAGTTGTGCACGAAGAACCTGATACATGCGAGCACCGCGAAGTGCTCGCGGTCCGGGGCGGCTCGTCTGCTTGGTTGGCTGTGTCGAGCACGACAGCGTGGATCGCTACACACAGCGGGAGGCCGGGTGGGGGCATTGCCCGCGCTCACGACCGGCGACTACTGCGGCGCCATCGACGAGGCACAGGGTAGGGCGGAGGCAGCGCCGCACGCTGGCATGGTTATGCAGCCAGCCGGTATTGGGCCGGCGCGGCCACGGGGCCGCAGGTGCACCGAAGTGCCTTCGACGATCAGCATGGTGTCGCTACGAGCGCATCGCCCACCAAAAATGAACTCCGGGCCCGTGGGCCCCGGCATGGAGATCTCAGCTCCTACAGTCGACGATGGACCATTCAGGTACCCACGTTGGGGTGGATTAAGTTACTCCAACAAGAGGCGGCAGGTTGCGGTAGGTCGAACGGCGGGGAGGATGTGAATGTCTTTGGAACTACGGGAGTTGTTATGGTGCGACCAGTTGATCGGTTTGATCACGCTGCTGTGACGATGCTTGAGGACCTGCCTTTGTGGCGGCTGCGTGCAATCGAGCGAGCCGTCCTTTCTGGAACCTTCTGGTCAGAGCGTGAGCGAGAAATTCATGTTCACCCCATAAAGAGCGTAATGGAGCGCGATACTCCGGAAGCGAAAGAATTCAAGGGTGCCCTCACGAGACTTGGAACGCCAACGGATGGCATCATTGAATTGATCCTCCCAATCACTGAGCTGCCAATCATCCCTATCCTTGACCTGTCCATTACGGTTGCCGAAAAAGAAGTCTATCGCATTTCTAGGGACGAAAGTGCTCGAATTCAAGCGAGCTATGTTCTTAAATTGGCCGAGGATGCTGGACGGCTAGAAAAACCTGAGCCTCGTTACCTTCTTGACTTTCTCACCTTCATGTTCTATTTCCCGTCTCATCCTTACGAGGAGATTTTCACTCAGCTTCCCCTGTCGTCAGGTTCCTGGATCAAGGCCTCTCAACGCGCATATCTCAGATCTGTACGGGGTCTAGTTCCCGGGGTTGACGAGTGCTATTCAGCGTGGAGAGGGATCGCCGATAGAATTGACGATGATATGGTTAAAAGGTACGCGCTAAAGGATCCCGTCAGCGGCCCTCAGTGCCCGTTGATCACAATTCCATATTTCTTCCAGGAAATGAGGGCTCGTGCCGCATGTGATAGCCGTCTTGAGGTACCGGAGGCTGCTGACATTACGAAATTGCTAGACTATGTTACTAGGGTTCTGGTTGCCGCAGACAGTGCTGCACAGCTCGGCGACCATGCCGCCCGTAGATTCGTTTCCACTTATTTCACATACGGCGACCGCTGGATGGTTTTCGCTCGCTGCAAAGTGCCGTACGGAGATTCATTCATCATCAAAGTGAAAGAAAAGCGGGCCATCTACTTCAGCCCTCACCGGCATGGTCGGCACAAGCTGCGGGAAGTTTTGAGGAAAGAAGCCTACCAATTGCTAGCTTTTCATGACGCCGAGACAAATCATATCAACATTCGCGTTTCTGATACAGCGGTGCGGATGAACCACCCAAAGGTGCTTGACGGGCGCGCCAAGAAATTTGACCGTCAGAAATTTAAATTGGATCAGGAGAAGACGACATTTGAGTTTCACATTAGGGAGGATTCACACAGGGAGCGCCCTGACCGAATCTTCATTAAGTGCCCTTTGCGGCTAACGCGCCTGCACTCAAGCATGCTCTGGCTAACGATGGCCATCACAGGATTTGCCATTGCCTTGCTGGTCAACCGCGGAGGCGCCGACCTCTCTGCCCTAATTGACCCAAGCAAGGCATACCCGGCGAGAGGTGAAAACCTTACAGCAAAGGACGCCACGTTGATTCTGGTTCCCGTGGCCTTCGCGGCCTCACTTCTCCTGGCTAGAGACACCTCAACCTTGAGTTCATGGCTGCGACAGATCCGGCAATCAATTCTTACAGTAGCGCTATTTGCTTTGCTTGTGACTGCTTTTGTGTTGATCGCCATTCATCATATCAAGGTGGGTTGATCCCCTGCTTGTGTGCCACGAGCAGAGTTGTAGCGATTGGTGCTGGTTGCCGAGCGGGAATTCGGTAAGCCCTCAAGATGCAAGGTGGCAAGCTGTATCGCGCCATTACCAAACCTGTGGTCGGCGGTGTGTCACACCCGCGTGGGTATGTGGGCCGTACCCCACCAGGGTGTTACTGCTCCTGTAATAGGTCGTTTAGTGCGGCGACCGGTGACAAGGTGCACATGACTGTCAGTAACGGCGGGATTCTCGGGGTGACGGTCTCAGATGTGGTCTCAGATGCCGCCTGTTCCGTTGGTGTCCACCATCGTCTGTCGGAGTCTGCTATCCCACGTGACCAGGTGTGAGGCCTACTTCACGGACGTCTACGGACGTCACCAGACCAAGATCGGACAACTTGTAATGCGTAGGTCGTCGGTTCGAATCCGACAGGGGGCTCCTCTTCTGACCAGCGGTTTCCCTCGGGAAGCCGCTGGTCTGCTTTCGGCCTGGTTGCAGCGCTAACCACTCGGCCCAGCTCGTATGGGCATCTCCAGAAGGGAGACCCGCCCGCTCTCTCGCCACAAGGACGGGGGTGCAGAGGACGGCGGGCATCTGTGGGGCGGCCTCGGCTCGGTGGTCAGCCGGGGTGCGGTCCGCCGGTTGCTGCCGGAACGGCGTGCAGCCGGGTCAGCCGCGCCGTCTCGTTGTCGCGGAAGGTCGCTACTTCGCGGCAGCGCTGGCTCATCACGAATTCGCCGAGCGACAGGCACAGGTCCATGCGCTGAATGCAGACGCCGACCATGAACGGGCCGTCCATGGCGCGGTACAGCCGGACGCCGTAGTACCCCTCCTGGCAGTCGTCCGGGTTGTTGAACCGGCAGTCGGCGCACGTCTCGGGCAGGCGCACGGGCCGGATGCTCTTCGCGTACAGCGTGCGCCCGTCGGGCAGGCGGTACCGCACCCGCTGATCCGATGCCCCGGCCGTGATGATGCGGCGGACCGGCACCGCGCCCAGGCGGTCGACGACGTCCTGCATGGCGGCCAGGGAGGCGCCCCCGTCCTCCAGCGATACGAGCATCCGGACCACGACGGAGCGGCCGTGCCGCTCGATGATGCGGAGCACGCGGTCGACGTGGCTGCGGTCGGGGATCACGATGTTGACGGAGACCTTGATGCCGTGGGCGATCGCGGTCTCGATCGTCGCGTCGAGGGCGGCCAGCTTGCGCTCGGCGACCTTCGGTGAGGCCAGACGCGGTGCTTGTACGGCGGCGAGCTCGCCCGGGGTGGTGCCGAACACGGACAGGTTGATGCGGTCAAGGCCGGCTGCCGCGGCGGCGGGCAGGACAGCGGCGCCGTTCTCGCCGTTCGAGGTGAGCCCGACGGTGAGTCCGAGGCGTCGGGCGATGGCGATCAGCCCGGGCAGGTCGGGGTGCAGCGTCGGCTCACCACCGGTGAAGTGCACCTCGTTCGTCGGGAGGCTGCCGCGCACGGCAGCGAGGGCCATGGCGAAGTCGGCGTCGGCGGCGATCCGGGCGGGCAGGAAGTCGGCGCCGTTGGTGCGGAGGTAGAGGGAGACGCGTCCGGTGCTGCCCGGTGCTGCCCGGTGCGGCGACGGGTGTTCCTTCGTTGTGGCAGAACGAGCAGGCGAGACCGCACGCGTCGATGATTTTCACGCGCAGGGTGTGGTCCGGTTTCACTTCCACCGGCACGTCGCTCAGGTCGTGCATGGTGCCCCCTTCTCCGGTCCGGTCCGGTCGGGGCGCGGTGCCCCGGCCGGTGTCGCAGGCGCCGGCCTACTCGAAACGCAGGTCGGCGATGGAGTCCAGGTCGATGCCGTGGAGGCCGTAGACCTTCGTGGTGTTGATCGATGTGAGCTGGTCGTGGCCGATGCCCAGCGCGGCGGCGGCCGTCCACACCTGCGCTTCGTCGTCGGCCTCGATCTCCAGATACGGCGGGATGCGGGGCCACTCGTCGACCTCCAGGCGGACGGCGCCGAGGGTGTACGAGGTGCGCCGGTTCTCCTGGTAGCTGCGCGGTGTCAGACCGGCGAGCTCAAGCAGCGCGGCGGCCTCCTCGAAGCTGTCGACGGTGACCTCGGTCTCGTGTGTCCCGTCGACGGCGTCCGTCGTGATCTGTTTTACGCAGAGGGTGACGTCGGAGCCCGTGTCGCGTAGCCGCACCCATCGGCCGGGGACGGCCGGGATGGTGTCGTACACGTATCGCCGCATGAGGCGAGTCCCGTTCGTGCGCGTGCCACCGGCCTCGGTGATGAGCCGTGCGATCTTCGCGGGGTCGACGTCGAGGGCTTTCGCTTCGAACTCAATACCTGCCATGCGGTCTCCGATCGCTGGTCGCTGCTGGTGTCCAACGACCGTGCGGCGTACGGGGCCGCAGTCCGACAACGCCCACCGTTGGGGCCCCGGGCTACAGGCGTGTGCCGACGGCGATCGTGTCGTTGCCCGCGAGTCGCAGGATCGCCCGCAGGATGATCGGCAGACGGCGCTCGTCGAGGTCCTCCACGGAGGCCAGGGTGGTGATCCCGATGCCCATCATGGACAAGACCAGGTCGAGGAACACGCGCTGCTGCTCGTCCAGGCCGAGCCCGTACTGGAGCCCCGACAGCCCCTCGAAATCGGCGCGCGCGCCGCAGCTGGTGTCGACGACCAGAGCACGACGAACGGCCGGCATCTCCAGGATCGTCCGCTCCTCGGCGAGTGCCTGGACGGACGCCCGGGCGCGGGACGAATCGGCCGTGCGCAGCAGCTGCTTGCACAGTCTCGGCACCTCGTCGGTGACCTCGGGCGTCTCGGTCTCGGCCTCGGTGACGGTCATGCCGATGCCTCTGCTAGGCGTCGGTACCGGCCAGGGCCAAACGCGGCGGCGAGTACGGCAGGGTCAGTGAGTTCGCCCGAGCCGCCCGGGCGCGTCAGCCAGAACCGGCCGCAGGCAGGCCAGCCCGTCGGCGGGCAGTGCAGAGGCCAGCCGACCGGCTGCACTGTCACGGTCCGCAGGTCGCCCAGTTCGTCGGCGGCGTCGAGCGGCACGAGCCACCAAGCCATGTCGAGCGTCGGGTCGGCGACGACCGGCCCACGGCGCTCGGGACGGATCCGGTTGGGTGCCTGCATGCTCGCGACGAGCGGGGCCTCAGCCGCCAGCCACGCGTTGCCGGACGGGATCGGCGCGAGCGCCTCAAGGTTCCATGCCTCGCGCACGAGGGCGGGGTGCGCGGAGCAGCCAGCGAGCCACGCGTCCCCCGCCTCGTACCGCTCGGCGCACTTCGGTAGGGCCATGACCGGGACGCTACGGAGGGTGATTGCGCCCCCGGGCAGCGATTGCGCGCGATTGCGCACAGGGGCGGGAGGCTTGCGCCAGGTTGCTCAGGTGAGGTCCAGAGACGCCCTCGCGCGGCCGATCAGGCGCCGCGCTGGGGTCCCGTATTCGGCGGACTCGGCGAGCCAGTCCCACGCCCGCTCGTACAGCTGGACGTCGTCGTCACCGGTGAGCCACAGTTCCTCGCTGATGGTCTCAACGATGACGAGTCGCCGGTCGTAGATCCAGAATGCGTGCGGTGCGGTGCGGCGCAACTGGGTGCCGAAGGGCAGGATGCCGAGTTCGATGCGCCGCTGTCCGACGAGGTTGTACAGCCGATCGAGCTGCTCGGCCATCACCTCGACAGGGCACGAGCGGTGGTACAGGGCCGCTTCGCAGACGAGGAACCGGAACGTCTTCTCCGGGTCGTACAGCGCCTCCTGACGGCGCATGCGCGTCTCGACGGCCGCCTCGGTGGTGGGCGGGATCCCGCGGAATTCGGCGTTGCTGTCGAAGATGACCCGCGCGTACTCGGGGGTCTGGAACAGGCCCGGTATGCGGGAGACCTCAAGGCCTCGCAGCAGCGTCGTGTTCTCGGTCTGACGGACGGCGATCTCCTGCCGACCGCGGTGCCCGCCCGCGAGCTGCCGGCGCCAGGAGCGGTGCCGCTGCTTCATGTCCAGGCCGGCGAGGAGTCCGTGCAGTTCCGGCTCGGCGTCCGGGCGGCCGACCGCGTTCGCCCACGCGGTCAGATCGGCGCGGGTCGGGGTCTGCTTGCCGTTCTGCAGGCGGGAGACCTTCGACGTCTGCCAGCCCAGCCTGCTGGCGATGCCCTTGCCTTCCAGACCGGCCTCGGTGCGCAGCTCCCGCAGCCGCGCGCCGAGGGCCTCGCGTGCGGTCTGGAAGTCGGTGGTCACACTGTTGAAGCTACCCGTTTCGCGAACTCGGCTGGAGGCGCTGCGTGATGCCACGCGGCGTCCCGGACCTGGCAGGCGGAGAGCACCTCGGCAGGGTCTTCGGTGACGTACACGCCGAGGGTGGTGTCGTCCCCGTCGAACGCGAACCGGGCCACGATCTTCGAGTCGAACAGCCAGAAGTCGCAGTCGGGCAGACGCAGGGCGCATGCTTCGCTGCGGGGCAGGTACCGGATGTCTTCGCCGGCTGCGATGTTGCTGGGTGCGCGGGCCAGCAGGAACTGCTGCCCCTGGGTGAGGGGCTCATCGGTCAGGCGGACGCGCTCGAAACGCTTGCCCTGCTCGACTTGGGTGCGGACGTTCTGCCGCCACGCGTTGGCCGGCTCGTTGGCGACGTCCTCGCCGGCAAGCCACTTCGGCCAGAGCGGGGACTGGCGGTCGGAGGCGTAGCCGTGACGGGTTTCCAGCCGGAACGCGGTGTGCCGGAACTCTCGGAACAGGTGCGAGATCGAGGCGAACGGCTGGAGCTCGGGCGCAGCGGTGCGGGGCGCGTACCGGGTCAGGAGGCTGCGGGGGACGCGGACGAACGTCTCGGTCGGCTTGACGTCCCGTAGCTGCACGAGGTGCTGGGGGTCGGTCTCTCGGTCTCCCTGCACGAGGATCTCGTCTGTGCCATCGATCTCGTACAGGGTGGGACAGTCACCGTCATCGCTGGTGGTGCCGAGGAACCTGAGCGCCATGTCGCCTCCGAGTCCTGGTGGGTTGGAGATCCAGGATGCGGGGTGGTTGTGCGGTGGCGCTCACGGATTGCGGCAGATTGCTGGTCGAGGGCCTTGGCCTCTGGTTGCGCGCAACCAGAGGCCAAGCGGAGCCCACTTCGGCCGTACTCAGCCCTAAGCCACGGACATATCGGCGCGCCGTCTCCCCGGCCCCGTGGGGCGCGATCGCAAGGCGGGCGACTGCTATGCCGGAGTCGCCGAGGCGCAGCCGAAGCCTCTTCCCGCCCTACGGCATCCACGGAGCTGGTCCGGTGCGGGTCGCCCACGCGGCGAGGGCGCTCTCATCGTAGAGCCGGATGCCGTGGTGCCCTGCGTACTCGGCAGCTGGCCGGGTGAAGACCGAGGTGGTGACGACTGCGGCGATATGGGCGCCGTGGACGCTGAAGCAAGTCCCTCCGAACCGCTGGAGATCGGGCGAGCCGACCTTGGCTGCACACCGAAGCGCGGGTCATCGGAGGCACAACCCGCTGCTTCCGATGGCCCGTTCTGTCGTCATGAGTGACGTCGCATTCCGGCCGGGTCAGATCGTCTCCGGCCCGGGCCCTTTTCTGTTCTGGACGTCGCTCAGGGCGTCGGTGCTGTCCACCCACTGGTCGATCGCGCCGGTGTCGGGCAGGGAGTGGAGGTCGGGGTTCTTGATGCGGGCGCGGAGTGCCGCCGTGAAGCGTTCCGCGTGGAGGACCTGGAACGGGCGGCTGTGGTACGGGCGGGTGGTGGGGTCGACGGGGGTCGTGAGCGCCAGGTCGTTGTGGTGGGCGGCGATGGTCTCGTAGGCGTGCTCGAGGTGGTGCTCTCGGGTGTGCCAGTCGGGGGCCGCCAGCGCCGCGGTCAGGGTGGGGGTGAGCGCCGCGCCCTGGGGGGTCGCGGTGAAGGCGGTGCCGAGCCACTTGCTGTAGGGCGGGTAGCGGCGGTTCATGAGGAGGCTCAGGCGCATCAGGTCGCGGATCAGCCGGGCGGCCACGATCGCGGAGCCGAGTTCGTCGCCCACCTCGCCGCAGCGGCCTACGAAGGCCTCCTCCTGGGAGATGCGTTTCCACTGGCAGGCCAGGACGTACAGCCAGATGTCGTGCGGGTACCAGCGCAGGGCGGTGCGGGCCCGGGCGAGCCGGTCGAGGCCGTCGTGGAAGACGGCGCCCGCGGTGACCTCGGCCAGGCGCTGGGTGGGCGTGGCCAGCCAGTCCGCCGTGGTGACGCCCTGGGCCGGGTCGAAGCCGAGCTGGTCCGTGAACCAGGTGGCGGAGTCCGTGATGTCGACGCGGTGGTGCACCGGGCCGTCGGTGCCGGTCATGACGCGGATGTCGGTGCCCGGGTCGTCGCCGGTGCGGGCGAAGTGGGTGGGGTGGCCGAGGAAGGTCTTCGGGAGGCGGCGGGAGAGGAGGGCGGTGAGGCGGGGGCCGTGGGCCTCGGCGTCTTCCGGGCGCAGGAAGAGCTGGAGGCGCGGGCCCCACTCGTGGTCGGCCGAGCGTGCGGTGTCGTAACCGAGGACCTCGGAGCCGCTGCCGAGGCGGGCGGCGGAGTGGGGGATGCCGGGGAGGGCCTCGTCCAGGAGGGGGCGTACGGCCTCGGTGTAGAAGCGGCGGGAGAGCTCCAGGCCGGAGAGGAAGGAGGGCATGGGTCAGGCGGTGCGGTCGCGCAGGCGGCGAGCGATCTCGAGTTGGTCGTCGTCCAGGGGGCGGCCGTCCTCTAGGTCCCACAGGGCGTTCTGGAGGAGGCGGCCGAGGGTCCAGGCGCGGGCGCGGGGGCGGTCCAGGGCGAGGACGTCGGTCATGGCGTCGAAGCGCCAGAGGATGTCGTCGGGGTCGTAGCGGTTGTCGATGGCCGGCCACAGTTCGAAGCCGGGGTCGCCGGCGAGGGGCTTGGGGTCGATGGCGAGCCAGGGGGCGCGGTCGGAGGCGAGGACGTTCTCGTCGTGGAGGTCCCAGTGGAGGAGCCGGTCGCCCGGTTCTTCGACGACCTCGCGTACGGCGGCGGCGCAGTCGGCGACGAGGCGGCGGGCCTCGGGGTCGGGGATGCGGTCGAGTGCCCGCGGGGTCCGGTCCAGCATGGCCCGGGCGATGTCGCCGAGGCGGCGCAGGCCGGGCGGGGCGGGGAAGGAGGTGAGGTGGGCGAGGAGTTCGGCGATGGTGACGACGGCCTGGTGGGGGTCCGGGACGTGGGACAGCATCCGGGTCTCGTCGAGGCGTTCCAGCAGCATGGTGCCGGTGGGCTCGTCGTGGTCGAGGAGACGGACGGCTCCGTCGCCGTCCCAGGCGCGCAGCGCCACCGGTTCGCCTTCGCTCTCCTCGTCGAGGAGCTGGAGCTTGAGGACCGCGGGGCCGCCGTCGGCGCGGACGACCGGGAGGACCAGGGCGGACACGCCGTGCATGGGCGGCCCGTCGGGCTTCAGTCCCCAGCGGTCGAGGAAGCCGGCCGTCAGGTCCGGCAGTTCCTCGATGAAGGCGCGGCCCGCCTCGCCGTTGTACTTCTCCTGTGACGCTGCCAGTTCCCGGGGGATGTCGATCACTTTCGGCACGGTAGTGGGGCGGGCCGGACGGGTCATGTGAATTCTCGGGCAGGGAGTCGCCTCAGGGCTCCAGGACCACCTTTCCCGTCGTGCCACGGCTCTCCAGCGCCCGGTGCGCGGCCGCGGCCTCGCGCAGCGGGAAGCGCTGTACGGCCGGGGTGAGGCGGCCGGCGGCGGCCTCGGCGAGGGCGCGCAGTTCGAGGGTGCGTACGGGGTCGGGGCCGCCTGCCTTCTGGAGCATCACGGGGCCGAGGACCTGCTCGGAGACGCCCTCGACGAGGTAGGGACCGCCGTCATGGATTCCTTCCGCGGACCAGCCGAAGACGACGTGCTTGCCGCCGGGGCCGAGCAGGGCGACGGCCTCGCGGGCCACCTCGCCGCCGACGCCGTCGAAGACCACGGTCGCGGCCCGGCCGCCGAGGTGGGCACGGACCTTCGCGGGCCACGCCGGGTCCTTGTAGTCGACGGCGAGGTCGGCGCCGCCCGCCTGCACCCGGGCGACCTTCTCCGGCCCGCCCGCGAGGCCGACGACGGTGGCGCCGGCGTTCTTGGCGTACTGCACGAGGAGCGTGCCGATGCCCCCGGCCGCGGCCGGGACGACGGCCACCGAGTCGGGGCCGAGCTCGGCGAACTGGAGGATCCCCATCGTCGTACGGCCCGTGCCGATCATGGCGACGGCCTCGGCGAAGTCCAGGTTCCGCGGGATCTCGTGCAGTCGTGCGACCTCGGTGACGGCCAGTTCGGCGTAGCCGCCGGGGACGAAGCCGAGGTGGGCGACGACCCGCTTGCCGAGCCACAGGTCCGCGACGCCCTCGCCCAGGGACTCGACGACGCCGGCGACCTCGCGGCCCGGGATGGTGGGCAGCGGCGTCGGCTCGGGTGCCGGTCCCTGTCCGCCCTCACGCAGGGCGGTGTCCAGGAGGTGGACGCCCGCCGCCCGTACGGCGACACGGACCTGGCCGGGGCCCGGCCGCGGGTCCTCGACCTGCTCGTAGGTGAGGTTCTCGGCCGGGCCGTAGGCGTGCAGGCGGATGGCGTGCATCGGGGCTCCTCGTGTCGTGGTGGTCTGAGCCCAGCCTGCAACCTCAAGCTTGCTTGAGGTCAAGCTCCCGCCGGCCGAGCGCCAACGACACCGCCGTCAGGGCGCTGTTGAAGGACACCTCCGACAGCACGCCCGGGGCCGCGACCTGGTCGCCGGCGAGGTAGACACCGTCGCCCCGGTCGACGGCCGGCCGGTCGCGCCAGCTGGTGCCGGGCAGGTCCACCGCGCCCGTACGGCCGTTCGCGACGGCCTCGCGACGCCAGGTGACGCGCTCGCGCCAGCCCGGGAAGCCCAGGTCGAGCAACTGCTCGGCGCGGGCGGTGCCGTCGGCCTTGGACTCGTGCGGGGCGATGGGGATCTGACCCTGGATGAGTTGCTCACCGGCCGGGGCGAGACTGCGGTCCTGGGCGGTGAACCGTTCGAGCCAGCCGGGCGCGTCGAGGTCGGACACCGCGAACGCGTCCCCGCGCCGCGTCCGTACGGCGAGGTCGACGAGGACGGTACGGCCGCTCGGCCAGGTCAGGGAGTCGTCGCCGAGCAGGCGCCGGGCGGCGTCGAGGGACGTCGCGACGACCACGGGCGTGTCGGTGGGGAGCGTGTCGACGCGGGACAGGGTCTCCATCCGGACACCCAGGTTCCAGGCGCGGGCGGCCATCCGGTCGATGAGGGTGGCCCAGCCGCCGCGCGGGTAGTGCGCCTCGGGCGGCAGCTTGGTGGCGCGGCGCAGGCGCTCCTGCACGAACGCGGCCGACAGGGAGCCGGGGTCGTGGTGGAAGAGGGCGACGGCCGAGTAGTGGGCGGCGGCCCGGGCCCCCTCCTCGCCCGCGATGCCGGTCGCCCAGGTCAGGAAGTCGACGTCCACGGGCGCCTGCTCGGCGGTCCGGCGCAGCAGCTTCAGCATCGGGAAGGGAGGGGTGCGGCGCAGCACGCCGTGGTGCCGCAGCCGTAGCCGGGCGGCTTCCAGGGGTGGGATCGGGGCGAGCGGACCGATCAGGTCGCGCTGCTTGAGCCAGGTCCAGTGCGGGCCGCCGTTGTAGAGGGCGTGCGGGCCCTCGTTCGTGCGGTAGGGGCCCTCGGCGGTGCGGGCCCGGCCGCCGAGGGTGTGGTGGGCTTCGTGGATGGTGACCTTGGCGCCCGCCTCGGCGGCGGTGATGGCGGCGGTCAGTCCGGCGAAGCCGCCGCCGATGACGGTGATGCGGTGCATGGCTGGGGGTCTCCCTCGGGTCGGGGTCGCCTTCTGCGAGTACGACCGACCGAGGGCACCGGAATGTGACATGGTCGGTGTCCTCGCAGGTCAGGGCCGATTGTCAGTGGTGGGGTGAACCATGGGGGCATGGCGAGGAGAGCAGCGGGCGGTACGGGTGTGAAGGGCGCGCGGCGACCGGAGATCCGGCTGCCCGCACTGGAGCCGTTCACGGGCGGCGGGCTGGAGCCGGACGGGGACTACGACGGGCTGGAGTTCCGGGCGGCGGATCTCGCGGGGCAGGACGGGTCGGGGGCCCGCTTCCTGGACTGCGCCCTGACGGAGTGCGCGCTGGACGAGGCCGGGCTGCGGCACGCCTCCGTCCTGGACTCGGTCCTCACGGGGCCCCGGGGCGTTGGCACCAATCTCGCCGAGGCGACGCTGCGCGATGTCGAGCTGATCGACGCCCGCCTCGGGGGCACGCAGATGCACGCGGCGGTGCTGGAGCGGGTGCTGATCCGCGGCGGCAAGATCGACTACCTGAACCTGCGCATGGCCCGGCTCAGAGACGTCGTCTTCGAGGGCTGCGTCCTGGTCGAGCCGGACTTCGGCGGTGCCCGCCTGGAGCGCGTGGAGTTCGTGGACTGCGCGCTGAAGGGCGCCGACCTCCACGCGGCGACCCTCAAGGACGTCGACCTGCGCGGTGCCGTGACACTGGAGATCAGCCGCGGCCTGGACCGGCTGGCCGGGGCGGTGATCAGCACGGGCCAACTGCTGGACCTGGCACCGGTGCTGGCGCTGCAGTGGGGGATCAGGGTGGAGGACTGATCACCCGCTCAACTCCCGTACCAGCCCCAGGTTCCCGCCCGTTCCGGGCAGTCGTAGGACTGGTGCAGTGCGATCAGGGCGTTGATCAGGCGCGGGTCCACCTCGTGGCTCAGCAGCCGGTAGTCCTCGGCCACCGCGCGGAAGACGAGATGGGCGCGGCGTGAGGTGTCGCGCCAGATGACGCGGCGCGGCGGTCCGAAGCCGTCGCCGTCTCCCGCCAGCAGAGCCCAGATCAACAACAGCAGGTACACCGGAAAACCAACGGGCCACCACAGCGCCCACCACACCAGCCGGCCCTGGTATCCCTGGAGGGCGGGGCCGGCCACCGGCTCGACGGTCCAGCGCCTGCGGCCCCAGCGGAAGGCGCGGCGGCGCCGCAGCGTGATCCGTCCGAGCGGCGCGCCATGGGGATCCAGCACCTGGTACACCGCCGGGCGCCCGCTCAGCCGGGAACCCAGGGCCTGCTCCGTGACCACGCGGGCGACCGGCGTCCCGTCCTCGGCGCGCAGATGGAAGGCCCGCAGCGAGCGGCGCCGGTCGGGAGCGGGACTGTCGGGGTCACGGCACAGCCGGACGGAGGTGCCCTGCCCCGGTCCGTCGCCGCCGACGACGGCCGGTGGGTGCACCCTGTAGTCCAGCCCGTAGGTCACACGCCCCTGCGTCATGCTCCCGCTCTCCCCGTGTCAGGTACTGATCACGACCAAGGGTGTCACCGCGGTGGTCGGCGCCCGTCAGGAGACCCTGGGGAAACGCGCCTGGAGCGTCCAGATCGCCGGGTTCTCGGCGAGATCGTCATGCAGGTCGGTGAGGTCGGCGATCAGGTCGTGCAGGAAGTCGCGGGACTCCCGGCGCAGTTCGGTGTGGGAGAAGGTCAGGGGAGCTTCCTCCGCCGGCATCCAGTCGGCCTCGATGTCCACCCACCCGAAGCGGCGCTCGAAGAGCATCCGGTCGGTCGACTCGGTGAAGTCCAGCTCCGCGCGCTGCGGCCGGGACGCCCGGGAGCCCGCCGGGTCCCGGTCGATCCGCTCGACGATGTCGCACAGCGCCCACGCGAAGTCGAGCACCGGCACCCATCCCCAGGCTGTGGACAGTTCCCGGTCCTGCTCGGTGTCCGCCAGGTAGACGTCACCGCAGAACAGGTCGTGCCGCAGGGCACGGACGTCCGCACGGCGGTAGTCGGTCTGCGGCGGGTCGGGGAAGCGGTTGGAGAGGGCGTAGCCGATGTCGAGCACGGAGGTGATGGTGTCACGCGCCCGTAGGATCCCGATCGTGGCCCGATCTGTACGTCTTGTCCCGGCGCTGACCGCCGTTCCCGTAGCCCTGGCCCTCACCGCGTGCGGCGGAGTCCACGGCGGCCCGGGCGGATCCGGCGTACGCGACCCGTACTTCCCGAAGGCCGGCAACGGCGGCTACGACGTCACCCACTACGGCCTGCGCGTCGACTACGACCCGAGCGCACACCAGCTCGTCGGCACGGCCACCCTCACCGCACGGGCCACCGAGGCCCTCTCCGCCTTCAACCTCGACCTGCTCGGCCTGGAGGTCGGGGAGGTCACCGTCGGCGGCGAGACCGCCCGCTGGAACCGTGCCGGGCAGGAGCTCACCGTCCGGCCGCGCGAGGATCTCGACGAGGGCGAGACGTTCCGCGTGGCCGTCAGTTACACCGGGGAGCCCGAGACCGTCACCGACCCGGACGGCTCACGGGAGGGCTGGCTGCGCACGACGGACGGGGCGCTCGCCCTGGGCGAGCCCACCGGGTCGATGACGTGGTTCCCCGGCAACCACCACCCCTCCGACAAGGCGGCCTACGACCTCACTGTGAGCGTGCCGCGGGGGCTGCGGGCCGTGTCCAACGGGGAGTTGCGCGGCGAGCGGACCGCGCGAGGCCGGACGACGTTCACCTGGCGCACCGCCGAGCCGATGGCGAGCTACCTCGCCACGCTCGCGATCGGTGACTTCGACATCAGCCGCTCCACCGCCCGGGACGGTCTGCCCGTGTACACGGCCGTCGACCCCGTGGAGAAGGAGGCGAGCCGCGCGGTCCTCGCGCGCATCCCCGAGGTGCTGCGCTGGGCGGAGCGGCGCTTCGGCCCGTACCCCTTCTCCGCCACCGGCGCGATCGTCGACCGCGCGGTCGGCATCGGCTACGCCCTGGAGACCCAGACGCGCCCCGTCTTCCCCGGCGCCCCCGACATCACCCTCCTCGTCCACGAGGTCGCCCACCAGTGGTACGGCGACTCCGTGACGCCGAAGAGCTGGCGGGACATGTGGCTCAACGAGGGTTTCGCGACGTACGCGGAATGGATGTGGGAGGAGGACCACGGCGGCGAGACGGCGCAGGAGACCTTCGACGCGCTGTACGACCACGGGGAGCAGACCTACGAGGACCTCTGGTCCTTCCCGCCCGCCCAGCCCTCGGACGCCGCGCACCTCTCCGAAGCCCCCGTCTACCAGCGCGGCGCCATGGTCCTCCACAAGGTCCGCCAGGCGGTGGGCGACGAGGTGTTCGGCGACATCCTCCGGGGGTGGGCGGCGGCCCACCGCCATGGGAACGCCGACACGGGCGACTTCACGGCGTATGTGGAGGAGCAGGCGCCCGGGACGGACTTCGACGGGATCTGGGAGGACTGGCTGTACGGGGAGGGGAAGCCACCACCTAGCGCGCGCTGAGTTCCTTGCGGAGCACCGCACACGGGCGCTTCATCTGCAGATCCTCGCGACGGTCGATGACCTCGTAGCCGAGGGCGGTCCAGAAGGCCAGGGCCTTCGGGTTGTTGTCGAGGACGGCGAGGCGCACGGCGCTGCGGTCCGCCGTGCGGAAGCGGTCCTCCACGAGGGTGGCCAGGCGGCGGCCATGGCCCTGGCCGTGCAGGCGGGCGTCCACCAGCAGGAGGCCGATCCACGGGTCCGGGTCGGCGGGGTCGGGGTGGTGGGCGAGGGTGATCGCGATCCCGGTCAGGTGGCCGAAGCTGCGGGCGAGCAGGACGTCGGTGCCGGGCTGGGACCATTCCTCCGACAGGGCGTGCGCCACCTGCTCCGGGCGGATGTCGTGCGGGTCGGGGAAGTCGCCGGTGAGGGTGTGGAACGCGTGGTTGGAGGCGTGAAGGGCCGTGAGCTCCGCGAGGAGGGGTTCGGGGAGGGGGCGGCCGGGGGTGGTGGGAGCAGGGGTTCGAGGATCACGTCGGGAACGTATCTCGGGCGGGGCGGAGGGGCGCGGACGAGGACGGCGAAGCCCCCGGGCCGATGGACCGGCGCCGGGGGCTTCTGCCACAGGTGAGGGCGTCCGTCAGACGTTCACACCGAAGTCCTGGGCGATGCCGACCAGGCCCGAGGCGTAGCCCTGGCCGACCGCGCGGAACTTCCACTCCGCGCCGTTGCGGTACAGCTCGCCGAAGACCATGGCCGTCTCCGTGGCGGCGTCCTCCGACAGGTCGTAGCGCGCGATCTCGGCGCCGCCGGCCTGGTTGACGATGCGGATGTAGGCGTTGCGGACCTGGCCGAAGTTCTGCGAGCGGTTCTCGGCGTCGTAGATGGACACCGGGAAGACGATCTTGTCGATGTCCGCCGGGAGGGCGGCGAGGTTGACGTTGATCGCCTCGTCGTCGCCGGCGCCCTCACCCGTGCGGTTGTCACCGGTGTGGACGATGGAGTTGTCCGGGGTCTGCTTGTTGTTGAAGAAGACGAAGTGGGCGTCCGAGTAGACCTTGCCCTGCGTGTTGACCGCGATCGCGGACGCGTCGAGGTCGAAGTCCGTGCCGGTGGTGGTGCGGACGTCCCAGCCGAGGCCCACGGTGACGGCGGTCAGGCCCGGAGCCTCCTTGGTGAGCGAGACGTTGCCACCCTTGGACAGGCTTACAGCCATTGTTGGGAGTCCCTTCCCTCGTTTACGTACGGCAAAGAAGCTACAGCTACCCCCATGAACGTGGAGAGGGGTACGCGAGGTTCCAGGTCCTTTACTTTCTTTACGCGCGATTATTCGGGTGACGTGGACCGGTCAGGAGCGGGAACATGGACGGCATGTCTGGTCCCCACGTCATCCGCGGCTCCGTCTCCCTGCCCGAGGCCGAGCTCATGTGGCGTTTCTCGCGGTCGTCGGGGCCGGGCGGGCAGCACGTCAACACCAGTGACTCGAAGGTGGAGCTCGGCTTCGACCTGGCGAGGACCGAGGCGCTGCCCGAGGTGTGGAAGAAGCGGGCGCTGGAGCGGCTGGCCGGGCGCCTGGTCGACGGGGTCGTCACCGTACGTTCCTCCGAGCACCGCTCCCAGTGGCGCAACCGCGAGGCCGCCGCCGTCCGCCTCGCCGCGCTCCTGGCCGAGGCCACCGCACCCCCGCCCAAGCCCCGCAAGCCGACCCGGATCCCCCGGGGCATCAACGAGCGGCGGCTGCGCGAGAAGAAGCAGCGCTCGGAGACCAAGCGGGGGCGTTCCGCGCAGAACTGGAACTAGTCCAGTTCCAGCACGCCTACCGTCTCGCCCTCGCTGACCTCCCCGTTCGGGCGGAAGCCGAGCCCCAGGTAGAAGCCCTCCGGGCCGTCGGGGCCGGGATGCCAGGTGACGTAGAACTCCTTGGTGCCGCGTCGGCGCAGTTCCTCCGCGACGGACTCGACGGCGAAACGGCCGTAGCCCCTGCCCTGCTCCCCGGCCGCGATGTTCAGCCGCCACAGGCCCGAGCGCAGCACGCTGCCGTCCTCGTACCAGTCGATGTCGATGAAGGCCATGAGGAAGCCGACCGGACGGTCGCCGTCGACGACCAGACGGGGCCAGGCGACCCCGGGATGCACATAGGCCTCGGCGAGGGACTTCACGACCGGGGAGACCGCGTGTTCCTGGTCGGGGCGGACGGGATGCCGAGCGCGGCGCCGAGGTTCCGGGCGGTGATCTCTTCGAGGCGAAGGCCCGTCGTTGTCATGCGCGCACCCTAGGCGTGCCGAATCACCCCGGGCCACCGGGTTTCCGCCCTACCCCAAATGCCGGTACCGCCCCCGGAAGTACGTCAGCGGCCCGCCGTCCGCGCTCGGGACCCGGGCCGTCAGGACGCGGCCGATGACCAGGGTGTGGTCGCCGGCCCGGACCCGCTGCTCGGTGCGGCACTCCAGGACGGCCAGGGCGCCGCCGACCAGGGGCGCGTCGGTGTACTCGCCGCGCGTGTACGGGATGTCCGCGAAGAGCAGACGGTCGCTGACGCGGCCCTTCATCGCGAACCGGCCCGCGATGTGCCGCTGGCTCTCGGAGAGGACCGAGACCGCCCACAGGGGCTGCTCGTCGAGCAGCTCGTCCATGCGGGAGCCCTCGCGCAGGCTCACCAGCACCAGGGGCGGGTCCAGGGACACCGACATGAAGGCCGTGGCCGTCATGCCCACGTCCTCGCTGCCCGGCGCCGAGGGGTCGTCCGGGTCGAGCGGCGGCTCCTGCGCGGTCACCAGGACCACGCCTGAGGCCAGCCGGGACATGGCGGCGCGGAACTCGTCGTTGCTCACCCCCTCAGCATGCCCGGAGGCGGGCGGCGGCATGATCGGGGACGTGGCAGTGGGAGTGTTCGGCACGCCCGAAACGCTAATCTCCATCTCCGGCGCCCCGCATCGGGCTCCCGCCCGATCACGGTCCTAGGACTCCCGACGGACTGCCGAAGGCCGCGGCGGAAAATATGTGCGCAACCTGACAAAGTTTGCGTTCGGTAGCCGCACGTGAAGAACGCAGAAACTCCACTCAATTGTTCAGGTTTGCCTGTGACTTGAGTCACAAGGGGCAGGAATTGTTGACCCTGTGTACCGAGTGGGCAGCGCGCTGTGATTCAGTGGCTGGGAAGCTGCCAGGACGATACGCCGATGAGAACCCTTGATTCGCTGCGAGGTCTCGGGGGGAGGGCGAGCATGGAGACCGAGTCGGAGCCCTACGTCCGCCTTGCCTCCCTGCGGCAACTGCACCAGGTCATGGCCGACATGAACACGGCCCGCAGCCTGGCGGACACACTGCAGACCGTCGCGGAGGGCGTCGTCGCCGCCCTCGGGTACGAGCTGGCATGCGTGAACCTCGTACGGCCCGACGGCGATCTCGTCGTCGCAGCCTTCGCCGGGAACCCCGCCGCCGAGGCCCTCATCACCGGCCGCGTCGGCTCGCGCGAGTCCTGGGAACGCCGGCTCGGCATGGGCGAGCACTGGGGCGACCTTGTGTTCATACCGCACACCGAAGGCTGGGTCCTCGACGACGACGACGTCCCGCAGTGGTACACCGACGGCCCCGCCCCCCGCTTCGAGGACGAGTGGCACCCGGCCGACCGGCTCTTCGCCCCGATGTACGCGCCCGGCCCGCAGGGCAGCGCGGCCTGCGGCGAGCTGATCGGCGTGCTGTCCGTGGACCGGCCGCGCAACGGCCGCCGCCCCGGCGCCTGGGGCCGCGAGGCGCTCCAGATGTACGCCTTCCAGGCCGCCATCGCGATCAGCAACGCCCGGCTGCGCGCCAACATGCAGCGGGCGCTCGTCCGGCTGGAGCGCGAGCAGCAGGCGCTGCGGGCCAGTGAGGAAAGCTTCAGGCAGGCCTTCGAGTACGCCCCGTCAGGCATGGCCATCGCAGAGATGGGCGGCGACCAGCACGGCCGGATCCTGCGCACGAACGACGCCCTGTGCCGGCTGCTCGGCCGCCCCGCGTCCGCGATGCGCCGCTACTCGTTCTCCGACCTGGTCCACCCCGAGGACATAGGCACGCTCCTGCGCACCTCCGCCGAGGGCGGCCGGGCCGAGCTCCGCCTCGGCCGCCGGGACGGCACCTACGTCTGGGTCAGCCTGCGCAACAGCGTGGTCGCGGACGCCGCCGACGGCCCGCGCTTCCTCCTCACCCACGTCGAGGACATCGAGGAGCGCAAGCGCCGCGAGCTCCAGCTCGCCCACCGCGCCTCCCACGACTCGCTCACGGGCCTGCCGAACTCCGCCGAGCTGCGCTCCCGCCTGTCCGCGCGGCTGTGCCAGCGCGCCACTCCGCACTCCGCCGTCGCCGAGTCCCACGACGCGGCCTACGGTCATCCCGACTTCGACGTGGTCGGGCCCGGCTTCGACTTCCGGCAGGGCGTGGAGCCGTACGACGCCTACGACCACCACGTGCACACCGTCGCCCCGGACGGGGACCACGACGACGGCACGAAGGGCCTCGCCGTCCTCTTCTGCGACCTCGACGGCTTCAAGTCGATCAACGACCGGTTCGGGCACAACGCGGGTGACGCGGTTCTCATCGAGGTCGCCCGGCGGCTGAGCAACGGCGTGCGCGACGGTGACACGGTCGCCCGGCTCGGGGGTGACGAATTCGTCATCCTGGCCGACGGGCTCGGCCGGGCCGACGCGCAGGACCTCGCGGTCCGCCTGCGCAACGAGATCATCCAGCCCATCCGCGCCGAGGGGCGGGCCGTCCGGGTGGGCGCCAGCTTCGGCATCGGATGGGCACACTGTGGAATGACGGCGGACGAAGTGTTGAAATCCGCTGACGAGCGGATGTACGTCGAGAAACGATCTCGTCCCAAACAACACAGACGCGCGGGGTGAACCCCTGGTCAGCGAGTTGATGCGGTCTGAGTCACCCGTTTGGGTCACTGGGAGCGGGTAGGCTCGCGTTCTCACGACCCGTACCGCATGCACCGCACCTGACTGAGGAGACCAAGGGATGACGCCCGGCAACAACGGCGCGAGCACGCCCGAGGACGACGACCCGTTCGGCTATCTCTACGCCGACGGGCAGGCCAACGGAGCCCAGCCGCCGTCCGGGGGCTACGGCTACCCGAACTCGGTCAACCGGGTGCGGGCGGTCGGCACACGCCAGTACGGCCAGCAGCCGCAGGCGAGCCAGACCGCACCGTACGGCCAGGTCCCGCAGCAGAGCGCTCCCGGCCGGCCGAACGCGCACTACGCGGCACCGGAGACGCTGCCCGGCGGCGCGCCGACCGCGCAGCAGCAGGTGCCGGGCGGCGGCGGTGGCGGCCGTGGTGGTCGCGGCCCGAACACCAAGGGCCTGCTGATCGGCGCGATCGCGGTGGTCGCGGCGGTCGTCATCGGCATCGGCGTGGCCATGCTGGGCGGCGAGAAGGACCAGGACAACCCTGACGACCAGGCGGGCACGGCACCGACGCAGTCCCAGAACGCGAAGCCGAGCCCGTCGGCGAGCAGCGGTGGTGCGGCGAGCGAGGAGGATCTCCCGGCTGCCGACGCGAAGACCCTCAGGCTCTCGCCCGGTATGACGACCGCCACGGACGTCAAGGGGGCCAAGGCCGCCGGCGGTGTCTACGTCACGGGGTTCAACCAGGTCGGTGCCTCGGTGACCTGGACCGTCAACGGCATCCCGAAGGCGGGCAAGTACAGCCTGTTCGTCGGCTACAGCGTGCCCGGCAAGGACCAGAACGCCACTCTCACCATCAACGGCACGCCTTCCACCCGACCCGTCGAGCTGAAGAACTGGGCGGGCGGCCCCGAGGGCGATTTCGCGAAGGGCTGGACGAAGACCTACAACTACATCCAGCTCAACAAGGGCACCAACACGATCAAGGTTTCCTGCGAGCAGGGCAACCAGTGTGACGCTCTCCTCGACCAGGTGTGGCTGGTGAAGGGCTGGGTCAAGAGCTGACCTTCAGGCCGCCGACGCCTCGCCGGTCACCGTCACCCTTCCCCGCAACTCCTGGTAATGACCCAGGTCGAACTCCCCGGCCACCGGCGCTGCCACCGTCGCTGCCGACAGGGCCACCGCCCGGGCCAGACGATCCGGCCAGGAGAGGTGTTCGACCAGGCCCGACAGCAGGCCCGCGACCGCCGAGTCGCCCGCGCCCGTCGGGTTGCCTCGTACAGAGGTCGGTGTGGTGGCTCGCCAGCGGCCCTCTCGGGTGGCGGCGAGGAGGCCCTCGGGGCCCAGGGACGCGACGACCGCGCCCGCGCCCCGGCGGCGGGCGTCCTGCGTGGCGCGCAGGGGCTCGTGGGAGCCGGTCAGTTCCGCCAGTTCGTCGGCGTTCGGCTTGATGATGTCCGGGCGGGCCGCGACACCCCGGCGCAGGGGCTCGCCGCTCGTGTCCAGGAGGACCGGGACTCCGGCGGCACGGGCCGTACGGACCAGGCCGGCGTACGCACCGACCGGCACGCCCGGCGGCAGGCTGCCGCACAGCGCCACCGCCGAGGCGGACGGCAGCAGGTCCTCGTAGGCCTCCTGGAAGGCCGACCATTCGGCGGGCGTGACCATCGGGCCCGGTTCGTTGAGTTGCGTCGTGTCGCCGGTCTGCTCGTCGACCACGGCGATCGTGCGGCGGGTGGCGCCCGTGACCGGGACCAGCGCGTCCATCACGCCCGGCACCGCCGCGAGCCGCTCCTGCACGACCCGTCCCGTCGCCCCGCCCGTGAAACCGGTCACCGTCACCTCGTGCCCGAGCGCCGCGAGCACCCGGGCGACGTTGACGCCCTTGCCGCCGGGGCGTTCCGTCACCTCGGAGACGCGGTGGGAGGCGTGCGGCCGGAGGGACCGGACGCGGTAGGTGATGTCGAGAGCGGTGTTCAGCGTGACCGTGAGGATCACCTGGGCCGACCTCCCCCGAGAATGCGCTTGCCGCCGTGAACGTTCAGGTAGTCCGATCATGCCAAAGAGACGGCGGTCGGCCCAGTCCTGGAGTCGGCCACCGTCTCCTACTGCGGGACGGATCAGTGCAGTTGGGGACCGACCACCCATGCGCCGCGGCGCATCACGCCCTTGAGCTCGTAGTCCGCGTCCAGGAGCACCAGGTCCGCGTCCTTGCCGGGCTCCAGGGAGCCGATCCGGTCGTCCATGCCGAGGAGGCGGGCCGGGGTGGCCGAGAGAGCCGTCACCGCGTCCTCGACGGACAGGCCGTCGACCGTGACCGCCCGCTTGAACGCGCGGTCCAGGGTGAGGGTCGAGCCGGCGATCGTGCCGTCCGCCAGCAGGCGGGCCACGCCGTCCGCGACCTCCACCTCCAGCGGGCCCAGCCAGTAGCGTCCGTCACCGAAACCGGCCGCGTCCATCGCGTCCGTGATGAACGCCACCCGGTCCGCACCCGCGCGGTGGAACGCCAGCTGGAGTGCGGCGGGGTGCAGATGCGTGCCGTCGTTGATCAGCTCGACCGTGATCCGGTCGTCCTCCAGGAGCGCGGCGATGGGGCCGGGGGAGCGGTGACCGAGCGGCGGCATCGCGTTGAAGAGGTGGGTGGCGACCGTCGCGCCCGCGTCGATGGCCTCGACCGTCTGTTCGTACGTCGCGTCGGTGTGGCCGATCGCCGCGATCACGCCGTGTTCGGCCAGGAGGCGTACGGAGTCGGTGCCGCCGGGGAGTTCCGTGGCCAGCGTGACCATCGTCGCCCTGCCCCGGGCCGCGTCGATCAGCTTGCGGACCTCCGCCGGGTCGGGGTCGCGCAGCAGTGCCTCGGAGTGCGCGCCCTTGCGGCAGGGGGAGATGAACGGTCCCTCGAAGTGGATGCCGGCGATCTCGCCCTGCTCGGCCAGCTCGCTCAGCAGGCCCGCGCGCTGGGCGAGGAAGTCCATGTCGCCGGTGACGGTCGAGGCGACCAGGGTGGTCGTGCCGTGCAGGCGGTGGGTGTGGATGCCCTTGAGGATGTCCTCGACCGACCCGGAGGTGAAGGAGGCTCCGCCGCCGCCGTGGTTGTGGATGTCGATGAAGCCGGGGATGACGTAGTGGCCGGTTACGTCGATGACCTGGGCGTTTTCGGGTGCCACTGCCGTGATCCGGGTGCCGTCGATGGTCACCTGGCCGTTTTCGACCGTTCCCGTGGGGAGGACCACGGTTGCGCCGGTGAGGACCGTGGGGTTTCCGGCCGTTGCGGGGTGCGGGTGGTGTGTGGCTGGTCGCGCAGTTCCCCGCGCCCCTGGGGGCGTTGCCATCAGGTGGTTACCTCCGAACGGTCGGTAGACAGCAGAAGATCCCAGGCCAGCAGGCCCGCCCCCAGACAGCCGGCGCTGTCCCCCAGGGCCGCGGGGACGAGTGACGGCTGCTTCTGGAAGGTGATGCGGCGGCGGATGGCTTCCCGTAGCGGGGTGAACAGGGTTTCTCCCGCTTCGGCGAGGCCCCCGCCGATGATCAGGGTGCGTGGATCCAGCAGAGTCAGCGCAGTGACCAGGCCGTCGGCGAGGGCATCGACCGCCCCCTGCCAGACCGTGAGCGCCCTGGGGTCGCGGCGGTCCACCGCCTTCGCGCAGTCCGCCGCGTCCGCGTCCGGGTCGCCGGAGGCTGTCGCCCAGGCCTCGCTCACGGCCGCCGCCGAGGCGAAGCGCTCCAGGCAGCCGTGCTGGCCGCAGGGGCACGGCGTCCCGCCGGGGCGTACGACGATGTGGCCGATCTCGCCCGCGAAGCCGTGCGCGCCCGCCTCGACCCGGCCGTCGACGCCGATGGCGCCCGCGATGCCGGTGCCCAGCGCGACGAACAGGAACCGGTCCGCGCCCCGGCCCGCACCGACCCGGCCCTCGGCGAGGCCGCCGGTGCGCACGTCGTGGCCGAGGGCGACCGGGACGCCCAGCCGTTCCGTCAGCAGGTCGCGCAGGGGGACGTCGCGCCAGCCGAGGTTCGCGGCGTAGGCGGCGACGCCCCGCGCCTCGTCGACGATGCCGGGGACGGCCACGCCGGCGGCCGACGCGGGCGTGCCGAAGTGCTCGGTGCCGTATGCGCGCAGCTCGGCGGCGAAGTCGAGGATGCCCGCGACGACGGCGTCCGGCCCCTGCTCGCGTCCGGTGGCCCGGCGGGCCCGGTGCAGCAGCTCGCCCCGCGGCCCGGCCAGAGCGGCCTTCATTCCGGTGCCGCCCACGTCGAGGGCGATGACATGTCTCACGGAGAACAGTGTGACCCGGGGACCCGCAAGAGGTCTAGTCCACTCGCGTGGTGTAGACCTTGTTCCGATTATCGAAAGCTTTCGTTGGCGGTGACGCCAGGGTTGGGGAAGAACAGCGGTGCAGCGGCGGCGGATGGCAGGAACGATCGCGGTGGTGTCCGCACTGGGCATGACGGCGGTCCTCGGCGGATGCGGCGTCACGGGCGGCTCCGCCGACGTGACCCTGAAGCTGGTCGCCGCCGACTACGGCGACAGTGCGGCCAACAGCTCGAAGAAGTACTGGGACGGGCTCGTCGAGGAGTACGAGGCCGACCACCCCGGCGTCAAGATCGACGTCAGCGTCTACTCCTGGAACGACGTCGACCGCAAGGTCAGGGAGATGGTCGCCGCCGGTGACCCGCCGGACATGGCGCAGATCGGCGCGTACGCCGACTACGCGGCGCAGAACCAGCTCTACAAGGCCGACGACCTGCTCTCCATACCCGTGCAGGCCGACTTCGTCGGGCAGCTGGCCTCCGCGGGACAGGTCAAGGGCGTGCAGTACGGCATGCCGTTCGCCTCCTCCACGCGCGTGCTCTTCTACAACAAGACCCTCTTCGCCAAGGCCGGCATCACCCCGCCCAAGACCTGGGACGACCTGGCCGATGACGCCGAGGCGCTCAAGGACGAGGGCGTGAAGTACCCCTACGCGCTGCCCCTCGGCCCGGAGGAGGCCCAGGCCGAGACCATGCAGTGGATGCTCAGCGGCGGGGGCGGCTACGCCGACACCGTCGGCAGCTACGGCATCGACTCCCCGGAGAACATCGACACCTTCTCCTGGCTGAAGAACGAACTGGTCGGCAAGGACCTGACCGGGCCGGTCGCGCCCGGCGAGCTCAACCGGGCCGCCGCGTTCGCCGCCTTCGCCAAGGGCGAGGTCGGCATGCTCAACGGCCACCCCTCCCTGATGAAGATCGCCGCCAAGAACGGCGTCGAGTACGGCATGGTGCCGACGCCCGGCAAGGAGGGGACGAGCAAGTCCACGCTCGGTGTCGCCGACTGGATGACGGCCTTCCGGAAGAACGGCCACCGCGACCAGGTCGGGGACTTCCTCGACTTCGTCTACAGCGAGAAGAACGTGCTGGCCTTCTCCCGCGAGTACGACCTGCTGCCGGTCACCAGCTCCGCGTCCCAGACCATGGCCGCCTCCGGCCGGGACCGGCACCTCAAGCCGTTCCTGGAGGAACTGCCGGCTTCCGAGCTCTACCCGGTCGGCAAGACCTCCTGGGCCGGCATCAGCGTCCAGGTCAAGAAGCAGATCGGCAAGGCCGTCGCCCCCAGCGGCAGTCCCTCGGGTGTCCTGGGCCACCTCCAGGCCGTGGCGACCCGTGCGGAGAGCGCGGAGTAGGCCCGCTGTCGGTGGCGGGCGTTACGGTGCCTGGCATGGACGAGGACACGGGTGACGAGCGGCTCGGGCGCAGGGAGCGGGACATCCTCGCGCTCGAACGCCGCGGTTTCGCCGGGCCCGGCGCGAAGGAACGGGTCATACGGGAGGAGCTGGGCCTCGCCCCCGTGCGCTACTACCAGCTTCTCAACGCCCTGCTGGACGACCCCCGGGCCCTGGCCCACGACCCGGTGACGGTGAACCGGCTGCGGCGGATCCGGGAGACGCGCCGGGCCGAACGCTGACAGGCCTTACGAGAGCCGGCCGGCCAGTGCGCTCAGCAGGCGTACGACACCCTCCGGGCCGTCCACCACCACGTCCGCCCGTTCCCTCAGCTCGGTCACCTCGTCGCTGCCGCTGCACACCAGCAGGCCCGGGGTGCCGTCCGAGCGGAGCTTGTCGACGGCCGCGTAGGCGGGCAGATCGCCCAGGTCGTCGCCGGCGAAGAGGACGGACCCGGCGCCGATCTCGCGGGCGAACCCGGCGAGGGCGGCGCCCTTGTCCATGCCGGGCGGGCGGAGTTCGAGGACCATGCGGCCGGGCTCCACGATCAGGCCGTGGCGGCCGGCCAGGCCGGCGAGCGGTTCGCCCAGGAAGTCCAGCGTGGCCTGGGGGTCGGCGGCCCGGCGGGTGTGCACGGCCACGGACCGGCCCTTCTCCTCGACCCAGGTCCCCTGTGACGCGCCGAGCCGTTCGAGGAGCTCGGGCAGCTCGGCGCGGACGGCGGCGACGCCGGGATGCGGCTCGGGAGCGCTGACCTCGCCGGTGCGGGCGTCCCAGCGCTCGGCGCCGTAGTGGCCGAGAACCACGAGGTGCTCCAGGCCCGCAACGCCGGCGAAGCCGCCGTTGCGCACCGCGACCTCGGCCGGCCGCCCGGTGATCACCGCCACGGCGGCCACCTTCGGCGCGAGCGCGGCCAGCACGGGTACGGCCTCCGGGTGGGCCCGGGCCTTCTCGGGGTCGGCCACGATCGGCGCGAGCGTCCCGTCGAAGTCGAGGCCGATCAGCGCCGTGTCCGGGCGGATGAGGAGAGCGTCCAGGCCCTCCTGCCCGGCCTTAGTGGCGGGTGCCGGCAGCGGGGAGTCCGTGGGACCGGTCATCGGCGGTCAGCCCCTCAACGCGTCGAGCTGGTCCAGGAACCACTGCGCCGGAGGCAGCGCGGTCGCCGCCGCTGCCAGCCGCTTGCTGCGCTCGGCGCGCTCCTCCGGGCGCATCGACAGCGCCTCGTGCAGGGCCGTAGCCGTCCCCGTCACGTCGTACGGGTTCACCACGATCGCGTCCTCGCCCAGCTCCTCGAACGCCCCGGCCTCCCGGGACAGCACCAGGGCGCAGCCCGCGTCGGAGACGACCGGGACCTCCTTGGCGACGAGGTTCATGCCGTCCCGGATGGGGTTGACGAGCGCCACGTCGGCCAGCCGGTACGCGGCCAGGGAGCGGGCGAAGTCGTCCTTGAGGTTGAGGACGACCGGGGTCCACCCCGGCGTCCCGTACTCGGCGTTGATCTCCTCCGAGACCCGCCGCACCTCGGCCGTGTAGTCCCGGTAGACCGCGAGGTCCTGCCGCGAGGGATACGCGAAGGCCACGTGCACCACGCGCTCGCGCCACTCGGCGTGGGTCTGAAGCAGCCGTCGGTAGGCCAGCAGGCCGCGCACGATGTTCTTCGACAGCTCCGTGCGGTCGACCCGGACGATGGTGCGGCGGCCCTCGCCGATCTCCTCCCGGAGCGCGGCCATCCGCTCCTCGACGTCCTGCTCGTGCGACCGCTTGCGCAGGAAGTCAGCGTCGGCCCCGAGCCCGTGCACGCCGATCCGCGTGCCGCCGAGCCCGCCGGCGAACTGCTCGGCGCACGCGGTGAACGCGTCCGCCCAGCGCTGCGTGAGGAAGCCCAGCCGGTCCGCGCCCAGCATGCCGCGCAGCACCTGCCCGGCCACGTCGTCCGGCAGCATCCGGAAGTACTCGGGCGGCGCCCACGGCGTGTGCGAGAAGTGGCCGATCCTGAGGTCCGGCCGCAGCTCACGGAGCATGCCCGGCACCAGCGTCAGGTGGTAGTCCTGCACCACCACCGCCGCGCCCTGCGCCGCCTCCTCGGCCAGCGCCTCGGCGAACGCCCGGTTGTACGTCTCGTACGACGTCCACTGGCGCCGGAACTCGTCGTCGAAGACCGGCTCCAGCGGCGTCTGGTAGATCATGTGATGCACGAACCACAGCACCGAGTTCGCGATGCCGTTGTACGCGTCGGCGTGCACGTCGGCAGGGATGTCCAGCATCCGCACGCCGTCCTCGCCGACGCCCCGCCGGACCGCCTCGCGGTCACCGTCGGACAGCGCGGAGCACACCCACAGCGCGTCCGCGTCCGAGCCGATCGCGGACAGGCCCGAGACCAGCCCGCCGCCGCCGCGCTTGGCGTTCAGCGAACCGTCCTCACCCACCGCGTACGAGACCGGACCGCGGTTGGAGGCGACCAGCACCTGTGCAGCACCGTACGTCGAAGCCATACGCCTCAACCTAGCCCGGCCCGGAAACGCTCAAACGTACGGCCCTGCCCCACCCGGCCGAAAACGGCCCCGGTCACGCCGCCTTCCGAGCCTGGTACTCGGCGATCTCCACCATGGGCGGACGCTCCTCGGTGTCCACGGAGTACGTGCGCGGCTCGAAGCCGTCACCGCCCCGCTCGAACTGTGTCAGGGACGGCCGGATCAGATGCCCGCGGGCCAGCCGCAGCTGGGCCGTGCGGTAGATCGCGGCGGCCATCCGGCCCAGCGCCTGCCCGTCCTGGTGCCGGTGCTTGCGCACCCCGACATCCACCTGGGCGAGGGCGTCGAGGCCCACCAGGTGCAGCGCGTCGACCAGCATGCCCAGCTCGACGCCGTACCCGACGGGGAACGGCAGCTGCTCCAGCAGCGAGCGGCGGGCCGCGTACTCGCCGCCGAGCGGCTGCACGAACCCGGCCAGCTGCGGCCAGTGCATGTTGAGCAGCGGGCGGGCCATCAGCTCCGTGACCCGGCCGCCCTGCCCGGCGGCGCCGCCGAGCGGACGGTCGTACATGCCCTTCACCAGGGCGACGTCCGGGTCGGTGAGCAGCGGGCCCACGATCCCGGAGACGAACTCGGACGAGAAGTCCTTCAGGTCCGCGTCGATGAAGCAGACGATGTCCCCGCCGGTGACCAGCAGGGAGCGCCACAGCACCTCGCCCTTGCCGGGCACGGCCGGGATCCGCGGGATGATCTCGTCGCGGTGCACCACCGTCGCGCCCGCGGCGGCGGCCACCTCCGACGTGCGGTCGGTGGACCCCGAGTCGACGACGACGAGCTCGTCGACGAGCGGCACCTGCCGCATCAGGTCGTGACGGATGATCGCGGCGATGTCACCGACCGTCTCCTCCTCGTTGAGCGCGGGCAGCACCACACTCACCGTCTGGCCCGTGCGCTGCTTGGCGGCCAGGATCTGGTGGAGCGGACGATCGGTCGCTGACCAGGACCGGGTGCTCAGCCAGCGCTCGACTTCTTCCAGCACCGTGGCGGCTCCTCTGCGTACTCTCGGCGGGACGGACTGTGACCCATCTCGCGGTTCGGACGACTATCTCAACTGTCCTGGTCGTCGGTTACAGTCTTGAACAACGCGGATGACCATCGCATGTCCGGGGTCAACCGTTGTTTACAACCGAATACAGCTCATCCAGAGGGGCAGAGGGATACGGCCCGATGAAGCCCCGGCAACCCTCCAGCCGATACTCGTAGGTCACTGTCGACCGCTCCGCGAGGCTCCCGGCTCGGGAAGGTGCCAAATCCGTCTCACGGCGAGATGCGTCGTGAGGAAGATGAGGAGAAAGGGCCTCGCCTCACATGGCTGTGCAGACTGTTGCAAGCACCACTGACTCCACCGTAGACCTCGGCCCCGCCGCCGCCCTGAGCTGCCGCGAGTGCGGTCACCGCGTACCCCTCGGCCCGGTCTTCGCGTGCGAGGAGTGTTTCGGCCCGCTGGAGATCGCCTACGACTTCTCGGCCTACGACACCGAGGAACTCCGCAAGCGGATCGAAGCGGGACCCGCGAACATCTGGCGCTACGCCCCGCTGCTGCCGGTCCCGGCCGACGTGGCGACCAAGCCGAACATCAACCCGGGCTGGACCCAGCTCGTCAAGGCCGACAACCTCGCGCGCGAGCTGGGCGTCGAGGCGGGCAAGCTCTTCATCAAGGACGACTCCGGCAACCCGACGCACTCCTTCAAGGACCGGGTCGTCGCCCAGGCCCTGGAGGCCGCCCGCGCCTTCGGCTTCACCACGCTGTCCTGCTCCTCCACCGGCAACCTCGCCGGCGCCGTGGGTGCCGCGGCGGCCCGCGCCGGCTTCCGCTCCTGCGTGTTCATCCCGCACGACCTGGAGCAGGGCAAGGTCGTCATGGCCGCGGTCTACGGCGGTGAGCTCGTCGGCATCGAGGGCAACTACGACGACGTGAACCGCTTCTGCTCCGAGCTGATCGGCGACCCGGCCGGCGAGGGCTGGGGCTTCGTCAACGTCAACCTGCGGCCGTACTACGCGGAGGGTTCCAAGACCCTCGCGTACGAGATCTGCGAGCAGCTCGGCTGGCAGCTGCCGGACCAGATCGTGGTGCCGATCGCCTCCGGCTCGCAGCTCACGAAGATCGACAAGGGCCTGCAGGAGCTGATCAAGCTCGGGCTGGTCGAGGACAAGCCGTACAAGATCTTCGGCGCGCAGGCCGAGGGCTGCTCTCCGGTGTCGACGGCGTTCAAGGCCGGCCACGACGTCGTACGTCCCCAGAAGCCGGACACGATCGCCAAGTCGCTGGCGATCGGCAACCCGGCGGACGGGCCGTACGTGCTCGACATCGCGCGTCGCACGGGCGGTGCGGTGGAGGACGTCAACGACGAGCAGGTCGTCGACGCGATCAAGATCCTCGCCCGGACCGAGGGCATCTTCGCGGAGACCGCCGGTGGGGTGACCGTGGGCGTGGCGAAGAAGCTGGTCGAGAACGGGGTGCTCGACCCGGCGAAGACGACCGTGGTGCTGAACACGGGGGATGGTCTGAAGACGCTGGATGCGGTGGCCGGGACCGGGCTTACTGCGACCATTCGTCCCAACCTGGATTCGTTCCGGGAAGCCGGTCTCGTCTGACCGTCGTTCGCTGCGGGCCGGTGGGGGCTGGTCGCGCAGTTCCCCGCGCCCCTGAGGGCGCGCCCCAGCCGTAGCTTCAATCAAAACCGGAGGTCACACCCCGATGAGCGTCACCGTTCGCATCCCCACCATCCTGCGTACCTACACCGGCGGCCAGGCCGAGGTCGCCGCCGAGGGGGCGACCCTCGGCGAGGTCATCGCCGATCTGGAGAAGAACCACACCGGGATCGCCGCCCGGGTGCTGGACGACCAGGGCAAGCTGCGCCGGTTCGTCAACGTGTACGTCAACGACGACGACGTGCGGTTCGAGCAGGGTCTGGAGACGGCGACGCCGGACGGTGCCGGAGTGTCGATCATCCCCGCCGTCGCGGGTGGCTGAACCGGTCGACCGGCTTGATTATTACCTTCGGTAACGGCGGTTACTGAGAGTTCATCGAATTGCCCCCTCCGTGAGAGAAGCGGAGGGGGCAATTCTGTGTGATTGAGCGCGGTACAGTTGGGGAACGCAGCGCCGATCTCCTGATCGGGAGCCCTGAATTCCTGCCGCGCGCCCGACAAGATGTAGCCAAAGTGTGTGTATCTTTCGCGGCTTTTGTTCCTTTTGTGTGGCCCGACTTGCCCTGAAGTCTGGCGAATTCTCCCTACATTCCGGACCCTGCGCGTCCAGAATTCTCGTCCGATTGACCTGTTGCAGACGGCAGTTGGACAGATACATTCAGCCGCGGTCGACGCGTTCCGGCGCACGCCCCCAACCGTGGGGGGTGAGGTCTGACCCGGGTCCGCGAAGTGTGGATCTGTGCAAGGGCCAGTAATAGGGGAGTTAGGCATGGCTCAGGGCACCGTCAAGTGGTTCAACGCGGAGAAGGGGTACGGCTTCATCGCGGTCGACGGTGGTGCGGATGTTTTCGTCCACTACAGCGCGATCCAGATGGACGGCTACCGCACCCTGGAGGAGGGCCAGCGGGTCGAGTTCGAGATCTCGCAGGGCCAGAAGGGACCGCAGGCCGACATGGTTCGCGTCTCTGCCTGAACGCGCACCACGACCAAGCGCAAGCGACCGGTCTTCTCTGAAGGGCCCGCACCCCCTGGGGTGCGGGCCCTTCGGCCTGCTTGGGGGGGGGCGGCGGCCGGGGTGGCGGGCGCGCTGGGCGACCGCTCGTCGAAACCCGCCGCGCCCGAAGGTGCTTCGGGGTCCGCCTTGGTGCGGAGGGCGCGGGTTCGCGCTCCGGACCCGCTCGCGTCGGCGGTCTCGTCTCGCCGTCGCGGGCCGGGGGCCAGGCTTTTCTCTGCTCGCGCGATCCGTCGTGGCGCTGCCCGTGGCCTGCGGGCCGAGCCGGATGCGCCCCGTTCGCCCGGGGCTGAGAGCCCGCCCGAACCGTGGGAGTCGCTTGCACTCGCCATGCCCGAGTGCTAATCATTGCGTTAGCACTCTGAAGGTGAGAGTGACAACGTAAGGACCGGGTCGGTGAGGCCCGCAGGCCGGGTGGGAAGGAACCACGAGGCCGGCGAGCCGTCCGTCGCGGGCGCGGGCGCGGTCCGAAGTAATCACCCCCAGTCCTGGAGGGACCACTTCACATGGCCAAGATCATCGCGTTCGACGAGGAGGCGCGGCGCGGCCTCGAGCGCGGCATGAACCAGCTCGCGGACGCCGTCAAGGTGACGCTCGGCCCCAAGGGCCGCAACGTCGTCCTCGAGAAGAAGTGGGGCGCCCCCACGATCACCAACGATGGTGTGTCCATCGCCAAGGAGATCGAACTCGAGGACCCGTACGAGAAGATCGGCGCCGAGCTGGTCAAGGAAGTCGCCAAGAAGACGGACGACGTCGCCGGTGACGGTACGACCACCGCGACCGTTCTCGCCCAGGCCCTGGTCAAGGAAGGCCTGCGCAACGTAGCCGCCGGTGCCAACCCGATGGCCCTGAAGCGCGGTATCGAGCGCGCCGTCGAGGCCGTCTCCGCCGCCCTGCTGGAGCAGGCGAAGGACGTCGAGACCAAGGAGCAGATCGCCTCCACGGCCTCCATCTCCGCCGCCGACACCCAGATCGGCGAGCTCATCGCCGAGGCCATGGACAAGGTCGGCAAGGAAGGCGTCATCACCGTCGAGGAGTCCCAGACCTTCGGTCTGGAGCTGGAGCTCACCGAGGGTATGCGCTTCGACAAGGGCTACATCTCGGCGTACTTCGCCACCGACATGGAGCGTATGGAGGCCGTCCTCGACGACCCGTACATCCTGATCGCCAACTCGAAGATCAGCAACGTCAAGGACCTGCTGCCGCTCCTCGAGAAGGTCATGCAGTCCGGCAAGCCGCTGCTGATCATCGCCGAGGACGTCGAGGGCGAGGCCCTGTCGACCCTGGTCGTCAACAAGATCCGCGGCACCTTCAAGTCCGTCGCCGTCAAGGCCCCGGGCTTCGGCGACCGCCGCAAGGCGATGCTGCAGGACATCGGCATCCTCACCGGCGGCGAGGTGATCTCCGAGGAGGTCGGCCTCAAGCTGGAGAACGCCACGATCGACCTCCTGGGCAAGGCCCGCAAGGTCGTCATCACCAAGGACGAGACCACCATCGTCGACGGTGCCGGCTCCGCCGAGCAGGTCCAGGGCCGGGTCAACCAGATCCGCGCCGAGATCGAGAACAGCGACTCGGACTACGACCGCGAGAAGCTGCAGGAGCGCCTGGCGAAGCTCGCCGGTGGTGTCGCGGTCATCAAGGCCGGTGCCGCCACCGAGGTGGAGCTCAAGGAGCGCAAGCACCGCATCGAGGACGCCGTGCGCAACGCCAAGGCGGCCGTCGAGGAGGGCATCGTCGCCGGTGGTGGCGTGGCCCTGCTGCAGGCCTCCCAGGTCTTCGAGAAGCTGGAGCTCGAGGGTGACGAGGCGACCGGCGCCAACGCCGTGAAGCTCGCCCTGGAGGCCCCGCTGAAGCAGATCGCCGTCAACGGTGGTCTCGAGGGCGGCGTCGTCGTGGAGAAGGTCCGCAACCTCCAGGTCGGCCACGGCCTGAACGCCGCGACCGGTGAGTACGTCGACATGATCGCCGAGGGCATCATCGACCCGGCGAAGGTGACCCGTTCCGCGCTGCAGAACGCCGCCTCCATCGCCGCGCTGTTCCTCACCACCGAGGCCGTCATCGCCGACAAGCCGGAGAAGGCCGCCGCGCCCGCCGGCGGCGGCATGCCGGGCGGTGACATGGACTTCTGATCGACCTGGTCGATCAACGTCCTTGCCGAGGGCGGCACTCCCTGTTCCGACAGGGAGTGCCGCCCTCGGGCGTGTCCTGGATCACAGCGCGGACGGGATGGGGTGGGCGGGGCCGGATAGTTGGACAGTACGTCCTATGCGTATGCACATACTGTCCGGTATCCGAAGAGGAGCCCCCACGTGACCGTCGACGCCTCCGTCGCCTCCCGCGCCGCCGAAATCCTGTCCCGGCCCGTATCGCTGGGCGGGCTGACCGTCCCGAACCGGATCGCGATGGCGCCGATGACCCGCATGTTCTCCCCGGGCGGTGTTCCCGGCGACGACGTCGTCTCGTACTACTCCCGCCGCGCCGCCGCCGGTGTCGGCCTGATCGTCACCGAGGGCACCTACGTCGGCCACGAGTCGGCCGGGCAGAGCGACCGCGTGCCGCGGTTCCACGGCGAGGAGCAGCTCGCGGGCTGGGCGAAGGTGGCCGAGGCGGTGCACGCCGCGGGCGGCACGATCGTGCCGCAGCTGTGGCACATCGGCATGGTCCGCAACCAGGGCGAGCCGCCGGTCGCGGACGCCCCGGCCGTCGGCCCCTCCGGCCTGCGCATCGGCGCCGCCGAGCCCACCGGCAAGGCCATGACCCAGGCCGACATCGACGCCGTCATCGGCGCGTTCGCCGAGGCCGCGGCCGCCGCCGAGCGCATCGGCTTCGACGGCGTGGAGCTCCACGGCGCCCACGGCTACCTGCTCGACCAGTTCCTCTGGGAGGGCACCAACCGCCGCACCGACGCCTACGGCGGCGACCCGGTCGCCCGTGCCGCGTTCTCGGCGGAGATCGTCGCGGCCGTCCGCGAGACCGTCTCGGCCGACTTCCCCGTCATCTTCCGCTACTCGCAGTGGAAGCAGGACGCCTACGACGCCCGCCTCGCCGAGACGCCCGAGGAGCTGGAGGCCATCCTGACCCCGCTCGCCGCGGCCGGGGTGGACGCCTTCCACGCCTCCACCCGCCGCTACTGGCTGCCCGAGTTCGACGACTCCGACCTCAACCTGGCCGGCTGGACCAAGAAGCTCACCGGCAAGCCCGCCATCACCGTCGGCTCGGTCGGTCTGAACGGCGACTTCATCAAGGCCTTCCAGGGCGAGGGTGCCGAGATCGGCGACCTCGACAACCTCCTGGACCGCTTCGAGCGCGACGAGTTCGACATGGTCGCCGTCGGCCGCGCCCTGCTCCAGGACCCGCAGTGGGCGCAGAAGGTCCTCTCGGGCCGCTTCGACGAGCTGGCGCCGTACGACCCGGCGGCGCTGAAGACGCTCAGCTGACCTCCCGAGGGCGGTCCCCACCCGGGCCGCCCTGGATTCACTTGCGTCAGTCAAGGACACTGGCGGAGCGCCTGTTCACCGGCACCCCGTGAGGAGATCCAGAGATGACGACGACCGAGTCCCACCCCCCGACCGGCGCCTTCGCAGGGCAGCCCGCACCGGTGGTGCGCACCACCGCCGGTGTGGTACGCGGCCGCACGGAGGAGGGTCTCGCCGTCTACCGCGGCATCCCCTTCGCCGCGCCTCCCGTGGGTGAGGCCCGGTTCCTGGCGCCGCGCCCCGCCCACGCCTGGGACGGCGTACGGGACGCGTACGCCTTCGGCCCGCCGCCCCCGCAGGACCTCGGCAACCTGGGCGGCCCGGGCCTGGTCGACCTGCCTGAGGGCGACGAGTGGCTCACGGTCAACGTCTGGACCCCCGAACCCGGTCCGGGCGCCCGCCGCCCGGTGATGGTGTGGATCTACGGCGGCGCCTACAAGCTCGGCCACTCCGGCAGCCCCGGCTACGACGCCCGGCGCATCGCGGCCGACGGCGACGTGGTGGTCGTGTCGCTCAACTACCGCGTGGGCATGGAGGGTTTCGCGTCCATCGAGGGCGCTCCCGCCAACCGCGGCCTGCTCGACCAGGTGGCCGCCCTCGAATGGGTCCGGGACAACATCGAGGCGTTCGGCGGCGACCCCGGCCAGGTCACGGTCTTCGGCGAGTCGGCGGGCGCGGGTTCCGTCGCCTCGCTGCTGGCCATGCCCAGGGCGGCGGGCCTGTTCCGGCGGGCGATCGCGCAGAGCGTGCCGGGGACGTTCTTCTCGGACGCGCTGGCCCGTGACATCGGCGCCGCTCTCGCCGCCGAGGTGGGGCTGCGCCCCACGGTCGCCGATCTGGCGACGATCCCGCCGCGCGAACTGACCTCGGCGGGTGAGTCGTTGAGCGGCAAGATGCCCCAGTACATCGACCGCTGGGGCCAGGCGGCGCCGACGGTCACGCCCTTCTCGCCGGTCGTCGACGGCGAGGTCCTGCCCACCACACCCTGGCAGGCGCTGGCGGCCGGTGCGGCGAAGGACATCGACCTGCTCGTCGGTCACAACCGCGACGAGTACCGCCTCTTCGTCGCCATGGCGGGCCGACTGGGCCAGATATCCGAGGAGCGGGCGACAGCGTCCCTCCGCCTCTTCGCCCCCGGCCCCGACGGCGAGCGGGCCTACCGCACGGCCTTCCCCGACGCCACTCCCGGCGAGCTCTTCGAACGCGTCCAGACGGACTGGCTGTTCGGCATGCCCTCCCTGCACCTGGCCGAGGCGCAGCGCGCGGGCGGCGGACGCGCGCACGTCTACGAACTGACCTGGCCGGCCCCGGGGAACGGCGGCGCGCTGGGCGCCTGCCACGGCCTGGACATCCCCCTGCTCTTCGGCACGTACGGGGCGGACCTCGGGGCCCTGCTGTTCGCGGGCACGGAGCCGTCCGCCGAGGCCGAGGCGCTGTCGTCCCGCTTCCGGTCGTCCTGGACGGCGTTCGCGAGGACGGGGGACCCGGGCTGGCCGGCGTACGAGGAGACGGAGCGGCTGGTGCAGGTGCTGGACGCGGAGCCGGCGGTGCGGGCGTACCCGGAGGAGACGTCACGGCGCCTGTGGGAGGGCCACGACTTCTCCGCCCTGCCCCTCCTGTGAGCTACAAGTTGCCCATGGGCTCGATGTCGACGCGGACCGGCGTCCCCCACACGCGCAGCACCTCGTAGTCGGTGAACTCGTGCACCAGCCGGTACGCCATGGCGGCCCGGGGAGCCTTGCGCTGGGCGGCGATGTAGAGCTCGGCCTCGCGGCGGTCCCGGCGCGGGGTGCCGCACAGCTGCCAGGTCTGGCCGTTCCACAGCTCCGGCAGCCAGCGCTGCTGGGGCTGGGGGCGGTCACCACTGACGCCGTAGCGGGACTGGACCGGTTCGGTGGGCCGGTGCTGCGGGGCGGGGCCGTTGAACTCCGCCCGGCGGGCGGCCCGGCGCCGGGTCTCGCACAGCAGGCACAGGTCGGGGGCGGCCTCGTCGACCGGGCCGTTCGGATGCTCGGGGCAGCGTGTGCTGGGCGCCGCGTTCGAGACGCTCTCCTCCAGCAGGTCCAGGGCGCGCTTCAGATCCGCCTTCACCTCGTGCAGTTTGGCGTCCGGGGTGTCGGAGGTGAGTGCCTCCCCGTGCTCGCCGAGGAGACGGAGGGCGCGGCCTAGCGCGGTGAGCTGGGCGTGGTTCATGGTTCCTATTGTCGTCAGTCGGCGTAGTCCTTGAGTTCTTCCGTGTCCAGAGTGAAGCCGACGGGGGCAGGGAGCTCCACCGGGGTGCCCAACGGGTGGGCAGCGGCCTGCTGGTATCGGCCGTCCTCGGGCTCGCTGTAGACGACGACCGTGTTCGGGGCCACCTCGGCCAGATCCGCGAAGTCCTCGATGGGCATCAGCGGGCGGTCAGCGGTACCAGGGGTCATGGTGGTGCGTCCTCCCTTCCATCGTGCCCTGCGGCGGTGACGTCGGACTGTAGGTGCCGTCATGTGCGTGCCTTCTCTCGGCGTCGTTGGGACATCGCGGCGCGGATCTGGGCCGCGCGGTCGTGAACTGTGGGGGCGGACAGAGGTGCAGGGGGTTGCGTGGGGGAGCGTTCGCCCCGGCAGGCGCTGCAACGGCCCCCTGGCAGGGACTCCGGACGCCCCGGGGCGCCGCAGGTCGCGCACTCCAGGATCCGCAACGGCGGTCGCGGGGCGGGTGGGGGCGGGAGTTTGCTGGTCAGGCGGTTGCGGACCAGGGCGGCGGCGTGGTGGACGGGCGTCGGCAAGCCGGCCGTGAGTGCGCGCAGTACGTCCGCCTCCGAGGCGCCCCGCTCGAACCACTCCGTCACCAGCGGGGCGAGCGTCGCGCAGTCGGCTTGGGAGAGGGACAGGACGGGCGCCGTCCGGCCGAGGGCGGCCAGGAGGACACATCATCGTGGAGTCACTGCGGGACGCGCTCGCGGGAGTCGGTGTCGTGCTGCCGTCGCTGAGTGTCGATCCGGTGACCGGTGCGAGCCAGGAGCCGTTCGCCCTGGTCGATCTGGGGCGGTGCAACGTAAGGACGGCCGAGCATCTGACAGACGTACTGCGCTCGCTGCCGGTGGGGGAGACGCTGCGGGCGCGGGTGAGGCAGGTCAACCGTGAGCCGAAGTCACGGTGAAGCGCGGTAGCGGCGCTGGTGGGGGCGTCGCGCCGCTGTATATCGTGGCGGGTGCGAATGAACGTGCCGGCGACAGGAGTTCGGGGGACATGAGCGCGTCCGGGACGGCTGTGGAGGCCGGCGGCGGCAGCGGGACGGGCAGTTCACGTCCGGCCCTGTCCGGCGTGCGCAAGGCCGTCGGTTCCGCGCTGTGGGCCGTGCTGGTGCCCGCCCTGCTGTTGGTCGGTTCCGCGGTCGGACAGTGGGTGACCTGGCTCGGGGTCGTCGTCTGCATGGCGACCATCGCGGTCGCCGCCAGTGTCATCGGCGGTTTCTGGCACCGGGCCGGGGCGGCGACGCTCGTCTCCTTCGGCGGTTTCGCCCTGATGTTGTTCGCCGGGCCCGCCGTGTACGAGGGGTACATGGCAACCGCGGGAGAACCCGTCGACGCCGTGGTGACCCAGGTGGCCGACCGGGACCAGCGGCGCGGGCCGGACATGTTCTGCACGGTCCGGGAGCTCGGCGGGGACCGAAAGACGTACGAGGTGTCCCAGCAGGAGAACTGCTTCGGCCAGGCAGAGCCCGGCGACCGCGTCGAGATCCGCAAGGACCCGCTCGGGCTGCTCGATCCCAGGCTGCCCGACAGTCCCGATCAGCGGAACACCACGGAGATCACCCTCGCCGTCACCGCCGGACTGACCCTGCTCCTGGCGGGCGGCACCTTCTACGGCGGTCAGCGCCGCCGGAGCCGGTGAGTCAGCCGGCCGCCGCCAGGGCCGCCCGCAGATGCCCGTGGGACTCCTCCAGCAGCCGGGCCGCCGTCGGGCCGTCGACATCGGCCAGGATGATCAGGATCGCGTTCTTCACCTCGCCGTCGGTGGCGGCCAGGGCCCGTTCGATCTCCTCGTCGCCGGCGCCGGTGGCGAGGGCGACGATGCGGTGGGAGCGGGCGCGCAGTTTGTCGTTGGAGGCGCGGACGTCGACCATCAGGTTCCCGTAGGTCTTGCCCAGGCGGATCATCGTGATCGTCGAGAGCATGTTGAGGACGAGCTTCTGTGCCGTGCCGGCCTTCAGCCGGGTGGAGCCGGTGAGCAGTTCGGGACCCACGACGATCTCCACGCCGTGCTCGGCGGCGGCTGCCAGCGGGCTGCCGGCGTTGCAGGCGAGGCCGATGGTGAGGGAGCCGCGGCTGCGGGCGTACTCGACCGCGCCGATGGCGTAGGGCGTGCGGCCGGAGGCCGAGATGCCGACCACCGTGTCGTCCGGGGTCAGGCCGAGGGGCTCCAGGTCGGCACGGGCCAGTTCCCGGGAGTCCTCCGCGCCCTCCACGGAGGTGACCACGGCCTGCGGGCCACCCGCGATCAGCCCGACGACCCGGGAGGGGTCGGTGTTGAAGGTGGGCGGGCACTCGGAGGCGTCCAGGACGCCCAGCCGGCCCGCCGTGCCGGCCCCCGCGTAGACCAGACGGCCGCCCCGGGCCATCCGCTCGGCCAGGGCGTCGATCGCGGCGGCGATCTGAGGCAGCCGGGCCGCGACCGCCCCGGCGACGGTCGCGTCCTCGCCGTTCATGAGCCGCGCGATGTCGAGGGTGGGCAGCCGGTCGATGCCGGCCAGCTCCGGCCGGAACGCCTCGGTGGTCAGGGACTCCAACTCGGCTCTGAGGTCACGGGAATCGGAGGTGGAGGTCATGGGAGGGCTCTTTCCGTGTCTTTCCGGTGCGTGCCGGCCGGGGGTCGGCTCAGGGGCGGTGCCGGTGGGCCAACGCCTCGTACGACGCCGAGAGCGCCGGCGCCGCCGTCTCGTACGTCCGCTGCGCCACCCCCACGAACAGGCAGTCCACCACAAGAAGCTGTCCGGTCCGGGACGACATCGCCGCGGGACGCAGCTCGCTCTCCCGCGCGGTGGACGTGGTGAGGACGTGGTCGGCGTACTGCGAGACCGGGCCGTCCGGGCGGCCGGTGATCGCCACCGTCGTCGCCCCGCGCTCGAAGGCGACCCGCAGCGGCTCGATGACGTCCCCCGTCGACCCGGAGTGCGTGATGGCGATCGCGACGTCGCCCGCGCGCAGTTGCACGGCGTTGGTGACGGCCAGGTGCGGGTCGCTGTGGGCGTGCGCGACCAGACCTATGCGCAGCAGCTTCTGCGTGAGGTCCTGGGCGACCAGGCCGGACGCCCCGACGCCGTACACGTCCGTGCGGCGGGCACCGGTCAGCGCGGTGACGGCCGCGCCCAGCTGGACGGTGTCGAGGCCGGCGGCGGTGTCGGCGAGGGTCTGCTGCTCGTCGTAGGCGAGCTTCGCGACCACGTCGGCGATCGGGTCGTCGACCGCGATGTCCGTCGTTATGGCCGGGGCGCGGCCGGACTGCTGCTGGGCGGCGAGGCCGGCCAGGGCCAGGCGCAGGTCCCGGTAACCCGGATAGCCCAACAGCCGGGCGGTGCGTACGACGGTCGCCTCGCTGGTGCCGGTGAGTTCGGCGAGGCCGGTGACCGTGAGGGCCGCGCAGCCGGCCGGGTCGCCCGCGACGGCCTCGGCGACGCGCTGCATGGAACGCGTCATCGACGGGCCCAGCGTGCGGACCTTGGCCGCGAGGGCGGCCGGGGCCGGCGGGGTGCCGAAACTTTCCTTCACTCTTGGGGTCACTTCTGAAAGATATTTTCGGCTCGGCGCCACGGTCAAGAGTGCGCACAATGGGGGCATGGACCCCATCAGCCCCCTGGAGCAGGCACTGCACGCCGCGCGCGCCCTCGTGCTGGCCGACCTCGTCGCGGGACGCGTCGCCGAGGCGGACGTCGTCTCCCTGGTCGAGGAGTCCGTCGTGCAGCGGCGCTGGTGGGTCGAGCAGTGGCCGGAGGGCGCGCAGTACGTCGCCGGTCTGGTCGCGCAGGACGTGCAGGACGCCCTGCTGGAGCGCTACGGCCGCTGGCCGCTGTGCCCGGTGTGCGCCACCGGCGACCCGCACGCGCTGCAGGTGGAGCCGGAGTTGGGGGCCGACCCGCACTGGGTGTGCGGTGAGGCGGGCGTGAAGGTCGCGGCGCTGGGATCGCTGGGCGAGGCGCTCGGCGGAGCGGCGTCCTCGTGACCGTCTACATCGACCCGCCGACCTGGCCCGGCCATGGCCGCATGTGGTCCCACCTGATCAGCGACGTCTCGTACGAGGAACTGCACGCCTTCGCCGAACGCCTCGGCGTGCCCCGGCGGGCCTTCGAGCGCGACCACTACGACATCCCCGCCCAGCGGTACGCGGACGTCGTGGCGGCTGGGGCCGTGGAGGTCAGCAGCCGCGAGGTGGTGCGGCTGCTGCACGGGGCGGGGCTGCGCCGGCCGAAGGGGCGGACTCAGCCGCGGGGTTCGCGCAGCTCGTAGGTGACGTGCTCGATGTCCTCCGCGACGGCCTCGAACCCGGCGCGGGCGAGAACGCGGTGCGAGGGCGTGTTGTCCCGCTCGACGTTCGCGACGACGGTCCGGACCTCGTCCCGGGACAGCGCCCACGCGGACAGCGCGCGCAGCGCCTCGGTGGCGTAACCGTGGCCCCGGGCCGCTTCGACCAGGTCGTAGCCGACCTCCACCCGCCCGGACTCGTCCGGCACGCTGTGGAAGCCCATGGCGCCGAGCGCGCGGCCGTCCTCGCGCCGGACCAGGACGTACATGCCCCACTCGGGCCGGTGGACGCCGTCCTCGTACTGCTTGAACACCAGCCCGGCGCCGATGCGGGTGCCCTCGATCGGGCCGCCTTCGAGCCACTCGAAGCCGCCGTCGCCGACCGTGGAGAGATCGCTCGCCGCCGCCGGTGTGACGCCCTGGAGCGTGAGCCGGTCGGTGGGGATCACGTGGTTGTTGCTCCACCGCCACTCGGTGACCGGCTCGCGGCCGGGCAGGTCGCCCCGGCCGGTGGCCCACAGCAGGGTCCGCCACGGGGTGGGGCCGGGCTGGACGTGCGGGAAGATCCGGGTGAGGACGAAGTCGCACAGCTCGGGGGCCGGTTCGTACGCCACGCCCAGGCCCTCGGCCACGTCGTGGGTGTGCAGCAGCACCTCGGCGACGCCCATCGCGGCGAACCCCTCACGGTTCGCGCTGCGGAAGGGATACGGATGGAAGGCCCGGACCTCACGCGGGGTGGTGCGGATCGCGGCGGCGAACAGGGCGCCCGTCGTGCGGATCACCCGCAGCGCACCCGCGTTGTCCGTGCCCTCCTCCAGCGAGATCTCGAACGGCGTGTACGCCTCCTGCTCGCGCCCCGCCAGCTGCCCCGCGTACGCGATGAGGTCCTCGGCGATGTGCACCGCCGTCTCCCGGCAGCTCCACTGCAGCCGCCCGGCGCGCACCGCCTCCCAGTCCCGGTCGGTGACCGCCCCCAGCAGGCCCACGCACTCGTCGACGGCCTGCTCCACCTGTTCCGCGCCCGTTGTCCACATGCCGGGCAGGTTACGAGGGGTCGCCGGGTGGAAGCGACAGCATTTCCAGCTCGGCGGTGAGGTTGTAGCGGGCCGTCGCCTCCCACTCCGACGCTCCGTACGGCGTCCTGAACAGCCTCGGCAGGTCGAGGAGTTGGCGCAGGATCGCCGCGCGGCCGGTGCGGAAGGCCTCGTTCGGGACGAAGTGGTACTCCTCGCGGACGGCGGCGGTGTAGGCGGCGTACGCCGACGGGGGCGAGGCGAGGATCGCCAGGTCGGCGTCGCACAGCACCTGGCCGTCGGGGTCGTCGTCGGCGGGGTCGTGGCCGACGGTGAGGCGGACCAGGCGGGCCACCTCGGCGGTCCTGGCGGCGGACACGCCGGCCTCGGGCAGGGCGCGTTCGGCGAGACGGGCCGAGCGTTCCTCGTTCTCGGAGCGCTCAGGGAGGTAGACGGCGTCGTGGAACCAGGCGGCCAGCCGGACCACGTCCGGGTCGTGCGCGTACTTCTCCAGCACGTCGATGTGGTCCAGGACCGCCGTGAGGTGTGTGGCCGTGTGGTAGCGGCGCTGCGGCTCCTGCCAGCGCCCGAGCAGGTCGTCGGCGTACGGGGCCGGGTCCGGGCCGGCGGCAGGGCCCCGGGCCGCTTCCAGCGTGCGGACGAAGCGGGCGCGGAGGGCGTCGATATCGGCCATGGGGGCATTCTCCCGCCGAGCGGGGTCGGACACCTAGCGTGGGTCCCATGACGACTCCTGCTGATGTGCACGACGTACGGGACCCCGAGCAACCCGGGAGGCTGCTCGCGATCGAGCGTGACGCGCTGATCCCGCTGTTGCGGGCCAGGGCCGAGGAGGACTTCGCGCTGCCTGTGGGCGCGTGCCCGGGCTGGTCGGTGCGGTCGGTGCTGGCGCACTGCTCGGCCGCGCTCACCCGGGTGGTGGAGAACCGGTTCGAGGAGGGCGTGTTCTCGCCCGAGGCGAACGACCGGGACATCGCCGAGCGGGACGGCTGGAGCAACGCGCGCGTGGTCGACGAGCTGGAGCGCGGGATGACCGAGGCCGGGCCGGTGATCGCCGGGGCGGACGGGAAGCTGGACGGCCTCGCGCTGGGGGAGTGGGTGCACGCCGGGGACGTGCGCGACGCCTTCGGCGAGCCCGGGGCGTACGGCGGGGCCGGGCTGCCGGACGCGCTGGCGCTGCTCGCCCGGATCACCCGTGAGCGCGGGCATGTGCCGCTGCACGCCGACCTCGACGACCTGGACGAACCGCTGCGGCTCGGGGAGAGCGCCGGGGAACGGCCCCCGGGGCGCTTCATCGGGGACGGGCCGACCCTGGTGCGGCTCTACACGGGGCGGCCGGTCGACGTGGCCGAGTTCGAGCTGGTCGGGGTGGAGGCGAAGGACCTGAACATCTTCGGATGAGCCAGGTCCGCGGGGCGTGGGAGGCGGCGGGAGCGGGCAGCGTAGTCTTGATTGGACTAGACCTGTCTGGCCTAGACCTGTTGTCGTACGCCGACGCCATGCCGACGAAGGGGCCCCATGAGCAAGCGTGCAGTCCTGGAGGTGATCGCCCTCGGCGTCGAGGACGCGGTCGCCGCCCAGGCCGGAGGCGCGGACCGGCTGGAGCTGGTCACCGACATGGCGGCCGACGGGCTCACCCCGTCGGCCGCCACCGTCACCGGGATCCGCCGGGCCGTCGACATCTCCCTGCGGGTGATGCTGCGGCTCGCCGACGGCTTCGCGGCCGGTGACGTCGACCGGCTGGCGGGCGTGGCCGCCGGACTGCGGGAGGCCGGGGCGGAGGAGTTCGTGCTCGGGTTCCTCGACGCGGACGGCGCGGTGGACCTGGCGGCGGTGGAGCGGGTCGTCGGCGTGCTGGACGGCTGCCCCTGGACCTTTCACCGGGCCATCGACCGGGCCGCCGACCGGGACGCCCTGCGCAAGCAGCTGGACGGGATGCCCGGGCTGGACACGTACCTGACGGCCGGGTCGGCGGCCGGGGTCGACGACGGGCTTTCCGTACTGCTCGCGGAGGCGGCCCGGCAGGGGGAGCCGGGTTACGAGCAGCATCTCCTGGTGGGGGGCGGGCTGCGGCTCGACCACGTGCCGACGCTGCTGACGGCCGGGGTCGACGGCTTCCACATCGGCGGGGCGGCCCGGCCGGAGGGCTGGGAGGCACCGGTGTCGGCGGATGCCGTCGCGCGGTGGCGGGCCGCCCTGGACTCCGTCTGAACGCCCCCGGGCCGCACCCGCGGGTGACGGTGACCGTGACGTTTGACAACACCTTCACGGGCGGTGGAGTTCACCGTCGCACGTTCCACCGGTCGCCTCTGTACGGGGAAGCAGGGGATGTACCCCGGCGTTGTGCCGTTGCATGAGCCTGCGCTTCTCACTGATGGGTCCGGTACGAGCCTGGCGCGACGAAGAGGAGATCGAACTGGGGCCGCGCCAGCAGCGGGCGGTGCTGGCGGCGTTGCTGCTGAACAACGGCATCCGGCTGAGCAACGACCAGTTGATCGGCATGGTCTGGGACGACCCGACGCCGAGCGCTGTGATGGCGTTGCGGACGTACGTGTACAAGATTCGCAAGACGCTTCCGGAGCTGAACCTGAAGTCCAGGGACGGCGGGTACACGGTCCGCGCCGAGATCGTCGACGACTGCCGCGGCGAGCCCTTGGAAGGCCTCCGGAGCGCCTACTTCGACGCGCAACGGGTGCGGCTCGGCGACCACCGGCTCAAGGCGCGGGAGGACTGCCTCGAACGCGAGCTCGACGTGCTGGAGCTGCAGAAGCACGTCGCCGCCTTCCCGCTCAGGGAACGACCGCGTGCCCTCCTGATGCGCGCGCTCTACCTGGAGGGCAGGCAGGGGGAGGCACTTGACCACTACCACCGGGCGCGCGCACTCCTCAACGAGGAGCTCGGCCTCGACCCAGGGCCGGAGCTGCGCGAGGTCCACGCGCAGATCCTCAACGGCGACCTCGCCCCGCCGCGCAGGCCGGAGCAGCTGCTGCCGGATCTGATCGACTTCACCGGCCGCGCCGAGGAGATCGAGCAGGCTCTCCGGACGTTGCCGGGCACCGTGGGCATCACCGGTATGCGGGGCAGCGGCAAGACCGTGCTGGCCACCCGGATCGGCCACCTCGTCAAAGGACGCTTCCCGGACGGGCAGATCTTCGTCAGGGGCAGGGACGTCGCCGACGAGCTGTTGCGCGCGGTCGGCGTGGAGAACCCCGTCGGCGACAAAGCCGCACTGTGGCGGGAGAAGGCGCGCGGCAAGCGGTTCCTGGTGGTGGTCGACGACGTGCAGGACGCGGCGGCCGTACGCGATCTCGCCACGCCCGGCTCGGCGATGATTCTCACGAGCGTCCGCCGGTTGAACGAGCTGCCGGGGGTGACCTGGCTGAAGATCGCCGGGCTGACCGAGCGGGAGGCACGGGAGTTCTTCCGCAAGGCCTTCGGCCCGGTGCGCGCTGACGCGGAACCCGAGCAGGCCGGGGTGCTGCTGGAACGCCTCTCGCGCCTGCCGGGCCCCATCAGGGTGATCGGCGGCAAGCTCAGCTCGCGTCCTCACTGGACGATCGAGATGGCCCTGCTGCAGATGCAGCGGGAGAGCACGCTCGACGGCGTGATCCCGTCCGACTGCGCCGCGATGCTGGCCCCGTTGATCGCGGCCGAGGAGCAGCTGAGCGATCCGGAACGGCGCATGCTCAGGTGCTTCGCGCGCCAGGACGCCGAGGTGATCGACAGTCACAAGGCGGCGGAAATGTCCGGGGCCGACCCCGGTGAGATCGAGCTGGTGCTGGAGTCACTCGCGGTCGTGCACCTGATCGAGCCGCTCGTACTCGGCCGCTACCGGCTGCCGCAGTTCGTGCGCCTTTACTTCGGGCGGCGCACAGCGGCCCTGACCGCCTGATTCATTTCGAAGCCCTCGACCTGACCAGGCCGTATATCCGGAAATTATGCTCTGACGATCTGACACGGCCAGGTTTGCAGACATGTCAACCAACGAACTTCAGGGCAAGAAGGCACTCGTCACCGGCGCCACGTCGGGTATCGGCCGCGCGATCGCGGTCAAGCTCGCGGAGGCGGGTGCCACCGTCTACGTGACGGGGCGCAGGGCCGAGCTCGGCAAGGAGACCGTCGAGCTGATCGAGCAGGCGGGCGGGACGGGCCACTTCGTCGTCGCGGACGTCGCGAAGATCGACGACGTCCGCAAGCTCGCCGAGGAGGTCGGTGAGGTGGACGTGCTGGTGAACAACGCAGGCATCTTCCCGTTCTCGCCGACCCCCGAGCAGTCGCTCGACAGCTACGAGCAGGTGTTCGACATCAATGTTCGTGCGTCCTACTTCCTGACAGCCGCGCTCGCGCCGGCCATGGTGGCCAAGAAGAAGGGGGCGATCGTCAACGTGTCGTCGGTCGCCGCGCAGATCGGCACCCCGGTCGGCTCCGTCTACAACGCCTCCAAGGCCGCGATGGACGCGCTGACCCGGTCGTGGGCCGTCGAGTTCGGCGCGGCGGGCGTTCGCGTCAACTCTGTGGCGCCCGGCCCGATCCGGACCGACATGGCCGTCGACACGGTGGGAGAGATGTTCGAGGCGTTCAGCCAGAACACACCGCTCACCCGCGCCGGCGAGCCTGAGGAGATCGCCGAGGCCGTGGTGTTCCTGGCTTCCGACAAGGCCAGCTACATCACCGGCGCGGTGCTCACCGCCGACGGCGGCTTGGTCGCGACCTGAGGGCGGGAGCGACTGCTTGGCGCTGACGGGCCTCCCGCGGGCATCACCGCCAGTGATGCCCGTCGTGCAAGCCCGAGGCTTCAGCGAAGGGGAGTCGACGCCAACTGTGGCGGCAGCCCGGCCGCGTGCGTGACGACAAGGCCGGACACCGCGCGCGTCAGCGCCACGTACAGGCGTCGCAAGCCCGTCCGTTCGTCCGGCTCGCCGTCGACCACCGCCTGGGGCTCGTCCAGGACGACGTAGTCGTACTCCAGACCCTTCGCGAGCGACGCCGGGACCAGGGTCAGGCGGGTCTCCTGGGTCGTCTCCTCGCCGGGGCCGAGGTAGGGGATCCCGGCCTCCGCCAGGGCCGCCGCCAGCTCCGGGACCCGGGCGTCCGCCGCGATCAGGCCCGTCGAACCCTCGTGGCGCAGGGATGCGCGGCAGGCGTCGACCACGTCGGCGATGCCGGTGACCTCCCGGACCTCGAAACGGCCCGGGTTCTCACGGATCGACACGACCGGGGTGAGCCCCGGGGCGATGTGCGGGAGCAGCCGGGAGGCGTAGGTGATGACGTCCGTCGGCACGCGGAAACCGGCCGTCAGCTCCTCCACCATCGCGTCCGTCTTGCCCAGGTGGGCCAGCGCCTCCTGCCAGCTCCGGGTCGCCCACGGCGTGGTGCCCTGCGCCAGGTCGCCGAGGACGGTCGCACTGCCGGTCGTGCAGCGGCGGCCGACCGCCCGGTACTGCATGGGGGAGAGGTCCTGCGCCTCGTCGAGGACGACATGGCCGAGGGAGTGCGTGCGCTGGATCAGGTCGGTGGCCTCGTCGATGAGGACGGCGTCCGCGGCGGACCACTTGGCGGACCTGACGCTGCGTGCCGGTCTCGCCCACAGCACCGCCTTCTGCTCCTCCTCGTCGAGGATCCCCTCCGCGTGCTCGGCGAGGAAGTCCGCGTCCGACAGCAGGCGCAGCACCAGCTTCGCCGGGTCGACGGCCGGCCAGACCTGCTTGACGGCCGCCTTGACCGCGCTGTTGCGGGCCACCGCGTCCTGCACCCGGTCGTCCGGCGCCTCCCCCGACCGCTCCATCTGCACCAGCACCGCGTGCGCGATGCGCTGCGGCAGGGCCTCGCGTGCGGCGCCGTAGCGGATGTCGCGGTCGAGCAACTCGCGGACGATGTCCTCCAGTTCGTACGCCGCCACCCGCCAGCGGCGGGAGCCGCGCACGACCACGACCGGCTCGGTGGGCATCGTGACGTGCGAGTAGAGGGCCCTGCGCAGCACCTGCGCCATGCGGGCGTCGCCCTTGACGACCGCCGTCGTCGCGTCGTCCGTCCCCTGGATCTCCACGTGCGCCACCAGGTCCTCTACGGTGGCCTGCTGGACCGTCAACTCGCCCAGGGCGGGCAGCACTTGCTCGATGTAGTGCAGGAAGGACCGGTTCGGTCCGATCACGAGAGTCCCGGTGCGGGCGAGGCGCTCGCGGTGGGCGTAGAGGAGGTAGGCGACCCGGTGCAGGCCGACGGCGGTCTTCCCGGTGCCCGGGCCGCCCTGCACGCACACCGTGCCGGAGAGCCCCGACCGGACGATCTCGTCCTGCTCGGGCTGGATCGTCGCGACGATGTCCCGCATCGGGCCGACGCGGGGCCGCTCGATCTCCTGCTGGAGCAGCTTGCTGGTGCGCGCCGCCTCACCCGGGTCCGACAGGTGCTCGTCCTCGTACGCCGTGAGGTCGCCGCCCGTGTAGCCGAAGCGGCGGCGCAGCGCGATGTCCATCGGGTCCTTCTTGGAGGCCCGGTAGAACGGCTGCGAGACGGGGGCGCGCCAGTCGATCACCATCGGGTCACCGTCGTGGTCGTGCACGTGCCGCCGCCCGATGTAGAAGCGCTCTCCTTCCGCGCCCTCGGCCTGCTCGGCGCCCGGCGCGCGCAGGTAGTCGAGCCGCCCGAAGAACAGCGGGGTGTCGCTGAGGTCGGCCAGAGCCTTGATGCGTTCCTCGATCTGATGGGCCAGCACCTCGGCGTTGACCCAGTTCGCGGTGACGTCGCTGATGTCGAGGGCCTCGACGTCCTCGCGCATGGCACGCAGGGCGGAACGGGACGCGGCGAGGTGGGAGCGCTCACGGGAGAGCGGGTCGTCGACGGGCGTGGACAAGGGGGTGCCTCCGGAGGACCTGCTGGAGAGATGGCGGTGAGATGCCGGCCGGTTTCCGTCCGGTCGGCGGCGCTCCGTGAGGGAGGCGGGCAAGAGCGGAGATCCTAGAGGAGCGGGGGAGGCGACCGCCAACGGTTTTTCTCGCCCCTGATTCTCGCCCCCTGATTCTCGCCCCCTGATTCTCGCCCCCTGATTCTCGCCTCCTGATTCTCGCCTCCTGTTCCTCGTCCCCTAGGGGACGAAGCCCTCCTCCCTGAGGGGCAGGAGTCGGTCCGCAGGCGTACGAGCGGGGCAGGCGGGTTCGGCCCTCAGGCCGACGCGGACTTTACGCACGGAAACGCACCATGGAGACATGAGCGCAGCAACCATCTCCCCCGCCCCGGCACCGGGCCGCCCGCCCGGCGCCACCGCCGTGGCAGGCAGCCACAGTCACCGCCTCGGCGATGCCCTGCGCGCCGTCAGGGTGTTCGCGGGCGCCGCCTTCGACGTGATCATCCTCGGCCAGTACGGCGAGGAAGTGGGCTTGGTCCGCCGCAAGTGAGCGCCGCAAGTGAGCGGCCCCACCGCCCGCGAGCGGCCCGCCGGCCTCAGCTCTCCGTGAGCAGCTCGTCCGCGTCCATGATCCGGTACGCGTACCCCTGCTCCGCCAGGAAGCGCTGGCGGTGCGCGGCGAAGTCCTGGTCGAGGGTGTCCCGGGCGACCACCGAGTAGAAGTGGGCCTTGTGGCCGTCGGACTTCGGGCGGAGCACCCGGCCCAGCCGCTGGGCCTCCTCCTGGCGCGACCCGAACGTGCCGGACACCTGGATCGCGACCGTCGCCTCCGGCAGGTCGATCGAGAAGTTCGCGACCTTCGACACGACGAGCACGCTGATCTCGCCCTCCCGGAACGCGTCGAACAGCTTCTCCCGCTGCGCGTTCGACGTCTCGCCCTTGATCACGGGCGCCCCGAGGTGCTCGCCCAGCTCGTCGAGCTGGTCGATGTACTGGCCGATGACGAGGATCTGCTGCCCGGCGAAGCGGCGGACGATCGCCTCCGTGACCTTCCGCTTGGTGTCCGTCGTCGCACAGAAGCGGTACTTCTCCTCCGCCTCGGCCGTGGCGTACGCGAGCCGCTCCGCGTCCGTCAGATTGACCCGGACCTCCACACAGTCGGCCGGCGCGATGTAGCCCTGCGCCTCGATCTCCTTCCAGGGCGCGTCGAACCGCTTGGGCCCGATCAGGGAGAACACGTCCGACTCGCGCCCGTCCTCACGCACCAGCGTGGCCGTGAGGCCCAGCCGCCGCCGCGCCTGCAGGTCCGCGGTGAACTTGAAGACCGGCGCCGGCAGCAGGTGCACCTCGTCGTAGACGATCAGGCCCCAGTCCCGGGAGTCGAACAGCTCCAGGTGCGGATAGACGCCCTTCCGCCTGGTCGTCAGCACCTGGTACGTGGCGATCGTGACGGGCCGGATCTCCTTCTTCGTCCCGCTGTACTCGCCGATCTCGTCCTCGGTGAGCGACGTCCGCCGCACCAGCTCGTGCTTCCACTGCCGGGCGGAGACCGTGTTCGTGACGAGGATCAGGGTCGTGGACTTCGCCTGCGCCATCGACCCGGCGCCGACCAGCGTCTTGCCCGCGCCACAGGGCAGGACGACCACGCCCGACCCGCCGTGCCAGAAGTTCTCCACGGCCTGCTTCTGGTACGGCCTGAGCGCCCAGCCGTCCTCGGCCAGCTCGATCGGGTGCGCCTCACCGTCGACGTACCCGGCGAGGTCCTCGGCCGGCCAGCCCAGCTTCAGCAGGGTCTGCTTGATCTGCCCCCGCTCGGAGGGGTGCACGGCGACCGTGTCCGGGTCGATCCGGGCGCCGACCAGCGGCGCGATCCGCTTCGACTTCAGGACCTCCTCCAGCACCGGACGGTCGGTGGTGGTCAGGACCAGCCCGTGCGCCGGGTGCTTGGACAGCGTGAGCCGCCCGTAGCGGTCCATCGTCTCGGCGATGTCGACCAGCAGCGCGTGCGGCACGGGGTAGCGGCTGTACTGCACCAGCGCGTCCACGACCTGCTCGGCGTCGTGACCCGCAGCCCGGGCGTTCCACAGGCCCAGCGGCGTCACCCGGTAGGTGTGGATGTGCTCCGGCGCCCGCTCCAGCTCCGCGAACGGGGCGATGGCCCGACGGCAGTCGCCGGCCTGCTCGTGGTCGACTTCCAGGAGCAGGGTCTTGTCGGACTGGACGATGAGAGGTCCGTTCAACGCGGGTCCCTTTCTGGAGGCGGCACCCTGGCGTGGGTGCTCGGCCAAACGTCCAGTGTGCCTCATACACGAACGATCACGTCCGGCTCTCCACGGGGCGCATGCCGACTCCGATCCGCCTTCGCACCTGGTCGGCGAAGTCGAGCGTGTCGACTTCCCTCTCCCTGTCGCCGGTCCGGTGATAAAGATCGGCGGCGAGATTCAGGTTCTCCAGGGCCTCGGTGTTGCAGCCCTGCTGGAGAAGCGCACACGCGAGACTCCTGAGCTCGGCGGCCAGACCATGATCGTCCTTGCCCTCGAGGAATGCCTCCAAGGCGAGGGTATGCAGCCGTACAGCCTTGTTCCACTTGCCCTGCCGCTGGCGTACGAGGGCCATGTTGCCCAAGGTCATCGCCTCACCGCGGCGGTCTCCGAGTCGGCGGAACGTGGCCAGTGCCTCTTGCTGCGCTGTGAGAGCCGCTTCGAACTCTCCGGCAGCGGTCAGCGTGCCGGCGAAGTTGCACAGCTCGGTCGCCCTGTCATGGGGGATGAGCAGGCCGTCGGCCATGTCGAGGGCGCGTTTGTGCAGCTCTACGGCCTGCTCGGCCTGCCCCTCGTCGCGTGTCGCCATGGCGAGGCTGCCCAGTGCCTGGGCGTAGCCGCGCAGATCGCCCTGTTTCCGGAAGGTCTTCGCGGCCTTGCGCAGGGCGCGGGCGGCCTCCTCTGTCCGGCCCAGCTCGGCCAGTGTCTCGCCGGCGTTGCCCAGAGCGCGTGCCACTCCGATCCGGTCACCGGCGCGCTTGAACAACTGGGCGGCTTCGGTGTGGGCCGCCACGGCCTGTTCGAACTTGCGCTGCTCATGGAGCGAGAGCCCGAGGTTGTTCAGTGCGCTGGCCAGAGCCTGGCGCTTCTTCAGCCTTCGGCAGATCTTGATGGCCTTGTGGTGCGCGCGAACAGACCTGCGCAGCTTGCGCTTGTCCCGCAGCACGACGCCGAGAGAGCTCAGCAGAGATGCCTCGCGAAAGCCGTCTTTGCGCCGTCGACTCGACTGGATGCCCGCGGACAGCACCAGCCCGGCATCCTCCGGGTAACGCATCTCCATCAGGAATTTCGAGACGGGCACCGCCAGGGCCACGCACATCAGGTCGTCGTCGGCGGAGTGAGCCCACAGAACAGCGGCGACCAGGGTGTGTCGCTCGGTCTCCAGCCACTGCAGGGCCTCGCTTCGGTCCGGGAACACGGACTCAGCCGCAGGACGCGATGTCGGGGGGTGGAAAAGCCTTTCACCCGCCAGGGTCGTCATCTCGTGGAAATGGGCGAGCAGACGCATGAGGCCCTCGCCCCAGGGGTCGTTGCCCGAGACGAGTCGCTCCCGGGAGTAGAGGCGCACGAGACTGTGCTGCTGCCAGCGGCCGTAAAGACCCCGTGGCTCGACCAGGTGCCGGCGGGCCAGGTCCAGCAGGAGCCGTTCGGTCTCTTCGACGCTCTCGCCGTACAGCTGGGCGGTCGCCTCGGTGGAGAAGTCCGGTCCGGGATGCAGGGAGAGCAGCCGGAAGAGTCCTGCCTGGTCTTCGGCGAGCCTTCGGTAGGACAGTTCGAAGGCCGCGGTCACAGCGCGTTCCTCCCGGCTCAGCACCGAGAGCCTGGAGTGCGCGCCCTCAAGGTCCCGGCGGAGCCGGGACAAGGGCCGGGTCGGCACGTCCACGAGCAGGGACGCCAGGATGCGCAGAGCCAGCGGCAGCCCGCCGCACAGCGCGACGAGCCGGTCGGCCTCGTTCACCTCGGCCGCCACTCGCGCATCCTCGGGCAGGGCCGTGCGGAGGGTGTCAGCCAGCAGCTCGCGTCCTTCGTCGGCGGGCAGCTCCCGGAGGGTCAGTGCCAGGGCGTCCAGTTCCGCGAGGGAGTGTCGTGAGGACACGAGCGTGGCCGTGCTCCCGTCGCTCGGCAAGAGGTGGCGGATCTTGCCCGTGGCCGGTACGTCGTCCAGGACGACCAGGACCCTTCGCCCGGCAGCGGCCAGTGCGTCCAGTGCGGAACGGTAGACGAGCGCGCGATCCTCGATGCCGGGAGGAATGTGTTCAGGGGGGATGCCGAGAGCCCGCAGGAGGGTGCCGAGCGCCCGCTTCGGCGACACCCTGCGCTCCGCGTCGTAGCCGTGCAGATCGACGAAGAGGACCCCGCCGGGGAACCAGTTCTCTTCACGCAACGCGCGGTGAGCGGCCTGGAGCACGAGTTCGGTCTTGCCCGTCCCGGCGAGTCCGGCCACCACCACCGTGCCCGTCGTCTCGTCGGTTTCGCCCGGCACCGCCGGTGCCAAGGCTGCCAGGACCTCGTCCAGCTGGCTGCGCCGCCCCACGAAGGACGCCGAGCGCCGGGGGAGCCCGGCGAGCGCGGGGTCCGGGCGGTCCGGGAGGGTGAGGGTAATGGTCCGGCCCTGGACGACGACGCCGAAGAAGACTCCTCCGCTGATGTGGTTCTCGGTTGTGCCGGTCACTCGCCGGCCTCTCGGTGACGGGCGAGGGCCCTGTTGAAGGCGATCACTTCGGCGGCGGTGAACCCGCTTCTGGTGTCCTCGGTGACCACGTACCCGACCTCGCGCCAGGCGTGGAGGAACGCGGGGTCGACGCCCATCTCCTTCGCGCGCTCCGCCATGCGCAGCAGCATGTCGTCGAAGTACTCCTTGGTGAGACGGGTGGGCTCGTCGGCCTCGGGGTCGAAGAACAGCGGGTCGCCCGGTCCCGGCTCCCGGCCGAACTTCTCTCGGAAGGCCTCCAGTTGGCCTTCCAGTCCTTCCATCAACTCCCGTCCCTGCGGGGTGTCGGCCGAGATCCACAGAGCGGAGCTGCCGTCCGCGTTCCAGATGCGCTCGACGGGACGGTCGGACCGGCGGCGCGTGGCAGCCGTTCCGCGGGACTTCTTGCGGACCTTTCGCTGCACCGCCTCGCGCACGGCCTCACGCCGCTGGGCCCATCGCTCGTCCGACTCCGTCGGCGTGCCGTCCCTGCTGTCGGCACTGTCGGCACTGTCGGCACTGTCCGTCTGATCGAGATCGAGGTCGGGGTCGGCGGCACCGCCCCGAGCAGCGGCGGCCATGCGCATTCTCGCGTGCATGCCCACCCAGTCCAGCAGATCCGGGGTGACCGTCTCCTCTCGCGTCGTCACCTCGGGAATCCCCAGCTCGAAGGCCAGGCGAGGCAGGGCCAGACCGGGAGAACTCGTCCACAGCAGGGCATCCGAGGGGAACGGCTCGGTGAAGGCGGGTACGGCGAAGAGATGCCCGAGAGCGTCGGCGACCGGCATCTCCAACTCGGGAGCGAGAAGGAGGATGTCGAGCACAGGTACCAGCGTCGACGCCTCGTCCAGGGCGACAGCCCACGCCCGGGCATGTTCGGCCATGTCTTCCAGAAGTTCGCCGGGCTTCGTCATGAGCATCGCGTACAAGGCCGGCAGCAACAGCCCGGAGTTCTCTTCCACCGGCAGACCGGCTTCCTGGAACCGGCGCAGCCCGTCGCGGAGAACCGTCTGAGGCGTGTCATCGGCCCACGACTCCTCCTCCGCGTTCTCCCAGAACCGCCGGATCCGCTCCTTCGCGTCCTCCGGCGGGTCGGAGAGTCGCAGATCCAGAGACGGCCCGCAGGCCGCACGGCAGTCCTGGAGAGCCACCTCGGGCAGGAGTCGCCGGGGCAGTCGGCGCTGGTCGAGTCCGGCCCCTTCGAGCCGGCCGGTGAGCGCCAGCATCAGTTCCCCGTCGTCCACCGGAATCCCGAGCTCCGCGCTCGCCGAGACGGCCTCGCGTACGAAGCGTTTGACGCCCTTCCCGTGCACGGTGCCACGCAGGAGGCGCAGCCATGCGTCACGTGCGTTGGCGAACTCGAGCTCGTCACGGAACCACTTGGGCCAGACTGTTCCCAAGAACAGCACGTCCAAGGGGTCCACCTCCTGGTGCCAGTACGGATCGGTCCCCTCGTGCTGGGCGTAACCCAGCGCCCCGTAACCGAACGCGTAGGCCCCGGCCAGGCTGAGCTTTCCCGGGGCGTTCGAGCGCAACAGCCGCTCGAGTGCCTCCTCGCCGAGCGCTCGAGGGTTCTCACTGCCCGTGACGTCGACGGAGGCAGCACAGACCGCCTTCCGCGCCCGCCGTTCCTGCTTCTTCCTCGATGCTTTGCCCACATCGCCCTCCCTGGAGCCAGGGTGGCGCATTGCACTGAGCAACTCACCCGCTTGGTCACATCCGGTCGTACAGGATGTCTATTCATCCCTGCGAGTGCATGGATGGAGCCATATGGCCGCGGTTTCCGAACAATGGCTGGTCGTGCAGCCCCCCACTGACTTCCGGTCCTCCCGCGCCCCGTCCCCGCCGACCGCCATGCTCGGGTACACCCTGTTCGCGACCCGCTGGCTCCAGGCTCCGCTCTACTTCGGCCTGGTCGTCGTCCAGGGGGTGTACGTCTACAAGTTCTTCAACGAGCTGTGGACGTTAATCCTCCGGTGCGTGTCCGGGCGGGCCACCGAGACCTACGTCATGCTCTCGGTGCTCAAGCTGGTCGACGTCGTCATGATCGCCAACCTGCTGATCATGGTGATCGTGGGTGGCTACGAGACCTTCGTCTCGCGCATCGACCTCACCGGCCACCGCGACCAGCCGGAGTGGTTCTCGCACGTCAATCCCAATGTGCTGAAGGTGAAGCTGGCCACCGCCATCGTGGGCATCTCGTCAGTCCACCTGCTCCAGATGTTCGTGGACGTCCAGCACACCGCGCAGCACTCCCTGCTGTGGGGCACGACGATCCACATGGCGTTCATCCTGTCGGCGGCGATCCTCGCGTACATGTCGGGGCCGATGGCCGCGCACGCGGATCGCGGACATGCCGAGCGGCCTCCGGCCGGGCCCGAGCCGGCAAGGCCTCCCCAGGCGGAGCAGAACCATGGAGACCAGCGGCACGGGAAGCTGGAGCAGGACGCCCCGGCCGCCACCCCCGCCCTGCCCCGCCAGCCCTCCCCCGACGCGGACGCCGAGACCCGGATCCGCGCCGCCGGGTTCCCGGCCCGCAAGCTGCTGGAGGACTTCGACCAGCAGCACCCCCGGGGCTTCGACCGGGAGGTCCTGGCCCGGCTCGGCAAGGCGGAGTTCGTCACCGCCCGGCGCAACGTGGTCCTGGTCGGCCCGCCCGGCACCGGCAAGACCCACCTCGCCATCGGCCTCGGCGTGCGGGCCTGCCGGGCCGGGCACCGGGTGCTGTTCGCGACCGCCGCCGAGTGGGCCGCCCGGCTCTCCGAGGCCCGGGCCGCCGGCCGGCTCGACGCGGAACTGGCCGCCCTCGACGACTACTCCCTGCTGATCGTCGACGAGGTCGGCTACACGCCCATCGACGCGGCGACCGCCGGACTGTTCTTCCGGCTGGTCGCCCACCGCTACGAGCGTGCCTCGCTGATCGTGACCAGCGACCGCCCGCTCGGCCGCTGGGACGAGGTCTTCGGCGGCGCCTGCGCTCCGGCGATGGTGGACCGCCTCGCCCATCACGCCGAGCTCGTCCGGCTGGACGGGGACAGCTACCGGACGCGCCGCGCTACTTCAGCGTGGGCAGACTGACGTTGTTGATCAGCGGTCCCTCGATGCCGACCCCCTCGCTGATCAGGGGCTCGCCCGCGGCGGCCGGCAGGGGCAGTGGCGGCGCGTGGGCCGCGGCGGCGGAGGGCGCGAGCACGCCCACGAGGGCCACGGCGCAGAGAGCGACGGCGGGGAGCTTTTCTGGCATGGGAACGACAGGGCCTTTCACGGATCGAGGGACGAGGGACACCCCACCGCGGGCCGGCCCGGGGACGCCGGGGCCGGCCCGATGGCGCGCGGCAGGCGGATCAGACCTGCGGTGTCTCGAGGACGAGGCCGGCGACATCGATGCTCACCGCGGCGGCCGGAGTGGCCAGCCCGCCGAACGTCATCAGGGCGGCGGTGGCCAGGACGGCGGCGACTCGACGGACAACGCGCATACTGGGACTTCCTTTCCACAAGGGCTCGCAGGACACCCGGTGGCTGCCCCCGCGCGAACGGCGGAATGCGGCACGCCCGGCAAGGTCGCCCAAGGGTGGGAAATCCCCGGCGTGGCGTGCATGAACGCCGGCGTGCACCCGAACGGGTGAGACGAGGCCCAGGCGGAACGGGCCGTCAGCCCGCGTCGTCGGCGAGCTCCGCGACCCCGGTGATCCGGTGCAGCGGGTACGTACGGACCTCGTCCGCCGTGTGGTCGTACGCCGTGACGAAACCGCCCTCGACGCGGATCGGGGCGATGACCCGCTGGCTCGCGGCCCCCTCGGCGTTGACGTAGCCGATCCACAGGGCCTCGCCGGTCAGGACGGCGGCCTGCATGGTGGCGAGAGTCTCGGCGGAACCGGTGCGGGGCAGTTCGCCGTTGGCCGCCGGAGCCGTGCCGGGTTTGCGCGGGGTGGTGGAGGCGAGGTCGCCGGCCCGGATGGCGCGCAGCGCCGCCGCGAGGAGCGTGTCGTCGGGGACCGGCGGGCCGTCCGGCACCGGCTCGGGTGCGCTGCGAGGCGGGGTCCGGTGCGCGTGCGCGCGGGTGATCAGCACATCGCCCTCGGCGGACTCGGCGGCCGGCGCGAACCCCATCGCCCGCAGGCCCTCCAGCAGCCCCGCCGGGTCGGTCTGCGCGGCCAGCACGGTCGGGGCGAGCCGGCGCAGCCCGAGGGAGGCGGCCCGCTTGTCGGCGAGGATCTCGCCCAGCACCGCGTCGTCGTCGCAGCGGACGTACGCCGAGGCCGCGCCCACGCGCAGCTGCCCGTGCCTGCGGGCCACGTCGTCGATCAGGTACGTGAGCGGCTGCGGCACCGGCGTACGGGAGTGCGCGGCGAGGAAGGCGTGCAGGTCCGAGGCGCTCCGCCCGGCGTCGAGGGCGCGCCTTACCGAACCGGGCGTGAAGCGGTAGACGGTGGCCCCGCCCTTGGACTCGACGTCCGCCAGCACGCCCAGCATGTCGGCGAGCGGGCGCTGCAGGGGCCCGGGCGCCACCGCCGTCAGGTCGGCCTGGAGCAGCACGTGGTCCAGCGGCTCGGGCAGCAGGGGCGTGAGCAGCCGGGCCGCGGCGGCGGAGGCGACGGCCTGTTCGGTGGCGGAGAGGGTGGGGACATGGGTGGGGCGGTGGTGGACGGGGAGCTTGTCCCCTGGCCCGGAGGGCTCCGCTTCCGGGCTCCTGGCGGGAGCCGCGGGTGCGCCCAGCAGGGCCCGGCCGTGGGCCGACAGCGCGCCCCTGCCTGTGACGCCCAGCAGTTCCGCCTCGGACAGGGCCCACTGGGCGAGCCGGCCGCGCAGGTCGTCCTCGGGCTGGGCGCCGCGCAGGGGGCGCTCCCAGCGCAGCCGGGCCAGTACCGACTCGGCGGCCGGCGCGGTGCCCTCCGGCAGCCCGGCCAGCAGCGCCAGCACCCGGTGCCGTACCTCGGGCGCCGCCGAACGGTCCAGACCCGGCCCGAGCGCCGACAACGTACGGTCCTTCGCGTCCCGCCCGCCCACCAGCCCTGCCGTGCGGGTCGCCGGGAGCCATGCCGTGACCAGCCGCGACCAGCGCTCGGCGGCCGGCAGCTCCCGCCACTCGTCGTACGCCGGGGTCGCCGCGTACCGCTCGTCGGCCTCCCCGTCCGGGGCGATCAGGCCTGCCGCGTACGCCAGCTCCACCCAGAACGCGGCGACCGGCTCGGGCACGTCGAGGGCGACGGCGGTCCGCTTCAGGTCCCGCACGCTCAGGCCGCCGGCCCGCAGCACCGCCGGCCCGCCCTCGTCCCAGTCCTTCAGCAGTTCCTCGACGGTCGCGAGCGCGGTGTACGCCTGCCCGGCCGCGGTGCTGTCCACAACCTGTGGACGGTGAACGGCGGCGGCCTCGACCGCCGGCGGCACCGGCTCGGGCGTCCGGTGCGCGAGCCCCCGCCGCAGGTGCAGGGCGACCTCGCGCGGCAGCACGACCGTCCCGGGCGCCGTCGGCAGCAGCAGCCCCCGGTCCAGCAGCCAGCGCAGCCGGGGCGCCGGATCGGCCGTGACCTGCCCGTACGGCGGCCCCCACACGAGCCGCTCCAGCACGTCGAGGGAGTCGGCCGGGGCCTTCGCGAGCAGCGCGGCCATCCGGCGCCGGTCCGAGAACAGCTCGGTCAGGGACGTCACCGCGGAGACCGAGTCGTGGGTCGACGGCAGCCCGGCGGCCGTGACGATCTCCTGGATGCGCCCCGGGGACATCCCGGCGGTGGCCTCCTGGACCGTCGGGCCGAGCCCTGTCGGCGAGGGGTGCTGCGGCGAGGGAGCCAGTAGTTCACGGGCCGTGCGGACCAGCCGCAGCCGGTCGTCGCCGCCCCAGACCAGGGCCTGCTCGCGCAGGACGCCCAGGGCGTGCGGCAGGGCCTGGGCGACGGCCGGGTCGGCGTCGTCTCCGGCCATGAGTCCGAGCAGTTCGTCGTACGTCGCCGGATCGGCCGCCACGGCCAGCGCCTCAGCCGTCTGGAGCGTGAACCGGTCCAGCCGCTCCAGGGCCCGCACGACCGAGGCCCGGGTGCCGGCGCGGGTCGCGAGCTGCGTGAGGTCGGTGGGGACGGGCGTGATGAGATCCGGTCGGCTGCGCAGGAGTGCGCCCAGCGAGACGTCGTCCCGCCCGCGGAGCGCTTCCGCGAGGGAACGGGGGGCCGAAGGCCTGTCCTCGGTGCTCATCCGGTCCACGGTAGCGGGTCGTCTCCGGCGGCCGGGGGGGACTGTGCGCGGGCATGTGGGTCGCCCGTCCGCACTCGCGGTACCGTCGACCGACGGCGTCAGCCAACGCACACGCCCCGGAGGGGACTTCGTGGGGATTGAGAGCGACCAGGTCGTTTACGAGTATCTGAGCCGCGTCGGCGACGTGGCCCAGCAGCGCCAGTTGTCGTCGGCCACGCGCATGCGTCTGGTCGCGGACCTGCGCAACGAGATCGACAAGCGCCGCGCGAAGGCCACCGTCGACTCGCCCGCCGCCGTCCGCCGCATCCTGTCCCGCCTCGGCAGCCCCGACGAGATCGTGGCGGCGGCAGCGGACGGCACCGGCACGGGCACGGGCACGGTCGGCGGCGGTACGGCGCAGAACGCCCCGGCCGCCGTGCCCGTACAGCGCGAGGCCCGCGAGCCGGAGGAGACGGGCGAGCGGCCGAAGGGGGTCCTGCGGCGCGTCGTGCCGCGTCCCCGCCCGGCCCGGCCCGCCGAGGAGTCACATCCCGCCGCCGGGGGCGCGGCCCCGCCGCACCTGGCCGCCGGGCACGAACTCGGGGACAGCGCCGTCCAGCCGGACTGGTGGCGGGTGGACAGCAGCCCCTTCGGCGTCGGCGACGAAGTGCCGGGCTTCGTGGGCGGCGTGGAGCTGCCGGACCTGCTGAAGCAGCCGACACCGAGGAAGCCGGAGCTGGAGAAGCAGGCGGCCGACGAGGAGCCGGCCCCGGCTGTCGAGGTTGCCGGAGCGCCGGAGGAGACGGCAGGCAAGGCGACCCGCCGGCGTCTCCCGGGCCTGCCCGCGGGCGGCTGGAGCAACCCGCTCCTCCTCATCGCCGCTGGTCTCCTCGTCGCGGGCGCCGTACTCGGCAACTGGTTCGTGCTGATCCTCGGCTGGCTCATCGCCTACGCCTCGCGCCGCCTGACCCCGGCGGAGACGAAGTGGGCGGTGGTGATCCTCCCCAGCCTCTCCGTCGCGGCCGGCATTCTCTGGCTGTGGGGCAGGACGAACGACCGCTGGGGCGCCCCGATCGCGGAGGGCCACATGAACGACGCGGTGGCTCAGACCTGGCCGTGGGTGGTCAGGGGCGCGGCGGTGGCGTCGGCGCTGTTCCTGGTCTGGCGCTCACAGCGCTCTCGTTAGGCCCTGTCGGGCCCAGCCCCTCACAGGGGGACGTCTGCCGTTCACACCGTCTGGGCACAATGGCCCATATGGCAATCACCGTCGGCTTCGACCTCGACATGACCCTCATCGACTCCCGCCCCGGCATCCGCGCCTGCTACCAGGCGCTGTCCGAGCGGACGGGGACGTACATCGACGCCGATCTGGCGGTCACGCGGCTCGGGCCGCCGCTGGCCGAGGAGCTGATCAACTGGTTCCCGGCCGACGAGGTCGAGACCGTGGCGGACGTCTACCGGGAGATCTACCCGTCCATCGCGATCGCCGCGACCCCGGCGCTGGCCGGCGCCCGGGAGGCCATCGCGGCCGTACGGGAGGCCGGGGGACGCGCGATAGTCGTCACGGCCAAGTACGAGCCCAACGCCAAACTGCACCTCGCCCACCTCGGCATCGAGCCCGACGCCGTCATCGGTGACCTGTGGGCCGAACAGAAGGCGGAGGCGCTGCGCGAGCACGACGCGGATGTCTACGTCGGCGACCACGTCGGGGACGTGCGCGGCGCCCGGACGGCCGGCGCGCTGTCGGTCGCGGTGGCCACCGGCCCCTGCCTCCCGGAGGAACTGCGTGCGGCGGGCGCGGACGTCGTCCTCACCGACCTGACGGAATTCCCCGGGTGGTTTTCGGACTACCGTCCGGCACGCGCCTGACGCCGGCCCGCCGCGACGGAACGCAGCACTCCCGCTCCGGCCATCAGGAATCCGACCGCCATGAGCATGCTCAGGCCGAACATGTACGTCGGAAAGGGCGTCGTCCCCAGGAACAGCGGGGCGACCGTGACCAGTGTGGCCAAGGCGCCGATGAAGAAGACGATGGCACCGGCACGGACCAGACGGTCACCGGGAGCGGCGGAATTCGTTTGGGTTTTGTCACGCACCCGACCAGGGTAGTTCCCAGCGCGAAGGAACAACCGGGTGACGTCTTGTCACCGGCCTGAAGAGCATTAGCCTTGGTACCGGCGGGTCGTACGACCCGCCCGAGTGCTATCAAGAGCCGTTTCCAGAAGCAGTTTTCCGACGAGTACGAGGACGAGGACAGACGTGCCTACCGGCAAGGTCAAGTGGTTCAACAGCGAGAAGGGCTTCGGCTTTCTCTCCCGCGACGACGGCGGTGACGTCTTCGTCCATTCCTCGGTCCTCCCCGCCGGAGTCGAGACGCTCAAGCCGGGACAGCGGGTGGAGTTCGGTGTCGTCGCCGGACAGCGCGGCGACCAGGCGCTGTCCCTGACGATTCTGGACCCGACCCCGTCCGTCGCCGCGGCGACCCGCAAGAAGCCGGACGAGCTGGCCTCCATCGTCCAGGATCTGACGACCCTCCTGGAGAACATCACGCCGATGCTGGAGCGGGGCCGCTACCCCGAGAAGACCGCCGGCAAGAAGATCGCGGGCCTGCTGCGCGCGGTCGCCGACCAGCTGGACGTGTGACCGCGGCTCAGGGGAAAGCGAGTGCGTTCGGGCCGAGGGGCGGCACCAGCCCCTCGGCCGCCGCGCGTGTCAGCAGCCCGCGTACGGCGGCGTAGCCGTCCTCGCCGAGATCGGCGGTGAACTCGTTGACGTACAGCCCGATGTGCTGGTCGGCGACGGCCGGGTCCATCTCCTGGGCGTGCTCCATGACGTAGGGGCGGGACACCTCGGGGTCGTCCCAGGCGGCGCGCACCGACGTCCGGACGGAGTCGGCGAGCAGCCGCAGCTTCTGCTCGCCCAGCGACCGCTTGGCGATGATCGCGCCCAGCGGGATCGGCAGGCCGGTGGTGTTCTCCCAGTGCTCGCCCATGTCGGCGAGCTTGTGCAGCCCGTAGTTCCGGTACGTGAAGCGCGCCTCGTGGATGACGAGCCCCGCGTCGACCTTCCCGTCCCGCACGGCCGGCATGATCTCGTGGAACGGCATGACGACGATCTCGCCGACCCCGTCGCTCAGCGTGTCCGCGGCCCACAGCCGGAACAGCAGATAGGCGGTGGACTTCTCACTGGGCACGGCGACCGTACGGCCGGTGAGGTCGACATCCGGCTCCCGCGTCAGCACGAGCGGCCCGCACCCCCGGCCCAGCGCGCCCCCGCACGGCAGCAGGGCGTACTGCTCCAGCACGTACGGCAGCACCGCGTACGACACCTTCAGCACGTCGAACTCGCCGCGCTCGGCCATGCCGTTGGTGATGTCGATGTCGGCGAAGGTCACGTCGAAGGCGGGGGCGCCGGGGACGCGGCCGTGGGCCAGGGCGTCGAAGACGAAGGTGTCGTTCGGGCAGGGGGAGTAGGCGATCTTCAGCTGCTCACTGGTCATGCCGGTTCCAACTCTCCAGTACGGGCACGAGCTTCCCGAAACCCTCGGTGAGGGCCGCCAGGGCATCGGGGATGCGCCAGGCGGCGCGGTCGCGCGGCCCGACGGGATTGGAGATCGCCCGCACCTCCAGCACGGGCACCCCGTGCACGGCGGCGGCCTCGGCCACGCCGAAGCCCTCCATGGCCTCGGCCAGGGCGGTGGGGTGACGTTCCCGGAGCACGGCGGCCCGCTCGGCGGTCCCGGTCACGGTGGACACGGTGAGCACGGCCCCGGTACGGGCCCCGAGGGCGTCGGCGACCGGCCGTACGAGGTCCTCGGGCGGCTTATGACTCACGGTCCCGAACCCGAGCTCGGTGACCGACAGAAACCCGTCATCGGTCTCGGCCCCCAGATCGGCCGCGACGATCTCATCAGCGACAACGAGCGATCCGACGCTCGCCCCCGGCAGAAACCCCCCACCGATCCCAGCGGAAACGACGAGGTCGTAGGGGGTGCCTTCGAGGGCGGCGGCGGTGAGCACGGAGGCGGTCGACGCGCCGGCGAGACCAGGCCCCACACCGACGGCGACGACGTCGATGCCGCTACCGCCGTGGGCAGTCGTTCCGCTGGGGCTTGGGGGAGGGTGGGCACGGCCTGCAGCGCCGAGTGTCGTTTCAACGGACCCTGGCGACAACTCCCCAAGCGCCTCTGCCACCGCGTCCCGTTCCACAGAAACCGCGGTGGCGACAAGCACCCTGCCCAGCCCAGCGGCAGCGATTACGCGTCCTTCTCCAGCTTGAAGTTCCACAACCCCGACGCGTCCTTCTCGCCCTCCTTGATGGACACCAGCGTCGAGTCGCCCTGCGCCCCGTACTGCGCGTTGAAGAACACGCTGCCCGGAATGGTGCGGTACGTCTTCGTGCTGGAGTCGGTCAGCGGCTGACCGTTCATCAGGATCGTCCAGCCCTCGTCCGCGATCTCCGGGTCGACCCCGAAGCGCACGGTCTCGTCCGGGTCGACGGAGATGCTCTTGATGCCCTTGTCCTTCAGGCACTGGTTGAGATCGGACGGCTTCAGGACATCGCCCTCGCCGCCACAGGTGGCCTCGGAGTTCACCGAGTCCTGGCCCACGGTGACCGTGGCCATCGGAGTCGGCTTGTCACAGGCCGAGAGGACGAGCAGTCCGGCGGACACGACGCCGGCGGCGGCGACGGCGCGGCGGCGTCGCACAGCGGATTGCAACCTGGTCATGGGCGAAGGCTATCTGCCCCACCGCCCGGACCGCCCACGCGGGGTACGGCGTGCCCGTCCGGCTACGCCACGCGCGGCCGTGCCGCACCACCGCGCCGGGCCGAGCCGATCAGCCCCCGCACGGTCGTCAGCCAGCCCGTGCCGACGATCGCGGCGCCCACCGCCAGCCCGAGCGTGCCGTTGAGCGGCATCGCGATGCCGACCGCCCCGCCGAGCACCCAGGACATCTGGAGCAGTGTCTCGGAGCGGGCGAAGGCCGACGTGCGGACCAGTTCGGGCACGTCCCGCTGGATCAGCGCGTCGAGCGACAGCTTGGCCAGGGCCTGCGCGAAGCCGGCGATCGCGGCCAGGCAGGCCACCAGCACCGCGCTGAAGAACAACGCGGCCGTGATCGCCGCGCCCAGCACGCACGCCACGACCGTCACGATGATGATCTCCGGCGCCCGGGACCGGAGCCACGCCCCCACGGCCGTACCGAGCGCGTTGCCGACGCCGGCCGACACGCCCACTGTCCCCAGGGACACGGCGGCGCTCTGGCCGGAGATCGGATGCTCGCGCAGCAGGAAGGCGAGGAAGAAGATCAGGAAGCCGGTGAGGCAGCGGATGGCGGCGTTGGCGGCCAGGGCGTGGGTGACGGCCGGGCCGACCGTGCGCAGCCCGGGGCGCTTGACGGGACGGCGGTGCGGCCCGTGCAGGTGCTCCTCGTCCGCGGCCAGCAGGGCCGTGTCCTCGCCCTTGGCGGAGTCGACGTTCGGCGGCAGCGTGAACGACAGGAACGTCCCTGCTACGAAGATCAGGAAGGCGCCGTAGAGCGGCCAGCGCGGCCCGATCTGCTGGAGACCGGCGCCGACCGGCGCGGCGATGCCGGTGGCGAGGAGCCCGCCGAGGGTGACGCGCGAGTTGGCCTTCACCAGGGAGAAGCCCGGCGGCAGCAGCCGGGGCACGACGGCGCTTCTGACCACCCCGTACGCCTTCGAGGCGACGAGGACGCCGAGCGCCGCCGGATACAGCTGGAGGCTGCCGCTGACGACCGCGCCGGACAGGATGAGCGCGAGCAGCGCCCGGGCCAGCATCGCCCCGGCCATCGCGGCCCGGCGGCCGTGCGGGATGCGGTCGAGGAGCGGGCCGATCACCGGCGCGAGGAGGGTGAAGGGCGCCATGGTGATGGCGAGGTACAGCGCGACCCGGCCGCGAGCCTCGTCGGTCGGCACGGAGAAGAACACCGTCGAGGCGAGGGCGACGGTGATCATCATGTCTCCGGCGCCGTTCACGCCGTGCAGCTCGATCAGCTTGCCGAGGCCGGACTCGCCGGCGCCGTGCGCGTGGGTGGCCTTGCGGATGCCGCGGGCGGTGCCGGTGAACGGGGAGTGCAGGGCACGGCCGACCGCGCGGAGGGAGCCGCCCAGACGGCCCGGTCCGCTCAGTCGGCTGCTTCCCTTGACCCCTTTCGAACCACCGGTCCCGGTGGCGCCCTGGGGCGTCCTCGCGGCTGCCACGACGTCATAGTGCCCCGAGATGGCTGTGGGTAGTGCCATTACCGCGTGTATAGGGCCTGTGGGGTGACTGTCCGGGTTGCGGGCCGGGTCGGTACGGTCGCCGGAGCCGTCGGTCAGGACCGTCGGTGTACGCGAAGTGGGGCGGAAGGGTAGCGTGCGTATCTCAGCCATCCCGCAAAATGGATGAAGGACGTCGACGCGGTCCCCTGGTCCGCTCCGTCCGCCCCCGGCGCTGGGAGTGGCGCACACGTGAGACGGCGTATGGAGAGAAGCGATACCTGTGAGCGCAGCGACAACGCGAAGCCGCACCCCTGACCGTCTGTGCGCCGAGGCCGTCGACCTCGCACGGGGCGCCGCCGAGGAGGCCGCGGCACCCGGCATCGTCGGCGAGCACGTGGGGCTGGTCTCCGAGGGGGATCGCGTTGTCACGCACTTCTTCGAGTGCCGGGAGCTCGGGTACCGGGGCTGGCGCTGGGCCGTGACCGTGGCCCGGGCGTCCCGGGCGAAGATCGTCACGGTGGACGAGGCGGTGCTGCTGCCCGGCCCGGACGCGGTGCTCGCGCCCGAGTGGGTGCCGTGGAGCGAGCGGTTGCGCCCCGGCGACATGGGTCCGGGCGATCTGCTGCCCACCGACGCCGAGGACCTGCGTCTGGAGCCCGGCTGGACCGGCGAGGACGAGCCGCCGCCGAACTCCGTCGTCTCCGACGAGATGGCCGCACTCGCGGAGGCCGAGGACGCGGAGGTCACGGCGGGACCCCTGGCCGTGCCCGCCCGCGGCTCGATCGCGGCGGTTGCCGAGGAACTCGGCGTGCGCCGTGCCCGGGTGCTGTCCCGCTACGGCCTGCACATCGCGGCCGACCGCTGGGAAGAAGCCTTCGGTCCCAAGACCCCGATGGCGCAGGCGGCCCCCGCCGCCTGCGTGAGCTGCGGCTTCCTGCTCCGCATCGGCGGTTCCCTGGGCCAGGCCTTCGGCGTCTGCGCCAACGAGTTCTCCCCGGCCGACGGCCGCGTCGTCTCCCTGGCCTACGGCTGCGGCGGCCACTCCGAGGCCGCGGTCATGCCCAAGCCGCCCCAGCCGGCCCCGCCGGTCATCGACGAGACCCGCGTGGACCCGTTCCCCCTGCGCCCGGCGTCGGACTCGGGCTCGGTCCCGGCGACGGCGGACGAGGACACGGAGGAACTGGGCCACTCGTAGCCGCCGGGAGCTGAACCGGGGCCGGACGGCGCGCGCAGCCCCGCTCCCCAGGCGGTACCTTCGTCCTCTCGTCGATGAGGAGAAGGAACGTGAGCAGCAAGTTCGTGCGGCCCGCCGCCGAGGGTGCCGATCCGTTCGGTACGGCACGTCTGCGGCGTGGGGTGCTGGACGCCTGGGCCACCAGCCCCGCCCGGTTCCGTGAGGACGCCAACGCCGAGGAGGATCTCGTCCTCGGCGGGTACCGGGACCGGCTCGTCGTCGAACTCGCGCAGAACGCCGCCGACGCGGCGGCCCGGGCAGGGGTGCCGGGGCGGTTGCGGCTCACCCTGCGTGACGGGGTGCTCGTCGCCGCGAACACCGGCGCGCCGCTGGACGCGGCCGGCGTGGAGTCGCTGTCCACGCTGCGTGCCTCCGCGAAGCGGGAGACCCACGAGCAGGCCGTCGGGCGGTTCGGCGTCGGGTTCGCCGCCGTCCTCGCCGTCACCGACGAGCCCGCCGTCGTCGGCCGGCACGGCGGCGTGCGCTGGTCCCTGGCCGAGGCCCGGGAACTGGCCGCCGACACCGCCCGGCACAGCCCCGGCCTCGGGGACGAGGTCCGGCGGCGCGACGGTCACGTACCGCTGCTGCGGCTGCCGTTCGCCGCCGAGGGCACCGCCCCCGACCCGTACGACACCGCCGTCATCCTGCCGCTGCGCGACACCCCCGCCGCCGACCTCGCCGAACGGCTGTTGCGGGCGGTCGACGACGCGCTCCTGCTCACCCTCGCCGGCCTGGAAGAGGTCGTCGTCGAGATCAACGGCGAGAGCCCCCGGACGCTCTCCCGCCGCACCGACGGCCCCTTCACCGTCGTCGACGACTCCGGCGACGGCGTCACCTACTGGCGCACCGCCGCCGCCCACGGCCCCCTCACCCCCGAGCTGCTCACCGACCGGCCCGTCGAGGAGCGGCTGCGCCCCCACTGGTCGGTCACCTGGGCCGTGCCCGTGGACTCCGACGGCAGCCCGGCCCGGCCCCGCACCAGCCCGGTCGTGCACGCCCCCACCCCCAGCGACGAGCCGCTCGGCGTCCCCGCCCTGCTCATCGCCTCGTTCCCGCTGGACTCCACCCGTCGGCACGCCGCCCCCGGCCCGCTGACCGACTTCCTGATCCAGCGCGCCGCCGACTCCTACGCCGGACTCCTCGGCGACTGGCAGCCGGTGACGGCCGGGCTCATCGACCTCGTGCCCGGCCCGCTCGGCAAGGGCGAGCTGGACGGTGCCCTGCGCCGGGCGATCCTGGAGCGGCTGCCGCGCACGTCGTTCCTGCCGCCCGCCGTCGAGCGCCGCGAGCACGACGGCGACGAGCTGCCCGAGTCGCTGCGGCCCCGGGACGCCGAGGTCGTCGAGGGCGCGGGCGCGGACACGGTGCGGGTGCTCGCCGAGGTGCTGCCCACGCTGCTGCCCGCCGGTCTCGAACGCCGGGCGGAGCTGCGCACCCTGGGCGTCGCCCGGGTGCCGCTGACCGACGCGATCGACCGGCTGGCCGGGCTGGAGAAGGAGCCCGGCTGGTGGCGGCGGCTCTACGACAGCCTGGCCGGGGTCGACCCGGACCGGCTGTCGGGCCTGCCGGTGCCGCTCGCGGACGGCCGTACGACGATCGGCCCCCGGCAGGTCCTGCTGCCCAGCCCCGACGCCACCGGTATCGACCCGGAGACCCTGGCCCGGCTCGGTCTGAAGGTCGCCCATCCGGACGCCGCGCACCCGATCCTGGAGAAGCTGGGCGCCCTGCCCGCGACCCCGCGTGCCGTGCTCACCACCCCGCAGGTCAGGGCCGCCGTCGCCGCGTCGCTCGACGACGAGGGCGGCGCGCTGTGGGAGGAGGACACCCTCGACGCGGAGGAACTGGCCGACACCGTCCTCGCGTTGGTGCGGGACGCCGGTCTGGAGCCCGGTGACGAGCCCTGGCTCGGCGCGCTCGCGCTGCCCGACGAGGACGGCGAACCGGCCCCGGCCTGCGAACTCGTCTTCCCCGGCGGCCCGTTCGCCCAGGTCATGCGCGAGGGCGAACTGGCCGCGGTGGACGCCGAGCTGGCCTCGAAGTGGGGCGAGCAGCCGCTGGCCGCCTGCGGGGTGCTGGTGAACTTCGCGCTCGTCCGCGCCACCGACGTCGTCCTCGACCCCGACGAACTGGAGCCGCGCGAGGGCGACTTCGCCGAGCCCGACGACCCGGGCCTGCTGGACGCGGTCGACGTGTGGGCGGAGGACGTCCTCGACCGTTTCCCGGACAGCCCGGTGCCGCCGGTCGCGACCGAGATCATCGCCGTACGGGATCTGGACCTGGTCGACGAGGACAAGTGGTCCCAGGCCCTGTCCCTGCTGTCGCAGCCGCCCCTGCGGGACGCGATCGTCCAGACCGTGCGCGTCCTGCTGCCGGACGGCACGCACGAGGTCGTACGGCCGTACACGGCGTGGTGGCTGCGCGGGAACCCGGTCCTGGACGGCCGCCGCCCGGCCGGGCTGCGGGCCGCCGGCGGCGACCCGCTGCTGCGCGGCCTGTACGAGGAGGCCGACGCGACCGGCTTCGAGGACGAGCAGGTGCTGCGCGCGCTGGGCGTACGGACATCCGTGGCCGCGCTGCTGGACGAGCCCGGCGGCGCCGCCGAACTCCTCGACCGGCTCGCCGACCCGGAACGCGAGGTGACGGACGCCCAACTGCACGCGCTGTACGGGGCCCTGGCCGAACTGGACCCGGAGCAGGTGACCCTGCCGGACGAGCTGCGTGCCGTCATCGACGGCCGGGTGGAGGTCGTGGACGCGGCCGACGCCGTGGTGTGCGACTCACCGGACCTGCTGCCCTTCACCGCGGGCGTCCCCCTGCTGCCGGTCCGCCCGTCCCGGGCCGCCGACCTGGCCGAACTCTTCCAGGTACGGCGCCTGAGCGAGTCGGTCACGGGCCAGGTCACCTCCGAGGGCACCGAACACGACGTCCCGGACTCCGTCCGCGTCCTGCTCGGCCCCCGCACTCCCTCCTCCTACCTCGAGCACGAGGAACTCGTCGTCGACGGCGTGGAGATCGACTGGCGGCTCACCGACGACGGCGTCCTGCACGCCGCCACGCTGGAGGGCGTCGCCGCGGGGCTCTCCTGGGCGGCGGGGCAGTGGCCGCGGCGGTTCGAGGTGGCGGCGCTGCTGGAGGATCCGTCGCGGACGGAGGAGCTGGCGCGGGACCGGTGGTTCGACTGAAGCGCGCCATGGCGTTTGGCCGTTCGGTGAAAATCCCCGCACAAATTTTTCACCTGTCGTACAACCATGCGCATGGCTCGCGAATCTGATCACGTGAGTCAACAGACTCCACGATCACTTGGGCCCCAGGAGCCGACGACGAGCGCCGGGGCCCCTCTCCACCTGGAGAACGCATGCGTATCCGAGCCACTGTGGCCGCCGTCACCGGTGCCCTGGCCCTTTCCGCCCTGGCCGTCCCCGCCGCGCAGGCGGACGACCACATGCCGAACCTGGCCTCGCTGGTCCCCTCCACCTCGAAGGCCACGCCGTTCGCGGCCGCCGGCCCGACGGACGAGGGCGAGGGCGACACGAAGATCACGAGCGTGACCGTCAACGGCGGCAAGAACATCGTTGTCGGCACGACCGTCAAGAAGTCCTTCACCGTCTCCGTGACGGCCACCGACCCGGAGGGCATCTACGACGCCTACCCCGTCCTGTGGCACGGCTCGGACCCGGACACCGCCGACGGGGCGCTCGTCCCGGAGGGCCTGGACCAGGAGTTCGTCGGCGACTGCACCAACTCCAGTGCCACCACCGCCACCTGCAAGGTGACGCTCACCGCCGACCCGGCCGTGGACCTCTACAGCAACATCCTGGCCGGCACCTGGAAGGTGTGGGTCGGCGCCATCGGCAACGACGGTGACTACGTCATCCGCGACGCCTACAAGACCGCCAAGGTCCAGCGTGCCTCGAAGCTGACGGTCAACGCCTCCCCGGAGCCGGTGACCAAGGGCAAGACCATCACCGTCACCGGCAAGCTCTCCCGGGCCAACTGGGAGGACCACAAGTACCACGGCTACACCAACCAGCCGGTGAAGCTGCAGTTCCGCAAGAAGGGTTCCGACACCTACTCCACGGTGAAGACCATCACGTCGAACAGCACGGGTGAGCTGAAGACCACCGTCAAGGCCGCCACCGACGGCTACTTCCGCTACTCCTTCGCGGGCACGACGACCACCCCGGCCGTCAACGCCACGGGTGACTTCGTCGACGTGCGATAACACCGTCCCGCACGACACGGACCACACCGCCGGCCCCGGAATCCGTTCCGGGACCGGCGGTTCCGTACGTCTCCTGTCCCAAGTCTCATGCCCGGGTCAAACATTGGGGATGCGGCGGCAAAACCGGAACGGGGCGTACAACCTGTTCCCGGGCTCGTGGATCTGATCACCCGAGTCAACAGACTCCTAGATCACTTCTCCACCTGGGGAACACATGCACATCCGAGCCACCGTGGCCGCCGTCGCAGGCGCCCTGGCCCTTTCCGCCCTCGTCGTTCCGGCCGCGCAGGCCGCCGACGCGCCGTCCGGCAAGGCGGCCTTCAGCTCCGCCTCGGCCGACGCCGACTCGGGCACCACCGCGTCGACCCTCGACGTCACCTTCTCCAACGTCAAGGTCAACAGCGGCAAGAACATCGTCGTCGGCACCACGAACGTGGTCAGCTTCCCGGTCACCTACACCGTGACCCACGCCGCCGACCTGGACACCAGCTCGGACAACTTCGCCACCGGCCCGCTGATCTACCACGGCTCCTCGCTGGACACCGCGGACAACGTCCTCATCAGTGACGACCCGGCCACCTGCACCGCCGCCTCGTCGACCGTCCTCAACTGCAAGGGCGTGATCAACATCCGCCCGGCCGACGGCGATCTGTGGAACTCCGACGCCGGCACCTGGGGCGCCGGCGCCCTCGCCGTCACCAGCAACGGCGACGAGAAGATGCAGGGCGGCCTGGGCAGCACCAAGGTGCAGCGCTACTCCAAGCTGACCGTCAACGCCGGCCCCGAGCCCGTCTACAAGGGCAAGACCATCACGTCCACCGGCAAGCTGTCCCGCGCCAACTGGGAGGACAACGCCTACCACGGCTACACCAACCAGCCGGTCAAGCTCCAGTTCCGCAAGGCGGGCACCAGCACGTACACCACGGTCAAGACGGTGTACTCCGACCAGTACGGCAACTTGAAGGCCACCGCCACCGCGACGTACGACGGCTACTGGCGCTTCAGCTTCGCCGGCACCACGACCACCCCGGCGGTCAACGCCACGGGCGACTACGTCGACGTGAGGTAACTCCGGCTACGCCGGGAAGCGGCGGTCCACCCACCTCCAGGTGAGTTCCAGGGTGGCCGCCGCCCCCACCGCGATACCGACCGCCAGCCACGGCATCGTCATGCCGACCAGCTTCAGCGCGAAGAAGTGCTGGAGCCACGGCACGACGAGGACCAGCAGGAACGCCCCGCCCATCGCCGCCACCAGGGCGATCCGCCACCAGGTGTAGGGGCGGGCGATGATCGCCAGGACCCACATCGAGATGAGGAACAGCGTGAGCGTCGCGGCGCTGGTCTCCGCGTCCAGCGCCCCCGCGCCCGTGTAGTGCTCCCCGGCGATCAGGTACGTCGCGAAGGTCGCCAGCGCGGCCACCACCCCGCCCGGGATCGCGTACCGCATCACCCGCCGCACGAAGTTCGGCTTCGCCCGCTCCTTGTTGGGCGCGAGCGCGAGGAAGAAGGCCGGGACGCCGATCGTCAGGGTCGAGAGCAGGGTCAGGTGGCGCGGCAGGAACGGGTACTCGACCTGCGAGCAGACCACCAGGATCGCCAGCAGCACCGAGTAGACCGTCTTGACGAGGAACAGGGTCGCGACCCGCGTGATGTTGCCGATGACCCGGCGGCCCTCCGCCACCACCGACGGCAGTGTCGCGAAGCTGTTGTTCAGCAGCACGATCTGCGCGACCGCCCGGGTCGCCTCCGAGCCGGAGCCCATCGCGACGCCGATGTCGGCGTCCTTCAGGGCGAGGACGTCGTTCACCCCGTCGCCCGTCATCGCGACCGTGTGTCCCCGGGACTGCAGCGCGCCCACCATGTTCCGCTTCTGCTGCGGGGTGACCCGCCCGAACACCGTGCCGTCGTCGAGGGCCCGGGCCATGCCGTCCTGCTCGGCGGGCAGCCGGCGCGCGTCCACCGTGGCGCCGGACAGCCCCAGCTTGGACGCGACCGCGCCGACCGACACCGCGTTGTCGCCGGAGATGACCTTGGCGGCCACGTTCTGGTCGGCGAAGTAGCGCAGCGTCTCGGCCGCGTCCGGCCGCAGCCGCTGTTCCAGGACCACCAGCGCGACGGGCTTCGCTCCCTCGGCCACCTCCGGGTCGTCGAGGTCCCGGTCGACCCGGGCGAGCAGCAGCACCCGCAGGCCCTGCTCGTTCAGCCGCCCGGTCTCGGCGAGGGCCGGGTCGTCCTCGGGCAGCAGCACGTCCGGCGCCCCGAGCAGCCAGGTGCTGGTCTCCCCCTCGGCCTCGGCGAACGCGGCGCCGCTGTACTTGCGGGCCGAGGAGAACGGCAGCGCCCGGGTGCAGCGCCAGTCCTCGGCGGCCGGGTAGGCGTCGATGATCGCCTTGAGCGAGGCGTTCGGCCGGGGGTCGGACGCGCCGAGGGCGCCGAGCACCCGGCGTACGTACGTCTCGTCGGCGCCCTGCAGGTGCCGCAGCTCGGTGACGACCATGCCGCCCTCGGTGAGGGTGCCGGTCTTGTCGAGGCAGACCGTGTCGACCCGGGCCAGCCCCTCGATCGCGGGCAGCTCCTGGACGAGGCACTGCTTGCGGCCGAGGCGGATGACGCCGATGGCGAAGGCGACCGAGGTGAGCAGCACCAGCCCCTCGGGGACCATCGGGACGATGCCGCCGACCGTGCGGGCGACGGAGTCGTCGAAGGCGTTCTCCTTCACGAACAGCTGGCTGATGATCAGGCCGATCGCGGTCGGGACCATCATCCACGTGACGTACTTGAGGATCGTGGAGATGCCGGAGCGCAGCTCGGACTGGACGAGGGTGAACCGGGACGCCTCCTCCGCGAGCTGCGCGGCATACGCCTCCCGCCCGACCTTCGTGGCCTGGAAGGCCCCGCCGCCCGCGACCACGAAGCTGCCCGACATCACCTGGTCGCCGGGGCGTTTGACGACCGGGTCCGCCTCGCCCGTCAGCAGCGACTCGTCGATCTCCAGCCCGTCGGCCTCGGCACAGACACCGTCGACGACGACCTTGTCGCCGGGCCCGATCTCGATCAGGTCGTCGAGGACGATCTCGGAGGTGCTGACCTGGCCGGAGGCCCCGTCCCGGCGGACGGTGGGACGCACCTCACCGATCAGCGCGAGCGAGTCCAGCGTCTTCTTCGCCCGCCACTCCTGGACGATCCCGATACCGGTGTTGGCGAGGATCACGAAGCCGAACAGGCTGTCCTGGATCGGCGCGACGACCAGCATGATCAGCCACAGCACGCCGATGATCGCGTTGAAGCGGGTGAAGACGTTCGCGCGGACGATGTCGACGGTGGACCGGCTGCTGCGCACCGGCACGTCGTTGACCTGGCCGCGCTCCACCCGCTCGGCGACCTGAGCCGAGGTCAGGCCGGTCTCGCGTGAGGTGACCGTCACCGGCCGTGTGGAGTCGGGCCGGGCACCCGCGTCGAGATGCGTCATGCATTCGACGGTACGTGCGGATTTGCCGCTTCACCTGCCGAATGCGGGGAAGATCCGACCTGGGAACGACGGACGTCGTGCCCTGGTCGTACGGCAGTTGTACGCCCTCGGATCGCCGTCGGACCCTGGTGCCACCCGCGGTGTCAGCCGGCCCGCCGCGCGGTGCACAGCAGGTACTCCCACTCCAGGACGGTCCCGCCCCCGCCCGTGCTCAGATCGCCGTCGCGGGCGAGGTCCGCCAGGTCGCGGTCCAGGGCGGCGGTGCGCTCGGGGTCCCCGGCGATGTTCTTGTAGACGGTGATCGTGGGGCCGTAGCGCTCCTTGAAGTAGTCGCGGAACGCCTCGGGCGTCTCGAAGCGGTCGACCCGTACGGTCCGGCGCTCGGCGCGCACGTCCGTGACCCGGTCGCCGAGGAGCGCGCGCACATGGTCCTCGTCTCCCCACAGCGGGGGCGGCTGCGCGCCCGGCGGGGGCGGCGGCGCGTACGGCTTCATCGTGGCGAACATCCGGCCGATGAAGCCCTGCGGCGTCCAGTTCAGCAGGCCGATGGTGCCGCCCGGACGGCAGACCCGGACGAATTCGCCGGCGGCCTGCTGGTGGTGCGGTGCAAACATCACCCCGACGCAGGACAGCACGGTGTCGAACTCGGCGTCGCCGAAGGGCAGCGCCTCGGCGTCGGCCTCCTGCCAGCTCAGCTCCACGCCCTGCTGCCCGGCCACGCGGCGGCCGGCCTCGAACAGCTCCGGGGTCAGGTCCGAGGCGACCACGTCCGCGCCGGCCAGGGCCGCCGGGATCGCGGCGTTGCCGCTGCCCGCGCCCACGTCCAGCACCCGCTGGCCGGAACGCACCCCGCACGCCTCCACCAGGACCGCCCCGAGGCTGGGGATGACCTCGGCGGCCAGGGACGGGTAGTCGCCCTGCGCCCACATCGCCCGGTGCTTGGCCTTCAGGGCCCGGTCGGCCTCGGTCGCGCTGTTCTGCGTCGTCATGGCTGCGCTCCTCACCGGTGGGGCGGCGGCCGCGACGATTCCGGGCGTTTTGCCGCCTTTCTCCGAGAGTAGGGAGGGGACGGCTGCGTGTCTCGCCGGGAAGCGGGCAGGAACGTGCCTACTCGGCCGCCGGAGTCGGCGTCACGTCCTGCTGGGCCGCCGCCCGCTTGATCGCGGCATCGCGCCTGCGGACGTACCAGATGCCGATCAGCCCCAGGCCGCCGCCGGCCAGGCAGGTCCACACCCACCAGGTGTGGCCGTGGTCGTCGAACCAGCCGTAGAAGGGGACCTGGACCAGGAAGAGGACGAACCAGAGGATCGTGCCGCCGGTGACGGTGGCGACCACGGGGCCCTCCAGGGGCTCCGGCGCCTCGTGTCTGGGGGTCCATTTCGCCATGGGGACAGCTTACGAGGCGATCAGGTCTACGCGCGCAGATGTGCGATCGCGGCCTTATATGTTCATACTGAAACGGTTTGTGTCTGACCACTTCTCTTCGTAGGAAACACCAAACACATGTCCTCCTCGGCTCCCGCCAAGGTCCCCGCCCCTGAACAGCCGGGAGCCGGGCCCACGTACGGCGCACTCGACCGCTTCTTCCGGATCTCCGAGCGGGGCAGCACGCTGTCCCGTGAGGTCCGGGGCGGCCTCGCCACCTTCTTCGCGATGGCCTACATCATCGTGCTGAACCCGATCATCCTCGGCAGCGCCAAGGACATGTACGGTCACCAGCTCGACAACGGACAGCTGGTCACCGCGACGGCCCTCACGGCCGCGCTCACCACCCTCCTCATGGGCGTCATCGGCAATGTGCCGATCGCCCTCGCCGCCGGCCTCGGGGTGAACTCGGTCGTCGCCCTCCAGCTCGCCCCGCGCATGTCCTGGCCGGACGCGATGGGCATGGTGGTCCTCGCCGGGTTCGTCGTCATGCTGCTGGTCGCCACGGGCCTGCGCGAGCGCGTGATGAACGCCGTGCCCTACGGGCTGCGCAAGGCCATCTCCATCGGCATCGGCCTGTTCATCATGCTGATCGGTCTCGTCGACGCCGGTTTCGTCTCCCGGATCCCGGACGCCGCCCAGACCACCGTGCCACTCCAGCTCGGCGGCGACGGTCACCTCAACGGCTGGCCGGTCCTCGTCTTCGTCCTGGGTGTCCTGCTCACCCTCGCGCTGATCGTCCGCAAGGTCTCCGGCGCGATCCTGATCTCGATCGTCGCCATGACGGTCGTGGCCGTGGTCGTCGAGGCCGTGGCCAAGGTGCCGAGCTGGGGTCTGACCACCCCGAAGTGGCCCGGCAGCCCGGTCGCGAGCCCCGACTTCGGGCTGGTCGGGCAGGTCAGCCTGTTCGGCGGCTTCGAGAAGGTCGGTGTGCTGACCGGTGTGCTGTTCGTCTTCACCGTGCTGCTGTCGTGCTTCTTCGACGCGATGGGCACGATCATGGGCGTCTCCGACGAGGCGAAGCTGACCGACGCGCAGGGGCAGATGCCCGGCATCAACAAGGTGCTGTTCGTCGACGGTCTCGCGGTCGCCGCCGGCGGTGCCAGCTCCTCCTCGGCGACCACCGCCTTCGTCGAGTCCACGGCCGGCGTCGGCGAGGGTGCGCGCACCGGCCTCGCGAACGTCGTCACCGGCGGCCTCTTCGCCGTCGCGCTCTTCCTGACGCCGGTCGCCACGATGGTGCCCTCCCAGGCGGCCACCCCGGCCCTGCTCGCGGTCGGCTTCCTGATCCTGGCCGGCTCGGTCAGGGAGATCGACTGGGCGGACCACACGATCGCCATCCCGGCCTTCGTGACGATGCTGATGATGCCGTTCACCTACTCGATCACCAACGGCATCGGCATGGGCTTCATCACCTTCGTGGTGCTGCGGTTGGCGGCCGGGCGGGGCCGGGAGGTGCCGACGGCGATGTACGCGGTGGCGGCGGTGTTCGCGTTCTACTACCTGATGCCGGCGCTGGGTCTGACCTGATCCGGATCCTCGTCGCCCGAGCCGGGTGACCCGTAGAACCTCTCCGTCTCCTCGACGGCGGCCTGGAACCGCTGGTCGAAGTCATCGCGAATGAGCGTCCGGACGACATAGTCCTGGACGCTCATTCCCCTTTTCGCGGCATGGTGCCGGAGCCGCTCAAGCAGCTCGTGGTCTATTCGCAGGCTGAACACGCTGGTCCCCATGACCGAAGGGTCGCGGCACCCTTCGGTCCGGTGTGTCACGTTCCGCCGTCGGATCACCCATATGAGTGATGTCACGGTTCAGTGGCCAGGGTCACGGGCATCCGCGCGCGCCCCGGGTGGTCCTTAGCGAGAGTAATGAGTTACGCTAAAGAACATGCCGGACCTCAGCCATGGCGACGACGTAGCCGCCGTGAACTCCCTCCGATCCGCCGTGATGCGGCTGTCCCGTCGGCTCAAGCACCAACGGGTCGACGAGTCGCTCAGCCCCACCGAGATGTCGGTGCTCGGCACCCTGTCCCTGTGCGGCAGGGCCACCCCGGGTGAGCTCGCCCGCAAGGAGCATGTCCAGCCGCCCTCGATGACCCGCATCGTGGCGCTGCTGGAGTCCAAGGGACTGGTCCGTCTGGAGCCGCACCCCGAGGACCGGCGCCAGAAGGTCGTGACGCGCACCGAGCAGGCCGAAGCGATGCTCGAGGAGAGCCGCCGCAAGCGGAACGCGTTCCTGGCCACTTTGGTGGAAAACCTCGACGAGGACGAGTGGGCGAAACTGCGCGCCGCCGCCCCCGTGCTGGAGAAACTCGCGCATCTGTAAGCAGCAGTCGTCGCAAGGAGGCGAATTCTTTGAGTTCGGGACCCGGAGCAGCTTCCGCCCCCGCACCTGACCCCCACGATTCCCCGCCCACCTCCGACACACGCCCCTCCGACGACGCCCGGCCGGTCCGCAAGTCCTCGATGTTCTCCTCCCTGAAGGTCAGGAACTACCGCCTGTTCTTCATGGGGCAGGTCGTCTCCAACATCGGCACCTGGATGCAGCGCATCGCCCAGGACTGGCTGGTGCTCAGCCTCACCGGCTCCTCTGCGGCCGTCGGCATAACGACGGCACTCCAGTTCCTGCCGATGCTGCTCTTCGGCCTCTACGGCGGTGTCCTCGTCGACCGGCTGCGCAAGCGGCCCACCCTGCTCGTCACCCAGTCGGCGATGGCCCTCACCGCCCTCGCCCTCGCCGTCGCCGTCCTCACCGGCCACGTCCAGGTGTGGCACGTGTACGTCGCCGCCTTCGCCGTCGGTCTCGCCACGGTGGTCGACAATCCGGCCCGGCAGTCCTTCGTCTCCGAGCTGGTCGGCCCGGGGCAGCTGCAGAACGCGGTCAGCCTGAACTCGGCGAACTTCCAGTCCGCCCGCCTGGTCGGCCCCGCCGTCGCGGGCATACTGATCACCGGCGTCGGCACCGGCTACGCGTTCCTCTTCAACGGCCTGTCCTTCATCGCGCCGCTCACCGGCCTGATGCTGATGCGCGCCCGCGAGCTGCACGTCGTCGAGCGCGCCCCGCGCGGCAAGGGGCAGCTGCGGGAAGGCGTGCGGTACGTCACCGGCCGCCCGGAGCTGATCTGGCCGATCGTCCTGGTCGGGTTCGTCGGCACCTTCGCCTTCAACTTCCCCGTCTACCTCTCGGCCTTCGCGGACGACGTGTTCCACGCGGGCGCGGGCGCCTACAGCATGTTCAACACGCTGATGGCGGTCGGCTCGGTCGCGGGCGCGCTGCTCGCCGCCCGGCGCGGCACGGCCCGGCTGCGGCTGCTGATCGCGGCGGCCATGGTCTTCGGCGCGCTGGAGATGCTGGCGGCGACCACCCCCGCCCTGTGGATGTTCGCCCTGCTCATGGTCCCGCTGGGCCTGTTCGGCATGACGGTCAACGTCACGACGAACACCAGCATCCAGATGTCCACGGACCCGGCCATGCGCGGCCGTGTCATGGCCCTCTACATGATGGTCTTCCTCGGCGGCTCCCCGGTCGGCGCGCCGATCGTCGGCTGGATCACCGACACGTACGGCGCCCGGGTCGGCCTCGCGGCCGGCGGTGCCGTCGCGGCAGTCGCCGCGGCCGTGATCGGCCTGATCCTGGCCCGCGTCGGCAACCTCCGCCTGTCGGTCGGCTGGCACCACGGCCACCCACGGGTGCGGTTCGTCCCGCGGGAGCAGCAGGATGCGCTGGCTCCGGCGGCGTAGGTCGGCCCGGCGCGTGTCCGGCCGGGAGGCTCACACCCTCCTGGCCAGCAGCTGGCCCGGCCAGCTGTCCTCGCCGACCGTGAAGGCCTCGGTCCGGGTGAAGCCGTTGGCCTCGTAGTAGCGGACGAGCTTGCCGTCGTCGCCGGCGTAACAGTCGACCCGCAACAGGCCCACCCCCGCCCGCCGGGTCACCTCGGCGGCGTGCGTGAGGAGCGCGCTGCCCACGCCGTGGCCCTTGAAGCGGCGGTCGGAGGCGAGCCAGTGGATGTACCGCTCGGGCTCGCCGGGCTGCGCGAGGTGGGACAGGTAGGCGCCGGGCGAGTCGGTCAGGGTGAGGGTGGCGGCGGGGACGCCGTCGGCATCGGCCATGAACACGCTGCCCTCGTCCATGTACCGGCCGACCGACTCGACCGTCTTCGGGCTCTGAGACAAGGGCTTCGTCCCCCACTGCCCCGTGCGCCCCTGCGAGACCAGCCACTCCACGCAGCTGTCGAGCATGCCGAGTATCGCGGGAATGTCGTCGGGGCCGCCTTCTCTGATGGTGATCTCCATGGCCTCATGGTGCCAGGCTGGAGTCATGAGACTCTTCGCCGCCGTGCTCCCCCCTGACGGGGTGATCCGCGAACTCGGTGCCGTGGTGGACGCGTTGCACAAGCTGCCCGGGGCCGACGGGCTGCGGTGGACCGGCCGCCCGGGCTGGCACTTCACCCTCGCCTTCTACGGCGAGGTCGACGACGGGCTCCTGCCGGAGCTGTCGGCCCGGCTGGAGCGGGCCGCTCGCCGTACCGGCCCCTTTCCGCTGGCCGTGCGGGGCGGCGGCCAGTTCGGCCACGGCCGGGCGTTGTGGACCGGGGCCGAAGGCGACCTGGCGACCCTGCGGCTGCTGGCCGAGCGGGTGGAGGCGGCGGCGCGGAAGGCCGGGGTGCCGATGAGGGAACACCGGCGGTACAAGCCGCACCTCACCGTGGCCCGTAGCCGGGAGGCCTCCGATGTCCGGGCCTGTGTCGAGGTCCTGGACACGTTCGTGAGCCGGACCTGGACCGTGCGGGAGCTGGTGCTGGTGCGGAGCAATCTGCCGACCTCGGGGGTCCCCGGGGAGCAGCCCCGATACGAGGTGGTCGGCCGCTGGCCTCTCGGCGGCGCCGGTTAGGCTCGGTGGCGTGGACCCGAAAACCCGCAACCGGATCATGGCCGGTGTGCTTGTGCTGATGTTCTTCGTTGTCGCCTTGGCTTCCGTGCTCGGGAGGTAGGGCGGCGGCCGGGGAACTGCGGTCGGCTGCTTTCCGGCTGCCGGCCGGTGGGGGCTTGTCGCGCAGTTCCCCGCGCCCCTGAAAAAAAGAAGGGCGTCTACCAGGCGAAGGCCTCCGGCGACGGCCCCGGGCCCGGGAAGATCTCGTCCAGGCCCGTCAGGAGCTCCGCGGAGAGCTCCAGCTCGGACGCGCGCACGGCGGAGGCGAGCTGCTCGGCCGTGCGGGGGCCGACGATCGGGCCGGTCACGCCGGGGCGGGTGAGCAGCCAGGCCAGGGCGGCCTCGCCGGGCTCGATGCCGTGCTTGTCGAGCAGGTCCTCGTAGGACTGGATCTGCGCGCGGGTGGCGGGGTCGGCGAGCGCGTCGGCAGCGCGGCCGGAGGCGCGGCGCTTGCCCTCGATCTCCTTCTTGAGGACACCGCCCAGCAGACCGCCGTGCAGCGGCGACCACGGGATGACGCCGAGGCCGTACTCCTGCGCGGCCGGGATGACCTCCATCTCGGCACGCCGCTCGGCGAGGTTGTACAGGCACTGCTCGCTGACCAGCCCGATGGTCCCGCCCCGCCGGGCGGCGATCTCGTTGGCCTGGGCGATCTTGTAGCCGGGGAAGTTCGACGATCCGACGTAGAGGATCTTGCCCTGCTGGACCAGGACGTCGATCGCCTGCCAGATCTCCTCGAAGGGCGTGTCCCGGTCGATGTGGTGGAACTGGTAGACGTCGATGTAATCGGTCTGGAGCCGCTTCAGGCTGGCGTCCACGGCCCGCCGGATGTTGACGGCCGAAAGCTTGTCGTGGTTGGGCCAGGCCGGGCCGTCGGCGCCCATGTTGCCGTACACCTTCGTGGCGAGGACGACCTTGTCACGCCGTCCCTCGCCCTTGGCGAACCAGGTGCCGATGATGCTCTCGGTACGGCCCTTGTTCTCGCCCCAGCCGTACACGTTGGCGGTGTCGAAGAAGTTGATGCCCGCGTCCAGCGCCGCGTCCATGATGGCGTGGCTGTCGGTTTCGTCGGTCTGCGGGCCGAAGTTCATGGTGCCGAGGACGAGCCGGCTGACCTTGAGTCCCGTGCGTCCGAGTTGCGTGTACTTCATGCTGCCCAAGCCAACGTCTTGAAGTGCGCTCCAAGCAAGCACGCGTCGAGCTGGAACGGGGTTTCTGACGCGGCGTCGTCAGTCGCGGGGGAACTCGCCGGTCTTGAGCACCAGGTCGACCACGGTGCCGGTGAGGTCGATGTCGGTGCCGAAGTCGACCCTGGTCCTCACGGCGTAGTCGCCGTCCTTGGGATGGGTGTACAGGTGGCACTTGCCCTGGTAGGGGTCGGCGATGAGGTAGACGGGCACTTCGGCGGTGGCGTAGGCCGCCTTCTTCGGGCCGTAGTCGTTGGCCGCCGTGCCTTGGGAGATGACCTCGGCGATGAACTCGACATCCTCGTGGCGCCAGCGCCCCTCGTCGTCTTCGCCGCGGAGGCGCTGAGCTTGGCCACGCCCGGGCAGAAGCCGTTCCCATGGCCGGGGAAGTCGATACGTGCGTCCGAGAACACCCTGATGTCCATCCCGAACCTGTCCTCGAGGGCTCGTACGATCCGTCGGACGACCTCCCAGTGGGTGTCGCGCTGCGGCGTCATGTGGACATTGCCCCCGACGATCTCGACCCTGAATCCTTCGGGGACGGGCATCCGCTCGAACCGCTCGAACCACTCGTCGAAGCGCTTGGTGTTGGCGTCGGCCATGGCGATCCTGTCGTCAACGACGGTCATCGTGGCGCTCCTCCCCGGCCACCCCATGGACGTGGGCGGCCGCGCACGACAACGATACGCACGGTGACCACGACACGGGGAAGAGCGCATATGCCAGAGCAGCCCGCCACCGACCACCTCGTCCGGCTCCTCCGCACCACCCTCGGCGACGCCGTCCTCGGTATCTACCTGCACGGCTCCGCCGCCCTCGGCGGTCTCCGCCCGCACAGCGACATCGACGTCCTGGCCGTCGTACGGGAGCCCACGACACACGCCCAACGCCGGGCCCTGGTCGACCAGTTGCTCAAGGTGTCCGGCGTGGACGGGCGGCGGCACGTGGAGCTGATCGTCGTTGTGCAGGACGACGTGCGGCCCTGGCGCTACCCGCCCACCTGCGACTTCCTCTACGGCGACTGGCTGCGGGATGACTACGAGCGCGGGGTGACCCCGGACCGCGAACCCAGCCCCGACCTCGCGCCTCTCCTCACGATGGTCCTGCGCGCCGACGCCCCGCTCCACGGGCCGCCGCCCGCCGACCTCCTCGACCCGGTCCCGCACGACGACCTCAGGCGCGCCATCGTCGCCGGCGTGCCGGAGCTGATGGCCGACCTGGACTCCGACACCCGCAACGTGCTGCTCACCCTCGCCCGGATCTGGACCACCCTCACCACCGGGACCATCCGCTCGAAGGACGCGGCAGCCGTGTGGGCGCTCGACCGGCTCCCCGCCGGGCACCGGCCCGCCCTCGCCCGCGCCCGGGCCGTCTACCTGGGGGAGGAGGCGGAGAGCTGGGACGACCTGGCGCCCCGGCCCTGTGCGGAGTTCCTGGCCCACATGATCACCGAGAGTTACTCCTCGTAGGGCTCGCCCAGGTCCCAGGCCTGGTACATCGCCTCGGCGAAGGCAGCCGCGATCTTGTGCTCGCCGCTGTCGTTGGGGTGGGTGCCGTCGTAGGTGTCGGCGTCGATGTCGTACGACGGTGGGGAGGAGGCCAGGAGGACGGGCGAGCCGGGCTCGTCGAGGTCCGCGGCCGTCTTCGCCAGCAGTTCGTTGAAGCGGGCGACCTCGGCGGCGAAGGCCGGGTCGGACTGGGCCCGCACGTTCGGGGTCACCGGCAGCCACACCATCCGCACCCGCCGGTTCGCCGCCCGCGCCTCGGCGGCGAAGGCCCTCACGTTCTCGGCGGTCTGCTCGGCGTTCGTGTAGAAGCCCAGGTCGATCAGGCCGAGGGAGACCAGGAGCACGTCCGCGCGGCACGACCGCACCGCCTCGCCGATCAGCGGCGCCATGTGCAGCCAGCCCTCGCCCCAGCCGGCCAGGTGCGCCCGCGGGAAGTCCGGCTCGGCGTACGCGTACGAGGTCGGGGCGTCGGCGAGCTTGTCGTGCAGCGTCTCGCGCGGGCCGACGAGCGTGAAGGGGCCGCCGTAGGAACGGCACAGGTGCTGCCACATCCGGTAGCGCCACGTGTGTTCGCCCGAGCTCCCGATCGTCATGGAGTCACCGACGGGCATGAACCTGAGCATCCGCTCATCATGAACGATCAGACGGCCGGACGGGGTGTGAGTCGGACCACGCGTTGTGAGGGTTGCCGGTCATTCGGCCTCCGGCTGCTTCAGAAGGAGTTCGTCCAGCCGCACTGACCGGGGACGTTGATCGAGCAGCCGTTATCTGACACCCACCAGCCGGTGCCGGATGTTCCGGAAGGCGTCGGCCAGTGCTGGTGGGCCGATGTCGTCGAGTGTGGTGTCGAAGGTGATGAGCAGGCCCGCGATGCCGGCCCAGGACCAGCCGCCGATGGTCAGGCGGCACCGACCGGAGTCGATGGCCTCAACGACGGACCCTCCGGGGGCCCAGCGAGCTACGACATCCGCAGGCAGGGCGAGGGTGGCGGTGCCGACGCACTGCCACTGGCCGGGGGTGTCTCCTCGGTCGGGATTCTGGACGACAAGGCGAGTGAGGTCGTCGCGTGTCAGTGGCTGGGGTGTGAAGGCAGCTCCGGCGGGGGTTCGTGGGCGGATGCGGTCGACCCGGTAGGTGTGCCACGTGCGGTGGGCGTGGTCGCGGGCGATGAGGTACCAGCGCCCGGCCCAGACGACGAGGTGGTGTGGCTCGACCTCGAGGGGAGGCTGGAATTCGGGCTCGCCGGGCGCGGGGACGTGGCCGTCGGGTGTGGTGTAGTCGAATCGCAGGACGTGGCGGGTGCGGATGGCCGACCCGACGGTTTGCAGGGTTGCCACGTCGATCGGCGGAGCGGAGAACTCCCAGTAGTTGCGCAGGCTCGTGACCTCGAAGGCCTCGCTGGCGGCCCGTAGGCGGGCGGGCATGACCTGGCGCAGGGTGGTCAGCGCGCGGGTGACAGCGTCGTCGATGCCGGTGACGGCCGCAGGTGCGGTCTGCAGCGCGAGGGCGATAGCGACGGCTTGGTCGTCGTCGAGGACCAACGGCGGCAACTTCCCGCCCACTCCGAGCCGGTATCCGCCGCCAGGGCCCTTGACCGCGTCGACGGGGTATCCGAGCTCGCGGAGGGTGTCGATGTCACGGCGCAGGGTCCGCGACGAGACGCCGAGTCGATCGGCGAGTTCGGGCCCAGACCATGCGATGCGCGCCTCGAGCAGGGACAGCAGGCGCAAGATCCGCGCAGACGTGTCAGCCACGAAAGACAGTCTGGCACTGGTAGCGGTCATTCCGTGGCCGCTACCGGTGACACGGTGCGGGCATGGCTCACTCCTCCAGCACCCCCGCGCAGGAAGCACCAGTGGCCGGCCGCCGGGCATCCCTCGCGCTGCTCGTCATGCTGTTCGCCACGTTCATGGACCTGCTCGACGTCACAATCGTCACCGTCGCCGCCCCGGACATCGCCGCCGACCTGCACGCCTCCCAGGCGCAACTGCAGTGGATGCTCGCGGCCTACACGCTCGCGCTCGGGTCCGGCCTGATCACTGGGGGGCGAGTCGGCGACGCCTACGGCCGCCGCAAGGTCTTCCTCGTTTCCCTGGCGTGCTTCGCAGTCGCGTCCGCAGCGTGCGCTCTGGCCCCCTCGGCAGGGGTCCTGATCGCGGTCCGGGCGGTGCAGGGCCTGGCCGGCGGGTTCATGGTCCCGCAGGTCTTCGGCATCATCCGGTCGTCGTTCGAGCCGGCCGCGATGGCCAAGGCCTTCGGTGCGTACGGGGCCGTCCAGGGTCTGGCGTCGGTCGCCGGGCCGCTGCTGGGCGGAGCGCTCATCGACGCGGACCTGTGGGGTCTGGGGTGGCGCACGATTTTCTGGATCAACGTCCCCGTCGCCGTCCTCGCCCTCGCGCTGGGTGTCCGGGTGCTTCCTGAGTCCCTCGCGCCGGTGCGCGCCCGTCTGGACGTGGCCGGGGCTGTGCTGGTCGCGGTTGCGGTGCTCCTGGTGCTGCTGCCGCTCGTGCAGGGTCGGGACTGGGGGTGGCCGGCGTTCGGGTGGGCCCTGCTCGCGATCGGGCTGCTGCTCCTGGCGGTGTTCCTGGCCTACGAGCGGGCCCTGACCCGTCGGGGCGGTCAGCCCGTGCTGGACCCGGCCCTGCTGTCGATCCGGCCGTTCAACGCGGGCCTGGTGGCGTCGGTGCTGTTCTTCGGCGGCCTGGCCTCGTTCTTCCTGGTCCTGTCGATCTACCTGCAGGCCGGCACCGGCCGCTCCGCGTGGGACACCGGCCTGGTGATCCTGCCGTACGCGATCGGGTCGATGATCACCTCTGGCGCCGGGGTCGCCCTCGCTGCGCAGGCCGGCCGCGCCCTCGTCGTCACTGGCGCCCTGACCCTGGCCGCTTCCCAGGGGCTGCTGTGCTGGCTGGTCCGCGACGGCGCCACGGCCCCGGGCTACTGGCCCCTGGCCGGCGCCATGTTCCTCGGTGGCCTCGGCCTGGGACTGGGTGCACCGATCCTGGTCAACGTCGTCCTCGCCGGTGTGCCCGGCCGCCACGCCGGCGCGGCCGGCGGGGTCCTGTCGACGGTGAACCAGATCGGCGGCGCCGCCGGTGTCGCCGTCCTCGGCACCGTCTTCTTCAACGCCCTCATCCCGGCCGCTGGGGCGGCGTCCGGCGCACCAGAGCCGCTGTTCGGCCACGCCCTCGCTCAGGTGATGCCCTGGCAGGTCGCCACCTACGTCCTGGCCGCCGTCGCGATGCTCGCCCTGCCCAAGACCGCCGCCACCCACCAGCAGTGACCCCACCGCCCGCCCGGACGAGGCTCAACCTCGAAGCCTTCTGCCACCACCCCTGACAACCATTCAACCGTGGTTCGCCATCTGGATTTCATCGAGCGGGCGCAAGCCGTGCCGGGATCGACGACCTGTCCACCGAGCTGGAAGGTGCCCTGACGGCTCACCGTGAACGGCATCGTCGCGGCGACCAACTCAGTGATCATGTCAGGCAGCCTCGTCACCACCCTGGCGGCGACAACCTCACGAAGCAACCAGAACACGGTCCCGTGATCCGTTACCGGCGATGAACCGCGCAGCGGGATGGCAGGCTTAAGGGCATGCGCCGACCGTTCGCCATCCTCGCCGCGGCCCTGCTCGTGGGCGCCTTCGCCGTGCCCGCCTCCGCCGCCGACGGCGACGAGGACTTCACGATCAAGGACCCGCGCATCACCGAGTCCAGCGGTCTGGTCGCTTCCCGCCTCCACCCCGGCATCTACTGGACGCACAACGACAGCGACGACGGTCCCTACCTCTACGCCGTCGACAGCAGGACGGGCGAGACCGTCGCGCGCCTCACCCTCACCGGCGTCGGCACGCCCCGGGACGTCGAGGCCATCTCCATCGGTCCGGGCAACCGGATCTACGTCGGCGACATCGGCGACAACCTCGGCGGCAGCTGGCCCCACGTGTGGATCTACGAACTGCCCGAGCCGAAGACGCTGAAGGACCAGACGATCCGGGCCACGCAGTACGTCGTGAAGTACTCCGACGGGGCCCGCGACGCCGAGTCCCTCGTCGTGCACCCGAAGACCGGCCGCGTCTACATCGTCGACAAGAACGAGAAGGGCGGGCACCTGTACGAGGGGCCCGCCGAGCTCTCCGCCTCGGGCACGAACGTCTTCCGGCCCGTCGCGGCCGTGCCCGACCTGGAGGCCACCGACGCCACGCTCTCCCCGGACGGCCGGCACCTCGTCGTACGCAGCTACTTCGGCGCGATCGCGTACGACTGGAACGACGGGAAGATCAAGCGGAAGCAGCGGCTCGGCGTGCCGTTCCTCGGGCAGGGGGAGTCCGTCACCTACACCGCCGACGGGACGCGGCTCATGTACGGCGCCGAGGGGGCCGACAGCTCGGTGGAGGGGCAGGACGCGCCCGGTGGCTCAGGATCGCCGTCCGCGGGAGGGAGTTCGTCCGCGCGCGGCGACGGCGGTGGCAGCGGTGACGGGCTCAGCGGCAATCTCAAGACCGGCGCCATCGCCGTGGCTGTGGCCTGCGCCGCCCTGCTCGGTCTGCGCGGGCTGAGGCGGCGCAGGTAGGGCCTGCCGGAGGCGGCGGCTCACGAGGCCGACTCGCCCCGGCGTTGCGCCACGAGTACTTCCAACCCGTCCAGGATCCGCTGGAGTCCGAACCCGAAGTGGTCGAAGTCGGGCCCGAACGTGTCCTCGGAGAGTGACGCCATCACCGGGTAGCGGCCCGAGGCCAGGACCTTCTCCAGCACCGGCACCTGTGCCTGCCAGAACTCCGTGTCCGTCAGGCCCGTCCGGCGCTCCGCCTCCTGCTGGTAGAGCTGCGTGCGCGCGGCCCCGACGACGTACCCGTCGATCATGATGATCGCGGAGACCAGTTCGGGGTCGGTCAGCCCCATCGGGCGGATCAGGGTGAGGACCTTCTCCATGCCGTCCAGGGCGCTCGGGCCGAGGATCGGGCGGGACTGGTTGACCTGGAGCAGCCAGGGATGGCGGCGGTAGAGGGCGAGGGTCTCGCGGGCCATGGCCTCCAGGGCGGCGCGCCAGCCGCCGTCGCCCAGGTCGGCCGGGTTCTCCGAGGGGCGCTGGACCCGGTCCAGCATCAGGTCGAGCAGCTCGCCCTTGCCGGGGACGTACCGGTAGAGCGACATGGTGCCGGTGCCGAGTTCGGCGGCGACGCGGCGCATGGAGAGCCCTTCCAGACCTTCCGTGTCCGCGACCTGGACGGCCGCTTCCACGATCCGGTCCAGGGTCAGGGTCGGCTTCGGGCCGCGGCTGGGACGCCGGCCCGTGTCCCACAGCAGTTCGAGGGTGCGGGCGATATCGCCGCTGCCACTGGTCTCCGTACCGCCTGTGCTGCCGGTACGGCCAGTACTGCGCTTGCCGCCTGTACCGCTTGTACCGCTCGTGCCGCTTTCCATGGAGCCCAGCTTAGGTCCCCCGCAAAAAACTGGGTACGGCGTACGCGTAATCGGGTACGCTGTACCCAGTTAGTGCCGACGCAGGGCACGAGCGAAGGGGAGGGGCGGACATGGACGGATACGCGGTGCGGGCCGAGGCGCTGGAGAAGAGGTACGGCGAGAAACGCGCACTCGACGGTTTCGACCTGGCGGTGCGCGAGGGCACGGTGCACGGCCTGCTCGGGCCGAACGGGGCGGGCAAGACCACCGCCGTCCGCATCCTGTCCACGCTGATCCGGCTGGACGGGGGCAGGGCGACGGTCGCCGGTCTCGACGTGGCCCGGCAGCCGCGCGAGGTGCGGGCCCGGATCGGGCTCACCGGTCAGTACGCGGCGGTGGACGAGGTGCTCACCGGCCGGCAGAACCTGGAGATGTTCGGCCGGCTGTTCCACCTCGGCGGCAAGCGGGCCAGGCTCCGGGCGACCGAACTGCTGGAACAGTTCGACCTGGCCGACGCCGCCGACCGGGGCGTCGGCAAGTACAGCGGCGGCATGCGGCGCCGCCTCGACCTCGCCGCGTCGATGATCCTGGCCCCGGCCGTCCTCTTCCTCGACGAGCCGACGACCGGCCTCGACCCCCGCAGCCGCGGGGAGGTCTGGGAGTCCGTAAGGGCGTTGGTGGCCGGCGGCACGACCGTGCTGCTCACCACGCAGTACCTGGAGGAGGCCGACAAGCTCGCCTCCCGCATCACCGTCATCGACCAGGGGCGGGCCATCGCCGACGACACCCCGGACGGGCTGAAGAGCCTGGTCGGCGGTGACCGTATCGAGGTCGTGGTCGCCGAGCGGGCCGAGATCCCGCGGGTGGTGAAGGTGGTCGCCCGGGTCGCGGACGGCGAACCCGAGGCGGACGAGACCGAGTTGCGGGTGCACGCCCCGGTCACCGACCGGGTCACGGCACTCACCGAAGTGGCGCGGACCCTCCAGGACGAGGGTGTCCGCGTCGAGGACATCGGGCTGCGCAGGCCCAGCCTCGACGACGTGTTCCTGCGCCTGACCGGACACCGGACCGAGAAGGAGGCCGCGGCGTGAGTGCCATCGACCTGAGCTCGCCCGGCACGCGCGGCCGCACCTACTGGCTGCTCGCCGACTGCTGGAACATCGTCCGCCGCGGCCTGACCCACTACCAGCGCCAGCCCGTCAACATCGCCTGGCAGCTGGGCTTCCCGATCCTCTCCGTGCTGCTCTACGGCTATGTCTTCGGCAGCGCCATGAAGGTGCCGGGCGGCGGGGACTACAACGACTACCTGATGCCGGGCATGTTCGCGATGACCATGGCGTTCGGCTTCATCAACACGGCGACCCTCGTGGTCTACGACTCCACCAAGGGCGTCATCGACCGCTTCCGCTCCATGCCGATGGCGTCCTCCGCCGTGGTGGCCGGGCGCGGCGTCACCGATCTGCTCGTCGCCTGCGCCGAGTTGGCGATCATGATGCTCACCGCGCTCGCCATGGGCTGGCGGCCGGACGGGGGCCTCGGCTTCCTGGGCGCGTTCGGGCTGCTGCTGTGGCTGCGGTTCGCGCTCATCTGGATCGGGGTGTGGCTCGGTCTGCTCGTGCCCAACCCGGAGGCGGCGGGCGGCCTGTTCGCGGTCGCCTTCCCGCTGACGATGATCTCCAGCATCTTCGTCGCGCCGCAGCTCATGCCCGACTGGCTGGGCTGGGTGGCGGTCTGGAACCCGATCTCCTCCACGGCGGCGGCGGCCCGGGAGCTGTTCGGCACGCCGGTCGGCGGCGACACCTGGGTCGAACAGCACGCGCTGCTGATGGCCGGGGTGTGGCCGGTGATCCTGACGCTGATCTTCCTGCCGCTGGCGGTACGCCGGTTCAGGAAGCTGAGCCGCTAGCGCCGTCGGCGAGCGGAACGCGCACCTCCCGGAGGGTTGACGTGCTCATGGTGCGTCAGTTTCCTGGGAGGTGCGCGGCGCATATGGGAGCGCTCCCATCGCTGTTCCGGGGCCGCGCCTCCCCCGAGAGGAAGCAGCCATGTTCCGCACTCTGCGAAGAGCGCTGTGCGTCGCCGCGGCGCTCCTGTTACCCCTGGCCGGTACCCAGTCGGCGCACGCCGACGTCGACGCGCAGGCCGGCGCCGGATACTGGCACACCAGCGGCCGGCAGATCCTGGACGCGGCCGGGCAGCCGGTCCGCATCGCCGGCGTCAACTGGTTCGGCTTCGAGACCGACATCCACGTCGTCCACGGCCTGTGGACCCGCGACTACAAGAGCATGATCGACCAGATGAAGTCGCTGGGCTACAACACCATCCGGATGCCCTACAGCGACGACATCCTCAAGCCCGGCACCATGCCCGGCAGCATCAACCACGACGGCAGGAACACCGACCTGCGCGGCCTGACGTCGCTCCAGGTCCTGGACCGGATCGTGGCGTACGCCGGACAGGCCGGACTCAAGATCGTCCTCGACCGGCACCGCCCGGACGCGGCGGGCCAGTCGGCGCTCTGGTACACGGCGTCGGTCCCCGAGTCGACCTGGATCGCCAACCTCAAGACCCTGGCGACGCGCTACAAGGGCAACTCCACCGTCGTCGGCATCGACCTGCACAACGAGCCCCACGACCCCGCCTGCTGGGGCTGCGGCGATACGGCCCGGGACTGGCGGCTGGCCGCCCAGCGCGCGGGCAACGCCGTGCTGTCGGTCAACCCCGAGCTGCTGATCATGGTCGAGGGCGTGCAGTCGTACAACGGCGTCAACGGCTGGTGGGGCGGCAACCTCATGGGCGTCGCCCAGTACCCGGTCCAGCTGGACGTCCCGAACCGGCTGGTGTACTCGGCCCACGACTACGCCACGTCGGTGGCCCAGCAGTCGTGGTTCAGCGACCCGTCCTTCCCCGCCAACATGACGGGGATCTGGGACAAGTACTGGGGCTACGTCTTCAAGCAGAACATCGCGCCGGTGTGGCTCGGCGAGTTCGGTACGACGCTCCAGCCGGCGGTGGACCAGAAGTGGCTGTCCGCGCTGGTGACGTACCTGCGTTCGACGTCGGAGCACGGCGCCGACAGCTTCCACTGGACGTTCTGGTCCTGGAACCCCAACTCCGGCGACACGGGCGGGATCCTGAAGGACGACTGGCAGACGGTGGACACCGTGAAGGACGGGTACCTCAAGGCGATCAAGGCGCCGGGGTTCGAGGGCGGCGGTTCCGGGCCGGATCCCGGCGGGCCGGGTGACCCCGGTGGCACGGCTGCCTGCACCGCCGCCTACACGGTGAGCAGCGACTGGGGCGGCGGCTTCAACGCCGAGGTGAAGGTGACCAACAAGGGCACCACGCCGCTGAAGTCCTGGAAGGTCACGTGGGCATGGAGCGGTGCGGAGAAGGTCACCAGCATGTGGAACGCGTCGTACACGCAGAGCGGGACCGGCGTGACGGCTGTGAACGCCGCGCACAACGGAAGCGTGCCGGTGGAAGGTTCGGCGAGCTTCGGCCTCGGAGGTACTCCCGGGGGCGGGACTGTGCCGAGCGTGACCTGCGCGGCGACCTGACGCCGGTGTGACGGGGACGCTCGGTGCTCGCCGGGCGCCCCCGGATCACACGCGTACCTGGCCATGTACCTGACCGGGCCGTTCGCCGGGAGTGCCCTTCTTCTGGTGCGGAGGATTCCGTACTGGCCCGCCCGGCGGCGGCGTACGCTGAGCCTTATGGTGCTTTACCGTGCCAAGAGCGGACAAACAGGTCAGGAATCGCCGAGTGATCCGAGCCTTCCCGTGTTCGTCGACGCCTCCGGTCGGCGTGCCCGGAATCTGCGGCGCGCGGGCTACGGGCTGGCCGCCTGCGCAGCCAGCTACATGGCGGTGCTGGGGCTGAGCCTGATGGGAGCAACGCCCTTCGCGCCGGAGGCGATCCTGCCCGGTGACATAGCGGCGCCTGCCGCACCGGAACCCCGCGCCCCGGGCCGGACCCCCCTGGCGCCGCCGGACGGCCCTCCGGCCGCAGCCGGTCCTTCGGCCGCGGCCGGCCCGAGCACCCTGCTCATACCGCAGTTCACCGCGCCCGGCCCTTCCCTTGCTCCGCCCCTTGTGCCCGGGAACCCACCGCCCAGCGCATCGGCCCCTCCTGACACACCAGAACCAGAGGCACCAACGACAGCGCCACCCTCGCCGACGCAGCCCACGCCCCCCGATGATCCTCCCGCTCCCGCCCCTGCACCCGGCACGGGCAGCACTCCCGCCTCGCCGCCGCCCCCGCCCGCACCTGCTCCGCAGACCAGTGCCCCACCGGCCCCCGCGCCTCCAGCGCCCACGCCGCCACCCGCCTCACCGGTCCCCGAGCCCCCGGCGCCGCCACCCACGCCCCAGCCCACAGGGCCGGCGACCGTTCCCCCGGCACCGCCCGGTGCCGTGGGCGAGCCCCCGCCCTCCGACCCATCGGTGGCCGAGGCTCCCTGATGCGGCGGCGCCCCGACCGGTCACCCGGCCGCTCCGCGAGGCCGTCCGGCCCGCGGCGGACGCGCGCACCCCTGTCGCCGCGGCACCGCTTCCGCATCGTCGTTCCCCTCGTCCTGCTGGCCTTCGTCGCCTCGGTCCTCCTCGTCGAGGGGTACACCACCAGGGGCTTCGCCGGTGACCAGGAAGGGCGCGGCGGACCACCGGCCACCGGCGTCCCCCGCAGGATCACCGGCGGCGGTCCGGTCGTCGACATCACCGGCGATCACCAGCGGACGTACCGCACGCCGGACAAGACCGTCGTCCTGACCTTCGACGACGGCCCGGACCCCACCTGGACGCCCCGCATACGGGCCGTTCTCGACCACTACCGCACGCCCGGCACCTTCTTCGTCACCGGGCAGCAGACCGCCCGGCACCCGGGAGTCCTGCGCCGTGTGGTCCGCTCCGGCCACGAGATCGGCGTGCACACCTTCTCCCACCCGGACCTGGCCACCCGGTCCGCGAGCGCCGTCGACCGTGAGCTGGCGCTGACCCAACTCGCCCTCGCGGGGGCCGCGGGCATCAACACGTCACTGATGCGGATGCCCTACTCCTCGGTCCCCTCCGCCCTCGACGACTCGGCGTGGTCCGTGGCGCGGCGGCTGGGGGAGAAGGGCTACGTCCTGGCGTTCATCGACCAGGACACCAACGACTGGCGGCGGCCGGGCGCCCGGGCGATCGCCGACGCGGCCATCCCGAAAGTGCCGGGCAGGGGCGCGGTCGTCCTCCTGCACGACGCGGGAGGGGACAGATCACAGACGGTCGAAGCCCTCAGGACCCTGATTCCCCGGCTGAAGGCCCAGGGCTATCGCTTCACCACCCTTGCCGATCTCGTCGGCACCGACAGTTTCACCAGCCCCGTCGACACGGCGGACCGGTGGAGCGGCCGCATCTTCGTGGCCGCCGTGACCGTGTCGGGGGCGGCGGTGTCGGCCGTCAGCGTACTGCTGCTGGTGGTCGGTTCGCTCGTCCTCGCACGCTGTGTGCTGCTGCTCGTCCTGGCCCGTCACCACGCCCGCCGTCAACGGCGCCCCGACAGCGGCCGGCACGGGCCCGTCACTCGGCCCGTCAGCGTCGTCGTACCCGCCTACAACGAGGAGCTGTGCATCGCCAAGACGCTCCGCTCCCTCGCCGCGAGCGACCATCCCGTCGAGATCATCGTCGTGGACGACGGGTCCCGCGACGGCACCGCCGACATCGCGCAGTCACTCGCCCTCGCGAACGTCACCGTCATCCGCCGGCCCAACGGCGGCAAACCCTCCGCCCTCAACACCGGCGTCCTGCGGGCCTCCCACGACATCGTCGTCATGCTGGACGCCGACACCGTCTTCGCCCCCTCGACCGTCGGCCGCCTCGTCCAGCCGTTCGCCGACCCCAGCGTCGGTGCCGTCGCGGGCAACGCCAAGGTCGGCAACCGCCGGCGGCTGCTCGGCCGGTGGCAGCACATCGAGTACGTCATGGGCTTCAATCTCGACCGCCGCATGTACGACCTGCTGCGCTGCCTGCCCACCATCCCCGGTGCCGCGGGGGCATTCCGCGCCGAGGCCCTGCGGGACGCCGGAATGATGAGTGCGGACACCCTCGCGGAGGACACCGACATCACCATGGCCCTGCACCGGGCCGGGTGGGAGGTCCGCTACGCGCCGGACGCACTCGCCTGGACCGAGGCACCGTCCTCGTTGCGGCAGCTGTGGCGCCAGCGCTACCGATGGAGCTACGGCACGATGCAGGCCACGTGGAAGCACCGGCACGCGCTGTTCGAGCGTGGCCACGGAGGCCACTTCGGCCGCCTCGGTCTGCCCTTGCTTGCCGTCTTCCAGATCTTCACCCCGCTGCTCGCCCCGCTGATCGACATACTGGCCGTCTACGGCCTGGTGTTCGGGAACCCGCGCACCACCGCGCTGGCCTGGAGCGGCGTGCTGGCGGTGCAGGCCGTCTGCGCCGTGTACGCCTTCCATCTCGACGGCGAGAGGCTCCGGCCGCTGTGGGCGCTTCCTCTCCAGCAGGTCGTCTACCGCCAGGTGATGTATCTGGTCCTGGTCCAGGCCTGCCTGACCGCGATCAACGGCTACCGGCTGCCCTGGCAGCGGCTCAAGCGCAGTGGAGACGTGATGCTGCCTCCGCAGCCCTCCACCCGCCGGACGTGAGCTTCCCTGCCGCGGCCCGCTACGCCTAATGGCTCATCGGGTTCACCGGGGCCCCTGACCGTTCTGACGTGGTCCTTTTCCGCGCCCGCCTGCCCGAGCCTCCCCGGTGGTTCGCACAATCGGGTTGAGTTGCCGGGCCGAAGGGCCGTCAGCCTTCCTCCCGGGCGCTTTTCCGCTCAATGTGTGATCATGAAAACTCCGCGATTGCACTGTATGCCCCGATCCCTCGCCCACTCGGCCGGTGCGGCTGTCATCGTCCTCGCAGCAGCCCTGACCTCCGCCGCGCCCGTGGCGGCCGACTCGGCTGCGCCGCCGGACCGCAAAGATGGCCAGAGTTCTTCGTGCTACACGTCCCGCACTGAGCGGCAGGGGATCGAAGGGGTCGTCTGGACCGTCCTGTTCGGACCCCAGAACACCACGACGGAGACCCGGTGCGACGGCCAGGTGGCGGAGGGAGGGCAGGACCAGAGCACAGGCCTCCTCCCGCCCTTCATGGGCTGACCTGCCAGGGGCGCTTGGGTGTTCCGGGCGCCCCTCTCATCACGGCTGCGCTCTTCCTGTGGGTAGTTCGCGATAGTCCAACAACCTCTGTTCTAAGGGGGTTTGGGCGCCGAGGATGACTCGATTCGGTCAAGTCTTGGTCGAATAAGTACTTGCATGGCGTGCTCTTCCGAAACGATGCGGCACGGACCGCGTGACACGCGGTCCTGACCCCCCTCACCGTCTCTGAGAGAACTCCATGAGAAGAAGCGCAGCCGTCCTGTGCGGCGCGACCGTCGTCCTGGCCGGGACGCTCACCGCCGTCCCCGCCAGCGCCAGCGCGCCGCACTCCGCGAACACCGCCCAGGCCGCGAAGGTCACTTGGAAGAAGTGCGGTACGGAGGACTACCCGACGCTCCAGTGCGCGTCGGTGAAGGTGCCCCTCGACTACGCGAAGCCGCAGGGGAAGCAGATCACGCTGGCGCTGTCGCGCGTGCCGCACACCGCCAAGACGTACCAGGGACCGCTGCTGGTCAACCCCGGCGGCCCCGGCGGCAGTGGCCTGTCGCTGGCCGGTTTCGTCGCGTCGTCGCTGCCGAAGGAGGTCGCCGCCCAGTACGACGTCGTCGGCTTCGACCCGCGCGGAGTGGGCAAGAGCCAGCCCGCCCTGGACTGCAAGCCGGGCCACTTCGACCCGGTGCGCCCCGACTCCGTGCCCAGCACGCCCGCGCTGGAGAAGGCCAACCTCGACCGCGCCAAGTCCTTCGCCCAGGCCTGCGGCAAGAAGTACGCGGACGTCCTGCCGTACATCAACACGGTCAGCGCCGTGAAGGACATGGACTCGATCCGCAAGGCCCTCGGCGCCAAGAAGATCAACTACTTCGGCTACTCGTACGGTACCTACCTCGGCTCGGTCTACGCCAAGCTGTTCCCCGAGCGGGTGCGGCGCCTGGTGCTGGACTCGATCGTCGACCCGACCGGGGTCTGGTACGACGACAACATCCAGCAGGACTACGCCTTCGACAAGCGCCACAAGGCGCTCATGGCGTGGATCGCCAAGTACGACTCCACGTACAAGCTCGGCACCGACCCGAAGAAGGTCGAGGCCAAGTGGTACGCCATGCGGGCGGCCCTGGCCAAGAAGCCGGCGGGCGGCAAGGTGGGCGCCTCCGAACTGGAGGACATCTTCATACCCGGCGGCTACAACAACGCCTACTGGCCCACCCTCGCCCAGACGTTCGCGGCGTACGTCAACAAGAAGGACACCGCCGCGCTGGTGAAGGCGTACGACAACATCGCCGCCATCGACGCCTCCGGCGACAACGGCTACAGCGTCTACACCTCGGTGCAGTGCCGTGACGCGTCCTGGCCGCGCGACTGGAAGCAGTGGCGCAAGGACAACTGGGCGGTGTACGAGAAGGCGCCGTTCATGGCCTGGAACAACGCCTGGTACAACGCGCCGTGCGCGTTCTGGCCGACGAAGTCGCTGAAGCCGGTGAACGTGAGCAACACCAAGCTCCCGCCGGTGCTGCTGTTCCAGGCGACGGACGACGCGGCCACCCCGTACCAGGGCGGTGTCACCATGCACCGGCTGCTGAAGGGCTCCAGCCTGGTCGTGGAGCAGGGCGGCGGCAACCACGGCATCTCGCTGAGCGGCAACGCCTGCCTCGACAAGTACCTGGCGACGTACCTCACCAACGGCAAGGTGCCGCACGGCAGCGGCGTGGCCGACGCGGTCTGCAAGAAGCTGCCCGACCCGAAGCCGCAGGCCACGGCGGGCAAGACGCCGAGCACGGGCCAGTCGGCCGTCGCGACGGTCGGCGACACCCTGCGCGGGATCCTGGGGTCCGGGGTCTGAGCGCGCTCGCGTGAGCATCGCCTGACACGACGTGAGGGGCGTCCGGTACACACCGGGCGCCCCTCATCGTCTGCGGGAGAAGATCAGAGCTTCTCGATCACGTAGTCGACGCACTTCGTCAGGGCCTCGACGTCCGCCGGGTCGATCGCCGGGAACATCGCGACGCGCAGCTGGTTGCGGCCGAGCTTGCGGTAGGGCTCGGTGTCGACGATGCCGTTGGCGCGCAGGACCTTGGCGACGGCGGCGGCGTCCACCTCGTCCGTGAAGTCGATCGTGCCGATGACCTGGGAGCGCTTGGCCGGGTCGGTGACGAACGGGTTCGCGAACTTGACGTCCTCGGCCCAGCCGTACAGCGTCCGCGCGGAGGTGGCGGTGCGGCGGACCGACCAGTCCAGGCCGCCCTGGCCGTTGATCCACTCCAGCTGCTCGTTGAGGAGGAACAGCGTGGCGAGGGCCGGGGTGTTGTACGTCTGGTTCTTGCGGGAGTTGTCGATCGCCGTCGGCAGCGAGAAGAACTCCGGGACGTGCCGGCCGGAGGCGTGGACGCGCTCGGCGCGCTCGATCGCGGCCGGGGAGAAGACGCCGATCCACAGGCCGCCGTCGGAGGCGAAGGACTTCTGCGGGGCGAAGTAGTAGACGTCCGTCTCGGCGATGTCGACGGGGAGGCCGCCGGCACCGGAGGTGGCGTCGACGAGCACCAGGGCGCCCTCGTCCGCGCCGGCCACGCGCTTGATCGGCATGGCGACACCGGTGGAGGTCTCGTTGTGGGTGAAGGCGTAGACGTCGACGCCCGCCTCGGCGACCGGCTCGGGGTGCGTACCCGGCTCACTGGAGATGACGTCCGGCTCGGCCAGCCAGGGCGCGAGCTTGGCGGCCTTGGCGAACTTGGAGGAGAACTCGCCGAAGCTGAGGTGCTGCGACTTGTTCTCGATCAGGCCGTGCGTCGCGATGTCCCAGAACGCGGTGGAGCCGCCGTTGCCGAGGATCACCTCGTACCCGTCGGGGAGCTGGAACAGCTCACGGATGCCCTCGCGCACCTTGCCGACCAGGTTCTTGACGGGGGCCTGGCGGTGGGAGGTGCCGAGCAGGGACGTGCCGGTGGCGGCCAGGGCGTCCAGCGCCTCCACCCGCACCTTGGAGGGGCCCGCGCCGAATCGACCGTCGGCGGGCTTGATGTCAGCAGGAATCTGGATCTCAGCCACGCTCTGGAGGTTAGCCGGTGAGGAAACCTGGGCGAAACGTGTTCCGTCGGGTGAGACGGGGTTCGTGTCGACGTGAGACTGGTTTGCTGGACGTATGACGGATCTTGAGGCCGAGCTGCGCAAGGTCGTCCGGGGCGATGTGGGCTTCGACGTCACCTCCCGGGCACTGGTCACGATGGACGCCTCGAACTACCGCCGGGTCCCGTTCGGCGTCGTCGCCCCGCGCGACGCCGACGACGTGGCCGGCGTGCTGGAGGTGTGCCGGTCCCACGGCGTGCCGGTGGTGGCGCGGGGCGGGGGCACGTCGATCGCCGGACAGGCGACCGGTACGGGGGTGGTGCTGGACTTCACGCGTTACATGAACCGTCTCGTGTCGCTGGATCCCGAGGCGCGTACGGCCGTCGTGCAGCCGGGGCTGGTGCTCGACCGGCTCCAGGAGGCGGCGGCCCCGCACGGGCTGCGGTTCGGGCCCGACCCCTCCACCCACAGCCGGTGCACGCTCGGCGGCATGATCGGCAACAACTCGTGCGGCTCCCACTCGGTGGCCTGGGGGACGACCGCGGACAGTGTGCGCGAGCTGGACGTGATCACCGCGCGCGGGCGCCGGCTGCGGCTCGGGCGGGACTGGTCGGGCGCGCCGGACGGGCTGCGGGAGCTGGTGGACGGCGAACTGGCCCGGTTGCGCACGGGCTTCCCGGAGCTGCCCCGCCGTATCTCCGGGTACGCGCTGGACGCCCTGCTGCCCGAGCGGGGCGCCGACGTGGCCCGCTCCTACTGCGGTTCCGAGGGCACGCTGGGCGTGCTGACGGAGGCGGTCGTAGGCCTGGTCGAGGCACCACGCGCGCGTGCGCTGGCCGTACTGGGCTACGCCGACGAGAGCGCGGCGGCCGAGGCCGCGGCCGGGCTGCTGCCGCTGCGCCCGCTGACGGTGGAGGGCATGGCGGCGGACCTGGTGCCGTCCACGGCCGCGCTGCCGCGGGGCGGCGCCTGGCTGTTCGTGGAGACCGGCGGGGAGTCGGCCGAGGAGGCACGCGCGCGTGCGGAGACGGTCGTGCGGGCGGCCGACGGCGTGGACACTCTGGTGGTCACCGACCCGGCGGGGCAGCGCGCGCTGTGGCGGATCCGGGAGGACGCGAGCGGTACGGCGACGCGGATGCCGGACGGGACGGAGGCCTGGCCGGGGTGGGAGGACTGCGCGGTGCCGCCCGCCCGGCTCGGGGAGTATCTGCGGGACTTCCGGGCGCTGCTCGGCGCGCACGGGCTGCGCGGCACGCCGTACGGGCACTTCGGGGACGGCTGCATCCACGTCCGCATCGACTTCGACCTGCTGACGGAGCCCGGCATCGCCCGGTTCCGCCGCTTCTCGGAGGAGCTCGCGGAGCTGGTGGTGGCGCACGGCGGTTCGCTGTCCGGGGAGCACGGGGACGGGCAGGCGCGGGCGGAGCTGCTGCCCAGGATGTACGGGCGGGAGATGGTCGGCCTGTTCGAGCGGGTGAAGGGCGTGTGGGACCCGGACGACCTGCTCAACCCCGGCATGCTGGTCCGCCCCGCGCCCCTGGACGCGGACCTCCGCTTCTCCGTCCTGCCCCGCGAGCCCGTCGACGTCGCCTTCGGCTACCCCTTGGACGGCGGTGACTTCTCGGCGGCGGTACGGCGCTGCGTGGGCGTCGCCAAGTGCCGTACGACGTCGGTGTCCGGCTCCTCCGTCATGTGCCCGTCCTTCCGGGCGACCGGCGCCGAGGAGCACTCCACGCGCGGGCGGGCCCGGCTGCTGCACGAGATGCTCGCCGGTGAGGTGGTGACCGACGGCTGGCGCTCCACGGAGGTGCGGGACGCCCTGGACCTGTGCCTGTCCTGCAAGGGCTGCCGGTCGGACTGCCCGGTGGAGGTGGACATGGCCACCTACAAGGCGGAGTTCCTCCACCACCACTACGCCGGCCGGCGCCGGCCCGCCGCGCACCACGCGATGGGCCGGCTGCCCGTGTGGCTCCGTGCCGTGTCCCGTACGCACACGGCACGGCTGGTCAACGCCCTGGCCCGGCTGCGGCTCTTCGCGCGGGCGGCGAAACGGCTGGGCGGCATCGCCCCCGAGCGGGAGATCCCGCGGGTGGCGACCCGGACGTTCAGCCAGTGGTGGGAACGGGGCAGGGCGCGAGGGACCTCCGCGCAGGGCGACCTGGTCGTCCTGTGGCCCGACACCTTCACCGAGTACCTCTCGCCCTCCGTGGGGCAGGCCGCCGTGCGCGTGCTGGAGGCGGCCGGGCTGCGGGTGGCGCTGCCGCCGACCGTGCGTCTGGAGAAACCGCCGGTGGGCGACGGCAGGACGGTCGCGCTCGACCCGCTGTCCCTGCTGCGGGGCCGGGGACACGTCTGCTGCGGGCTGACGTACGTGTCGACGGGGCAGCTGGACCGCGCCCGAGCGGTCATGCGCCGCACGCTCGACCTGATGGAACCGGTGCTGGAGACCGACGCCCCGGTCGTGGTCCTGGAGCCGAGCTGTGCCGCGGCCCTGCGCACGGACGTCCCCGAACTGCTGCACGACGACCCGCGCGCGGCCCGCCTCGCCGCCAAGGTCCTCACCTTCGCTGAGACGCTGGAACGCCACGCCCCCGACTGGACACCGCCGCGCGTGGACCGCCCGGTGGCCGGCCAGACCCACTGCCACCAGCACGCGGTGCTGGGCGACGCGGCCGACCGCCGGCTGCGCCGGGCCGCGCTGCTCGCCGGCGAACTGAGCGGCGGCTGCTGCGGCCTCGCGGGAAACTTCGGCTTCGAGAAGGGCCACTACGAGGTGTCCACCGCGTGCGCGGAGGAACAGCTCCTGCCGTCGGTACGGGACGCCCCGGACGGCACGGTGGTCCTGGCGGACGGCTTCTCCTGCCGCACGCAGCTGGAGCAGCTGGCGGGCGTGCGGGGCAGGCACCTGGCGGAGGTGCTGGCGGCGGCGCTGGAGGGGGACGGCTGACACTGACCGCCCCCTTCACGCGCGCGCTTGAGGCGTTCGGGCCACGGCACGGGCCGACCCGAGTGTCTGAGCCGGGGCAGGGGCGAAGCCGCTCCTAGGCTCACGGCACCAGCCACTCGAAGGAGCCCGCGCATGAGCGTCCGCGTCCAGCCGATCACCCGTGACGAGCATCTCGCGTTCGTCGCGGCCCGCCCCTCCGCCAGCCACACCCAGATCCCGTCCTGGGGAGAGGTGAAGCCCGACTGGCGGGCGGAGAGCCTCGGCTGGTTCGACGCGTCCGGGCAGCTCGTCGGCGCGGGACTGGTGCTGCTGCGCCCGCTGCCCGGGCCGAAGCTGCCCGGACTGCCGCGGTACCTGGCGTACCTGCCCGAGGGCCCCCTCATCGACTGGCACGAGCCCGGCCTCGAACGTCTGCTGGAGCCGATGGTCGCCCACCTCGGGAGACGGGGCGCCTTCGCGGTGCGGATGGGCCCGCCGGTCGTGGTGCGCCGCTGGAGCGCCGAGGCGGTCAAGTCGGCGATCGCGGACCCGGCCGCCCGGCGGCTGCGGGACGTGCGGGCGACGTCGTTCGAGCCGCGTGCCGGCCAGGTCGCGGACACCCTGCGCCGCATGGGCTGGCGGCAGACCGAACCCGGCGGCGAGGACGGCTTCGCCGCGGGACAACCGCGGTACGTCTTCCAGGTGCCGTTCGCCGGACGGACGCTGGACGACATCCGCGGCGGCCTGAACCAGCAGTGGCGGCGCAACATCAGCAAGGCGGAGAAGGCCGGCGTGAAGGTCGTACGCGGCGGCTACGAGGATCTGCAGGCCTTCCACGAGCTGTACTCCGAGACCGCCGAGCGCGACCGCTTCGTCCCGCGCCCGCTGCCCTACTTCCAGCGCATGTGGAGCGCGCTCACCGCCGAGCACCCGGACCGTATGCGGCTCTACCTCGCGTACCACGACGGCGAGGTGCTCGCCGCGGCGACGATGCTGACCGTCGGCGACCACGTCTGGTACTCCTACGGCGCCTCCACGAGCCGGCGGCGCGAGGTCCAGCCGAGCAGCGCCGTGCAGTGGCGCATGATGACGGACGCCCATGAACTCGGCGCCGCCGTCTACGACCTGCGCGGCATCACCGACACGCTGGAGGAGTCCAGCCACCTGCTGGGGCTGCTCCGGTTCAAGGTGGGCACGGGCGGCGAGGCCGTCGAGTACCTCGGCGAGTGGGACTTCCCGCTCAACCGGCTGCTGTACAAGGCGCTGAGCCTGTACCTCGCGCGCCGCTGAGAGCCGACCCGAAACCTTCCGGGACAGTGGCATAACCGGTTTGTACGCCTGACCGAGTCCATTACTATGGACTTCGCAGTACATCGTGATGCACGCTAGCGTGTACGACGGTGCACGTACGAAACCGAGTACGCAGCCGAGCCGAGCACAGGACCGCCCGTGACCACTCCGGACACCGCCACCACGCCCCAGTCCGCGACGACCGACGCTGCCGGCGCACCGGCCGCAGGGCCCGGGCGACCGGGCCGGCTGGGCTCCCTCGGGCCGGTGGGCCTGGTGTTCGCGGGCGGGATCTCCGTGCAGTTCGGCGGTGCGCTGGCGGTGATGCTGATGCCGAGGGCGGGCGCCCTCGGAGTCGTGGCGCTGCGGCTGCTCGTGGCGGCGGCCGTCCTGCTGCTGGTCTGCCGGCCGCGGCTGCGCGGCCACTCGCGCACCGACTGGGGCACGGTCGTCGTCTTCGGTATCACCATGGCCGCGATGAACGGCCTCTTCTACCAGGCCGTCGCCCGCATCCCACTGGGCCCCGCGGTCACCCTGGAGGTCCTCGGCCCGCTCGCCCTCTCGGTCCTGGCGTCCCGCCGCGCGATCAACGTCGTCTGGGCGGCACTCGCCCTCGCCGGCGTCTTCCTCCTCGGCGGAGGAGGCTTCAGCGGCCTGGACCCCACGGGAGCGGCCTTCGCCCTGGGGGCCGGCGCCATGTGGGCGGCCTACATCATCTTCAGCGCCCGTACGGGCCGCCGCTTCCCGCAGGCGGACGGCCTGGCACTGGCGATGGCGGTGGGGGCGGTCCTGTTCCTGCCCCTGGGCATCGCCGAGTCGGGTACGAAGCTGCTCGACCCGGTGACGCTGGGCCTGGGCGCGGCGGTGGCCCTGCTCTCCTCGGTCCTGCCCTACACCCTCGAACTCCTCGCCCTGCGCCGCCTGCCCGCCTCCACCTTCGCGATCCTCATGAGCCTGGAACCGGCCATCGCGGCGACGGCCGGCTTCCTCCTCCTCGACCAGACCCTCACCGCCCTGGAGGCCGCCGCGATCGCCCTCGTCATCGCGGCGAGCATGGGAGCGGTACGGACGCAGGTCGGCAACGGCCGTGGCCGCGGCCGCCGGAAGGCGGCGGCGCTGGAGGGTACGGGGCTGGAAGGCTAGAGCGACCGGGACGCGTTCACTGCGGGCGCGCCACGCGGAATCCCACGTCGTCGATCCGGAACGTCGGATGGCTGCGGCGCCGTACGGAGGCACGGCAACTCCAGTGCTCGTCGGCCCAGCCGCCGCCCCGCAGCACCCGGTAGGTGCCGTAGACCTCGGCGTCGTAGACGTCCCAGCACCACTCCCAGACATTGCCCAGCATGTCGTAGAGGCCCCACGCGTTGGGCTGCTTGCCGCCCACGGGACGGATCCGCTCCTCGGAGGTGCCGCGATACCAGGCGATGTCGTCGAGCCGCCCGTACCGCGGCCCGCTGCCGCCGGCCCGGCAGGCGTGCTCCCACTCGGCCTCGGTCGGCAGCCGGTACCCGTCACCGGAGGCGTCCCGGCCGACCGACTCGGAGTCATCGCACAGGCGATACACCGGCGTCAGTCCCTCCGCCCGGGACAGCGCGTTGCAGAACCGGACCGCGTCCCACCACGACACGCCCTCCACGGGCAGCCGTTCGCCACGAGCGGCACTCGGCCGCTCGCCGGTGACCTGGGCGTACCAGGCCTGAGTGACGGGGAACGCCGACATCCGGAACGACGCGACGTCGACCGCCCAACTCCGCTGCGTCCGCCGGTCGGACAGCGTCACCCGCCCCGGCGGAACGACCACCATCCCGTTCCCCACGTCCACGCCCACGCCTGCCCCCATGCCGAGCCACACTAACGGCGGTGGGGCGCCGGACGTGAAATATCCGCGCGGGCGGCGAAGTTGACCTGGTCATGACTCAAGGTCCGGCACCCCGCCCGCTGTCCGACGAAGCCCTCTCCGACCTGCTCGGCAAGCAGCAGTTCGGCACTCTCGCCACCGTCAAGCGCAACGGCCGGCCCCATCTGACCACCATGGTCTACAGCTGGGACGCCGAGGCCCGGATCGTGCGGTTCTCGACGACGGCCGACCGTGTCAAGGTCAGGCAGCTGCGCCACGATCCGCGCGCGGCGCTGCATGTGCAGGGCGGTGACGTGTGGTCGTTCGCCGTCGCGGAGGGCGAGGCCGAGGTGTCCGACGCCACGACGGTCCCCGGCGACGAGGTCGGGCGGGAGCTGCTCGGGATCATCCCCGAGGAGGCCAGGCCGGAGGACGAAGGCGCGTTCCTGGAGCAGTTGGTGGCCGAACGCCGGGTGGTCGTCCGGCTGCACGTGGACCGGCTGTACGGGACGGCGCTCGACATCGACGGCTGAGGTCTGGGGGACCGGGCTTGAGTCTCCCGTAGGGGGAGGCGCGAAGGTGCAGGCATGGACGGCGACACGCTCTTCACGATCGGGGCCCTGGCCCGGCGGACCGGGCTGACGGTCAAGACCATTCGGTTCTACTCCGACACCGGGATCGTGCCGCCGACGGACCGCAGCCCGGCTGGCTACCGTCTCTATGACATCCGCGCACTGGCGCGTCTGGATCTGGTGCGCACCCTGCGTGACCTGGGGCTCGACCTTGCCGTCATCCGGCAGGTGCTGGACCGGGAGGTCTCGGTGCCCGAGGTCGCGGCCGCACACGCCGACGCCCTGGAGGTGCAGATCCGCACCCTCCGACTGCGGCGCGCGGTGCTGCGAGCGGTTGCCAAACGGGGCTCCACTCCCGAGGAAATGGACCTCATGCACAAGCTTGCCAAGCTCTCCGACGACGAACGCCGACGCCTCGTCACCGACTTCATCGACGACACCTTCGGCAGGTTCGACGCCAACGCCGACTTCGTCGACATGATGCGCTCGGCCATGTCCGAACTGCCGGACGACCCCGAGCCCGAGCAGGTCGACGCCTGGGTGGAACTCGCCGAACTCACCCAGGACCCCGACTTCCGCGCCGCCGCCCGCCGCATGGCCGAGTACCAGTCAGCCGAGCGCGCCCGAGGCGACGTCACCGGCTTGCACCACGACCTCACCGAGACGGTCCGTGACAGCGTCGGCCGCGCGCTCGACGCCGGCATGGCTCCGGCCTCGGCCGATGCCGCGCCGATCATCGACGCCCTCACCGCCCGTTACGCGCAAACCTTCGGCCGCGCCGACGACGCCGACTTGCGCCACTGGCTGCTGACGCGCCTGGAGATCGCCGACGACCCCCGCACGGAGCGCTACTGGCACCTGCTGGCCGTCATCAACGGATGGCCCGTCCCGCCCAGCCTGGCTCCCGTGTTCACGTGGTTCAGAGAAGCCCTGCGCGCTCACACTTCTGCTCCGTAGCTCCTGGCGGAGCCACCTGAGGGGTGCCCGTCCTAGCGCACCAACACTCCCCGCACCGTGACCCCGTAACGCACCCGCAGCCGCCGCAGCTCCCACAAGCCGACCGCGGTCACGGACAGCGGGGCCCCGAGCATGAACACCGCACGTACCGGCACCGGCACGCCCGCATAGGCCCCGGTGAACACGTCGATCAGCGCCATCTCCCAGACCAGCGTCATGGCGAGCAGCGGCGGCATGGTCTGGTGGATGTCGGCCGTGCGGAACACGTGGATCAGAGCCAGGCCGATGCCCCAGAAGATGAACGGCGTCACCCACACCAGGATGAACGCGGTGACCACCCAAGTGACCACGGACATCACGGGGTCGGTCTCGTACTTGACCTCGAAGAAGCCGGTGAGCATGGTCGCCGGGAAGACGAAGACCCCGGCGATGAGGGCCAGGATCGCGCCGAACGACTTCGCGGCCCGGCGCAGCAGGTCCCGGCGGGCCGCCGGAGCAGTCAGGGCCGTCAGGACGCCCACGACCACCGGGAGCGTCACGGACAGCACCAGCACGCTGAGCCACGACTGCTGGAACCGGTCGTCCGCGACGCCCTGGACGGAATTGGTGATCTTGTAGGTCACCGACACCCACACCACCGCGCCGAGCCCCACGAGCGTACGGATCTTCTGCATACGCGCGATGAACGGGTCCTCGACGAGGTCCGGCCGGGACGGCTTGAAGACCCGGCGTGCGGTGTGGATGGGGCCGATCCGCCGCCGCAGCCGTGTGAAGGGGCCGGGCGGCGGCGCCTGCGGTGGCATCGGGTGGGGTGTGTAGGGATGCGGCACATGGGGCGGATAGCCACCGCCGGCGCCCGGTGGCTGTTGCGGCGGCCCATAAGGGCCAGGTTGAGGCGGCGGGTACGGCCCAGGAGGCGGCGGGTACGGCTGCCCGCCGTGCGGGCCGTACGGCGGCGGCTGCCCGCCCGGGTTCCAGTTGCTCATCCTTGTGTCTCCCCCGATGCGTGACCCGTGCGCGACCAAGTGAACGAGCGCGCCCCAGAGTGTATTGATCGCGCCGTCAGAGCACACGCTTTCAGTCACCCCACAGTTTCATGCAAGCACGCTTGATTGTTTCTGGCTCCGCTGCCATGCTCCTCAGCACACCGCACCACCCCCGCACACCGCCGTGCCCCGAGGGGAGCGCCCGTGTCCGATCCGACGTCCGTGATCGACGACCTGCGTGAGGAGAGCGAGGAACTCGATCGCCTCGTGGCCGGGTTGAGCACGCCGCGCTGGGCGCTCGCCACCCCCGCGCCCGGCTGGACCGTCGCCCACCAGATCGCCCACCTCGCCTGGACGGACCGCTCGGCCCTGCTCGCCGTCATGGACGCCGACGGCTTCCGCGCGCTGGTCGAGAAGGCCCTCGCCGCGCCCGGCTCCTTCGTCGACGAGGGCGCCGAGGAGGACGCCGGACTCCCGCCCGCCGACCTGCTCGCACGGTGGCGTGACGGCCGCACCGCGCTGGAGGAGGCGCTGCGGGCCGCCCCGCCCAAGGCGCGCTTCCCCTGGTACGGCCCACCCATGTCGGCCGCCTCCATGGCGACGGCCCGCCTTATGGAGACCTGGGCCCACGGTCAGGACGTGGCCGACGCCCTCGGTGTGGTGCGCCCACCCACCGACCGGCTGCGGCATGTGGCCTGGCTCGGGGTACGGACCCGGGACTTCGCCTATGGTATGCACGGGCTGACCCCGCCCGCCGAGCCCTTCCGCGTCGCACTCCGAGCCCCCTCCGGCGACTCGTGGACGTACGGCCCCGAGGACGCCCCGCAACGCGTCACCGGACCCGCCCTCGACTTCTGCCTCCTGGTCACCCAGCGCGCCCACCGCACCGACCTCGCCCTGCGCGCCGACGGCCCCGACGCCGACCGCTGGCTGGACATCGCACAGGCCTTCGCGGGCCCGCCCGGCACCGGGCGCCCCTCGAAAGGGGCCGCACAGTGACCCTCCGCATCGGCAACGCCTCCGGCTTCTACGGCGACCGCTTCGACGCCATGCGCGAGATGCTCACCGGCGGCGACCTGGACGTCCTCACCGGCGACTACCTCGCCGAGCTGACGATGCTCATCCTCGGCCGGGATCGGCTGAAGGACCCCGGCGCCGGATACGCCCGTACGTTCCTGCGGCAGTCGGAGGACTGCCTGGGGCTCGCCCACGAGCGGGGCGTGAAGATCGTCACCAACGCGGGCGGGCTCAACCCGGCCGGACTCGCCGACGCCGTCCGGCACTTGGCCGACCGGCTCGGCATCCCCGTGCGCGTCGCACATGTGGAGGGCGACGACCTCACCGCCTCCTACCCCGGCAGCCTCGCCGCCCACGCCTACCTCGGCGGCTTCGGGATCGCGGCCTGTCTGCGGGCCGGCGCCGACATCGTCGTCACCGGGCGGGTGACGGACGCGGCACTCGTCACCGGGCCGGCCGCCGCCCACTTCGGGTGGCGGGAAACGGACCACGACCGGCTCGCGGGGGCCGTCGTCGCCGGGCACGTACTGGAGTGCGGGGCGCAGGCCACCGGCGGCAACTACGCCTTCTTCCGGGACGGCGACGTCCGCCGGCCCGGCTTCCCGCTCGCCGAGCTCCACGAGGACGGCAGCTGCGTCATCACCAAACACCCCGGCACCGGCGGCTTCGTCGACGTCGGCACGGTCACCGCCCAGTTGCTGTACGAGACGGCCGGGGCACGGTATGCCGGGCCCGACGTCACCGCCCGGCTCGACACCGTGCGGCTCGGCCAGGACGGGCCCGACCGGGTGCGGATCGAGGGTGTGCGAGGGGAGGCGCCGCCGCCCACCCTCAAGGTCGGGCTGAACAAGCTCGGCGGCTTCCGCAACGAGGTCGTCTTCGTGCTCACCGGCCTCGACGTCGAAGCCAAGGCCGCCCTGGTGCGGGAACAGCTGGAACCGGCCCTCGGCAAGGCCTCCGACGTGCGCTGGGAGCTGGTCCGCACCGACCGGCCCGACGCCCCGAGCGAGGAGACGGCGAGCGCGCTGCTGCGGCTCGTCGTACGGGACCCCGACCAGGAGGTCGTCGGGCGGGCCCTGAGCGGGGCGGCCGTGGAGCTGGCGCTCGCCAGTTACCCCGGCTTCCATGTGCTGGCGCCACCCGGGAAGGGCTCGCCCTATGGGGTCTTCGAGGATGTGTACGTCCCCCATGGTGCCGTCGACCATGTGGCCGTCCTCCATGACGGGCGCAGGCTCCCGGTGCCGCCGGCCCCCGACACCGCCGTACTCGACGAGGTGCCGGAACCGCCCTTGCCGGAGCCGCTGCCGACCGGGCCCACCCGGCACGCCCCCCTCGGCCTCGTCGCGGGCGCCCGCAGCGGCGACAAGGGCGGCGACGCCAACGTCGGTGTGTGGGCCCGCACGGACGACGCCTGGCGCTGGCTCGCGCACGCGCTGACGGCCGACCGGTTCCGGGAGCTGATCCCCGAGAGCCGGCCGCTGAAGGTCACCCGGCACGTCCTGCCCAATCTCCGTGCCCTGAACTTCGTCGTCGAAGGGATCCTCGGCGCGGGCGTCGCCGACCGGCACCGCTTCGACCCGCAGGCCAAGGCCCTCGGCGAATGGCTGCGCTCCCGCCACCTGGACATACCGGAGGCCCTCCTGTGACCGTCCTGACCTCCGCGCTCGACCCGAGCGGCCCCGAGTACCGGTCCAACCGCGAGACCATGCTCGCCAAGCTCGCCGAACTCGACGCCGAGCACGCCAAGGCCCTCGCGGGCGGCGGCGAGAAGTACGTCGAGCGGCACCGCGCGCGCGGCAAGCTCCTCGCCCGCGAACGCATCGAGCTGCTTCTCGACCCCGACACACCGTTCCTGGAGCTGTCCCCGCTGGCCGCCTGGGGCAGCGACTACACCGTCGGAGCCTCCCTCGTGACCGGCATCGGTGTCGTCGAGGGAGTGGAGTGCCTGATCACGGCCAACGACCCGACCGTGCGCGGGGGAGCGAGCAACCCCTGGTCGCTGAAGAAGGCCTTGCGCGCGAACGACATCGCCCTCGCCAACCGGCTGCCCTGCATCAGCCTGGTGGAGTCCGGCGGCGCCGACCTGCCCTCCCAGAAGGAGATCTTCATCCCCGGGGGTGCCATCTTCCGGGACCTGACCCGGCTGTCCGCCGCCGGGATCCCCACCCTCGCGGTCGTCTTCGGCAACTCCACGGCCGGAGGCGCCTACATCCCCGGCATGTCCGACCACGTGATCATGGTCAAGGAGCGGGCGAAGGTGTTCCTCGGCGGTCCGCCGCTGGTGAAGATGGCCACGGGGGAGGAGAGCGACGACGAGTCCCTGGGCGGAGCCGGGATGCACGCGCGCGTGTCGGGCCTCGCCGACCACTTCGCCGTCGACGAGCACGACGCGCTCCGGCAGGCCCGCCGCGTGGTCGCCCGCCTCAACCACCGCAAGGCGTACGGCGATCCCGGCCCGGCCGAGCCCCCCAAGTACGACGCCGAGGAACTCCTCGGCGTCGTCCCCGGCGACCTGAAGAGCCCCTTCGACCCGCGCGAGGTCATCGCCCGCGTCGTCGACGCCTCCGACTTCGACGAGTTCAAGCCGCTGTACGGGACGAGCCTGACCACCGGCTGGGCCACCCTGCACGGCTATCCGATCGGCATCCTGGCCAACGCCCAAGGGGTCCTCTTCAGCGAGGAGTCCCAGAAGGCCGCCCAGTTCATCCAGCTCGCCAACCAGCGCGACATCCCGCTGCTCTTCCTGCACAACACCACCGGGTACATGGTCGGCAGGGAGTACGAGCAGGGCGGCATCATCAAGCACGGCGCGATGATGATCAACGCGGTCAGCAACAGCCGCGTCCCGCACCTCTCGGTCCTCATGGGCGCCTCCTACGGCGCCGGCCACTACGGCATGTGCGGCCGGGCCTACGACCCGCGCTTCCTCTTCGCCTGGCCCAGCGCCAAGTCGGCCGTGATGGGCCCGCAGCAGCTCGCGGGCGTGCTGTCGATCGTCGCCCGCCAGTCGGCGGCGGCGAAGGGCCGGCCGTACGACGAGGAGGCGGACGCGGCCCTGCGCGCCATGGTGGAGCAGCAGATCGAGTCCGAGTCGCTGCCGATGTTCCTGTCCGGGCGGCTGTACGACGACGGCGTCATCGACCCGCGCGACACCCGCACCGTCCTCGGCCTGTGCCTCTCCGCCATCCACACCGCCCCCTACGAGGGCGCGCGCGGCGGCTTCGGCGTCTTCCGGATGTGAGGAAACCTCCAGTGATCACTTCTGTGCTGGTCGCCAACCGGGGCGAGATAGCCTGCCGCGTCTTCCGCACCTGCCGCGAACTCGGCATCCGCACGGTCGCCGTGCACTCGGACGTCGACGAACACGCCCTGCACGCGCGCGTGGCCGACACGGGCGTACGACTTCCGGGGGCCGCGCCCGCCGACACCTATCTGCGCGGCGACCTGATCGTGAAGGCGGCCCTCGCGGCCGGCGCGGACGCCGTGCACCCCGGCTACGGCTTCCTCTCCGAGAACGCCGGCTTCGCCCGGGCCGTCCTGGACGCGGGCCTGGTCTGGATCGGACCGCCCCCGGACGCCATCGAGGCGATGGCGTCCAAGACCCGCGCCAAGCGGCTCATGGGACTGAAGCCGCTCACCGACGTCACCGAGGCCGACCTCCCGGTCCTGGTGAAGGCGGCGGCGGGCGGCGGCGGACGCGGCATGCGCGTCGTACGGCACCTGGCGGACCTCGACGCCGAGTTGGCCGCCGCGCGGGCCGAAGCGGAGAGCGCCTTCGGCGACGGCGAGGTCTTCGTCGAGCCGTACGTGGAGAACGGCCGCCACGTAGAGGTGCAGATCCTCGCCGACAGCCACGGCACCGTCTGGCCGCTCGGCACCCGCGACTGCTCCCTCCAGCGCCGCCACCAGAAGGTCGTCGAGGAGGCCCCCGCACCCGGACTTCCCGCGGAACTCCAGGAGGAGCTGAGCGCCCTCGCCGTGCGGGCCGCCCGAGCCGTCGACTACGCGGGCGCCGGCACGGTCGAGTTCCTCGTCGCCGACGGCAGGGCCCACTTCCTGGAGATGAACACCCGCCTCCAGGTCGAACACCCGGTGACGGAAGCGGTCTTCGGCCTCGATCTGGTCGCCGAGCAGATCCGCATCGCCGAGGGACACGCCCTCGAAAACACCCCGCCACGCGCGCGTGGCCACGCCGTGGAGGCCCGCCTCTACGCCGAGGACCCGTCCCGCGACTGGTCCCCGCAGACCGGCCGTCTGCACCGCCTCGCCCTGCCCGAGGGCATCCGCCTCGACACCGGCTACACCGACGGCGACGACATCGGCGTCCACTACGACCCCATGCTGGCCAAGGCCGTAGCTCATGCCCCCACGCGCACGGAGGCCGTCCGCAAGCTCGCCTCAGCCCTGGAAGGGGCCGTGATCCACGGCCCCGTCACCAACCGCGACCTCCTGGTCCGCTCCCTGCGCCATCCGGAGTTCACCGCGGCCCGCATGGACACCGGCTTCTACGACCGCCACCTGCCGGACCTGGCCGAGCCGTCCCCCGACCCGCACGCCCCCCTGGTCGCCGCCCTCGCCGACGCCCACGGCCACTCCCGCTTCGGCGGCTGGCGCAACGTCCCCTCACAGCCGCAGACCAAGCGCTACGCCATGGCCGGGCAGGAACACGAGGTCCACTACCGGCACACGCGCACGGGCCTGGAGGCGGACGGCGTACGCGTGGTGCACGCCGACGCGCACCTCGTGGTCCTCGAAGTGGACGGAGTGCAGCGCAAATTCGAGGTGACGCACTACGGCGACCAGGTCCACGTCAACTCCACCGCGCTGACGGTCCTGCCCCGTTTCCCCGACCCGACGACCCAGCACGCCCCCGGCTCCCTCCTGGCCCCCATGCCGGGCACGGTCGTCCGAGTAGCCGACGGCCTCACCGCAGGAACACCCGTGAAGGCCGGAGACCCCCTCCTCTGGCTGGAGGCGATGAAGATGCAGCACAAGATCACAGCACCGGTCACAGGAACGCTGACCGCGTTGCCGGTAGTACTCGGACAACAGGTGGAGCCGGGCCTGGTCCTGGCGGTTGTGTCGGAGACATAAGGGGCGCGGGGAACTGCGCGACCAGCCACAACGAGCCCGCACCCGAAAGGACTCGCGATGGACACCGAAGACCACGAATCCCTACGAGAGGCCGTCGCCGCGCTCGGCAAGCGCCACGGCCGCACAGCCGACACCACCCAACTCTGGGCCGACGCGGGCAAACTCGGCTATCTAGGCGTCAACCTCCCCGAGGAACACGGAGGCGGCGGCGGAGGCATATCCGAACTCTCCATCGTCCTCGAAGAACTCGGCGCCGCAGGCTGCCCCCTCCTCATGCTGGTCGTCTCACCAGCGATCTGCGGCACGGTGATAGCCCGCTTCGGCACAGCCGCCCAGAAACAACACTGGCTGCCCGCCCTGGCCGACGGCTCCCGCCTCATGGCCTTCGGCATCACGGAACCGGATGCCGGCTCCAACAGCCACCGCATCACGACCACGGCACGAAAAGACGGCGACGACTGGATCCTCACCGGCCGCAAGGTCTTCATCTCCGGCGTCGACCTCGCGGACGCGACCCTCATCGTCGGCCGCACGGAGGACGCCCGCACCGGCCGCCTCAAGCCCTGCCTCTTCATCGTCCCGCGCGACGCACCGGGCTTCACCCGCCGCCCCATCGACATGGAACTCACCGCCGCCGAGAAGCAGTTCGTGCTGACGCTGGACGACGTACGGCTGCCCGCCGACGCGCTCGTCGGCGACGAGGACGCAGGGCTCCTCCAGCTCTTCGCCGGCCTCAACCCCGAGCGCATCATGACGGCCGCCTTCGCGATCGGCATGGGTCGCTACGCCCTCGCGAAGGCCGTCGAGTACGCCCGCGACCGGCAGGTCTGGGACACCCCCATCGGCGCCCACCAGGCGATCGCCCACCCCTTGGCCCAGGCGCACATCGACCTCGAACTCGCGCGCCTGATGATGCAGAAGGCGGCCCGGCTCTACGACGCCGGCGACGACATGGGCGCCGGCGAGGCCGCCAACATGGCGAAGTACGCGGCGGGGGAGGCCTGTGTGAAGGCCGTGGACCAGGCCGTGCACACCCTCGGCGGCAACGGCCTCACCCGCGAGTTCGGTCTGGCCTCGCTGATAACGGCCGCGCGGGTGGCTCGTATTGCCCCGGTGAGCCGGGAGATGATTCTCAACTACGTCTCCCACCAGACCCTGGGCCTGCCCAAGTCGTACTGAGACGGCCCGCGCGCGAGGAGGAACCATGTTCCGCAGCGAGTACGCAGACGTCCCGCCCGTCGAACTTCCCATCCACGACGCCGTCCTGGCCCGGGCCGCGGAGTTCGGCGACATCCCGGCGCTGATCGACGGCACCGACGGCACCACCCTCTCGTACGAGCAGGTGGACCGGTTCCACCGGCGCGTCGCCGCCGCCCTCGCCGAGGCCGGGGTCCGCAAGGGCGACGTCCTCGCCCTGCACAGCCCCAACACCATCGCCTTCCCGACCGCGTTCTACGCCGCCACGCGCGCGGGAGCCACCGTCACCACGGTGCACCCGCTCGCCACGGCCCAGGAGTTCGCCAAGCAGCTGACGGACTGCGCGGCCCGCTGGATCATCACCGTCTCACCGCTGCTGGACATCGCCCGCCGGGCCGCCGAACTCGCGGGCGGCGTACACGAGATCTTCGTGTGCGACAGCGCGACCGGACACCGCTCCCTGATCGACATGCTGGCCTCCGCGGCCCCCGAGCCGCAGGTCGCCATCGACCCCGCGCAGGACGTGGCGGCCCTGCCGTACTCCTCCGGGACGACCGGCACGCCCAAGGGCGTGATGCTCACGCACCGGCAGATCGCCACCAACCTCGCCCAGCTCAACCCTGCGATACCCGCGGGCCCGGGCGACCGTGTCCTGGCGGTGCTGCCCTTCTTCCACATATACGGCCTCACGGCCCTGATGAACGCGCCCCTGAGGCAGGGCGCCACCGTCGTCGTGCTGCCCCGCTTCGACCTGGAGCAGTTCCTCGCGGCCATTCAGAACCACCGCATCACCGCCCTGTACGTGGCCCCGCCGATCGTGCTCGCCCTCGCCAAGCACCCGGCCGTCGCGCAGTACGACCTGTCGTCCCTGAAGTACGTCATCAGCGCCGCCGCCCCCCTGGACGCCCGCCTCGCCTCCGCCTGCTCCGAGCGGCTCGGCCTGCCGCCCGTCGGCCAGGCCTACGGCATGACGGAACTGTCGCCCGGCACGCACGTCGTCCCGCTGGACGCGATGAGCGACGCGCCGCCCGGCACCGTCGGCAAGCTCATCGCCGGCACCGAGATGCGCATCGTCTCCCTCGACGACCCCGGCAAGGACCTCCCCGCCGGCGAGTCCGGCGAGATCCTCATCCGCGGCCCTCAGGTCATGAAGGGCTACCTCGGCCGCCCCGACGCCACCGCCGCGATGATCGACACCGACGGCTGGCTGCACACCGGCGACGTGGGGCACGTGGACACCGACGGCTGGCTGTTCGTCGTCGACCGCGTCAAAGAACTCATCAAGTACAAGGGCTTCCAGGTGGCCCCCGCCGAGCTGGAGGCCCTGCTGCTCACCCACCCGGCCATCGCCGACGCCGCCGTCATCGGCGTGTACGACGACGACGGCAACGAGATCCCGCACGCGTACGTGGTCCGCCGGCCGGACCGCACCGACCTGTCCGAGGCGGAGATCATGATGTACGTCGCCGAGCGCGTGGCCCCCTACAAGCGGATCCGGCACGTCACCTTCATCGACGGCGTCCCCCGGGCGGCCTCCGGCAAGATCCTCCGCCGACAGCTCAGGGAGCGCACATGACCCTGGTCGGCCGGGCACGCGCGCGTGCCGTGGAAACCCTCACCCTCGACTCACCCCACAACCGCAACGCCCTCTCGGCGGCCCTCGTCGGCGAACTGGCCGACGCGCTCACCGACGCCGGCCAGGACACCGGCGTCCGCGCGGTCGTCCTCACCCACACCGGGAACACCTTCAGCGCCGGCGCGGACCTCAAGGACCCGCCGCCCCCCGAAGCGCTGGTCGCACTGTTCCGCCGGATCGTCGAACTGCCCAAGCCGGTCGTCGCCCGGGTCACCGGCCACGTCCGCGCGGGCGGCCTCGGCCTGCTGGCCGCCTGCGACATCGCGGCCGCCGCCACCGAGGCCACCTTCGCCTTCACGGAGGTGCGCATCGGCGTCGCCCCCGCGGTCATCTCCCTGCCGCTGCTGCCGCGCACGGACCCGCGCGCCCTGTCCCGCTACTACCTCACAGGCGAACGCTTCGACGCGGCGGAGGCAGCCCGCACCGGCCTGCTCACCACCCACGCCGACGACGTCGACAAAGCCCTGACCCCCATCCTCGACGGCCTGCGCAAATCAGCCCCCGACGCCCTGGCCGAGACGAAACGGCTGCTCACGGCTAGGGTGCTGGAAGCCTTCGACCGGGACGCGGCCGTCCTGACCGCGCTCTCGGCCCGGCTGTTCTCCTCCCCGCAGGCCCGCGAGGGGATGACGGCCTTCCTCGAACGACGGGATCCGGCATGGGTGGTGTGAGGACATGGGCGGTGTGAGCACGGTCGACCGCGCGGAGAGAGACCGTGCGGAGCGAGTCCCCAAGCAGGACCGCAGCCGGGCCACCCGGCAGCGGCTCCTGGAAGCCGCCGTGTCCTGCCTCGCCGAACACGGCTGGGCGGGATCCACGGTCTCCGTCGTCGCCGAACGCGCAGGCGTCTCCCGCGGCGCCGCCCAGCACCACTTCCCGACCCGCGAGGACCTCTTCACGGCGGCCGTCGAGTACGTCGCCGAGGAACGCTCCACAGCCCTGCGCGCCCTGTTCCCCGAGGGCGCGGCCGGAGACCGGCACGCCGTCGTCGCGGCCCTGGTCGACCTCTACACGGGACCGCTGTTCCGCGCGGCCCTCCACCTCTGGGTGGCCGCCTCCAACGAGGACCAGCTCCGCGCCCGCGTCACCGAACTCGAATCCCGTGTGGGCCGCGAGACCCACCGCATAGCCGTCGACCTGCTGTCCGCCGACGAATCCGTCCCCGGCGTCCGCGAAACCGTCCAGGGCCTCCTCGACATGGCCCGCGGCCTGGGCCTGGCCAACCTCCTCACGGACGACGCGGCGCGCCGGGAACGAGTGGTCGAGCAGTGGGCGGGGTTGCTGGAGGGGGCGCTCGGCAGCGTCAGGGACTGAGCCGCTCCACGCGCCAGCTCCCGTCGGCCCGCTCCACGTACCGCAACCGGTCGTGCAGCCGGTTCTCGCGGCCCTGCCAGAACTCCACCGTCTGCGGGGCCACCCGGAAACCGCCCCAGTGCGGGGGCACGGGGACCTGCTCGCCCTCGGGATAGCGGGCGGCCAGTTCGGCGTACGCGCCGTCGATGTCCGCGCGGGTGGCGATCACCGAGGACTGGGCGCTGGCCCAGGCACCCAGCTGCGATCCGTGCGGCCGGGTCCGGAAGTACGCCGCCGTCTCGTCCCGCCCGGTACGCCGCGCGACCCCGGACACGATGACCTGCCGGGCCATCGGATGCCAGGGGAACAGCAGCGAGACGTACGGGTTCTCCGCCAGGTCACGGGCCTTGCGGGAGTCGTAGTTCGTGTAGAAGACGAAGCCCTGTTCGTCGAAGTGCTTCAGCAGTACCGTGCGGGAGCTGGGGCGGCCCTCGGCGTCGGCCGTCGAGACGATCATGGCGTTCGGCTCGAACAGCCCGCCGTCCGTCGCGGCCTGTTTGAACCAGCGCGCGAACTGCTCGACGGGGGTGGCGGCCAGCTCGTTCTCGGAGAGGCCCTCGGCCCGGTACTGCTTGCGCATCGAGGCCAGGTCGAAGGGGACGGCGTCGCGGTCGGTCACCCGGTCATCTTGCCGTATGGACGGTGTCCTTCGTCACTGCCTGGCACTGAGTGCCGTGAACCCTCCCCAACGGTGGCACTCGGGGATATCGTTTCCGTGCCGTTCCGGTTGGGTGACCGCCAGCCGCACGGGGCATCACAGGGGAGACCGGCCAGGACCGCGAGTCGCCGCACACGACCGTGGATCCACTGGACGGCCGCCCGCTTCGCAAGCTGACTGACACATGGTTCGTTCGTCCCACCCCACATCACACCATCTGTCACTTACATCACGAGGAGCCGCCTGATGTCCGACTTCGTACCCGGGCTCGAGGGAATCGTCGCGTTCGAGACGGAGATCGCCGAACCGGACAAGGAGGGCGGCGCCCTGCGTTATCGGGGCGTCGACATCGAAGACCTCGTCGGCCACGTCTCCTTCGGCAACGTCTGGGGCCTGCTCGTCGACGGCGCCTTCAACCCCGGCCTGCCGCCCGCCGAGCCGTTCCCCATCCCCGTCCACTCCGGCGACATCCGCGTCGACGTGCAGTCGGCCCTGGCCATGCTCGCGCCCGTCTGGGGCCTGAAACCCCTCCTGGACATCGACGCCGAGCAGGCCCGCGCGGACCTGGCCCGGGCAGCCGTCATGGCCCTGTCCTACGTCGCGCAGTCGGCCCGCGGCCAGGGCCTGCCGATGGTCCCGCAGCGCGAGATCGACAAGGCCCACTCCGTCGTCGAGCGCTTCATGATCCGCTGGCGGGGCGAGCCGGACCCCAAGCACGTGGCGGCGGTGGACGCGTACTGGACGAGCGCCGCGGAACACGGCATGAACGCGTCCACGTTCACGGCGAGGGTCATCGCGTCGACCGGCGCGGACGTCGCGGCCGCGCTCTCCGGCGCGGTCGGCGCGATGTCCGGCCCCCTCCACGGCGGTGCCCCCTCCCGCGTCCTCGGCATGATCGAGGAGATCGAACGCACGGGAGACGCCGAGGGCTACGTCAAGAACGCGCTCGACAAGGGCGAACGCCTCATGGGCTTCGGCCACCGCGTCTACCGTGCCGAGGACCCGAGGGCGAGGGTCCTGCGCCGCACGGCCCGCGAACTGGGCGCCCCGCGCTTCGAGGTCGCCGAGGCCCTGGAGAAGGCGGCCCTGGCGGAACTCCACGCCCGCCGCCCCGACCGGGTCCTGGCCACCAACGTCGAGTTCTGGGCAGCCATCGTCCTGGACTTCGCCGAGGTCCCGGCCCACATGTTCACGTCCATGTTCACCTGCGCCCGCACGGCCGGCTGGTCCGCCCACATCCTCGAGCAGAAGCGCACGGGCCGCCTGGTCCGCCCCTCGGCCCGCTACACGGGCCCCGGCTCCCGCGACCCCCGCGAGATCGAGGGCTACGAGGACATCGCCCACTGACCCGAAAGGACCTCACGGCCGTCGCACGGAGTGACTCCGGCTCCGCGCGGCGGCCGTCCGCACGCCTTCACCCGCCGAGCCGATCCAGCTCCGCACCGATCGCCTCCCGCAGCCCGTCGTGCTGCGGCCCGAGCGCATACCGCGCCTCGCTCCACCTCTCGCGCGGATAGAGCCACACAGGCAGCTTCATCAGATCCGCCGGCTCCCAGCCGTATCGCGGCCACACATGGGCGTGCAGCGTCGCGTAGGAGTTCCCGAGAATCTCCAGATTGACCCGCCGAAAGCCCGCATCCACCCGGCGGCAGGCCCGCTCGACGGCCTCGCCCAGCCGCTCCATGTCCCCCAGAAACGCCAGCCGCCTGCTCCGCGGCAAATCCGACAGCCGCTCCACCGCGGGATCGTCCGTCAGCAGCACCGAATAGCCGGGCAGGAACTGCACATCGCCGATCGCCGCGAACCCGGCGCCCAGCCTCCGCATCACGGCCGGATTCTCACCCCGCAACGCACTGCCGACGCGGTCCTCGCGCCATCCGCCCTCCACGACCACCCCCGAAAACGCAGACGACCCGCGAGCCTGGTCCTCCAAAGGAGGAGCCGGCCGGACGTACCGGCGACTCGCGGGTCGGGTGACTGCTGGAGATTGGGCCGGCTGCACGCTTCTTTCACGTGCTGGTCCGGCACCGCACTGTGTGTGGTGTCGGGCCGCTAGCCCGCAGCCACCTCACGCGTCCGGTTCTCATACATCTGCCGAACCACCTCCCTTCTCGTGTACCTGGAACCCTAAGAAACCATCGGGCCTCGGATCAACCGTTTTTTTGAGACCTTGACCCCATGACGCAGCGACAGGCGATTCTCAGCGGTTCGGTGTTCGAGGAGCGGATCGGGTACGCCCGGGCCGTGGTGGACGGGGACTGGGTGCATGTGTCGGGGACGACCGGGTTCGACTACACGGACATGACGATCTCCGACGACGTCGTGGAGCAGGCCGAGCAGTGTCTGCGCAACATAGGCGCCGCGCTGGAGAAGGCGGGGTGTTCGTTCGCGGACGTCGTGCGGGTGCGGTACCTGCTGCCGGAGCGGGAGGACTTCGAACCGTGCTGGCCGGTGCTGCGGAAGTGCTTCGGTGAGGTGCGGCCGGCCGCGACGATGATGATGTGCGGGCTGGCGGACCCCCGGATGAAGATCGAGATCGAGGTGTACGCACGCCGCGGGAGTGGTACTGGGGGTGTGGCGTTGATCGACTGAGTCCGCGGCAGGCCGCCCTCAGGGCGTTGACGTGGGGATCGCCGCCGTACAACGATTCCTTCAATGTTGTGGGAACTCGGTGTGCGCTGGGTCACGTTCCAGTTGAATGATTGCAAGTAGCGAACCGACGTGCCGTACGTGCGGACGCAGCCTGCAGGGGGTCCAGGTGAGTGCTTCCCGGCGTAGTGGGACCACCGACGAGCTGGGGCCGGACGAGCCCGAGCCCGAGCGGGACGGTTCGGACGGCTCTGATCTGCTCGCCGCGCTGCTGGACGGTATGGACGCGGCGCTGTGTGCCTTCGACGCCGACGGGGTCGTGACGCACTGGAACCGCGAGGCCGAGCGGATCCTGGGATGGACCGCGGACGAGGCCGTGGGGCGGCAGGGCCTCGCCGGGTGGGCCGTGCGCAGCGCGGACGCCGAGGAGGTCGAGGCGCGGCTGCTGTCCGCCATGCACGCGCCGGGGCGCCAGGTCCACGAGTTCGCGCTGCTGACGAAGGACGGCGGGCGGGTGCTCGTGCGGATGCAGTCGGCGGCCGTGCGGGGACCTGACGGGAAGCCCGCGGGTGTGTACTGCGCCTTCAGCGAGGTGCACGCGCAGATCGATCTGGAGCGGTCGATCGCGCTCAGCGAGGCGCTGTTCGAGGACGCCAGCTGGGGTGTCGTGCTCGTGGACGTCGACCTGCGGCCCGCCGTGGTGAACGCGCACGCGGCCCGGGCCCTTGGCAAGGGGCGTACGTCCGTGCTCGGGCGGCCGCTCGGGGAACTGCTCGCGCAGGGCGTGGAGGAGCTGGAGAGCGCGCTTCAGCACGTGCTGGCCGAGGGCGCGCCGCCCGCTCCCGCCGAGGTGTGGGTGACGGTGCGCACGCCCGACGGGGAGCGCCGGCGCTGCTGGCGCAGCGGTTTCCTGCGGCTGGCCTCGCCACTCGCGGAGGAGCCGGTTCCGCTGGGTGTGGGCTGGCTGTTCCAGGACGTGACGGAGGCCAAGCAGAGCGAGCAGGAGGCGTCGCTGCTGCGGTTCCGCACGCAGCAGCTGCACCGGGCCTCGCGGGCCGCCGCCGAGTGCGAGGACCCGGCGGAGGCCGCGACGATCCACCTGGACTTCGCCCTGGCCGGTTTCGCCGACCACGCGCTGATCGACCGGGTGGCCGGCGGCGCGCTCACCGACGCGGAGACCGAGGGGCCGGTACGGCTGGTGCGGGTCGCCGCGACGCCCTCCGGCGCGCCGGGTCCCAGCAAGCTCGCCGACCGCGCGGGCCTGCCGGTGCGGTACGCCGAGGGGCATCCGGCCCTGCAGTGCGTGGAGCGGGTCGGCGCGCTGCGGGCGAGTGCGGGCACCGTCCCGCCCGAGCGGGCCCGGGAGTGGGCGCTGGCCCGCCAGTGGCCGCCGGACGCCGTGCACGCCCTGTGCGCGGTGCTGCGCAGCCGGGGGCGGACGCTGGGCGTCGTGACGTTCCTGCGGGGCGCTGGGCGCAGCGCCTTCGAGCGGTCCGACGCGATGTACGCGGAGGACGTGGCGATACGGATCGCCGCGGCGCTGGATCTCGCGGGGCTGTCGGACGAGGAGTGAGCGGCTGTCAGTGCCGGTAGAAGATCCGGTCCCGGTACCGCTCCATCACCCGCGCGTTCCAGTCGTGGCCCCCGTCGACGTTCCCGGAGCGCAGGAGCGGGGGCTCGACGCCGCGGTCGGCGAGCGTGGCGGCCGTCGTCGCCATGACGGCCTGGAGGAGGGCCGAGGTGACGACCGTGGAGGCGGGGGCGAAGGGGGCGGGCACGTCGTCGTGGGTGAGTTCCGCGTCGCCGACCGCGATCTTCGAGTCTAGGACGAGATCGCAGTGGTCCTTGAGGTACGTCCCCGAGGCGTGCCGCGACTTCGTCTCCGAGGCGTACGCCACGGACGTCACGCCGATGACGCGCACGCCCAGGGCGCGCGCGTGCAGGGCCATCTCCACGGGAAGGGCGTTGCGCCCCGAGAGGGAGATGATCAGCAGGGCGTCGCCCGCGCGGAGCGGGGAGCTGTCCAGGACGGCGCTCGCGAGGCCGTCGACGCGTTCGAGGGCGGAGCCGAGCGGCGCGGGCATGACGTCGACGCCGACGACACCCGGCACGGCGAGCAGGTTCATCAGGGCGAGACCGCCGGCGCGGTAGACGAGGTCCTGCGCGGCGAGCGAGGAGTGCCCGGCGCCGAAGGCGAAGAGCCGGCCGCCGTTCTCGACGGTGTCGGCGAGGAGCGTCCCGGCCGCCGCGATGCTGTCGGCCTCCTCGTCGCGGACCCGCCGCAGCAGGCCGATCGCCGCGTCGAGGAACTGGCCGGCCGGCGCGCGGTCGCTCATACGGGGTCCCCTTCAGGCTGGCCTCGGGTGCGTGTCGCGCATCACGGTGCGGTCTGGACCAGTGCGGTGTCAATACGGCCGTGAAATGCTCGGCAGGGCCGTGAGAGCGCTCCGCAGGGCTGTGGAAGGCTCCGGTGTACCCCGCCGCGGGCCCGGATAACCTCCGCTTTCCCTCCCGCGGCACGGTTGTCGGTGGTATCCGGCAGAATTGGGTGCAGGGCCAGCGCACACGCCGGTGAGCCGTCCAGCCTCCGGCAGATCTCATTCGAGGGGCACGTATGTCCGGACTGATCGACACCACGGAGATGTATCTCCGCACCATCCTCGAGCTGGAGGAAGAGGGTGTGGTCCCCATGCGCGCCCGTATCGCCGAGCGGCTGGACCAGAGCGGGCCGACGGTCAGCCAGACCGTGGCGCGGATGGAGCGCGACGGCCTGGTGTCCGTCGCCAGCGACCGGCACCTGGAGCTCACCGACGAGGGCCGCCGTCTCGCCACGCGCGTGATGCGCAAGCACCGCCTCGCCGAGTGTCTGCTCGTCGACGTGATCGGTCTGGAGTGGGAGCAGGTCCACGCCGAGGCGTGCCGCTGGGAGCATGTGATGAGCGAAGCCGTGGAGCGCCGCGTCCTGGAGCTGCTGCGGCACCCGACGGAGTCGCCGTACGGCAACCCGATCCCGGGCCTGGAGGAGCTCGGCGAGAAGGACGGCGCCGACCCGTTCCTGGACGAGGGCATGGTGTCGCTGGCCAGCCTCGCCCCGGGCGCCGAGGGCAAGACGGTCGTGGTGCGCCGGATCGGCGAGCCGATCCAGACGGACGCGCAGCTGATGTACACGCTGCGGCGCGCCGGCGTGCAGCCCGGCTCGGTGGTGAGCGTGACGGAGTCGGCGGGCGGTGTCCTGGTCGGCAGCGGTGGCGAGGCGGCCGAGCTGGAGTCGGATGTCGCCTCCCACGTGTTCGTCGCCAAGCCCTGAGCCCGGCCCGGATCCTGGTCCGGGGTGGTCGCAACTCCCGTTGTGCGTGGGGTGGTTGTGGCGTTGGCGTGATCCCGTCGGATCCAGGATTCAGTCCGTCGAATGGCAGCGCTCGCCCGTTTCCCGTGCGACGCTGTCGCGTGAGGCATATGACCTGAGGGCTCTTGGCCGCGGCTCGACAGCGATGTCGCCCGGCCGGGGAGGGGGCGCAAGGATGTGCCGTGGAGAAGTGGAGGGCCCCGGCGCCGTGTGGCGCCGGGGCCTGTCCTCCCCTGTGCTGACCCGGAGCCCCGAGCTCTCAGGGTCATTCCCCTCGGACCGGTTTCCCCGAGCGGTCCGCCTCCCGCTGAAGATCTCCCCTCGGTCGAGGCGATCAATCCCTGAGGGTGGTCACTCGAACGAGGGGTGTTGCCCGCGAGAACGGCCTCCTCGAATGGCCATTCGATAATCTGCGGGTGACGTACCGACCGGAACGTGCGCTACAGGGATGTGCGCTCCGACAGGAACCACAAGGAACGGCAACAGGCACAGCAGGCAGAACACGGTTCACAGGACCGACCGGCCCGATACGGCCACGGTCCGCGCGAAGCTTGGGGGGTGCCAGGACATGGCGCGACGCATCGACGTGACCGGGACGGGCGGCGTACGCCTCGCGGCCTGGGAGTTCGGCGACCCGCCCAAGACCGATCCAGCCGGGTCCGGTCCGGCCGGATCCGACCCGGCGCGGGACGGTTCGGACGGCTCCCCGGGCGTGCTGTTACTGCACGGCCTCATGGGCCGCGCCTCCCACTGGGCGTCCACCGCCCGCTGGCTCTCCGGCCGGTACCGGGCGGTCGCCCTCGACCAGCGCGGCCACGGCCGCAGCGACAAGCCCCCGAAGGGCTCCTTCACCCGTGACGCCTACGTCGACGACGCCGAGGCCGCTCTCGAACAGCTCGGCCTCGCCCCCGTCGTCCTCATCGGGCACGCCATGGGCGCGCTGACCGCCTGGCAGCTCGCCGCCAAGCGCCCCGATCTGGTCCGTGGCCTGATCATCTGCGACATGCGGGCCTCCGCGCTCGGTGCCGCGTCGCAGCGCGAGTGGGACCAGTGGTTCAAGTCCTGGCCGCTGCCGTTCGCCACGCTCGCCGACGTCCGCAAGTGGTTCGGCGAGGACGACCCCTGGGTGGAGCGGCCCAACCCGGCCCGCGGCGAGTTCTACGCCGAGGTGATGGCCGAGTCCCCGGACGGCTGGCGTCCGGTCTTCGACCCGGAGCAGATGCTCCGCTCCCGCGAGACATGGGTGTACGACGCGCACTGGGAGGAGCTGGCCCAGGTCCGGTGCCCCGCCCTGGTGGTGCGTGGCCTGGACGGCGAGCTGGGCCGGGCCGAGGCCCAGGAGATGGTCCGCGTCCTGCCCCGCGGCCAGTACGCGGAGGTCGCCGACGCCGGCCACCTGGTTCACTACGACCAGCCGGAGGCCTGGCGTGCGGCGATCGAACCGTTCCTGGACGCCCTGAGCACCGACTGAGGGACCCCTGAGGCCCCCACGCTCACCCCTTGCTGACCGCCGTCAGGATCTCCGGCAGCCGCCGGGCCGTCTGCGGAGCGGCGAGCCGCAGTCCCGCCGCCGTGAGCGCCGCCGCGTACCCCGCGCCCACCGGCAGCAGCAGCCACGTCCAGTCGTCGCCGTCGGCGCTCACGTTCAGCCAGATCGTGAGCGCGATGACGGGCGCGCACAGCAGGGCGGCGGCGATCATCCCGCCGAAGATGGAGATCCAGGCGAGCCCGGTCTGCCCGGGGGCGACGTTCTTGTAGCCCTCCTGCGGGATGGAGTAGGGGAAGCGGGCCGACGTCCACGCCCCGGTCGCGAGCATCGCGCCGAGCAGCGCGAAGGACAGCCCCAGCGCCTCGGGCAGCCGCCGCCAGTCGCCGAGCATGGCGGTCGTCACCACCGTGACGAGCGTGGCGTACGGCAGGGTGATCAGCAGCAGGGCCAGGGCGCGGGCACGCAGCTCGACGTAGGCGTCGCGGGTCGACGAGATCGTCATCGCGACCATCCAGAACGCCGAGGTGTCCTGCCCGAACTGGTTGTACATCTGGATGCCGAGCATCCCGGCGGCGAAGCAGGCGAAGTACACGGACCCGGTGCCCTGCCAGGCGTTGAACACCGGCACGATCAACCCGATGGCCAGCGACGTCACCCAGGCCGCCTTGGTCTTGGGGTCGCGCCACACGTACCGCAGGCTGCGCTCCATGACCGTCCCCGTACGGCCCGCGGGCAGCAGCCGCCCGAGCCCGGTGGACGTCCGCTCGCGGGCGGCCGACTCGGCGGCCGGCAGCGTCGACCCGTCCGGCGAGGTCATCAACCGGGTCAGATGCCGTGACCACACGGCCAGCAGCGCGGCCAGCGCGCCCGCCGTCAGCGCCAGCTGCGCGAGGGCGAGGCCGTACGATCCCTCGCCCACCGCGTGCACGGCCCCGATGGCCGACGCGGGCGGCACCCACTGGAGGACGTCCGCCGCCGGGTCGAGCTCGCCCAGCCCGGACGCCCCGAGCCGCTGCGCACCGAAGTTGACGACCTGCGCCCCGATCGCGATGACGAGCCCGCTCAGCACCGCGAGATCCCGCCCCTTGCGGCTGGTCAGCAGCCGGACGTTGGCGGCGGCGACGGCCCGCGCGAGGGCCACGCACACCAGCAGCGCCAGGACGACCGCGACCACGCCCACCACGAACGCCGCCCCGCCCCGGGCCACCGCGACCACGGAACCGACCAGCAGGCACAGCGTGAACAGCGGCCCGATGCCGACCAGCGACGCCACGAGCAGCGCCCGCACCAGCGGCCGGGGCCGCAGCGGCAGCATCACCAGCCGGGTCGGGTCCAGCGTCTCGTCACCGCTGGGGAAGAACAGCGGCATCACCGCCCAGCCGAGCCCCAGCACCGCCGCCGCCAGCACGACCAGCGACTCGACGTGCGCGTGCCCGCGCAGCGCGATCAGCCCGATCAGTTGCAGCGCCGCGAACAACAGGGCACAGACGGCCGACGCGATGTAAGCGGCCTTCCGCCCACCGGACTGCCGGAGTCCGTTGCGCAGCAGCGACAGCTTCAGCCGTACGAAGGTGGAGGTGATCGTGGAGTCGCTCACCGGGACCCGCCGCCCAGCCAGTCGAGATCGGACCCGGCGTCCCGGCTCTGCGCCCCGACGAGCTCCAGGAACGCCCGCTGCAACGAGGGCGCGTCACCCCGCACCTCCGCCAGCGTCCCGTGCGCGCGGATCCGCCCGGCGGCCATGACGGCCACCCAGTCGCACAGCGACTCGACGAGTTCCATGACGTGGGAAGAGAACACGACCGTGGCGCCCGAGGCGGTGTACCGCTCCAGGACGCCCCGGATGGTCTGGGCGGAGACGGGATCGACGCCCTCGAACGGCTCGTCCAGGAACAGCACTTCGGGATTGTGGAGGAGAGCGGTGGCGAGCCCGATCTTCTTGCGCATGCCGGTCGAGTAGTCGACGACGAGCTTGTGCTGGGCGCCCCCCAGATCGAGGACGTCCAGGAGCTGCGTGGCCCGCTTGTCGACCTCGGCACCGGGCAGTCCGCGCAACCGCCCGGTGTACGCCAGCAGTTCCCGTCCCGACAGCCGCTCGAACAGCCGCAGCCCCTCCGGCAGCACCCCGATCCGCGCCTTCACCTCGACGGGGTCCCGCCACACGTCGTGCCCGACCACCTCGACGGTCCCGTGGTCGGGCCTGAGCAGCCCGGTCACCATCGAGAGCGTGGTGGTCTTCCCGGCCCCGTTCGGCCCGACCAGTCCGATGAACTTGCCCGCGGGCAGCTCCAGATCGACCCCGGCAACAGCGACCTGCTGCCCGAACCGCTTCCAGAGCCCCTGCACACGCACAGCGCTGGATCCCACCGCATCTCCCTCCGTCACCTTGAACCCTACGGTGGCTTTCCAGGGGCGCGGGGAACTGCGCGAACAACCACAACCGACCCGCAGCCGCCGATCAACGGCAACCACGCAGACGTTCAGGCGCTACCGATCCCGACCGCACGCATAGGCAAGCGGCGAGATCAACTCCTCCGCATCCGGCAGCCACCGATTCGCAGGCGTGGGCCGGCAGGCCCACTGCACAGCCCCCCGAGACCCGAACCGCGTGGGCGGGGCAGCCACATACGCGCCCTCACCCAGCACGGCCAGATCCAGCGACGACAACGACCACCCCAGCTTCCGCACCAGATCAGGCACCTTCACCGACGCCCCCGGCAGCACGAAGAACTCCATCCGCCGATCCGGCGTGAGCGTCACCGGCCCCAGCGTGAGCTCCATCCGCTCCATCCGCGCCAGCGCGAGGAACCCGGCCGTCTCCGGCACGGAGATCGCGTCGAACGTCCGCCCCGTCGGCAGCAGGATCGACGCCGTCGGCTGCTTCTGCCACATCCGCCGCGCGACGGTCGCGCTGCCCGTCGCCTGCGACTCCCAGTCCGGGCGCGCCGGGTGCGACCCGGGTGCCGGGCACGCGGCGTCACCGCAGGAGCAGCGCTGAGCACCGTCGGCGGCTTCCAGCCAGGTGCCGGGGAACACGTCCCAGTGGCGCTCCTCGGCGTAGCGGACAGCGGTCTCCAGCAGCGATTCCCCGCGCTGCTTCGGGATCTGAGCGGCTTCGGTGCCGGCGATCGTCTCTTCCACGATGAACACAACTCTGGTCGTCACCAGGGGTTACGCCCGCCCGCGTGCGCGGGGAGGAGCATCGCCCCCGGCGTCGGGGCGCATGGGTGCATGTGCGGGGGCGCGCAGGAGGATCCGTGGCCGGAGCTGGGTAGCCACGAGGGGGGCCGGCAACAGCCGTTACCCCGGCAATCCTCACATGCCTCGCATTTTCGCCTGGTCGGCGGGGCATTGATCTTCACGGCCGGATCTTTTCGCCGGGACGCGAGGGACCCCGGCCGCGGAAGACACGTCAACTCGGTGCGTGGGCAGGCACCGCAGCCACAGGGGGTACGCCATGGCCGCAAGGCCGCTCGTCGCCAGGCAGCCGAACGAACGGCTCCAGGCGCTCATCCAGGAAGCCGGATGCTCCAACGCGGGCCTCGCCCGCCGGGTCAACATGTGCGGTGCGGAGCACGGCCTCGATCTGCGCTACGACAAGACGTCGGTGGCGCGCTGGCTGCGCGGGCAGCAGCCGCGGGGACGGGCCCCGGCGATCATCGCCGAGGCGCTCGGCCGCAAGCTCGGCCGTACGGTCACGATCGACGAGATCGGCATGGCCAACGGCAAGAACCTCGCCTCGGGGGTGGGTCTCCAGTTCTCGCCGACGGTACTGGGGGCCATCGAGCAGGTCTGCGAGCTGTGGCGCAGCGACGTGGGGCGGCGGGACTTCCTGTCCGGCGCCTCCGTCGCCGCGTCCGCGCTGGTCGAGCCCAGCCGTGACTGGCTGATCTCCGCACCCGACGGCCAGGTGGCGCGCTCGGCCGGGCCGCGGGTCGGGCAGTCCGACGTGCAGGCGGTGCGGGCCATGACGCAGGCGCTGGTGGACCTCGACCACCAGTACGGCAGCGGGCATGTGCGGCCGGTCGTCGTGCACTACCTCAACAGCGTCGTCTCGGGGCTGCTGGCGGGGTCGTACCGGGAGGCGGTCGGGCGGGACCTGTTCGCCGCGGTGGCCCGGCTGACCGAACTCGCCGGGTACATGGCCGTGGACACCGGGCAGCCCGGTCTGGCCCAGCGCTACTACATCCAGGCCCTGCGGCTCGCCCAGGCGGCCGGGGACCGCGGCTACGGCGGTTATGTGCTCGCCGCTTCCATGAGCCATCTCGCCGCGCAGCTCGGGAACCCGCGGGAGATCGCGCAGTTGGCGCGGGCGGCGCAAGAGGGGGCGCGGGGGCGCGTGACGCCGCGTGCGGAGTCGATGTTCCTTGCGGCGGAGGCGCGCGGGCACGCCCTGATGGGCGACGCGCGCGCCGCCCAGTCCTGCGCCGGGCGCGCGGTGAGCGCCCTGGAGGTGGCCGACCCGGCCGCCGGGGACGACCCGGCGTGGATCGCGCACTTCGACGAGGCCTATCTCGCCGACGAATTGGCTCACTGCCACCGGGATCTGGGGCAGGCCGAGGCGGCGGCGCGGTGCGCGCAGGAGTCGCTGGCCGGGCATCCCGAGACGCGGGCCCGCCGCCGGGCCATCGGTTATGTGCTGTTGGCCACGGCCCAGGTGCAGCAGCGCGAGATCGAAGAGGCGTGCAGTACGGGCATGAAGGCCGTCGAAATGCTGGAGGGGCTGCGCTCCAACCGGGGTGCCGAGTACCTGGAGGACTTCCAGCAGCGGCTGGAGCCGTACCGGGAGGAGGCGGTGGTCAGGGAGTTCGGGGCGCGGCTGGACCTTCAGGCGGCGGCGTGACGAGTTGTGACCCGGTTTTGTTACCGCGCTCACAGGGCAGGAGGTCACGTCCTGTGCTGCGTGGCACGGGGCTCAGGGGACCCGGTAGCGTGACCCGACGATTCACAAGGTCCCCCATAAGTAGGAGTCCCGGTGACGCAGAGTGGACAGGGCGAGGAGCCCTCGGCGCGCCCCGCGCGCGAAGGCATCGTGCTGCCCTCCGACGGTGGCGAACCCCTGCTGCCGGGCATGACGGGCGGACCCGGTGACGCGCCCGCCGGCCGCCGGTCCGGCCCGCCCCCGGCCGGCCAGGCCCAGGCCTCCGCCCCCGCCGGGGGCCAGACCTGGGGCCAGCCGTGGGGCCCCGACCAGCAGACCCCGCAGGCGCAGCCGGGCCAGAGCTGGCAGTCCCCACCGCCCCAGCAGTGGACGGAGCCACCGGCCTGGGACGCCCAGCACCCCACCCCCGGCACACCGGGCCCGGGCGCGCTGCCCCCTGAGGGCACCCAGCCCCCGAACCCGTACGCCGGCTCCTACGGCGCCCCCGCGGGCGGAGCCCCGCTGCCTCCGGAGGGCCCGGGCGGACAGCCGCCGCAGCAGTCCGACGCGTACGGGCCACCTGCCGGAGGCGCGCCCTCCGGCACGTACGGGCCCGCCGGCGCGGGTGGTTCACACCCGCAGGGCACTGACGCGTACAACTCCCCTGCCGGGGCGGCGGGCCCGCAGGGGCCCGGCGGCTACGGGGCAGGGCCTGCAGGGGGTCAGCAGCCCTGCCAGTCCGACGCGTACGGGACCGGGTCGGCTGGGGGTCAGCAGCCCCGCCACCCCGACGCCTACGGGACCGGGTCGGCTGGGGGTCAGCAGCCCCAGCAGACCGACGCCTACGGGTCTCCCGCCGGGGGCGCCCTGCCTCCGGCCTCCGGTGCGTACGGGCCTGCCGGTGGGCAGCAGCCGCAGCAGTCCGACGGGTACGCGACGGGGCCTGCCGGTGGGCAGCTGCCCCAGCAGACCGACGCGTACGGGTCAGCCGCCGCAGGTGGCCCGCAGGAGCCGGCCTCCGGCGGACACGGTCCCGCTGCCGGACGTGCACCCCTGCCCCCGGCCGCCGACGAGGGGGCGACGCAGTATCTGCCGCCGGTCGCGGCCACCCCCGCCGACGAGGGGGCGACGCAGTACATACCCCCGGTGGGCCCGGGTGCGCTGCCGCCCGAGATGCCCGCCGAGCAGGACTCCGAGGCGACGCGGTTCCTGGGGACCGGGCCGTTGCCGCCCGCCTCGAACCCGGACGCCGAGGCGACGCAGTACATCGCACCGGTGCCCGGCGGAGGCCAGCAGCCGCCCGCCGGGTTCGAGAACCTCTTCCGCAGCGAGCCCGGCGCCGAGAGCCCGGCCTCGGCCACCCAGCAGCTGCCCCGCTTCGAGCAGCCACAGTCCCACCCCCAGCCCTCCTACGCCCCGCCCGGCGGCGGCCGGTCCGACGGCCGGTCCGGCCGCGGGGGCCGTACCGGCTCGCGCGTGCCGGTCATCGCGGCCGTCGGCATCGGCATCGCCGTCCTCGGCGTCGGCGCCGGCGCGCTGCTCGCCGGCGGCGGAGGCGGTGACGACGGCGGCGGCGACAACAACAAGACCGTGGCCGCCTCGGCGCCCGCGGCGGACGGTTCCGCCTCGCCGTCCGCCGACCCGGCCCGCGCACAGGCGGTCGAGCTGGACAAGCTGCTCGCCGACAGCGGCGACAGCCGCAGCACCGTGATCAACGCGGTGGCCGACGTCAAGGGCTGCGACAACCTCGCCCAGGCCGCCAAGGACCTGCGCGACGCGGCCAAGCAGCGCAACCAGCTGGTCACCCGGCTCTCCGGCATCACGGTCGACAAGCTGCCCGACCACGCCGCGCTGACCACCGCCCTCACCAAGGCGTGGCGGGCCTCCGCCTCGGCCGACGACCACTACGCGGCCTGGGCAGACCAGACCGCCGGCAAGAAGGGCTGCAAGAAGGGGCAGGCCCGCGTCACCGGCCAGACGCAGGCCGGAAACCGGGCCAGCGGTGTCGCGAGCGCGGAGAAGACCAAGGCGGCCCAGCTGTGGAACGGCATCGCGAAGAAGTACGGCCTGACCGAGCGCGGCCCGACGCAGCTGTGAGGTGGCCCGGGGGCGTGAACTGCCGGGCGCGGGCTCAGTAGTTCACGTCGGCGTTCTGCAGTGTCCTCGTCGTGTCGACGAAGCCCTTGCGCGCCGACACCAGCCGTCCCTCCCGCACCACCTGAAGGGTCACGTTCGCGTTGACCAGGCGCGGGAAGCCCACGGCGGCCAGCTTGTCCTGGAACCGCCACCGGAGCGTCGGCGTGAGCCCGCCCGTGCCGACGCTGAGGCCGTCGTCGAGGGCTTCGGTGACCGTGTCGGCGCTCACCTCGCCGTCGCCGAGCGACTCGACGACCTTGCGGAACACGGTGTAGGCGATCCAGGTGGTCTGCACTCCGGCGTCCGCGGGGTCGATGCGGTTGTCGTCGAAGGCCTCCTCCTTGATCACCCGCTTCATCGCGTCCCAGCGGGGGTCGCTCGCCACCGGGTACCAGCCGGTGATGTACGAGCCCTCGTACGGGCCCGACGCCCCGCCGGTCGCGTCGATCACCGTCTGGTCGACGCTGCCGAGCACGGTGGCCGTCCGTACGTCGGGATAGTCCTCGCGGGCCCGGCGGAAGGAGTCCATGAAGGTGCCGTTGCGGTCCCCGAGCGCGGGCACCACGCACCCCCGGTCCGCCGGGTCGGTGGTCGTCGTCTCCAGGGCCCGCTCGGCCTGGCCGTCGTACTCGGTGGCGTCCTCCGCCGCCCGCTGGTCCCGCGCCGGCTCGTGCCCGCCCGCCTTCAGGCCGGAGTCGAGCAGCGGGGGCAGCTGGTCACCCGTGATGGTGTCGGGCCGGATCAGCGCGACGGGCCCGCAGTCGCCGGCGAGCGCGTTGCCGAGCCCGGCGAGCAGCGCGGGCTGGCCGCCGTTGACGGGGTAGGACAGCGGGCTGGTGAACTCGGCGTTGGTGATGCCGTAGCCGCCTATGTACGGGATGCCCGCGCCCTCCAGGGACGGGAAGTAGGAGTCGGCGTACTGGCTGTAGGATCCTACGACCGCGACGACGTTCTCCTTGGCGGCCCGTCGGGCGCACTTGGCGGCGGCCACGCTGTCGTTGTGGTCGTTGCAGGTCAGCACGTTGAGCTTGCGGCCGTTGATCCCGCCGTTGGCGTTGACCCAGCGGGCGTAGGCGCGGGCGAAGGCGGGCATGCCGGGCTTGTTGGTGGCCTTGGTGTCCTGTGGCGCCCAGGTCATGACGGTGATCGGGTCGTCCCCGGCATCCCCCGTGGTGCCGGAAACGACCCCGCAGCCGGCGAGGAGCGAGGCGCACGCGACCGCCGTGCCCGCGGAGAGGACGCCGGTTCTGGCGTGATGGGTGAGGAGGCCGGGGAGGAATGTGCTGCGCTTGCGTCGCCTGCCGGTCATGACTCCGCACGATTCCGCCACATGACTAACCCGGGAGTGATCTCCGGTCAACGATCGGTGACGCAGAGGTGAATTGCAGGGGTCGGTGTGACCGATGTGAAGGGGAACGTACGATCGATGACCGTGCAAGCTTCGGAGAACTCTTCCCGTCGTGGCCGTCGCTCATCCACCATGGGCGGCATGCCTGTCAATGACATGCCGTGGTGGCGCTGGCGCAGCAACGTGCGCTCGGCGCTGCACATGCTCTCCGATCCCGTGTTCCAGCGGGACGTCTGGCTGGCCGGCGTGGACGGCTACGGCGACGTGACCGACGCGGTGTACCGGCTGGTCGAGGACACCTGGCTGGACCACTGGTCCGCCGAGAAGTACGTCGGCACGATCTTCCGCGACTCGCAGGAGGCGGCTCTCGTCGACACCGCCGTGCTCCGGGTGCTGCGGATCATGCACCAGGTCGGGCCGGACGCGCCGGTCGCCGCGTACCTGGAGCACCAGGCGTGGCCGGAGGCGGTCCGGGCGGCCCGGGACGCGCACGTCCGGCTGGCCGCGAGCGACGGCGACGAGCCGGACGCGCCGCCGCGCAGCCTGGAGGTGCTGCAGATCATGACGAGGTCCGCGTAGCGGGACGATTGCCGGTGGTCTGGTTCCTTGTGGGAACCTGTCCTGCATGAACGAGCAGTCCACCAGCGCCGCGGCCCCGGCCGACCAGTACGTCCTCACCCTCTCCTGTCCGGACAGGAAGGGCATCGTGCACGCCGTGTCGAGCTACCTGTTCATGACCGGCTGCAACATCGAGGACAGCCAGCAGTTCGGCGACCACGACACGGGACTGTTCTTCATGCGGGTCCACTTCTCGGCGGAGGCGCCGGTGAGCCTGGACAAGCTGCGGGCCAGCTTCGCGGCGATCGGCGACTCCTTCCAGATGGACTGGCAGCTCAACCGGGCCGACGAGAAGATGCGCATTCTGCTGATGGTCAGCAAGTTCGGGCACTGCCTGAACGATCTGCTGTTCCGGGCGCGGACCGGGGCGTTGCCGGTGGAGATCGCCGGTGTGGTGTCCAACCACACGGACTTTGCGGAGCTGGTGGGCTCTTACAACATCCCCTTCCACCACATTCCGGTGACGAAGGACACGAAGCCGGAGGCAGAGGCCCGGCTGCTCGACATCGTGCGGGAGGAGGGTGTCGAGCTGGTCGTCCTCGCGCGGTACATGCAGGTGCTCTCGGACGACCTGTGCAAGGCGCTCGCCGGGGGGATCATCAACATCCACCACTCGTTCCTGCCGAGCTTCAAGGGCGCGAAGCCGTATCACCAGGCTCACGCCCGGGGTGTGAAGCTGATCGGGGCGACTGCTCACTATGTGACGGCTGATCTCGACGAGGGGCCGATCATCGAGCAGGAGGTCGAGCGGGTCGGGCACGACGTGACGCCGGAAGGGCTGGTCGCGATCGGGCGGGACGTGGAGTGCCAGGCGCTGGCCCGGGCCGTGAAGTGGCATGCCGAGCGGAGGATTCTGCTCAACGGGCGGCGGACGGTGATTTTCGCCTAGGAGCTCGGGGCTGAGTCACTCACATCCTGCTCAGTGATGCGGCGGCGTAGAGGACATCCCTGATCGCCTCTCTGTCTCCCACCTGGCCCGCCGCCGCCTCCTGCGGGGGTACGTGGCCCGCTGCCAGGCGGCAGAACTCGACGCCGTCCAGGGCCACGTGGGCCACCTCGTGCTCGGCGGAGCCCTTCGCGGCGGGGGAGTCCAGGGGGATCAGCCACTCGCCGCCGCCCGAGCCCTCGATCTCCAGGCGGAGGCTGCGGCCCGGTTCGCCCGCTGCCACGAGATGGCGGTGGTGGGCGGGTGCGGCCAGGCCGCCTCGGCGGCGTTCGGCCAGGGCGTCGGGCAGCATGCGGGCGGCCAGGTCGATCATCCGGTGCAGATGGCGCGGGGAGGGCGGGTCGTACGGGTAGTCGACCGCGTCCGCGATGTCCTCCGCGTGCACCCAGCACTCGAAGGCCCGGTCGAGCATCGCGTCGTGCAGGGGCAGCGCGAAGTCGCCGTACGGCACCGGCAGCCCGCCGACGCCGCCGCCCGTGAAGGACACCGTGCGGACGAGGTTGTGGCTCTGCTCCCGCCAGGGCGCCCGCACGGCTCGGGTGGGCGGGAAGTGGGAGGCGCTCCAGTACGCCTCGGTGCGGGCGGCCGGGGTCGGCTGCCGGGACCTGACGTCGCCCAGCGGGTCGTCGAGGCCCAGCGCGACCGCGACCAGGCCGTCCACGCTGAGCAGGTGCGCGATGACGCCGGCGACGGTGGTACGGCGGCTCGTGGCCTCGTCGCCCCGGAACCAGCGCAGCCGTACCGGCGCGTGCCACTCGGCGTCGCCGAAGTCCTGGAGCAGGGCGTCCAGGCGCGCGGTCTCGGTGTCGTAGGCGGCGGCCCAGTCCGGCACCGGGATGCGCGGCGGGCGGCGCTCCAGGCAGGACTCCAGGACCCGGGTGCGCAGGCCCGGGTCCAGGTCGAGGCTGTCGGGGCGTTGCAGCAGCTCGACCGCCTCGCGCAGCCGCCGGGCCTCGTCGGCACACGCCCCGCACTCGCCGAGGTGCTCCTCGACGGCCGTGGCCTCCTCCGCCGAGCACGCGGCCAGCGCCCAGGCCCCGAGCAGGGCCTTCAGCACGGGGTGCTCGAACACGGGCCGTACGGGCGGCGGCTCCGTCGCGTCACCTGGCTCCTCCAGAGCGGGCAACGGCAGCCCGCTGTCCTCGACGGAGGCCCGGGGCACGGGGATCCGCGGCGGGCGCCCAGCTTCCTCGTCGTCGCCGTCGTACGCCTCGAACCGGTCCGGCCCGTTCACACCGCACCCCCGTATCCGGGCGGAGTGCCGGGTGCCTCGGATTCGTGGGCGGTGGACAACAGTTGCAGGCCCAGACGGAGGCGGCGGCGGGCCTCGTCCTCGGTGATGCCGAGGTCGGTGGCGGTCTGGCGGTAGTCGCGGCGCTGGAAGTAGGCCCGCTCCAGGGCCGAGCGCAGCGGGACCGGCATGGACTGGACGATGTAGTCGGCGCGGGCGGCGACCGAGGCCCGGCGCACCTTGTGCTCCAGTTCCTCCGGGGTGCCGGAGCCCTCGCGGGCGAGCGCGGCGGTCTCGGTGGCGCGCAGGCGCTGGACGGCCAGGCGGTGGGTCAGCGTGGCGACCCAGGTGCGCAGGGGGCCCTGTTTGGGGTCGTAGGTGTCCGGATGCTCCCAGACGTGGACGAAGACCTCGCGTGTGATGCCGTCGGCGGCGCGCTCGTCGCCGAGTACGCGGTGGGCGAGGCCGTGCACGAGGGAGGCGAACCGGTCGTAGAGCTCACCGAGGGCGGCGGCCTCCCCGCGGGCGAGCCGCTGCTGCATCTTGCGGTCCCAGCGAGGCGGTACGTCCTTTTTCGCCATGCGGCCCTCTCACCCCCTGCTCGTGTCCGGCGCCCGTGCTCTGTCCAGCCTGTGTCCGACGTCTCCCCGAATGTAGTCGGCACGTCCGGTAGCGCACGCCCCTTTGTGGCAATGTGCGCCCCCTGACCGGCCGCAGGTGGTAGGGGATCGCCGGTGCTCGCGACGGGTGCTGTCGGACCGCGCCTACCCGGCCGTCCTCTGATCAGACCCGACTGAAGAGGATCGAACAGGAACGAAGTCGACTAAAACAAGCCTCATCTCCGGGGGATCCGTTTTTCGGGTTGTGTTTCAGGGAACGGCCGCTGGGCAGCCGCGCTGCAAGGAAGCGTAGGGACTGCTTCCGTTTTGGCGATCGAAGGGCGTGGTGGTGACCTTCAAAGTGACCGGCGGCGAGCAGGGCGAATGGGCCGTGCTCCAGGTGTCGGGCGAGCTGGATCTGGTGACGTCGCCGGTGCTGCGTCAGCGTGTGCACGACGCGGTGGCCGAGGGGCACCACTGTCTTGTCCTCGACCTGTCCGAGGTGTTCTTCTGCGATTCCAGCGGCGTCGGCGTGCTCATCGCCGCCCGTCGGCTGATCCGCTCCTGCCAGGGCCGGCTTCGGCTGGTGCTGCCCGCCCGGGGCGCGGCCGACGGGTCTCATGTCAACCGGGTGCTCGGCGCGCTGGGCGTTCGCAGGCTGTTCGACGTCTACGGCGATGTGGACGCGGCCCTGGGCGACGAGGGCGAACCCCTGTCCGCGTGAGCGGCCGGTGACGCACGGTAGGGCGAGTGTTGCCGTTCCGACACGCTGTTGTCCCGGAATTCCCCCGGTCTTGGCACAAGCGACGTTTTCCCGCGCCCGAACGGCCCCCTCCGTCGTACGCTCCGAGCGAGAAGCACCCCACCCGACGTAAGGCGGCCTGAAAGAGACATGGTCAGCAGCGAGTACGAGCGCAGGATCGCCGCCCGGTTCGCCACCTTCGACCAGGACGGCAACGGCTACATCGACCGCGAGGACTTCTACGGCGCGGCCAAGGCGCTGCTCACGGAGTTCGCCGTGGCGGCCCGGTCCGACAAGGGGCAGGCGCTGTACGGCGGCGCCGAGGGCTTCTGGCAGGGCATGGCCGGGATTGCGGATCGCGACGGCGACCAGCGCATCACGCGCGAGGAGTTCGTCAACGGCGCGGTCAAGCGACTGCGCGACAACCCCGACCGGTTCGCCGAGATCGCCCGTCCTTTCCTGCACGCGGCCCTGGACGTCGCCGACACCGACGGTGACGGCGCGGCGACGGTCGAGGAGGCCGCCCGCGTCCTGAAGTGCCTCGGCGTCCCCGAGGACATCGCGGGCACGGCCGCCGCCACGCTCGACGCGGACGGTGACGGCAAGGTCGGCGAGGCCGAGGTCGTCCCCGCCTTCGCCCGCTACTTCACCGTCCCCGAGTAGCCGCACCGGGCGTCACGTGCCCGAATAGCGCTCGCGCAGCTTGTACTTCAGCACCTTCCGCAGGGTCTCGCCCCGCGGAAGGGCGTCCACGACCTCCAGCCGCTCCGGCAGCTTGTGCACGGACAGTCCCTCGGCGCGCAGGAAGGCGGTCGCGGCCGCGAGCGTCAGGGCCTCGGTCCCCGGGGGTTGTTCCACCACCGCGCACACCAGCTCCCCGCGTGCCGCGTCCGGCAGCCCGATCACCGCCACGTCCCCGACCGCCGGATGCCGGTGCAGCAGGTCCTCGACCTCCTGGGCCGAGATGTTCTCGCCCTTGCGGATGATCACGTCCTTCAGCCGGCCGGTGAGGACGAGGTGTCCGGTCTCCGTCAGCCGCCCGAGGTCGCCGGTGCGCAGGAACCCGTCCTCGTCGAAGGCCGCGGCCGTCTGTCCCGGGTCCAGATATCCCCGGCACACCGCCTCCCCGCGCAACCGCACCTCCCCCTCCACGATCCGTATCTCCATCCCCTCCGGCGGCCGTCCCTCGGTCGTCGCCAGCAGCTCGGGCGGGTCGTCCGGCGACCCCATGGTGATCATCGGCACCTCGGTCATGCCGTAGCCGTGGGTGAGTTGCACGCCCATCTCGCGTACGACGGCGTGGTACAGCTCCGGCGGCTTGGGCGCCCCGCCCCCCGCCAGCAGCCGCAGTGAGGGGACGACCGGAACCCCCGGCTGTTTCCGCTGCTCCGCGAGGAACATCGAGTAGAACGCCGTCGACCCGCCCGCCATCGTCACCCCGTGCGCGCGGAACGCCGCCAGCGCGTCCGGCAGCGCGAACTGCTCGAACAGCACCGCCGGGAAGCCGTACAGCAGCAGCATCACCGTGTAGTCGGGCCCGCCTATGTGGGCGTAGGGGAAGGCGATCGACCCCACGTCGTCCGCCGAGGGGCGCAGCGCGTGGGCGAGGCAGGAACCGCCCGCGAGCAGGGAACGGTCCGTGTGCAGCACGCCCTTGGGGGCCGAGGTCGTGCCGGACGTCCAGTAGATCCAGCGGACCGCGGTGCCGTCGGAGGGCGGGGGAGGCAGCACGGACGGATCGCCCTCGGGCAGGTCGTCGTACGCCTCGAAGACGCCCCTCGCGCCGAGCCGCCGTGCCATCTCCGTGTGGTCGAAGCCCCGCCATTCGCCCGGCACCGCGAAGAACTCCGCCTTCGACTCGCGCAGCGCGAAGCCGACCTCGCGGTGCCGGTAGAGGGGGATCACCGGGGTCTGCACGGCGCCGAGGCGGGCCAGCGCGAAGGAGAGCAGGGCCGTCTCGATACGGGTGGGCAGCTGCCAGGCGACCACCGTGCCGGGGCGTACACCCATGCCGTACAGCCCGGCCGCGACTCGCTCGGCGCGCGTACGCAGGGCGCCGAAGGTGAGCACACGGTCGTCCTGGAGGAAGAGCGGGCGGTCGGGGGTGAGAGCGGCGCGGCGGGCGACCAGCTCCCACAGGGTGCGGGACGAACTCAGGGCGTGCGGGGTCTCGTTCACGGCTGCCCCCTGGCTCCTTGGCTGACGGGTCGTCAGGTGGGATGCTATCTGACGCTGCATCAGATAAGTACCGTCCGGCGGAGGGGACCCATGGCCACCGAACTGCCCCGCATCATCAGCGTCGACGACCACGTGATCGAGCCCGCCCACCTCTTCGACACCTGGTTGCCGGCCAAGTACCGCGACCGCGGACCCAGGGCGCTGACCGCCGGGATCGGTGAACTCGCCTACATCGGCGGCAAGTACCGCATCACCATGGATCCGGACGGCCCGCCCACCGACTGGTGGATCTACGAGGACCTGAAGTTCCCGTACAAGCGCAACATCGCCGCCGTCGGCTTCGACCGCGACGAGATGACCCTGGAGGGCATCACCCGCCAGGAGATGCGGCCCGGCTGCTGGGACCCCAAGGAGCGGCTGAAGGACATGGACCTCAACCATGTCGAGGCCAGCCTCTGCTTCCCGAGCTTCCCGAGGTTCTGCGGCCAGACCTTCGCCGAGGCGCACGACAAGGAGGTCGCCCTGGCCTGCGTGCGCGCCTACAACGACTGGATGGTCGAGGAGTGGTGCGGCGACAGCGGCGGGCGGCTCATCCCGCTGTGCCTGATTCCGCTGTGGGACGTCGGGCTGGCCGTCGCCGAGATCCGGCGCAACGCCGCGCGCGGGGTGAAGGCCGTCACCTTCTCCGAGATCCCCACCCACCTCGGGCTGCCGTCCATCCACTCCGGCTACTGGGACCCGTTCTTCGCGGTCTGCCAGGAGACCGGGACGGTCGTCAACATGCACATCGGGTCCTCGTCCCAGATGCCGGCCGCCTCCCCGGACGCCCCGCCCGCAGTCCAGGCCTCGCTCAGCTTCAACAACGCGATGGCCTCGATGATGGACTTCCTCTTCAGCGGAGTGCTGGTGAGGTTCCCGCAGCTCAAACTCGCCTACTCCGAAGGCCAGATGGGGTGGGTCCCGTACGCCCTGGAGCGCGCCGACGACGTCTGGGAGGAGCACCGCGCCTGGGGCGGCGTCCGCGACACGATCCCCGAGCCGCCGTCGACGTACTACTACCGGCAGATCTTCTGCTGCTTCTTCCGCGACAAGCACGGAGTGGCGTCGATCGACGTCGTCGGCCGCGACAACGCCACCTTCGAGACGGACTACCCGCACGTCGACTCGACCTTCCCGCACACCAAGGAGGTCGCCCTCGACCATGTGAAGGGCCTCGACGACGAGACGGTGTACAAGCTGATGCGGGGCAACGCCATCCGGATGCTGGACCTGGACCTGGACCTCGACCGCTGATGGACCTGTCGGACACGCCCGAGGAGGAGGAGTTCCGGGCCCGGCTGCGGGAGTGGCTCGCGAAAACGCTCCCCGGACTCCCGCCCGAGCCGTCCCCCGACGACTGGCCCGGGCGGCGGGCGTACGACCTCGGCTGGCAGCGCAGGCTCCACGACGCCGGTTACGCCGACGTCCACTGGGACGCCTCCCCGACCACCCGGCTGATCTTCCTGGAGGAAACCGAGCAGGCGGGCGCGCCCTACGTGGGCGCGGGCTTCGTGGGGCTGCTGCACGCCGGGCCGACGATCGCCGCCGAGGGCACGGACGAGCAGCGGGCGCGCTGGCTGCCGCCGATCCTGCGCGGCGAGGAGGTCTGGTGCCAGGGCTTCAGCGAACCGGACGCCGGCTCCGACCTCGCGGCCCTGCGCACGCGCGCCCGGCGCGACGGCGACGACTACGTCGTGACCGGCTCCAAGATCTGGACCTCCCACGCGGAAGTCGCGGACTGGTGCGAGCTGTTGGTCCGCACCGACCCCGAGGCGCCCAGGCACCGGGGCATCACCTGGCTGGCCCTGCCCATGGACGCGCCCGGCATCACCGTACGGCCGCTGCGCACGCTCGCCGGGTCGGCCGAGTTCGCCGAGGTCTTCCTCGACGAGGTGCGGGTGCCGGTGGCGAACCGGGTCGGGGACGAGAACGACGGCTGGCGCGTGACCATGGTGACGCTGTCCTTCGAACGCGGCACGGCCTTCGCCGGCGAGGTCGTCGCCTGCCGCCGCGTCCTCGGCGAACTGGCGGTCGAGGCCCGCGAGAACGGCCGTTGGGACGACCCGGTGCTACGGCGCCGGCTGGGCAGGCTCAACGCCGAGTTCCGGGCGCTGTGGCGGCTGACGCAGTGGAACGTCAGCGCGGCTCAGGCGTCGGGGGGAGTGCCGGGCGTCGGAGGCTCGGTCTTCAAGCTGCGGTACTCGCACGCCCGCCAGGAGCTCTACGACGCCGCCGCCGAGGTACTGGGCGCCGACTGCCTCGACCTGGACCGCCCCTGGACGCTCGACCGTCTCTCCTCCCTGTCGTACACCATCGCGGCCGGCACCTCGCAGATCCAGCACAGCATCATCGCCGAGCGGATCCTCGGCCTGCCGAAGGGACGGTGACCGTGCGCTTCCGGTTGACGGACGACCAGCGGGCGTTGCGGGACGGCATGCGGCAGCTGCTGGCGCGGCACTTCGACGGGGCGGCACTGCGGGCCGCCGCCGAGGGGCCCGCGCGGCTCGACCGGGAGCTGTGGCGGGCCCTCGGCGACGCCGGGTTCTTCGCGCTGCGGCTGCCGGAGGCGGAGGGCGGGGTGGGACTCGGGCTGCCGGAGGCGGTGTTGGTGTTCGAGGAGGCGGGGCGGGTGCTGCTGCCGGGGCCGTTGGCCGCCACCCATCTCGCCGCCGGTGCGGTGCCGGGAGCCGCCACCGGGGAGACGGTCGTCACGGCCGTGGACGGCGGGCTCGTGGAGTGGCCGGCGCAGGCCGACGTCGTACGCGGTGACGCCACCGGCGCCGTGCCGATGCGCTCCCTCGACCCGCTGACGCCCCTGCACCGCGTGCCCGGCGGCACGGCAGCGCAACCGGATCCCGTCGCCGTCCTCCTCACCGCCGCCGAGCAGCTCGGCACGGCCGCCCGCGTCTGCGAACTGGCGGTGCAACACGCCCGGGCGCGCGAACAGTTCGGACGGCCCGTCGGGAGCTTCCAGGCGGTGGCACACCTGTGCGCCGGGATGCTGGTCCGGTCGGAGACGGCCCGCGCGGCGGTGTACGCGGCGGCCGTCACCGCCGACCCGGTCGACATCGCCGCCGCCCGGCTGCTCGCCGACGAAGCCGCCGTGCGCGGCGCCCGCGACTGTCTCCAGGTGCACGGCGGCATGGGCTTCACCTGGGAGTCCGAGGTCCATCTCCATCTCAAACGCGCATGGGTTCGAACCCAGCGTGCGGGCGGAATCACGGAGAGTGAGGAGGCTCTCGCGGCCGCTCTGGCGACCGGAGCGGCCTGATAGGCCGCCTGGCTGCGGTGTCACCGAATATGCCCGCGGAGATGTCGCGGATCGTGGCATCCCGTGATCACGGAGCGTTGATATCGGCTTGTGTCCTCGGAGTGACTCGTCACGGCCCGGAGTCGACTGCGGGCTCCGGTACCTTGTGTGAGATGCGAGTGGTTCTGAGCGCGGTACGACCCCGTGGCGCCGCCTGTTCGACTCCCTGCAGCGAGCGTCGCACAGTATGCCGCACGGGTACTCCTTCGCGCTGGAATATGCCCGAAGCGCTTGTTGGGGTGACTGTACGTCAACCATGCTGTCCCACAAGGGATTCACGTTCCGTGATCCTTGTCCCGGCCGTTGTTCTGGCCATGCAGAAAATGGCTACGATCGTGGCCCTCGTGAGGCGCGAGCCTAAGTGTCCGCCGGTTCGGATGGTGTGAGCGGTGCAGGTGCTTCAAGTGCAGCTGGAGATCCGGCCCGACCCCGCAGAGGTGGGGCGGGCCCGGCGGTGGGCCCGCTCCCGCCTGGTCGGGTCGGGCATACAGGCCGACGAGCCGCTCGCCGAGACACTGATCCTGCTCGTCTCCGAGCTGGTCACCAACGCCGTGGTGCACACGGGCCGGCCCGCCGTACTGCGACTGTCCCTGCCGCACGCGGTGACGGAGGAGGCCACCGTCCGGCTGGAGGTCGCCGACCGCAGCGGCCGGGCGCCCGTACCCCGGTGTGCGGACGACGACGCGACCGGCGGCCGGGGTCTCGCCCTCGTCGACGGTCTCGCCGACCGCTGGGGCTGGAGCGTCGAGAGCACCGGCAAGCGCATCTGGTGCGAACTGGACCGGTGTTCGAAGTCCCCCGAGGTCGCGGCGGCGTGCGGGGGCGGCGCGGTGGCGTACGGCGGCGGGGCCGCCGTGGAGGGATTGGCGTACGAGGCGGTGTAGGGCCGGGGTCCTCCGGGCGCCCTGTTGCGTGACTGCCGACCGCGTGGCGGACGAGGTGTGGTGTACGGCGGCACATGCCGCGCGGTGTTGCGGCGGGGCCGGGGCACGGTCGCACGGCGGGTCCGCCGCTTTCGTCATGGCATGCGGCGATGCGCCGGGATGTGCTTCCGTGCGCGCCCATGGTAAAGGCCGCAAAAGCAACAAATCACCGGACGGGTGTTGACGGGTGGTGACCGTTTGCTCACGCTTGTGGGCAGCGATTCGCCGTGAGGGGACGGCGAGGGCCTGCGACGGCGGCCCTCGGCGAGTGTGAGTCGTGATTCGGCGTCGGCTCCCTGTCAGGGCCACGGGAGCCGGGGCGGGAGCGCCGGAGTCGGGTGGCGGCGCGCGCTGCCGTGCTCGGGGCGAGCAGCGCGGCGCCGCCATCCAGCTTCAGGTGGGGGCGGCGGCCTGGCCGGCGGCTTGGGGGGGGGCGGCCAGGTGCGCCGGCCCGGCGTGTCGGCGTGGTGTGTGGGCCTGGTGTGCCGGCCTACAGGACGGCGACCGGGGCCACGGGAGAGCCGGTCGCCCCGGTGAACGGCTCAGGTGTCGCCGCCAGCAGGAACGCGTAGCGGCCCGTTTCTCCACAGGCTGTGGACAACTTTTCGAGATCCCAGTTCTGGCCCTGCGGCATCCCCATCTCCACAAGGTGGAGGGCGTGCACCGGCAGCCACAGATCCTCGACCTCGGGCGGGAACACCTCGAAGGTGAGGGTGTCGTTGGCGACCGCCGCGACATCGCGCGCGTGGAACCACTCCGGCGTCCGGATCGACAGCCCCGGCGACGGATACGCGTACCCGTGCCGGTCCCCGGCCAGACAGAGCTGGACCTGTCCCGTCCGTACGAGCGCGATGTCGCCGGCCCGCACGCGCGTACCGGCCAGCTCCTCGGCCGCGTCCAGGTCCTCGGGCGTGACGGCGTGCCCGCCGTCGAGCCGTTCCGTGCCCCGGGCCCGGGCGACGTCGAGCAGCACTCCGCGCGAGACGAGGTGCCGGACTTTGTCGATGCCGCTGAACTCGGCACCGTCGTGCGGGGTGATGGAGTGCGCGGGGCGGCCGTTGTAGAGCCTGCCCGAGTGCGAGACGTGCGGCAGCGCGTCCCAGTGGGTGGCCGCCTGGAGTCCCATGGTCACGGCGTCGTCGCTGCACGCGACGGTGCCCGGGCCGAAGAGCTCCTGGTTGATCTGCACCATGACGTGCAGCGGGTCGATCCGCCCCGGGATCATCCCCGTCTGGACGCCGTCGCGCGTGAGGGGCAGCGCGAGCGGGATCCGGCGACCGGTGCGGACCGTCGCCGCGGCCTCCCGGACGACCTCGTCGGTGATCAGGTTCAGCGTGCCGAGCTCGTCTGCGGCTCCCCAACGCCCCCAGTTGTTCACGCGCTTGGCGATGTCGTGGAACGCGTCCGGCAGCGACATGAGTCCTCCCCGGGGCTTGTGTTCCCGTATCTGACGGGTCGTAGAATCTGGAGTCCGCGAAACCTAACGATCCGTCAGAAACCGTGGGACGGGAAGGGGCCGGGCGTGGGGAACTTCTTGGCAGGCAAGGTCGTCGCCGTCACCGGCGCCGGCCGGGGCATCGGCCGGGCGGTCGCGCTCGCGGCGGCGGCCGAGGGAGCGAAGGTCGTCGTCAACGACTACGGCGTGGCGGTCGACGGCGCCTCCCCGACCAGTGCGGTCGCCGAGGCCGTGGTCAAGGAGATCGAGGCGGCGGGCGGGGACGCGGTCGCCGTCGCCGACGACATCTCCACGATGGCGGGCGGGCAGCGGGTCGTCGACGTGGCGCTGTCGTCGTACGGACGGCTCGACGGGGTGGTCTGCGTGGCCGGGATCCTCCGGGAGCGGATGCTGTTCAACATGACCGAGGAGGAGTGGGACCCGGTCGTCGCGACACATCTGAAGGGCACGTTCACCGTGTTCCGGGCCGCCTCGGCGGTGATGCGGGGGCAGCGCGCCGGCACGCTGATCGGCTTCACCAGCGGCAACCACCAGGGGTCGGTGTCGCAGGCCAACTACAGCGCGGCCAAGGGCGGGATCATCTCGCTCGTGCGGAGCGCCGCGCTGGGGCTGCACAAGTACGGGGTGACCGCGAACGCGGTGGCGCCGGTCGCGCGTACACGGATGTCGGCGGGTGTGCCGATGGAACTGGCGGAGATCGGGGAGCCGGAGGATGTCGCCGCGCTGGTGGTGTATCTGCTGTCCGACGAGGCCTGTCGACAGGGGATCACGGGGCAGGTGTATACCGCCGCCGGGGCGAAGATCGCGGTGTGGGCGCAGCCGAAGGAGTTGCGGGCCGTGTACGCCGAGGGCGGTGCGTGGACGCCGGAGCGGATCGCGGAGGCGTTGCCGGGGTCGGTGGGGGTGGATCCGATGCCGATGCTGGAACGGGTGCGGGAGATGGAGCGGGCGGCGCGGGAAGGGGAGCGGCCGAACGCCCAGTAGCTCGGGGGGTGGCGGTTGTACGGCGGCTGCAGGTGCGTGGGGGCTTGTCGCGCAGTTCCCCGCGCCCCTTAGGGGCCTCATCTCAAGCCCAGTCATCGAACCAAGGCGGCAACCGTGGATTTCGAGTTCGCGCGTGAAGACGAGGACTTTCGGGGCGAGGCCAGGGACTGGCTCGCCGCACACGCCGAGGGGGCGAGCGACCGACGCTCCTGGGAGCGCACCCTCGGGGCAGCCGGCTGGATCGGGATCGGGTGGGGTGCGGGCGGGTACGGCAATCGCACCGCCACGCTCACCCAACAGGTCGTCTGGGCCGAGGAGTACGCGCGGTCGGGCGCGCTCCCGCGTTCCGGGCACATCGGCGAGAACCTCCTGGCCCCCACGCTCCTCGCACACGGCACCGAGGAGCAGAAGTCCCGCTTCCTGCCGCCCATCGCCGCCGGTGAGGAACTCTGGTGCCAGGGCTACAGCGAACCCGGCGCCGGCTCGGACCTGGCCGGTGTCCGTACCGCGGCCGTGCGCGAGGCGGACGGCCGTACCTACCGCGTCACGGGGCAGAAGATCTGGACGTCACTCGCGCACGAGGCGGACTGGTGCTTCGTGCTCGCCCGCACCGAGCCCGGCTCGCAGCGGCACCACGGACTGACCTTCCTCCTCGTCCCCATGGACCAGCCGGGCCGGATCGAGGTCCGCCCCATCCGGCAGCTGACGGGGACCAGCGACTTCAACGAGGTCTTCTTCGACGGGGCGCGCGCGGAGCAAGTCGTCGGCGGTGCGGGCAACGGCTGGCGCGTCGCCATGAGTCTTCTCGGTTTCGAGCGGGGCGTGTCCACGCTGGCGCAGCAGATCGGCTTCGCCGAGGAGCTGGGCAGCGTGGTGCGGGCGGCCGTGGAGTCGGGCGCGGCGGCGGATCCCGTCGTACGGGAACGGCTCGTACGGCAGTGGGCCGAGCTGCGCACCATGCGCTGGAACGCCCTGCGCACCCTGGGCGGTTCGGGCGATGCGGGTGCCCCGAGCGTGGCCAAGCTGCTGTGGGCCGGCTGGCACCAGCGGCTCGGGGAGCTGGCGGTGCTGGTGCGGGGCGCCGCGGCGAGCACCGGTCCGGCGGACTGGTCGGTGGCGTCGCCGTACGAACTGGACGCGGCGCAGCACCTCTTCCTCTTCTCCCGGGCCGACACGATCTACGGCGGCTCGGACCAGATCCAGCGCACGATCATCGCCGAGCGGGTGCTCGGCCTGCCCAGGGAGCCCAAAGGAGCCGCGTGATGCGAGGCGTGATCTTCGACGGGAAGCAGGTCCGGGTCGTCACGGATCTGGAGGTACGGGAGCCGGGGCCGGGTGAGGTGCGGGTCGCGATCTCGGCGGCGGGGCTGTGTCACAGCGATCTGTCGGTGGTGGACGGGACCATACCGTTCCCGGTTCCTGTGGTGCTGGGCCATGAGGGTGCCGGGGTCGTGGAGGCGGTGGGTGGTGGCGTCACACATGTGGCGCCCGGTGACCATGTGGCCCTGTCCACGCTCGCGAACTGCGGTACGTGCGCGGAGTGCGACCGGGGGCGCCCGACGATGTGCCGGCAGGCGATCGGCCGTCCGGGCCGGCCGTTCCGTCACGCCGGTCTGCCGGTCCACCAGTTCGCCGCGAACTCGGCGTTCGCGGAGCGCACGGTCGTGAAGGCCGTACAGGCGGTCCGGATCCCCGAGGACGTCCCCATGGCGTCGGCGGCGCTCATCGGATGCGGGGTGCTGACGGGGGTGGGCGCCGTGCTGAACCGGGCGCGGGTGGACCGCGGCGACAGTGTCCTGGTGATCGGGGCGGGCGGCATCGGCCTGAACGTGCTGCAGGGGGCGCGGCTCGCGGGCGCCCTGCGGATCGTGGCCGTCGACGCCAACCCGGCGAAGGAGGAGGTGGCACGCCGCTTCGGCGCTACGGACTTCCTCACCTCGACGGAGGGCGTGCGGGACATCCTGCCCACGGGCGCGGACCACGCCTTCGAGTGCGTCGGCCGGGTGGAGCTGATCCGCCAGGCGATCGACGCACTGGACCGGCACGGCCAGGCGGTCCTCCTCGGGGTGCCGCCGGCCACGGCCGAGGCGTCCTTCCGCGTCTCGTCGATGTACCTCGACAAGTCCATCCTGGGCTGCCGCTACGGCTCCTCCCGCCCCCAGCGGGACATCGCCCTGTACGCCGAGCTGTACCGCCAGGGCCGGCTGCTGCTCGACGAACTCGTCACCCGGACCTACCCGGTCGAGGACTTCGAGAAGGCGGCGGCGGACGCGGAGGCGGGGCGGGTGGCGCGCGGGGTGCTCACGTTCTGACGGCCCCCTTGTCCCTGGCGGTCCGGAAGGTCCGACGGTAGGCCGTGGGCGTGACACCGAGCGCCGCCTGGAGGTGCTGGCGCATCGACTGGGCCGTACCGAAGCCCGCGTCGCGGGCCACCTGGTCGACGGACCGGTCGGTGGTCTCCAGCAGGTGCCGGGCCCGTTCCACGCGCTGCTGGGTGAGCCACTGGCCGGGGCTGACGCCGGTCTCCTCGCGGAAGCGGCGGGTGAACGTGCGGACCGACATGGCCTCCTGGGCGGCCATGTCGCGCAGCTGGATCGGCTCGTGGAGACGGCCCAGGGCCCAGGCGCGGGCGGTGGTGGTGGAGGCCTGCTGCGGATCGGGCACCGGCCGCTCGATGTACTGCGCCTGACCGCCGTCGCGGTGCGGCGGTACGACCGTACGGCGGGCCACGTCGTTGGCGACGGCGGCGCCGTGGTCCCGGCGGACCATGTGCAGGCACAGGTCGATGCCGGCCGCGACGCCCGCGGAGGTCAGCACGTCGCCGTCGTCGATGAACAGCACGTCCGGGTCGACCTCGACCCTGGGGAAGAGCCGCTGGAGGCGCGCGGCGTCGGCCCAGTGGGTGGTGGCGGGGCGGCCGTCGAGGAGACCGGCGGCGGCGAGGACGTAGACGCCGGTGCAGATGGAGGCCAGCCGGGTGCCGGGCCGGAGGCGGGCGAGGGCCGCGGCCAGTTCGTCGGTCAGCACACCCTCGTCGTAGACCGGGCCGAGTTCGTACGACGCCGGGACGACCACCGTGTCGGCCTCGGCCAGCGCCTCGGGGCCGTGCGCGACGTGGATGGCGAAGTCGGCGTCCGTCTCGACCGGGCCCGGCGGCCGGACCGAGCAGGTCACGACCTCGTACAGGCGCCGTCCCAGGGCGTCCTTGGGGCGGCCGAAGATGCGGTGCGGGATGCCCAGTTCGAAGGGGAGCAGCCCGTCGAGGGCGAGGACGACCACGCGGTGGGGACGGAAGTCGGCGGCCAGGTCGGGGTGGGACGGGGTGGCCGATGTCATGGCCCGATCCTAGCGAATGATGTCCTCCGGGCCACTCGATGGAGCCTGTCGCAGGCCGGAAGCTCTATGTCGTGACCCAGACAAGCGAAGCCGCAGCAGTCGCACGGCAGCCGCCGAAGCCGGGCCGCGGCAGCCGTATCCGTGTGCACCGGGCCTGGTTCGTCGCCGCCGTCACCTTCGTGACCATCATCGGCGCGGCCGCCTTCCGTTCCGTGCCGGGCCTGCTCATCGATCCCTTGCACGACGAGTTCGACTGGTCGCGCGGCACCATCGGCGCCGCCGTCTCGGTCAATCTCGCGCTGTACGGTCTGACGGCGCCGTTCGCGGCGGCCCTGATGGACCGCTTCGGCATCCGCCGGGTCGTCGCGGTCGCCCTGACGGTCATCGCGCTCGGCTCGGGTCTCACGGTGTGGATGACGGCGGCCTGGCAACTGATGCTGTGCTGGGGCCTGCTGGTCGGCCTGGGCTCCGGCTCCATGGCGCTGGCCTTCGCGGCGACCGTCACCAACCGCTGGTTCACCGAGCGGCGCGGCCTGGTCAGCGGCATCCTCACCGCCGCGTCCGCCTCCGGACAGCTGATCTTCCTGCCCCTGCTGTCCTGGATCGTCGAGCGGCACGACTGGCGCCCGGCGGCCGTGACGGTCGCGCTCGCCGCCCTCGCGGTCGTCCCGTTCGTCTGGCTCCTGCTGCGCGACCACCCCGCGGACGTGGGCCAGAAGCCGTACGGCGCGACCGAGTTCGTGCCGAAGCCCGCACCGGTCCCGGGCGCCGCCCGCCGGGCCGTGACCGTCCTGTTCTCGGCCGCGCGCACCGGCCCGTTCTGGCTGCTCGCCGGCACCTTCGCGATCTGCGGCGCCTCGACGAACGGCCTGATCCAGACCCACTTCGTGCCCGCCGCCCACGACCACGGCATGCCCCTGACGACCGCCGCCTCGCTGCTCGCGGTCATCGGTGTCTTCGACGTCGTCGGCACGATCGCCTCCGGCTGGTTCACCGACCGCTTCGAAGCCCGGCGCCTGCTCGCCGTCTACTACTCCCTGCGGGGCGTCTCCCTCCTCTTCCTGCCCCTGCTCCTGGTCACACCCAGCGTCCAGCCCCCGATGATCTTCTTCATCGTCTTCTACGGCCTCGACTGGGTCGCCACCGTCCCGCCCACCCTCGCCCTGTGCCGCGAGCAGTACGGCGAGGACAGCGCGATCGTCTTCGGCTGGGTCCTCGCCTCCCACCAGGTCGGCGCGGCCCTGGTCGCCTTCCTCGGCGGCGTCGCCCGCGACACGTTCGGGTCGTACGACGTGGTCTGGTACGCGTCGGGGGCGTTGTGTGCGGTGGCGGCGTTGATGGCGTTGGTGATCCGGCGGCGGGGGGCGGGGGTGGAGGCCATGGCCTGAGAGCGGGCTCTCGAGCCTCGCTTACGTGGGGTCGGGCTCCGTGAATGCCTGGCGGCTGTGCAGGAGCAACTCACGCAGGGCGGGGCTGTGCGGGCTCTTCCAGACCAGGGCGAGCAACGCTGACGTCTCGACGTCGTCGATGGTGCGGGCGGTGAGCCGGTCGCGGTGGTTCGCGGCCATCGACTCGCTGAGGACGGCGACGCCGAGCCCGCGGGCGGCGAGGTCGGCAATGGCATCCGCGGAGCTGGCCTGCAGTGCGATCGCGGGTTGGAGGCTCTGCGCGGCGCAGGCATGGTCGAACACCGCGCGCAGTCCCGTACCGGGAGGCATGCACACGAGGGGGTGGGCGGTCAGGTCGCGCAGAGTGACCCGCCGCTGTTCCGCCAAGGGGTGCCCGGCCGGAACCGCGGTGACGAGCCGCTCGCTGATGATGGTCAGCGCGTCCAGCCCGTCCGGGGTGGCGGTCGCCGTCCCGATGAGAGCCAGGTCGATGGTGCCGGCGCGTACGCCCTCGACGAGCCGGTCGGAGTTGTCCTCCAGCAGGGAGATCTCCACACCCGGATGGGCCCGGTGGAAGGCGGCGAGGGCGTCGAACAGCGGCGTGACGGTGCAGCCGATGACCATCCCGACCGTGAGCCGGCCCCGGATCAGGTCGGTGACCTCACCCACCGCCTGGCCGACCGCTTCGGCTGCGGCGAGCGCGGCGCGGGCGTGTTCGAGCGCGGCCTTGCCCGCGACAGTGAGGGTGGCGGTGCGCGCCGACCGGTGGAACAGCTCGGCGCCGAGTTCGCGTTCCAGCCGGCGGATCTGAGCGCTGACACCGGACTGGCTGATGTGCACGCGCTCGGCCGCTCGCGTGAAGTTCTGCTCTTCGGCGACTGCGACGAAGTACTCCAGCTGCCTCATTTCCATGACTGGCAATTCTAGTTTCCAGAAGAACCATCTGTTGGACTTCTGGTCGGCGGCCGACCAGGCTGGAAGCACCGAAGCACCGAAGCACCGAAGCACCGAAGCCCGACGTCAGGAGGTACCCGTGCCGGAGTACGAGAAGGCCATGCGACCCGAAGACATCACCCGCTTGTTCGTCGAGCGCTCCAACGCCGGTGACGCGGCCGGGGTCGCCGCGCTTTACGAAGAGGACGCGGTGCTGGCCTACCCGCCCGGCGAGCAGACGGTGGGCCGGGAGGCGATCCGTGTGCTGTGGGAAAAGGTGCTGGCGGGCCGCCCCCGCTTCGAGCCGGAACAACCACTGCCGACTCTGGTCAGCGGCGACATCGCCCTCACCTCGACCCCGCCGAAGGACGGGGCCGGCGCCCGGGCACAGGTGGTCCGGCGCCAGCCTGACGGAAGCTGGCTGCGCCTGCTCGACCAGCCCGAGTTCGTCGCGCCCGACCGGTGAAGGGCGGGACCGGCAGGACGGATCACCAGCGGATCGTCTGGCCCTCCGGGGTGACATGGACGGTGAACTGCTCCAGCGGTGGTGCACCGGCGGCGCGCCACCGGCCGAACAGCTCCTCCACGGCGTCCCAGAGAGAGTCTGGCCCGCCTTGGCGGACGAGCCACTGACCGCCGTCCTCATATACGGCGGCCCATGAGCCGGACGCAGTGTCGACGAGCACGTCCTCGGTGTGCCCGTCCCGTTCCAGGTTCAGGCGCTGGGCACCAGGTACGGCGAGCTGCACGACGAAGCGGCTCGTCCAGTTGTTCCGCATGTCGGCCCCGGTGACGGTCTCCCGCTCTTTGCCCTCGTCGAGGTTGGGGAGCAGGCCGAGCGGCGGCGGCAGCTCCGGCCGCGCGAGCATGAAGTTCACCCCGCCGCCCAGCAGCGGGCCGGACGCCGTACCGTCCTCGTGGACCGTCAGGCGCGCGAGCTCCGAGGAGCCGAGCCAACCGCCGACGGTCACCAGGATCAGGCCACCGGGCCGGGTCTGTTCGATCCATGCCTCGGGCACGGTGCGTACGCCGCATGTGGCGATGATCCTGTCGTACGGCGCCCCCGCGCCGTGGCCGAGGAGGCCGTCGCCGGTGACGAGTGTGGGGTATGTCCCGAGGTGGCCGAGCGCTGTCCGGGCCCGCGCCGCCACGTGCGGGTCGTACTCGATCGAGGTGACGTTCCCTGCGCCGAGCCGGGCGCAGAGCACGGCGGTCGAGTAACCGGTACCGGTGCCGATCTCCAGCACCTTGTGCCCGTCCTCGACCTGGAGGTCCTCCAGCATGCGCAGCACGAGAGAGGGCAATGTGCTGGAGCTGGTCGGTTCGCGTGTGATCCGGCCGCGGATGTCTTCCGGCACGATCGTGCCGGCGATCTGGGTCACCAGCGTCTCGTCCGCGTAGCAGCCCTCCAGCCAGCCTGCGTCGCCTTCCCGTACGGGCTCCCACGCGGTGAAGTCCGTGCCGATCGCGCGCCGGAAGAAACCGCCGCGCAGGAATTCGTGCCGGGGGACTGCCGCGGCGGCGCGCTTCCAGGACTCCGTGCGCAGGCAGCCGGCCGCCGTCGAACTGTCGAGGAGCTGCTGGTGGAGCTGTGCTTGATCGGTCACGTCTTCCTCTCCAGAAGTGTCGCCAGGGCTGCGCGCATGGGCAGACCCGTTTCGGTTTCCAGCCAGTACCACTGGCCGGACGGGTTGCATTCCAGGAACCACCATCGGCCGTCCTCGCCCACGCAGAAGTCGAAAGCTCCGAAGACCAGGCGGAAGCGGTTCATGTAGCCGTGGAGCGCCGGCCGGATCCCCGGTGGTGCTTCCACAGGGGTGTAGGTCAGCCGGCTGTAGTCGGTGCGCCAGTCGAGGAGGTCGGAGTCGATACGGACGCAGAACACGTCTGCGCCGATGACGGTCACCCGGACGTCGGCGACCTTGGGGATCCGCTCCTGGAAGAGGTGCGCCGTGCCCGCTACGTCGTCATCGATGTCCGTTGCGGACACCTCGGCGACCTTGACGACGGACGAGACGCCGTCGACTCGATAGACCGGGTTGTGCAGCGGCTTGTAGATGACCGAGCCGTGCTGCTTGATGAACTCCCGGGCAGCGTCGGGGCTGGAGGTGATGAGGGTGGGCGGGACCAGGAACCCCGCGGCCGCGGCCGCAGTCAGCCCGGCCGGTTTGAACTCGGCGTCCCCGATGCGGTGCGGGTGGTTGACGTAGAGACAACCCGGCAGCGAGGCCAGGACTCCCCCGAGCCCGTACCGGGCCTGGGTGACGGCGAACCGGGCGTCCTGCTCGTCGAGGTGCGGAAAGCTGAATCCGGTCGGCCGACGGTAGTAGAGGGCGCGGATGTGGGCCAGGTCCGCGGTGCGGCTGGGGGTGAGGAGGCGGCCTCTCAGGCCGTGTTCGGTGATCTCTGCCTCCACCGACAGTGATGCGGGGAAGTCCCCCGAGTCGAGCCGCACGACCGGGATGTCCCGGTCGTGCAGCTCGCTGATCACCACGTCGGAGGTGGGGTCGTGCAGGCTGGTGACGACCAACACCGGACGCGGATCACTCACTGGTCGCTGTCGGCGCTCGTGTCGGTGTCCGTCGCGCCCTGGTTGCCACCGTCCGGGCTGGTGCCGGTCGACGGGCTGGTGCCGGTGGACGTGTTGTGCTTGCCCATCTCCATGACCTGGCCGGCCCCGTCGTAGAACACGGCGGTCTGGGTGGCGGGGTCCAGCTCGGCGCGGGCGTAGTCGGGGGCGATGGTGGGGTAGGGCGCCATGCGGCCGATGCCCCACGGGCGGGGTGTGCTGAGTCCCTGCGGGATCGCCGGGCTCGTGGGCAGACGGTCGGAGTGAACGAACATGCTTCTCCTCTGTGTCGCAGTGGTCGAATCCGCCTAGTCGCGGTGATGGGGCGCCGAGACCGACAGGGGGACGTGGGCCCGGCGCCGGGGTCAGTGAGGCTGCGCTATGTGCTGCGTGCCGGGTTTTGGTCCGATCCCTCAGTTTCGGGCGCGAGCTCACCGGGCCTTTCAAGCAGGCCTAGCAGTGCCCGCGCGTTCACGGCGGCGTCGTGCAACCGCGTCGCCAGATCAGTCGACGGCGCCTCATCGCCGAGGAGTTCGTCCGAATACCTCAGGACGATGCGCGCTGTGCCCTGCATGTTGTCCGGCATCCGCGGCATGAGCTTTGCGAGCTTGGGCGCCAGAAGCCGTACATAGCCCTCCATCTCCTGGAGAAGGGCCCGCTGTTCAGCTAGCGGACCACTGGGCCCCCACAGCGCTTCCTCGCATCGTCGTCGGATTTCGTCTGCGTTGAACGGCGACGCATGGCTAATTCCCATCGCCGGTCTCCTGCCCTGAATGCCGATGCTGGGCGAGCCGAACGAGATGCAAGACGGCCTCGGCGTCACACAGCTCGCCCGGCCTTCGCATCGGGACAGCCCAGTACGCCATGGGGTTGTGGCAGTTTGTCTCTGTGACGGGCGGAACTCCCAGCCAAGTGCCCCATGCCAGACACTCGGCGTCCGGGTGCTGCCAGGCCACGCCCGCGCTCGGGAGCACCAGGGGGTAGTAGCGGCCGCGCGAGGCGATGACGGGGCCGCCGTCGAGGACCTCGGCCAGATAGGTGCCCACCTCGGTCGGGTCGCTGCTCGCGGCAGCAGTTCGGACGAGGGTCCCGGGCAAGCGGATGGCGGTGAGCAACTCGCCGCAGCGAAGGAGGGTCAACCCGCCCTCGCTCCATTCCCACCGTGCCTGTTGGACGTCGGGAGCTGCGGCCAGTAACCAGTCCTCGACCAAGACCGCACGCTCATGGTCCGCCGCAGCGGCAGGCGCTGGATGTTCCTCCAAGTCATCAGAACCGGGGGCGAGTTGCTGAGACTCGCGCATGGTGGCGACTCCTCACGGTCGTCCATGCCCCGGCAGTCCAACGGGACGGTGGCCGCCGGGGCTCTTCGCGTCCAGAATGGATTTCTCGCGAAGAGCGCACCTCCCGTGGCGCGGTATACCCATGATGGGTACAGGCCCCCAGGAAACATGCCGCAGACTCAGGCGAGCAGGAAGTGCACGCATGATTCAAGAGCCACCGACCGCGCTGCCCCGGGAGCTCCTCAACGACGAGGAGATGCGCCGAGCGCTGGAGACACACGATTTCGGGACGGTGTTCCGGCGGGCGAAAAGCCATGCGGGGATCAGCTACTCCCGCATCGCCGCTGAGTGCGACATCAAGCCGGATCGGGTCGGCACGCTCGCCAAGGGACAGGGCACGATCACCACATTCGACAAGATCTTGCAGATCGCGGACGCGTTGCGTATCCCTGGGCACATGGTCGGCCTTGCTCCCCGCCCGTGGGAGAGCAGCGAGCTTCCCGCGCACGCGAACGACCCACAGATGGGACCACCGAGCTTGCGCCGCAGAACCGTCCTCCAAGCCGCCACCTCCACGGGCCTGGCCGCTGCTTTCCCCGCCCTGACGAGACCGCCGGAGCCCAAGCACGTCTCCGTGGAGGACGTCGTACGGATGCGGCGCCGCGCGGCCCGGCTGCGGCGTCTCGACGAAACGCTGGGCGGTGGCGACACCTACCGCGTCTACCTGGGCGAGTACCAGGCCACCAAGGCCCTCCTGCGGGACTCCGTCTTCACCCCGGAGTCTCGCCGTGGCACCGTCTCACTGCTCGCCGAGCAGGCCCAACAGGCCGGTTGGGCAGCCTTCGACGGGGGACAGCAGACTCAGGCCGAGAGCCTGTACGAGGAGAGTCAGCACGCCGCCCGTGAAGCAGGCGACGCCGATCTCCTCGCCAACGCGTACGCGTTCCTCGCTTATCAGGCCGCTGACCGGAACGTGGCGGTCGAGATGGCCGCAACCAGCTGCTCCACCATCACCCCCACCACTCCGTCCAGCGTGCGCGCTCTGCTCCACGAGCGGATGGCCTGGGCCTGTGCCATCGCGGGCCAGCCACACCGTGTCGAACAGGCTTTGGACGCCGCAAGGTATGCCCTGGACGAGCGGCAGAACGGAGAGCCTGAGCGGGACTGGGCGGCCTGGGTCGACGAGACCGAGCTGGACATCATGACCGGCCGCTGCTGGACAGAGCTTCGCCGTCCTCTGCGGGCTGTACCGGTGCTCACCCGGGCGCTCGACCGGTACGACGACCACCACGCTCGAGACAAGGCCCTGTACCTGTCATGGCTGGCCGACGCCTACCTGGCAGCCGGCGAGGTGGGGGAGGCCGCGGCCGTGACGAACCGCGCCCTGGACCTGTCCATCGGAGTCGCTTCCGTGCGTCCCCGGCAGCGCCTTGCCCCGGTGCTGGACCAGTTGCGGCAGCACCAGGGTTTGGGCGTCGTTCAGGACGTGCTGAAGAGGGCCACGGCCTAGTTCGCCGGGGCGACGCTGTCCTTGATCCACTGGAGACACCGGGGTGCTCCGTTGGCGATCGGCACCGCGAGCAGCTCGGGATTGTCCCACGGGTGGTTCTCGAGCAGATACTTCTCCAGCTCCGGGTAGCGCTCGCGCGTCGTGGTGACCAGCAGCCGCCACTCCTCCCCTTCACCGAACTCGCCCAGGTGCCAGAACACCGACCCCACCGGGCCGATGATCTGCGAACCGGCGGCAAGCCGCCCCTGGACTGCTCCCTTGGCGAGTTCTACAGCCTGCTGACGTTCCGGCGTGGCGGTCGACACCTGTACAAACTCAGTCATGCCGTGAGCGTAGCGATCAGGCACCTGTTCGTTGAGGCTCGGGACTGGCTGCGCAGTACGGGGCAAGGGAGCTCAGGGATATTGGCGGCGGCTCGGATCCTGCCTGGCCGAGAGCGGGCCAGGCGGGCCAGGATCCGGGTCGGGGCTTCCGTCCGTCGACTCGCAGCTGAAAAACACCGGTCGGCAAGTGGAGCCGAAACCCACTGACATGCGGGCCAGTTCACGCTGTCGAAGCCACGTGGCATCTTTCTGCCAGGACGTGGAGGGGATTTCTCGTCCCGTACGTTTCTACGGAACCGTGGAAGCCGCCGGCTTCCTGGTCAGTGTCGTGCTTCCACGGCCTGCCTCAAGGGCGCTTCGCGTCGCCTTCGGCGATGGCCCTGCGGGCCACCCTTGATCCAGGCCGTTCCAGCACGTGGAAGAAGCGAGCGGGCGGCCCGGAGAGGCGGGTGGCCAGGGGCCGTCGGGCCTCGTGGGTCGGCTGAGTGGTCGCTCGACGATGGGGTGTGCGCGGTTGCGTCTCGCATGCACGCCGGGTGGGTCAGGCGGCGATCGGTGGGTGGGCCGAGCGGTGGTATCGGTGGGTGGGTTCAGGGGCTGGGCCTATCCTGGGATCACCCGACTCGCCTCTCGGAAGGTCCGTTGATGACGCTCGGCATGGTTCTCGGTGACGTGGTCGTCGTGACGTCGCAGGTTCGTTCACGCTCGACCTTCCGAGGAGTTTGCCGTGTCCACGATCCGCTGGATCGAGGCTCAAGCCCGTTCCGCCCGCTGGCACTCTGAGTCCGGGCTGCCCCTGCCCCGTCGGGGCGTCGTCGCCGACGACCGGATGAGGGCCGCCGTCGCCTACCGTCTGGCCTGCGAGGGCACCGCGTTGTTGTGGCGCGGGGATTATTACAACGCGCGGCAGTTGTTGCGCGCGATGGACCGTCGGATCGGTCGTGCCGCGCCCGGTGCGGCAGGGACGCCGGCCGAGTCCTTTCGCCTGTACCGCCGGTTCCGCGCCCACCGCGCGCGCGTGCTCGGGAAGTTGCTCGTCCTGCTGGAGGAGGACCACACACTGGCGCTGCGCCGGGCGCCCGATGTGAGCCGGGCGTGTGTCGAGGCGTACGGGCCGTCCGATGGTCCGGTGGCCGTCGCCCTGACCGAGCTGTTGGGCGTGATCAGTGCCCGGGAGTGGCGGGAGAACGGCGTGCACGTACCGGCGCTTAACGCTCGGATCCACCCGCACTACGGGGTGTTCGCGCCGACGAGGAGTGAGTACGTCGACCTGGTCGCGCGGGCGCCGTTGCCCCCTGGCGTGCGTGCGGCGTTCGACCTGGGCACGGGCACCGGTGTGCTCGCCGCCGTCCTGGCCCGGCGGGGTGTCCGGCAGGTCGTGGCCACGGACGTCAGCGCGCGGGCGCGGGCGTGTGCCTGGGACAACGTACGGCGGTTGGGGTTCGGCGGGACGGTCCGCGTCGCCGGGCCAGGCCTGTACCCGGAAGGGCGCGCGCACCTCGTCGTCTGCAACCCGCCCTGGATTCCCGCGCGTCCCGCCTCCGACCTCGACCTCGGCGTCTACGACGCGGGCGGCGGCATGCTGCACGGCTTTCTCGACGGACTCGCCGGCCGGCTGGAACCGGGCGGTGAGGGCTGGCTCGTCCTGTCCGACCTGGCGGAGCGCCTCGGGCTGCGCACCCGGGCCGAGCTGCTGACCGCCATAGAGGCGGCGGGGCTACGGATCGTCGACCGTCTGGACACGCGCCCGCGCCACGCCCGCGTGCGTGACAGGCACGATCCGCTGCACGCCGCGCGGGCCGCCGAGGTCACGTCACTGTGGCGGCTGGCCGTCCCCTGATCCGTGCCGACCGGAAGCCCTTCTGGACGACGGAGCGGCTGTTGAAGGTGAGGTCCTCCCTCAGCGGGTGCCCCCTCATCCGCAGGGCGGATACGGTTCGCCGTAGCGGACGAAGCGTGGCCGCCATGTCCAGGGCCAGCATGTGGGTCATGACGACAGCGACCGCCCCTCTCCCCGCCGCCTCCGCACCTGCGCCTGTCTGGGCTCGCCGCGCCGCCCACGCCATCGCTCTGTGCGCGGTCCCGTCCGGCCTGTGGCGCATCGCCATGGCATCCGGCGTCCATGTGGGCTACAGCGACCGAGTGCTGCGCGACGTCTTCGACATCCCGGGCTGGGGCATCGCATACGTCATCGGCCTCTCCGTGCTCACTGAGCTGGCCGCTCTGTTTCCGCTGCTGCTCGTCAGCGACCGATGGAGGCCGCTGCACCCCAGGGTCCTCGCCCCGCTGGCCTGGACCGGCTCGGGCGTCCTGGTCCTGGTGGCACTGTGGCAACTCGTGGTCGCTTTCACCGCCGAGAGCCAGACGTACATGTCGAGCGGTACGGCACAGACCGTCTGGGGGTTCGCTTTCGCCCCGCTGTTCGCCATCCCGGCCCTGATGACCGCGGTGACCTGGTCGTACGCAAAACGGCACCGGGCACGGGGACAGGCATAACCCCTACGGTGGTGCCCGCCGACTCAGTCCGACAGCCGCGCGAACCGCCCACGGTGGAAGAGCAGCGGTCCCTCCGGATCGTCCGCCGCCGTGCCGAGGGCGTCCACCCGGCCGACCACGATGAGGTGGTCCCCGCCGGTGTGGACGGCGTGGATCGCGCAGTCGATCCAGGCGACGGCACCCGACAGGCGCGGCGAGCCGGACACCGGCGCCGCGTCGTACGCCACCCCCGCGAACTTGTCCGCGCCGCTCACCGCGAAGGCGCGGCACAGTTCGGTCTGGTGGGCTCCCAGGACGTTCACGCAGAACACCCCGGCCCGGGCGATACGCGGCCAGGTCGTCGACCTGCGGCCGACCATGAAGGCGACCAGCGGCGGGTCGAGGGAGAGGGACGTGAAGGACTGGCAGGCGAAGCCGGCGGGGGAGTTGCCGGGGGTGGTGGCCGCCGGTGGTGCCGTGATCACGGCAACGCCCGTCGCGAAGTTTCCCAGGACGCGGCGGAACTCCGCCGGGTCGACAGGAGCGCGCTCGTCCTCGCCGACGCACCTCAGATCGGGGCGCGGCAGCGCTTCGACGGGCTGCGGGGCGGGTGTGCGGACCGACCTGAGGTAGCGGACGGCGGCTTCGGCCATTCCTGCTTGTCCCATCACACCTGCCATTCAAGCTGACGCATCGTCAGATGGGAAGGGTGGTCGGTGGCCCATGTGCGGTCAGTGGCCCCGGTACGCGGGGCTCCGCCGCTCCACGAAGCTCCGTACGCCCTCCTGTGCGTCCGCCGTCGTCATGTTGATCTCCTGCGCGGCGGCCTCTGCGGCGAAGGCGGTGGCTCGGTCGGCGTCGAGGGAGGCGTTGACGAGCTGCTTGGTCAGGGCGAGGGCGCGGGTCGGGCCGGTGGCGAGGCGTTCGGCCCAGGCACGGGCCGTCTTGTCCAGGTCGGCGTCCGGGACGACCCGGTTCACCAGCCCCAGCCGCTCCGCGTCGGCCGACGTGAGCGCGTCGCCGAAGAACATCAGCTCCTTGGCGCGCTGCGGGCCGATGAGACGGGGGAGGAGGTAGGCGCCGCCGGCGTCCGGTACCAGGCCGCGTCGTACGAACACCTCGATGAAGCGGGCCGATTCGGCGGCCAGGACCAGGTCGCAGGCGAACGCCAGATGCGCGCCGAGCCCGGCCGCCGTGCCATTGACCGCCGCGATCACCGGCTTCTCGCAGTCCAGGACGGCGGCGATCAGGCGCTGGGCGCCGGTGCGGAGGGTGCGTGCGACATCTCCGGCGGCGGGTGCGGCGGTCGTGGTGGCGGTGGCGCGGAGGTCCGCGCCGGCGCAGAAGCCGCGCCCCGTTCCCGTGAGCACGATCGCTCGTACGTCCGCCGACGCGGACGCCTCCGACAGCAGCCGGACGATCTCGTCCCGCTGGGCGGGCGTGAGGGCGTTGAGGGCCTCGGGCCGGTTGAGGGTGATGGACAGGACGTGGTCGCCCGTCGTGTGCCGGACGTGGTCACCCGTGTGCGGAACGGCGGGGTCCGTCATCGGCTGCACACCGCCAGCGCGTCCAGCGCCACCGCGCCCTGCCCCTGGGGCAGGACCATGAGCGGGTTGATGTCCAGCTCGGCCAGCTGGTCCCCGAGTTCCAGTGCCATGCGCTGGGCGCGCAGGACGACCTCGACGAGTGCGTCCAGATCCGCCGGTGGCCGCCCCCGGACCCCGTCGAGCAGAGCCCGCCCGCGCAGCCCGTCGAGCATGTCCCGCGCCTGTTCCTCACCGAACGGCGGCACCCCTACGGCGGTGTCGCGCAGGACCTCGACGAGGACCCCGCCGAGCCCGACGGTCACGGTCGGCCCGAACAGGTCGTCGTGCGTGACACCGACGACCATCTCGACGCCGTGCTCGACCATCTGGCAGACCAGTACGCCGTCCAGCGGGACTTCCTCGTAGCGGGCGATGTCGGTCAGCTCCCGGTAGGCGTCGCGGACCTGGCTCGCCGAGGTGAGCCCGATCTTCACGAGGCCCAGTTCGGTCTTGTGGGCGATCCGGGCGCCCGAGGCCTTCATCACCACCGGGTAGCCCACCAGCCCCGCCGCCCGGACGGCCGCCGCCGCGCTGGTCACCAACTGCTCGCGCGGCACGCGGATGCCGTACGCCCGCAGCAGTTGCTTCGCCGCGTGCTCGCTCAGCTGCTCGCCGGGCCGCATCAGCGCCTGGGCCTTGCGGTAGGAGGGGGAGGGGGTGCGCGGGGCCTCGTCGAAGGGGGAGCGGTAGCCGGTCGTGAAGCGGTGGTGGCCGAGGTAGGCGCGGACGGCGGTGAGGCAGTTGCCGACCGTGCGGAAGGTGGCCACGCGGGAGGAGCCGAGCAGGACCTCGCGGTAGGCCGGCTCGGTGCCGACCGGCGAGCCCCACACCACGCACACCAGCTTGTCCGTCTGCTCCGCCGCCTCCACCAGGTCCCGGACGAGCCGGTCGCTGAGCGGGGGGAACGGCCCGCTGATCGGGCAGACGAGCACGCCCACCTCGGGGTCGTCGAGGATCGCGTCGATGATCTTCCGGCCGCGCTGGTCGCCGACCGGGTGACCGCCGTTGTCGACGGGGTTGGCGACGCTCAGGTACTCGGGTATCCACTGGTGCAGCTCGGCCTGTTTGGCCTCGGACAGGACCGGCAGCCGCAGGCCCGCCTCCGTCGCCAGGTCGGCGACGTGCGCGCCCGTGCCGCCGGAGATCGAGTAGACGACGACCCCGTCGGCGCGCGGCGGGCGGGCCCGGGCCAGCAGGGCGGCGGTGTCCTGGAGTTCGTCGAGCCCGTCGACGCGGATCACGCCGTACTGGCGCAGGGCCGCGTCCACCACGGCGTCGGCGCCCGTCAGTTTGCCGGTGTGGGAGGCGGCCGTGCGGGCGCCGGTCTCGGTGCGGCCCACCTTGACCGCGACGACCGGCACGCCGCGCCGGGCGGCCCGGTCGGCGGCGAGCAGGAAGGAGCGGCCGTCCTTCAGCCCCTCCAGGTAGCAGGCGATGGCGCCGACCTCGGGCTGCTCGGCGAAGTAGGAGAGGAAGTCGGCGCTCTCCAGGTCGGCCTCGTTGCCGGTGGGCGCCCAGTGGGAGAGCCGGATGCCGAGTTCCTGGAGGGCGAAGACGGGGCGGCCCTGGTGACCGGACTGGGTGATCAGCGCGATCGCCGGGCCCTGAAGGTCGGCACGGAACCGCTCGAAGGCGTTGAGGTTGGTGTTGGGGCCCAGCAGCCGCATCCCGGACCGCCCGACGGCGGCGGTCAGTCGCCGTTGGGCGGCCTCGCCCTCCGGCCCGGTCTCCGCGAACCCGGAGGCGAAGACGACCGCGAACCGTGCCTTGGCCTCGGCCAGTTCCTCGACCACCGGGAGGGGGTCGCCGACCAGCACCACGGCCAGATCGACCTGCTCGGGCAGGCCGGCGACGGAAGGGCAGCAGGGCATGCCGAAGACGGCCGGGCGGCTCGGATGCACCGGATACAGCCGGGCCCCGACCCGTTCCGCCCAGTCGGCCAGTTGCCGTGTGATGCCGGTGTTCGGGCGCCCCTCGGCGTCGGACGCGCCGATCACGGCGACGGACTGCGGGCGGAAGAAACGGTCCAGGTCGGGCACGTCCGCGTGCAGCGGACGCCCGCTGACGTCGAGGTCTCCCGTCCGGGCCGGCCTGCCGTGCACGGCGGGCCCGGACCGCTCGCCACAGGCGATGGCCCGGGTCCGGCGGGAGTCGGTGGTGAGGGTGCCGTGGGTCGATCCAAGCATCGTTTCCGCCCGCTCCTGTGAGACAGCCGCTAACTGACGCTCTGTCAGATTATCTGAACTGACGTGATGTCAGGAATGGTTGTGAGCGGGAGAAGTTGCCGCCGGGCGCGCCGGACGTCCGCGCACGCCGGGAGCGGGTGGGCCGGAAGTGCCCGACGCACAGACCGAGCCCGGACGTGTGGGCTGATCGGGTGAACGGGATTGGATCGGATGGGCCGTGAAGGTGTATGCGCGATAGCACTGGAGCGAGCCCGCGATCGGAGCGGGAGCGTCAGTGGCAAAGGATGATCGTGCGAGCGAAAGCCATTCTTGTTTCCCTGGTCGCGGCCTGTTCGGTGATGGGTCTGGCAGGGGCCGCGCAGGCTGCGGCGTCGGGTGACGTCGTGGTCTTCTCCACCGAGGCGCAGCCGCTGGACGTCTACCGGGACCCGGCGGGCTGCCGGCAACTGCCCACAGCCGCCCATGTGCTGTCGAACCTCACGGACAAGCCGGTAAAGGTCTACGGCAACCCGTTCTGTCTCGGCCCCTCACTGGTGGTACAGCCCGGGTACGGGACGCATGTGCCGGGCGGCGCGGGGTCGTTCTCGGCCTAGTCCGCCCGAGACGCCCTCATCGCCTCTGGTGTCCCCGCGCCCGCCCGTGCGGTGCCGTACTAGCCCGGCAGTCGCGACGCCCTCCCCGAACCGTCCCGCGCGATGGCCTTCGCGATCTTCACTGCGTCGATCGCCATCTCGCGGAACATGCCGCTGATCGGGTTGGTGAAGCCGGTGAAGTACAGGCCGGGGGCGGTACGCGGGCTGCGGGGGCCCTGGGTGACGGGCCTCCCGCGGGCGTCGAGTACGCCTAGGTGGCCGACGAGGTCCTCCAGGGCCCGGGTGTAGCCGGTGGCCGCGACGACGGCGTCCGGGGAGAGGCGGGTGCCGTCGGTGAGGACGACCTTGCCGTCCTCGAAGCCCTCCACGGCCGCGACGACCTGCACCCTGCCCTTGCGCACGGCGTCGATCAGACCGACGTCCTGGACGGGTACGGCTCCCTCGGTGACCCGGGTGTAGAGGCCGGTGTCGGGGCGCGGCAGGCCGTGGGCGGACAGATCGGGCACGCTCAGTCTGCCCAGCTGCCGGGCCATCCGGTCGACCAGGCCGACCGGCAGGTGCCGGGCCATGACGCCCGAGTACTGCGCGGCCCATCCGGCGGTCGAGCGGCGCACGATGTGCGGGACGGTGCGGATGGACAGCCGTACCCGGGCGCCGCCGTCCGCCAGGTCCACGGCGATCTCGGCGCCCGTGTTGCCGGCGCCCACGACCAGGACCTCGCGGCCCGCGAAGGGCTCGGCGTTGCGGTAGGCGGAGGCGTGCAGCAACTCGCCGGTGTAGGTGTCGCGGCCGGGCCAGTCGGGCACGCGGGGCGTGTGGTTGTAGCCGGTTGCGACGACGACCGCCGCACCGGTCAGTTCCCGGCCCCCGGTGGCGTGCAGCAGCCAGCCGGTGCCGTCGGGCGCGCGCTCGATGCGGGACACCTCGACGCCGGTGACGATCTCGAGCCGGTGGTGCTCGGCGTACTTCTCCAGGTACCGCACCACGTTGTCCCGGGACACCCACCGCCCGAACCGGCGCGGCATCGGCAGCCCGGGCAGGGACGACAGGCGACGGGTGGTGTGCAGGTGCAGCCGGTCGTAGTGGCCACGCCAGGACGCCCCGACGCGGTCGGACTTCTCCAGGACGACGGCCCGTATGCCCCGGGCCCGCAGCGCGTACGCGGCGGACAGTCCGCCGGGGCCGCCGCCGATGACGTAGACGGGGCGGTCGGGTGCGGGGTGTGCCGGGGAGTGTGTGGGGGGTGCGGAGTCGGCCATGAGCGGGAGCGTAGCCACGGGCCCGCTTGATGGGTCTCGGTCAAGACCGGAATTGGTTTCGGATTGGTCACGGCTGTAGGGGGACGGGGTGGAGCCGGTGGCGTAGCGGGTCCGGTTGTGACGAGCCGGTGATCGTTCCTGACGAATTGGCCCTCGCGGCGGAACACCCGCCCCTGGAGCCGGTGTTGAGAGGACGTCGACGCAGAGATGACGTCGGCGGAGACCGGAATGCCCCGCGAAGGAGACCGGAATGGCCCTGACCCGTGAAGAGCGCGAACAGTTCCTGGCCGAGCCCCACATCGCCGCACTCGCCGTCGACGCGGGGCCTGGCCGTGCGCCGCTGACCGTGCCCATCTGGTACCAGTACGAGCCCGGCGGCGACATCTGGATCCTGACGGCCCTCGACTCCCGCAAGTACGGGCTGATCAGCGCGGCGGGCCGGTTCTCCCTGATGGTGGACCGGCTGGAGCCGACGATCCGGTACGTGTCGGTGGAGGGCCCGGTCGTCGACACGGCCCCCGCCACCCTCGACCAGCTCCGCGAGATGTCGGCGCGCTACCTGCCGGCCGACAAGGTCGACGGCTACGTCGACTTCTCCTGGAAGAACCACGGAGAACAGCTGGTGCTGCGGATGAGGCCGGAGCGGTGGGTGTCGTCGGACCTCGGGCAGGTGTGAGACGCCCTCCGGGGTGACAATCGGGGCATGGCAACGGATCTTCACGAGCTGCTGAGGTCACTGCGGGTCTGGGACCCGCAGGTCACTCAACTGCCCCCCTTCGACCCGACGACCGCCCCGGACACCCCGCTGCCGCTCTTCGCCGAGTGGTTCGCGGCGGTGGTGGCGGCCGGGCAGACCGAGCCGCACACCGTGTCGCTGGCGACCTCCGACGAGTCCGGCCTGCCCGACGTACGGATCGTGATGCTGCACGGCGCCGACGAGACCGGCTGGTCCTTCGCGTCCCACGCCGGGAGCCGCAAGGGCCGCCACCTCAGCGCCCGTCCGTACGCCGCGCTCTGCTTCTACTGGCCGGTCCTGGGCCGGCAGGTACGGGTCCGCGGCCCGGTGTCGGCCGCCCCGTCGAAGGAGGCCCAGGGCGACCTCCACGCCCGCTCGACGGGCGCCCTGGCCGCGGCGCTGACCGGCCGCCAGAGCGAGATCCTGGGCTCCGTGGAGGAGCTGACGCGGGCGTCCGAGGCGGCGTGGGAGCGGGCCCGGAACGAGCCGGAGGCTCCCGTGGCGTCCTGGACCCTGTACCGGCTGCGGCCGGACGAGGTGGAGTTCTTCCAGGGAGACGCGGCACGGCGGCACGTACGGCTCCGCTACCGGAGCACAGGGGAGGAGTGGACGCGGGAACTGCTGTGGCCGTGAACGGACCTGGGCCGGCGCGCGCGTCGTCATCGGGAGTCGCGTATCCCGAGGATGTACTCGGCAGTGAGCGCGACGGCACGGTCCTCGTCATGGGACAGATCTGCGAGGGCACGTGACGCCGTGCTTCCCGGGATGTCCGCGAGCGCCTGGGTCAGCCGTCGGCGTGCGGAGGAGTCGACGGTGTCGTGGGCGAGGCGGCCGACGAGTCCGGTGGCGATCCGATCCGCCAACGCGGGACGACTCGCCAGCGCGCTCAGCGCATCGGCCGCGTCGACGTCGTTCGCCTCCTCGACGATCATGTCGATGAGCGTCGGGACGGCGTCGGCCACCCCACGTGCCCCGAGTGCCGAAGCCGCATACCTGCGGACCGCGACGTCGGGGTTCGCGAGGGCGTCCCGCAGCAGTGCGGTCGCCTCACCGCCCGGAATCTCGGCGATGGACTGGACGGCGCGTTTGCGCACCTCGGCGGCCGGTGAGCCGAGGCCCTGCGCCAGCAGCGCCAGTCCGCCGTCGCCCGAGTGCGCCAAAGCCCACCGGAGGGCTCCGGCGACGTTCGGGTCCGACTCGCCCAGCACTGCCTCGACCAGTGCTTCCACCGGCACCGGAACCTCGTCGACCGAGGACAGGGCCGCGCGTTGACGCGCCCCCGCGCTCTTCGACCCCAACCCCTGCAGGAGCGCGACGACCCGGAGGACGTCCTCCCAGCCGGCGGGTTCCGCGGCACCGATCCTGTGGAGTCGCGTGAGCAGCTCCGTCTCGGCCGCGATGCGTTCCCGCGTCTGGCGCACGAGGTCGTCGACGAGCTCCGATGGCGTGAAGCCGGGATCGTCGAGCGCGCGCTTGACCTCACGCAGCGACAGCCCCAGTGACCGCAGGCTCTCGATGTGGAAGATCCGCCGGACGTCCTCGCCGGAGTACTCGCGATAGCCGGCATCGGTACGGCCCGTCGGCCGCACCAGGCCGAGCGACTCGTAATGCCTGAGCATGCGGGCGCTGACCCCGGACCGCCGTGCCACATCACCGATCAACACCTACCGTCACCCTTCCCGGCGGGTCGTGCCGAGAGCCACGACGCGCTTCGCCTCCTCGATCGCGCTCTCGAAGCCGGCATCCGGGTCGCGCAACAGCCGTTCCGTGGCGAGCGCGTGCGCACGCACGCGGGGGTCGGGGTCCGTCATCGCGTCGCGCAAGGCCGGCGTGATCACCTCACCGAGCGCGATCAGCGCCCGGCTGAGGCTCAGCCGCGTCGCACGCTCACCGCGCCCGAGCTGTGTCGCCAGCACGCCGGCCAGTTCCGGCTCTTCGCCTTCCGGCACGAGAACGACCGCTGCCCGCCAGGCGCTCCGGGCCACCTCGTCCTCGGTGTCGGTCAACAATGCCCGTGTGATCGCCGGCCACGCCTGCCGATCCCCGATCTTGGACAGCGTGTGCAACGCCTGGCTCCGTGCCTGCGCACGCTCCGAGCGGAGTTGTCCTAGAAGCTCGGGGACCGTCGTCGACGCCGGGTGGCGGGTGAGCGCCCACGTGAGCATGTCGCGGACGAAGAACTCCGGCTCGACCGCGCACCGTTCGATGAGCTTGCCGATGAACCGCGGGTCGGGGTCCGTGCCGACGGCCAGCGCCGCCCGCAGCCGCACGGACGAGTTGCTGTCCTCCAGGCACTGGAGATCCTTCAACATGGGACCACCTCCTCGGCACAGTGAAGGCCTTGTCACCGTGGCAAGGTCAAGCGGGTACGGCCGGTCCCGTGAAGTCGTACACCGCGAAGTCCGCCACCGGCCGGTAGCCGATCCGCTGGTACAGGCCGTTGCTGGTCGGGTTCGACAGGTCCGTGAAGAGGAGCACCTCCTGCGCTCCGGCGGCCAGGGCGGCACGGCTGACCTCGGCTGTGGCGGCGCCCGCGTAGCCTCGGCCGCGCAGGTGGGGCGGGGTGTAGACCGGGGCGACGCGGATCTGGCCGGCGACCTGAGGGGTCGTTCCGGCCATGGCGGCGGGGGTGCCGTCGGGCGTCTCCCAGAAGGTGATGCCGCCCTGCTCGATACGGGCGTCCGCCCACTCGGCGGCGTCCCGGAAGACGCCCGAGCCGACGGCTGCGACGAACTCGTCGTGCCAGCGGATGAGGTGCTCCCGGTCCGCCTCACCGGCGATGCGGGGGCCGCCGGGCGGCACGGGACGGGGCACGGTCAGGGTGCCGAGCCGGTAGAGCCGGTTGCGCTCCCGGAGGATGGCCGTGGCGCCCGTGTGCCGCTGCCAGGCCTCGGCGAACGCGGCGGCGGTGTCGCGGTCGGCGTGCACGCCGGGCAGGCGTTGCCCGAGGGCGGCCAGCCGTGCGGCCAGCGCATCGGCCTCCTCGGCCGTCAGGACGGTGAGGTTCAGCCGGTGCGGTGGCGTGCGGAAGAACGTCGCCCGGACCGCGCCGTCCTGTTCCAGCGTGCCGAACTCCGGCACTCCGTCGCCGTAGACGTGCGGGCCGCGCGTGCGCAGGTTGTTCGTGACGGTCAACGGGAGCGTGTGCAGTGCCGGTTGGGAGTGGAGAAAGGCGCCGGCCCGGGTCAGGAAGGTGTCGAGGTCCTGGGTGAGGTGCCAGTCGTCGGTGCGCATGTCTCATGGTGCCGCCCGCGCCCTGGTCGGCACCTCCGAATTACGCCCCCGGGCCCTCGGCTCACATCGGGTTACCGATCCGCGGCCGGGTCCTGATCAACGCCCAGTTCCCGAACCGCGTCCGGTGCGGGATCCGTCGCCAGCCGTGCGTGCAGGTGGGCGTCCCGGAACGCGTCGTGCCGGTCCCTTTCGAAGATCGCCCCGCGCAGGGTCCCCTCGTACGCGAACCCGCACCGCCCGGCGATCCGGCACGAGGCGTCGTGGCCGACGGCGTGGTCCAGTTCCAGCCGGTGCAGGCCGAGTTCGGTGAGGGCCCAGTGGGCGGCGAGCAGGAGGGCCCGGGTGGCGACGCCCTGGCCGCGGGCCTCGGGGAGCACCCAGTAGCCGACGCGGGCGACCTTCAGGTGGTACTTGATCTCGTTGACGCCGATGTGGCCCAGTGCCGTGCCGCTGCGGGCGTCCGCGACCCGGAACGACATGGACGTGCCCTCCGCCGCGCTCTGGGCCCGTGCGAGCAGCGACTCCAGGGCGCTCGTCCGGTCCGTGACCAGCCTCAGCGGGGTGTTCCAGCGCCGGAACTCCGGGTCGTTCATGCCGCGCAGCCACGTCTCGACGTCGGAGGCGGACGCGGCGTCCCAGGGGCGCAGGTGGAGGCCGTGGCCGTGGATTTCCGGGAGGGGGCCGGTCAGGGACCGGTCGCGTATGGGGGCCATGGGGCCATTCAAGCGCCTGGGGCGGCGCCGTTCACCCGCCGATCGCGCTCCGCACGATCCGGAACACCGGGATCCCCTCCCGGAACGCGACCTCCAGTTCCGCCCCGGCGGACAGTTCCCCGGTCGGCGGTTCCCCGGCCGGCGACTCTGCCGCCCCCACGACCTCCGTCATCATCCGCGGCCCCTCGGCGAGGTCGACCACGGCGGCGACGTACGGAGTGCGTTCCGCGAAGGGCGGCAGGTCGTTGCGGTGGACGACGGACCAGGTGTAGAGGGTGGCGCGGCCGCTCGCGGGCTCCCAGGCGACGTCCTCGCTCCAGCAGTGGGGACAGAACTCGCGCGGGTAGTGGTGGGCCCGTCCGCAGGCCCGGCAGCGGCGGATCAGCAGCCGGCCCTCGGCGGCCGCGTCCCAGTAGGTCCGGGTGAAGGCGTCCGGCTCGGGCAGGTCGAACCGCCCGGCCATCAGAACAGCCCCAGCGCGCTGTCCAGCGACCAGGTCTGCCAGGACATCCCGAACAGCCCGACCACCGACATCAGCGCCATCATCGAGTTCTGCCCCTGCTCGGCGACTTCGTGGATCATGAGGGTGAAGTAGAGGGCGTTGAGGAGAAAACCGCCGACCAGGGCGATCGGGGTGAGGAAGCCGGTGATCAGGCCCAGTCCGAGCGCGAGTTCCGCGTAGACGACGACGTACGCCATCACCCGCGGGTGGGGTGCGACGACCGTGTCGAAGCCCGACCGTACGGCGCTCCAGCGGTGCTCGGCGGCTATCCCGGCCGCCCAGGTGATGCCGGTGCCGCGTTCGAACCAGGCCTTGCGGTCCTTGTGCCGCCAGCTCTCCAGCCACCACAGCCCGAGCCCGACCCGCAGCACGGCCAGCCATTCCGCTCCGGTGAGCCAGATCGTGTCCATGCCCATGCTCCCGCGTTGCCGCCGCTCGAGACCGGGATCTGACGGTACGTCAGGTAAGTGGCGGCAACAAGCCCTGAGTGGCGGCAACAAGCCCTGCAGCGGTTGCGAGGAGAGGGTCACCTCGCGGCTGACACGGTGTGAGGGCCAAGCCCTCGCACAGCGGCACGCCCCGATCACGAGGCCCGTGCGAGCCGCACGATCGCCGCGACCGACCGGTCGACGTCGGCCTCGGTCGTGCTGTGCCCGGACACCGAGATGCGCATCAGCCGCCGGCCGCGCCAGGTGGTGGCGCCCATCCAGCAGGTGCCGTCGTCCTGGACCGCCCGCACGACGTGGTCGGTGCGGGCGTCGTCGCCGAAGCCGACGAGGACTTGGTTGAGTACCACGTCGTTGACCACCTCGAAGCCCGCCGCGGACAGGCCGTCGGCGAAGCGGCGGGCGAGCAGGCAGCAGCGGTCCACGAGCGCGGCGACGCCGTCACGGCCGAGTTCGCGCAGCGCCGCCCAGGTGGCGAAGCCGCGGGCGTGGCGGGAGGACTCGGTGGTGAAGTCGGCGCCGCCGGCCGGAGTGCCGCCGGCCCGGGTGAGGTAGGAGGCGGTGTACGACAGGGCGGCGGCGTGGACGGCGGGGCGTGAGCAGAAGGCGTAGCCGCAGTCGTAGGGCACGTTCAGCCACTTGTGGCCGTCGCAGGCCCAGGAGTCGGCCAGCTCGACGCCGTCGACGAGGTGGCGGGTCGCCGGGCTCGCGGCCGCCCACAGGCCGAAGGCGCCGTCGACGTGCACCCAGCCGCCGTGGGCGTGGGTGAGAGCGCAGGCGGTACGGAGGTCGTCGCAGGCGCCGGTGTTCACGTTGCCGGCCTGGGCGCACACGATCGCCGGCGTGCCCGGCTCGGACGCCAGCACGCGGCGCAGGTCGTCGGTGTCCAGGGCGCCGCGTCCATCGGTGCGGACCGTCTCCAGGCAGTCGGTGCCCAGGCCGAGCAGCCGCAGCGAGCGGTCGACGGTGGCGTGGCGCTCCTCGCTCGCGACCACCCGCAGGCGCGGGGCGCCACCCAGCCCCTTGTGTCCGACGTCCCAGCCGGCCTCGGTGAGCAGATGCTGCCGGGCTGCCGCGAGCCCTGCGGTGTTGGCCGCCTGTCCGCCGGTGACGAACCCGGTGGACGCCGTGGCGGGAATGCCGAGCAGGTCCTTCAGCCGGCCACCCGCCGCCTCCTCCGCGGCGAGCGCGGCGGGCGAGAGAGCCGCGTTGAAGGCGTTCTGGTCCCATCCGGCGGCCAGGATCTCCGCGGCGGTGGCCGCGGGCAGCGCCCCGCCGACGACGAACCCGAAGAACCGCGGCCCCGCGGTGGCGACGAGTCCGGTCTCGGCGGCGGCCACCAACTCGTCGACCACCGTGAGCGGGTCGGCGGGCGAGCGGTTCAAGGGGCGGGAGAACGCCGCGCGCAGTGCCGCATGGTCGACGGGCAGCGCCACCGGCCGCTCGGGCAGCGAGCGGCGGTACGCGGCGGCGTGCTCGGCGGCGCGCTGGAAGATCCTGGTCAGCTCGTCCATGGCCGGACGGTAACCACCCCTCCGAGCGGTTGGGAACGGCCATTGGGGGGAGATCGGACTGCTCTCTCCCCCCCCCGCGACAGCAGCGGCCCACGGGCGGAGTCGGGCCCGTGGTCACACCCCGAGCACCACCGTCCCCGAAGAGCAGAACCACCCACCCGTCCCCGACGCCACCCCCAGCCGCGGCAGCGCCCCGTCGGCACCCCGCCGCACCTGCCGCTCCCCGCCCTCTCCGCGCAACTGCCGCACCGCCTCCACCAGCAGGAACAACCCCCGCATCCCCGGATGCTGGGCCGACAGCCCGCCCCCGTCGGTGTTCACCGGAAGGCCCCCGCCCCCGACCCGCAGCCGGCCCTTCTCCACGAACGCCCCGCCCTCGCCCTTCCCGCAGAAGCCGAGGTCCTCCAGCGTCACCAGGGTCATGTAGGTGAACGCGTCGTAGATCTCCGCGAAGTCCATCTCGTCCGGCCGTACGCCCGCCCGCTCGAAGGCCAGCCGTCCGCTCACCGCCGCCGGGGACACCGTGAAGTCCGCCCACTCGGACATCGCCGCGTGCGAGACGTGCTCCCCGCTGCCCAGCACCCACACCGGCGACGTACGGCAGTCCCGCACGTACTCCGCCGCCGCCAGCAGCACCGCCGCCCCCCCGTCGGAACGCACGCAGCAGTGCAGCTTGGTGAAGGGGTCGGCGATCATCGGGCCGGCCAGGACCTCGTCCACCGTGACGGGGGTGCGGAACATCGCCTCCGGGTTCAGGGCCGCGTTGGCCCGGGCCTGGACCGCCACCTCCGCCAGCTGCTCGATCGTCGTGCCGTACTCGATCATGTGGCGGCGGGCGGCCATGGCGTACTTGGCTATCAGGGTGTGGCCGTAGGGGACTTCGAACTGCAGGGGGCCGCGCGTGCCGAAGGACAGCGTTCCGGTGCGACGGCCCGCCCGCACGTCCGCCCGGGCCGTCGAGCCGTAGGCGAGGAGCACCACGCGCGCGTGCCCGGCCGTGATCGCGTCCGCCGCGTGGGCCGCCATCACCTCCCAGGTGGAGCCGCCGACGGAGGTGGAGTCGACCCAGGTCGGACGCAGGCCCAGGTACTCGGCGACCTCGACGGGGGCCAGGGTGCCCAGGCCCGCCGAGGCGAAGCCGTCGACCAGCGACCGGTCCAGGCCCGCGTCGGCCAGGGCGCGCCGGGCCGCCTGGGCGTGCAGCGCGTACGGGGTCGCGTCGTCCACGCGGCCGCAGTCCGAGAGGGCCACGCCCACGACGGCCACTTTCCTCCGGGCAACCATGAATCTGACGGTACATCAGATGACACCGCCGGGGGAGGCGGCAGAGCTCTGGGCTTCCCCGCCCCTCGACCCTAATATGACGCCCCGTCAGATGTGGAGGTGCTACCCCCATGGACGCCCGCTTCACCCCCGAACAGGACGAGATCCGCCGCACCCTGCGCGAACTGCTCCACAAGCGGTGCGGCCCCGAGGAACTGCGGGCCGCCGTCGACACCCCGGCCGGACACGACGCGGCCCTGTGGACCGCCCTCGCCGAACAGCTCGGCCTGCCCGGACTGGCCCTGCCCGAGCCCTACGGCGGTGTCGGCTGCTCGGTCACCGAGCTGGCCCTGGCCTGCGAGGAGACGGGACGGGCCCTCGCCCCCTCGCCCCTGCTCGCCACGGCCGCCCTCACAGCCCCGCTGCTGCTCGCCCTCGGCACCGACGCCCAGCGGGCGGACCTCCTCCCGCGTATCGCCTCCGGCGGGCTCACCGCCGCCCTCGCCGTGCCGGGGCCCGCCCTCGCCACCGCCCTCGGGCTCACCGGCCTGGACCCGCGCGGGGAGTGGGCCGGCGGCGGGCGGGCCGGGGGCGTGCAGGCCCGGCGGGCCGACGGCGGCTGGCGGCTGTACGGGCAGGCCGACCAGGTCCTCGACGGACACAGTGCCCGACTGCTCGTGGTCGCCGCGCACACCGGCGGGTTCGCCCGCTCCCGTGTCCTGCTCTTCCTCGTGCGCGGTGACGCGGCCGGCCTCACCCGCGTACGGCAGACCGCACTGGACGCGACCCGTCCGCAGGGTCGCCTTCAACTGCGGGAAACACTCGCTGAGTTGCTGGGCAGCGCGGACACCGACGCCCTCCCCGCCCTCGCCCGGCTCGGCGACACCGTGGCCGCCTGTCTCGCCGCCGAGGCCGTGGGGGCCGCCGACCGGGTGCTGGAGCGGACCGTCGAGTACGTCGGGCAGCGCGAGCAGTTCGGGCGGCCGGTCGGCTCCTTCCAGGCGGTCAAGCACCGGCTGGCCGATGTGTACGTCGAGGTGCAGGCGGCCCGCTCGGCGGCGTACCACGCGGCCTGGGCCGCCGCCCGGCAGGGCCGGGGGGAGCCGGCCGGCGGGCTCGCCCTCGCCCAGGCCCTCCAGGCCCTGCGCTCGGCCGCCGCAGAGGGGATCCAGCTGCACGGCGGCATCGGTTTCACCTGGGAGCACGAGGTTCACCTGTACTTCAAGCGTGCCGCGGGCGACGAGCTGCTGTTCGGGCCGGTGCACCGGCTGCGGGCGCACGCCGCCGACGTGGCGCACGTCTTCGAGGAGGCCGGCCGATGACAGGCGTGCGGATCGTGCAGAGGGTGTCCGCCACGCGGGGGTTCGCGCGCGTGGCACCGTACGTCTTCCCGGCCCTGGACCGGGCCGTGCACCGGCTCACGCGCGGAAAGGTGCTGCTCAGCGCCCAACTCCTGCCGGGTGTGGTGCTGACCTCGACGGGGGCGAAGAGCGGCCTGCCCCGTCGTACGCCGCTGGCCTGTATGCCGGAGGACGGCGGGGACAGCTGGATCCTCGTCGGGTCCAACTTCGGGCGGCCGGGGCACCCCGCCTGGAGCCACAACCTGCTCGCGCACCCCGAGGCCCGCGTCAGCTGGAAGGGCCAGGACATCCCGGTCACGGCCCGGCTGCTGGAGGGGGCGGAGCGGGCGGCGGCCTGGCAGGCGGTGCTGGCGTTCTGGCCGCCGTACGCGGCGTATCAGGCCCGGGTGGAGCGGGAGATCCGCTTGTTCAGGATCGTACGGCGGTAGGGCGCACAGCGCGGGACGGCAGAAAGCGCAACAGGCGGCGGTCCACTCGGGTGGACCGCCGCCTGCCAGACAGGACTTGGGTGCGGGAAAAGGGCCGGTGCCGGCGGGTCGGGCTACTTCGTCGGCTTCCTGCCCGTGACGCCCAGGTGCACCAACAGCGCGAGGTTCGGCTTCAGTTCGGCCTGCTTCACGCCCCAGGAGGAGAAGCCCTTCTGGTGGGAGGCCACTGCCGCGAGCATCGCGACCAGCGAACCGGCGACGGCCGCGGGGTTCACGTCCTTGTCGACCCGGCCCTTGGCCTGGAGCTCGGCGACGGAGTCCGCGAGGGAGTTGTTCACCGAGTTGAGGATCTTCATGCGGAGCTTGTAGAAGCGCTTGTCGCCCTCGGCGGCGCCGAGATCGACGACCCGGAGGATCGCGTCGTTCTTGCGCCAGAACTCCAGGAACCCGTCGACGAGTTCCTGCGCTGTCTGCCAGCCGGCCTTGCCGGCCCAGGAGCGGCCCTTGAGGAGTTCGGTCAACGCGGCGCCCTCGGTCGCCATTTGCTCGGCGATCTCCAGGACGGCGCCCTCGACGTCCGGGAAGTACTGGTAGAAGGTCGCGGGCGAAGTGCCCGCCTTCCGGGCGACATCGATGACTTTGACGTCCCGGTACGGGGAGGAGCTGAGCATCTCGCTGAGGCAGTCGAGCAGCTTCTGCCGGGTCGCCTGCCCGCGCCTACCGGCCACGCGGCCGTCGACGGTACGCACTTGTCCTGTCATGCCGTCAGCTTACCGAGGCGTGATCGGGGCGCGATTCGGCCGACTGCAAATGGGGTGTAAGGGAGTGCGGGGGCTGGTGTGCCTGGTCTGCGGGCTGTGGCAGTCGCGGTTACGTTGTCGGCATGGCCGAAAACAGGGCATCGGTGTACGCAGAGGGCGTTCCCTGCTGGGTGGACGCGCAGCTTCCCGACGTCGAGGCGGGCAAGCGGTTCTACGGTGAACTTTTCGGGTGGACCTTCGAGGACTGGTTCGGCCCCTTCGCGCAGGCGCTGAAGGACGGTGAACCGGTGGCCGCGCTGGTCCGCAAGATGGACGGCCGGCTGCCCACCGTCTGGACGGTGTACTTCGCGACCCCGGACGCGGCTGCTCTGGTCCGGCGTATCCGGGCGGCCGGCGGGCAGGTCGTCTCGGCGCCGGTGCCGGCGGGCGAGCTGGGCGTCACCGCCCTGGTCACCGACTCGGAGGGGGCCGTCTTCGCCCTGTGGCAGCCGTACGAGCACCCCGGCTTCGGCAGGCGGCACGAGCCGGGCACCTTCGCCTGGGCCGAGCTGTACGCCCGGGACACCGAGGCGGCCAACGCCTTCTACGGCGATCTCTTCCAGGAGGCCCTGTTCGGGCCGGACGCCGACCCCGACTTCGGCCGTGCCCCGGTCTCCGACGTGTTCCCGGCCGAGATGCCGCCCCACTTCCTCGTCCACTTCGCCGTCGAGGACGTACCGGCCGCGCTGGAGGACGTCACCCGGCTCGGCGGACGGATCCAGGCCCCGCCCTTCGACACCTCGTACGGGACGGTCGCCGTCGTCACGGACAACCAGGGGGCGTCCTTCGCGCTGCTGCACCGCTGAGCAGGGCTGGATCAGGGCTGAGCAGGCATTGTTTGGTCGTTATTTGCTCTGCTGTGTCCGGAGACATCCCAATTGTCACCGGGTTCGCAACCAGGGCTCCGGCCAGGAAGAATCGGGGTGCGTGCCGCCATGGCGGTGCGGTGGTGAGACGCTGCACGGGGTCGCGTGGAACATGTGGCTTGGCGCGGCTCGTACGGGGAGGTGGCAGGCAGAGTGGTGGATCAGCTGACGCAGCACGATCCGCGGCGGATCGGGCCGTTCGAGGTGCTGGGACGGCTGGGTGCCGGCGGCATGGGGCTGGTCTATCTCGCGCGCTCGGCGTCCGGCCGGCGCGTGGCGATCAAGACCGTCCGCACGGAGCTCGCCGAGGACCAGCTGTTCCGGGTCCGCTTCACGCGTGAGGTGGAGGCGGCCCGCGCCGTCTCCGGCTTCTACACGGCCGCGGTCGTGGACGCCGACCCGCGCGCCGCCGTGCCGTGGCTCGCCACCGCGTACGTCCCCGCGCCCTCCCTCGAAGAGATAGTGAACGACTGCGGGCCGCTGCCGGCCCAGGCGGTGCGCTGGCTGGCGGCGGGTGTGGCCGAGGCGCTCCAGTCCATCCACGGTGCCGGGCTGGTGCACCGGGACCTCAAGCCGTCGAACGTCCTCGTCGTCGAGGACGGACCCCGGGTGATCGACTTCGGTATCGCGTCGGGAGTTTCGAACACGCGTTTGACGATGACGAACGTCGCCGTCGGCACGCCCGCCTACATGTCCCCCGAGCAGGCCAAGGACTCCCGCAGCGTCACGGGCGCGAGCGACGTCTTCTCCCTCGGCTCCATGCTGGTCTTCGCCGCCACCGGACACCCGCCCTTCCACGGCGCCAACCCGGTGGAGACCGTCTTCATGCTGCTGCGCGAGGGCCCGGACCTGGAGGGTCTCCCGGACGAGCTGCGGCCGCTCATCGAGTCCTGTATGCAGATGGACCCCACGGCGCGCCCCAACCCGGCCGACCTCCAGGCCCAGCTGGCCCCCCACCTCTTCGGCTCCGGCTCCGACGACAGCGGCACGGCCTCCGCGTGGCTGCCCGAGCGGGCGGTGAGCCTGATCGAGACCCGCCGCAACGGCCGCCCCGCCGTCAAGCCGGCCCCCGGCGCCGGCCGCAGCGGCGGCGGACGTCCCGCCCCGGGGCCCGCCCCCATCCCGCCCCCGCCCTCGCACGACCCCGTCGTCCCGGCGCCCGCGCCCGCCCCTGTCGGCGGTCCGGACACCGGCCCGGTCCGGCTGGCCGGCGCCCAGGTGCCGATCGGCCCGGGCCCGCGCGTCGCCGACGTCCGTGCCGCCGCCGTCAAGGCACCCCCTCCGGAGGCCGCCCTCGCCGCCTCCTGGTCCAAGCCCCGCCCCGGCGTCAACGGCACCGACCCCGCCGTGGGCCCCGCCGTCGCCGCGCCCCCGGCCCCGGCCGTGCCGCCCGAGCAGGCGAGCGGCTGGCGGCCGTGGCGCTTCCGCATGTCGAACGACGTCTGGGGCACCCCGTCCGTCGACGGCGACCTGGTCTACGTCACCTCCTTCGAGGTGCACGCGCTGGACGTGGCCACCGGCCGCCGCCGCTTCAAGACCCGGGACGTCGCCTGGTCCATGGCGGTCGCGGACGGCCGTATCCACGCCTCCGACGGGCCCACGCTGTTCGCCCTCGACGCCCGCGAGGGCACCGACCTCTGGCGCCTCCAGACCGACGCCTGGGTCTACTCGCTCAAGGCCGAACGCGGCACGGTCGTCACCGGCACCCGGGGCGGCGGCGTCCAGGGCTGGGAGGCCTCCAGCGGCCAGAAGCTCTGGGAGGTCACCGGCTGCCAGAGCGACTTCGAGTCGCCCGAGGCCGGACCCGCCCTGCACGACGTCACGGTCTACGTGTGGCAGGACGCCCGGCTGCGCGCCCTGGACGCCCGCACCGGCGACGAGCGCTGGTCGTACCCCATCGGCGACGCGGCCTCCTGCGGCGGCGTCCCGGTCCGGATCACCCCGGCGTCCGACGGCTACGTCTACGTCTGCGCCGGCACCCGCGTCCTCGCCCTCGACGTGGCCGCCGGGCACGTGAAGTGGCACTTCGAGGCCCCGGCCGTCTTCCTCTCCCCGCCCGCCTTCGTCCCCGGCCCGGCCGTCACCGGCGGCGGCATCTACCTGGCCGACTACCTCGGCACGGTCTACGCCCTCGACGCCACCGACGGCCGGGACCGCTGGCGCATCGCCACCGAGTCCCGGGCGTCCGTCGACCCCGTCCTGGTCGCCGCCGGCCATGTCCACGTAGGCAGCGGCAAGGGCCTCTACACCCTCGACGCGGTCACCGGCACACCCAAGTGGCGCTTCCAGGCGGGCGGCGACATCGTGGGTGCCCCCTCGGTGGCCGAGGGGCGGATCCACTTCGGCTCCACCGACCACCTGCTGTACACCCTGAAGGCCGACGACGGCCGGCTCCGCTGGAAGCTCGCCACCGGCGGCGAGATCACCGGTTCCCCGGTCGTCCAGGACGGGGTGGTGTACGCGTGCAGCAAGGACCGCTGTGTGTACGCGCTGGACGCGGAGAAGGGCACGGGCACGGCGCGCAGCGTGTGACGCGTCGGCGGCGCCGCGGTGACATGACCGTGACAGGTGATCATTAGGCTGTGCGCCATGCAGCTACGGGGGCGCGGGTACAAGTTCACAGCGGTGTTGGTCCTGGTGGTACTGGCACTGACCGGCTTCTCGACGGGCCGGGGCCGCGGCGGCAGCCACGGCGGCAGTGGCGGCGGGGGCGGGGGTGGGTGCAGCAGTTCCAGCCAGGACCATGACAGTTCGAGGTCGTCGTCGACGTCGGGCGGCGGCTCGTACGGCTCGGGCGGCTCCTACGGTTCCGACGACGATGATGACGACTACGGGACCAGCGGCGGCGGCTCCTACAACCGCAGGCCGGACTACGGCTCCACGCCGACGACTTCGTCCGGCTCCCGCAAAGCCCTGCGGGACGGCACTGCGAAGCTGGTGACCTGCGCGACCCCCGCCTCTCCCCACGCGACCGTCGAGGTCAGCAACCCCAACGGCCGCACGGCGACGTTCTCCGTCTCGGTGACCTTCGAGGACGCCCAGGGCATCACCGTCGTCGACCGGTACGCGGACGTCACGGTCCCCGCCCAGGGCAAGGCGACCGTCGAGGTGGAGGTGGGCGGCGGCTCGGGCCTGGTGGATTCGGTCGACCACTGCGAGGTCGACCGCCAGGCCCTCGTCGACGACTGAACGGGACCGGGGCTGCTGGGACTTCAGTCCCGCAGCTCCGTCAAGAAGTCCAGCAGCGCCTCGTTCACCTCGGCGGGCCGCTCCTGCTGCGTCCAGTGGCCGCAGCCCGGCAGCACGAGCGGCTTCCGGCGCAGGTTCGGCATCAACTCGGGCAGCTCCTCGATCAGTTCGGGCGTGCCCGGGAAGGCCGGCACCAGGTCCCGGTCGCCGTACACGTACAGCGCCGGCGGGGACACGACCGCTCCCTGCCAGGGGGCGGTCAGTTCCCAGTTGCGGTCCAGGTTGCGGTACCAGTTGAGCGCGCCGGTGAAGCCCCGCGCGTAGCTGTCGGTGAGGGCGTCGAGGTCCTCCTCGGTCAGCCACCCGGGCAGCACCTCGGGGTCGGGCGCGTCCGCCAGCCAGCCGCGCTCCGGGTCGACCAGGGCCTGCTCGGGGCGTCCGGCGCCCGGGGCGTCACCCGAGGCGGAGTACAGCAGCTTGCGCAGGGTGGCGCGGGTGTCGGCGGTGAACTCGGCCTCGGCGACCCCGGGCTCCTCGAAGTAGTTCCAGTAGAAGCGCCCGCCGAACCGCTCCCGCATGGTCCTGAGCGGCGGCTGCGCGCCCCGGAACGGCGGCGGCACGCTCAGCCCCGCCACCCCGCGCACCACGTCCGGCCGCAGCAGCGCGGTGTGCCAGGCCACCGGCGCTCCCCAGTCGTGCCCGACGACGAACGCCCGCTCCTCGCCCAGCGCGTGAACCAGCCCGACCACGTCGCCCACCAGGTGCAGGATGCTGTACGCCGCCACGTCCTCGGGGTGATCGCTGCGCCCGTATCCGCGCTGGTCGGGCGCGACCACCCGGAAACCGGCCTCGGCCAGCGGGCCGAACTGGTGCCGCCAGGAGTGCCAGGACTCCGGGAACCCGTGCAGCAGCACCACGAGCGGGCCCTCGCCCTGCTCCGCGATGTGCAGCCGTATGCCGTTCACGTCGATCATCCGATGCTCAACCACCCGTCGAGCATACGCGTGTACGGGTAAACGATTCCCTGGCGCAACCGGTCCTCGCCGTGACCGGTGGCTCAACGCAACCGGTACTCACGCCGCCGCCCCGCGAAAAGCCGGGCCTGCTCCTCGCCCGTCGCGTTCCCGAGCGCGATCAGGTGCGGCGCCTGCGCGAATCCCCGCGCCCGCCCCGCCTCACTCGCGGCCCACAGCGCACGCACCGTCCCCTGCACGGCCTCGGTCGGATACCCGGCGATGACCGCGGCGCACGCCCGCGCCGCCCCCAACGCCTCGCCCGCCGCCACGAGTTCCGACACCATCCCGATCTCGTACGCCCGCCGCGCGGAGATCCGCTCCGCCGTCCCCAGCAACGCCATCCGCGCGACCTCCCCGTACGGCATGCGCTGCGCCATCAGGACGGACTCGTAGGCGCTGACCATGCCGTAGGTGGTGTGCGGGTCGAAGAAGGCGGCGGTGGTGTCGGCGACCACGAACTCCGCCTCCCCGAGGAGGTAGAAGGCGCCCCCGCAGGCCATCCCGCGCACGGCGGCGACGACCGGCTTCCACAGGTCGTTCGCCTTCGGCCCGATGCCGAGCAGCGGATCGTCCTGCGCATAGGGCGAGTTCGGCTGCGGCACGACGGCGCCCCGGTCGATGCCCGTACAGAAGGCCCGCTCACCGGCACCGGTGAGGACGACGGCCCGCACGGTGTCGTCGAACCGCAACTCCCGCCAGACCCGGGCGAGATCACCGGCCATCTCCAGATCGACGGCGTTGAGCCGGTCGGGCCGGTTCAGGGTGACGACGGCGACTCCGCTGTCCTTGTCGGCACTGACCAGCACCCTGCTCATGACCGCTCCGGAACCCACCGGGGAAGCCCGTCGTCGAAGACGGCCCGCACCCGGGTGCCGATCCGCAGCCGGTCCGTGGCAAGGGAGTTGACCGGCTCACCGGGCCCGGCGACGAGGTTGCCGACGAGCCGGATGCGCGGCGCCTCGTCGAGTTCGACGACGACCACGTTGTACGGCGCCAGTTCGGCGTAGCCGGGCAGCAGCGGCGGATGCGGAACGACGTACGACCAGACGCGGCCACGGCCGGACATCCGGCGCCACTCGGTCTGGAAGGACTGGCAGTGCGGGCAGCAGGGCCGGGGCGGGAAGCGAAGCTCGCCGCATCCGGCGCAGGCCTGGACCCGCAGCTCGCCCCGCGCGGCGTACTCCCAGAAGGGTGCGCCGTCGGTGTCGGTGACGGGACGCAGCATGTCAACTCCTCAGCAGCAGAGCGGAGGTCGGGACGCCCTCACCCGCGGTGACCAGACAGGCCGACGCGCCCGGCACCTGCGCGGTACTGGTCCCGCGCAGCTGCTTCACCCCTTCGTTGACCAGGTTGAAGCCGTGCACGTATGCCTCGGACAGTCCGCCCCCGCCGGTGTTCACGGGCAGCAGCCCGCCGGTCTCCAGCGCCCCGCCCTCGGTGAACGCCCCGCCCTCGCCCCGCCCGCAGAAGCCGTAACCCTCCAGGGACAGCAGGACCAGGGGCGTGAAGGCGTCGTAGATCTGCGCGACGTCCACGTCCTGCGGCGTCAGGTCGGAGTGCTTCCACAGGTGCCGGGCGGCGGCCCAGGCCGGGCCCGTGAGGGGGTCGTCGTTCCAGTAGTTGACCATGCCGTGGTGCTGGGCGGGGAGCGACTGGGCGGCGGAGTGGACGTAGACGGGCTTGCGGCGGCAGTCCCGGGCGCGCTCGGCGGAGACGACGACACAGGCCAGCGCCCCGTCCGTCTCCAGGCAGTTGTCGAAGAGGCAGAGCGGCTCGCTGATCCAGCGGGACGTCATGTACATCTCGCGGGTCAGGGGCCGGTCGTACATGATCGCGGCGGGGTTCTGGTTGGCCCGGTTGCGGCAGGCCAGGGCGACGTTGAACAGGTGGTCCCGGGTCGCGCCGTACTCGTGCATGTAGCGACGGGCGAGCATCGCGATCTCGTCGACCGGCCTGAGCAGTCCGAACGGGCGGGTCCACTGGGCCGGGGTCGGCAGCTGGACGGCGGTGTTCGTCCAGGGCCGGGGCCCGCTGCCCCGCTTGCGTGACCGCCAGGCGACGCCGACGCTCGCCTGCCCGGTGGCGACGGCGGCGGCGAGATGGGCGACGGTGGCACACGAACCGCCGCCTCCGTAGCCGACCTTGCTGAAGAAGGTGAGGTCACCGAAGCCGCAGGCCTTCGCCAGCTCCACCTCGTCCGTCTCCTCCATGGTGTAGGAGGCCAGGGCGTCGACCTCGCCGGGCGCGATCCCGGCGTCGTCGAGGGCGGCCAGGACGGCACGGCAGGCGAGGGTGCGCTCGTCCTCGGGGAGCCGCTTGGCGAACGGCGTCTGGCCTATGCCGACGATGGCGGTGGCGTCCTTGATGCCGCCCGATCCTGCTGCCATGCTGCGCGCACCTCCGGGCCGAACGGTTCGCTGACAGGGCGTCAGATTACAGCTAATCTGACGGGTAGTCAGCTCCTGTGCCGGCTACAGCTGGGGAGGCTTGCGGTGCGAGCGGATACGGAGTGGGGAAGCATCCCGGGCCTGGTGCGGACGGCGGCCGAGCGGTACGCGGACGTCGAGGCGGTCGTCGAGGGCCGTACCCGGATCACCTACGCGGAGCTGGGCGCCCGTGTGGAGCGCGCGGCGGCGGCCTGCCTGGCGTACGGCATCGGACCGGGCGACCGGGTCGGCATCTGGGCGCCGAACACCCTCGACTGGATCGTCGGCGCCCTGGGCGCGGTCTCGGCGGGCGCGGTGCTCGTGCCGCTGAACACCCGGTTCAAGGGCACGGAGGCGGCGGACGTGCTGCGCCGCAGCGGGGCGCGGCTGCTGTTCGTGACGGGCACGTTCCTCGGCACGTCGTACGTGGCGTCGCTGCGCAGGGCGGCGGGGCGCGGCCCGGGCGCCGGCCCGCTGCCCGGACTGCCGGACCTGGAGCACGTGGTGGTCCTCTCGGAGGACGCCCCGGCCGACTTCCGCACCTGGAAGGACTTCCTGGCGGGCGGAGAGGCGGTCGGGGCGGCACAGGTGCGGGCGAGGGCCGACGCGGTCGACGGCAACCGCCCCTCGGACCTCATCTTCACCTCGGGCACGACGGGCCGCCCGAAGGGCGCGGTCATCACCCACGCCCAGACGCTGCGGGCCTACGAGATCTGGAGCGACCTGGCCGGCCTGACCCGGGGCGACCGCTACCTCATCGTCAATCCGTTCTTCCACACCTTCGGCTACAAGGCCGGGGTGATCGCCTGTCTGATGCGGGGCGCGACGATGATCCCCCAGCCGGTGTTCAACGTGAACACGGTCCTCGCCAACATCGCGGCCGAACGGGTCTCCGTGCTCCCCGGCCCGCCGACCCTCCTCCAGTCCCTCCTCGACCACCCGGCACGGGACGCGCACGACCTGTCGGCACTGCGTCTCGTGGTGACGGGAGCGGCGGTGGTGCCGCTCAGACTCGTCGAGCGGCTGCGCGGGGAACTCGGCGTCGGCACGGTCCTGACGGCCTACGGCCTCTCCGAGGCCGGCGGCGTCGTCACGATGTGCCGGCGCGGCGACGACCCGACCGTGATCGCGTCGACGTCGGGCCGCGCGATCCCCGGCACCGAGGTCCGGGTCGTGGACGGGCGGGGCGAGCCCCTGGGACCCGGCACGCCGGGCGAGGTCCTGGTCCGCGGTTTCAACGTCATGACCGGCTACTACGAGGACGAGGCCGCCACCGCCGAGGTGCTGTCGGAGGACGGCTGGCTGCGCACGGGCGACGTGGGCGTCCTGGACGCCGCGGGCAACCTGCGCATCACCGACCGCCTCAAGGACATGTTCATCGTCGGCGGCTTCAACGCCTACCCCGCCGAGATAGAGCAACTCCTCGGCCTCCACCCGGACGTGGCGGACGTGGCCGTGATCGGCGTCCCCGACGCCCGGCTGGGCGAGGTCGGCAGGGCCTACGTCGTACGGCGGCCGGGCGCACTGCTGACCGCCGACGACCTGATCGCCTGGTCCCGCAGGGAGATGGCGAACTACAAGGTCCCGAGGACGGTGGAGTTCGTGGCGGAGCTGCCCCGCAACGCGAGCGGAAAGGTCGTGAAGGGGGCGCTGCGGGACGGCCTGCTCAGCTGCTGACCGACGGCAGCGCCGGGGTCCCCGTGACGGACATGACGAGGGAGTAGAGGGTCGTGTCGGCGGCGATGAACAGCCGGTTGCGCCGGGCACCGCCGAACCGGATGTTGGCGACGGTGCCGGGCACCAGGACGCGGCCGAGGAGCGTGCCGTCGGGGTCGTAGCAGTGCACACCGCCGTGCAGGGCGGCGGCCCACAGGCGCCCCTCGTCGTCGAACCGGATGTTGTCGAAATTGCCGTCGCGGCACTCGGCGAAGACGTCGCCGCCGGTCAGGGTGCCGTCCGGCCGGACGTCGAAGACGCGGATGTGGTTGGCCAGGCTGTCCGACACGTACAGCTTGCTCTCGTCGGGGGAGAACACCAGCCCGTTGGGGCCCTGGAAGCCCTCGGCGGCCACGCGCACCTCGCCGCTCCCGGGGTCCACGCGGTAGACGTTCCGGGCCCCGATCTCGCTCTCCCCGCGGTGCCCCTCGTAGTCGGTCGCGATCCCGAACTCGGGGTCGGAGAACCACACCGACCCGTCCGACCGCACCACGGCGTCGTTCGGGCTGTTGAGCCGCTTCCCCCGGAACCGCTCGGCGATCACCGTGACCGAGCCGTCGTGCTCGGTCCGGGTCACCCGCCGGTTGCCCTGCTCGCAGGTGATGAGCCGCCCCCGGCCGTCCAGGGTGTTGCCGTTGGGATACCCGGCGGGCGAGCGGAAGACGCCGACGGACCCGGTGGTCTCGTCCCAGCGCAGCAGCCGGTCGTTCGGGATGTCGCTCCACAGCAGATACCGCCCGGCCGGCACGTACACCGGCCCCTCGGCCCACCGGCACCCCTCGAAAAGTGTCTCCAGCCGCGAGTCCCCGGCCTGGCACCGGCCGGTCCGGAACCGCTCGTCGAGCGTCTCGTACGTCTGCGGCTGCTCACCGGGCATACCCCGCCACCTCCACCCTCTGTCCGACTCCTGATCTGCCCGACCACTATGCCGCCCGGCGCCACCACTCACCCCCGCAAACACGGGAAGCTGGAGCGTTTGGGCGCCTTGCGGTCCCCGTCACCCGGGAAGCTCACCCGCCTCGTGGCCCGATCGCTCCACCCCTTCTCCGGATCCCGGCGCGGAGCGAAGTCCCCTGGAAGCGGAGAGAGTGTGCGGACCTTGTGGACTCCCGTGCGTCGCCCTGTGATCGGTGTCTCCCACGGCTGACGTATCCGCCGCACACAAGGCAAACTGGCGTGGTTGCTCAGGATGTCTAGGGGGACTGCATGGACGGTGTACCGGACGGTGTACCGCGCGTACCGGAGCAGCGGCGTTCCGACTCCTCGGCGGATCCGCCGAAGTCGGGGGAGTCGGTGGAGTCAGGGGGATCGACGGCGCGGGCGGCGCTGCGCTTCGGCGTGCTCGGGCCGGTGCGCGCCTGGCGGGGCGACGAGCCGCTCACCACCGGTTCCCCCCAGCAGCGCGCCCTGCTGGCCGCCCTGCTGCTGCGCGAGGGCCGTACGGCCACGGCCGCCGAGCTGATCGACGCCCTGTGGGGCGAGGAACCGCCCTCGCAGGCCCTGGCGGCGCTGCGGACGTACGCCTCCCGGCTGCGCAAGGTGCTGGACCCCGGCGTCCTGGTCAGCGAATCCGGCGGATACGCGGTACGGGACCTCGGCGACGGCGCCCTGGACGTGACCGTCGCTCAGGACCTGGCGACCGAGGCAGAGAAGGCCCGGTCGGCCGGCGACCTCTGCCACGCCCGCGAGGTGCTGCGGCAGGCCCTCGCCCTGTGGGACGGGGAGACACTGGCCGGCGTGCCGGGCCCCTACGCGGAGGCACAGCGCGTCCGCCTGGAGGAGTGGCGGCTCCAGCTCGTCGAATCCCGGCTGGACATGGACCTGGAGCAGGGCTGCCACGCGGAGGCCGTCTCGGAGCTCACCGCCCTCACCGCGGCCCATCCGCTGCGCGAACGACTGCGCGAGCTGCTGATGCTGGCGCTCTACCGCAGCGGCCGCCAGGCCGAGGCCCTCGCGGTCTACGCCGACACCCGGCGCCTGCTCGCCGACGAACTGGGCGTGGACCCGCGCCCCGGCCTGAGCGAACTGCAACAGCGGATCCTCCAGGCGGACCCGGGTCTCGCGGAACCCTCCTCCCCGGCCCCCGAGCCGGCCGCCGTCCCGGTCCGCCCGGCCCAGCTGCCCGCGACCGTGCCGGACTTCACCGGCCGCTCCGGCTTCGTGCGCGAGCTCGGCGACATCCTGGCCTCGGCCGAGAACCGGGTCATGGCGGTCTCGGCCCTGGCCGGCATCGGCGGCGTGGGCAAGACGACCCTCGCCGTGCACGTGGCCCACCAGGCGCGCGGGGCGTTCCCGGACGGGCAGCTGTACGTCGACCTCCAGGGCGCGGGCGCCCGGGCGGCGGATCCGGAGACGGTCCTGGGCTCCTTCCTGCGCGCCCTCGGCACGGCCGACACGGCGATCCCCGACTCCCTGGAGGAGCGCGCGGCGCTGTACCGCTCGGTGCTGGCCGGCCGCCGCGTCCTGGTCCTGCTGGACAACGCCCGCGACGCCGCCCAGGTACGTCCGCTGCTGCCCGGCACGGACGGCTGCGCCGCGCTGGTCACCTCCCGGGTGCGGATGGTGGATCTCGCGGGCGCCCATCTGATCGACCTGGACGTGATGTCGCCGGACGAGGCCCTGGCCCTGTTCACGAGGATCGTGGGCGAGGAGCGGGTGGCGTCCGAACGGAAGGCCGCCCTGGACGTGGTCGCGGCCTGCGGCTTCCTGCCGCTGGCGATCCGCATCGCGGCCTCCCGGCTGGCGGCCCGCCGGACCTGGACGGTGTCGGTCCTCGCGGCGAAGCTCGCCGACGAACGCCGCCGCCTGGACGAACTCCAGGCCGGCGACCTGGCGGTGAAGGCCACCTTCGAACTGGGCTACGGCCAGCTGGAGCCCGCCCAGGCCCGCGCCTTCCGCCTGCTGGGCCTCGCCGACGGCCCGGACATCTCCCTCCCGGCCGCGGCGGCCGTCCTGGACCTGCCCGTGGAGGACACCGAGGACCTCCTGGAGTCCCTGGTGGACACGTCCCTGCTCGAGTCGGCCGCTCCCGGCCGCTACCGCTTCCACGACCTCGTCCGGCTCTACGCGCGTGCCTGTGCGGAGAGGGACGAGCTGCCGCCGAGCGAGCGGGGGGCGGCGCTGTCGCGGCTGCTGGACTTCTACCTGGCGTCCGCGGCCGGGGTGTACGCGATCGAGCGGCCCGGCGACGGGCTGGTGGACCACCTGGAGCCGGCCTCGTATCCGGGGCTGCGGTTCGACAGCCGGCACGCGGCGCAGGACTGGCTGTACGCGGAGGCCATCTGCCTCCTCGCGTGCGTACGGCAGTCCGCGGGGCTGCCGGACACCCTCCCCCGGGCGATCGACCTGCTGTGGGCCGCGCACGACCTGTCCGAGTCGGGAGCCAACTCCCGGGAGTACGAGGCGACGGCCGAGGCGCTCCTGGACGCGGCACGGCAGTTCGGCCTCACGCGGGCGGAGGCCCGGGCGCTCATGACGCTCGTCAACGTCCACCACGTCGGCGGCCGCTTCGAGCGGGCGGACCAGGAGGCGGAACGGGCCATCGTCCTCGCGCAGCAGGCCGGCGACCTGCTGCCCGTCTGCTGGGCCAGTAACGCCCGCGGCATCATCGCGCTCTACCAGAACCGGCACGAGGACGGCGAGGAACACCTCTCCCGGGCCATCGAGCACTTCCGGGCCCTGGGCGACCGCCCCGGCGAGGCCGCCGCGCTGTGCAACCTGTCCCGGATCCACCTCGCGACCGGGCGGACCCAGAGCGCGGTCGCGCTCGCCCAGGAGGGCATCGACATCTACGACGCCATGGGCAACTCCATGCGCGGGGCGAACGCCCGCTACGCCCTCGGCCTCGCCCTCACGCAGAGCGGTGAGCTGGGCGACGCGGCCGGCCGGCTCCAGGAGGCGCTGGAGGTGTTCCGGGACAGCAGGCAGCGCCTGTGGGAGGGCATGAGCCTGTTCCGGCTGGCCGAGGTGGATCTCGCCGCCCGGCGCCCCGCACAGGCCGCCGCCAACGCCGAGATGGCACTCACCGTGCTGCGCGGCATCGGCGGGGAGTGGCGGCGGGGCAACGTCCTCACCGTCCTCGGCCGCGCGCTCAGTGGCATAGGGCAGACCGGCCGGGCCCAGGTGTGCTGGCAGGAGGCGGCGGCGATCTACGAGGAGCTGGGCTCGCCCGAGGCCACCGAGGTGCGGGCGCTGCTGTCGCCGGTGCGGGCGGCCTGAGGCGCGGGGCGCGCGTTCATCATTCGTTTATCGCTCCCCGCCATGCTTGATGCAGTCGATCCGTCGCGTCGGGGGGCAGACGGGTCACTGCGCAGGGCCTGCCACCGCCGAACTAGGGTGAGCGGCCCAGGCGGGCCCGCCCGGTCACCCTCGGGGAGTGACCGGGCGGGCCCGCCGACCTCACTGCTTGATCCATGCCAAGGGGAGTTGACGATCATGGGCGACGAGCTCAAGCCGCAGGACCTGCACGCCACGGGCGGCACGGACGGCGAGGCCTCGACGGAGGACCTGCACGCCACGGAAGAGGGTGCCGTGCGGACGCAGGACCTGCACGCCACCGACGAGCCGCTGGAGACCAAGGACCTGCACGCCACGTCGGAGCCCTTCAAGCCGACGAAGTAAGCCATCTCCACACGGGGTTCGGCCGCGGCGGCGCGGAGGGGGAGCCGTCGCGGCCGAGGTGTGTCCGCGATGACCCGGGTGCCTCGAGGCGGCCCGAAAGTTATCCACAGGCCGCCAAGCCGCTCGCTGCGGGGTGACGGGCCGGGGGATTGGAGCAGGTGGGCCAATGGCTACGGACCCGCCCAGGTGCGCTGCGGCTGACGGCGCCCACACGCTCCAGTACCCATCCAGCACTCATAGCTGACGCTCCGTCAGATCAGCGCTACCGTGACCCCATGGACACCCACGAGAGCACGTTTCCGCTGATCATCTCCGTGGACGACCACACCGTCGAGCCCGCGACCGTCTGGCAGGACCGGCTCCCGGAGAAGTACCGGGGCACCGGTCCCCGGATCGTCCGTGCGCCCGTGAAGGAGATGACGTTCCTCGGCGGGCGCTTCAAGCCCGTCATGGGCGCGCCGGGCGACGAGGGCCCCGTCGGTGACTGGTGGGTCTACGAGGACCTCCGCCGGCCCCTGACCCGCCTGGACACCGCCGTCGGGTACGACAGGGACGAGATACGCCTGGAGGTCATCACCTACGAGCAGATGAGGCCCGGTTCCTACGACGTCCCGGCCCGGCTCGCCGACATGGACGTCAACCACGTCCAGTCCGCCCTGTGCTTCCCGACGTTCCCGCGCTTTTGCGGCCAGACCTTCACCGAGGCCAAGGATCATGAGCTGGGGCTGCTCTGCGTCCGTGCCTACAACGACTGGATGGTGGAGGAGTGGTGCGGCCCCGAGGCGCACGGGCGGCTCATCCCGCTCACCCTGATCCCCCTCTGGGACCCCGAGCTGGCCGCCGCGGAGGTCCGGCGGAACGCCGCCCGCGGGGTGCGTGCCGTCGCCTTCTCCGAGATACCGCCGTACCTCGGGCTGCCCTCCGTCCACACCGACGACTGGGACCCCTTCCTCGCCGCGTGCGACGAGACCGGCACGGTCGTCGCCATGCACATCGGCAGCAGCAGCCGGATGCCCTCCACCTCCGCCGACGCCCCGCCCGCCGTCGGCTCCACCATCACCTTCGCCAACTGCTGCTTCTCGATGGTCGACTGGCTGATGAGCGGCAAGTTCGAGCAGTTCCCGAACCTCAAGGTCATGTACGCCGAGGGGCAGATCGGCTGGATCCCCTACATCCTGGAGCGCGCCGACGTCGTGTGGGAGGAGAACCGCGGCTGGGGCGGCGTCGCCGACAAGGTGCACCGGCCGCCGTCCGAGCTGTTCGCCGAGCACGTCTACGGCTGCTTCTTCGACGACGCCTTCGGGCTGCGCAACCTGGACGCGATCGGCCTGGGCAACGTCCTCTACGAGACCGACTACCCCCACTCCGACAGCACCTGGCCCAAGTCCCGCGAGGTCGGCGAGGCGCAGATGGGGCACCTGGAGCCGGAGGTGGTGGAGCGGATCGTGCGGCGGAACGCGATCGAGCTGCTGGGCCTGACCGACGACGGACTCTGGGACGGGGCGCGGTGAGCCTGGCCTACGGGATCCAGCTCCCGGTCCAGTCCCAGAGCACGATCTACGCCGAGCCCTGGGAAGCCGCCGCCGGGCCCGAGGACCTGCTCGCCGTGGCCCGCGCCGCCGACCGTGCCGGGTTCGCCTACCTGGCGAGCTGCGACCACGTCGCCATCCCGCGCCGCCTCGCGTCCGCGATGAGCACGGTCTGGTACGACCCGGTCGCCACCCTCGCCTTCCTCGCGGCGGCCACGGAGCGGACCCGGTTGCTCAGCCACGTCGCCGTGGTGGGGTTGCGGCATCCGCTGCTCACCGCCAAGCAGTACGCCACCCTCGACCATCTCTCGGGCGGCCGGCTGATCCTCGGGGTCGGGGCCGGGCATGTGCGGGAGGAGTTCGAGGCGCTGGGGGCCGACTTCGAGCGGCGCGGGGCCGTGCTGGACGAGTCGATCGACGCCCTGCGCGCCGCCCTGGGCGAGGAGGAGTTCCCCGAACACCACGGCAAGCTGTACGACTTCGAGGGGCTCGGGCAACGGCCGCGCCCGGCGCAGGACCGGGTCCCCGTCTGGGTCGGCGGGTCCTCGCCGGCCGCTCTGCGACGGGCCGCGCTCAAGGGCGACGGCTGGCTGCCGCAGGGAGACCCGAGGGACGTGCTGCCGGACCGGATCGCGCGGATACGGCGGCTCAGGGAAGAGGCCGGCATCGAGGGGCCGTTCACCGTCGGGGCCATCGCCGAGCCCCTGTACGTCGGGACGCCGGGCTGGGACGTCGGGCGGCGGACGGTCAGCGGCCCGGCCGAGACGATCGCCGAGTCCTTGCGGGCCTACCGCGCGATGGGGGTGGACCAGGTCCAGGTGCGCTTCCGTAGCCGGAGCCGGGACGAACTCGTCGCGCAGATCGGGCAGTTCGGGAAGGAGGTCGCGCCGCTGCTGCCGTAAGCGCGTTCCTTGAAAGCTTGAACATGTCCACGCCGATCTCCGTATGTACGGACGTACGGACACGTACGGACTCGTACGGCTTCGGCGGAAGGACACAATGACGTGCGCACTTCCCGGAAACTCTCCGTCGCCCTCGCCTGCCCGGAGGGCCCCTGGCCGCATCCCGACTGGCCGGCCACGGACGACCCGTACGTCGAGCGGGCGGTGAGCCTGCGCCCGCCCCCGCCCTTCCGCGTCCCGGACGGCGTCGACGTCGTCGTCCTGCGCTGCGCCGAACCGGTCGACGGGCTGCGGGAGTTGCGGGCCGACGGCGTTCCGGTGATCGTGATCGGTCCGGCCCGGAACGCCGAGACCATCGTGGAGGTGTTCCGGGCCGGCGCCGGATACCTGGTCGAGGGCGACTACTGCACCTGCATGCTCTCCTCGGCCGTCGTCGGGGCCACCATCGGGCACACCTACCTCTCCCCGGCGGCCTGCGCGGCCCTGCGCGAGGGGGCCCGGCAGGTGACCACCGAGGACACGGCGCTGGAGCGGCTGCGCGGGCAGCTCTCCCCGCGCGAGCGGCAGATCATGGAGCTGCTGTCGACCGGCCTGGGCGCGCAGGAGATCGGGCTGCGGTTACGGCTGAGCGAGAAGACCGTCCGCAACAACCTCAGCAACATCTACGCCAAGCTGGACGCGCGCGGCAGCACGGACGCGGTCCTGAGATGGCTGGGAGCCGCGCCCGTGCTTCGCATCTGAGAACCTCCAGAGCGGTTCTTCTACTCCGCGGGAATCTGCGACAGCGGGATCTCGACGTCGGTGACGTTCTCGCCGGCCTCACCGAATCCCGGTTCGGACCTCAGGGCGCGCGTGGAATTCTTCAGGCCCGACGCCTCAGGCGTTCCGCACTTCACGTTGCGCAGCCACAGCCGCCCGTCCGGGGTGCCGTTCTTCAGGATCTGCGGGTAGAAGACGTGCACGCTCGTGGCGCCCTCGCTCGGCGAGAAGAAGACCTTGCCGCCGTCCTGCGCCTCCTTGTATGTGGCCTTGAGGTAGCCGCTCACGTCGGTGCGCTTCGCGGACCACATGAAGAACCCGACGCTGTCCGGCTGCACGGTGTCCGTCCTGCTGAACTGCAAGGTGGTCGTCTTGTCGTCGCGCGTGATGTTGATCTCGGACGTGCTGAACTTCGCGCCGATCTCGAAGAAGGAATTGCCGAGTTTCGTGTCGGCGCCCGCGGTGAATCCGTCCTCCAGCTGAGTGGTCCTGGTGACGGACGTGCTCACGTTGAAGGTCTTCGAGGCGGTGCTCGTCGATCCGCAGTTGTCGGTCACCGCGGAGACGCGCTGATTGGGGCCGAGGCTGTTCCGCTTGAACTGGACGTCGACGAACTCGCAGTTCTCCAGCTTGTCGGAGTCCGCCGCGCAGTCGGCGGTCACTTCGGAGGGGGTGGCGGCACCCGCGGGATTCATCAGCGGCACGGCCACCGCGACGGCCGCGATCGGGGCCAGGGCGAGGGTGATGCGCTTCTTCTTGCTCCGGTGGCTTCTCGAGCGGCCGGTGCGTGTCATGGGGTTCTCCTGTGGGGGAAGGAAGGCTGCGGTCGGTCAGCGGTCGGTCAGCAGTCGGTCAGTACGGCCTTGGAGGTGCCGTCCACGACACCCGGCGCACCGGCCGCGCCCGGCAGCACGACCGGGCCCTCGACGACCTCCGGCGCCACGAAGTTCTGTTCCGGGGTGGCGTTGGTGACGGTCGTCGCCTCACGGGCGTCGATCCGCACCCGCCATTCGCCCGTCATGCGCTGCATCTTCGGCGTGAACTCCATGTGGAGGACCTTGCCGACGGGGACTTCCCGCTGTTCCGTGTCACCGGCGGTCGCCGACCTGACGGTCATGTCGAGCGTGCCCTTGTGCTTGACCCAGGATCCGCTCAGCGCCCCGAAGAGCCCCCCGGCCCCGCCCTGCTGGGTGGAGGTGTACTTGCCCTGGCCCTGTGCGGTCGTCGCCTGCCAGGTGACCGACACCTTCGCCGGCTCGGTGGCGTCGGGTTCGCAGTTCGGGAAGTCGATGGAGGCCTTTTCGGCCGGCCCGTCGAAGGTCTCGAACTTCGTCTCGACGAAATCACAGTTGTCGGAGGCGAAACTCGGTCCGGCGATGGGGTGACCGCCGAAATCGAAGATGGACTGCTGCTTTCCGTTGAGCACCTTGGCCCGCTCGCACATCGTCATGATCTGCTCGGGCGTCTTCTCGTCGGCGGCGTTCGCCGACGGCAGCAGCACCGTGGCCACGGTACCACCGGTCACGAGAGCCGATCCGATCGCGACGATCCTGATCTTCCTGTTCTTCAGTCTTCTCTTGGCCATGGGCCCGATCCTGGAAGGTCCCGACCGGCCCCGACAGGGTCAAACATCCCTACTTGCGGGTTACGTGAGATTCGCCTCAGCAACGGTCAGGTCTTGCATCTGACGCACCGTCAGGTATGCCGGTACGATGCCCAGTCCACCGTGTCCACCGCGCGAAGGGGGCTGCCATGGGCAAGCTCGACGGACGGGTCGTCATCATCACCGGAGCGGCGCGCGGCCAGGGCGAGCAGGAGGCCCGGCTGTTCGCGGCCGAGGGCGCCCGGGTGGTCGTCGCGGACGTCCTCGACGACCAGGGCGAGGCCCTCGCGAAGGAGATCGGCGCCCGGTACGTCCACCTCGACGTCGGCCGGGAGGACGACTGGCGGGCGGCCGTCACCGCCGCCCAGGACGCGTACGGCCGGATCGACGGGCTCGTCAACAACGCCGGCATCCTCCGCTTCAACTCCCTCCTCGACACACCCCTCGACGAGTTCATGCAGGTCGTCCAGGTCAACCAGGTGGGCTGCTTCCTCGGCATCAGGGCCGTCGCCCCCGGGATGGCCGACGGGGGCACGATCGTCAACACCGCCTCGTACACCGGCCTGACCGGGATGGCGGCGGTGGGTGCGTACGCGGCGAGCAAGCACGCCGTGGTCGGGCTGACCCGGGTCGCCGCGCTGGAGCTGGCCGGGCGGGGGATACGCGTCAACGCCGTCTGCCCGGGCGCCATCGACACCGCGATGTCCAACCCGGCCCGGCTGGACCCGAGCGCCGACACGGAGAAGGCGGCGAGGGGGCTCGACCGGCTGTACCGCAAGCTCGTGCCGCTGGGGCGGGTCGGGCGGCCGGATGAGGTGGCGCGGCTCGCCCTGTTCCTGTCGTGCGACGACTCCTCCTACATCACCGGGCAGCCGTTCGTGATCGACGGCGGGTGGCTGGCGGGTGTGAGCGTCATCTGACCGGCAGCCGATGGCTGCCTGACGGTTCGTCATCTATTGACGCTCCCGAGGAGCGGTGGAACAGTCGGAGCCACGTATCTGACGAACCGTCAGAACTGACCGTGGGGCGGTGAATCTCCTTGGAATTCGGGGTCTTCGTACAGGGATACGTGGGCAAACGGGCCGAGACCGACCCGCTCGCCGAACACAAGGCGCTGATGGAGGAGACCGAGTACGTCATCCAGGCCGACAAGTCGGGCTTCAAGTACGCCTGGGCCTCCGAACACCACTTCCTGGACGAGTACTCGCACCTGTCCGCCAACGACGTCTTCCTGGGGTACCTGGCACACGCCACCGAGCGGATCCACCTGGGCTCGGGCATCTTCAACCCCCTCGCTCCGGTCAACCACCCGGTGAAGGTCGCCGAGAAGGTCGCCATGCTCGACCATCTCAGCGAGGGGCGGTTCGAGTTCGGCAGCGGGCGGGGCGCCGGCTCGCACGAGATCCTGGGGTTCATGCCGGGGGTGACCGACATGAACCACACCAAGGAGATCTGGGAAGAGACCATCGCCGAGTTCCCCAAGATGTGGCTCCAGGACGAGTACGCCGGCTTCCAGGGCACACACTGGTCGCTGCCGCCGAGGAAGGTCCTGCCGAAGCCGTACGGCGGCTCCCACCCGGCGATGTGGTACGCGGCCGGATCGCCGCCGTCGTACGCCATGGCCGCGAAGAAGGGGCTCGGCGTGCTCGGCTTCAGCGTGCAGAAGGTCTCCGACATGGAGTGGGTGCTGGAGCAGTACAAGACGGCGATCGTGGACGCCGAGCCGGTCGGTGACTTCGTCAACGACAACGTGATGGTGACGACGACGGCGATCTGCGCGCCGACGCACGCGGAGGCGGTGCGGATCGCGGCGAACGGGCAGCTGCACTATCTGCCGTCGCTGGTGTTCCGGTACCACGACACGTTCCCGCGGCCCGAGGGGTTTCCGGTGTGGCCGGAGACGCTGCCGGAGTACACCGAGGAGTTGGTGGAGGTCCTCATCGAGGAGGAGCTGCTGATCTGCGGGGATCCGGACGAAGTGCTCACGCAGTGCAAGCGGTGGGAGCAGGCGGGGGCGGACCAGTTGAGTTTCGGGTTGCCGGTGGGGGTGCCGAAGGAGGAGACCCTGCAGACGATTCGGCTGGTCGGGGAGCACGTGATTCCCAAGATCGATACGGATCCTGTGCATCGGACTTCGCGGTTCCGCAGGGGTGTTTGATCGCCGTTGGCGGGTGCGGGTGTGTGGGGGCTGGTCGCGCAGTTCCCCGCGCCCCTGGAGGGACATACCGCTCAAGGAGTTGAGGGCTCATGCTCGATCACGTCATCAAAGGTGTGACCGTCGTGGACGGGACAGGCGCCCCGGCCTATGCCGCCGACATCGGCATCCAGGACGGGCGGATCGCCGTCATCGGTGAGGTCACTCAAGAAGGGCGCACAAGCGAGGACGCCACCGGCCTCGTCCTCGCCCCCGGCTTCGTCGACCCCCACACCCACTACGACGCCCAGCTCTTCTGGGACCCGTACGCGACGCCCTCCCTCAACCACGGGGTCACCACCGTCGCGGGCGGCAACTGTGGGTTCACCCTCGCGCCGCTGAACCCTGCCCGCCCAGAGGACGCCGACTACACGCGGCGGATGATGTCCAAGGTCGAGGGCATGTCGCTGGTGGCGTTGGAGGAGGGGGCGCCCTGGAGCTGGCATTCCTTCGGGGAGTACTTGGACGCCCTGGAGGGGCGGATCGCCGTCAACGCCGGGTTCATGGTGGGGCACTGTGCGCTGCGGCGGTACGCGATGGGGCCGGAGGCCATCGGCGGGCAGCCGTCCGGCGAGCAACTGGCAGCGATGGTGGGGCTGTTGCGGGAGGCCATGGACGCCGGGGCCTGGGGGCTGTCCACCACCCAGTCGACCAGCCACTCCGACGGCGACGGAAAGCCGGTCGCCTCCCGGCACGCCGGGCCGGCCGAGCTGCTGGCGCTGTCGCGGGCCGTCGGGGAGCACGAGGGCACGCAGATCGAGGCGATCGTCGCGGGCTGTCTGGATCAGTTCAGCGACGCGGAGATCGACCTGTTCGTCGAGATGAGCGCGGCGGCGGGGCGGCCGCTGAACTGGAACGTGCTGACGATCGACGCGGCCGTGCCCGAGCGCGTGCCCCGGCAGCTCCTGGCGAGCGAGCAGGCGCGGAAGGCGGGCGGCCGGGTCGTGGCGCTGACCATGCCGATCCTCACGCCGATGAACATGTCGCTGGGGACGTTCTGCGCGCTGAACCTCATCCCCGGGTGGGGGCCGATCCTGGGGCTGCCCGTGCCCGAGCGGATCGAGAAGCTGCGTGACCCGGACGTACGGGACGGGATGCTGCGGCGCGCCCGGTCCAAGGAGGCGGGCGTCTTCCGGCGGCTGGCGAACTTCGGGCGGTACGTCATCGGCGACACCTACAGCGAGGCGAACGCCGGGCTGACCGGGCGGGTGGTCGAGGACATCGCCGAGGAGCGCGGCCAGGAGCCCTTCGCGTGCCTGGTGGAGATCTGCGCCAACGACGGGCTGCGCACGGTGCTGTGGCCGATGCCGCCCGACAACGACCCGGCCTCCTGGGCGCTGCGGGCTCAGACCTGGCGGCACGAGGACGTGCTGCTCGGCGGGTCCGACGCGGGCGCGCACCTGGACCGGATGTGCGGGGCGCCGTACACGACCCGGTTCCTCGGGGACTGTCTGCGCGGCCGGAAGCTGGTCGGCCTGGAGCAGGCCGTGAAGATGCTGACCGACGACCCGGCCCGGCTCTTCGGCCTGCGCGAGCGGGGGCAGGTGCGGGAGGGCTGGCACGCGGACCTCGTCCTGTTCGACCCGGAGCGGATCGACGCGGGCCCGGCCACCCTGGTGCACGACCTGCCGGGCGACAGCCCGCGGCTGGACTCCCGGGCGCTGGGCGTGCGGGCCGTGTGGGTCAACGGGGTCGAGGCGATCCGGGACGACGTGGTGACGGGTGCCGTGCCGGGGCGGGTGCTGCGCTCCGGCCGGGACACGGAAACGGTGAGCACGAAGTGACGGCACGGCAGGCGCTGTTCGTCGGCGGCTCCTGGGTGGAGCCGGACGGCGGGCACTACGAGGTGATCGACCCGGCGACCGAGCAGACCGTCGGGTGGGCGCCGGAGGCCTCGCGGGATCAGGTGCACGCGGCCTGCGCCGCGGCCCGCGAGGCCTTCGGGCCGTGGTCGGCCACGCCTGTCGAGGAGCGGGCGGCGGTCCTCGCCCGGGCCGCGGACGTCATCCGGGACCGTCTCGTGCCGTACGCCGAGCTGGCCCGGGCGGAGACCGGCGCGACCACCGGTACCGCACGCGCCATGCAGGTCGGGGTCGCCGCCGCCCGCTTCAGGCGCTACGCGCGCGTGGAGCCCGCCGAGTGGGCGATCCCGCCGCAGATCAACGAGGGCGGGCCGATGGGGCGGGCGGGCGTCATGGGAGCACTCGCCGTCCGCCAGCCCGTCGGGGTCGTCACCTGCATCACCTCGTACAACAACCCCTGGGCCAACCCGGCCGGCAAGATCGCCCCGGCCCTGGCGATGGGCAACACGGTCGTGGTGAAGCCGGCGCCCCAGGACCCCCTGTCCGTCTACCGCATGGCGGAGGCGCTGGAGGCCGCCGGTGCACCGCCCGGCGTGGTGAACGTGGTCAGCGGTGCACGGACCGAGGTCGGCGAGGCGGCCGTCGACTCACCGGACGTCGACATGGTCAGCTTCACCGGCTCCACGGCGGTCGGGCAGCGCATCGCCGAGGTGTGCGGTTGCGGCATGAAGCGGCAGTTGATGGAGCTGGGCGGGAAGGGCGCGGCGGTCGTCCTGGACGACGCCGACATCGGCTCGGCGGTCGCCGGGATCGGCACGACCTTCTCCTTCTACAGCGGCCAGATCTGCACGGCACCGACCCGGGTGCTGGCGCAGCGGGGCATCTACGACCGCCTCGTCGGTGAACTGGCCGCGTACGCCCGCCGGTTGAAGGTGGGCGACCCCCGGGAGCCGGACACGGTGGTCGGGCCGGTGATCTCGGCGGCGCACCGGGACCGGGTGGAGTCGTACGTAGAACTCGGCCGGAAGGAAGGCGCGGTGGTCGTCACGGGCGGCGACCGCCCCGGCCTGCCGACCGGCTTCTACGTCGCCCCGACCCTCCTCGCCGACTGCACCAACGACATGCGTGTGGCGCGCGAGGAGATCTTCGGCCCGGTGGTCGTCGTCATCCCCTTCGAGGACGAGGAGGAGGGCGTGGCACTGGCCAACGACACCGACTACGGCCTCATCGACTACGTCTGGTCGGCCGACGTGGCCAGGGCCTTCCGGCTGGCCCGGCGCCTGCGGGCCGGCGGCGTCGGCGTCAACACCGTGGGCCGCAACATGGAGGCTCCCTTCGGCGGCTTCAAGCAGAGCGGCGTCGGCAGGGACGTCGGCTCGTACGCCCTGCACGCGTACAGCGAGGTGCAGGCGATCGTGTGGCCGGGGTGAGGGCCGCGCGCCAGGTGGCGGTCAGTCCGTCAGATCCACCCGCACCGTCAGCAGATCCGTCCCGAACGCCCGCACACCCAGCCCGTTGAACCTCGGCAGTCGCCGCAGTCGCGCCACCGGGTCGTCGTCCGGCAGCAGGTGTGCGACCCCCGTGTGCCACCGCCCCCGGATCCGCACCCGCACCCGCGGATCGGCCTTGATGTTGCGCACGTACTGCGACCGTTCGCCGAACTCCGACACCAGCCAGAAGGAGTCGCCGGCGCGGCGGCCGCCCACCGGGGTGCGGCGGGGCAGGCCCGAGACGCGGCCCTTCGTCTCCAGGATGGTCTGGAGGGGAAGGCGCCGCATGAGCGGGTTGACGCGGCGCTGGAAGGACGTGGCGGCGCGGAACCTTACGTCGGCGAGGCGGGACATCGTCGCGGGTCTCCTTCGCACGAAGCTCTCACGGTTTCTGCAACCGTTCCTGCTTCAATGATCCCTGACGCGGCGGGACGAGAGCGGGTGGCTGCGGATGCGGATCGTGACGTGGAACCTGTGGTGGCGCTTCGGGCCCTGGCAGGCACGGCAGAAGGCGATTCTGACGGCCCTGAGGGAGCTGCGCCCCGACGTCGTCGGCCTCCAGGAGGTGTGGGCCGCCGACGGCGAGAACCTCGCCGAGTGGCTGGCCGGTGAGCTGGGCCTGCACTGCGCCTGGGCCCCCTCGCCCGCCCCGGAGCGGTGGCGGCGGCGGATCGGGGATCCCACGGTGGACATAGGCAACGCCGTGCTCAGCCGATGGCCGGTCGTGGACCGGGACGTGCTGCCGCTGCCCGCCCCGGCCGACACGAACGACGGCCGGCTGGCCCTCTACGCCCGCCTGGCCGGCCCTCACCACGAAGTGCCCTTCTTCACCACCCACTTCACCTCTGCCGTGCACGCCTCGGCGGTCCGCTGCCGCCAGGTCGCCGCGCTCGCCGAGTTCGTCGCCCGGCACCGCGGCGACACCCCGTTCCCGCCCGTCGTCACCGGCGACCTCAACGCCTGGCCCGACTCCGACGAGGTCCGTCTCCTCGGCGGCTACAAGACCGCCCCGGCCGTGCCCCGCCAGGTCCTCCTCGACGCCTGGGAGTACGCCGACCCGGCCGCCCCCGCCGCCACCTGGGACGCCGCCAACCCGTACGTGGCGCCGACCCACGAGCCCAGCGTGCGCATCGACTACATCCACGTGGGCCCGCCCGGCCCCGGCGGACTCGGCCACGTACGGGACGTCCGGCGGGTGTGCGACGGCCCGGTGGACGGGGTGTGGCCCTCCGACCACGCGGCGGTGGTGGCCGACCTTGCGGACCGGGCGGACCAGGACAGGGCCTGACCTCCCGCGTCAGCCGGCCGCGCGCCCCAGGAAGATCGGGTTCGTGAAGGCGGCCAGCGCCCCCGGCACCGGCCCCGCCGCCGCCTCGTGCCGCAGTTCCGCCCGTACGTACGCCGCGTACGACGGCGTCGTACGCCACTCGACGACACCCGAGCCGGACACCGGCAGCGGGGCGCTGGTGTGCAGCACGCCCTGGTCGGTGACCAAGCGGACCGTGCAGCGCGGGGCGCCCGTGACCTCCAGGCGGACGGTGACCGGGGTGTCGCGGTCCACCCGCAACCGCTCGCCGATGCCCGCGTGTTCCCCGCGCCCGCCGGACGCCCGGAACGACAGCTCGACCTTGGCGGACTCGGCGACGTACGACCGCCCCGCCCGGATGCCCTCCTGGATCGCCTGCCGGGTCAGGTCGTCGGCCAGGACGACCGTCTGGGGCCGCCCGACGGCGTCCGGGTCGCGGTGGGCGTCGCTGCTGCCCATCGCGGGGATCCAGTCGCGCCCGTCCCGTACGGACGCCACCAGCATGCTGTCCCAGTCGGCGAGGGTCACCTCGTCGTCGGGCGTGTAGGGGCCGTTCCACACCTCGACCGCGTCCGCCTCGCCGAAGCCGAACTTCCAGTTGCAGCCGACGCACGTGGCGTGCGGGTGGGCCGGGACGACCAGGCCCCCGGCGCGGCGGATCTGGCGGGCGAAACGGCCGAAGCGGTTGTCCCGGGCCCGGTAGCGCCAGTCGACGAAGGTGCCCGGGTCGGTGCCGAGCGCGACGACGTGGCCGTTCCTCGTCGTGACCTCCTCGCCCAGCATGACCAGCAGGTCGTCCCCGGCCACGTCCGCCCAGTGGGCGTGCGCCGCGTGGGTGTTGTGCTCGGAGGAGTTGATGAAGTCCAGGCCCGCCGCCCGCGCCAGCGCCCCGATCTCGGCGGGGGTGCGGCGGCCGTCGGAGTACCAGGAGTGCAGATGGCAGTCGCCCCGGTACCAGGCACGGCCCCGGCCCCCGGCCCGGTCCGGCGGGTACACCGGCCGGGCGGCCTCGCCCGGCTCGCCGTACGTCAGCGTGATCGTGATCTCGTACGACAGGCCCTGCGGGGCGACCGTGTACGGGCCGAGCGCGATGTGCCAGGTGCCCTCGCGCACCGGGCCCGGGAGGTAGCCGGGCGTCGCCTCGTCCGCGCGGATGAAGAACTCCGTGCGCGCCCCGCCCGACCAGCCCCTGAAGCCCCGGCCGCCGAGCTCGGTGCCGCGGTCGTCGAAGATGCCGATGTCGAGGGCGTTGCCGGTCGTGCCGGCCGGGACGGACGGGCGGTCGTAGGTGTAGGCGACCTTGAGCTCCCGGACACCGGCCGGGACCTCGACGGGCACGTACACGAAGTCCGGGGAACCGGGCGGCAGGGTGCCGCGCACCGTTCTGCTCTCCTGCTCCCCGTCGGCCGCTGCGGCGAAGCTCACGCTTCCCAAGGTAAGCGCGGCGGCCGCTCCCGTCACGAACAGCGCGCGCCGGCCGAGCCCACCGTGATTGTCCTCGCACATGCTGCTGCTCCCCAGGTGTCGTCCGCTGACATGGCATGGGTGGTGCGGGGGTGGTGCGGTGGAACCCTTGTACTGAGGCGTGAACCGGCGTGCAAGGGAAGGGAATCCGGGGGCGGGAAACAGCCGAACAAAGTCGCATCCTGGCACGCCGACCGGTCGGTATGGACAGTCGACTCCCTCCCGGGTACAGATAACTCATGCGCATCGCCGTGACGATCTTCCTCACCGACGAGACGATCACCCCGACCCGGCTCGCACGCGAGCTGGAGGACCGCGGGTTCGCCGGGTTGTTCCTGCCCGAGCACACGCACATCCCCGTCGAGCGGACCACCCCGTACCCCGCGGGCGGCGAGCTGCCGCGCGAGTACGGCCGTACGCTCGACCCGTTCGTCGCGCTCGGCCAGGCCGCCGCCGTCACCGAGCGGCTCGGGCTCGGCACGGGCATCACGCTCGTCGCCCAGCACGACCCGATCGACCTGGCCAAGCAGGTCGCGACCGTCGATCACCTGTCCGGCGGCCGGTTCACGCTCGGGCTCGGCTTCGGCTGGAACGTCGAGGAGGCCGCCGACCACGGCGTGCGGTGGCGCACCCGGCGCGAGCTGGTGCGGGACCGGATGGCGCTGATGCGGGCGCTGTGGTCGCAGGAGCCGGTGGCGTACGAGGGGGAGTTCGGCAGCGTCCGGGCCAGTCACGCGCACCCCAAGCCCGTCCAGAAGCCGCGCGGCCCCGTCATCGGCCCGCGCACGCTCCTCGGCGGGGCCGCCGGGCCCAAGCTGTTCGCCCACATCTGCGAGTACGCCGACGGCTGGCTGCCCATCGGCGGGCGCGGCCTCTCCGAGTCCATGCCGCTGCTGCGCACCGCGTGGACCGACGCGGGCCGCGACCCCCAGGCCCTCCACGTCGTCCCGTACGCCGTCCACCCCACCCCGGGCAAGCTCGCCCACTACGCGGACCTGGGCATCGAGGAGATCGTGGCGCAACTGCCGCCGGCGGGGGAGGCGGAGGTGCTGAAGGCCCTGGACGGGCTCACGCGGTATCTTCCAGGTACCTGACAACTCGCTGACAACTCGGTCCGGACACAGGGGGAGAGCACGGCGTCATGAGGCTTGCCTGGTTATCGTGGCTCGCGCGGCATTTCACCGAATACGGCTACAGCCAGGGGCTGTTGCGCGCCTCGATCGGCACATCGGCGGTGCTCGTGACCGCCGCGCTGGTCTGGTTCGGCCTGCAGCACCGCAACAGGCCCTTCGCCGTGGCCCTCAGCGGCCTCGTGTCCGCCCTGGGCATCGGGTGGCTGGCCTTCCACTGACGGGCCCCGGCCGAGTTGATCAGGGCGATCGTATGCTCGAAGGATGACGACTTCCGCGACCTCCGGAACCGGCCCCACCGAGAACTCCATGCGTCGCGCCCTGAAACGGGCCAGGGACGGCGTCTCCCTCGACGTCGCCGAGGCGGCCGTCCTGCTCCAGGCCCGGGGTGCGCACCTGGAGGACCTGGCGGCCTCGGCCGCCCGGGTGCGGGACGCGGGCCTGGAGGCAGCCGGCCGGCCCGGCGTCATCACGTACTCCAAGAGCGTCTTCATCCCGCTGACCCGGCTGTGCCGGGACAAGTGCCACTACTGCACGTTCGTCACCGTCCCCGGCAAGCTGCGGCGGGAGGGCCACGGGATGTTCATGTCCCCCGACGAGGTCCTGGACATCGCCCGCAAGGGTGCCGCGCTCGGCTGCAAGGAAGCCCTCATCACCCTCGGCGACAAGCCCGAGGACCGCTGGCCGGAGGCGCGCGAGTGGCTCGACGCGCACGGCTACGACGACACCATCGCCTACGTCCGCGCCATCTCCATCCGCATCCTGGAGGAGACGGGGCTCCTTCCCCATCTGAACCCGGGCGTCATGTCCTGGACCGACTTCCAGCGGCTGAAGCCCGTCGCTCCCAGCATGGGCATGATGCTGGAGACGACCGCGACCCGCCTCTGGTCCGAGCCGGGCGGCCCTCACCACGGCTCTCCCGACAAGGAACCGGCCGTCCGCCTGCGCGTCCTGGAGGACGCCGGCCGCTCCTCCGTGCCCTTCACCTCGGGCATCCTCATAGGCATCGGTGAGAACTACGAGGAGCGCGCCGAGTCCCTGTTCGCGCTGCGCAAGGTGTCCCGGGCCTACCACGGCGTCCAGGAGCTGATCATCCAGAACTTCCGCGCCAAGCCGGACACCGCGATGCGCGGCATGCCCGACGCGGAACTGGACGAACTGGTCGCCACGGTGGCCGTCGCCCGACTCCTCATGGGCCCGAGCGGCTGTATCCAGGCCCCGCCCAACCTCGTCGACGACGAGTACGAGCGGCTGATCGGCGCCGGCATCGACGACTGGGGCGGGGTGTCCCCGCTGACCATCGACCACGTCAACCCCGAGCGGCCCTGGCCGCAGATCGAGCAGCTCGCCGAGAAGTCCCGGGCCGCCGGGTTCGAGTTGCGCGAACGGCTGTGCGTGTACCCGGAGTTCGTCCGGCGCGGCGAGCCCTGGCTGGACCCGCGGCTGCGCCCGCACGTGGCCGCGCTGGCCGACCCGGAGACCGGCCTCGCCCGCCCGCAGGCCCTCCCGGAGGGCCTGCCGTGGCAGGAGCCGGAGGAGGTCTTCGTCGCGTCCGGCCGTACGGACCTGCACTCCTCGATCGACAGCGAGGGCCGCACCTCCGACCGCCGGGACGACTTCGACGAGGTGTACGGCGACTGGGGCGCCCTGCGCGAGGCCGCCGCCCCGGGCATGGCACCGGAGCGCATCGACACCGACGTACGGCAGGCCCTGCGCACCGCGGCCGACGACCCCACGAAGCTCACCGACGACGAGGCGCTGGCCCTGCTGCACGCGGACGGCCCGGCCCTGGACGCCCTCGCGCGGGTCGCCGACGAGGTACGGAAGTCGGCCGTCGGTGACGACGTCACCTACATCGTGACCCGCAACATCAACTTCACCAACGTCTGTTACACGGGCTGCCGGTTCTGCGCCTTCGCCCAGCGCCGCACCGACGCCGACGCCTACACCCTCTCCCTCGACCAGGTCGCCGACCGGGCCCAGCAGGCCTGGGACGTCGGCGCGGTGGAGGTCTGCATGCAGGGCGGCATCCACCCGGACCTGCCCGGCACGGCGTACTTCGACATCGCGCGGGCGGTGAAGGAACGCGTCCCCGGCATGCACGTGCACGCCTTCTCGCCGATGGAGGTCGTCAACGGCGCGACCCGCACCGGCATGTCCGTCCGCGAGTGGCTCTCGGCGGCCAAGGAGGCCGGCCTGGACACCATCCCGGGCACGGCCGCCGAGATCCTCGACGACGAGGTCCGCTGGATCCTGACCAAGGGCAAGCTGCCCGCGGCGGACTGGATCGACGTCGTGACGACGGCCCACGAACTGGGCATCCGGTCGAGCTCGACGATGATGTACGGGCATGTCGACCAGCCCCGCCACTGGCTGGGCCATCTGCGCACCCTGGCCGGCATCCAGCAGCGCACCGGCGGCTTCACCGAGTTCGTGACGCTGCCGTTCGTGCACACCAACGCGCCGGTCTACCTGGCGGGCATCGCCCGCCCCGGCCCGACCATGCGGGACAACCGCGCGGTCACGGCCATGGCCCGGCTGCTGCTGCACCCGTACATCCCCAACATCCAGACCAGCTGGGTGAAGCTGGGCACCGAGGGCGCGGCCGAGATGCTCCGCTCGGGCGCCAACGACCTCGGCGGGACGCTCATGGAGGAGACCATCTCCCGGATGGCGGGCTCGTCGTACGGCTCGTACAAGTCGGTCAAGGACCTCATCGCGGTGGCCGACGCCGCGGGCCGCCCGGCGAAGCCCCGGAACACCCTGTACGGGGAGGTCCCGCAGGAGCGGCAGCGGGCGGCGCAGGCGTCGGACGGACACCTGCCGGAGCTGCTGCCGGTGCTGGACTGAGCGGCTGACCGAGGCCGTTTACTTGCCCCCGGCGTCCGCCTGCTGCTGTGCCGTCACGGCACGGTCGGGCGTGGCGCCGGGGTCCTTCTGCGGTGGGAGAGCCGGGCCGCGGCCCAGCCAGAGCAGGAGCAGGCCGAGCGTGCAGGCGATGGCCGGCCAGTAGACGTAGCGGAAGTCCGTCGCGGGCATGATCGGCAGATAGCCGAGGATGTAGGCCGCCGAGCTGATGCCCAGCGCCCGGACCGGCATCGAGAACCGGCCCTTGCCCCGGCGGATGGCCAGCACCAGCGCGACGGCGAGCCAGAACCACCCGCGGAACAGCCACGGCACGTCCGTCACCATGCCTTTGACGTAGGTGCCGAGCATGTCCTCCAGCCGGGGATGCGCCACCTCGAGACCCATGTCGTTGCGGCTGATCCCCGCCTTGTAAGGATCGTCGGTCTCGAACAGCAGAGTCGTGAAGAGCCGCAGCCGGTACTGGAGGTAGTCCGGCACATGCCCGCTCATCTCGCGCAGCCACAGGGACGTGATCTCCCCCGAGTCCCCGCGCAGCCCGTCCGGCGGGCGTTCGTAGCAGGCCCAGTAGGCGTCCGACAGGGCACCGACGCGCTCGCACTCCTGCGCGGAGGCCACGAGCCGGCCCCTGAGACCGGGTGGCACGTCCGCCGTCCGGAGCTCGTCCACCTTCAGTACGTGGACCAGGTCGTCGAGCATGATCTGTGCTTCCTGTTTCGTCCCGAGGGGCCGCGCGAACAGGGAGATGGCGACGCTCGGCACGACCAGGGCGGCCACGAGCGCCGCCGTGCACACCACCCACGTACGGCGTCCGGGAGCGCGCCACAGCGAGAGGACCAGCATGACGAAGACGGGGAGCGCGGCGAAGAAGGCGTTCTTGCGCACCAGCATGGCGTACGCGAGGAACAGCACGCCCAGCGCGAGCAGCCCCCACCGCACGGCGGGACGGGGAGGCCGGTGGTCCCGCAGCCGCAGCCCGGTGAGTGCGACCGCGCACGCGGCGAGCAGTGCGACCGCCGCGTGGACGTCCTTCCACACCACCCCGACGAACGTCAGCACGAAGGGAGCCAGACCGAGGCCGAGTACGGCGAGTGAACCGCCGCGGCTCGCGGTCAGCTCCCAGACGCACCAGGCCAGCACCCAGAGCGCTCCCCAGAAGAGAACGGACTGGAGGACGAGCATGGACGTGATCGAGCCGGTCACCGCGATGAGCGCGCGCCACACCAGGCTCAGCACGGGCGGGTGCCAGTCGGTCAGGGGCGTCTTCCCCTCGGCCTGCCGGAGCTGGTCGAGGCTGTCGGGACTCAGATAGCCGGGGTCGAACACGAGGATCGTGCCCAGGCAGCAGACCGCGGCGATGGCGGCCAGCGCCCAGACCCAGCGCTGCGCACCCGACACCCATGGCATTTGTCCCATATGCCGGATGCTAGCCGGTTGCCCGTTGCCGACGGCTCAGGGTGCGACGAAGACGTAGCGCCGGTAGGCGTAGAAGCGGAACAGGGTCGCGAGCACCCAGCCGAGGACGCGGGCGGTGTTGTCGCTGAGCGCCGAGTCGAGCCCGAGCAGCTCCCGGGACGCGAAGACCGTGCCCGCGGTGATGGCGAGACCGACGCCGTTCGCGACGAGGAACAGGCCCAGTTCGCGGGAGACCTTCTCGCGGTGCTGGTCGCGGTAGGTCCAGTAGCGGTTCCCGGCCCAGCTGAAGAGCGCGGCGGCGCCCGTCGCGACGACGGACGCCTGGACGGGAGAGCTCCCCATCGGCCCGCCCTGAGCGCCGCCGGGCAGGCCGAAGACCAGCAGGTTGTAGCCGCCGTTGTCCACGACGAAGGCGAGAGCCCCGACGAGTCCGAACTTGGCGGCCTCGCGCCAGATGCCCCGTACGGCATCACGGACGGAACGTGTCACAGAGGCGAGAACCGGCACAAAGCGAGAGTAGCCACCCGGCGCGCCCCCACCTCATGGACGCGCTCATATCGCATGATTTACCCCATATGTGAAGTATGAATATTCGACACCGGCTCGGATGACTCGGATGAGGAGTGGGGAGTGGTCGTGGAACCGACGATCGCGTGTGTCGTGCCGTGCCACAACGAGGAGGCGGCCGTCGGCAAGGTGGTCCGCGACCTGCGCGCGGCCCTCCCCGAGGCCGTGGTCTACGTCTACGACAACGCCTCCACCGACCGCACCGTGCAGGTCGCCCGCGCTGCGGGCGCGATCGTCCGGCAGGAGACCCGCAAGGGCAAGGGCAACGTCATCCGCCGCGCCTTCGCCGACGTCGACGCCGACGCCCTGCTCATCATCGACGGCGACGACACCTACGACGCCACCCGCGCCCGGGACATGGTGGACCTGCTCTTCGAAGGGCCGTACGACCAGGTCGTCGGCGCCCGCCGGGTGACGGACGACGGCGCCTACCGGACCGGACACGCGGTCGGCAACAAGCTGCTCACCGGGGCCGTAAGGTCCCTGTTCGGCAACGACGTGACCGACATGCTCAGCGGTTACCGGGTCTTCTCGCGCCGCTTCGTGAAGTCCTTCCCGGCGCTGGCCCGGGAGTTCGAGACCGAGACCGAGATGACGATCCACGCCCTCCACCTCCGGCTCCCCACGGCGGAGGTGGTCGTGGACTACCGGGTCCGGCCCGCCGGCGGCGAGAGCAAACTGCGCACCTACCGGGACGGCTGGCGCATCCTGCGGGTCATCCTCGACCTGGCACGCCGGGAGCGCCCCTCCCTCGTCCACACCGTGATCGCCGGCGTGCTGGCCCTGATCTCGGTCGTCCTCGGCATCCCCGTCATCGCCGAATTCGTCCGCACCGGCACGGTGCCCCGCGTCCCCACGGCGATCCTCGCCGCCGCGATCATGACCATCGCCGCGCTCGTCCTGCTCGTGGGCTACATCCTGGAGTCGCTCACGCACATGCGGCAGGAACAGACCCGCCTCGTGCACCTCGCCTACCCGGCTCCCGTCCGCACCCCGCGCTACACCGCCCACGGAGCCGGCACCGGCCCGGTCCCGGTCCGGAAAACCGTGGACGGCCCCTGAGCCGCCTGGGGAGCAACGGGCTCGCAGTACGATGATCGGAACCCCGGTTGTGCGGGGTCCCGTGACTGAGGAGATGCGTGCCGGTGCCTGCCCGACTTCCTTCGTGGGCCTGGGTGACCGGGCTGACCGTGGGAGCGATAGCCGCGGTGACGGTCCTGGCCGTGCAGGCGGACCAGGGCCCGCACCCCACCGCCACCTCGGCCAAGCCGAGCACCTCGGCGTCGGCGGGCGCGCAGCCCACCCCCACCGCGTCCGCCCCGGCCCGGGTGCCCGACGGCTCCGGCACCGGCCGGCGCATCGTCTACTCCCTCGGCGAGAAGCGGGTGTGGCTGGTCGACGCGAGCGAGGCGACCCGCCGTACGTTCACCGTGTGGCCCGGCACGGTCAGCCCCGACCCCGGCAGCTACACGGTGTCGTCCCGCAACGAGGCCACGACCGGCTCGGACGGCGTCCGGATCGAGCACATCATGTACTTCGCCGCGAAGTCCGGCGTCTCCGTCGCCTTCTCCAACGCGGTCGACGGCGCCTCGCCGCCGCCCGCCGACTCCGGAGCCAAGACGGGCGGGGTCAGGATGCGGAAGGCGGACGGCACGGCACTGTGGGCGTTCGGCACGGTCGGTACGACGGTGACCGTGGTCAGGTAGTCGAGTCCGGCTGCTTGGACGGCAGGTGGTTGACGATCAGCACCAGCCCGCTGAACAGGAACACGCGGGTGGCGGCGTCCAGCCCGTTCCAGCTCTTCGACTGCCACATCGAGAACCACTCACCGCCGATCGCGATGAACCCGGCCCCGAACAGCAGCAGCACCATCAGCAGCCCGTAGGTGGACATCCGCCGCGCCTGCTGCTGGTCACGTCTGGCCCACAGCCAGGTCCCGTATATGAGGACGAGCGCGGCGACGGTCTCCCAGACGATGATCAGGACGTAGGCGGCGTCCTGAAGTCCCGTACTGGTGACGGCCCGCCACATCAGGTCCTCGTCCTTGAACGTGGTGTCCATGGCGAGAACATGGCGGACGAACTGCTGGTTGGTGCCGAAGTCGGTGATGTTCCCGAACGCGACCAGCGCCATGTAGAGCGCGACGGATGCGGTGAGGAGCGCGGCGGCGAGAGGCAGCGCGCCGCGGCGTGAGGTGGAGGAGGTGGCCATGCCGATCATTCTTCCCGAGCGGCGGTGGCCGACGCGACAGAATGTCGGCGGAAGCCGGACGGGCGAGGCGAGGGGACGTACGGATGGCACAGGCCAGGCCTTCGATGCAGGACCTGATACGGCAGCGGACCCGGGCCGGTTTCGTCGGCCGGGCCGCCGAACGGGCCCTGTTCCGCGCGAACTTCGACACTCCTCCACAGGACGAACGCCACCGCTTCCGATTCCACGTCCACGGCAACGCGGGCGTCGGAAAGACCTTCCTCCTGCGGGAGTTGGAGCAGATCGCCCGCGAACAGGGCGCGCTGACCGCGCACGTGGACGACAGCGCCGGCAGCGTGCCGGAGGTGATGGCGGAGATCAGCCGCCAGTTCGCCGCGCAGGGCCACCGGCTCAAGGAACTGAACCGCCTGCTCGCCGCCCACGACGAGCGCCGGCACGAGGCGGAACTGGCCGCGCTCGCCGCACTGGACGCGCAGGCGGAGGACGCGGGCCCGTCGGTAGGCGGGCGGGCGGTGGCCCGGGCCGGGGTGGTCGCGATGGGGATGGTCCCGGTCGTGGGCCCCTTCGCGGGCATGCTCGACTCCGAGGAACTCGCGGGCGGAGTGGACCGGTTCCGGGAAAGGGTGCTGGCCCGCTTCCGCGACCACGAGGACGTGCGGCTGGTCCTCGCCCCGGAGCAGGTCCTCACACCGGTGCTCCTGCGCGAACTCTCGGAGGCCGCCGCCTCGGCTCCCTGGATCGCCCTCTTCCTCGACACGTACGAGCGGACGGGCCTGTACCTCGACCACTGGCTGCACGAGACGATGACCACCGACCGCCACGGCGCCATGCCCGCCACGACCGTCGTGGTCACGGCGGGCCAACGCCCCCTGGACACGGCTCTGTGGGGCGGCCTGAGCGATTTCGTGACGGACGTCCCGCTGTCCCCCTTCACCGAGGCGGAGGCGCGCGGCCTGCTGGCCGGAAAGGGCGTGACCGCCGAACCGGTCGTCGAGGAGGTCCTGCGCCTCACCGGCGGCCTCCCCGTCCTGGTCTCCACCCTCGCCGAATCCCGCCCCGCCGACCCTGACGACGTGGGCGACCCGAGCGCCACGGCGGTGGAACGCTTCCTGAAGTGGGAGCGGGACCCGGCACGACGAGCGGCCGCACTGGCCTGCGCGCTGCCGAGATGGCTGGACGCGGACGTGTTCCGGGCGGTCACCGACTGCCCTCAGGAACAACTGGAGCCGCTCTACGCGTGGTTGCGGGGCATGCCGTTCGTCGGCGAGCGCGGCGGGGGACGCCTGCGCTACCACGACGTCGTACGGACACCGATGCTGCGCGCGGAACGCAGCCGGTCGCCCCGCGGGTGGGCCGAGCGGCAGCGGCGCCTGGCGTGGACGTTCGGCGGCTGGCGGGAGGAGACCGAAGCCGCCGGGGACGAGCCGTGGGCCGACGAGACGTGGCGCAGCCTGCGCCTGGCCGAGGTGTACCACCTCCTCTGCGCGGGGGAGCGGGACGCGCTGCCGCAGGCCCTGCGGGACTTCGTCCCCGCCTGTGACGCCGGTGCGGGCGTGGCCGCGCAGTGGGCGCGCCTGCTGGTGGACGCGGGACAGGACGCGGACACGGCGGCGGTGGCCGAGTGGGGCACCGAACTGACGGCAGCCCTCGACACGGAGGGAGTCGTCGCCGCACTCGGCCTGCTCCTGCGCCGCGCGGTGCTCGACGCGCCGACCCAGGCCCGGGCCCGGGTCGTACGGGGTGACGAACTGCGCGGCCGGGCCGCCTACGCGCAGGCCCTAGCCGAGTACGACCGGGCCGTCGCCCTGGATCCGGAGCTGGCCGTCGCCTACCGTCACCGGGCCGGGATCCGCAGGGAACTGGGCGACGACGACGCCGCGCTCGCCGACCTGGACCGGGCCGTCGCGCTGGAGCCGGACAACTCCTGGTACGTCGCCCTGCGCGGCGAACACCACCGGCTCGCCCGGCACGACGCCGAGGCCGTCCGGGACCTGAGCGAGGCGATCCGCCTCGATGCGGCCAACGAGTTCGCCTGGGCCTCCCGGGGAGCCACGCGTGAACGCAGCGGAGACCTGGACGCCGCCCTTGCCGACCTGGGCCGGGCACTGGACCTCAAGCCGGACTACGCCTGGGCGCTCGCCCGCCGCGCCCGGGTCTGGCGCGGTCTGGGTGACCCCCGGCGCCAACTGGCCGACCTCGACCAGGCCCTCGCCCTGAACCCCGACTGGCCCTGGGCCCGCTGCGAACGCGGCGACGCGCTGCGCGCCGCGGGCCGCGACGAGGAGGCGGTCGCCGACTTCGACCGTGCGCTGTCCCTGGACCCCGCCTACATCTCCGCGTACGCGAGCCGGGGCGCATCTCTCGCCAACCTCGGCCGCCACACGGAGGCCCTCGACGACCTGAACCGGGCGGTGGGACTCCGGCCGGGGTACGTCTGGGCGTTGTGCCGCCGGGCCGTCCTGTTCGCGGCGATGGAGCGGCTCACGGAGGCACGGGCCGACGTGGAAAGGATCCGCGAACTGGACTCCGGGGCACTGGAACGCTTTTCGGATACCGACCGTGCGGTACTTGGGTCGGCGCTCGCCGGGTGAACAGCGTGCGAATGAGCTGTGTGCGGATGTAATTCGACCGTGACTTGCCGGGGGGTGGCGGGGTAATATTTGAAACAAGAGGCTTGTGGTCTGGTCGAGTTGTTCTGGGAGGTGTGCGATGACGATGGTGCGGCGACTGATCCCCGATGAACCCTGCCACCAGTCGGCACACTCACTCCCGGACCACAGTCGTCCCCGGTTCCAGCGCGCTTCCGCCTGACCGGTTCCCCTCTTTTCACCCTCAGCACCCCTGCAATCAAAGGAGGCACTGGTGTTTGACGAGCGCAAAGAAGCGGAAATGAGGCTTTACTCGGAGGCCCTGGCCCGGGAACTCGCTCTCAAGAAGGAGCGAGCGGAGGCCGACGAGAACGACAACGCCGCTGAGGAAGCGGCCCCCGCCCAGGACTGAGACTCAGCGCCCCACCGCGAACTCCAGGAATTCCGACCAAGCGCCGTCGGTGAATTCCAGGCGGGCGGCTTCCTTGTTCTTGGAGTCGCGGATGTGGATGGTGGGGTGGTGGGCGGGGGATATGGCGACCTCGACGCAATCGGCGTCGTCGTTGCCGCTGTGGCTGCTCTTGAACCACTTCGGCGGGGTGGGCGTCATGTCTCTTCTCCCAGCACTTTTTCGATGAAGGCCAGTGACTCGCGTGGCGAGAGGGCCTGCGCCCGGATCATGCCATAGCGCATATCGAGGACCTGTACGTCCTTTGGGTCGCTGATCACGCGGTCGTACAGCTGGCTTTCCGTGTGACCGAGCGCCTTGCCGTCCTGGAGCTTCAGCAGCCGGAACGAGCCCATCGCAGCCGCGTGGTCCTCCCTGTCCATGGGCATCACTTGGATCTCGACGTGCCGCAACTCCGCTACTTCCAACAGATGTTCGAGCTGTCGGCGCAGTACCATCCTGCCCCCGAAAGGCCGCCGCAGTGTCATCTCTTCCTGGACAAAGGTGACCAGCGGCCGGGGTACCCGATCGAAGACGGCCTTCCGTGCCATGCGTGCGGCCACGTGACGTTCGATCTCGTCCTCGGTGTAGGCCGGCCGCCCCCGGCGCCGAGCACCTCGTCGGCCTTGTCCAGGAAGTCCGGCTTGGGGATCCGTCTCGCCCGCTCCACGGACGAAACCATCTCCTCGCCGTACCCGATCGCCGCACCCAGCTCCGTCTGTTTCAGCCCCGCGGCCTCGCGCCACATCTTGATCTGCCGCCCGACCGTCCTGAGTACGGCCGCCGCTTCCTCGTCCTCCACGCCTTCCCCTCCTGACGTACGAGCCGTACGACCCCGCCATGCGTCCGGACAGTCACTCTCCGTACCGGGGTCGTTGCTGTTCAGGGTAGGGAGCTGCGACCACGCTGGGTGACATGAGTCAGAAATCCCTCGCCCGGATCGCCACCCCCGCCCGCCACTTCGCGGTGCAACTGTCCGCTACTCGAAGAGGTGCTCGGCTGGCCCGTCTGCTCACCGAACGCCAACTCGACGAGTGGGGCGAGCCGTACGAGGCCGCCGCACAGGTGGTCGCGGAGCTGGCGTCCAACGCCGTCCTGCACGGACGGGTCCGGGGCAGGGACTTCCGGCTGCGGCTGACGCTACGGGCCGATCACACTGTCCGTATCGAGGTCACCGACGCCCGGGGCGACCGGGTCCCGCGCCTCCCGGCCCCGGTGGAGCAGGACGCGGAAGGAGGACACGGCCTGCGCATCGTCGAGGCGTACGCGAACCGCTGGGGCGTGGCCGAGGCACCGGCCCACGGCAAGACGGTGTGGGCCGAACTGCCCATGACGTACGGGGACTTGCGCGATGCCTCCCGTCTAAGGTGATCCGATGGATGTTGGGGCGGTCTTGATAGCCGTGGCCGGTGTGGCGGGCACGCTCGGGGGTGCGTTGCTCACCCAGCAGGGTGCCGAGAGGGCCAAGCGGCGCGAGCTGGAGATGACCCAGGCCATCCAGGAGGCCCGCGAGAATCGGGAGCTGCGGCGACGCTGCTATTCGGAACTGCACCGCGACGCACGACAGTTCTGCACGGCGCTGAGCCGCCATCTGTACGTCCTGCGCGACCGTGCGCTCGGCGACGAGGACATACAGGCGCTGGAAGTCGCCAAGGACGCCCACCGGGATCGCTGGTCCGAGGCGCTGATGATCGCGCCTGACACGGTGATCGCCCCGGCCGGCGAGGTGAACGGCGCTCTGACCTTGGTCTACGGACAGGTCAAACGCCTGGAGCAGGGGAACCCACGGCCCGGCGAAAGCATGCGGTCGGCCGCCGAGGCACAGCATGGCGTCTGGACACTGATAGCCGCCATGAGGGAAGCCATGCGCCGTGATCTGGGCGTGGCGGGGGACCCCGGAGTGCGGCTGCGCTCTTCCCAGGACGCCGACGCCCTGCTGCGGGACTTTGCGGATCCGAGCGAGGACGCCGGCGCGTGAAACGTCCCGCACGAGGGACTGCGGACCCTGTGCGGGACGGACGTGGTCGAGGCGGGCGTCGGGGCTTCAGCGCCCCCCGCCGTCGAGGGCGGCGATCTCGCGGGTGGCATCGGCGATGGCCCGGAAGTCCTTCCTGAGGATCGCGCCGTGGTTGCTGGCGACCTTCGCGGCGATCCGGATGTTCGGGTTCTGGGCGGTCACCGCGTCGAGGCCGGTGCGGATCCGTTCCTGCTCGTCACCCCGGCTGCCGAAGGACGTCTCCGAAGCGACCACGTACCGCACCGGGACGGTGATGCCGTCAAGGACAGGGCCCAGCTCGCGCTCCCGGGACAGTCTGCCGAGCTCGATGTTGCTCTCGGCCTGCTGCGCGGCGGTCATCCGCGGGGTCAGGCCCGTCGGGCGCAGCAGCGGCATGAACCAGCCCAGCCGCCGGAACAGTTTCCGGATCCGCTGCTCCATGGCCTCGTCCAGCCAGTCGTACGGGAACGCGCCGTCGACCAGGACCGCCCCCACGGCACGCTCCGGGTTCCGGTCGGCCCAGTGCGCCGCGACGACCGCCCCGTAGGACCAGCCGATCACCAGCGCCCGGTCCACACCCCTGGCCGCGAGAACGGCGTCGACGTCCCGGACGGCGGCCTCGAAGGAGTAGTCCGCCGAACGCTTCGACTTGCCCCGGGCCCGCTCGTCGTAGGTGATGTGCCGCCACCCCGTCCCCAGTTCGGCGATGACCCGCCGCCAGTACCCCTGGGTGGCGAACTGGCCGTTGAGGTAGACCACCGGGATCCCGGGACCGCCGGTGTCGGTGACGGCCAGGGCCGTGTCGTCGACCGGCACCATGCCGGTCCATGTCGAACCGGACGCGGACGTGCTGTTCTTCGTCATGTGTTCCCCCTGGTGGTGGGCTCGGCCGGACAGTTCTGGCGCTGCTCGTTCAGAGGCTGCGGGCGGTGATGTCGCCGTGGGAGGTGGTGGCCCGGATGTCGAGTCCGGTGGTGCCGTCGTTCTTGAGGGAGTTGCTGACACGGCCGTAGCCGGTGTCCGCGTCCAGGGCGGCCGAGACGCCGTCGGCGGCGGCGACCGAGATGTCACCGGACTGGGTGCGGAGCACGACCGTGCCGCCCAGGGCCTCGGCGATCCGGATGTCGCCCCTCGCGGTGCTGATCTCCGCGGGGCCGCCCAGCCGGCCGACCTCGACGTCGCCGTCGATCGCGGTGAGCCGGACGCCCGCGGCCTCGTCGATCTTGATCCGGTGGTACGCGCCCTCGAAGACGATGTCGCCGAGCCGCCCGACGCCACGCAGCTCGGCGCTGTCGGCCCTGGCCTCGACGCGGGAGCCGGCGGGCAGCCGGACGGTGACCTCCACGGCTCCGGAAGGGCCGAGGAGCCGGCCGGCGGAGGCCGAGGCCCTGATCCGCAGGACACCGTCGGCGTAGGAGACGGCGGTCTGCTCGGCGGCCTTGGTGTCGCGGCTCTTGGAAGCGTCGGCGGGCAGCACCTCGACGGTGGTGTCGGCGCGGTCCGCGGCGATGAACTGGACACGTCCGGCGGGGATGTCAAGGACGGCGGTGACCGGGGCGGGAGTGTCGAACTTCTGCATCGTGCTCTCCTCTGACTCGTTGTTTCGAACGATGGAAAAGCTACGTTGCGTTCGATGATTCGGCAACGACTTCGTTGCGCGTGAGTGCGTTAAGTGCAGGTCAGAGCCACAAAATCGTTGCAACGGCTCGGAAATCAAAGCAACGACCCGAGAGTGGTCGTTGCAATGGATGGAAAGTGAACGCACCGCGGGCGGCCCGTCGCCCCCGTTCGATTACAGTGCTGAGCTGTCGTACGTGTGGACGGTCCCTGGGAGGTCAAGGTGGGTGCGACTGCCGGTGCCGTCTGGGGGCGTACGGAGCAGCAGGACTTTCGCAGCCGGGTGCGCGGCACGTTGCTCGGGCTGGCCGTCGGGGACGCGCTGGGCGCTCCCGTGGACGGTCTGGGGATCGACGGGATCAGGGAGGCGTACGGGGCGGAGGGGCTGGTCGATCTGGCCCCCGCCTACGGCAGACGCGGTGCCGTCACCCATCTCACCCAGCTCACCCTGTTCTCCGTGGACGGGCTGATCCGGGCCCAGGTGCGGCGGGACACCGGCGCCTGGCACCCGCCCACCGACCTGCACCGGGCCTACCTGCGCTGGGCCGCCACCCAGCGGGACTGGGGGCCCGACCTGCGGCGCAAGGACGACGGGTGGCTCGCGCGGGAGGAGTGGCTGTACGCGCGCAGGGACCCGAGCAAGGCGCTGCTCCTCGGGCTCGCCGACACGACCATGGGGACGCCCGAGGCGCCCAAGAACCCCGGCGAGCTCGGGCCCGAGGCCGCCGCCCGGTCCGCCCCGTTCGGGCTGCTCGTGGGCTGGGAGCCGCAGCTCGTCGCCCAGCTCGCGGTGGAGTGCGCGGCGCAGACCCACGGTCATCCCACGGCGTATGTCGCGGCGGGTGCGTACGCCGTGATCGTGCATGCCCTCGCCCTCGGGGAGAGTCTCGACGCCGCCGTGCAGTGGGGCTTCGCGCTGCTGGCCGCCCGGCCCGGGCACCAGCCCGTGTCGGACGCGCTCCAGCGCGCGCTCGGTGCCGTACGGCAGGGGCTGCCCGGGCCCGAGCGCGTGGCGGAGCTGTGCGGGGCCGGTACGGCGGAGAGCCTCGTCGGTGCCGCCGTGTACTGCGCCCTCGTCGCCGCCGACGTCCGGCACGGACTGACCCTCGCCGTCAATCACGACGGCCCCTCCGCCGCCACCGCCGCACTGACGGGCGGGCTGCTGGGCGCCCTGCACGGCGAGACGGCCCTCCCCCCGGCCTGGCTGGCGGAGCTGGAGGGCCGCCCCACGATCCTGGAGCTGGCCGACGACTTCGCCATGGAGATGACCCAGGGCCCGGCCCTGCACAGCCCGGCGGGCGCGTCCCCCGGATGGCTGGCGCGCTATCCCCGGGCGTGAACCCGCGCTACCCCCGGGCATGAGCCGAAAGGCGGCTCGTGAACCGGAAGGCGACCGCCCCGCAGGACGGCCGCCCCTCCCGGTGTACGTACGCCGCCGCTACTCCTTGCGTGCCGCCCCCACCACGCCGTCCGCCGCCCCGGCCGGTGTCGGGATCGCGGCCGACGCCGCCCCGTCCCCGTCCGTGTTGATCTTCTCGATGAGTGCCAGCCGCTCCGGGGTGTCCTCCGGCTTGATGTAGCCGACGAGGATGTAGAGGACCAGCGACACCGCCAGCGGGATCGACACCTGGTACTGCAGCGGCACGCCGCCCTCGACGTTCCAGTGGATCGGGTAGTTCACCAGCCAGAAGGAGAGCAGGCCCATCGACCAGCTGACCAGGGCCGCCGTCGGGCCGGAGCGGCGGAACGCCCGCAGCAGGCCCAGCATCATCGGGATCGCCATCGGGCCCATCAGGCCGGCCACCCACTTGATGACGACCGTGATGATGTCCTTGAACGCCGGGGAGTTGACCTGCGTCGCCGCCGCCATGGACAGACCGAGGAAGACGACCGTCGCGACCCGGGCGACCCGCAGCCCCTGGCTCTGGTTCCAGGCCCGGGCCCGTGCCCAGATCACCGGCGCGCAGTCCCGGGTGAACACGGCCGCGATGGCGTTGGCGTCCGAGGAGCACATGGCCATCGTGTGCGAGAAGAAGCCGACGATGACCAGGCCCAGCAGACCGTGGGGGAGGAGCTGTTCGGTCATCAGGGCGTAGGAGTCGGAGCCGTCCGCCTTCTGCGACTCGACCAGCAGCGGGGACATCCACATGGGGAAGAACAGCACCAGCGGCCAGACCAGCCAGAGGATCGCCGACAGCCGGGCCGACCGCTCGGCCTCCTTGGCGTTCGGGGTGGCCATGTAGCGCTGGGCCTGGTTGAGCATGCCGCCGTTGTACTCGAAGAGCTTGATGAACAGGAACGCCAGCAGGAAGACCGTGCCGTACGGGCCGACCAGCGGTTTCTCGTGGCCCTGGAGCTCGGGCGAGTCCCACACGCCGAAGAAGCCGCCGTGGTCGTCGAGGCGTACGAACACCGCCACGAACATCGCGATGCCGGCCAGCAACTGGATGACGAACTGGCCGAGTTCGGTCAGCGCGTCCGCCCACAGGCCGCCGATGGTGCAGTAGACCGCCGTGATGCCGCCGGTGATGAGGATGCCCTGGTTGAGGGAGATCCCTGTGAAGACGGACAACAGCGTCGCGATCGCCGCCCACTTCGCGCCCACGTCCACGATCTTCAGCAGCATGCCGGACCAGGCCAGCGCCTGCTGGGTCTTCAGGTCGTAACGGTTCTTCAGGTACTCCAGCGGGGAGGCCACATGGAGCCGCGAGCGGAGCCGGTTGATGCGCGGCGCGAACAGCTTCGAGCCGATGGCGATGCCGAGGGCGATCGGGAAGGACCAGGTGACGAAGGACGTGACGCCGTAGGTGTAGGCGATGCCCGCGTACCCGGTGAACATCACCGCGCTGTAGCCCGACATGTGGTGCGAGATGCCGGAGAGCCACCACGGCATCTTGCCGCCGGCGGTGAAGAAGTCGCTGACGTTGTCCACACGTTTGTGCGACCAGACGCCGATCGCGACCATCACGGCGAAGTAGCCGATGAGCACGGCCCAGTCGAGACCGTTCATGAGTCCCCTTCCACGGGTGCGCCGCCAGGGTCAGGCATGTGAACTCTGGTTTCGGTGACGTGCGCACGGCAAGGAAGAGGAAGGTCAAGAGACCGTAAAAAAGTTCGGTGAGGTGACTTGTGTTTATGTACGTGAACTGCGCCGCATGGCTGGAAATCGCCCTCAGCGCATCAGCTCACCCGCGTTCACCAGCAGCGACTGGCCCGTGATCGCCCGCGCCCGGTCCGACGCCAGGAACACCGTCGCGTCCGCCACGTCCGCATCCGTCGCCAGCTCCGGCAGCGCCATACGATCCGTCAGCCTGCCCAGCACCTCCGCTTCCGACACGCCCTCCGAGCCGGCGGCGAACCGTACGTACGCCTCCACCGGCGGCCCCCACATCCAGCCCGGCAGCACGGTGTTGACCCGGATCCGGTACGGCCCCAGCTCCCGCGCCAGCGAGTACATCGCGCTCGTCAGCGCACCCTTCGACGCCGCGTACGCCGCCTGCCGCACCTGCGACGGAGCCGCCACGGCCGACTGCGTCCCGATGAACACGACGGACCCGCCGCCTTGTTTGAGCGACGGCAGGCAGGCCCGGGTCATCCGCAGCGTGCCCAGCAGATTCACGTCCAGGACGGAGCGCCAGGCTTCGAAGTCCGCGTCCTCCAGACCGCCGAAGTGGCCGTCCAGCGCGGCCACGTGCACCACCGCGTCGATCCGCCCGAACCGCTCCCGAGCCAGCCCCGCCAGCGCCTCGCACTGCTCCTCGTCGGCGATGTCGGTCGCCCGGTACGCCGTGCGCGACCCGTCCGGATCGAGCTCGGCCGCCGTCTTCGCCAGATTCGCCTCCCTACGGGCCCCGAGCACGGCCCGTCCGCCGTCCCGTACGACGGTCGCCGCGACCTGCCGCCCCAGCCCGGCCCCGACCCCCGACACGACGACCGTCTTCCCCGCGAGCAGTGACATCGAAGCCTCCCCGGAACCCTGGCGCATTATCTGACGGGGCGTCAGAGTATGAGCCAGCCGCCAAGAGAGGGGAAGGGCATGAGCGACGACACCCGCAGCGAGCTGTACGCCGAACTGGCCGCCGTCGGCCCCTACGGCACCCACCCCGGCCACGCCCTGATCACCATGGTCGAGCCGCACCCGGGCCACGAGTACGCCTACAACCGCTGGTACGAGGACGACCACTACTACGCCGGCGCGATGGCCATGCCCTGGATGTACGCCGGCCGCCGCTGGGTCGCCACCCGGGACCTGCAACTCCTGCGCTACCCCGAGAAGTCGGCGATCGCCCAGCCCGTCACCACGGGCTGCTACCTGTCCACGTACTGGATCACCGACGGCCGCTACGACGACCACATGCGCTGGACGGTCGCCATCAACAAGCGCCTGGGCCGCGACGGCCGCGTCTACCACGACCGCACCCACGTCCTCACGGCGTTCCAGGACCACGAGGCGACGGTCTACCGGGACGGTGCGGCGGGCCCGCGCGACGTCCACGCCCTCGATCACCCCTACGCCGGCCTGGTCCTCCAGGTCGTCGAGGCCGGCACCCCCGAGCAGCGCCCGCAGCTCCTGGAGTGGCTGCGCTCCCGCCACCTGCCCAAGCGGCTCGCGGGCTCGCCGGCGGCGCTGGTGACCGTCTTCCGTCCGACCCCGCTCCCCGGCGACCGCATGACCTACGTCAAGCAGGTCGAGGGCGTCGACACCCGGCTGACCCTGCTGTGGTTCCTCCAGACGGACCCGCGCGAGTGCTGGGAGGCCTTCTTCACCGGCCTGGACACGGCCGTCGGCGAATCCGGCCTCGGGCGGGTCGAGCTGGTCGCGCCCTTCGTCCCGACGGTGCCGGGAACGGACCGGTACGTCGACCGGCTGCGCTGACAGCCCGCGTCGCTCAGCGCAGCTCCTCCGGGCACGGCGTACCCCGGGGCAGCTGGTAGGGCGCCGCCAGGTGGTAGGTGCCCGGCTTCGGCGCGACCAGCACCGTCCACCGGTCGCCGTCCTCGTCCTCCTCCGTCTCCGCCAGGCAGCCGTTGACGTTGACGTACGTCCTCGGCTCGCCCTCGGGACGCTTCTCGGACTCCTCCGTCTCCTGCGGCGGCTTCAGGCTCTTGCCCTCGGCGTCGACGATGCTCAGCCACGGCGAGTACGGGATACGGACCAGGATCCGGCCCGCCTTCCTCACCTGGAGGATCATCTCGCCCTGCTCGGCCCGGTCGACGACCGCGTTCGGCCCGGCCATCGGGGTCGGATCGGTCACCTTGAACAGCTGCCAGTTGGCGTCGCCCCACACCTGGGTCAGATACGGCAGCCCGCGCTGCACCAGCGCCCGCTCCCGCTGCCCCCCGTCGCCGTCCGGTTCGTCCTTCGGCAGCACCACGTAGTGCACCGCCCAGCGCTTCAGCCACTCGTGGTAGTTCGCCGAGTTGAGCGTGTCGTCGTAGAAGAGGGGGTTGCGCTCCATGTCGGCCTGGCGGTTCCAGCCGCGCGCCAGGTTGACGTACGGGGCGAGGGCCGAGGCCTCGCGGTGGGAGCGGGCGGGAACGACCTCCACGCGGCCCTTCTCGGCGCCGACCTCCTGCAACTCGTTCACCAGCGGCGCCAGCTCACGGGACCAGGACGCCGCCGGGGCCGTGTGCACGATGTCGTCGACCGTCTTGAAGCCGATCCACCCGGCGAAGCCGACGAGCGCGACGACGGCCGCGTACCACCTGCGGCTCCGCGGCACCGTGAACGGCAGCGCGGCGACCAGCGCCACCCCGGCGAACAGCATCGCCAGCCGCGTGATGTTCGACCCGATCTGGGAGCTGACCAGCCACACCAGCACGACACCCAGCCCGTACACCGCGGCCGTCAGCCGGACCGTCTTCCAGTCCTCCGGCACCAGGACGAAGACGAGGACCGAGAACGCGAGCGGCAGCAGCACCGAGCCGATCATCATCGGCTGCGTCCCCGAGAACGGGAACAGCCACGCCGACACCGCCACCACCGCACTCGGCGCCAGCCCCAGCGCCCACGCGCCCGGCCGCCGCTTCTGGAGGAACAACGCCACCGCGACCAGACCCACGAACAGACCCGCGACCGGCGACGCCATGGTGGCCAGCGCGGCCAGCGGCGCCGCGGACAGGGCCTTCGCCCAGCGCTTGTAACGCCACCGGTACGGCCAGCAGAACACGACCGCGACCGCGCCGAGCGCGAACATCATGCCAAGACCGAACGTCACCCGCCCGGACACCGCGTTGCAGAACAGCCCGAACACGCCCGCCAGCGACGCCCACAGGGGGTTGCGGACGGACCGGCTGCGCAGGAGGAGCAGCGTCAGCAGCCCGGCCGAGACCGTCCCCGCGATCATCATCGTCGTCCGCACGCCGAGCACCGACATCAGGTACGGCGACACCACGCTGTACGACACCGGGTGCATCCCGCCGTACCAGGCGAGGTTGTACGCCGAGTCCGGGTGCCGGCCGACGAACTCGGCCCAGGCGTCCTGCGCGGCCAGATCGCCGCCGCTGTTCGCGAACGTGAAGAACCAGAGGACGTGGAGCGCTCCGGCGAGGCCCGTGACGGACAGGACCGGGTGGCGCAGCATGCGCTCACGCAGCGTCAGTACGAGGGTCCGCAGCCGGTCCTCACGGCCGCCCTGGCTGCTGCCTTCCCCGGTTGCGGGCAGGCGTATTCGCGGGCCGGCGGATACCGGGCCCGGATCGGCGTCGTCGGCGCGTGTCGGCTCCGCAGTGGCCACTCGAAGGCACTCCCCGTTGTCCCGTCTTCTGTTCTCGTCTTCTCTTCCCGGCCGTGCCCCGTTGGTCAGCGGTTCACGGCCGTCGCCGCCGTGGGCGGCGGCCTGCCCGGTTCGCGACGCTAGCACGCACCCCGCCGGGCGGCGCCCGGACGGGCCGTCACCGGCGGGGTGCGGTCGTGTGCGGTCCTGCGGTCGGCGGGCCGCCTCAGCCGAGGCGGGTGAGCTTGTCCGCGAAGCCCGGCTCCACGAGGTCCTTCTGGAGGGCGACCGGGACCTTGACCGCGTTGGTGCTGCCGTCACCGACGGTGAGCGTGCCCACCTTCGTGCCGGCCTTCGCCGTGTGCGGCAGCTCGTCCGCGGCGAACGTCAGCTTGACGGACAGGCCCGCCCAGCCGACCGCCGTGACGTCCTCGGTGACGGCGACCGGCGTACGGCCGCCGAGACCGTCGTCCGCGTACCCGACGACCGTGCCCTTCTTCAGGATCGTCGCCGACTCCAGCGCGCCCTGCGCGGCCTTGATCAGCTTGTCGCCCTCGTGCAGCGCGGCACCCAGGATGGTGTTGTCCGGGCCGCCGGCGGGCTGGCGCACGACGGCGCCGACGATCCGGCGGGTCTCACCGTTGACCTCCTTCCTCGCCGAGAAGACGAGGTTGCCGAGCGCCGAGGTGGTGGTGCCGGTCTTGATGCCGGTGACGTCGTTGTAGCCGACCAGGCGGTTCCAGTTGTCGTGCTTGGTGCCCTTGTAGTCGACGTACGACATCATCGTCGCGACCTCGCGGAAAGCGGGCTGCTCCATGGCCGCCTTGGCGAGCTTCACCTGGTCCACGGCCGTGGACACGGTGGTGTTGTTCAGGCCCGACGGGTCGGTGTACGTCGTGTTCTTCATGCCGAGGTCCTTGGCGGCGTCGTTCATCTTCTGCACGAACGCCTTCTCGGAACCCGCGTCCCAGCGGGCGAGCAGCCGCGCCACGTTGTTCGCGGAAGCGATCAGGATGCTCTCCAGGGCCTCCCGCTCACTGATCTTGTCGCCCTTGGTGACGTCGACGGTGGACTCCTGGCCGGCGTCGGACTGGTCCTCGGCGGCCTGGTCGATCTCGATCTTCGGCCCGTCCTCACCGCTCTTGAGCGGGTGCTCGCGCAGGATCAGATAGGCGGTCATGACCTTGGCGACGCTCGCGATCGGCACGGGCTTCTGCTCGCCGGACGACCCGAACGTGCCGATGCCCTGCACGTCCAGCGCGGCCTGGCCCTTGGCCGGCCAGGGGATGTCGACCTTGCCGCCCTCGAAGGTGTAGCTGTCCTCGGCGGTGAGTTCGAGGGTGGGCGCCGGCAGGGGGCGCACGCTCTGCACGACGCCGAGGACGACCACCAGCAGCAGCACCAGCGGCGTCCAGATCTTCACCCGCCGCACGGCCGTCCGCAGCGGAGTGTCCGGCGGCGGCGGGGTGTTCGTCAGCTCGGCCAGCAGATCCAGCGGCGGCCGCGGCGGCAGGGGCTGCTGGGTGGTCCGCTCGGGTCCGACGGTGGGCACGGGGGCGGTGGCGTCGGCGGGGGCGGGAGCAGGCGGAGTGGCCTGTCCGGCCTGTGCGCCGGCCGCCGGCTTCCGCGTCGACGGATCGTCCAGCGGCTTGAGCGCGACGAACTTACTGGTCCGCTCGGCGTCCTTCTCGGGCGCGTCCTTGGCGTCCTTGGCGGCCCCGCCGAGCTTCAGCATGGTGGTGGGCTGATCGACCGGGGGCCGTACGGCTTTGAAGACGGCGGTGGGCTGGTCGACGGGGGGCTTGGCGTCGCCCTTGTCGGTGTCGGTGTCGGTGTCGTCCGACTCGGGGGCCTTGTCAGGGCTGTCCGGGGTGCCGTCGGTGTCGTCGGCGGGGGTGCTGTCCGCCGAGGCGGCCCCGGAATCGCCCGTGCCACCGGTGGCGGAACGGTCCGCCTCCGGTTCGTCGGCCTCTTCCTCGGCGGCGTCGTCCGCACTTTCGGTCTCCGGCCGGTCCTGGACGTCGGTGGCGGCCTCGGCAGCCTCTCGGTCGTCCCGGGCGTCAGCGTCGGCCTCAGCGGGCTTCTCGGCCTTCTGCGCGTCCGTAACGGCCTCAGCGGCCTCTGCGGGCTCTTCCGCCCTCTCAGCCGCCTCCTGGCCGTCCTCAGAGCCCTTGGCGGCGCCCTTGGCCGCCGCGGGCTCCTCGTTCTGGTCGGCCGACGCGACCCACGCGGCCACGGCATCCCGCAGCCGCCCGTCACTGGCGGTGTCACCCCCGCGCTCCCCGGAGCCGGAAGACCCAGTGGAGCCGGATGCCTCGCCGGAGTCGGAGGACTCGCCGGGCTCGGACGACTCGGCGGAAGCCGAATCCCCTGCCGCCGGCGAAGACCCGCCGGAGCCCTTCACGGGCTCGTCCGCAGACTCCCGGGACGCGTCGACCGCCGAGCCCTCGGCACCGGCGCCACTCTCGCCCTGCCCGGCGCCGGCCGCCGCGCTCTCGTCGCCGGCGTCGCTCGCACCCTGCTCGGCGTCGGCCGTGCCCGCGTCATCGGCGTCGCCGGCGTCTTGCTCGGCGTCAGCCGTCGAGTCGGCCTGGCCCGTGCCCGCGCCGCTCGCACCCTGCTCGGCGTCGGCCGCGCCTGCGGCACCGGCGTCCTGCTCGGCGTCAGCCGACGAGTCTGCCTCGTCCGAGTCGCGCCCGGCGCCCGCCGACGTCCCCTCGGCGCCCGTCGAGTCTGCCTCGTCCGAGTCGCGCCCGGCGTCCGCCGACGTCTCCTCGGCGCCCGCGTCGCCCGCGTCCCGCTCGGCGTCGGCCGTGCCCGCGTCATCGGCGTCGCCGGCGTCTTGCTCGGCGTCAGCCGTCGAGTCGGCCTGGCCCGTGCCCGCGCCGCTCGCACCCTGCTCGGCGTCGGCCGTGCCCGCGGCGCCGGCGTCCTGCTCGGCGTCAGCCGACGAGTCTGCCTCGTCCGAGTCGCGCCCGGCGTCCGCCGATGTCTCCTCGGCGCCCGCGTCGCTCTCGTCCCGCCCTGCGTCCGCCGCCGAGTCCGTCTTCTCGCCCTCGTCCCGCTCGGCGTCAGCCGGCTCGGTCGGCTGTTCCGCCGTCCGGGTGGAGAGCACGCGGGTCGCCGTGTCGGCGCCGCCGCGCTTCGCGGACCTCTCCGTGTCCCGGGCCACCGCGAGGCGCGGGTCGCGCTTGGGTGGGGCCTCGCTCCTGGCCTCGGGAACCGGACTCGCGCTCCCCGACGTCGGTTCTGCCGACGACTCGCGCTGCTTCGACCTGTCGGGGGACTCGCCCGCCACCGATGCCTCCTCCTCGCGCCGCACTCCCCGCGTGCGCGTACCGAACCGTGAACCGCCGCCCGTGACACCGCTCCCCGGCGCTGTCCGAACCATGTACCAGTGTCCTGTGCGCGGACTGAACCCATCCGGTAGACGAGAACGACATACCTACTGGTTCCACTACGAACCGGTCACGCACCCTCGACAGACCAATGTGAGAGGGGTCACCCTGTCATTCATCCACGCGGGGAGGCATGGATGGGCAGGAGCCGCAGAACACTTCCGGAGGAGCTTCTGCTGCTGGCATTGGACCCGACCACGGGTACCACTGCGCAGCCGCAGTCGCTCGACCTCGGTCTGGCCGGAGCACAGCTAGTGGAGCTGGCACTGGCCGGACGGATAGCCCCAGACGGGGATCGTATCGCCGTGGTTGTACCACGGCCGACTGGAGATCCAACGTTGGACTGCGCGTTGGAGTTGCTGCGTAGGCGCGGCGCTCCCGTGCGGGCAGTGAACTGGATTGGCGGGCCGCGTCTCGGGCTCCGCCAGACCTACCTCTCGCATCTCGAGCGGTGCGGCATGGTGCATGCCGTGGCCGGTCAGATGTGCGGGGTGCTGCCGACGACTCGCTACCAGGCGACGGACAACGAGATCAGCCGGGAGATCAGGGCCCGGCTGGACTCGGCGATCCGCACCGGCGTACCGCCGGACCCGCGGACCGCCGCGCTCGCCGCACTGGCACACGCGGTCGGCCTCGGCAAGCACCTGTATCCGGGTAACGAGGGACGTTCGTCCCGCTCCCGGCTGCGGGACCTGATCAGGCACGACCCCATGGGCGGTCTCGTCGCGCACGCCGTGATGGACGTCCAGAACGGCGTGGCGGCGCAGCCGCGCCGCAGCCCGGCCCCGTCCGGCCGTCAGGCCGCCGGCGGAGCCAGGCCCGCAGCGGAACCCGCCCGTGGCGTTCCGATGCAGCCGCGCCACGGAAGCATGGCGCGTGCCGTGGCGCACTGAGCCGCGGACCCGCACAGCACCACGCACCACCCCAGAACCCGGTCACGGGAGCCGCTGTCCGAGCGGGGCGGGGAGAGCACACACTCTCCCCGCCCCGCTCGGCGTGCCCTGCCCGAACTGGCGTGTACCCGTCGCATATCCACCGTTTCCCAGCGGTAGCAGGCACCTTGGTGGCAGTCTGCTCAACAGCAGATACGCAAAGTAGAGGCACGCAGCCGGAGGTGCACGTCCCGTGGCGTCCAATGTCAATCCCACCGTCAGGCGGCGCCGGCTGGGCCAGGAGCTCCGCAGGCTCCGTGAGCTCAAGGGCATGACGGCCGAAGAGGTCGCCGAGCGGCTGCTGGTGTCGCAGTCGAAGATCAGCCGGCTGGAGAACGGCCGGCGCAGCATCAGCCAGCGCGACGTCCGGGACCTGTGCGGGGTCTACGAGGTCGAGGACCAGCGGATCGTCGACTCGCTGATGCAAATGGCCAAGGACTCCCGGCAGCAGGGCTGGTGGCACGCCTTCGGGGACATCCCGTACAGCGTCTACATCGGCCTGGAGACGGACGCCGAGTCGCTCAGGGTCTACGAACCCCAGATCATCACCGGCCTGTTGCAGACGCGTGCGTACGCCGAGGCCATCATCCGGGGCGGCTCGCCCGAGGCCTCGGAGGCGGACAACGACAAGCGCGTCGAGGTCCGGCTGCGCCGGCAGGGCCGTATCACCGCCGAGACGGACCCGCTGCGGCTGTGGGTGGTCCTGGACGAGGCGTCCCTGCACCGGATCGTCGGGAGCCGGCAGGTGATGCGCGAGCAGCTGGAGCACCTCATCGAGATGTCGCAGCTGCCCCACATCACCGTGCAGGTGCTGCCGTTCGAGGTCGGCGCGCACGCCGGCATCAACGGCCAGTACTCGATCCTGGAGTTCGCCGACGCGGCCGACTCCAGCGTGGTGTACATCGAGGGCGTGACCAGCGACCTGTACCTGGAGAAGCCGCTCGACGTGCAGAAGTACACGGTCATGTACGAGCACCTGCGCGCGCAGTCGCTGAACGTGGACCAGTCGCGGCAGCTCATCGAGCGCCGGGCGAAGGAGTACGCGCGCTGACCGTCCGTGGCGCAGGACCTTCCGTCCGGCAAAGCGCGGGATGTTACACCCCTGACACGCCTGACTGGAAGTCTCCCCTGGAATATGCCATCCGGTCGAGTGAATGACTGCTCCGAACGAGGATGTTGGCGAGTAGCGTCGATCACGCCAACCACCAGCACGGGTTGGCGTAAACGCAACTTGCTACGGAGCGAACATGGCAATTCGTCTGGGCGCCACGGAAACGTGGACGACGTCCTCCTACACCAACAACAACGGCGCCTGTGTGATGGTCAGGTCGACCGTCGAAGAGGCTCTGGAACTCGGGGACACCAAGATCCCCGAGGGTCCCAAGCTGGCGTTTCCCGCCGACGCGTGGAGCGCCTTCGTGGCCTCGGTCAAGGCCTGAGCCACCGCTCGACAACAGCACAAGCACCACCCGAAGAGCCCTCTCGACCAGTCTCGCCGTCCTTGCCGAGAGGGCTCCGCTTGTGCCAGCGGGCCCCTGAGGGCGATCAGCTCACCGGGAGCTCACCGGGAACGCCACATCACACACCGGGTCCTCGGCTCCCGCCGCCTCCCAGTCGGCGAAGTACAGCTCGCGGCACAGACCGGCCTGGGTCAGTCCCTCCGCCGCCATCCACTCCTCCACCGCCTCGAACGCGGCCAGGATCTGCGGGTGCGCCACCTGCGCCTTGGTGATCCGGGTGTACGCCAGCCGCTGAGCCGGCTCCACCCGCACGGCCGTCTCCCATGCTCGCGCGTGCCGTTCCGCCCAGGCCCGTGCAGCCGCCTCGTCGGCGACCGGCACGCACGCCTCGGCGGGGCCGTCGCTCTCCATCGACACCTCGGCGTGGTAGGCGACGTACGGCACGCCGCTCACGCCTCCGCACTCCCGGGCCGCCGCCTCCAGCCGGCCCAGTGAAGCGCCGATCCACGCGGGCAGCTCGTCCGCCAGCGTGTGCCGCTTCTCGGTGATCACCACCTGCTCGGGCACGTCCACCGTCTCGATCGCGAACCTCTGGTACATCTCGGAGCTCCTCCCCGACAGTCGTCCACGGAGGTACTCGGCGAGCGTCCGCTGCCCCGCCACCCGCGCCTCGACGTCCGCCCAGTACGTGCCGAGCAGCTCGGCCGCCGTCGGCCCGTCGCCCGCCCCGACCACCTCGGCGATCCGGGCGAGCGGCATGTCCAGCTGCCGCAGCATGGCCACGAGCCGGGCCCGTTCGACCTGCCCGGCGCGGTAGTAGCGGTAGCCGGTGGCCTCGTCGACGTGCGCCGGGGACAGCAGCTCCAGCCGGTCGTACAGCCGCAGGGCCTTGGCCGAAAGCCGGGCGCGCGCGGCGAACGCCCCGATGGTGAGCAGGTCACGGTCCGGTACGTCCACCACGGCATCCTCCGTCATCGGGCGGCTCTTCCGCCCGATGACGAGGACGCTCGGCCCTGCCCCAGGGGCAAGGTCAACCGGGGCGGGGTCAGGCCAGCTGGGCCTCGATCGCCGCCACGACCTCCGTCGCCTCCGGCTCGGTCTGCGGGGAGAAACGGGCGACTACCGTGCCGTCCCGGCCGATCAGGAACTTCTCGAAGTTCCAGCGGATGTCCCCGCTGTGCCCGTCGGCGTCGGCGAAGCCGGTCAGGCGGTCGTACAGCGGGTGCCGGTTCTCGCCGTTGACCTCGACCTTCTCGGTCATCGGGAAGGTCACGCCGTAGGTCGCCGAGCAGAACTCGGCGATCTCCTCGGCGCTGCCGGGCTCCTGCCCGAGGAACTGGTTGCAAGGCACGCCGAGGACGGTGAAGCCACGCTCGGCATAGCGCTCGTGGAGCTTCTCCAGCCCGTTGTACTGCGGGGTCAGGCCGCACTTGGAGGCCACGTTCACCACGAGCACCGCCTTGCCCGCGTACTGGGACAGGTCGGCGGAACCGCCCTGGAGGGCACCGATCTCGACGTCGAGGGGAGAGGAACCGTTGCTAGTCGTCATGAGCGGATGCTAACTCCGGCGGGTGCCGGGCCCGCCTGTTCCGGCCTCCACCAGCACCTGCCCCGCCGCCGTCCGCGTGTACAGCACGGACCGGCCCGCGCGGCGCCGCTCGACCAAGCCGGCGTCCAGCAGCACCCGCAGATGCCGGCCGACCGAGCCCAGGCCCTGTCCGGTCACGGCGACCAACTGGCTGGTGCTCAGCGGGGAGTCGAGCAGGACGAGCACACCGGCCCGTGCGGCCCCGAGCAGTGCGCCGAGGCTCGCGGGCACGGTCCGGCCGCCGGGGTCGGCGAGCACGCCCGCGCACGCGTAGATCACCGCGTACCGGTCGGGCTCCTCCCAGGACACCCAGCCGGTCTTCGGGGTCACCGGCACGAACAGGAGCTCGGCGCCGGAGATCTCGCGGGGCGGGTACTCGTGCAGATTCACCTGGAGCCGGTTGTCACCCAGCCACCGGGTGCGGCCCGGTCGCAGTGCGTCCAGCACCGCCGCCCAGCCGCCCCGGCTCACCTGCGCGGTGCGGGCGACCACGTCCGCCTCCAGCACCTGTCGGCGCCGGTCCCAGTCCGGACGTACGGTCTCGGTCCAGACGTACGTCAGCAGGCCGGCCGCGCGCTCGGGGAGGTCGTCCCGGTCCAGGGCGGGGGGAAGCGGGCCGGCGAGGGAGAGCCGCAGATGCGCGCGGGCCTCGTCGGGGCGGGCCGCCCGCACCCGTGCCACCCCTTCCTCGAAGGCCTCCCGGTCTCTCGGGGTGGGAGTGAGGAAGTCGGCGATCCAGGACCGGCCCAGCCCGGCGCGGACGAGCAGCGCGGTCACGGGGTCGGCGGCCAGCCGGGCCCGGTAGCCGGGCAGGTGGTCGCGCAGCCAGGCCCGTTCGCCCGGGTGTGCGGGTGTGCCCCGGTGCAGCAACTGGAGGCAGGCGAAGGTCTCGGCGAGCGGGGAGAGCACGAACCGGCTTGCCGCCAGGGTGTCGGCGTTGATCTGCCACCAGCCCATGCGCACCCCCGATGTTTCGCACCCGCGCGAAACAATAACCACGCGATCCGGGCCGCCGGAGACTCCCCGCATGCGCAGCTACCGCGAACTGTTCCGTGCCCCCGAGTTCACCCCGTTCTTCCTGGCCGCGTCGGCGCAGACGGTCGCCCAGACGATGGGCGGACTGGCGCTGGGCACCTTGGTGTACCGGGCGACCGAGTCGCCGCTGCTGTCCGCGGTGAGCATGTTCGGCGAGTCGCTGGTGCAGGTGCTGGGCGCGACGCTCCTGCTCTCGGCGGCCGACCGGCTGCCCCCGCGCGCGGCCCTCACGGCCCTGCCCCTCCTCTTCGCGGCGGGCACGGCGGCCCTGGCCCTGCCCGGTTTACCGATCTGGGCCCTCTTCGCGATCGTCCTGGCCATGGGGCTGGCGAAGTCGGTGGGCGGCGGAGTGCGCTGGGGCCTGTTGAACGAGATCCTCTCCAAGGACGGCTACCTTCTGGGCCGCTCGGTCTTCAACATGATGAGCGGCCTCATGCAGATCGCCGGATACGCGACCGGCGGAGCCCTCGTGGCCCTGCTGTCCCCGCGGATCGCTCTGCTGGCGTCAGCCGCCCTCTATCTGCCGGCGGCCGCGGTCGTCCACCTCGGCCTGACCAGCCGCCCACCCCGCACGGCCGGCCGCCCCTCGGTGTCGGCGACGTGGCGGGCCAATGCCCTGCTCTGGTCGTCCGCACCCCGCCGCCAGGTCTATCTGGCCCTCTGGATCCCGAACGGCCTGGTCGTCGGCTGCGAATCCCTCTACGTCTCCTACGTCCCCGACTCCGCCGGCACCCTGTTCGCCTGCGCCGCGCTCGGCATGCTGGCCGGGGACGTACTGGTGGGCCGCCTGGTCCCACCGCGCCTGCGCCCCCGCCTGGGCTTCCCGCTCCTGCTGCTCCTGGCCGCTCCGTACGTGCCCTTCCTGCTCCACCCCCCGCTGCCGCTCGCGGCAGCCGCCGTCACACTGGCCTCGGTCGGCTTCGGCGCGAGCCTCGTCCAGCAGGAGCGGCTGGTGACCCTGACGCCCGACGGCCTCACGGGCCACGCCCTGGGCCTGCACTCGGCCGGCATGCTCACACTGCAGGGCGTGGCAGCGATACTCGCGGGCTCGCTGGCCCAACTGACCTCCCCGGCGGAGGCGATGACGGCGATGGCGACGGTCTCGGCCGGGGTGACGCTGGCGCTGATGGCGGCGGGACGGCGGGAGCGGCGGGCGACGGCGGCGGTGTCAGGACCGTGAGCTGCTTCGGTGGCCGGTCCGCTGCTCGGCCTCCACGAACACCTCGGGAACCTCGTTGTCGGCCACGACCCGCGACAGCAGGACGGCCAGCCGCTCCCGTTCGGCGCCGCTGAGCCCGGACGGGAGGGCCTCCATCCGGCGGCAGGTCTCGGCGTAGAACTTCTCGGCGAGCGCGGCGCCTTCCTCCGTCAGCCCCACCCGCACGGCCCGTCCGTCGCGCGGGTCGGCCTCCCGCCGCACTAGCCCGCGCCGCACCGTCCGGTCCACGAGCCCGGTCAGACTCGACTTCGCCAGCCCGAGCATCTCGCCGAGCTCGCCCATGCCGTACGGCTGCGGCATCAGGACGCAGAGCAGTTGCCCCTGCTGCGGTGTCAGCCCGTACGTCCGGCTGGCCTCCGCGTACACACCGTCCACCAGGAACGCCGCCCGTACCAGCGCGGCGACCACCCCCACCTGCCCGGTTGCCCCTTTCCCCATCCGGTCAGGGTACCGACCGGTCAGTCCCCGCGCGGGTCACTCCTCGTCCGGGGCGCTCTCGTCCGGGGCACCGCCCTCGATGAGCCGTTCCGCGATGTCGTCGGCCCACTCCTGGGCCCACCGGCGGAGACCGGCGACGGACTCGGCGTCGAGGCCGTGGGCCGTGAACGCGCTGTCGTCGAGCCAGTCCGTGCCGGTCAGCCGGGCCTGGAGGTCGGTGAGGTCGAAGGGCTCGGGCGCGTGCCGGCGGCCGAGTTCCTCCAGTTCGGGGTGGCTCCAGCGGGCCGAGGCGGCGTGTACGTCGACCAGGTCGCGGGCGAGTCCACGGTCGGCCAGGTCCCGCACCCGGGTGCCGACGAGGTCGTCGAGGGACAGGGCCGGCCCGAGCCCGGTGGTCACGGGCGGGCGCCACAGCACCTCCTTGCGGATGCCGACCCCGTACTCCTCACCGGTCGCCGCGTCGGTGACGAGGAACTGGGCGGACAGCGGATCGCTCTCCAGCGTCTGCACGAGCCAGCCGCGCGCCACCAGCCCCGTCCGGACGGTGCCGGCGATGCCGTCCATCGCGGCGGGGTGCTCGGTGGCGACGTCCACGTCCCGGCCGCCCCGCCGCACCAGCCCGTGCGCCAGCACGGCGTACCCGCCCGCGAGGACGAGGCCGTACGCCTCACCCACCGCGAGAAGATCACCGATGAGCCGCCGGACCGGCTCGGGGGCGGGGGGTGGTGCGGACATGTCCTTGATTATCGCGTGGGTTTGCGGCCAACGCCGCAGTACGCGTCCACACCGGCGGTGTCCTCACCGATAGGCCCCTCGGCGGGCTCCGCCCGCCACTCCGGCACCCGTACCACTCCCGGCTCCACCAGCTCCAGCCCGTCGAAGAACCCGGCGATCTCGGCTACCGGACGGACGTGATACGGCACGGCCCCGCTCGCGTTGTAGGCCTCCGACGCGGCGATCATGCCCTCGCTCGTCGCGGTGCTGTCGCTGATCACCAGGTGGCTGCCGGCCGGCAGCCCGGCCATGAGCCGCCGCACGAGCTCCCGCGCCTGCTCGTAGTCGGCGACATGCCCCAGCGTGTTGAGGATCATCAGGCCGACCGGCCGGGACAGGTCGAGCGTGCCCGCGGCGGCCTCCAGGACCGTCTCCGGGTCGTACAGGTCGGCGTCCAGATAGGCGGTCCTGCCCTCGGGCGTGCTGGTGAGCAGGGCGTTGGCGTGGGCCAGCACGATGGGGTCGTTGTCGACGTACACGATCCGGGAGTCCGGTGCCACGCGCTGGGCGACCTCGTGCGTGTTGTCGGCGGTCGGCAGCCCGGTGCCGACGTCCAGGAACTGCCGCACACCCTGCTCGACGGCCAGGTACCGGACGGCCCGGCCCAGGAACCGGCGGCTCGTGACCGCCACGTCGACCAGGCCCGGGAAGATCGACTTGATCTGGTCGCCGATCTCGCGGTCGACCTCGTAGTTGTCCTTGCCGCCGACGAAGTAGTTCCAGAAGCGGGCCGAGTGCGGCTTGGACGTGTCGATACGGGCACGCAGGCTGTCGTCGGGCATGGCGGGGCCTCCTGGGGGGTGGGGAAGGGGACCGGTCCACCAACCTAGGTGAACTCCCTGACGGGATACGGATGTTGTCCGGCCCCGCCACCGGGTCACCGTGGAGTTTCGGCCACCCGGGTCCCGAGGGGTGCGGCGGGCAGCCCGAAGTGCTCGGCGATGATGCGGATCGTGCGGGTGCCGTCCGGGTTGAAGTCCGGGTCGGTGTCGTACCGGGTGGTGCGCCCGACGATGCCCTGCTCCAGGAACTGCCGTATGAACAGGTCGGCCTGGCTGCCGAAGCGGCGGGACTCGCGACGCGCACCGACGTTGAAGAGGGAGACGGCGAAGCCGCCCCGGCTGTGGGCGAACTGGTAGGGATGGTCGGCGCAGTGCGGCACCGCGTACCGGTCGTCGCACGAGCAGGCGGGCGTGGACGCCAGGAACACCATGTCGACGTGCTGCTGGTCGCGCACGCGGTCCTGGTACCGGAAGCCGGTGATGTACTGGCCGAGCTGCTGGACGGCGCCGCCGTCCGGGGTGGTGTCCGGGTGGTGCGTCAGCCAGGCCCAGCCGTCCGCCGTGCCGGAGGCCGTGGGCGGCAGGTCCGCCTCGCTGAAGAAGCCGGTGAGGTCGGCCAGGGGAATCCCCCGGCAGAACGTGAGGAACGTGTCCGGGGCGAGCCAGGTCACCGGTCCGTCACCTCCGTCGACAGCGGCGGCGAGGGAAGAGCGAAGAAGCCGGCGACCGCCCGGACGATGCGGTTGTGGTCCTCGTAGTGGTGGTCGAAGCAGTCGTGCCCGCCGTCGTCCTCCTCCTCGCACCCGGCGTCCGGCCCGATCAGCTTCGCGGCCAGCAACTCGGCTGACAGATAGTCGGGGTTGTCCCCCGGCCGCTGCGTCAGGTCCTCGAAGCTGAACCAGGTGATCAGCCGCCCGTCCCGGTAGTACGCGAAATGCGGCTCGTGCGCCTTCGCGCTGCACGGCTCGGTCACGAACACGACGAGCTCGGCGCCCGCGGAGATCTCTCCGTAGGCCACGGGGTCGAAGTCCTCGATCTCGGCGTTGAGCATGTCGTGGACGGCCCACGCCCACCCGTCCCCCTCGCCGCTCGCCAACGGCTCCCGCCGCAGCCGCCGCAATCCCTCGGCAAGCGTGGCCGGCTCCATCCCGCGCGCGAACACGAGATTCACCTCGTCGTGCCAACCGGATTCCAGGACCGGGCTGGACACATGCATCCATTCAGGCATACGGCGAATCGTAGGAGCGGGCACTGACAACGGGGCGTCCGGTGCTGCCCGGGAGGCGCGATGGCGCTGGAGGCCATCGCGCCGTTCGCTCAGCCGGGTGCCACCGCGCGGCCCGTCCGGGGCGAGATCATGCCCGCGCACAGGCCCCGGGACGCCAGTACCCGGGCGATGCGGGGGATCGCTGCGAGGGTGTTGGCAGACCAGTCGTGCAGGAGGATGGTCCGGCCGTCGGTGAGGCGGCCGGCCGCCTGGACGATCGCTTCCGTGCTCGCGCCGTTCCAGTCCTGGGAGTCGACGTCCCAGATGATCTGGGTCAGGCCGTGGCGGGCCGCGACCGACTTGACCGTCGCGTTGGTCTCGCCGTACGGGGGGCGGAACAGTTTCGGTGTGCCGCCTCCCGCGTTGGCGATGGCCTGCTGGGTCCGGGAGATCTCGGAGTCGATCCGGGCCTGGCTCAGTCCGGTCAGGTGCGGATGGGTGTAACTGTGGTTGCCGATCCACATGCCGGCGGCCACCTGCGCCCGGACCAGGGACGGGTTGGCGGCGGCGTACTGGCCCTGGTTGAACATCGTCGCCCGTAGCCCGTTCCTGCGGAGTGCGTCGAGCAGTCCGGTCGTGTTGCCGGACGGGCCGTCGTCGAAGGTGAGACCGACGTATCCGGTGCAGGCGGCGGCCCGCGCCGGGGCGGCGGTGGCGGCCGTCGTGGTGGTGGCCGTGAGGGTGGCGGCTGCGGCCGTCGCGAGGACGGTCAGCCTCGTGAGCAGCGCGCGGAACGCGGACCGTGGCGTGGCTCCCATCGTCAGCGCACCGTGATGCTGGAGCTGCCGCTGCTCTGGTAACCCTCGGTCGCCATGATCATGTAGTACTTGAAGTTGCCCATGGGCATGCCGGCCCGGGCCCAGGCGTCGAAGTGGTTGCCGGCCGTGATGGTGCCGCCCGTCCTCTTGGACTGCCGGACGCTCCAGTACTGGTCGAAGGTCCGGACGCCCTCGACGGACGGGGCGTTGTACCGGGTCGTCTTGTAGATGTCGTACGTACCGCCGTCGCTGGTGACGGTGCCCTTGTACTGGCCCGTGGGACGGTAGGTGCCCCAGTTGTCGACGATGTAGTACTCGACCAGCGGGTTCGCCGTCCAGCCGTAGAGGGTCAGGTAGGCGTTGCCGGACGGGTTGAACGTGCCGGAGTAGTTCACGGTGCGGCGGGCACCGTTGCTCCAGCCCTTGCCGGCGACGAAGTTGCCGGTGTTCCGCCACGAGGTGCTGTACTTGCCGCCGGAGGACAGGGTCATGGAGACCGTGCCCGGGGCGTCGGTCCAGAAGGAGTAGAAGTAGCCGTTGTCGGTGCCGGTCTTGTTGCTGGTGACGACCGTGTCGGCGTGGGCGGTGCCCGGCATGGCGATGGTGGCGAACGCGACCAGCAGCATGGTGCAGACGCTGCTGATGAGCAGCCGTAAGCGGCTCGATGACTTCTTCATGGGGGTGCTTCCTCCTCGTCCTTGTGGGGGTCGGTCGATGGGGAGCTGTGTCATCCGGAGTGTTGGCCGGGCCCTGTCAACTGTCAATGGTTTCGGTGGGAGCTGCGAAATATTCGTCGGCTGTCGGGGCGTGGCCGTACGGTATACGCCCAGTTCGGGGGGAAGTTGGCGGCTGGGCGGGTTGCCGGTTTGGTGAGCGCCTTGCCCTTCTGACGCGGAGGGCGTGGTTCCGGTAATCGAATGTTTCGTATCGTTTCCGGATCACACAGTCGGCCAGGTCCCTCGCGTCGTACTCTCCGCGAGTGACAGAACGTCTCCCGCCGGGACCGGTTCGGCGACGGACGCCGCCCCGCTGGGTATCGAGGCGGTGGCGCTCGTGCTCACGGCGGCGGCGATGGCCGTCCCCGCGGGCGTCGCCATCGTCGTGGGACTGCACTTCTTTCCGCTCGCCCGGCTGTACGACCAGTGGCAGTACCGGTGGACGGTGGCGCTGCTGACGGCCGCGGCAGCGCGGTGGTGCTGTGGGGCTCTTCGTACCACCTGGCCGTGCGCGGCTGACGCCGCCTGCGGTTGGAACGCAGGGTATGCGTCCTGGTTCTTGCCCCGTGAGGGGCCGGGCCCGGGGGGTGTCCCCACCCGCGAGCGGTGGCTCGCCGGATGGGCTGCGGCACGCGTCAGAAGTGATCGTGTACCCACGGGTTTCCCGCTCGCCGGGCGGCCACGTGACGGATCACGAAGACGAACTGACGGATCACGAGGGGGAACGGTGAAGCGTCCTACGGAGCATGCTCTGGCCCGCCGTACGCTGCTGGCCGGCATGGCGGCGGCAGCCGGTGCGGGAACGGTGTGGGGTGCCGCGGGGAAGGCCGTCGCCGACGGGTGGGGGAGACCGGTGGGGAACGCGGCGGTCGACGCCGAGGTGGCGCGCCTGGAGGCCGGATTGATCGAGCTGCGGCGGGACATCCACCGGCACCCCGAGCTGCCGGGGGAGGAGCGTCGCACCGCGGACCTGGTGGCCCGGGAACTGCGGGCGGCCGGGCTGACCGTCACCACCGGGGTCGGCGGCCACGGCGTGGTCGGTGTCCTGCACGGCGCGCGCCCGGGCCGGACGGTCGCGTACCGGGCGGACATGGACGCCGTGCCGCCCAAGGACATCGTCGGGGGCGGCGAGGCGGCGGCCCACCTCTGCGGGCACGACATCCACACGACGGTGGCCCTCGGCGTCGCCAAGGTCCTGGCGCGGCTGCGGCGGCACCTGAGCGGCACGGTGGTGTTCCTCTTCCAGCCCGCCGAGGAGAGCCTGTCCGGAGCCCGCGCACTGATCGAGGCGGGCGTGCTGGAGCGCACCCGCGTCGAGGAGATCCACGCGCTGCACTGCGGGCCCTTCCCCGTCGGCCGGTTCGCGGTGACCGGGGGCTACGGGATGCCGGGCCAGGACAAGGCGGAGGTGACGCTCCAGGGCCCGGACGCACCCGAGGCCGCGCGGCGCCTGGCCGCCGAGATCGGCGCGCTCGCCACGGTGACACCCCCGCAGACGCCCGCGGACATCGAACGGATGGTCACCGACGCCCAGACGCCCGACGGCCCGTTCGCCCGCTTCGTCGCGCTCCGGGCCTCGGCACAGGACACCAAGGTGAGCGTGTCCTACCGCTGTTGGCCGCAGGAGCGCTACACGGAGATGCGCGGGGAGATCCGCCGGCTGGCCACGTCGTACGCGGGAGCCACGGTGAACTTCCCCGCCGAGCCGTTCCCGGCCCTGGTCTGCCCGGAACCCGACGCCCGCGTGCTCGCCCGCCACCTGCGCCGCGCACTGGGCCGTGACTCGGTCGCCACGCTCCGTTCCGCGTTCCCGCCCTTCAGCGGCGAGGACTACGCCCTCTACCTGGACCGCGTCCCCGGCACCTACACCTTCCTCGGCGTCCGTGCCCCCGGCGCCCCGATCACCACCAGCTATCCGCACTTCCCCGACTTCGCCCCGGACGAGCGGTCCATCGGTATCGGGGTACGGGCGATGGCGGGGTGGCTCGCGCAGCGGAGTCACCGTTAGAGGGTTCAAGGACGTCACGCCGGCCGGGACCCGTGGGGCAGCATCAGCACGGAGCCGGTGTGCAGCGTCATGCGTATCGGTGTGAAGTCGACGGCGTCCACCGGGGACTTGCCGGTCCCCGGATTGCGGGCGTAGCGCGGATGGGCACCGGCACTGATCTGCCAGCGGATCCGGTGCCCGGCCGGGAAGCGGTAGGCGGTGGAGCTCATCCGCACGGTGACCTCCGAGGGCGCCTGCCCCACCGTCTCCAGCCGGGCCAGCCCGTCACAGACGTTGGTGGAGCGGCCCCGCGCGTCCACGTCGCACAGGCGGGTGAAGACGTCGGCGTACCCGGTGTCCGTGGAAACGCTCAGCCGCGCGGAGACCGGACCGAGGACGTCCACGGGTTCGGCCAGCGGTGGGCCGGTGAACGTCAGGACGTCTCCTCGGCCCTCCAGGACGCTGTTGTCGCGGGGACCGGCCGTGCGGGAGAGCAGAGGGCCGCCGATGGACGGCGTGGGGTCGGCGGGGTCGTAGCGCAGGGACGCCAGGGGGGAGGGCCCTTGGCCGTCCGCGGATCCCGCGCCGCCCGTGGCTCCGGCGTCGGTTCGCCGGTCGAGATGCCCGTCCGCGGTGGGGACCCATGAGGTGGTGGAGGAGGTGGTGGCGGGGGAGAGGGGCGGCCAGTCGTCGAGGTCCCGCCACACGTCCTCACCGCCGAGGTGCACGCGCACCCGCGTGGGACGCAGCCCGGAGGGCTCGCCGCACAGGTGCGCACGCAGCCAGGCCAGGCTTTCGGCGAAGACCTCCGGCCAGCCCTGCTGCATGGCGGAGGTATGGGTCCAGGGGCCGACGAGCAGGGCGGTGTCGCAACCGGCCTGTCGCAGCCGGGCGTACTGCTCGAAGGTCTGGTCGACCAGGGCGTCGTACCGTCCGGTGATCAGGCTCGTCGGGACGCTCAGGCGCTCGGCAGCCCGTGCCAGGGACGCGCCGTCCCAGTGCGGGTCGTCGGCGTCCGGGTGCGTCATCACGTCGTCCAGCCACGGCACTTCTCCGAGCGCGGACGCGTACGCCCCGCGCAGCGGCCGCGCGGTGACGATGTCGCGCAGACGGCGCTGGAGGCGCAGCGCGGCCCGGGCGAACGGCACGGTCCCCTGATGCTGGTACGTCATGCCCAGGCCGACGAGCAGGGCGTTCTCCAGCCGGAGGGCACCGTCCGAGTAGAACAGGGCGTACGGGTCGTGCAGACCCACCTGCACCACCATGGCCTTCAGCTCCGGCGGCGGGTCCAGGGCGAGCGCCCACTGCACGTATCCGAGGTAGCTGGGGCCGATCGTCCCCAGCGTCCCGTCGAACCAGGGCTGCCGGCGCAGCCAGGACACCGTGGCCTGGCCGTCGGCGGCCTCGTTGCGCCACAGATCGAACGCGCCGCCCGAGCCGCCGGTGCCGCGGCAGCTCTGCAGGACCACGTGGAAACCCTGCTCGGCGAAGAGCATGCCGTACATGGGGGACCAGGGCAGGCCCCTGCCGTACGGCGAACGCACCAGGAGGGTGGGGAAATCGCCGGCCGTCCGGGGGAAGTAGTGGTCCGTGACCAGCGGACTGCCGTCGGCGGCCGGCACCACCAGCCCCGGCTCCCACCCGACCTCGTGCCGCTTGTCCGGCAGACCGCGCCAGATCGCCCTCATCATCCGCGAGGACAACGGCGGCTTCCTGCGTCGTGATGCCATGGGTCCCTCCTCTATTCTCGTACGTCGTACGAGAATAGAGGATGCTTGGATGGCGATGCACGGGACGGGAGGACGAAGACGGTGACGCGTGACAGCGGTGGACCCGGAACCCCGGGGACCGACCCTCAACAGCTGTGGCTGAGCCCCGAGCAGCCCCGCAGGGGCCGCAGGCCGGGCTTCAGCCGCGAGGCGATCACGGCGGCCGCCGTGGCCCTGGCCGACGCGGAAGGGCTGGAAGCGGTCACCATACGGCGGGTCGCCGCACAGGTCGGAGCCGGAGCCATGTCGCTCTACAGCTACGCCTCCGACAAGGAGACGCTGCTGGAGCTGATGGTCGACCACGTCAGCGGCGAGCTGCCCGCGTCGGCTCCTCTCACCGGCGACTGGCGCGCCGACCTGAAGACCATCGGCCACCGCCAGCGCGACCTCATGCTCCGCCACCCCTGGCTGCCCACCGCTCTCTCCACCCGCCGCAGCCCCGGCCCCAACACCCTGGCGTTCCTGGAACACGCCCTCGCCGCCCTGCGCCCCACCGGCCTGGACGGCGCGGCGAAGCTGGAGGTCTTCGCCCAGCTCACCGCGTTCGTCGCCGGACACGTCACCTACGAGATCACTCAGGCGGCAGCCGCCGAGTCCCCTGACCGGGCAGCGGCCGAAGCCCGCTACCTCGCCACCGTCGCCGCGGACGGCCACCACCCGGAACTCGCCGAAGCCCTCGCGGCCCCCGCACTCGCCGTGACCCCCGAAGCCACTTTCACCCGCTTCCTCAACCGCCTGATCGACGGCCTCGCCACCGACTGACCCCGCTCCGCAGGAGACGGGGGTCAGCCGCGGGGCAGGAGAAGGCGGGAGAGGGCGGCGGTGGCGAGGAGGAGGGCGGCGACGGCAAGCAGACCGATGCGCATGCCCGGGAGGGAGAAGTCCCCGCCGGGGCCGGCGAGCAGACTGCCGAAGAGAGCGACGGCAAGCGCACCGCCGGTCTGGCGAAGGGAGTTGAGCAGCCCGGAAGCGGTCCCCGCGCGCTCCTGCGGGACGGCGTCCATCAGCAGCGCGGTCAGCGCGGGCACCGCGAGCGCCCCGCCGATGCTCAACGGCAGCAGCAGGACGAGCACCAGCCACACCGGGGTGTGCGCGGCCAGCGGCAGCATGGCCAGCATCGCTCCGGTGAAGACCAGCTGCCCGGTGACGATCACCGGCCGCCGCCCGATCCGCTCCGCCATCCGCGGCGACACCAGGTTGGTCGCCGTCACCACCGCCGACATCGGGACGAACATCAGCCCGGCCGCGATCGCCGACATCCCGCGCAGCTGCTGGTAGTACAGCCCGAGCAGGAAGATCCCGCCGTAGAAGGCGGCGTTGACGGCGAAACCGACCGCGAGCGGGACGGCCACCCGGCGGTCCCCCAGCATGCCCAGCGGGACCATCGGCTGGCGGTGCCGGGCCTCCACCACGTAGAAGGCGTACCCGGAGACGAGGGCGAGCGCGGCGGCGGTCAGCACGGGGCCGCTGGTCCAGCCGAGGTGGCCGCCCTCGATCACCGCGAAGGCCAGCCCGGCCAGCGCCAGTACGGCGGTGAGCTGGCCGCCGCCGTCCAGTGCGGCGGGCCGGCGCGGGGAGCGCGGCACCCGGACCAGCAGGCCCAGGATGACCGCGCCCACCGGGAGGTTGAGCAGGAAGACCGCCCGCCAGCCGGCCGAGTCGGTGAGCAGCCCGCCCAGTACCGGACCCGCGGCCATCGCCACCGAGCCGCCGACCGTCCACAGCGCGATGGCGCGGGCACGCGCCCGGGTGTCGTCGTAGGCCTGCCGGATCAGCGCCAGCGAGGCCGGCATCACGATCGCGGCGGCGGCGCCCTGCGCCACGCGCGCACCGACCAGCACGCCGATGCCGGGTGCGAGCGCGCAGGCGAGCGAGGCGAGGGTGAACAAGGCGACGCCCCACGCGTAGGCGCGGCGGGCGCCGATGCGGTCGGCGAGGGCGCCCGCGGAGAGCATCAGGGCCGCGAACATCAGGGTGTACGCGTCGACCACCCACTGAAGCCCGGCCATCCCGCCGCTGAGGGAGTCCCGGATCGCGGGCAGCGCGATGTTCACGGCCGAGACGTCGATGGTGATCACGGTGAAGCCGAGCAGCGAAGCGACCAGCGCGACGCGGCCCCGCCGAGGCACGGCGGGGCCCTCGCCAGGCGGCGCGGACGGCCGGGCCCGGCCCGACCGCAGTCGCCGCCGCCCGGGCACCGACGGCTCCGAGCCCTGCCCGGGGCCGGCGGCGGTGGACGGGGACGGGGCGGGCGTGGCCGGCATGGTGAACTCCTGGTGCAGGTGACGGCTGAGCAGTGACGACCGGGCGGGCGGCCGCGGCCCGTTCTCCGAGGCCGCGGACCGGTGTCGCGCACCCCCTGGGCCCCGGCGGACGGGCCGCCCGCTCCGGCAGCTCAACTCTCCTCCCGCACGCGGCCGCCCGGCAGACCGCGCTGTACCCGGGGTGCGGCGTTCCAGGCCCTGACACGGCCCCCCACGCTCCTTGACCGCCTGCGACAATGGCCGGATGGCAGCAGCGGACACGAGGGGCACGGAGCTCGGCCGATACCTGAAGGCCCGCAGGGCGCAGGTACGCCCGGAGGACGTCGGTCTCCCGGCCGGCGCGGGCCTGCGCCGCACTCCCGGACTGCGCCGTGAGGAACTGGCCGCGCTGGCCGGAGTGAGCGTCGACTACTACATCCGCCTGGAGCGCGGCCGGGAGACCAACCCTTCCCCCGCCGTCGTGGACGCCCTCGGCCGCGCCCTGCGGCTGCGTGGCGACGGTTACGAACGCCTGCACGAGCTCGCGGAACTGGCCTCCGGCCGGCCCTCCGAACTGCCGGCCTGCTCGAACCACACCGTCCGCGACTCGGTCCTGCGGATGCTGGAGTCGGTGCGCCCGCTGCCCGCCTACGTGGTGAGCCGCTACAACCGCGTCCTGGCCGCGAACCCGCCCGGCCGACGGCTGATGCCCGGACTCTGGGACTGGCCGGAGGACCAGCGCAACCTCACCCGCTACCTCTTCCTGCACCCGGTCGGCCGGACGCTCTACGAGCCGTGGGAGGAAACCGTCGCCTCTTCGGTGGCGCACCTGCGGGCGGTCGCCGGGGCCGACCCGGACGATCCCGAGCTGACCACGCTCGTCGGCGAACTGATGCTGAAGTCGGCGAAGTTCGCGCAGCTCTGGGAACGGTACGACGTCTGCGAACGCGGCGGCGGGCAGAAGTGCTTCCGGCATCCGAAGGCCGGCCCGATGACCCTGACCTACGAGGTCATGCGACTGGCCCGGACGGGCGGCCAGCGCATGGTGGTCTACCAGGCAGCCCCCGGCACCCCGGACGAGACGGCCATGCTCAGCCTGGACCCCACGACCACGCACCCGGGCCCGACCCCCACGCAGCCGTCCGCCACCCCTTCCCGGGCCCACGCCTCGACCGGCTGACCGGCAACCCGCCACCTCACGTTGAAAGCCGCAGCTGTCGCCGTGTCCGCCCTCGTGCGAGGCGGAGCGGGAGGTCGTCCCACCACCAGGTGATGGACGGCAGTGGTGGCGGTTCGTCGCTGGTGTCCAGCGGATGGTCGGACCAGGGGATGTGTTCGGGCGGGGTCACTTCGCCCGGGCCCGCGGTGGCGCTGCCGAGGCTGAGGTAGCGCGGTACGCGCAGGCCCCACTCGATGTTGCCGCGGATGCCGTGCCCGAGGTCGGTGAGGTAGCGGCGCAGTTCGCCGCTCGCCCGGGGCAGGACGCGCTCGCGCAGGACGAGGAAGCGGCGGAGCACCCGGTCGCGCAGGGCGACGGCGTCCTCTGCCGCGCGGGCGGCGCTGTTGCTGCCGAGCACCCACGCGCGCTCGGCCGGTGTGCGGCAGAAGCCGAGCCGGTCGATCCAGTCGACGGACCGCCGCTCGACCTCGTCGACCTCGCTTCACGGCCGGGAAGGCCATGAAGCGGGCCTCGGCTCTCTTGCGTGTTGAACGTGTTGTGCGCGGCCGGCCCTGACCGGAGGGTGGGCCGCGTGGACCCGCAGACTTCCGCGCAGTTCGGCCAGGATCCGGTCGGCCCGGCCGGACCGCAGGTGGAGGTGGTCGTCGAGGAACCGGTGACATGCCGCAAGGACTCGTCCAGCCGGCCGCCGCCGAGGAGCAGCCGAGCGATCTCCGCGTGGGCGAGCGCCCGGGAAAGGTACGCGGTCGCCGGGCAGTACTCCACGGACAGGCGCAGCGCGGCGATCGCTGCCGCACGATCGCCGAGCGCTGCCAGAGTCCGCCCCTTCCAGAAGGCGAGGGAGGCCCAGGAGGAGCGCGTGACTTCACTCGTTACTCGATGGCGATTTATTGGCCAAAAGGGCGGTTCCGGCGGCCCAGCGCCAGGCGTGCCACGCGCGGCCAGTCGGCCGCCGCCCCGCCCGCCCGAGGCGTACCGGGTCGACGGCGCGGCACGCGGATCCGCAGTGCCCCGGGCGCACTGCGGCACACGACGGGTGACGGCAGTACGACGTGTTCTCCGTCGATGCCGACCGGGAGGGTGTCCGTGTCGGCTTCGACGACGACTACCCCGGCGTTCAGCCGGATGAGTCCCCCGGAGCGCGGACCGCGCACCATGCGCGCCGCCTGGGCGGTGTTGCCGACCCGCACGCACACCACACCGAGGAGCCCCGAGTCCAGTCGCTTCCTGCGCCCCGGACGGGCCGCGTCGACGGCACGCCCGTAGGGATTGTTGCTGACGAGCAGCGCCTGCAGTCCGTCGACGTACGTCCGGTCGGCCCGCGTCCGCAGCCTGGGCGCGTCCTCGCCGGTGAGGAGGCCCGGGAGGGTTCGCAGGGTCGTGCGGGCTTTGGCGTTCCGGTACGCGGGGTCGGTGACGACGGACGCGTACGTTCCGAAGGAGGCGTTGTTGACGAAGACCCGGTCTGCGGCGTACCCGAGGTCGGCACGGAGTTCGACGCTGTCGGACAGGGCCTGCAGGGCCGCCGCCGGATCGTCACGGTCGAGGCCGAGGTCGAGGGCGAAGTGGTTGCGCGTGCCGGCGGGAATCACCACGAACGGCAGGTCGTGGCGCGAGGCGACCTCGGCCACCAGTGCCTGGGTACCGTCGCCACCCGCCACCGCCAGCAGGTCGGCTCCCTCGGCGACGGCCTGCCGGGCCAGGCCGGCGACATCCTGGCCCGCGTCGAGCAGGGCGACCCGGCAGCCTGCCGCACGGGCCTTCTCCACCAGGTCGAAACGGCCCGCCTTGCCGCCGCCGGAGCGCGGATTCACAAGGACCCAGGGGGCGTGGGGCGGCTCGACGACAGCCTGTTCGGAGGTGGTGTGACCAGGTGCCAGGGCCGTACGCGCCGCCGTGGCGGCCAGCAGCCACAGGCCCAGGGACAGCAAGGCCGGCCCCAGCATGCCGAACGAGGCATACAGGGCGAGGACAGCGACCGGCGCGGTCACCGACAGGGCCGCCCCGAGGGCACGGAGCGCACCGGTGTGCGCCAGGGTCCACCACACACCGACGGCGGCGAGCGCCAGTCCGGCGATGCCGGCCAGCGCCCACAGCACGCTCCGCAGACCGGCGGCGAGGAGCGGCACCAGGATGCTGCCCAGCAGGGCGAGCACGGCGAGGCGAGCCCGTCCCGCACTGGCCTCGCGTACCCTCGCGGTCCCTGCCTCGCCCGGTCCTCTCGCGTTCCCGGCGCCGTGTGGTCCCACCTGTCGGCCCTTTTCCTTCCGCCGCACACCCTGACCGCTGTGCGCTCAGGTGGGCCCGTGCGGATACGAGGTCCTGCGCGGCGGGCGCTCCTCGGACATCGGACGCTCCTCGGACAGGTCGAAGAGGTTGCCGCGCGGAACCACGCACACGGCCCAGATGATGAAGCCGGAGAGCGCGATCATCACGACCGACCACACCGGGTAGTACGGCAGGGAGAGGAAGTTGGCGAGGATGACGAGTCCGGCGATGGCCACGCCGGCGACGCGCGCCCAGGTCGCGGTCTGGAGCAGCCCGATGCTGACGATCACGGCGACCGCGCCCAGAGCGAGGTGCATCCAGCCCCAACCGGTCAGGTCCCACTCGAACACGTAGTTGCGCGTCGTGACGAAGATGTCGTCCTCGGCGATGGCCATGATGCCCCGGAAGATGTCGAGCAGGCCGACGAGGAAGAGCATCACGGCCGCGAAGGCCGTCAGACCGCTTGCCCATTCCTGCTTCGCCCTGTGCTCCGGTCGGGTGTCTGTCGCGGTCATCTTGTGCCTCGATTCGTGGTGTGCGGATGCTCAGCGACCGGGGTTGCGAGTGGTGGAGCCCGCGTGCTCCGCCGGGCCGTGGCCGGTCAGGACCAGTTCCTTCGCCCTGCGGAACTCCTCGTCCGTGATGTCGCCGCGGGCGCGGATCTCGGACAGCTTGCTGAGTTCGTCGGCGCTGCTGGGCCGGCCCGTGCCGCCTGCGGCCTCCCTGATGCGGGCGTCGAAGGCGTCCTGCTGTGCCCGGGCCTGCGCTGTCTCCCGGCGGCCCATGTTCTTGCCGCGGGCGATCACGTAGACGAAGACGCCCAGGAAGGGCAGCAGGACGGTGAACACCAGCCAGCCGGTCTTCGCCCACCCGCTCAGCTCGTCGTCGCGGAAGATGTCGAAGACGATGCGGAAGAGCAGGACGAACCACATGATCCACAGGAAGAACAGGAGCATGCTCCAGAAGACGCTCAGCAAGGGATAGTCGTAGGCCAGGTACGTCTGTGCGCTCATGTCTCTTCTCCGTTCCCGGCGCTCGCCCGGCCGCCGTTGCGTGCTGTCTCCAGCGTGGGCACCGCCGGGGCCGGATGGCCTCACCCGACGCGGGTGAGCCTGCGGGCGGCCCGGCACCCGACGGATGCGCTCCTGTGCGGCAGGATCAGGGTTCGGCCCGCGTACGGCGGTGGACGGAGGCTGTCCGGTACCAGTCGGAGGAGGCGATGTACTGGCCGAGGACGAGGCCCGAGACGGCCACCAGGAACACGGCGATCAACCAGGACAGGAACGTGAAGACGGGCCCCAGCGGACCGAACTCCTGCAGGCTGCGCTCCATGACCGTGGGCATGAACAGACCGGCGGCCCAGCTGAGCACGACCGTGCCCGTGCCCGCCAGCAGCGCTCCCGGCAGCAGGTTCCGCCAGCCGATCCTGCCGCCCAGCAGCAGATGCTGGGTCCACCACCACAGCAGCGTCGCCGACAGCACCGACAGCGCCCCTCCGAGCACCACCCCGCCGCCGAACCCGCTGCGCAACGGTGCCTGGACCAGGAGGACGCCCAGCCAGACGAGCAGCCAGAGCAGCCAGCGCCAGACCGCGGCCCGCACCGGTGTCCGGGGCAGGTGCCAGCACCGCTCGCAGACCGCCTGAAGCGCCCGGCTGAAGGCCGTGGCGGACACGAGAGTCACCACCACGCCCACGGCTCCGGCGGCGTCCCGTGGTGTGCCGGTGGCGGTGAAGGCACGGCGTACCTCGTCCAGCGTGTCACCGCGCACCCCCAGAACCGCACGGAGGGAGTCGGTCAGCAGGTCCTGCACCCCTCCGGGTGCGAACGCCGCGACGGTCATCAGGAGCGGGAGCGCGGTGATGAAGGCTTGCGCGGCCAGCCTGACGGAGCCCTCCACGACGTTGAGCGCCGACAGGCGGGGAAGCAGCCGGGCCACCGGACCGGACCGCAGGCTCGCCAGGACCCGGTCCACCGCCGTGTGCCTGGGGGAGGCCGGGGCGGGGCCGGGTTTCCTCGGCATGGCTCACGAGGCCGCCGCTCGGTCCTCGTGCCCGGCGGCCGGGCCCGCGGCGGCCGCGAGGACCGCCAGCACGATCAGGACGGCCAGGGCGATGCCCACAACGAGCGCCACCGCTCCGACCGAGGGGTGGTTCCAGAGCACCAGAGCCAGTGCTCCGGCCGCGATGACACCACCGGTGATCCATGCTCGGTGGTCCGCCAGCCAGTGTCCGGTGGACCCGGTGCGCACACCGGCGCGGCGCAGCCCCCGGCCGGCGGCCGTCGTGCCCCTGTCCGCCGCCCTGCGGACGGCACGGGCGGGACGTCCGGGACCGTACAGGTACGCGACCAGCACTGTGATCACCGAGACGATCAGCAGTGTGCGCGTGCTGTCGCGCAGGAACCGGAGGAACATGTCGTAGATCGCCGCGGCCGCGTCGGTGGGGAGCGCCGTGGGCGGGACCGAGTCCAGATAGACCCGTCGGACCACGGCCAGCGCGACGAGCAGCACCACCATCATCACGCCGACACCCGTCGCGGTGACCATCAGCATCACCCGGTGTGCCGGAGCGGTCCACACGGCGAGCGCGGCGAGCACGACGGTCAGGACGGGCAGCCAGGTGCCGAGGATGTCCAGCAGCCGCATCGTGTCCTGCGCCTTGCCCAGTTCCTCGGTCTGGAACAGCGTGATCGTCCGGTCGGTGTCCGGGATGGCGGCCGCCTTGTCGAAGCCCGCGTCGACGAGCCGCTCCCGTACCTCGTCGACGACCGCTCCCACGTCCAGTCGGACGGTGTCGCCCTCGGCGCGCACGGCACCCTCCCTGGCACCCGTGAGCATGTTCACCACCGCGGCGTGCGACCGCCGGTTGGCGCCCTCCCACACCTGCTGGAAGACGTCGCTGGTGATCACGCGGGTCACGTTGCGGTCCACGACGGTCCTGACCGCTTCGCGCAACGGACTCTCGAGGGACTCGGCCCCCTGCACGACGCGGGGTGGTGCCCCGGCGTCCTGGAGGGCCTTGCTGAGCGAGTCCGTCACCGCCTTGACGTCCACGTTGGCCACCACGCGGTCCGTGAGCCGGTTGATCACGACCTCCTGCACGGGCGGCTCGGACGCCAGCGGTGCGACGGTCTCCACGTACCGGTCGGTGTCGGAGACCGTGTCCTGCACCCAGGCCGCGACCACGGCCAGGGGCGCGAGCAGCAGGGCCAGCAGGAGGAGGATTGAGGAGCCGGCCCGGCGTACCCGCCGGTGGCGCACCGCCGCATGACGGCGCAGTCGCTCGTATTCCGCTCGTTCCTCGGCGGTCATGACGTGTTTCTGGTGCGAGGCTCCGCCGGAGTCCGGCGTATCCGGGGTCGCGGCCGGGTTCATGGATGCTCCCTTCCTGCTCCCCTCCTTGTCCGCCGATCCGGCCGTGACGGTGGCCGCTCGGGACGACGGCGGGGCGAGGCGACCGCAGGTCCGGTGTGCCGGCCGCGCCCGCCGGAGCGACGGGTGCGGTGTCAGGCCGTCTCGGCGGAGGTCGGCGGCCCCGTCGGGTGCGTTTTTCGGAGAGCGGCCCGCCATGCGAGGGCGACCACCGCCTCGCCCAGGCCGAGCAGGACGAGCCACAGGCCGAGCAGCCGGGTCAGGGCGCGGGCCGACTCGGCCGGCAGCGCGAGCACCACGATCCCCGCGACGATGCCGAGCACCGCGGCGCCCAGGACGACGCCACGGTGCGGCAGGTCCTCGGCGGCGAGGGCCGTGTAGAGGGTGAGGATGCCGGACACCAGCCAGACGACCCCGACGATCAGTGAGAGCGCGTTGATCGTCTGCAGCGGGTTCCGCAGGCACAGCACCCCGGCGAGCACGTACAGCACGGCCAGGAGCAGCCCCGGGAGCCGTTCGTGCCCCGCCCGGGCGAAGACGTCCACGAACCGGAACGCCCCGCCCACCAGCAGGTGCAGGCCGACGAGGACCGCCAGGACGTGCAGCGTCGCCTCCGGCCAGACCAGTACCAGGACGCCCAGCACCATCGTCGCGACGGCCGAGCCCAGGAGCCAGGTCCATGAACGGCCGAGCCGCCCCAGTGCCTGCGCGGGATCGCCCAGCGGACCGGGGGCCGCCCCGTCGGGCTCGTTTCCCTGTCCGGCAGGCGATGCCGGACCACGCGGCATGGTCATGGCTCCTCCTCGCGTGATCGAGCGTCGTTTCCGGACCGCTGACGGGGCGGTGTGCGGGAGCGGTGTGCGGTGCGGGGACCTGACCGCTCCAGGATCACGCCGGTCACCCGGTGCCGGGGTCACCCACCACGGGTGACCGGCGCGCCACCGCGGCGATGAGGCGGGAACCTCGGCGCCCGTCCCGTCGGCCTTCCGACCGGACCGACGAAGAGCCACGGGATGAGTGACCCGCACCCGGTCCTGGACCGCACCCGGTCCCGGCCTGCACCCGGTCCCCTGCCTGGGCCGCAGCGACCGCTTCGACCGCGCGCTCACCGAGTTCGCCCTGCACCGCACACCGCCCGGTCCCGTCACTCGGGTAGCTGCCGCATCTCCAGGACACGCAGTCCCAGTGACTGGCAGCGCGCCAGCAGCCCGTACAGGTGTGCTTCGTCCACGACGGGGCCGAACAGGACGGTCTGGCCGGACATCACCACGTGGCCCAGCTCCGGGAAGGCTTTGGCCAGCGTTTCCGACAGGTGTCCCTCGACTCGGATCTCGTAGCGCACGAGCTGTCCTCCCGTGGACTGCCTGGGACAGGTGGACTGCCTGGGACAGGGGGCGCGTCCCTGCCTACGATCGTGTACTTCCGCGCTGCTTCGGGCCTCACCCGGTACAGGTGACCCGTGGCCCGCTGACGGACCTCACGGACCTCACGGACCCCACGGACCGCTCGGACCGCACGGACCAACGCGTTCTCAATGCGTCAGAATGATCTTGAAGGAGATGATCAGCAGGCCGAGCACCAGGTTGACCGACGCGGTGGCGGCCAGCAGCCGCCGAGACGCACCGGCGCGGCGTGCCGCGGCCACGGACCAGCCGATCTGCCCGGCCACGGCGACGGAGAGGGCCAGCCAGAGAGTTCCCCGCACGTCCAGGCCCAGGAGCGGGCTGACGGCCACCGCGGCGGCCGGCGGGACCGCGGCCTGGACGATCGGCCACTCTTCACGGCACACCTGCAGCACCACCACCCGGCGGTCCGGAGTCCGCTGCGCCAGACGCGCCCCGAACAGCTGGGCATGCACATGGGCGATCCAGAACACGATTGAGGTGAGCAACAGCAGCAACACCAACTCGGTGCGGGGGAGCGAGCCGAGGGAGCCCGCGCCGATCACCACGGAGGCCGCGAGCATGGATCCGTAGACGCCGCCCGTGTAGTCCGTGTAGACCCGCCGCTCGGCACGGCGCTCCCCGCGGGCCGTGGCCGAGCCGGTCCTGGTCCGGCTCCTGAACACCGGTGACTCCCTCCGGACTCAGTGCTGCGATCCGGTCACTCCGGCCGGAGCATCGGCGTCCGGGGCCCGCGGACGGCCGTCCCGGCCGGTCGGCAGGTGTGGAGTGACCAGGAAACTGGCGAGGGCGATGCCGCCGGTGGCCAGGATCGCCGCCTTCAGGCCGTTCAGCTGCGCGGAGGCGTAGGAGTCCGCGACGGCCTCGACCTCGGACGGCGGCAGCCCGGCACGCTCGGCCGCCGAGCGCACCTGATCGGTGGGGACGAAGGTGACTCCGGCCTCGAGGGAGACGCCGACCTGCTGGCGGGTCTCCTCGGACAGCCGCGGGTTGTCGTCCACGTGCGTGGTGAAGGCGTGGGCCAGCGCACCGATGAGGATCGACCCGATGAGCGCGGTGCCCAGCGCCGAGCCCAGATTCTGTGCCGTGAACTGGAGCCCTCCGGCCTCACTGCGTTCCTCCTCCCCGACGCTGGACTGGACGACGTTGCCCAGTTGCGAGGCGAGCAGGCCGACACCCACGCCCAGCAGGGCCATGGCTCCGGCGAACTGCGCGTCGTCGATCACCGGGTCGATGGTGGCCAGCAGCCACACGATGGCCGCCGTCAGGGTCACCAGGGCCAGCCGGACCACCCGGCGCGGCCCCATCACCCGACCCAGCGAGGACCCGCACAGGGAGGTCACGAGCATGGTGGCGGACACCGGGAGCAGGCGCAGCCCCGTCTCGAAGGCGTCGAACCCCTGAACCACCTGCAAGTACAGCGGGATGGTGAAGAACAGCCCCAGCAGGATGAGGTTCTGGCTCAGCAGCGTCATCAGGCCGGACCGCAGCACGGGCCTGCCCAGCAGGGACAGGTGCACGAGCGGGTCGGTCCGCCGGTGCTCCCGCCGCCGCTCCCACCACCGGAAGACGGCCAGGACGGCCACCCCCATGCCGACGACGAACAGCGTCGGGGCGAAGCCGAAGACGGTGAAGGGTGGGTTGCGGGGCTGCACCCATCCCCAGGTACTGCTCTGCAGCACGCCGAGCACACCCAGTCCCAGCCCGGCCGCCGAGAGCACGGCACCGACGCCGTCCAGCCGGGGGCGCGGGCCGGTCCGGGGGGACTCCGCGATCACCCGGCGGCACAGCAGGACGGCCACGACGACCACGACCTCGCCGGCGAAGACCAGCCGCCAGGTCAGGTACGTCGTCACCCAGCCGCCCAGCAGCGGACCGACCGCGATCCCGGCGCCGGCGAGCCCGCCGATGACCGCGTAGGCGATGGCCCGGTCCTTCCCGCGATACGACTCGGCGACCAGGGCGGCCATGGCCGGCAGCACCATGGCGGCTCCCAGCCCCTCGATGACGGACCAGCCCAGCGTGAGGACCCCCAGCGTGGGTGCCGCGGCGGTCAGGGCCGACCCCACGCCGTAGACGACCAACCCCAGGAAAAACATACGGCGACGCCCCAGGATGTCCCCGAACCTGCCGCCGATGATCATGAAAGCCGCCATGACCAGCGCGTACAGCGTGATGACGGCCTGGATGGCGGTGACCTCCGTGTCGAAGTCCTCGACCAGCTGACTGATGGACACGTTCATGACCGAGGTGTCCAGGACCATGAGGAACTGGGCCGTACCGAGGACGATCAGGGCCCGCCAGTGCTTCACGCTGTCCACCTCGCCAGGTCGGCCGGTACGTCGGCGGAGTCAGCGGGTCAGTGGCCCTGCACACGCCCCGCTGCTCCCACCCATCGCATCCGACGTACGCGCCTCGTGCCTCACCCGCCACGGGGGAGGAGGAGCACGTTCAGCAGGGTGTCCTCTCCGGGTCAGGCTGCCGGCAGCTCCTCCGCGGGTAGCCGGCCCGCGCGCACCGCGTCGACCAGGGCTTGGTGGTCACGCTCGTTCTGGTCCGCATAGGCCTCCGCGAAGGTGGCGAGTGCGCGGTCGAACGAGTCGCCGCCGCCCAGGTAGGCGGCGATCGCGATGCGGTCGCCGGACCGCGCGTGCGCACGAGCCAGCGTGAACCCGCACAGTTCGCCGAACGCCTCCATGTCCTTCGGCCGCATCCGCTCCGGCACGGCGATGCCCTTCCAGTCGCGCAACTGGCGGACGTAGAAGTCGCGCTGCTTGCCGTCGATCCCGTCCACCCGCTCCCAGCCGAGGAAGATGTCGCTCGTGGCCTGCATCAACCGCTGGCCCGAGACCACCCGCTCGCCCTGGTTTCGGTACCGGCTCGTGCCGACGTGTGGGGCGAGCACGGAGGTGCCGGCCTCCTTGGCCTGGAGGAAGAGCGGGTCGCGGTCGTCCCGGCCGAGCAGGAGAAAGATCCAGCACCGGGTTCCGACGCTGCCGACACCGACCACCTTGCGGGCGACGTCGGCCAGGCGGTAGTCCGCCAGGAGCGTGCGCCGGTCGGAAGCTAGAGTGCGGCCGTACCGCTCCATCAGCCCGCGGAACCGGTGCTCCAGCGCGCTGCGCTCGACGTCCGGCAGCAGGTCGCCGACCGGGACGAGCAGCGGGGGATCCGCCGCGATCCTGGGCAGGCCGTCGACCGTCTCGGTGAGCTTGTCGAAAGCCTGGAGGCTGTCGCGGGTGCGGGCCTTGGCCATGGCGCGGGCCAGGTTCTTCTGACCGCGCTTCGATTCGCGGAGCCGGCTTGCGACCAGGGACTCGAGGAGATCCGCGTCGATCTTCGCGTACCAGACGTCGAGGTTGCCCGTGCCCGCGAAGCGGATCATCGCCTCGCGGTACGAACGGACCGTGGAGGTCACGATGCGGGCGCGTTCGGCGTCGTCGAAGCCGTTCGCCCGGCCCGCGATGACGAGACTCGCCGACAGCCGCTTGACGTCCCACTCCCAGGGGCCCGGCAGCGTCTCGTCGAAGTCGTTGATGTCGAACACCAACTGCCGCTCCGGCGAGGCGAGCAGACGGAAGTTCAGCAGATGCGCGTCGCCGCACAGTTGGGCCCTGAGCCCCGAGGCCGGGCTGCGGGCGAGGTCGGATGCCATGATCGCGGCGGCGCCCCGGTAGAAGCGGAACGGGGACTCCATCATCCGGCCGTAGCGGATCGGGACGAGGTCGGGCACCCGTGCCGCGGACTGCGCCTCCAGGATCGCCAGCGGGTCCGGCCGGTCAGGAGACGGCCTGTACACGGCGTGACCCGACCGCGGCGAGTGGCGCCGCGCCTCCTTGCCGAGAGCCGCGCGCTCCTCGGGCGTGGTCCGGGGTGCCGCCCGCATGGCCGTGGTCGCGTTCTGGGACATCGCAGACGCTCCTCCCACGCCCTGTCCGGCGCGCGTCACGCCGGTTCTGGGACGAAGGGACGCAACTCGTCGGCTCCGGCATGTACGACGCCGTAGCTGCTCTCGGGCACCTCGTTCCAGGCACCCGGCAGATCACCGAGGGGCTCGGACACGATGAGGCGGGTCTCGTCGGACACTTCCCGCAGGAACGCCATGTCGGGGTGCAGCTTGCGCAGTGCGTCCACGCGGGTGCTGTAGAACAACGACCGGGAAGCGCCCTGGCTCGAGTAGCGGAAGGCCCATACGCCGGCGCCGTCGGTCACGGCGATCGTCATCTGAAGCGGGAACTCCACACCGTGATCGCGGCCGCTGCGCTCCACCACTCCCACCATCCGGGCCACGGCGCCCGGCGGATCCTCATCCAAACCGAAGGTGACCGCCAGGTAGAACATCATCTCCGAGTCCGTCGTTCCCTCGATGTCGGAGTACAGCTCGGGGTCGACGAGCAGGGACAGCTCGCGGCGCATGAGGTGGAAACCTGTGATGGCGCCGTTGTGCATCCACATCCAACGGCCGTGCCGGAACGGGTGGCAATTCGTCTGCTGCACCGCCGTGCCGGTCGACGCCCGTATGTGGGCGAAGAACAACGGGGAGCGGACATGATCCGCGATCTCCCGCAGGTTGCGGTTGTTCCAGGCGGGCCCGATGTCCTTGAGCAAGGCCGGGGTGTCGATGTTCTCCTGCGGGTACCACCCGACACCGAAACCGTCGCCGTTCGTCGTCTCGACACCCAGTCTGGAGTGGAGGCTCTGATCGATCAGCGAGTGGGCCGGTTTGTAGAGGATGGTGTCGAGCAGCAGGGGCGTTCCCGAGTAGGCGAGCCATCGGCACATGAGCGATCACCTGTGTTCCTACCTGCACCGTGTCCGCTGATCGGGCGGCGTTTATCCGGCTGACCTCATTTTCGCCTCCCTCGCCGTGGCCCGCCATGCGGGCATGGATCGGACGGCCACGGAAAAGAAAGCCACCCAGGGGGAGGAACCCCGGCTGGGTGGCTTCACGTGTGGTGCCCCCGGCAGGATTCGAACCTGCGACACCCGCTTCAGGAGTTTTCCTTGGGCGAGGTTGTGACCCGCGGAAACGTCGACTGCCGGGCGCCTGGCCCGGGGAAGCACCCCTGCGTGGTCCCCACGTGTTCATGGGGCTTCCCGGCCTCATGTGTGCGGCATGCGCTGGTCATGGCAGGCGAGACAGCGTCCGGAGCTGAATCCGGATGTGCAGCCTCAGCCTGCGCCCGATGCCCAGCTCCTCAGGTGCGCACCGTGCGACGAGGGGCGCCGCCGCAAGCCGAGCCGTGCCGTGGTCCGGGCGAGGCGTCCGGCGTTCGCGATCCCGTCCCGTGGGCGGTAGCAGGCAGGGACGGGTCGCACGGACCGCGGCGCTGCCGGATCTGTCGCCGTCATAACGGTGCCCTCATTTCGTGGCTCCGACCCGGACCAGCGTGCAAGGAGGGACCGTCAGCGGGGTCGATCGTCCGGGATGTCGTACACAGTTCGATACTTCGTTCAGCAATCGAAAGTATGGGCATGTCTGCCGAGCGTCAATATCTCTGCCGAAGAAGGCACTTTCGCGCCGGGCGGCCGGCAGGCAGTCCGCCTCGCCCTGCTGCCCCGCGTTACCCAAACGTGATGGCCTGCTTCTCGCGCAACCTCTTGACCAGGGGGGACGGTGGGCGCTCATATGACCTCCGCATCACTGACACATTTGAGGGAGGTACGGCCGTGGCGCATCCGGCGCACAGCAGCACCTCCCTGGCGGGTTGCGGCCAACGATTAGACCCGCACCTCTCCTTGCGAAAGCCGGGCGAAGTGAGCGCCCGTACTCCCTGCGACACCGCCGGGTCCGGGTTCGCGCCCCGGAGCCGGAGTTCTCGACGCCTCTGCTGAGCGCGGTCCGCCAGGGCCTCTTCGCAGTGGCGGAGTGAAGCCGCACCCTGCTCCTGGAGCCGTCGAGGAGTGGAACGAGGGTGCGGCCCGACCGGAGCACCTCCGGTCGTCATCGAGCCCGGACCCATCGCCCGCGTCGGCCGGGCGGCATCAGCGTCACGACCACTTCGCCGACCCCTCCCTGTTCCCACCCTGCCCGCCGATCTGCTCCTCCGGTGCCGAGCACCTCGCCGGCTCCCCGCCCTCTGCGTCCGCCGTTCCCGGCCGCACTCCACCCTGACCACCTTCTGACGGCACGCGCCACGCATGTTCAATATTTCGAACGTTGGTCGGCCCACAGAACGGCGTCACTTCCCTGGTTTCCGACGGAACGTCAGAAGCTGCAGCAACCGAGTCCCATCCCCGGGCCGGCTCAACGAAGGAGATCAAGCATGCTCAGCAGAAGAAACTTCCTCACCGCCGCGGTCGGTGTGGCGGCTGCGACCGGACTCGCGGCCTGCGCCAAGGAGGACGGCAGCTCTGCCGCCGCCGCCGGCAGCGGCAGCAAGGCGATCACCCTCGGCTTCTCCCAGGTCGGCTCGGAGAGCGGCTGGCGCACCGCCAACAGCGACTCGGTGAAGTCGGCCGCGAAGGAGGCGGGGTACACCCTCAAGTTCTCCGACGCCCAGCAGAAGCAGGAGAACCAGATCTCCGCGATCCGCAACTACATCGCGCAGAAGGTCGACGTCATCGCCTTCTCGCCGGTGGTCGTCACGGGTTGGGACGCGGTGCTCAAGGAGGCCAAGGCCGCGAAGATCCCGGTGGTCCTCACCGACCGCTCCGTCGAGACCTCCGACGACTCCCTGTACGTGACCCTGGTGGGCTCCGACTTCACGGACGAGGGCCGGCGCGCCGCCAAGATCCTGGAGAAGGTCCTGGAAAAGGCAGGCCACAAGGGCGCCGTGAAGATCGCCCAGTTGGAGGGCACCACCGGCGCCGCCCCCGCGATCGAGCGCGCCAAGGGCTTCAAGGAGGTCATGGAGGCTGACCACGCGGACGACTGGAAGGTCGTCGTCAGCCAGACCGGTGACTTCACCCGGGCCGGCGGCAAGCAGGTCATGGCCGCCTTCCTCCAGTCCAACCCGGACATCAACGTGCTCTTCGCGCACAACGACGACATGGCCATCGGCGCCATCCAGTCCATCGAGGCAGCCGGCAAGAAGCCCGGCAAGGACATCCTCATCGTCTCCATCGACGGCGTGAAGGACGGCTTCGTCGCCATGTCCGAAGGCAAGATCAACGCCATCGTCGAGTGCAACCCGCTGCTCGGCCCGCAGTTGATGGAGGTCGTGAAGAAGGTCAAGGACGGCGAGACGGTCGAACGCTGGATCAAGACCAAGGAGAGCGACTTCATGCAGGACCAGGCCAAGGACGCGCTCCCCACCCGCAAGTACTGACCGACCGTCCCCACCGGCGGGAGCCTCCGGCCGGCCGGCATCCCCCGGCCGGGAGGCTCCCCGCGGACCTGGACCATTCACGAGGAGCGCTGCCATGGCAGAGCCGCAGCCCGTCCTGGAGATGACGGGCATAGTCAAAGAGTTTCCGGGGGTACGGGCTCTGTCGGGCGTAGACTTCCGGCTCTTCCCCGGCGAGATCCACGCCTTGATGGGCGAGAACGGCGCGGGGAAGTCCACCCTCATCAAGGTGCTGACGGGCGTCTACTCCCTGGACGGCGGCACGATCACCCTGGACGGCGAGTCCGTACGGTTCGGCAGCCCGCTGCAGGCGCAACAGGCCGGTATCAGCACGGTCTACCAGGAGGTCAACCTCTGCCCCAACCTGTCGGTGGCGGAGAACATCTTCATCGGACGCGAGCCCACCCGCGCCGGCCGCATCCAGTGGAAGCGGATGCGCAAGGAGGCGGCGGAGCTGGTCGACCGGCTCGGACTCGACATCGACGTCGCCGCCCCGCTGTCCTCGTACCCGCTGGCCGTGCAGCAACTGGTCGCGATCGTACGGTCGGTGGGCACCGGGGACCGTGACGGCGCGGGATCCGGCACCAAGGTGCTGGTCCTCGACGAGCCGACCTCCAGCCTCGACCGCGACGAGGTCCTCGAACTCTTCCGCCTGATGCGGCAGCTGAGGGACGAGGGCGTCGCGATCCTGTTCGTGTCGCACTTCCTCGACCAGATCTACGAGGTCTGCGACCGGATGACCGTCCTGCGCAACGGCACCCTGGTCGGCGAGCACCTGGTCCGCGACCTCGACCAGGTCGGGCTGATCGAGCTGATGATCGGCAAGGCCCTGGACCAGCTCGAGGAACTGCACGAGCACCAGATGCGCTCCGACGTCGGCGAAACCCTGGTCAGGGCCGAGGGGCTCGGCCGCACCGGCGGGATCACCCCCTTCGACCTGCAGATCAACAAGGGTGAGGTGCTCGGCCTGGCCGGCCTCTTGGGATCGGGCCGCACCGAGCTCGCCCGGCTGCTGTTCGGAGCCGACCAGCCCGACAGCGGCAAGGTGACCATCGGCGGCAAGCAGGTCTCGATGAGCGCCCCGAACGACGCCATCGCGGCCGGTGTGGCGTTCTGCTCGGAGAACCGCAAGAGCGAGGGCCTGGTCCCCGACCTGACGGTGCGCGAGAACATCATCCTCGCCCTCCAGGCGGCCCGCGGCTGGACCCGGCCCATCCCGGCCTCCCAGCGCGACGAACTCGTCGCCAAGTACATCAAGGCGCTGGACATCCGCCCCGCCGACCCGGAGACCCGCGTGGGCCGGCTCAGCGGCGGCAACCAGCAGAAGGTACTGCTCGCCCGCTGGCTGATCACTCAGCCGAAGTTGCTGATCCTGGACGAGCCGACGCGCGGCATCGACATCGGCGCCAAGACGGAGATCCAGAAACTGGTGGTGTCCCTCTCCGAGGACGGCATGTCGGTGCTGTACATCGCGGCCGAACTGGAGGAGGTGCTCCGGCTCAGCCACACCATCGGAGTGCTGCGCGACCGCCGGCTGGTGGCGCGGCTGACCAACGGGCCGGAGATCACCACCAGCAAGATCCTCGAGACCATCGCGAGCGGAGAACACCAGTGACCACCACCTCCCGCTGGCGAGCACTGACGCATCACCACCTGTTCTGGCCGGTCGCGGTCCTGATCGCCCTGCTGCTCGTCAACGTCCCCTTCACGCCCGACTTCTTCTCGATCAACATGACGGACGGCCACCTCTACGGCAGCCTCGTCTCCATCGTGCTGTTCGGCTCACCGCTGATCCTGGTCGCGGTCGGCATGACCCTGGTCATCGCCACCGGCGGCATCGATCTCTCCGTCGGTGCCGTGGTCGCCATCACCGGCGCCCTGACCTGCTCGTACATCAGCGACCAGACCGACCAGAACACCTTGTCCGCGGTGTTCCTGGCGATGGGCGTCGGGCTGGTGGCCGCGGTCGTCTGCGGTCTGTGGAACGGCTTCCTGGTGGCCAGGATGGGAATCCAGCCCATCATCGCGACCCTCATCATCATGGTCGCGGGCCGAGGTGTCGCCCAGCTGATCACCGACGGCCAGATCATCACCGTCAACAGCGAGCCGTACAAGCTGATCGGCGGCGGCTACTGGCTGACCCTGCCCTTCTCCATCTTCGTGGTGGCCGCGGTGGTGGCCGTCACCGTGGCGCTGACCCGCCGCACCGCGCTCGGCCTGCTGGTCGAGTCGGTCGGCGGCAACGCCGAGGCCAGCCGCCTGGTCGGCATCAGGTCCACCCGCATCAAGATCATGGTCTACATGTTCTGCGCGCTGTGCGCGGGCATCGCGGGCCTGATGATCAGCTCCAACACCTCGGCCGCGGACGGCAACAACGCCGGTCTGTGGATCGAACTCGACGCGATCCTCGCCGTGGTGATCGGCGGCACCTCGCTGCTCGGCGGCCGGTTCTCCATCGGCGGCACGGTGGTCGGCGCCCTCGTCATCCAGACCCTGACCACCACGATCTACACCATCGGCGTACCGACCCAGACCAACCTGGTCTTCAAGGCCGCCGTCGTCATCGTCGTCTGCCTGCTGCAGTCCCCGAAGTTCCGGGCCAAGGTCTTCGGCGCGAAGGGCCCCAAGGGCCCGCGCCGGGACGCCGCCCCGGTGGAGCCCGCTCCGGCGCCCGACGCCGCCCCGAAGATGGAGGTGTCGCGATGAGTGCGACCACCCAGACCCCCAAGGCGGCTCCGAGCGGCAGCACCGCCCCCCGTGCCGCGCGCCTCCTCGGCGACCGGCGTCTGCCCGTCCTGGTCACGGCCGCCCTGTTCATCGCCATGTACGCCGGTGGCCTCAGCCGGTACCAGAACTACGGGTTCGCCGAACCCCAGGTGTTCCTCAACCTGTTCATCGACAACGGCTATCTGCTGGTCGCCGCCATCGGTGCCACCTTCGTCATCCTGTCGGGCGGCATCGACCTGTCCGTGGGCTCGGTGATCGGCTTCACCACCATGTTCACGGCGTGGTTGGTGGAACGTCAGGGACTGCCGCTGCTCCTGGTCGTCCCCCTCGCACTGGCCGTCGGCGCCTTCGGCGGCTTCCTGATGGGCTATGTCATCCACAACTTCGAGATCCAGCCCTTCATCGTCACCCTCGCCGGACTCTTCCTCTTCCGCGGGCTGTGCCTGGTCATCAGCAAGGAGTCCATCTCCATCAACGACGCCTCGGTGGGCACTCTGGCCCAGACGCGAGTGTCACTGGGCATGGGGGACCTGTCGATCGGCGCCGTCGTGGCCCTGGTCGTCCTCGCCGTCGCCGCCTACGTGCTCCACTACACCCGCTTCGGACGCCGTGTGTACGCCATCGGCGGCAACGAGCAGTCGGCCCTGCTCATGGGCCTTCCGCTGGGCGGCACGAAGATCGCCGTGTACACGGTGAGCGGCTTCTGCTCGGCCCTGGCGGGTCTGCTGTTCATGCTGTACATCCAGTCGGGCGACCCGCTGCACGCCGTCGGCATGGAACTCGACGCCATCGCCGCCGTGGTCATCGGCGGCACCCTGCTGACCGGCGGTTCCGGGTATGTGCTGGGCACGCTCTTCGGGGTGCTGGTGCTCGGCCTGATCAAGAGCGTCATCACGTTCGAGGGGACGCTCAGCTCCTGGTGGACGAAGATCGCCACGGGTGTGCTGCTGTGCGCCTTCATCCTGATCCAGCGGACCATGACGGCACGCCGGAAGACCTGACGGGCACGGTGGGGAGCCACACCAGCGGCAAGTGAGTCGACGCCCTCGACGCAACGACCACGGGGGCACCGGAAAGCCAGAGAAAGACAGACAGGAGAAATGCACATGCGCGCGCTCCTCTCCAGGCTGTCGGCGATAGCGCTCGCCGCCTGCCTCCTCTTCACAGGCCAGGCCCTGACCACACCTCAGCGGGCCGCCGCCGCCGACCCGGGCTACCTGATGACGCACTTCATCGGGGAGGGTTCGACCGGTCAGCAGATCTACTTCTCGCACAGCACGGACGGCCTGAACTGGAGTGACCTCAACGGCGGCGGGATGACCCTGCGTTCCACGGTGGGAACTCGTGGGGTGCGCGACCCCGCACTGGTCAGAGCCCCCGGCGGTGACAAGTACTGGATCATCGCGACCGACCTGTGCATCGGCTGCGGGCAGTCATGGGACGACTCCATGAACAACGGCAGCCGCAACCTCGTGGTGTGGGAGTCGACGGACCTGGTCACCTGGTCGCAGCCGTGGCTGCTCAACGTCGCCGGCGCGATCCCCGACGGCCGCAACGCCTGGGCACCCGAGGCCATCTGGAACCCCGAGACCAACGACTACGTCCTGTACTGGGCGACGAACGCGACCCGGAACGGCGTGCTCAAGCACCGCATCTACTACGCCCGCACCACCGACTTCCGCACCATCACCACCCCGCAGCTCTACATCGACCGCCCCGGCACCCAGAACATCATCGACACCCAGATCGTCGAGGTCCCGTCCGGCGTCGGCAGCCACCGCTACGTTCGGGCCTCCGGCGACGGCCAGATCACGCTCGAAGGCAGCAACTCGATCCTCGGTACGTGGACCGACCTCGGCAACCTCTCCGGCATCGGCCTGACCGGCTCCCAGGTCGAAGGCCCGATGTGGATGAAGTTCAGGGACCGCAACGAGTGGACCCTGTACCTCGACCAGTACGCCTCCGGACGCGGCTACATGCCGGTCACGACGACCAACCCCTCCGCCCCCGGCACCTACCGCCTCCCGGCATCGGGAAGCTACAACCTGGGCGGCACGAAGAAGCGTCACGGCGCGATCCTCACCCTCACGGCAGCCGAGGAGAGCCGCGTACTCGCACGCTGGCCCAACACCCCGGCCAAGCGGCTCCAGTCGTTCAACTTCCAGGACCGGTACGTCCGGCACGCCAACTTCGACGTGCGCATCGACCAGAACGTCACGGGCCCGGACGCCCAGTTCCGGCTGAGGCCCGGCCTGGCGGGCTCGGGCACCGTCTCCTTCGAGTCGGTGAACTTCCCCGGCCACTTCCTGCGGCACTCCGACTACGACTTCCAGCTGGCCTACAACGACGGCACCACCCGGTTCGCCGCGGACGCCACCTTCCGCCAGGTCGCCGGCCTCGCCGACCCGACATGGTCGTCCTTCCAGTCGTACAGCCACCCCGACCGGTACATCCGCCACTACGCCTACGAACTCCGCCTCGACCCGATCACCACCACGACGGCCCGCAGCGACGCCACCTTCCGCGTGACGAACTGACTCACGCCGACATGCAGCACACGGTCAACGGCCGTGACCGTGTGGCACGACCGTGATCATGCGAAAGGGCCAGTTCTTGAGGATCAAGCCTCTGAACTGGCCCTTAGCTCTGTGCCCCCGGCAGGATTCGAACCTGCGACACCCGCTTCAGGAGAGAGGCTGGGGCGCACGGCAGGTGCCTGTGGCTTTGCTGGTCGAGCCAGCCGGCACGGATGCACCCGCTAGCCACCCTTGCTGACCGCTGCTGACCACCGCTCGACCTTGGGCTGGCGTGCCTCCCACCTGCTGTCATCGGCCGTGGGCGTCCGCGCTTGTCCGCCGCTGTGCGTCGGCGTTGTCACGCAGTTAGACGCACAGCTGAGTTTGACTCCAGCGCACTGAGGCCCGCCCGGCCGCTCCGACTTCAGCCCTTCTGATCCTTGAGAACCAACAGCAGATAGCAGGAGGCTTCTCCCTTCTGCTCGGCCATCGGAGATGCCTCCTGATGCTGAGCTGCTGTTGCATGGCACTGCCCACGAGCTTGCAGACGTTCGTCTCGCCAACCCCGGAAAGAACTGCAGTACCTCGTCCAGACGCCGTCAGCCGCGACCGCGGGTGCGCCGACCGACCAGGCACACGTGTGTCTCGCTGCGCCCTCACCGGCCTCAGCCACGTTGTTCTGTCGTCGACCTGAGCAAGCGCGCCGACCGGGGCGTAACAACATCTCCGGCTCTGCCTTCTCAGGGCCCTCTGCTTGGGAAGCTGCGGAACTGGGGGGCTTCTTGAGGTGCTGACCTGGGCGTATGGCTGGGCTGAGGCCCCTGTGGGCTGGGGAGTCTTTACCGTGCCCCCCCGTTGTTCCCCGCTGGATCTGGTGCGGTTGTGGTGCGGGCACCTGGCCTGGCCTTCTGGTGGCCACCCGTCCCAGCCCAACGACGATGACGGCCGGCGCGAGGCTCAACAGGTGATGCCGAGTTCCTCGCGGAGTCCCATATGCTCGCGAGGCAGTTGGTATGAGCAGTCCATTGGGGGGCATGGAGCCGCATGGCCGACGAGATCAAGTACGAGTACAAGACCGTGCAGACAGTTCGCGGCACCGACGGCTTGGTGATCTCGAGGATGCAGAAGCATGGCTGGGAGCTCCTGGAGCAGGCCCAGGGCAAGCTTCGCTCCACCCTCAACTTCCGTCGACCGAAGAAGTCACAGCCGTGGCTCCTGATCGGCACGGTGGCCGCCGTCCTTGTGACCCTGACCATCGTCATCGGCGCTGCCTCTGCACTCAGCGGCGGAGGCGACAAGAAGGATGAGCCAGATAAGTCGACGACAACCGCTGCGAGTGAGAAGCGTTCCGCTACGGCGACTCCGACCGCTGTCGAGTCGGCTGCCACTGAGGTGATCACACCACGGAACAACCCGGAGTTCGCAGCGCTACTGAACGCGGACTCCTGCGACGACGCGAACCTGGACTTCGCGAAGAGTCATGAGGGCCAGACGGTCGCGTTCAACGGCTCAATTGTGAACATGGCGTCCCGCGGTGACTACGACACCCGCTACGACTTCCTCCTGGGCCCAGGCGACAAGGGACCGAACACGAAGGCCGGCCCGGCCTTCAAGTACGAGGACGTCAATATCTTTGACCTGAGACTGACCGGCAAGAAGATCCCCGCCACCGTCGGCGCAGGCGACACGTTCCGCTTCGTCGCCAAGGTGGGCGAGTTCAACGCGGACCAATGCCTCTTCTTTCTCGACCCGGTCTCGACGGAAGTCCGGTAGTCAAGATGGGCAGCCGCGTCATCACCAGGCCAGCATGCTCGGTGCGCAGGCCGCATACCCACGGGCTCGCAGGACGGGCGTCTTAGAAGTCATTTCAGTTGGCGTGATCTTGCGGCAGTCTGGGGTGATGACTGCTGCGCTTGTCGAGCGGATGGCGCCGGAGGACCTGTGGACGTTGTTCCAGCGGGTGGTGCCGCCGGCGCCGGTTCGCCCGCAGGGTGGAGGGCACCGTCGGCGAGGGGACCGCGAGGTGCTGGCCGCCATCATCTTCGTGGCCACCTCGGGTTGCACCTGGAACCAACTGCCGCCGGGATTCGGTCTTTCGGGTGTCACCGCCTTCCGGCGGTTCACCGAGTGGACCGAGGCCCGGGTGTTGGTGCCCTTGCCCTGAGCTCTTCACCCGGTCAGCATTGGCAAGACAGGGTCGCATACGGGGAGGGTTCGTGGGGCTCGGCTTCAGGGTTTCTCGTCGACTAGCAGCCGTGGCGGCTATATCGGCGGCGACGTTGGCAACTCTTCTAGCGACACCCTTCATGTTCCTCAGCAGCACCAGCGATGCCTACAGTGCGGCATCGGTGCTGCTGTCGGGCATTGCGCTGACTGGTGTCGCTATTTCACTCGTCTATCAAGCACAACAGACGAAGGTCATCCGAGATGAGCGGGACAGGGCTACGCATCGGGAAATGATCTATGCAGCAATGCAGGACCGTGCGCTAGCGGCATGCTGGGAGCCTCCGGACATTCCAATGACCTTCGAACGTTATCGGCAGATTTGCTTCACGAATCTAATCATGGGTAGATGGCACGCCGCGTACCAGCTCGGTGATGTGGAATCCTCCACCCTCCGACACATACTTGATCAGCATTTTCGCGGTGAAATAGGAAGATTACACTGGAGCCACGGGCGTCAGCGTTGGCTGCACACCACCATCGGTGGCCAGCGCGCCAAGGCTGCGGAGTTCGCTGAGATTGTCGAGGAGCGGTACCAAGCCGCGATCATTGCAGGACCTGCGGTAGCGGCGGACGGCTACTTCGATCCAAGTGGTCCTCGACTCATGACTCAGTGAAATTGGAGCAGTACTTGGACGGGCTCATACCGTGGATCGCGCCAATGTACGCGCTCGTCGGCGTGGCGGTCGGCGCCTTCCTCAACCCTTCGGGAACTCGTCGTCAGTCCTGGCAGACTGCGCGCCGTGAGGCCTTCGATCGAGCCATTGCTGCCGTCAAAGCAGCCGACTTGGCCCGGCACTATCCGCGGGATGTCGACCCGGGCGAACTGGGCCCTGATCGGCAACGGGCGGACGACTTCCGTACTTCGAGGCCGTCCCGACCGCGGCGAGTTGGTCGCCACCAAGCAAGCCGAGCTGACTCCGGCCGACCGACTCCACCGGTACAGCTGGGAGTACCTGGAGGACGAGCACGGCTTCCTGGCGGACCAGGTGATCGACCCTGAAAAGGACCCTCTGGAAGCCATCCCGGCCGAGGAGTTCCAGCGGGCATAGGCTCAGTGACAGGGGTGGACAACCACTGTAGGAGAGAGGCTGGGGAGTGAAGGGCGCTGACCTGGAGCTTAGCTACCTGGTCAGATTGTCAACAGCTCGGCTGCGAGACACCCTCGTTGACCGTGGCTGACCCCTGCATCTGGCACGGCAGTGGCACGAACCTCAGCTGACGACAGTTAGCCACGACGGCGGGCGCGTCGACCGACTACGCACGCGTATGCCTCGCTGCACCCCCACCAGCCTCAACCACGCTACTGGTTCGGTCTGTCAGCCGATGAGCAGGACCCGGTCCCGCAGCACGAACCGCTGGCGCGAGGTGTCCATGGTGAGGAGGTGCATCTCCTGCAATTCCTCCACGACCGCGTCCAGGTCCCATCCCCTGGCGCGGAATTCGGCCTCGACGCCCGCGAGGATCTGCGGGTTCCCCTCCTGGCCGACCAGCCGGGCCAGAGCTAGATGCGAGATCAGCAGGGCATGGTGTTCTGTCAGCTCGATTTTGCGCGCGGAGGTCAGCTCGGCCCAGCAGCTCAGGCAGGCGATGACCCCGGTGATCACCGTGTCGGTGAGCTCCCCAGCGAACAGGGGCGTGGTCGCCACGCCTGCGGCGGCGAAGACCTGTTTGACGTCATTACGGAAGTTGTAGACGACGTTCTTCCAGCGGGTGCTGCGGGCCACGAGGGTGTTCCCGATGAGCCGAAATTCGATGACATTACGGGTGTGTTCGGCGCTGCGCAGGAAGGCGGCCACGGCGTCTGGGCCGACGACCTTGAGCGTGTTCGCGGAGTAGGGCACTGGCAATATGTCAGGCTGTGCGTGGTCGACCATCGTGTTCCTTTCATGCGGCGCGTCTGCCGGGTTCGGTTCACTCCACACCGGGCAGCCGCTCACCGATCGCCTGCTGGAAGAAGGACGCCGCACCAAACAGCGCGCTCGCTAGCCCGTCAGCGGAGCCGAACCGCACGGCCTCCAGCGCCATCAGGGCCTCCGCCGCGGAGGTACGCGCGTCCGGCCGCGGGTGGGTGTGTAGTGAGGACTGACCACTGACGTTCAGCGCGCACAAGAAGCCGATGAACTTCAGCACGGTGCCGATGCAGAAGCCGGCAAGCCCGTCGGGTTTCTCCACGCGGAACACCGGCGCGCGCATGTAGTCCAAGAAAGGCTCGACACAGCGGCCGATCGCCCAAGCATCGGCCGCCAGCTCCTGCTCCTCGGACAGTGCCCCGTCGGCCGGTTCGGTCGCCGTGCCTGGGCGGACGTGCCCTAGTTCGATGTGCGCGAGCTCGTGGTGGATGAGGAAGGACCAGCACGACAAGTTGGCCATAGTGCACAACAACTGCCAGCCGGGCGTGTTCCAGATCGCCTCAGGCACATAGCCATGTCCGTAGGTCGGAGGCGTCGACTCGGCCAGCCACCGATTGGTCACTATCCCCGCGAGACCGTCGAGTATTTCCAGTGGCGCGATGTTGTATATCGCCGAACCGTCGGGTCCGGGGGTGGTCGAGGAAATGACGGCCGAGAAGTCCTCCACGATGCGCACGAATTGCGCGCTGGCGAGGATCAGAAATCCGTCAGGCTGCCCGTACGTCAGGAAATTGGCGACGGAATGCGTCTGGTACTCGTCCTCCAGATGGTCGTACCTGCGCACGCGGGGGACGGTCGCGATCAGAATGTCGGACGGCAGCTTGAGCCCCAGCAGGCTGCTCGCCGTGACTAGGGTGTCGTCCTGGTACGAGAAGCGCAGCCCGTACAGATGACGGACCTCGTCCACGCCGCCGTACTGGCGCCGGACGAAACGAGGACGCTGCATCCTCAGGAAGAAGTCGAGATCCTCGGCATGCTCGGGCGCGTGGAACAGTCCGGCATCGTCGTACATCTTCCTGTACGCGCGCCTCAGCCCGTCATTCTTCGAGGGCTGTTTCCGGCGTTGGTTCGCCCATGCGGCCGTTCGCCCGAGGCGCAGGAGTGTCATCAGCATGAACCGTCCCCCCCCGTCTCACCGTCGATATGAGTAACGGCCTGCTGCTGCACGCCATGGTCACACGGAATGCGGCTTTCGGGTAGCCCTTGATGCGAAAAGGGAAGTCCCTGTGAAGGAAGAGATGTGGTCGAATGAATGGCCGAATTCGAGGGTCGAGGTCGCTGCTGGCAGTCGGCGAGTGGATCGCCGGCGCCCCGCCGCAGGCGTTGCACGTCGACGATCACCGTGGAACTGGACGGGCAAGCCCGGGTCATCCAGCGCACCACCGACATCCCAGTCCGCAACGTGAAAGCGAACAAGCCCTACAAGGTTTCCGATGTTGTCTAGGCCCACCGTCAAGCATCAGCTGGGACCAGAACGTCAGACATCACCTGGGACTAGACACGGTCGGCGGGGACTTGACGTTGAGTGTGAAGGCGGCAGTTCCGTGTGCTGCCGCCGGTGAGTGAAGGGCAGAAAGAGTCAGCCCAGTTCGCCCATCGTGCTGCGCAGCCAGTCCAATGGGTCGGTCGCCAGCAGCTGGTCGGCCAGTTCGTTCGCCGTCTTCGTGACGAGGCGACCGCGGCTGTTGTCGATCCACCGCTGTGCGTGCTCGTAACCCTGGGCTTTGTACTCGATGCCCTGCAGCATGCACTCCAGCTTGTCCGCGTCTCGTGCGCAGATCGCTTCGGGAGATTCCCGGGCCTCGTACTCGCTGATCAACTCGCGCACAGTGGACACGAGCACCTCGGGCATGCCCGCCACCTGGTCGGCGGTGACCACCGCGGGGTCGGCTTCGCCGGCGCCGTACTTCTTGGCCAGGTGGTTGACGTCTCCGGTCCTGGTCTCCTGTGAGTCGTGCCACACCGCCAGGAACGCGGCACGGGCAGGGTCCGCCCCCTCCAGTTTGGCGATGATCGACGCGATCAGCGACGTACGCCAGGAGTGCTCGGCGACGCTCTCCGGGTCGCGCACGCCTGCCATCCACCACCCGGTGCGCTTGGACTGCTTGAGTGTCCCCGCTTCGTACAAGAACCGTGCCACCTGGGTCAGCTCTTCGGTCACGGTCGAGTCTCCTCTCACGCCTCGGCAAGGCGGATCGCATACCTGATGCTGTCCAGTTCACGGCGAGCGCGAGCCGGCAACTCCTGGCTATCCAACATCACCGGCAGCCGGTCGCGCAGGGCTCGGGTCGCGGCCCCGGACTTCAGCAGGTTCGGCCGGATGGCGAGCAGGGACCACAGGGAGTGGATGGTCAGGTCGACGTACCCGTAATGGGGAGCCAGCCCGTTTGCGAGGTGGGAGAGCAGCTTGTCCCCGGGCCAGGGCCCAGGCTCGGGTGAAGCGATGAAGTCGTCGGACAGTTCGAGGTGGCGGGTCTCGCCCACCCAGTACGCCCAGTAGTTCAGGTTTGCGGCCTCGCCGCGGTCGTCGTCGAGCAGGACGGTGTCGATGAAGTGGCCCATCCGCTCGCGGTCGCCCTGCCGCGCGGCGACGGCGGCTACGGAGCGGGCGTTCAGCCAGTCGATGAGCCAGCCTCCGGGCCGTTCCGTGGCCTGCTGGTGGGTGAGCCATTCGGAGGTGTCGGCCCGGTCGTCATAGCCGGACAGGTACAGCGCCTGGCGTCGCAGCAGGAACTGCTCCTCGCGTCGCGCCTGTTCCGCTGTGTTCCGCATCCGTGCGAAGAACCTGCGCCGGTCGGTGGCCGGTAGCTCGGGCGCTGACGGTACGGGTCCTCGGCGCGGCCGCCGGGGCGCGGGCAGATCGCGAACCGGCTGGGGTGGCACCCGAGTGAGCGGCCACGCGAGGACCTCGACCAGGTCGCGCTGCATGACCCACGCCCCCAGCGGGCTCTCGTCGGCCGGTGACTGCTCATCCAGGGCGCCGGCCAGGAGAACGTCGGCCTCCATCGCTCTCTCAAGGGTCTGAAGCAGGGTTGGGGAGGTGCCCATCTGCATGAGCCGGTGGCGGTGCACGAGCATCTGCCCGACCGGCACCGAGGGCAAGGGGCGGCGCCCGGACTCCCAGCCCGCGATCGTGTCAGGCGAGACCTCCAACCGCTCGGCCACATCGTCCTGCGTCCGGGCGAGCTGCTCCCGAACGACCCGGAAAACGTATCCGGAGATGATCCCGACCCGGGGTCGCGCGGGCATACCCCGACCGCCAGTCAGGGTTCGTCCTGGGCTTGACGGCACCTCAACCCCCTGTCCCCGAATGGGCCCCATCCACACCTGTACCGCCAGTCACTTCATGCGGTGATCAATGCCTTCTACCGTTCAGGCAGTAGCGACTCGACAACTGAGCGTATAGGGAAGGCGCAGCAGTGGACGCCGATACGGCAGCAGGTATCCAGCCGGGGGAAGCCTCGGGCGCACTCAGCGTTCTGCGCCCGACCGGGGCCGAGCCCGGTGTGCTCGTCCACCCCACTGCGGATCGGTGGCTCGCGACGGAGGACTGGCTGCTGGCGACGTTGCCGCCCGCGTTCCGGGACCGGGCACGGTGGGAGTGGCAGCAGCACTGGGTGGCGATGCTGCCGCTCGGGGGGCTCTTCTCCGCCCTACGATTTCCCGAGCGCCTGCTGACCGCTCTGAGCACCAGCCCCGAGGCCGGCTGCTTGGACGAGTTTCTGGCCGAAGCCCTCGGCGGCGGGCCGGTCATCTGTGACCCGCGCTTTTCGCGGTACTATGCGCTGGTGCCCGCCACCATGCCGGCCACGCTGCATCAGATGGCCGAGGCGTGGCGGGCTCTGGAGGTGGATTGTCTCGGCCTCGGCAGCTACCTGGGAGTGCCGCGGCTGGATGCTGTGAACCGGGAAGAGGCGCTCACCTCTTACTGGTCGGTGCCGATGGACTCAGCCGCAGTGCTGTGCACTCCGCTGGCGGTGGCCCGACTGATCGCCGCCGGACGGTGCTGCCTGGAGACGGAGCCCGAGGCATGAGCGGTGCGCCGTATCCGTCATTCGTCGATGCTCCCTGGACGGACGCGTATGTACGGCTGGCGAACCACTGCAGCACCTGCGCGACGTGCACGGCCGTGGACGAAGACGGCGTGAACCTCGAACTCCCCTGCGCGACGGCCGACCAACTGTACGAGAAGTACCGGCAGGCACGGCGCGCATGAACTGTTTCGGCCACCCGTGCTGATGCCAGAAGCGGATGTCAAAGGCCCCGGACCAAGATCGGTCCGGGGCCTTTTCGCTGGTGCCCCCGGCAGGATTCGAACCTGCGACACCCGCTTTAGGAGAGAGGCTGGGTGTCTGGAGGGTGACCTGCGGCTTCAACGGTCAGGCAAGCTGGCGCGGATCCACCCGCTCCTTCCCGTTGTTGACCGTGGCTGACCTCTGCATCTGGCACGACTGTGGCACGCGATCCATTGGCCCCGAACTGCGGGCCGCAAGGTCGCTGCGGTCCGGTCGCGGTGGTTGCTGTACTCCGCTCCTGCCCGCTGCAGCCCTGAGCGTGCTGTTCAACCACGGCAGGTCGTGTCGGCATGACGAAGCCCTCCGGCTTGGCCGTTACGTGGATCCACACCTTGCGCTGCGGGGCGCAGGAGCATCGATCCCTCTCACGCCCAGATCAGCCCGGATCCGAGGACTCAGCAAGGTGACCGCTGATTTGTCCATGTGCCTCGGTGAAGGGCTCGACGAAGGCAGGACTGAGCTCTTCTCTTAATTCGACCAGCTGAAAGCGAATCATGCGGGCGAAGGGAGCCTTGGACCTCCATCCATTTTGCTGTTGAGAGAACATGACCCGCTGCCAAGCCCGCGCCCACCGGTCGGATTCTGGCGTTACAACTCCGCACGCCGCGACATATCGAGCAAGCACAAGCGCGGATGGCAGGCGCTGACCCAATAGGATTTCATTGATCGTTGTGGGTGCTAGAGCGCGGTTCGGTGATCTGCGCTTCAATTCGGCAAGTGAGGGTTGCCCGGCATGAATACGCAGGACCCTCATTCCTCGAATCAGTTCAGCCGGTGTGTTGATCAGGTCTGGGTCGCAACCGAGCAGGCCCTCAACGGGTTGATGCAGATGTGCACGTCGGCGTCGAGACAGCTGCATCATCAGCTTCAGAGACTCCTCGCTGCTTCCGTCGCACATGAGGGTCATGGCGAACAAGAATTTGTGCAAGCTGCGCGAACTCCGGCCCGCCATCGCTCGTGAGACAGTGGACTCCGATACGCCTAACCTCTCCGCTATTTGACGGTTCGTCAGTCCTGCGCGATCACGAAGGCCGCGCATCCACCTAGCTGCTTCGAGCTGCGGATCGTTACCTTCAGGTAACGGCTTCTCAGGACGGGCCACCGCGAGACCCCCTTCAAGCCGCACGACGGAGGTTGGGACTTAACTGAGTGATCAGGAAGCTTGCTGCAGCCAGAAGCGCGGTGACGTCACCCGCAGGTGTGCCAACCAGGATGAGGACCACAACCACGACCAGCACTAGGTCGGGGACGAGTTGGCGCACTCCCGTACGGCCAGCGTCAACGCAAGGCATGTACCGGGGTGACTGGTCAAACGTAGAGCTCACAAACGCTCCTTCTTGGTGACGGAGGCGACGTCGCGGTCGCAACGTCCCATGGGCATGTGTGCAGCATGCAGATCGGCGCGCTCTGATGCGAGCCGGCTGGAGGGTTATTGCATCGAGTTACGTAAACCTGTACTGCAAGAACCTACGCACTGATAGTGCCTTTGACCTGCGTAGATGCATGAGTTCTTGCATCTATGTGCGACTTCCGCCGAAGTGCTGGGTAGAGTCGAGATGCCTGCGCGTGGGACGGATCGGAGCCCGCCAGCCGTCTGGCACCGGTTGCGGCTCATGGCCGTAGGAGTTGCAGGGCTATGGCACGACCACCTCGTCACGCGGTCATGGCACTTGCTGATCGTTTCGGCCGAATCGCAGGACTGCGCCGGCCTTCTGCTGGCGGGCCTCGATGTCCTGCTGGCGTGCAACTCGGCTCTGGTGGATGAGCTTGAGATTCCACGGTTGTAGTGAGTGATCGGACCCCCAGCTTGGGAAGCTGAGGTGATCTACGGGCGGTTGCTCGGCTGACCTGCACGGGAGCGCTGCTGGCGTCCGACCGCTCGCCGAGCCTGTCCCCGGTGTTCCCCGTGGTTCCCCGCACGATCTGGCACGCGTCTGGCACGGGCGGCCGGTGCCCGACATCCACTGTTAGCCTCATGCGACTCTGACCGCTACTCACCACAAAGCTACGGAGATTGAATTGGGCATCAAGCGAATCGTTCAGGGCGGAATGTCCGCACTGGCCATGGGCGCTGTCACGGTGGCCATGGTGCCGGGCTCGGCGCAGGCGGTGGACTGGGACCACGGACCGCTGTACGACAGGGGTAAGCACGCGGCGGCCTACATCGAGGAGCGCGGCGACTACCTCAGGGTCTGTGACACCAAGGGCGACGGCAAGAAGGCGTGGGTGAACGTCTTCGACTACGACAGCGGTGACCTCCTGTACAGCCTCACCGACACGAAGAACGACGGTAAGTGCAGCTACCGGGACGCCTCGGACGGCGGCAAGTACAACCTCGCGGAAAACCACAAATTCGACGTCATAGTCTCGCATGAGCCCTCGGATAATTCGGGCTCTTACCACTTCCAATTCCTCAACGACCACTGATTACAACATTTGTGACGGGCCATCAGCATCGCTGATGGCCCGTCGGTGAGCTCTCGGCCTCGTCGGGCCGCAGGGCGGGCAGTTGCGGCGGAGCAACTTCCGCGACGACTGGGTCAAGGACCGGAAGACAGCGGGCATCACGGTCGAATTGCACTTCCACGATCTGCGGCACACAGGCAACACTCTGGCCTCCACGGCCGGGGCAAGCACGCGGGAATTGATGACGCGCGTGGGGCACAGCAGCTCTCGGGCAGCGCTGATCTACCAGCACATGACCAGCGACCGGGACCGGACCATCGCCGATCGACTCGGGGCCATGATTCGTGCCGGCGGGGAGGGGCCTCCGGCTCAGGGATGTGGCACCCATGTGGCATTAGAGGTCATCTCATTTGGTGAGGTCCGGCCCGTCCAGGCGTGGACGCACGCGCAAGCGGGTACTCGATTCGGTCCCGCCAGCGTTCGCCGTCCCAGACGATGAGTTGGACCGCGTGGACGTGGCAGCGCAGCGGCAGCAGGGGCGCGAGTTCGGCCTGTAACGCGTCGTACGCTGCGTCCTGGGTCGCAGGGCCCTCACCATTCGCGACCGTCAGATGGGGGTCGAGCCCAGCGCCGAAGAGCCCTCGGTACGGCACCAGTTCGGGCCAGCGCTGAGTGAGGTCCACGGTAAGCGACTTGACCGGGTCATGCGGCCGCGGGTCGAGGTAGAGCACACCTGGGTAGCGGTCGAATTCGGCAAACGTCAAAACGAATGAATCGTGCTTGGCGAAGAGGCCGGACAGTTCACGGTGGACCTGGGCGTCTATGCGGCTCTCGTGCACGAACGGGTAGAGCACAGTGACATGGGCGGGGAATTCGGCCCGGACCAGCGGATCAGCCTCTGGAATCTTGATGGTGAACGCTGTGTCGCCGGGTATGTCCGGCCACCGGTCCGTCTCTCGCTCGCCCTGGCCTTCGTTCTCCTCCGCGATCACCACACTCCATGATCACAAGTCTGGCGTGTCATGAGCAAGACCCTGATTCCAGGACACGGATGGCCAGTTGCCGCTGACCGAAGTGGCCATGTGCGGCTGATCGGTGATCTCACATGCGCTGGTGCCGAAAGCCGATGAGAGCTTCGGCGATGCCACTGAAGACGGGGACGCGCCGGGGGCCCTGCGCTGGGAAAAGACAGTGCAGGAAGATCGCGCGAGGAGCAGACTGCCGTCATGACCGCCTCTGATCCCAAGGCCGACCTCCGGATGTACCTGCAGGGCGCCCGCGATGTCCTGCTGTGGAAGCTCACAGGTCTGTCGGAGTACGACATCCGCCGCCCGCTGACGTCGACCGGCACCAACCTTCTGGGCTTGGTCAAACACGCGGCCTGCGTCGAGCTGGGCTACCTGGGTGACACGTTCGGCCGGCCGTCCGGCGAGCAGCCCTGGTTCGGAGAAGGAACCGACCCCAACGCGCACATGTGGGCCACCGCTGAGGAGTCGCGCGAGAACATCGTCGAGCGCTACCGCCGGTCGTGGGCACACTCGGACGCGACGATCGACGCGCTGCCGCTGGACGCGATCGGCAGGGTGCCGTGGTGGCCGAGCGACGGCAACGAGGTGACGCTGCACCACGTCCTGGTTCGCGTGACCGCCGACACTCAACGACACGCAGGACACGCCGATATCGTCCGGGAGCTCATCGATGGGGCCGTGGGCATGAACGAGGACAATGCGAGCATGCCGCCGGGCGACACGGCGTGGTGGGAGGACTACCGAAGCCGGCTGGAGCGTGTGGCTGAGCAGGCGTCCCGCATGCCATAGGTTGCAATCGCGATGACCGTGGAGCGCTTGGTCCCTTATGGATTGTGGAAGCTCTTCCAACGGGTTGTGCCGACTGCGCCGCCACGGCGGCAGGGCGGTGGGCGGCGCCGCCACGGCGACCGCGAAACGTTGGCAGCGATCATCTTCGTGGCCACGACCGGCTGCACTTGGCGGCAACTACCGTCGGTCTTCGGCCCGTCGGGACCAACGGCACACCGCCGTTTCACCGAATGGACCGCAGCCCGGGTCTGGGCGAAGCTCTATCGCCTCATCCTCGACGAGTTGGGGCAGTGCGGAGATCTCGACTGGCCCCCGGTGCGCGATCGACTCGGTGAACATGCGTGCTCTGAAAGTGGGGGAACTAACAGGTCCAAACCCAGTAGACCGGGGCAAGAAGGGCTCGAAGATCCACTTGATCACCGAGCGGACCGGTCTGCCCCTCTCAATCGCCATCTCTGGGGCGAACCTGCACGACAGCCAGACGCTCAAGTCGCTCGTGGGAGGGATTCCGCCGATCCGTTCCCAACGCGGTATCCGGCACCGCATCGCTCGTAAAGGCAGTGAATCCCGCACACGGCTGGGCCGACACCGCTGGACGATCGAGCGCACTATGTCCTGGCTGGCTGGCTGCCGCCTCCACCGCCGCTACGAACGCAAGGCCGAACACTTCCTAGCCTTCACCGCCATCGCCTGCACCCTTATCTGCTACCGCAGACCACCCAAATGAGATGACCTCTTAGTGGCACGCGTATGGCACGACCCGGACACGACGAAGGGCCAGCCTCGTAGGAAACCCCTCCTGAGCTGGCCCTTAGCTCTGTGCCCCCGGCAGGATTCGAACCTGCGACACCCGCTTTAGAGCTCGTAACAGGATCTTGGTGGGATGTCCTGGTCGGGCGTGCCCGATGTGCCGATTTAGCCGTTGGCGATGCCGTGAGTACTCGGCCGTGGATCGTGGACGACGACTTGTGGGCCCTGATCGAGCCGCTGCTGCCACCCTGGGCTGAGAGGTCACCGGGGCCACGGCCGGTGGAGGACCGGCTCTGCCTGCAGGGCATCCTGTACGTCCTCTACAACGACATAGCCTGGCAACTCCTCCCGCCGGAACTGGGGTTCGGCTCCGGGCAGACCTGCTGGCGACGCCTGGAGCGTTGGCAGCGGGCAGGGGTCTTCGACCAGTTGCACCGGATCCTGTTGGTCGAACTGAACGCGGCCGGCCGCCTCGACTGGTCGAGGGCCTGCGTGGACGGCTCCCATGTCCGCGCGAAAAAGGGGGCTCCGACACCGGTCCGTCGCCGGTCGACCGGCGGAAGACGGGCAGCAAGCACCACTTGATCTGCGACGGGCGCGGCACTCCGCTCAAGGTCGTCACGACTGCGGCGAACGTCAACGACGTCACCCAGACCCTCGCCCTGGTCGACGGCATCCCACCGGTCGCGGGCCGCCCCGGCCGTCCTCGCAGACGCCCCGAGGCTCTGCTCGGTGACAAGGGCTACGACTCCAACGTGAATCGGGAAGCGCTGCGCAAGCGCCGGATCCTGCCGGTCATCTCCCGCAAAGGTGCCCCGAACATCCAGGGCATGGGCAAGCTCCGCTACGTCGTCGAGCAGACCTTGGCCCTGCTCCACCACTTCAAAAGGCTCGCTGTCCGATGGGAACGCCGCACCGAACTCCACGACGCATTCGTATCCCTGGCCTGCAGCCTCATCTGCTGGCGACGTCTCAACAGGCCCGCGTCATGAGAGTTCAGAAGGGCAGCGGTTCGGCGTGCAGTGGCTCGGTGTATCCCAGGGCCCAGCGCCCGGGGACGGTCTTGCAGATCGTCTCCAGGTCGGCCCGGGTCCGGCCCCGGACGTGCAGCCAGCTGTGCACGCCCAAGCCATCTTGGCGTAGCAGCTGCCCCGGAGCGGAGTACCAGCGCACTGGAAAGTCCTCCGGACCCGTCCACATCGGGTAGTCGGGCAGGGCGACCCGCTGGAAGCGTTCGGGCACCGCACCAAGCAGGTCCGTCGGCAGCTCGCACGCGTTGTACAGCCGACCTCCACCGCCGAACAGTGCCTCGCTCAGTACGAGCTCGACGCAGGCCAGAGAGACCCGGTCCAAGAACGGCACCCATCCGTGCCGCGCCTGGACGAATACCGGCGGATCGTCCTGATCAAGGTCGCGCAGGCGCACCCCCCAAAAGGCACAGCCCTGATTCTCGCTGCGGAAGACGAGGACACCGCCGCACTCGTCATGCACGAACATCTCGGCGGGCGGCAGCAATGGATCCTGGTTGCCTATCAGGTCAAATCGCGCGCACAGGAGCGTGTGGACCTCGCGCAGCGCGGCCGGCAGGGAGTGGCCGAGTGTCGCCTCGGCCCGCGCCAATTCCGCTGCTGGCGTGCCGTCGCCCTCGGTCAGCGGCTCGCCCCAAGCAGCGGCGAAGACGCGAATGAAAGCCCACGCCCGCTCCCGGTCGGAGATTCCGCCGTCCAGAGCCTCGGCCGCATCGAACGCGCCAGTCATGCCGCGAACCGTACCGGATGCAAACGCCGCATCACCCAGAGACGATCAGGCCGCCAGTGCGAGCAACCCTGCCAGGCTGGTCCGAAGCTCCGGTGGGTCCCCCGAGTAGGGCATGAATCCAGCGAACGCCATGTCCCGAGCACAGTCACCAAGATCGTGTTACGAGTTCTTAGGAGATCATCCGGGCGTTCCGCTGGTCGGCGGTGAGGGTTGCCAGTCTCCCGTGAATGGTGTGCGGCCGGTCATCTCAGTACGGCAACGTGTGCTGGTGTTGCCGTCAAAGACTGCCGTCAAGCACCACCGACTTGTTCGTCGGTCCGTGCAGGAGACGCGTTGGCCCACACCTGGCCCACCAGCCAGCGACTCGGCCCATGAGGTTGCTACAGCGGGGGGGGGGCAGGCTCCCGCTCGCCATGCACTGCTCAAGCGAGAACCGTCACAGCGACAGTGCACCCCTGGTTCACCCGTATGGGCGCACGGAGATGCAGCCCATGCGCCCATCCAGTAGAAGAGAAAGGAGGCGGGATCCACCTCACTCATCCGGATGGGTATTCGGCAAGGGGATCACGGAATGACATCATTCAACGAAACAAACCGCCAAGCCTCGCTTAATAAAATAGCCCTCCTCCAGGAGAGCCATATGCAAGCTCTCGACGCCACCAAGCATCAAGATGAGAAGATTGGGCGTTTCCTGACAGGGGTTGCATTCCTTACGGCGGCCACACTTGCCTTAGCGTCTCTCAACTCAGCCAAGTTTACGGCGCGAGACTTCAAGATTCCCCCCTATCAGCTACCCCTGACTATCATATCGGTGGCCATTTTCCTTCTAGGTGTGACGCTTTCTGTAATTCTACTACTGGCCGCGCTTACGGCGCCGCTGAGCATACCGGGGGTAACTCAACCGATCAATTTGTCAGAAGAGGAATCACGTTTCCTGTGGGAGAGGAATCGAATAGAAGGTTGCTCGCCCGTATATTTCGTGCAAATATCCGCACTCTCTATCGGCGAGTGGGAAAGGAAATGGGAGGATACTCCCGGGAGGCTGCAAAAGCACTACGAAAGATGCCTAATAAGGGAGTCCCACGCCCTTGCGGCGCGGGCCGCCTTCAAGCGTGATCGATCCAGCGAGGCGGTAGCCTTGTTCTCGCTAGCCCTTCTTGCCTTCGCGATGTCGACCGTACTTATAGCCACGACAGTGGCTGCACCCGATGATGGTAAGCCCGTTGTGCTGGAGCCCATTCCCCGGGTGGCCTTGGGTCTAGTCCTGAGCTCTTATTTCTGGCTACTCGCCACCTTGCCAATAAGGCAAAAGAGGCAAGATATCGGAAAAGACACCATGGAGCTTTCCCGTAGTTTCCTCCTGCGGGACGCGTACGCGCTAACCTCATCTCTGCTCATTGCTGCAGTCGTGATATATTCCCGGCCGTGGCCGTCAGGCTGGTGGATTTTCTCCATTGTCGTCCTGGCTATTATGAATATCTCATTCTATCTAGCAGCTGTCACGCTAGAGGGCATCAAGACCGTGATTGGCCGAACCGCTACAACCATCCTCTCCACTTTGATCTTCGCAGGCGCCAGTGCATATGCCGGATTCGCCGACCTCTATGCATGGCAATTGTTCATTGCGTCATGCGCCGTTGCTGCACTTCTTGTACCGCTTACACTCAGGCCGACGTGGGAACTTCATGTCAGGCGAAAGAATTTCAAGTCGGCGAATTCACATCAAACAGGGAAGCCTCAGAAGAAAGTTTAGGCTCAAGAGTGACAGGACACTCAAGCCTGCACGAGGCGGCTCGTGAATCCGGCATCGCGCAGGCGCTCGTACGCTGCGACCACGTCATCGGGGATGTGCTGCTCGATCATGAATCCCTGTTGCGGGTAGATTATGAGGCGCTGCTGCGCGCCCGCCAACATGTCAATGACCAAGCGAGCGTCTCCTATCGATTCGACGTAGTCAGCCAGGGTCATGGGAGTGGATGCGCTGACCCACTCGACTTCGGGCCACAGCTTGCGGGCGGTCGCGTAGGCCCGTCGTTCCTCGTACGGCTTGCTGACCAGCAGGACGGACGACACTGAGGCCCGGTGCTCTTCGAGCAGTGCGCGAGAGAAGCGGATGTTCTCTCCCGTGTTTCGGGCCCGTGGCTCAACCAGGATGGCATCAGCTGACACCCCCAGCTCGGTCGCCCGCTCGCGGTAGTGCTCAGCCTCGCCACGCGGCATGCGGTCGCGTGTGGTGCGGCTGGTCGCCCCAGTGAAGACGATCAGCGGCATCATGCCCCGGTGGTAGAGGTCAGCGGTTGTGGCCGCGACTCCGAGGTCGTGACTGCCGAGTCCGATCGCGACAGAGCATGGGCGCGGGTCATGGCCCATCTGCTGGAAGTCCCAGAGCCGTTGAGCGTCGGCCCATACCTGTGCTGAGATCACTTACTTTCGCCCTCCGCTTTCGCTGAGTCGGGGACCTTGAAGTCGTACGTCCAGGAGAAGCGCGTCGCCGCGTGAACGCCGATCGCGAATTCCACTACGGTGCCGTCGGCCGTGTACGTCGTCCGATGCAGCTCCACCACCCACTCACCCGGCGCGAGCTGGAGAAGCTGGACTTCGTCTGCCGTGGGGATACGCGCGAACAGCGTCTCCTGCATGTGGTCAATCTCGTACCCGGCGTCATACAGGACACGGAAGCCACCGCCCCGGCCGGCGGGCCCCGGCGCCGGGTCGACGATGCGCGTTCCTTCCACGTGTTCGGGACGGTAGTAGCTCGTCAGGGTGTGCGTCGGTTGCGAGCCCTCCTTGACCACACGTGCACGTGCGTAGACCTCCGCACCTTCCGGCAGACCGTGAGCCTGAGCGACGGCGGCCGGCGCCGTCATACGGCTCACGGTCTGACGGCACCCGCGCTCGCAAAACGGTGTACGGCAACACGTGGGAGGAGTGCGACGAGAAGCGTCAGGAACTGGTGCGCCGGGCACGGCAGGGCATTCCGACGCCGACCCGCTCCGCCAAGCTCTCCGAGTGGCTGCCGTACTGGCTGGCGCAGTACGTCGAACCGCGCCGCAAGCTGAGCACGTACGACAAGTACGAGATGCACGTGCGCCGCTACCTGGTCCCTCTGCTGGGGACCAAGCGGCTGGAGTCGCTCAGCGTCGCCGACGTGCGCCGCTTCACCACGCGCATGCAGAGCGCCAGCACGGCCGCGACCGCGAAGGAAGCACACCGTGTGCTCCGTACGGCGCTCACGGCGGCCGTGCGCGAGGAACTCATCACGCGGAACGTCGCATCGCTCGTGGAACCCCCCGGGTGAAGCAACGCGAGATCAGTCCGTGGTCCCTGGAGGAGACGCTGACGTTCCTGGAGGCCGCACGGCGAGACCCGCTGTATGACGCGTTCGTCCTGGCCATCGCCATGGGCTTGCGGCGCGGGGAGTTGGTAGGGCTGCGCTGGTCGGACGTCGACCTCGACAACCGGGTGCTGCACGTGCGTCAGCAGACGCAGCGCCGGCGCGGCTGGGTCACCAGCTACCAAGGGGCTGGTCCTCACCCTGGGCGCCCAGCGCGTCGCTTCTACGAACTCACCGGCACCGGTCGCAGACAGGCTATAGAGGCGCTACAGAGGCGAAGGGCGCACCGCTTCGGACTCGGCCTGACGAGGGGCGCCTTGTGAGTGAGGTACCTGCTCGTTTGCGGCTCGCATGGTCAGGATCGGCGCGGGAAGGTGCTGCCTACCTCGGCCCGGATGAGCTGCGCTCGGTGGTGAAGCTCCTTGATCGGCTTCGAGGTGACCCTCAGTTTCTGAAGCTGAGCAGCCATGACGTCGTGACTCTGAGGCGTACCGAAGATAACTGCATGCGTCTCGTTATCACGTTGCAATTTGACGCCGAACGTGGGCTCCTCCGCGTCCGAGACATGGATGTCACACCACCTGATGTCGCATCGAGCCCGTCCCGAGGAACGCGGTCCGTAGTTGACTTCGCTGCTCGCCTTGCAGGACCTGCTCGGCCGCATCTCCGCGACGAGTGGATTTCGGTACTGAGTGGTGCACTGGAAGGGCGAGCGGCGTCCTTGCACGCCCGTCAGGCGATGCTTGCTGCGGGCTTCCTCATCGCGGCCATCCGTATGCGGCTTCATGACTTCGGCCAGCCAGCGTGGCGGCCAGTGGATTGGCTGCTTCGACTACCCTCGCGCACCAACACATTCATCACCTCGGTGGTGGGTGCACAAGCGGTTTACATCGTCGGCGACGGCGGCCTGGCTGCGCTAGCTACGGACGTCTGGGAGCCGTGTGGCATCGCTGGTGCTGCCTTGTTGTTCTGGCGCGCTGGCTACGCCGTGTGCGAGGTATCGAGCTGGTCACACCAGAGAGCGAGCGCCGACGAGTAGACATCACGCCGGTTGCCGTCAATTGGTGCCGTCAAAGGCCCTGGACCATGATCGGTCCGGGGCCTTTGTGCTGGTGCCCCCGGCAGGATTCGAACCTGCGACACCCGCTTTAGGAGAGCGGTGCTCTATCCCCTGAGCTACGAAGGCAGTGGCATCGGACGCAAGCAGCGGCCTGCCTGTGGTCTGGGAGGACCACAGGCGTCAGCGTACCGGATACGGGTCGGGCGGGTGTGGGGGTCAGGTCAGGGGGACGTGAGTGAAGCGGCCGGCGGTGTGGAGGTCCGCCTCGATGCGGGTGGCTGTTGACGTCAGTTCCGGTAGGAGGTCCGTCACGCATGCGCGGCGGGTGTGGCGGCTCGCGTGCATCGCTGTGTTCAGGGCGGCCACCACCCTTCCGGACCGGTCGCGGATCGGGACCGCGAGGGAGCGGAGGCCCTCTTCCAGTTCCTCGTCGACCAGGGCGTAGCCCTGGGAGTGGATCGAGGGCAGGTCGAGTTGTTCGTGGCTCGTGCGTGTGTCTGCCAGCAGGACTCGGCCCGGGGCCGTCGCGTACGCCGGCCGGCGCGTGCCCACCGTGATGTTCACGCTCATCACGCGGGCCGTCGCCACCCTGGCCGTGTACTGGATCTCCTCGCCCGAGTCCGAGAGCACCGCCAGTGACGTCGACTCGTGGATGCGGGACGTCAGATCGGACAGGTGTGGCTGGGCGATCTCGGGGAGGGACAGGCGGGAGAGGGGCGGGAAGCCCAGGGAGAGGACCCGGGGGGTGAGGGTGAAGGCGCGGGGGTCCGGGGTCGCGACCAGGCCCAGGTGTTCGTAGGTGATCAGGGCTCGGCGGGCCGTCGCCCGGGCCAGTCCCGTCGCCTGGGCCACCTGCGTGAGGGTCAGCTCCGGCCTGCCCTCGCCGAAGGCCGTGAGGACCGTCAGGCCCCGTGCCAGGGACTCGATGAAGTCGCGGCCCAACTGCTGCTTGGACGCGCCCGTCCAGAGCGCCAGGTTCGAGGGGGGCGGGCCGGGCTCCGGGGGCGGTGTGCGGTGCAGTTCGCGTTCCATCTCCGTCACCGCCGACCGCAACCTCGGCAGCAGGGTGGTGCGCAGGTCGTGCGCGGTGTGCCGGCTCGTGTGGCTGACCACGCTCGCCACGCACGCGATCTCCCGGCTGTCGCCTGCGTGCGGGGACCGGACCGGTACCGAGACCGCCACCAGGCCCGGTTCGATCAGCTGGTCGTCCAGGGCCCAGCCGTTCGCGGCGGCCTCTTCCGTGCGGCTGACGAAGGTCTCGTCGTCCCGTGCGTCCGCTCCGTACGTGCGCGGCGGTACGGCCGTGAAGGACAGGTCCCTCGGGTCCGACGCCCTGCGGTCGCGCCAGTGCTGCCAGTCGGTGTCCGTCCACTCCGTCGCGAACAGCGGGCCCGGTGCGGTGCGTTCGACGGGAAGCAGGTCGCCGATGCGGAAGCTGAGGGACATGGCGCGGCGGCGGGTCGCCTGGTGGATGAAGCGGATGCCGTCGCGGTCGGCGACCGCGAGGGAGACCGACTCGTCCAGTTCGTCGGCCAGGGCGTCCGCCCGGGCGGAGAGGAGGGCGGGGAGGCGCAGTGCGGAGAGGTAGGCGTTGCCCAGTTCCATCAGGCGGGGGGCCAGGTGCACGTCCCTGCCGTCCACGCGGACGTAGTCCATGAGGGCGAGCGTGGCCGTGATGCGGTCGACCGTGGAGCGGGCGAGGCCGGTGGCTCGTTCGAGGGCGCTGAGGCTCAGGGTGCCGTTCGACTCCGTCAGCTCCCGAAGGACCGCGATGCCGCGGATCAGCGGCGTGACCGCCTCGGTGGGCACCCCGGTCCCGGTCCCCTCGTGGGCGTCGTTCGTGGGCTTCGCTGGCATCGGCTCTCCGGTACGGCGGTCGCGGCAGTCGCGGCACGCCTACCGTAATCCGGAACCCGGAATCCGCCCGACGCCTGCGTGCTGATCGCCCCCCGCCGGGCCGACCCCCGCCGGGCCCCTACCTCCTGCTACCTGCCGCTATCGGCCCCCGCGTCACCCGCACCCGGTAGTCCCCCGACGGCTCCGCCCCCACCACCTTGATCACGACCCCCGTCCGCGGATCCCTGAACGTCTCCCCGGGCGCGAACGGTGCGTCGGACAACTCGGAGTGGACGTTCGGCGCGCGTGTGCAGCCGCCGCTGTCGCGGCGGGAGTCCTGGACGGTGATCGGGCCCATGCCCGTGTCCACCGCGGCGTCGACCTTGTAGATCAGGATGCCCGGGCGGCACACCGCCTCGTCGTTGCCGGCGCGGGTGCGCAGTTCGACGGCGTAGCCGGTTCCGCTGTCCAGGGGTACGACGACCAGCTTGGAGCCGCCCGTGCGGGCCAGCGGCGTCAGGGTGAACTCCGTGGTGCCGGGGTCCGCTACGCAGTGCACCTGCGCGGCGTCGAGCCAGCCCAGTTTCCACTTGTGCCAGCCGAGGAGGTCGTTGTTGGCGCCCCAGTCCTCGCTCATGATGTCCCAGTGGCCGACCGCGCCCCCGCCCTCCGCGGTGTACAGGTCGGGCAGGCCGAAGACGTGGCCGTTCTCGTGGGGGAGGACGCGGTAGCCGGTGCGGTCGTAGGAGCCGGAGCCGTCGTCCTGGCGGGAGTAGACGAAGGAGGCGTTGGCCACGGGTTTGCCGTCGGCCGTCGGCGCCTCGGGGTTGCCGGCGAAGGTGACCGAGAGGACTGTGTCGAGGGCGGAGGGGCCGGCGTTCGGGGTGACCAGTACGTTCAGCAGGTCGTATGCGCGGAAGTCCACCTTCGGGTCGGCCACGGCCACGAGGTCCTGGACCAGCGCGCGGTAGCCGGGGTCGAAGGGGGCGCCGCGCTCTATGCCGTACTCGCGGAAGGACTTCGGCATCCGCAGCCACTCCCGGACCGGGAGCGCGGGCCGGTAGTCGAGGCGGCCGTAGGAGCTGGTGCGGAACCAGTGCCGGGTCTGCGGGAAGAACTCCCGGAAGCGGTCCAGGGCCTTGCCCTCGCCGGGGGCGTCGGAGAAGTCGATCATCAGGGTGAGGGCGCGGACGGTGCCGGTGGAGCGGGCGTAGCCGGCGCTGGTGGGGATGCCCTCGGACATCTGGACCTCAGGGGCGCCGCGGATCAGGCAGGGGCCGTGCGCGGAGCTGCGGGACAGGACGATCGGGCCGGCTCCGGCCGTGGTGGCGCCCGGGGCGAGGTGGCCCGTGCCGGCCGAGGTGCTGACCGTGAAGGTCAGGGCGGTCACGCAGGCGAGAGCGGCCAGACGCCGCCGGGGTATCCGGCGGCCGGGCGGCCCCGAGGCGTCCGAACGGGGTCGCCGGGGCTGCGGCTGCGGCTGCATGCCAGGGACCTGCAAGGGACCTCCCGCGCCACGGCAGCCTCCGGTCTCCGGCTGCGCCCTTGCGATCACCCTGCGTCGCGGGGTGGGGGGACGCCCGTTGGAGGAGACCGATCGTGGGTTTCCCGTCAGTAGCGGCGGTGGCGCGGTGGCGCGGTGGCGGCGGTGACGGCGGTGGCGGCCGTGTCGGTCGCGGCAAGCCGCGACCACACCGAGTTTGTGAGCCAGGTCACAAACAAAAAGTCCAGGTGCGGGAAATACCGGGGACCCGGTCCCCGTTTAGCCATGTGTCCGACTGAAACGGGGAGCCTCTCCCCGGATCGTCACACCAGAGCACCTCACCCAGGAGTACACCGTGCAGACCGCCACCCCCGCACCGCGCAAGGCGCCCCGGCCCCGTGCCGACGCCCTGCGCAACCGGGAGCGGATCGTCACCGCCGCCCGGGAGATGTTCGTCGAGCACGGCCCCGAGGTGCCGCTCGACGAGATCGCCCGCCGGGCCGGCGTCGGCAACGCCACGGTGTACCGCAACTTCCCGGACCGCGACGCGCTCGTGCGCGAGGTCGTCTGCTCCGTACTGGACCGTACGGGCGCGGCGGCCGAGCGCGCGCTCTCGGAGACGGGGGACGCGTTCGAGGCCCTGGAGCGCTTCGTGCACATCTCCGCCGACGAGCGGATCAGCGCGCTGTGCCCCATGGTCTCGTCCACGTTCGACAAGAACCACCCCGATCTCGAAGCGGCGCGCGAGCGCGTGGAGCGGATCCTCGAGACGGTCATGAACCGCGCCAAGGTGGCCGGCCAGCTCCGCCCCGACGTCGGCGTCGGTGACCTGATGGTCGCCGTGGCCCAGCTCAGCCGGCCCCCGGCCGGCACGGCGTGCCTCAGTGCCGACCCCTTCGTACACCGTCATCTTCAGCTGTTCCTGGACGGACTGCGGGCCCCGGCCCGGTCCACCCTGCCGGGTACGGCAGTGACCATGGAGGATCTCCGCCAATCCTGACCGATTAGATCCCGGCGCCACCCCAGTCACCACACCCAGAACTCACGGCCACGCCGGTCGTCGAGTCGTCCCTCAGCGACACCTTTTTTCCGTTTTTTCCGTCATCTTGTCCCGAAGTGGGTATCCCCATGTCTGAAACAGCCTCAAAGGCACTCGGCGCTCCGGCGGCCACGCCGGACGCCGGCCGCTGGAAAGCGCTCGTGTTCATCGCGCTGGCCCAGCTGATGGTCGTCCTGGACGCCACCATCGTGAACATCGCCCTGCCCTCGGCCCAGCAGGACCTGGGCATCTCCGACGGCAACCGGCAGTGGGTCGTCACGGCGTACGCGCTCGCCTTCGGCGGTCTGCTCCTGTTCGGCGGCCGGATAGCCGACCTGTGGGGCCGCAAAAAGGCCTTCGTCGTCGGCCTGGGCGGCTTCGCCGTGGCCTCCGCGCTCGGCGGCGCGGCCACCAACGAGGCGATGATGTTCGGCGCCCGCGCCCTCCAGGGCGTCTTCGGTGCCCTGCTCGCGCCCGCCGCGCTCTCCCTGCTCGCCGTGATGTTCACCGACGCCAAGGAGCGCGCCAAGGCGTTCGGCATCTACGGTGCGATCGCCGGTGGCGGCGGCGCCGTCGGCCTGATCCTGGGCGGCTTCCTCACCGAGTACCTGGACTGGCGCTGGACGTTCTTCGTGAACATCCCGTTCGCCATCGTCGCCGCGGCCGGTGCGTACTTCGTCATCCGTGAGCCGGAGGGCGGCCGCAACCGCTCCCCGCTCGACATCCCGGGCGTCATCCTGTCCACCCTCGGCCTGGTCGCCCTCGTCTACGGCTTCACCCGCGCCGAGTCGGCTGGCTGGAGCGACTCCGTGACCGTCGGCATGTTCGTGGCCTCGGTCGTCCTGCTCGCGACCTTCGTGGTCGTCGAGTCCAGGGTGAAGGCCCCGCTGCTGCCGCTGCGCGTGATCACCGAGCGCAACCGCGGCGGCATCTACCTCTCCCTCGGCCTCGCGATCATCGCGATGTTCGGCCTGTTCCTCTTCCTGACCTACTACCTCCAGATCGTGAAGGGGTACTCGCCGGTCAAGACCGGGTTCGCCTTCCTGCCCATGATCGCGGGCATGATCACGGGCTCCACCCAGATCGGCACCCGCCTGATGACCCGGGTCGCGCCGCGTCTGCTGATGGGCCCCGGCTTCCTGGTCGCCGCGCTCGGCATGCTGCTGCTGACCCGGCTGGAGATCGGTTCCTCGTACGCCGCCCTGCTGCTGCCGGCGATGCTGCTGCTCGGCCTCGGTATGGGTACGGCGTTCATGCCGGCCATGTCCCTGGCCACCCAGGGCGTCGAGCCGCGGGACGCCGGTGTCGCCTCCGCGATGGTCAACACCTCGCAGCAGGTGGGCGGCGCGATCGGTACGGCTCTGCTGAACACGATCGCCGCCTCGGCCACCACGTCCTACATCGCGGACCACATCGCCGGGGCCGGCAGCCGGTCCCAGCAGCAGCTGGTCCAGCTGGAGGGCATGGTCGAGGGCTACACGAGCGCCATCTGGTTCGCCGTCGGCATCCTCGTCGTGGCCGCCGGGATCGCCCTGACCTTCGTCAACGCGGGCCGGCCCGGCAGCGCCACCGTGACCGGCTCCGGTTCCGGCGAGGGCGTGGCGGACGAGGTGCAGGTCCCGGTCGTCGCCCACTGACGGCCGTACCCGGAAACACCCCTTCGGGCCCTCCGTAGGTACGGGGAAGGGGACGCCCCGTACCTACGGATTCCAGGACCTGCCCAGGCTCAGCGGAGCCAGGGCAGGTCCGCACCGGCTTCGGCCGGCTGAAGTCCCTCGGCGATGATCCGCATGATCTCGCCGAGGGACTTCTGCTGTTCCGGGGTGAGCCGGTCGAAGACCGCCTGCCGTACGGCCTCCACATGGCCCGGCGCGGTCTGCCGCAGCACCTCGTAGCCCTCGTCCGTGAGCACGGCGAACTGGCCGCGCTTGTCGTCGGGGCAGTCCTCGCGGTGCACCCAGCCGTTCTTCTCCAGGCGCGCGATGGCGTGCGAGAGGCGGGAGCGGGTGATCTTCGCCAGCATGGCGAGCTCCGTCATCCGCAGCCGCCGCCTCGGCGCCTCGGCGAGCTTCACCAGAAGACCGTAGTAGACGTGCGGCATGCCCGCGTCGCGCTGGAGCTGACGGTCGAGGTGGTCGTCGAGAAGGGTGACGCCCTCCATGAACGAGCGCCATACGCGCTGCTCGTCCTGGGTGAGCCAGCGCGGTTCCGGAGGCTCCGCCACGGAGCCTGGTGTCGGTGCGGATGCGGGTGCCTTCATGTCTTCCACTCTACGTGGCCCCTCCTTGAACTTTAAACAAATGCCCCGTACAGTTTTGTTAGGGAACCATGTTTTGGAAGGAGCCGCAGCATGTCCGCCGCCACCCAGGAGCGCATGCCCGCTCTGTACCTGAGCCACGGCGCCCCGCCGCTGGCGGACGACCCGGTCTGGCCCGGTGAGCTGGCCGCCTGGTCGGCCGGCCTGCCCCGCCCCCGGGCGATCCTGATGGTCTCCGCCCACTGGGAGGAGGCCCCGCTCGCCATCGGCGCCACCGAGACCGTCCCGCTCGTCTACGACTTCTGGGGCTTCCCGGAGCACTACTACCGGGTGACCTACGAGGCCCCCGGCGCACCGGAGCTCGCCGAGTCGGTACGGAAGCTGCTGCGCGCCCCCGGGATTCCCGTCCAGGACGTCCCCGACCGCGGCCTCGACCACGGCGCGTACGTCCCGCTGGTCGAGATGTACCCGGAGGCCGACATTCCGGTCCTCCAGGTCTCCATGCCGACGCTCGACCCGGTCCGGCTCATGGAGATCGGCCGCAGGCTCGCCCCCTTGCGGGACGAGGGCGTGCTCATCGTCGGCTCCGGCTTCTTCACCCACAACCTGGCCGCGCTCCGGCAGGGCGGCATCCCCGCCTGGTCGGCGGAGTTCGACGACTGGGGCCGGCGGGCGCTGGAGGGGCGGGACGTGGACGCCCTGCTGGACTTCACCCGCAAGTCGCCCGCGGGGCAGCTCGCCCACCCCCGCACGGAGCACTTCGCCCCGCTGTTCGTGACCATGGGCGCGGCCGACGCCGCCGGTGAGCTGGACCTGCAGAAGTCGGTGATCGACGGCTTCTGGATGGGGCTGGCGAAGCGGTCGGTGCAGTTCGGCTGAGGCCGCCCTGGGCAACCGGGTCTACAGGTCCTTTTCGTACCAGGCCACGTCCCAGTAGCGGCCGAACTTGCGGCCGACCTCCCGGTACGTGCCGACGTACCGGAAGCCGAAGCGTTCGTGCAGCCGGGCCGACGCCTCGTTCGGCTGCGCTATGCCCGCGTAGGCGCGGTGCAGGTCCTCGCCGGACAGGGCCTCGAAGAGGGCCTTGTAGAGGAGGGTGCCGACCCCCCGGCGGCCGGCGTCCGGGACGACGTACACCGTCGTCTCCACGGAGGTCGCGTAGGCGGGCTTCGCCCGGAAGGGGCTGGATGTGGCGTAGCCCAGAATCTCCTGTGAGTCCGGCGCCGTGGCAACCATCAGGCGGTACGGCCCGTCTTCAGGGTGGGAGAGCAGCCAAGGGCGGCGCTCTTCCGGAGTGAAGATCGCGGTATCGAATGTGATCGCTGTCTCACGTACATAGTGGTTGTAGAGGGCTGTGAGAGCTTCGAGGTCACCCTCGACTCCTGGCCTGACCTGCACCTCTGTACGTTCCGTCGGCACCGCGCCTCCTCATGGGGTCCGACAGGGTACTGCATGATCCGAAAAATTGAGGGGCAGGTTGGGAATTCTGTCCTGATTCCAGTCGTTGTTTCCATCGGATGCAGGGCACCCGAGGAGAGTCCGGAGAGTCCCGGAGACGGAGTCCAGCGTCCGAAGGACCACCCGCTGACCTCACCATCGCAAGGGAGCACGCATGGCAACCCGTGCCGTCGCCCGTCGTCAGTCCGCCACCGGCGAGACGGCCGACGCGGCAAGCAGTGTTCGCGCCCATGGCGGCGAGATCGCCGATCGCGACCTGGTCGGCATGTACCTCGACGAGATCGCGCGCACACCGCTGCTCGACGCCGCCAAGGAAGTCGAGCTGTCCCAGGTCATCGAAGCGGGTGTGTTCGCGCGGCAGGTCCTCGACGGGTACGAGGAGACCAAGGCGGACGCCACCCGTGAGGAGCTCGAAGCCCTCGTCGCCGACGCGGAGCGGGCCAAGGACGTCTTCATCCGCTCCAACCTGCGCCTGGTCGTCGCCGTCGCCCGCCGCTACCCCCGCAGCGGTCTGCCGCTGCTGGACCTGATCCAGGAGGGCAACGCCGGCCTGGTGCGCGCGGTCGAGAAGTTCGACTACCGCAAGGGCTTCAAGTTCTCCACGTACGCGACGTGGTGGATCCGCCAGGCCATCACCCGCTCCATAGCCGACCAGTCCCGTACGATCCGCCTGCCCGTCCACCTCGTGGAGGAGCTCGGCCGGATCCGGCGGGTGCAGCGCGAGTTCAACCGCGAGCACGGGCGCGACCCGGAGCCCGCGGAGATCGCCGCCGAGCTCGGCTCGACGCCGGAGCGCGTCACCGACGTGCTCGACTGGGCCCGCGACCCGGTCTCGCTGAACATGTCGGTGGACGACGAGGGCGAGACCCAGTTCGGCGACCTCCTGGAGGACACCTCGGCGGTGTCGCCCGAGCAGTCGGTGCTCACGCTGCTGCGCAGCGAGGAGCTCGACGACCTCATCGGCCGCCTCGACCAGCGCACGGCCTCGATCATCAAGATGCGCTACGGCATCGAGGACGGCCGGGAGCGCACGCTGACCGAGGTCGGCAAGGAGCACGGCCTGACCCGTGAGCGCATCCGGCAGATCGAGAAGCACGCGCTGCTGGAGCTGAAGAAGCTGGCGCGCAGCACCGGGTTCGACGCGGCGGCGTGACGCCGGTGCCGGTGTTCACCGGTGTCGGTGTCAGCCGGTGGGGCGTCCGGGCGTACGGCTCGTCCCGAAGCCCGTGGGTGTTGTCCCAGGGGCTGTCGGTGACGGCCGGTGTGCGCCCGGGGGGTCGCCGCGTACGCCGGGTGGCGAAAGACCGCGCAAACATGGCGATGTAACGCCGCTTCAACCCGCGGGGCACCGGGAACAAGACTTCCGGGCCCACCAGTTCGGGCCGGGGCCGCGCCCCTGGCCCCCAGAGCCAAGTCCCGTCGCACTCCCCCCGGCGCCGGGACTCTCCCAAAGCCGGGCTTCGGCGTCCTTCCCCCCGGGCGCCGGGGCCCGGCTCTCTTCGTGAGGGGGAACCCGGCTCTTCGCGTGAGCGGGGAAGTGGAGGGCGGGGTTGGAGGGCGGGCCACCCCGTACCTGAACCACGGGGTGGCCCGCCAGATGGCAGATTGTGTCACATGGGCATAGCCTGCCGGGCGTGAGCAGCACCACCCCGACCCCTCCTCAGGCCTCGCTGACCGAGCGGCGGAAGGCCGAGACGCGTATGGAGATCGCCCGGGCCGCGGCCGGCCTCTTCGTACGGCACGGCCTGCGCGCCACCCGCGCGGAGGACATCGCCCAGGCCGCCGGCATCGCCCCGCGCACCTTCTACCGGTACTTCGCCACCAAGGAGGAGGCCGTCGCCCCGCTCTACGCGGCCGGCGCCCAGCGCTGGGTGGAGGCGGTACGCGCGGCACCCGCCGACGCGAGCGTGCTCCGGGCGCTGGAGCACGGGGTGCGGCACACCCTCACCCCGGGCGTCGGCGTCTCGGCGTCCTCCTGGGAGTGGGTCCGCACACTCCTGCGCCTCGCCGAGGCGAACCCGTCCCTGCGCAGGGTGTGGGCGGAGGTGTGCCAGGCGTCGGAGCGGACGCTGGGGGAGGTGCTGGCGGAACGGGGGACCGGGACGGCGGCTGCGCAGGGCGGCGACAACGTTGCCGCCGCCCCCGAGCCGCGCTTCACCGCCGCCGTCGCGAGCGCCGCCGTACGCACGGCCCTGGAGGGCTGGGCGGAAGGGGACGGGCCGGTGGAGGGCCCGGGGAGCCCGGCGGAACTCGCGCTGCGGAATCTGGGGGCGTTGCGGGACTTCCCCTGGGGGGCCTGACTTTCCTGGGAGTCCTGACGGAGCCGAACAGCGGCCCGGCGCCGGATGCTTACCCCGCGCCCGAGGCCGCCGCCCTGCTCAACCGCGCCCCCAACTCCCGCACCGCCCGCACGAGTTCCTCCGGCGACCGGACCACGAAGTCGCACTCCAGCAGCGCCAGCCGGAACGCCACCCACTGCACGGCGTCCCCGACGGACCCGCGCAGCCGGCAGCTGTGGTCGTCCAACGGCTCGGGCGTGCCGAGCCACTTCGGCAGCCGGGCGGCGACGAAGTCGGCCGGCGCGGCGAACGTGACCTCGAAGTCGTAGGACTCCTGCTGCCGTTGCATCGACTGCCGCAGGTACTCCGCCGCGTTCCCCGTCGGCAGCTCGCGCGGCACGAACCGCGCCCCCGTGGCGAACGGCTCGCTCACCCGGTCGACGCGGAACGTACGCCAGTCGTCCCGGTCGATGTCGTACGCCACCAGGTACCAGCGGCGGCCCGTGGACACCAGCCGGTACGGCTCCGTCAGGCGTCGCGACTCGGTGCCGTCGGCCGCCCGGTAGGCGAACCGCAGCCGTTCGTGCCCGGCCACCGTGGAGGCCATGACGGTCAGGGTCTCCGGCGCGATGCTCGGCCCGTCCCCGCTGGTCAGGGGAGTCGTCGCGGCCTGGAGTGTGGTCACGCGGTGGCGCAGCCGGCCCGGCAGCACCTGCTCCAGCTTGGCCAGCGCCCGTACCGACGCCTCGTCCAGGCCCTCCACCGCGTGCCCCGCCCCGGCGCGCAGCCCGACCGCGATGGCCACGGCCTCCTCGTCGTCGAGCACGAGGGGCGGCATGGCCTTGCCGGCGACCAGCCGGTAGCCGCCGTCGGAGCCCTTGGTCGCCTGCACGGGATAGCCCAGGTCGCGCAGCCGGTCGATGTCCCGCCGGACCGTGCGACGGGAGACCCCGAGCCGGTCGGCGAGCTCGCCGCCGGGCCATTCGCGGGGCGTCTGGAGGAGGGAGAGGAGCGTCAGCAGCCGGGCCGGTGTGTCCGTCGTCATACCGACGAGGATGCCGTACCAGTAGGACATGATCTGACCTAATAGCCGTCTAACTTCCAGGCATGACCTCCACCGAGACCCCTCTCAGCACCGCGGGCGGGACCGACCGCCGCCGCTGGTTCGCCCTCGCGATCGTGATGACCGCGGCCTTCATGGACCTCGTCGACGTGACGATCGTCAACATCGCCATCCCGTCGATCCAGCGGGAATCGGGCGCGTCCTTCAGCCAGATCCAGTGGATCACCGCCGGATACGCCCTGGCCTTCGCCGCCGGGCTGATCACCGGCGGACGGCTCGGCGACATCCACGGCCGCAAGCGGATCTTCCTCGTCGGTATCGGCGGCTTCACCCTCGCCTCCGCGCTGTGCGGCCTCGCGGTGAACCCGGAGATGCTGGTCGCCTCGCGGTTCCTCCAGGGCGCGATGGCGGCGCTGATGGTGCCGCAGGTGCTGTCGATCGTGCACGCGACCTTCCCGGCGCACGAACGGGGCAAGGTGTTCGGGCTGTTCGGCGCGGTCGTCGGGCTCGGGGCCGTGTCCGGTCCGCTGCTCGGCGCGCTGCTGACCGAGTGGAACCTGTTCGGGTGGGAGTGGCGCTCGATCTTCCTGATCAACCTGCCCGTCGGGGTCGCGGGCCTGATCCTCGGCAGCCGCTTCATCACCGAGTCCAGGGCGCCCCGGGCCCTGAAGCTGGACCTGGTGGGGGTCGCGCTCGTGACGCTGGGCCTGCTGATGCTGCTCTACCCGCTCATCCGCGGCCGGGAGCTGGGCTGGCCGGTGTGGGGGTACGTCTCGATGGCCGGCGCTCTCGTCGTCCTCGCGGCGCTGGTGGCGTACGAGCGGCGCAAGAGCGCAATCGACGGCTCCCCGCTGGTCGAGCTGTCGCTGTTCCGGGTCAAGAGCTTCGCGGCCGGGATCGCCGTCCAGACCGTCTTCGGGGTCGCGCTCGGCGTCTTCTTCCTGGTGTGGACGCTGTACATGCAGGTCGGGCTGGGCTGGAGCGCGCTGAAGGCCGGGCTGACCGGGGTGCCGTTCTCGATCGCCGTGTCCGTGGCCGCCGGGATGTCGGTGCAGCAGCTGGTCCCGCGCTTCGGGCGCAGGGTGCTCCAGGCGGGCGCGCTGGTGATGGCCGCCGGGGTGCTGCTCTACCTGTGGGAGTCCGGGCACTACGGCCTCGGCATCACGCCCTGGCAGATGGCGCTGCCGCTGGTCGTGATGGGTGTGGGCATGGGCCTGATCGTCGCCCCGCTGACCGACGCGATCCTCTCCGAGGTGCCGCGCGAGCACTCCGGCTCGGCGTCCGGCCTGCTCAACACCGTGCAGCAGATGGGCAACGCGCTGGGGCTGGGCCTGGTGTCGGTCGTCTTCTTCGGCACGATCGGCGACCGGCTGCGCCCGGACCAGGTGGGCCCGGCCTTCGCGGACGCCTTCCGGAACTCGCTGGGCTGGGTGGCCGCGGTGCTGGGCGTGATCTTCCTGCTGATGTTCGCCCTGCCTAAGCGGCCGGCGCTGCATGCCGAGGGGGAGCAGGCGGCGACGGAGTCGAAGGAACCGGCGCTGGTTTCCTGACAGTCGTCCGGCGATCGTCGGAGAACGGGCTCGGCACATCGGTGCCGAGCCCGCTTCTGTTTCCGATCATGCCCGATTGAGCCCGAACCTGTTTACTTCGCGGAAATCTCGGCGTAGCCTCCCGTCGAAACCACACGTTCGGGCACGAGGCGGAGGCGAACAGACATGTACGCACCGGAGCGGCAGCAGGAGATCCTCCGGCTCGCCCGTGACGGCGGCCGAGTGGATGTCGTGTCGCTGGCCGAGGAGTTCCAGGTGACGGCGGAGACCATCCGCCGGGATCTGAAGGCCCTCGACCGCGCCGGACTGGTCCGCCGGGTGCACGGCGGCGCCATCCCGGTCGGGCGGCTCGACTTCGAACCGGACCTCGCCGAGCGCGAGACGACGGCCGCCGACGAGAAGGACCGCATCGCCAAGGCGGCCCTCGCGGAACTGCCGAGCGAGGGCACGATGATCCTCGACGCCGGTACGACGGTGGCCAAGATGGCCGCGGCCCTTCCGCTGGAGTCCGCCCTCACCGTCGTCACGCACAGCCTGCCCATCGCGGCCCGCCTCGCCGACCACCCGGGCATCCAGCTCCACCTCATCGGAGGGCGCGTACGGCACCGTACGCGCGCCGCCGTGGACGCCTGGGCGCTGCGCGCGTACGGCGAGATCCGGGCCGACGTGCTGTTCGTGGCCGCCAACGGCTTCTCCGCCGAACACGGCCTGACCACCCCCGACCTCGCCGAGGCTGCCGTGAAGCGCGCGGCCGTGGCCGCCGCCCGCCGCGTGGTGCTGCTCGCCGACTCCTCCAAGCACGGCCAGGAGCACTTCGCCCGCTTCGGCGACCTGAGCGATGTGGACCTGCTGATCACCGACAGCGGGCTGAGCCCCGAAGACGCCGTCGCGATCGAGCGCGGCGGCACGGAAGTAGTGCGCGCATGATCCTCACCGTCACCCCCAACCCGTCCCTGGACCGCACGTACGAGGTGCCGTCCCTCGACCGCGGCGAGGTCATCCGCGCCACCGGCGAGCGGATGGACCCGGGCGGCAAGGGCGTGAACGTCTCGCGCGCGGTCGCCGCGGCCGGTCAGCGCACCGTGGCGGTCCTGCCCCTGGGCGGCGCGCCGGGCGCGCTCGTCGCCGACCTGCTCGACACACAGGGCATCGAGGTCGCGCCGGTCCCGGTCGCCGGGGCCACCCGTTCCAACATCGCCCTCGCCGAAGCCGACGGCGTCCTGACGAAGATCAACGCGCCGGGCCCGGAACTGTCCGAGGCCGAGCGGGAACTCCTCCTGGAGACCGTACGGCAGCAGTCCCGCGACGCCGCCTGGATCGCCTGCTGCGGCAGCCTCCCGCGCGGCCTCGCCCCCTCCTGGTACGCCGATCTGGTCGCCCGCGCGCACGCCGCCGGTGCCCGGATCGCCCTGGACACCTCCGGGCCCGCGCTGCTCGCGGCCCTGCGCGAACGGCCCGACGTGGTCAAGCCCAACGCCGAGGAGCTCGCGGAGGCCGTGGGCCGTCCCCTCGCCACCGTCGGCGACGCCGTGAAGGCGGCCGAGGAACTGCGCGAGATGGGCGCCCGGGCCGTCCTCGCGAGCCTCGGCGCCGACGGGCAACTGCTGGTCTCCGAGGAGGGCGCCTGGTTCGGCAGCGCCCGCGTGGCCGCCGTACGCAGCAACGTGGGCGCCGGTGACTCCTCCCTCGCCGGTTTCCTGATCGCCGGCGGCAGCGGCCCCGACGCCCTCGCCTCCGCGGTCGCCCACGGCGCGGCGGCCGTCCAGTTGCCCGGCAGTGTCATGCCCAAGCCCGGCGACCTGGACCCGGCCGCGGTGACGGTCACGGCCCGGATCCCGGCGGACCGCGCGCTGAAGGAGCCGGTGTCATGACGTACGAGGAGCAGCGCGGCCCGACCCGCGATCGGCGGCCTTCCCCGTTACGACCCGCCTCCACCCCCGTCACCCCCACCGCACCCCCGTCCCCTCCCCGCCCACCCGACTGACCGGGCGATACGCGTGCTAAGGAGCCCGCGATGAGCGACATGATCACCGCGGACCTGGTCGATCTCGACCTGTCCGCCGACACCAAGGAAGCGGCGGCGCGTGCCCTCGCCGAGCGCATGGTGGCCCTGGGCCGGGTGACCGACCTGGACGGCTTCCTCGCCGACGTGGCCGCCCGCGAGGCCCAGATGCCGACCGGCCTCGACGGCGGCATCGGCATCCCGCACTGCCGAAGCGAGCACGTCACGGAGCCGACGCTCGCCTTCGGGCGCAGCTCCGAGGGCATCGACTTCGGCGCGGCGGACGGCCCCGCCGACCTGATCTTCCTGATCGCCGCGCCGGCCGGCGCCGACGACGCCCACCTGACGATCCTGTCGTCGCTGGCCCGGCAGCTGATGAACACGGAGTTCACCGACGCCCTGCGCGCGGTGGGCGACGCGACGGCCGCGGCAGCGCTGATCCGCGGCGACGAGCCCGGCGAGCCCGCCGAGGGCGGCTCCGAAGACTCCGTGGCGTCGGCGGGAGCGGCCTCTCCCGCCGCCGCCACGGTCACCGACGACACCGACAGCGCCGACGACACCGACAGCGCCGCCGGCACCGCCGATGTGGCGGAGCAACCGTTCCGTATCGTCGCCGTCACCTCCTGCCCCACCGGTATCGCCCACACCTACATGGCGGCCGAGTCGCTGGAGAACGCCGGCCGTGAGGCGGGCGTCGAGGTCACCGTCGAGCCTCAGGGCTCGGCCGGCTTCACCCGGGTCGACCCGTCGGTCATCGCCGCGGCGGACGCCGTGATCTTCGCCCACGACGTGCCCGTACGGGAGAAGGAGCGGTTCGCCGGCAAGCCGACCGTCGACGTCGGTGTGAAGGCGGGCATCAACCGCCCCGCGGAACTCATCGCCGAGGTCCGCGAGAAGGCCGCCCGCGGCGAGGTCACCTCCGGGTCCGCCCCGTCCACTCCGGTGGAGCGCTCCGGCGACGCCGGCGAGGGCTACGGCACCAAGCTGCGCAAGTGGCTGATGTCCGGCGTCAGTTACATGGTCCCGTTCGTCGCGGCGGGCGGTCTGCTGATCGCCCTCGGCTTCGCGATCGGCGGCTACAAGGTCGACAAGGCCCCGTCGGTGATGGACCACTTCATGTGGGCGCAGGCCGACAGCTGGGCGGCCCTGCTCTTCCAGATCGGCGGCGTCGCCTTCGGCTTCCTCGTCCCGGTCCTGGCCGGCTACATCGCCTACGGCATGGCCGACCGGCCCGGTCTCGTCCCCGGCTTCGTCGGCGGCTCGATCGCCCTGACCATCAACGCCGGCTTCCTCGGCGGTCTCGCGGCCGGGCTCATCGCCGGTGGCGTGGTCATCGCGATCCAGAAGGTGAACATCCCGACAGCGCTGCGCGGCATCATGCCGGTGGTGGTGATCCCGCTGATCTCCTCGGCGATCGTCGGGTTCCTGATGTTCGTCGTCATCGGCAAGCCCATCGCCGAGGCCCAGAAGGGCATGACCGACTGGCTGAACGGCCTGTCCGGCAGCAACGCCATCCTGCTCGGCGCCCTCCTCGGCCTGATGATGTGCTTCGACCTCGGCGGCCCCGTCAACAAGGTCGCCTACACCTTCGCCACCGCCGGTATCGCGGTGTCCAGCCCCAGCGACTCCGCGATGAAGATCATGGCGGCGGTCATGGCGGCCGGCATGGTGCCTCCGCTGGCGATGGCGCTGGCCACGACCGTGCGCGGCAAGCTCTTCACGCAGACCGAGCGCGAGAACGGCAAGGCCGCCTGGGTGCTCGGTGCCTCCTTCATCTCCGAGGGCGCGATCCCGTTCGCCGCGGCCGACCCGCTGCGCGTCATCCCGGCCTCGATGGCGGGCGGCGCGATCACCGGCGCCCTGTCGATGGCCTTCGGCGCCACCCTGCGGGCCCCGCACGGCGGCATCTTCGTGGTCCCGCTGATCGGCAACCCGCTGCTCTACCTGGTCGCCATCGCCGCGGGCGTCTGCGTCACCACCGCCCTGGTGGTCGTCCTGAAGGGCATGCGCAAGCCGGCCCAGGGCGCCGCGGCGGCCTCCGGCGAGGCCGCGGCTCAGGAGGCGGAGGCGAAGCAGCCGGTGGCGGCGTGACGCCCAACGCCTGAGGGCCTGGGTTCGCCCCTTTCGGGGTGTGTGAACCGTTCACGGCACCTGCGAGATAGATCACGAAAATCACGGCCCGGGACCGAAGTCCCGGGCCGTGGTGTCTACTGGGGCGCATGCCTGAGCACGTCTCCCGGTGGCCCGAGGGCCACTCCCTCCCCGCTCTCCCGCAACAGCGGCAGACAGGTCCCCGGTCGGAGTCCGCGGAACTGACCCCGGAGGAGAGAGACGCCTTCGCCGAGCTGGTGCGCCGACTGGGCGACAAGGGCTGAAGGACGGCGACAAGGGCTGAAGGACTAGGACAGCCGCGCCGCCCGCCGCTCCATCGCCTCGCGCGCCGCGTCCTCGCTCGCGTACACCTCGCACATGTGCCGTCCGTCCGGCGTCGCCGTGTGCTCCACCTCCCAGAGGGAGACCTCCGCGCCGTCGCGCAGCAGGAACGCGTGCTCGTAGAGCGAGAAGCACAGCCCTGAGCGGCCCGCGCGGCACGGGCGGCCGAAGGCCTGGGTGATCTGGTGCCCGGACGCCGTGGCCAGCAGGGCCGCCGTGTCCGCGCCCGGCCGGTCCGCGTTCTCCGCGCGGCGCAGTAAACGCCGCGCGTGGTCCGCCGAGTCGTCCCCGGCGTATGCGTGCCGGGGCGCGGAGACCGGGGAGAGCTGCACCGTCACCGGCAGCTCGAAGTCGGGCCCGTCCGGCGGCAGCGGCAGGCGCGTGGTGGCGGCGCGCAGCTCCTCCTCGTCGACGTACACCTCGTGCTGCGGCTCGCTGCCGGGCGCCGTGTTGTGGACGAGCTCCCAGAGCGTGAGCGCCGAACCGTCGGCGAGCAGCCACGTGTGCCGGTACGTCTCCCGGTGCAGGCCCGCGCTGTGGTGCGCGGAGTGCAGCGAACCGTCGTGCGCCAGCGCGCAGTCCAGCCGCCTCATCGTCTCGTCCGGCAGCTCGAAGGAGTTCAGGGCGCGGCCGAGGAGTCGCGCGAGGTGCTCCTCCGGAGACTCGGGCGAGTCGTGGGGTTCGTACGCTGCCGTCTCGTACGGAACGCTCAAGGTTTCTCCCGGCGTTGCTGCATGTCACCTTGTGGGTGCATACCGTAGCCCCTCGGTCGGACATCATGTCCGGGAACCGAGAAAACGTACGTCCAGGAAAACGCGCGGGCCGCGCGAAAAGTTCCCGCGCGGCCCGATCGGTCCGTCAAAAACCCCAGTTGGGGAGGTCGTTCATCCGCTTATGAGGCGCTGCCCGCGATCCACTGGCTCCACGCCATGTTCCAGCCGTTGAGCCCGTTGTCCGGCGCCACCGTCTTGTCGGGGGAGTTCTTCACGACCACCACGTCCCCGATGAGGGAGTTGTCGTAGAACCACTTGGCGGGCGTGCTGCCCCCGGCGCCCTGGACGTCCGCCAGGCCGACGCAGCCGTGGCTCGTGCCCTGGCGGCCGAAGGGCGGATTGCCCTTGTTGTACCAGTAGTTGCCGTGGATGAACGTGCCGGACGTCGTCAGGCGCATCGCGTGCGGCACGTCCGGGATGTCGTACTCACCGCCGAGCCCGACCGTGCGGCTGTTCATCCGGGTCTGCACGAACTTCTCGGAGATCACCATCTGCCCGTTGTACGTGGTGTGCTCCGGGCTGCCCGCCGAGATCGGGACCGTCTTGACCGTCTTGCCGTCCCGCACGACCGTCATGGTCTGCGTGTTGACGTCGACCGTGGAGACCTGCGAACGCCCGACGGTGAAGGTGACCGTCTTCTTCTGCACGCCGTAGACGCCGTTCGTGCCCTCGACCCCGTCCAGGTCGATCTTCATCGTGACCTTGGAACCGGCCTTCCAGTACTCCTCGGGCCGGAAGTCGAGCCGCTGTGAGCCGAACCAGTGCCCGACCACCTTCTGCCCGCTGCTGGACGTGACCGTGATGTGCGACTGCACGTCCTTGCGGTTGGTGATGGCCTTGTCGAAGTTGAACGACACCGGCATGCCCACACCGACCGTGGCGCCGTTGTCCGGCGTGTACGTCCCGATGAAGCTGTTCGCCGAGGTGACCGTCGTGAAGATGGAGTTCGCCGCGGCCGTACGGCCCTTCGTGTCCTGCGCGGTCGCCGATATCTGGTACTTCGTGCCGCGCTCCAGCTGCTCCTTCGGCTTCCAGACCTTGCCGTCGGAGGAGATCGAGCCCGGCACGGCCTGACCGCTGCCCGCCACCGTCATCTTCACGTCGGTCAGCTTCCCGTCGCTGACCTTCACGCCGGTCTTGTTGATGGAGGCGCCGGTCGAACCGTCCTTCGCCGAGATGGCGATCTTCGCGACGGAGGTCTTCGCCGAGTCGCCGCCACCCTTGGCGTCGTCCTTGGCGTTGGCGCTGCCACCGCAGGCGGTGAGCGTCAGCGCGCCGACCATCAGGGCGGCACATGCCCCCAGTTTGCGCCGCGCTGCAATGTCCGGCGTTGTCACGGGCTGCTCCCAGTTCGTGTGATGTGCGTGGTCCGCTCCAGTACGTGAGAGAAGAGGGGCCGGGCGGCCGGTCGGGTTCCGTCCGACCGCCATGAGCGACATCACCGTTACAGGCCCGGGACAATGTCCGGCGTCACTGTGGAATTGCTGTGCGCTGCCCGTCCGTTCAGCGGCCCCCGTACAACTCCCCGTACGACGGCCACGCCCCGCCCGGACCGTCGACCGGCTCCGCGGCGCGCACGGCCCGTACGATCGCCCGGGTCACGACGTCCGCGCCCGCCGCGAGGATCTCGTTGAGGGCGAGCGGGTTCGCGGCGTCCAGGGCGTGGTCCCCGGTCGCCAGCGCGAACACCGTGTCCCCGTCGTTGAGAAGGTGTACCGGCCGCACCGCGCGGGCGATGCCGTCGTGTGCCGTGCCGGCCAGCTTCTGCGCCTGCGCCTTCGACAGGCCGGCGTCCGTGGCGACCACCGCGAGCGTGGTGTTGAGCGGCGGAGGCGCGCTCCTCGCGGCCGTCGCGGCGAGTCGCCGCCGCGCGGCCTCGTGCACCTCACCCTCCGGGTACTCCACCCGCCCCTGGAACAGCTCCCCGTACAGCACCCCCGTCTCCGGATCGAGCACCGATCCCGCCGCGTTGGCCACCACCAGCGCGGCCACCGTGATCCCCGAACCGAGCACGGTGCTCGCGCCGCCGACGCCGCCCTTCACCACCCCGACCACCGCCCCCGTGCCGGCGCCCACACACCCCTCGGGCACCGGCGCGCCGGGCTCGCTCGCCGCGGCCGCCTCGACCGCCGCACGGCCGGTGGCCGCATCGGGCCGGGCCCGGAAGTCGCCGCCGCGCCCCAGATCGAAGACACAGGCGGCGGGCACCACCGGCACGACATGCGCCGGGTCCGCCCCGACTCGGATCCCGCGCCCCCGTTCCTCCAGCCAGGCCATCACCCCCGAAGCCGCGTCGAGCCCGTACGCGCTGCCGCCGGTCAGCACGATCGCCTCGACCTTCCGCACCACGTTGCGCGGGTCGAGCGCGTCCGTCTCCTTGGTGCCGGGACCACCGCCCCGCACGTCCACGGCGGCCACGGCCCCGCCCTCCGGGGCCAGCACCACCGTGGTGCCGGTGAGCCAGCCGTCGCCGGCGCGTGTCGCGTGCCCCACCCGCAGGCCGGAGACATCCGTCAGAGCGTCCACCAGAGCGTCAACTGTCATGCCGCCCAGTCTCGTCCAGACGCCGGCCCCCGCGGGCGCACCCAGCCGGTCGGCGCCGTCAGCCCGCCCGGCCCGCCAGACTCCCGCGGACGCGGGAGGATCTCGCGGCCACCGTCACCCGGTCGGCGCCGCCCGCCCGTCGACCCGGGCGGCCCGGCCGGTCCTGCGCAGGGCCAGGGTCTCTCCCGCCACCACCGACAGTGCGCAGACCAGGCCCGCCGCGAGCACCGCCCAGTCGTCGAGGAACGAGCAGCAGATCACCAGCAGGGCTGTCGTCGGCAGCACCAGCTGCTGGGCGATTCCCGACTTGAAGTGGCGCGAGTGCAGGGCCCACAGGGTCAGCAGATACAGGGCCGTCGGCAGGGTCACGGCGGCCGACGCCGCCAGCGTGGAGATGTGCGCCTTGCCGACCGTCTGCTCCACCGCCACCTCCAGCCCGGCCCCGATCGCTGCCGCCGAGGCGAAGACCAGATAGTGGCCGTAGCCCCACAGGAACGCCTGCCGGTTGGACCGCAAGTGGTCGTGGATGGGGACCACGAAGTAGACCCACCACGCGGCGAAGATGATCAGCAGCCCGCCCGCCGCGATGGGGAGGAGCTCGCCCAGGGCGTCGTTCTCGTCGACGCCCGACTTCACGGCGACCGTGGCCGCGGCGATCGTCTCGCCGAGCACGATGATGGTGAACAGCCCGTACCGCTCCGCGATATGGCGCGGATGCCAGGACGTGGGACGGTCCTTCTCGGCCCACGGCGGCACGCACATCTCCAGCAGCGCCATCACCAGGAACCACCAGGGCCTGGCCCCCTCGGGCAGGAACAGCAGCCCCAGCCAGCCGACCTGGCACGCCAGCAGACCACCGGCGTAGCGCAGAGCCGTCGTCCGCTCCGGGCCCTCGCTGGAGTGTGCCGCCCGCAGCCACTGGGCCGCCATGGCGAGCCGCATGATCAGGTAGCCCAGCCAGACCACGAAGAACTCGTGCTCCCCGAACGCCCGGGACACCCCCGCCGCCAGGACCAGCACACCGGCGATCTGCACCAGCGTGACGACCCGGTAGAGCACGTCGTCGTTGTCGTACGCCGAGGCGAACCACGTGAAGTTCATCCACGCCCACCACACGGCGAAGAACACCATCGCGTAGTCGAGGATCCCCTCGCCCGCATGCCCCTCGGCGACGGAGTGCACCAGCTGGATGCCCGCCTGGGCCACCGCCACGACGAAGCACAGGTCGAAGAAGAGCTCCAGCGGCGAGGCCGCCCGGTGCGCCTCGTCGCGTCCACGGGCCCTGAGCCTGCGCAGGGGCCTCTGGCCGCCGGGCCCACCTGAGGGGGCGGGCGCACCGGAGGGGACGGGCGGGGGAGTGGGGCTGGACGTCATGGTTCCCAGCACAACAGAAGGCGCGGGGAATTTCTCCGCGAATTTCTCCGCGACCGTACCCTGGACGCATGAGCACCGCCCCCGATCCCGAGCCGCGCGCGCCGAAGCCTGCGCTGGTCTTCGACGACCCGCTCGACCAGCAGTCCTCCGACGACACCGACCGCGGCTGGGGTGAGCGCTCCGACTCCGGGGGCGGCGCGGCCGACCTCAAGCGCTTCCTCGACGAGAAGCCGCCCCACCACCTCTGAGCCAGGAGGCCGGCCGCCCGTAGCGCTACGGCCGGTCGTGCCCGGAGCCGCGCTGTGCGACCAGCGCGTCCCGGATCTCCTTCAGCACCTCCAGCTCGGTCACCTCGATGACCTCCTGCGCGCCCTCCTTCGCCTTGCGGCGGGCCTCCAGCCGGGCCAGGTACTTCGCCATGGGCAGGACCATCAGGAAGTAGACGACCGCCGCGGTGATCACGAAGCTCAGCGTGGCACCGAGGACGGAACCCCACAGGATCCGGATGCCCTGCTCGCCCTCGCACGTCGAGCTCAGACACGAGCTGTAGTGGTCGAGGTTCTTGGTCCCGATGGCCCCGACGACGGGGTTGATGATCCCCTTGACCACGGCGTTGACGATGTTGGTGAAGGCGGCGCCGATCACCACAGCCACCGCCAGATCGACGACGTTCCCGCGCATCAGGAAGGCCTTGAAGCCCTCCCAGACGCTCGGATCCTTCTTCTCGCTCACCTCGGGGTCTCTCCTCGCACGCGCAGCTTGCGGAACAAAACGCTCCGCAACCTACGTCAACGTTGCGCCGAACGGAGCACCTGGGTCCCTCGAACGAGCCACTTGACGAGACCAGGGACGTCACCACAGCGTCACCGCCAACCGCGCGGTGGCGCTCGCACCGGCGAGCCGGGCCGCAGTGGCACGCGGCACCGACAGCACGACCAGCGCGCCCGTGTCGCTCGCGCCCTCCAGCGGCTCCGGCACCTTCGTCACCCTGGCCCCGCGCGCGACCACCCGGGCATCGCCGCCCGACACCGTCTCCTCGGCGGCGATCACGTCGACCCGGTCGCCGGGCCGCAGCAGTCGCACGGTGGCCGCGTCGGCGATCCGGACCGGGGCCGTCACCGTCCCCACGGCACGACGCGTCCGGACGGGCTGCTCCCCGGACACCGGGGCCGCGTGCGCGGGAGGCTGGGCGCGGGGATGGCCACGGGCCCCGTCGGAGCCCCGCGGTCCCGCCGCGACCAGCGCGGTCGCGGTGACCGCGAGCCCCACGGCCAGGGCGCGCCGCCGGTTGCGCACGAGCCGGCCGGCCCGGCCGCGTACCCGTACGGGGTCGAACCGCGGCACCTCACGGGTCGCCGGCACCTCGGGTCCGGGCGGGCACGGGGCGACGGACCAAGAAGGGGCGGAGGGCACGAGTGAAGAGCGAGCGAGGGACATGAGGGACCACCACCTGTGACGAGCGACCGGCTTGCGCTCCCCACGATGAGGCTTCCCGCCACCGCCCGCTCAGCCCTGTGGACCCACCGCCGCCCTGTGGACAACTCCCTCACCCGAACGGCAAGTTCCGCCCCCCACCACCCACAACCGCAGCCCGCTCCCTACGGCAACGCGAACCCCGGATCCATCCCACCCAGCGCACTCACGCACAGACAGCCCCGCTCGTCCTCCCCCGGCAGCCCCGCCACCGCGTCGAACAGCACGCCCCGCAGTCGGTCCACGTTCGCCGCGAACACCCGCAGCACCTCGTCGTGCGAGACGCCCTCCCCGGTCTCGGCGCCGGCGTCGAGGTCGGTGACCAGGGTCAGGGACGTGTAACAGAGCTCCAGCTCACGGGCGAGCGCCGCCTCGGGATGGCCGGTCATGCCCACCACCGACCAGCCCTGCGCCTGGTGCCACAACGATTCGGCACGGGTCGAGAAGCGCGGCCCCTCGATGACGACCAGCGTGCCCCCGTCCACCGGCTCCCAGTCCCGGCCGCGCGCCGCTTTGAGCGCGACGGCCCGCCCGGCGGGGCAGTAGGGGTCGGCCAGCGACACGTGCACCACGTTCGGCACCGTCCCGTCGGGCAGCGGCAGCCCGTCGAAGTACGTGTTCACGCGGGACTTGGTCCGGTCGACCAGCTGGTCCGGAACCAGCAGTGTGCCCGGCCCGTACTCGGGACGCAGGCCGCCGACGGCGCAGGGGGCCAGCACCTGGCGCACGCCGACCGACCGCAGCGCCCACAGGTTGGCCCGGTAGTTGATCCGGTGCGGCGGCAGATGGTGGCCCCGTCCGTGCCGGGGCAGGAACGCGACGCGCCGGCCGGCGACCTCGCCGAGGAAGAGGGAGTCGCTGGGCGGCCCGTACGGGGTGTCGACCTGGATCTCGGTCACGTCGTCGAGGAAGGAGTAGAACCCTGAGCCGCCGATGACGCCGATCCCGGCGCCCTCCACGTTCGCCCCGCCGCCCGTGTTCGCCACGTTCGCCTTGTTCACCATGCCCGCACCCTAACCGCAGGCGGAAACGCCGAGGACCCCGTCGCCGAAAGGCGACAGGGTCCCCGTAAGAAACAGGCCTTACGCGGCGGTGGTGCTGCTGCTGGTGGAGCTGCCGGTGCTCGACGACGAGCTCGAACCGGAGCCGGAGCTGGAACCGGAGTCCGAGGACGACGACGAGGAGCTCGACGACTTCGACGCCGGGGCGCTGCTCGACGAGGAGCCGCGGCTGTCGTTCCGGTAGAAGCCGGAGCCCTTGAAGACAATGCCGACCGCCGAGAACACCTTCTTCAGGCGGCCCTTGCAGCTGGGGCACTCGGTGAGGGCGTCGTCGGTGAACTTCTGCACCGCCTCGAGGCCCTCGCCGCACTCGGTGCACTGGTACTGGTAGGTGGGCACTGTCTTCCTCCTGGCACTCTCACTCGATGAGTGCTAACGACGATCCATCTTGACGTATTCCGGCCGTTCAGTCCACTGCCACCGGCACGCGGTGACCCACGCCACGTGCGACGGTGCGGCCGTGGGCGCGTCCCGCCAGCCGGGAACGCAGGGCCAGGAGGGTCGCCAGGGCGAGCACGGTGCCGCCCATCGGCACCAGGAAACCGGCGCCGTCCCGGAAGCGGTCCTCCAGCTGTCCGGCGACCGTGACGGCCGCCGCCTGGCCGAGTGCCACCGCGCCGGTCAGCCAGGTGAAGGCCTCGGTGCGGGCACCGGCCGGGACCAGCCCCTCGACCAGGGTGTAGCCGGTGATCAGGGCGGGCGCGATGCACATGCCGACCAGCAGGCCGAGCCCGGCGAGGACCGGCACCGAGTGGGCGGCCCACAGGCCCGACGCGGTGAGCGCGAGCGCCGTGTAGCCGACGACGAGGCGCCGCTGCGGGGCCGCCTTCCAGGCGATCGCACCGCAGACCACGCCGGAGAGCATGTTGCCCGCGGCGAAGACCCCGTAGAGGACGCCGTTGAGGCCGGGTTCGCCGATCGACTCGGTGAACGCGGCCAGCGAGACCTGCATACCGCCGAAGACGGACCCGATGCCCAGGAACGTCACGATCAGCACGCGCACCCCGGGGATCCGCAGCGCGGAAACGTGCTCCACGCGCGCGTGGCCGCTGCCGCCTCCGACCGAGGGCTGGGTGCTCTTCTGCGCGGCGAACAGCAGACCGCCGATCAGGGTCAGCGAGGCCTCCGTGACCAGGCCGGCGGCCGGGTCGACGGCCGTGCACAGGGCGGTGGCCAGCAGCGGGCCGACGACGAAGGTCAGTTCGTCCGTGACGGACTCGAAGGCCGCCGCGGTGGTCATGAGCGGCGAGTCCTTGAGCTTCACGCCCCAGCGGGCCCGCACCATCGGCCCGACCTGCGGCACCGAGGCACCGGTCGGGACGGCCGCCGCGAACACCGCCCACAAGGGGGCGTCCATCAGTGCCAGCGCCGTCAGCGTGAGCCCGGACAGGGCGTGCAGCAGCACGCCGGGGATCAGCACGGCCCGCTGCCCGTAGCGGTCGGCGAGGCGGCCGCTGTAGGGGGCGAACAGGGCCATGGAGACACCGGTGACGGCCGCGGCGGCGCCCGCCGCTCCGTAGGAGCCGGTGGTGTGCTGCACCAGCAGCACGATGGAGATGGTCAGCATCGCGAACGGCTGGCGTGCCGCGAAGCCGGGGAGCAGGAAGGTCCAGGCGCCGCGGGTGCGCAGCAGCCGGCCGTATCCCGGGCGGGCGGAAGCCGTCGAGTTCTTCGAGGTCATCGAGTTCTTCGACTTCTTCGAGGTGACCGTGGACGCCACGGCCCGTGCCTTTCTGCCGCCTGGTAGCGCGGGCCCGTGGGCGGGCGGCGCCGAGAGCTGTCCTCTTGCGCGGAACTGCGGTAGATGTCGGGGCCCGGTGAGGAGGGGCGACCCGACCGCCATACGGTCGCGCCAGCTCTGCGTCAGGCAGAGTTGGTTCGATCTTGGGTGATGCCTTCATCGTACAGGCGACTGGGTCGGCCTGCCTGTGAAAAAGAGCACTGCGGGCGGGCCTGCCTGTGAAACCAGAGGCGTGAATGGCGCAAAACCACCCCTAGCGACTCGCCCCGTCCGTCCCCAGCCAGCCGGCCAGCTTGCCGCCGTGGCTCACCGCGCGCAGCCGGCGCTCGGTCGCGTCCCGCACGGGGTCCGTGGCCACGACGAGGAGCTCGTCCCCGCGTTGCAGCACCGTCGTGGGAAGCGGGACGAACGATTCTGACTCGCGCACGACGAGCGTCACCGCGGCACCGGGCGGCAGCCGCAGCTCGGCGACTTCCACGCCGTGCATCTTCGACCCGTCGGGGATCGCCACGGACAGCAGGTGCCCGCGCAGCCGCTCCAGCGGGGCCGACTCGATGCCGAGGTCGGCGGCCTCCGAACCGTCTCCCAGGCGCAGCTTGCGGGCCAGCCACGGCAGCGTCGGGCCCTGGACCAGGGTGTAGACGACGACCAGGATGAAGACGATGTTGAAGATCCGGCGGCTCGCCTCGACGCCCTCCACCATGGGGATGGTCGCCAGGATGATGGGCACCGCCCCGCGCAGCCCGGCCCAGGACATGAGGGCCTGTTCCTGCCACGGGACCCGGAAGGGCCGCAGGGAGACCAGCACGCTCAGGGGACGCGCCACCATGGTGAGCACCAGCCCGATGGCGAGCGCGGGCACGATGTCGTCGCCCAGCTCGTGCGGGGTCACCAGCAGGCCGAGCAGGACGAACATGCCGATCTGGGCCATCCAGCCGAGTCCGTCGGCGAAGCCGCGGGTGGCCGGCCAGTGCGGCAGCCGCGCGTTGCCCATCACCATCGCGGCGAGGTACACCGCGAGGAATCCGCTGCCGTGGGCCAGCGCGCCCGCCGCGTACGCCACCACGGCGATGGCCATGACGGCGATCGGATAGAGGCCGGAGGCCGGCAGCGCCACGTGCCGCAGCCCCCAGGAGCCGAGCCAGCCCACCGCGAGTCCGATGGCCGCGCCGATGGCCAGCTCCAGCAGGATCACGCCCAGCAGCACGTACCAGTGCTCGACCGGACCCGCCGTCGACAGCGAGACCACGAGGATGACCACCGGGGCGTCGTTGAAGCCGGACTCCGCCTCCAGCGTGCCCGTCACGCGCGCGGGGAGGGGGATTTTCCGCAGCACGGAGAACACGGCCGCCGCGTCGGTCGAGGAGACGACCGCCCCGATGATGAGCGCCTGCCGCCACTCCAGCCCGATCAGGTAGTGCGCGGCCGACGCCGTCACCCCGACGCTCACCGCGACACCGGCCAGCGCCAGTGCCGTGGCGGCCGGCAGGGCCGGCTTGATCTCCTTCCACTTCGTGCCCAGACCGCCCTCGGCCAGGATCACGACCAGGGCCGCGTATCCGATGACCTGGGTCAGTTCGGCGTTGTCGAAGTGGATGTCGCCGATGCCGTCCTGGCCCATGGCGACGCCTATCCCCAGATAGACGAGCAGGCTGGGGAGCCCGCTGCGCGAGGAGATCCGTACCGCTGCGACGGCGACGAGCAGGACGAGCGAGCAGACGAGCAGGAGCTGGTTGAGATGGTGAACAGTCAGCGGCCGAATCCTTCCCTGGCTCACACGCACGCGCGCGTGGGCTCACGTACATCGCACATGAAGCTGTGGCGCATCGCGCCAACTACTTCGTTACCTTACCTAACTCTTGACGATTTCTTGACGCTTCCGAGGGTGTGATCGAACGTCCGTACGTGCCGGTTCCGGACTCCGCGTCAAGGGGCGCAGGGCCCTGCGCCTATCGTTGCTCCAGCGCTCAGTTAAAAGCACAGCCGAACCTGCCGCTCGCGTTAGGACAGCAAGGACAGCGATGCCCCCCAACACCACCGCCTCCACGGGTCAGCAGCCCGCCAAGTCCGGCAGGAGAAAGGGGCGCAAAGCCCGCCTGATCGTGCTCGTCCTGGTGCTGGCCCTCATCGGGGGCGTCGGCTTCGGGGGGTACTGGACCGTCAGCACCGTCCGGGCCTCCTTCCCGCAGACCAAGGGCTCCCTCACGCTCAAGGGCCTCTCGGGACCCGTCGAGGTCAAACGCGACAACTACGGCATCCCGCAGATCTACGCCTCCTCCGACGCGGACCTGTTCATGGCGCAGGGCTTCGTCCAGGCGCAGGACCGGTTCTACGAGATGGACGTACGCCGTCACATGGCGGCCGGCCGGCTGTCGGAGATGTTCGGCAAGAGCCAGGTCGACAACGACGAGTTCCTGCGCACGCTCGGCTGGGAGCGCGTCGCCAAGCAGGAGTACGACACCAAGCTGTCGGCCGCCACGAAGAAGTACCTCCAGGCCTACGCCGAGGGGGTCAACGCCTACCTCCAGGGCAAGGACGGCAAGGACATCTCCCTGGAGTACGCGGCGCTCGGGTTCACCAACGACTACAAGCCGCAGAAGTGGACCCCGGTCGACTCGATCTCCTGGCTGAAGGCGATGGCCTGGGACCTGCGCAGCAACATGCAGGACGAGATCGACCGCGCCCTGCTCACCAGCCGCCTCGGCCCGAAGCAGATCGCCGAGCTGTACCCGCAGTACCCATACAGCCGGAACAAGGCGATCGTCCAGGACGGCCAGTACGACGAGCTGACGGGCGCGTTCGAACAGGGCGGCACGAGCGGCACAGGCACAGGCACCGGTGCCGGCGGCACGGGCACAGGCGGAACCGGCGGCACCGCAGCCGGCACGGCGGGCACCGCGGGCACGGCCTCCGGCGCCTCGGGAACCGCCTCCGGCACCTCGAACCTGGACAGCCAGCTCACCGGCCTCAGCGATGCCCTGAGCGACCTCCCGCCGGCCGTCGGCGTGAACGGCGACGGCATCGGCTCCAACTCCTGGGTCGTCCGCGGGACGCACACCATCACCGGCAAGCCGCTGCTGGCCAACGACCCGCATCTGTCGCCCTCGCTGCCGTCCGTCTGGTACCAGATGGGCCTGCACTGCCGCAGCATCTCCAGCGCGTGCCAGTACGACGTCAGCGGCTACACCTTCGCCGGCATGCCCGGCGTGATAATCGGTCACAACCAGGACATCGCCTGGGGCATGACCAACTCCGGCGTCGACGTCACGGACCTCTACCTGGAGAAGATCACCGGCGACGGCTACCTGTACGACGGCAAGGTCAAGCCCTTCGAGACGCGCGAGGAGACCATCAAGGTCGCCGGCGGCTCGCCCAGGAAGATCGTCGTCCGCGAGACCAACAACGGGCCCCTGCTGTCCGACCGGGCCAAGGAGCTCGTGAAGGTCGGCAGGAAGGCCACCGTCGACACCGCCGCACCCGACAGAGGCGACGGCTACGGCGTCGCGCTGCGCTGGACCGCGCTCCAGCCGGGCACCACCATGGACGCCGTCTTCGCCATGGACCGGGCGAAGAACTGGACCGACTTCCGCAAGGCCGCCGCCCTGTTCGACGTGCCCTCGCAGAACCTCGTCTACGCGGACACCGAGGACAACATCGGCTACACCCTGCCGGGCAGGATCCCGAAGCGCTCCCAGGACGACGACGGCTCCGTCCCGGCGCCCGGCTGGGACCCCAAGTACCGCTGGACCGGCTACATCGAGCAGGACGAGCTGCCGTACGAGTACAACCCGGACCGCGGCTACATCGTCACCGCCAACCAGGCCGTGATCGACCCGGACAAGTACCCCTACACGCTCACCAAGGACTGGGGCTACGGCACGCGCAGCCAGCGGATCACCGACCTGATCCAGTCGAAGATCAAGGACGGCGGCAAGGTCTCCACGGACGACATGCGCCAGATGCAGCTGGACAACAGCAGCGAGATCGCCCGGCTGCTGGTGCCCACGCTGCTCAAGATCGACCCCGAGAACAAGGACGTCCGCGAGGCACAGAAGCTGCTGGAGGGCTGGGACTACACCCAGGACGCCGACTCGGCGGCCGCCGCCTACTTCAACGCGGTCTGGCGCAACATCCTCAAGCTCGCCTTCGGCAACAAGCTGCCCAAGGAGCTGCGGGTCAAGGGCCAGTGCCTGTGGGTGAAGCCGGTCAACACCACCGGGCCCGCCGACGAGGCGGAGGACGTCCGCGAGTGCGGCGAGCGCGACCCCGACCAGGCGCAGCCCGACGGCGGCGACCGCTGGTTCGAGGTGGTCCGCAAGCTGATGGACCAGCCGGACAGCGACTGGTGGAAGACGCCCAAGGCGGGCACCCGCCCCGGCGCCGTCAACCGCGACCAGCTGTTCAGGCGCGCGATGATCGACGCCCGCTGGGAGCTGACCGCCAAGCTCGGCAAGGACATCGACACCTGGACCTGGGGCCGGCTGCACCGCCTGTTCCTGAAGAACCAGACCCTCGGCACCGAGGGCCCCGGTTTCGTCCAGTACGCCCTCAACCGCGGCCCCTGGGAGCTCAGCGGCGGCGAGGCCACCGTCAATGCGACCGGCTGGAACGCGGCCGGCGGCTACGGCGTGGTGTGGGTGCCGTCCATGCGGATGGTCGTGAACCTCGGCGACCTCGACAAGTCCCGCTGGATCAACCTCAGCGGCGCCTCCGGGCACGCCTACAGCGCCCACTACGTCGACCAGACGGACAAGTGGGCCGACGGCGAACTGCTCCCGTGGTCCTTCTCGGACAAGGCGGTCGAGGACGGCACGCAGGACAAGCTGGTGCTCAAGCCGTGAGCCGCTGACCCCGGAATCCGAAAGCGGCCCTCCACGCACGCGTGGAGGGCCGCTTCCGCGTCAGGTCTCCGGCCCGAACCGCCGCACCCCCGACGGCGTCACCACCGCGTGCACCGGCCGGTCGTGCGGCTCCTCGGGGACGTGCTCGACCACCTCCGAGTCGTACAACAGCACCACCAGCGCGGGACGCGCACCCGCCCGCTCCAGCCGCGCCAGCACACGGTCGTACGAACCTCCGCCGCGCCCCAGCCGCATCCCGCGCGCGTCGACCGCCAGCCCCGGCAGCAGCACGGCGTCGGCGGTGGTCACGGCGTCCGGCCCGAGGCGCTCGCCCGCCGGCTCGAAGAGGGCCATCCTGCCGCCGTGTTGGACGCGCGCGAGCGAGCCCTCGCCCTCGTAGACGCCCCAGTCCAGGTCGTTGTCGGGCAGCAGGGCCGGCAGCAGGACGCGTACCCCCCGGGCGCACAACGCGTCCAGGAGCGCGAGCGTCCCCGGTTCGCTCCCCACGGAGACATACGCCGCCACCGTGCCGGCCCGCGCCAACTCGGGCAGCTCCAGCGCCCGCCCGGCCAGCGCGGCCGACGTCTCCCGCAGGTCATCCGCCGTCAACCTGTTCCTCACCGCGAGGAACTCGCGCCGCAAACTCCGCTTGTCAGGCTCGCCCGGACGTCCGATGTGACTCAAAGGTTGCTCCCGTACCGTTGCAATACGCTCATATGAGCGCCTATGAACCGGAGCCGCAGATTCCATGCAAAGGCACCGGATAAGGTGGCGGGCATGACTCAGTCGCACCCTCGGATCAGCAAGGCTGTCATTCCAGCAGCAGGCCTCGGCACCCGGTTCCTGCCGGCCACCAAAGCCACTCCCAAGGAGATGCTGCCGGTCGTCGACAAGCCGGCGATCCAGTACGTGGTCGAGGAGGCCGTCGCCGCGGGTCTCGACGACGTCCTCATGGTGACGGGCCGCAACAAGCGCCCCCTCGAGGACCACTTCGACCGCAACTACGAGCTGGAGTCGGCGCTTCAGAAGAAGGGCGACGCCGGTCGCCTCGCCAAGGTGCAGGAGTCCAGCGACCTCGCGACGATGCACTACGTCCGCCAGGGCGACCCCAAGGGCCTCGGCCACGCCGTCCTGTGCGCCGCCCCGCACGTGGGGGACGAGCCCTTCGCCGTTCTCCTCGGCGACGACCTCATCGACCCCCGCGACCCCCTGCTCCAGCGCATGGTCGAGGTCCAGGAGCAGCGCGGCGGCAGCGTCATCGCGCTCATGGAGGTCGCCCCGGAGCAGATCCACCTCTACGGCTGCGCGGCCGTCGAGACCACCGAGGACAGCGACGTCGTCAAGGTCAGCGGCCTGGTCGAGAAGCCCGACCCGGCCGACGCCCCGTCCAACTACGCGATCATCGGCCGCTACGTCCTCGACCCGCACATCTTCGACATACTGCGCAAGACCGAGCCGGGCCGCGGCGGCGAGATCCAGCTCACGGACGCCCTCCAGCAACTCGCGGAGGACGAGAAGATCGGCGGCCCGGTGCACGGCGTCGTCTTCAAGGGCCGCCGCTATGACACCGGCGACCGCGGCGACTACCTGCGTGCCATTGTCCGACTCGCGTGCGAACGTGAAGACCTGGGCCCGGACTTCCGGACCTGGCTTCGCAGTTACGTAGCCGAGGAGATGTAGCACGTTGAGCAGCGCCGCGCCCCGCGTCACCGGCCAGGACCACTCCGGCCCCGACCACCTCTGGTCGGTGGAGGAGCACCTGGAGGACATCCTCGCCACCGTCCGCCCCCTGGAACCCATCGAGCTGCATCTGCTCGACGCCCAGGGCTGCGTCCTCGTCGAGGACGTCACGGTGCCGGTGTCCCTGCCGCCCTTCGACAACAGCTCGATGGACGGCTACGCGGTGCGGGTCGCGGACGTGGCGGGCGCGAGCGAGGAGTACCCGGCGGCCCTGGAGGTCGTCGGGGACGTCGCCGCCGGCCAGGCCGAGCTGCTCCACGTGGGCCCCGGCCAGGCCGCCCGCATCATGACCGGCGCTCCACTGCCGCCCGGCGCCGAGACGGTCGTGCCCGTCGAGTGGACCGACGGCGGGCTCGGCGAGGGCGCGGTGCGCGGCATGCGCGCCCGCAGCCTCGGCCCCGAGGGCGCGACCGGGCACGTGCAGGTGTACCGCCCGGCCGAGGCACGTGCGCACGTGCGCGCGAAAGGCAGTGACGTGAAGGCCGGCGACCGCGCCCTGGAGGCCGGCACGATCCTCGGCCCGCCCCAGATCGCCCTGCTCGCCGCGATCGGCCGGGGCACGGTCCGGGTGCGCCCGCGCCCGCGCGTGGTGGTGCTCTCCACCGGCAGCGAACTCGTCCAGCCCGACACGGAACTGGGCGCCGGTCAGATCTACGACTCCAACAGCTTCGCCCTCACCGCCGCCGCCCGCGACGCCGGCGCCATCGCCTACCGCGTGGGCGCCGTCGCCGATGACGCCGAGACCCTGCGCTCCACCATCGAGGACCAGCTGGTCCGCGCCGACCTGGTGGTCACCACCGGCGGCGTGAGCGTCGGTGCCTACGACGTCGTCAAGGAGGCTTTGTCCCACGTCGCCGACGAGGACGAGGCGGGCAGCGGCATCGAGTTCCGCAAGCTCGCCATGCAGCCCGGCAAGCCCCAGGGCTTCGGCTCCATCGGCCCCGACCACACCCCGCTGCTGGCCCTGCCCGGCAACCCGGTGTCGTCGTACGTCTCCTTCGAACTGTTCGTCCGCCCCGCGATCCGCGCCCTCATGGGCCTTCAGGACGTCCACCGGCCGACGACCCGGGCGACCCTGACCGCGGACAAGGCGCTGACCTCGCCGAAGGGCCGCCGCCAGTTCCTGCGCGGTACGTACGCCGACGGGCGGGTCATCCCGGTCGGCGGCGCCGGGTCCCACCTGATCGCGGCCCTCGCCCACGCCGACGCGCTGATCGTCGTCCCCGAGGACACCGAGTCCGTCGAGCCCGGCACCGAGGTCGAGGTGGTCCTGCTCGGCTGAGAGGCGCTGGTTGGGGGTACCGTGTCGCGCACAGCAGGCCCGGACCGGGAGCGCCACACAGCATGAGCATGCAGGACCCCCCTACGCAGGACCGCCTGACGCACATCGACGAGGCGGGTGCCGCCCGCATGGTCGACGTGTCCGAGAAGGACGTGACCGCCCGCACCGCCCGAGCCAGCGGACGGGTTCTCGTCTCGCCCCGCGTGATCGAACTGCTGCGCGGTGAGGGCGTTCCCAAGGGCGACGCCCTCGCCACCGCGCGGATCGCCGGGATCATGGGCGCCAAACGCACCCCGGACCTGATCCCGCTCTGTCACCCCTTGGCGCTGTCCGGTGTGAAACTGGACTTGTCGGTCGCGGACGACGCGGTGGAGATCCTGGCCACGGTGAAGACGACGGACCGCACGGGCGTCGAGATGGAGGCCCTCACCGCGGTCTCCGTCGCCGCGCTCACCGTGATCGACATGGTCAAGGCGGTCGACAAGGGAGCGGTCATCACGGACGTACGGGTGGAGGAGAAGACGGGCGGCAAGTCGGGCGACTGGAGCCGGGCATGACGTACCGCGCTCTCGTCGTCACCGCCTCCAACCGGGCCGCCGCCGGGATCTACGAGGACAAGGGCGGCCCGCTGATCGCGCACGGCCTCAGGGGCTTCGGCTTCGAGGTCGACGGCCCCCAGGTCGTCCCCGACGGCGACCCCGTGGAGGCGGCCCTGCGCGCCGGTGTCGAGACCGGCTACGACGTCATCGTCACCACCGGCGGCACGGGCATCTCGCCCACGGACCGCACCCCGGAGGCGACCCGCCGCGTGATCGACCACGAGGTGCCGGGCATCGCCGAGGCCATCCGGGCGTTCGGCCGGGAGAAGGTGCCGACCGCGGCGCTCTCCCGGGGCCTGGCCGGAGTGGCGGGCGGCACGCTGATCGTCAACCTGCCCGGCTCCAGCGGCGGCGTGAAGGACGGCCTGGCCGTCCTGGAGCCGCTGCTGGTCCACGCCGTCGAGCAGCTCCGCGGCGGTGACCACCCCAGACCCGGCAGTGGGGGTGCGAGCTGAACAGCCCATCCTGGCCCGTCGAGCTGGTGGACGGCGACATCGTCCTCAGGCCGATAAAGCTGCGCGACCAGCGGGCATGGCGCGAGGTCAACCGGCGCAACCGCGACTGGCTGCGCCCCTGGGAGGCGACCATTCCGCCGCCCGCGCCCGGCGGGCCGATGGCACACCGCCCGACCTTCCGCCAGATGGTCCGCCACCTCAGGTCGGAGGCGAACGCGGGCCGGATGCTGCCGTTCGTCATCGAGTACCAGGGGCGGCTGGTGGGGCAGTTGACCGTGGCCGGAATCACCTGGGGCTCGATGTGCTCGGGGCATGTCGGCTACTGGGTGGACGAGGGGGTGGCCGGCCGTGGGGTGATGCCGACGGCGGTGGCGCTCGTCGTGGACCACTGTTTCCGCACGGTCGGGCTGCACCGCATCGAGGTCTGCATTCGCCCCGAGAACGGGCCCAGCCGCCGGGTCGTGGAGAAACTCGGATTCCGTGAGGAGGGGCTCCGGCCGCGTTATCTCCACATCGACGGGGCCTGGCGCGACCACCTGGTCTTCGCGCTCACGGCGGAAGAGGTGCCCGACGGGTTGCTGAGGCGCTGGCACCGGGCACGATCGCAGAGTAATCCGGGAATCCGGCAGCACCCCGGAAATTGAATACATGTTCGAAATTGATCGTCTGCTGACCGTCTCAGGGCAATGAATTCCCGGCCTGGACGGTCTGCTGATCGCATCGGTCACAAAAAAAGTTCGAAATATCAGCCAGATCGTGCGACACACCGGCTCAATTGGCAGATGGCCTCACGCAAACCCCTCTACCGTGTGAGGCGTGAGCAGCAGCGGCCTCATCTACGCAGTCATTGTCGGGGCCTGGGCCGCCTACTTGGTGCCGATGTGGCTCCGTAGGCAGGACGAGCTGAACGAGGCCCGTCCGACGGAACGCTTCAGCACCGCCATCCGGCTTCTGTCCGGAAAGGCGGCCATGGAGCGCCGGTACGCCAAGGACCTGCAGGCGCGCTCCACCGAGGAGGGGGAGCAGGACGCCGACGCCCTGGACGCCGTCACCGACTCGGTGGACGTCCGGGCCTTCGCCGTGTCCAAGACGCGTCCGCAGACCCAGGCGCCGGTACCGTCGCCCGCCCCCGAGCAGCCGGCCCGCCCGGCACCCGGACCGAGCCCGGCGAGCGCCGAACGCGGACGGGGGCAGGTGCCCGCCGCCCGGCGCGGCGCGGCCCCCCGGACAAACCAGGCGAACCAGGCGAACCAGGCGAACCAGGCGGCCGCAGCGCGGGCCCGGCGCTCGAAGGTGCTCGCGCGCCGTCGGCGCACCACCACCATGCTGTTCCTCGCCTTCACCCTCGGCGCGATCGTCGCCGCGGTCGGGGGGCTCGCGTTCCTGTGGGCGCCCGGTGTGCCCGCCGTCATGCTCAGCGTGTACATCGCGTACCTGCGCTCCCAGGAGCGCCGCCGCTTCGCCTACCAGATGGACCGCCGCCGGGCCGAGGCCGCGGCCCAGCGGCTGCGGGAGCGCCAGCGGCAGCCCCGCCGGCGCGCCTCCACCGAGGCCGACGAACCGGAGGAGGGACCCGAGCCGGCGACCGACCCCGGCCTGTCCGCCCTCGCCGCGGACCGGCGCGCCCTCGTCGAGCAGACCGACCACGCCGAGTGGGTCGACCAGCAGCGCGAGCGGCAGCGGCGGCCGGGGCAGGGCGACAGCTGGGAGCCGGTGCCGGTGCCCCTGCCGACCTATGTGACCGCACCCGTCGCGCCCCGGGCCGCCGGCGACGTGGACCTCCAAGCCCCCGACACCTGGAGCTCGGCGCGGTCGAGCACCGTCACCCCGGACCGCGAGGACGCCACGGCCCCCGCCGACAGCGCGGACCCCGGCGACGCGGACGCCCGCACGCAGGACAGGGCGGACGGCGGCGGGCGCAGTGACGCCCGCCGCGCGGCCTCCGCACGGCGGGCCCGGGAGCGTGGCCGCACGCCGCTGTTCGACCAGTACGAGGACGGGGGCCGGCCCCGGGCCGCCAACGAGTAGCCCCACGAAGCCGCAGGTGACCGCCCCTCGGGAACGGATTTCCAAGCAGGCCGATCGGGGTGCTAAAGTTTCACTCGTTGCAAGGGCCTGTGGCGCAGTCCGGTAGCGCACCTCGTTCGCATCGAGGGGGCCAGGGGTTCAAATCCCCTCAGGTCCACGCAGCTCAGAGCCCGGTCGGGAAACCGACCGGGCTCTGACGTATGTTCAGCACCACATGCTTGCCCAAGCTTGGTCTCGCCGTGGATCTTCTTGACGATCTCACCTCGGATACTGGGGTATCCGGCTGGTGCGCTCGCCGCGGAGGCGCTGTGGCAGACCTCGTTCCCGACATCGTCGCCGCCGTCCTCCTGGGCGGGGCGGACCTGTGTTTCGTCCGGGCGGCATGGCTGCACTGGACCGGCTCCGGCCGGGCCCCCGACATGGTGTTCGGGTACTCGCTGAACCCGTCGGTCGGACGGGGGCACGAACGCGGCATCGTCGCCTTCGCCGCCTGGCTGGTCTGCATGACGATCAGCATCGCCGCCGCCACCGCCGCCTCGGACGGCGCGGGACCCGCCGTGGTCGACGTCGGCGCGTTCTTCCTGCTGGCCTCGTTCTGCTGGCTGGTGCTGCACGTGACGATCGCCTGGTTCAACTGGCCGAAGGCGCTGGTGCCGCCGCACCGGCGCGGCGAGACAGGCTCGGTGGCCGAGTGGTGGCGGCGACGCGGACAGCACGCGCTCCGTGACAAGGGCCACGGACGAGGCGGACGCTGAGCCCCCGTCAGCCAGGTCAGAGTCGCTTCGCGAAGCAGCGGCTCGACTCGTAGTGCCGGTAGTAGCCGAACTTGGCGCACGGCTCGTAGCCGCTGGACGTGTACAGGGCGATGGCCTCCGGCTGCTTGAGGCCGGTCTCCAGGACCATGCGGATGCGGCCGGCCTCGCGGGCGTCCTCCTCCAGGGCGGCCAGGATGCGCCGGGCCAGGCCCCGACCGCGCATCTGCTCGATCACGTACATGCGCTTGACCTCGGCGTCCCCGTCCAGGTTTCCTTCGTCGTTCGCGTCCTGAGCGCGCCAGCCGCCCGAGGCGACGGGGGTGCCGAGCTCGTCGTACGCGATCAGGTAGATGCCGTTCGGCGGCTTGAAGTCCGACGCGGCCATGACCGTCGCGTCGCCGTCGTCCCCGTAGCGGACGGCGTACTCGGCCTGGACCTGGTCGTTCAGCTTCACGGCGTCGGGGTGGTCGAAGGAGACCCGGCGTATCTGCATGACGGCTACCGTATTCGATCCGGAACTGGACCTCGTCCAGTGTGCCGGTATCGTGCCGGGGTGCTCACTGTGACCTCTGTGAATGTGAATGGACTGCGTGCCGCCGCGAAGAAGGGCTTCGTGGAGTGGCTCGCGCAGACCGACGCCGACGTGCTGTGTCTTCAGGAGGTGCGGGCCGAGCCGGAGCAGTTGCCGGAGCACGTCCGGGACCCCGAGGGCTGGCACGTGGTGCACGCGCCGGCCGCCGCGAAGGGGCGGGCCGGGGTGTCCCTGTACAGCCGGCGTGAGCCCGACCGGGTCCAGGTCGGTTTCGGGTCGTCCGAGTTCGACGGCAGCGGGCGGTATGTGGAGGCCGATCTGCCGGGGGTCACCGTCGCTTCCCTGTATCTGCCCTCGGGTGAGGTCGGGACCGAGCGGCAGGACGAGAAGGAGCGCTTCATGGGTGAGTTCCTCGCCCATCTGAAGGGGCTCCGGGAGCGGGCCGCCGCCGAGGGGCGCGAAGTGCTGGTCTGCGGCGACTGGAACATCGCCCACCAGCAGGCAGACCTGAAGAACTGGCGCGGCAACACCAAGAACTCCGGGTTCCTGCCCGAGGAGCGGGAGTGGCTGTCCCAGGTCCTCGATCCCGCGGACGGCGGGTACGTCGACGTCGTACGCGCCCTGCACCCGGACACCGAGGGGCCGTACTCGTGGTGGTCGTACCGGGGGCGGGCTTTCGACAACGACACCGGCTGGCGGATCGACTATCACGTGGCCACCCCGGGGCTCGCCGGGCGGGCGGTCAAGGGGTTCGTGGAGCGGGCGGCGACGCATGCGGAGCGGTGGTCCGACCATGCGCCGGTGACCGTCGTCTACGACCGCTAGGACCTGCGCATCCTGCGGTCCATGGCCAGTGACAGCTCCGCCTCCACCACGCTGCGGGCCAGCGGGCGCAGGCGGGGCAGGTCGGCCTCGGAGGCGTGGCGCAGGACCAGGCCGGTGAAGAGTTCGGCCAGGGCGTCGGCGTGGCTGCGGACCTGCTTGGCCGCGCTGAGCACCTCCGCGAGGGGGATGCCCTCGCGCACCAGGGCCGAGGAGACGTCCAGGAGGCGGCGGCTGATGTGGACGATCTCGTCGCCGTCGGTGCCGAGGTAGCCGAGCTCCATCGCGGCGGCGAGGTTCTCGGGGGTCGCCTCGCCCGCGAAGTGGTCGGCGAGCTCCTCGGGGGTGAGGTGGACCGGCTCCTCCTCGGTGGGGGCGCCGACGCCGAGCAGGTCGCCGACGTCCCGGCCGTGGTCGAAGGCCTCCGCCAGCTCCGCGATGCCGCTGAGGGTGTGGCCGCGTTCCAGCAGGGCCGTGATCGTGCGCAGCCGGTTCAGGTGATGGTCGTCGTACCAGGCGATACGGCCTTCCCGGCGAGGCGGCGGGATCAGCTTGCGTTCGCGGTAGAAACGCAGGGTGCGCACCGTGATCCCGGCCAGGCGGGCCAGCTCTTCCATGCGGTATTCACGCTTCTCGGCCACCTGGGCACCTTAAGGCGTACCGAGGGTTACTTTCCTCGACCGCCCCCTACCCATCAGTACGCCACTGCCCTACTCTCCCATTGCGCCAGTGTTCACTGGCATGGTTCTCGTGGTGTGTGGAGGTGTCGGCATGGGCGAACGCGAACACGAACGCGAGCATGTGCGGGTCGCGGTGGTCGGGTCCGGGTTCGGCGGGCTGGGGGCCGCCGTGCGGCTGCGCCGCGAGGGCGTCACCGACTTCGTCGTCCTGGAGCGGGCGAGCAGCGTCGGCGGAACCTGGCGGGACAACAGCTACCCGGGATGCGCGTGTGACGTGCCGTCGCATCTGTACTCGTTCTCCTTCGCGCCCAACCCCGACTGGCCGCGCACCTTCTCCGGGCAGGAGCACATCCGCGCCTACCTGGAGCACGTGACCGACACCTTCCGGCTGCGGCCGCACATCCGCTTCGACTCGGAGGTGAAGCGGATGACCTGGAACGCCGAGCGGCTGTGCTGGGACATCGAGACCAGCAGCGGGAGCCTGTCGGCGGACATCGTCGTCTCCGCCACCGGGCCGCTGTCCGACCCGAAGGTCCCGGACATCCCCGGGCTGGACTCCTTCCCGGGCAAGGTCTTCCACTCGGCCCGCTGGGACCACGACTACGACCTGCGCGGCAAGCGCGTCGCGATGGTGGGGACCGGCGCCTCGGCCATCCAGATCGTGCCGGCCGTGCAGCCCGAGGTGTCACGGCTCACCCTCTTCCAGCGCACCCCACCGTGGGTGATGCCCCGCGTCGACCGGGCCATCAGCGACGCCGAGCGGTGGCTCCACCGGCAGCTGCCCTTCACCTCGCAGCTGCGCCGCGGACTGCTGTGGGGCATCCGGGAGTTGCAGGTCCAGGCGTTCACCAAGCGCCCGAACGAGCTCGGCTTCGTCGAGCAGCTGGCCAAGCGCAACATGGCCCGCGCCATCAAGGACCCGGCCCTGCGGGCGAAGCTCACCCCCGACTACCGCATCGGCTGCAAGCGGATCCTGCTGTCCAGCGAGTACTACCCGGCGCTCGCGCAGCCGAATGTGGACGTGGTCGCGAGCGGGCTGGCCGAGGTCCGCGGCTCGACCCTCGTCGCCGCAGACGGCAGTGAGGCCGAGGTGGACGCGATCGTCTTCGGCACCGGGTTCCACGTCACCGACATGCCCATCGCCGAGCGGGTCGTGGGCGCCGACGGGCGGACCCTCGCCGAGAGCTGGAAGGGCGGCATGGAGGCCCTGCGCGGCGCCTGTGCCGCCGGGTTCCCCAACTGGATGACGATCATCGGGCCCAACACCGGCCTCGGGAACTCCTCGATGATCCTCATGATCGAGTCCCAGTTGAACTACCTGGCCGACTTCGTCCGCCAGGTCGACGTCCTCGGCGGCCGCGTCGCCCTGGACGCCCGGCCGGACGCCGTACGCTCCTGGAACCACCGGGTCCAGGAGCGCATGAAGCGGACCGTGTGGAACACCGGCGGCTGCACCAGCTGGTACCTCGACGCGAGCGGCCGCAACACCACCATCTGGCCCGGTACGACAGCCGAGTTCCGGCGGGCGACGCGGCGGGTGGACCTCGCGGAGTACGACGTCCTGCGGGCCCCCGTGGCGGAGACCGAGAAGGCCGCCGGGCAGAAGGCCGGGGCGGACGCGTGAGCCGCCTCCTGCCCGTCGACTCCGGGCCCTACGCCCCGCCCGCCCCCGCGCGCGAACTGACCGCCGTCTCCGCCGACGGCGCCCGGCTGCACGTCGAGATCCACGGGCCCGGCACAGCCCCCGCCGTCGTCCTCGCCCACGGCTGGACCTGCTCCACCGCCTTCTGGGCGGCCCAGATCCGCGACCTCGCCGCCGACCACCGGGTCATCGCCTACGACCAGCGCGGCCACGGACGCAGCCCCGCCAGCCCCGCGTGCACCACCGACGCCCTCGCCGACGACCTGGAAGCCGTACTCGAAGCCACCCTCGCGCCCGGCGAACAGGCCGTGATCGCCGGGCACTCCATGGGCGGCATGACCGTGATGGCGGCCTCCGGGAGAACCGCCTTCCGCGAGCACACCGCCGCCGTCCTGCTGTGCAGCACGGGCAGTTCGCAGCTGGTCGCGGCCGCCACCGTCGTCCCCCTGCGGCCCGGGCGGCTGCGGACCTGGCTGACCCGGAGGGTCCTCGGCTCCCGGGCACCGCTCGGCCCGGTCACGCCCCTGGCCCGCCGGATCCTCAAGTACGCGACGATGGGCCCGGGTTCGGCCCCGGACATGGTCGAGGCCTGTGCCCGCATCGTGCACGCCTGCCCCCGCAAGGTCCGCTACGCCTGGTCGCACGTGCTGGACCTGCTCGACCTGGACCACGCCGTACGGGCGCTGGATATGCCCACGGCCGTGGTGGCCGGTACGGCGGACCGGCTGACCCCGCCCGTGCACGCCCGGGCCCTGGCCGCCGCGCTGCCGCACTGCACCGGGCTCACCGAGCTGCCCGGCATCGGCCACATGACGCCGGTCGAGGCGCCCGAGCTGGTCACCGGCAAGATACGTGAACTCGTCCAGACACACATCCAGGCACACATCCAGGTCGTATCCGAGGAGAGCGCATGAGCAGGGTGAACCTCGAGGGCAGGGTCGCCGTGGTGACCGGGGCGGCGCGCGGCGTCGGGGAGTTGCTGGCCCGTAAGCTCTCCGCGCGCGGCGTGAAGATCGCGCTGGTCGGGCTCGAACCGGACGCGCTCAAGGAGGTCTCCGGGCGGCTGCACAGCGACAGCGACCATTGGCACGCCGACGTCACCGACCACGAGGCGATGGCCCGGGTCGCGCAGGAGGTCGAGGAGCGCTTCGGCCGGGTCGACATCGTCGTCGCCAACGCCGGTGTCGCCACGGGCGGTCCGTTCGCCGACTCCGACCCGGTGTCCTGGCGGCGGGTGATCGAGGTCAACCTGGTCGGCTCGGCGGTGACCGGCCGCGCCTTCCTGCCGATGCTGCTGGAGAGCCGCGGCTATCTGCTCCAGATCGCGTCCCTCGCGGCGATCACCCCCGCGCCGATGATGACCGCGTACTGCGCGTCCAAGTCCGGTGTGGAGGCGTACGCGCACAGTCTGCGCGCCGAGGTCGGGCACCGTGGTGTGAAGGTCGGCGTCGGGTATCTGTCGTGGACCGACACCGACATGGTGCGCGGGGCCGACCAGGACGACGTCATGCGGGAGTTGCGGCAGCGGCTGCCCTGGCCGTCCAACAAGACGTATCCGCTCGGCCCGGCGGTGGACCGGCTGGTGGCCGGGATCGAGCGCCGGTCGAGCCATGTCTACGGGCAGTGGTGGCTGCGCGGCATGCAGGGCGTGCGCGGATATCTGCCCGGGGTCATCGGGACGGTGGGCCAGCGCGAGATGCGGCGGTTCGCGGACCGGCTGACGGGCATGCGCACGGGCCTCGTCGGGGCGGGCGGAGCGGCCGATGAGCAGCAGCGGGCTACGCTCCGTAAGTGATCGACATGCGCAGCGTCACCGCTCGTGTGAATCTGGTCGAGCCAGATCCCCTCACCCCCAACGGGAGTGAACCCACATGGGTATGAAGGACCAGTTCCAGGAGAAGTCCGAGCAGTGGCAGAACCAGGCCAAGCAGAAGGCCGACCAGGCCCGTGAGCAGATGCAGGGCCGCGGTCGCCGGCGTGACGAGGACATGGACCCCTCGCACCCCTCGCAGCCCTCGCAGCGCGAGCGTGAGCGGGAGCGGGAGCGCGAGCAGGAGGACCGCTTCGACCAGGACTACGACGCCTGACGTTGCGTGCTGAACGGAAGGGGTGCCTCGCGCGGGGCACCCCTTCCTCACGCCCTGGTGCCCTCCTCACCTCCTGGGCGGCAGCTTCGGACGGGAGTGGTCCGGTACGTCGCTGTAGGTCGGCGGTTTGGCCGGCGGGTTGGTCTCCAGCAGCCCGAGCGCCAGCTCCACGGCGTCGGTCAGCTGGGCGTGGCGGCCCTCCGCCCAGTCCAGCGGGGTGCGCAGGACGTCGATGTCGGGGGCGACGCCCTTGTTCTCCACCGACCAGCCGTAGGCGTCGAACCAGGCCGCGTTCATCGGCACCGTGATGACCGTGCCGTCCCCCAGCTCGTGCCGGCCGGTCATGCCGACCACACCGCCCCAGGTGCGCTGCCCCACCACCGGGCCCAGCTTCAGCAGCTTGAACGCGGCGGTGATCATGTCGCCGTCGGACGAGGTCGCCTCGTCCGCCAGGGCCACCACCGGGCCCCGCGGCGCGTTCGAGGTGTACGACACGGGCTGGGCGTCGCGGGTCAGGTCCCAGCCCAGGATCGTGCGGCTCAGCGTCTCGATGACCAGCTCACTGATGTGACCGCCGGCGTTGCCGCGCACGTCCACGATCAGCGCGGGCCGGGACACCTCCATGCGCAGGTCGCGGTTGAACTGCGCCCAGCCAGAACCGCCCATGTCCGGGATGTGCAGGTAACCGCACCGACCGCCGCTCAACTCCCGCACGACGGACCGGCGTTTGGCCACCCAGTCCTGGTAGCGCAGCGGCCGCTCGTCGACGAGCGGGACGACGGCGACCCGCCGGGGCGGGCCCTCGCCCTCCGCCGGCGAGAAGGTCAGCTCCACCGTCGTACCGCCCGCGCCCGCCAGCAGCGGATACGGGCCCGCGTCCGGATCCACCGGGCGGCCGTCGACATGGGTCAGGATCGCTCCCTCGCGGATGCCCGTACCGGCCAGCGGGGAGCGGGCCTTGGAGTCGGAGGAGTCGCCGGGCAGGATCCGCCTGACCGTCCAGCCGCCGTCCCGGCGTACGAAGTTGGCGCCCAGCAGGCCCTGCCGGCGCTGGTAGTGCGGCGGGCCCTCGTTGCGCCGGGCGGCGGTGACGTAGGCGTGGGAGGTGCCGAGCTCGCCCAGCACCTCGCGCAGCAGGTCGGCGAACTCGTCCGGGGAGGCGACCCGTTCGACCAGCGGACGGTACTGCTCCAGCACCCCGTCCCAGTCGATGCCGCACATGTCCGGCTCCCAGAAGTACGCCCGGATCAGCCGCCCGGCCTCCTCGTACGCCTGCCGCCACTGAGCGGCCGGGTCGACCACGTGCAGGATGCGGCGCGCGTCGATCCACACCGTCGTGTCCAGGTCGCCGGGTTCGGTCGCGGGCACCGCGCGCAGCTCGCCCTCGTCGACGACGACCAGCCGGGTGCCGTCGCCGCTGACCGCGAAGAAGTCCAGGTGTACGGCGAGTTCGGACTTCTTGGCCTTGGTGATGCCGAAGTGCTCCAGGGTCGGCCGGCCGCTGGTGTCGTCCGGGTTCGCGAACGTCTCACCCAGCGCGCCCGAGATCGGCCAGCGCAGCCACACCAGCCCGCCGCCCGCCACCGGGTGCAGTGCCGAGTACTTGGAGGCGGCCACCGGGAACGGTGTGACCCGGCTCTCCAGCCCTTCGACCTCGACGGTCACCGCCCCGCTCTCCCCGTTCTCCTCGTCCTCCACCGGATCCAGGCCCCCGGCGGCCGGGCGGCCCTCGGGGTTCACCGCGAACGGGGAGGGCGTCGCGGAGGACAGCGGGACGAGGTACGGGCGGCAACCCAGGGGGAAGGACAGGTCGCCGGTGTGGACGTCGTAGACGGGGTCGAAGCCGCGCCAGGAGAGGAAGGCGAGGTAGCGGCCGTCGCGTGTGAAGACCGGGTTCTCGTCCTCGAAACGGCCGTTGGTGACGTCCAGGACGAACTTGTCCTTGATCCTGGCGATCTTGATCTGCCGCAGGGTCCGCCCGATGCCCGGATGTGACCAGGTCAGCCATGCCCCGTCCGGGGAGAACGCGAGATCCCGCACGGGCCCGTTGATCGACCGGATCAGCTCGGTGACCTCGCCGTCGGACTCCTCGGCCACGTCCACCAGCAGCAGCCGTCCGTCGTGCGAGGCGACCGCGAGCCGCTCGCCCTCCGGATCGGACACGAGCTCCCGTACCCGGCCCAGCGCGCCCGAGGCCAGCCGCCGCGGCCCGCGGTCGCCGCTCGCCCGGGGCAGGGAGGCGATCTCGATCGCGTCCTCGCCCTCCGTGTCCGTCACGTACGCCACCCGCCCGCTCCCGCCGAGCATCTCCGGCATCCGCACCCGGACGCCCGGGGTATCGGTGAGGGTGCGGGCCGGGCCGTCCCGGTGGGTGAGCCAGTAGAGGCTGCCGCGTACGACGACCGCGCTCGCCCGCCCGGTCTCGTCGACGGAGATCCCGTCGATGTGCTGGGCCGCGGCCACCTGGTACGGGCGCCGCCCCGCGCGCGGCCCGCTCAGCCGTACGTCCAGCCGGCGCGGCTCGGAGTCCGGTGACAGGTCGTCGACCAGCCACAGGTCGCCCGCGCACTGGTACACCACCCGGGTGCCGTCGCTGGCGGCGTGCCGGGCGTAGAAGGCGTCGTGGTCGGTGTGCCGGCGCAGGTCGGAGCCGTCGTACGCGCACGAGTAGAGGTTTCCGACGCCCTCGTGGTCGGAGAGGAAGGCGATCCTGCCGCCGACGAACATGGGGGAGTGCAGATGGCCGCCGAGGCCTTCGAGCAGCCGTTCGCCGTGCAGCCACAGCCTGCCCATGGCCCCGCCCCGGTAGCGCTTCCAGGCGGCCGGTTCGTGCGGCGGGGTGCCGGTGAGGAGCAGCGACTTGCGCTCCCCGTCCAGGTCGGCGACCTGGATGTCGGCGACCGGCCCCCAGGGCAGCTTGCGCCCCGGGTCGCCCTCGGGGGAGACCTTGTAGGCCCAGGTGAAGTACGAGAAGGGCTCGCCGTGCGAGGCCACGGCCAGGATCTCGCCGTCCGGGGTCCAGCCGCAGACCCGGGTGTCGGCGCTGCCCCAGTGGCTCACCTGCCGGGCCGGGCCGCCGTCCACCGGCGCGAGATGGACCTCGGGCACCAGGCTGCGCCAGCTCGTGTACGCCAGGTGCCGGCCGTCGGGCGAGAAGCGGGGGTGGCCCACCTTGGTGCGGTCGACGGTGAGCCGCCAGGCGCGGCCGGGGCTGTCCACCGGGGCGAGCCAGAGGTCGTCCTCGGCCACGAAGCAGAGCAGGTCGTCATGGAGATGCGGCAGACGCAGATAGGTCACCTCTTCATGCTTTGCCGGGGGACGGAGTGCAGCAAGTCAAGACAAACCGGATACCGTGAACTCGGCCGTGACTCAGCACACGTACGAAACGGTTTCGTTTCCATATGGGATGCGCTACCTTCGTGATGTACGAAACCGTGTCGTTCGGAGCAGGAAGGTGAGCGAGATGGCTGAGGTCGCCACCACGCGTCGCAGTCGGATCACCCCCGAGCGTGAGGCCGAGCTGTACGCGGCCGTGCTCGAACTGCTCCGCGAGGTCGGCTACGACGCCCTCACCATGGACGCCGTGGCAGCCCGCACGCGATCCAGCAAGGCGACGCTCTACCGCCAGTGGGGCGGCAAGCCGGAGCTGGTGGCGAAGGCGATCCGGCACAACAAGCCGGGCAACATCGCCGACGTCGACACCGGATCGCTGCGGGGTGACCTGCACGCCCTCACCACGCGTGAGGACGACTGCACCATGCAGCAGAACGCCGCGCTGATGCGCGGTCTGTTCATGGCGGTGCACAGCAACCCGGACCTGCTCCAGGCCTTCAAGGAACTGCTCATCGAGCCCGAGATGGAGGAGTTCCACCGGGTGGTGCAAAGAGCAGTCGACCGCGGTGAGGTCGAGGCCGGCCGCCCGGCGCTGGACTACATCGTGCACATGCTCGTCGGCGCCTTCGCCACGCGCACCCTGATCGACGACCAGCCGCCCACGCAGGCGTTCCTCACCTCGTACATCGACGCCGTGGTCCTCCCCGCCCTCGGCATTCCCGTCGACTGACAAACCCCCTCAGTCACATCCCCACCTGACGTCACCGCTCACGTCGTCGGGCTGATCAGCCCTGCCCAGAACCAACCCAACGACCTGACCGGGAGTACGCCCTCGTGGCCACATTCCTCTACAAGATCGGCCGGATGTCGTTCCGGCGGCGGCATTTCGTCGCCCTGCTGTGGGTGGCGCTGCTGACCCTCGCCGGTGTCGGCGCGGCCAGTGCCCCCGCCGCGGGCAACAGTTCCTTCTCCATTCCCGGCACCGAGGCTCAGAAGGCCTTCGACCTGCTGGAACAGCGCTTCCCCGGCACGAGCGCCGACGGAGCCACCGCACGCGTCGTCTTCAAGGCGCCGAGCGGCGAGAAGATGACCGACCCGGGCAACAAGGCGACCGTCCAGGAGACCGTCAAGGAACTCTCCGACGGCTCCGAGGTCGTCCGCGTCACCGACCCGTACCAGGCGAAGGCCGTCAGCAAGGACGGCACGGTCGCGTACGCGCAGGTGTCGTACAAGGTCTCCGGCATGGAGCTGGAGGACTCCTCCCGCGACGCACTGGAGGACTCCGCGCAGGACGCGCGGAAGGCCGGGCTGACCGTCGAGATCGGCGGTGACGCGCTCCAGACGGTCCCGCACACCGGCACCACCGAGATCATCGGCATCGCCGTCGCCGCGGTCGTCCTCGTCATCACCTTCGGCTCGCTGGTCGCGGCCGGCCTGCCGCTGCTGACGGCACTCGTCGGCGTGGGCATCGGCGTCTCCACGATCACGGCCCTGGCCAGTGCGCTGGACCTCGGCTCGACAACCACCACCCTCGCGATGATGATCGGCCTCGCGGTCGGCATCGACTACGCGCTGTTCATCGTCTCCCGCTACCGGGCCGAACTCGCCGAGGGCCGCGAGCGCGAGGAGGCGGCCGGCCGGGCCGTCGGAACGGCGGGCTCCGCGGTGGTCTTCGCCGGCCTCACGGTCGTGATCGCCCTGGTGGGCCTGTCCGTCGTCAACATCCCGATGCTCACGAAGATGGGCGTCGCGGCGGCGGGCACGGTGGCCATCGCGGTGCTGATCGCCCTGACCATGATCCCGGCGCTGCTCGGATACGCGGGCCGGAGGGTGAAGCCGGCGGGGGAGAAGGGCAAGCTGCTCGGCCGCTCCAAGAAGCAGGAGAGGCCTGCGAAGCCGAACCTGGGCACGCGCTGGGCGAGCTTCGTCGTCCGCCGCCCGGTCGCGGTGCTGCTGTTCGGCGTCATCGGCCTCGGCGCGGCGGCCGTCCCGGCGGCGAGCCTGGAACTGGGCCTGCCGGACGACGGCTCCCAGCCCACGTCCACCACGCAGCGCCGCGCCTACGACCTCCTCTCCGAGGGCTTCGGGCCGGGCTTCAACGGTCCGCTGATGGTCGTGGTCGACGCGCAGCACAGCGACGACCCGAAGGCGGCCTTCACGCAGGTCGGCGACGAGATCAAGGGCCTCAAGGACGTCGTCACGGTCACGCCGCCGGCGCCCAACAAGGCCGGTGACACGGCGACGATCACCGTCATCCCGGACTCCAAGCCCTCGTCGGTCGCGACCGAGGACCTGGTCCACTCCATCCGGGACAAGGGCGCCGGGATCAAGGCCGACTCGGACGCGAACGTGCTGGTCACGGGCCAGACCGCGATGAACATCGACGTCAGTGAGAAGCTCAACGACGCCCTGATCCCCTACCTGGTCCTGGTGGTCGGCCTGGCCTTCCTCCTGCTGATCGTGGTGTTCCGCTCGATCCTCGTCCCGCTGAAGGCGGCCCTCGGCTTCCTCCTGTCGGTGATGGCGGCCCTCGGCGCGGTCGTCGCGGTCTTCCAGTGGGGCTGGCTGGCGAACCTGATGGGCGTCGAGCAGACCGGCCCGGTCATGTCGATGATGCCGATCTTCATGGTGGGCGTGGTCTTCGGCCTGGCCATGGACTACGAGGTCTTCCTGGTGACCCGGATGCGGGAGGCCTACGTCCACGGCGAGAAGGCCGGCCAGGCGGTCGTGACGGGCTTCCGGCACGGCGCCCGGGTGGTGACGGCCGCGGCGGTCATCATGATGGCGGTCTTCGCCGGCTTCATCGGCTCGTCCGAGTCGATGGTCAAGATGATCGGCTTCGGCCTCGCGATCGCGGTCTTCTTCGACGCGTTCATCGTCCGCATGGCCATCGTCCCGGCCGTCCTGGCCCTCCTCGGCCGCAAGGCCTGGTGGCTGCCCAAGTGGCTGGACCGGGCCCTGCCCAACGTGGACGTCGAGGGCGAGGGCCTGCGCACGGACGCCGACCGCGGGGACCAGGACAGGGAGCTGGTACGCGCCTGACGGCACCCTGGGAAACCGGCCGGTGAGGGCTCCCCGTGGGGACGGGGAGCCCTCACCGGCTCTTCTTTCTCATCCTTCTCAAGCGTGCGGGTGGAGTCTCTCAACCGTGCGGGTGGAGAACGACCTTGGTGTAACCCTCGACGCGCTTGTCGAACTTCTCGTACGCCGTCGGCGCCTGGTCGAGAGGAAGTTCGTGCGAGACGACGAAGCTCGGCTTCGCACGGTCCTCGATGATCAGGTCACGCAGGTGGCGGTTGTACCGCTTGACGTTGCACTGGCCGGTGCCCATCCGGAGCCCCTTCTCGAAGAGGCGTCCGATGCTGACCATCAGCATCCCCTGCTTCGCCTGCTCGTCCGGTCCGCCCGGGTCGCGCGGGACGTACAGGCCGGGTACGCCGAGCGCGCCCGTCGGCCGGACTGTCTCGACGAGCGAGTTCAGCACGGTCGCCGGTTCCTCGCGGTCCTCGCTCTGCGCCTGCGCCTGGTAGCCGACGGCGTCGATCCCCTTGTCGGTGCCCTGGCCGTCGGTCTGCTCCTTGATCTGCTCCGCCGGACTGCCCTGGGTGAAGTCGATCGGCACGGCACCGATCTCCCGCGCCTTCTGCAGCCGCTCCGCGACCCGGTCGACCACGAACACCTTGCTCGCGCCGCGCAGCATCGCGGAGTAGGCGGCCATGAGCCCGACCGGGCCGCCGCCGTAGACCGCGACGCTGTCACCGGGACGCACGTCGGCCAGTTCGTTGCCGTGGTAGCCGGTCGGGAAGATGTCGGCGAGCAGGACGAAGTCGGTCTCCTTCTCGGTGCCCTCGGGGAGCTTGAGGCAGTTGAAGTCGGCGTACGGCACGCGCACGTACTCCGCCTGGCCTCCCACATAGGGCCCCATCGCGACATAGCCGTAGGCGCCGCCGGCGAAGCCCGGGTTCACGGTCAGGCAGAAGCCCGTGAAGCCGGCCGTACAGTTCTTGCAGAAGCCGCATGCCACATTGAAGGGCATCACCACCCGGTCGCCGCGGCTGAGCGAGGTGACCCCCTCTCCTGCCTCCTCGACGACCCCGAGGTTCTCGTGGCCGAACACGATCCCCGGTTCCGCGGCGGTACGGCCCTCATACATGTGCAGGTCCGAGCCGCAGATGGCGGTCGAGGTGACACGGACGATCACATCGTTCGGGTGCTGGATCCGTGGGTCCTCCACTTGCTCTATCGCTACCTCGAAGGGGCCTTTGTACACGACAGCCCTCATCGTCACGCACCTCCAACTGTGCCGTGGGTCATATACCAGGCTGGTGCATGATGAGACGATTTGCATCTACAGAAGAAAGGAAGTAGCGCTTTGTCAGGACGTATCGGCACATTGCTCGTGGCGGTCCCCGGTCTGTCCGGCGTCGTCTATCCGGAGGGGACGCGCGTGACCATCCAGGGCACCGGCGGCTCCGTAGACGGTTTCGTCGACGGGGACTGGCTGCCGCTCGCGTGGTGGGAGTTCGCGGATGTCCGGCCGGAGGACGCCACCGGCTGAAACCGCCTCGCGTGCCTCGTACACGTACCGCTAGCGTGCCCGCATGACGACGACAGACGCCACGGACGCCGAGAACCCCGGAGCGCACCCCCGTTTCGCCGAGGCCCTGCGGGAGCTGGGGATCGGGGACCTCGTACCCCAGGTCCGCCGGTTCCCGGAAGCCACCCGCACCGCCGCCGAGGCCGCCGCCGCGCTCGGGTGTGAGCTGAGTCAGATCTGCAAGTCGCTGATCTTCGCGGCGGACGGTGTGCCGGTGCTCGTCCTCATGGACGGGGCCTCCCGGGTCGACCTCGAGCTCGTGCGCAAGGAGCTCGGGGCGGACAAGGTCACGCGGGCCAGGGCCGATGTCGTGCGGGAGACCACCGGGTACGCCATCGGCGGCGTGCCGCCCTTCGGGCACCGGACGAGGACGCGCGTGCTCGCCGACCGGTCCCTGCTGGCCCACGACGTCGTCTGGGCCGCCGCCGGGACGCCGTACACCGTGTTCCCCATGGCGCCCCGCGACCTCGTCGCCCACGCCGGCGCCACCCTCGTGGACGTGCGCGAGCACGCCGCGTGACGCCGCTGGTCACCGCCGCCGTCCTGCTCGCCGCCGTCACGCACGCCAGCTGGAACGCCATCGCCCACAAGATCACCGACAAGCTGGCCGGTTTCGCGCTGATCTCGGGCGGCGGGGTGGTCATCGGGCTGGCCCTGGCGCCCTTCGTGGCGTTTCCGGCGGCCCGGGCCTGGCCGTATCTGCTCGGCTCGGCCGTCATCCACATCGCCTACTACGCGCTGCTCATGAAGTCCTTCCGGCTGGGCGACTTCGGGCAGGCCTATCCCATCGCGCGCGGCACCGCGCCTCTCGTCGTGACCGTGCTGGCCGCCGTCTTCGCGCACGAGGTGCCCGACGGGTGGGCCGCAGCCGGCGTCGCCCTGTCGTGCGCGGGGCTGACCGGCGTCGCCGTGTGGGGACTGCGGGGGCGCCGGCCCGACTGGGCGGCGATCGGGGCGGCCCTGGCGACCGGGCTGACGATCGCGGCGTACACCGTCGTCGACGGACTCGGCGTGCGCGCCTCCGGGTCCTCCCTCGGATACATCGCCTGGCTGATGGCCGTGCAGGGGGTCGTGATCCCCGCCTACGCCGTGAGCCGCTGGAGGAGGGAGACCGTCGCCGTGCTCCGGCCGTTCGCCGGGATCGGGCTCATCGGGGCCGCCCTCTCCGTCGCCGCCTACGCCCTCGTCCTGTGGGCCCAGACCAAGGCCGAACTCGCGCCCATCGCCGCCCTGCGCGAGTCGTCGATCATCGTGGGCGCGGCGATCGGGGCCGTGTTCTTCAAGGAGCGGTTCGGGACGCCGAGAATCGTGGCGGCCGGGCTGCTCGTCGTCGGGATCGGGCTGATGCTGCACACCGGATAGACCGGGCCGGACGGGTGCGCATCCCCCTCCCGAGGAGGACCCTGGAACTAGACGTTCCGGAGGTGATCGACATGATGCACACCAGAGTCGGATGGCACGTCGAGATGGAGTTCCGGGAGGACGACCAGCACACCCAGGCGGTGGCGATGGTCCGGCTGCCCGACGGCACCGAGGTACGGGCGCGCGGACACGCGAGCCGGCACCGGACCGACGTCAATCAGCCCAGAGTCGGGGAGGAGATCGCCGGCGCCCGGGCGCTCAACGAGCTCGCCATGCAGCTCCTGACCAAGGCCCACGAGGAGATCGACCAGGCGTCGGGGCGGACCTCCCACCCGATCCACGTCTAGAGCCCCAGTGCTCCCCGCACCGCCCGCACCAGCCCCTGCGCCCGAGGATCGGCCGTCACCGTCTTGCGGAAGCCGTTGGTGACGTAGCCGAAGGCGATCCCGGTCTCCGGGTCGGCGAAGCCGAGGGCGCCGCCGCGGCCCGGGTGGCCGAAGGAGCCCGGTGTGAGGAAGGGGGAGGCGCTGCCGTGCAGCATGTAGCCGAGGCCGAAGCGGGTGCCGACCACCAGGACGCGGTCGGGGCCCGCCGACTCCTCGGTCCGGGCCAGTGCGACCGTCTCCGGGGTGAACAGGCGGGCGGCGCCGGCGGTGTCGCCGATCAGCGTCGCGTAGAAGCGGGCCAGTCCGTCCGCCGTCGCGACGGCGTTGGTCGCGGGGAGGGCCGCCGCGCGGTAGGCCGGGTCGTTCTGGTCCGGGAACGGAGTGATCGCCGCGAAGGCCCGGCGGGTCAGGGAGGCCGGGTCCTCGTAGGCCTCGGTGACCGAGCGCTTCGGGCGGGCGCGCAGGCCGCCGGCCGGTTCGGGTCCCTCGACGCGGCCCACGCGTCCGGCCCGGCCGGCCTCCGCGTCCGGCAGGCCCAGCCAGAGGTCCAGGCCCAGCGGGCCGGTGATCTGTGAGGCGAGCCATGCGCCGGTGCCCTGCCCGGTCACGCGTCGCACCAGTTCGTCGAGGAGCCAGCCGTAGGTGAGCGCGTGGTAGCCGTGGTCGGTGCCGGGCTCCCAGGCGGGGGCCTGGGCGGCGACCGCCTCCGGGCCCCGCAGCGGGTCGAGGGCCTGCTCGGGGGTGAGGGGGCGGTCGAGTACGGGCAGGCCGGCCCGGTGGTTCAGGACGTGCCGGACCAGCACCCGCTCCTTGCCCCGCGCCTTGAACTCCGGCCAGTAGTGGCCCACCGGCGCGTCCAGGTCCAGCTGCCCGCGCTGGTGCAGCAGCAGGAGTACGGCGGCGGCGACCCCCTTCGTCGCCGAGCGCACGACCTGGGCGGTGCCGCGCTCCCAGGGGGCCGTGCCGTCGACGTCCTTCGTGCCGGCCCACAGGTCGACGACCCGCTGCCCGTCCCGGTAGACGGCGACCGCGGCGCCCCGCTCCCCGAGCGTGGCGAAGTTCCGTACGAACGCGTCCCTGACCGGCTCGAAGCCCTCGGCCACTGTGCCGTGCACGTCCACGTCCGTACTCCTCGTCTCGCTGCGGTGCTCTCGTTGCTCCCCTTCAGCCAAGCAGGATGGTCACGTCGATGTTCCCGCGGGTCGCGTTCGAGTACGGGCAGACCTCGTGGGCCGCGTCCACCAGCTTGGTCGCGAGGTCCGGGTCGAGGACCGGGAGCGAGACGCTCAGGGCGACCGCGAGGCCGTAGCCGCGCTGCTTGTTGGGGCCGATGCCGACCTTCGCGGCGACCGTCGAGCCGGTCAGGTCGTAGCCCTCGCGGTTGCCGACCAGGATCAGCGCGTTGTGGAAGCAGGAGCTGTAGCCGGCTGCGAAGAGCTGCTCCGGGTTGGTGCCGTTGCCGTCGCCGCCGAGCTGCGGGGGCATCGCGACCTTGAGGTCGAGCTGTCCGTCCTGGCTGGTGACATAGCCCTCGCGGCCGCCGTGGGCCGTGGCCTCGGCCACGTACATGATCTTCGTCGGGCGGGTGTCGACGGCGGGGCCGTCCATCATGCTGTCCTCCCCCGGGAAACAAGTGCGCACAAACACATCGTGCACAAGGTACTGACCGGTAACCGGCCTCCCGCTACCAGGGGTGGGCAACCGGGGGTAACTGCTCCTAGAGGCTCTCCGCCAGCCGCCACAGCTCCTCGCGGAGCCGTGCGACCTCCGCGTTGTCGAACCCCGTCGCCGCCAGCAGTGCGTCGGGCACGCTCGCCGCCCGTTCCCGGAGCTCCTCCCCGCGCCCGGTCAGCGCCACGAGCACCGACCGCTCGTCCCGCGCCGACCGTTCACGCCGTACGAGACCCGCCGACTCCAGCCGCTTCAGCAGCGGCGACACCGTGCCGTAGTCGAGCCGCAACGCGGCCGCCAGCTCCTTGACCGTGGTCTCCCCACGCTCCCAGAGGACCAGCAGGACGAGGTACTGCGGGTAAGTCAGGCCCAGTTCCTCGAGGAGCGGGCGGTACGCCGCCGTCACCGCGCGCTGGGCGGCGTACAGCGCGAAGCACAGCTGCCGGTCCAGCAGCAGCGGGCTCTCGGTCTCCTCGTTCGTCACGCGCCCATTGTCACGGACGTGCCGGAGCGGCCGGCACGGCACGCGGATCGAAACCGAACGGCAGCTCCAGCCGGTGGGCGCGCATCAGTTCCTCGTCGGAGAGCAGTTCACCGGTCGGGCCGTCCGCCGCGATCACACCCTCGCTGAGGATCAGGGACCGCGGGCACAGCTCCAGGGCGTACGGCAGGTCGTGCGTGACCATCAGCACGGTCACGTCCAACGACCGCAGGATGTCGGCCAGTTCGCGGCGCGAGGCGGGGTCGAGGTTGGAGGAGGGCTCGTCGAGGACGAGGATCTCCGGTTCCATGGCCAGGACGGTCGCGACGGCGACCCGGCGGCGCTGCCCGAAGGAGAGGTGGTGCGGCGGGCGGTCCTTGAAGTCCGCCATGCCGACCCGCTCCAGCGCCCGGTCCACGCGCTGCTCCAGCTCCGGCCCCTTCAGCCCGGCCGCCGCGGGCCCGAACGCCACGTCCTCCCGGACGGTCGGCATGAAGAGCTGGTCGTCCGGGTCCTGGAAGACGATGCCGACCCGGCGCCGGATCTCCGCCATGTGCTGTCTGCCGACGGGCAGTCCGGCCACCTTCACCGTGCCGGTGCCGCCGGTCAGGATGCCGTTGAGGTGGAGCACCAGGGTCGTCTTGCCGGCGCCGTTCGGACCGAGCAGGGCCACCCGCTCGCCGCGGGCGATCGAGAAGTCGACCCCGAAGAGGGCCTGGTGCCCGTCGGGGTAGGCGAAGGCCAGACCGGCCACGTCCAGGGAAGGGGTCACATCAGTCACAGGGCCCATCCCAGCAGACAGACGACGAGGGCGGCACACGGCAGGGCGAGGGCGTACGACCACTGTGCCCGGGACGCGGTCACCTCGTCGATGACCGGCATGGAGCCGGCGTACCCGCGGCTGACCATGGCCAGGTGCACGCGCTCGCCGCGCTCGTAGGAACGGATGAACAGGGCGCCCGCGGACTTGGCCAGGACACCCCAGTGCCGGACGCCCTTCGCCTCGAAGCCGCGGGACTCCCGGGCGATCCGCATGCGCCGCATCTCGTCCGTGATGACGTCGCCGTAGCGGATCATGAAGGACGCGATCTGCACGAGGAGCGGCGGGAGCCTGAGCCGTTGGAGGCCGAGGAGGAGTTCGCGCAGTTCGGTGGTGGCGGCGAGCAGGACGGAGGCGGCGACGCCGAGCGTGCCCTTGGCGAGCACGTTCCAGGCGCCCCACAGGCCGTTGACGCTCAGGGACATCCCCAGGACGTCGACCCGCTCGCCCTCCGCCACGAACGGCATCAGCACCGCGAACGCGACGAACGGCACCTCGATCAGCAGCCGCCTCAGCAGGAACCCGGCGGGCACCCGCGCGACGTACGCCACGGTCCCGAGCAGCGCGGCGTACAGCCCGAAGGCCCACATCGCCTCCCGCGGTGTCGACACCACGACCACCACGAAGGCGAACACGGCGGCGAGCTTGGTGTGCGGCGGCAGACCGTGCACGGGCGAGTGCCCGTGCCGGTAGAGCTTGTGCGCGTGCCCCGCTCCCATGTCAGACGCTCGTGCTGCTCGTCGAGTCCGGCGTGGCCGATGTGCTCGTCGTGTTCGTCGTGTTCGACGGCGAGGTGTCGTCGTCACGGCGGCGGCGGACGGCCCAGAAGACCGCGCTGCCCGCGACGACCGTGACACCCACGCCGATGACGCCCGCCAGCCCCCCGGACAGACGGGCGTCGTCGACGTCCTTGACGCCGTAGTCGGCGAGCGGGGAGTCCGCGACGGCGTGCTCCTCGGTCTTCTTGTCGATGCCGTGGTCGGCGGCGACCTTCTCCAGACCGTCGGGGTCGGCGGAGGCGTAGAAGCTGACGAATCCCGCCAGGACCAGGGAGGCGACCAGGCCGGCGGCCCACACCTTGCGGTGCGAGGTCCGGGCGGCCACGGGCGTCGGCTCCGGCTCGGCGGCAGGGGCGTCGACCAGTTCGCCGTTCACCCGCAGTTTGAGCTTCTGCGTGAGGCCGCGCGCCCCGTACACCAGGTCCGGGCGTACGGCGATGACGGCGCCGACGGTCAGCGCGGTGATCACGGCCTCGCCGATGCCGATCAGGACGTGCACGCCGATCATGGCGGTGGCGACCTTGCCGATCGACACGTCGGTGGTGCCGCCGATCGCGTACATCAGCGTGAAGGCCAGGGCGGCGGCCGGGACGGAGACCAGGGCGGCGGTGAACGAGGCCACGGTGACCGAGCGGCGGGTGCGGGGCAGCACCTTCACCAGGCCGCGGAAGAGGGCGTAGGCGACGACCGTGGTGACGATCGCCATGTTGGTGATGTTCACGCCGAGCGCGGTCAGACCGCCGTCCGCGAAGAGGATGCCCTGCATGAGCAGGACGACGGAGACACACAGGACCCCTGTGTAGGGGCCCACGAGTATCGCGGCCAGCGCACCGCCGAGCAGATGGCCGCTGGTCCCCGCCGCGACGGGGAAGTTCAGCATCTGCACGGCGAAGATGAACGCCGCGACGAGTCCGGCCAGCGGTGCCGTCCGCTCGTCGAGTTCGCGGCGCGCGCCGCGCAGGCTCACGGCGACGGCGCCCGCGGCGATCACACCGGTGGCGGCGGAGGTGGGCGCGTTGATGAATCCGTCGGGTACATGCACCGTTCGATGATGTGGCTTGATGCGAATGATTTGCAAGAGCGGGATGCTCGTTTTACCTCACGTGCGGTCTCTCCGGCCTCCGGGGGCGTAATCCGGAAAATATGCGACATTGGAGAGGGAGTGGACGCACAGTCTCCACACAGATGGCGCACGGTGAAGGGTCTGTCCGATGTCCGTAGTCGAGCAGTACGCGCGAGCCCACATCGTCACGGACGCGGCCGTCCCGCTGATCGACGAACTGCAGGCGGTTCCGGTCACGCTGCGGTACGACCCCGACCGCGATCCCCGGTCGGTGCGCATGGGGCTGCCCGGGTCCGGGGGGCGCGAATGGACCTTCGGCCGCGAGCTGCTGGAGGAGGGGCTGCGGGCCCCCGCCGGGAGCGGTGACGTGAGGGTGTGGCCGTGCGGCCGGGTGCAGGTCGTCGTGGAGTTCCACTCCGCACAAGGGGTGTCGGTGGTGCAGTTCGAGCGGCAGGCGCTGCTTCGGTTCCTGCGGCGGACGTACATGGCCGCCGCGGAACCGGTCACGCACTGAGCCCGGGCCCGGGCTTCGAGCCCTGAGGCTCAGCCGCCCGCCTTCAGCAGCGCCGCCACGATCGGACCGGCCGTCGAACCGCCGTGCCCGCCCTGCTGGACCACACCCGCCGCCGCCAGATCGCCCCGGTAGGCGGTGAACCAGCCGTTCGGCTTCTTCTGGCCGTCGACCTCGGCGGACCCGGTCTTCGCGCCGACGTCGCCGCTCACCCCGGCCATCGCCTCCGCGGCCGTGCCGTAGTCGGCCGTGTACGACATCAGCTCACGCAGCTGGGACAGTGTGCCCGCCGACATCGTGCGCGAGGCCGTGGCGAGCTTGCGGCCGTCCACGTCCGGGGAGACCAGGTACGGCTGGTGGAAGGTGCCGGACTTGACCGTCGCCGACACCGACGCCATGTTCAGCGGGTTCATCCGGACGCCGCCCTGCCCGATCAGCGAGGCAGCCATCTGGGCCGCCGACTGCACCGGCACCGCGCCGTCGAAGGACGGCACACCGATCGCCCAGTTGTTCATCCCCAGGCCGAAGACCTGCTGGGCCTGCTTGGTCAGGTCGTCGTCCTTGAGCTTCGGCGCCTGGCTGATGAAGGCCGTGTTGCAGGAGCGGGCGAAGCTCGCCTTGAACGTGCCGTTCTTGATCTCGAACTTGTCGTCGTTCTGGAACTTCCAGTGCCCGTACGTGAAGTACTTCGGGCACGGGTGCTTCTTGTCCGCCGAGGCCAGGCCCTTCTCGAGCAGCAGCGACGAGGTGATGACCTTCATCGTGGAGCCGGGCGCGAGGGAGCCCTGGAAGGCGGTGTTGAAACCGGGCGAGGCGTTGGCGGCGGCCAGGATCTCGCCGGTCGAGGGCCGCACCACGGCCACCGACGACCGGGCCTTCTTCGCGACCTGCTTCTCGGCCGCCGCCTGGAGGGCCGGGTCCAGCGTGGTCTTCACCGTGCCGGGCGTGCCCTCGCTCAGCTCCAGCAGGGTCTTGTCGGACAGGTCGTCCGACTTGGCGGACTTCCCGCGCACGACCCGCAGCTCGATGCCGGCCTTGCCGCCGGCCTCCTTGCCGTACTTCTCGCGCAGCCCGTCCAGGACCGGGCCGAGCGAGGCGTACTTCTCCTTGGTCAGTTCGCCGCCGTCCCGGTCGAGCGCCTTGACCGGGGGTGTGCCCGCCTCGCCGGTGACCAGCTTGTCGCCGTCCTTCAGGTCGGGGTGGACGACCGCCGCGTGCCAGTCGACCAGCGGCTTCCCGTCGCTCGTACGGCGGACGACGGTCAGCGCGCTGTCGTACGCCAGCGGCTTCTCGGTGTTCTTGTACGACACCGTGGCCTTGACGGCGAACGGCACCTTGTCGCCGGCGGGCGTGCCCGGGGTGAGGGTGACGTCCTTGATGCGGGCGTCCTTGGTGTAGCCGGTGAGCAGGGACCTGGCCGCCGCCGAGTCGTCGGTGGCCGCGGCGGCCTCGGTGACCTTCCCCGACTGCCAGGCGGTGAGGAAGGCCCGGGATGCGGTTTTGACCTCGGTCACCGACAGGGGCCCGGTCTTCACCTTGGGCTTCTGGTCGGTGGAGGCCGCGCGGGTGCCGTCGTCGGCCGCCGCGCCGGCGCCGTACAGCGCGTAGGCGCCGAACCCGGCGCCGCCGACGACCACGGCGATCATCCCGCCGATCACGGCGGGTCTGGTGTTCCGTCGCTCGGCGACGCGCCTTCTGTTGCCCACTGCTGTCCGTTCCTCCGCGAATCCCCAGGGTCCCCGATGCCCTCAGCTGTCCCAACGACGGCATCCACCCTAGAGTCCCGTCCTGCGCGGGTGAGATCAGCCGCCTGTTCGTAGCACGGCTGCGACAATCGGCCCGGCCGCGTCGCCGCCGTGGCCGCCCTCCTCGGTCATGGCCGCCGCCGCGATGTCGTTCCGGAACCCGGTGAACCAGCTGTTGGACTTGGCGTTCCCGTCGACCTCGGCGGAACCGGTCTTGGCGCCGATGTCGCCGCCGAGCCCCGCCATGGCCTCCTGGGCGGTGCCCTGGGTGGCGGTGAGCCGCATCATCTGCTTCAGCTGTGCGGCGGTGCTCGCCTTCAGGCCCTCGGCCCGGGCCAGTTGCCGGTCGTCCAGCCTCGGCGAGACGAGATAGGGCTGGCGGAAGGTGCCGGTGATCGCGGTCGCCGTCACCGAGGCCATGTTCAGCGGGCTCATCTGCACCTGGCCCTGCCCGATGGCACCGGCCGCCCGGTCCGGGCCGCTGACCGCGGGGACGCTGCCGTCGAAGGAGACGATGCCCGTCTTCCAGTTGTCCTGCCCGAGCCCGAAGTGCTGCTCGGCCTCCTGGGTGAGCGAGGCGTCCGTGAGCGGCTTCTCGTCGATGAGCTTGATGAAGGCGGTGTTGCAGGACCGCATGAAGCTGTTGGCGAGGGTGGCGTTCTCGTTGGGCTCCATGCCCTTGAGGTTGTTGAAGGTCTGGCTCTGCCACGTCGCCGTGGGCGGGCAGGGTGCCGGGCCGTTCATCGAGGTCACGCCGTTGTCGATGAGCATCGCGGCGGTGATGATCTTCATCGTGGAGCCGGGTGCGGTCCGGCCCTCGAAGGCCGCGTTGAAGCCGTCCGTACGGTTGTTCGCCACGGCCAGCACCTCACCGGTGCTCGGCTTGACGGCCACCACCGACGACTGGGCGAACCGCTTGACCGCCTTCTCGGCCGCCGCCTGCGCGCTCGGGCTGATCGTGGTGGTGAGCTTGCCGGGCTTGCCCTCGGCGAGGGTCAGCAGCGGGGTGTCGGGAGCGCTCCCGCTGTGCCGGACGACCAGCTCGATGCCGGCGGAGCCGCCGGCCTTCCGTCCGAACTTCTCGCGCAGGGCGTCCAGGACGGGACCGAGGGAGGGGTACTTCTCCTTCGTCAGCTCGGAGCCGTCACGGCCGACCGCCTCGATGGGCGGGCTGTCCGACCGCTCCGTGACGAGGGTGTCGTCCTTCTTCAACTCCGGGTGCACGAGGGACGGCTGCCAGTCGACCAGCGCCCGCCCGCTGGTGAGACCGCGCACGACCGTCAGCTTGCTGCTGTAGCTCAGCGGCTTCGACTTCCCGCCGTAGGCCACCTTCGCCTTCACCGTGTAGGGCACGGTGGTACCGGCCGCCGTGCCGGGTGTGATCTTCACGTCGGTGATGTGCGCGTCGTCCCCGAAGGCGGTCAGCAGCTGCTCGGCGGCCGCGTCGTTGTTCGTGTACGACGCCGCCGTCGTGGCCTCGCCCTTCTCCCAGGCCGCGAAGAACTTGGCCGTGGTCTCCTTCACCTCGTCCTTGCCGGGCGGCCCCGACTTCTTCTCCGTGGCCACGCCGCTCGTGCCGCCCCCGTCACCGTTCAGCGCGCTCACGATGTTGTAGGCCCCGTACCCGGCCCCGCCCACCATCACCGCGAACACGCCGCCTATGACGGCGGCCTTGACCCCCTTGCTCATGAGGCGGTCCCCTCCCCGTTTCGAGCTTCACACGTCCCTTTGAACGTGTTCAGAAAGCTCATATCCCGGAGCACTCTATGCACAAGCGGTTACTACCGGCACGGGCGTTTCGATTTTTTGACCGAAGACGGCGGCTGAAGGTCGCCCTCGGTGCGCGGTACGGTGCGCCGATGTCAGCGATCAAGAAGTTCCAAGTCACCTTTGACTGCGCAGAACCCGAGCGCCTCGCCCGCTTCTGGTGTGAAGTGCTGGGGTACGTCGCACCGCCTCCACCGGAGGGGTTCACCACCTGGGACGATTTCAACCGCACCCTGCCTCCTGAGGAGCGGGGATCATGGTTCGCCTGCAGTGATCCCTCAGGCGTGGGCCCTCGCCTGTACTTCCAGCGCGTCCCCGAAGGAAAGATCGTCAAGAATCGGGTGCATCTCGACGTCCGGGTCGGCACCGGGCTCGTGGGGGAAGAGCGCCTCGCCACGCTCGAAGCCGAGTGCGCACGACTGGTCGCGCTCGGGGCGACCCACGTGCGAACGCTGTACGCCGATGAGGAAAACGAGTCGTGCATCCCGATGCTGGACATCGAGGGCAACGAGTTCTGCATCGACTGAACATCCTCCGCTCAGGGGAGGTGGGGAACCACCTCCCCTGAGCCTCGCAGCCGGGCGATGCCGGGCATGGCGCTGTGAACGCCGTCGCCCTTCGTCGTGCCTTTGGGCGTCTGCCCAGCTAGACCCAGGTGTCCAGCCACATCCGCGCCCGCCAGTCGTCGATGGGGATGGCGGTGCCCGTGTAGAGCGGCCAGAAATAGATGAAGTTCCACGCGATCAGCAGGACGAGGACGCCCGCGGCCGTGGCGCCGACGACGCGGCGGGTGTCGGTGGAGCGGGGCGGGCCGATGATCGCGCCGAGGAGCATGGCCACCGCCAGGCACAGGAACGGCAGGAAGACGATGGCGTAGAAGAAGAAGATCGTGCGCTCCTGGTACATGAACCAGGGCAGGTAGCCGGCCGCGATGCCGCAGGCGATGGCGCCCGCGCGCCAGTCGCGGCGGAAGAGCCAGCGCCACAGCACGTAGAGGACCGCGAAGCAGGCGACCCACCACAGCAGCGGCGTGCCGAGGGCCAGGACCTCGCGGGCGCACTTCTCGCCCGCGTCCGCCGGGCAGCCGTCCTTGCCGGGCGCCGGCGACTCGTAGAAGTACGACACCGGGCGGCCCAGGACCAGCCAGCTCCACGGGTTGGACTGGTAGGTGTGCGGCGAGGACAGGCCGACGTGGAACTCGTACACCTGGTGCTCGTAGTGCCACAGGCTGCGCAGCCAGTCGGGCAGGAAGGTCCAGCTGCCGCCCTTGCCGTCGGTCGCGGCCCAGTTGCGGAAGTAGCCGCCCTTGCCGTCGGTGGCGGAGAGGATCCAGCCGGTCCAGGACAGCACGTAGGTGACGATCGCGACGGGGACCGTGGCGACGAACGCCAGGCCCGTGTCGCGCCTGAGCACCGTCGAGTACGGGTGCCGGGCGCCGGCCACCCGGCGCGAGCCGACGTCCCACAGGACCGCCATCAGGCAGAACGCGGCCAGGATGTAGAGGCCGTTCCACTTCGTGGCGAAGGCCAGGCCCAGCATCAGGCCCGCCGCCCAGCGCCAGGGGCGCCATCCCAGACGGGCCGTCTCGGCGACGTGCCGGTCCGGCCGGACCCGGCCGTCGGCGTCCACCGGGAGCGCCGCGGCGAGTTTCCCGCGCGCTTGGTCCCGGTCGATGAGCAGACAGCCGAACGCGGCCAGCACGAAGAACATCAGCACGCCGTCGAGCAGTGCCGTGCGGCTCATCACGAAGTGCAGGCCGTCCACCGCCATCAGCGCGCCCGCCAGGCACCCCAGGAACGTGGAGCGGAACAGCCGGCGGCCGATCCGGCACAGCAGCAGCACCGACAGCGTGCCGAGCAGCGCCGTCATGAACCGCCAGCCGAACGGATCGAAACCGAACAGGAGCTCGCCGAGCCCGATGACGTACTTGCCGACCGGCGGGTGCACGACGTACGCCGCGTCCGCCGGGATCGTGACGTGCCCACCGGACGAGAGGACCAGGTCGTTGGCGTTCTTGTCCCAGTTGACCTCGAAACCGCGGTGGACGAGCGCCCACGCGTCCTTCGCGTAGTACGTCTCGTCGAATATCACCGCCTTGGGGTTGCCCAGGTTCCAGAACCGCAGCACCCCCGCCAGCAGTGTGACGAGCAGCGGGCCGATCCAGCCCGACCAGCGCACCAGCCGCCCCGCGAGGGTGTGCGGGACGCCGAGCGCGGCCCACAGGCGCGGGCCGGGCTCGGTGTACGGCGGCACCAGCCGGTCACGGACGTCACCGGCGTCGCTTCGTGGCTGCTGGTAGCCGAAGCGGCGCAGCCGCTGCTGCCAGGACGGCCGCTGCTCGTGCGGCGCCTGGCCCTGCCGGGTGTCCGTGGAGGACGCGGTACTGGTCACCGCGCCATCGTAGGGAACCGTGCTGTGTGAGTCCCGTGCATGGCCGGTATGCGTCCCCATCCTCCGCCCCTGGGCGGAGTGTGCGTCCCCGGCCCCTGGGAGGATGGGGGCGTGACCGGAACCCTCGTACTCGCAGGCACCCCCATCGGCGACATCGCGGACGCCCCGCCCCGGCTCGCCGAGGAACTGGCCGGAGCCGATGTCGTCGCCGCCGAGGACACGCGGCGGCTGCGGCGGCTGACCCAGGCGCTCGGCGTCACGCCCAAGGGGCGGGTGGTGTCGTACTTCGAGGGCAACGAGTCCGCGCGGACGCCGGAGCTGGTCGAGGAACTGGCGGGCGGGGCGCGTGTGCTGCTCGTCACGGACGCCGGGATGCCCTCGGTGTCGGACCCCGGGTACCGGCTGGTCGCCGCCGCCGTGGAGCGGGACGTCCGGGTCACCGCCGTGCCCGGGCCGTCCGCCGTGCTGACCGCGCTCGCGCTGTCGGGGCTGCCCGTCGACCGGTTCTGCTTCGAGGGGTTCCTGCCGCGCAAGGCGGGGGAGCGGCTGGGGCGGCTGCGGGAGGTGGCGGGGGAGCGGCGCACGCTCGTCTACTTCGAGGCTCCGCACCGGCTCGACGACACGCTCACGGCGATGGCCGAGGTGTTCGGGGCGCAGCGGCGGGCCGCGGTGTGCCGGGAGCTGACCAAGACGTACGAGGAGGTCCGGCGGGGCGGGCTGGGCGAGCTCGCCGCGTGGGCGGCCGAGGGCGTGCGGGGGGAGATCACCGTCGTGGTGGAGGGGGCGCCTGAGAAGGGGCCTGAGGAGGTCGGGCCCGAGGAGCTTGTGCGGAGGGTCCGGGTGCGGGAGGAAGCGGGGGAGCGGCGTAAGGAGGCCATTGCCGCGGTGGCGGTCGAGGCCGGGGTGCCGAAGAGGGTTGTGTTCGATGCGGTGGTTGCCGCGAAGAACGCGGCGGGGTAGCCGGGTTCGGGGTGGGGGCTGGAGTGCTTCGCGGGGTGCGGGTGGTGTGTGGTTGAGCGCGCAGTTCCCCGCGCCGCTGAAGGGCGACTAACTACCCTCTGAGCAGGGCGCATGTCGGATGAGCGTGCGCCCCATGGGTGGGCAAAGGTGGCGGGGGTCAGGGGCAAGGGACGCCCAAATCGGGGCCAATTAGTCGACAGGTCTGCTGCCATCGGTCCGGCTGAGGAGTCCACTGGGTTGCGGGGGCGGAATCGTCCTCACGCCACAGCGGAACAGGAGCTGGCATGAGCGAGATCACAGGACAGACCGGGCTCCGCGCCGGTGCGAGTGCCGTCGTCAACGAGTCGTACTCCTTCGCGTGCATGCGCTGCGGGTACGGCTGGGAACAGTCGTACGAGATAGAGCACCACACGGACGCCGCGGGGCACGAGTTCGTCCTCTACGTGGCGGACGGCCAGGTCGTGCCCTCGCCGTTGAGCAAGCCCACGTGCCAGAACTGCGACGGACACCTCGTGCGGATCATGCGGCCCGGGCGGGTCGAGTCGGCGCGCAACGCGGCGCACCGGCCCCACCGCGTGCCCCCGCAGGCCGGCCCCGTTCAGGCCCCGACGGCGGACGCCGAGGCCGAGGGCGCGGGCGAGCGGGAACAGCGCGAGGACCACCACTGGCATCTGTCCGACCTGCTGCACCCCTTCCAGCGCAAGGCGAGCTGACCCGTCCGGCTCCCCTTGTCGACGCCCTCCCCGGTCCTCCCCCATCGGGGAGGGCGTACCCCTTTCGTAGGATCGGGGCATGCCTTCGAACGACTCCGGCAAGCACGCCGCGCCCCCGCTCCCGGAACCCCTCCGGGTGCCGGTCGCCGACTCCCACACCCACCTGGACATGCAGTCCGGCACGGTCGAGGAGGCGCTGGCGAAGGCGGCGTCGGTCGGAGTGACGACCGTCGTGCAGGTCGGCTGCGACCTCAAGGGCTCCCGCTGGGCGGCCGAGACGGCGGCGGCGTACGACGCCGTCCACGCGACGGTCGCCCTGCACCCCAACGAGGCGCCCCGGATCGTCCACGGCGACCCCGACGGCTGGTCGCGGCAGGGCGCGCGCGAGCCCGGCGGTCAGGCCGCCCTGGACGACGCGCTCGCCGAGATCGACCGGCTGGCCGCGCTGGAGCAGGTCAAGGGCGTCGGCGAGACGGGCCTCGACTACTTCCGCACCGGCCCCGAGGGCAAGGAGGCGCAGGAGAGGTCCTTCCGCGCCCACATCGAGATCGCCAAGCGGCACGGCAAGGCCCTGGTCATCCACGACCGCGAGGCCCACGCCGACGTCCTGCGCGTGCTGAAGGAGGAGGGCGCCCCCGAGCGGACCGTCTTCCACTGCTACTCCGGCGACGCCGAGATGGCGCGGATCTGCGCGAGCGCGGGCTACTTCATGTCCTTCGCCGGCAACGTCACCTTCAAGAACGCCCAGAACCTGCGGGACGCGGTGGCGGTGTCCCCGCCGGAGCTGCTGCTGGTGGAGACGGACGCGCCCTTCCTCACGCCGGCGCCGTACCGCGGGCGGCCCAACGCCCCGTACCTCGTGCCGATCACGGTGCGGGCCATGGCCGAGGTGCGGGGCATCGACGAGGACACGCTGGCGACGGCTCTCGCGGAGAACACGGCACGCGCCTTCGGTTACTGACCCGCCCGCCCTCCCGTACGACTGTGCGTAGTCGCGTCGCTTTGGAGAGTGACGACCGCTCCGCTAGGTTCTGGGGGCCCCATCCGGACCCCTCTGGACCCCCTCCGGCCCCTGGAGCGTGTCGGCGTGAGCAACTCGCGGTACGAGACGTACGAGACGTACGAGACGTATGAGCCATACGAGGCGTACAAGGCGTGCAAGGCGTACGAGACGTATGGCCCGGCCTACGCGGACCCGGTGTACGGCGGCTTCGACGCGCCGTCCGCCGGTCTGCACAGCGCCGAGACGCTCGGGGCCGAGACGCTCGGGTACGGGACGAACCCGGGGGCGCCCGTCGCCTACGAGGACACCTACCGGCCCGCCTACGAGGCGCCGCCCCTGCCCGGACTGCCCCGGCAGGGCGGCCGCGTGCCGGTCGCGGGCGATCCGGGACCGCCCGCGACCGGCACGCGGCCCTCGCGCGCGGAAGCGCGCGCCGAAGCCCGCGCCGCGTCGCGCACCGGCTCGCACCGGCGGTCCGCGCGGCGGCGCAAGGCGCGGTACGTCGAGCGTCCGGGCGACGGCTCCATGCGGCGGCTGCTTCCGCAGGCCCTGGTCGTCGCCTTCCTGGCAGGCGGGACCACGGCGTTCGTCGCCAAGGACAAGGCGATCGAGCTGAACGTCGACGGCAAGTCCCGCACGCTGCACACCTTCGCCGACGACGTCACCGAGCTGCTGGCGGAGGAGGGCGTGGACATCGGCGCCCACGACGTGGTGGCGCCCGGCCCCGGCGCGGAGATCGCCAGCGGCGACGAGGTCGCCGTGCACTACGGCCGCCCCGTGCGGCTCACCCTCGACGGACAGCGGAGCGAGGTGTGGACGACGGCACACACCGTGGCGGGGGCGCTCCGGCAGCTGGGGGTGCGACAGGAGGGCGCGTACGTGTCCACCTCGCGCTCCCGGAGTATCGGGCGGGAAGGGCTCGCACTGGACGTGCGGACCGAGCGCACGGTCACGATCATGGCGGACGGCCGGGCCCGCACCGTCCGCACCAACGCGGCGACCGTGCGGGAGGCCGTCGAGGAGGCCGGGATCACCCTGCGCGGCCAGGACACCACGTCGGTGCCGCAGGGGAGCTTCCCGCGCGACGGGCAGACCGTCACGGTGCTGCGGATCACCGGCGGCAAGGAGGTCCGTGAGGAGCCGATCCCCTTCCAGGTGCGGCGGACCGACGACCCGACCCTGTTCCGCGGCACGGAGGTCGTCGAGGAGGCGGGCCGGCCCGGCCTGCGCCGGGTCACCTACTCGCTGCGCACCGTCAACGGCGTCAAGCAGAAGCCGCGCCGGATCAGCTCCGAGGTGGTGCGCGAACCGCGCCCGCAGCTGGTGAAGGTCGGCACCAAGCCGCGTCCGATGTCCGTGCAGGGCGCCGACCACCTCGACTGGCAGGGCCTCGCGGCGTGCGAGTCCGGCGGCCGCCCCGACGCGGTCGACTCGTCGGGCACCTACGGCGGCCTGTACCAGTTCGACACCCACACCTGGCAGGCCCTCGGCGGCAAGGGCCGCCCCCAGGACGCCCCGGCGGCGGAACAGACGTACCGCGCGAAGAAGCTGTATGTGCGGAGAGGGGCGAGCCCCTGGCCGCACTGCGGGGGCCGCTTGCACGGGTGAGGTCAGCTGCGGGCACCAGTCCCGCCCAGCTGCGGGCAATCGTGCCGCTAAGGGCGGCACGGGTGGGCGCAGCGGCACCCCGCTCCGCCGGGCTGCGCACCCCCCGGCCCCAGCCCCACCGCCGAGCACCCCACATCGCCGGGCCGCGTAACCCCCCGGCCCCACACCAACGCCGAGCACCAGGAAACCCGGCCCCCGAACCCCCCGTACCCTTGTCCCCGTGACCAGCCCCACCCCCGACGCCCTCCTCGGCCCCGCCGACGTCCGCGAACTCGCGGCAGCCCTCGGCGTACGCCCCACCAAACAACGCGGCCAGAACTTCGTGATCGACGCGAACACCGTCCGCCGCATCGTCCGCACCGCACAGGTCCACCCCGACGACGTGGTCGTCGAGGTCGGCCCGGGCCTCGGGTCACTGACGCTCGCCCTCCTGGAGGTCGCCGACCGCGTCACAGCCGTCGAGATCGACGACGTGCTCGCCGCCGCGCTGCCCGCGACCATCACGGCCCGCATGCCCGACCGCGCCGACCGGTTCGCCCTCGTCCACTCCGACGCGATGCACGTCACGGAGCTGCCCGGCCCCGCCCCCACCGCGCTGGTCGCCAACCTTCCCTACAACGTGGCCGTCCCGGTCCTGCTGCACATGCTCGAAGCCTTCCCGAGCATCGAACGCACCCTGGTCATGGTCCAGTCGGAGGTCGCCGACCGCCTCGCCGCCCCGCCCGGCTCGAAGGTGTACGGCGTCCCGTCGGTCAAGGCCAACTGGTACGCCGAGGTCAAGCGGGCCGGCGCCATCGGCCGGAACGTCTTCTGGCCGGCGCCCAACGTCGACAGCGGCTTGGTCTCCCTCGTCCGCCGGACCGAGCCGCTGAAGACGACCGCCTCCAGGCCCGAGGTGTTCGCCGTCGTCGACGCCGCCTTCGCGCAGCGCCGCAAGACGCTGCGGGCCGCGCTCGCCGGCTGGGCCGGGTCCGCCGCCGCCGCGGAGGCGGCCCTCGTCGCCGCCGGGGTCTCACCGCAGGCGCGGGGCGAGTCGCTGACCGTGGAGGAGTTCGCGCGGATCGCCGAGCACAAGCAGAACCAGCACCAGGAGGAGGAGTCCGCGTGAGCGTGACGGTCCGGGTCCCCGCCAAGGTCAACGTCCAGCTGGCGGTCGGCCCCGCCCGCCCCGACGGCTTCCACCCCCTGGCCAACGTCTTCCTCGCGGTCGGCCTCTACGACGAGGTCACCGTCACCCCGGCCGACGAGCTCCGCCTCACCTGCGAGGGCCCGGACGCGGGGCAGGTCCCGCTGGACCGTACGAACCTGGCCGCACGGGCGGCCGAAGCGCTCGCCGAGCGGTACGGCAGGACGCCCGACGTCCACATCCACATCGCCAAGGACATCCCCGTCGCCGGCGGCATGGCGGGCGGCAGCGCGGACGGTGCCGGCGCACTGGTCGCCTGCGACGCGCTGTGGGAGACCGGCGCCTCCCGGGAGGAACTGCTCGACATCTGCGCCGAGTTGGGCAGCGACGTGCCGTTCAGCCTGGTCGGCGGGGCGGCCCTGGGCATCGGGCGGGGCGAGCAGCTGACGCCCCTGGAGGTCGGCGGCACCTTCCACTGGGTGTTCGCGATGGCCGGCCGCGGCCTGTCCACCCCGGCCGTGTTCCGGGAGTTCGACCGGCTCGGCGAGGGCACGGACATCCCCGAGCCCGTCGCCTCCCAGGAGCTCCTCGCCGCCCTGGCGAAGGGCGACCCGGACGCGCTCGCCGCCGCCGTCTCCAACGACCTCCAGCCCGCGGCCCTCTCCCTCTTCCCGGAACTCGCCGGCACCCTGGCCACGGGCCGCGCCGCCGGTGCCCTCGCCGCCCTGGTCTCCGGCTCCGGCCCGACCACGGCGTTCCTCGTCCGCGGCCCGGAGTCGGCGGCCGCCGTCGCCCAGGCGCTGGTGGCGTCCGGCACGTGCCGGACCGTGCGGACGGCCTCGGGTCCGGCGCCCGGGGCGACGGTCGCCGGGCGTTAATCACGTGCCCGGCCGCGGCCGGACGCCTAGGCTCCCCCAGTCGTTTCAAGAGGGGGCAAGGGTGTGGGAACTGGTCGCGGCCGTACGGCGCGGTGACGTGGACGAGGTCACGGCGCTGCTGGGGTCCGGCGCCGACCCCGACACCCTCGAGGACGGCCTCCCGGTCCTCTGCCTGGCCGTGGCGGCGTACGACCGGCCCGTCGCCGAGGCGCTGCTGCAGGCCGGCGCCGACCCCCTGCGCCGGCTGCCCGACGGGAGCACCCCGCTGACGCGGGCGGTGGACGGCGGGTCCCACCTGCTGACCTACGCGCTCGCCACCAGTCGGATCCCGCTCCCGGCACCGGCGCGCGCCGAACTGCTGGCCCGAGCCCGGCGATGGGCCGAGGCGGGCCCGGAGGCCGAACTGCGCCGCATCACCGGCCACACCGGGCCGGTGATGCGGATCCGGGTCGAGGACGACGAGGTCGGTTGGTGGTCCGAGCAGCTCACGCTGGGCGGGACGACCGTGCGCGACGAGCACCGGGCGGTGCTCACCTCCATGGAGGAGCGCTACGGGATCCGTACGCCCTTCGACGAGCTGGTGGACCGGGCCCTCGCCCACCCCGACCGGAACCACGTCGTTTGGCTGGACGTGGTCTTCACCCTCGGCCGCCGCCTGGACGAGGAGACCTGGCAGTGGACCAGGGACCTCCTCAACCACCCCGACCGGCTGTACCGCCTGCTCGCCGCCGACATCCTGCTGTTCCTGATCCTCGGGGACTTCGTCACGGGAAGGGACCCCTTCTGGGACCGGGGCAGGGAGCTCGTGCCCTGGGCCGAGCAGGAGGAGGACCCGGAGGTGCTGGCGGTCATCCTCCAGGCGATGACCCACGACAGCGCCCCGGAGATCGAGGCGGTCGGCCTGTCGCACCTCGCCCACCCGGACCCCCGGGTGCGCGCCCAGGTGACGGACGCCCTGGGGCACTCCGAGGACGGCCGGTCCCAGGCCGGCCCCGAGAGCCTCACCGCGGTGCTCACCCTGGCCCGCGACGAGGACCCCGGCGTACGCGAGGCGGCGTGCCGCTGGCTGGCTCACTACCGGGGGCCCGACCCCGAGGTCGGGGACGCGCTGGTCGCGCTCACCCATGACGAGCGGCAGCCGATCCGCATCTGCGCCGTGTCCGGCCTGGCCTACCGCGACGACCCGCGCTGTGTGGAGGCCGAGCACCGGATCGGCCCCGTCGACGCGGAGCAGCCGTTCGACGAGAGGCTGCTGGACGTGTGGCGGTACCAGCGCCGCCAGGAGGCCGCCGGGGGCTCCTGACGACCCCGGACGGAGCACCGCCCCGCCCGACTACCCTGGAGGGTCGATCCACCCCCCTCGTCAGGAGAGAAATGGCCGTCAACCTGGTCAATGTCGAGAACGTCAGCAAGGTGTACGGCACCCGCGCCCTGCTCGACGGCGTCTCCCTCGGCGTCTCCGAAGGGGAACGCATCGGCGTGGTCGGCCGCAACGGCGACGGCAAGACCACGCTGATCCGGATGCTCGCCAGGCTGGAGGAGGCCGACACCGGGCGCGTCACGCACTCCGGCGGACTGCGCATCGGCGTGCTCACGCAGCACGACTCCCTCGACCCCGAGGCCACCGTCCGCCACGAGGTCATCGGCGACATGGCCGACCACGAGTGGGCCGGCGTCGCCAAGGTCAGGGACGTGCTGACCGGCCTGTTCGGCGGGCTCGACCTGCCGGGGTTCCCCAAGGGGCTCGACACCGTCATCGGTCCGCTGTCCGGCGGTGAGCGGCGCCGCATCGCGCTCGCCAAGCTGCTCATCGAGGAGCAGGACCTGCTCGTCCTCGACGAGCCCACCAACCACCTCGACGTCGAGGGCATCGCCTGGCTCGCCCGGCATCTGCAGAACCGCCGGTCCGCGCTCGTCTGCGTCACCCACGACCGCTGGTTCCTGGACCAGGTCTGCACGCGCATGTGGGACGTCCAGCGCGGCGACGTCTACGAGTACGAGGGCGGCTACTCCGACTACGTCTTCGCCCGGGCCGAGCGCGAGCGCATCGCCGCCACCGAGGAGGTCAAGCGGCAGAACCTCGTCCGCAAGGAGCTGGCCTGGCTGCGGCGCGGGGCGCCCGCCCGGACGTCCAAGCCGCGCTTCCGCGTCGAGGCCGCCAACGAGCTCATCAAGGACGTACCGCCGCCCCGGGACAGCAGCGAACTGATGCGGTTCGCGTCCACGCGGCTCGGCAAGACCGTCTTCGACCTGGAGGACATCACGGTCCAGGCCGGTCCCAAGGTCCTCCTCAAGCACGTCACCTGGCAGCTCGGGCCCGGCGACCGGATCGGTCTCGTCGGCGTCAACGGCGCCGGGAAGACGTCCCTGCTGCGGGCCATGGCCGAGGCGGCCCGGACCGACGGCGAGGCCCAGCCCGTGGGCGGGCGCATCCGCGTCGGCAAGACCGTCAAGCTGGCCTACCTCTCCCAGGAGGTCGCCGAACTCGACCCCGCCACGCGGGTGCTGGAGGCCGTGCAGCAGGTGCGCGAGCGCGTCGACCTGGGCAAGGGGCGCGAGATGACGGCCGGGCAGCTGTGCGAGACGTTCGGCTTCACCAAGGAGAAGCAGTGGACGCCGGTCGGGGACCTGTCCGGCGGTGAGCGACGGCGGCTCCAACTGCTGCGGCTCCTCATGGACGAGCCCAACGTCCTCTTCCTCGACGAGCCCACCAACGACCTCGACATCGAGACACTGACGCAGCTGGAGGACGTGCTCGACGGCTGGCCCGGCTCGATGATCGTCATCTCCCACGACCGGTTCTTCATCGAGCGCACCACCGACCGGGTGTTCGCCCTGCTCGGCGACGGCACCCTGCGGATGCTGCCGCGCGGCATCGACGAGTACCTGGAGCGGCGGCAGCGCATGGAGGAAGCCGCGGCCGCCTCGACGCCCGCCGCGGCGCCGCAGACCGCCGCCCCGGAGAAGAGCGCCGCCGACCAGCGCGCCGCCAAGAAGGAACTCCAGAAGATCGAACGGCAGCTCGACAAGGTCTCGGAGAAGGAGGCCAAGCTGCACGCGCAAATCGCTGAAAACGCCACGGACTTCTCGAAGGTCGCCGAACTGGACGCCGAGCTGCGCGAGTTGGCCGGTCAGCGCGAGGAGCTGGAGATGCGCTGGCTGGAACTCGCCGAGGACGCGTGAAGGGTGCGTGAAGGCGCATAACGACGGCATCACGGGCCGGTCCTCCCTTGGGAACAGGGGGTGACACGGCCCGGTGCGCTGTCGGAACGGGGTGATAGAAAGAGCCGTCTTAGAACTTTATGAAGCGACTCTGAGCCCATCGCGTACCTCAGGGCGTGGCTAAAAATCAGTGATCGAACGGGGGAGCCGCTGATGACTCAGCCGCCCAATCAGCCACCGCACGGTGGCTTCGGAGCACCGCAGAACCAGCCGCCGCAGGGCGGTGGCTTCGGGGCACCGCAGACCCCGCCGCCGCCCCAGGGACCGCCCCAGACGCCGCCGCCCCCGCAGGGGCCGCCGCAGCCTGGATACGGCTATCCCCAGCAGCCCCCGCAGCAGCCCGGGCCGTACGGGCAGCCGGGACCCTACAACTCCGGCCCCTACGGCCAGCCGCAGCAGCCGGGCCCGTACGGCCAGCCCGGCTACGGCTACCCGCAGCAGCCGCACTACCCCGGCGCGCCCGGCACCCCGCCCGGGGGCGGCTCGGGCAACCCCTTCAAGGGCAAGCCCGCCCTGATCATCGGCGCCGCCGTGGCCGTGCTGCTCGTGGTCGGCGGCACCGTGTGGGCGGTCACCGGCGGCGACGACGGCAAGGGCAAGAAGAAGCCGGTCGCCCAGCCGAGCAACGACGGCAAGCCCGCCGCCTCCGCCCCGGTCAACCCCGGTGACGGCAGCGGCGACGGCGGCGAGGACCCGGAGAACCTCAACGAGGGCCGCCAGGCAGGCGAGGCGAAGGTCCTCTGGTACAAGGAGGCGCCCGACGCCCCCGGTTCCGGCGCCGACGCCCCCGGCATGTGGATCACCGACAAGGCGGCGGTGAAGGCGGCGTACAAGCAGCTCTTCGCCTACAACGTCGGTGACGGCAAGCCGGCCTGGGACGCGATCACCTTCCCGCAGAAGATCTGCGCGACCACCCCGCAGAAGACGTCCGACGACAAGATCGTCGTCGCGTACATGAGCGGCAGCAGCGACCGCGCCAAGTGCAACCAGCTCCAGGAGATCGACCTCGACACCGGCGAGAAGGGCTGGAAGGAGGAGGTCGGCGACGGCGCCCTGTTCGACTCCACGCTCTCCGTCGAACTGTCCATCACCGGCAAGACGCTGATGGTGGGCCGCTCCCAGTCCGGCACGGCCTACGACGTCACCAACGGCGACAAGCTCTTCGACAAGAAGAAGTACGGCAGTGCCTGCTTCCCGTCCGCGTTCGCCGGCGGCGAGAAGCTGATCGCCGTCTCCTCCTGCGGTGCGGGCACCGACAAGGAGCACGACGAGGTGCAGGAGCTCGACCCGAAGACCGGCAAGGCGAAGTGGACCCAGCCGTTCGACAAGGGCTGGCGGGTCGCGCGCACCTACTCGGTCAGCCCGCTGGTCGTCTACAGCACCAACAAGGACAAGAAGGCCTGGAACATCTCCACCTTCACCTCCGGCGGCAAGTTCCGCTCGCAGGTCGGCTTCGACGAGGACTTCGCCCCCGAATGCGGCTGGGCCATCCTCGAACGCGACCTCCAGGGCTGCCAGGGCGTCGCCGTCGACGACACCACGCTCTACCTCCCGACGGAGGCGACCACCGGCGCCAACGAGATCGTCGCGGTCAACCTCGCCGACGGCAAGGAGAAGTGGCGGGTGAAGTCCCCCGCCGACGAGTCGATGCTGCCGATGAAGGTCGAGGGCGGCAAGCTCATCGCCTATGTGGAGCCGTCGTACGACGCGGGCGGCCAGATCGTGTCCATCCCGACCGGCGGCAGCGGCCACAAGCCGGTCAAGCTGCTCCAGAACCCGCAGGCCGCGGCGGACATCGAGAACGGCTTCTTCTCCAAGGACACCGACTGGGTCGACGGGCGCTTCTACATCTCGACCACCCGGCTGAGCGGAAACGACGACACGAAGGAGAAGTTGATGCTCGCCTACGGCAAGTGACTCTTCCCCCTTCGGTTCTGTCTTCGTCTTCGTCGTCCGTCCCCTTCCCCGAGGTACTCACGCCATGACCCAGCCGCCGCCTCCGCCGCCCCAGCAGCCCCCGCCCGGGGGAGGCTTCGGGCCGCCCCCGGACCAGCCCCCGCAGGGTCCGCCCGCGGGCGGACCGAACCTCGGGAAGGCCCCGCAGCCGGGGTACGGCTATCCGCAGGCCCCGCAGACGCCTCCGCAGACACCCTCGCCGGCGGCTCCGCAGACGCCGCCCCCACCCCCCGCGCAGCAGCCACAGCCGGGGTACGGCTATCCGCAGGGCGCTCCGCAGGCGCCGCCCGGCTACGGCCACCCCGGCCAGCAGCAGCCGCCGGGGCCGTACGGGCAGCCGCCGCAAGCGCCTTACGGACAGCCGGGGCAGCCGGGCCAGCCGGGATACGGGCAGCAGCCCGGTTACGGCTATCCGCAGCCGACCATGCCGCTCCAGCCGCAGCCCGGACAGCCGGGCGGGGGCAGGAAGTTCAACGCGCAGGTGGCGATCATCGTGGCCGCGGTCGTGGCGATCGCCCTGATCGTCGGCGGCGGTGTCTGGTACTCGACGTCCAAGGACGACGGCAAGAAGGACGACACGGCCAGCTCCGGCGGCACCACCGGCGGCACCGACGACAACAACGGCGGCACCAGCTCGGGCGGCAAGGAGAAGGCCCCGGCCGACACCGGTGCCAAGGTCCTCTTCCAGGTCCCGATGCCCGAGGTGAAGAACGACAGCACGGTCGTCGTCTCCGGCTCGTGGCTCACCGACAAGACGTACGCCAAGAGCGGCGTCGCCGAGATCGTCGGCTACGACCGCGACAAGGGCGGCAAGCAGTGGACGATCCCGCTGGACGGCCCGGTCTGCCAGGCCAGCCGCCACGTCACGGACGACAACAAGACGGCGGTCCTCTACCAGCCCGCGATGCCGACCAAGGCCGACCCGTCGCACGGATGCAGCCAGCTCGCCCTGATCGACCTCGACGCCGGCAAGGAGCTGTGGACCAAGACCGTCAAGACCGGTGACCAGCTGATCAGTTTCGACAACGTCACGATCAGCGGCAACACCGTCGCCGTCGGCAGCACCAGCGGCGGCGCCGCGTTCGACCTGTCCGGCAAGCTCCTGTGGAGCCCGAAGCCGACCGACTCCTGCTACGACGCCGGGTACGGCGGCGGCGAGAAGCTGGTCGCGGTGCGCAAGTGCGGCACGTACGAGCAGCGGCAGCTGCACATCCAGACCATCGACCCGAAGACGGGGAAGGTGATCTCGGAGTACAAGATGGCCCAGGGCATCGAGTACGCGAGCATCGTGTCGACCAACCCGCTCGTCGTGGCCGCCGACGTCGGCGACTCCGCGGGCGACGGCAGCGGCATCTCCGACTTCTTCTCCATCGACAACAAGACCGGCAAGCTGCGCACGCGCATCTCCGCGCCGGGCGAGCAGTTCGCGGCCCGCTGCGAGGGCGTCACCCGCATCGAGTACTGCACCCAGCTGGCCGTCGGCAACGACCGGCTGTACCTGCCGACCGAGGAGCACGACGGCACCGGCGAGTACAGCCAGACCAACGAGATCGTCGCCTTCGACCTCACCACCGGCAAGCAGACCGGGCAGCGGGCCGACGCGGGCGACGGCTACAGGATCTCGCCGCTGCGGATGGACGGCGGCAACCTGATCGCGTACAAGCGGCCGCCGTACGACAAGGGCGGGCAGGTCGTGAGCATCGACGGGGGCAGCTTCAAGCAGACGAAGCTGCTGGAGAACCCGGCGAACGACTCGGTGCGGGACGTGGAGGCGGGCATGTCGCCGGAGTACTCCGAGTTGCTGTACGGCGACGGGCACCTGTTCATGTCCAAGGTGTACGCCAGCAAGCGGACCAGCAGTACGAGTGAGAAGGAGTACCTGGCGGTCGGCTTCGGTACGAGTTGATCGCCCGGTGTCCGCTCTGTGATCGACTGAGTGCCGGTACGGTCCCGTCCCTGTTCAGGGGCGGGACCGTTCGCGTTTGGTTCGGTCAACCTCGAATGAGAGGAATTTCGGCGATCGGGGCGATTATCGCCGGTAGGGGGAGCGCAACGTCGAACAAGCGTGTAGCTTCCGGGGGCATGAAGGCGGGGGAGCCGGGGGGCTTCCATCTGGGGGGACCGGGGTGACTGGGGGGTTGCTCGATGGGAGTGCGGCTCATGGTGGTCGACGACCACCGATTGCTGGCCGAGGCGCTGGCCTCGGCGCTGAAGCTGCGGGGGCACCGGGTGCTGGCCGCGGCGGCGCCGGCCGCGGGGGCGGCGGAGCTGGTGATCACACGGGCGCCGGAGGTGTGCCTGCTGGGGACGGCCACGCCGGCGGAGCCGGGGATCTTCGACCCGGTGGTGCGGATCAAGCGGGAACGTCCGCAGGTCGCGGTCCTGGTCCTGGGGCCGGTGCCGAGTCCGCGCGGCATCGCGGCCGCCTTCGCCGCGGGGGCTTCCGGGTACGTACGGCACGATGAGCGCATAGAGGGTGTCGAGCGGGCGATCATGAAGGCTCGGGCGGGGGAGGCGGCGGTGGCGCCGCAGTTGCTGCAAGGGGCGTTCAGCGAGTTGCTCAACCCGGCGGCCCAACCGGACGACGAGGGCCAGCGGTTGCTGTCGATGCTCACGCCGCGGGAGGCGGAGGTCCTGGTCCGCGTCGCGGACGGCGAGGACACCCGCCTGATCGCGGCGGGCATGGGCATCGCCCCCTCCACGGCCCGCACACACGTGCAACGGGTCCTGATGAAACTGGGCGTCGGCTCCCGCCTGGAGGCAGCGGCGCTGGCGGCTCGGACGGGGTTGCTGGACCGGGCGGGCCCCCTCACCCGTTCCCCGGACCCGGAGCCGTAGCCGTAGGCCGGGCCACGCCGGGGGGCGGGGCGGGGGTCCGCCTAGTGCTCTGACCACGTAGGTTCGCCGGGTCGGTGGCCCGGGCGGTTGGATGTGCGGTGACGTCCGATCCAACTGCCGGGGGGTGTGGTGGCTGAGCCTGTCCGTGTGCGCAGGTTGACCGACCAGGAGGGGCAGAGACTGCAGCAGATCGTGCGCCGAGGGAGCACCAGTTCGGTGCGGCTCCGGCGCGCGATGATGCTGCTGGCCTCGGCCGGCGGGAACCGGGTGCCAGTGATCGCGAAGCTTGTGCAGGCCGACGAGGACACTGTCCGGGATGTGATTCACCGGTTTAACGAGATCGGCTTGGCCTGTCTGGACCCTCGGTGGGCGGGAGGTCGTGCCCGCCTTCTCAGTCCTGACGATGAGGACTTCGTCGTTCAGACGGCCACCACGCGCCCGACCAAGCTCGGCCAGCCCTTCACCCGCTGGTCGATCCGCAAACTTGCCGCCTACCTGCGCAAAGTCCACGGCCGCGTGATCCGGATCGGCCGCGAGGCGTTACGGGGCCTGCTCGCCCGCCGCGGTGTCACCTTTCAGCGGACCAAGACGTGGAAGGAGTCTCCCGACCCGGACCGTGACGCCAAGCTGGACCGCATCGAGCAGGTGCTGGAGCGATTCCCGGCCCGGGCGTTCGCGTTCGACGAGTTCGGCCCGCTCGGCATCCGGCCCACCGCCGGGTCGTGCTGGGCCGAGCAGGGCCGGCCCGAGCGGCACCCCGCCACCTTCCACCGCACCCACGGAGTCCGTTACTTCCACGGCTGCTACTCGGTCGGCGACGACACCCTGTGGGGCGTCAACCGCCACAAGAAGGGCGCCGTGAACACCCTGGCCGCACTGAAGTCGATCCGAGCGGCCCGCCCGGACGGCGCCCCGATCTACGTGATCCTGGACAACCTGTCCGCCCACAAGGGCGCCAAGATCCGCAGCTGGGCAAAGAAGAACCGCGTCGAGCTGTGCTTCACCCCGACCTACGCGTCCTGGGCCAACCCGATCGAAACCCACTTCGGACCGCTGCGACAGTTCACCGTCGCCAACTCCCACCACCCCAACCACACCGCGCAGACCCGCGCCCTGCACGCCTACCTGCGCTGGCGCAACACCAACGCCCGCCACCCCGATGTTCTCGCCGCCCAACGACGCGAACGCGCCCGCATCCGCAGCGAAAAGGGCATCCGCTGGGGCGGACGCCCACTCGCCGCGGCCTGACCGCCCGTCACGGGTGCTGGTCGGCCTCTCCACGGCGCCGGACCTTACCGAGACATCGGCTTGAGGGCGTCGGCAATCTCTGGCACCAGGGCCTCGTAGGCCGCGCGCGACAGGTGCATGCCGTCGGGGTCGAACGCGGCGGGGCCCAGCCGGTCTGTCACCGCGCGCACCCTGATCGCAGTGCCGCCGGCCGTCGTGACCAGCTCGGCCAGCACCTCGGCATAATCCCTGATCAGGTCGTTGACCTCGGCGGTGTCGAACGGCTCGGGAGCACGAGCAAGGCCCGGGGGCACGAGCGCGACCCACCGACCACCGCGCTCCAGCTCGCGAGCCACGTTCTTGCGGAAGAGGCCCAGGGAGCTCGAGAAGGCCGGATGGTTGTCGCTGCTCCCGATCGACAGCACGACCGCGTCATACGACGCCGGCTCCCGATCGCCGACCTGGCCTCGCAGGGACCCCGACCAGGCACCGCCGACCGCGCAGGACTCGACGTCGCCGCCGAACGCGAGCGGCACGAGGTCCGGGTACTGGTCCTGAAGCACCGCGAGGTTGCTGTCACCGAGCAATAGAACGGTCATATGAACATCCTGCACCAGGACACTGACACGGCTCGCAGACCAGGCACGACATCGAGGACTCCACCCGTTGCCGCGGCCGCCATGGCACGCAGCTCATGAAGTAATCCGGCGAACCTATGCGGTCACAGCACTAGCTGCGGGCAGTCGTGCCTCCCCCAGTGCCTTAAGGGCCTTGAGGTGCCCCCAGGCGGCACGGGTGGGCGCAGCGGCACCCCGCTCCGCCGGGCTGCGGACCCACCCGGCCTCAGCTCCAGCGCCGAGTACCTGTGACGCCGTCGGTCACTCGGCCCGCTCCTCCTCCCCGGGCACCACACCCGGCGGCGGAGGGGCCACAGGCCTCAGCTTCAGCCAGACCAGGAAGAACACCCCGAGCGCGAGCATCCCCAACCCGGTCCACAGGTTGATGTTCACGCCCTCCGCCTTGTCGATGTCGGCATCGGACGCCGTGAACCCCGCGATCGTGACGATGACCCCGTAGACCACGAACAGCCCACCGATGATCCGCCGGATGTCGAACAGCCGCGCAGCCGTCGCCGACTTGCCCTGCAGCTCGGTGACTTCCCGCTGCACGTCCTTCTCGGAGTAGAACTCGGACATCTGTCAATCCTCCCTCGGTCAGAACGAGAACGGGATGTAGCAGGCCGCGGCCAGCACGATCGCGCCCCATCCCAGCAGCGCCGGCTTGCGATACCAGGCCTCGTCCCCGGGTGCCGGCGGCTCCGCCATGCCGGGCGAGGTCGTGCCGTAGACCAGCCCCTGGAGTTCGTCGGCCGGCTTCGGCGCGGTGAAGAGCGACACCACCACCATGACGACCGCGCCCGCGACGAACCCCGCGATGGCCGAGACGAAGTTGGCCCCCTGGTCGGAGGGGATGCCGATGATGTCCTGCTTGTAGAGGACGAAGTAGTTGACCATCGCGGCCGTGGTGCCGGCGAGCAGACCCCAGAAGCCCGACTTCATCGACGTCCGCCTCCAGAACATGCCGATGATGAAGACGACGAACATCGGCACGTTGAAGAAGGAGAACAGCGTCTGGAGGTAGCTCATGATGTTGGAGAAGGACGACGCCAGGAACGCCGTGCCGATCGAGGCCAGGACACCGATCGCGGTGATCAGGCGGCCGAAGCGGACGTAGTACTCGTCCTCCCGCTCCTTCACCACGTACTTCGCCCAGATGTCCGTCGTGAACACCGTGTTGAACGACGACACGTTCGCCGCCATGCCCGCCATGAAGGCCGCGAGGAGACCGGTCACGGCGATGCCCAGCACCCCGTTGGGCAGCAGCTGCTCCATCAGGTACGGGATCGCGTCGTTGTACTGCAGGTCGGAGCCGGACGTACCGATCTTCGGGACCAGCACCGCGGCGACCAGACCGGGGATCATCACCAGGAAGACGATGAAGATCTTCGGGAACGCGGCGATGAGCGGGGTGCGCTGGGCCGCCGAGAGGTTCTTCGCCGACAGGGCTCGTTGGACCTCCGCGAAGTTCGTCGTCCAGTAGCCGAAGGACAGCACGAAGCCCAGGCCCAGGACGATCGTCAGCCAGTTCGCGCCCAGCGGGTTGGCATTGCCGATGCCCGTGCCGCCCCAGGAGGTCATGAAGTCGGCGCCGTGGGACTGGGTGAGGGAGTCGGACAGGCCGTCCCAGCCGCCGACCTTCTTCAGCCCGAGGGCGGTGATGGGGATGAGCGCGGCGAGGATCACGAAGAACTGCAGGACCTCGTTGTAGATCGCCGAGGACAGCCCGCCGAGGGTGATGTACGCCAGGACGAAGAAGCCGGCGACCACGATCGCCACCCACTCCGGCCAGCCCAGCAGCGCCTCGACGACGATGGCCAGGGCGTAGAGGTTGACGCCGGCGATGAGGATGGCGGCGCAGGCGAAGAGGCCCGAGCTGAGCAGGTGTGCCGCCCTGTCGAAGCGCAGCAGCAGGAACTCCGGTACCGAGCGGACCTTGGAGCCGTAGTAGAAGGGCATCATCACCAGGCCGAGGAAGACCATGGCCGGGATGGCGCCGATCCAGTACCAGTGCGTGGTGTAGACGCCGTACTGCGCGCTGTTGGCGGCCATGCCGAGGATTTCGGTGGCGCCCAGGTTGGCGGCGATGAACGCGAGGCCGGTGACCCAGGCGGGCAGGGAACGGCCGGAGAGGAAGAAGTCGAGGCTCGTCTTCACCGAGCGGCGGGCGGCGAAGCCGATGCCGAGGACGACGACGAAGTAGATGCCGAGGATCGTGTAGTCGAGCCAGTTCGTGGGGAGCCGCAGCTCGGCTGCCAGGGGGGTGGGGGGATGCGTGGGGGGATGCATGAGCCCTCGCTTCGTTGCGCGAACCGATACCTCGCGGAATGTACGCCTCCGACTTCAGAAGTTGAACACGTCTGATGATGCTCTTTGTTTGATTGTGATGTTGACGATTGGGGAGGGCCGTGTTTTGATATGTTTGGTTATGTTTGAAGGATGAGGAGTCCGGCGTGAAGAAGACCTCGACCCGGCTGGCCGACGGTCGCGAGCTCATCTACTACGACCTGCGTGACGACAGCGTGCGGGACGCGGCCGACCGCCGCCCGCTGGACCGCACCGTCACCACGTCCGAGATCCGCCGTGACCCCCTGCTCGGCGACTGTGTCGCCGTCGCCTCGCACCGCCAGGGCCGCACCTACCATCCGCCGGCCGACGAGTGCCCCCTGTGCCCCTCCGAGGGCGACCGGCTGAGCGAGATCCCGGACTCGTCGTACGACGTCGTCGTGTTCGAGAACCGCTTCCCCTCGCTGGCCGGTGACTCCGGCCGCTGCGAGGTCGTCTGCTTCACGTCCGACCACAACGCGTCCTTCGCGAGCCTCAGCGAGGAGCAGGCCGGCCTGGTGCTGGAGGCCTGGACGGACCGTACGTCGGAGCTGTCCCATCTCCCCTCCGTCGAGCAGGTGTTCTGCTTCGAGAACCGGGGTGCCGAGATCGGCGTGACCCTCCAGCACCCGCACGGACAGATCTACGCCTACCCCTTCACCACCCCGCGCACCGCCCTGATGCTCCGCTCCGTCGCGGCCCACAAGGAGATGACGGGCGGGGAGAACCTCTTCGACGCCGTCCTGGAGCGTGAACTCGCCGGGGAACGGATCGTCCTGGAGGGCGACCACTGGGTGGCCTTCGTGCCGTACGCGGCGCACTGGCCGTACGAGGTGCACCTCTACCCCAAGCGCCGCGTGCCCGACCTGCTCGGGCTGGACGAGGCCGCGCGCACAGAGTTCCCCAAGGTCTATCTGGAACTCTTGAGGCGCTTCGACCGGATCTTCGGTGAGGGCGAGCCTCCGACCCCGTACATCGCGGCCTGGCACCAGGCCCCGTTCGGCGCGCTGGAGGAGTTCGACGGGGTCGTGCGGGAGGATTTCGCGCTTCATCTCGAGCTTTTCACCATCCGCCGCACTTCCGGCAAGTTGAAGTTCCTCGCGGGTTCCGAGTCCGGTATGAACGTGTTCATCAACGACGTGCCGCCGGAGCGCGCGGCCGAGCGACTGCGAGAGGTAGCGAGTTCATGAGCGGGAAGTACCTGGTGACAGGCGGCGCGGGTTACGTCGGCAGCGTGGTCGCCCAGCACCTGCTGGAAGCCGGTCACGAGGTCGTCGTCCTCGACAACCTCACCACGGGTTTCCGCGAGGGCGTCCCCGCGGGTGCCTCCTTCGTGGAGGGCGACATCCGCGACGCCGCCAAGTGGCTGGACTCCTCCTTCGACGGCGTCCTGCACTTCGCGGCGTTCTCGCAGGTCGGCGAGTCGGTCGTGAAGCCGGAGAAGTACTGGGACAACAACGTCGCCGGCACCATGGCCCTGCTCGCGGCGATGCGCGAGGCGGGCGTCCGCAAGCTCGTCTTCTCCTCCACGGCGGCGACGTACGGCGAGCCGGAGCAGGTCCCGATCGTCGAGTCGGCACCCACCTCCCCCACCAACCCGTACGGCGCCTCGAAGCTCGCCGTCGACCACATGATCAGCGGTGAGGCGGCCGCCCACGGCCTGGGCGCGGTCTCGCTGCGCTACTTCAACGTGGCCGGGGCGTACGGCGAGTACGGCGAGCGCCACGACCCCGAGTCCCACCTGATCCCGCTCGTCCTCCAGGTCGCGCAGGGCAGGCGCGACGCGATCTCCGTCTTCGGCGACGACTACCCGACGCCGGACGGCACCTGCGTGCGCGACTACATCCACGTCGCCGACCTGGCCGAGGCCCACCTGCTGGCGCTCGACGCCGCCACCACCGGCGAGCACCTGATCTGCAACCTCGGCAACGGCAACGGCTTCTCCGTCCGCGAGGTCATCGAGACGGTCCGCCGGGTGACCGGCCACCCGATCCCGGAAGTGGTCGCCCCCCGCCGGGGCGGCGACCCGGCGGTCCTGGTGGCATCGGCCGCCACGGCACGCGAGAAGCTTGGCTGGAACCCGTCCCGCGCGGACCTCGACGGAATCGTCACGGACGCCTGGGACTTCGCGCAGCGGCGCGACAACTAGTACGGAACGAAGGGTCAGGGGTCAGGCATGAGCGAGGCTGTTGCCGACAAGGCCGCCGGAGCGGTCGCCGAGCGGTTCACGGAGCTGTACGGCGCCGAGCCGCACGGAGTCTGGGCGGCGCCGGGCCGCGTCAACCTCATCGGCGAGCACACCGACTACAACGACGGCTTCGTCATGCCGTTCGCCCTGCCGCACCAGGCGGTGGCGGCGGTCTCACGCCGTGCGGACGGGGTGCTCCGCCTCCACTCGGCGGACGTCGAGGGCGGGGTGAGCGAACTCCGCCTGGACGACCTGTCCCCCGAGTCCGACAAGAACTGGACGGCGTACCCGGCGGGCGTGGTGTGGGCCCTGCGCGAGGCCGGTCACGCGGTGACGGGCGCGGACATCCACCTGGCCTCCACGGTCCCGTCGGGCGCGGGCCTGTCGTCGTCGGCGGCGCTGGAAGTGGTCGTGGCGCTGGCCCTCAACGACCTCTTCTCCCTCAACCTCCGCGGCTGGCAGCTGGCCCGCCTGTGCCAGCGCGCGGAGAACGTCTACGTGGGCGCCCCGGTCGGCATCATGGACCAGACCGCGTCGGCGTGCTGCGAGGAGGGCCACGCCCTCTTCCTCGACACCCGCGACCTCTCCCAGCGCCAGATCCCCTTCGACCTGGCGGCCGAGGGCATGCGCCTCCTCGTGGTCGACACGCAGGTCAAGCACTCCCACAGCGAGGGCGAGTACGGCAAGCGCCGCGAGGGCTGCGAGAAGGGTGCGGCGCTGCTGGGAGTCGACGCCCTGCGCGACATCCCCTACGCCGACCTGGACGCGGCCCTGGCCCGCCTCGGCGACGAGGAGGAGGTCCGCCGCCTGGTCCGCCACATCGTCACGGAGAACGAGCGCGTCGAACGGGTGGTGTCCTTGCTGGAGTCGGGCGAGACCCGCGCGATCGGCCCGGTCCTGGCCGAAGGCCACGCCTCCCTCCGGGACGACTTCCGTATCTCCTGCCCCGAACTGGACCTGGTCGTCGACACGGCCCTCGCCTCCGGCGCCCTGGGCGCCCGCATGACCGGCGGCGGCTTCGGCGGCTCGGCGATCGTCCTGGCGGAGGAGACCGACGTGGACGCCCTCACCAAGACGATCCAGGAAGCCTTCACCACGGCGGGCTTCACAGCACCCCGCATCTTCGAAGCAGTACCGTCGGCGGGGGCCCGCCGCCTGCGCTGAGACCCCGCACCAGGTGCTGAGCGCCCTTGTCCTGAAGACGAGGGCGCCCGGGCATTTTTGCGGTTCAGCGGTCGACGGACTGGATCTCCTGGACCGTCATGTTCCGCGTGGTCTCGAAAGTCCCGTCCGGCAGGTCGCCCCGCGCGCCGCCGGAGCCCTCCCAGGAGATCTGCCACGTGCCGTCTCCGTCTTCCGCACCCTTGATCGTGTCGGAGGACGAGTCTCCTCCTCCCGATCCGCATGCGGTTACGAGCAGGGCCATCGACGCGGTGAGCGCGGCTGCTGTGAGCCGGTCGGGGCGATTCACTCAGGTCTCCCGTTGAGGACTCAAGCGAACCAACGCTATTGGTGGGTGCACGCATGGTGGCACCGAGGTCTCGTACACCTCCCGCGTCGCCTCTTTGCCAACCCGGGCTTCGCTGCCCGAACGATCCTGACCGACCGTCAGCGCAGCCGCTTCGTGAGCAAGTACTCCGTGATCCCCGGCGGATAGTCCGGCACCGCGCACGCCACCTCGTACCCCTGCTTCTCGTAGAAGCGGGGGGCCTGGAAGTCCCATGTCTCCAGGCGGGCCGCGCGGCAGCCGCGGTCGCGGGCGGCGATGCGTTCCGCCTTCGAGAGCAACCGCGCACCCATGCCCCGGCCCCGGTGGCGTTCGTCGACCCAGAGGTAGGTGACGTGGAGCCAGGACGCCCAGGTGTAGCCGACGAGTCCGCCCGCCAGGGCGTCGTCCCTGTCGTTCACAGCCCACACGTGCAACGGGACGTCCCTTTCGTCCGGCGTTCCGCGCAGGGCGCGCAGTACCGGAGAGGCGGCTGTGTTCGTTTCCCGCAGGCGTGTACGGAGCAGATCACGTCGGGCCTTGTCGACTTCTGTCTCAAGACGGAACATGCGGCACACCATAAACGCGCAGGACAGTCAGTTCTGCAAATAACCTTCCGCTCCGGGCCCCCGGCCGTACCCTGATGAACAGCACCGGTGGGGGCCGGTGCCGATCAGGGGGCGAGACAGCCGGGTACGACACCCGGGGTGGGGGTAGCGGTTTCTGCACGGCGGCGGCCGTGCGGCTGCGGCGACCCGGCCGGACTGCTGTGAGGACGGACGGACAGATGCAGCAGATCCGGGCACCCCGGTGTCGTACCCGCGCGGTGCCGTCTTCCGACGATGGGGAATCCCCTGCTCTTCAGGAGCCTGGGGAAGGGGGTTACGTGGTTCGCATCCGAGTCCTGGTCGTCGACGACCATCGCATCTTCGCCGAGTCACTCGCGGCGGCCCTGGCCGCCGAGCCCGATGTCGACGTCTCCGCGGCCGGCAGCGGCCCCGCCGCGCTGCGCAGCCTGGAGCGGGCGGTCGCCGAGGGGCGGCGGTTCGACGTGCTGCTCGTCGACGCCGATCTGGGCGGCAAGGTGCCGGGCGCCCGCCCGGCCGTACCCGTGCAGGAGGGCAACGAGGACGGGCTCGTCGACGGGATCTCCCTCGTCGCGGGCGTGCGGTCCGCGCAGCCGAACGTACGGATCGTCGTGCTCGCCGAGAAGGACGACCCGCGCCGGGCCGCGCTGGCCCTCCAGGCCGGGGCCTGCGGGTGGGTCGCCAAGGACTGCTCGCTGTCCCGGCTGCTCACCGTCATCCGGGGCGTGCTGCGGGACGAGACGCATCTGCCGCCGGCCCTGCTGACCGGCGTGTTGCGGGAACTGACCGCCGCGCGCAAGCACCGCACCGAGAGTGAGCGGCTCGTCGAGTCCCTCACTCCGCGTGAGCGTGAAGTGCTGCGGTGCATGGTGGCGGGGCTGGGGCGCAAGGCCGTCGCCGAGCGCCTCTATCTGTCGCCGCACACGGTGCGTACGCACATGCAGAACGTGCTGGGCAAGCTGGGGGTGCATTCCACGCTCGCCGCCGTCGCCCTCGCCCGGCGGGCCGGGGTCGGGCCCGTCGACCTAGCCGGGGATGTTGTCGAACGGGGCGGTCAGCTGGCGTAGCAGCCCCGCCAGTTCGCCGCGCTGGGCGCGGGAGAGCTCCGCGAGGATCGCGCGCTCCTGGTCCAGCAGACCCGCCAGGGCCTGGTCCGCGCGGTCCCGGCCCTCGGCCGTCAGCCGGACCAGGACGCCTCGGCGGTCGCTGGGATCGGGGAGGCGTTCCACCAGGCCCTTCTTCGCCAGGCGGTCGATGCGGTTCGTCATCGTGCCCGACGTGACCAGGGTCTGGGTGAGGAGCTGTCCCGGCGAGAGCTGGTACGGCGTGCCCGCACGGCGCAGCGCCGTCAGGACGTCGAACTCCCACGGCTCAAGACCGTGCTCCGAGAAGGCCAGCCGGCGGGCCCGGTCCAGATGCCGGGCCAGTCTGCTCACGCGGCTGAGCACCTCGAGCGGTTCGACGTCGAGGTCCGGGCGCTCCCGGCGCCATGCTGCGACCAGCCGGTCGACCTCGTCCTCCATGGCGATCAGTGTAGTGGTTGTGTCGACGTAGAGTCTCTTGATGTCCATTTTCTTGACGTCGAGATAAATGCGGTGTCACGCTGTGTGTGCGCCCCTCTCGGCCATCACGGACACCAGGAGGACCCATGCCCGCAGCCGCCCCCACCTGGGACCCCGCCCAGTACCTCCGCCACGCCGGCCACCGCGCCCGGCCCTTCACCGACCTCCTCGCCCGCGTCCCCGACCTCCCCGGCGACCCTGCGCGCATCGCCGACCTCGGCTGCGGCCCCGGCAACGTGACCGCGCTGCTCGCCGCCCGCTGGCCCACCGCCCGGATCACCGGCTACGACAACTCGCCCGAGATGCTCGACAAGGCCCATGTCGAGCACGAGGGGCCCACCCCGGGCGGCGGCCGTCTCGACTTCGCCCACGCCGACGCCCGTACGTGGGCGCCGGGCGAGTCCTGCGACCTGATCGTCAGCAACGCCACGCTCCAGTGGGTGCCGGGGCATCTCGACCGGTTCGCCGACTGGGTGGCCGCACTGAAACCCGCCGGGACCTTCGCCTTCCAGGTGCCCGGGAACTTCGACGCCCCCAGCCACCGGCTCATGCGCGACCTCACGCACGCACCGCGCTGGCGCGACCGGCTCGCCGGCACCCTGCGCCACGCCGACGCCGTCCACACCCCCGAGGCCTACCTGGAGCGGCTCACCTCGCTCGGCTGCGCCGCCGACGTGTGGGAGACGACGTACCTCCATCTGCTCCAGGGCGAGGACCCCGTGCTCGACTGGGTGAAGGGGACCGGACTGCGGCCCGTGCTGACCGCCCTCGCCGACGACCCCGAGGCGCGGGACGGCTTCGTCAGTGAGTACCGGGCCGCCCTGCGCGAGGCCTATCCGACGGGGCCGCACGGCACACCGTTCCCGTTCCGGCGCCTGTTCGCCGTGGCCCGGAAGGAGGCGTGATGATCACCGGCCTCGACCACGTCCAGCTCGCCGCCCCCGCCGGCAGTGAGGAGCGGCTGCGGACCTACTACGTCGACGTCCTCGGGATGGCAGAGGTCCTGAAGCCGCCCGTGCTCGCCCGGCGCGGCGGGTGCTGGTTCCGGGCCGGTGCCGTGCAGCTTCACGTCGGGATCGAGGAGGACTTCCGGGCGGCGAAGAAGGCTCATCCCGGGCTGCGGGTGACGGGCATCGACGCGTACGCCGCCCGGCTGGAGGCCCACGGGGCGCCCGTCACCTGGGACTCCGCCCTGCCGGGGTACAAGAGGTTCTACTCGCAGGACCCCGTCGGCAACCGCCTGGAGTTCCTCGAGCCTCTCCAGGCGGACACGCCTTAGGCCTTGCGGCGCCCTATCAGGTGCGGCTTGGCCTCCAGTCCGTCCAGGCCGTGCCACGCGAGGTTCACCAGGTGCGCGGCCACCTCGGCCTTCTTCGGCTTGCGTACGTCCAGCCACCACTGGCCGGTCAGGGCGACCATGCCGACCAGGGCCTGGGCGTACAGCGGGGCCAGCTTGGGGTCGAAGCCGCGGCTCTTGAACTCGCGGCCCAGGATGTCCTCCACCTGGGTGGCGATGTCCGAGATGAGCGAGGCGAACGAGCCGGTCGACTGGGGGATGGGGGAGTCACGGACCAGGATGCGGAAACCGTCCGTGTACTCCTCGATGTAGTCCAGCAGGGCGAAGGCCGCCTGTTCGCACAGTTCGCGGGGGTGACCGGCCGTGAGAGAGCTGGTCACCATGTCCAGCAGGCGGCGCATCTCGCGGTCCACGACCACCGCGTACAGCCCTTCCTTGCCGCCGAAGTGCTCGTACACCACGGGCTTGGAGACCCCGGCCTTCGCCGCGATCTCCTCCACCGACGTGCCCTCGAAACCCTTCGCGGCGAAGAGCGTGCGACCGATCTCCAGCAGCTGCTGGCGGCGCTCGGCACCGGTCATCCGGGTGCGACGCACTCGCCGCGGCTTGTCGTTGCTGGGGGTGCTGCTCGAGTCGGTCGCCACAGCGACCATCATGCCGCCTTGACGGGCTCCTTCCCGCGTGGGGAGCCGCCTTCCCCGGTGTTACGGCGCGAATCGATACGCGAGCGTGACGGCCAGCGCACGTCGTACGCCCAGCCGAGCATCTCGAACCAGCGGATCAGCCGGGCGGAGGAGTCCAGCTGGCCGCGCATCACACCGTGCCGCGCGGAGGTGGGGTCGGCGTGGTGCAGGTTGTGCCAGGACTCGCCGCAGGACAGGATCGCCAGCCACCACACGTTGCCCGAGCGGTCACGCGACTTGAAGGGGCGCTTGCCCACCGCGTGGCAGATCGAGTTGATCGACCACGTCACGTGGTGCAGCAGGGCCACCCGGACGAGCGAACCCCAGAAGAACGCCGTGAACGCGCCCCACCAGGACATCGTGACCAGCCCGCCGATCAGCGCCGGGAGGGTCAGGGACACGACCGTCCACAGGACGAACTGGCGGGAGATCGCGCGGAGCGTCTTGTCCTTGATCAGGTCCGGGGCGTACTTCTCCTGCGATGTCTGCTCCTCGTCGAACATCCATCCGATGTGCGCCCACCACAGGCCCTTCATCAGGGCCGGAAGCGTCTCGCCGAACCGCCACGGCGAGTGCGGGTCGCCCTCCGCGTCGGAGAACTTGTGGTGCTTGCGGTGATCGGCCACCCAGCGGACCAGCGGACCCTCGACCGCCATGGACCCGGCGATCGCCAGCGCGATCTTCAGCGGCCGCTTGGCCTTGAAGGAGCCGTGGGTGAAGTGACGGTGGAAACCGATCGTGATGCCGTGGCAGCCCAGGTAGTAGAAGAACACCAGCAGACCGAGGTCCAGCCAGCTCACACCCCAGCCCCAGGCCAGCGGCACCGCCGCCAGCAGCGCGAGGAACGGGACGGTGATGAAGAGGAGGAGGGCGATCTGCTCGATGGACCGCTTCTGCTCGCCGCCCAGCGTGGCGGGGGGATCTTGATCGGTTGCCTGACCGGACGCCTTCGGGGCGTTTTCGATCACGTCGGAACTACTGGTCATACGCGTCCCCTGGGGGGTATGTGGATGGAGAGGAGGGTGCCGGAGCACGGGAACCCCGCAGTGCTTCCTACGGTTCCGTAACCTACGGCTTCGTAAGTATGGCAGCGCGCCGCCCGGCGGCAAGAGCCCGAGAGCCTGCGCGTCCCGGCCGACACCTATCCTGGAGTCGGTCGGACAGCGCGGTCCGCTCTGATTTCTTCCCGGATGTCCGGCCCGTATGCGGCGCCCGCCGCGCGAGACGCCGTCCGGGTACCCCCTCCCAGACGAGCTTCAACACTGCAAGGAGCCGCACCTGTGAGCAGTGCCGACGACCAGACCACGACCACGAGCAGTGAGCTGCGTGCCGACATCCGCCGACTGGGTGACCTCCTCGGAGAGACGCTCGTCCGGCAGGAGGGTCCCGAGCTCCTGGAGCTCGTCGAAAAGGTCCGCCGCCTCACCCGTGAGGACGGCGAGGCCGCCGCCGAGCTGCTGCGCGGCACCGAACTCGACACCGCGGCCAAGCTGGTCCGCGCGTTCTCCACCTACTTCCACCTGGCCAACGTCACCGAGCAGGTGCACCGCGGCCGCGAGCTGCGCGCCCGGCGCGCCGCCGAGGGCGGACTGCTCGCCCGTACGGCCGACCGGCTCAAGGACGCCGACCCCGAGCACCTGCGCGAGACGGTCCGCAACCTCAACGTCCGCCCCGTGTTCACGGCCCACCCGACCGAGGCCGCGCGCCGGTCGGTCCTGAACAAGCTCCGGCGCGTCGCCGCACTCCTGGAGACCCCGGTCATCGAGTCGGACCGCCGCCGCCTCGACACCCGCCTGGCCGAGAACATCGACCTCGTCTGGCAGACCGACGAACTGCGCGTCGTCCGCCCCGAGCCCGCCGACGAGGCCCGCAACGCCATCTACTACCTCGACGAACTGCACGCCGGCGCCGTCGGCGACGTCCTTGAGGACCTCACCGCCGAGCTGGAGCGCGCCGGCGTCAAGCTCCCCGACGACACCCGCCCCCTCACCTTCGGCACCTGGATCGGCGGCGACCGCGACGGCAACCCCAACGTCACCCCCCAGGTCACCTGGGACGTCCTCATCCTCCAGCACGAGCACGGCATCAACGACGCGCTGGAGACGATCGACGAACTCCGCGGCTTCCTGTCCAACTCCATCCGCTACGCCGGCGCCACCGAGGAACTGCTGACCTCCCTCCAGGCCGACCTGGAGAACCTCCCCGAGATCAGCCCCCGCTACAAGCGCCTCAACGCCGAGGAGCCCTACCGGCTCAAGGCCACCTGCATCCGGCAGAAGCTGGAGAACACCAAGCAGCGCCTCGCCAAGGGCACCTCGCACGTGCCCGGCCGCGACTACCTCGGCACCGGCGAGCTGATCAGCGACCTGCGGATCATCCAGACCTCCCTGCGCGAACACCGCGGCGGCCTCTTCGCCGACGGCCGCCTCGCCCGCACCATCCGCACCCTCGCCGCCTTCGGCCTCCAGCTCGCCACCATGGACGTACGCGAACACGCGGACGCCCACCACCACGCCCTCGGTCAGCTCTTCGACCGGCTCGGCGAGGAGTCCTGGCGGTACGCGGACATGCCCCGCGACTACCGCGCCAAGCTCCTCGCCAAGGAACTGCGCTCCCGCCGCCCCCTCGCGCCCACCCCGGCGCCCGTGGACGCGCCCGGCGAGAAGACCCTCGGCGTCTTCCAGACCGTGAAGCGGGCCCTGGAGGTCTTCGGACCCGAGGTCATCGAGTCGTACATCATCTCCATGTGCCAGGGCGCCGACGACGTCTTCGCCGCCGCCGTCCTCGCCCGCGAGGCCGGCCTGATCGACCTGCACGCCGGCTGGGCCAAGATCGGCATCGTGCCGCTGCTGGAGACCACCGACGAGCTCAAGGCCGCCGACACCATCCTGGAGGACATGCTCTCCGACCCGTCCTACCGGCGCCTCGTCGCGCTGAGGGGCGACGTCCAGGAAGTCATGCTCGGCTACTCCGACTCCTCCAAGTTCGGCGGCATCACCACCAGCCAGTGGGAGATCCACCGCGCCCAGCGCCGCCTGCGCGACGTCGCCCACCGCTACGGCGTCCGCCTGCGCCTCTTCCACGGCCGCGGCGGCACCGTCGGCCGCGGTGGCGGCCCCACCCACGACGCCATCCTCGCCCAGCCCTGGGGCACCCTGGAGGGCGAGATCAAGGTGACCGAGCAGGGCGAGGTCATCTCCGACAAGTACCTCATCCCGTCCCTGGCCCGGGAGAACCTCGAACTCACCGTCGCCGCCACCCTCCAGGCCTCCGCCCTGCACACCGCACCCCGCCAGTCCACCGAGGCCCTCGCCCGCTGGGACGCCGCGATGGACGTCGTCTCCGACGCCGCCCACGCCGCCTACCGCCGCCTCGTCGAGGACCCCGACCTGCCGACGTACTTCCTCGCGTCGACGCCGGTGGACCAGCTCGCCGACCTGCACCTGGGCTCCCGGCCCTCCCGCCGCCCCGGCTCCGGCGTCTCGCTCGACGGCCTGCGCGCCATCCCCTGGGTGTTCGGCTGGACCCAGTCCCGGCAGATCGTCCCCGGGTGGTTCGGCGTCGGCTCCGGCCTCAAGGCTCTGCGCGAGGCCGGGCTCGACACCGTCCTGGACGAGATGCACGAGCAGTGGCACTTCTTCCGCAACTTCATCTCCAACGTCGAGATGACCCTCGCCAAGACCGACCTGCGGATCGCCCAGCACTACGTCGACACCCTCGTCCCCGACGAGCTCAAGCACGTCTTCGACACCATCAAGGCCGAACACGAACTGACCGTCGCCGAGGTCCTCCGCGTCACCGGGGAGAACGAACTGCTGGACGCCGAACCCGTCCTCAAGCAGACCTTCGCCATCCGCGACGCCTACCTCGACCCCATCTCCTACCTCCAGGTCGCCCTGCTCAAGCGGCAGCGCGACGCGGCGGCCGCGGGCGAAACGCCCGACCCGCTGCTCGCCCGCGCCCTGCTCCTCACCGTCAACGGCGTGGCAGCGGGCCTGCGCAACACCGGCTGAGCCGCTCCCCGGACACGACCGTGCCCCCGAGCCCGTACAAGCTCGGGGGCACGGTCGCGTTCCACGTCAGCCGCGGCCGACCTTCCGGCGACGGAACACCAGGAACCCACCGCCCGCGACCAGCACCGCCGCCACACCGGACAGCAGACCCACCGGCGCCCCGTTGCCCGTCTCGGCGAGATCACCGTCGGCACCGCCCTGCGGCGACGCCGACGGCGACGAGGACGCGGTCGCACCCCCGCCGGCCGGCGAACCCGGGGACGCCGACGTGCCCGGCTCCGCCGGCGGCGCCTCGGACGCCCCGGACGAGGGCGACGGCGACGCCGACCCGGACGGCGTCGACCCGCCCGGCTCCTGCTCGTCCTCGCAGTCCGTCCAGAACACCTTGTGCTTGGCGGCACCCTTCTCGCCGTCGAAGTTCCAGAACAGCTTGTAGTGCCCGTCGGGCAGCGACAGGTCCTCCGTACGGCCGTGGCCCTGGTCGTCCAGCGTGAGCGCGCCGGACTTCACCGTCTCCCCCTTGTTCTCGCTCGGGGGGATCGCGTTGATGTGCCAGTCGACCTCCTGACCGCCGTCGAAACCGAAGGCGTCCAGGTAGAACGTGCACACGTGCGGCTCGTTGCGGCGCAGCTCCTCGCCCGTCGAGGCGTCGTGGATCTTGACCGTGCCGTTGTCACCAGGAGGGGTCGCGTGGGCGGCCGGAGCGAGCAGGAGAACCGCGGAAGCGGCGGCGGCGACAGCGCCGGCGCGCGAGAGAGTTCGCATCGAGGAGTCATCCATCTTCGAGAAGTGACCGGGAAGATGTGGAGGGGGCGGCTCAGCTTCCAGCCCTGCCCGACCGCTCGTCAATCACGAACCGACAACGCTCGGCCCCCCACAGAAATGGAGAACGCCGCAACCCCTCGGACAGTCACTCGGACAATCACTCAGAGAATCACTCAGACAGTCACGAAAGCGGCCGTCAGCAACGCCACCCCCGACAACGCCATCACCCACGCCGCCCGGGTGCGCAGCAGACCGCCCGCCACCACCACCGACGCCAGCAACAGCGCACCACCCAGCGGAATCCACGCGTACAGGACCCCGGCCGGACCCGAGCGCACCGCGTCATCGCTGCCGGGCTTCATGACCACCGTGTAGGTCCGGCCCTTCTGCACCGCGACCGACTTCTCCAGAACCACCTTCGACCGCGGCTGCGAACCCTCGGACAGCGGCGCGTACCGGCCCGAGCACGTCTCCGGCCCGCACCGCGTCACATCCACCGTGCCGCGCTCCCGGCCCTTCGTCAGCATCACGTGCTGCGCCGTACCCCACGACGCCCACACACCCGCGATCAGGATCAGCACCGCGACCGTACCCATCGCCGCGAACCGACCGAACCTCAGCACGGCATGGGTGCTCTGGCGAGTGGCGACGGCAGAGGCAGGCATGGCCGGGATCATTGGCCATACCCGTACGGCCGGTCAACTCCCGTGGGCGACAAGTCAGGAGTTGTACGTGCTTTGCGCCCGCTCCAGCCCCTCGATCACCAGACACTCCACCGCGTCCGCCGCCCGGTCCACGAAGTAGTCCAGCTCCTTGCGCTCCGCCGACGAGAAATCCCGCAGCACGAAGTCCGCCACCGGCATCCGCCCCGGCGGCCGGCCGATCCCGAACCGCACCCGGTGATAATCCGCCCCGAACGCCTTCGTCATCGACTTCAACCCGTTGTGCCCGTTGTCCCCGCCGCCCAGTTTCAGCCGCAACGCCCCGTAATCGATGTCCAACTCGTCATGAATCGCCACCACATGGGCAACCGGCACCTTGTAGAAATCCCGCAGCGCGTTCACCGGCCCACCCGACAGATTCATGTACGACATCGGCTTCGCCAGAACCACCCGCCGGCTCATCGGCCCCGGCGGCCCGATCCGCCCCTCGACGACCTGCGCCTGCGCCTTCCCGGCCCGCTTGAACCTCCCCCCGACCCGGTCCGCCAGCAGATCGGCCACCATGAAACCCACGTTGTGCCGGTTCCCCGCATACTCCGGCCCCGGATTGCCCAGCCCCACGATCAGCCAGGGAGCAGCGGCATCGGTCGTCACGTCCATGTCTCCTTCATAGCGTCGGCCGCTGCCCCGCACGGGAACAGCGGCCGACGAAACGACGACGAAGAGGATCAGGCCTCGGCGGTCTCGCCCTCGGCCGACTCCTCGCCCTCCGGGGCCTCCTCGGCCTGCGCGGCCAGCACCTGCAGGACGACGGTGTCCTCCTCGACGTCCAGCGTCGTGCCCTTCGGCAGCGGGATGTCCTTGGCGAGAACGGAGTCACCCGCCGTCAGACCCTCGACGGAGACCGTCACGGACTCCGGGATGTGCGTCGCCTCGGCCACCACCGGCAGCGCGTTCAGCACGTGCTCCAGCAGGTTGCCGCCCGGGGCCAGCTCACCCTCGGTGTGCACGTAGATCTCGACGTTGACCTGCTCGCCACGCTTCACCAGCTGCAGGTCCACGTGCTCCAGGAAACCCTTCAGCGGGTCACGCTGCACGGCCTTCGGAATCGCCAGCTCGTTCTGCTTGCCGTCGATGTCCAGCGCGATCAGCACGTTCGGCGTACGCAGCGCCATCAGCAGGTCGTGACCCGGCAGGGTCAGGTGCAGCGGGTCCGAACCGTGCCCGTACAGGACACCCGGAACCTTGTCTTCACGACGGATACGGCGCGCGGCACCCTTGCCGAACTCGGTGCGCGTCGCGGCGGAGATCTTCACCTCGGACATACTCACTCCTCGAAGTCAGAAACGGACGTGGTCACCCGGCCACGAACGGCCTGCTACGAAGAGCGCGTCGATAACGGACAGCCGCACAAACTTCCAGAAGAAGCGGTACGGCCTCCCTCGCCGAGCAACTTCAGCAGTCTACTCGGCAAGGGAGGCCGCACCCAAAACGATCTACAGCAGCCCGACCAGGGGCTCCTACTGCTCGTCGAACAGGCTCGTCACCGAACCGTCCTCGAACACCTCACGCACCGCACTCGCGATCGTCGGCGCGATCGACAGCACCGAGATCTTGTCCAGGTCCGCGCTCAGCTCACCCGGCGTCGGCAGCGTGTTCGTGAACACGAACTCACTCACCCGCGAGTTCTTCAGCCGATCAGCCGCCGGACCCGACAGCACACCGTGCGTCGCCGTCACGATCACGTCCTCCGCGCCGTGCGCGAACAGCGCGTCCGCCGCGGCACAGATCGTCCCGCCCGTGTCGATCATGTCGTCCACCAGGACACACACGCGCCCCTTCACCTCACCCACGACCTCGTGGACGGTGACCTGGTTCGCCACATCCTTGTCCCGGCGCTTGTGCACGATCGCCAGCGGCGCACCCAGCCGGTCACACCAGCGGTCGGCGACCCGCACCCGGCCCGCGTCCGGAGACACCACCGTCAGCTTCTCCCGGTCCACCTTCCGGCCCACGTAGTCCGCCAGCAGCGGCAGCGCGAACAGATGGTCCACCGGACCGTCGAAGAAGCCCTGGATCTGGTCCGTGTGCAGATCCACGGTCAGCAGCCGGTCCGCGCCCGCGGTCTTCATCATGTCCGCGATCAGACGCGCCGAAATCGGTTCACGTCCCCGGTGCTTCTTGTCCTGCCGCGCGTAACCGTAGAACGGCACGATGACGGTGATGGAGCGGGCCGACGCGCGCTTCAGCGCATCGATCATGATCAACTGCTCCATGATCCACTTGTTGATCGGAGCCGTGTGGCTCTGGATCAGGAAGCAGTCGGCACCACGTGCCGACTCCTGATAACGCACATAGATCTCGCCGTTCGCGAAGTCGAAGGCCTTCGTCGGGACAACCCCGACACCCAACTGCTGGGCGACCTCCTCGGCAAGCTCGGGGTGGGCGCGGCCGGAGAAGAACATCAACTTCTTCTCGCCGGTCGTCTTGATCCCGGTCACAGCACTGTCTCCTCAGAGGTGTCGCAGCTGGGGTTTCGAGAGACCTCTCAGCCGGCTTGCGAGAGGCCGTCTCAGCTGATGGGGGTGCGGGTATGCACTTATCACCGTACGCCGTGTTTGAGGCACCGGTTTCCGGTCACCCCTCCTCGGCCGACCCCCGGGAAGCCGCCTCGGCCGCCTTCGCGGCCGCGCTCCCCGGACGCTTCCGAGCCACCCAACCCTCGATATTCCGCTGCTGACCACGGGCCACGGCCAGCGAACCGGGCGGCACATCCTTGGTGATCACGGACCCGGCAGCGGTGTACGCGCCGTCCCCGACCGTGACAGGCGCCACAAACATGTTGTCCGAACCCGTACGGCAATGCGAACCGACGGTCGTGTGGTGCTTCTCCTGACCGTCGTAGTTCACGAACACGCTCGCGGCACCGATGTTGGAGTACTCACCGATCGTCGCGTCACCGACATACGAGAGATGGGGCACCTTCGTCCCCTCCCCGATCGACGCGTTCTTCGTCTCGACGTACGTCCCGATCTTGCCCTTGGCACCCAGCCGCGTCCCCGGACGCAGATACGCGAACGGCCCGACGGATGCCCCCGGCCCCACCTCCGCACCGACGGCCACGGTGTTGTCGACACGCGCACCGGCATCCACCCGGGTATCGGTCAGCCGGCAGTTGGGCCCGACCTCCGCGCCCTCCCCGAGATGGGTCGACCCGTGCAGCTGCGTGCCCGGGTGCACGACGGAGTCCTGCTCGAACGTCACCGTGACGTCGATCCACGTGGTCGCCGGGTCGATCACCGTCACACCGGACAGCATGGCCTCGGTGAGCAGCCGGTCGTTGAGAATGCGACGCGCCTCCGACAGCTGCACACGGTTGTTGATGCCGGCGATCTCACGGTGGTCGCCCGCCACGGACGCCCCGACCCGGTGCCCGGCCTCACGCAGGATCCCCAGGACGTCGGTCAGGTACTCCTCGCCCTGACTGTTGTCCGTCCGCACCTTCTTCAGCGCGTCGGCCAGCAGCTGCCCGTCGAACGCGAACACCCCCGAGTTGATCTCCCGGATCGACCGCTGCGCGTCGGTGGCGTCCTTGTGCTCCACGATCGCCGTCACGGCACCCGAGTCGTCCCGCACGATCCGGCCGTAGCCGGTCGCGTCCGGCACCTCGGCGGTCAGCACGGTGACCGCGTTGCCGTCCTGCGTGTGGGTCGCGGAGAGGGCCCGCAGCGTCTCGCCGGTGAGCAGGGGAGTGTCCCCGCACACGACGACGACCGTCCCGTTGACGGACCCGCCGAGCGCCTCCAGTCCCATCCGTACGGCGTGCCCCGTGCCGTTCTGCTCCGCCTGTACCGCCGTGCGGACGTCCGGGGCGATCTCGCCGAGATGGGCGGTGACCTTCTCACGGGCGTGGCCGACCACGACGACCAGGTTCTCGGGGTGCAGCTCGCCCGCGGCGGCGAGCACGTGTCCCACGAGACTGCGGCCGCAGAGCTCGTGCAGGACCTTGGGTGTGGCCGACTTCATACGGGTGCCCTCACCCGCTGCGAGAACGACGACGGCTGCCGGGCGGTTGGCGCTCACGGGATGCCCTTCGGCTGTGGATGGGGTGGGGTGACATCCGCAGGATACCGGGGGGTTTTGTGGGGGGTGGGGGTGTGGGGCCTGACCGGGGGTTCATGGGTCAGGATCCGAACTGAGGCTCTGGGGGCCGCTGGCTCCCCCGCAAGGATTCGAACCTTGTCCTGCTGGTACCAAAAACCAGTGTGCTGCCAGTTACACCACGGGGGACAGCGCCTCAGACCTTACCGGAGACGTGCCTGAGCGTGGGCAACGATGCCGCTCCACCAGCCTTCGATGCGGTTGTACAGCTCGGCACTTCGGGCAACCGTCACGACGAGGCAGCCGTGGTAGTCGTCGCCGGTGTTCTTGCGGACGGTTTTGGGGTTGTGCTTCTTCAGCGTCGGCCTGGCGAAGACCGACGCGTCGACGTCGGCCAGGTCTGCCCAATAGTGCTGGGCCGCGTCCACGTCCGCAGATTCGTGGATGAGTACCCGGAAGCCCAGGCGTTCCCGGCTTACCCCGAGCAGGTCGAGCCAGGCGAGGTAGACCTGGATCACCCCGGGGTCACTGTTGACGAAGATGACCCTCTCGCGCCGGTCATATGGCTTGCTCTTGGAACCCTCGGCCCAGTAAAGCGCGACGCCCGTCAGGAACAGCTCCCTGTCCGTGAGGTCACCCACCTCCTGTGTTGCGCTTTCCTTGGTGCGCTTGCGCTCTTCGTCCTGCGTGGCACGGAGCCGGGCGAGACCCGCTTGCATGAGAGCCCGCTGTTCCTCCGGCGTGTACCGGGGCTCCGGCTTCGGGAGGTCCCTCACCCACAGCGACACCGAGCTCCTCGAGCACCCCAGCTCCGCCTCGATCTGGTCGTACGTCCAGCCCTGGAGCCTGAGTTCCCGCGCATTCTGTCGTAGGTCGTCCTTCGCGTTCGGGCGCTTCGTCCAGGCCGGCGGGGGCTCGCCCTTCACCAGTTGGTTGAGGATGTCGTTGTTGAAGATCTTCAGCTCGTCTCGGATCTGGCGGAGGCTGTAGCCCGACCGCCGCAGGGCCACCGCCCTCTCCCGCAGTTCCTCGAAGTCGGCGTATTTGCCAGGGGCATGTGTCATACGCATACCGTCCGGGCGGAATGGAGGGCTCCGGGGTCGAACGGTGAGCGATTCAGCAGTTCGAGGGATATCGGGCCGTATCGCAGCCGAACGGTCACGGAGTGTGGTGCAGGCCAGTCCGGGAAACTCGCCGGAAAACCGGCGGGGGCCGCCCGTAGGCTGGAGGCATGACCGCGACGGGGGAAGACCATGTGACGGCCCGGGGAGGGCCGTGGTGGTGGGCCAGACGGCGTAGTGCCGTGTTCGATGTGAGTCTGGCCGTGGTGTCCGCGCTGGAGTGCGGGCTGGAGGGATTTCCATTCGCCAGGGACGCGGGGGTCCCGGTGGCCGCGGGGGTCGTTTTCGGCCTGCTGGCCGGGTCCGTGCTGCTCGTGCGGCGGCGCTGGCCGATCGCCGTCGTCCTGGTCTCGATCGCCATCACGCCCGCCCAGATGGGTTTCCTGATGGGCGTCGTCGGTCTCTACACCCTGGCCGCGGCCGAGCTGCCCCGGCGGATCGTCGCCTCGCTGGCGGGGATGTCGCTGGTGGGGACGTTGATCGTGACGTTCGTGAAGACACGGCAGGACATGTCGCGGGGGGACTTGGACCTGGGGGACTGGTTCGTGCCCTTCGCCGCCATCACGATGTCGCTGGGCTTCACGGCGCCCCCGGTGCTGCTGGGTCTGTACGTGGGGGCCCGGCGGCGGCTGATGGAGAGCCTGCGGGAGCGGGCGGACAGTCTGGAGCGGGAGCTTCAGCTGCTCGCGGAGCGGGCGGAGGAGCGGGCCGAGTGGGCCCGGAACGAGGAGCGGACGCGGATCGCCCGGGAGATGCACGACGTCGTCGCGCACCGGGTGAGCCTGATGGTCGTGCATGCCGCCGCGCTTCAGGCCGTGGCGCGGAAGGATCCCGAGAAGGCCGTCAGGAACGCCGCGCTCGTGGGGGACATGGGGCGGCAGGCGCTGACCGAGTTGCGGGAGATGCTCGGGGTGCTGCGCAGCGGTGGGGACGCGCGGCGTGAGCGTGCCGCCTCGGTGCCGCTGGCGGCGGTGGGGGTGGCTGCCGCGGCGGCGGCTTCGCGGGCCGCCGATGACGAGGGGCCGTGTCTGGCGGAGATCGAGGAGCTGGTCGGGCAGTCGGCCGCCGCGGGGATGGTGGTCGATCTGACGGTGGAGGGGGATGCCCGGTCGTATGCGCCGGAGGTGGAGCAGACGGCGTACCGGGTGGTGCAGGAGGCGTTGACGAACGTCCACAAGCACGCGGCCGGGGCGAAGACGTATGTGCGGTTGGCGCATCGGGTGTCGGAGATCGCGATGCAGGTGGAGAACGAGCCGCCCGAGGCGGCGGCGTCGTCGGCGAGGTTGCCGTCCGGGGGGAACGGGCTGGTGGGGATGAAGGAGCGGGTTGCCGCGCTGGGCGGGGTGTTCGTGTCCGGGCCGACGGACGCGGGGGGTTTTCGGGTGTCTGCGGTGATTCCGGCGTCGTAGCCCCCGCGGTTGAGGGGCTGGTGGCTGTCTCCAGTCGCTCTGGTCAGCCTGTTGTCAGGCGGGTCGGTGTCGTGCCGGCGATGAGGGCGGACAGGGCTTGGTCGATGTCGGGGCCGAGGTACCAGTCGCCGGTGTGGTCGAGGGTGTAGACGCGGCCTTCTGTGTCGATGGCGAGGAGGGCCTGGCTGTCGGTTTCGGCGCCGAGGGGGCAGACCTCGGTGCCGAGGGCGCGGCCGAGGTCGCCGAGGGTGCGGGCCATGTGGAGGCCGTGCAGGGGGTCGAGGTGGAGGGTGGCGGGGGCGACCTGGCGGCCGGGGCCGGTGGGGGTGATGTGGAGTCCGCCGAATTCGGCCCAGGCCTCGACGGCGGCGGGGAAGACGGTGTGGCGGTGGCCGGCGGGTGAGACGTGGTCGCGCAGGGCGTCCGCCCAGATCTCGGCCTGTTTGATGTCCCAGCGTCCGGGTTGCCAGCCGGCGGCGCGCAGGGCGGCGTCGACTTGTACGGCGAAGCGGGTGGTGGACGTGCGGTCGGTGTGCATCTGCCCTTCGTCTCGTCGAGGTCATGGGTGGCGTGCGGGGCGCGGTGCGGTGGGGTGCTTTCGGTGTGCGTGGGGGTGGGGGCGCGTCAGCCGGTCGTGGCGGCCGGGTCGACTATGCGTACGCCGAAGTGGGCGCTGAGCGCGGTGCAGGCGCGGCAGGGAGTGGCGAAGCTGCCGTGGAGGGGGTCGCCGTCCTCGCGGATGCGGCGGGCGGTGAGTTTGGCCTGCTTGAGGGCTTTGCGGGCCTCGCCGTTGGTCATGGGTTTGCGGGCGGCGCGTTTGCTGCGGGCGGCGTCGGCTGCGGCGATGTGGCGGGAGATGAGGATGGTCTCGGCGCAGCGGCCGGTGAAGCGGTCGCGCTGGGCGCTGGTGAGGGTGTCCAGGAAGTCCTGGACGAGGGGGTGCAGGGCCGGGGGTGTGTCGCCGCGGGCGGCGGTGCCGGTGAGGGTGGCGCCGCGGACGGAGAGGGCGGCGGCGACGGTGGGGAGGATGCCGTCGCGGCGGTGGTGGAGGACGGGGGCGTGGGGCGCTTCGGTGGCGCTCCAGCCGATGCGGGGGTCGCCGCCTCGCGGGTCGCCGTTTCGCGGGTCGGCGGACCTGCCGGTGTGTGGTCCCGTCTGTGTCGCGTTCATGATCGTATTCCCCTCCGTGCATCCCCCCGGGGGTCACAGACTGCCAAATGGCGTGGCTGGTGCGGAAGCTGGGGCGCGATGACACGCCCGTACCGGGGCGTGCCGTCACGGTGGGGTGACGGCTGGTCACGGAGGCGTAGGGGCGGCCGACCGGTGCCGGTGACCGGTGTCGTCGTACCGCATAGGCTGTCGGCACCGCGGGCGATGCGGTGATCCGTTCGGAGATCGATGCAGTGAACCGGAGGGTGATCCGTGAGGTGGGCGCGTGCGGTGACGTGCACCGAGGTGCACAGCAGTTGAGACAGAAGACGTGACAGTCGATACGGGCCGTAGTGCGCCAAAGGCGGTGAATACGGGTCGTACAGAGTGCCGCAGGGGGCAACCGCCATGACGACAGGTCGGCTCGGGCAGCAAGCCGCGCCGCCGAACGCGGCCTACGCCGGGCAGGTCGTGCATTTCCCGGATCCGGTCCGGGCGGCGCGTCACCCGAGAGGGGTACGGGTCGACGAGGGTGGTTACCCCGACTTCTCGCCCTACGCGCGTGCGGCCGCGGAGATCGCGGAGCCGCCGGAGGGGTTCGGCGTCGACGAGTTGCGGCTGACGGACTACGTGTCGGCGAACATGGCGCTGGCGGCGTCCGGGCACGAGCTGTGGGACACGGTGCCTGCGGTGGCGACGCCGCACGGCTGGACGTGGCACCACGCGGTGGGCACGCGGCGGCTGGAGCTGGTCCCGGTCGAGGTGAAGGCGTTGCTGCGGCACCACGGCGGCGTGGCGACGTCGGGCGTCGACCAGTCCAAGCGGGGCACGCGGCCGTTGCAGGAGACGCGTCCGGCGCACTTCGGGCTGCCGAAGTCGGGCGTGGCGGTGACGGAGTCGCAGGTGCAGGGGGCCGAGGAGGACCTCGGCTACCGGCTGCCGGGGCCGTACCGGTCGTTCCTGAAGGCGGCGGGGGGTTGTGCGCCGGTGGGTGCCGCGCTGGACGCGGAGCTGGGGCTGCTGATCGACCAGCCGTTCTTCACGGTGCGGGACGAGGCGGCCGTCAACGATCTGGTGTACGTCAACAAGTGTCTGCGTGACCATCTGACCAAGGACTACCTGTGTGTCGGGTTCGTCCAGGGCGGGCTGCTGGCCGTGAAGGTGAAGGGCGACCGGATCGGTTCGGTGTGGTTCTGCGCGTACGACGATGCGCGGGACGTGGATCCCTCGCTGCCGCCGGCGGAGCGGGTGGAGCGGCTGCTGCTGCCGTGCGGGGACGACTTCGACGTCTTCCTGTCGCGGCTGGCCGGTAATCCGCCGGAGTTGGAGACGGTGGCGAATCTGATGGTGGACGGCGGGTTCGCGCGTGTGGTGCCGGTGGGTGCGGTGTCGTCCTCGGCCGTGGGGGAGTGACTTCAGCGATGGTGACCTTCGCGCAGGCGCAGGAGCGCGCGGAAGAGTGGATCAACGGGGACGTGCCGTCGTACCAGCATCGTGAGGTGCGGGTGCGGGAGTTCGACCTCGGGTTCGTGGTGTGGGCCGAGGACCGGGCGGACGGGCCGCGGTCGGACGGTGGTGCGCAGCGGCTGGTGATCGCGCGGGACAGCGGCGAGGCGACGCTGTGGCCCGGGCTGCCGGTGGGTGAGGTGATCCGCCGGTACGAGGAGGAGTACGGCCGTCCGGACACGGCGGAGGAGCCGGCTCCGGCTCCCGCGGCCCGGGTGGATCTGAACCAGACGTCCTTCCTGCTGACTCCGCCGGAGTGGTTGCAGGACGCGGCGGACAAGCTGGGGATCCCGGATCGGCGGGCGGCGGGTACGCAGGCGGGTGCGGGTGCCGCGTCGGCTTCTGCCGGTGCTGGTGATTCCGCTTCCGGTGCCTCGTGGCCTGCTGCCGTGGGGAGCGACTCGGGGAGTGACCCCGGGGCGGGAGCGGCGACGGGGACGCCGGGTGTGCCGGCCGGGGCTACGCCCTGGGCCGGTACGGACACCAACGGCGATGCCGGTGACGACCGTTCCGTACCGCTGCCCGCGACGGTCTTCGCGCCGCCGCTGAGCGAGACCGACGCCGACACGCCGCCGCCGGCGCCGCCGGCGACGCCCGACGCCAAGACGACGCTGATGTCGGGCGGCAGCCAGCTTCCGCCGACGGCGGTGTCACCGGCGATCGACGATCCGAACGCGCAGGGGGGTGCGGGGGCGGGTGCTGCTCCGGCTCCCGGTGTGCCGGGTACGCCGCCCGGTGGTGTGCCGCAGGGCAGTACGCCTCCGGTGGCTTCCGGGCCCGCCGGTCCCGCCGGTCCCGCCGGTGTGCCGCAGCCGCCGGCCGGGCCGGGCGTGCCCGAGCGGCCGCTCGCGCCGAATGCCGGGGACATCGCCGACGCCGCGACCAGCAAGGCGACTCCGCCGCCGGGTCGTGGACGGGGGCCGACGACGCCGCCTCCGCCGGGCGCCCCCGGGATGCCGGGTGCGCGGCCGGACAGTACGCCTCCGCCGTCGGGGCCCGGGGCGCCGGGTACTCCGGCGGGCGGTTACGTGCCTACGCAGCTGGTGTCGGCGCTCGGGCCGGAGGGGCCCGGGGGGCCTGGAGCCCCGGGCAGCGAGGGCGCAGGTGCGCCGCTGCCTCCCCAGCAGCCGCCGGGTCCTCCCGGTGCGCCGAACCCGCCTGGTGCGCCGCAGCCTCCGGGCGCTCCGAATCCGCCCGGCGCCCCCGGTGGTACGCCTCCTGGTGGTGTCCACCATGCCGCGACGATGCTCGCCGATCCCGGCCGGGTGGGCCCGGGTGCGCCGCAGCCTCCGGGGCCTCCGGCTCCCCCCGGCGCACCTGGTGCGCCGGGCACCCCCCAGCCTCCTGGCGCCCCGGGTGCTCCCGGGGGCCCGGGTCCCGTGCACCACGCGGAGACCATGCTGGCCACGCCCCCGGCGGGCGGCCCCGGCGTGCCTCCGCCGCCGCAGGCCCCGGGCGCACCACCCGCTGCCCCGGGCGCCCAGGGCGCTCCTGGCGCGCCCGGTGCGCCGCCGATGCCGCCGCCCGGCGCCATGCCGGGTGCGATGCCGCAGGGTGGGATGCCGCCCGGCGCGATGCCGCCGCCCGGTCAGCCCGCCCCCGGGCAGCCTCCGGCGTACGGCTATCCGCAGCAGCCCACCGGGCAGCCGACGGTCGGCCCCGGCTACCAGGCCGTGCTGCGCTACCGCGCGCAGGACGGTTCCGAGCAGCAGCTGATCCGGCGTTCGGCGCCGGGTACGCCGCACCCGGAGTGGCAGATCTTCCACGAGCTGCGGGCCATGAACGTGCCGCCGGACCAGGTGCTGGAGCTCCACACCGAGCTGGAGTCGTGCGAGCTGCCGGGTGCGTACTGCGCGCGGATGATCCGGGAGCAGTGGCCGCAGGCGCGGATCACGAGCATTGCGCCGTACGGTACGGACCACGCGAGCCGGCAGCAGGGTATGCAGCAACTGCTGGCTCACCAGGGCGAGTTGCACCAGGTGGCGGACGGCCCGGCGCGTCCGGCTCCGGTGCGGGCGCCGTTGCCGCCGGTGCAGGCGATGCCGCCGATCCCGCCGGAGGGCATCGCGCAGGAGCTGGGTGCCGCGTTCGGGCCGGGGGTGTTCCGGTTCGAGCAGGCCGCCGTGTCCCGGCAGGGAGTGCCGCCGGTCGTGGCGCACACGCTGGTGGCGGCGGGCCTGCCGATGGACATGGGCCCCTTCTTCTGGGCGCAGGCGCAGCCGGGCCGGCCCGTGCCGACGCTGGCGGAGCTGGCGGCCGAGCGCGGTGTGCAGCCGGCCCCGGACGCGGGCTCCTACCTGGTGATGGGCAGCGACTTCGGCAAGGCGATCTGCGTGCAGTACGGCACGGCGAACATCGTCGCGGTGCCGGTGGAGGCGGGGCCGGGCGGGGCGCCCGTACCGCCGCAGTTCGTGAACACCGGGCTGCCGGAGTTCGCGCGCTGCCTGGCGCTGCTCGGGCGGATGTGGCGGCTCAGGTTCGGGCTGAACCAGGAGCAGGCGGGCCGTTGGACCGTCGACTTCCAGGCGCAGTTGGCCGCGCTCGACCCGGCGGCGCTCGGGTCGCCGGAGAGCTGGTGGTCGGTGCTGCTGGAGCAGATGTGGGACGGGCTGCTGTGACGCGCCGTCGCTGACGTGTCCTGAGGAGCCGGGTCCGGGTCGGTCGTGAGGCCGCCGGGCCCGGCTTTTTCGCGCCGGGCTGTCACATCTTCCTGCGCCGTTCCGTCAGTGCAGTGACAGCGATTCACCGCCGACGCAGGAGGCAGAGATCATGCAGGCACGGATGACCAACCCGGCGTACGTCCTTCCCGGCGCGATGAAGGGCATCGGCACCCTCTTCCAGGCGATCGGCGAGGGGGGCCTTCGGCAGGACGTGGCGGAGATCGTCGGGCTGCGGGCCAGTCAGATCAACGGTTGCGGTGCGTGTGTGCACGGGCACACCGCCAACCTCCGCAAGGCCGGGGTGAGCGAGGAGCGCATCGCGGCCGTCGCGGCCTGGCGGCACGCGCCGTTCTTCTCGGACGCCGAGCGCGCCGCGCTGAAGCTGACGGAGGCGATGACGCGGCTCTCGGATCTGTCGGAGGAGTCGGTTCCGGACGCGCTGTGGGACGAGGTGGCCGACCACTTCGACGAGAAGGAGATCTCCGCGCTGATCCTGACCGTCTCGGTGACGAACATGTTCAACCGCATCAACACGACCATCAAGGAGCCCGCGGGCACCACGTGGGGCTGACGGCCGTACGGCCGGGCCGGGGCCCGGGGCCTCTGTGCGGAGTGTCGTGTTAGGAACGCTTCCGTCTGATCCACCAAGATGTGCGCGAAATCATCCCGTTTCGTGCTCGATCGCGCGTCGGCGTGGTGGAGAGGGGCCCCAGCATGAGCAGCGCATCGGCGTCCCCGCACGGCTTCCAGGCCGTGCGGGGACGCGGTTACCGTCCGGAGCAGGTCGACGAGTACGCCGAGGCCCTCTCCGACGACCGTGACGCGGCCTGGGAGAGGGCCGCCCGGCTGACGGTGCTCGCCCGGCAGATGGACGCGGAACTGGAGCGGCTGCGGGAGGCCGTCGCGGGACTGGTCCCGCAGACCTACGAGTCGCTCGGGGAGCGGGCGCGGCGGCTCCTCGAACTCGGCCAGGAGGAAGCGGCGGCCGTGCGGGAGGGTGCGCGGCGGGAGGCGCGGCAGCTTGTGGACGAGGCGTGCGCTTCCGCGGCCGGCGCGCGCGAGTCCGCGCAGGCGTACGCCGATGCCGTACGCGCCGACGGCGACGAACGCGCCCGGCAGCGGCTGCTCGCGGCGCGCGCCGAGGCCGACGAGATCCGGGCCGCGGCCGACCGTGAGGCGAAGGAGCAGCGGGGCGAGGCGCTGGCCGCGTTGCGGGAGGTGCGGCGGCGCACCTCCGGGATGGCGGCCGAACAGGCCAAGGAACACGCCGAGCGGTTGGCTGAGTCGGACGAGGAGGATGCCGCCCGGGCGGCCGCGCTGGACGCCGACCACGCGGAAGCGGTGACCCGCGCCGAGGGCGCGCTGACCGAGGCGGAGCAGGCCTTCGCCGACGCCGATGACTCCGCCCGGCACCGGCAGGAAGAGGCATCCGCACGCGCCGCGGAGCTGCTCGCCGAGGCCCGCGCCCACGCGGAGTCCGTCGAACAGGAGACACAACGAGTGCTGCGCGAGCACGCCGAGCGCGCGGACGACGTACGGGCACACATCGACCGCGTCCACACCAGCCTGACGGCGTGGGCGGGGAGAGCGACGGCGGAGTGAGTCGGGCGTGCGGCGTGGTGGGGGCGGGACGGCGACGCCGGCCGCCGCGGATGGGAGCGCCGTCGGTCCAACGCAACCGTGGCGCCGCCGGCCACCGGCCGACGGCCGCGTGTTGGCGCCGCCGCTGGCCGTCGACGGACCAGCGGGCGTTGTCGAGGGTGCCGTCTGCCGTCCGCTGGCCGTCCCTTGTGCGTTACGCTGCCTGCCGCCCGGCCGACGCGTGCGGGTTGGGGCCGTCGCCGATCGTCGGCGGACCAGCGGGCGTTTGCCGCGGCTGCCGCCTGTCGTCCGCTGGCCGTCGCGTCCGCGGGGCGTGCTGTCCGCCGGCTCGCGGGTGTATGTCGGGGCCGCCTCCGGCTGTCGGCCGATTAGCGCGAGTTGCCGACGCCATCCGTCTGTCGTCCGCCGGCCGTCGCTTCTGCGCGCCGTCGGCGGGGCGCCGCCGGCCACCGGCCGACGGCGCCTGTTGGGGCCGCCGTCGGCGTTGCCGGCGGTCGTCGTGTTCTCCGTGTCAGCGGTTCCTGCGTATCGCGCCTGCCAGGATCCAGCCCTCCACCGCCTCGTACTCGTGGCGTTGTTCCTCCGACTTGCGGCGGCCGGAGGCCAGCGTGCCCAGCCAGCCGCAGGCGAAGCCCAGGGGGATGGAGAGCAGGCCCGTGGTGGTGAACGGGAACCAGTTGAAGTCGGAGTCGGGGAAGGCGGAGACGGGCGAGCCGGAGACCAGGTTGGTGCCCGGCATCAGCAGCAGGACCGCCAGGGAGCCGCCGATGAGGGTGCTGAGCAGGCCCGTCCGGGTGTAGCGGCGCCAGAAGAGGCTGTAGACCAGCGCGGGCGCGATGGCCGAGGCGCCCAGGCAGAAGGACAGCGTCACCAGGGGTTGCAGGCTGCGGTGCTGGACGAGCGTGGCCAGGAGGATCGCCGGGATGCCCACCGCCAGTGCGGAGAGGCGGGCCAGCGTCATCTCGCGGCGGGGTGACATCTCCTGCACCCGCGCCGCGAACACGTCGTGCGCGAGGGAGTTGGCGCAGGCGAGGATCATCCCGGCGACCGAGGCGAGCAGCGTGAGGAAGACGGCCGTGGTGACGGTCGTGAACAGGAACGTCTCCGCCGACGACACGTCCGCGCCGAACGCCGCCTGCGAACCCAGCAGGTACGCCGTGTTGCCCTGGGGGTCGACCTGGGCGATCACCGCCCGGCCGACCAGCGCGGTCGCGCCGAAGCCGACGACCGTGATGATCAGCACGAACAGCGCCACGCCCGACACCGCCCAGGACATCGAACGCCGCACCTGCCGGGCACTGGAGGCGGTGTACATGCGCATGGTGACGTGCGGCAGTACGCCACCGCCGAGGACGACCGTCAGTTGCGCGGTGATCATGTCCAGGTCGGGGCTGGGGCCGCTCGCGAACTGGAGGCCCGAGGAGAGGAACGCCGAGCCCACACCGCTGTTCGCGGCGGCCGCGTCGAACAGGGCCCCCGGGTCCCAGTCGAACCGGTTGAGGATCAGCACCGCGACCACCATGCCGGAGCCGAGCAGCATCACGATCTTCAGGATCTGGATGAGGGCGGTGCCCTTCATCCCGCCGATCGCCGCGTAACTGATCATCAGCGCGCCCACGCCGATGATGCAGCCCGTCTGCAACGACTCGCCGGAGAAGCCGAGGACGAACGCCATCAGCTGCCCGGTCCCCGCCAACTGCACGACCATCAGCGGCAGCAGCGCCGCCAGGGTCACCGCACAGGCCGTCATCCGGACGCCGCGTCCCGGCATACGGCGGGTCAGCGCGTCGCCCATGGTGAACCGGCCCGCGTTGCGCAGCGGTTCGGCCAGCAGGAACATCAGCAGCATCAGGGACAGCGCCGTACTGAGGGCCAGTACGGTCCCGTCGTAGCCGAACAGGGCGATCACTCCGCCCGTGCCGAGGACGGTCGCGGCGGAGATGTAGTCGCCGGCGATGGCCAGGCCGTTGCGCATGGGGGACAGGGAGCTGTAGCCGGTGTAGAACTCGTCGAGGTCGTCCCGGTCCGGGCCCGTCATGACACACAGCAGGAGCGTGATCGTGGCCACCGCCGTGAACCCCACGAGCGACATCGACTGGGCGTTGCCGCTGAACTCGGTGGTCACCGCGTTCCCTCCCGCCTGGCGTCCAGTTCGGACTGCTTGCGTATCCGGTCCGCGATCGGGTCGACGCGGCGGCGGGCCGTCTGCTCGTACAGGACGATCGCCAGCCAGGTCACGGGGACCTGGACGAGCGCGAGCAGCAGACCGGTGGGCAGGCCGTCGGTGACGGTGCTCGTCATGAACGACGGTGCGAACGCCGAAAGGATCAGGAACAGCACGAAGTAGCCGAGCGCCGTGAGCGTGGCCACCCGCCGCTGCCAGCGGTAGGCGCTGCGCAGCACCCGCAGGTCGCTGTGGTGCCCGAGCGCGGTGTGGCGCTGAGGGCGCCGCCCGGCCGGTTCGGGTGGCTGGGGCGGCTGCTGCGGCACCCAGGGGTAGGTGTCGTAGGAGGGCGAGGATTCCGGCGGGCGGTACGGGTAGGACGGTGGCGGCGGGTCGTAGGACATCCCGGTGCTCCTTGCGCGGGTCGGTTCCGGTGCGGCGGGCCGCAGGGAGGTTGGGGGGCGGGCGGCCACGCACGTTACTTCGGAGTACCCGGGCTGCGCGAGGGTTTCGGCAAACTGATCGGTCGGTACGCGCTTACCTTTTTGACCTCGGGTGTTACCGGCGTCAACCCATGTTCGCCGAAGGTGCCGATGGCGCGAAGTCCAAGTTCCGCCGCACGAAGCGGACTCCGGGGCGGCCGCTCACGGTGGTGTCCTCGACGCGTGTGAAGCCGTTGCGGGCCAGGACCGTCATGGAGGCGTGGTTGTCCAGGGTGGTGACCGCGGTGAGGGAGGTCAGCCCGTAGTCGGTGGCGGCAAGGCGGCACAGCTGCGCGACGGCCGCGGTCGCCACGCCCCGGCCGGCGGCCCGTTCGCCTATCCGGTAGCCGAGTTCGGCGCAGCCGTCCGCCAAGTCGACCAGATTGACCCGGCCGACCAGGGTCCCCTCCTCGTCCAGCACGACATGGAAGCGGCACACGCCCGCGTGCTGCTCCGCGAGGAGCGCCCGGAGGCGTTCGGCGAACCCGTCCGCCGTGAAGTAGGCGTCCCCGCGGTCCGGCACCGAGCGGGCGAAGTACGCCCGGTTCTCCAGCTCGAAGGCCAGCAGCGCGTCCGCGTGATCCGCCCGGAGCCGTTCCAAAGTCAGCATGGGCGGGAGGATACGTACGGTCAGTCCTTGAGCACCGGGAATTTCCGGGGCGCGAGGAACAGCAGCACCAGGAACGCCAGGGCCGCCGCGCAGGACGCGCCCAGGTAGACGGCGTGCACCGCGTCGGCGATCGCCCGCCGGGTCGCCTCCGGCGCGGTGCCCGAACCGAGGGCCCGGGTCACCGAGTCGAGGTCGCCCGCACCGCCGAGCCGGGCGGCCAGCACCCCGTTGGCGACCGCGCCGAAGACCGCCGCGCCGATCGTCTGGCCGGTCTGGCGGCAGAACAGCACGGACGCGGTCGTCGTGCCGCGCTCCGCCCATCCCACCGTCGACTGCACGCCGACGATCAGCGGCAACTGGAACAGTCCCAGCGCGGCACCGAGCAGCAGCATCAGCAGGGTCGGCTGCCAGGCCTGCCCGGGATACGGCAGGAACGGGAACGCGAACAGGATCAGCGCGGCCGCTCCGATGCCCAGCATCGCGGTGTTGCGGAAGCCGATCCTGCGGTACACGTGCTGGCTCAGCGCCGCCGATACGGGCCAGCTCAACGTCCATACGGAGAGCACGAATCCGGCGGCCACCGGCGCGAGGCCCAGCACCGACTGGGCGTAGGTGGGCAGGAACACCGCCGGCGCCACCATCAGCAGGCCCAGCGCGCCCAGGGCGAGATTGACCGCGGCGATCGTACGGCGCCGCCACACCCAGCCCGGGATGACCGGCTCCGCCGCCCGGCGCTCCACCAGCACCACGACCGCGACCAGGGCAAGTCCCGTACCGAACAGGGCGAGTGAGGGCGCCGACAGCCACGGCCATGCCACCCCGCCCTGGACCAGGGCCGTGAGCAGCACGCCGCCGCAGGCGAACACCGCGAGGGCGCCGGCCCAGTCCACGCGCGCGTGCCCGCCGCTTTCCCGCTCCGGCTCGTGGAGGTGACGGACGATCAGCCACAGCGCGACCGCGCCGATCGGCAGATTGACCAGGAAGATCCAGCGCCAGTCCGCGTAGGCGGCGAGCACACCGCCGATACCCGGGCCGGCGACCGCCGAGACCGCCCACACCGTGGACAGCTTCGACTGGATCCTGGGGCGGTCCTTCAGCGGGTAGAGGTCGGCGGCGAGCGTCTGCACGGTGCCCTGGAGCGCGCCGCCGCCCAGCCCCTGCACGATGCGGAACGCGATGAGCGCCCCCATGTTCCAGGCCAGCGCGCACAGCAGGGAGCCGACGAGGAAGACCACGGATCCCGCGACGAGGACCGGTTTGCGGCCGAAGGTGTCGGAGAGCTTGCCGTAGACGGGCAGGGTGACGGTCACGGCCAGCAGGTAGCCGGAGAACAGCCAGGAGAAGACGGAGAAACCGCCGAGGTCCCCGACGATCTGCGGGACGGCGGTCGAGACGATGGTGGCGTCGAGCGCCGCCAGCGCCATCGAGAGCATCAGCGCGGCGACGACCGCGCCGCGTCGGCCCGTCGCGGCGGGACGTGCGGCCTCACGTGCCGCGGAACTGGTGCTTCCCACCCCGGGTCCTCCCCCTCGTGTCTGCCTGCCCCTTGCACCTACCTGCCGCCCGACAGCTTCGCACTTGACCCTGACGCTGCGGGAGGGTGGAGCCTGAGTGAGCCGACGGGTGGAGCCAACCCTGAGACGGCCTCCACCCTCCGGTGGACTGCCCCTAGGGGTACCTCCGTACTACGACCTGGGGAGGGTTCGTACCGGCGGAGGACGAGACGCGCGGGGGGCGGTCCTTAACCTGGCTTTATGCCGCCGGGGGGCGGTTGTGCACACCGGCGGGGGTGGGGTTTTCCACAGGAAAAGACTGCGCTGAGCACCAGGGCGCGGGACCCCTCCCCGCCGCGAGACTGAAACGCGTCGGACGGATTCGTCGTCCGGACTCGCGTAAAGCGGCTGTCGATCAGGCGACCGCCTTCACCATCTGCTGACCGATATAGGAGACATACCGTGACATCGGCTGTGACCATTCCCAGGCACGGGGGTACTGGAGGGCGTACGGCCGTTGCCGCGCGGGCGCGGCAGGTCGTGAAGGCGTACGGGACCGGTGAGACCCGCGTCGTCGCCCTCGACCACGTCGACGTGGACATCGCACGCGGCCAGTTCACCGCGATCATGGGCCCCTCGGGGTCCGGCAAGTCCACGCTCATGCACTGCCTGGCCGGGCTCGACACCGTCACCGGCGGGCAGATCTACCTCGACGAGACCGAGATCACCGGCCTGAAGGACAAGAAGCTCACGCAGCTGCGCCGGGACCGGATCGGGTTCATCTTCCAGGCGTTCAACCTGCTGCCGACGCTCAACGCGATAGAGAACATCACGCTGCCCATGGACATCGCGGGCCGTAAGCCGGACAAGGAGTGGCTGGCGCGGGTCGTGGAGACCGTGGGGCTCGCCGACCGGCTCAAGCACCGGCCGACCCAGCTGTCCGGCGGCCAGCAGCAGCGCGTCGCCGTGGCGCGGGCGCTGGCGGCCCGGCCCGAGATCATCTTCGGGGACGAGCCGACCGGAAACCTCGACTCGCGCGCCGGTGCCGAGGTGCTCGGCTTCCTGCGGCGGTCCGTGGACGAGCTGGGCCAGACCATCGTGATGGTCACGCACGACCCGGTCGCCGCCAGTTACGCGGACCGTGTGCTGTACCTCGCCGACGGCCGCATCGTCGACGAGATGTACAAGCCGACCGCGGAGGCCGTCCTCGACCGCATGAAGGACTTCGACGCCCGGGGGCGCACGTCATGACCGTCATGAAGACCTCGATGCGCAACTTCCTCGCGCACAAGGGACGCATGGCGCTGTCGGCGATCGCCGTCCTGCTGTCGGTGGCCTTCGTCTGCGGGACGCTCGTCTTCACGGACACCATGTCCACGACGTTCGACAAGCTCTTCGCGGCCACCTCCTCCGACGTCACGGTGAGCGCCAAGGGCGCCTCCGACAGCGGTGAGACGACTGCCGACAACGGCAAGCCGCCGGTCATGCCGGCCTCCGTGCTGGGCGAGGTCCGCAAGGCGCAGGGCGTGAAGTCCGCCGAGGGCACGGTGTTCTCCACCTCGGTGACCGTCGTCGACGGCGACAAGGACAACCTGTCGCCCTCCAGCGGCGCCCCGACCATCGTCGGCAGCTGGAACGGCAACGACGCCCGCACCATGAAGATCACCTCCGGTGTGGCGCCCGAGGGCCCCGAACAGATCATGGTCGACGCCGACACCGCCGACAAGCACGACCTGAAGCTCGGCGACGAGATCGGCGTGATCAGCGCGGTCGGCACCCACGACGCGAAGATCTCCGGCATCGCCGACTTCACCGTCACCAACCCCGGCGCGGCGATCTTCTACCTCGACACCAAGACCGCCCAGCAGACCCTGGTCGGCGAGACCGGCGTCTACACCAACGTCAACGTCACCGCGGCCTCCGGCGTCAGCGACGCGCAGCTGAAGAAGAACGTCGCAGCCGAACTGGGCGCCGGCTTCCAGGTGCAGACCGCCAAGGAGACCGCCGACGCCAACCAGAAGGACGTCGAGGGCTTCATGAACGTCATGAAGTACGCGATGCTCGGCTTCGCCGGGATCGCCTTCCTCGTCGGCATCTTCCTGATCATCAACACCTTCTCCATGCTGGTCGCCCAGCGCACCCGCGAGATCGGCCTGATGCGGGCGATCGGCTCCTCCCGCAAGCAGGTCAACCGCTCCGTGCTGGCCGAGGCGCTGCTGCTCGGCTTCGTCGGATCGGTGCTCGGCGTGGGCGCGGGCGTCGGCCTCGCGGTCGGCCTGATGAAGCTCATGGGCCAGATGGGCATGGAACTGTCCACCGACGACCTGACGGTGGCCTGGACGACCCCGGTGGTCGGCCTCGTCCTCGGCGTGGTCGTCACCGTCCTGGCCGCCTACCTGCCCGCCCGGCGCGCCGGCAAGATCTCCCCGATGGCCGCACTGCGCGACGCGGGAGCCCCGGCGGACGCCAGGGCCGGCTGGATCCGCGGTGTGATCGGCACGGTCCTCACCGGTGCCGGCGGTGCCGCCCTGTACCTGACGGCACAGGCCGACAAGGCCACCGAGGGCTCGCTGTGGCTCGGCCTCGGCGTGGTGCTGTCGCTGATCGGCTTCGTCGTCATCGGCCCGCTGCTCGCCGGCGGCGTGGTCCGCGTCCTGGGCGCCGTCCTGCTGCGGATGTTCGGCCCCGTCGGCCGCATGGCCGAGCGCAACGCCCTGCGCAACCCGCGCCGCACCGGCGCGACGGGCGCCGCGCTGATGATCGGCCTCGCCCTGGTGGCGTGCCTGTCCGTGGTCGGCTCCTCCATGGTGGCGTCCGCCACCGACCAGCTCGACAAGACCGTCGGCACGGACTTCATCATCCAGTCCGACAGCGGCCAGCTGATCACCCCGCAGGCGGTCAAGGCCGCGAAGTCGGCCTCGGACGTGGAGCGGGTCACCGAGTACAAGTGGACCAAGGCCGACTTCACCACCCCCGACGGCAAGACGCTCAAGGACACGGCGATCACGGCGGCCGACCCGTCGTACGCGACCGACCTGCGCACCGAGACGGTCGCCGGCAAGCTGCCCGACGCCTACAAGCCCGACTCGATGTCCGTCCACGAGAAGTTCGCCAAGGACCACGGCATCAGCCTCGGCTCCACGATCAAGGTCGCCTTCAAGGACGGCTCCACGGCCGACCTGACGGTCCGGGCGATCACCAGCAGTGACGTCGTGATCGACGCGGGCGCGATGTACACGTCCATCGCCACGATGGCCAAGTACGTCCCGGCCGACAAGATGCCGCTGGACTCGCTGCTCTTCGCCAGCGCCAAGGAGGGGCAGCAGGACGCCGCCTACAAGTCCCTGAAGTCGGCGCTGCACGACTACCCGCAGTACACCGTGCGCGACCAGACCGACTACAAGGAGGCCCTGAAGGACCAGATCGGCCAGCTGCTCAACATGATCTACGGCCTGCTGGCCCTGGCGATCATCGTCGCCATCCTGGGCGTGGTGAACACTCTGGCCCTGTCGGTGGTGGAGCGCACCCGGGAGATCGGCCTGATGCGGGCGATCGGCCTCTCCCGCCGCCAGCTGCGCCGCATGATCCGCATGGAGTCGGTCGTCATCGCCCTCTTCGGTGCCCTGCTGGGCCTCGGACTGGGCATGGGCTGGGGCGCCACCGCACAGCAGCTCCTCGCCCTGGAGGGCCTGGGAGTCCTGGAGATCCCCTGGCCGACGATCATCGGCGTCTTCATCAGCTCGGCGTTCGTGGGGCTGTTCGCGGCGCTCGTCCCGGCGTTCCGGGCGGGCCGGATGAACGTCCTGAACGCGATCGCGACCGAATAGCCGGCCAGGACCACCGCACACGGGGGTTGCGGAGGACGGGCCCGCCCCGGAGGTTTTCGCCTCCGGGGCGGGCCCTTTGCGCGGCCGGGGGCCGCAGCGTCCGGTATCAGCTCGCCGTGCGCCGCTCCAGGACCACGTACCCGTTGGCCTTGCCCGCGACGGCGTACTCGGCGCCGGGGTGCAGCCGCCGGGCGTAGCCCACGGGGTCGCGGTACCTGCCGTCGGTGTTCTCCAGGGCGATGTACCCGGGGGTGATGCCCTGGGTGCCGCCGAGCCAGAGGACCCGGCAGCGCGAGGTCAGGCGGCTGATCGGGCCGACGTTGGCCTCGACGGTGGCGCCGTCGGGGATCCGGGCCAGGAGCCGCTCGACGCCGGAGACGGGGGCGGGCTTGCGGTAGACCTCGGCCTCCGTGAGCTGCGCCAGCGGCAGCGAGGTGGTCAGCGCCAGGGCCGCAGCGGCGACGGCGGCCGGCAGCTGGGCGGCGTACGAGCTCAGCCACGGGCGGGGACTCGTGCGCGCGGTCGTGAGGGCGTCGGCCAGGGCGAGGAAGACGACCGGCATCAGGACCGCGCTGTAGTGCCAGTCGGTGCCCCAGTAGTGCTCGTCCCCGGACAGGAAGCGCCAGCCGAGCGTCGGCAGGGCCACCAGCAGCAGCGGGGAGCGCAGGGCGAGCAGTCCGGTGGTGGGGATCAGCAGCCAGGCCAGGGTGCGCAGCTTGGTGCCGAGGCCGTCGACGGGGCTGCCCGACTCGCTGACCTTGGTCCAGTAGTCGTAGGTCCCGGAGGTGTTGAACGCCGGGATGACCACGGTGAGGACGAGCAGCGTCGCCGCCAGGCCGAACACCGCGGCACCGAGCGCGTACGGAACCGTCCGGGGCGACGAGCCGCGTGCCCGCCACGCGACGACGAGCGCGATCGCGGCCAGGGTCAGCCCCAGGTCCTCCTTCACCAGCACCAGGGGAAGCGCCCAGCACAGGGCCGCGCGCCGGCGGTCCGCGAGCAGGGCCTCCAGGGAGAAGGCGATCAGCGGGACGGCGAAGCAGATCTCGTGGAAGTCGAAGTCGACGGCGCGCTGGACGCCCCAGGACAGTCCGTAGGCGAGGCCGAGTGCGAGACCGCGGCGGCGGCCGAGCAGCCGGGCGGCGGCGCGGGTGACCGGTACGGCGGACAGGGCGAAGAGCGCGGCCTGCGCGACCAGCAGCGTGACCGGCGAGGGAAACAGCCGGTACACCGGCGCGAGCAGGGCCGTCACCGGGCTGAAGTGGTCACCCAGGATGTCGAAGCCCGGCCCCTTGAGGTCGGCCACCGGCGCCCGCAGATGCGCGTACGCCCTCACGACCTGCTCGAAGATGCCCAGGTCCCAGGAGAGGGTCGTCATGTGCTGGTAACGGCCGACGGAGACGGCCGCGTAGGCGGCGCACAGGGCGGCGGCGAGGATCCACGGGTCCCACCGCGCGCGGTCCGGGGCCGGATCGTCGCGGGTCAGGCCGACAGGAGCCGGTATGTGGGGCTGGGGCTCTGAGGCCCGGAGGGTGGACGCGGGCATGCCGGGCCTTACGGGTGGGGGGTACCGCTCGGGGGACCGGACCGATCATGCCGTGGCGAAATCAACGGGTGGGGGTGATGTTGTGAAGGTTGGGCGGCTGATTCCCTCTTGACCCCGCACGCGCTCGACCGGAAGAGGCGTTGTCCACAGCCCCGCCGCACGGACGCGCATCGTCGTACGCTGGAGACCCCCGGCCCGCGGCGCGCGTCGGGCCCGTCGTGTTGCCCACCCCTGGACGGAAAAATCCCCGAATGAGCCTGCACGGTCTGCTCGACGCCGTAACCAAGGACGCCGCCCTCGCGGAAGCGATCAACGCGGCCGCAGACGGCAACCGCATGCATGTCGACCTGGTCGGCCCCCCTGCGGCCCGCCCCTTCGCGGTCGCCGCCCTGGCCCGCGACACGGGCCGCCCGGTGCTGGCGGTGACGGCGACGGGCCGCGAGGCGGAGGACCTGGCCGCGGCCCTGCGCTCCCTCCTCCCGCCGGAGGGGATCGTGGAGTACCCGTCCTGGGAGACGCTCCCGCACGAGCGGCTCAGCCCCCGCAGCGACACCGTCGGCCGCCGCCTGGCCGTGCTGCGCCGCCTGGCCCACCCCCGCCCCGACGACCCCGAGACCGGCCCGGTCTCCGTCGTCGTCGCGCCCGTGCGGTCCGTGCTCCAGCCGCAGGTCAAGGGCCTCGGCGACCTGGAGCCGGTCGCCCTGAGGACGGGACAGACCGCCGATCTGAACGAGATCGTCGACGCCCTCGCGGCCGCCGCCTACGCGCGCGTGGAGCTCGTGGAGAAGCGCGGCGAGTTCGCCGTCCGCGGCGGCATCCTCGACGTGTTCCCGCCCACCGAGGAACACCCCCTGCGCGTCGAGTTCTGGGGCGACGACGTCGAGGAGATCCGCTACTTCAAGGTCGCCGACCAGCGCTCCCTCGAAGTCGCCGAGCACGGCCTGTGGGCGCCGCCGTGCCGCGAGCTGCTGCTCACCGAGGACGTCCGCGCCCGTGCGCGTGCCCTGGCCGAGGAGCACCCCGAGCTCGGTGAACTGCTCGGCAAGATCGCCGAGGGGATCGCGGTGGAGGGCATGGAGTCCCTCGCGCCGGTCCTCGTCGACGAGATGGAGCTGCTGCTCGACGTGCTGCCCAAGGGCGCCATGGCCGTCGTGTGCGACCCGGAGCGGGTGCGCACGCGCGCGTCGGACCTGGTGGCCACGTCGCAGGAGTTCCTCCAGGCCTCCTGGGCGGCCACCGCCGGCGGCGGCGAGGCGCCCATCGACGTCGGCGCGGCCTCCCTGTGGTCCATCGCCGACGTCCGGGACCGGGCCCGCGAGCTGGACATGATGTGGTGGTCGGTGTCGCCGTTCGCCGCGGACGAGGAGCTGGACGCGGACACCCTGAAGCTGGGGATGCACGCCCCGGAGACCTACCGCGGGGACACCGCCAAGGCCCTCGCCGACACCAAGGGCTGGCTCGCCGACGGCTGGCGCACGGTGTTCGTCACCGAGGCGCACGGCCCGGCGGCCCGTACGGTCGAGGTGCTGGGCGGCGAGGGCATCGCGGCCCGTCACGACGCCGACCTGGCCGAGATCTCCCCGTCGGTCGTGCACGTGACGTGCGGCTCGATCGAGCACGGCTTCGTCGACCCGGCCCTCGGACTCGCCGTCCTGACGGAGACGGACCTGACCGGTCAGCGGGCGGCGGGCCGCGACGGCGCCCGGATGCCGGCCCGCCGCCGCAAGACCATCGACCCGCTCACCCTGGAGCCGGGCGACTACATCGTCCACGAGCAGCACGGCGTCGGCCGTTACATCGAGATGGTGCAGCGCACCGTGCAGGGCGCGACCCGCGAGTACCTGGTCGTCGAGTACGCGCCCGCCAAGCGCGGCCAGCCCGGCGACCGCCTCTACATCCCCACCGACCAGCTGGAGCAGATCACCAAGTACGTCGGCGGCGAGGCCCCCACCCTGCACCGCCTCGGCGGCGCCGACTGGACGAAGACCAAGGCCCGCGCGAAGAAGGCCGTCAAGGAGATCGCGGCCGACCTCATCAAGCTCTACAGCGCCCGCATGGCGGCCCCCGGCCACGCCTTCGGGTCGGACACCCCCTGGCAGCGGGAACTGGAGGACGCCTTCCCCTACGCGGAGACGCCCGACCAGCTCACCACCATCGCCGAGGTCAAGGAGGACATGGAGAAGTCGGTCCCGATGGACCGTCTGATCTGCGGCGACGTCGGCTACGGCAAGACCGAGATCGCCGTCCGGGCCGCCTTCAAGGCCGTCCAGGACGGCAAGCAGGTCGCCGTCCTGGTGCCCACGACCCTGCTGGTGCAGCAGCACTTCGGGACGTTCAGCGAGCGGTACGCGCAGTTCCCGGTGAGCGTCAAGGCGCTGTCCCGCTTCCAGACCGACACCGAGGCCAAGGCGGTCCTGGAAGGCCTGCGCGAGGGCTCGGTGGACATCGTCATCGGCACCCACCGCCTGTTCTCGTCGGAGACCAAGTTCAAGGACCTGGGCCTGGTCATCGTCGACGAGGAACAGCGCTTCGGCGTCGAGCACAAGGAGCAGCTGAAGAAGCTCCGCGCCAACGTCGACGTGCTGACCATGTCCGCCACCCCGATCCCCAGGACGCTGGAGATGGCGGTGACCGGCATCCGCGAGATGTCCACGATCACGACGCCGCCGGAGGAGCGGCATCCGGTGCTGACCTTCGTCGGCCCCTACGAGGAGAAGCAGATCGGCGCCGCCATCCGCCGCGAGCTGCTGCGCGAGGGCCAGGTCTTCTACATCCACAACCGCGTCGAGTCGATCGACCGGGCCGCCGCCCGGCTGCGTGAGATCGTCCCCGAGGCGCGCATCGCCACCGCCCACGGCCAGATGTCAGAGCAGGCGCTGGAGCAGGTCGTCGTCGACTTCTGGGAGAAGAAGTTCGACGTGCTGGTGTCCACGACGATCGTGGAATCCGGCATCGACATCTCCAACGCCAACACCCTCATCGTGGAGCGCGGCGACACCTTCGGCCTGTCCCAGCTGCACCAGCTGCGCGGCCGGGTGGGCCGTGGCCGCGAGCGCGGCTACGCGTACTTCCTCTACCCGCCGGAGAAGCCGCTGACCGAGACCGCGCACGAGCGGCTCGCGACCATCGCCCAGCACACGGAGATGGGCGCCGGCATGTACGTGGCGATGAAGGACCTGGAGATCCGTGGCGCGGGCAACCTGCTCGGCGGCGAGCAGTCCGGCCACATCGCGGGCGTCGGCTTCGACCTGTACGTACGGATGGTCGGCGAGGCCGTCGCCGACTACCGCCGCCAGCTGGAGACCGGCGAGATCGAGGAGGAGCCGCCGCTCGAGGTCAAGATCGAGCTGCCCGTCGACGCGCACGTCCCGCACGACTACGCGCCCGGCGAGCGGCTCCGGCTCCAGGCGTACCGCGCCATCGCCTCCGCCAACACGGAGGAGGACATCAAGGCCGTACGCGAGGAACTCGTCGACCGCTACGGCAAGCTGCCCGAGCCGGTGGAGAATCTGCTGCTCGTGGCCGGGCTGCGGATGCTCGCGCGGGCGTGCGGCGTCGGCGAGATCGTGCTCCAGGGCACCAACATCCGGTTCGCGCCCGTGGAGTTGCGCGAGTCGCAGGAGCTGCGGGTCAAGCGCCTGTACCCCGGAGTCGTCATCAAGCCGGCGACGCACCAGGTGCTGGTACCGCGCCCGAAGACCGCGAAGGTCGGCGGGAAGCCGCTGGTCGGGCGCGATCTGCTGGCGTGGGTCGGGGAGTTCCTGACGTCGGTGCTGGGCTCCTGACGCCGACGTCCTGTCAGGCCACCGGCCGCACGCGCGCGCCGGTGGCCTCGCGCAGGGCCGCCGCCAGCCGCTCGCGGACCGCGACCTGCGCGGCGATCCGCGCGTCCAGCACCGCGAGACGGCCGGCGGCGACCCGGAGCGCCTCATCAGAGGCGGGCCCGGCCGTGACGTCGCCGTCCAGGCACGGCAGGAACACCCGTACGTCGTCGAGCGTCAGGCCCACGTCCAGCAGGCGGCGGACGTTGCGGACGCGGACGGCCGTACCGGCGTCGTACAGGCGATAGCCGTTCTCGGCGCGTTCGGAGGTGATGAGCCCCGCCTGCTCGTAGTGGCGCAGGGCGCGCGGCGTCGTGCCGGTCGCCTCGGCGAGTTCACCGATCCGCATACGTCGTTCCGCCATGCGCGTCAGTCTCATGCGACGACCGCGCCGCCGTCCACCGGAAGGATCACGCCGGTGACGAACGACGCCTGCGGGGAGGTCAGTTGGGTGATCGCCCACGCCACCTCCTCGGGGCGTCCGACCCGGCCGAGCGGCGTGTGCGCGAGCTGCCACGCGCGGATCGCGGCCTGCTGTTCGGGGGTGTGGCCCGAATGCTCGCCGATCGGTGTGTCGATCGCTCCCGGCGCCACGGCGGCGACCCGGATCCCCAGCGGGGCGAACTCGACCGCCCAACTGCGCGTGAGCACCTCCAGGGCCGCCTTCCCGGCCGCGTACAGGGAGTTGCCCGGCCAGGCGCGCTGCCCGACTGACGTCGTCACGTTCACGATCACGCCCCGGCTGTCCTCGAGAGCCGGGAGCGCGGCCTGCACGAGCAGGACGGGAGCGAGGAGGTTCGTCGCGAGCTGGTGCTCCACGGCTGCTCGCGTATAGGTGCGCAGGGACTGGGTGTTGACGATGCCCGCGTTGTTCACGAGCACATCGAGGCGACCGTGCCGGTCGAGTGCCGTACGGACGATGCTCTCGGGGCCGTCGGCGGCCGTGATGTCGGCGACGAGCGGGCTGATGCGGGCCGGGTCGTGAGAGGCGGTCTCTGCGAGGGGCGCCGCCCGGCGGCCCACCGCCACGACCTGGGAGCCCTCGTCGGCGAACGCGTGGGCAGCGGCCCGGCCGATGCCTGTGCCGGCGCCGGTGACGAGTACGGTGCGCGGCGTCTTCGAGTGTGGGGATGCCATGCGGCGATGGTCGGACCCTGACGTCAGTGTCAAGGTCAAGCGAAGCCGCCCGCAGGAGTTGTCTCTCCGCGGACGGCCTCTGAGGGGGGAGGCCTTATTGCTGGTCGGGTCGTTCGCGGTCGCGGTCGCGGTCGCGGTCCATGCCGAGCTGTCCCTCGACCCGCTGCTGCCCGGCGTCGATCTGGTCCTCGTGCTTGCCGCCGGTCCGCTCGTTCATCCTCTGTTCCGCGGAGTCGGAGCGATGCTTGCCCTTGTTCCGCGCCTGGCTCTTGAACTTGTCGAAGATGCCCATTCAGAAAACTCCCTCCGGAGGTGACTCAGAACCGACGATACGCGCGGCATGCGAGGAATGCCCGTTTAGGTCTGATGTGGTCTGGACCTCTCCCTCGCTACCGTGGGGTCCAGTCACACGCCGCCCGTGCGGAGGCGGAACAGGCAAGCAGGGAGGGGCGCACGGTGAGGCGTCTGAGGGGCGGGGCGGCACTGGCTGTCGCGATGATGTTCGCGGGTTCGGCGCTGGCCGGCTGTGAAGGCCTGACCCCGCCCGCGGACGGCGGCGGACCCTCGGGCTCCGGCGTGCCGGCGGCCGGTGACGGACGGGCCGTGAGCCCGCTGGACAACCCGGACGGCACGAAGCCGGGCCTGGCGGCGATCACCTCCACCGAGGACAAGGCTCGGGCCCGTGCCGTCATCGAGAAGGTGGAGACGAAGGGGCGCGGGCCCAGGACGGGCTACGACCGGGACAAGTTCGGCTACGCCTGGATGGACTCGGCACCGGCCGACGTCCCCTTCGCCCGCAACGGGTGCGACTCACGCAACGACCTACTGAAGCGCGACGGGGAGGACCTCCGCTTCCGGTCGGGCTCGGACTGCGTCGTCATGTCGCTGACGCTGCACGACCCGTACACCGGGAAGGTCATCGAGTGGACCAAGTCCCGTGCGACGAAGGTCCAGATAGACCACGTCATGCCGCTGTCCTACGACTGGCAGATGGGCGCCTCGCGCTGGACGAAGGACAAGCGTGAGGCCATCGCCAACGACCCGCTCAACCTCGTCCCGGTGGACGGGCCGACCAACGGCTCCAAGGGCGACTCCGGTCCGGCGTCCTGGCTGCCCCCGAACAAGCGGATCCGCTGCGCGTATGCGGTGCGCTTCGCCCAGGTGTCGCTGAAGTACGAGCTTCCCGTCACGGCGGCGGACAAGCGGATGATGCTGGAGCAGTGCGGCGGCTGACACGGCACCGGGCCGCCGACGCGGCTGCCGCTCGGACGGAAAGCCCTTTCTAAACTCCGACCCGGTGTGCTGAGGTGACGGGTGAGGTCGCTGAACGAGTGACGTGTGCCCGATCGGGGAGTGCCGGATGCCGAGTGGACTCGTCGCGCTGGCGCTCGGTGGGTTCGGCATCGGTCTGACCGAGTTCCTCATCGCCGGGCTGCTGCCCCAGGTGGCGTCGAGCTTCACGGTGTCCGAGGCGGCCGCGGGCTGGCTGATCTCCGGGTACGCGCTGAGTGTCGCGGTGGGAGCGATCGCGCTGACCGCGGCGACGGCACGGCTGCCCCGCAAGCAGGTACTGCTCGGGCTGGTGGCGTTGTTCGTCGTCGGCAACCTGCTCTCCGCCATCGCGCCGAACTACGCGGTGATGCTGCTCGGGCGGATCGTCGCGGCGCTGTGCCACGGCTCGTTCTTCGGTATCGGCTCGCTGGTCGCGCGCAGTCTGGTCGCGCCGGAGAAGAAGTCCCAGGCCGTGGCGGTCATGTTCGCCGGGCTGACGGTCGCGAACGTGCTGGGCGTGCCGTTCGGCGCGCTGGTCGGTGAGCGCTGGGGCTGGCGGGCGGCGTTCTGGGCGGTCACCGCGATCGGCGTACTGGCACTGGCGGGAATCGCCGCGCTGGTGCCGGCGCGGGCGGGCCGGGTGCATCCAGCCACAGGTACAGGCGGGTCGGACCCGATACCGTCCCGGTCGGCCACCGGGACGGGCGGGGCCGCATTCGACCCGGCACCGCTTCAGCCGGCCGCAGAGGCAGGCGAGCCGGACCCGGCGCCGCCCAGCGGCCTGCGGGCGCAGGTGCGGGCCTTCCGGTCCTGGCAGGTCTGGCTGACGCTGACGGCCACCGCGCTCAGCTACGGCGGGATGTTCGGCGCGTTCAGCTACATCGCCTACACCTTCACCGAGGTCAGCGGCTTCGCCCCGGCGGACGTCGCCTGGCTGCTGATGGTCTATGGCGTCGGACTGGTCGTCGGGAACCTGGTCGGCGGGCGCGCCGCCGACCGCGACCGTGACCGTGCGCTGGTCCTCGCCCTGGCCGGACTCACCCTCACCCTGGCCCTGTTCGGGCTGCTGGCCGGCAGCGCCACCGCCTCGGTCGTCCTGGTGTTCGTGATGGGTGTGACAGGGTTCGCCAGTGTGCCCGGGATGATCACGCGCGTCACCGACTACGCGCACGGAGCGGCACTGGCCGCCAGCGCCAACGTGTCCGCGTCCAACGTCGGCAACGCCCTCGGCGCCTGGCTCGGCGGCCTGGCCATCACCGCGGGCCTGGGCTACACCTCACCGCTCTACGTCGGTGCCGGCATCGCCCTGCTGGCCACTGTCGTCATGGTCATCGCCGCACGGCAGGCCAGGTCCCCCCAGGTGGCGGACCGTGCCCCCACGCCCTAATTCGGTTCCGGCCGTGCGCCGTCCCGCCTACCGTGATCGCATGCAGCCGAAGATATCGAGCCTCGCCGACCGCCCGGACATGCTGGAGCGGGTCGTCGGGATGGCGGACACCTGGCCCGAGTTCACGATCCAGGACCTCGTGGGCGCCGCCCACTTCCCCCGGATCGCCGCCGAACTCCCGGAGTACGTCCTGTTCGCCGAGGACGAGCAGGGCGAGATCGTCGCGAACGGCTACAGCGTGCCCTTCGCCCTCCAGGCCGAGGGCCGTGGCCGACTGCCCGGGAACGGCTGGGACACGGTCCTCGTGTGGGCGTTCTCCGACCTGCGCCGCGGTGTCCGCCCCGACACCGTCAGCGCGATCTCGATCTCCGTCGCCCCGCACGCCCAGGGCCGCGGCCTGTCCGGGGCGATGCTCTCGGCCATGCGCGACAACGCCCGGGCGCGCGGCTTCCGGGAGGTCGTCGCCCCGGTCCGCCCCAACGCCAAGCACCTGGAACCGCACACGCCCATCGAGGAGTACGCGCACCGGGTCCGTCCCGACGGCCTGCCCCAGGACCCGTGGCTGCGGGTCCACGCCCGGGCCGGTGCCACGATCGACTCCGTGGCACCGGCGTCCATGACGGTGGCCGCCTCACTGGCGGACTGGCGCCGCTGGACGGGGCTGCCCTTCGACACCCGGGGCGACATCGAGGTGCCCGGCGCCCTGGTGCCGGTGCGCTGCGAGCCGGAGCGCGGGTACGCGGTGTACGTCGAGCCCAACGTGTGGATGCGGCATCCCCTGTGACCAGGCGTGGGCCCGCCGCAGAGCCCCTACGACCCGTAGGCCGGCTGGCCGACCACGCGGCGAGTTCGGGAGCGGGCTCGCCCCGTCCCTCCTGCCATACAACGAGTAACAGCTCACAACCCTGGGGAGACGAACCGCGCCGCCCCCGACCCCCGGATGCGGCTCCCCTCCCGGCCCGGTCCGCGCGGCGGTGCCGGAAGTCCCGGTGAATCGTTGGTCGAATGGGTTGGCCAGAGCCTGGCCACTGCCTACCATCGATCACCGCAAGACCTTGTGCACCGTCGCACAATCTCCTCGGGAGGTCTCCTTGCACCGCCGCCGTCGCACCGCGCTCGTCCTCACCGCCGCGATCGCCGCTGCGGCGCCCCTTCTCACCGCCTGCGGCAACGACGCGCATCCCGGCGCGGCGGCCGTGGTGGGCGGCCAGCGGATCACCGTCTCGCAGCTGGAGGACCGGGTCGGCGAGGTGCGCGCGGCCCAGCGGGCGGCCGTGCGGGACGACGCCCAGTACCAGCAGGCCATCGCCGGCACCGGCACGCTCACCCGCGACACCCTGCACACCATGGTCCTCGACCGGGTGCTGCACCGCGCCGCCCAGGACGCCGGTGTGACCGTCACCCGCAGGGAGATCCAGGAGATGCGGTCCGGCCTGGAAGAGCAGGCCGGCGGCGCCAAGGCGCTGGAGACCACCTGGCTCCAGCAGTACGGCATCCCGCCGGAGCGCCTCGAGGAGAACCTCCGCCTCCAGCTGGAGGCCCAGAAGCTCGCTCGGAAACTCGGCACGGACACCAACCGTCCGGAGTTCTGGAAGGCCCTGTCCGAGGCCTCCAAGGACCTGAACGTCGACCTCAACCCGCGCTACGGCACCTGGGACGTCCAGAAGAGCAGCCGCGCCGACGCGAAGACGCCGTGGGTGCGGGACGTGTCGGCGGCGCAGGCGCAGGCGCAGCAGAACATGTAGGGCACCTGTCCCCGGCGGCATGTGGATGACTTCCGGGGCTGCCGGCGGCGTGGGATAGCTTCGAATCGTGAACGCCAACAGCCCCGAAGCCCCCGGCCGCATCGTCCTGCTCACCACGAGCCACCGCGTCGCCCCCGGCCTGCTGTCCTGGCCCGCCTGGCAGGCGCTGCACGCGGCCGACCAGGTGCTGTGCTCGGACGGCGCGCACCCGCAGCTGCCGTATCTGCGCGAGGCGGGGATCACCGTCGACGAGGCGTCTCCGACGGCCGAGGAACTGGTCGACGCCTGCGCCGGCGGCCGCACGCTGGTCGTCGTGGCGACGGGCGAGGGCGAGCCGGCCCTGACGGACGGCCTGGCCCGCCTGGCCGGCACCGGCCGCGTCGCCATGCCCGAGCTGGAGCTGCTCCCCGCCTCCTACGACCTGCCGGGCGCCCGCCTCCTCGATCTCGTCCAGGTCATGGACCGCATCCGCGCCGAGTGCCCGTGGTCGTCCCAGCAGACCCACAAGGGCCTGGCCAAGTACGGCATCGAGGAGGCGTACGAGCTCGTCGAGGCGATCGAGGAGGGCGACCGCGACGAACTGCGCGAGGAGCTCGGTGACGTCCTCCTCCAGGTCGTCTTCCACGCCCGGATCGCCGAGGAGGGCAGCCCGGAGGACGGGGCGAACCCCTTCTCCATCGACGATGTCGCCGCCGGCATCGTCGCCAAGCTGATCCACCGCCACCCGCATGTCTTCGGCGACGAGACGGCCACCACGCCCGAGGAGGTCAAGGCGCACTGGCTGCGCACCAAGGCGGTCGAGAAGCAGCGCACCTCGATCACCGAGGGCATCCCCCTCGGCCAGCCCGGCCTGGCCCTCGCCGCCAAGCTGGCGTCCCGGGCACGCACCGCCGGCCTGGACATACCGCTCCCGCCGGTGGAGGGCATCGGCTACGACCTGCTGGCCCTGGCGGTCCGCGCGGAGGCGGAGGGCGTCGACCCGGAGGCGGCCCTGCGAGCGGCGGCCCGCGCGTACCGGGACGCGATCAGGGAGACCGAGGGCCGAGACCGACGGCCGTGACGCGGTGCCCGGCGGGTCAGTCCCGCCAGTCCAGCTGCGCTTCGGGGATCCCGAGGGAACGGGCGTGGTCCTGCGCCCGCCGACGGCCCTCCGCACGCCCGCGTGGATCCTGGCCGCGCGGATAGCGGAAGACCTCGCCGGGGAAGACCACGAACGCCTCGGTGGCGGTGTTGTAGTTGACGTACCAGCCCCCGGCCGGGTCCAGGCAGGCGGCCAGCCGCTCGGCCAGAGGCTCCGCGTCGGCTTCTTCCCCGGTGAAGTCCAGGAGCGTCCACCGCCGCGGCTGCCCGGCCGCGGCGCCCTCCACCTCCACGCTGGCGATCTTCGTGACGTGCAGCGGGACACCGGCCAGCTCGGTCCCCACCCGCAGGCTCTCCGCGATCAGTACGCCTTCGAGCACCTGGTCCTCCTCGATCTCGACGCGGTGAGAGTAGCGACGACCTCTGACAACGGCGGTCGGCGTTGCCCCGGCCGCTGCGTAGGGTCGTGGCATGCAACGTGAAGCGCCCGGGATGCCGGAACTGTTCTCGTGGGAGTTCGCGAGCAACCCCTACCCCGCCTACGCCTGGCTCCGCGAGCACGCCCCCGTGCACCGCACCAAGCTGCCCAGCGGTGTGGACGCCTGGCTGGTCACGCGGTACGCCGATGCCAAGCAGGCGCTCGCCGACCACCGGCTCTCCAAGAACCCGGCGCATCACGACGAGCCCGCGCACGCCAAGGGCAAGACCGGGATCCCCGGGGAGCGCAAGGCCGAGCTGATGACGCATCTGCTCAACATCGACCCGCCGGACCACACCCGGCTGCGGCGGCTCGTCTCCAAGGCGTTCACGCCCCGCCGGGTCGCCGAGTTCGCGCCGCGGGTGCAGGAGCTCACCGACGGGCTCATCGACGGGTTCGCGCACAAGGGGTCCGCCGACCTCATCCATGAGTTCGCCTTCCCGCTCCCCATCTACGCCATCTGCGACCTGCTCGGCGTCCCCCGCGAGGACCAGGACGACTTCCGCGACTGGGCGGGGATGATGATCCGTCACCAGGGCGGGCCCCGGGGCGGAGTGGCGCGGTCCGTGAAGAAGATGCGCGGCTACCTCGCCGACCTCATCCACCGCAAGCGGGAGGCGCTGCCCGACGAGCCCGCCCCCGGCGAGGACCTCATCTCCGGCCTCATCCGCGCCTCCGACCACGGTGAGCACCTCACCGAGAACGAGGCCGCGGCCATGGCCTTCATCCTGCTGTTCGCCGGTTTCGAGACCACCGTGAACCTGATCGGCAACGGCACCTACGCCCTGCTCACCCACCCCGAGCAGCGCGCACGCCTCCAGACGTCCCTCGCCGCCGGGGAGACCGGCCTCCTGGAGACCGGCGTCGAGGAGCTCCTGCGCTACGACGGCCCGGTCGAACTCGCCACCTGGCGGTTCGCCACCCAGCCCCTCACCATCGGAGGGCAGCACATCGCGCCCGGCGACCCGGTCCTCGTCGTCCTGGCCGCCGCCGACCGGGATCCGGAGCGGTTCGCCGATCCGGACGTGCTCGACCTCGCCCGCCGGGACAACCAGCACCTCGGCTACGGCCACGGCATCCACTACTGCCTCGGCGCCCCGCTCGCCCGCCTGGAGGGCCAGACCGCGCTCGCCACGCTCCTCACCCGTCTCCCGGACCTGCGGCTGGCGGCGGATCCGGCGGAGCTGAGATGGCGCGGCGGCCTCATCATGCGCGGGCTGCGCACGCTGCCGGTGGAGTTCTCAGCGGCATGAAGTGACGAAACATCAGACCTGTGATCTTCACGTGATCTGCGCGGCATGAACTTGTGACAAGTGATCGTCTGCCGATACGTTCACCCATCATCAGCGCGGCCCGGGGGGGACCCTGCGCCGCGCCGGTCACTGCTGTCTCGCGAAAGGTCTCCGTATGCTCTCCGGGAACGGTCGGCACCGTCGCCCCCGCCAGGCTCCGGCTCTCCTCGTCGCGGCCGGGGTGACCGGCTCCGCCATCGCGATCCCGCTCCTCGGGGCCTCCGGCGCCAGCGCGGCCGACGGCACGACCTGGGACCGGGTCGCGGACTGCGAGACCGGCGGCGCCTGGAGCCAGAACAGCGGCAACGGGTACTTCGGCGGCCTCCAGTTGTCCCAGGAGGACTGGGAGAACCACGGCGGCCTCGACTACGCCCCGAGCGCCGACCTGGCCAGCCGCTCCCAGCAGATAGCCGTGGCCGAGAGAATCCTCGCCGACCAGGGGGTCGGCGCGTGGCGCACCTGCGGGCTGCTCTCCGGCCTCGAGCAGGACAAGAGCTCGGACACGTCCGACTCGTCCAGCTCGTCCGACTCGTCCGCGCCGACGGACTCGCCCGGACTGCTCGACTCCACCGAGTCGTCCTCTGACGGACAATCGACTCCGGAGGATGAAACCGCCAAGTCCGACAAGTCATCCGATTCTGTCGACTCCTCGACGCAGGACCCGTCGCCCGCCCCCGAGAGTGACAAGCCCGACAACTCTCAGCAGGACGACGGCTCTTCGGCACCCGCCGAAACCGAAACCGGCACCGCCTCCGGCCGCCACCGCGGCCCCAGCGCGGACGAGGACACCAAGACTGAGGACGGCCGTACGTCCGGGTCCACCGGACGGCACGCCTCGCGCGACGGCGAAGCCTCCCGGGAGGCGACGGACGGCTCCTACACCGTCCGCCCCGGCGACACTCTCTGGTCCATCGCGAACTCCCTCGACCTCAGCGGCGGATGGCACGCCCTCTATGTCGGGAACGAGACGGCCGTCGGCACCGACCCGAACCTCATCCGCCCCGGTCAGAAGCTCACGGTAGAGGGCGAAGCGGACGAGGAGTAGCCGGTGGGGCAGTACGGAAACGGGGGCGGAAGTCACCCCGAAACCGTGCGAGTTCACGTCACCGTTCGCGCCTAATGTCCCTTATCGGTGCGGTGAGAGATAGATCTCAGAAGCCCTGATCGTCTTTGAAATTCCGCGGATCGCATGTCTACGGTCATGACCGCTCGCCACCGCGAGCCCCGGCTGCCGCAACGCCGAATCCTGCCAGCGGCCGCACGGGAACAGTCGTCGCGTCAAGCGCCGTAGGCAGGAGCGGGGGACCCAAGGTAAGTGCCCGACCGGCCGGTTGTGCCGGAAGGGCTTGGGGTGAAGCCGTGTCCCGGGAGGGACGCGGCCGGGCAACTCAACCGGCCCGAACCCGACAGCTCACCTCGCAGGCGTCGGTGAGGGGATCTCTCCATGCTGTTTTCCGGCAAGGGCACGCACCGCCGTCCGTCCAAGGCCTCTCGGGTCATCGCCATCGCCGGTGTCACCGGTGCCGCCGTCGCCGCCCCGCTGATGGCGGCCGGCAACGCCTCCGCCGCCACCGCCTCCGAGTGGGACGCCGTCGCCCAGTGCGAGTCCGGCGGCAACTGGTCCATCAACACCGGCAACGGCTACTACGGCGGTCTGCAGTTCTCCGCCTCCACCTGGTCCGGCTACGGCGGCACCAAGTACGCCTCCACCGCCGACCAGGCCACCAAGGAGCAGCAGATCGAGATCGCCGAAAAGGTCCTCGCGAGCCAGGGCAAGGGTGCCTGGCCGGTCTGCGGCAAGGGCCTGTCGAGCGCCGGCTACAGCGGCGGCTCCGAGCAGAGCAGCGGCTCCACCGAGACCCGCCAGACCGAGCAGCAGCCGGCCTCCCGCTCCGACGAGCGCCCGGCCCAGACCCAGAAGACCGTCACCACCCCGACCGGCAAGAAGGTCAAGAAGGGCGACGGTGAGTACAAGGTCGTCAAGGGGGACACCCTCAGCTCGATCGCGACCGAGAAGAAGGTCGAGGGCGGCTGGGAGAAGCTGTTCGAGCTGAACAAGGACATCGTCACGGACGCCAACCTGATCTACCCGGGCCAGCAGCTGCACCTGAAGTAAGCAGCGGCCCACCCCGTCCCCACGGGCTCCCCGCCCCGGTGCGTCATCCCCCGTGCGCACCGGGGCGGGGTTTTTTCTGCCGGTCTTTGCGATCCGGCTTTGTTCCGTTCGGAAACAATTTACTCTCGGTTCTGTCCATGGGGTGGGCGACCCGGTGGCCGATCGCCCGGAGCCGGTTAGGCTCATGTCGCGAGCCACCGCGGCCCGCGCCTCGCCGGGTCCACGCGGCCCGCGTACCCGCGTCACATGAAGAAGGAGATGCTCGTGCCGTCCATCGACGTCGTCGTAGCCCGGGAAATCCTGGACTCCCGAGGCAACCCCACGGTCGAGGTCGAGGTCGGCCTCGACGACGGCAGCACCGGTCGTGCCGCCGTCCCGTCCGGCGCCTCCACGGGCGCCTTCGAGGCCATCGAGCTGCGCGACGGCGACTCGAACCGCTACCTCGGCAAGGGTGTGGAGAAGGCCGTCCTCGCGGTCATCGAGCAGATCGGCCCGGAGCTCGTCGGCTACGACGCCACCGAGCAGCGCCTGATCGACCAGGCCATGTTCGACCTGGACGCCACCGACAACAAGGGCTCCCTCGGCGCCAACGCCATCCTCGGCGTCTCCCTCGCCGTCGCCCACGCCGCCTCCGAGGCCAGCGACCTGCCGCTGTTCCGCTACCTGGGCGGCCCGAACGCGCACCTGCTGCCGGTGCCGATGATGAACATCCTGAACGGCGGCTCGCACGCCGACTCCAACGTGGACATCCAGGAGTTCATGATCGCCCCCATCGGCGCGGAGTCCTTCTCCGAGGCCCTGCGCTGGGGCGCCGAGGTCTACCACACGCTGAAGAAGGTCCTGAAGTCGAAGGGCCTGGCCACCGGCCTCGGCGACGAGGGCGGCTTCGCCCCGAACCTCGGCTCCAACCGCGAGGCCCTCGACCTCATCCTGGAGGCGATCAACGAGGCCGGCTACACCCCCGGCGAGCAGATCGCCCTCGCGCTCGACGTCGCCGCGTCCGAGTTCTACAAGGACGGCGTCTACACCTTCGAGGGCAAGGAGCGCTCGGCGGCCGAGATGACCGAGTACTACGCGGAGCTCGTCGACGCGTACCCGCTCGTCTCCATCGAGGACCCGCTGTTCGAGGACGACTGGGAGGGCTGGAAGACCATCACCGCCAAGCTCGGTGACAAGGTCCAGCTCGTCGGCGACGACCTGTTCGTCACCAACCCCGAGCGCCTGGCCCGCGGCATCGAGGAGGGCGCGGCCAACGCGCTGCTGGTGAAGGTGAACCAGATCGGCTCGCTGACCGAGACCCTGGACGCCGTCGAGCTGGCCCAGCGCAACGGCTTCAAGTGCATGATGTCCCACCGCTCCGGCGAGACCGAGGACGTCACCATCGCCGACCTGGCCGTCGCCACCAACTGCGGCCAGATCAAGACCGGCGCCCCGGCCCGCTCCGAGCGCGTCGCCAAGTACAACCAGCTGCTGCGCATCGAGGAGATCCTCGACGACGCCGCGGTGTACGCCGGCCGCAGCGCGTTCCCGCGCTTCAAGGGCTGACCCGACCCGTAAGTAGCAGCGTCGTACGTACGTCCCCGTACTCGGTCCCGTACCGTGTCCGGGGACGTACGCGCGTATGACGGTGGAGCGGGAGGCGGACAGACATGGCCGTGAAGGACCGGGACCGGTTCTCCACCGCGACCAGGATCCGGTTGCTCGGTGAGCAGACCGCGGCCCGGGTCTACCGCTCCCAGACCAAGCGCCAGGCGCGCCGCTCCCGGCTGACCGGCCGGGCCGCGCTGCTCGCCCTGGTGATGTGCTCGCTGATCGTGGCCCTGGCCTACCCGATGCGGGAGTACGTCTCGCAGCGCGCCGAGATCGACGATCTCCAGCGCGAACAGCAGCAGGCCCGGCAGCGCGTCGAACGGCTGCGCGACCAGAAGGCGCGCTGGCAGGACGACGCGTACGCGGAGCAGCAGATCCGGCAGCGGTTGCACTACGTCATGCCGGGGGAGACGGGGTTCATCGTCGTCGATCCGCACGCGGCGAAGCAGTCGCACGCCGACCTCGGGGCGGCCGACCGCCCCTGGTACTCGAACGTCTGGGACGGGGTCGACAAGGCCGACGCCTCCGACCAGTGAACCCGGACCCCAGCCAGTGACCTGAACCCAGAAAGACAGCCTGAACACAGTCATGGAAACGCCCCCGCCGACCACCCCGCGCACCGAGCCCACCGACGCGGACGTCGAGGCATTCAAGCAGCAGCTCGGCCGGCCCCCGCGCGGCCTGCGCGCGATCGCGCACCGGTGCCCGTGCGGGCAGCCCGACGTCGTCGAGACGGCCCCGCGGCTGCCGGACGGGACGCCGTTCCCCACGCTGTACTACCTGACGTGCCCGAAGGCGAACTCGGCGATCGGCACGCTGGAGGCGAACGGCGTGATGAAGGAGATGACCGAGCGGCTGGCCTCGGACCCGGAGCTGGCGGCGGCGTACCGGGCGGCGCACGAGGACTACATCCGGCGTCGTGACGAGATCGAGGAGCTGAAGAACTTCCCGAGCGCGGGCGGCATGCCGGACCGGGTGAAGTGCCTGCACGTGCTCGTGGCGCACTCGCTGGCCGCGGGGCCGGGCGTGAACCCGCTGGGCGACGAGGCCCTGGCCATGCTGCCCGAGTGGTGGCGCAAGGGCGCGTGTGTGACGACCGTCGAGGAGGACGCCCAGTGACCCGTGTCGCCGCCGTGGACTGCGGTACGAACTCCATCCGGCTCCTGGTCGCCGACGCCGACCCGGTGACCGGCGAGCTGGTCGACCTGGACCGCCGGATGACGATCGTGCGGCTGGGGCAGGGCGTCGACCGCACCGGCCGGCTGGCCCCCGAGGCGCTGCAGCGGACCTTCGCGGCCTGCCGCGAGTACGCCGGGACCATCAAGGAGCACGGGGCGGAGCGGCTGCGGTTCGTGGCGACGTCGGCCTCCCGGGACGCCGAGAACCGGGACGAGTTCGTGCGCGGCGTGCTGGACATCCTGGGCGTCGAGCCCGAGGTGATCTCCGGGGACCAGGAGGCCGAGTTCTCCTTCACCGGCGCCACCAAGGAGCTCGCCGGGCGCGACCACCTGCCCAAGCCCTACCTCGTCGTGGACATCGGCGGCGGCTCGACCGAGTTCGTCGTCGGCGACGACCACGTCCGTGCGGCCCGCTCGGTGGACATCGGCTGTGTCCGCATGACCGAGCGGCACCTGGTCCGGGACGGGGTGGTGAGCGACCCGCCGTCCGCGGAGCAGATCGCGGCGATGCGGGCGGACATCGAGGCCGCCCTCGACCTCGCCGAGGAGACGGTCCCGCTGCGCGAGGCCCGCACGCTGGTCGGCCTTGCGGGGTCCGTGACGACCGTGTCGGCGATCGCCCAGGAGCTGCCCGAGTACGACTCGGCCGCCATCCACCACTCCCGTGTCTCCCACGACCGGGTCCGCGAGATCACCGAGTGGCTGCTGCGCTCCACGCACGCCGAGCGCGCGGCCGTGCCCTCCATGCATCCGGGCCGGGTCGACGTGATCGGGGCGGGGGCCCTCGTCCTGCTGTCGATCATGGAGCGGATCGGCGCTCAGGAGGTCGTCGTCAGCGAGCACGACATCCTCGACGGCATCGCGTGGTCCGTCGCCTAGGACGGGCTCCAGGCCGCTTCTGAGCAGGCAAGGATCACGTTTGAGCGTCTCCGGGGGGCTCGCGCGAGCCCCCCGGGAGCAGCCCTCCGGAAAAGTTCGTGAAGTTCTTCACAAGGAATTCGGCACTCCAGGGCGACGAGAAGGGTCGCGTTGACCCTTCTGGGGGCCCAAGAGGCCTTTGAACGTGTTCAGAAGCATGGTATGGGCATCCCTGGGCAGGTGCCCGCAGGAGGGTCCGGCGGAGGGCTCACAGGGGGGTCGGCGGGCCAGAGAGGCAGCTCACGCGGCATTGACAACGACCCGCACTGCACAATCGATCCGGGTTGTCACCATGACATGGATCACGAGAGCCGCGGAGGATAACACACACCCTGCCGAAGCTTGTGAAGGGGCGCACGAGCCACCCCCCTGAGACGGGTGGATACTCGATGGCATGAGCACCACGGAGCGTCCCAGGATCCTCGTAGTAGGCGGTGGGTACGTAGGCCTGTACGCAGCTCGACGCATTCTGAAGAAGATGCGTTACGGAGAGGCGACCGTCACGGTCGTCGACCCCCGGTCGTACATGACCTACCAGCCCTTCCTCCCCGAAGCCGCCGCCGGCAACATCTCCCCGCGCCACGTCGTCGTCCCGCTGCGACGCGTGCTGCCGAAGGCGGAGGTCCTCACCGGCCGGGTCACCACCATCGACCAGGACCGCAAGGTCGCCTCGATCGCCCCGCTGGTCGGCGAGGCGTACGAGCTGCCCTTCGACTATCTGGTCGTCGCGCTCGGCGCGGTCTCCCGCACCTTCCCGATCCCCGGCCTCGCCGAGCAGGGCATCGGCATGAAGGGCATCGAGGAGGCCATCGGCCTGCGCAACCACGTCCTCGAGCAGCTCGACAAGGCCGACTCCACCACCGACGAGGAGATCCGCCGCAAGGCGCTCACCTTCGTCTTCGTGGGCGGCGGGTTCGCCGGTGCGGAGACCATCGGCGAGGTCGAGGACCTGGCCCGGGACGCGGCGAAGTACTACAAGAACGTGTCCCGTGAGGACATGCGCTTCATCCTGGTCGACGCCGCCGACAAGATCCTCCCCGAGGTCGGCCCCAAGCTCGGCAAGTACGGCAAGGAGCACCTCGAGGGCCGCGGTGTCGAGGTCTACCTGTCCACCTCCATGGACTCCTGCGTCGACGGCCACGTGGTGCTGAAGAACGGCCTCGAGGTCGACTCCAACACGATCGTCTGGACCGCCGGCGTCAAGCCCAACCCGGTCCTCTCCCGCTACGGCCTGCCCCTCGGGCCCCGCGGTCACGTCGACTGCGAGACCACGCTCCAGGTCAAGGGCACCGACTACATCTGGGCCGCGGGCGACAACGCCCAGGTCCCGGACCTCGTCGGCCGCAAGGCGGGCAACGAGAACGCCTGGTGCCCGCCGAACGCGCAGCACGCGCTGCGGCAGGCCCGAGTCCTCGGCGACAACGTCCTGTCCGGCATGCGGGGCTTCCCGCAGAAGGACTACTCCCACGCCAACAAGGGCGCGGTGGCCGGTCTCGGCCTCCACAAGGGCGTGGCGATGATCGTCATGGGCAAGATGAAGATCAAGCTCAAGGGCCGTCTCGCCTGGTACATGCACCGTGGCTACCACGGCATGGCGATGCCGACCTGGAACCGCAAGATCCGCGTCTTCGCCGACTGGACGCTCGGCATGTTCCTCAAGCGCGAGGTCGTCTCGCTCGGCGCGATCGAGACGCCGCGCGAGGAGTTCTACGAGGCCGCCAAGCCGGCCCCGGTCGCCGCCGCGCCGAAGGAGAAGACCGAGGCCAAGGCCAAGGAGAAGACCGAGGAGAAGGCCAAGGCCTCCTGACCTCCGGTCGGTCACCTGCCTGACGACGGAATCCACTGCAGGACTCCGCCGTAGGACTCCCCGAAGGACCTCCCGCCATCCGTGGTGCGGGAGGTCCTTCGGCGTTCCCGTTCCTTCGGCTTGGTGGTTTTGCCCAGACATGACGCGTGCCGGGGACTGCGCAAAGGCCCCGCAGGTGTTTACGTGGTATCGGACATTCCGGGATTCCCCGTCACGGAGGTGTACACCATGGCAGACGCCGCGCCGCGGCTGCAGGGCCTCTTCGCACAGTTGCTGGGAGCACCGCTTCCCGTGCGCATCCGCGCCTGGGACGGTTCGCAGGCGGGTCCGCCGGGCGCGCCGACCCTGGTGGTACGCAACCGCCGCGCTCTGCGCCGCCTGCTGTGGAAGCCGGGCGAACTCGGCCTCGCCCGGGCCTGGGTGGCGGGCGACCTCGACATCGACGGCGACCTCTACACCACCCTCGACCTGCTGGCCGGTCACATCTGGGAGCGCGACGAGGACGCCCGCACCCTCGCCCAGGCCCTGCGCGACCCCGAGGTCCGCGCCGCCGTACGCGGGCTCGTCAAGCTCGGCGGGACCCCGCTGCCGCCCGCCCCGCCCCGCGAGGAGGCCCGCCGGCCCCGCCGCAACCTGCACACCAAGCGCACCGACAGACGCGCCATCAGCCACCACTACGACGTCGGCAACGACTTCTACGAGATCGTCCTCGGCCCGTCCATGGTGTACTCCTGCGCCTACTGGCCCAGCCCTGACAGCACCCTCGAACAGGCCCAGTACGACAAGCTGGAACTGGTCTGCCGCAAGCTCAACCTGAGCCCCGGTCAGCGGCTCCTCGACGTCGGCTGCGGGTGGGGCTCGATGGCCATCCACGCCGCCCGGGAGCACGGCGTGAGCGTCGTCGGCGTCACGCTCTCCCAGGAGCAGGCGGCATACGCCCGCAAGCGCGTCGCCGACGAGGGACTCACCGACAAGGTCGAGATCCGCGTCCAGGACTACCGCGACGTCCGGGACGGGCCCTACGACGCGATCTCCTCCATCGGCATGGCCGAACACGTCGGCGCCGAGCGGTACCTGGACTACGCCCGCGACCTGCACGAGCTGCTCAAGCCCGGCGGGCGGCTCCTCAACCACCAGATCGCCCGCCGCCCGCGGCGGGACGAGACGACGTACAGCGTCGACGCGTTCATCGACTCCTACGTCTTCCCCGACGGCGAACTCCAGCCCGTCGGCAGCACCGTCGTCATGCTGGAGCGCGCCGGGTTCGAGGTCCGCGACGTCGAGTCGATCCGCGAGCACTACGCCCTCACCCTGCGGCAGTGGGTCGCCCGCCTGGAGGCCGACTGGCCGCGTGCCGTCCAGCTCACCAGCCCCGGCCGGGCTCGCGTCTGGCGCCTGTACATGGCCGCCTCCGCGCTCGCCTTCGAACGCAACCGCATCGGCGTCAACCAGGTCCTGGCCGTACGGACCCCCGAATCGGGGGAGTCGGGCATGCCGCTGCGCGCCCGTACCTGGAACTGAACGCAGAAGGGCCCCTTTCCCACCGTGGGAAAGGGGCCCTCGCATGTCCGGCGCTACTCCGCCTTGATCGCCTCCAGCATGTTCAGCCGGGCCGCCCGCCGGGCCGGCCACAGTGCGGCGAGGACGCCCACCGTCGCGGCCAGCAGCAGGAAGACGCCGATCCGTGCCCACGGCAGGATCAGTTCGTAGGTCGCCAGCTTCGTGGCCAGCAGCTCACCGGCCGCCCAGCCGAAGAACACGCCCAGGCCGATGCCCAGCACCGCGCCGAACAGGGAGATCACCAGGGACTCCAGGCGGACCATCCGCTTGATGCCCTTGCGGTCGAGGCCGATCGCCCGGAGCATGCCGATCTCCTGGGAGCGCTCGAAGACCGACATGGCCAGGGTGTTGATGACACCGAGGACCGCCACGATCACCGCCATGGCGAGCAGGCCGTAGACCATGTTCAGCATCAGCGTGAACATCTGCGCGATCTCGTTGGAGATGTCCTGCTTGTCCTGGACCTTGATGGCCGGGTTGGTGCCGAGGGCCTTCTCCAGCTTGTCCTGGGTCGCGCCGGACGTGCCGTCGGCGGTCTTCACCATGACCTTCATGTTGTACGGGTCCGACTCGTGCGGGGCGAGGATCTTCTCGTCGAGCAGGATGCCGCTCAGGAAGTCGTTGCTCTCGTAGGTCCCGGCGACCGTCAGCTTCTGCTTCTTGCCGTCCTCGAAGGAGGCGGTGAAGGCGCTACCGGCCTTCCAGCCGTGGGACTTGGCGGTCTCGCTGTCCACGACGATGTCGCTGCCACCGACCTTGAAGGAACCGGTGTCGACCTTCGGGCCGGCCAGCTCGCCGATCGCGGCGCCGTTGACGCCGGTCAGGTACTCGGTCTGGCCGTCGATCCGGGAGGCGGCGTTGAGCATCGGACTGGTGGCGGTGACGCCGTCGGTCCGCTCCAGCTTCTTCTCGACGTCCGGCGACAGCGCGTTGCCGTTCGCCATGGACACCACGTAGTCCGCCTTGATCGACGACGACGCCATCTTCTCGATGGCCTGCTGCAGGCTGCCCGCCATCACCGTCATGCCGGTGATCAGGGTCAGGCCGATCATCAGCGCGGAGGCGGTGGCGGCCGTGCGGCGCGGGTTGCGCACCGAGTTCTGCCGGGCCAGCTTGCCGGAGACACCGAAGGCGCGCAGCACCGGTGCGGCGGCGGCGATCAGCGGGCGGGACAGCAGCGGCGTCAGGATGAACACGCCGATGATCAGCAGCACCGCGCCGAGGCCCATGGGCAGCTGCCCGTCCGAACCGTCCATGGTCGTGGCCACGAGGACCACCGCCACGCCCGCGGCCGAGACCAGGGCGCCCAGCGTGTTGCGCAGCACCAGCGACTTCGTCGTGGCCTTGGCGTGCACGCTGTTCATGGCCGCCACCGGCGGGATCTTCGCGGCCCGGCGGCCCGGCAGCCACGCCGCGAGCATGGTCACCAGGATGCCGACCGCGAGCGCGGCGACGATCGTGGCGGGCTTGACGACCAGCGGCCCGTCGGGCACGGACCCGCCGAACGTCCCCATCAGGGAGCGCAGTCCGGCTCCGATGCCGATGCCCGCGACCAGCCCGGTCACGGCGGCGACCGCGCCGACCACGAACGCCTCGATGAGCACCGACCGCGTCACCTGCCGGCGGGAGGCGCCGACCGCCCGCATCAGCGCCAGCTCCTTGGTGCGCTGGGCGACCAGCATGGTGAAGGTGTTGGCGATGATGAACGTGCCGACGAACAGAGCGATGCCGGCGAAGACCAGCAGGGCCGTCTGCATGCCGCTCATCGACCGGGCGATCGCATCCGCCTGGTCGTCGGCGAGCTGCTTGCCGGTGGTGGTCGAGACGGTGCCCTCGGGCAGCGCCTTGTCCAGCTCCGCCTTCAGCGCGGCCTGTGTGACGCCCGGCTTCGCCTTGACGTCGATCTGGTCGTACACGCCCGCCTTGCCGAACAGCTTCTGGGCGGTCGCCGTGTCGAACAGGGTGAGGCTGCCGCCGGCCGCGACGTTGCCGTCGTCGGTGGTGAAGATGCCGGTGATCTCCGGGGTGAGGACCGGCCCGTCGACCGACATCCGCACGGTGTCGCCGACCTTGTAACCGGCGCGCTTCGCCGTCTCGGAGTCGATGAGGATCTGGCCCGGGCCCTTGGGGGCGTGCCCGCTGACCAGGGGGTAGCGCGGGTCCTTGGCGCTCCAGTAGTTGCCGCCCTGCGACTGGAAGCCCTCGCCGATGAGCTTGCCGTTCTTGTCGGCGACGGCGGTGAAGCCCTGCACGACCCCGATGGCGGACGCGGCCCCGGGGACCCGCTCGCTCTTGTCGAGTGTGGCCTGGGTCAGGTCGTGGGGCTTGCCGACCCGGTCGCCCTCGGCCTCCTGGTAGTCCGCCGTCATGGCGACGTCGACCTGGTCGAAGCCCTTGGCGGAACTCTTCTGGAAGGCGTCGGAGATGGTGTTGGTGAAGACCAGGGTCCCCGACACGAAGGCCACGCCGAGCATCACGGCGAGGACGGTCATCAGGAGCCGGGCCTTGTGCGCGAGCACGTTGCGCAAGGCGGTACGGAACATGGGTTTCTTCTTCTCAGTCCTGTCGGTCCTGACGGGGGATCAGCTGGTGCGGCCCTTGGCGTCGAAGGCGGGGGTCTGGGGGTTTCCCCCAGGAAGGACACGCATGCGGTCCAGGACCGACTCGGCCGTCGGCCCGTACATCTCGTCGACGATCCGGCCGTCCGCGAGGAAGATCACCCGGTCCGCGTAGGCCGCGGCCACCGGGTCGTGAGTCACCATCACCACCGTCTGGCCCAGTTCGCGCACGGAGTTGCGCAGGAAGCCCAGCACCTCGGCGCCCGAGCGCGAGTCGAGGTTTCCGGTGGGCTCGTCCCCGAAGATGATCTCGGGCCGGGAGGCCAGCGCCCGCGCCACGGCGACGCGTTGCTGCTGACCGCCCGACAGCTGGGAGGGCCGGTGGCCGAGCCGGTCGGCCAGACCGACCATCCGGATGACGGAGTCCAGCCACTGCCGGTCCGGCTTGCGGCCCGCGATGTCCATCGGGAGGGTGATGTTCTCCAGTGCCGTCAGGGTCGGCAGCAGGTTGAACGCCTGGAAGATGAAGCCGATCTTGTCCCGGCGCAGCTTGGTGAGCTGCTTGTCCTTCAGGGAGCCGAGTTCGGTGTCGCCGATGCGCACCGACCCGGAGGAGAAGGTGTCGAGACCGGCCACACAGTGCATCAGGGTCGACTTGCCGGAGCCGGAGGGGCCCATGATCGCGGTGAACTCGGCCTGCCGGAAGTCGACGGAGACCCGGTCCAGGGCGACCACCTTGGTCTCACCCTGTCCGTAGACCTTCGACAGATCCGTGGCGCGCGCGGCCATGGTGGTGGCCCGGTCGGTGAGCGGTGCGGTGGTCACGGGATGGCACTCCTGTCGGACGGCGGTGTTCTTGGAAGGACTCGTTCCATCGTCCGGGTCCCACGCCGCCGTGTAGTCACCCGTTGTTCTGGTTCCGGGGGCCGTCTGCGGTCTGACCGCGAGGGGCGGTGTCATACCTGGGGATGACGAACACCCCTGAGAGGGCCGCGTGTCGGGGGACCGCGCGGCCCAGGTGCAGGGGAACGGAGGGGTCCAGGTGTCAAGAACAGGTGGAGTGCCCTCGTTCGGGCGGTGAAATTCCGTCATTCCGCATGCGCCGCCGACGGTCGCACGCAAGGCTATTGGCAAGTGCGGATGGCGCGTTCCGTGTGCTGATGCACCCTCAGACGTCAATAAAATAAGACAACATCGGTCCGCCCTTCCGCTGTTCGGGGTACCCGTCCCGATAGTCTCGGAACCTCGATGCGGAGCCCATGGCCTGCCCGGATGGTGGAATGCAGACACGGCGAGCTTAAACCTCGCTGCCCCTTCGCGGGCGTGCCGGTTCGAGTCCGGCTCCGGGCACCTTCCGATCCCTGTGTGGTCCATTGAGAAGTTCGCGGCGTGCCCGTTGACAGCGGTCGCATGCCGTCAGAGACTCACATCCAGCAACGGTGAAGGAAATTTCACCTGACGAACGGATGGGAAGGGGTCGCCCGATGCGCACCACCGTCGGCATCATCGGAGCCGGCCCCGCCGGCCTCCTCCTGGCCCGGCTGCTCCACAACGCCGGCATCGACTCGGTCGTCCTGGAGAGCCGCGACCGCGCCTACGTCGAACGGCGGCAGCGCGCCGGGATCCTGGAGCAGGGCACCGCGGACGTGCTGCGCGCGGCCGGAGCCGGGCAGCGCATGGACCGCGAGGGTCTGCGCCACGACGGCATCGAACTGCGCTTCGACCGCAGACGCCACCGCGTCGACTTCCCCGCCCTCACCGGCGGACGCTCCGTGATGGTCTACGCCCAGACCGAGGTCTGCAAGGACCTCATCGCCCTCCAGCTCGCCGAGGGCGGCCCGCTGCTGTTCGAGGCGGAGGCGCTGGCCGTGGAGGACGCCGGCACCGACGCCCCGCGCGTCCGCTTCCGGCACGAGGGCCGCGAGGACGTCCTGGAGTGCGAGTACGTCGTCGGCTGCGACGGCTTCTGGGGCGTGGCCCGCAAGGCGATCCCGGCCGGACTCACCCAGGTCTTCGAACGGACGTACCCCTTCGGCTGGCTCGGCATCCTCGCCGACGTGCCGCCCTCGCACGACGAGCTCGTCTACGCCCGTCACGACCGCGGCTTCGCCCTGCTCTCCATGCGCTCGCCGTCGGTCTCCCGCCTCTACCTCCAGGTGCCCGACGGCACCGACGCCGAGGCGTGGAGCGAGAAGGAGATCTGGGACGAGCTGGAGCGCCGCTTCGAGACCGCCGACGACTGGCGCCTGGAGCGCGGCCCGATCACCCAGAAGTCGGTCACGCCCATGCGCTCCTACGTCCACGAGCCCATGCGCCACGGCCGCCTCTTCCTCGCCGGCGACGCGGCGCACATCGTGCCGCCCACCGGCGCGAAGGGGCTGAATCTCGCCGTCGGCGACGTCGTGACGTTCGCCCGGGCCCTGGCCCACCGGAAGGAGACCGGCTCACCGGAGCTGCTCGACGCCTACTCGGAGACCTGCCTGCGCCGGATCTGGCAGGCCGAGCGGTTCTCCTACGACATGACGACCCTCCTGCACCGCGCACCCGGCGCGACCGGCTTCGAGGACCGGCTCCAGCTCGCCCGGCTGGACCGGATCGCCTCCTCCCGCGCTGCCGAGACCGACCTGGCCGAGGGGTACACGGGCTTCCCGTTCGGGTGATGCCCCGGGTGACGTAAGGACGGCGTCAGCGGGTGATCTCCGTCCGGTTCCGGACGTGTCGCAGCTTGGTGATGAATGACCCCCTCCGATGAGGGGAATCACGAAGCCGCGTAGCGTGTTGCGCAGCACGACGAGGGAAAGATCCTCCCCAAGCACTAGGGTCATTCCTTTGCCTACCTATTACTCTTGAGCCAAGGCCACGAAGTGCTGGCCATGGAGGAGTGAAATGAGGAGCAGAAACCCGGTCTTCTCGCGACGGGGGTTCAGCCGCGACAACGGCTACGCGGGCTTCAACACCGCGCCGCAGGCCGGGGGTCCCGCTGTCGCCACCCAGGGCAACCCGTACGCGCAGCAGCCGACGGGCAACCCCTACGCGCAGAACCCGTACGCGCAGAACCCTTACGCCCAGCAGGACCTGCAGTACGGCGCGCCGCCGCAGGCCCCGGCCACCACCGGCCGGATGACCATCGACGACGTCGTCCTGCGCACGGCGAGCACGCTCGGTGTGCTCATCCTCACCGCGGCGCTCTCCTGGGCCCTGCTGCCGGTCGACGACGCCAACATCAGCCGTAGCTACGGCATCGGTATCGGCGCCGCGCTGATCGGCATGGTCCTGGCGTTCGTCCAGTCCTTCAAGCGCAAGGCCTCGCCCGCGCTGATCCTGACGTACGCCGCGTTCGAGGGTGTCTTCCTCGGCGTCGTGTCCAACATCGTCGACAGCCGCATCGCCGACGGCGCGGCCATGCAGGCCGTGATCGGCACGATGGCGGTCTTCGCCGGTGTGCTGATCGCCTACAAGGCCGGCTGGATCCGCGTCAACCGCCGCTTCTACGGCTTCGTGATGGCGGCCGCGCTCGGCTTCATCCTGCTGATGATGGTGAACCTGCTGTTCGCGGTGTTCGGCGGCGGTGACGGCCTCGGCTTCCGCAGCGGTGCCCTCGGTGTGATCTTCGGCATCGTCGGCATCATCCTCGGAGCCTGCTTCCTCGCCCTGGACTTCAAGCAGGTCGAGGACGGCGTCGCCTACGGCGCCCCGCGCGAGGAGGCGTGGCTCGCGGCCTTCGGCCTCACGCTGACGCTGGTGTGGATCTACCTGGAGTTCCTGAGGCTCATCTCGATCCTCAACAGCAACGACTAGTCGCCGACGCGTCGTGCGCGAAGGGCCCCGGCTGCGGCCGGGGCCCTTCGTCGTGGTGCGCGCCTAGAGCAGTTTGCGCGCGGCCCTCCTCAGGTCGTACTCATGGACGATCGCCTTGGCGTGGCCGTAGGCCAGGTTGTGTTCGTGCCGGAGCCAGCTGACCTTTTCCTCGAAGCGGAAGAGTGCCGGGCCTTCTTCGACGGTGCGAAGCCAGTCGGAGATCTCACGACCGGTGCAGTGGGGGATGCGGGCGAGCATGTTGCGATGGGTCTCTTCGGAGAAGACTTGGGACATCGGCGCCTCCGGACGCTGGGATGTAAGCCGGTCCTTCAGGTCACCGTGCCTGAGTGTTCGCCCGTTGGCAACAGTCCCGGTGCGACGCGTACGCTCGCGGCGTGGTTGATACGACGCCTCTGACCCGTGCGGTGGAGCACTTCGCCGATCGTTTGAGGGCTGCGCCCCAGAGCCGGTTGCAGCGGGGCGCTGCCACTGAGGCTCTCGGGCTGGCCCGGGAGTTGGCCCGGAGGGCGCAGGTGCTCGAGGGGCTGGAGCCTCGGGAGATGCCGGATGCGGGGATGTTTGCAGCGGCAGATCAGATCACCGTTGCCGGGCATGATCTGGCGGTGGTGATTCCCGCTGACGCCGACGTCGATGAAGCAGTGCGCTTGGTTGAGGAGGCGCAGAAGCGGGCGGGGGTTTAGCGCCGCGCGCGAGTGCGGGTCGTCTGTGGCTGATCGCGCAGTTCCCCGCGCCCCTGAAGGGGCGCTTCACTACAGGGACGCGATGACCCGGTCCGCCAGGATGTAGACGTTCTCCTCGCCGCACTCGAACGTCAGGGTGTAGGCGCCGGAGACGCCTGAGCCGCCGAGGAGGGTCGGGGTCTCGCCCGCGCGCAGGGCGGCGGCGAGGCGTTCCGCGGTTTCCCGGTGGCCCGGGGTCATGCACAGGGTCGTGCCGTCGGCGAAGACGTAGACGTCGAGGGTGCCCAGCGGGCCCGGGCGGACGTCCGTCAGTTCCACACGCGAGGCGGCCAGCTCCTCCAGCGTGGCGACCGTGCGCTCGTGGTCGTTCGCCACCGGCGACTGCGTCGGCACGAAGTCCGGGTGGGAGGGGTGGCGGCGGCGGGCCGCGGCCAGCTCCGGGGATTCGGCGGCCGGTTCCTCGGTGTCCGCGCCGGGCTCGGACACCGGCTCCAGGCCCGCGAAATCGGTCTGGCGGGGCAGGAACAGGTCGGTGTCGGGCAGACCCAGCAGGGGCGGTGCGTCGGAGGCGTCACGGGCCTCCTGGGCGGCCCAGAACGCCCGCGCCTCGGCGAGCTCCCGCTCGCGTTCCTCCGCGAGCGCCGCCGCCACGGCGGCCCGTATCTCGTCGGTGTCGGCGGACCTGCGGGCGGCGGGCAGGAGTGCACGGGTGGTGGCGGCGCGGTTCTCGGCCAGCGCGGTGTGCAGGGCCGCGACCTGTCGGCGCAGCTGCAGGACGGTGCGCAGGACGGCGACACCCACGGCGCCCGTGGCGGCCGTGGTGACCAGCAACGCGATCGGCATGGCGCTCACTGACGTACTCCCGGTTCAAAGTCGACCCCCGACTTCCTACATCAGCTTGAAGGGCGGACTAACCAGCTGTCAGTGCGTAACGTCACGAAACGGACAGGGCTTAGGTGCCGGGGGAGGGGGTGGGGCTGCTGTGACCTGGTCTTCTCTGCGTGTAGAGGGAGATAGGTCACATCCTGGGGGAGATTGGATCACAAAACAGCCCAGAACCCCGGGGTTTCCGGGGTTCTGGGCCAACACCTCACGGTCGGTGCTATGGCGGCTACGGTCGGACGCTCAGCTGAGGCGCTCGATGACCATGGCCATGCCCTGGCCGCCGCCGACGCACATCGTCTCCAGGCCGAACTGCTTGTCGTGGAACTGGAGGGAGTTGATGAGCGTGGTGGTGATGCGGGCGCCGGTCATGCCGAAGGGGTGGCCGACGGCGATGGCGCCGCCGTTGACGTTCAGCTTCTCCAGCGGGATGCCCAGGTCGCGGTAGGAGGGGATCACCTGGGCGGCGAACGCCTCGTTGATCTCGACCAGGTCGATGTCGTCGATGGTCAGCCCGGCCCGCTTCAGGGCCTGGTTGCTCGCCTCGACCGGGCCGAGGCCCATGATCTCGGGCGAGAGGCCGGAGACGCCGGTCGACACGATGCGGGCGAGCGGGGTGAGGCCCAGCTCGCGGGCCTTGGTGTCGGACATAATCACGAGCGCGGCGGCACCGTCGTTCAGCGGGCAGCAGTTGCCGGCCGTGACCAGGCCGTCGGGGCGGAAGACCGGCTTGAGGCCCTGGACGCCCTCCAGGGTGACGCCGGCGCGCGGGCCGTCGTCCTTGGCGACGACCGTGCCGTCGGGGAGGGTCACCGGGGTGATCTCGCGCTCCCAGAAGCCGTTCTTGATGGACTCTTCGGCGAGGTTCTGCGAGCGGACGCCGAACTCGTCCATGTCCTGGCGGGTGACGCCCTTGGCGCGGGCCAGGTTCTCGGCGGTCTGGCCCATCGCGATGTACGGGTCGGGCAGCAGGCCGTCCTCGCGCGGGTCGTGCCAGGTGGAGCCCTCGGACTGGGCGGTCTCGGCGGTGCGGGCCTCGGCCTCGGCGAAGACCGGGTTGTGCGTGCCGGGCATGTCCGAGCTGCCGTTGGCGTACCGGGAGACCATCTCGACGCCGGCCGAGATGAAGACGTCGCCCTCGCCCGCCTTGATGGCGTGCAGGGCCATGCGGGAGGTCTGCAGGGAGGAGGAGCAGTACCGGGTGATGGTGCAGCCCGGCAGGTGGTCCATCCCCATCTGCACGGCGACGATGCGGCCGAGGTTGTGGCCCTGCTCGCCTCCGGGCAGGCCGCAGCCGAGCATCAGGTCGTCGATGTCCTTCGGGTCCAGCTCGGGGACCTTCGCCAGGGCGGCCTGGACGATCGTGGCGGTCAGGTCGTCCGGGCGGAGGTCCTTCAGGGAGCCCTTGACGGCGCGGCCGATGGGGGAGCGGGCGGCTGAGACGATCACGGCTTCGGGCATCACGGCTCCATTGACGTACCGGGTGGTCTGGCTGGGCTGTCTGGGAAGTTACCCGTACGTATGGCCTCGGTCACGGGTGTGGCGGTGTGACCCTGACCGCAGTTTTCTAAGCGCTTGCTTTTCAGCCTCCCTGGGCTTCCGTCAGCTCGACGGCGTGGCAGGGGTCGGCTCCTGCTCGGGTACCCGCCGGCGCCGCCGGCGCTTCAACAGCGCCCACGGTCCCCTCGGGCCGCTCGGCATGGCGGCCGTGACCTCCGTACCAGCCTCCGACGCGGCCTCCGCCGCCGCCCGGGCCACCGGCAGGAAGCCCTCGCGGCGGGAGGCGTCCGGGCGCTCCTCCTCGGCCGGCCACAGGCCGAGGGAGGCGCAGACGGTCGGCAGGACCGCCATCGCCGCCGTCGCGTAGCCCTCGGCCGAGGGGTGGTAGCTGTCCGGGCCGAACAGCTCGCGCGGGTTCGCGGCGAACTCGGGACCCAGCAGGTCGCCCAGTGACACCGTGCGGCCGCCCTGTTCGACGACTCCGATCGTCTGGGCGGCCGCCAGCTGGCGGGAGGCCCGTCGGGCCAGCCAGCGCAAGGGTTGCTGGACCGGCTCGATCGTGCCCAGGTCGGGGCAGGTGCCGACCACGACCTCCGCGCCGGCCGTGCGCAGCCGCCGTACCGCCGCGGACAGGTGGCGGACCGAGCGGGTCGGGGGCATGCGGTGGGTGACGTCGTTCGCGCCGACCATGATCACGCAGATGTCCGGCACGTCGGGGTCGGCCAGCACCAGGGCCACCTGGCGGTCCAGGTCGTCCGAGCGGGCCCCGGGCGTCGCCACCGTGCGCAGCTCCACCGGCCGTTCCGCCAGGGCCGCGAGCCCCGAGGCCAGCAGCGCGCCCGGGGTCTGCCCGGCCCGGTGCACGCCCTGGCCGGCGGCCGTGGAGTCGCCCAGCATCGTCAGCCGCAGCGGTGCGTCGGTGGGGACGGTGTACGTACGGCCGTACAGCCCGTCCGCGTTCGGCACGTGCGGGGACGTGCCGTTGCCCACCCGGCGCCGCGCCAGCTGCACCTCCGCCAGCACCAGCCCCACGGCGGCCGCACCGGCCAGCCCGATCCCGCCACCGCCGTACGCCGCGCCCGCCGCGATCCGCCGGGCCACCCGAGCCCTCGACATACTCGTCATGCGTCGCGCCACCTCCTCGAACCCGTACACCCAGTGCTTGCCCCGTACAGACCGTCGCCCAATCTCAACAGCGAGTGAACGAACCTCACGGATGACGGGCAGGCCATAGGCTGGCGGCACCAATAACGACCACTTCTGCGGCAACCGGAGACAACGGTGCAGTTCCACGACTCGATGATCAGTCTCGTCGGCAACACCCCGCTGGTGAGGCTCAACAGCGTGACCAAGGGCATCAGGGCGACCGTCCTGGCCAAGGTGGAGTACTTCAACCCCGGCGGGTCCGTGAAGGACCGCATCGCCCTGCGCATGATCGAGGCGGCCGAGGAGAGCGGCGCGCTCCGGCCGGGCGGCACGATCGTCGAGCCGACCAGCGGGAACACCGGCGTCGGTCTGGCCATCGTGGCGCAGCAGAAGGGGTACAAGTGCATCTTCGTGTGCCCCGACAAGGTGAGCACCGACAAGATCAACGTGCTGCGCGCGTACGGCGCCGAGGTCGTCGTCTGCCCGACCGCCGTGGACCCCGAGCACCCGGACTCCTACTACAACGTCTCCGACCGGCTGGTCCGTGAGACGCCCGGCGCCTGGAAGCCCGACCAGTACTCCAACCCGAACAACCCCCTCTCCCACTACCACTCCACCGGCCCCGAGCTGTGGGAGCAGACGGAGGGGAAGATCACCCACTTCGTGACGGGCGTGGGCACCGGCGGGACCATCTCCGGCACCGGGCGCTACCTGAAGGAGGTCAGCGACGGCAAGGTGAAGGTGATCGGCGCCGACCCCGAGGGGTCCGTCTACTCCGGCGGTTCCGGGCGGCCGTACCTCGTCGAGGGCGTCGGTGAGGACTTCTGGCCCACCGCCTACGACCGCACCGTCGCGGACGAGATCGTCGCCGTGTCCGACAAGGACTCCTTCCAGATGACCCGCCGCCTGGCCAAGGAGGAGGGCCTGCTGGTGGGCGGCTCCTGCGGCATGGCGGTCGTCGCCGCGCTGGAGGTCGCCGAGCGGCTCGGCCCGGACGACGTCGTCGTGGTCCTGCTGCCGGACAGCGGCCGCGGCTACCTCAGCAAGATCTTCAACGACGAGTGGATGGCCGACTACGGCTTCCTGGAGGACACCGGCCCCAGCGCCCGGGTCGCCGACGTCCTGAACGACAAGGAGGGCGACCGCATGCCCTCCCTCGTCCACATGCACCCGGACGAGACGGTCGGCCAGGCCATCGACGTGCTGCGCGAGTACGGCGTCTCGCAGATGCCGGTCGTCAAGCCGGGCGCCGGCCACCCCGACGTGATGGCCGCCGAGGTCGTCGGCTCGGTCGTGGAACGCGAACTGCTGGACGCGCTGTTCAGCAAGAGCGCCTCGCTCGACGACCCGCTGGAGAAGCACATGTCCGGCCCGCTGCCCCAGGTCGGTTCCGGCGAGCCCGTCGCCGACCTGATGGCCGTCCTCGGCAAGGCGGACGCGGCGATCGTCCTCGTCGAGGGCAAGCCGACCGGAGTGGTCAGCCGGCAGGACCTGCTGTCCTTCCTTGCCCGGTCCGCGAAGTGACGGCGAACGCCTGGTGAACCACCCGTTGACCGGGTGCACTTGCCGTTCGTCCGCGATCTTCGTGGACTTCGCGGAAGTGGTACGAGCGCGTCACGTTCGCGCAGCACCCGCTTAACACGAGTCCTGCACATTGGTGGGTGTCGGCAGGGCGGGAGCGGCTCCCCGCCCCGGCCGGCGCCGTTGGCGTCAAGGACCTCCGGAGCGGCTCCCGGACCTCCACCGACGTCACAGACGCGGGGGCCCGGCCTGACCAGGCCCGCGTCTTACGCGGGGACCGCCGTCGTCCCGCCCCCCGGTCACGGGGGTGCGGCGGTCCCCGCGCTTTTCTTTGTGCGGTGCCAGCCGGCCGGTTTCTTTCGCGGGCGTCAGCCGGGCTGTTTCCTTCGCGGGCGTCAGCCGGCCCGGCTCGTCACCCAACTCCCCAGCAGCGCCAGCCGCTCCGCCGTCTCCGAGCCCGGCTCCGGCGTGTACGCCACGATCGTCTGGTCCGGGGCGGCCGGGATCGTGAGCGTCTCGTACGGGAGGGTCAGCAGGCCCGCGACCGGGTGCCGGATCTGCTTCACCCCGTGGTCGCAGGGCTTGACCAGGTGGTCGGCCCACAGACGGCGGAAGTCGTCGCTGGCGCGGGAGAGTTCACCGACGAGCCGGCCCATCGCGGCGTCGTCCGGGTGGTGGCCCGCCTTCAGACGGAGGTGGGCGACCGTCTGGGCGGCGATCGCCGGCCAGTCCGGGTAGAGGTCGCGGGCGGTGGGGTCGAGGAAGACACGGCGGGGCATGTTGCGCTCGCCGGGAGCCTTGTCGCCCAAGCCGACCACGGCGTCACCGAGGGCGTTCCACGCGAGGACGTCCATGCGGTGGTCCAGCACGTACGCCGGGTTGCGGTCCAAGCCGTCCAGGATCAGCTGGACACCCGGGCGCACCCGGGACGGGACCGCGGCCTCCCGGTTCGCGGATTCCCGGGCCGCGGCCCGGCCGCCCTCGGACCGCCGACGGGGCCGGGCGACCGCCCGCAGATACGCGTGCTCCGCCTCGTCCAGCCGCAGGACCCGCGCGACCGCGTCCAGCACGGCGTCCGACACGCTCGGTCCCCGGCCCTGCTCAAGCCGGATGTAGTAGTCGACGCTCACCCCGGCCAGCTGCGCCACCTCCTCACGACGCAGCCCTGGGACCCGGCGGCGGCCGTACGAGGCCAGCCCCACCTCCTCCGGCCGGATACGGGCGCGGCGCGAGCGCAGGAAGTCTCCCAGTTCTCCGTCCATGGGTCCGAGCCTAGGCGGCCCGGGGCCGGCGAACCTGGTACTGCCAGACCCAGGAAAAGCGCCGCCCTGGGTACGGCCGCCGAGAGAGCCGAGGGTGGTGGACGAGGCCGGGGAGACGCCCCGGCCACCAGCGAGGGGACGCCCCATGCCGTACGAGAACCTGACCGGCCGTACCGCTGTCGTCACCGGAGCCGCCAGCGGGATCGGCGAGGCCGTCGCCGTGCTGCTGGCAGCCCAGGGCGCACGGGTGGCGCTGCTGGCCCGGCGTGAGGAACGGCTCGCGGCGATCGCCGGGAAGATCCGCGCCGACGGCGGGCAGGCCCTGGCCGTCGCCGCGGACGTCACCGACGAGACGTCCGTGACCGACGCCGCCGACCGGATCCGTGCCGAGTACGGGACGGTCGACCTGGTCGTGAACGCCGCCGGCGTCATGCTGCCGCACCCCGTCGACGCCCGGCGCACCGACGAGTGGCAGCGGATGCTCGACACCAACGTCACCGGCGTGCTGCGGATGATCGGCGCCTTCACCGCCGACCTGGTCGGCGCCGCCGCGGACGGCCGTACCGCCGACATCGTGAACATCTCGTCCATCGCCGCGCACGTCAGCTTCCCGAACTACGCGGTGTACGGCGCGACCAAGGCCGCCGTCACCTATCTGTCGGAGTCCCTGCGCGGCGAGTTCGGGCCGCGGGAGGTACGGGTCACCAACATCGAGCCCGGGTTCGTCGAGAGCGAGCTGCGCACGCACATCGCCGACGCGGAACTCTCCCGGCAGGTGGAGGGCATGCTGGACGAGGTGGGCGCGCTGTCCGCCGAGGAGGTCGCCGACCTGGTCGCCTACGTGACGAGCCGCCCGCGCCGGGTCAACCTGCGGCAGATCGTCGCGCTGCCGACCCGGCAGGTCTGAACCGCGTGCGCCCGCTCAGTCCTCCCAGTCGCTGTCCTGGGAGGACTTGCGGCGGCCGCCGAACAGGCCCGGGTTGGTGCGGGCGGCCTGCACGACGTTGACGCCGACGATGCCCGCCCAGGCGGCGAGCAGGCCCGGCAGATGGGCCACGCCCCCGCCGATCGCGGACAGCGGCACCGCGAGGACCAGGGAGACGATCCCGAAGCCGAAGCGCTCGCCCCAGGAGTCCGTGGCCTTCGGCGACCGGGAGTCCCGGGCCGTCTGCATCTGCTGCTCGGCGAGCTGCCGGCGCACCCGGCGCTCCACCGCGCCGTCGATCCGCTGGTCGACCTTCTCCAGGAACGAGTCGACCAGCGCGGACTCGTACTCCTCGCCCAGCTCCCTGCGCGCGTGCAGGGTGGCGTCGAGTTCCCTCTTCAGGTCGGTGTCCCGCGCGTCCATTCCGGTCATGTCACTCACGGTAGAAAGCCGGGGCGCCGGCCGCACTGGGGTTAGCCCCCCTGTCGGGCTGGGGTTTCCGGGCGTGCGGCAGGGCCCGCCCTTCGGTTCCGCTTGCCGGTCTGCATATGCTCATGCAGAATCCTCAGCTACTGAATAGGCGAGGGGGAGCACGTCATGAGCGTGACCGACAGCCCTGCCGCGCGGTTGCAGGCGCTCTTCGAGGGCCACCGGCTGACGCCGACCCAGCGGCGCATCGCGCACAGCATGGTGCGGCGCGCCGCCGACGTGCCGTTCCTGTCGAGCGTGGAGCTCGCCGAGCTGGCCGGGGTCAGCCAGCCGTCCGTGACCCGCTTCGCCGTCGCCCTCGGCTTCGACGGCTACCCGGCCCTGCGCCGCCACCTGCGCGAGGTCGCCCCCGCCGAATCCGCCGCGGACGCCGGGTCCTACAACGAGTACCAGCAGGCCGTCGAGGCCGAGATCGAGAATCTGCGGCACCTGGCGGAGGCCCTGGCCGACCCCCGGCCCGTGCAGCGCGCGGGGCGCCTCCTCGCCGCCTCCCGGCCGCTCCCCGTCCTCGGACTGCGGGCGGCGGCCGCCCAGGCACACGGCTTCGCCTACTTCGCGGCCAAGGTCCACCCCGACGTGCGGCTCCTCAACGAGGGCGGCACGATGCTCCACGACCGCATCGACGCCGCCGTCCGGGCCGGCGCGACCGCACTGCTGTGCTTCGCGCTGCCCCGGCACCCCCGCGAGGTCGTCGACACCCTCGACTACGCCAGACAGGCCGGGCTGACCGTCGTCACGGTCGCCGACTCCGCCTTCGCACCGGTGGCCAAGGTGTCCGATCTGCTGCTCCCCGCCGCCGTCGGCACCGGCCTCGCCTTCGACACGGCCTGCGCCCCCATGCTGCTCGGCCGGGTCCTGCTGGAGGCGATGTGCGACGACCTGCCTCAGGCCCAGTCCCGCCTGGAGGAGTTCGACGTGAAGGCGGCGGCGCGGGGGCTGTTCGTCGACTGACGGCACGGGCACCGCATTCTCAGACTCGTCTCACGTTGTGTCGCTAACGTGTTTCTCCTGTAACACCCTTCAGGCGCTTCGCAGACCGGACGGAGGCTGAACGTGACGCGCGGAGGACAGGGACTGGCTCGGGTGGCCGTCGTCGTACGGGCGGGGGCGGCCCCGCTGTGGTGGCTGGGTGTGTTCGCGGCGGGCATCGGCCTGCTGCCCCCGGGGCTGACGGGCCGCCGCATCGGCGTCCTGGCCGGGGCGGCACTGTTCGTCCTGGCGACGGCCGCGGTGGCGTACGGACGCCGCAAGCGCTACGTCGCCCTGGCCGCCTCCGCGGCCCGCGCCGGCAAGCACGACGTGCTCCAGGACCGCGCGGTCACGACCCGCAACTGGCGCCGCGCCCACCGCTGGTGGCTCCTCCTCGCCTTCCTCGCCGCCCTGGGCAGCGCCTTCGCCGTACCCGCCGCGGCGGGTCTGCTCCTGGCCGGCTGCGGCGCGGGCCTGTGGCTGAAGGCGGCGTGGCTCGGCCGCCGCGAGCGCGCGGACGAGGTGCTGCTGTGGGTGCGGGTGGACTGGCTGCGCGGGGGCGCGGGCGGCCCCGCGGGAAAGCGGGTCAAGGGCTACCGCAGCACGGGCATCGCGGCGGGCGACGCGGCACCGGGCGGGGCGAGAAGGAAAACGCCGGCGCTCGTCTGAGCGGGCACGGGGATACCGGCCCAGGGGCGCGGGGCCGCATTCGATGTGCGGCTACGCCGCGTGGGCGCGACCAGCCACGATGAACCCGCAGCCGGAAGCTACGAGAACCCCCACGGCGCCCGGCCGCCCACCAGCGCATCGACCTGCGCCCCTCCGGACTCCGCCACGACCTCCTCGACCGTCTGCGCCTCCCGCACGACCGCGAAGGCGACACGCCCCTCCCCGCCCGGCCCGAACCCGTAAATCGCAGGCCGGACGAGCGAGTTGTACGCGTAGTGATGCGCGAAGTAGTACGCCCCCGTGTCCAGCGCCGCCGCGAAGTCCCCCTGCTCCAGCAACGGCAGCGCGCACCCCTCGGCCAGCAGGTCGCCCGAGAAGCACGCCGGTCCGGCCACGTCCTGCACCACGGCCGGGCCCTCCTTGGGGCGCCCCTTGGCGTCGTACCCGGCGATCCTCAGCGGCCAGACCTCGGGCGCGTACACCGTCCGCGTCGCCACCTGCACGCCCGCGTGCGTGACCGCCACCGGCCGGCCGCCCGCGCTCTTGGCGTATTCGACCCGCGCCACGACGGTCCCGTGCTTCGCCAGCAGCGACCGCCCGAACTCCGTCACCAGTCCGTACCGCCCGTCGAACAGCCCGGGCACCTCCTCGGCCAGCGTCCGCGCGTACTGCGCGTACGTCGGCGTCGTCGCGTCCGACGCGAAGTTCACCGGCAGCCCGCCGCCGATGTCGAGCGTGTCGATCTGCCGCCGCCCGGCCCGCCGGTTGATCTCCTCCGCCAGTTCGTACGTCTCCGCCACGCCCCGCGCCATCAGGGACAGCGGAACCCCCTGGGACCCGGTGTGCGCGTGCAGCCGGGTCAGCCACGGCCGGTCCAGATACGCCCGTACGACCCACTCCCGGGCACCCTCGTCGCGCAGTGCCACCCCGAACTTCGACGTCGCCGTGGCCGTGGACGTCGCCTCGATGGAACCCCCGCCGATCTGCGGATTCACCCGTATCCCGAGCGGGGATCGGCTGCTGCCGGACCTCATCAGGCCGTCGATGCGCTCCAGCTCCTGCGGATTGTCCGCGTTGACGGCGATGCCCAGCGCCAGCGCCTCGCGCAGCTCGCCGGGCGTCTTGGCCGGCGAGTCCAGCACAGTCATCTCCGGGCCCAGTCCCGCCGCCCGCGCCAGCGCCAGCTCGCCCGGGCTCGCCACCTCCGCGCCGATGCCCTCCTCGCGCAGCAGCCGCAGCACCGGCACCAGCGGGGTCGCCTTCACCGCGAAGGCGTGCAGCACGGGCGTACCCGGTGCGACGACCGCGTCGAACGCGGCCCGCAGCTCCGCCGCCGACTCCCGGATGCCGGTGACGTCCAGCAGTCCGACGATGGGGCTGTCGGGCCCGAGCAGTCCCTGCTCCACGGCGGCCCGCACCGCCTCGTCCCGCCGGGCCGCCCGCCCGGCGCCGACGTCGCGTGCCTCTTCTGCCTCGGTGTGTGCGCCCATGCATCCAGCCAAACATCCACGGCAGCGGCGCGCCGAGCCTCACACGTATTGACTAGCTCTATTCAGACGGTCAGGATGTGAATAACCGCAGCAACAATGACCGCAGCACCACCCGCCGGGAGCACCAGGCACCCACCCAGGAGGCAGACCATGTCAGGACCCCGCCCCGTCCGAGCGCCGCGCGGTACGGAACCGAGCGCCCTGGGATGGCAGCAGGAAGCCGCCCTGCGGATGCTCCAGAACAACCTCGACCCGGAGGTCGCCGAGCACCCCGACAAGCTCGTCGTCTACGGCGGCACCGGCAAGGCGGCCCGCGACTGGCGCTCCTTCGACGCGATGGTGCGGACGCTCAAGGGGCTGAAGCAGGACGAGACCATGCTGGTCCAGTCCGGCCGGCCCGTCGGCGTCATGCAGACCCACGAGTGGGCCCCGCGCGTCCTCATCGCCAACTCCAACCTCGTCGGCGACTGGGCGAACTGGGAGGAGTTCCGCCGCCTGGAGGCCCTCGGCCTGACCATGTACGGGCAGATGACGGCCGGCTCCTGGATCTACATCGGCACCCAGGGCATCCTCCAGGGCACCTACGAGACCTTCTCCGCCGTCGCCGCGAAGAAGTTCGGCGGCAGCCTCGCCGGGACGATCACGCTGACCGCCGGTCTCGGCGGGATGGGTGGCGCCCAGCCGCTCGCCGTGACGATGAACGACGGTGTGGCGATCTGCATCGACTGCGACCCGCGTGCGATCGAGCGGCGCATCGAGCACCGGTACCTGGACGTCAAGGCCGACTCCCCGGACCACGCGCTGCGGCTCGCCGTGGAGGCCCGGGACGCCCGCCGCCCGCTGTCCATCGGCGTCCTCGGCAACGCCGCCGAGCTGGTGCCGCAGCTGCTCGCCATGGGCGCCCCGATCGACATCGTCACCGACCAGACCTCCGCCCACGACCCGCTGGCCTACCTGCCCCTCGGCACCGCCTTCGAGGACATGGCCGACGCGGCCGCCAAGGACCCGGCCGGCTTCACCACCCGGGCCCGCGAGTCCATGGCCCGGCACGTCGAGGCCATGGTCGGCTTCATGGACGCCGGCGCGGAGGTCTTCGACTACGGCAACTCCATCCGCGGCGAGGCGCAACTGGCCGGATACGACCGCGCCTTCGCCTTCCCCGGCTTCGTCCCCGCCTACATCCGCCCGCTGTTCTGCGAAGGCAAGGGCCCCTTCCGCTGGGCCGCCCTGTCCGGTGAGGCCTCCGACATCGCGAAGACCGACAAGGCGATCCTCGACCTCTTCCCGGAGAACGAGTCCCTGGCCCGCTGGATCCGCATGGCCGGGGAACGGGTCCACTTCCAGGGCCTGCCCGCCCGTATCTGCTGGCTCGGCTACGGCGAGCGGGACAAGGCCGGTGAGCGGTTCAACGACATGGTCGCGAGCGGGGAGCTGGCCGCGCCGGTCGTCATCGGCCGCGACCATCTCGACTGCGGCTCCGTCGCGTCTCCCTACCGGGAGACCGAGGCCATGCTCGACGGGTCCGACGCGATCGCCGACTGGCCGCTGCTGAACGCGATGGTGAACGTGGCGTCCGGGGCGTCCTGGGTGTCGATCCACCACGGCGGCGGTGTCGGGATGGGCCGGTCGATCCACGCGGGGCAGGTGACGGTGGCCGACGGCACGGCACTCGCGGGCGAGAAGATCCGCCGGGTGCTGACGAACGACCCCGGCATGGGCGTCATCCGGCACGTCGACGCCGGGTACGACATCGCGGAGTCGGTCGCGGGGGAACGGGGCGTGCGGGTGCCGATGCGCGAGGGTGACGACGCGTGAGTTTCCACAGCATGTGGGCGGAGCTGCTGCCGGTCGGCCGCAGCTCCGCCTCCGGTGGTTACCGCCGCTTCGCATGGACGGACGCCGACTCCGACTGCCGGGCCTGGTTCGAGGAACAGGCCCGCTCGCGCGGTCTCGCCTACGAGGTCGACCGGAACGGCAACCAGTGGGCCTGGCTCGGTGACCCCGCCGTCGGGGACGCCGTCGTCACCGGGTCGCATCTGGACTCCGTGCCGGACGGCGGAGCCTTCGACGGGCCCCTCGGAGTCGTGTCCGCCTTCGCCGCGCTGGACGAACTGCGCGGCCGGGACGCGCGGTTCACCAGGCCCCTCGGCATCGTGAACTTCGGTGACGAGGAGGGCGCCCGGTTCGGGCTCGCCTGTGTCGGGTCCCGGCTCACCGCCGGGCAGCTCACCCGCGAGCAGGCGCACCGGCTCACCGACGGCGAGGGCGTGACGCTGCCGCGCGCCATGGAGGCCGCCGGATACGACCCTGACGCCATCGGGCCCGACCCCGAGCGGCTCGCCCGCATCGGCGCCTTCGTCGAACTGCACGTCGAGCAGGGCCGGGCCCTCGACCTGTCCGGCGACCGGGTCGGCATCGCCAGCGCGATCTGGCCGCACGGCCGGTGGCGGTTCGACTTCCGGGGCGAGGCCAACCACGCCGGCACCACCCGGCTCGCCGACCGGCGCGACCCCATGCAGTCCTACGCCGAGACGGTCCTCGCCGCCCGCCGCGAGGCCGAACTCGCCGGTGCCGTCGCCACCTTCGGGAAGATCGCCGTCGAGCCGAACGGCGTCAACGCCATCCCCTCCCTGGTGCGCGGCTGGCTCGACTCGCGCGCCGCCGACCAGGACAGCCTGGACGCCGTGGTGGCCGGCGTCGAGAAGGCGGCCGGGGAGTACGCCGCCGCCCACGGTGTCGATCTCGCCGTCGTACGCGAGTCGTTCACCCCCGTCGTCGAGTTCGACCACGCCCTGCGTGACGAACTCGCCCGCATCCTCGGCAAGGACACCGGCCTCACCGTCCCCGTCCTCGGCACCGGCGCGGGACACGACGCCGGAATCCTCTCCGGGAGCATCCCGACCGCCATGCTGTTCGTGCGCAACCCCACCGGCGTCTCGCACTCACCGGCCGAGTCCGCCGCCGAGGACGACTGCGTGGCCGGGGTGCTCGCACTCGCCGACGTACTGGAAGGACTGGCGTGCAGGTGACCACAGCAGCCACGCGCACGTACTGGCTGGAGCACGCCTGGCTCGGCACACACGTCGAGCCGGGCGTGGCCCTGGACGTCCGGGACGGCCGCATCGCCGCCGTCCGCCTTGGCACCCCGGCCCCACCCCCCGGCGCCGAGGTCCTGCGCGGTCTCACCCTCCCCGGCCTCGCCAACGCCCACAGCCACGCCTTCCACCGCGCCCTGCGCGGCACCGTCCAGGTCGGCTCCGGCACCTTCTGGACCTGGCGCGAGGTCATGTACGCCACGGCCGCCCGGCTCACCCCGGACACCTACCACGCCCTCGCCCGCGCCGTGTACGCCGAGATGGCCCTGGCCGGCATCACGGCGGTCGGCGAGTTCCACTACGTCCACCACGCCCCCGGCGGCACCCCCTACGCCGACCCCAACGCGATGGGTGAGGCTCTGATCGCGGCGGCCGCCGAGGCCGGGATCCGCATCACCCTCCTCGACACCGCCTATCTCTCCTCCGGCTTCGGGCAGCCGCCCACCACCCCTCAGCTCCGCTTCTCCGACGGCACGGCGGAGGCCTGGGCCGAACGCTGTTCAGTTCTCAAGGAACGAGATCACGCGCGGATCGGAGCGGCGATCCACTCCGTACGGGCCGTGCCCGCCGACGAGCTGGCGACCGTCGCCCGGTGGGCCGAGGAGCGGCGGGCCCCGCTCCATGTGCACCTGTCGGAGCAGACGGCCGAGAACGACGCCTGTCGGGAGGCCCACCGCCGCACCCCCACCCGGCTGCTCGCTGACCACGGCGTGCTCGGCCCGCGCACCACCGGCGTACACAACACCCACCTGACCGCCGAGGACATCTCGCTCATCGGCGGCAGCGGCACCGGCACCTGTATGTGCCCCACCACCGAGCGGGACCTCGCCGACGGCATCGGGCCCGCCGTCGCCCTTCAGCAGGCGGGCTCGCCGCTCTGTCTCGGCTCCGACAGCCACGCCGTGATCGACCCGTTCGAAGAGGCGCGCGCCATGGAGCTGAACGAGCGCCTGCGCACCCGTACCCGAGGCCACTGGACGGCGGCAGCTCTCCTGCGCGCCGCCTCGGCGGACGGGCACGCGGCCCTCGGCTGGGAGGACGCCGGCGCCCTGGAGCCCGGCGCGCTCGCCGACTTCACGACGATCGCCCTCGACTCGGTCAGGACGGCAGGGCCGCTTCCGCGGCTCGGGGCCGAGACGGCCGTATTCGCCGCGTCGGCAGCAGACGTGTCGCATACGGTCGTGGGAGGCCGGCACGTCGTACGGGACGGGGTCCACTCGCTCGTACCGGACGTGCCGCAAGCCCTCGCGGACGCCGTCGAAGCCCTGCGCGGATGACCCCGGGCCGCTCCTCCGAGCGGTCGGCCCCCGACCCCGATCCCACCGCCGACCAGGCCACCAAGGACGCCATGAGCAACGCGACGACCGTCAGCCCCGCCCACTCCGCGAGCACCGCAAGCACGCTCATCACCAACATCGCCGCCCTGGTCACCAACGACCCCTCCCTCGGTGGCAGTTCCCCCCTCGGACTGATCCAGGACGCGGCCGTCGTCATCGAAGGCGACCGCATCGCGTGGACCGGTGATCAAAGCAAAGCACCCGCCACTGACAATCGGGTCGACGCCGGCGGCCGGGCGGTCCTCCCCGGCTTCGTCGACTCCCACTCCCACCTGGTCTTCGCGGGCGACCGGACGCAGGAGTTCAACGCCCGGATGTCGGGGCGGCCGTACAGCGCGGGCGGCATCCGCACGACCGTCGCGGCCACCCGCGCCGCGACGGACGAGGAACTCGAGGCGAACGTCACCCGTTACCTCGCCGAGGCCCTCCGCCAGGGCACCACCACCTTCGAGACGAAGTCCGGCTACGGCCTCACGACCCACGACGAGTCCCGCGCCCTGCGCGTCGCCGCCCGCCACACCGACGAGGTCACCTTCCTCGGCGCCCACATCGTCGCGCCCGAGTTCGCCGAGGACCCGGCCGCCTACGTCGCCCTCGTCACCGGCGAGATGCTCGACGCCTGCGCCCCGCACGCCCGCTGGATCGACGTCTTCTGCGAGAAGGGCGCCTTCGACGGCGACCAGGCCCGCGCGATCCTCACCGCCGGCCAGGCACGCGGCCTGCACCCCCGTATCCACGCCAACCAGCTCTCCTACGGCCCCGGCGTGCGACTGGCGGTCGAACTCGACGCGGCCAGCGCCGACCACTGCACCCACCTGACGGACGAGGACGTCGACGCCCTGGCGAACAGCCGCACGGTCGCCACCCTGCTGCCCGGCGCGGAGTTCTCCACCCGCGCCGAGTGGCCGGATGCCCGCCGTCTCCTCGACGCGGGTGCCACCGTGGCCCTGTCCACCGACTGCAACCCGGGCTCGTCGTTCACCTCTTCCGTCCCGTTCTGCATCGCGCTCGCCGTACGGGACATGGGCATGACCCCGGACGAGGCCGTCTGGTCGGCCACGGCGGGCGGCGCCGCGGCCCTCCGGCGCACCGACATCGGCCGCCTCACCCCGGGCGCGTACGCCGACCTGACGCTGCTCGACGCCCCGAGCCACGTGCACCTGGCCTACCGGCCCGGTGTCCCGCTGGTCACCGGGGTCTGGCGGCGCGGCGAGCGGGTGCTCTGACCAACGAAGGCACACGAAGGTTGTGCACGATTTCCATACCGTGTGCATCACGAGTGGATGACAAATCGGAGTTGACGATCCGCCACATCAACTCGCTTCGTGCATAACGGACTTGACCCCCCTCACGGTGCGACGGAAGATCGCGCCAGTCGCTCCGCGCGCACCGAGACCATGCGCCGGCCGCATGCGACGAGGGGGGTTTTCCGGCATGCCCCCGACGGGGGGTGCCGTTCCATGCGCGGACGCGTCGGTGTGAGCAGGACACGTGCCGCGACGACAGCGCTTTCCTCCCCGCCTCATTTTCCGGACGACAGGAGGAAGCAGCCCATGGCAGACGAGATGGTGCAGCGCGCCCAGAGATTCATCAACACCACGTACAACAACGGCGCGACGCTCGGCATATCCAAGCTGGACGAGAACGGCCAGACCGGCTGGCCCGTGATGTACGCGCTCACCCGGGCGCTCCAGTACGAGATGGGCATCACCGCCCTGTCCAACTCCTTCGGCCCGACCACCCTCGCCAAGCTGGGGGAGCTCTACGGCAAGCTCGACGAGACGACCATCCCGTCGGCCAACTTCTGCCGCATCATCCAGTCCGCCCTGTACTGCAAGGGCTACGACGGCGGCGACATCGACGGCAAGTACAACGACCGGGTCAAGGACGCGGTCGTGAAACTCAACCAGAACATGGGCGTCTCCGGCACCTACCCGGGCAGCTCCCTGTGGCCGAAGGTGGTCAAGGGCCTGTTCAACATGGACGCCTACGTCACCGTCAACAACGGTTCGGACACCATCCGTTCCATCCAGCAGTGGCTGAACGGCAAGTACATCCTGCGCAAGGACTTCTACATCATCCCCTGCGACGGCCACCACTCCCGTGACGTCGCCAAGTCGATGCTGTTCGCGATCCAGTACGAGCTGGGCATGGCGGACGGCGTCGCCAACGGCGTCTTCGGGCCCGGCACGCAGTCCGGACTGAAGTCCCACACCGTCTCGCTCGGCACCACCGGCGTCTGGGCGCAGCTGTTCACCGCGGCCATGATCCTGAACAAGCGGAACGTCCCCTTCGGCAGCTTCACCGCCACGGTGCAGTCCGGCGTGGAGACCTTCCAGTCCTTCAGCAAGCTGCCGGTCACCGGCAAGGGCGACTTCCAGACCTGGGCCTCGCTGCTCGTCTCCTACGGCGACCAGTCCCGCAAGGGCACGGCCTGCGACGGCGTCACCAAGATCACGCCCGCGCGGGCGCAGGCCCTGAAGGACGCCGGCTACAAGTACATCGGCCGCTACCTCTTCAACCCCTCCACCACGGACCTGCCGGAGAAGCAGATCCAGCCGGGCGAGCTGGCCACCATCAAGGAATACGGGCTCAACTGCTTCCCGATCTTCCAGACGTGGAGCCGGTCCGCCGACTACTTCAGCCCCAGCCAGGGCGCCGCCGACGCGTTCCGCGCGATCGAGTGGGCCAAATACCACGGCTTCAAGGCCGGCACCATCATCTACTTCGCCGTCGACTACGACGCCATGGACGGCGAGGTCACCGACTACGTCATCCCGCACTTCCGCGGGGTCATGCGCACGATCGGGGAGAACTCAAGCTACGGCGTGGGCGTCTACGGTCCCCGCAACGTCTGCCAGCGCGTCGCGGACGCCGGGTACGCCGCGGCGAGCTTCGTCTCGGACATGTCCAGCGGCTTCTCCGGCAACCTCGGCTACCCGCTGCCGACCAACTGGGCGTTCGACCAGATCTCCACCATCAAGGTCGGCTCCGGCGCCGGTCTGATCGAGATCGACAACAACATCGTCTCCGGCCGCGACTACGGCCAGAGCGACTTCGACGCCGGTGCCGATCTCGGCGGACTGGACGAGAGGCTGGACGAGGCCGCGTACCGGAGCCTGATGCTCCAGGACGTGAAGGCCTACCTGGAGTCGATCGGCGTCCCCGAGACCGGCGGCGACGGCTGGACCGACAAGGACTGGGCCAGCCTGGGGGGCATCTCCACGACGGAGGCGTTCAACGAGGTGGTGAACGCCGACTGGCTCTTCACCTCACTGGCCCGGACGCTGCGGATGCGCAAGGCCCTCATCCAGGCCCCGGTCCTGTGGGAACTGCGTAAGCTCAACCCTCTCGACTTCGCCTCCGACGCGGCGGTCAAGGCAGGCCAGATGGACGACTGCAGCACCGGGTGGGGACAGATCTTCGCCGCGACCGCCATCAAGGCCCGCAACTACTGCATCGGCGAAGGCATCATCAACGGTGAGGGGCTGGACTACACGTCCAAGACCGACCTCCGCAACGTCTGGGACAAGCTCCACGACGACGAGGAGTACAACGTCCGCACCGTCGCGTACGTACTGCTGTGGAACTCGGACGTGCTCGGCATCGACCGGCCGGACCTGAGCGGCAACCTCAACGTCACGCAGGCGGTGCTCGCCCAGTACAACGGCACCGGCCCGGACGCCGAGCAGTACGGACGGGAGCTGATGGGGCTGTACAACGTCCTGGAGCAGTACAACGCGTTGTCGCGCGCCTAGTGACACCGGCGAACGAAGGAAGGCTGGATCCGATGACCAGACGGTGGCAGGTGGCCCTGGGTGCCAATGTGCTTCTCGGCATCCCGGGCGTCATACCGATCTGGATGCTGTGGTTCCTCGCAGCGAGCTGGACGAGCGGCCCCGAGTCGACGGACAACGACCCCATGGTGCTCTGGCTGCCGATCGCGGCCGTCATCGTCGTCCCGTACGTCATGCTCTGGCTGTCCGTGAACCGCTCCATCGCGCGCCGGAGTTCGCTCGCCCCACGGACCTACTGGTGGCTCAGCGCCCTGGCCACGTTCCTGCCGACCACGGCGCTGATCATCTACTCACCGTAAGAAGGGAACCAAGACGTGCACACCGAGAGGCGCGGCAGCATGAACGGGATATCGAGACGAACCCTGGTGCGGACCGCCGGCGTGATCACGGCCGCCGCGGCGGTCGGCTCCCTCGCCCCGGGCACCGCGACGGCCGCCCCCGCGAGCGCCCCCCTGAGCGCACCGAAGAAGGCCCCCACCTCGGCCAACGGCTGGACCCTGGAGAAGGAGGCGAACCACGTCTCCACCGTGTGGACGCGCTCCGTCCCGGGCACCGGCCTGGAGGTCGACGTCCGGATCGGCGACGTGGAGGCGATCCTGCTCCATGTCGTCCGGCGCTACCACTACGAGGTCGAGCAGCTGCCCCGCGTGGACCTCGCGGGCTGGCAGCGGATCGACGGCCTGAAGAAGGACGGGCCGGAGTCCAACCTCGCCTCGGGCACCGCGGTGCGGATCCGCCCGGGCGCCGGCGCGAGCGGCAGTCTCTTCCCGCTCCAGGTGCTGACGGTGCGCGACATCCTCGCCGACTGCCAGGGCGTGGTGCGCTGGGGCGGCGACGACAGCCCCGTTGACGAGTCGCTGTTCTACATCGACCGCGGCCCGGACGACGCGTCGGTCCGTGAGCTCGCCGACCGGCTGCGGCGGGCCGAGGCCACGCCCGGCGAGGGTGCCGGCGTGACGGTGGACGTGCTGGCCCCGTCCCGGCGCGACCGCGCGAAGCGGCTGGTGAAGGAGCAGCGGGCGAACTGAGGCCCGCAGGACTGGTACAGGACTGGTAGGAGACGAGCCCGGGGGCGGACCTTTCGGTCCGCCCCCGAAGGACAACGTCACCGGGCACAGCGTCGTGCAGTGAGGACCACGCCTCGGAGGATCACTCCTCGACGGTGAGCCCCTTGCGCAGCCGTACCAGCGTGCGCGACAGCAGCCGCGAGACGTGCATCTGGGAGATGCCCAGTTCCTCGCCGATCTCCGACTGGGTCATGCCCGCGACGAAGCGCAGCGACAGGATCTTCCGGTCGCGCGGCGGAAGTTCGGCGATCAGGGGCTTCAACGACTCGACGTACTCGATGCCTTCGAGTCCGTGGTCCTCGTAGCCGATGCGGTCCGCGAGCGCGCCCTCGGAGTCGTCCTCCTCCGGCTGGGCGTCCAGCGAGGAGGCGGTGTAGGCGTTCGACGCGGCCATACCCTCGACGACCTCGTCGTTGGAGATGCCGAGGCGCTCGGCCAGTTCGGTCACCGTCGGGGCGCGGTCCAGCTTCTGGGCCAGCTCGTCACCGGCCTTGGCCAGGTCGAGCCGCAGCTCCTGGAGCCGCCGCGGAACGCGCACGGACCACGAGGTGTCGCGGAAGAAGCGCTTGATCTCGCCGACGATGGTCGGCATCGCGAAGGTGGGGAACTCGACACCCCGGGACAGCTCGAAGCGGTCGATCGCCTTGATCAGGCCGATGGTGCCGACCTGGATGATGTCCTCCATCGGCTCGCTGCGGGAGCGGAACCGGGAGGCGGCGAACTTGACCAGCGCGAGGTTCAGTTCGACGAGCGTGTTGCGGACGTACGAGTACTCGTGGGTGCCTTCCTCCAGCGACTCGAGACGCTGGAAGAGGGTCTTGGACAGGGCCCGTGCGTCGACCGCGTCGACTTCCTCGTACGGGGGGATGTCCGGAAGTCCGGCGAGAAGGTCGTCCTGTGTGACGAGCATCTCGTCCTGCTCGATGGGATCCAGATGTTCCGGAGGGGGTGTCGACGTCGCTTTGTGGGTACGCGATGCGTCGAGCCGGGGTGACATGATGTCCTCCATCGTTCTCGGCATATGGCTGCCGGAGCCAGTACGTGCACTGCGGTGTGCGGCGCCTCCAAAGCCGGCCGTGTCGGTTACGTGTCCTTACTAGGCCTACCCGCTTTCCCGAGCCCACCGCAAGTGCGTTCTGTGGGCATATGTCCGTTTGTGTGCGGTTGTTCGGGTGTCGGAGCGTGGAGGGAAGGCGTAGTGTTCGTGGGCGTCAGCAGCAGTCACGACGTCGGGAGAGAGAGACGGCATGGACCGCGGGACAGTCGGCAGCGCACAGTCTGGCCGGCTTCTGGTGGAGGTGCGGGAAGAGGGCTCTAGCGCCGTCGTGACCCCGGCGGGTGAGCTGGATCACCACACCGCCGATCTGTTGCGTGAGCCACTCGAGGACTGCCTCGCCAAGGGATTCAAGCGCCTCGTCATCGACTGCGCGCGGTTGGAGTTCTGCGACTCCACGGGGCTCAACGTGCTCCTGGGGGCGCGGCTGAAGGCCGAGGCCGCGGGTGGCGGTGTGACGCTCGCCGGGATGCAGCCGGTAGTGGCACGCGTGTTCGAGATCACTGGCGCGGATGCGGTCTTCAGCGTCCATGACACGCTTGAGGCGGCCCTGGCCGACGAGTCGGGCTGACCGGCGGTGCGCGGGCACGCCGAGCCTCGGCCATCCCTCTGTGACCGGTGCCCTGACTCCGTCACGCCTTTCGCGCCGAATACGCAGGTGTTCCCCCGGGCCGCCCGGGCAGGAGACATCCTGGAACGGTCGGCCGCCAGGGCGGCGGGGGCGCCGCGAAACCGTCGTGCCGCGCACTGCGTGACTGACTGTGTAGTGAATTTTTTGAATCGTGAACTGGTGAATCGGTGAGGTGAAGCGCTGATGAGCACCACCCGGCCCTACTCGCCGGGCGACCGCGGGCCGGAGCCCAGCGGCGCTTCCGGGGCGTCCGAGGGTGGCGTACCCGCGGGCGGTGCGTCCGGCGAGGGCGTGGCCGCGCCCTCCGGAGCCGCGGCACCGCCCGGGGGCCGGCAGGTGCGCCGGCTGAGCTTCGACGGGGCGAGCGGTGTCGTTCCGCTCGCCCGTGACTTCGCCCGCCAGGCGCTGTACGCGTGGGGCTGGCTGCCGGCCGCCTCCGCGGACCAGCGGGCCGCCGCCGAGGACGTCCTGCTCGTCGTCTCCGAGCTGGTCACCAACGCCTGTCTGCACGCCGAGGGGCCGGACCAGCTGTGGATCACCTGCGACAACAAGGTGATCCGCATCGAGGTCGCCGACCGGGGCACGGGGCAGCCGTCGCCCCGCACCCCGCACCGGGCCGGGCGCCCGGGCGGCCACGGCATGTTCATCGTCCAGCGGCTGTGCCTGGACTGGGGCGTCGTCCGCACACCGGGAGTCGCCGGCAAGACGGTGTGGGCCGAACTGGGCGCCCCTGCCTGATCCGGGGCGGCTGCGGGCACGCCGGGTGGCGGGGTCGGGCTGTTTTCCAGGTGACTGTCTGGGCGGTGGGCTGAGGCTGCTCCCGGGTGACCGTCTGGGTGGTGGGCTGTGGCTGTTTCTCGGATGCCGTGCGGGTGGGGCTGAGGCTTCTTCTCGGGTGACCGATGGGGTACGGGCACCGTTCACTTCTCGGGTGGCCGACCGGGTGCGGGCACCGCGCGCTCCTCGGGTGACTGACCGGGTGCGGACCCCGTGCACTCCTCGGGTGACCGAGCGGGCGCGGCTTCGGCTTCTTCTCGGGTGACCGACCGAGTGCGGGCATCGCGCATTCTTCGGGTGACCGACCAGGTGCAGACACCGTGCACTCCTCGGGTGACCGGCCATGCGCGGACCACGGGCTCTCCTCGCGCGGCCGTTCGGGTGAAGGGTCGCGCGGCAGTACGCCGGTGGCGGCCCTTGCGGCCCTTGCGGCCTGGCGGCCCTGTGGCCTGGTGGCCTTGCGGCCTGGCGGCCCTGTGGCCTGGTGGCCTTGCGGCCTGGTGGCCTGGTGGCCTTGCGGCCTTGCGGCCTTGCGGCCTGGTGGCCTTGCGGCCTTGCGGCCTTGCGGCCTCGCGGCCTCGCGGCCTGTTGGCCCTGCGGCCCCGGCGCCCCGGCTGAGCCGCCCCCGCGGAACCCTCGCCGCGCATCCCCCGCCGCGCATCCCCCGCCCGTCACTCACCACGCGCCGGATCCCCACAGATCCGGCGCGCACTGTGTCTTCCTTCCTCATCGCCCCGGGCGTACCTTGACGGCCCGATCTGATGCTCCGTCAGGAACAGGAAGGGGAGCGGCTCCGTGTCGTACCGGAATCGAACCGCCGCGCTCGCGTCCGCCGCGGCCCTGGCCGGCTCGGCGGTGTTGATGGCCGCCCCCACGGCCCGGGCCGAGGTCGTCGACGTCAACTACCAGTGCAAGACGCCGATCGGCGACAAGAGCGCCGTCTCGCCCATCGACATCAAGGGGGCCAGGAGCGGCAGCGGCTACCGGATCACCATGTCGTGGCAGAAGGGCGTCTCCTCCAGCCCGGTCGAACTGGGCAAGGGCGCGATGACCCCGAGCGCCACCATCGCCCTGGGCGGTGCGGACAGCGGCACCTTGACGGTGACCGGCCCCGCCAACGACGCCGCGATCCCCGCCAACACGCCGATCAAGATCAACGACCTGAGCGGCACGTACACGCCGAAGAAGAGCGGCGAGGTCACCTTCACGGCCGGCGTGCTCACCATCAAGGCGCTCGGCACGACGACGACGTGCACGCCGACGAACGACCCTGGCCCGTCCCTGACCCTCGACGTCACGGCCGCGAGCGGCGGCGGCGCCACCGGCTCCACTCAGGACGGCGGCTCCGGTCCGGGATCCGGCGCCGGCGACGAGCTCCCGCAGACCGGCCCGGAGGACTCGGCCGTCGCCCTCGGCACCCTCGGCGGGACGGTCCTCCTCGCCGGCGCGGCGGGTGCCCTGTGGCTGTCACGACGTCACCGGACAGCGCGAGTACGCCACTGAGCGCCCGCCCGTACGACCGCTGGAGCCGCCGATGCCGTACGTCGCCCGTGTCCCGTACCTGTCACTGCGTCTCCTGCCGGCCCTCTTGCTGCCCCTCCTGCTGGTGCTCCTGCCGGGCCTGGCGGGCGCCGGGCCCGCCGGGGCAGCGGACCGGCCGGTCGTCGAGCTGTCCAGGGCCCAGGCCGGGACGGGCGGTTCGGTCACGGTGACCGGCAGCGGCTGGCGGCCGCGTGCCCTGCTGACGCTGCTGGTCTGCGGACAGGCCGAGCCGACCCGGGGCGTGACCGGCGGCACCAACTCCTGCGCCAACGCCGACGGCCGGACCGTCACCACCGACGCCGAGGGACGCTTCCGCCGCGAACTGCCCGTCGTGGAACCGCCCGTGCCGTGCCCCTGCGTGGTGCACGTGGCGACGGTGACCGGGGCCGGGGCCGGGGCCGAGGCCGACGCGGTCCTCCGGGTCGCCGGGCACGCGGTCGAGCCGCTGCCCGCGGACCGGGCCGGTGGGCGGCTGTCCCTGCTCGCGGACACCCGGCTGCGGGGCTCCAGCGGGCTGCTGACCTGGTTCGGCTCCCCGCCTGCCCGGACGCTCGTGGTCACCGTCGGGAACGTCGGGACGTCCCCCGTGAAGGACCCCGTCTTCCAGGTCGGCACCGCCCACGGCGTGTTCGCCCCGCAGTGGCAGGACCAGCGCTGGCGCGGCACGATCCGGCCCGGCGGCAAGGCGCGCATCGAACTCCCCGTGGAGCTCGCGGCCGGGGCGCACGGCGACTACACCGTGTCCCTGAAGTACGGCGGCAAGGTCCTCGCCGAACACCCCTGGGGCGTGGGCCGTCCGTGGGGCGTGACCCTGTTCTGGGTCCTCGTCTGCCTGGTCGTCCCGGCGGCGCTGTTCCGCGCAGGCCTGGCCGTAGTGGACCGCGCACGCCCCCGCCGCCCCGTCCACGCGGCCCGCCCGCCCCGCCGACGCCCGCGCCTGCGTCTGCGCCTGCCCGCCGCGCGCCGGTCCCCGGCCCTGCCGTGGGTCTCCCCGGACGCCGAACCGCCGAGCTCGACGAGGACATGAGAAGGGCCGCCGCACCTTCCGGGTGCGGCGGCCCTTTCGTCAAGGTCGGACGGGACGGCTCAGTGGACGTCGCCCATCAGCGCCTTGACCTGCCTGCGGTACATGTACACCGCGACACCCGCCAGGGCGGCGAGGACCGCCTGCGCCGCGACCGCGCCCGTGCCGCTCAGGTCGACGCCGCCGACGGCCGGGTTGGAGAGCAGACCCGTCACCGAGTCGCCCGCCGTGACCGCGAGGAACCAGACGCCCATCATCTGGCTGGCGTACTTGGCCGGGGCCATCTTCGTGGTCACCGACAGGCCGACCGGCGAGAGGCACAGCTCACCGACGGTCTGGATCAGGTAGATGCCCACCAGCCACATCGGGCTGACCAGCGTGTCACCGCCGGCCATGCCCAGCGGCAGCAGGAAGAAGAAGAACGAGACACCGACGAAGAACAGCGCCGCGGCGAACTTGGCGACCGTGCTCGGCTCCTTGCCCTTGCGGTTCAGCCACAGCCAGAACCAGGCGAAGACCGGGGCCAGGGCCATGATGAACACCGGGTTCAGCGACTGGTACCAGGACGACGGGAAGTCGAAGCCGAGCAGCGAGCCGGAGGCCTTCGTCTCACCGAACGCCTGGACCGTGGAGCCGCCCTGGTCGTAGATCATCCAGAAGACGGCGGCAGCGACGAAGAACCAGATGTAGCCGGTCATCTTCGACTGCTCGACCGCGCTGAGCTCCTTGTCCCGCTTGATGCGGATCAGCACACCGGCCGGGATGATCAGGCCGATCACCGTGAGCGGGATCATCGCCCAGTTGAGGGTGAAGTGGCCGGTGAGGCCGACGACGCCGTAGAAGACCGCCGCGACGGCCAGCCAGAGCAGACCCTTGCGCAGCCAGGACGCGCGCTCCTCGGCCGCCAGCGGCTTGGGCACGAGGTTGCTCTGCGGGCTCAGGTTCCGGGTGCCGACGAGGAAGGCCACGAGACCGATGGCCATACCGACCGCGGCGAGGCCGAAGCCCAGGTGCCAGCTCACCTGCTGGCCGACCGTGCCGATGATCAGCGGCGCGAAGAAGGCACCCATGTTGATGCCCATGTAGAAGATCGTGAAGCCGCCGTCGCGGCGGGGGTCGTCCGGGCCGTCGTAGAGGTGGCCGACCATGGTGGAGATGTTGGCCTTGAGCAGGCCGGAGCCGAGTGCCACCAGGGCCAGACCGGCGAAGAAGGGTGCCTGGCCGCCGGGCAGGGCCAGCACGAGGTGGCCCGACATGATCGTGACGGCCGCGATGGTCACGGTCTTGCGCGGGCCCCAGACCCGGTCACCGAGCCAGCCGCCCGGCATGGCGAGCAGGTACACCATCGACAGGTAGACGGAGTAGATCGCCGTGGTGGTGGCGAGGTCCATCCCGAGCCCGCCGCCCACGCTGCCCTTCTTGGCGTCGGGCCCGCCGGAGAGCAGGTACACGACGAGCAGGGCCCGCATGCCGTAGAAGCTGAACCGCTCCCACATCTCGGTCATGAACAGAGTGGCCAGTCCGCGGGGGTGGCCGAAGAAGGTCTTCTCGGAGCCGGGGGTGCCCGGGCGGGCCGAGTCCTTCGTCAGGCTGGACGCCATGGTCGTTCCTTGCTGGTCGGGACGCGCTCCGCAGCAGCGGTGGTGCGCCCGGTGGGGGGCTGCGGCACCGGTGCGTACGGCCGTCCGCCCGCCGCCTACGGGCGTCCGCTCCGGGTCACGGAGCGGATGGGCGGTCGCCACCGGGATCCACGCCTCTACGCGCGTATCCGCACGACGAGGCCCGGCCACAGTTCGTTTCAGGTTCGGGCTGGCGGGCACCAGCCCGCACGCGAGTCCGCACACAAAAGAGACCTCCAGGGGCAAACAGCCTCCGAAGGTCGCCGTGGTGCTACAGGCGTTGATTCACCATACGGCAGGACACCGCCGCATATGGAAGGACTTGAGACACGGATCACAGGTGTTGGGGGAACCGTAAGCACTGTTTCCAAGGTCCTTACCAAGATGGCACCCCACAGGCAGAGGTTTGTACGCGTACCCGCAGAAAGTAAGAAACGGGTTTGCCGCGGGTAAGAATCAAGGCTTCCGGTCACACCCCAGCTCAGGGGCTTGCAGGTCTACCATCACCTCATGACCCGTGTACTGCTCGCCGAGGACGACGCGTCCATCTCGGAGCCTCTCGCCCGTGCTCTGCGCCGGGAGGGCTACGAGGTCGAGGTGCGTGAGGACGGACCCACCGCCCTCGACGCCGGAATGCAGGGTGGCGTCGACCTGGTCGTGCTCGACCTGGGTCTGCCCGGCATGGACGGTCTGGAGGTGGCCCGCCGTCTGCGCGGCGAAGGCCACAGCATCCCGATCCTCATCCTGACCGCCCGCGCCGACGAGGTGGACACCGTCGTCGGGCTCGACGCGGGCGCCGACGACTACGTCACCAAGCCGTTCCGGCTCGCCGAGCTGCTCGCCCGCGTCCGCGCCCTGCTGCGCCGCGGCGCCGCCGAGCCGCAGCAGCCGCCCGCCACCCACGGCGTGCGGATCGACGTCGAGTCGCACCGCGCCTGGATGGGCGAGGAGGAGCTCCAGCTCACCGCCAAGGAGTTCGACCTGCTGCGGGTGCTGGTGCGCGACGCGGGCCGGGTCGTCACCCGCGACCAGCTGATGCGCGAGGTCTGGGACACCACCTGGTGGTCGTCGACCAAGACCCTCGACATGCACATCTCCTGGCTGCGCAAGAAGCTCGGCGACGACGCGGCCAACCCCCGGTACATCGCCACGGTGCGCGGTGTGGGCTTCCGTTTCGAGAAGAGCTGAGCCGCGGGGCAGGCACGGGTAGGCACGGGTAACAGGACATGCGCCGCCGACTGATCCAGTCCACGCTCGCCGTGGTGCTCGTCGTGATCGCCGTCTTCGGCGTCTCCCTCGTCATCGTCGAGACCAGGACGATCAGCAACAGCGCCCAGGAGCGGGTGGAGTCCGAAGCGGTCCGGCTGGCCAGCATCGTCGACAGCCGGCTCTTCGGGGCGCAGCAGGTCGACGCGGACGTGCTGCGCGAGCAGGTCACCCAGAACCGCTACTACGCGGTGATCCGGATCCCCGGGGAAGCGCCCATCGAGGTCGGCTCCAAGCCGTCCGGTGACGTCATCAGCGCCACCGCGCCCGGCGAGGAGGGCGAGACGGTCACCGTCCAGGAGCCGCGCTCCTCGGTGACCCGCGAGGTCGGCCGCACCCTGCTGATCATCGCGCTCGTGGCGCTGCTCGCCGTGGTGGCCGCGGTGCTGCTGGCGGTCCGCCAGGCGAACCGACTGGCGTCGCCGCTGACCGACCTCGCGGAGACGGCCGAGCGGCTCGGCTCGGGCGACCCGCGCCCGCGGCACAAGCGGTACGGCGTGCCCGAGCTGGACCGGGTCGCGGACGTGCTGGACGGCTCGGCCGAGCGCATCGCGCGCATGCTCACCGCCGAGCGGCGGTTGGCCGCGGACGCCTCCCACCAGCTGCGGACGCCGCTCACCGCGCTGTCCATGCGGCTGGAGGAGATCACCCTCACCGACGACCCGGACACGGTGAAGGAGGAGGCGACGATCGCGCTGACCCAGGTCGAACGGCTCACGGACGTCGTCGAGCGGCTGCTGACCAACTCCCGCGATCCGCGTACCGGCTCCGCCGTGACCTTCGACCTCGACGAGGTCATCCAGCAGCAGCTCGCCGAGTGGCGCCCCGCCTACCGCAGCGCGGGCCGGGCGATCGTCAGCTCCGGCAAGCGGCACCTCGAGGCCGTGGGCACACCGGGAGCGGTCGCGCAGGTGCTGGCCGCGCTGATCGAGAACTCCCTGATGCACGGCGGCGGCACGGTGGCGCTGCGCACCCGCGTCACCGGCAACCAGGCCGTCATCGAGGTCACGGACGAGGGCCCCGGGGTCCCCGCCGATCTCGGCGCCCGCATCTTCGAGCGGGCCATCAGCGGCCGCAACTCCACGGGCATCGGCCTGGCCGTGGCCCGCGACCTGGCGGAAGCGGACGGCGGCCGCCTGGAGATGCTCCAGACCAAGCCTCCGGTGTTCGGCCTGTTCCTGTCCCGCACGCCCGTCCGGAAGTCCCTCGGCGGCGAGGACGAGCCGATGATCCGCTGACGCGCGGCGTGGAACGGGCCTACGGCACCCGCTGCCGGGCTGCCCGCGACCGCTTGGCCCGCTCGCCCTTCAGGATCGATTCCGCGTCCGCCACCGCCTCACGGACCGGAAGGGCGCGGAACACCCAGCTGCGGTACGACCAGAAGCGGAACAGAGTGGCGACCCCGATGCCGAGGAACTTGAAGATGTTGTTCTGCAGCGGGGTGTCCCAGCCGAAGCCGTACGTGGCCGCGTACAGGATGCCGTTCTCGATGACCAGCCCGATCGCGCTGAACAGCAGGAACAGGCTCATTTCCCGCGTACGGCGGCTCTTGTCGCGGTCGCGGTAGGTGAAGTAGCGGAAGCCGACGTAGTTGAAGATGATCGCCACGACGGTCGCGATGACGCTCGCGCGCACCACCTGGAGGTCGGTGACATGCCGTACCAGGTTGAACACGAGGAGGTTGACGAGTACCCCGGCACCGCCCACCGCGCCGAACTTGGCGACTTCGTGGACCAGCCGTCGGAGCCGCGAGGCACCATGTCCCATGGTCGTGCAGGCCCCCGTCCGTGGTCGGCGTCAACCCAGCCATGCTAACCACCCTCCAGCGCGATCTTCCTGCGGGCGGCGGTGGACGGCCGGAGATGGTCCGGGGAGGGCCGGGGTGGGACAGGAAACCGGCCACCCCGGCGCGGCCGATACCCTGGGGGCGTGACGTTCCCGGTAGTCGGCATGGTCGGCGGGGGCCAGCTCGCTCGTATGACACACGAGGCAGGCATCCCGCTGGGCATCAGGTTCAAGCTCCTCAGTGACACCCCGCAGGACTCAGCTGCGCAGGTCGTGAGCGATGTCGTCGTCGGCGACTATCGCGACCTGGAGACGCTGCGCGCCTTCGCACGCGGGTGCGATGTGATCACCTTCGATCACGAACACGTGCCCACCGAGCACCTCAGGGCCCTGGAGGCGGACGGCATCCCCGTGCGTCCCGGCCCCGACGCGCTCGTGCACGCCCAGGACAAGGGCGTGATGCGCGCGAAGCTCGACGCGATCGGCGTGCCCTGCCCCAGACACAGAATCGTTTCCGATCCGCAGGACGTGGCCGCCTTCGCGGCGGAGGGGGACGGCTTCCCCGTCGTTCTCAAGACCGTCCGCGGCGGCTACGACGGCAAGGGCGTGTGGGTCGTCGACTCCGTCGAGGAGGCCGCCGACCCGTTCAAGGCCGGCGTCCCCGTGCTCGCCGAGGAGAAGGTCGACTTCCTCCGCGAGCTCGCCGCCAACGTCGTACGCTCCCCGCACGGTCAGGCCGTCGCCTACCCGGTCGTCGAGTCCCGCCAGGTCAACGGCGTCTGCGACACGGTGATCGCCCCGGCCCCCGGCCTCGACGAGGCCCTCGCCCTGCGGGCCGAGGAGATGGCGCTGAACATCGCCAAGGAGCTCGGCGTCGTCGGGCACCTCGCCGTCGAGCTGTTCCAGACCCGCGACGGCCGCATCCTCGTCAACGAACTGGCGATGCGTCCGCACAACTCCGGCCACTGGTCCATGGACGGCGCCGTCACCAGCCAGTTCGCCAACCACGTCCGGGCGGTCCTGGACCTGCCCCTCGGCGACCCGCGCCCGCGCGCGACGTGGACGGTCATGGTCAACGTCCTCGGCGGCGACTACCCGGACATGTACTCCGCGTACCTGCACTGCATGGCCCGCGACCCGCAGCTCAAGATCCACATGTACGGCAAGGACGTGAAGCCCGGCCGCAAGGTCGGCCACGTCAACACCTACGGCGACGACCTGGACGACGCGCTGGAGCGCGCCCGTCACGCAGCCGGCTACCTGAGAGGCACCATCACCGAATGAGCCCTGTTGTTGGCATCGTCATGGGGTCGGACAGCGACTGGCCCGTCATGGAGGCCGCCGCCAAGGCCCTCGACGAGTTCGAGATCGCCTACGAGGTCGACGTCGTCTCCGCGCACCGCATGCCGCGCGAGATGGTCGCGTACGGCGAGCAGGCCGACGAACGCGGACTCAAGGTGATCATCGCCGGGGCCGGCGGCGCCGCCCACCTGCCCGGCATGCTCGCCTCCGTGACACCGCTGCCGGTCATCGGCGTGCCCGTGCCGCTGAAGTACCTCGACGGCATGGACAGCCTGTTGTCCATCGTGCAGATGCCGGCCGGTGTCCCGGTCGCCACGGTCTCCGTCGCCGGTGCCCGCAACGCCGGTCTGCTGGCGGCCCGCATCCTCGCCGCGCACGACGACGAACTGCGCGCCCGCATGCGCGACTTCCAGCAGGAGCTCAACGACCAGGCCACCGAGAAGGGCAAGCGCCTGCGCTCCAAGGTCGAGGGCTCGGGCGGCTTCGGCTTCGGCGCGGGGAAGTGACGACGATGACCTCCGTGGAGGCAGTCCGGGAACTCCTGAGCGAGTTCCCGGTCGTCGACGGGCACAACGACCTGCCCTGGGCGCTGCGCGAGCAGGTCCGCTACGACCTCGACGCCCGCGATCTCGCCGCCGACCAGAGCGCCCACCTGCACACCGACATCCCGCGGCTGCGCGCCGGCGGGGTCGGCGCGCAGTACTGGTCGGTGTACGTCCGCACGGACCTGCCCGACCCGGTCGCGGCCACGCTCGAACAGATCGACTGCGTACGGCAGTTGCTCGACCGCCACCCGAAGGACCTGCGGCCCGCGCTGACGGCCGCCGACATGGAGGCCGCACGCCGGGAGGGCCGGATCGCCTCCCTCATGGGCGCGGAGGGCGGCCACTCCATCGCCAACTCCCTGGGCACCCTGCGCGGTCTGTACGGGCTCGGCGTGCGCTACCTCACGCTCACCCACAACGACAACGTCGACTGGGCGGACTCCGCGACCGACGAGCCCAGGGCCGGCGGCCTCACCGCCTTCGGCCGTGAGGTCGTACGGGAGATGAACCGGCTCGGCATGCTCGTCGACCTCTCCCACGTGGCCGCGACGACCATGCGCGACGCGCTCGACGCGAGCTCCGCCCCGGTGATCTTCTCCCACTCCTCGGCCCGGGCCGTGTGCGACCACCCGCGCAACGTCCCGGACGACGTCCTGGAGCGGCTGCCCGGCAACGGCGGCATGGCGATGGTGACGTTCGTGCCGAAGTTCGTGCTCCAGGCCGCCGTCGACTGGACGGCCGAGGCCGACGAGAACATGCGCGCCCACGGCTTCCACCACCTCGACACCACCGCGGAGGCCATGAAGGTCCACCGCGCCTTCGAGGAGCGGCACCCGCGCCCGGTGGCGACGGTGGCGACGGTCGCCGATCACCTGGACCACATGCGCGAGGTCACCGGCATCGACCACCTCGGCATCGGCGGCGACTACGACGGCACGGCGTTCACCCCCGACGGCCTGGACGACGTCTCCGGCTACCCGAAACTGCTCGCGGAGCTGCTGGACCGCGGCTGGTCGAAGGCCGACCTGGCCAAGCTGACCTGGAAGAACGCGGTACGGGTGCTGGACGCGGCCGAGGACGTGGCACGCGGGCTTCAGGCCACGCGGTCGCCGTCGAACGCGACGATCGAGTCGCTCGACGGCTGAGCGTCGAGGGCGGGGTAGTCGGTGTAGCCGGTCGCCCCGCCCACGTACATGAAGTACCGGTCGCGCATCTCGTTCAACGGCGCCCGGAGCCGCAGCCGCGTCACCAGGTCGGGGTTGGCGAGGAAGGGCCGGCCGAGCGCGATCACGTCGGCCCCGGCGGCCAGCAGTTCCTCGGACGCCCGGAGCACACCGTCCGTGGAGATCTCCTTCAGGACCGGGTTGGCGACGATCACCCCGGGCCAGCCGGCGCGCACCTTGCGGAACACCGGCGTGTCCGGGTCGGCGTACCCCAGGTGCAGATACGCGAGCCCCAGCCCGCCGAGCCGCTCGGCGAGCGCGGGGTAGATCTCCTCCGTCTCGCCCTCCTCGATGCCGTTGACGGTGTTGCCGGGGGAGACCCTCAGACCCACCCGCTCCGCCCCGATCTCGGCGGCCACGGCCTCGGTCACCTCGGCGGTGAACCGGATCCGGGCGGCGACCGGTCCGCCGTAGCCGTCGGTGCGGAGGTTGGTGTTGCGGGCGAGGAACTGGTGGAGGAGATGGCCGTTGGCGGAGTGCACCTCCACGCCCTCGAACCCGGCGTCCAGCGCGTTGCGGGCGGCCTTCGCGAAGTCCGCGACGGTGGTGCGGATGTCCTCGGCGGTCATCTCCCGCGGTACCGGGGCCGGCAGGTGACCCTCCGGCGTGAAGATCGTCTCGGGGAGCGGGACGGGCGAGGGGGCGACCGGTGTCAGCCCGCTGGTCGCCGGGTGGCCGACCCGGCCGCCGTGCTGGAGCTGGAGGAACATCCGGCCGCCCGCCTCCCGCACGGCGTCCGTGACCTGCCGCCAGCCGGCCACGTGCGCCGGGCTGTGGACGGCGGTGATGTTCGGGTACGTCTGCCCGACCGCGTTCGGCGTCGCGGCCTCGGCGATGATCAGCCCGGCGGAGGCGCGCTGGGCGTAGTACGTGGCCATGAGCGCGGTCGGGGTGCCGTCGGCCCCGGCCCGGTTGCGGGTCAGGGGCGCCATCACCAGACGGTTGGGCAGGTCCAGCCCGGGGAGACGAGCCGGTTCGAAGAGTGCTGTCGTGTGCTGCGTCATGCCCGTACGCTAGAACCTGACACCCATGTCAGAATCAAGCCCGGGAGTGGGACGTGCGGATCGGTGAACTGGCCCGGCGCACCAATGTCAGCGAGCGGTCGCTGCGCTACTACGAGAAGCAGGGCATGCTCACCGCCGAGCGGACGCCCGGCGGACACCGGGAGTACCCGGAGGCGGCCGTGGACCGGGTCATCCGGATCCAGGAGCTGTTCGCCGCGGGGCTGTGCAGCGAGAAGATCGTCCAGCTGCTGCCGTGCATGCGGGACACGGACGGCGGGCCCTCGGTTCGCGCCACGCCCAACCTGGTCGCCGAGCTCACGGCCGAGCGTGCCCGCATCGACCGGATGATCGCCGACCTGATCCGCTCCCGGGACACCCTGGACGAGGTGATCGAGGCGGCCCGGGTGCCCTGAGAGCGTCGCCGCACGAGGTCCGGGCCGTACTCCGAACGCGCCGCCCACCAGGAACCCCTCAGCGCTCCGTGCGACGGTGACCGTACCTTACGAACGACCGCACGGAGCCGCCATGGCAGACCTCCAGGACGACCTGCGCCCCACAGCCGCGGCCGGCGAATTCGACGATCTGTCCCAGTCGTACCCCGACGAGGCCGCCATGGCGGCGGAGTCGGCGGAGCCCTATGAGCCCGTCTCCGATCCGGACGACGCACCGATGGCCCGGGCCCACGCCATCCTCGCCGTCCACCCCGTGGCCGACGGCTACAACGGACTGCCCTGGGCGCTCAAGCGCCTGTCCTGTTACGACCTGGAGGAGGGCGAGAGCACCGTCGACACGGACGTGCCCCGCCTGCGCCGCGGGCATGTGGGCGCGCTGTTCTGGTCGCTGCACCTGCCCGAGGGCCTGGACGGCGACCGGGCCGTCGGCGCCACCCTGGAGCAGCTGGACCTGGCCAAGACCATCGCCCGGACCTGCGACGAGGGGCTGCGTCCGGCCTCCACGGCGGGGCAGGTCGCGGACGCCCGCAACTGCGGCCGCGTCGCCGTGCTCCTCGGTCCCGCCGGGGCCTCGGCCGTGGGCGACTCGCTGGGCATCCTGCGCCAGCTGCACTTCCTCGGCCTGCGCGTGCTGACGCTGACCGGAGTGTCCTGGGCGAGCGAGGCGGGACTGACGCGGTTCGGCGAGGAGGTCGTGCGCGAGATGAACCGGATCGGCGTGATCGCGGACCTCTCCGGTGCCTCCGTGCCGACCGTCCGCCGGGTGCTGAGCCTGTCCCGGGCGCCCGTGCTGTTCAGCCGCTCCGCCGCCCGGGCGCTGCGCCCCCACCCGGTCAACCTCCCCGACGAGCTGCTGGCGGAGCTGGGCGCGGCCAAGGGGCTGTGCCTGGTGCCGCTGACCGCGGAGCAGACCGGCCCGACCGTCCGCGACGTCGCCGATCACCTCGACCACATCCGGGGCGTGGCCGGTGCGCAGTGCGTCGGACTGTCCGGCACGTACGACTCGGGTTCGGCCCACCCGCAGGAACTCGGCGACACCTCCTGCTATCCGCGACTGATCGCCGAGCTGCTGCGGCGCGGCTGGGACGAGGCCGACGTGGCCCTGCTGACCTGGGGCAACGTCCAGCGGGTGCTGTGCGGCGCCGACTTCACCGCCCGCGCCGCCCGGCAGCGGCGCGAGCCGTCGACGGCGACCATCTCCGAGCTGGACGGGTGACCGGCAGGTGACTCAGACGGTGTGCTCGATCCGGCACAGGCAGAACGGATGCCCCGCCGGGTCGGCGTACACCCGGAAGTCCTTCTTCTCGTAGTCCTCCCGGTCCAGCACCCGCGCCCCGAGCGCCAGCACCCGCTCCTCGGCCGCGTCGATCTCCTCCCAGGTCGACCCGCCGTCGAAGTCCAGGTGGAACTGCTGGGCGTTGCGGTCGGCCCGGGGCCACTCCGGCGGGGTGTATCCGGGTGAGCGCTGGAAGGCGAGCCGCGGCCCGTCGGGGATCCGCAGCACCACCCAGTCGGGGTTGTCGTCCTCGGGCGTGCCGCCCCCGACCTGCGCGTAGAAACGGGCCAGCTCGCGCGGGTCGGGGCAGTCGACGACGACGGAACGGAAACGTGCCACAGCAGGCATGGGGCCTCCGGGTGTCAGCAGGCGCAGAGGCAGAACGGGTGCCCGGCCGGATCGGCGTAAACCCGGAACGTCCGCGTCCGGTCCTCGGCGTCCAGCGGCTTCGCGCCGAGCGCCAGCACGCCCTTCTCGGCCGCGTCCAGGTCCTCCACGACCAGGTCGAGATGGAACTGCTGCGAGCCGTCGGGCGACGGCCACTTCGGCGGCACGTACCCGGGGGACTCCTGGAAGGCCAGTGCCGCTCCGCCCGGCACCTTCAGGTCGACCCACTCGCCCGAGTCGTCGGCCTCCACCGTGGGAGTGCCGCCGAGCACCTCGGCGTAGAAACCGGCCAGTGCGCGCGGGTCGGGACAGTCCAGGACGACGACATCCAGCTTGGCGAGAGCCATGGCTTCCTCCTTGAAGCGGCTGTTACCTTCGCGGGTTACCTTCATAGGTCGGGTAACCGGTAACCGTTACTGCATGCTCCCGCATTGGCGGTAACCTCGCAAGGGAAAACGCGAGAGGTACGGTCCAGCCATGACGGAGAGAGCGCCCGCGCCCGGCGGCCTGGCCCTGGTCGAGGCCCTGGTGAACACGCTGGACGTCGAGTCGGGTGCCGACTCGCTGGACACGGCGGAGGGCCGGGCACGCTTCGGGATCACGCGGGACGAGGCCGAGGACGCCCGCGCGCTGCGTGAGTCCCTGCGCGTGGTCCTGCTCGCCCACGCGGGCCACCCGCCGCACCGCGAGGTGATCCCGCTGGGCGACCTGCTGGCCGGGGCGCCGCTGCTGGTGGCGGTCGACGGGCGGGACGGCTCGGCGGCCCTCGCCCCGGCCGACGAGGGCCCCCTGCTCTCCCGTGTCGCCGCCGCCGTCGCCGAGGCCCTGGTCGCCGGCACCTGGACCCGGCTCAAGGCCTGCGAGGCGGCCGACTGCCTCTGGGCGTACTACGACCGCAGCCCGGCCGGCCGGGGCCGCTGGTGCTCGATGCAGGTGTGCGGGGCCCGGGCGAAGATGCGCCGGTACCGGGCGAAGGGCTGACCTAGGCTTCCTCCTCGCGGGGTGCCCGGGGCGCCTGGGGAGCCGACGCCCGGGAGCCGACCAGGAGCAGGCACAGCACCGCGACACCGGCGACGATGCCGGTCAGCACGAGCAGCGGGTCGAGGGGGCGGGTGGTGGAGGCCGTCGTCTGCGTCTGCGGCTGCTGCGCGGCCTGTGCGGCCGGGGACGGCGGGGACGCCTGCGGTGACCGGCCCGCGGCCGCCGGGGCGCCGGACGTGGCGGAGGACGGCGACGAGGACGGCATGCGCATCGTCGGCGGCCTGCTGCTCGGCGTGGTCCGGCTCGGCGCGGTCGCCCGGTGTCCCGAGGAGGAGCCGGTGTGGTGCTCGTGCGCCGTCGGTGCCGCCGTCGTCGCCGCGCGGACCGTGATCCCGGCCGTCATGTTCGGGTGGACGGTGCAGACGTAGCCGTACGACCCGGCCGTGGTGAACGTGAAGCTCCAGCTCTGTCCCTTGTCGAGCATCGGGGAGTGGATCGGGACCGGGCCCGAGGTGGTCTTCACGTCGTGCGGCGCCGTGTCCTGGTTGGTCCAGGTCACCGTGGACCCGGCTGGGACGCTCAGGCTCGCGGGCGAGAAGGCGTACCCCTTCATCGTCACGCTGTACGAGGCCGCCGACGCCTGCCCGGCCGGCAGCAGCGGCAGGGCGAGGAGCGTCAGGACGGCGGACACGGCGGCACCCCGGGCCGTCCGCCGGGCCGCCCTCACGCGAACTCCGCCGCGACCAGCAGCCGCAGCCGGGTGGCCGGCCGGCGCCACGGCAGCCGGAACCCGGTGGCGCGCCGCAGCAGCCGGTACGGCAGCCGTGCGTGCCCCACGACCAGCAGCCGGTCGTCGGCCCGCTCGACCACCCGCAGCCGCAGCAGGACGGGGAAGGTCAAGCCGTTCAGGTCGAGGTCGCCGGTGACCTGCAGACGGCCGTGGACCTCGTCGACCTGCTCCGAGGTGAGCACGGCGGAAAACCGGCGGTCGTCGAACTCGTACCGGAACGAGGGGCGTTCGGTTTCCTCCGGCACGGTGAGGGACGCATCGCCGAGCGTGACGCGACGGCGCAGGACCGGCAGCGGTCCGTACCAGGCGGTGAGTTCGGTGAGCGAGCGGCCGGGGGCCACGGTGTACCGGCCGGGCAGCGGCAGCCGGCGGCCGGAGCCGCCGGGCGGCTGTGGCGGGGGAGGGACGGTGGGCAGGGTGACGGTCGTCATCCCGGTCTCCTTGGAAGGCGGTTCCCGAAGCATGGCGATGGTGTGGAGAATGGAGCGGGCGCCGCTCCGGCCGGCTGAGCCCCGGCCGGAGCGGCGCCCACCTCTGTCCCGTCAGCAGTTGTTCGTGAGGAAGTCCGTGGTGGGCGTGAGCATCTGCCCGGCCCAGACGGTGTGCATCTTCACGTAGCTGTCGGGGTTGAGCAGGTCCGTGACCTGCTGTCCGAGCGATTCCTCCAGATGTGCCTTGTTGACGTGGTTCAGCAGCACGCTGAGGGTGTCGTCGAGCACCGTGCCGCCGCCTTCGACGGCGGGCTTGAGGATGCTCTCGACCCACACCGTGTGCATCTTGATGTACGAGTCGAGCGCGAGTGCGTCCTGCACCTGCTCGCCCGGGGACCGCTCCAGGTGTGCCACGTAGAGGTGCTGGAGGATCGGCAGCAGCACGTTCTGGACGCTGGTGCACTGCTCGTCGCCACCGGAGCCGCCACCGCCGGTACCGCCCGTGGGAGTCGGCGTGGGGGCCGGTGACGAGGGGGGAGCGGACGTGGGGCCGGTCGTCGGCGGAGCCGTGGGTGTGGGTGTGGGCGTGGGCGTGGGGGCGGGCGTCGATCCGCCGCCACCGCCGCCGGAGCCCTCGACGACCTTCACCGATGCCACCATGTCCGGGTGTACGGCGCAGTAGTACTCGTACGTCCCCGCCTTGGTGAAGGTGTACGACCAGGAGTCGCCCTGCTCCAGCGTCCCCGAGTCGAACTTCACCGGGGCCTTGGTGGTGGTGACCGTGTGCGGCACGCTGTCGTGGTTGGTCCACCGGACGGTCTGGCCGACCTCGACGACGAGTTGCTTCCCGTCGCCGAACTTGTTGCCCATGATGTCGACCTGGTGGTCGGCCTTGGCGGCGGCGGGCCGTGCCTCGGCGGCGGCCACGGGCGCCTGAGCCGCGCCCGTGTCCTGCTCCGAGCCGGCCGGCGTGGAACCGGAGACCGCGCTCAACAGCCCGAGGCTGAGCACGGCGGCCAGCGCCGCACCGAGCCCGGCGACCAGCAGACCCCGGTTCCCGGCGGGCGGCCTGCGCTGCCCCTGACCGGTCTCGTCGCTCTCGTTCTTTCGTTTCACTTCTGCTCCTTGTGCTTGGGGGGAGTTCAACGGCCGGGGTCGGCCGTGACCAGCAGACTCGTCACGGCGAGCACGACGAGGACGAGCCCCGTCTCGGCCGCGACCGAGTAACCGAAGGGCCGCACGGTGGCGGCGTCGCCGCGCAGCAGCACGGCGAGATCGAGGCGGGTGCGCACCCACTGGCGGCTCGCGAACGCGGCGAGCAGGACGGCCCCGAGCACGCCCGTCTTCAGCAGCAGCAGCTGCCCGTACGAGGTGTGCAGCAGGGCGTCGTACGACCCCACCACCTGCCAGGCGAGCACCAGCCCGGCGCCGACGATCCCGGTGACGCTCACCGCCGCGAGGCGTGAGTAACCCGGCACCACCACCGCCAGCTCGCTGGCTCGCCGGCGCGGCAGCACGGCCAGCGCGAGGACGGCCAGCCCGCCGATCCACAGCGAGGCGCCGAGCAGATGGACGAAGTCGGCGACGGCACCCCACGTGGGCTCGGGGCCCTCGGAGCTGTGTCCCGTCATGCCGGTGGTCCGCAGCAGCCCGAACGTCACCGCGAGGGCGCCCACCCGCCAGCCCGGGGAGCGGGAGGTGCGGGCCCCGCCCTGGAGCAGGGCGCCGAGCACCACGGCTGCCAGCACCCACACCAGAGCGCGGGCGGCGAGCACGACCCCGGGCTCGGTGGCCAGCAGATCGGCGTACGTCGTCGGGCGCAGCGCGTCCCGCAGTCCGCCGAGCGTGCCGTAGGCCCCCTGGAGGCCGATGCTTGCGACGGTGGCCAGCAGCCCGACCGTCCAGGCGAGCACGAGCAGCGCCCGGGACCGCGGCTCGGCCGCGCCGCGCGGCCACAGCAGCACGACGAAGGCGAGGCCGCCGACGAACAGGGCCAGCGCGAGATAACCGGCCCAGCGGGCGGCGACGAGGGCCTTGCGCAGCGAGGGCGAGGGTGCGGGAGCGGAGGCGGCGGCCTCGCCGCCGGTCTTCGCGGCCGGTGCGCCGATGGTGAGGGCGATCCGGCCGGAGGAGGCGTGTCCGTCCTCCGCGTCGACCACGGACCACATGACGGCGAGCTCACCGTGCTCCCGGGCGGGGAGTGCGACCCGCACGGCGTCGGTCCCGCCGCCCGGCGCACGGGACACCGGCAGCCGGTCGCCGCCCACCGTCAGCACACGGACGTCGGCGAGGTCGACGGCCTCGTCGAAGGTGAGGGTGAGGTGGCCGGGGGCCTTCGCCAGGTCCGCCCCGTCCTTCGGGGAGGACGAGACCAGCTCCGTGTGGGCGAAGGCGGCCTGGGGCGCTCCGGCCAGGACGTAGAGGAGCGGGGTGAGCAGGAGCAGGAGCAGGGCGCGGCGGACGGTCGTGGTCACGGGGTCGCCTCCGGCCCGGGGGACGCGATGCCGCCGAGGAGGCTGCCGGCCGGGGCCAGGCCGACACAGGGGGAGGGCTGCGGCGTGGGCGTCTCGTCCGCGCCGTCGAGCAGCCCGAACACGGGCTCGGTGAGCCCGCCGAGGAGCGGTTGTACGAGGGTGACCTCGCCGTCCTCGCAGGTGTCACCGTCGGCCGGGGCGGACCCCGACGGGCTGGGCGTGGGCGTGGGGGAGGGGGAACCGGTGCCGGAGGGCGGGGCGGGCTGGGAGGGCGTATGGCCCATGTGCCCGGAGCCGTCCGCGCCGCCGGTGCCGTAGCCGGCGCCCGCGCCGATTCCGCCGTACCCGGGCAACGGGCCGCTGCCGATGGGGACTTGGCCCGCCCCGGTGCCCGGATCCGATACGCCGGGGCCGCCCGGCGCGGCCGGTGTGGGGTTCGCCGGCGCGGTGGCCGCGGGCGGTGCTGTCGGGGGAGCGGCGGTCTGCGTGCTGCCGGAGGCGGAGGGGGCACCGATGCCCGACGCGTAACCCAGCACGATGACCACGGCGCCGACGAGCGCGCCGGCCACCAACTCGTCGCGGTGATCCCGCGGCCACTCCGCCCGGGAGAACAAGGGCATGGGGCACTCCTGGCATGGTCAGGTCAAGCCAATGGAAGGTGTGGCGAATGACGACCAGTGGAGTGGAGGGGGGATTCCGTGCAACTACGCGTCGGTTAATCGATTGTTTCCTGACCCTCTCTCCTGATGGGCAGGCCCGTGAGAACGGTCGATTCCGCGTGCTGCTCGAATGGAATTCGAACTCATATTGATGATTTCGAGGGCGGCGGCGTATGTCGAGGCCGGAGGGGACTGCCGATCCTTGGGGCACCTGCCCCGAGCGCGGCCTCGGCGGCCGGGTGCGACGGCGGAATGCGCACAGAAAATCCCCGTGGATCCGCTCGGCTCTTCACCGTTCCCGCGAGAATTCCCGAATCTCCCGCAAAGCCGTCCGGAATTCATGGAACCCGGTCCGAATTCGAGGGGCCGACCGCGACCCGGCCATGGGCTCAGGCGGTCGGCCGACCCATCGCCCGGTACGTCCACCCGGCCTTGCGCCAGCGCTCCGGGTTGAGGGCGTTGCGCCCGTCGAGGATGACCCGGGCCGCGGCGACCTCGCCGAGCGCCTCCTCGTCCAGCTCCCGGAACTCCCGCCACTCCGTCAGGTGCAGCACGATGTCCGCGCCGCGCACCGCCTCCAGCGCCGAGTCGGCGTAGCCGAGGGTCGGGAAGACGCGGCGGGCGTTGTCCATGCCCTTGGGGTCGTAGACCGTGACCTGGCCGCCCTGGAGGTGGATCTGCCCGGCGACGTTCAGCGCGGGGGAGTCCCGGACGTCGTCCGAGTCGGGCTTGAAGGTCGCGCCCAGGACCGCGACGCGCTTGCCCAGGAACGGCCCGCCGCCCAGCGCCTGCCGGGTCAGCTCGACCATCTGCCCGCGCTGGCGCATGTTGATGGAGTCGATCTCCCGCAGGAAGGTCAGCGCCTGGTCCGCGCCCAGCTCGCCGGCGCGCGCCATGAAGGCCCGGATGTCCTTCGGCAGACAGCCGCCGCCGAAGCCGATCCCGGCCCGCAGGAACTTCTTGCCGATCCGGTCGTCGTAGCCGATGGCCTCCGCCAGCTTGGCCACGTCACCGCCCGCGGCCTCGCACACCTCCGCCATGGCGTTGATGAACGAGATCTTCGTGGCGAGGAAGGAGTTCGCGGAGGTCTTCACCAGCTCGGCGGTCGGGAAGTCGGTCACCACGAACGGCGAGCCCTCGGCGATCGGCGTGGCGTACACCTCGCGCAGCAGCTTCTCGGCGCGCTCGCTGCGCACGCCGACCACGATGCGGTCGGGGTGCAGCGTGTCCTTGACGGCGAAGCCCTCGCGCAGGAACTCCGGGTTCCACGCCAGCTCGGCGTCCTCGCCGGCCGGCGCGTGCGCGGACAGGTAGGCCGCCAGCCGGTCGGCGGTGCCGACGGGCACGGTCGACTTGCCGACGACCAGGGCCGGGCCGTGCAGATGCGGCGCGAGCGAGGCGAACGCGGAGTCGACGTAACTCATGTCGGAGGCGTACTCGCCGTGCCGCTGCGGGGTGTTCACACAGACGAAGTGCACATCGCCGAACGCGCCGACCTCGGCCCAGTCCTGGGTGAAACGCAGCCGGCCGCTGGCGCCCTCGATCCCCGCGACATGCCGCCGCAGCAGCTCGTCGAGCCCCGGCTCGTACATCGGGGCCTCGCCGCGCTCCAGCTTCTCGATCTTCTCCGGCACGACGTCGAGGGCGAGCACCTCGAAGCCGAGCTCGGCCATGGCCGCCGCGTGTGTCGCGCCGAGATAACCGGTGCCGATCACGGTGATCTTCAGGGCCATGGGTGCTCCAGGGGTCTACGGCAGGTGCGCGCCCGAGCATATCCGGGGCATGGGAGCGTGCTTCACGGGGCAACTTTCCCGCTGTCGTCTAGGTCACGTATCCCTCCCGTGGGCGACCCCATAAACTTTTGATTACTTAACGGTAGTTAGCGCCACCATCGCAGCGTTTTGGAGCGTGAGAGACCTTGGCCGGATCGGCTGACTTCGACCTGTACCGCCCGTCCGAGGAGCACGACATGCTCCGCGACGCCGTCCGCTCACTGGCCGAGGCGAAGATCGCGCCGTACGCCGCCGCGGTGGACGAGGAGGCCCGCTTCCCGCGCGAGGCACTCGAGGCGCTGGTCGCGAACGACCTGCACGCCGTGCACGTACCCGAGGAGTACGGCGGCTCGGGCGCCGACGCGCTCGCCACCGTCATAGTGATCGAGGAAGTCGCACGCGTCTGCGCCTCCTCCTCCCTCATCCCCGCGGTGAACAAGCTGGGTTCGCTCCCGGTGATCCTCTCCGGCTCCGAGGAGCTGAAGAAGAAGTACATGGCCCCGCTCGCCAAGGGCGACGGCATGTTCTCGTACTGCCTGTCCGAGCCGGACGCCGGCTCCGACGCCGCCGGCATGAAGACGAAGGCCGTCCGCGACGGCGACCACTGGATCCTCAACGGCGTGAAGCGCTGGATCACCAACGCGGGCGAGTCCGAGTACTACACGGTGATGGCGGTCACGGACCCGGCCAAGCGCTCGAAAGGCATCTCCGCCTTCGTCGTCGAGAAGTCCGACGAGGGCGTCTCCTTCGGCGCCCCGGAGAAGAAGCTCGGCATCAAGGGCTCCCCGACCCGCGAGGTCTACCTCGACAACGTCCGCATCCCCGCCGACCGCATGATCGGCGAGGAGGGCACCGGCTTCGCCACGGCGATGAAGACCCTCGACCACACCCGCATCACCATCGCCGCCCAGGCCCTCGGCATCGCCCAGGGCGCCCTCGACTACGCCAAGGGCTACGTCAAGGAGCGCAAGCAGTTCGGCAAGCCGATCGCCGACTTCCAGGGCATCCAGTTCATGCTCGCCGACATGGCCATGAAGATCTCGGCCGCCCGCGCCCTGACCTACCAGGCCGCCGCCGCCTCCGAGCGCGGCGACGCCGACCTCACCTACCTGGGCGCCGCCGCCAAGTGCTTCGCCTCGGACGTGGCGATGGAGGCCACCACGGACGCCGTCCAGCTCCTCGGCGGGTACGGCTACACGCGCGACTACCCGGTGGAGCGCATGATGCGCGACGCCAAGATCACCCAGATCTACGAGGGCACGAACCAGGTCCAGCGCATCGTGATGGCGCGCAACCTGCCGTAACAGGCCCCTGCGTCAGCTGGTGAGCCTCCCGTTCCGCGGGAGGCTCACTCAGTCCTCGAACCCCTCCGCCGCCCGCTTCTCCCGCAGCTCCATGATCGCCCGGCGGCGGGCCAGGCGGTGGGTGCGGCGGATCTGGGCCTCCTGGTAGCGGCGCTTGTCGCGTTCGGTCTCCGGGAGGACCGGGGGGACCCGGCGGGGCTTGCCGTCGGCGTCGACGGCCGCGAAGACGAGGTAGGCCGAGCCGACCTGCGTGGGCGGGGCGGACTCGTTCCAGCGTTCGGCCAGGACGCGGACGCCGACCTCCATGGAGGTGCGGCCGGTCCAGTTGACCTGCGCCTTGACGTGGACCAGGTCACCGACGCGGACCGGCTCCAGGAACGCCATCTCGTCCATGGACGCCGTCACCGCCGGCCCGCCGGAGTGCCGCCCGGCCACGGCACCCGCCGCGTCGTCCACCAGCTTCATGATCACGCCACCGTGCACCGTCCCCAGAAGGTTGGTGTCGTTGTGGGTCATGATGTGGCTGAGGGTGGTGCGGGACGCCGAAGTCGGCTTGCCCGGGATATCCGCAGTGCCGGAATCCGCAGCTGGGGCCTGGTCTGTCATGGCCCCTACCTTATGCCGAGGCGGTATGAGGGGGTTTTGTGTCAGCTTCGCCACAGCCGTGCTCTGATTTTCCGACGACTCTTGTATGGCGTACTACCGGGACCTGCACACTGGGGCGCATGAATGATTGGCCCGAGGGATTCTCCGGTGACAACCGCGGCAACCGCTACGGACGCGGCAGCTCGAGCGCACAGCCCGAGAGCGCCCGTGTCATGCGGCAGGTCCGCCGCGGTCCGGCGGCATCGCCCGGGCAGGCCGGCTACGGCGGCGCCCCGCCGTACCAGGGCGGCGTGCCGCAGCAGCCGTCGTACGTGGACGGCGGCGGATACGGCCCCGGCGACGGCTACGACAGCGGCTACAACACCGGCCAGGTCTACGGCTCACCCGGCGGCAGAGGACCTGGCGGTCCGGGCGACGGGATGTACGAGCCGCGCCCCGCGCCGAACTGGCGCCGCCGCATCAAGGTGACGGCCATCACGCTCGTGACGTTGCTGGTCGTGACGAGCGTCGGCACCTACTTCTGGGCCGACTCCAAGCTCAACCGCGACGTCGACCTGTCGAAGGTCATCGACCGGCCGGAGGCGGGCGAGGGCACGAACTACCTGATCGTCGGCTCCGACAGCCGCGCGGGCATGTCGGCCGAGGAGAAGAAGAAGCTGCACACCGGGTCCGCCGAGGGCAAGCGCACGGACTCGATGATGATCCTGCACACCGGTGGCAACGGCCCGACGCTGATCTCGCTGCCGCGTGACTCGAACGTCACGATCCCGTCGTACAAGGGCTCCGACTCCGGCAAGCTCTACCCGGCCACCGGACGCCAGACGAAGCTGAACGCGGCGTACGCGGAGGACGGCCCCGAACTGCTGGTCCGCACCGTCGAGGCCAACACCGGCCTGCACATCGACCACTACGTGGAGATCGGCTTCGGCGGCTTCGCGAACATCGTGGACGCGGTCGGCGGTGTCGAGATGGACATCCCGCAGGACATCAAGGACACCAAGTCGGGCGCGGATCTGAAGAAGGGCAAGCAGACCCTCAACGGCGAGCAGGCCCTCGCCTTCGTCCGTACCCGCTACGCGCTCGCCGGCTCCGACCTGGACCGCACGAAGAACCAGCAGAAGTTCCTCTCCGCGCTGGCCAACCAGGTCGCCACCCCGAGCACGATCCTCAACCCGTTCAAGCTGTACCCGACCATGGGCGCGGGCCTGGACTCGCTCGTGGTCGACAAGGACATGGGCCTGTTCGACCTGGCGTCGATGTTCTGGGCGATGAAGGGCGTCAGCGGCGGCGAGGGCAAGTCGATGAACATGCCGATCGCGGGCAACTCGGCGAACGGCAATCTCCAGTGGGACACCGCGAAGGTGAAGACGCTGGTCAACCAGCTGAAGAACGACGAGACGGTCACCGTCTCGGGCAACTGAGCACCGGCATGCGTCGGGGGCACCCACGGGGTGCCCCCGACTGCTGTGAGGCGGTCCTCACATCGTGGCGGCCGACATCGACCGGCACGTCTCGGCACAGCGGCGACACGCCTCGGCGCAGCGCATCATCTGGGCGTCGTCCGGCATGGACATACACGCCTCGGCGCACATGTCGCAGGCCCGGGCGCACATCGCGCACATCTCGGCCGACAGCGGCGAGCGGCGCATCATCATGTCGGCGCACATACGCGTCATCTCGGCGCAGTCCATGACCGCGCGCATGATCTGCATCTGGGCCTGGCCGCCCATCTGCAGGCAGGAGCTCATGGTCTCCTCGCACATGCTGTGGCAGGTCATGCACGCCTGGACGCAGTCCTGCATCTCCTTGCTCAGCGGGGTCATCGTGGCGGGCTGCTGGGTCATGATTCCTCCCGGGGGACGGCGAGAGCCGGGGCCCGGCCCTCGTGCCTTCCGTCCTACGCCTGCCGGGGCCCGACCGCCACGGGGCGGAAGGAAGTAATCCGCCATGCGTGCGGCACGGACCCTACGAGCACGCCACCTCATCCCCGCGCACCACCCCGGACTCGCCCTGCCCCGGGCCGTCGGCCCGTACCTTGCGTACGCGTTCGAAGTCCGTGCCCGCGATGACCTTCAGGGTCCCGCCCAGGCCCTTGACCGGGCGGAGTTCGCTGCCCGGCAGGGCCGCGGCGAGGGACTTGGCCGAGCGGTCCCAGCGGGGGTCGTAGGCGACGATCGTGCGCTTCACGTCACTGGCGGCGGCGTTCACCGGGGCCCGGGTCGTACGGAAGCCCGTCGACGCCAGGGCCGCGTCCACGCGGCGGCCGAGGCCGGGCGTGCCCGTGCCGTTCTCCACCTGGACGCGGATCTGCTGCGGGGCGACCGGGACGATCCGCGCCTCGCTGTGCGGCCGGCGCACGGACAGCGGCCGGTCCTCGCGCAGGGCGTGGAAGAGCCGCTCCGCCTTCACGGGGTCCCACTTCAGCGTCGAGCCGACGCCCTGCACGGCGAACTCCATGCGCCCGATCGGGACGGTCGTGAACTCGGAGGAGGAGGGGGAGAAGTTCCGCATGGCCCGGCCCAGGTCCAGCATCTCCTCCGTGCCGAAGCCCTTGTCCGCCCGCACCGAGCCGAGCACCGCCCGCGTCACGTCCCGGAACTTCATCGGGTTGAGGAGGATCCCCGAGGAGGTGATCCGTTCCACGAGCGCCGCCATGAACCGCTGCTGGCGTTTCATCCGGCCCAGGTCCGAGGCCCCGTCGAGGTGGCGCGCGCGTACGTACTGGAGCGCCTGCCCGCCCGCCAGCGTGTGCCGCCCGGCCGGGAGGTTCAGGCCGGTGTAGCTGTCCCTGAGCGGGGCGGCGGTGCAGATCTGTACGCCGCCGACCACGTCCACCGTCCTCATGAAGCTGGTGAAGTCGACCTCCAGATAGTGGTCGATCTTCACCTTCGTCATGCTCTCGACCGTCCGCACGGTCAGCTGCGGCCCGCCCTCGGCGTACGCCGCGTTCAGCTTGACCGGGTGCGAACCGTGCCGCTTGCCCGTCGTACGGTCGACGTGCGCGGGCGTCATGGCGTACGAGTCGCGCGGCAGGCTCACCACACTCGCCCGTTCCCGGTCCTCCGAGACGTGCACGATCATGATCGTGTCGGTGCAGTGGCAGGGCTCCCCGCCCAGCCGGTACTTCCGCCGCTGCTCCTTGCTGATCTCTTCGCGGCCGTCGGTGCCGACCAGCAGCACGTTCATGCCGTGCCCCGCCTGCGGCCGGTTCTTCATGTCCTTGAAGGGGTCGACCCGGGCGATGTCCGCGTCCAGGCTGGTCATCACCGCGTGCCCGATACCGGCGGACGCGAGGACCACCACGGACAGGGTGGTGACCACCCGCATGCCCCAGCGCGGTTTCCGGCGCCGTGCGGGCGGCGCGGGCCTGCGCGGGGCACGCCCGGGCGAGGGCTGCGGGCGGCGCTGCGGGGCGGCGGTGGACCGAGGGGACCGCGGCGGCGTGGGCAAGGGGACACCTCCGGACGACGGCCGTACGTGGGATCCGTGAAACCGTAGGCCGATACGATCTGCGGCCCGCGGTACCGCCCCTGCGGCGCGCACTGGTGTCCCCCGTTCGCGGTAACGTGAGGCCCCTATGAACGCCAATCCCGACGTGCGGCTCCCCGCCGTTTCCGTGATCATGCCCGTCCTCGACGAGGAACGGCATCTGCGGGGAGCAGTCCAAGCGATCCTCGCGCAGGAGTACGCCGGCGAGATGGAGGTCGTGATCGCCCTCGGTCCGTCCACGGACCGCACGGACGAGATCGCCGCCGAGCTCGTGGCCGAAGACCCGCGCGTGCATACCGTCCCCAACCCCACCGGCCGTACGCCCGCGGCGCTGAACGCGGCGATCAACGCCTCCCGCCACCCGATCGTCGTCCGCGTCGACGGGCACGGCATGCTCTCGCCCAACTACATCGCCACCGCCGTACGGCTCCTGGAGGAGACCGGCGCGCAGAACGTCGGCGGCATCATGCACGCCGAGGGCGAGAACGACTGGGAGCGTGCCGTCGCCGCCGCGATGACCTCGAAGATAGGTGTGGGCAACGCCTCCTTCCACACGGGCGGACAGGCGGGCCCGGCCGACACCGTCTACCTCGGAGTGTTCCGGCGCGAGGCGCTGGAGCGGCAGGGTGGCTACAACGTGGAGTTCATCCGCGCCCAGGACTGGGAGCTGAACTTCCGGATCAGGGAGGCCGGGGGCCTCATCTGGTTCTCGCCCGAGCTGAAGGTGTCGTACCGGCCGCGGCCGAGCGTGAAGGCGCTCGCCAAGCAGTACAAGGACTACGGGCGCTGGCGGCACGTCGTCGCCCGCTTCCACGAGGGCTCGATCAACCTGCGCTACCTCGCCCCGCCGACCGCCGTGTGCGCGATCGCGGCCGGGACCCTGGTGGGCGCGCTGCTGACGCCGTGGGGTTTCGTGGTGCCCGGCGGCTATCTCGCGGCGATCCTGCTCGGCTCGGTCCCGGCGGGCAGGGGGCTGCCGCTGAAGGCGCGGCTCCAGATCCCCGTGGCGCTGGCCACCATGCACATGTCGTGGGGCTGGGGCTTTCTGACCAGCCCCCGGTCGCTGGCGAAGAAGGTCATCGCGTCCCGGCGCCCGGCGGTCCGGGCGGACGCGACCACCGGCTGACACACCCCGCACGCGTTCGGGCCCCTCCCCGTGGGAGGGGCCCGAACGCGTCACCAGGTGAAGTTCGGGTTCACGTGCATGCAGGCCTTGTCGTCCGCGCCGTTGAGCGCGTCGGCCGACTTCGGGGTCTTGTCGTCCCGCTTCGGCGCCTTGTAGTCCGTGCCCTCCCGCCAGTCGGCGCCCACGACGAGCGTGACGCCGGAGACGCCGGTCGACCGCTTGACCGAACTCAGAGGGATCCCCAGGGCCTTGGCGACCCGCTGGGCGTCGCCCTCCAGGTCGGCGCTCGGGTAGCGGACGACGGTGCGCTCCTCGCTCCACGAGCCGGTGGTGTCGGCGACGGTCTGGGCGAACCCCTGCTCGGTCAGCAGCCCGGCCACCGTGCTCGCGCGCCCGCGTGCCGCGGCCAGGGTGTCGGTCCGGGTGCCGTTGCGGACCTGCACGGGGATCTCGTCGTCGGCCGCGGCCGGGTCGGCGGAAGCCTTCTCCGCCGCCTTTTTCCCGTCCTTGTCCTTGCCGTCCAGCGCGATGTCCTCCCGCACCAGCCGGAACAGCTGCTCGGCGTCCTCCGTGGGTTCCACGCGGGCGCCCACGTACCGGTTGGGCATCGTGGTCATGGTGATGCGCTCCGGCTCGACCTTGCGCAGCTCGTCGCTGAGGTCGTAGAGCTTCTTGACGGTGTCGAGGCCGGGGTCGACCGTCAGGGCGCGGGTGGCCTCCTCGGCCAGTCTGCGGAGCTTGTTGGGACTGCTGAGGGTGGCGTTCTCGCGCAGCTGGCGGACCATCGCGTTCATGTACATGTGCTGGGCCTTGGCGCGGGCGAGGTCGCTGCCGTCCTCGAAGCCGTAGCGGGTGCGCAGCCACTGGAGGGCCTGCTCGCCCTGGATGTACGAGGTGCCCTTCTCCAGCTTCAGACCCGAACCCTTGCCGTCGGAGGTGCGGGAGTGGATGTTGGCGTCGACGCACACGGGGACACCGCCGACGGCGTCGGCCATCGACACCACGCCCGCGAAGTCGACCATGATGAAGTGGTCGATGTGGATGCCGGTGAGCTCCTGCCAGGTGGCCACCGTGCAGCCCGGACCGCCGTGCCCGAGGCTCTGGTTGGTCATCCTCCGCCCCTGCGTCTCCGGGTACACCTTCCCGTCGTCCGGGTCGGTGCACTTCGGGATCTTCACGAGCGTGTCCCGGGGCATGCTGACGACCGACATGTTGGTGCGGTCGGCGGACAGGTGCAGCAGCATCTGCACGTCCGCCAGGGGCGCGGCGCCGAACGTCTCACGGGCGCCGCCGAGTTTCTGGTTCTCCTTGCTGTCCCGTGCGTCCGAGCCGATCAGCAGGATGTTCAGCGGGGTCTGCCCGGCGGCGTTCGGCGTCGGTGCGGCGACCTTGTGGTCGCCGAGGTTCAGCGCGTCCTTCTTGATGTTGCCGTTGAGGTGCCGGTAGTAGAGGTATCCGGCCCCGGCCGTCCCGAGTATGAGGAGGGCGAGCACGGCCGCGGACCACTTCAGCAGCCGCCGCGGGCGCCGTGGCGGCCCCTCGCCGCCCGGCGCCGACTCGGTCTCACCCGGGCCCGGTTCCTGGCGGACGCCCTGCCGCGATTCGTTCTCCCGCACACCGCTCTGCGTCACTTCCCGGTCCTTCCCGCCCCCCGCGCACGCGACAGGCCCGCCCTGCCTCCTGTTAGACGCATGACGGGCCTGTCAGTTGCCCTCAGCGGGTCAACTCGCGCACTTCACCTTGTCGGCGGTGGACTTCTCCACATCCGCCGCCTCGACCGGGGCGTCGAGCTTCACACCGGCACCCTTGAAGTCCTTGCCGAGGGTCAGGGTCATGGCGGGCACACCCTGGGAGTTGGTCACGCTCTCGCCGGGCTTCAGCGCCGAGCCGGACAGTCCCATGATGTCGGCGAGGCGGCGGGCCTGGTCGGCCTGGTCGGGGGCGTACTCGAGGGTGGTCCTCGCCAGTTCGGCGGGGGCGTTCCCGCCGTTCTCGGACTTGGTGACGCCCTCCTCGACCTGGAGGTACTGGAGGGTTTTCTGCGCGCTGCCGGCGACGGCACCGCCGTTGAGGATCCGCACCCGGACCTCGGAGGCGGGGGCCTTGGTGCCCTTCAGCCGCGCGGCCTCGGCGTCCTTCTCCTTCTTCTTCTGCTGCTTGACCTCGGTGAACGAGACGTCGTTCTTGATCATGTCGAACACCTGCGGGGCCTTCGACTGGTCGAGGACGACTGTCGCCTTCACCTGCTCCGCCGGGTTGTCCACCACCGGCACCGTCGCGAAGCTGATGTTCTTCGTCGGCACCTTCTTCAGCTCCAGCGCGACGTCCTTGAGCGTGCCGACACTGCCGATGGCCTGGTCCACGGTCAGCGCCTTGGTGGCGGCCTCGGCCAGCTTCAGCAGCTTCGAGGGGCTGGTGAGGGTGTCACCGGAGGACATCTTGCGCATGAGCGAGCCCAGGAACTGCTGCTGCACCTTGATCCGGTCCAGGTCACCGCTGTTGCCGAAGCTCTTGCGGGTCCGGACGAACGCGAGGGCCTGCTCGCCCTCGACCTTCGACGGGCCCGCGGGCAGGACGAGTTTGGACTCCTTGTCGTTGACCGGCTTCTCCACACAGACGTCGACCCCGTCCACCGCCGTGGTCAGTGTCTTCACCGCGTTGAAGTCGGCCATCATGAAGTGGTCGACCTGGATGCCGGTGTTCTCCTTCACCGTGCGCATCGTGCAGCCCGGGTCCCGGCCGCCCTCCCCGAGGCTCCGGTTGAAGCGCACGCCCCGCAGGCCCGGGACGACCTTCTCCGAGCCGTCCTCCAGCTTCGTCGGGCAGTCGGGGATGTTCACGATCAGGTCCCGGGGGATGCTGAGCGCGGTCGCGTTGGAGCGGTCCTTGGCGACGTGCAGCAGGATCGTGGTGTCGGCGTGCCCGCTGCTGCCCTTGTCGCCGTAGCCCTCGTTGCCCGCACCGGTGCGTTTGTCCGTGCCGATGATGAGGATGCTGAAGGCCTCGTCCTTGCTGAAGTTGCTGGCGCCCGCGCTGCCGACGTCGGTCGTCGTGACGTTGCCCTCCAGGTGCCGGAGGTAGAAGTAGCCGGCCGCCCCGACGCCGACCAGCACGAACGCCATCGTGCCGCCGGTCCACACCAGCACCTTCTTCGCCTTCTTCGGCTTGCGCTGCACCGGCCGGCGGCCACCGCGCCGCCCGGGCGGCGGCTCCTCGGGCGCACCGCGCCGCCGGCGCTGGGGCGGTACGTCGGCGCGCGTGCCGCCCGCCCGCGTCGGGGGAGTGGATCCGCGTGTCCCGGATACCGGCGACTGCGTTCCGGATGGAGTCAGTCGCAGTTCGTATTCGCCGGTGTTCGGATTGAGTACCCACTGGTCTGCGGGGTCGATCTGGTCCCCCCGCCCACGGCGTTGCGCGTCCACGGTTGTCTGTTTCCTCCGTCGGGGCACGCGGCGCCTTCTCCCCCCGGAAGGCGCACGGGTACTGGTCATCACAGAAGCACTGGATCGCTCACACTATCCGCCCAGTTGAACGTCGATGTGCGCGGAATGACAAATTCAACGTCCATGCATGTGGGCAATTCCGCCCAATTCCATGTGAGGGAGTGGAAGGAAGTCGTCGACCGGTGTGCGAGTTGCTTCTCCGGTCGCTACCAGCGGTAGGGCGCGTACACGTCCATGCACTTGCCGGTGTCCGAGCCGTTGAGGGCGTCGGCGTCGCCGGGCAGGTCCCCGGCCTTCGGAGCCGGCTGCTTCGGATAGGCCGTACCCGTACGCCAGTCGGCGCCCACGACGACCGTGACGCCGGAGACGTCGGTGGAACGCCGCACCGAACTCGCCGGGATACCCAGCGACTTGGCGACCCGCTGCGCGTCGCCCGCCAGTTCGGCGCTCGGATAGCGCACCACGGTCCGCTCCTCGGACAATGCGCCCGAGGTGTCCGCGGCGGCTTTCGTGAAGCCCTTCTCCACGAGCGCCCGCGTGATGGCGCCCGCGCGGCCGGTCACGGGGCCGAGGGTGGTGGAGCGCGTGGCGTTCTGCACCAGGACGCCGATCGCGTCGTCCGCCGCGGCGGGGTCCTTGGACGTCCGGGGCGCCTCGGAGGTCTTGGACGCCTCGGAGGTCTTCTTCGCGCCCTTGCCGTCGAAGGGCACGTCGTCGCGGATCATGTCCCACACCCGGTCGGCGTCGGCACCGGCCGGGACCAGGTGGTTGCGGTCCTGCGGGTCCTCGGCCGTGGGCAGCGTCGTCATGGTGATCCGGTCCGTCGGGACCGTCTTCAGCTGCATCCCCAGGTCGTACAGCTTCTTCACCGTGCCGAGTTCCTCGGACACGTGCAGAGACTTGGTGGCCGCCTCGGCCAGGTCCGTCAGGCGGCCGGTGTCGGTGAAGACGTTCTGCGCCTTGAGCGTGCGGATCATCGAGTTCATGTACATGTGCTGCGCCCGGGCCCGCAGCGGGTCGCTGCCCCAGGCGTGCCGGGTGCGCAGCCACTGGAGGGCCTGCTCGCCCTGGACCTTCCTGTGACCCGCCTTCAGCTTCAGGCCGGAGCCGCCGGGCACGCCGGGCAGCGGGCGGTCCCACACGTTCTGCCGCACGCACACCTCGACCCCGCCGATGGCGTCGGCCATCTTCACCACGCCCGCGAAGTCGATCGTCATCCAGTGGTCGACGTAGACCCCGGTGAGGTTCTCCCAGGTCGCCAGCGTGCAGCCCGCTCCGCCCCGGGCCAGCGAGGCGTTGATGATCGTGTTGACCGGCGGGTACGTCCGCCCGGTCTTCGGGTCGGTGCACTTGGGTATGTCGACCCGGGTGTCGCGCGGAATGCTCACCACGGCGGCGCTCTTGCGGTCCGCGGCCAGGTGGATGAGCATCTGCACGTCGGCCAGCGGCGGATTGCCGCGGTCCTTGCGCGCGCCGCCCAGCTTCACGTTCTCGTCGGAGGCACGGCTGTCGGAGCCGATCAGCAGGATGTTCAGGGGCGTCTGCCCGGCCGCGTTCGGAGAGGCCTTCGTCGCCTTGGAGTCGCCGCTGCTGCGCCGGCCCTTCTCGATGTTGCCGTTGAGGTGCTCGTAGTAGAGGTAGCCGGCACCGGCGGTCGCGAGGATCAGCACGGAGAGGGACGCCGCCGACCAGCGCAGGACGCGGCGACCGCGACCCGGGCCGGGACCGCGGCCGGGCCGACGGCCGCCCCGGCGGTGCCCGTCGCCCGGCCCGGCCGGGCTGCCCGGATTGCCGGGGTTGCCCGGGACCGGATCGCCCGGGACGGCCCCCGGCTTCGTCCCCTCCCCGTACACACTGCTGCTCTGTGCCATCTGCTCTTTCCCACCCCCGTGTCACCGGACAAGGCCTGCCGTACGCCCTGTGAGACGTACGGCAGGCCCGTCAGGTCACTCGGCGCACTCGACCTTGTCCGCCGTGGACTTCTGCACACCCTCCGGCGCCTTCGACGGAGCGGTGAGGGAAGCGCCCGCACCCTTGAAGTCCTTGCCCAGGGTCAGCGTCATCGTCGGCAGCCCCTGGGCGTTCTGCACGCTCTCGCCGGGCTTCATCGCCGACCCGGACAGTCCCATGATGTCGGCGAGGCGGCGGGCCTGGTCGGCCTGGTCGGGGGCGTACTCGAGCGTGGTCTTCGCCAGTTCGGCCGGCGCGTTGCCGGCGTTCTCCGACTTGGTCACGCCCTCCTCGACCTGGAGCCAGCTGAGCGTTTCCTGGGCGCTGCCGGGGTCGGCACCGCCGTTGAGGATCCGCACCCGGACCTCGGAGGCCGGGGCCTTGGTGCCCTTCAGCCGGGCGGCCACCGCGGCCGCCTCCTTCTTCTTCTTTTCCTTGACGGCGGTGAAGGAGACGTCGTTCTTGATCATGTCGAAGACCTGCGGGGCCGTCGACTCGTTCAGGACGACCGTGCTCTTGACCTTCTCCGTCGGGTTGTCGATCACCGGGGTCGTGGTGAACGTCAGGTTCTTGGTGTTGAGCTTGCCCAGCTCCAGGCCGAGGTCCTTCAGCTTGCCGATGCTGTCCAGCTGCGAGTCGACGGTCAGGGCCTTGGTGCCCGCCTCGGCCAGGTCGAGCATCTTGGAGGGGCTGGTGAGCGTGTCGTTGGACTTCAGCTTGCGCATCAGCGCGCTCAGGAACTGCTGCTGGAGCCCGATCCGGCTCAGGTCGCCGCCGAAGCCGACGGCGTGCCGGGTCCGCACGAACGCCAGCGCCTGCTCGCCCTCGATGGTGTGCGTGCCCTTCGACAGCTTCAGGTGCGAGTCCGGGTCGTCGATGTCCTTGCCGAGACAGACCTCGACCCCGCCGACCGCGCTGGTCAGCGTCTTGACGGCGTTGAAGTCGGCCACCATGAAGTTGTCCGGCTTGACCCCGGTCAGCTCGGTCACGGTCCGCATGGTGCAGCTGGGGGTGCGGCCGTCCTGGCCGAGGCTGGTGTTGAAGCGGACCTTCTGCGTGCCCGGGATGACCTTCTGCGTCCCGTCCTCCTGCGTGGTCGGGCAGTCCGGCACGTCGACGATCAGGTCACGCGGGATGCTGAGCGCGGTCGCGTTCGAACGGTCCTTGGAGACGTGCAGCAGGATCGTGGTGTCGGCGTGCCCGACACTGCCCGCGTCGCCGTAGTCCTCGTTGCCCTTGCCGGTGCGTTTGTCGGTGCCGATCAGCAGGATGTTGATGGCCTTGTCCTTCTGGAAGCCACCGGTGCTCGCGCCGTCGTCGGAGACGGACGCGATGTTGTCGTTCAGGTGCTCGATGTAGAAGTACGCGCCGCCCGCCCCGGCGACCAGCACGAACGCCATCGTGCCGCCGGTCCACAGCAGGACCTTCTTCCCCTTCGCGGCCTTCTTGGCCGGCCGCCGTCCGCGCCGTCCCGGCAGCGGCTCCTCCGGCGCCCCGCGGCGCCTGCGCGGCGGGGCCGCACGGCCGGGCGTCTCGGGCCGCGCGCGGCCGGGTGCATCCGTGCGGCTGCCGGCCTCAGTCCGACCGCCGGCATCCCTGCGGCCGCGCGCCGGCGGGACCCCGTCGGAGGCCGGTGGCCTGCGCGGGCTGGGGACGCCCGACTGCGCTGGGGAAGGGGGCAGTCGCAGTTCGTATTCACCGGTGTTCGGATTGAGCACCCACTGGTCTGCGGGATCGATGTCGTCCGCCCGCCCACGGCCTTGCGCGTCCACGGTTGTCTGTTTCCTCCGTCGGGGCACGCGGCGCCTCCCCCTCCAAGGCACCCGGGTCTCGGTCACACAGTGCGCGACCTCAGGACCGTCCTCAGAGCCGGGCGCACCGGATCGCTCACACTAACCGCCCAGTTCAGTGCCGAGTGGCGACGGTGACAAATTCCACGTCCCTACACCTGGGCAATTCGCCCATTTCCCGGGTGAAGAGTTCATTGCCTTGGAGTGGCCTTGGTGCCCGCTTTACTCACAGGTGTCCTCGGCTGCCGTGTTCCCCCGGAACGTCGGTGGAGGAGAAACGGTGACGGCGGGCTCGGAAAACGACCCCGGATACGAATCCCTGTACGACCCGTCATGCGAATCGGTAGGCCTCAGCGGGGCGGAACCGCGCGGAACGTTACCGGCCACCGCCACGGGTGTGTCCGTACGCAGCCGCTCGAACAGCCTCTCCGCCTCGGGCTCCACGAGTTGGTCGCGATTGGCGTCGTACGCGTACGACTCCCGTGGAACGGTCAGGAATTGCACACGTTCCATGGGGATGTCGCGCAGTCCGCGCACAAGTTCGTACAGACCGCGAAGGCTGGCCAGATCCGGGTCGGTTGTGAGAGAGGACGTGGCGGCGTCCAGCACGGGATAAAGCTTCGCCGGATTCAGCAGGACGTCGTTGCTGCGCACCTTGTTGACGAGTGCCCCGAGAAACCGTTGCTGCCGCTCCATCCGCTCGGTGTCACTGCCGTCACCGAGCGTCTTGCGGGCGCGGACGTAGCCGAGCGCCTGCTCGCCGTCGAGGGTGACGCGTCCGGCGGGGAGCCGCAGTTTGGCGGCCCGGTCGTCGATCGGCTCCCGCAGGCACACCTCCACGCCGTCGACCGCGTCGACCATCTTCTTGAAGCCGTGGAAGTCGACGACGACGTGGTTGTCGATGCGGATGTCGGTGAGCTTCTCGACGGTCCGGATGGTGCAGGCCGAACCGCCCACCTGGAAGGCCTGGTTGAACGCGGCGAACCGCGGCGCGCTGCGCGACCCGTCCGGGCGTCGGCAGCCCGGCAGGTTCACCATCAGGTCCCGCGGCAGGGAGACGGCGGTGGCGCTGCCCCGGCCCGCGGACAGGTGCAGCAGGATCGTGGTGTCCGACCGCTCGGTCCCGGAGTCCCGCCCGTAGCGCGCGTTGTCGTCACCTTCGCGCGAGTCGGACCCGATCAGCAGGATGTTCCGCGCGTCCTTGACCAGCGAGGTGGGCCGCTCCTTCTCGTACCGCGCGAGCTCCGCGGCGGCGGCCTCGTCGGGCGTGATGTTCCCGCTGAGCTTCGCGTACACGGCCCATCCGGCCCCGGCGGCCGCGACGACGACCCCGGCGACCCCGAACGCGCCGATCCGCACCCACCGCCGTCGACGCCGCCGCACCAGCCCAGGCCCACTGGCGGAGGCCCCCGCCCCCGCCCCCGTCTCCGGCCCAAGCCTCCCGGTGTCGCCCACGACAGAGACCACCCCTCACGTCGTACGAACGTGCGCGCGCACTGCTCCTACGACTGTGGCGTGGATGGGGAGTGGGGGTGGGGTGGGGATGGGCTGAACGGGGGAGAGGCAGTTCCCGCTGAGCTGCGGGCGCCGGAAACCGGCCTACCGGGCAATAGCCGTAACCCGCTCACTCTCCACCCGCTTGTCCAGCACGCCCTCCCCGGCCCGCTCCAGATGTCGGCACAACACCACAGAACCCCCCGTGGCCAACGGCCCGTACAGCCCCGCGTTCAACCCCTCCCACGTGTCGTACGGCAACCCCGACAAGATCCGCGACCCCGGCCCGGTCAGCCCCAGCCCCGACGCCTCCGCCCGGGCCCGCTCGACAACCTCCGCCCCACTGAACTCCCGCCCCGCCACGATCAGCGCAGGCCCGTCCGGATCCACCGGCGCGTATGGCACGAACCGGTCCCCCTGTCCCGGCACCTCCACCGCGTAGTCGACAAACCCCTCGGGCGCCTGCGGAAACCGCCCCCCGAGCGGCCGCAGCGCCATCGCGATCCGCGCCCCGGAACAGGCCCGCGCCGCCTCCAGCCCGTCCGGCCCGCTCACCACGACATCGGCCGCCCGCGCATCCCCCGACACGTCCGCGACGGCTCCCACCGAAGAACACGCCAGCAGCCACACCGCCGTCTGCCAGTGCGCGGGCAGCAGCAGCGCCACCCGGTCCCCGGGCTCGACGGACAGCTCGTCCTGGAGGAGGTTGGCGGTCTTGGCCACCCAATTGGCGAAGGTGGCAACGGACAGTTCGACACGTTCGCCCGTGGCGTCGTCGTAGAAGGTCACCAGGGGGCGTCCCGGATCCGCGGCGAGCGCGGAATTCAGCAGGTCGGCAGGGGTGCGATCGGTGGCGTTCACCCGGGCAAGCGTACGCGGCACCCAAGCCGCCGCCCAACGGCCCGGCCACCGTCCCGGCGTGAATCCGCCACCGGTTCGGCCGAACCAGGACCGACAGTCCGTCAACTCCCAAATGGACAGACTTATAGGACTATGTCCAAGATCGGGAGCATGCGTGGATTTCTTGCTTCTTCGATCGGTGTCACCTGTGCGGCCGCTCTGGCCCTCCCGCTCACCCCGCCCGCCGTCGCGGCGACGGCGAGACCGGTGCCGACCACGGAAGCCGCCACGGCAGCGAGACCCGCGCCCCACGCGGGGACACCGGACACGACCATGACCAACCGCCGCGCGGCCGAGCCGTACGCCCCCGGCAGCACCCAGTCCCTCCCCCTCGAACCCCTCACCCGCAACCGCGCCACCCCCACCGGTCCCGACACCCCCGAACAGGGCCTGACCCGCCGTTCCGTACGCCACTTCTCGCTCGTCGGCGTTGTCTGGGACAACCCGGCGGCCGAACTGCACGGCCGCGTCCAGGTCCGCACCCGGGCCGCCGGCACCGGCACCTGGTCGGGCTGGCAGGACGTCGAGACGCACAACGGCGAGCACGCGGCCGACCCGGACACCCCCGAGAGGGCCTCGGGCCGCGTCCGCGGGGCCACGGCACCGCTGTGGGTCGGCGACTCCGACGGCGTGGAACTCCGGGTCCGCTCCGAACCCGAGAGCGCGGAAGCCGACTCCGCGCACCACGGCACGGGCGCCCGCACCCTGCCCGCCGCGCCCCCGCTCCCCTCCGGCCTCCGCCTCGAACTCGTCGACCCGGGCGATGACGCCCCACCGCCCGACGCCCCTGAGGACGACTCCCGCACCACCGGCCTCGCCGAGGAGATCGCCGCCGCCGACGAGGCCTCCGTCGCCGACGAGATCTCCGCCGCCACCGAAGCCGCCGCCACCGAAGCCTCTGCCGTCAACACCGACCTGGCCCCTCTCGGCGCCATCGAGATCCCGGCACTGAACCGGGCGGAGACCGAGCAGGAGTTCTTCACCCTCAATGCCGGTGAGCTGACGGAGCAGCAGCGGGTGAGGCCGTTCGTCGGCCCGCGCCCGCGCATCGTCACGCGGCGCGGCTGGGGTGCGAACGAGGGGCTGCGGGAACGGGGCTTCCGGTACACGAAGAAGGTCAAAGCGGCCTTTGTGCACCACACGGCCAGCGGCAACAACTACCGCTGCTCGCAGTCCCCGTCAGTCATCCGCAGTATCTACCGCTACCACGTCAGGAGCATGGGCTGGCGGGACGTCGGCTACAACTTCCTCATCGACAAGTGCGGAAAGATCTACGAGGGCCGCGCCGGGGGCGTGGCCAGGCCGGTGCTCGGCGCCCACACCCTTGGTTTCAACAGCAACAGTATGGGGATCGCCGTCCTCGGGTCGTACGGCGCCAAGAAGCCGTCGTCCGCCGCAGTCAAGGCCATCGCCCGGCTCACGGCGTGGAAGCTGGGCCTGTACCGGGTGAATCCGCGGGGAAAGACATACCTGAAGTCGGCTGGTAGCAATCTCCACCGAAAAGGTAAGAAGGTACGACTGAACGTGATCTCCGGTCACCGGGACGGATTCAAGACGTCCTGCCCGGGACGCAAGCTCTACGGCAAGCTCGGCTCGGCCCGCTCCAAGGCGGCCCGGTACCAGGGCCGCTGAGACACACGTTCACCGCCGTCGGGGGGCAGCGGGGCGGAATGCCGCACGGCCAGCGAAGGCGCCACGGAACGGTCTGCATACACTGACCGGCCGAAAGACAGTTCGGCCGGTCCCGGCAGGAAGCAGAGACGACACGTGACAGAAGCGATCCTCCTGGTCGGCGGCAAGGGCACCCGGCTGCGCCCGCTCACGGTGCACACGCCCAAGCCCATGGTGCCGGCGGCCGGGGTGCCCTTCCTCACGCACCAGCTGGCGAGAGCGAGAGCGGCGGGCGTCGAGCACATCGTCCTGGCCACGTCCTATCTGGCCGAGGTCTTCGAGCCGTACTTCGGTGACGGTTCCGCGCTGGGGCTCCACCTGGAGTACGTGACGGAGGAGGAGCCCCTGGGCACGGGCGGCGCCATCCGCAACGTGGCCTCCCGGCTGCACTCCGGCCCCGACGACCCGGTGCTGATCTTCAACGGCGACATCCTGACGGGCCTCGACATCAGGGCCCTGGTCGACACCCACGAGTCGACGGGCGCGGACATCTCCCTGCACCTCACCAAGGTCACGGACCCGCGCGCCTACGGTCTCGTCCCCACGGACGACACGGGCAGGGTCCTGGCCTTCCTGGAGAAGCCGCAGACGCCCGAGGAGATCGTCACCGACCAGATCAACGCGGGGGCGTACGTCTTCCGCCGCTCGGTCATCGACACGATCCCGCAGGGCCGGCCGGTGTCGGTGGAGCGGGAGACCTTCCCCGACCTCCTCTCCGCCGGAGCCCACCTCCAGGGCATGGTCGACTCGACGTACTGGCTGGACCTCGGCACACCGGCGGCGTTCGTCCGGGGCTCGGCGGACCTGGTCCTGGGCCGGGCCCCGTCCCCGGCGGTTCCCGGCCGCTGCGGCGACCGCCTGGTCCTGCCGACGGCGACGGTCGCGGCCGACGCGAAGCTGTCCGGCGGCACGGTGGTCGGCGAGGGCGCGTTCGTCGCGGAGGGCGCCCGCGTCTTCGGCAGCACGATCCTCCCGGGCGCCGTGATCGAACCCGGAGCGGTCATCACCGACTCCCTCATAGGCACCCGGGCCCGTGTCGGCGAACGCTCCGTCCTCACCGGCACGGTCATAGGCGACGGCGCGATCATCGGCCCCGACAACGAACTCCGCGACGGCGCCCGCATCTGGTGCGACGCCCAAATCCCAGCAGGAGCGGTCCGCTTCTCTTCGGACCAGTAGACCTACGCGCGGCTGCCCGTCGGCCGCCGCCTGCGGGCAGTCGTGCCGCTGGGGCGGCACGGGTGGGCGATGGGGGTCCCCCCTGCTCGAGCGAAGCCGAGAGCTTGGGGGAGGCACCCCGCCTCCGCCGGGCTGCGGACCCACCCGCCCTCAGCCCTCACGCCGCAGCACCAGAAACCGGGCAGCACATCACAACGCCCCGATATCCCACCGCGGCATCTTCGGCGCCCTCCGCCCCGGCACCACCCCGCTCAACAGAATCAACCGAGCCGCCCGATGCCGCTGCCCCGCATACGGCTGAAGCAACTCCAGCATCACGGAGTCATCCGCATCCCGATCCCCGGCCAACGCCCACCCCACGATCCTGGGCAGATGCAGATCCCCCACGGTCACCTCATCCGCCGCCCCATGGCTGCGCTGCACCGTCTCCGCCGACGTCCACGGCCCGACCCCCGGCACAACCTCCAACCGCGCCCGAGCCGCCCCCGGCTCCATCCCGGCCGCCTCCTCCAACCGTCCGGCCACCCGAACCGCACGCAGGATCGTCGACGCCCGCTTGTTGTCCACCCCGGCCCGATGCCACTCCCACGACGGGATCAACGCCCACTCCCGAGGCGCCGGCATCACACACATCCGCCCGGGCGCGGGCCCCGGCGCGGGCTCCCCGAACTTCCGCACCAGCAGCCGCCACGCCCGATACGCCTCATCGGTCGTGACCTTCTGCTCCAGGATCGACGGAATCAGCGACTCCATCACCAGCCCGCTCCGCGTCAGCCTGAGCCCCGGCCGCCGATGCCGGGCCAGCGCCACCAGCCGGTGCCGGGGCACGAACACGGACGGGTCGTCGGCGGCCCCGAGCAGCTCCGGCAACCGGTCCAGCAGCCACTCCGCCCCGGGCCCCCAGGCCTGGCCGCGCACCCCACCGCCGTACGCGCAGACCCGTAGCGTGCCGGGCCCGGCGGGCGTACGGCAGGCCCGCCACACGGACCCGTCCGGCGTCGCCCGGAACGTCGGATCACCCGGCCCGCGCCGCAGCGGCCCGAGCACCAGACCGAGATCCAACGGCCCGTCCGGCGACCAGTCGCGCACCCGCCCGGGCCCCGCCGCCTGCCGCGGCACGCCCCCGGCCACGCCGACGTGCCCGCCGCGCACGGTGGTACGCGTGGGCCGGGGTGCGAACCGTCCTGCCATGAATGAAGTCCCTGGGATGCGATGCGAAGCGAGAGGAGCCCTACGAGCGTAGGCGCCGGCCGGCGCCGGTCACCGCACCTCGATGAAGGCCCCCGCATCCCGCTCCGGCCGCGGACGCGGTTCCTCCGCCGGATGTCCGACCGCCACCGCGCCCATCGGGTCCCAGTCGGCCGGCAGCCCCAGCACCTCGCGCACCACGTCCCGGCAGAACATCGTCGAGGACACCCATGCCGACCCCAGCCGCTCCCCGGCCAGCGCGACCAGGAAGTTCTGCACGCCGGCGCCCGCGGCGACCACGAACATCTCCCGCTCGGCCCCGTCGCGCCGGGCGTCGCCGTAGGTGTGCGATCCGTCCATGACCAGACAGGGGACGACGAGGTACGGCGCGTTCCGCAGGACGTCCCCGCGCCGCACCCGCTTGGTGATGGACTCCTCCGTCTTGCCGTCCCGCCGCAGATCCGCGATCCACGCGTCACGCATGGCGTCGAGCAGCCGCGTCCGCGACTCCTCGGACTCCAGCAGCACGAAGCGCCAGGGGGTGGTGTGGTGCGGCGCCGGCGCCGTCACCGCCGCGGCCACCGCCCGCCGTACCGCTCCGGGGTCGACGGGCTCGTCCGTGAAGGCCCGGACCGTGCGCCGCTGGGTCACCGCCAGCCGTACCGCCTCCGACGTGCCGAGCCGGAACATGTCGTCGCGCGCGCCGCGCACCATGGCCCGCGCTCCCTCTCCGTCGTCCGGAGCCAGCACGTGCGGCAGGCCGCGCACCACGGCGACGGGGAGCCCGGCGGCCTTGCCCTTGACCAGGTCGCCGGCCGCGGCGAGTTCGTCGGCCGTGGCGACGACGGTGGCGCTGAGCGGGTTGCCGTGCGTGTCCGTGCCGCCGCGCAGATCGTCCAGTACGCGCACTCCGGCGGCGCCGATCGCGACGTCCGTGAGCCCCGCGCGCCAGGGCCGCCCGAACGTGTCGGTGACGACGACACCGACGTCGACGCCGAGGACGTCGCGCAGCCCCTCGCGGATCGCGCGGGCGGAGGCGTCCGGGGCCTCGGGCAGCAACAGCACCGTCCCGGACGGGGTGTTGGACGCGTCCACCCCGGCCGCGGCCATGACGAGGCCCTGTCGGTTCTCGACGATCCGGAGGCTGCCGCGCCGGGCGACCACCCGTACCGTCTCGGCGTCGATGGCGGCCTCCCGGTCGGCTGCCTGGACCGCCCGGCCCTCCGCCTTGGACACGATCTTCGACGTGACCAGCAGTACGTCCCCGTCGGCCAGACCGGGCTCGGCGGCCGCGATCAGCTTGGCCAGATCGTCCCCGGCCGCGACCTCGGGCATCCCGCCCAGGGCCCACACCCGGTACCCGTCGGCACCCTGCCGGCTCTCCGGGACCTCGCCGCTCAAGCTCCCCGCACCTCCTCCGCCAGGGTCAGGGCCTCCCGCGCCATCTGCGCGGTCGCGTCGGCGTCGGTCATCATCAGCGGCACGGCCCGGCAGCGGATCCCGGCCGCTTCTACCCGCTCCACCGCGCCGGCGTCCACCGTGTCGACGAGCCAGCCGTCCAGCAGGCCCGAGCCGTAGTGCTCGGCCACCGCCGGCGCGGTCGACTCGACGCCCACGGCGGCGAGCACCTTGTCGGCCATGCCCCGTACGGGCGCGTCACCGACGATGGGGGACAGGCCGACCACCGGCACTCCGGCGTCGGCGATGGCCTCCCGGATGCCGGGCACGGCGAGGATCGTGCCGATCGACACCACCGGGTTGGACGGCGGGAAGAGGATCACGTCCGCCTCGGCGATCGCCTCCAGCACACCCGGCGCGGGCTTCGCCTGGTCGGCGCCCACCGGCACGATCGCCTCCGCGGGCACGGAGGCGCGCAGCCGCACCCAGTACTCCTGGAAGTGGATCGCCTTGCGCTCGCCGTCGATCTCGACGGCCACGTGGGTCTCGACGCGGTCGTCGGACATCGGGATCAGCCGCACGCCCGGCTGCCAGCGGTCGCACAGCGCCTGGGTCACCGCGCTCAGCGGGTACCCGGCGCCGATCATCTGCGTCCGCACGATGTGCGTGGCGAAGTCCCGGTCGCCGAGGCCGAACCACTCGGGCCCGACGCCGTACGCCGCGAGCTCCTCCTTGAGGTGGAAGGTCTCGTCGGCACGCCCCCAGCCCTGCTCCTCGTTGATGCCGCCGCCGAGCGTGTACATCACCGTGTCGAGGTCCGGGCAGACCTTCAGCCCGAAGAGGTGGATGTCGTCCCCGGTGTTGCCGATGACCGTGATGTCCGCGTCCGGAACGGCCCGCTTCAGACCACGCAGGAACCGGGCACCACCGATGCCGCCTGCCAGAACCACAATGCGCATGGGAGCCAGTCTTGCAGGCGCCTGTGACAACCGGTCGGCGGCTACGGCAACCGGTCAGGCGGGCCCGCCGACCGGTCAGGCACGTCACGGCAACCGGTCAGGCGGTCACGACATCCGGCAGAGTCCGGGCCTCGCAGTGCTGGGCCGTGTGCATCGGCATCTCCGTCAGGCCCGGGTAGTAGACGTGCAGGCTGACGGCCGGCTCCAGGGCGTCGTTCATGACTTCGTGCGCGTACCCCGGCGCGAAAACGCGCTGCGCGCCTGCCCGCAAGGCGCGCGAGCCCCGCTCCGTGCGCTCGGTCAGCGTGCCGGCCAGCACGGTCAGCACACCGGAGGAGCGGCCGTGGTCGTGCAGCCCGCTGCCCTGCCCGGGCACCCAGGACAGCAGCCACACCTCGTAGCCCGGGCCGGTGCGCAGCCGGTGGTACCAGCGGCTGGTCGCGTCGTACCGGACGAGGTGCTCCCACTGGGATCGGTCGTCGGCGATGGAGCGGGCGAGTCCGACGAACTCGGCGACGGTGGCCGGGTGCTCGCGCGGGGTCTGGAGCAGATGCGGGACTTCGAGGATGTCGCCGGCGATCTGGAGGTCGCTGTCGCTGTTCATGGGTGCGGTGGTTCCTCAGTGAAAGGAGGTCAGAGGGAACGGAAGCCGAGAGACGGGTGGCTCGGCCTTCAGCTGGAGCAGGTGTGGCTCAACAGCTGGAACAGCAACAGCGACAGCGAGCGCGGGCAGCACCGTGGGACCCGGCGGTGCGGGTCGAGGTGAGGGCCGAGTTCGCGAGCATGCCCACAAGGACACCGGTTCACACCCGCACTGTCAACTCGGCACCCGCTGTGTGGGACGTGGTTCACCTCATCCGGTCGTTCACTCAGATGAAAGGTTTGTTCATTGCCCGCCCGGGACACATGGCGTCCAACCGGGCGCACCAAACCCCGTTGCGTACTCGTGATCCGACTGTGATCCGTTTCGCTTCGAGGTGCGTGTCGGAACGAGATCGAACCTCTGGGCGTCCTTCTCCGTACAGGTCTGCGAGGGGTCCGGCGGACGGCGTGAGCCCTTGCGGGCTCCGTCGGTGTGTCAGGTTTTATGGTGATTTGAACACTTTCCGCTTGGGCTTGGTTCCGCAGAGTGAATAAGGGGCTCAATAGCAGATCTCGGCTTGACTCGCCCGGAGCAGCACACTTGTAATTTCACTCGTGTCGTTCAGCCGGAATCGGTAACGGCTAGATCACGGGGACGCGAAAGACAGACGAGGGGCGCACATGACCGAGACGGTGCAGCAACTGCTGGTCGACGACGCGGACGAGGAACTCGGCTGGCAGGAGCGCGCACTGTGCGCCCAGACCGACCCCGAGTCCTTCTTCCCCGAGAAGGGCGGCTCGACCCGGGAGGCCAAGAAGGTCTGCCTCGCCTGTGAGGTCCGCTCCGAGTGCCTCGAGTACGCCCTCGCCAACGACGAGCGATTCGGCATCTGGGGCGGCCTGTCCGAGCGGGAGCGCCGCCGGCTGAAGAAGGCAGCGGTCTGACCGGCGTCCCGGATCCGTACGCACGGCTCGAACGGCCCGTCGCAGGTGGGTTGTCCACAGGCGGCGGGCCCCCTTGTTGCGCAGCCGATAGTGTGGTCGCTCGTCCGAGACGCCCCGCTGCCCCCACCGGTCGCGGGCGTCCACCGCAGTCCACCGAACCGGGGCCCGTACCTCGATGTCCGTGCACAGCCACCCGGCAGCTCATCACGACAGCGCTGCCACACCTGAGTTCCCGCGTCATGTGGTGACCGCGGTCCTCGTCTCCCACGACGGCGCCCGCTGGCTGCCCGACGCGCTCGCCGGGCTGCTCGGCCAGGAGCGACCCGTCCAGTACGCGATGGGCGCCGACACCGGCAGCGCGGACGACTCCGCCCAGCTGGTCACCGACGCCCTCGGCGCCGACCGCGTGCTGCACCTCGCCCGCCGCACCGGCTTCGGCCAGGCAGTCGAGGAGTGCGGCCGCACCGCCCCGGTCCTCACCCCCGAGCAGCTCCCGTACCTGAAGCGGCCCAGCGGCTGGGACCCGGTCACCCGCTCCTGGCGCGACGACGCCTACGACCTGCCCGAGCTCCCGCACGGAGAGCCGGTCCAGTGGCTGTGGCTGCTGCACGACGACTGCGCCCCGGAGCCCGACGCCCTGGCCCAGCTGCTGCGCGTCGTGGACAACGAGTACGAGCTGGGCCGCGAGGACGTGGCCGTCGTCGGCCCCAAGCTCCGCGGCTGGTACGACCGGCGGCAGCTGCTGGAGGTCGGCGTCAGCATCGCCAACTCCGGCCGCCGCTGGACCGGCCTGGACCGCCGCGAGCAGGACCAGGGACAGCACGACCACGTCCGGCCCGTGCTGTCGGTGTCCACGGCCGGCATGCTGATCCGCCGCGACGTCTTCGAACAGCTCGGCGGCTTCGACCGCCACCTGCCCCTCATGCGCGACGACGTCGACCTGTGCTGGCGCGCGCACGCGGCGGGTTACCGCGTCCTGGTCGCCCCCGAGGCCGTCGTCCGGCACGCCGAGGCGGCCAGCCGCGAGCGCCGCACGGTCGACTGCGTGGGCCGCACGGCAGCCTCCCCGCACAAGGTCGACAAGGCCGGCGCCGTCTACACCCTCCTCGTCAACGCGCGTACGGCCGTGCTGCCCTGGGTGCTGCTGCGGATCGTGCTCGGCACGCTGCTGCGGACCGTCGCCTACCTCGTCGGCAAGGTCCCCGGACAGGCCGTCGACGAGATCCGCGGTCTCCTGGGCACGCTGCTCAGGCCCGAGCGGATCCTCGCCGGGCGGCGCGGCAGAGGCGCCCCCCGGATCGACAAGGACGAGCTGCGGCCGTTGTTCCCGCCGCCCGGCGCGACCGTCCGCATGACGGTCGAGCAACTCGCGGGCAACCTCGTGGGCCGCTCCGACCCCGAGGTCGCCTCCGGCGCCGGACGGCACGGCGGTGCCGTCGAGTCGGGCCCCGGCGGCGACGACGCCGACTTCCTGGAGATCGAGCAGTTCGCCCGGCTCAAGCGCATCGCGCGCAAGCCCGGACCGGTGCTCTTCCTCGTGCTGCTGCTCGTCTCCCTGGTCGCCTGCCGCGAACTCCTCGGCGGCGGCGCCCTCGCGGGCGGCGCCCTGCTGCCCGCCCCGGCCGACTCTTCCGACCTGTGGGCGCGCTACCTGGACGCCTGGCACCCGGTCGCCGCCGGTGGCACCTCCTCCGCGCCGCCGTACCTCGCGCTCGTGGCGATGCTGGCGTCCCTGCTGTTCGGCTCGACCGGCCTCGCCGTCACGCTGCTGCTCGTCTGCTCGGTGCCGCTGGCCGGTGTCACCGCCTACTTCGCCTCCCGCCCGCTGGTCGAGTCCCGGCTGCTGCGCGCGTGGGCGGCCGTCGTCTACGCCTTCCTGCCCGCCGCCACCGGCGCCCTCGCCGGAGGCCGGATCGGCACGGCCGTCCTGGCCGTGCTGCTGCCGCTCATCGCCCGCGCGGGCATCGCCGCCAGCGGCCTGGCGAACCCCTCGGGAGGGCGTGGCAGTTGGCGGGCCACCTGGGCGTTCGCCCTGCTGCTGACCATCACCACCGCGTTCACCCCGATCGTGTGGCCCGTCGCGCTGTTCCTCGGCGCCGGGCTGCTGGTCCTGCGCCGGACCGACATCACGGCGTACGGGCTGCGGTTCCTCGCCCAGCTCGGCACGCCCCTGCTGGTCCTCGCGCCCTGGTCGCTGTCGCTGCTGCCGTTCGGCTTCTTCCAGGAGGCCGGTCTGGAGTACGGCCCGTCGGCCGCCTCCCCCCTCGACCTGCTCGGTGCCAGCCCCGGCGGCCCCGGGACGGTCAGCGGCCTCATGCTGATCGGCATCGTGCTGGCCGCGCTCGCCGCCCTGCTCCGTTCGGAACGCCGGCTGGGCATCTGGACGGCCTGGACGGCCGCCCTGACCGGCTTCGTCTTCGCGGTCCTGTCCAACAGCTCCACCTGGTCCGGCCCCGCGACCCTCGTCTACGGCATCGCCCTCCTGGCCGCCGCCGCGCTCGGCGCCGACGGCGCCCGCTCGCGGGTGGCCGAGCAGAGCTTCGGCTGGCGTCAGCCGGTCGCCGTGCTGATCGCCTTCGCCTCGGCCGCGGGCCCGCTGCTCGTCGCCGCGGGCTGGATGATCCGCGGCGCGGACGGCCCTCTGGAGCGGCGCGACCCGACACAGGTCCCCGCGTTCGTCGCCGAGGAGAGCGGCAGCAGCGACCAGGCCCGCACCCTCGTCCTCGACAGCGACTCCGCCTCCCACGTCGGATACATGCTGGTCCGCGGCTCCGGCGCCCGCCTCGGCGACGGCGAGATCGCCGCGGCCGACGGCGAGAACAGCAGGCTCGACAAGGTCGTCGCCAACCTCGTCGCCGGCTCCGGCGCCGACCAGTCAGACCAGCTCGGCGGCTTCGCCGTGCGCTACGTCCTCGTCCACCAGGGCGCTCCCCGCGATGTCACCCGCGTCCTGGACGCCACGCCCGGCCTGACCCGGCTCAGCCAGCAGAAGGGCGGCGCGCTGTGGCAGATCGACCAGGAGGTCGCGCGCGCCACCATCGTCCCCGCCTCCGGCTCCGGCACGCCGCAGACCGTCGCCGCCGGGCCCGTCGACATCCACACCACGATCCCGACCGGCTCCGACGGGCGCGTGCTGCGCCTGGCCGACACCGCCTCCGACGGCTGGACCGCCACGCTCGACGGCAAGCCACTGACCCCCACCACGGTCGACGGCTGGGCCCAGGGCTTCGAACTCCCCGCCACCGGCGGCACGCTGGACGTCACCTACGACGACCCCGTCGGCCACACCGCGTGGCTGTGGGCGCAGGGCCTCCTCGCCGTCGTCCTCGTCGTGCTGGCCCTGCCCGGCCGGCGCCGCGACATCGACGACGATCTGCCCGAGGAGCCGGCCGTCCCGGCGCAGGCGGTCGCGGGCGAGGGCCGTCGGGCCCGCCGCCTGCGCGCCCAGGCGGAGGCCGAGGCCGAAGGGGCGGCGCAGCCCGAGGAGTTCCCGCCCCCGCAGCCCGAGCAGCCCCCGGCACCCGTGCCCCAGCAGAACCACGGGCAGTGGGACCACGCCGGCCGGCAGAGCGGCGAGTACGCGAACTACGGCGACCAGTACCAGGGCGCCCAGTACCCGGCGGACGCCTACGGACAGCAGTACCAGGCGGATCCCTACCAGGGCGGCCAGTACGACCCGTACGCGTACGGCGGCCAGCACCAGAACCCGTCGTACGACCAACAGGGCTACGACCAGACGGGCTACGACCAGGCCTACCCCCAGGGCTACGGCGCGCCGTACGACCCGGCGCAGCAGCACCACCCCCACGGCACGGGCAGTGAGCGTCCCGACGGGAGCCAGCAGTGAACCGCACCACCCTGTCCCTGATCGCCGGCACGACCGCGCTCGCCGCCGTCACCGGCTTCGCCGCGCTGTCCGCCCCGGACACCCCGGGCGCGGGCACCACCGCCAAGGCGGCCGCCCAACTGCCCGTGGAGCGCACGAGCCTGCTGTGCCCCGCGCCCAGCATGTCCGACATCGCGGAGACGTCGTACACCTCCTTCACACCCGTCACGAAGGGCACCGGCGGCGGCAAGGCCGAACTCCAGGCGGCCGCCCAGGAGTCGAAGGACGGCGCGGGTGGCGACAAGGGCAAGGACGGCGGGAAGACCGGCGAGCGGAAGACCGAGAAGCCGGTGCTGACCCCCAAGGAGCCCGGCAAGCCGGTCACCGGGGACAGCTCGGGCGCCGAATCGCCCGCGCTGGTCGGGACAGCGGACGGCAGGTTCGCGCCCGGCTGGACGGTCCAGGAGACGACGGAGGTCGCCGCGGGGACCGGACGCGGCCTTCAGGGCGTCAACTGCACGGCCCCGGACACGAGTTTCTGGTTCCCCGGCGCCAGCACCGCGGCCGACCGCACCGACTACGTGCATCTGACGAACCCCGACGACTCGGCCGCCGTCGTCGACATCGAGCTCTACGGCAAGGACGGCACCCTCAAGTCCACGGTGGGGGAGGGCATCACGGTCCAGCCGCACTCCACCGACCCGGTCCTGCTGTCCACCCTCACCGACGAGCAGCAGACCAACCTCACCGTGCACGTCAATGTCCGCAGCGGGCGGGTCGGCGCCGCCGTGCAGGCCCTGGACGACAAGCTCGGCGGCGACTGGCTGGCCGCGTCCACGGACCCGTCGGGCAGCCTGGTCCTGCCCGGCATCCCCAAGGACGCCACTTCCGTGCGCCTGGTCGCCTTCACCCCGGGCGACGCCGACGCGGACCTCAAGGTGCGCCTCGCCTCCCCCTCCGGGCTGATCACCCCGGCCGGACACGAGACGGTGCACGTCAAGGGCGGCATGACCACGGCCGTCGACCTGGGCGACGTGACGCGCGGCGAGGCGGGCTCCCTGGTGCTGACGCCGACGGACCAGTCCGTGCCCCTCGTGGCGGCCCTGCGGGTCGTACGCGGCAAGGGCGACAAGCAGGAGACGGCCTTCATCCCGGCCACCCGCCCCGTCGGCACGCGCGCGACGTCCGCCGACAACAGCGCCAAGGGCAGCACGCTCTCCCTGACCGCCCCAGGCCGCGCGGCCACGGTCCAGGTCACCGCCTCGGCGGGCAGCGAGGGCGGCACGCCGGTGTCGAAGACGTACACGATCAAGGCCGGCACCACCCAGGACATCGAGCCGCCGCTCCCCAGCGGCCTGAAGGGCACGTACGCGCTCACGGTCGAGCCGAAGTCCGGCGGCCCGGTCTACGGCGCCCGCACTCTGGCGGCGACGGAGGGCGGCGTCCCCGGCTTCACCGTGCAGACGCTCCCCGACGACCGGGGGACGGTGGCCGTGCCGGAGGCGGACGAGGACCTGTCGGTGCTGCAGAAGTAGCCCTGACCACTGCGGTCGGTGCTGCGGAAGCAGCCCTGACCGCTGCCGGTCGTCTCAGCCCTGGTCCTCGCCGTACCGCGGATCCACCGTCTCCGGTGTCAGCCCCAGCAGCTCGGCGACCTGCTCGACGACGATCTCGTGCACCAGCGCCGCCCGCTCGTCGCGGCCCTTGGTACGGATCTCGACCGGCCGCCGGTAGACCACCACGCGCGCGGGGCGGCCCTCGCGGGCGCTGATCGTGCCGCCCAGCGGGACCGCCTCGTCGTTCCAGGCCTGGCCGGGCCCGTCGAGCCGCGGCACCTCCAGCACCAGGAAATCGATGTCGGCGAGCTGTGGCCAGCGCCGCTCCAGGCGCTCCACGGAGTCCTGCACCAGATCGGCGAACGCCTCCGCGCGGCTGGCGGCGAGGGGCACCTGCGGCGGTGCGATGGGGCCGCGCATGCCCCGGCCGTGGCGATCACGGCGGCGGGGCCCGGGGGCGGCGGCTCGGGGCGTTACGGGCTTGTCCATCACTGCTGAAGGGTAGTCCCCGCCGCGTCCCCGCGCCCGGCACCGCACGGCGGTACGGACGGCTTCCGGCCGACCGGTACGGCATGTCGTTACATGACCATTCCAGCCAAGGTTGGGCTCGATTCCGTATCCCGCCGAGACCGGCGACCTCACGGCAATTGAGGGTTTTATGGCGACTCTTGACCGCTTGGAGCGCTGTTCGACACCCCGGACGACGCTGTCCGGGCAGGTCAGCAGGGTGCACCCGAAAGGGGGTGTGGGGCGTTTCACAGCACGACACGGGGGAGTGACCTGGTGGAGAGTCGTCGCGGCCCGCTCAAGAGTGCGGTACCGTCCAACGTCGTGAGCCCTGTACGTCGCTGTTCGCGCACCGCCTGCGGCCGTCCCGCCGTCGCGACGCTGACGTACGTCTACGCCGACTCGACCGCGGTCCTCGGCCCGCTCGCCACCTACGCCGAACCCCACTGCTACGACCTGTGTGCCGAGCACTCCGAGCGCCTCACCGCCCCGCGCGGCTGGGAGGTCGTCCGGCTCCTCGACGGCTCCGCCCCGGCGCGCCCCAGCGGCGACGACCTGGAAGCGCTTGCGAACGCCGTGCGCGAGGCTGCCCGTCCCCAGGAGCGGGCGGCCGGGGCCGGCGGCGGCGGGCGCGCGGCCGACCCGATGGAGGTCGCCCGGCGGGGCCACCTGCGCGTCCTCCGGTCGCCCGACAACTGACCGCCCCCTCACGGTTCCTCCCCGCGCACGCCCATTGACGCGAGCTTGGCGCGGACATGACCATTCCGTTTTGAGGCCGCGAGAAATCGCTTTCGCATGACGGAAACCGGGGAGGCGCCCGTGTACGTCCAGGAACTGGAACCCGTCGCCGGCTCACTGGGCCTGTCCGCCCTCGTGGCGGCCCTGCCCCTCGTGATCGTCCTGGTCCTGCTCGGCGGCGTCCGCATGAAGGCGCACCTGGCGGGCCTGACCGGCCTCCTCGCCGCCGTTCTCGTCGCCCGGCTCGCCTACGGCATGCCCCTGGGGCAGACGCTCGCCGGCGCCGCCCAGGGCGCCGTCTTCGGCCTCTTCCCCATCCTGTGGATCGTCGTCAACGCCCTGTGGGTGTACCGGATGACCGTCCGCACCCGGCACTTCGACATCCTGCGCCGGTCCTTCGGGCGGCTCTCCGACGACCCCCGGATCCAGGCGCTCGTCATCGCCTTCTGCTTCGGGGCGCTGCTGGAGGCGCTCGCCGGCTTCGGCGCGCCCGTCGCGATCAGTGCGGTCATGCTGGTCGCCCTCGGATTCGAACCTGTGCGCGCCGCCGTCGTCGCCCTGGTCGCCAACACCGCGCCCGTGGCCTTCGGCGCGATGGGCACCCCGGTCGTCACGCTCGCCCAGGTCACCGGGCTGCCGCTGGACTCCGTGGCGTCCGTGGTGGGCCGTCAGACGCCGCTGCTGGCCCTCGTGGTGCCCCTCGTACTGGTCTGGCTCGTGGACGGCCGACGCGGACTGCGCGAGACCTGGGTGCCCGCCCTCGCCTGCGGAGTCGCCTTCGCTGTAGCCCAGTTCGCCGCCTCCAACTACGTCTCCGCCCAACTCGCCGACATCGGCGCCGCCCTGGCGGGCGCGGGCGCCCTGGTCGCCGTACCGCACGCGCGCGTGCCCGCCGCCGAGTCCGTACGCGCCTCCGTGCTGACCGGCGTACGCAGCGAGGAACTGGACGAGGAGGACCCGCCCCGCGAGGTCCTGCGCGCCTACGCCCCCTACGCGCTGATCGTCCTGATCTTCTCCGTCGCCCAGCTCCCGCCCGTCAAGGAACGGCTGGACCGGGCCACCCAGACCTACGACTGGCCCTTCCTGGACGTGCTCGGCTCCGACGGCGAACCGGTCGGCGGCAACGTCTTCACCTGGCCGATCGTGTCGACCGGCGGCACGCTCGTACTGCTCGCCGGGATCTGCACGGCCGCCGTCATCGGCGTCCACGCACGCGTGGCGGTGAAGGAATGGCTCGCGACCGTCCACGAGCTGCGCTTCGCGATCCTGACGGTGACGTCCGTACTGGCGCTCGCGTACGTCATGAACCTCTCCGGCCAGGCGGCGACCATCGGCCACTTCGTGGCGGCGGCCGGAGCCGGGCTCGCCTTCCTCTCACCCGTCCTCGGCTGGTTCGGAGTCGCCGTGTCCGGCTCGGACACCTCGGCCAACGCCCTCTTCGGCGCCCTCCAGGTGACCGCCGCCCGGGAGTCCGGACTGTCGCCCGACCTCCTGGCCGCCGCCAACAGCTCCGGCGGCGTCCTCGGCAAGATGATCTCCCCGCAGAACCTCACCATCGCCTGCGCGGCCGTCGGACTCGCGGGCCGCGAGGGCGACCTGCTGCGCAAGGTACTGCCGTGGAGCCTGGGCCTGCTGCTGGTGATGTGCCTGATCGTGGTCGGCCAGAGCACGCCGGTCCTGGGCTGGATGCTGCCCTGACCTGAGGCTACGACTGGGAGTCCTCTCGGCGTCCGCCCAGCGCGCTGTCAGCGGCCGGGGGTAGTTTGGGCGGACCGACAGTACTTTTTCAGGAAGGTTGGCCGTGGCTGCTGATCTGTCGCAGGTCGTCAAGGCGTACGACGTACGCGGGGTCGTCCCCGACCAGTGGGACGAGTCCCTGGCCGAGCTCTTCGGGGCGGCCTTCGTGCGGGTCACCGGCGCGAGCGCCATCGCGACCGGGCACGACATGCGGCCCTCCTCACCGGGCCTGTCGCGGGCCTTCGCGCGCGGGGCGGCGGCGCTGGGTGCCGACGTGACCGAGATCGGCCTGTGCTCGACGGACCAGCTCTACTACGCCTCGGGCGCGCTGAACCTGCCGGGCGCCATGTTCACCGCCTCCCACAACCCGGCGCAGTACAACGGCATCAAGATGTGCCGCATGGGCGCCGCCCCGGTCGGCCAGGACACCGGCCTCGCCGAGATCCGCGAACTGGTGGAGCGCTGGAGCGAGTCGGGCGCCCCCGAGCCGGCCGCGACGCCGGGAGCCATCACCGGCCGCGACACGTTGTCGGACTACGCGGCGCACCTGCGCTCCCTGGTCGACCTGACCTCCATCCGCCCCCTGAAGGTCGTCGTCGACGCGGGCAACGGCATGGGCGGCCACACGGTCCCCGAGGTCTTCGCCGGCCTGCCCCTGACGCTGGTCCCGATGTACTTCGAACTCGACGGCACCTTCCCCAACCACGAGGCCAACCCCCTCGACCCGGCCAACCTCGTCGACCTCCAGAACCGGGTCCGCGAAGAGGGCGCCGACCTCGGCCTCGCCTTCGACGGCGACGCCGACCGCTGCTTCGTCGTCGACGAGCGCGGCGAACCGGTCTCCCCGTCGGCGATCACCGCCCTGGTGGCGTCCCGCGAACTGGCCAGGCACGGCGGCAAGGGCACGATCATCCACAACCTGATCACGTCCTGGTCGGTCCCCGAGGTGGTCGCGGAGAACGGCGGCACCCCGGTCCGCACCCGCGTCGGGCACTCCTTCATCAAGGCGGAGATGGCGCGCTCGGGCGCGATCTTCGGCGGCGAGCACTCCGCCCACTACTACTTCCGCGACTTCTGGAACGCCGACACGGGCATGCTGGCCGCCCTGCACGTCCTGGCCGCCCTCGGCGGCCAGTCGGGCCCGCTCTCCGCCCTCGTCGCCGAGTACGACCGCTACGCCGGCTCCGGCGAGATCAACTCCACGGTCACCGACCAGGCGGCCCGCCTCGCCGCGATCCGCTCCGCGTACGAGAACCGCGAGGGCATCACCCTCGACGACCTGGACGGCCTGACCGTCTCCGCCACCGACTGGTGGTTCAACGTCCGCCCCTCCAACACCGAGCCACTGCTCCGCCTGAACGCGGAGGCGAGGGACCAGGAGACGATGACCAGGGTGAGGGACGAGGCACTGGCGATCATCAGGGGGTAAGGGGAAGGCGAGCCCAGCCCCTTGTCCGACCTCGTCGGGCGGCGGCTGGGCACAGGTCCGGGGGTCCAGGGGGCGAAGCCCCCTGGCGGGGTCAAAGGGGCGGAGCCCCTTCACAAAGCCCAGCCGCCCACCCCCTGCACCCACCAACCACCCCCGCCCCACCCCCACCGGCGGTACCCTGACCAGGCACATCCGCACCACCCCGAACACCAACGCCCCACCCCGCCCCATCCCCGAAGGGACCCCGCATGGCCCTCGAAGCCGGCCTCCTCGAAATCCTCGCCTGCCCGGCCTGCCACGCCCCCCTCAAGGAGCAGGACACCGAACTGCTCTGCACCGACCAGAGCTGCGGCCTGGCCTACCCCGTCCGCGACGGCATCCCCGTCCTCCTGGTCGACGAGGCCCGCCGCCCCGCGTAGGCCCCCGGGCAGACACCCGCGTGAACCCGGTGCACATACACCCGGGCACAACGGGCACCGACGTAGGACATCCCAAAAACGGACCCGGACCGGACTCCGGCGATCGGAGGCTGCCGCCCATGCTCGACGAATCGCTGCTCGACTCCCCGGAGGGCCTCTCCGAGGCCGACCACCGCGGGCTGCTCCGCGGCGCCGCAGAAGCCGGCGCCCGCGTCCGCACCGCCGCCCGCCACTCCGCCGAGGCCGGCATCAACGACCTCAAGCCCGACGGCCGCCCTCGCGCCGTCCTCATCGCCGGCCCGGGCGCCGCCGCCACGCACGCCGCCGATCTCCTCGGCACCCTCGCCGGAGCCGGCAGCCCGGTCACGCGGCTGGCCCCCAGCGGCGTCGCCCCCGCCGCGGGCGCCCTGCGCTGGGAACTGCCCGGCTGGGTCGGCTCCGTCGACCTCCTCCTGATCACCACCCCGGACGGCAGCGAACCGGGCCTGTCCCTCCTGGCCGAGCAGGCCTACCGCCGCGGCTGCAACGTCGTCGCCGTAGCCCCCAGCCGCTCCCCGCTCGCCGACGCGGTGAACGGCTCGCACGGCCTGTTCGTCCCCATGGCGACCGCCCCGTACGACCAGGACGAGCCCCTCGCCGCCTCCGCACCCGGCGTCCTGTGGGCACTGCTCACCCCACTGCTGGCACTGCTGGACCGTACGGGAGTGCTCGTCGCCCCGCCGGACGCCCTCGGCAAGGTCGCCGACCGCCTCGACCGCATCGCCGAACGCTGCGGCCCCGCCATCGCCACCTACAGCAACCCCGCCAAGACCCTCGCCGCCGAACTGGCGGACGCCCTCCCGATCGTCTGGACCGAGGGCACCTCGGCCGGACCGGCAGGCCGCCGTTTCGCCGCCGCGCTCGCCGAACTGTCCGGCACCCCCGCGGTCGTCGCCGAACTCCCCGAGGCGCTCGCCGCACACAGCGCCCTGCTCGCCGGCCCCCTGGCCGCCAGCGCCGACCCCGACGACTTCTTCCGCGACCGCGTCGAGGAACCCCCCGCCCTGCACGCGCGCGTGGTGCTCCTGCGCGACCGGCCCATCGGCGGCCTCACCGCCGCCCCCGGCGCCCGCGACCTGGCCCTCAGCCACGACACACCGATCAGCGAGCTGGAACCGGAGGAGGGCGGCGAACTGGAGACCCTCGCGGAACTGATCGCCATCACGGATTTCGCCGCGGTTTACCTGGCGCTCGCTTCGAGGGCCTGATCTTGCCCGGGACACCCTGACGCGCCCGCACGCCCGAACACCAGAGAGACCCCCATGGACCGCCTCGACAACACCATCCGCCCCTACGCCTGGGGTTCCCCCACCGCCATCCCGCACCTGCTCGGCACCGAACCCACCGGCGAGCCGCAGGCGGAGATGTGGATGGGCGCCCACCCGGGCGCCCCCTCACGCACCGGCCGGGGCACGCTCGTCGAGGTCATCGACACCGACCCGGAGAAGGAACTCGGACCGGCCGCGGTCGCCAAGTTCGGCCCCCGCCTGCCCTTCCTCCTCAAGATCCTCGCCGCCGGCGCCCCGCTCTCCCTCCAGGTCCACCCCGACCTGGAACAGGCCAAGGAGGGCTACGCGGACGAGGAGCGCCGCGGCATCCCCGTGGACGCCCCGCACCGCAACTACAAGGACGCCAACCACAAGCCCGAACTGATCTGCGCCCTCACCGAGTTCGACGGCCTGTGCGGCTTCCGCGACCCGCTCGCCGCCGCCGGCCTGCTCGACGACCTCGGCATCGACTCCCTCAAGCCGTACGTCGACCTGCTGCACGCCCACCCCGAGGACGCCGCCCTGCGCGAGGTCCTCACGGCGATCCTCACCGCCGACCCCGAGGAGATGTCCCGGACGGTCGCGGAGGCGGCGGCAGCCTGCACCCGACTCGGCGGCGCCTACACCCCCTACGCCGACATCGCCCACCACTACCCGGGCGACCCCGGCGTCATCGCCGCCATGCTGCTGAACCACGTCCGGCTCCAGCCCGGCGAGGCCCTCTACCTCGGCGCCGGCGTCCCGCACGCCTACCTGAACGGCCTCGGCGTCGAGATCATGGCCAACTCCGACAACGTCCTGCGCTGCGGCCTGACCCCCAAGCACGTCGACGTCCCCGAGCTCCTGCGCATCGTCCGCTTCCGGCCCAGCGACCCCGGCGTCCTGCGCCCCGAGGCCTCCCCGGACGGCGAGGAGCTCTACGAGACCCCGATCGACGAGTTCCGCCTGTCCCGCTACGTCCTCCCCGAGGCGGGCAGCGCCCACGACCTCACCCGCGCGACCCCGCAGATCCTGCTCTGCACCGCCGGTTCCGTCCGGGCGGGCGAGCACGACCTGACCCCGGGCCGGTCCGTCTTCGTCCCGGCCGGCGAAAAGGCCGAAGTGTCCGGAACCGGCACGCTCTTCCGCGCCACGGTCGTCGCCTGACCGTTTCGATGACCCCCTTGCTGGTGACCTGAAGCACCGCGGCCCGAGCGGGCTGCAACAATGGCCCACCGTCAAGCACGGGCAAAGTCGCGGGCGGCGCAGCAAGGCGAGCGCCCGGGCCCTGGAACGGCGTACGAAGGGACAACGCGAACACATGAGCGCGTCAGGCGGCACCAAGGCGATCGTGGCGGCACTGGCCGCCAACCTCGCGATCGCGGTAGCGAAGTTCGTGGCGTTCATCTTCAGTGGCTCGTCATCGATGCTCGCCGAGTCCGTCCACTCGCTCGCCGACTCCGGCAACCAGGCACTGCTCCTGGTCGGCGGCAAGAAGGCCAAGCGCGAGGCCACCCCGCAACACCCCTTCGGCTACGGCCGCGAGCGCTACATCTACGCCTTCCTCGTCTCCATCGTCCTCTTCTCGGTCGGCGGCATGTTCGCCCTCTACGAGGGCTACGAGAAGATCAAGCACCCGCATGAGCTGACGAACTGGTACTGGCCGGTCGGCGTCCTGGTCTTCGCGATCATCGCCGAGACCTTCTCCTTCCGCACGGCCATCAAGGAGTCCAACGCCCTGCGCGGCCAGCGCTCCTGGAAGGAGTTCGTCCGCCACGCCAAGGCGCCGGAGCTCCCGGTCGTCCTCCTGGAGGACCTCGGCGCCCTCGTCGGCCTCATCCTCGCCCTCGGCGGTGTCGGCCTCGCCCTGCTCACCGGCGACAGCGTCTGGGACGGCATCGGCACCCTCTGCATCGGCATCCTGCTCATCCTGATCGCCCTGGTCCTCGCCGCCGAGACCAAGTCGCTGCTGCTCGGCGAGTCCGCCGGCGTCGAGGAGACGCAGAAGATCGAGGCCGCCGTCGTCGACGGCGACACGGTCACCCGCATCATCCACATGCGCACGCTCCACCTCGGCCCCGAGGAACTCCTCGTCGCCGCCAAGATCGCCGTCCAGCACGACGACACGGCCACCGAGATCGCCGCCGCCATCGACGCCGCCGAGTCCCGCATCCGCGAAGCAGTCCCGATCGCCCGCGTGATCTACCTCGAGCCGGACATCTACAGCGAGTCCGAAGCCGCCAAGGGCCCCGATCCCGAGGCCAGCCCCGGCGGCCCGACCCCGCACCCCGCCGACCACTGACACCCCCTCCCACGACTCCTCCGGCCACGGGGCCCGCCGAACCACTCGGCGGGCCCCGCCGCCTTTCCACCCCCGCACCCCACCCACAGACCCACCCCCCGCCCGTCACGGGATCGGCTTGATGTGTTTGCCTGCGGACTGGGGATCGCAGGCGCCCCCGGTGTAGCTTGGGACGGAGCCAGACGTCGCTGCTGATGGCGGTCGGGCGGTCCCACCGCGGACCGGCCGAGGGAGAGAGGGCCTCCGACGGACTGCGCTGCGCACACGCGGGCATGCCTGTGTCCTCTTTCGGGCACCCCTGTGTCCGCCGCCGCGCAGACCAGCCGTACCCACCTCGACCCAACCCCGAGGAGCAGCTCGCAATGACGACTGTCGAAAACCGACAGGACTTCAAGGTCGCCGACCTCTCCCTGGCCGAGTTCGGCCGCAAGGAGATCACCCTCGCCGAGCACGAGATGCCCGGCCTGATGGCGATCCGCAAGGAGTACGCCGAAGCGCAGCCCCTGGCCGGCGCCCGCGTCACCGGCTCCCTGCACATGACCGTGCAGACCGCCGTGCTCATCGAGACCCTGGTCGCCCTCGGCGCGCAGGTCCGCTGGGCCTCCTGCAACATCTTCTCCACCCAGGACCACGCCGCCGCGGCCATCGCCGTCGGCCCGAACGGGACGCCCGACAACCCGCAGGGCGTCCCGGTCTTCGCCTGGAAGGGCGAGACCCTGGAGGAGTACTGGTGGTGCACGGAGCAGGCGCTGACCTGGCCGGACAGCCCCACCGGCGGCCCGAACATGATCCTCGACGACGGCGGTGACGCCACCCTCCTCGTCCACAAGGGCGTCGAGTACGAGAAGGACGGCAAGGTCCCGTCCGTCGACACCGCCGAGTCCGACGAGCACCGCGTCATCCTCGAGCTCCTGCACCGCACCATCACGGACGGTTCGCAGAAGTGGACCCAGCTGGCCTCCGAGATCCGCGGTGTCACCGAGGAGACCACGACCGGTGTCCACCGCCTGTACGAGATGCAGCGCGACGGCGTCCTCCTGTTCCCGGCGATCAACGTCAATGACGCCGTCACCAAGTCGAAGTTCGACAACAAGTACGGCTGCCGCCACTCGCTCGTCGACGGCATCAACCGCGCCACCGACACCCTGATCGGCGGCAAGACCGCGGTCATCTGCGGCTACGGCGACGTGGGCAAGGGCTGCGCGGAGTCCCTGCGCGGACAGGGCGCCCGCGTGATCGTCACCGAGATCGACCCGATCTGCGCCCTCCAGGCGGCGATGGACGGCTACCAGGTGACGACCCTGGACGAGGTCGTCGACAAGGCCGACATCTTCATCACCACGACCGGCAACAAGGACATCATCATGGCCTCGGACATGGCCAAGATGAAGCACCAGGCCATCGTGGGCAACATCGGCCACTTCGACAACGAGATCGACATGGCCGGTCTCGCGAAGATCCCCGGCATCGTCAAGGACGAGATCAAGCCGCAGGTCCACACCTGGACCTTCCCCGACGGCAAGGTGATCATCGTTCTGTCCGAGGGCCGTCTGCTGAACCTGGGCAACGCCACCGGTCACCCGTCGTTCGTGATGTCCAACTCCTTCGCGGACCAGACCCTGGCCCAGATCGAGCTGTTCACCAAGCCCGACGCGTACCCGACCGGTGTCTACGTGCTGCCCAAGCACCTCGACGAGAAGGTCGCCCGTCTCCACCTGGACGCGCTCGGCGTGAAGCTGACCACGCTCCGCCCCGAGCAGGCCGAGTACATCGGTGTGCAGGTCGAGGGCCCGTACAAGCCGGACCACTACCGCTACTGAGCCGAGCAGCACCGCTGCCGGTCAGTTCGCTGCCGGTCAGATCGCCGAAGCAGGCCCCCGCACCCCCGTGCCGGGGGCCTGCCCCGTTTGCCGGACCAGCGACCTGCCCAGCCCGTCAAGACCCAGGACCCCCATGCCCCGCGGCCGCTATTCGCTCCACGATCCGCACGATCACACCCCCCTCGCAGAAGAACACTTCCAGTGCGCCCCCGGCCCCTCCGGCTGGCGCTACGTCTCCCAGCTGACCACCCCCTCGGGCGATCACCACGGCTCCGTCGACCTCACCCTCGACGAACTCGGCCGTCCCATCCGCCTGGAACTGCACGCCGCCGCCTGGCAGGTCCGCGGCGCCGCCCTCGACGGCGTCACCTGGGTCCGCACCGACCCCACCGGAACCGATGCCACCGAAGGCAATGTGCGCGCCCACGCCTTCACCGGCACCTCCCCGGCGTTCCTCGTCGCCACCACCCGTCTCCTGCGCCTCACCCCCTCCTCAGCAGGCACCCGCGTACGCCTCGTCGCCTTCACGGACCCGGTCCTCGCCCCGCGCACCGTGGACCAGTCGTGGACCTTGCTGAAAAGAGAAGCACACGCCACTGACAACGGCCCCCTGACCGTGGACGAATACCAGGTCACAGCCCTGGACACGGGAGAACAGCACTCCGTGCACATCGCCGGAGACGTGGTGCTCGCGGCCCCCGGCATCGAGCTCGAAGACCTCGAATCACCGCCGTCGGTGTTCACCTGAGGCCCGGGCCCCGCTGAACGGGCAGCCCGCTCTCCCCTACGCCGGCCTACGCCGGCGGCACGAACCCGGTCCCAGGACGCTCGCCTGCAGGCACCTCATGCGGCGCCGCGGGCCGAGCCCCACCCGACGACTCGGCAGCCGCACCGGACGGCTGTGACGGGGCACCGGGCGGCACGAACGGCGGTTGTCCGTAAGCATCGGGCGCCGCGCCCGCAGCCGAAGCGGTCTCAGCAGCCGAAGCCGCATCGGCACCAGCAACTGGACCGGCCGACGAGGACGACCCGCTCCCGAAAGCCCGCCGGGCCTCCCGCGCCTGCCGTTCCTGCACGACCGCCGCCAGATACGCCGCCGGCGGAACACCCTGCGGCACCGGAGCCCCCGTACGTTCCGCGAGGTCCGACGCCAGCCGCTCCGCCATGGACCACCCCACCTGCGGGTCCAACTGCTGCATACGCGTCAGGTACTGACGCACGGCGAGCCACAGCCCATCGGGCACCGCAGACAGGTCGAGCTCCGAGAACCGCCCCGCCAGCCAGGGCGGGGGAGGCGGCACGAACCCGGTCCGCGCGACCGGAATCCGCTCCCGGACGACGAGGGTCCCCGCGAACACATCCCCCAGCCGCCGCCCACGCGCCGACACGAACGAGGCGATACAGGCGACCACACCGAAGGTCATGAGGATCTCGACCACCCCGATCAAGCCCCTGACCAGCGCATGCCGGAACCGGATCGGCCCCCCGTCGTCGCGCACCACACGCAGCCCGCAGGCCATCTTTCCGAGCGAGCGCCCGTGACTGAGCGTCTCCACCGCGATCGGCCCGCCCACCAGTACGAGAACGAACGTCGCGATCGACAGCGCCGTCTGCGCCGCATCGTCCAGCGAGGCAGTGGAAACCACGACCGCGATGGTCACCGCGACGTAGACAGCCACGGCTGCCACAAGATCCAGCAATACGGCCAGCGCCCTGCTGGGCAACCTCGCGGGGCGCAGCTCCAACGCCACCGCCTCGCCCGTCACCAGCTCACTCACGCCCGCTGTCCTTCCCCTGCCCTGCCCCCGACAGGGCCAGTCTGCCAAGCTGAGGGCGCATCGCGCCGCAGTACGACAAGCTGATCCACGACGAGCCGCCGACGAACAGCCGAGGAGCAGGCAGACCGATGGACCTCGACGTCTTCGTCTCCGCCCACCGAGCGGAGTGGGACCGCCTCGAAGCCCTCCTCCGTCGCCAGCGCCGCCTCAGCGGTGCCGAAGCCGACGAACTCGTCACCCTCTACCAACGCACCGCCACGCACCTCTCCCTGATCCAGTCCAGTGCTCCCGACCCCCAGCTGACCGGCAGGCTCAGCCAACTCGTGGCACGCGCGCGTAGTGCCGTGACAGGCACCCGACGCGCCTCCTGGCGCGACGTCACCCGCTTCCTCGCCCACGGCTTCCCGGCCGCCGTCTACAAATCACGCCACTGGTGGGTACCCACCGCGCTGCTGTCCACGGCAGTCGCGGCCCTCCTGGGCTGGTGGATCGGCACCCACCCCGAGGTACAGGCCTCCATCGCGGCCCCCAGCGAACTGCGCGACCTCACCCGCCCCGGCGGCCAGTACGAGACGTACTACTCCAGCCACCCGGCCGCCAGCTTCGCCGCCCAGGTCTGGACGAACAACGCCTGGGCCGCAGCCCTGTGCCTCATCCTGGGTGTCTTCCTGGGGCTCCCGGTCATCTGGATCCTCTTCCAGAACATGCTCAACCTGGGCATCGGCTTCGGCCTGATGTCCTCGGCCGGCCGCCTCGACACGTTCCTCGGTCTCGTCCTCCCGCACGGCCTGCTCGAACTGACCGCCGTCTTCGTGGCAGCCGGCACCGGCCTGCGCCTCGGTTGGACCCTCATCGATCCAGGCCCCCGCACACGACGCACAGCTCTCGCGGAAGAGGGCCGCGCCGCCATCGGCATGGCCATCGGCCTGGCGCTGGTCCTCTTCGTCTCCGGCGCCATCGAAGGCTTCGTCACCCCGTCCGGCCTCCCCACCTGGGCCCGCATCACCATCGGAGTCGCCGCCGAACTGGCCTTCTTCGCCTATGTCTACGTCCTGGGCGGCCGCGCCGCCCGCGCCGGTGACACCGGTGACGTCGAGGCAGCGGAACGCAGCGCCACCGTCCCGACAGCTGCCTGAACGGCCCTGCGACCGCCTGATGTGCGACCACGTCCGTTCAACTGCTAGTCTCCTCTTCGCCCCACGGGAGCCGTTGACACGGCCCCTGCGGGGAGGTAGATTCGAACAGTTGCCTGGAAGTGGGGCTCAGCCTCAGATCGGCGACAGTGAGCATCTGTCTGCTTCATGAAACGCTGATTTCATCGAAGCCCCTCCCGATAAATCGGAAACGAGCGGCCGGTTCAGTCCGGTCCGAAACTTCTGATAAAGTCGGAGCCGCCGGAAAGGGAAACGCGGAAGCGGGAACCTGGAAAGCGCCGAGGAAATCGGGTCGAGAAAAGATCTGATAGAGTCGGAAACGCAAGACCGAAGGGAAGCGCCCGGAGGAAAGCCCGAGAGGGTGAGTACAAAGGAAGCGACCGTTCCTTGAGAACTCAACAGCGTGCCAAAAGTCAACGCCAGATATGTTGATACCCCGTCTCCAGCATCTGCTGGGGCGAGGTTCCTTTGAAAAAACACAGCGAGGACGCTGTGAACGGCCGGGCTTATTCCGCCTGGCTGTTCCGCTCTCGTGGTGTCGACCGGATTACCGGTAAACATTCACGGAGAGTTTGATCCTGGCTCAGGACGAACGCTGGCGGCGTGCTTAACACATGCAAGTCGAACGATGAACCACTTCGGTGGGGATTAGTGGCGAACGGGTGAGTAACACGTGGGCAATCTGCCCTGCACTCTGGGACAAGCCCTGGAAACGGGGTCTAATACCGGATACAACCACTAGGGGCATCTCTTGGTGGTGGAAAGCTCCGGCGGTGCAGGATGAGCCCGCGGCCTATCAGCTTGTTGGTGAGGTAATGGCTCACCAAGGCGACGACGGGTAGCCGGCCTGAGAGGGCGACCGGCCACACTGGGACTGAGACACGGCCCAGACTCCTACGGGAGGCAGCAGTGGGGAATATTGCACAATGGGCGAAAGCCTGATGCAGCGACGCCGCGTGAGGGATGACGGCCTTCGGGTTGTAAACCTCTTTCAGCAGGGAAGAAGCGAAAGTGACGGTACCTGCAGAAGAAGCGCCGGCTAACTACGTGCCAGCAGCCGCGGTAATACGTAGGGCGCGAGCGTTGTCCGGAATTATTGGGCGTAAAGAGCTCGTAGGCGGCTTGTCACGTCGGTTGTGAAAGCCCGGGGCTTAACCCCGGGTCTGCAGTCGATACGGGCAGGCTAGAGTTCGGTAGGGGAGATCGGAATTCCTGGTGTAGCGGTGAAATGCGCAGATATCAGGAGGAACACCGGTGGCGAAGGCGGATCTCTGGGCCGATACTGACGCTGAGGAGCGAAAGCGTGGGGAGCGAACAGGATTAGATACCCTGGTAGTCCACGCCGTAAACGGTGGGCACTAGGTGTGGGCAACATTCCACGTTGTCCGTGCCGCAGCTAACGCATTAAGTGCCCCGCCTGGGGAGTACGGCCGCAAGGCTAAAACTCAAAGGAATTGACGGGGGCCCGCACAAGCGGCGGAGCATGTGGCTTAATTCGACGCAACGCGAAGAACCTTACCAAGGCTTGACATACACCGGAAAACCCTGGAGACAGGGTCCCCCTTGTGGTCGGTGTACAGGTGGTGCATGGCTGTCGTCAGCTCGTGTCGTGAGATGTTGGGTTAAGTCCCGCAACGAGCGCAACCCTTGTCCCGTGTTGCCAGCAGGCCCTTGTGGTGCTGGGGACTCACGGGAGACCGCCGGGGTCAACTCGGAGGAAGGTGGGGACGACGTCAAGTCATCATGCCCCTTATGTCTTGGGCTGCACACGTGCTACAATGGCCGGTACAATGAGCTGCGATACCGCGAGGTGGAGCGAATCTCAAAAAGCCGGTCTCAGTTCGGATTGGGGTCTGCAACTCGACCCCATGAAGTCGGAGTCGCTAGTAATCGCAGATCAGCATTGCTGCGGTGAATACGTTCCCGGGCCTTGTACACACCGCCCGTCACGTCACGAAAGTCGGTAACACCCGAAGCCGGTGGCCCAACCCCCTTGTGGGGAGGGAGCTGTCGAAGGTGGGACTGGCGATTGGGACGAAGTCGTAACAAGGTAGCCGTACCGGAAGGTGCGGCTGGATCACCTCCTTTCTAAGGAGCACTTCTAAGCCGGTCCTTCGGGGCTGGTTCAGAGGCCAGTACATCAGCGAATGTCTGATGCTGGTTGCTCATGGGTGGAACGTTGACTACTCGGCACGGTCCAGGATGGATCAGGCGCTAGTACTGCTCTTCGGAGCGTGGAACGCTGATCTGGTCAGCTGGCTGTGTCGGGCACGCTGTTGGGTGTCTGAGGGAATGGATTTTTCCTCAGTGCCGGCCCCAGTGAACTCGGACCGAAGGTTCGGGGTGATGGGTGGCTGGTCGTTGTTTGAGAACTGCACAGTGGACGCGAGCATCTGTGGCCAAGTTTTTAAGGGCGCACGGTGGATGCCTTGGCACCAGGAACCGATGAAGGACGTGGGAGGCCACGATAGTCCCCGGGGAGTCGTCAACCAGGCTTTGATCCGGGGGTTTCCGAATGGGGAAACCCGGCAGTCGTCATGGGCTGTCACCCGCTGCTGAACACATAGGCAGTGTGGAGGGAACGCGGGGAAGTGAAACATCTCAGTACCCGCAGGAAGAGAAAACAACCGTGATTCCGGGAGTAGTGGCGAGCGAAACCGGATGAGGCCAAACCGTATGCGTGTGAGACCCGGCAGGGGTTGCGTATACGGGGTTGTGGGATCTCTCTTTCACGGTCTGCCGGCCGTGAGACGAGTCAGAAACCGTTGATGTAGGCGAAGGACATGCGAAAGGTCCGGCGTAGAGGGTAAGACCCCCGTAGTCGAAACGTCAGCGGCTCGTTTGAGAGACACCCAAGTAGCACGGGGCCCGAGAAATCCCGTGTGAATCTGGCGGGACCACCCGCTAAGCCTAAATATTCCCTGGTGACCGATAGCGGATAGTACCGTGAGGGAATGGTGAAAAGTACCGCGGGAGCGGAGTGAAATAGTACCTGAAACCGTGTGCCTACAAGCCGTGGGAGCGTCGGATGGAAGCTTGCTTCCATCTCGTGACTGCGTGCCTTTTGAAGAATGAGCCTGCGAGTTTGCGGTGTGTTGCGAGGTTAACCCGGGTGGGGAAGCCGTAGCGAAAGCGAGTCCGAATAGGGCGTTTCAGTAGCACGCTCAAGACCCGAAGCGGAGTGATCTAGCCATGGGCAGGTTGAAGCGGAGGTAAGACTTCGTGGAGGACCGAACCCACCAGGGTTGAAAACCTGGGGGATGACCTGTGGTTAGGGGTGAAAGGCCAATCAAACTCCGTGATAGCTGGTTCTCCCCGAAATGCATTTAGGTGCAGCGTCGTGTGTTTCTTGCCGGAGGTAGAGCACTGGATAGGCGATGGGCCCTACCGGGTTACTGACCTTAGCCAAACTCCGAATGCCGGTAAGTGAGAGCGCGGCAGTGAGACTGTGGGGGATAAGCTCCATGGTCGAGAGGGAAACAGCCCAGAGCATCGACTAAGGCCCCTAAGCGTACGCTAAGTGGGAAAGGATGTGGAGTCGCACAGACAACCAGGAGGTTGGCTTAGAAGCAGCCACCCTTGAAAGAGTGCGTAATAGCTCACTGGTCTAGTGATTCCGCGCCGACAATGTAGCGGGGCTCAAGCGTACCGCCGAAGTCGTGTCATTGCAGCAATACGGCCAACGCCGGCTGTGATGGGTAGGGGAGCGTCGTGTGCCGGGTGAAGCAGCACCGGAAGGTAGTTGTGGACGGTTCACGAGTGAGAATGCAGGCATGAGTAGCGATTCACACGTGAGAAACGTGTGCGCCGATTGACTAAGGGTTCCTGGGTCAAGCTGATCTGCCCAGGGTAAGTCGGGACCTAAGGCGAGGCCGACAGGCGTAGTCGATGGATAACCGGTTGATATTCCGGTACCCGCTGTGAAGCGTCAAACATCGAATCCAGTGATGCTAAGCCCGTGAAGCCGTTCCGGACCCTTCGGGGAAAGGAAAGTGGTGGAGCCGGTGACCCGATCTGGTAGTAGGTGAGTGATGGGGTGACGCAGGAAGGTAGTCCAGCCCGGGCGGTGGTTGTCCCGGGGTAAGGGTGTAGGCCGTGCGGTAGGTAAATCCGTCGCACACAAGGCTGAGACCTGATGCCGAGCCGATTGTGGTGAAGTGGATGATCCTATGCTGTCGAGAAAAGCCTCTAGCGAGTTTCATGGCGGCCCGTACCCTAAACCGACTCAGGTGGTCAGGTAGAGAATACCGAGGCGTTCGGGTGAACTATGGTTAAGGAACTCGGCAAAATGCCCCCGTAACTTCGGGAGAAGGGGGGCCACATCTGGTGATGAGCTTTGCGCTCTGAGCTGGGGGTGGCCGCAGAGACCAGCGAGAAGCGACTGTTTACTAAAAACACAGGTCCGTGCGAAGCCGTAAGGCGATGTATACGGACTGACGCCTGCCCGGTGCTGGAACGTTAAGGGGACCGGTTAGCTCCATTTCGGTGGGGCGAAGCTGAGAACTTAAGCGCCAGTAAACGGCGGTGGTAACTATAACCATCCTAAGGTAGCGAAATTCCTTGTCGGGTAAGTTCCGACCTGCACGAATGGCGTAACGACTTCTCGACTGTCTCAACCATAGGCCCGGTGAAATTGCACTACGAGTAAAGATGCTCGTTTCGCGCAGCAGGACGGAAAGACCCCGGGACCTTTACTACAGTTTGATATTGGTGTTCGGTTCGGCTTGTGTAGGATAGCTGGGAGACTGTGAAGCGCTAACGCCAGTTAGTGTGGAGTCGTCGTTGAAATACCAGTCTGGTCGTGCTGGATGTCTAACCTGGGTCCGTGATCCGGATCAGGGACAGTGTCTGATGGGTAGTTTAACTGGGGCGGTTGCCTCCTAAAGAGTAACGGAGGCGCCCAAAGGTTCCCTCAGCCTGGTTGGCAATCAGGTGTTGAGTGTAAGTGCACAAGGGAGCTTGACTGTGAGACCGACGGGTCGAGCAGGGACGAAAGTCGGGACTAGTGATCCGGCGGTGGCTTGTGGAAGCGCCGTCGCTCAACGGATAAAAGGTACCCCGGGGATAACAGGCTGATCTTCCCCAAGAGTCCATATCGACGGGATGGTTTGGCACCTCGATGTCGGCTCGTCGCATCCTGGGGCTGGAGTCGGTCCCAAGGGTTGGGCTGTTCGCCCATTAAAGCGGTACGCGAGCTGGGTTTAGAACGTCGTGAGACAGTTCGGTCCCTATCCGCTGTGCGCGTAGGAGTCTTGAGAAGGGCTGTCCCTAGTACGAGAGGACCGGGACGGACGAACCTCTGGTGTGCCAGTTGTTCTGCCAAGGGCATGGCTGGTTGGCTACGTTCGGGAGGGATAACCGCTGAAAGCATCTAAGCGGGAAGCCTGCTTCGAGATGAGGACTCCCACCTCCTAGAGAGGGTAAGGCTCCCAGTAGACGACTGGGTTGATAGGCCGGATATGGAAGCACGGTAACGTGTGGAGTTGACCGGTACTAATAGGCCGAGGGCTTGTCCTCAGTTGCTCGCGTCCACTGTGTTGGTTCTGAAACCACGAACAGCCCCATGCCCAGGTCACGGGTGTGGTGCGGCATGGTTCGGCAGTTTCATAGTGTTTCGGTGGTTATAGCGTAGGGGAAACGCCCGGTTACATTCCGAACCCGGAAGCTAAGCCTTACAGCGCCGATGGTACTGCAGGGGGGACCCTGTGGGAGAGTAGGACGCCGCCGAACAATTATTGGGAAAACCCCCGCATCTTCGGATGCGGGGGTTTTCTGCGTTTAGGGGCCCTCTTTCGAGGGGCCCTCGCCGTCACAGGCGCCCAGCCGCCTTCAGCGCCAAATACGCGTCCGCCAGTGCCGGCGCCAAGTCGTCCGGTGTCGCGTCCACGACTGTGACGCCATTACGGCGAAGTTGTTCGGCCGTGCGGTGGCGTTCGGACTGGGCCTGGGCGGCTGCGGCGGCCTCGTAGACGGCGTCGACGTTTCCGCGTGCCTGGGCCATTTCGGTGATGTGCGGGTCCGCTACTGATGCCAGCAGGACCGTATGGCGCTGGGTGAGCTGGGAGAGGACCGGAAGGAGGCCCTCTTCGATGGGGGCCGCGTCCAGGGTCGTGAGGAGCACGATCAGGGAGCGGCGGGGGGACGTGCGTAGGGCGGTGGCCGTGAGGCCTCGGGCGTTTGTTTCGACGAGCTCGGGTTCGAGCGTGGCCATCGCGTTGACCAGGGATGGAAGGACATCGCCTGCCGTGCGGCCCTGGACGAGGGCGCGGATCTTGCGGTCGTAGGCGAGGAGATCGACGCGGTCGCCGGCGCGGGAGGCGAGGGCTGCGAGGAGGAGGGCCGCGTCCATGGAGGCGTCGAGGCGGGGCGCGTCGCCCACGCGGCCCGCGGAGGTGCGACCGGTGTCGAGGACCAGGAGGATGTGGCGGTCGCGTTCCGGGCGCCAGGTGCGTACGGCGACCGCGGACTGGCGGGCTGTGGCACGCCAGTCGATGGAGCGGGTGTCGTCGCCGGGGACGTACTCGCGCAGGCTGTCGAATTCGGTGCCCTCGCCGCGGGTGAGCACGCTGGTGCGGCCGTCCAGTTCGCGGAGGCGGGCCAGTTTGGAGGGCAGGTGCTTGCGGCTGGTGAAGGGGGGCAGGACGCGCACGGTCCAGGGGGTCTTGTGGGTGCCCTGGCGGGAGAAGAGGCCGAGGGGGCCGTACGAGCGGATGGTGACCCGGTCGGCCTGGCGGTCGCCTCGGCGGGTGGGGCGCAGGCGGGTCGTCACGCGTCGGCGTTCGCCCGCGGGGACCGTGAGGCGGTGGCGGGAGGCCGTCGTTTCCGTGCCCGGCTGCCAGGTGCTCGGTGGCCAGGCGTCGCGGAGGCGGGCACGGAGGGGGCGGCGGGACGGATTGGTGATGGTCAGGGTCACGTCCGCTGTGTCGCCGAGGCGTACGGAGGTGTCGCCGGAGCGGGTCAGGCCCAGGCGTCGTACGGGGGCGGCCAGGGCGAAGTCGCAGGCGCAGGCCACGGCCAGGGGTGCGTTGACCGCCAGGATGCCCGTCCAGCTGGGTTCCCAGATGCCGACGGGGAGGGAGCCCAGGGCTGCGAGGAGGGCGGCGCGTCCGGTGAGTGCCATCAGCGGGGGACGGGGACGTGGGCGAGGATCGCGTTGATGACGGAGTCGGCCGTCACGCCTTCCATTTCGGCCTCCGGGCGGAGTTGTACCCGGTGGCGGAGGGTGGGGAGGGCGAGGGCCTTCACGTCGTCGGGGATGACGTAGTCGCGGCCTGTCAGCCAGGCCCAGGCGCGGGCGGTGGCCAGGAGGGCCGTGGCGCCTCGAGGGGAGACACCGAGAGTGAGGGACGGCGACTCGCGGGTGGCGCGGCAGATGTCGACGACGTAGGCGGTGATCTCCGGGGAGATCGTCGTTTTGGCGACGGCGACGCGGGCTGCCTCGAGGTCGGCAGGGCCGGCTACGGGGCGTACGCCGGCGGCGTGGAGGTCGCGTGGGTTGAAGCCCTCGGCGTGTCGGGTGAGGACGTCGATCTCGTCCTGGCGGGAGGGGAGGGGGATGGTGAGTTTGAGGAGGAAGCGGTCCAGCTGGGCTTCGGGGAGGGGATAGGTGCCCTCGTACTCCACCGGGTTCTGGGTCGCGGCGACCAGGAACGGGTCGGGGAGGGGGCGCGGGGTGCCGTCGACGGTGACCTGGCGTTCCTCCATGGCTTCCAGGAGGGACGACTGGGTCTTGGGAGGCGTGCGGTTGATCTCGTCGGCGAGGAGCAGGTTCGTGAAGACCGGGCCGGGCTGGAAGGAGAACTCGGCGCTGCGGGTGTCGTAGACCAGGGAGCCGGTGACGTCGCTGGGCATGAGGTCGGGGGTGAACTGGACGCGCTTGGTGTCGAGTTCGAGGGCGGAGGCGAGGGCGCGGACCAGGAGGGTCTTGGCGACGCCGGGGACGCCTTCGAGGAGGACGTGGCCGCGGCAGAGCAGGGCGACGACGAGGCCGGTCACGGCGGGGTCCTGGCCGACCACGGCCTTGGCGATCTCGGCGCGCAGGGCCTCCAGGGCGGCTCGGGCGGCGCCCGGGTCCCCGGTCTGCCCGGCGTTGTCAGTGGTCGGGTCCATCATGGACGGCGTACCTCTCTTTCGAGGGCGTCGAGTTGGTCGGCGAGTGCGATGAGTGCTGCGTCGTCGCTGGGCGGTGGCCCGAAGAGCAGGGTGCGCAGGTCCTGTCCGTGGCCGTGGAGGTGGTCGGACAGGGCGGGGAGCAGGGCCTCGGGCGTGTGTGCCTGGGTGACGGGGACGCCGGTGAGGGGGGCGAGGCGGGTGCGGGTGGTGGAGCGAAGAGCGTTGGCCGCGCGGTCGCGGGCGTCGGTCTTGCGGTAGAGGCGGGCTCGGCCTTCGGCGGTTTCGGAGGCGCGGATGGCCACGGGGAGTTTTTCGGGCACGAGGGGGCCGAGTCGGCGTGCCCGCCAGAGGGCGGCCAGGGCTGCGGCGATGAAGAGTTGCAGGGTGCCCCAGAGCCAGCCCGAGGGGAGCAGGTCGAAGAAGCTGCGTTCGTCGTCGGTGCCGGTGGCCGACGTGTCGGAGAGCGAGGGGAGGTACCAGACCAGATGGGGGCGGGAGCCGAGGAGTTGGAGGGCGAGCGAGGCGTTGCCCTGCTTGTCGAGGCGGTCGTTGAGGAGGATGTCGGGCGCGCCGAGGACGACGGTGTCGCCGTCCCCGGTCGCGTCCGGGATGCGCAGCAGGGTGGCCAGGCGCTCGCTGGGGTAGCACTTGTCGGCGTCGAGGTGGGTGGTGGTGTAGCGGACGCCGCCCGTGTCGGCGGTGCCCGCGCGCCGGGCGGCGGGCAGGCCGCAGTCGGGGGAGAGCGTCGAGTCGAGGCTGGTGGCGGGGTCGGCGGTGACGCCGGGGGCGAGTCGTTCGACGGAGGCGCTGCCGGAGGCGACCAGGACGGTGCGGCCGCGGGAGTCGGCGAAGGCGTTGTGCAGGCGGGACTGCTGACTTCGGGTCAGCATGTCGGGGACGGCGACCAGGAGGGTCGTGTCCGGGCCGGCTGCGGAGGCTGCCTCGTCGAGGGTGGTGACCACGCGTGTGTCCACGCCCCGGTCGGCGAGGAGTTCGGCGACGGCGCGGCTGCCGTTGGGGTCGGCGGAGCGCGGGTCGAGTGCGCCGTGCCGGGCGTCGGAGCGGAGCAGGGCGATGGTGATGGCCCCCACGAGGAGCAGCACGAGGGCGAGCGCGATGCCGCGCGCGCGGGTCCATACCTGGCGGGCGGTGGGCGAGGCCGAGGTGGACGGGAGCGTGGCCTCGGTGGTCATTCGGCGGCTCCCTGGCGGGTGTGGGGGGCCGTGCTGTGGGCGCTGCTCGTGGCGAGCTGGGGCTTGGTGCGTTCCAGGTCGCTGTCGAGCTCGGCGATGCGGTGGTACGACTGCTCGGTCGCCGACCGGCCGCCGTACGTCACGTCGTCGAAGTCGCGGGCGGCGGCGCGCAGTCGGTCGGTGTGGTCGGGCAGGGCCCGGCCCGCTTCGGCGGCGGCCTCGTCGGCGGTGCGGCCGGGTCGGACGTCGAGCAGGGCGCGTTCCTCCAGGGCGCGGACGAGGGCCCGCATGCGTTCCTGGACGGCCTGGTTCCAGTGGCCTTGGGCGGCGTGTGCCTCGGCGGCTGCGCGGTGGTCGGCGGCGCTGCGGGGGCGGTCGTCGAACAGGGTGGCAGACGAGGTGGGTTGGCGGCGCGGGGTGCCCAGGCGCCACCACAGGGCGGCCAGGACCGCTACGACGGCCAGGATGATGACGGCCAGGCCGAGTGCTCCGCCGGGCGTGGCGGTCGAGGCGGCGTTGAGGAGTTTGTCGAGCCAGTCCCAGAAGGCGTCGAGGGCGCGCTGGAACAGGCTGGGGTCGTCCTCGTGGTACATCCGCTTCGACAGCTCGCGCCGGGCCGCCTCGCGCGCGGGGTCGCGCGGGGTGGTGAGGGGCGGTTCGTCGGCGGAGCGTGCCGACGACAGTACGGAGGTGTCGCCGGCGCGCAGCAGCGTGCGTAGGGCGGCGCGTGGCAGCGCCGATGTGAGGACTTCCCCCGCCCAGCTCACCGCATCAGCTCCCCGGGATGGCGCCGGGGGCGGTGGAGCCGTAGCCCTGGACACCGGCGGCGCGGGCCAGTTCGAGGTCGAGGGCCTCGCGGCGGATGCGCTGGTCGATGTAGAGGAGCACGGTGACGCCGGCGGTGATCGGGAACGTGATCATGGAGCCGATCACCGCGCCGATGCCGCTGACGATGAGGAAGGTCCAGCCGAGGCTGGAGCCGCCGCTGTTGAGCCAGCCGGTGACGCCGTCGCCGCTGAGGGCCGCGGCGAGGAAGGTGAACGGGATGACGATGATCGAGGCGACGACGTTCGCGATGATCGTGGCGAGCAGCTGGATGCCGAAGATCCGCCACCAGGTGCCGCGGACCAGCTTCGTGGAGCGGCTCATCGCCTTCTTGATGCCCTGCTTCTCCAGCATCAGGGCGGGCGAGGCCAGGGAGAAGCGGATCATCAGCCAGAGGGCGACGATGCCGGCGCCGATGACGCCCAGGACGGTCAGGGCGACGCCCGGCCCGGTGCTGCCGGCGGCGGCGATGAGGATGCCGGGCAGGGTGCCCACGGTGACGATGCCCGCGGTGATGAGCAGCAACAGGCAGATGAGGCCGAAGAGTTTGACGACCTGGGGGCGGGCGTCCCGCCAGGCCTCGCCGATGGTCACCGACTTGCCGAGCACGGCGCGGCTGGTGACGGTGGTGAGGAGTGCGGTCGCGATGACGGTGCCGACCAGGGAGATGACGAAGACGACGGTGGAGTTGAGCATGGCGTCGCCCATGGCGCGGCTCAGTTCGCTGAGGGTGGCGCTCGGGTCGTTGAGGGCCTCGGTGCTGGAGTCGTTCAGGACGAGGCCCTGGAACAGCACGACGATGACCTCGGTGATGACCGCGACGGTCAGGGAGATGCCGAGGACCGTGCGCCAGTAGGTGCGCATGGTGGAGACCGCGCCGTCGAGGATCTCGCCCACGCCGAGCGGGCGGAGCGGGATCACGCCTGGCTTGGCCGCGGGCGGGGGGCCGCCCCAGGCGTTGCCCCAGCCGCCGTAGCCTCCGGGGCCGCCGGGGCCTGGGTATCCGCCGGGGGCTCCCGGGCCGCCGGGACCGTAGCCTCCGGGGCCGCCAGGGCCGTAACCGCCGGGGGGCTGGGTGCCCCAGCCGGGGCCGGGCGGCGGGGGCGGGGGAGCCTGGCCGGGGACGGCCGGGCCTCCGGGGCCGCTGGGGGCGGACCACTGGGCGGGTGGCGGTTGGTCCTTGGACCACTGCGGGCCGGGGCCCTGCGGGGCCTGGGCCGGCTGGCCCGGCTGGTCCGCGGGCTGTGCGGGGCCGGGGCGGTCGGTCGGCTCGGCAGGGCCCGGGCGGTCGGCGGGCTCGGCAGGGCCGGACGCGTCAGGCTTCTGCCCTTCGGACGGGGCGGATCCGGGCGAGGCCCAGCCCGGAGTGTCGTTCATCGTCGCTCCTTCACGGTGCCCGTCCGCGGTCGCGGCGGCAGGTTGGCAGCCATCGTGCCATGGGGTGGTCTTGGAGTGACCGGCCGCGGTATGGGCTGCGTACCTTCTATTGTCCGCGCGTTAGGGGGCAGACTGACCGCATGGCTGATCAGTACGCGTACAGCGGCGATGACAAGCGGCCGACCGAGATCCCGGCGATCCGTTGGGAAGAGCCACCGGAAGGACCCGTTCTGGTCCTTCTCGACCAGACGAGGCTGCCGGCCGAGGAGGTCGAACTGGTCTGTACGGACGCGCCCGCGCTCGTGGAGGCGATCCGCTCGCTCGCCGTGCGCGGGGCACCCCTGCTCGGCATCGCGGGAGCGTACGGCGTCGCGCTCGCCGCCGTGCGGGGCTTCGACGTGGACGAGGCCGCGGCCGCGCTGGCGAGCGCCCGGCCGACCGCGGTGAACCTGGCCGTGGGGGTGCGCCGGGCACAAGCGGCTCACGAGGCGGCGCTCGCCAAGGGTGGTGACATCAGGCAGGCGGCCGCTGCGGCGCTGGCGGCGGCGCGGCAGTTGCACCGGGAGGACGCCGAGGCCAGTGCGCGGATGGCCGAGCACGGGCTGACGCTGCTGGACGAGTTGCTGCCCGGCGGCGGGCACCGGATCCTCACGCACTGCAACACCGGTTCGCTGGTGTCGGGCGGGGAGGGGACCGCGTTCGCGGTGGCGCTCGCGGCGCACCGGGCGGGCCGGCTGCGGCGTCTGTGGGTGGACGAGACGCGTCCGTTGTTGCAGGGCGCCCGGCTGACGGCGTACGAGGCGGCGCGCAGTGGGATGGCGTACACGCTGCTCACCGACAACGCGGCCGGGTCGCTGTTCGCCGCCGGGGAGGTGGACGCGGTGCTGATCGGGGCGGACCGCATCACGGCGGACGGTTCGGTGGCGAACAAGGTCGGGAGCTATCCGCTGGCAGTGCTCGCGCGGTATCACCATGTGCCGTTCATCGTGGTGGCGCCGGTGACGACGGTGGATCCGGACACCCCCGACGGGGCGTCGATCGAGGTCGAGCAGCGGGCCGGTCACGAGGTGACCGAGTTCGTGGCGCCACAGGTTCCGGTGACCGGGGCTGAGGCGGGCGGTGGCATTCCGGTGGCGCCGCTGGGGACGCAGGCGTACAACCCGGCGTTCGACGTGACCCCGCCCGAGCTGGTGACGGCGATCGTCACGGAGGAGGGTGCGGTTTCGCCGGTGACGGCCGAGGCGCTCGCGGAGGTGTGTGCCCGGTCGCGCCGGGTGGCGGCGGGCTGAGCCGGGCGGCTGGGCTGAGCCAGGCGGCTGCCGGAGCGCGTGCGCAGTGGCGCGGGCTCCGGCAACCTCGTCGCTTTGCGGGGCGAGGGCCTGCCGCTGCCCGTCGTCGAGATCAACAAGGGGGGCGGACGAGGGCAGACAGTAGCGCTTGCTGCGACTATGGTCACTGGCCGGTGACCTACCTCACCACTGCCTTCGCCACCGTTATGAGAATGGGATGATGTCGTTTATGAAGGGACGAGTCCTTGTCGTCGACGACGACACCGCACTTGCCGAGATGCTCGGCATCGTGCTGCGTGGTGAGGGTTTCGAGCCGTCTTTCGTGGCCGACGGCGACAAGGCGCTGGCCGCCTTCCGCGAGTCCAAGCCCGATCTGGTGCTGCTCGATCTGATGTTGCCCGGCCGGGACGGCATCGAGGTGTGCCGTCTGATCAGGGCGGAGTCCGGTGTGCCGATCGTGATGCTCACGGCGAAGAGCGACACGGTCGATGTCGTCGTGGGCCTGGAGTCGGGTGCCGACGACTACATCGTGAAGCCGTTCAAGCCGAAGGAGCTGGTGGCCCGGATCCGGGCACGGCTCAGGAGGTCGGAGGAGCCCGCTCCGGAGCAGCTCGCCATCGGTGACCTGGTCATCGACGTGGCCGGGCACTCCGTGAAGCGGGACGGGCAGTCGATCGCGCTGACGCCGCTGGAGTTCGACCTGCTGGTCGCGCTCGCGCGCAAGCCGTGGCAGGTGTTCACGCGCGAGGTGCTGCTGGAGCAGGTGTGGGGCTACCGGCACGCGGCGGACACGCGGCTGGTCAACGTGCACGTGCAGCGGCTGCGCTCCAAGGTCGAGAAGGACCCGGAGAAGCCGGAGATCGTGGTGACGGTCCGTGGTGTCGGGTACAAGGCAGGGCCGAGCTGACATGTCCGGCGACAGTGCCGCTTCGGCGCCCGGACGGTCCGGGGCCCGCCCGGAGCGGCCTGTCGGGCGGAAGAAGGCGGGTTCCCGCTGGGGACGGTTCCTGGAGAGCGGGCTGCTGCTCCAGGGCGGGGTCCAGGGCAGCCCGGTCATCCGGCTGTTCATGCGGTGGGTGCGCCGGCCGCTGCTGCCCGTCATGCGGCTGTGGCGCCGCAACATCCAGCTCAAGGTCGTCGTCACCACGCTGCTGATGTCGCTGGGCGTGGTCCTGCTGCTCGGTTTCGTCGTCATCGGGCAGGTGCGCAACGGCCTGCTGGACGCCAAGGTGAAAGCGTCCCAGAGCCAGGCCACGGGCGGGTTCGCGGTGGCCAAGCAGCGGGCCGACGAGGCGGCGAGCGGCACCGGCGACGACGTCGCCACGGCGGACGGGCGTCCCGCGCAGAACGTCACCGAGTGGATGAGCGACCTCGTCTCCTCGCTGTCCAGCGGCGGCCAGGGCGCCTTCGAGGTGGTGACGCTCCCGGCCTCCGACGAGGACGGCGCGGGCGGCCGTGGGCAGCGTGCCTCCGGCGAGGTGGACTGGAACAGGAGCGTGCCCGCCGACCTGCGCGAGCGGATCGGCAGCAGCACGACGGCCGCGCAGAGCTACACCCGCATCACCTACAACAACGCGACCAAGGAATCCCAGCCGGGCCTGGTCGTCGGCAAGCAGGTCAACGACCCCAACGGGGACCCGTACCAGCTCTACTACCTCTTCCCGCTCACCCAGGAGGAGAAGTCGCTGAGCCTGGTCAAGGGAACCCTGGCGACGGCGGGGCTGTTCGTCGTCGTGCTGCTCGGGGCCATCGCCTGGCTCGTGGTGCGGCAGGTCGTCACGCCGGTGCGGATGGCGGCGGGGATCGCGGAGCGGCTGTCGGCCGGGCGGCTTCAGGAGCGTATGAAGGTCACCGGCGAGGACGACATCGCGCGGCTCGGCGAGGCCTTCAACAAGATGGCCCAGAACCTCCAGCTGAAGATCAGCCAGCTGGAGGACCTGTCGCGGATGCAGCGCCGGTTCGTGTCGGACGTGTCGCATGAGCTGCGTACGCCGCTGACGACCGTACGGATGGCCGCTGACGTCATCCATGAGGCGCGTGAGGACTTCGACCCGGTGACCGCGCGGTCGGCGGAGCTGCTCGCCGACCAGCTGGACCGGTTCGAGTCGCTGCTCGCGGACCTGCTGGAGATCAGCCGGTTCGACGCGGGCGCCGCGGCGCTGGAGGCCGAGCCGATAGACCTCAGGGAGGTCGTACGGCGGGTGGTCAGCGGGGCCGAGCCGCTCGCGGAGCGCAAGGGCACGCGGATCCGCATCCTGGGCGACCAGCAGCCTGTCGTCGCCGAGGCCGATGCCCGGCGCGTGGAGCGCGTGCTGCGCAACCTCGTCGTGAACGCCGTCGAGCACGGTGAGGGCAGGGACGTGGTCGTCAAGCTCGCCGCGGCGGGCGGTGCGGTCGCGGTCGCGGTGCGGGACTACGGGGTCGGGCTCAAGCCGGGCGAGGCGACCCGGGTGTTCAGCCGCTTCTGGCGGGCCGACCCGGCACGCGCGCGTACGACCGGTGGTACGGGCCTGGGGTTGTCCATCGCCCTGGAGGACGCGCGGCTGCACGGTGGCTGGCTTCAGGCGTGGGGCGAGCCGGGCGGCGGTTCGCAGTTCCGGCTGACGCTGCCCAGGACCGCGGACGAGCCGCTGCGGGGCTCTCCGATACCGCTGGAGCCCAAGGACTCACGGCGGAACCGAGGGCTCGACGACGCCGGGCTGCCGTGCGGCGGCGGGGACGGCGAGAAGCGGGCGACCGTGCCGGCACAGTCGGCGAGCGGGCCGGCGCCGTCGGGGCCGGGGCGGGACCCGATACCGCCGCGGACGGCCTCCGCGGCCCCTACGGCCGATCCGACGGCGCTGCCCGGCAACGGCGCGCGCGTGGTGCCCCGGCCCGCCTCGGGCACGCGCCGGGCCGAGGATGCGCAGGCGGCCCCGGAGCGGCCGGCTTGCGACGCGGGTGCGAGTGGCCCGGCCGGCAACGGCGTGGTGAGTGATTCGTCAGGCGTGGCCGACGGCGGTACGGCGAGCGGACCGGCTGGTACGGCCGGCAACGGTGTGAGGAATGGACCGGCGAGTGCGGTCGGCAGCGGCAAGTCGGGTGGTCCCGCCGGGGCCTCTCGGGACCGGGACGTGAGCGGGTCGCGGGACGCGCACGGGGACGACGGAACCGCGGACGCGGGCAGGAAAACAGACGCGGAGAGCGCGGACAGGCATGGGGAGGCATCTCGTGGGCGCTGACCGTGGGGGGCGCGGTCGGCGTACGCCCGCGCGCGTGATGGCGTACGCCGCCGGTGGCGTCCTGCTGCTGGCAGGGTGTGCCTCGATGCCGGACAGCGGGGATCTGCGGGGTGTGGAGTCCACACCGCGCCAGGACACCCAGGTCCGGGTGTTCGCCGTGCCGCCGGGGGAGGACGCGCCGCCCTCGGAGATCGTGCAGGGCTTCCTGGAGGCGCTCACCAGCGACGACCCGCACTACAAGACCGCGCGGCAGTACTTGACCGGCGAGGCCGCCAAGACGTGGCAGCCGGAGCTTTCCACCACCGTGCTGACGGACGGGCCGGGTGCCAAACCCGAGGCGGGCGGTGGCGGGGAGGACACCGGCGAGATCTCGTACACGCTCACCGGCACCAAGGTGGCCACCGTGGACGCGCAGCAGGCGTACGCGCCGGCCACCGGGGCGTACGGCCGTACCGTGCACCTGACGCAGGACGACAAGAGCCGGCAGTGGCGGATCGACGCGCTGCCGCAGGGCGTCGTCATGGGTGAGTCGGACTTCCAGCGCAACTACATGTCCGTCAACAAGTACTACTTCGCTTCGAACACCTCGGCGGCCGGGGCGGACACCCAGCCCACGGCGGTCGCCGACCCCGTGTACGTCCGTCGGCGGGTGGACCCCATGACACAGGTGGTGCGCTCCGTCCTGAGCGGGCCCACGCGGTGGCTCGGGCCCGTCGTCAGGTCGAGCTTCCCCACCGGTACGGCGCTGCCGAAGAAGACCGGTGCGCTGACGCCCGACGACCGGAACAAGCTGACCGTCCCGCTCAACGACAAGGCCGCGGGCGTCGGCACCAATCGGTGCCAGGAGATGGCGGCCCAGCTGCTGTTCACGTTGCAGAGCCTCAGCCCCGTGGTGGAGGAGGTCGAGCTGCGGGCCGACGGGGAGGAGCTGTGCTCGCTCGCGAAGGGCGCGGCCGATGCCGCCGCCTTCCGGAGCTCGACGCGCCACCCCGACTACCTGTACTTCGTCGACGGCAAGGACCGGCTGGTACGGATCCCGGCGGGCAGCAGCGACCCCAAGTCGGACCCCGCGCCGGGGGCGCTGGGCGAGGGCGACACGGCACTGCGGTCGGTGGCCGTGTCGCGCGACGAGCACACCGCGGCCGGTGTCAGCCTCGACGGCAAGTCGCTGTACGTGGGGTCGCTGGTCTCGGGCGGTTCGCTGGGCGAGCCGGTACTGCGCAGCCACGGCCGGACCGAGACCGACCGGCTGACGACCCCCAGCTGGGACGCGCACGACGGCTTGTGGGTGGCCGATCGCGACCCGGACAACCCCCGGCTGCTCCTGCTGGAGGAGGGCAAGGGCGATCCGCTGGAGGTGCGCATGCCGCACCTGGACGGGCGGGTCCAGGCCGTGCGGGTGGCCGCCGACGGAGTGCGGATCGCGCTCGTCGTGGAGAAGGGCGGCAAGAAGACCCTGCTCATCGGGCTGATCGAGCGGGAGGGGAAGCCGGGCGAGCAGCCGGCCGTCAGGGTGGTCGAACTGCGCTCCGCGACGCCGGAGTTGGAGGAGGTCACCGCCATGTCGTGGGCCGGGGACAGCCGGCTCGTGGTGGTCGGGCGTGAGCACGGTGGTGTGGAGCAGATGCGGTACGTCCAGGTCGACGGCTCCACGCCGGACGTACCGGCGCCCGCGGCCCTGACCGGCGTGAAGGAGGTCACCGCCGCCGAGGACGAGGGGTTGCCGCTGGTGGCGTACTCGGTGGACGGAATCGTCCGGCTGCCGTCGGGCGCGCAGTGGCAGAAGGTGACGGAGGGGACGGCGCCGGTCTATCCGGGGTGAGGTGTGACACCCCCGTGGCCGGTGCCCGGGGCGTGCGAGCGGTCGCTGCTGCCGGGTGAGGCCCGGGAGGGGCGACCGCTGTCGTTCGGGAGCGGGAGCGGCCGGTGCGCCCCCGGACTCTCGGGCCGTCCCACGGGGCCGTCACTCATGTGGGGGACGAGCCGTTCGCCGGGCGGGGAGTTGTCCACAGGCCGTTGTCCACAGGGGTGGCAGGGGCGGGGCCCGGTTCGGCACAGTGTGGCCATGCGGGGGTGGTGGCAGGACCTCACCGACCTGGTGCTGCCGGCCGAGTGCGGGGGCTGTGGGAGGCCTCGTACGGTGCTCTGTCCGGAGTGCCGTGCGGTGCTGAGCGGAGTCGCGGCACGCCGGGTGCGGCCGGTGCCGGAGCCACCCGGGCTGCCCCGGGTGCACGCGGCGGCTCCGTATGCGGACGAGGTGCGGGCGACGCTGCTGGCCCACAAGGAACGGGGTGCCCTGGCGCTCGCAGGTCCCCTCGGGGTGGCCTTGGCGGGAGCCGTGCGGGCGGGGCTGCAGAGGGCGTGGGGCGGCTCCTGGGCCGGGGGCGAGGGGGCGTGGTCCCGGGACGCCGGGGCTCCTGTGCTGCTCGTGCCCGTTCCGTCCGGGCGGCGGGCCGTGCGGGCCCGGGGGCATGATCCCGCGCGGCGGATCGCGCTCGCGGCGGCGGGGGAACTGCGGCGGCGCGGGGTTCCGGCCAGGGTGCTCGGCGTGCTGCGGCAGGTTCGGGCCGTGGCCGACCAGTCGGTGCTCAACTCCCGGCAGCGACTGGACAATCTCGCGGGCGCGCTGGCGGTGGTTCCCGGGGGTGCCCGGCTGCTCTTGGGAGGGCCGGTCGTCCTCGTCGACGACCTGATGACCACGGGGGCGTCCTTGGCGGAGGCCGCGCGGGCCGTGCGGGCGGCGGGGCCGGTTTCGAACGCTGCGGGGGCTGTGGCCGTGTACGGGGGAGAGACATGGGAAAGCAGAGAGGAACAGAACGTCGGAACAACGCGAGAGAGGACGGGCCGGCGGCCCGGCCGGCAGGGAATCAGGGGCGCGGGCGGCGCCGACGGAGTCGTCGACGTGGTGTGCGCGGCAGTGGTCGCCGCATCACCGGACTCTTTTGAAATAAACCGGAACTGACTGAGATCTTGCGTCGTTGCAGGTAGCGAGAGGGCTTATTCACCTGAACGGAGGTACGCCGCAGTAGAGGGTGACGACATCCGTCCAGGCGAGATATGTTCGGTTGAGAGGGAAAGCCGCAGGCCACACCTCTCAAATCCGAATGCCGTGCCGCGGGTTTTTCTTCATCACTCGCGACGGTGGAGTGGAGATCTCGCCCACGGGGGAGGAGGTGGAAGTCACCGAGTCCGAGGTCCCGGGGCACACCGGGACCTGGTGCAAAAGGGAGACGCTCCGCAGCGAAGCGGAGCGATCCGGGAACGGAGTTCTGCGTGGACATCGTCGTCAAGGGCCGCAAGACCGAGGTGCCCGAGCGGTTCCGGAAGCACGTGGCCGAGAAGCTGAAGCTGGAGAAGATCCAGAAGCTCGATGGCAAGGTGATCAGCCTCGACGTCGAGGTGTCCAAGGAGCCGAACCCCAGGCAGGCCGACCGCTGTGACCGAGTGGAGATCACGCTCCGCTCCCGCGGTCCGGTGATCCGGGCGGAGGCAGCGGCGAGCGACCCGTACGCGGCGCTCGACCTGGCGGCGGAAAAGCTGGAAGCCCGGCTGCGCAGGCAGCACGACAAGCGGTTCTCGCGCCGTGGCGCGCGCCGGATTTCGGCCGCGGAGGTCGCCGACCACGTCCCGGGTGTGGCGACGCTCAACGGAAACGGCCTGGTGCCGACTCCCGAGGAGGAGCCGGAAGAGGCCGTCCCCACGAAGAAGATCGGCTCGCTGGAAGTGCAGGGTGACGGCCCCATCGTCGTCCGCGAGAAGACCCACGTCGCAGCCCCCATGACCCTCGACCAGGCTCTCTACGAGATGGAACTGGTCGGGCACGACTTCTATCTGTTCGTCGACTCCGAGACCAAGGAACCGAGTGTCGTCTACCGACGGCACGCCTACGACTACGGCGTGATCCACCTCCGGACGGACACGATGGTCACACACGCGCACGCCCCCGAGGCCGGCGGTGCGCTCGGCGGCTGACCATGCCGGGTGAGAGCGGAGCAGGTGCCCCTGGAGCGCGTGTGCGCCCCCAGGGGCACCCCCGTGCGACCACTTGACGCCCCGCTCCGTCACCCTGGTGTCGTCCGGGCATGAAATCATGGTTGGCCACGGCCCAACCGGTGGGTCGTTGCTCTGGGTTGGCGATGGCTCAGGACCACAGGCCGCAGCCTTCAGGGGGAGGAACGATGGCGGACAGCTTCGGACCGATGCGTGACGAGGATGCCGACGGCGGCGTCGTCGGCATGGGCCCGGACACGGACTCTCCACGCAAGGAACCGATCAGAGTCCTTGTGGTCGACGACCACGCCCTGTTCCGTCGTGGCCTGGAGATCGTGCTGGCGGCCGAGGAGGACATCCAGGTCATCGGGGAGGCGGGCGACGGCGCCGAGGCCGTCGAGAAGGCCGCCGACCTGCTGCCCGACATCGTCCTGATGGATGTGCGGATGCCCAAGCGCGGCGGGATCGAGGCATGCACCTCCATCAAGGAGGTCGCCCCCAGCGCAAAGATCATCATGCTGACGATCAGCGACGAGGAAGCCGATCTCTACGAGGCCATCAAGGCGGGCGCGACCGGCTATCTCCTCAAGGAGATCTCGACGGACGAGGTGGCCACCGCCATTCGCGCGGTGGCCGACGGGCAGTCGCAGATCAGCCCGTCCATGGCGTCGAAGCTGCTCACCGAGTTCAAGTCCATGATCCAGCGCACGGACGAGCGCCGGCTGGTGCCCGCGCCGCGGCTGACGGACCGCGAACTGGAAGTCCTCAAACTCGTCGCGACGGGAATGAACAACCGCGATATCGCCAAGGAGTTGTTCATCTCCGAGAACACCGTGAAGAACCACGTGCGCAACATCCTGGAGAAGCTTCAGCTGCACTCCAGGATGGAAGCGGTGGTCTATGCGATGCGGGAGAAGATCCTCGAGATCCGGTAGGGCTCAGGCGAGGATGCGGGCGAGTTCTTTGACGAGGGGTTCGCGCAGGTCCGGTGCGTCGACGCGTTCTACGCGTACGTCCGTGCAGTCCACCCAGGTCGCCGCCTCGGTCAGGGCCTGGGCCACGGCCGGGACGGCCTTCGCGCCGTCGAGCGTGACCTGCTTGGCCACCAGCGTGCTGCCCTCGCGGGCCGGGTCCACGCGGCCGACGAGCCGGCCGCCGGCCAGGACCGGCATCGCGAAGTAGCCGTGCACCCGCTTCTGTTTGGGGACGTAGGCCTCCAGGCGGTGGGTGAAGCCGAAGATCCGCTCCGTGCGTGCCCGCTCCCAGATCAAGGAGTCGAACGGCGAGAGCAGCGTGGTGCGGTGGCGGCCGCGCGGGGGTGTCTCCAGGGCCGCGGGGTCGGCCCAGGCGGGCTTGCCCCAGCCCTCGACCGTGACCGGGACGAGGCCCGAGTCGGCGATCACGGCGTCGACCTGCTCGCCCTTGAGGCGGTGGTAGTCGGCGATGTCCGCGCGCGTCCCGACGCCGAGGGACTGGCCCGCCAGGCGGACCAGGCGGCGCAGGCACTCGGTGTCGTCCAGCTCGTCGTGCAGCAGGGCGTCCGGGATCGCGCGCTCGGCGAGGTCGTACACGCGCTTCCAGCCGCGGCGCTCCACGCAGACCACCTCGCCGTACATCAGGGCGCGTTCGACGGCGACCTTCGAGCCGGACCAGTCCCACCAGTCGTTCGTCTTCTTCGCGCCGCCCAACTCGGTGGCCGTGAGGGGGCCTTCGTCGCGGAGCTGCTTGATGACCTCGTCGTAGGCGCCGTCCGGGAGGTCGTGGTTCCAGTGCGGGCGGTTGCGGTAGGCGCGGCGGCGGAAGGCGAAGTGCGGCCACTCCTCGATGGGGAGGATGCAGGCCGCGTGGGACCAGTACTCGAAGGCGTGGGTGTCCCTCCAGTAGGCGTTCTCCACTGTCTTTCGGCCCACCGCGCCCAGGCGGGCGTACGGGACGAGTTCGTGGGAGCGGGCCAGGACCGAGATGGTGTCGAGCTGTATCGCACCCAGGTGGCGGAGGATGCCGCGGACGCCGGCGCGGCGGGGTGGGGCGCCGAGGAAGCCCTGGGCGCGGAGGGTCAGTCTGCGGGCCTCGTCTGCGGAGAGCTCTGTTGCGGGGCGCGGGGTGGTCATGGTTTTGCACGATAGGGGGTGGGACTGACAGAGGTGGCGTGAGCTGCGAGGTTGGGTGTGGGGGTGCTGTGCGCTGGGGCTGGGGCGGGTGGGGCGCAGTTCGGCGGTGCGAGGTGCCGCTGCGCCCGCCCGTGCCGCCCCGGCGGCACGACTGCCCGCAGCTGAGCAGCTCAGCAGCCCTGAGAACAGCTACGCGCGCGCCGGCAAGTACGGGGCCGTCGACGGGAGGCTCAGGTCCGATGGGAGCAAGGAGCCGATCCAGGTGTCGCGGCGTACGCCCTTGTTGTTGGTCGCGGCGCGCAGCGTGCCTTCGATCGTGAAACCGGCTCGTTCCGCCACCGCGCGGGAGGCGCGGTTGCCCACCTCGGCGCGCCATTCGACGCGGTCGATCGCGGCGTGGACGAAGGCCCAGCGGCAGGCCGTGAGGGCGGCCTCCGTGATGTAGCCGTTGGCGCGGTGCTCCTTGGCGGCCCAGAAGCCGATCTCGCCCATGCCCAGGGCGCGCATGGTGATGCCGACCATGCCGGCGAGTTCTCCGGAGTGGAGGAAGACGCCGAAGGTGTACATGGATCCGTCCGCCCAGCCGTCGGGGACCAACTGCTCCGTGAAGGCCTCGGCGTGCTCGCGGAGGTAAGGCGAGGGGATCGTGGTCCAGCGCTGGATGTCGGGGTCCTGGCAGGCGTCGTACACCGCGTCGGTGTCCTGGGGGCCGACCGTGCGCAGCAGGAGGCGGTCCGTGGTGAGGGTGACGGGGTCCATCGGCCGATTGTGGTGGGAGGCCCCCGGAAGCGCCATCTGTTTGCTGTGGGTGAGGGAGTGGTCACGCTTCGCGTGATTCGGGTGAGGGATGCGGCACCATCCGAGGGGCCCGGACGTTGTTCCCTTTGAAGCAGAGTGAAAGCGAAATGAAGCAGCGGACGGTCGCCGTCACGGCAGGCCCTCCCGGCGCGGTGGGGTCCTCGCATACGATGGCCGTTGCTCAGTAAGTCAAGTGGTAACCGACCGTCCCAGGCCCGACCGGCAAGGAGACCAACCCCCGTGTCCGTCCTCTCGAAGATCATGCGTGCAGGCGAAGGCAAGATCCTGCGCAAGCTGCACCGCATCGCGGACCAGGTCAACTCCATCGAAGAGGACTTCGTCGACCTCTCCGACGCCGAGCTGCGGGCCCTCACCGATGAGTACAAGCAGCGCTACGCGGACGGCGAGACGCTCGACGACCTGCTGCCCGAGGCGTTCGCCACCGTCCGCGAGGCCGCCAAGCGCGTCCTGGGCCAGCGGCACTACGACGTGCAGATGATGGGCGGCGCCGCGCTGCACATGGGGTACGTGGCCGAGATGAAGACCGGTGAGGGCAAGACCCTCGTCGGCACGCTGCCGGCGTATCTGAACGCGCTGTCCGGCGAGGGCGTCCACATCATCACGGTGAACGACTACCTGGCCGAGCGCGACTCGGAGATGATGGGCCGCGTCCACCGCTTCCTGGGCCTGAACGTCGGCTGCATCCTCGCCAACATGACGCCGGCTCAGCGCCGCGAGCAGTACGCCTGCGACATCACGTACGGCACGAACAACGAGTTCGGCTTCGACTACCTGCGCGACAACATGGCGTGGTCCAAGGACGAGCTCGTCCAGCGCGGCCACAACTTCGCCATCGTCGACGAGGTCGACTCCATCCTCATCGACGAGGCCCGTACGCCGCTGATCATCTCCGGCCCGGCCGACCAGGCCACCAAGTGGTACGGCGACTTCGCCAAGCTGGTCAAGCGCCTCAAGCGCGGCGAGGCCGGCCAGCCGCTCAAGGGCATCGAGGAGACCGGCGACTACGACGTCGACGAGAAGAAGCGCACGGTCGCCATCCACGAGTCCGGCGTCAGCAAGGTCGAGGACTGGCTGGGCATCGACAACCTCTACGAGTCGGTGAACACCCCGCTGGTGGGCTACCTGAACAACGCCATCAAGGCCAAGGAGCTCTTCAAGAAGGACAAGGACTACGTCATCATCGACGACGAGGTCATGATCGTCGACGAGCACACCGGACGTATCCTCGCGGGCCGCCGTTACAACGAGGGCATGCACCAGGCGATCGAGGCGAAGGAAGGGGTGCCGATCAAGGACGAGAACCAGACGCTCGCCACGATCACGCTCCAGAACTTCTTCCGCCTCTACAAGCGCCACGACCACAAGGGCAAGGAGCAGCCCGGCCTGTGCGGCATGACCGGTACGGCCATGACCGAGGCCGCCGAGTTCCACCAGATCTACAAGCTCGGCGTGGTGCCGATCCCGACCAACCGGCCGATGGTCCGCAAGGACCAGTCGGACCTGATCTACCGGACCGAGGTCGCCAAGTTCGAGGCGGTCGTCGACGACATCGAGGAGAAGCACCGCAAGGGCCAGCCGATCCTCGTCGGCACCACCTCGGTCGAGAAGTCCGAGTACCTCTCGCAGCAGCTCAGCAAGCGCGGCATCCAGCACGAGGTGCTGAACGCCAAGCAGCACGACCGTGAGGCGCAGATCGTCGCCCAGGCAGGCCGCAAGGGCTCCGTCACGGTGGCCACGAACATGGCCGGACGTGGTACGGACATCAAGCTCGGCGGCAACCCCGAGGACCTCGCCGAGGCGGAGCTGCGCCAGCGCGGCCTCGACCCCGAGGAGCACATCGAGGAGTGGGCCCAGGCCCTGCCCGAGGCGCTCAAGCGCGCCGAGAAGGCCGTCCAGGCCGAGAAGGACGAGGTCGAGAAGCTCGGCGGGCTCTATGTGCTGGGCACCGAGCGGCACGAGTCGCGGCGGATCGACAACCAGCTGCGCGGTCGTTCCGGCCGTCAGGGCGACCCCGGCGAGTCCCGCTTCTACCTCTCCCTCGGCGACGACCTGATGCGGCTGTTCAAGGCCCAGATGGTCGAGCGCGTGATGTCGATGGCGAACGTCCCTGACGACGTGCCGATCGAGAACAAGATGGTCACGCGCGCGATCGCCTCCGCCCAGTCGCAGGTGGAGCAGCAGAACTTCGAGACCCGTAAGAACGTCCTGAAGTACGACGAGGTCCTCAACCGCCAGCGTGAGGTCATCTACGGCGAGCGGCGCCGCGTCCTGGAGGGCGAGGACCTGCACGAGCAGGTGCAGCACTTCATGGACGACACGATCGACGCGTACATCCAGGCCGAGACCGCCGAGGGCTTCCCCGAGGACTGGGACCTCGACCGGCTGTGGGGCGCCTTCAAGCAGCTCTACCCGTGCAACGTCACGGTCGAGGAGCTGGAGGAGGCGGCCGGCGACCGGGCCGGACTGACCGCCGAGTTCATCGGCGACTCCATCAAGGACGACATCCACGAGCAGTACGCGGCGCGCGAGGCGCAGCTCGGCTCCGAGATCATGCGTGAGCTGGAGCGCCGGGTCGTGCTGTCGGTCCTCGACCGCAAGTGGCGCGAGCACCTCTACGAGATGGACTACCTCCAGGAGGGCATCGGCCTGCGCGCGATGGCGCAGAAGGACCCGCTGGTCGAGTACCAGCGCGAGGGCTTCGACATGTTCACCGCCATGATGGAGGGCATCAAGGAGGAGTCCGTCGGCTACCTGTTCAACCTGGAGGTCCAGGTCGAGCAGCAGGTCGAGGAGGTCCCCGTCGAGGACACCAAGCCGGTGGCCGACCTGGAGAAGCACGACACGGTGCCGGCGCAGGCCGGTTCCCGCCCGGAGATCCGCGCCAAGGGGCTCGACGCTCCGCAGCGGCGCAACCTCCACTTCTCCGCGCCGACGGTCGACGGCGAGGGCGGCACCGTCGAGGGTGACTTCGCCACCGACGACGAGCCGGTGCGTTCCGAGGCCGACGGCCTCACGCGCGCGGAGCGCCGCAAGCAGGCGCGGAGCCGGGGCCGCCGTAAGAAGTGAGGGTCGCCGAGGCACCGTAGCGGCTTGAAGGGCCGGACACCCTAGGGTGTCCGGCCCTTCGGCTTGGTGGATCGGCGGCTCTGTGGCCTGCGGCGACGGCTCAGTCGGCCTCTGCGCGGGGCGGGCGGGGGCCGCCGAGTTCTACCGCCGTGCAGCGCCAGCGGAGGTCCTGGCCGAGTTCCAGGCGGAAGGCCATGGCGCGCAGTCGGTCGCCGGCGCCGATGCGGGCGAAGGCCTCGATGGCGCCGGGGCGGGGTTCGAAGTAGCCGATGTCCCGGACGACGGGGCGGGCGCCGCGGGTGCGCAGGGGGCCGCGCTCGGCGAGCCAGGCCAGTTCGTCGTAGGCGCGGCCCCGGGTGTGGCGGAGCATCGAGTGGACGGGGCGGTGGCCGCTGAGCACGGCGAGCAGGAGGTCGGCGAAGAGGTCGGTGGGGAGGAGGCGGGGGACCGGAGCCGGGCGGCGGGGGTGCTGGGCCGGGACGCGTGGGGCGGTGTCCCGCAGGGCCGGAGCGGGTGTGGCCTTCCGGGATGCCGGGACCGGTGTGGAGTTCCGGGATGCCGGGGCGGTGGTTCCGGTCGCTCTGCGGGGTGCTGCGGGGGCGGCGGAGGGCGTCGGTGGGCGGGTGTCAGTGGGGCGGGTGCGGGGGCTCGCGGTGCGGGCGGAGCCCGGAGGCCTGCCGTCGGCTGCCGGGGTGGGGGCGGGGCCTCCGCCGGGGGTGCGGGGTGGGGCGGTGCCCCCGGGGACCCGGGGAGTGGGGCTCCCGGGGGTGCGTGGTGTGGTGCTGCCGGGTGTGCGTGGGCCGGCGCTGCCGCCGGGGCGGCGTGGGTCGCGGCGGGCCGGCGGGCGGGCGGCCGGGCGCTGCTGTGCCCTGGTCATGACCTTGTGCATGGGGGGTCCCCGTTTCATGGGCCCGGTAGATACCGGGGGGTAACTTCGGGTTGGTGATCTTGTACGGGGCCGACGGGGGCAGAGGCAAGGAAGCGGACACCGGGTGGCGGGCGCCGGAAGGGTTCACCTATCCGGGTGGTGCGCAGGGCATGAAGCCAGTCAGTGCGGGGGCGGGCCGGGTGAATGACGGGCCCGGAGTTGCCGCGTCCGGCGTCACAGGGCGGAACTCGAAAGGGGACGCGCCGCACGTATCCTGAAGGCCCTCCGGAGCCCTGCGACCGTGACCACGACCACGAAACGACCACGAAAGAAGCGGCCAGCCATGCGTGTCTACGTGCCCCTGACCCTCCCCGGCCTCGCAGAGGCGTACAAGACGGGTGAGCTGGGAGCCGGGCCGTCCGCCGCGTACGCCGTGACGCCCGGGCTGCGCGAGTGGTACCTCTCCGACGACATCGAGGAACTGGAGTACGCGGCGCTGAGCCGGGCCGCCCTGGCCTCGCTGCGGCTGCTGGCGGCCGAGCCGGAGGCGCCGCGGCGGCGGGTCGTGGTGGCCGTGGACGTGCCCGACCGGGCCGCGAGTGCGGACCCCGACCGGGGGCTCGACCCGGCGGCGCTGGGAGAGGTGCGGGTCGCCGGCCCCGTCGCGCTGGCCAAGGCCGCGTCCGTGCATGTCGACGCCGCGGATGCGGAGGCGGACGTGACCGCGGCGGCCGAGGCCCTGCCCGCGGCGGACGGTGGGGACGACGACGCGCAGTTCGTCGTGGACGGGGCGGAGGACCACGAGCTGCTGTGGTTCGCCACGCAGGAGATCCCGAACCTGGTGGGGCGCGGGGACTGAGCGCCGGGGCGGGTGCTCTCGGCGTTCAGGGGGCGCGTTGAGTTGCCGTTCTCTTGATTGTCAGTGGGGGCGGGTACGTTTTGGGGCATGGGGAAGCAGACGGGCGCGCACATTGTCTGGGACTGGAACGGGACGCTGTTCCATGACATCGACGCGATCATCGGGGCGACGAACGCGGCGTTCGCCGAGCTGGGGCTGGAGCCGCTGACGCTGGAGAAGTACCGGGAGCTGTACTGCGTGCCGGTGCCGAAGTTCTATGAGCGACTGATGGGGCGGCTGCCGACCGAGGCCGAGTGGGAGGTCATGGACGACATCTTCCATCGGTACTACGCGGAGCACCGGGTGAGCTGCGGGCTGACGGTGGGGGCGGTGGAGCTGCTGTCCGGGTGGCGGTCGGCGGGGCGGAGTCAGTCGATCCTGAGCATGTACGTGCACGAGGAGCTGGTCCCGTTGGTGCGGGGGTTCGGGATCGAGCCGCACTTCATACGGGTGGACGGGCGGACCGGGCCGTCGGGGGGCAGCAAGGCCGAGCACATGGTGCGGCATCTGGGGTCACTGAGAGTTGATCCTGAACGGACCGTTGTGATCGGGGATGCGGCGGATGACGCGGTGGCTGCGCAGCATGTGGGTGCGCGGGCCGTGCTGTACACCGGCGGGTCGCACAGTCGGGCGAGTCTGGAGGCAGTGGGGGTGCCTGTGGTGGACACGCTTGAGGAGGCCGTGGCGGAGGCGGAGCGGCTGGCGGCGTAGCTGGGTGCTCGGCGTCGGCGCTGGGGGCGGGTGGGGCCGCAGCCCGGCGGAGGGGGGGCCGCTGCGCCCACCCGGGCCGCCCTCAGCGGCACGATTGCCCGCAGCTATGGCCGCCGATAGGTGGCCGCACTGTGCAGAACGTCAAACTTCCAGGCCTGGTTTTGTACACATACGGCTCATGACGGGCCCCCTGTGAGGAGCGATAGCCTTGGTGGCGTGATCAGCGCGATAGTTCGCGGGGACGTCGTCGTCCCTGCCCTGCGCCCGGAGAGCACGGACCACATCCGTGACCGGGCGGCGGTCGCTGGTCTTCGCGGGCGGGACGGGGCTTCGAGGACTCCCTGGACGCCGAGCACCACCCGGATCGAGGCGTCGCAGAGAGCAGCCTCACACCCGTGGGGCAGCTCAAGATTGGCTCAGACACCCCCGCTCATCTCACCTTGCGGCATAGCGTCGGAACAGACCGGATACCCCGTGTCACGACGTGACGTCGTAAGCGCAGAGGCCGTACTTCCTTCTACGTCACGCAACGGCGCGCGACAGGAGCCAGAGGACAATGCAGACCAAGCTGGACGAAGCCAAGGCCGAGTTGCTCGAGAGGGCCGCCCGGGTAGCTGAGAACAGCCCGGTCGGGGGGCACCTACCGACCGGGTCGACGGGCGAGGAGACCCCAGACGCCCAGGAAGCCCCGGATCGCGAGTCCCTGCTCTCGTTCCTCCAGCGTTACTACCTGCACACGGCCCCGGAGGACCTCAGCGACCGTGACCCGGTCGATGTCTTCGGAGCCGCCGTCTCGCACTACCGGCTGGCCGAGAACCGCCCCCAGGGCACGGCCAACGTGCGGGTGCACACCCCCACGGTCGAAGAGAACGGGTGGACGTGCAGCCACTCCGTCGTCGAGGTCGTCACCGACGACATGCCCTTCCTCGTCGACTCCGTCACCAATGAGCTGACGCGGCAGGGGCGCGGGATCCACGTCGTCATCCACCCGCAGTTCGTCGTGCGGCGCGATGTCACCGGCAAGCTCATCGAGGTGCTGCCCACGCCCGCGACCGGCATGGGCGACCTTCCGCACGACGCGCACATCGAATCCTGGATCCATGTCGAGATCGACCGCGAGACCGACCGGGCCGATCTGAAGCAGATCACCGCCGACTTGCTGCGGGTGCTGTCCGACGCCCGTGAGGCCGTCGAGGACTGGGGCAAGATGCGGGAGGCGGCGATCCGGCTGGCGGAGGGGCTGCCGGACGAGCCCATCCCCGGTGACCTGCCCGGACCCCAGGTCGAGGAGGCCCGCGAGCTGCTGCGCTGGCTGGCCGACGACCACTTCACCTTCCTCGGCTACCGCGAGTACCAGCTGCGCGGGGACGACTCGCTGGCCGCCGTGCCCGGCACCGGCCTCGGCATCCTGCGCGCCGACCCGCACCACTCCGATCAGGAGAGCCACCCGGTCAGCCCGTCCTTCGAGCGGCTGCCCGCCGACGCCCGGGCCAAGGCGCGCGAGCACAAGCTGCTCGTCCTGACCAAGGCGAACAGCCGGTCGACCGTGCACCGGCCGTCGTACCTGGACTACATCGGGGTCAAGAAGTTCGACGCCGAGGGCAATGTCGTCGGCGAGCGGCGGTTCCTCGGGCTGTTCTCCTCCGCCGCCTACACCGAGTCCGTGCGCCGGGTCCCGGTCATCCGGCGCAAGGTCGAGGAGGTCCTCGAACAGGCCGGGTTCTCGCCCAACAGCCACGACGGTCGCGACCTGCTCCAGATCCTGGAGACGTACCCGCGCGACGAGCTGTTCCAGACCCCGGTCGACGAGCTGCGGTCCATTGTCACCTCCGTCCTCTACCTCCAGGAGCGCAGGCGGCTGAGGCTCTACCTGCGCCAGGACGAGTACGGGCGCTACTACTCCGCCCTCGTCTACCTCCCGCGCGACCGCTACACCACGGCCGTCCGCCTGCGGATCATCGAGATCCTCAAGGAGGAACTGGGCGGCATCAGCGTCGACTTCACGGCCTGGAACACCGAGTCGATCCTGTCCCGGCTGCACTTCGTGGTCCGGGTCCCGCAGGGCACCGAGCTGCCCGAGCTGTCCGACGCCGACAAGGACCGCATCGAGGCCCGGCTGGTGGAGGCCGCGCGCTCCTGGGAGGACGCCTTCGCCGAGGCGCTCAACGCCGAGCTCGGCGAGGAGCAGGCGGCGGAACTGATGCGCCGGTACGCGCACGCCTTCCCCGAGGGCTACAAGGCCGACCACAACCCGCGCGCCGCGGTCGCCGACCTCGTCCACCTCGAACAGCTGAACGCAGAGGAAGGCAAGGACTTCGCGCTCAGCCTCTACGAGCCGGTGGGCGCCGCCCCCGAGGAGCGCCGCTTCAAGATCTACCGCACGGGCGACGCCATCTCCCTGTCGGCGGTGCTGCCGGTCCTCAACCGGCTCGGCGTCGAGGTCGTCGACGAGCGGCCGTACGAGCTGCGCTGCTCGGACCGGAGCGTGGCCTGGATCTACGACTTCGGCCTGCGCATGCCCCGCTCCGGCAGCGGCGGGGACTACCTCGGCGACGACGCCCGCGAGCGGTTCCAGGACGCCTTCGCCGCCACCTGGACCGGCAAGGCGGAGAACGACGGCTTCAACGCCCTGGTGCTGAGCGCCGGGCTGACCTGGCGCCAGGCGATGGTGCTGCGGGCGTACGCGAAGTACCTGCGGCAGGCGGCGTCCACGTTCAGCCAGGACTACATGGAGGACACCCTCCGCAACAACGTCCACACCACCCGCCTGCTCGTCTCCCTGTTCGAGGCACGGATGTCGCCGGACCGGCAGCGCGCGGGACACGAGATCGTGGACGCGCTGCTGGAGGAGGTCGACGCGGCCCTCGACCAGGTGGCCTCGCTCGACGAGGACCGGATCCTGCGGTCCTTCCTCACCGTCATCAAGGCGACGCTGCGGACCAACTTCTTCCAGGAGGCGGCGGGCGGCAAGCCGCACGAGTACATCTCCATGAAGTTCGACCCGCAGGCCATCCCGGACCTTCCGGCGCCCCGCCCGGCGTTCGAGATCTGGGTGTACTCGCCGCGCGTCGAGGGCGTGCACCTGCGCTTCGGCAAGGTCGCGCGCGGTGGTCTGCGCTGGTCCGACCGGCGTGAGGACTTCCGCACGGAGATCCTCGGCCTGGTCAAGGCGCAGATGGTGAAGAACACCGTCATCGTGCCGGTCGGCGCGAAGGGCGGCTTCGTCGCCAAGCAGCTGCCCGACCCGAGCGTCGACCGGGACGCGTGGATGGCCGAGGGCGTCGCCAGCTACAAGACCTTCATCTCGGCGCTGCTCGACATCACCGACAACATGGTGGCCGGCGAGGTCGTGCCCCCGGCGGACGTCGTGAGGCACGACGAGGACGACACCTACCTCGTCGTCGCCGCCGACAAGGGCACCGCGACCTTCTCCGACATCGCCAACGGGGTCGCCGAGCAGTACAACTTCTGGCTCGGCGACGCCTTCGCCTCCGGCGGCTCGGCCGGCTACGACCACAAGGGCATGGGCATCACCGCCCGCGGCGCCTGGGAGTCCGTCAAGCGGCACTTCCGGGAGCTGGGCGTGGACACGCAGACCCAGGACTTCACGGTCGTCGGCATCGGCGACATGTCCGGTGACGTGTTCGGCAACGGCATGCTGCTCTCCGAGCACATCCGGCTGGTGGCCGCCTTCGACCACCGGCACATCTTCATCGACCCGAACCCGGACGCCGCCACCTCCTACGCCGAGCGCCGCCGCCTGTTCGAGCTGCCGCGTTCCAGCTGGGAGGACTACAACAAGGAGCTCCTGTCGGCCGGCGGCGGCATCTTCCCGCGTACGGCCAAGGCGATCCCGGTCAACGCCCACATCCGCGAGGCCCTCGGCATCGAGGCCAAGGTCACCAAGCTGACCCCGGCCGACCTGATGAAGGCGATCCTCCAGGCGCCGGTGGACCTGCTGTGGAACGGCGGCATCGGTACGTACGTCAAGTCCTCCGCCGAGTCCAACGCGGACGTCGGCGACAAGGCCAACGACGCCATCCGCGTCGACGGCAAGGACCTGCGCGTCAAGGTCGTCGGCGAGGGCGGCAACCTGGGCCTGACCCAGCTCGGCCGGATCGAGTTCGCGCTGCACGGCGGCCGGATCAACACCGACGCCATCGACAACAGCGCGGGCGTGGACACCTCCGACCACGAGGTGAACATCAAGATCCTGCTCAACGGCCTGGTCGCGGACGGCGACATGACCGTCAAGCAGCGCAACAAGCTGCTCGCCGAGATGACGGACGAGGTCGGCCAGCTGGTGCTGCGCAACAACTACGCGCAGAACACGGCGATCGCCAACGCCCTCGCCCAGTCCAAGGACATGCTCCACGCCCAGCAGCGCTTCATGAAGCACCTGGTCAGGGAAGGCCACCTCGACCGGGCGCTGGAGTTCCTGCCCACCGACCGGCAGATCCGCGAGCGGCTCGCCCAGGGGCAGGGCCTGACCAGCCCGGAGACGGCCGTCCTGCTGGCGTACACGAAGATCACGGTCGCCGAGGAGCTGTTGCACACCTCGCTGCCCGACGACCCGTACCTGCGGGGCCTGCTGCACTGCTACTTCCCGACCGCGCTGCGCGAGCAGTTCGCGGAGCGCATCGACGGCCACCCGCTGCGCCGTGAGATCACCACGACCGTCCTGGTCAACGACACGGTCAACACCGGCGGTACGACGTACCTGCACCGCCTGCGCGAGGAGACCGGCGCATCCCTGGAGGAGATCGTCCGGGCCCAGACCGCGGCCCGTGCGATCTTCCGCTCCGCCGAGGTGTGGGACGGGGTGGAGGCGCTCGACAACAAGGCCGAGGCCGACGTCCAGACCCGCATCCGGCTGCACTCGCGCCGTCTCGTGGAGCGCGGCACGCGCTGGCTGCTCAACAACCGGCCGCAACCGCTCCAGCTCGCCGAGACCGTCGACTTCTTCGCCGACCGGGTCGAGCAGGTCTGGGGGCAGCTGCCGAAGCTGCTGCGCGGCGCGGACCTGGAGTGGTACCAGAAGATCTACGACGAGCTGACGGACGCCGGTGTCCCGGACGAACTCGCCACCCGCGTGGCCGGGTTCTCCTCCGCCTTCCCGACGCTCGACATCGTCTCGATCGCCGACCGCATGGGCCGGGAGCCGCTGGACGTCGCCGAGGTCTACTACGACCTCGCCGACCGGCTGCGGATCACCCAGCTCATGGACCGCATCATCGAGCTGCCCCGCGCCGACCGCTGGCAGTCCATGGCCCGCGCGGCGATCCGCGAGGACCTGTACGCGGCGCACGCGGCGCTGACCGCGGACGTCCTGGCGGTGGGCAACGGCACGTCGACGCCCGAGCAGCGCTACAAGGCGTGGGAGCAGAAGAACGCGGCGATCCTCGGCCGGGCCCGCACCACACTGGAGGAGATCCAGGGATCCGAGGCGTTCGACCTCGCGAACCTGTCGGTGGCGATGCGGACGATGCGCACGCTGCTGCGGACGCATTCGTAGCAGTACGGCGTCCTGGGCGCCCCGGGCCGATTCCGGCCCGGGGCGTTTTCTTCTTGGCGTGCGTTTTGTTCTTGGCGTGCCTTAGGGCGATTCGAGTGGAGGACTTACCGTTTCCGGCTAAGGCTTAGGACGTGACAGTGAACCTCTCCGGGGAGCGAGCGGCCGCTCCCCCCACGCCGGTGAAGCGCGTCGTCGTCGAAGTGGTGAACTTCGCGCTGGTCGGCGGGAGCGGCGTCGCGGTGAACTTCCTGGTGTTCAACGTGCTCCTGCACGGCCTGCACCGGGCTGCCATGCCGGCGACCGTGCTGGCCAGCCTGATCGCCATGGGCACCAATTACCTCGGGTTCCGGTATTTCACCTACCGGGACAGGGCGTCCCGGACCCGGCGCCAGATCGCGCTGTTCTTCGTCTTCAGCGGAATCGGCGTGGCCATGGAGAGCGGGCTGTTCTACGTCGGGTACCACGGACTCGGCCTGACCGGCCCCTTCGAGTCCAACGCGGTCAAGGCGGCTTCCATCGTGCTGGCCTCTGCCTTCCGCTTCCTCGTCTACCGCACCTGGGTGTTCCAGCACGATGCGCACCGCACCTAGACCGGCGGCCCTCGCCGCGCAGGCGGCTGCCGCGGTGGTCGTCCTGCTGCTGGTCCTCGTGATCGTCCGGCTGCCGTGGGCCGGGGACCTCGGCATGCACGCCGCGACCGTCCAGCGGCTGCGGCACGATCTCGTCGACCCGGGCAATCCGCTCGTCGACGCGGACACGCCGAGCCCGTACTACTCGCCCTGGATGCTGGTGCTCGGCTGTGTCGCCCGGGTGAGCGGTCTGTCGGTGTTCGTGGTGCTCCGGCTGGGGGCGCTGGCCGGGCTCGCGCTGCTGCTGTCGGGGGTGTGGCGGTACGTGCGGACGCTGAGCGGCCATCGTGCCGCGCCCGCACTGGCCGTACTGAGCCTGCTGTTCCTGTGGGGGACGGCCCTGTTCAACTGGAGCGGCTTCTACGGGCTCAACTCGCTCGCGCTGACGGTGTCGTATCCGAGCGTGTTGGCGCTGGGGCTCGCGTTCCACTTCTGGGCGTGGCTCGGGCGGGCGGTGCGCGGTGACGGCCACGGCGACGGCGGCGGCTACGGCCGCGGCGACGATGGTCATGGTGACGCGGGGTGGGGCGTGTGGCTGGGTCTGGGGGCGCTGTGGGCGGTGATCCTGCTCTGCCATCAGTTCGCGGGGGTGGTGGCCACGCTGGGGGCGCTCGCGACGGTGGTGGCCGCGCGGCCGGGCCGGGTGGTGTGGATCCGGCTGGGCGGTGGGCTGGCGCTGGGGCTCGTCGTGTTGCTGCTGTGGCCGTACTACGACTTCTTCGCGTTGTTCGGGGCCGGGGCTGATCTGGAGTCGGTGCACCGGCCGCTGTACGAGGACCTGGTCGGGCGGTACTGGCTGGTGCTGCTCGGGGTGGTGGCACTGGGGGTGCGGTGGTGGCGGGACCGGTGGGATCCGCTGGTGCTGTTCTTCGTGCTGGGGGTCGTCGTCGTGACGGTGGGTGGGGTGAGCGGGCACTGGTCGTGGGGGCGGGCGCTGCCGGCGGCGCTGATTCCGGCGCAGGTCGCGGTGGCGGTGGAGGTGGGGGAGGCCGGGCGGCGGGGGCCCGGGCGGGGTGGGCGTGCGTGCTGGGGGTGGCGTTGGCCGTGGGGGCTTGGACGCAGGTGGGGACGCTCGGGTACGTGGTGAAGACTCGGGATCTGCCGGAGGCCGTCGCGGAGAAGTACCGGCGGCCCTGGGCGGGGTACTACTGGATGACGCCGTGGGTGAAGTACGGGGACGTGGTGATGGCCCGGGAAGGGCGGCCGGCCCGGCAGATCCCCGCGTACGGGGCGTACACCGTGGCGCCTGGGTATCCCGACTTCTTTCTGGCGGGGGAAGGGCGGCGGGCGGCGGCTGTGCGCAGGTATTTCGCTCAGGGGACGTCGGGGCCGGAGCGCGAGGAGATTCTTCGGGAGTACGGGGTGCGGTGGGTTGTGGACAAGGGGGCTGCTGGGAAACGTGGTGTGGGGTTGCGGGAGGTGACTCGGGGGCCGGAGGGGCAGGTGTTGTACGCGGTGGTGCGGTGACCGGGGCTCGGCGGCTTGTGCGGCTGGTCCTGGGCGTGGCCCGTCAGCGGCTTCGGCGGGCGTTGAGCCGGGCGGCCTGGCGTGTCAGGTGGGCGCGCTCGGCGAGGTTGGGTGCCTTGTGGGCCGCCTCGGCGTACAGCCGGGCCGCCGTCGCCAGGTCGCCGTCGCGCTCGTGGAGGTAGGCCGCCACCGCGGTGTGGCGGGGCAGTGAGGCGTCCAGCGCCGCGAGTGCCGCGAGGCCCGCGCGTGGTCCGTCGGCCTCGCCGACGGCGACCGCGCGGTTGAGCCGGACGACCGGGCTGTCGGTCAGGCGCGCGAGCTCGTCGTACCACTCGACGATCTGCACCCAGTCGGTCTCCTCGGCGGTGGGCGCGTCGGCGTGGAGGGCGGCGACGGCGGCCTGGGCCTGGAACTCGCCCAGCCGGTCGCGGGCGAGAGCCCCCTGAAGGATCACGACGCCCTCGGCGATCAATGCGGTGTCCCACCGGCCGCGGTCCTGCTCGGCGAGCGGCACCAGGCTGCCGTCGGGCGCGGTCCGGGCGGCACGCCGGGCGTGGTGGAGCAGCATGAGGGCGAGCAGCCCGGCCACCTCGGGGTGGTCGATGCGGGCCGCGAGCTGCCGGGTGAGCCGGATGGCCTCGGCGGCGAGGTCGACGTCGCCGGAGTAGCCCTCGTTGAAGACCAGGTACAGGACGCGCAGCACGGTGGCCACGTCGCCGGGCTGGTCGAACCGTACGCCGGATACGGTGCGCTTGGCCCTGCTGATGCGCTGCGCCATGGTGGCCTCGGGCACCAGGTAGGCCTCGGCGATCTGGCGGGTGGTCAGCCCGCCGACGGCACGCAGGGTGAGCGCGACCGCCGATGCCGGGGTCAGCGACGGGTGGGCGCACAGGAAGTAGAGCTGGAGCGTGTCGTCCACCGCGGGCGCCGGACCGGGCGCCGGCTCCTCCTCGAGTCGGTCCTCACGCTTGCGCCGGGCGGCGTCCGAGCGGGCGGCGTCGAGGAACTTGCGCCATGCCACGGTGACCAGCCAGCCCTTCGGGTCCCGTGGCCGGTCGGCCGGCCAGACGCGGACCGCCTCGACCAGCGCGTCCTGCACGGCGTCCTCGGCCGCCGCGAAGTCGGCTCCGCGGCGGACGAGGACGGTGAGCACGCTCGGCGTGAGGCTCCTGAGCAGAGCCTCGTCCATCTGGGGCACCTGGGAGGTCACTCCGTGATGGTGGGCTGCACGCCGTAGAACGGGCGCAGCTCCAGCCACTCGTGGATGGGCTTCCCGCCCGCGCCGGGGGCGGCCGACAGTTCCCCGGCCAGCTCCACGGCCCGCTCGTAGCTGTCGACGTCGATCACCATCCAGCCGGCGATGAGGTCCTTGGTCTCGGCGAACGGCCCGTCGGTGACCGGCGGGCGCCCCTCACCGTCGTAGCGGACCCACGTTCCCTCGGGTGCGAGCGCCTGGCTGTCGACGAACTCGCCGGTCTCCTCGAGCCGCGCCGCGAAGTCGCGCATGTACTGCAGGTGGGCCGAGATCTCCTCCTGGCTCCACTGGTCCATCGGCACGTCGTTGGCCGAAGCCGGGGCGCCGCGGTAGTGCTTCAGCAGCAGGTACTTGGCCATCGTGGTTCTCCTCGGTCCTCGTGCGACCCATTGTGGTCGCGTTCACCCCGGGGACGGAGCCGGACGCGGGTTCTCGACATCCCCGTCGACATTCCCGTCGACTTTCCGAGCTTTTTTGGCACGGCTTACTTCAGCGCGCTCGCCACCAAGCGTGCCGCCCGCTTCACCCGGGGCCTCGCCACCCGGCGGGTCAGCGGGCGGATCAGGGTCGCCGTCAGGCCCAGCGGCTCCCAGCGGACCTGCAGGCGGCCCGGGCCGTGCCCCTCCGGTTCCAGGGTCAGGCGGTGGTGGGGGACCTGGGTCGTCAGGGCCGGGAACGTCAGGGGCGCCAGGAGCAGGCCCGTGTGGGTCAAGCCCTGGTGTTCCAGGCGGAGCAAGGGGTGGCGGACTCCGGCGAAGCCGTGGAAGGGGAGGGGCGCCGCCGCCAGGTCCAGGTGGGCGTGGCCCTCGAAGATGCCGGGGCGGACGGGGGAGAGGCGGAACGGGACGCTGAGACGGCGCCGGCCCGGGGCGATGAGGAGGGTCGCGCGCTGGGGGCCGACGGGGAGGCGCAGGGCCGGGTCGTACGTGCGGACGGTGAGGTCGACCGAGGCGCCGGGGCCCCGGGTGATCTCCGTGATCTCGTGGCGGAACTGGGCGCTCGGGAAGGGGCGCGTCTCCAGGTCCAGGTCCGAGATGTCGAGTTCGCGGCGGGACCATTCGGTGGAGGGGATCCGGTCGCCCCAGTAGGTGCGGCCCTGTTCGTCCGCCGTCACCTGCCTCGGGGCCACGCCGTGGCCGAGGCCCCGGGCCGCCAGCCCGGCCTCCGGCAGGCGGCGGTCGCGGATCAGCTGGAGGACCACTCGCTCGGCGCGGGGCAGGCGGGCGAACGCGCCCGGCGTGAGCGTGTCCAGGTACGGCGTGACGATGTCCGCGAAGGAGGACAGCCACTCCTCGTCCCGGTAGGGCAGGTCACCGGCGTACATCCGGAAGTCGTGCTTGAGGAACTTGTGGTCCTTGTCCTCCCGCAGCGACTCGTGCCCGCTCTCCGCCAGGAACGCGTCGATGAGGTGCTGGACGTGGACGCGGTCGCGGACGTTGGCGAGCTTGTGCCGTTGGTTGGATATCGAGGCCGTGTCGGAGGCGGCGAACGGGGCGACGTACCAGCGGTAGACCGGCTCCGGGATGATCGTGAACGCCTTGGCCAGGCAGTACGCCTGCGCCGTGAACAGCTGGTCCTCGTAGTGGATGCCCTCGGGGAAGCGCAGGCCGTGCCGGTCGAGGAAGGCACGGGCGTACATCTTGCTGGTGGCCAGGTGCTCGAAGAGCAGACGCGGGTCGGCCTCGATGCCTTCCAAGGTGCGGCGCTCGGCGACCAGGTGCGGCATCCACGTCGAGCGGCGGCCGTTGTCGACCCGGACGCGCTGCACCGCGCCCATCGCGAAGTCGATCTCGCGTTCGCGGTGCGCGGCGAGCAGCAGTTCGACGGCGTCGTCGGGGAGTTCGTCATCGCTGTCGAGGAACATCAGGTACGGCGCCCGGGCGATCTCCAGGGCGCGGTTGCGCGGTGCGCTGCAGCCACCGCTGTTCTCCTCCAGGCGGAGGTGGCGGATGCGGGGGTCCTCGGCGGCCAGACGCCGTGCGACCTCCGGGGTCCCGTCCGTCGAGTGGTCGTCGCTGATGACGATCTCCACGTTCGCGTGGGTCTGCCGGCGGACCGAGTCGACCGCGCGGGTGAGGCGTTCGGCGTCGTTGTAGACGATGACCGTCACGGTGACGTCGGGGGTGCTCATGCGGTCGCCTCCTGCGGGGTCGGGGCCGGGGTGCGTTCCTCGATCGGCAGCACCGGCGGCAGGGACCGTTCGTCCTGGCCGAGGAAGACCCGGCGGACGACGCGTTCGGCGGCGCGTCCGTCGTCGAACTCGCAGAACCGGCGCCGGAAGACGGCCCGGGTCTTCGCCGCGCCCTCGTCGCGCCACGCCTCGGTGGTGAGGATCTCCGTGAGCTCCTCCTGGGTGCGGGCGACGGGGCCCGGGCTCTCGGCCATCAGGTCGAAGTAGACGCCGCGGGTGGTGCGGTACGTCTCCCAGTCGTCGGCGTGGATCACGATCGGCCGGTCGAGGTTGGCGTAGTCGAACATGATCGAGGAGTAGTCCGTGACCAGGGCGTCCGCCGCCAGGCACAGCTCCTCCACCGGGTCGTAGGCGGAGACGTCGATGAGCCGGCCCGTGCGGCGCAGGTTGGTGAGCGGGGAGGCCGCGCCGCCGTAGAAGTAGTGGCCGCGGACGAGCAGGACCGTGTCGTCGCCGAGGCGGTCGGCGAGGGCGGCGAGGTCCAGGCGGGGGGTCCAGCCGGCCTCGTAGTCGCGGTGGGTGGGCGCGTAGAGGACGGCCCGGCGGCCCGGCGCGATGCCGAGCCTGTCGCGGACCCTGCGGATGTCCTCGGCGCCGGCGGTGTAGTAGATGTCGTTGCGCGGATAGCCGTGGTCCAGGGAGACGTAGTGCGACGGGTACGCGCGCTCCCACATGCGGGTGGTGTGGCTGTTGGCGGAGACGCTGTAGTCCCACTTGTCGATGCGCTCCAGCAGCGCCTGGAAGTCCAGGCCCTGCGCGGCCGCCGGGTACGCCATCTGGTCGATGCCCATGCGCTTCAGGGGCGTGCCGTGGTGGGTCTGGAGGTGGATCGCGTCGGGGCGTTTGACCACCGCGTTGGGGAAGTTGACGTTGTTGACGAGGTACTTGGCGGTCGCCAGCACCTCCCAGTAGCGACGGCTGCCGGGCACGACATGGTCGGTGCCGGGCGGCAGCAGGGCCGCGTTCTCGTCGGTCACCACCCACACCGGGTGGATCTGCGGGGCGAGTTCGGCGAGCTTCGCGGCGATCGCGGCGGGGTTGCAGGCGACACCGCGGTTCCAGTAGGCCGCGAACACCGCGAGGTGGGGATCGACCGGGCGGCCGAGCGCCCTGCGGTACTGGTGGTCGCGGAGCCTGGCGCCGGCCTGCCGCTTGCGGGCCCGTACGGCCGACTTGGCGGTGCGGCGGGTGCGGTTGACGGCCTGGAAGGCCCGGTACCTGCCGTAGGCGCCCTCTTCGAGCAGGGAGCGGCGGACGCCTTCCAGGCCGGCCGGGCGGCGGTAGCCCTCCGGGCGGCGGCGCAGGGTGGCCAGGGACGCCCGCCGGAAGAACTCCCGCGCGACGTCCTCCGGCATGCCGCCGCGGGCGAAGGTGCGCAGGCAGTCGCGGACCATGACGTCGTAGAGCACGGCGTGGGCGGCGCGGCGCTCCCGGGTGAGGTCGAGGAGCGACTCGTAGCGCTCGACGAGGCCGTAGCGCTGATCGGGAGTCGCAGGGGGCAGGCTCGCCGGGCGCAGCCGGCGGTCCTCGTAGGCGACGTGCGGGAGGCAGGCCACGCGGTCGGCGAGCAGCAGAGCGGCCAGGGCGGCGTACGGCTCGTCGTCGGTGGTGAGCCGCTGCTCGTGCGCCCGCCAGAAGTCCGCGCGCAGCACGCGGGTGCCGAGCAGCGGCGTCAGGCGCAGCAGGGGCGCGCAGTCGTCGAGGGCGACGTCGGCCCGGCCCGCCCGGGCCAGCAGGGAGCCGTCCCGGGAGGGCATGCCGGAGGTGTGCCAGGTGCTGCGGACGTGGTCGAGGAGCAGGACGTCCACTTCGGCGGGCAGCTCGGCCACCCGCTCGGCGACCGTGCGCGGGGCGCCGGCGGGCAGGCCGTCCTTGGCGTGGACGAAGTGCAGCCAGCGCCCGGAGGCCCGGGCCGCGCCCGCCGCCCGGGCCGCGGCGTCGCCCGTGCCCTCCGGCAGCGGGACGACCCGTACGTCCGGGGCGTGCCGCTCGGCCGTCTCCCGGGCCCAGTCGCCGACCGCGGCCACGATCAGCTCGGCGTCCGGCAGCGGATGGGCGGCGAGGGAGCCGAGGAGCTCCGTCAGATGGTCCTGGACGTTCGGCCCGTGGACGATGACGCTGAGCTCGGGCATCAGGGGCTCCTCCCTCTCGGCGCACCAGGCGGGCCTTATTCGGTCATGGTGCCATCAATGCGGCAAAAGGACCGGCCGGGGTCCGCCTCACGAGGGAACGGGCACCGTGGGCTTCGGCTTGGCCTTGGGGGACTTGTCACCGGTGAAGGCCTCGTACTCCTTCAGGACGTCCTCCGTCGGCCCGTCCATGCGCAGCTCCCCGCGCTCCAGCCACAGCACGCGGTCGCAGGTGTCGCGGATCGACTTGTTGTTGTGGCTGACCAGGAACACCGTCCCGGCGTGCTTGCGCAGCTCGCGGATGCGGTCCTCGGAGCGCTTCTGGAAGGAGCGGTCACCGGTGGCCAGCGCCTCGTCGATCAGCAGGACGTCGTGGTCCTTGGCGGCGGCGATGGAGAACCGCAGCCGCGCCGCCATGCCGGAGGAGTACGTGCGCATCGGCAGCGTGATGAAGTCGCCCTTCTCGTTGATGCCCGAGAAGTCGACGATCTCCTGGTAGCGGTCCCTGACCTGCTCGCGGGACATGCCCATGGCCAGGCCGCCGAGGTACACGTTGCGCTCGCCGGTCAGGTCGTTCATCAGGGCCGCGTTGACGCCGAGCAGGGAGGGCTGGCCGTCGGTGTAGATGTGGCCGTTCTCCACGGGGAGGAGCCCGGCGACGGCCTTCAGCAGGGTCGACTTGCCGGAACCGTTGGTGCCGATCAGGCCGATGGCCTCGCCCCGGTACGCGACGAAGGACACGTTCCTCACGGCGTGCACCCGGCGCACGCCCGACGCCTTCTCCGTCTGCTTGCGGCGCACGATGCGGTTGAGGGCGGCGGTCGCGGAGCCGCGTCCGGCGCCGGTGCCGTTGACGCGGTAGACGATGTCGACGCCGTCGGCGACGACGGTGGGGATCCTGTCGTTGGTGAGGTCAGCCACGGCCGTACGTCTCCTCAGCCTTCCAGAAGTAGATGAAGCCGCCGACACCGGCGACCAGCGCCCAGCCGGCGGCGAGCGCCCACACGTGGGCCGGGAGCTGGCTCGCGTGGAAGCTGTCGATCAGGGCGAAGCGCATCAGGTCGATGTAGACGGCGGCCGGGTTGGCCGCCAGCGCCACGGTCACCACGTGCGGGAGGCTGTCCTTCTGCGCCAGCTTGTCGATGCTCCACATGACGCCCGAGACGTACATCCAGGTGCGCAGCACGAACGGCATCAGCTGGGCGATGTCCGGCGTCTTGGCGCCCATCCGGGCCATGACCATGGAGACGCCCGCGTTGAACGTGAACTGCAGGAACAGCGCCGGCACCGCCAGCAGCCAGGACGCGCTGACCGGCACGCCGAAGCAGAGCAGGATGACGACCAGGGCGCCCATCGAGAACAGCAGCTGCTGGAGCTGCTGGAGGCAGAACGACAGGGGCAGCGCGGCGCGCGGGAAGTGCAGGGCGCGCACCAGGCCGAGGTTGCCGGAGATGGCGCGGGTGCCCGCCATGATCGAGCTCTGCGTGAACGTCCAGATGAACACGCCCGTGACCAGGAACGGGATGTAGTCCGGCACGCCGTGCTTGGTGCCGAGCAGTACGCCGAAGATGAAGTAGTAGACCGCCGCGTTCAGCAGCGGGGTCATCACCTGCCAGACCTGGCCGAGCTTCGCCTGGCTGTACTGGGCGGTGAGCTTGGCGGTGGCGAACGCGGTGATGAAGTGGCGGCGGGCCCACAGCTGGCGGACGTACTCGGGCAGGGCGGGACGGGCGCCGCTGACGGAGAGGCCGTGGCGGGCGGCGAGGGCCGCGAGGTCGTCGTCGGCCGGGGCCGGTGCTTGGGGCGGTGTGTGGAGGACCTGGCTCACATCCGCTGCTTTCGTTCGGGGGGTGTGGGACCTGTGGGGTCGTGAAGAGCGAGGGGATGAGGCGGTTCTTACCGGACTCTTCACGACTTCTTACGTCGGGACGGGACCGTATCGTCGTAACGCGAGCGTATGCCGTCGGCACGTCGGAACGCAACCGTTTCGTCGTGACGCCCTATGCTGTCGGCATGACGACGAAGCCCGACGAGCCCCAGCAGCCCCCGCGCCGCCGGGCCCCCGCGGGGGCCGCCGTACTGCGGGAGGACGTGACGGAAGCCATCCGGGCGGCCGTCTTCGAGGAGCTCGCGGCCGTCGGCTACGCGCGGATGTCCATCGAGGGGATCGCACGCCGGGCCGGGGTCGGGAAGACGGCGGTGTACCGCCGCTGGCGCTCCAAGCTGCACCTGGTCCTCGACATCGTCTCGGCGCTCGCCGTGCAGGGCCTGCCCGTGCCGGACACCGGCTCCCTGGAGGGGGATCTGCGGCTGCTGTACGAGGTGACGTCCCGCGCTCTGCGCCACCCCGTCGCCTCGCAGGTCATCCCCGACCTCCAGGCCGAGGCGGCCCGCAACCCGGACATCGCCGAGGCCCTCCAGAAGGCCCTGCGCGAGGGCCAGGACGGCGTCGCCACCGGCATCGTCACGGCGGCGGAAGCCCGCGGCGAACTCCGCCGGGGCATCGACCGCGACCTGGCCCTCGACCTGATCTCCGGCCCGCTCTACTGGCGCTCGGTGGTGATCCGCAGCCCGAAGCTGCCCAAGGGGTACCTGGGGTCGCTGGCCCGGGCCACGGCGGGGGCGTTGAAGGCGTTGTAGTCCTGGTAGTCCTGCGGGACAGCTCGGATCAGCCCCGCGCCGCCTCCGGATGCAGGCGTACCCAGCCCTCCCACGCCGACGTGATCATGTCCTGGACGTCGTGCCGGGCCTTCCAGCCGAGCTCCGCGGCGGCGCGGTCGGCCGAGGCGACGACGCGGGCCGGGTCGCCCGGGCGGCGGGACGTGACCGTGGGCGGCCGGTCGTAGCCGGTCACCCCGTTGATGCGGTCGATCATCTCGCGGACGGAGACGCCCTCGCCCCGGCCGATGTTGAGCGTGAGGCTGCGGCCGGGGGAGGAGCGCAGCACCCGGGCAGCGGCGACATGGGCCTCGGCCAGGTCGACGACGTGGATGTAGTCGCGTACGCAGGTGCCGTCCGGGGTCGGATAGTCGTCGCCGAAGACGCGCGGCGGCGCGTCCTGGGTGAGCTTCTCGAAGACCATGGGGACGAGGTTGAACACGCCGACGTCCGCGAGCTCCGGGCTCGCCGCCCCTGCCACGTTGAAGTAGCGCAGGGCCGCGGTCGACAGCCCGGTCGCCCGGCCCGTGGCGCGCACCAGCCACTCACCGGCCAGCTTCGTCTCGCCGTACGGCGACATCGGCACGCAGGGCGTCTCCTCCGTGACCAGGTCCACGTCCGGCATGCCGTACACCGCCGCCGAGGAGGAGAAGACGAAGGACGCCACCTTCGCAGCCGTCACCGCGTCCAGCAGGACCCGCAGGCCCTCGACGTTCTCCCGGTAGTAGTGCAGCGGCCGTTCGACCGACTCGCCCACCTGCTTCTTCGCCGCGAGGTGGACGACGCCGGTGACCGCGTGGTCCGCGAGGGTGTGCGCGAGCCGCTCGCCGTCCAGCGTGGAGCCCACCACCAGCGGCACCCCGCCGGGCACGCGCTCGGCGATACCGGTGGACAGGTCGTCGTACACCACCGCCCGCTCCCCCGCCGCGGTCATCGCCCGTACGACGTGCGCTCCGATGTAGCCGGCGCCGCCGGTGATCAACCAGGTCATGTGCGGCCGTCCCCTCGTCAGTTGGCCCATGTGGTGGTGCTCTGTGCCGATACGTCGTCGTGCCCTCAGTGAAGCAGGCGGCGCAGCCTTCCGCGTGCGACGGAGAGCACACCGCGTGCGCCGGGCGCCACGCGCAGCGCCAGCGCACCCGAATGGGTGGCGTACGGCTGCACGAGTACCACGCCGTGCCGCGCGCTCGGGACGGCGCTGCGGCCCAGCAGACCGGCGCCCGTGAGGGCGTGCGCCGTGACCTCGCGGCTCACACCGTCGCGGAAGCGGATCCGAAGGCGCAGGTCCCAGGTGCCCACGCCGGGCGCGGCCAGCGCCGGGAGGTCCACGGTCGTCTCCGCCGACCAGGTGCCGGCCGACGGCGCCAGCTCGGTCGTCCGGCGGACCGCCTCGTCCCCGTCGTCCCGGTGCCGCCACTCCACCTCCACCGCCTCCGGGCCCGCCTGCGCCACCCGGCCGTACAGCTCGTGCAGACGCAGCCGGAGCCGGGCGCCACGCGCGCGTGGCCGCAGCTCCGCGTCGACGGCGAGGGGCAGCACGTGCACGGGCCGGGTGAGCAGGGGCTCCAGGGAGACCTGCGGGAGGTCCTCCGACCAGACGGGCGTGCCGTCGGCGGCCCGGGCGTACGGCGGGCACAGCCGGGCCGGGCGGGCCGCCAGCTCCCGCAGCCGGGGCAGGTCGCGCGGCTCCGGCGAGGCCAGGACGACCCGCCCCACCAGCCGGCCGGGAGCGGCCGGGTTGCGGGCCCAGTCGTCCGCGTCGTACGCGGCGAGATGTGCCCGCGTGAGCTCCCACCACGCGCGCCGGTAGGCGGCGTCGCGCAACCCCAGTTCCCGCATGTACATCCGCAGGTCGTGGTCGAGGAACTTGGCGCGCGCGACCCGGGCGAGTTCCTTCTGCCCGGCGCCCAGCAGGGCCTCGTACGCCTGCCGGCACGCCTCCGTGCGGGCCCGCCAGTTCTCGACGCCGGCCCGGTCCAGCGAGATCGACAGCCGCTCGGCGGACCGGCGCACGTGCCAGACGTACACCCGGTCCGGGACCAGTGCGATGCGCGGGGCCGCGGCCAGCACGCGCGCGGTGAAGACGACGTCCTCGTACGGGAAGCGGCCCTCGGGGAAGCGGATGCCGTGCTCGCGCAGGAAACCGGTGCGGTAGAGCTTGTTGACGCAGAGGGTGTCGTGGACCAGGAGCGGGCGTTGCGCGGGGTGCGGTACCACGGCGTGCAGCGCGTACAGGCGCGCCTGCCAGGGCACTTCGCGCCCCGACGGCAGTTCCCGGCGTACGCACAGGCCGCTCGCGACCTCCGCGTGCGCGCCCGTCGCCGCGTCGAGCAGCGCGCCGACCGCGCCGGGCGGCAGGACGTCGTCGCTGTCCAGGAACATCACGTACGGCGACGTCACCGCGTCGAGACCGGTGTTGCGCGGGGTGCCGCAGCCGCCGCTGTTGGCCCGGCGGCGGTTGACCTTCAGGCGGGGTTCCGACGCGGCGAGCCGGTCGAGCAGATCGGCGCTGCCGTCCGTCGAGCAGTCGTCGACGGCCACGACCTCGCGCACGGCCGGGCCCTGGGCGAGCGCCGAGCGCACGGCGTCCGTCACATGCGCGGCGTCGTCGTAACCGATGACCACGACGGCGACCTGGGGGAGAGGCCTCTCGGGGTTCTGCACGGCATCCATTACGGCGGATCGTAAGCCGGGCGAATGACATGAAAGTGGTAACACACCATCAAGTGTCACCAAAACCTGTGCAACGGCACAGAATCGGGCCGTGACGAGCGGACAGTCGACGGGGAGCGGCCGGTTCGCGGGTGTGGTGCCCGTGGCGGTTCCCATGGCGGTGATGGCGGGGATCGGGCTGTGGGGCCTGGACCGCGGCGGCATGTGGGGCGACGAGAGCGTCACCTTCCAGGTCGCGCAGCGCACGGTGCCGCAGATCTGGCGGCTGCTGCACGACGTGGACGCGGTGCACGGCCTGTACTACCTGTTCATGCACGCCGTCCTCACCGTCCACCCGGGCGAGGTCGTCCTGCGTCTGCCGTCGGTGTGCGCGGCGACGGCGACCGCCGGCCTGGTCGCGGCCCTCGGCGTCCGGCTGGCCGGGCCGATGGTCGGCCTGTGGGCCGGTCTCCTCTACGCGATCACGCCGATGACCGGCCACTACGCCCAGGAGGGACGGTCGTACGCGCTCGTCGCCGCGGGCGTGACGGGGGCGACGCTGCTGCTGCTCAGGGCAGTGGAGGCGGCGACCGCCCGGGCCTGGTGGCCGTACGGGACCGTCGTCACCCTGACCTGTCTGCTGCACGAGCTGGCGGTGCTGGTGCTCTGCGCGCACGCGCTGACGCTGGCCCTGACGCGGGTGCCGAGGGCGGTGTGGTCGGGGTGGGCGCGTGCGGCCGGGGCGGCCGTGCTGGTTCTGCTGCCGCTGGTGTGGGTGTCGCAGGGGCAGTCCGCGCAGGTGGCGTGGCTGGTGACGCCCGGGTGGGACAGGGCGGAGAGACTGGTGCGGAACTTCTCGCCGAGCCCGGATGGGGTGGTGTTCTGGGCGTCGCTGCTGCTGATGGCCGTCGGGCTCCGGGCGCGGGCGCTGGCGGCGGTCGCGCTCCCGCTGCTGCTCGTGCCGCCGGGGATCCTGATGACCGTGTCGCAGGCGAGGCCGCTGTTCCACGACCGGTACGTGCTCTACTCCCTCGCGGGAGCGTCCCTGCTGGTGGCCGCCGGCGCCGGGCGGGTGGCCGGAGCGCTGGGCCGGGTGCGGTTCGACGGGCGCCGGGTGCGGGTCGGCGGCCGGCAGGTGCACGCCCTGCTGGGCGTCACCGGCGTCCTCGCCCTCATCGTCACCTTCGTCCACCAGCTCCCCGTCCACCGCCAGGACCGGTCCGCCGCTCACCGCCCGGACAACCTCGCCGCAGTCTCCGCGCTCGCCCACCGCCAGATGCGCCCCGGCGACCCGGTGCTGTTCGTGCCGTCGGTCGGAAGGCTCGCAGCGCTGGCCTACCCGAAGGGGTTCCGGCAGGTGCGGGACATCGCGCTGCGGGAGTCGGCGCCCCGGTCCGGGACGCTGTGGGGTCGTGAGGCGACCCCCGAGCAGCTGCGGCACCGGCTCGCCTCGGTGGACCGTGTGTGGGTCGTCGCCGAGGCGTACGCGCTGGACCCGCGCTGGTCTCCGCGCGATCCGGTCGAGCGTGCGAAACGGGCCGTCCTGGCGGAGCAGTTCACGGTCCGGGAGGAACACGCGCGGGGTGGGGTGGTCCTCCGCCTCCACGTACGGAGGGCCCTGGGGGACGCACCTGCCACCGACGAGCCGTCCACCGGGGTGGCGACCGCCGGTGAGCCGTTCGCCATGCGCCGTGACAGCTCGGGGTTTCGTGTCGAGCGCCGGCCGTCGGTGGTGGATCGCGCAGTTCCCCGCGCCCCTTGATGCCCGACGTACCGGCCGCCGATGAGCCGCCCGGGGCGTCCACCGAGACCCCCGCCTCCGCTACGACCGCCCGTCTGCCGGCGAACCGCCCGTCGGCTCCGCGAGCGCGGCCGCGTCCAGTGCCGTGGTGAGCTCGTCGAGGCGGGCGCGCAGGGCGCGGACCTCGTCGGGCCCGAAGCCGGTCGAGGCGGCGATCCGGCGCGGCACCTGAAGCGCCCGCCCCCGCAGTGCGGTGCCCTCCTCGGTCAGCCGCACCTCCACCGACCGCTCGTCGCGCGCGCTGCGCTCCCGCCGCACGAGTCCCGCCGCCTCCAGCCGCTTCAGCAGCGGCGACAGCGTGCCGGAGTCCAGGCGCAGATGCTCACCGAGCTTCTTGACGGGCAGCTCGTCGTGCTCCCACAGCACCAGCATCACCAGGTACTGCGGGTACGTGAGCCCGAGGTCCTTGAGGATCCCGCGGTAGACGCCGTTGAAGGCGCGCGAGGCCGCGTGCAGGGAGAAGCAGATCTGCTGGTCCAGGCGGAGCCAGTCGTCGTCCGGCGTGTTCATGCTTCCAGGGTAGCTTGTGCCCGCCATTCAATTGCACACAACTTAATTGTGTGCTCTAATTCTGGGTGTCAGGCGGCCCGGAAGCGGGCCGCCGAACGTTGACGTGTGAGAGGGAAGGTTTTCCATGGACGCGCTCTACACCGCTGTCGCCACCGCCACCCACGGCCGCGACGGCCGGGCCGTCAGCTCCGACGGCGTGCTCGACCTCGCCCTGGGCGTGCCCCAGGCGATGGGCGGCAACGGCCAGGGCACCAACCCCGAGCAGCTCTTCGCCGCCGGGTACGCCGCCTGCTTCGGCAGCGCCCTCGGCCTCGTCGGCCGCCAGGCCAAGGTCGACGTCAGCGACGCCGCCGTGACCGCCGAGGTCTCCATAGGCAAGCAGGGCGAGGGCTTCGGGCTCGCCGTCATCCTCCGCGTGGAGCTCCCCGACAGCGTGGACGAGGCGACCGGCCGCAAGCTGGTCGAGCAGGCCCACCAGGTCTGCCCGTACTCCAACGCCACGCGCGGCAACATCGAGGTCGACCTCGTCATCGAGTAGGCATCGGCCCGTCACCCCCCGACCCGCGCCAGCACCTCCCCCGTCCGTCTGCTCCACGCCACCACCACGGCCTCCTCGGGCACCGGGTGCCAGCGCGTCAGCAGCAGCCAGCGCACGTGATAGCGGCGGACGACGGCGGCCCGCTCGGCGCGGGTCGCGTCGCGGGCCAGGTAGGCGCGCACGTCGGCCGCCCGGCGCCGCCGCTCCCGCTCGTCGAGCGCGGGGTCGGGCCAGATGGGCGCGGCGAGGTTCGGCCCGTACCCGGCGATGGAGTGACTGGCCAGATACCCGTCGGTGATCACCACCTCGCCCGGCCCGATGTGCCGCGCCGCCCAGTCGTACGACGGCCAGCGCGTCGGCTGCGCGAACCCCACCGGGTCGACCGAGCGCGGCACGACCGCCCCGGCGTGCACGGTGACGAACCCGGCGCACACCCCGGCCGCCGCCGCCCCGCCCAGCACCCTCCTGGCCCGCCGCCACGGCCGGGGCGCCGCCAGCTCCACCGCCGGCGCGAACTGGAGCGGCACCAGCACGGCCCACAGGGCCCTGGCGTACGTGTAGTGCCCGCTCACCCAGCCGTACGCCACCAGCAGGCACTCCAGCAGGAACATCAGCACCAGCGGGTCACGCACCGACGCGCGGGCCCGCACCCACAGCGCGGGCAGGCCGACCAGCGCCAGCCAGGAGTTGGCGAGCATCCCCTCGTACAGCTGCCGGTGCATCGCGTCCATGCCGGTGTCGCCCACCAGCGACAGGACGTCGTAGTACGGCCACGACACGGCGCCCGCCGCGCAGGCCGCACCGGCGAGGGCCCAGCGGGCCACGACCGGCCGGCGCCACCCCCGCTGCCGCGACGCCACGATCGCCACCGCCCCGACGAGCGCCGAGGCCGCCGTGACGGGGTGGGTGAGCAGGATCAGCCCGTACAGGGCGCCGAGCCCGGCGTACCCCCACCAGCCGCCGAGCCCGCTCGGGCCGACGAACCGCACGGACGGGGCGTCCTCCCGCGCGCGCACGCAGGTCCAGGCCCACGCCCAGAACGTCAGCCCGATCGCGACCGCGGACGGATAGCCGAGGTTCGTCGTCATCGGCATCAGCCCGAGGTAGCCGCTCCACAGGATCCGCGCGGTGCCCCACAGCAGCGTCATGAACAGCAGCGCCAGGACCGGCGCCCACGGGCGCGGAGTGAGGGTCCGGACGAAGCGGCCGATCCCCGTCAGCAGCACCAGCAGATGCACCGGCCCGGCGAGCTTCACGACCGCCCAGCCGGACAGCCCCGTCAGCCGCGCCAGGACGCCCTGGGCGACGGCGTACGGCCCGTAGTACGGGCTGCCCTCGCCCGGCAGATCGGCCATGGTGTGGGCCGGATGCAGCAGATCGGCCTTGAGACGCTCGACGACCGCCGCGTGCTGACCGGCGTCACAGCACAGCGGGACCCGCCAGTACGCCAGCGTCATCACCAGCCAGAAGAGGGCGCCGAAGAACTGGTAGGGGGTCGGGCGCCCCACGCGGCCGCCGCGCAGCGCCGTCGCGCCGCGCACGGTCCGCCGGACGACGACTCCGACGCTCACAGGACTGTCGGAAAGGGGAGGGACTGGGGCATGCGCCGAATGTTCCCGCCCCTGCCGGAGGCCTGACCCCGGGTCACTTCATCGGGTGAGGCGACTGCGCCCACCTGCCGACACACCCGCCTGCCGTCGTCAGTCGCACAGCGCCCGCTCCGCCGCGGCCGGCCAGCGCGCGAACCGGAACTGCGTCCGCTCGAAGGACGCAGTGAGGTTCCGCCAGAACCTCCCGGCGGTGAGCGGCGCGCGCACCGACTCCCTCAGCTCGGCCAGCTCGCCGCAGCCCAGGGCCGCCCGGGCCGCCTCGACCGCCTCCCGCGAGGCCCCGGCCCGCAGCAGGTCCCGCTGCGGCGGGTTCTCCACCGCCCACTCTGCGAAGACCCAGTGGTTGCGCAGGAACTTCTCGTGCCCGGGCCAGCTCCACCGCTCCAGCGCGAGATGCGCGCCGACGGGACTGGCGAGCCCCCAGGCGTCGTTGACATAGGCGTCGAGCGGCGCCGCGGCTCCCGTGACACCGAGATGACGTCCCACGATCACCACGTGGTACGGGGAGTCCTCGCGCATCGGCGTGGCGTGCAGCCGGCGCCCGGCGTCGAAGTACAGCAGGGTCGGCCGGGGCGCCCGCGCGGCCTGCGCCAGCATGCCGCGCCCCTCCGGCAGGGCCGGCCAGTTGGCCACCCAGGTGGCGGTGCGCACCGGGTTGTGGTCGCCGAGGCCCTCCACGTCGGAGCTGCGCACGTTGAAGGAGCCGGGCGTGCTGCGCACGTCGAACGGTGCCCGCAGCGGGCTGACCGCCGCGCACAGCCACACCAGCAGCAGTGCGCTCGCGACCCCCGTGAACCTGGTCGCGGGCACGACCAGGACCGGCAGGAGCAGCAGCAGAAGGGCGGGCAGGATCATGCGGGCGTGCATGTAGTCGCCGCCGACGCGGACGACGTACGCGGCGAGCAGCGCACCCGCCGCGAGCGGCGCCAGCAGCACGGCGAGGGAGGCCCGCCCCGGGGCGCGGTCCCGCCGGGCCGTCCGGGTGCGTCGCACGAGGAGGACGGCCAGCGCGGCGAGCACGGGCACGACGGGCCACAGCCAGTACGGCCCGAGCGTCTCCTGCACATAGCCGGCGCCCCGGCCCCAGTCGCTGGCGCTCGCCTCCTTGGCGATGGCGGGCAGCGGCACCAGGATCCCGTAGTACCCGGCCCGGAACACCTCGTACGCCAGCGGCAGCGCCACCGCCGAGGCCGCCATCGCCGCGGTACCCCGCCGGGACGGGCGCAGCACCCACCACCGCGCCGCCAGGAAGCACACCGTGACCACCGCGAGATCGGGCCGGACCAGCGGCCCCAGCCCGAACACGAAGGCGGCGGCATACGTCACCCGGGCCTGCTGACCGCGCCGGGTGCCCGTCAGCAGCCACCACGACAGGCCGGTCCAGAAGACGCCGAGGCCGCTCTCGAGGCCCGAGGTCATGTACGACCAGAACGGCGGCACGGCCAGCAGCACGAACACACCCGCCGGGAGCAGCAGCCCCGCGCCCCGGTGCAGCCGGCCCGTGGCGTACAGGGCGAGCCCGAACCCGGCCGTGCTCAGCAGCAGCCCCAGCCCGACCGCGAGGAACGCCGGGTCCTCGCCGGTGACCCAGGTGCCCAGCGCGAGCAGCCACTGCCACAGGGTGCCGGTCGAACTCTCCGCCCGTTCCCCGACGTTGAACACGGGCCCGTTGCCCGCCAGGATCTGCCGGACCGGACGCAGGTAGATCAGCCCGTCGTCGCAGATCCAGCGCCGCCGGTAGCCCAGCACGAACAGGGCCGCGGTCGGGACGGCGACCAGGGCCGCGTGCCACCAGTGCACCGGCCGCAGCCGCTCGACGGCGGCCGGCGGCCGGGCCGAGGAGGCCCGCTGGCCGGGCAGGGAGGGAAGGGCCTCGGGGGTGGCGGGAGTTCTCATCGCTCGACCAGCGCCCCGGACGGGGCAGGCAGCCCCGGGGTGCGGCGGGCCGCGGGCAGCAGCGCACCGCTCCGCTCGCCCAGCATCAGCAGGCGTACGACCCGCTCGGCGGCCTGCCCGTCCTCGAACTCGCAGTACCGCTCCCTGAAGTCGGCCCGCAGCCGCGCCGACTCCGCGTCCTGCCAGGTGCCGGACGCGAACAGCCAGGACAGCTCCCGGTACGAGCGCGACACGTGCCCCGGCGCGTCGGCCGTGACGTCGAAGTAGGCGCCCCGGCTCGCCGTGAACGCGCCCCAGTCGTCGGCGTGCACCACGACCGGCCGGTCGAGGAGCACGTAGTCGAACATCAGGGCGGAGTAGTCGGTGACCAGCGCGTCGGAGGCGAGCAGCACGTCCTCGACGTGCGGCTCGTCGGTCGCGTCCACCACCACCCCCCGCCGGTGCAGGTCGACAAGGCCCAGGCCGCGCGCCACGCCCTGGGCCAGCGACGGGTGCAGGCGGACGACGAGCGTGTGGCCGGGGCCGAGGTCCGCGGCGAACCGGGCCAGGTCGAACCGGTCCACGTGCCCGCCCCGCCGGTAGTCGCGGCGGGTCGGCGCGTACAGCACCACCGTGTGGTCGGCGGGGATGCCGAGCCGCTCACGCACGGCGCGGCCCCGCTCCGGGCCGGCGCCGACGAGCACGTCGTTGCGCGGGCTGCCGGTCCGCAGCGAGGTGAAGTTGCACGGGTACGCCCGCTCCCAGGCCCGCTCCGCGTGCCGCCCGGCGACCAGGCTGTAGTCCCAGCGGTCGGCGCGGCGCAGCATCTGCGGCACGTCGAAGCCGTGCCGGGCGCCCGGCTTGGTCAGCAGGTCCGCGCCCATGAACTTGAGCGGGGTGCCCTGGTGGGTGTGGATGTGGACGCTGCCGGGCCGCTTGGCCAGGGTGCCGGGCCAGTTGACGTTGTTCACCCAGTACGTGGCCCGCGCCATGACCTCGTGGTAGCGCCGCGAGCCCGGGGTCACATGGTCGATGCCGGGCGGCAGCGCGTCCACCGCGTCCTCCCGGACCACCCACACGCCCCGGATCTGCGGGGCGAGCTCACGCGCCTTGGCATGGATCGCGGCCGGGTCGCCCAGCACGCCCCGGTGGTGGGTCGCCGAGTAGACGGCGAGATGCGGATCGAGGGGCCGCTTCGACTGGGCCCGGTACCAGGTGCGCACGGCGACGTCCGACGCCTTCCGCGCCACCCGCCGTCGCCCGCCCAGGGCGGCCGCGCGCACGTCCCGCAGGCCACGCACCGCGGCGTACGACGCGTAGGGCGCCGACGCCAGCAGCCGCATCTCGACCCCGCGCCAGCCGTCCGGCTCCGGGAAGCCGCCCTCCGGGAGGTGACGGCGGTGGAAGGAGCGGATCTCACGGTAGAAGTCGCCCCGGTCGGCGGGCCGCACCCGGTCCTCCCGGGACAGTACGAACAGCATGTGGTCCAGGGCCCGCTCCAGCAGCAGCGGCCGGGCCCAGTCGAGGTCGGGGCGCTGCTCCAGGAAGGCGAACAGGCCCTCGTACTGCGGGAAGATCTCGAAGTGCCGGCGCCCCGGCGTCTTGGTGATCGCGCCCTGCCTGCGCTGCCGGTACTCCACCCCGATCCGGTCCAGGCAGGCGATCCGCTCCGCCAGCACCATCGACCGGTAGGTGACCGGCGCGTCCTCGTACAGCCCCGGCGCGTACCGCAGGCCGTGCTCCAGGAAGAAGGACCGGCGGTACGCCTTGTTCCAGGCGACCAGGAAGAGGTTCAGGTACTGCGGGCTCTCCCGGATGCCGAAGGTGTCCGTGCCCGCGGTGGCCAGCAGGTCCGCCGCCTCGCTGCGTCCGCCCCGGCCCCACCAGTGGGTGCGCACGTGGTCGAAGACCAGGATGTCCGGCTCGCCGGTCACCTCGAGGCGCGCGGCGACGGCCGCCAGCAGGCCCGGCGTGTAGTGGTCGTCGCTGTCGAGGAACAGGACGTAGTCGCCGGCCGCCTGCTCCAGACCGGCGTTGCGGGCCCGGCCGAGGCCCACGTTCTCGGGCAGGTGCAGCACCCGCACCCGGGCGTCGCGGGCCGCGTACTCGTCGAGGATCGCACCGCTGCCGTCGGGCGAGCGGTCGTCCACGGCGATCACCTCGAAGTCGCCGAACGACTGGCCGAGCACCGAGTCGAGACACTCGCGCAGGAAGCCCTGCACCTTGTAGACGGGGACGATGATGCTGAAGCGGGGCACTTCTTCGGTCAGCTCCTCACGAGGGTGGCGGCGGGGGCCGGGACGCGCTCCGCGAGCGGGATCACGGGCGGGATCGACTCGGGCGGCTGACCCAGCAGCACCCGGCGTACGACGCGCTCGGCGGCCCGCCCGTCGTCGAACTGGCAGAAGCGCTCCCGGAACGCGGCGCGCAGGGCCGTGGCGGACTCGTCCGCCCAGGTGCCGTCGCGGAAGACGGCCGCCAGTTCCTCGGGCGTGCGGGTGACCCGGCCGGGCGGGAACCGCATCAGGTCGAAGTAGACGCCCCGGACCTCCCGGTAGACCTCCCAGTCGTCGGCGTACACGACGATCGGCCGGTCCAGGTTGGCGTAGTCGAACATGATCGACGAGTAGTCGGTGATCAGCGCGTCGGCGGCCAGGCACACGTCCTCCGAGGAGCGGTGTCCGGTGACGTCGATGATCCGGCCGCCGCCCTGGCTCGCCCCCTGGTCGTAGAAGTAGTGGGCGCGCAGCAGCACCACGTACTCGTCGCCGATCGCCTCGCAGAACTCCGCCAGGTCCAGGCCCGACGCGAAGCCGGTGGCGTAGTCGCGGTGCGTGGGCGCGTAGAGCAGGGCCTTCCTGCCGTCCGGGACGCCCAGCTCCTTGCGGACGCGGGCGACGTCCTCGGCGGACGCCGTGCAGTAGACGTCGTTGCGCGGATAGCCGTACTCCAGCGTCTCGTGCGCTCCGGGGAACGCCTTCTCCCACATCTCGGTGGAGTGCCGGTTGGAGGTGAGGTTGTAGTCCCAGCGGTCGACCCGGGCCAGCAGCTTGGCGAAGCTGCCCGTGGCCGCGGCCACCACGGGGTAGGTCGCCTGGTCGGCGCCCATCTTCTTCAGCGGCGTGCCGTGCTGGGTCTGCAGGTGCACGCTGCCGGGGCGTTTGACGACGGCGTCCGCGAAGTTGGCGTTGTTGACGAGGTACTTGGCGCGGGCCAGCACCTGCCAGTACTTCCGGCTGCCGATCACCGCGTACTCCACGTCCGGCGGCACGGCGCCCACCGCCCCCGGCTCCACCAGGAACACCGAGCGCAGGTGTGGCGCGAGTTCGCGGGCCTTGGCGTGGATCGCGGCCGGGTTGCAGGCGTAGCCGCGGCCCCAGTACGCGCAGAACACGACGAGGTTCTCGTCGAGGGGGAGACGCAGGCCCGCCGCGTAGCGCAGGCGGGTGCGCAGTCCCCTCGGGCGCGGCAGCAGCGCGGCGGCTCGCGCGGCCCGCCGGTTGGCGGCGCGCAGGGTGCGGAACGCGGCGTACGACCCGGCCGCCAGCAGCCGGTGCTGGACGCCGAGACTGCCGCCGGGCGGCCGGTAGCCCGCGGGGCGGTGCTGCCGGTAGAGCGCGCTCGCCCGGCGGAAGAAGGCGCGCCGCCCGGCCGGCAGCCGCCGGGGGTGGGCGGCCGTCTTCAGTACGGCGGCGAAGAGCTGCTCGAACAGCGGCCCCAGCCGGTCCGCGGGCAGCTCCTGCTCCGCGGCCCGCGTCAGCACCAGCTCGGTCTGGTCGAGCAGCTCGGCGTGATGCTCCCCCGGCAGGTTGAGGCGGTTGCCCTGCCGGCGCAGCAGATGCCGGACGACGACCGCGCGCAGGGCCGCCACCCGCTCCGCCCGCAGGGCGACCAGACCGCCGAACCCGGTGTCGGTGAAGTGGTCCCCGGGGAAGGAGAGGCCCTGCTCGGTGAGGAAGGCCCGGCGGTAGGCCGCGCTCCACGCCGGCAGCGCCACGCCCGTCAGCCGCGGGACCCGGCCGGGGGAGAAGGCCCCGTCCGGTGTCCCGGCCAGCAGGGGCGCGGCCGGGTTGACCGGCTCGCCCTCCCACCAGGGGGTGCGCTCGTGCTCGAAGTACAGGACGTCGACGTCGCCCACCGCGCCCAGCCGGGCGTCCAGCGCCGCCAGCGTCCCCGGGACCAGGACGTCGTCCCCGTCGAGGAACAGCACATGACCGCCGACCGCCGACCGCAGCCCGGTGTTGCGAGCCCCGGCCAGACCGGCCGACGGCGGAGAGTGCACCGGCGTCACCCGGGAGTCCCGCTCGGCGTACCCGGCGACGACGTCCGCCGCGGGCGAGTCGGGCGCGTCGCACACCGGGATCAGCTCGAAGTCGCCGAACGACTGGGTGAGGATCGAGTCCAGCGCCTGGGACAGCCGGCCCGCGACCCCATGGGACGGGACGACGATGCTGAAGCGGGGCATTCTGCTCTTTCTGTCGAGGGTCTACCGGAAGTGAACGGCCGCGTCAGGCGGCGCGGCGGCGTCCCGGCCTCCCGGACGGGCGCCAGGAGGGCGGCCGGCTCGGGGTCGGCCGCGACGGGCTGGAGGGCATGCGAACTCCCACGCGTGTGAACCGGGTTCAGAGGAGGTCGGTGACGACGGACGGACCGGTCGGGTGCGGCACCGTGGCGAGCGGCTCGCGCGCCAGCGAGGCCGCCGCGGACGGCACCGGCCGGCGCTCGTCGAGCGGCACGACCGGCGGCAGGTCGGACTCCCCGAGGACGACCCGGCGTACGACCCGCTCGGCGGCCCGGCCGTCGTCGTACGTGCAGAACCGCTCCCTGAACGCCGAGCGCAGCTGGGTCGACCGGGAGCCGCGCCAGTGGCCGGTGGCGAAGATGTCGATCAGCTCGTCCTCGCCGCGCGCGACCGCACCCGGCGGGAAGGAGCGCAGGTCGAAGTAGGTGCCGCGGGCGGCGTCGTACGCCTCCCAGTCGTCGGCGTGGATCACGATCGGCCGGTCCAGGTTGGCGTAGTCGAACATCAGCGACGAGTAGTCCGTGACCAGGGCGTCCGAGGCCAGGCACAGCGACTGGACGCTCGGGTGGTCGCTGACGTCGACGACCCGGCCGCAGGTGCCGGCCAGCGGGGCGTCGTAGGCGTGGTGGGCGCGGGCCAGCACCATGAAGCGCGGGCCCAGGCGGCGCACGATCCGCTGGAGGTCGAGGGCGTGGCGCTGGGAGCGGCGGTAGTCGCGGCGGGTCGGCGCGTAGAGGATCGCCACCGTGCCCTCCGGGATGCCGAGCGAGGCGCGCAGCCGGGCCACGTCCGCTTCGGTCGCCGTGCGGAACACGTCGTTGCGGGGGTAGCCGTACTCCAGCGTGGTGTAGCGGCCGGGGTGGACGCGCTCGTGGGTGAGGGTGGTGTGGCGGTTGGCGGACAGCACGTAGTCCCACTGGTCGACGTCCTTGAGCAGCCGGGCGAAGTCCCTGCCCCGGGCCGCCGCCGGGCGCTCCTGGAGGTCGAGGCCGATGTGCCCCAGCGGGGTGCCCTGCCCGGTCTGGATCAGGGTCTGGCCCCGGCGCTTGACCAGGCGGTGGTCGAAGTCGGTGTTGCTGACCAGGTAGGCGGAGCGGGCGAGTGCCGTCCAGTAGGCGGCCGTGCCCGGGACGAGGCGGCGCGGGCCCGGCGGGATCGTGTGGTGGTGCTCGGGACGGGCGATCCACGCCGTGCGGACGTGCGGCGCGAGATCGCGGAACGCGGACTCCAGCGCGCCGGGGTTGCAGCTGTGGCCGCGGCCGTCGTAGGCGGCGAAGACGGCCCGGTCGGCGCGCAGCGGGAGACAGCGCTGGACGCGGTAGTGGAGCCCGAGCGCGGCGGACCGCACACCGCGCAGCAGCTTCCCGGTGGTCCGCGCGGCGCGGCGGTGCAGGGCCGACACCAGCCGGAGCGTGCGGTAGGTGCGGTGCAGGCCGAAGCGGATCAGGGTGTGGTGGACCCGGCAGCGCACGGGGACCGGGACACCGGGGGTGCGGTAACGGCGGTAGTGGGCCCGGGCCCGGCGCATGAAGTCCGCGTGCGTGCCGCGGGGCAGCCGGTCCGGGCGGGAGTACACGATCGCCAGGTGATGGACCATGCGGCGGAACAACACCGGCCGCCACCGGGCCAGTTCGGGCCGCTCGTCCAGATACGCGAACACCCGGTCGTACTGCTCGAAGACGTCGAAGTGCCGCTCGCTGGTGGTGCGCAGGATGCTGCCCTGCCGGCGCTGCCGGTAGTGCACGCAGACGCGGTCGAGGGTCGCGATCGACTCCGCGGTCATCAGCACCGGGTACGTCCACGGCGTGTCCTCGTAGTACCCGGGCGGGAAGGCGAACCCCTTCTCCTCGACGAACTCCCGCCGGTAGGCCTTGTTCCAGGCGACCATCAGCAGCCTCAGCAGGCCCGGCCGGTCCTCCAGGCGGAACGGGGCCGGGCCCTGCTCGGTGAGCTGGAGGGCCCCCTGGTTGCGGACAGCCTCCCCCGTCCAGTACGTGCGCGCGTAGTCGAAGACCAGGACGTCCGGGTCGCCGGTCTCCTTCAGCCGGTCGGCGATGGACCGCAGCGCGTCGGGCGTGAGGGTGTCGTCGCTGTCGAGGAACAGCAGGTAGTCGCCGCTCGCGTGGGTCACGCCGGCGTTTCTCGCGCGGCCCAGGCCGACGTTCTCCTGCAGGTGGACGGGGTGGACGCGCGCGTCGCGGGCGGCGAACTCGTCGATGATCGCGCCGCACGCGTCCGGCGAGCAGTCGTCGACGACGATCAGTTCGAGATCGGGACAGGACTGGGAGAGCACCGATTCGAGGCACTCGTGCAGGTACGCCTGAACCTGGTACGCGGGGACAATGACACTGAACCTGGGCAAGAGGCCATCCATCGGTCGGCGCGGGCGTTCGGCCCGGGAACGGCCGGTGGGCCGAGTTGGTTACGGTGGCTACGGCATCCGGGGGAACGCGAAAGGGGCGGACCGCGACCGGTCCGCCCCTCCAACTGTCTTGCGCTGAACGCTACTTGACCGCTCCCGCCATCACGCCGGAGACGAACTGCCGCTGGAACGCGAAGAAGACGACCAGTGGGACCACCATCGAGATGAACGCGCCGGGTGCCAGCACGTCGATGTTGTTGCCGAACTGCCGTACCTGCGTCTGGAGTGCGACCGTGATCGGCTGGCTGCCCGAGTCCGAGAAGATCAGCGCGACCAGCAAGTCGTTCCACACCCACAGGAACTGGAAGATGCCGAGGGCCGCGATCGCCGGGGCGCCGAGCGGCATCACCACACGGAAGAACAGGCGCAGTTCACCCGCCCCGTCCAGGCGCGCCGCCTCCAGCAGCTCCCTCGGGATCTCCGCGAAGAAGTTCCGCAGCAGGAACACCGCGAAGGGCAGACCGAAGCCGACGTGGAAGAGCACCACGCCGATCACCGAGCCGAAGATGCCGATGGATCCGAAGAGTTCGGCGATCGGGATCAGCGCGACCTGCACCGGCACCACCAACAGGCCGACCACGCCCAGGAACCACCAGTCGCGGCCGGGGAACTCCATCCAGGCGAAGGCGTAGCCCGCCAGCGAGCCGATGATGACGACCAGCAGGGTCGCCGGCACGGTGATCCACACCGTGTTGACCAGGCTGCTGGTGATGTCTTCGTTCTCCAGCAGCTTGGCGTAGCTGTCGAACGTGAGCTGCGACGGCTCGGTGAACACCTTCCACCAGCCGCTCGCCGCGATGTCCTCGGGCGAGCGGAGACTGGACAGCAGCAGACCGATCGTCGGCACCAGCCAGAACAGGCCGACGACGATGAGCAACACCCTCACCAGCCCACCGCTGACGCCTTCGGCGAGCCGGGACCCCAGCGACTGCTTCGCCTTCATCGCCGCACCTCCCGCCTCAGCCGACGCACGTTGAACCACATCACCGGGATCACGAGCAGCAGCAGGAACACCGAGATGGCGCTGGCGATGCCCGGCTGGTCCTCGGAGAAGCCCTTGCGGTACAGCTCCAGGGCCAGGACGTTCGCGTCGTCCTGGGAGGAGCCGGGGGCGATGATGAAGACCAGGTCGAAGACCTTCAGCACGTTGATCATCAGGGTGACGGTGACGACCGCGAGGACCGGCGCCAGCAGCGGCACCGTGACCCGTCTGAACACCTGCCACTCACTCGCGCCGTCGACCCTGGCCGCCTCCAGCAGTTCGCGCGGCACACCCGCGAGCCCGGCCGCGATCAGCACCATCGCGAAGCCCGCCCACATCCAGATGTACGCGCCGATGATGGACGGGGTGACCAGGGACGGGCCGAGCCAGTCCAGGCCGTTGTACGGCTCCTTGAAGTTGCTGTCCGGAAGCCGGAGCAGGGCCCCGTCGGCCGAGGCCGGCAGCGTGAAGGTGCCGTCGTCGGCGGCCGTCGCCGAGGCCACGACCTTGCCGTCCTTCACGGCCTCGATCTTCATGCCGGCGTAGCCCAGTTCGGCCGCGTCGACGCTGTTGAGCTTGCCGACGCCCTTGCCCCGCGTGAAGTCCTGCCAGGTCGTGCCGGTGATCTTGTCCGGCTGGGGCTTCGCCGCCACGGCGGGCTTCGCGCCGTCCGGCATCAGGTCCGGCGCGACACCCACCAGGGGCAGCGAGACGGTCTCGCCCGCGCGGACGGGCGACTTGGTGATGAACGCGCCCCCGCCCGCCGGTTCCAGCGGCGACTGACGGCCCGGGTGGGCCTTCGGGAACGCCGACGCCTGGGTGAACGTGTCGTGCACGCCCACCCACACCGCGTTCGCGACGCCCTTGTCCGGGTCCTGGTCGTACACCAGGCGGAAGATGATGCCCGCCGCCAGCATCGAGATCGCCATCGGCATGAAGACGACCAGCTTGAAGGCCGTGCCCCAGCGCACCCGTTCGGTCAGCACCGCGAAGATCAGGCCGAGCGCCGTCGCGACCGTCGGCGCGAAAACCACCCAGATGACGTTGTTCTTCAGCGCGGTGCGGATGCCCTCGTCGGTGAAGAGGGACTTGTAGTTGTCGATCCCGGCGAAGCCGTCGCCGGACTGGTCGTAGAAGCTGCGGACCACCGAGTACCCGATCGGGTACACCACGAGCGCGCCGAGCAGGACGAGCGCGGGAAGCAGGAACAGCGCCGCGACGATCCTGCGGGTGCCGGTCACACTCTTGCGCGACTTACCAACGGCAGGGGGCTTGACGCCCCCTGCCGCCGTGGCCGACGTCATGCCGTCAGCCTCCGTAGGCCGCGGCCGCTTCGGCCTCCAGCTTCTGCTGCGCCCCCGCGACGTCCTTCGGGTTCTTCAGGAAGTCCTGGAGGATCTTCCACTCGCCCTTGCCGGGCGTGCCGCCGAAGGCCTGCGGGGCCTGGTCGGACATGTCGAAGCGGAAGTCGTCACCGGCGTCGATGAGCGCCTTGGCGATCCTCTGCTGCACCGCGTTCGGATACGCGGAGTTCGGCACGTTCTTGTTCGGCGAGAGGTAGCCGCCCAGCTTGGCCTGGATCTCAGCCGCGTCCGGCGAGGCGAGCCAGGTGGCCAGGGCCTGCGACCCCTTGGAGTCCTCGAGGATCACGGCCGCGTCGCCGCCCGAGACCACCGGCCCGTTGTCACCGACCGCCGGGAACGGGAACACCTTCGCGTCCGTGCCGATCTTCATGCTCGTCGGGATGTTGACCTGCGCGAAGTCGCCCGCCGCGACCATGGCGGCCTTGGGCTGGTCCCCGCCGGTGAAGACCTGCGTGACGGAGGCCGGGAAGTCGGTCTGCAGCGCCCCCTTCGCGATGTAGTCGGGCTTGCCCCAGACCTGCGCGAGCGTGGTCAGCGCGTCCTTCACGGACGGGTCCGTCCACTTGATCTCGTGCTTGGCCAGCTGGTCGTACTTCTCCGGGCCGGCCTGTGAGAGGTAGACGTTCTCGAACCAGTCGGTCAGCGTCCAGCCCTCGGCGCCGCCGACGGAGAACGGGGTGACGCCGGAGTCGTAGACCGTCTGCGCGGTCTTCAGCAGATCCGGCCAGGTCTCGGGCTCACTCGCCCCGGCGTTCTCGAAGACCTGGTTGTTGTACCAGATCAGGGACTTGTTGGCGGCCTTGTAGTAGACGCCGTACTGCTTGCCGCCCACCTTGCCGATGTCCTGCCAGCCCTGCGAGTAGTTCTCGCCGAGCTCCTTCTGCGCCTCCGTGCCGATGGGCTTGGCCCAGCCCCGGTCGACGGCCTGTTTGATGGCGCCCGGCTGCGGCAGCATCACGATGTCCGGCGGCTGCCCGCCGGCCACCTTCGAGCCGATGAAGTTGATGATCGGGTCCTGGGCGGGCACGAACGTGACCTTGGCGCCCGTGCGCTTCTCGAACTCCGCCAGGACCTTCTTGAAGTTGGCCTGTTCCGCGCCGGTCCACACGGCGGCGATCTCCAGGCTCGTCCCGTCCAGCTTCGGAAGAGTGACGTTGCCGGCGGCGGCCTCCTCGGTGTTGCCCGGGCTTCCACTGCTGTCCTTGTCGTCGCCTCCGCAGGCGGTGAGCGAGAGCGCGAGCGCTCCCGCGGCGACGGCTGCCGCGGCCTTGGCGGCTCTGCGGTGCTGGGGGGTCGCCTTGTCCCGTTCCGGCGACCGGCGTTTCAGGATGGTGCTGCTCGTCATGCGCATGACTGCCCCGTTCTTCGTTCCCTCGTCGAACGTCGAGCGCGCTCCCGTGCGATCTGGTCTACGCCCGGGTGTGCGGGGGCGGCAAGATGGCGTCGGCTGTCAAGCGGGGGATCGTGACCCCCTCGTGACCAGGGACTCGTCCCTGATCAACGGACGGGGTCGGCATCCAGCCAATGCCACGGACGAGTGCCACGTCCTGCTCTACAGAAGTGACGGCACCTGCGCCGCCGCGACCTCCCGCGCCGCCCTTTCCAGCGCGCTGGCCAACAGTGCCAGGTCGGTCGGGCCGTTTCCGAGCTCCCGCACCGGACGCCGGGCCGGAGGGTCACCCATGCGGTGCCATTCCAGCGGTACGACCGTGGGGCGCAGCGTCGCCGTCCGGGGGATACGGCCGGTGACCCGCCCGCCCTGGAACGGCGTGACCCGCCCGTCCTCGCAGGCGAGGCGGCCACGGCCCGGAGCAGGCTCGTCGGGGCCCGGAGCCGGGGCGTCGAGGGTCACGCGGAGGGTGGCCCGGCGCGCCGGTTCCGTCTCCGCCGTACGGGGGCACGGGCCGGTGGCCGCCACCAGGTGGAGGCCCAGCCGCTCGCCCTCCCGGGCCACGGCCTCCAGCGCGCGCATCACTGATCCGGCCGCGGGCCGTCCGGTCGAGCCGAGGGCGGGGGAGACCAGCGCGTCCAGGTCGTCCACGACCACGACGAGCCGGGGCAGCGGCGGCGGCGCCGCCTGCGTCTGCCGCCGGGCCGCACCGGGCCGCAGCCGCATCGTCGAACTGGGCGGGGAGTCGAGATCCGCGGCACCTGCCTCGGTCTGTGCGCCGCCCCGGGCCGTCGCCGTGCGCTGGGCGACCATACGGCCCGACAGTTCGCGCCCGGTGTGCCACTCGGCGAAGTCGGACCGCCCCAGCAGCTCGGCGCGCCGCTTCAGCTCGGCGCTCAGGGACTGCGCGAACTCGCGCATCCTGACCGGGTCGTGGGCCGTGAGGTAGGTGGTGACATGCGGGACGTCCGTACACACGCGCAGTCCCTCGCCGGCCCCGCCGCCCGCGCCGGGGCCGCCGCGGCCGTCGACCAGCACGATGCTCAGCCGGTCCGGGCGCTCGGCGGCCGCCAGGGACGCGACGACCGCCCGCAGCAGCTCCGTACGGCCGCTGCCCTGAGGCCCCTCGATCAGCAGATGCGGTCCCTGGGCCGCGAGGTCCGCGCAGACCGGGCCGCGCGGCCCGGCGCCCAGCACGGCCCGCACCCGCCCGCCCAGCGCCTCGGTGTCGTCGGCCGCGTCCGCCCAGCGCGCCATCAGCGACGCCGGGGTGGCCCGGGCCAGGCCCAGCTCGTCCAGCAGCCGTGCCGCCTGGGGCAGCGGCGCGGAGACGCGCGGCTGCCCCTCGCTCGCCGAGCCGTCCGTACGCAGCGGCGCCAGCGCCCGCGCGAACCGCTCGGCCCACGCGGGGGAGACGGCGTCGACCGTGGCGATGGTGCCGTGTCCGACGGGTCCGGCCGGGGAGTCCTCGCCCCCGACCCGGGCCACACGCATCAGCCGCAGGGCCGTCGCCACGTCCCCGCTGAGCAGCGCGACCGCACCGCACTGCCGGAACGTCGGCGCCACCGAGCAGGCCGCCTCGTAGGTCTCCGTCACGGGCGAGGCGGGCGAGGCGGCGGCGGTCTCGGCCAGGCAGACGACATGGATTCCGGCCCGGGGGCCTTCCAGCGCCAGCCGTGCCACGGCCGCACGCAGGTCGGCGCCGCCGGGGTCGCCGTCCACGACGAGGACGGTGTAGGGGCCGGGGAAGCCGGTCGCCTGGTCGGGGGCGGGAGCAGGGGTGTCGTCCCGGGCCCACGAGGGGCGGCGGGCCAGGGGACCGGCGGTGCTGGTCCCCTGGCTGTCACCGCCCTGGCCGTCGGTCCCCTGTGCTCTGGAGAACCGCACGTTGCCCAGCAGCCCGCCGACCCCCGCGGCGCTGCCTTCCGCGTCCGCCAGCTGGTCCTCCAGGCGGCGCATGAGCTCGTCGGTGCGGGCGGCGGCCTGTTCCCGGTCGTAGGCCAGGAGCAGGCGGCAGTCCTGCCCGTGCCCGGGGCGGACGTGCGGCAGCCAGCCCAGCCAGGACCACTCGGCGGTGCGCTCCGCCAGGGGGCGGGAGCGGTCCGCGGCGATCAGGACGATCTCCAGTGTGTCGGGGGAGTGCAGGGCGGTGAGCTGCGCCAGCACGGCACGGGCCAGTCCGGCGAGCCGCCCCCGGGGCCCGGCCAGGCCCAGTGCGCCGACCTCGCGCAGCCCGGCGGTCACCGGCACCGCGGGCAGCAGGCCGGAGCCGTCCGGCGCGGCCCGGTCGGCCGTGCCGAGGCGCACCGCGAGCGCCTCCGGGTGGCCCGGACCGCGCTCCCACAGCCGGGGCCCCGGCCCCAGCGCCGTCAGCAACAGCGTGGCCGGATCCGGCCAGGTCTCCGGCACGGCCGGCCCGGCGACCGCGGAGCGCTCCGCCGCCACCTCGACCGGCTCGTCCTCGTACGTCTCGCGCGCGGGAGCTCCCTGCTCCCCACGCCCTCCGGCCAGCCGCCGCGCCCACGCCCCGAGCCCGCCCCGCCTGCGCGTCCCCGGCGGAACATCGGTGCCCCGGAGAGGAGTGACCTTGCGCCCCCGCCCGGCCCCCTCGCCCGGGGCGCTCGGGCCGCTGTCATCGCCGGGGCGCTCGCGCCCGGCCGGGGTGTGGGGGGCTGCACCCGTGCCGCTGAGGTCGCCGGGGTGTCCGCCTTGGCCTCCGGCCGGGGCGTGAGGGCTTGCGTCCGTGCTGCTGGTGTCGCCAGGGCGACCGCGCCCTGCCTGACCGGCGCCCTTGGGAGCCGCCGGAGCGGCGCCTGGCCGGGCCCCGGTCCGGGCCTGAGGGCCCGTGCCGTCCGCCGTTCCGGCGCCCTGGCAGGAACCGCCCGCACGCCCGTCATCGAACGCCCCGCCCAGCGCCCCGGCCCTTGAGCGGCCGGCGTGCGTGTCCCCGGCACCGAGCCCGTGCTGCGCCGCGCCGTGCTGCCAGGGAGTGCTGGTGACGCCGTCGGGGGAACCCCCCACCGACGAGCCCTCGGCGCTGCCACGCTGCCGGGGAGCCCGGACCACGCCCTCCGACGACGCCGTACGCGCTTCTTCCCGGGATGCCGAGCGCGCCGAGTCTCCGCCGGGGGCGACGGGCCCTGAGTCTCCTTGGCCCCGGGCGATGTCCGGCACGTACTCCCCGGCAGCAGCCCGGAAACCGCCGTGCGGAGCACTCTCCGCAGCCGGCCGCGAAGCCTCCGCGGCCGCTCCCGCACCCCTGCTTTCGACCCGGGGCGCCCCACCCTGCCCCGGCACCACCGCCGAGTCCTCGGAGCCGTGCCCCGCGCCACCCGGCGTGCCCCAGGGCGCCGAGCCGTAAGCGTGATGGGTCGGCGCGGCGGGACCGGAGGGCCCGGCAGGGGTCGGATCCGGCACGCGCGGACCCGCCCCCGCCCCGTCGGCGGCCGCCGGCACGCGCACGTGCCCCTCCCCGTCCGGCGTCGTGTCCACCCGGCCACCCGGCCCCCCGGCGGGAGCCAGCCGCAGGGCCGATTCGCCGATCCGCAGCAGCGCGCCCGGCGCGAAACGGACCGCCCGGTCGCCCACGCGCGTGCCGTCCAGCGTCGTGCCGTTCGTGGAGTCGAGGTCGGCCACCGAGACGCGGCCGTCGGCGCTCACCGTCACCGCGCAGTGCAGCCGGGAGACGTCCGGGTCGTCGAGCGGCACGTCGGCGTCGGCGGAGCGGCCGATGCGGATCTCGCCGCCGTGCAGGAGGTGGACGCCGCCGGCGTCGGGCCCGGCGACGACCTGGAGCTGGGCCGGGGCGTCGTCCAGCTCGGGATGCGGCTCCGGCTCACCCGGCGCGCCCACGGACAGCACGGCACCGTCGGTCAGCGGGGGCTCGCCGAGCGTGCAGCGCTGGGCGTCGAGCCGCTGCTCCCCGGCGTACAGCACCGGGGTGCCCGAGCCGTCACCGCCGAGGACCACCTGGGCGAGCCCGGCGGCCACCGCCGCGAGCGCCGTCCCGGCGGGCGCAGTGACCAGCACGTCGCAGCGCGCGGCGCGGTCCCGGGCCGGAGCCGCCAGGCCCTGCGGGTCTACGACGGTCAGCCGGATCTGCATCGCCGTCAGCGGTCCCTTCTGCCCGGGCGCGGAGTCCCCCCACCCCGCCCCAGCACGTCGGCCAGTACTGCACGCATCCTCGCACCTGCCACTGACACCGCGCCCCTCGCTCCGGAACAAGTGATCTTGATTGGTCGGCTCTGCCCGCAAAAGTGCCTGGGAGATGACCCACTCGCGATCACTTGAGATCGGTCACGCTCACTCTCGGCAACCACGAGACCGAGGTGAGCGTCTTTCCTTCGAACGCGTGCGAGAACGCATACGTAAGACCCACAGAACGACGACACCCCGGTCCCCGGCGGCACGGCACTACAGTGGGTCGGACAGGCCAGCAGGCAAGGCAAGCACCAGGGAGCGCATGACGTGCGGCCGGTAGGCAGCAAGTACCTGCTCGAGGAGCCGCTCGGGCGCGGCGCCACGGGCACCGTCTGGCGAGCCCGCCAGCGCGAGACCGCGGGCGCCGAGGCGGCCGTGCCGGGACAGCCCGGCGAGACCGTCGCGATCAAGGTCCTCAAGGAGGAGCTGGCCGGCGACCCGGACATCGTCATGCGGTTCCTCCGGGAGCGCTCCGTCCTGCTCCGGCTGACCCACCCGAACATCGTCCGGGTCCGCGACCTGGTCGTCGAGGGCGAGCTGCTGGCGCTGGTCATGGACCTCGTCGAGGGCCCCGACCTGCACCGCTACCTGCGCGAGAACGGGCCCTTCAGCCCCGTCGCCGCGGCCCTGCTCACCGCCCAGATCGCCGACGCGCTCGCCGCCAGCCACGCCGACGGCGTCGTCCACCGCGACCTGAAGCCGGCGAACGTCCTGCTCCAGCAGTACGACGGGCAGATGCACCCGCTGCTGACCGACTTCGGCATCGCCCGCCTGGCCGACTCCCCGGGCCTGACCCGCACCCAGGAGTTCGTCGGCACGCCCGCCTACGTCGCGCCCGAGTCCGCCGAGGGCCGCCCGCAGACCTCCGCCGTCGACATCTACGGCGCCGGCATCCTGCTCTACGAGCTGGTCACCGGCCGCCCGCCGTTCGCCGGCGGCTCCGCCCTCGAGGTGCTGCACCAGCACCTGAGCGCCGAGCCGCGCCGCCCCTCCACGGTCCCCGACCCGCTGTGGACGATCATCGAGCGCTGCCTGCGCAAGAACCCGGACGAGCGGCCCAGCGCCGAGAACCTCGCCCGTGGCCTGCGCGTCGTCGCCGAGGGCATCGGGGTGCACGCGAACTCCGCGCAGATCGCCGCCGCCGAGGGCGTCGGCGCGCTCCTGGTGCCCGACCCGGCGCCCGCGCCCGTGCCGGGCACGCCCGGCACGGGCGACGCCGACCCCACCCAGGTCCTCCCGCAGGGCGCGGGCTCCTACGACCCGAACGCCGCGACCAGCGTCATGCCGCACACCGGCGGCCCGGGCGGCGCCGCCGACCCCACCGCCGTACTCCCGAACCGGGGCGCGGCCGACCCGACCGCCGTCATGCCGCCGGTCCCGCCGGGCTCGCCCGGCCACCCCGGCCAGCAGGGCCAGCAGGGCGGACCCGAGGACCCGCACCCCTGGCAGAACCAGCTGCGGGCGGCCCGCGACCGCAACGAACAGACGCAGGTCCAGTACCTCGACCCGAACGAGGACCCGCTGCGCCGCCGCCCCCAGCGGCAGGTCGCCCGGCCCCAGCAGCAGCCCCCGCGCCGCCAGGCACCCCCGCCCGGGCCCGGCTACGGCCACCCGCAGCAGCAGCCCCAGCAGTACGCACCGCAGCCCCAGCGGCCCCAGCCGCCGCAGCGCTACGCCCCGCCCGCACCGCCGCCCCAGCCCCAGCCGCCGCAGCGCGAGACCCGGCAGCCCCGGCAGCGCAGCGCGAACCGGATGCGGATCCCCGGGCTCGGCTGCCTGAAGGGCTGTCTCTTCACGATCGTCATCCTGTTCGTCGCCGGCTGGCTGATCTGGGAGCTGAGCCCGCTCCAGGAGTGGATCGGTACCGGCAAGGGCTACTGGGACCAGCTCACCGACTGGTTCAGCACGGTGACCGGCTGGATCGAGAAGGTCGGCGGGAGCGGTTCGGGCACGAACTGACCCGAACCACCCCGCGGGGTTGGTGATTTGTCGACACCTGGCGGGTGATTTCTGCCTCCGCAGTGAAGGTTGGCTCTCCGGACGCGTAGTTTTAGCGACAACACGCGTCGGTAGGAGCAGCCTTGGCACGGAAGATCGGCAGCCGGTACACCGCCCACCAGATCCTGGGGCGGGGCAGCGCCGGCACGGTGTGGCTGGGCGAGGGTCCCGAGGGCCCCGTCGCCATCAAGCTGCTGCGCGAGGACCTCGCGTCCGACCAGGAGCTCGTCGGGCGCTTCGTGCAGGAGCGGACGGCGCTGCTCGGCCTGGAGCACCCGCACGTGGTGTCGGTGCGCGACCTGGTCGTCGACGGCAACGACCTGGCGCTGGTCATGGACCTCGTCCGGGGCACCGACCTGCGGACCCGGCTGGAGCGGGACCGGCGCCTCGCGCCCGAGGCGGCCGTCGCGATCTCGGCCGACATCGCCGACGGGCTGGCGGCCGCGCACGCCGCGGGCGTCGTGCACCGGGACGTGAAGCCGGAGAACGTCCTCCTGGACATGCAGGGCCCCCTGGGCCCGGGCGGCTCCCACCGCGCGCTGCTGACCGACTTCGGCGTGGCGAAACTCATCGACACCCCGCGCCGCACCAAGGCCACGAAGATCATCGGCACGCCGGACTACCTCGCCCCGGAGATCGTCGAGGGCCTGCCCCCGCGCGCATCCGTCGACATCTACGCCCTCGCCACGGTGCTCTACGAGCTGCTGGCCGGCTTCACCCCGTTCGGCGGCGGGCACCCGGGCGCAGTCCTGCGCCGGCACGTCACGGAGACGGTCGTCCCGCTGCCCGGCATCCCGGACGAGCTGTGGCAGCTGCTCGTGCAGTGCCTGGCCAAGGCGCCGGCCTCGCGGCTGCGGGCCTCGGAGCTGGGGGTCCGGCTGCGGGAGCTGCTGCCGATGCTGGCGGGCATGCCGCCGCTGGAGGTGGACGAGCCGGACACGGAGTCCGCCGAGGAGGCGGACCGGGAGGAGCAGTCCGCCAGGCCGGCACCGGCCGAGCGGGTCCGGCGGCGGGGCGCGGTCCCCCTGGTGCCGGGCGCGAAACCGGCCGACTCCAACCGGGACACGCACACCTCGATGCGCGTACCGGCCCCCGACGAGCTGGCCGGGGGCGCTCACGGCACGGCCCGGGCCCCGCGCGCGTCGGGCACGCCCCGGCCGGGCTCGGCCCGCAACCGCGCCATCGCCCGGCGCCGCCGCGTGGCCCTCGGCGCGGGCGCGGTCGTCCTGGCGGCGGCGGTCGGCGTCGGGGCGTGGCTGTCCACCTCGGGCGACGACGCGAGCGCACCTCCCCAGGACACGAAGAACTCGGCCCCGCAGTCCCCCTGACCCCCTTGGACCCTCCTGGTCCCCACGGGCCGGCCCGGACCGCCCGGCGATGGCCGCCGGGCGGAGCCGTTACGCTGGAGGGCGTGGCAGTCGTCGATGTATCCGAAGAGCTCAAGTCCCTCTCCTCGACCATGGAGTCGATCGAGGCCGTTCTGGACCTCGACAGGCTGAGGGCAGACATCGCCGTGCTCGAGGAGCAGGCGGCCGCGCCGTCCCTGTGGGACAACCCCGATGAGGCGCAGAAGATCACCAGCAAGCTGTCCCACCTCCAGGCCGAGGTGCGCAAGGCGGAGGCGCTGCGCGGTCGTATCGACGACCTCGCCGTTCTCTTCGAGATGGCCGAGGAGGAGGACGACCCGGACACCCGTGCCGAGGCCGAGTCCGAGCTCGTCGCCGTCAAGAAGGCGCTGGACGAGATGGAGGTCCGCACGCTCCTGTCCGGCGAGTACGACTCCCGTGAGGCCCTGGTGAACATCCGCGCCGAGGCCGGCGGCGTCGACGCCGCCGACTTCGCCGAGAAGCTCCAGCGCATGTACCTGCGGTGGGCCGAGCAGCGCGGCTACAAGACCGAGATCTACGAGACGTCGTACGCGGAGGAGGCCGGCATCAAGTCGACCACCTTCGCCGTCCAGGCGCCCTACGCGTACGGCACGCTCTCCGTCGAGCAGGGCACGCACCGGCTGGTGCGCATCTCGCCCTTCGACAACCAGGGCCGGCGGCAGACCTCCTTCGCGGGTGTCGAGATCCTTCCCGTGGTCGAGCAGACCGACCACATCGAGATCGACGAGTCCGAACTGCGGGTGGACGTGTACCGCTCGTCCGGCCCCGGTGGCCAGGGCGTCAACACCACCGACTCCGCGGTGCGCCTCACCCACATCCCCACCGGCATCGTCGTCTCCTGCCAGAACGAGCGCTCGCAGATCCAGAACAAGGCGACGGCCATGAACGTGCTCCAGGCCAAGCTGCTGGAGCGGCGCCGCCAGGAGGAGCAGGCCAAGATGGACGCCCTCAAGGGCGACGGTGGCAACTCCTGGGGCAACCAGATGCGTTCGTACGTGCTGCACCCGTACCAGATGGTCAAGGACCTGCGCACCGAGTTCGAGGTCGGCAACCCCGAGGCCGTTTTCAACGGTGAGATCGACGGTTTCCTGGAAGCCGGAATTCGCTGGCGCAAGCAGCAGGAGAAGTAAGTTTGTCGACAAGGCAACTGCCGTCGTCAGGACGGCAGTTGCCTTTTCTGTGCCCGCTTCTGTGCTGGCATGTCTGGGTTTTACATCACACTCACAGAGTCAGACTCCCGGCATTGCCCCCGTACTTGGACATGGCGCCCGCAAACGCCCTTGACGTGTCTTTGAAAAATGGGAAGGGTAAAGCGCGGCATGCGTGTCTCTGGGGCGCATGTGAACCGGGGGGCTCTTCACCGCAGCTACCCCCGTCGAGCACAGCTCCAAACGCTGCCTAATGACGATGAGCTACTGGGGGTAGCAACCACATGACGAAGAAGACGCGGATCCGTGTCGCGCGGATAGCGGCCGGTGCCGTGATCGCCGCCGGTGCCTCGCTGACCGCCGCCGGTGCCGCATCCGCCGCGGAGACCGAGGACTGCCTGCTGGGCATCCTGTGCGCCGACGAGTCGCCGGTCCCGACCCCGACCCCGCCGGTTCCCACCGAGCTCCCCACCGACCCGCCGACGGACCTCCCGACGGACCCGCCGTCGACCGAGGACCCCACGGACGAGCCCACCGAGCCCACGGACGAGCCCACCGAGCCGACCGAGGACCCGACGAGCCAGCCGACCAACCCGGGCAACGGGAACGGTGGCGGTAACGGCGGCGGCAACGGCAACGCCAACGGTGGCGGGAACGGCGGCGGCAACGCGGCCGACCCCGACGGCGGCACCTCGCCGCAGGAGGAGGGCTCCTCGTCCCTCACCGACACCGGCTCGGACGCCACCCCGGCGGCGCCGCAGGCCCAGGGCAACGGCCAGGAGCTCGCCGAGACGGGTGCCGCGCAGACCACCTTCCTGGTGATCGGCGCCGCCACGATGATCGCCGGCGGTGTCGGCTTCCGCGTCCTGCCGCGCCTCATGGGCGGCCGTGGCGGGGCTGCCGCCTGACGGTAGCCGCGTCCGTACGGACAGTAGGCACAGCGCAGCGTCGAGGGCCCGGAGCGAAACGCTCCGGGCCCTCGGCCGTGTCTTCGTGTCTTCCGGGTCCTGCGGACCGCCGAGTACGCCGCTAGGCGGTCTGGTGCGCCAGTAGTGCGACAGCGGCGATCAGCACGGTGAGCAGTGCGATCAGTGCCATCGGGTTCAGACCCGCGAGGAAGTTCTCCTGCTGCATCCGCTCGCGGTTCGCACGGCACACGGGGCACCGGCCCTCGCTCACGGGCGCCGCGCAGTTCGCGCACACCAGCCGGTCGTACGTCATGCGCTCGCCCTCCTTGCGCCGGTTCCTTGTGTGTAACGCTCGCGGTGGCGCGAACGTTCCCTCTCCACTGTGCCAGGTTCCTCCGGAGGTCGCGCGGGTCGCTCCCAAAGGGGTGGTGTGCATGGGCGCGCGGCTGCGGGGTCGTGAGGGCTGGGCGCGCCCACGCGGCGGAGCCGCATATCGACACAGCCCCGCGCCCCTGAGGGCGGTGCAAAACGGCACATCCATGGCGCAACCACGGTCGGTGACTGCGGTGCCCTACCCGGTTCGCGTATGGTCACGCTCATCTACCCCCGGCGACCCGTGGTGCATCCGTGATCCGATTCGACAACGTCTCCAAGGTCTACCCCAAGCAGACCCGCCCCGCCCTCAGGGATGTCTCCCTGGAGGTCGAGAAGGGCGAGTTCGTCTTCCTCGTGGGGTCCTCCGGCTCCGGAAAGTCCACCTTCCTGCGGCTGATCCTCCGCGAGGAGCGGTGCAGTCACGGTCAGGTGCACGTTCTGGGCAAGGACCTCGCGCGCCTGTCCAACTGGAAGGTGCCGCAGATGCGGCGCCAGCTGGGGACCGTCTTCCAGGACTTCCGCCTGCTGCCGAACAAGACGGTCGGCGAGAACGTCGCCTTCGCGCAGGAGGTCATCGGCAAGTCGCGCGGCGAGATCCGCAAGTCCGTGCCGCAGGTGCTCGACCTCGTCGGGCTCGGCGGCAAGGAGGACCGGATGCCCGGCGAGCTGTCCGGTGGTGAGCAGCAGCGTGTGGCCATCGCCAGGGCCTTCGTCAACCGGCCCAAGCTGCTCATCGCCGACGAGCCCACCGGCAACCTCGACCCGCAGACCTCCGTCGGCATCATGAAGCTGCTCGACCGCATCAACCGGACGGGCACGACCGTGGTGATGGCCACACACGACCAGAACATCGTGGACCAGATGCGCAAGCGCGTCATCGAACTGGAGAAGGGCCGCCTCGTCCGCGACCAGGCCCGCGGTGTCTACGGCTACCAGCACTGAGACCGCACCCAGAGTCACGGAAAGGCATAACCAGTCGCCATGCGCGCCCAGTTCGTCCTGTCGGAGATCGGCGTCGGTCTCCGCCGCAATCTGACGATGACCTTCGCCGTCGTCGTCTCCGTCGCCCTGTCGCTCGCCCTGTTCGGCGGGTCGCTCCTGATGAGCGACCAGGTCAACACCATGAAGGGCTACTGGTACGACAAGGTCAACGTCTCGATCTTCCTCTGCAACAAGAGCGACGCCGAGTCCGACCCCAACTGCGCCAAGGGCGCGGTGACGGACGACCAGAAGAAGCAGATCAAGGCCGACCTCGACAAGATGGACGTCGTCCAGACGGTCACCTACGAGTCGCAGGACCAGGCGTACAAGCACTACAAGGAGCAGTTCGGCGACTCCCCGCTGGCCAGTTCCCTCACGCCGGACCAGATGCAGGAGTCGTACCGCATCAAGCTGAAGGACCCGCAGAAGTACCAGGTGATCGCCACCGCGTTCAACGGCCGGGACGGCGTGCAGTCCGTGCAGGACCAGAAGGGCATCCTGGACAACCTCTTCAAGCTGCTGAACGGCATGAACTGGGCCGCGCGCGCGGTGATGGCGCTGATGCTGGTCGTCGCGCTGATGCTGATCGTCAACACGGTGCGCGTCTCGGCGTTCAGCCGCCGGCGCGAGACCGGCATCATGCGCCTGGTCGGCGCCTCGGGCTTCTACATCCAGGCGCCGTTCATCATGGAGGCCGCGGTCGCCGGCCTCATCGGCGGCACGCTCGCGTGCGGCTTCCTGCTGATTGCCCGGTACTTCCTCATCGACCACGGACTGGCCCTGGCCGATCAGCTGACGCTGATCAACTTCATCGGCTGGGACGCCGTCCTCACGAAGCTGCCGCTCATCCTCGCCACCAGCCTGCTGATGCCCGCGTTGGCCGCGTTCTTCGCGCTGCGCAAGTACTTGAAGGTGTGACGCATGCCAAGAGGGGCCGTACGGACAACAAGCCGTACGGCCCTTCCCCTTGTCCTAGACTCACCGCCATGTCAGGTCGTGACCCGTTCTGTCAGCCCCGTCCCAACCGTCGCGGGGCCGCCCTGGCATTGATGTTCGCGAGCGTGCTGGTCGCCGGCGCGGCCACGGGATCCCTCCCGCAGGCCGAGCGGAAGTCCGCGCAGGACGAGGCCCGTTCGGCCACCCCGGCCGGGCACCACGCGGACGTCACCAGGGCGGCCGAGGAGGCCCTGGCCGACGGCAAGTCCCCGATGGAGGCCGCGAAGCGCGCCGTCAGCCGCAGCGGGGACCGCTGGGGCGCCGTCTACTCCCGGGGCGAGTACGAGGAGTTCGAGGAAAGCCTCGACGGCCAGTACACCGGCGTCGGCCTGTGGGCGCGCAGCGCACGCGACGGCCGTATCGAGGTGACGAAGGTGCGCGCCGGGTCGCCCGCGGCCGCCGCCGGGATCCGCCCCGGAGACCTGCTGCGCAGCGTCGACGGCGAGAAGACCGACGGGCGGCCCGTCACCGAGGTCGTCTCCTTACTGCGCGGGGACGCCACCGACGCCCCCGCCGGCACCACCGTCCGTCTCGGCCTGGAGCGCGGCACGCGCGCGTGGACCGAGACCGTGCGCCGGGCGCACCTGTCCACAGACTCGGTCGCGGTTCGAAAAGTCGCCGGCCCGGTCACCGTCGTCCGGGTCGACACCTTCACCAAGGGCTCCGGCGACCAGGTCCGCGAGGCCGTCCGGCAGGCCCCGCCCGGCGCCGGGATCGTCCTCGACCTGCGCGGCAACTCCGGCGGCCTGGTCAGCGAGGCCGTCACCGCCGCCTCCGCCTTCCTCGACGGCGGTCTGGTCGCCACGTACGACGTCGACGGCGAGCAGCGCGCCCTGCATGCCGAGCCCGGTGGCGACACGACGAGACCCCTGGTCGCGCTCGTCGACGGCGGGACGATGAGCGCGGCCGAACTCCTCACCGGCGCCGTTCAGGACCGCGGACGGGCGCTCGTCGTGGGTTCCCGGACCTTCGGCAAGGGTTCGGTCCAGATGCCGAGCCGGCTGCCCGACGGCTCCGTCGCGGAGCTCACCGTCGGGCACTACCGCACCCCTTCCGGCCGCGCGGTCGACGGCCGGGGCATCACGCCCGACCTGGAGGCCGACGAGGGCGCGCTCCAGCGGGCCGAGGGTGTACTGCGCGGTCTGGCCGGTCCCTCGTAATCGACTTCCCGCGGGCCCCCTCCGTAGTGCGAAAATGGGCGGCACTATGGCTAAGGAAAAAGGGCGCAAGCTGATCGCGCAGAACAAGAAGGCGCGGCACGACTACCTCATCATCGACACCTACGAGGCCGGTCTGGTCCTCACCGGCACCGAGGTGAAGTCGCTGCGCCAGGGACGGGCGTCGCTGGTCGACGGCTTCGTGCAGATGGACGGGCACGAGGCATGGCTGTACAACGTGCACGTGCCGGAGTACAGCCAGGGCACGTGGACCAACCACAGCGCGCGGCGCAAGCGGAAGCTGCTGCTGCACCGCGAGGAGATCGACAAGCTGGAGTCGAAGTCGCAGGAGACGGGTCACACCATCGTGCCCCTCGCCCTGTACTTCAAGGACGGCCGCGCCAAGGTCGAGATCGCGCTGGCGAAGGGCAAGAAGGAGTACGACAAGCGCCAGACGCTCCGCGAGAAGCAGGACCGGCGCGAGGCCGAGCGGGTGATCTCGGCGGTGCGGCGCAAGCAGCGGGCGTAAGCACCCCTGGGGTGCGTGGGAATACGCTGGCATCGACCTGCGTTGGTCACGTACGATGGCACCTGCGCCCCACAGCGGGTGCGAGCCTCCTCGCGGGGGCCACGATTGAAAAATCAACATGGGGATGATCGGTTTCGACAGCGGCTGTCGAAGCAGGGGAAGCGTGTCGAGGAAGCGGCCATGATCTCGTAAACCACAGGCCGAAAAAAATAATCGCCAATTCCAAGCGATCCATCTCCCAGGGCGAGCTCGCCCTCGCTGCCTGATCTTCAGGTAGCGAGCAGCGGCTCCCCTACTTAAGGGAGTGTCAGCCCGGGGGTGTTCCCGACCCGGATCCTGGCATCATCTAGGGAACTAAACCTTGATCCCGGTCACGGGGTGAAGAGGGAAACCACACAGTGACTGGGCCCGTCGGAGACTTGTCGGCGTGATCTCCGGGGCCGAGAAAAGCACAGCCGACTGCACACGGAGAAGCCCTGATTCCACACCGTTGGACGCGGGTTCGATTCCCGCCATCTCCACTCATCCCATGTGGGCACAGGCCCCGTCGCTTCCGAGCGGCGGGGCCTGTGTCATGCGTGGCGCGTACTCGCCCGCTCCGTCAGCCGCGGCGTCAGCAGCGTCGTCTCCGGTACGGGCGTGCCGTGCAGCTGCGCCATCAGGAGTTCCACCGCCCGGGTGCCCAGCTCCGTGGCCGGCAGGGTGACCGACGTGACCGTCGCGGGGTCGTCGGGGCAGACGGCCGTGATCGACAGGTCCTCGGGGATGCGCAGGCCGAGCTGCTGGAAGGCCGTGATCAGGGGTTCCAGGAGCGGGGCGTTGTGGACGACCACGGCCGTCGGGGCGGGGTGTCCGCGCAGCAGCCGGTCCGCGATGGGGTGGGCCGCGGCCGGGGCCGATTCGGCGGGGTGCACCGAGGAAGCCAGGCCGTGGTGGTCGGCCGCGGCGGTGAAGCCCTCGACCAGGCGGTGGGCCGAGGCGGCACCGCGGAGGTGGACCTCCGGCGGCGAGCCGACCAGGGCCACTGTCCGGTGGCCGAGGCGGGCCAGGTGGTGCACACACACCTCGCCTGCTGCCCGGTAGTCCAGGTCCACGCAGGTCAGACCGTGCGGGTCGGCGGGGAGGCCGAGCAGGACGCAGGGGCGGTTCAAGGAGCGGAGCAGGGGGAGACGCGGGTCCTGGAGGCCGATGTCCATGACCAGTAACGCGTCCGCCGGCGCCGATTCGCCGACGCGGGTCAGGCCCTCCTCATGGGTGAGGAGCAGGACGTCGTGGTCGGACCCGCGTGCTGCTGTCACCACCGCCTCCGTCACACGCATCAGCGCCGGTATGTGGACGCCGGCGCGCAGCGGGGCCGCCACGGCGAGGACCTTCGGCCTGCCGTGCGCCGGTGCGCCCGAGTGCGGGCGGTAACCCAGCTCCAGGGCCGCCGCCTCGACCCGGCGCCGGGTCTCGGCGGAGATCGGGCGCTTGCCGCTCAGCGCGTACGACACGGTGCTGGGGGAGACCCCGGCCCGGCGCGCCACGTCCGTGATCCTGACCATCAGGACGGCTCCGGCCCCAGCGTCAGGGAGCCGGTACCGGCCGGTGCCCGGGTCTCGTGGCCGGCGGTGGCGAGCGCCCAGGGGGCCGCCGGGTCGCTGCACGTGGCCCGCAGGGTGTCACCCTCGCGTACCACCGTGAAGGTCACGTCCCCGACCCGTACCGTCGTCTCGTCGCCGGGCCGCAGCCCGTACGCCCGCAGCGTCACCCCGTCGGCGTGGTCGTAGTCCGGACGGTCGTCCACCGCGCCCACCGGGATCACCGCACCCGGCCTGACCAGCAACGGCACGCTCAGGAAGGCGTGCCGCTCGCGCACCCAGCGCGGGCCGGTCACCTGCTCGCCGGTGAGGAAGTGCGTCCAGGTGCCCTCGGGGATGTAGTACGTGACGTCGCCCTCGTCGCTGAACACCGGTGCGACGAGGAGGTCCGGGCCGAGCATGTACTGCCGTTCCAGGTGCGCGCAGCCCGGGTCGTCCGGGAACTCCAGCACCATCGCCCGCATCATCGGCACGCCCTCGGTGTGGGCGGTCCGGGCCGTCTCGTACAGGTAGGGCATGAGGCGCAGCTTCAGCCGGATGAAGTGGCGCGCGACCTCCACCGACTCCTCGTCGAACAGCCAGGGGACGCGGTAGGAACTGCTGCCGTGCAGGCGGCTGTGCGAGGAGAGCAGGCCGAACGCCAGCCAGCGCTTGAACAGGGCCGGTGCCGGCGTGCCCTCGAAGCCGCCGATGTCATGGCTCCAGAAGCCGAAGCCGGACAGGCCGAGGGACAGGCCGCCGCGCAGTGACTCCGCCATCGACTCGTACGTCGCCTCGCAGTCACCGCCCCAGTGCACCGGGAACTGCTGGCTGCCCGCCGTCGCCGAGCGGGCGAAGAGGACGGCCTCCGCCTCACCGCGGTGCTTGCGCAGCACCTCGAAGACCGTGCGGTTGTACAGGTAGGTGTAGTAATTGTGCATCCGCTCCGGGTCGGAGCCGTCCGACCAGGTCACATCGAGCGGCACCCGCTCGCCGAAGTCGGTCTTGAAGCAGTCGACGCCCTGCTCGAGCAGCGCCTCCAGCTTGGCGGCGTACCAGTCACGGGCGGCCGGGCTGGTGAAGTCGACCAGGGCCATGCCGGGCTGCCACAGGTCCCACTGCCAGACGCTGCCGTCCGGGCGCTTCAGCAGATGCCCGAGTGCCTTGCCCTCGGCGAACAGCGGGGAGCGCTGGGCGATGTACGGATTGATCCAGACGGAGACGCGCAGGCCACGGTCCTTGAGCCGGGCCAGCATGCCCTCCGGGTCGGGGAAGACCCGTGCGTCCCACCGGAAGTCGCACCAGTGGAACTCGCGCATCCAGAAGCAGTCGAAGTGGAAAACCGAGAGGGGGAGTTCGCGTTCCCGCATGCCCTCGATGAAGGACGTCACCGTCTTCTCGTCGTACGACGTCGTGAAGGACGTCGACAGCCACAGGCCGAACGACCAGGCGGGCGGCAGGGCCGGGCGGCCGGTCAGGGCCGTGTACTTGCGCAGGATCTCCTTCGGGGTGGGGCCGTAGACGACGTAGTACGTCAGTTCCTGCGTCTCCGCGCTGAACTGCACCCGGGACACGACCTCCGAGGCGACCTCGAAGGACACCTTGCCCGGGTGGTCGACGAAGACGCCGTAGCCAGCGTCCGTGAGGTAGAAGGGGACGTTCTTGTAGGCCTGTTCGCTGCAGGTGCCGCCGTCGGCCTGCCAGATGTCGACGACCTGGCCGTTCTTGACCAGCGGGCCGAAGCGCTCGCCCAGGCCGTAGACGGACGTGCCGACCTGGAGGACCAGCTGTTCGCGCAGGTGGTGCGCGCCGGTCGGGTCCCGCATGATGCCCATGCTCTTGTCGCCGCTGGTCGTGAGGGTGCGACCGTGCGCGAGGAACTCGACGTGCCAGGGGCCGCCGCGGGCCACCCGGACCGACAGTTCGCCCGAGGTCAGGGTCGCGTGCTCGTCGTCATAGGAGATCCGCGGAGTGGCGCCCGACCCGGTGAGCTCGAACTCGGGACCCCGCGACTCCCCTCCTGTGAAGTGCGTCAGCGTCAGGCCGATGACGTCGGGCATGGGCGTGTGCGCGCGGAGCGTCAGGACGGGGCCCTTCAGCAGGTCCCCGCGGGAGCGGACGGGCCGGGTCGGCGCGTGGATCTCCAGGGCGCCGTCCGACTCGGTGACGTCGAGCACCTCGGCCGGGTACGCCGCGGTGACGCCCTCCCGGAGCAGCCAGTAGCCGTCGGTGAACTTCATGTGGGGGTCCTTCTTCCCGTGCCCGCGGGGGCGGCAGGCGATCCGTCGAAGCGCTTCGACGGATGAACGTATGTGGGGTGCGTGGGGGCGTCAATGGGGCGTGCGCTGATCGGTGAAGCGATTCGACGCTCCGGCCAGGGACAACGCCAGAGCCACGGCCGCCGCCGTCACCGGGATGCCGTAGCCCGCCGTCGCCGACATGTGCTGCACCGTCCAGCCGCCGAGCGCGCTGCCGCAGGCGATGCCGCCGAGCAGGCCGGTCACCGCCAGGGTCATGCCCTCGTTCAGCCGGCCCTCGGGGGTGCGCTGCTGGACCAGCGTCATGGTGGTGACCATCGTCGGGGCCGTCGACATCCCGGCGATCAGCAGTGCACCGGCGACGAGCGGGAGCGAACCGGTGAGGGCGGCCGCGAGCAGCGGCAGGGTCAGCAGCGCGGTCATCGCGGCCACGCACCACGCCAGCCGGGCCGCGGCCCGGCCGGCGGCGCCGTACAGCAGGCCCGCCGCGCACGAGCCCGCCGCCTGGAGCGCGAGCACGGCACCGGCCGCAGACCGGTGCCCCAGCGCGTCCGCGAACGCCAGCGTGACGACCTCCGTCGAGCCGAACACCGCGCCCATCGCCAGGCAGACCGCGAGCAGCAGCGGCATACCGGGGGCCCGCAGCGGCGCCTTCGCGGGTATGCGTGCGCGGACCGGCGGCTCCGTCGCACGCCGGGTCGTGAACCAGACCATGCCGGCCAGCAGCAGCACCGCCCCGACGAGCGTGCCCGCCTCCGGGAAGAACGCCCCGCACAGGAAGGCCGCGAGCACCGGGCCCAGCATGAAGCACAGCTCGTCCGCGGCCTGCTCGAAGGAGTTGGCGGTGTGCAGGCCCTTCGCGTCACCGGCCAGCAGATGCGCCCAGCGGGCCCGGGACATGCCGCCGGTGTTGGGGGTCGTGGCGGTGGCGGCGTAGGAGGCGAACAGGGTCCAGTCGGGGGCGTCGCAGCGGACGCACAGCAGCAGGGCGAGCGAGCCGAGGACGGCGATCACCGTCGCGGGCAGGGCCACCTTGGCCTGGCCGTGCCGGTCGACGAGGCGCGCGGTCCACGGCGCGACCACCGCGGTCGCCGCGAGTCCCGTCGCCGTGACGGCACCGGCGAGGGCGTACGAGCCCCGCGTCCCGGCGATCATGACGACCGCGCTGACGCTGAACATGCCCATCGGCAGCCGGGCGATCAGGTTCCCGGCGGTGAACGCACGGGCGCCCGGCAGCCCGAAGAGACGGCGGTACGGGGTGAGTTGCGGCATGCGCCCACCGTCACCCGGAGACGACCGGGCGGTCCAACACCTGTTCCGTACGGATTCACGCACCTGGGTTGTAGGACTGGCGGGAAATATTCGCCGCTTGTTCTTCATACAGCGATATGGAGAGTCCTTAATGCCGCATGGAAAAGATGTTCAACCGGGAAATCCTTCACTCTTTTGCCGCGCATCCGCCGAAGTGGGCCGACGGTTAGTCGGTACATGACCGAGGCGACCAGGAAAGACGGTTGGGCGGTAACGCTCGGCCCCTACACCTACATTCCCGCTCCAGCACACTCGTCGGCCACCGTCAACGGCACGCTCACCAAAGGCGGTTGCCCGGTCGCGCTCCAGGTGACCGAGCCGGTTCTGCGCGATTTCATCGACACCATGAGCGTGCTGGAAAAGGATCTCGCCCGGCGGTGGATCAGTGCGACGGAATGGCCCGCTTTCGCGCTCGCCGAATAGTCGGGCAACGTGATGTACGACAAAGGTATCGAGGGCACCGGCCGGCACCGGGCGCCCACCCGGGACTTCGTGACCCCGCTGACGCCCCCGGATCCGACCTGGGACCCCGCCGAGGAACTCGCGTTCATCCTCGAGGAGGCCCTCGGGCAGCAGGAGACGAGGATCCCCGCCCCGCGCGACGCGGCACCGGCCGCCCCCGCGGACCCGGCCCCGGGTGAGCGCATGCAGCGGCTCCAGGACATCACCGAGGAACTGCCGCCCGTGCGGGAGATCCCCCGGCGGCACCGCAAGGTCCGGGCCCGCAGAGCACCCGGCGTGCTCCGCACCACCAGCTTCCTCATTGCCGCCCTGACGGCCGTCATCGCCTCCGCGGTGGGCCTCCTGAGCGGCATGGTCGCCTACGACCCGCTGCGCCTGGTCGCCGCTTCCCCCGCGGAGCGCAGCCTGCGCACCTGGTGGCCCCTGCTGGTGTACGGGCCCTGGCTGGTGGCGTCCCTGTCCGTCCTGCGGGCCGCGCTGCACCAGCGCCGTGCCGTGCACTCCTGGTGCGTGGTGCTGGTCTTCTCGTGCGTCGCCGTGCTGCTGTGCGTCGTCCAGGCGCCGAGGACCGTCCTCGGCACCGCGGCTGCGGCCCTGCCCGGGGTGGCTGCGCTGGCGTGCTTCCAGCAGGTCGTCCGGCAGATCACGCTGACGCGTCCGCCTGTGCGTACGGTGCCTCGGCATCGGCTGGGGCAGGTCCCGTCGAGGGAATGTCCTGGTGGGGACGGACCGGGTGGTCAGGTGCCGGGTGCCGACGCCGGTTCGGGGGCGGCCGCGGGTGAGTGTGCGGGTGAGGGCGAGGGGCCTGAGAAGGCCGCCGGGGGCTGAGCGGGCAGTCGCCGTTGTAGGTTCACGGCATGCCCGGCCACCTCGATCCCCGACTCCTGCGTGCCTTCGTCGCCGTCGCCGAGGAGCTGCACTTCACCCGTGCCGCGGTGCGTCTGCACACGGCACAGCAGGCGCTGAGCCGGGACGTGCGGCGGCTGGAGCGGGAGCTGGGCGCCGAGTTGTTCGTGCGGACCACCCGGCACGTGACGCTCACGCCCGACGGGGAGCGGCTGCTGCCGTACGCCCGCCGCGTGCTCCAGTCGCAGGAGGAACTGCTCGCCGCCTTCGACCGGGCCCGGCCCCTGCTGGTGGACCTCAACTCCCCGGGCCTGGTCACACCGCGGCGCGTGCTGCACCGGGCGCGTGAACTCGCCCCCGGACACGAGCTGATGGCCCGCTACGAGAGCGGCCTGACCGGAGCCGCCGGGGAGTTGCTCGCGGGCCGGCTGGACGCGTCGTTCGGACGGTTCGCCGGGCTGGACCCGGCGCTGCGGGCCGGGCTCGACCACCAGCCCGTGCGGTACGAGCCCATGGCGGTCGTGCTGCCCGAGGACCACCGGCTGGCCCCGCTGGCTCAGGTGCCGCTCGCCGAGCTGGCCGGCGAGACCGTCTACGCGGGCGCCGGCAATCCCCTCACGCCGGAGTGGACCGGCCTCGCGCGGCTGCTGTTCGAGGGGCGGGGCATCGAGATCGCGCCACCGGCACCACTGGCCGTCGGGGAGGAGGAGTTCCAGCGGATCATGGCCCGTACGCGCCACCCGGTCCTGGCCGTCGTGGGGTTCCCGGCCCTGCCGGGGACGGTGTCACGTCCCTTGGTCGATCCCGTTCCGCTCTCTCCCGTGTCACTGGTGTGGCGGAGGGGCCTGACGCATCCCGCGCTCGATGCGCTGCGGCGGGCGGCGGCGCGGCTCGCGGTGGCGGAGGGCTGGTTGCGGAGGCCCGCCGGAGGGTGGGTTCCGGACACCGACGATGTCCTCATGGCGTCTCACGGCTGACACGATTCGGCACGCCGTCCGCACACAACCTCCGCGTGCGCTACATTCGACGCCTGAGCACGGTGTGATAATGGGGGCGCTCTGGACGGGTTGGGGACCCGGTCCGGACGACGGGTGCTCAGGTCGCAAGCGCACCTGAACCATCCCGTGGGGGGAAGTGCGTGCGCGTGAACAAGTGGCGAGAAGACACCCAACCTGAATGGCCCGAGGCCGCAGCGAGGACCGGTGAACTCTCCACGGACGGCAGAACCCGGGACCGGAGAGCCACGCAGGTCTTCTCCGGCGGCGACGTCCGGGTGACGGGCGCTCGCCCGTCCGCCGGGACGGACGTGACGGAGATACTGCGCGGCATTCCCCGGCAGAGCGAGGGCGAGGCCGACTCGTTCGCCGCGAGCTCCGGCACGCGGTCGCCCGTCCGCGACCCCTGGCAGGAGGACGCCGACGCGGTTGGGCACGGTCTTGATTCCGCCCGGCACGGTCCTGACCCCGCCGGGCACGGTCCCGACTCCGCCGAGCACACCCACGATCCGCACGAGGTGACCGTCCAGCTCGACGCCGTTCAGCTCGGGGACGGGTTCGTACGGCAGGTCAATGAAGGCGCCGGCGCGGGCCCCGCCGCCGACCGGCCCGTCTTCGTCGACGAGTCCGGCCGCCGCAGCCGGCGCCTGCGCCGGATCGGCATGGCCGTCGCCGTGGCCTGCGGTGTCTACGCCGTCGTCATCGTCGCCACGGTGCTGTCGGGCAACTCCAACGCGCCCTGGCTGCCCGTGCCGGGTCAGCAGGAGGGCCGGCCGGCCGGGCAGGTCGACACACCGTCGCTGCCCGCGGAGTCCGCACCGACCGGTGACACAGGTGTCACCGCCCCGGGCAGCGCGGCGACGACGGACGAGGCCACCGCACCGTCGCCCGGCCCCAGTGCCCTCGAACCCGCGGCCTCCGCGGGCCCGGGCCGTTCCGGTGCGACCGCCAAGCCCTCACCGACCGCGACCCGGACCACACCGGCCGCCCCGGGCAAGGGCGTGACCGACCCGACCCCGACACAGCCGTCGGCCCCGCCGAGCTCGCCCGCTCCCGACCCGACGCCGACGATCGACCCCACGCCCGGGCCGACCCAGACCACGGGCACCGTCGACGACGGCGAAACGGGCACGGTCGCCGAAGGCCCGCCCGAGCCCCAGCCGACCCCCGAACCACCAGCTGCGTAGCGGCTCCGCCGGTTCGGCCGGGTCGTCGGGCCCGCCGAGTCGGTGGACAGGCCGGGGGCGTCGGGACTGCGGTCTGCTGACCGGCTGGTCGTCGGGGCTGGCAGGCCCTGCTGGTCAGTCGGGTCGCGGGGCGGCGGGTCGGCCGGGCTCGTCGGGCCCGCGTCGGGTGGCGGTGTTGGGCCGGTTGATCGGTCCGGGGCGTCGGGCCTGCGGCACCAGCCAGGTCGTGGGGTTGGCCGGGCCAACCGTTCGGCCGGGGGTCGGGGGCCGGGGCCGCCGATCGGATCGGGCCGGGGCCGTCGTAGCCAGCCGACTGGCCGGCTTCCGGGCCGCCGCCGCCCGGCTGAGCGGCTACAGCTCCGGCGAGCCGGGTGGCAGGTGAGAGAGGACTCGCAGAGCCGCCCGCACCTCCGACCGTCCGGCAGGCGGGGGGCAGTGCCCGCCGTCCGACCGTCCGCGGACTGGACCGTCCGCGGCCCGACCGTCCGCCGGCAGACAGGCCGTAGACGCCGCCGACCGCCCGGCATGCAGTGCCCGCCGCCCGACCTTCCGGCGGCGGGGCGCCCGCCGTCCGACTGCTCGCCCGACCTCTCGGTATGGCGAACCCGCCGCCCGCCGCCCCTCCAATTGCCCGTCCGACTACTCGTCCGCCCCCCCGGCCCGTCCAACCGCCGACCAGAACCCCTGCCCGCAACGGCCCCCGCGCGACAACCCGCCCCCGAACCCGCCCGCCGAGCCCGCCCCGCCCGATTCACCACACACCCGGGCCCCGGCACCCTCCCCGCACCCACCCCGTTCCCGCACCACCCCGGAGTACCACCCAAATGGCAACCCGTTCTCATCGCCCCGGCACCGCGACCGGTGCCCCTGGCGGTTCTCGTGGGCGCTTGCGTCGGCGGCTGCCCATGCGGCTGCTGCTGCCGCTGCTCCTGCTGGTCGCTCTCCTGGCGATGCTCATGCTGCGCGGCTATGTGCACAGCGAGATCCTGGCCGACCACCGGGTCGGGCCTCCCGCGGCCAGTGACCAGGTCCCGGAAGAGATCCTCAAGGGCGGGCCCGTCATCGACACCCGGGGAGGGCGGCCGGCCAGTCTGGAACTCCCGGACCACGAGCTGGTGCTGACCTTCGACGACGGGCCGGACCCGGAGTGGACGCCCAAGGTCCTCGACGTGCTGAAGAAGCACGACGCCCGGGCCGTCTTCTTCATCACCGGCACGATGGCGTCCCGCCACCCGGACCTCGTCCAGCGCATGGTCGACGAGGGCCACGAGATCGGGCTGCACACCTTCAACCACCCCGACCTGTCGTTGCAGAGCAGGAGCCGGGTCGACTGGGAACTGTCCCAGAACCAGCTCGCGCTCGCCGGAGCGGCCGGCATCCGCACCTCGCTGTTCCGTCCGCCGTACTCGTCGTTCGCGCACAACATGGACAACAAGTCCTGGCCGATCACCGAGTACATCGGCAGCAAGGGCTACATCACCATCGTCAACAACACCGACAGCGAGGACTGGCGCAGGCCCGGCGTCCAGCAGATCATCCGCAACGCCACGCCGAAGGGCGGCAAGGGCGCCGTCGTGCTGATGCACGACTCCGGCGGCGACCGCTCCCAGACCGTCGCAGCCCTCGACCGGTACGTCACCGGGCTGCAGGCCAAGGGCTACCGCTTCCACACGCTCACCGGCGCCCTGGACGCCCCGAGCGCGCACACCCCGGTCGCGGGACTGGAGGCGGTCAAGGGCGAAGCGTGGGTCTTCCTCGTGCAGGCCTCCGAGAAGACGACCGGCGTCCTGGTCACGGGTCTCGCCGTCGTCGGCGTGCTCGTCTTCGGGCGTCTCGGGCTGATGCTGATCCTGTCCGTCGCGCACGCCCGGCGGGTCCGGCGGCGCGGCTTCCGATGGGGCGCGACCGTCACCGAACCCGTGTCCGTCCTGGTGCCCGCCTACAACGAGGCCAAGTGCATCGAACAGACGGTCCGTTCCCTCGTCGCCAGCGACCATCCCATCGAGGTGCTGGTCATCGACGACGGGTCGTCCGACGGCACCGCCCGCATCGTGGAGAACCTCGGCCTGCCCGGCGTACGCGTCATCCGGCAGCTCAACGCCGGCAAGCCCGCCGCCCTCAACCGGGGCATCGCCAACGCCCGCCACGACCTGATCGTGATGATGGACGGCGACACCGTCTTCGAACCGACCACCGTCCGCGAACTGGTGCAGCCCTTCGGCGACCCGCGCGTGGGCGCCGTCGCGGGCAACGCCAAGGTCGGCAACCGGGACTCGCTCATCGGCGCGTGGCAGCACATCGAGTACGTGATGGGCTTCAACCTCGACCGCCGCATGTACGACGTGCTGCGCTGCATGCCGACGATCCCCGGCGCGGTCGGTGCCTTCCGGCGCAGCGCGCTGGAACGCGTCGGCGGCATGAGCGACGACACGCTCGCCGAGGACACCGACATCACCATGGCCCTGCACCGCGACGGCTGGCACGTGGTGTACGCGGAGAAGGCCATCGCCTGGACCGAGGCCCCGGAGTCCGTCCAGCAGCTGTGGTCGCAGCGCTACCGCTGGTCGTACGGCACGATGCAGGCGATCTGGAAGCACCGCCGGTCCCTCGTCGAGCGGGGCCCCTCGGGCCGCTTCGGCCGGGTGGGAATGCCGCTGGTGTCGATGTTCATGGTCGTGGCGCCCCTGCTGGCCCCGCTCATCGACGTGTTCCTGCTGTACGGGCTGGTGTTCGGGCCGACGGAGAAGACCATCGGCGCCTGGCTGGGTGTCCTCGCCGTGCAAGGGGTGTGCGCGGCCTACGCGTTCCACCTGGACAAGGAACGCATGACCCACCTGATCTCGCTCCCGCTTCAGCAGCTCCTCTACCGCCAGCTCATGTACGTCGTCCTCCTCCAGTCCTGGATCACCGCCCTCACCGGCGGCCGGCTGCGCTGGCAGAAGCTCCGGCGCACGGGCGCGGTCGGCCTGCCCGGGGCCGGTTCCTCCGCGAACCAACCGCAGATGGACGGGAGGCCGGTCGGATGACCACGCACACAGCCCCCGCCACCGAGGCTCCGGAACAGGAGCGGACCTCCCGTGGAGGGCCCGTCCGCGACCGGTACTTCGACCTGTTGCGCGCCCTCGCGCTGTTCCGTGTCGTGCTGTACCACCTCACCGGCTGGGCCTGGCTGCCGCTGGTGTTCCCGTCCATGGGCGTGATGTTCGCCCTCGCCGGCAACCTCATGGCCCGCTCGCTGAAGCGCCCGCCCGTCCAGGTGATCCGCGGCCGGATGCGCCGGCTGCTGCCTCCGCTGTGGCTGCTCGGGGTCGTGGGCGTCACCGGCATGGTCCTTCAGGGCTGGGGGCCGGACGCCGACGGGCATCCCGGCTGGTGGCTGCTCCACCTCACCTTCTGGATCGTCCCGCTCAGCGACCCGCCGTACGCGGAGGGCCTGCCCGGGCTGCACGGTTACGTCGGCGAGAACTGGGCCGCCGACCTCGCGGGCCCGCTGTGGTACATCCGCGCCTACCTCTGGTACGTCCTGCTGTCCCCGCTGCTGCTGAAGGCCCTGCGGGCGATGCCGGCGGTCACGATCGCCCTGCCGGTCGCCCTGGCGGTCGCCTTCGAGCAGGGCTACCTCAACCTGCCGGGCGAGCGGATCCCCTCGGCGCTCACCGACTTCTCCACCTTCGGAGCCTGCTGGATCCTCGGCATGGCCCACCAGGAGGGAATCCTGCGGCGGCTGCCGCGTTACATCGTCCCGTCCGTGGCGCCCGTCATCGCCCTGGCCGGCCTCTGGTACGCCCTGCACCACGGCTTCGGCCCGGGCAACGACCTGGACAGCATGCCCCTGGCGCAGGCCCTGTGGTCCTTCGGCACGGTGCTCCTGCTGCTGCATATCAGCCCGTCCTGGTCCGAGTGGCCGCGCCGGCTGCGCCGCTGGGCCGGGCCGGTCGGCCTGCTCAACTCCCGGGCCGTGACCATCTACCTGTGGCACAACATCTGCATCCTCATCGCCGCGACCCTGTGGGACCGGCTGTGGAGCGTCACCGTGCTGGAGCAGAACGTGCCAGGACTGCTGGAGAGCCCCTGGCCGGTGCTGGTCCTGGCGTGGGTGCTGATCGGCGGCTGCGTCGCGGCGTTCGGCTGGGTCGAGGACCTGGCGGCGAAGCAGAAGCCCCGGTTGTGGCCGAAAAGTGAGCCTCGGGTGAGGGTTCGAGGGGCCCGGAGGCGAGCGGCACCCGGCGGCTAAGCTGGGCCGGCATCGGCGGGGGCGGACGATGAGCGGCCCTTGTCCAGGGCCCCTTTTCGGTCGCAGGTGAGAGGCCCTGGCCGGAGTGCTCGGCACCATCGGCCTGGTCATGACGGCGGTCTCACTGGTCTGCCATGTACTGCTCGCCATCAACGGCGACGGCTCCTGGGGCGACGTGGCGATCGATGCGCCGGGCCTCGCCACGTTCGGTATCGGACGCGTCTCGGCCCTGCCCGACGTGGGCCTGCGGGCGGCCTTCCGCGGACTGCCGAGCTCCTTCGCCGGAGGACCCCGATGCCTGGGCGCGCACCCTCGTCGGACAGCACCTCGGCGGTGACGTCCCCGAGCCGTGGCGTGAGGCCTTCGGGGCGGACCTGCTCTGGCACTGGGGCGCGGCGGTGCGGCAGGGCCTCCTGTGCGCGGCGGTCCTGGCACTCCAGGACGAGCCCGTCGTCGGCAGGTGCACGGTGCGGGAGCTGACCGTCCCGGCGGAATCCCGGACCCTGGCCGCCTTCCGGGCCGAGGCGGAGCGCGCGGAAGGCCCGTACTTCGGTGGGGAGCAGGTCCTCAGGTCCGCCAGAGGACAACGGGACCCCGTTCCCCCGGGCTTTCCCGGTGTGGAAAACTGCCCGGGTTGCGCATGTGAACAACTGTGCCCAGTGGGCGGCCGGGGGAGCGGTGGAATGAGTAAGCGGCAGACACAGAAGATGCTGCGGCTGATGGCGAGCGGAGAACCGGTCGAGCTCACCAGCCCGATGGCATCCGTGAAGAAGCTCGCCCGGCTGGCCTTCGTCGCCCAGCAGTTCGGCTACGAGTACGCGGACGTCCGGCAGAGCAGCGGCCGCAACGGCGCGCTCACCATGCTGATCCTGCCCGACCCCAGCCCGCAGGCCCGGGCCCGGGCCGCACAGAACTGGGCGCAGTACCCCAACGCGTCCGACGGCGTCTCCCTCCCGCCGCTCGTGCCGGACGCCTTCGAGCTCCTCAAGGCCCGCATCAACTTCGACCTCACCGGCAAGAACGCCGAGAAGCGCATGGGCTACGGCGCCCTCGGCGTGACCACCGGCTGTCTGGTCCTCGCCTTCCGGTCCGGCGGTGAGTCCTTCGACTTCATCGCGGCGGGTGTGGTGTGGCTCGTGATCGTGGCGATCCTCGGCATCGGGCTGCTGGTCACGCGCAAGCGCAACACTAAGTTCGCCGCGCGCCTGCAGGCTGCCGGCTTCATGCCGGTGACCGAGGAGAACGGGCGGGTGCGGTACCTGCCGCCCGGGGCGCAGTTGCCGGGGCAGGGCAATCCGTTCGGGGCAGGGCCGTACGGCGGCGGGCAGGCGGCCGGGACGCCGGGGTACGCGGGTGCGCCGGGGCAGGTGCCCGGGGTGCCGGGCGGGCCCGGCGGGATGCCCGCTCCGGCCGCTGGCGCCCCCGCGGGTTACGGCCAGCAGGCGCCGGGGCCGTACGCCCAGCCGGCGCCGGGCCCGTACGGCGGCCAGCCGGCCGCCGGCCCGCACCCAGGGCAGCCGGCACCGGGCCGATACCCCGGTCAGCCGGCCTCTGGCCCGTACCCCGGCCAGTCGGCCTCTGGCCCGTACCCCGGCCAGTCGGCCTCTGGTCCGTACGGAGGCCAGCCGGTACCCGGCCCGTACCCCGGGCAGCAGGCTCCCGGGCCGTACGGAGGCCAGCCGGCCCCCGGCCCGTCCCCCGCCCAGCCCGCGCCGGGACCGTACGGGGCCCAGCCCGGCCCCGCGCCGTATCCCCCTCAGCAGCCCCCCGGCCCGTACGCCCAGCAGTACCCCCAGCAACAGCAGCCCCACGGGCAGCAGAATCCGCACGGACAGCCCCCGCAAAGCTGACCCGACGCCACGGAACCTCTCATCCCGCCCCAAGCCGGGGTGAGAGCAAAGTTCCCTTGCGGTCACCCGCTGGCACAGTCACGAAACGCGTCCTCCCTACCTTCGGAATCAGCACTCATGGAACGACCGAGTCCCGGAGCAAGTGGAGGCGTCATGACAGGCCCTGGCACGGCACCCGCACCCCCGAGCAGGGGCGGACGCTGGATCCAGCACTGGGATCCGGAAAACGAGACCTTCTGGAAGGAGACGGGCGAGAAGGTCGCCCGCCGGAACCTCTTCTTCTCCGTGCTCTCCGAGCACATCGGGTTCTCGATCTGGACCCTGTGGTCCGTTCTGGTCCTCTTCATGGGCCCGGAGTACGGGCTGACCCCGGCCGACAAGTTCATGCTGACCTCGATGGTCACGCTCGTCGGCGCCGTCGTCCGCGTCCCCTACACCTTCGCCGTCGCGATCTTCGGCGGCCGGAACTGGACGATCATCTCCGCCGGCCTCCTCCTCGTCCCGACCGTCGCCGCCTTCATGGTGATGGAGCCGGGCACCTCCTTCTCCACCTTCCTCCTCGTCGGCCTGCTCGCGGGCATCGGCGGCGGCAACTTCGCCTCCTCCATGACCAACATCAACGCCTTCTTCCCGCTGCGGAAGAAGGGCTGGGCCCTCGGCCTGAACGCGGGCGGCGGCAACATCGGCGTACCGGTCATCCAGCTGGCCGCCCTCGCGATCATCGGCGCCGGCGGCGGGCCGCGCGTGCTGCTCGGGATCTACATCCCGCTGATCCTCGTCGCCGCCGTCATGGCCGCGCTCTTCATGGACAACCTGGAGAACGTGAAGAACGACACCGGTGCCGCCAAGGACGCCGCGCGGGACGCCCACACGTGGATCATGTCCTTCCTCTACATCGGCACCTTCGGGTCGTTCATCGGCTACAGCTTCGCCTTCGGGCAGGTCCTGCAGAACCAGTTCGGACGCACCCCGCTGGAGGCGGCGTACGTCACCTTCATCGGTCCGCTCCTCGGCTCGCTGATCCGGCCCCTGGGCGGCTGGATGGCCGACAAGTACGGCGGCGCGAAGATCAGCCTGTGGAACTACGTCGCCATGGGGGTCGCGACGGCGATCCTGATCGGTGCCTCGATGGAGAAGTCGCTGGCGCTGTTCACCGCGGCGTTCGTGGTGCTGTTCGTGCTCAGCGGTCTCGGCAACGGCTCGACGTTCAAGATGATCCCGGGCATCTTCCAGAACAAGGCCCTCGCCAAGGGGCTGCAGGGCGAGGCGGCCGCGGCCTACGGGCGCCGGCTCTCCGGGGCCTCCATGGGACTCATCGGCGCGGTGGGCGCGCTCGGCGGCGTCGGTATCAACCTCGCCTTCCGCCAGTCCTTCCTCTCCTACGGCTCCGGCACCGGGGCGTTCGTCGCCTTCCTCGCCTTCTACGCGGTCTGCTTCGCGGTCACCTGGGCCGTATACCTTCGCCGTACGACTCCCCGGGTACCCGTCACGACGGCGACCTCGGAGGCGGAGCCGCAGCTCAGCTACGCCAGGGTGTGACGTAACACCGCCGACATCAAGCCGATCCGGGCCTGTCACGAGCCGTTGACAGGCTCGATCGGCATGTAGGTACGCCGTACCCACGAAGTACGACGACTCGAGTGCGGGACGAGAGCCATGTACGAGGAAGAACAGCGACCGGACCACGGACCCCTGGCGGGTTTCACCGTGGGCGTGACGGCCGCGCGCCGGGCCGACGAGCTGGGAACGCTGCTCCAGCGGCGCGGTGCCGCCGTCATGCACGCCCCTGCCCTGCGGATCGTGCAGCTCGCCGACGACAGCGAACTGCTGGGCGCGACGAAGGAACTCATCCGGCAGGTGCCGGACATCGTGGTCGCCACGACCGCGATCGGCTTCCGGGGCTGGGTCGAGGCCGCCGACGGCTGGGGACTCGGCGACGACCTGCTGTCACGGCTCGGCGACGCACGGATCCTGGCGCGCGGGCCCAAGGTGAAGGGCGCGGTCCGGGCCGCCGGGCTGACGGAGGAGTGGTCGCCGTCGTCGGAGTCCATGGCCGAGGTGCTCGACCGGCTGCTGGAGGAGGGCGTCGACGGACTGCGGATCGCGATCCAGCTGCACGGTGAGCCGCTGCCCGGGTTCGTGGAGGCGCTGCGCGAGGGCGGGGCCGAGGTCGTGGGCGTGCCCGTCTACCGGTGGATGCCGCCGGAGGACATCGCCCCGGTGGACCGCCTCCTCGACGCGACGGTCTCCCGGGGCGTGGACGCGCTGACCTTCACCAGTGCCCCGGCCGCGGCCTCCCTGCTCTCCCGGGCGGAGGAGCGCGGGATGCTCCCCGAGGTGCTGGAGGCCATGAGCCACGACGTGCTGCCGGCCTGCGTGGGCCCGGTCACCGCCCTGCCGCTGCAGTCCCGCGGCGTCGACACGATCCAGCCCGAGCGCTTCCGGCTCGGCCCCCTGGTCCAGCTCCTCTGCAAGGAACTGCCCGGCCGGGCACGCGCGCTGCCCATCGCCGGGCACCGGGTGGAGATCCGCGGCCACGCCGTCCTGGTCGACGACGACCTCAAGCCAGTGCCGCCCGCCGGCATGTCCCTGCTCCGCGCCCTCTCCCGCCGCCCCGGCTGGGTGGTCGCCCGCGCGGAACTCCTGCGCGCCCTGCCCGGCTCCGGCCGCGACGAACACGCGGTCGAGACGGCCATGGCCCGTCTCCGCACGGCCCTCGGCACGCCGAAACTGATCCAGACAGTGGTCAAACGGGGGTACCGCCTCGCCCTGGACCCGGCAGCGGACACGAAGTACGCGGACGCGTGAGCGCGTCCGCGGGTTGAGCGGGATACCGCCACGCCGAATCGCGACCGGCCCGCGCGAGGGGTTTCCGGCGCCGGAGTGGGCAGGCACTGTAAGAGGGAACGGTTTCCCAGCCCTCTCACTGGCACCTCACTGACCCTCTCGCGACCGGGGTGCACCCCTAGGCGGTGACAGGCACATGGCACTGGGTACGGCCACGGCCCCGTACGAGCTGCGATTCGATGCCGGGCGGATCTGCCTCGACCTGCTCTCCACCACGCATCCGGAGGAACGGCTCGGCTCCGTGGACGTGCTGCGCGCCTGGATCACCGGCTCCGGGCTGGTCCCGGCGGACACCGCCCTGGCACACGCCGACGCCGCCTGGCTGGCAGCCTTCCGCGAACTGCGCGGCCAGATCGACCGGTTGGTGCGCGGCTGGACGGGATCCGGAGCCCGGGCCTGCGACTTCGCGCTGGCGCGGGTCAACGACCTCGCCCGTACCGCGCCCCCCGCCCCGCGCGCCGTCCGCGGGGGAGACGGCGAGCTCGTACGGCAGTTGGACGGCCCGCCCGGCTGCGCCGCCCTGCTCGCGGTCATCGCCCGGGACGCCGTGGACCTGCTGACCGACCCCGTCGCCCGCGCGGCCCTGCGCCAGTGCGCGGGCGACAACTGCCCGATCGTGTACCTCGACACGTCCCGGGGGCGCAGGAGGCGCTGGTGCTCCAGCGAGGTCTGCGGGAACCGCGAACGGGTCGCCCGGCACCGCCGCCGCGCGGCACTCACCCGGGCTTAAGTCCCTTTTGCCCATCGGGCCAAGGGTGTTGAGTGGTCACTGCATTCAATTTCCCTGTCCTAAATGCGACTTCTGTGGACGCACTGTCGAAGTGATTTCGATTACATGCCGTTTACCTACGCACCCGTAGGGAAAGCCTGGCTTGATCTGGTCGATGTGGCGGAAATGTAAAGATCGCGGGGTGGGAATGTGCTCCCATGTCCCCCTCGTCACGTCACTTCGAAGAAATCTGTCACGCCACTTTGAACACCCAACGCCTCGTGTCCGTACGGCATGTGGAGCGACCGACTGGGGGAACCCCCGGACACCGGAGGTGGGCGTGCGCAAGGATTCCGTCGTGGCCAATGAACGTGCACCGAGGGCCCGACATCGCATGTCCCAGCCCTCGGAACCCGACGAGGAGCTGATGCGTGCGCTCTACCGCGAACACGCCGGACCCCTGCTTGCGTATGTCCTGCGCCTGGTCGCCGGAGACCGGCAGCGCGCCGAGGACGTCGTGCAGGAGACGCTCATCCGTGCCTGGAAGAACGCCGGTCAGCTCAATCGGGCGACCGGATCGGTACGCCCCTGGCTGGTGACGGTCGCCCGGCGCATCGTCATCGACGGCCACCGCAGCCGGCAGGCCCGGCCGCAGGAGGTCGACCCGTCGCCGCTGGAGGTCATCCCCGCGGAGGACGAGATCGACAAGGCGCTGTGGCTGATGACTCTCTCGGACGCACTCGACGACCTGACCCCCGCACACCGGGAGGTGCTCGTCGAGACGTATTTCAAGGGGCGTACGGTCAATGAGGCGGCCGAAACCCTGGGCATACCCAGCGGCACCGTCCGCTCCAGGGTGTTCTACGCCCTGCGTTCGATGAAGCTGGCACTGGAGGAGCGGGGGGTGACGGCGTGATGAGTGTTTACGGGGGTAACCAGGGGTTCGGTACGGGAGGCATGGGTATGTCTGGACCCATGCAGGAATCTCCGGTGCCGAACGAGCACGAGACCGTCGGCGCCTACGCTCTCGGCATCCTCGACGACGCCGAAGCAACCGCCTTCGAAGCCCACCTCGCGACCTGTGAATGGTGCGCCCAGCAGCTCGACGAGCTGGCCGGCATGGAGCCGATGCTCGCCGCCCTCGCCGACCTGCCCGGCTCCGGCACACCCGCGATCGGCGAGTCGCTGTCCGCGAAGCCCCGGCCGCGCCTGGTGGAGAAGCTGGTCGACGAGGTCGCCGACCGCCGCGCCCAGAAGCGCCGCCGCAGCTTCTACATGGTGGCCGCGGCCGGCGCGCTGATCATCGGCGGCCCCTTCGTCGCGGTCGCGACGAACAGCGGCGGTGACGGCGGCGGCGCGGAGAACCGTCCGCTCGCCTCCAGCCCCGCCAAGGAAGCCTTCGACGGCATCTCCGACAAGATCACCGCCACCGACCCGAACACCAAGGTCTCCGCGACCGTCGCAGTCCAGAAGAAGGACTGGGGCACCGGAATGGTCCTGGAGCTGAAGAACGTCAAGGGCCCGCTCAAGTGCGCCCTCGTCGCGGTCGGCAAGAACGGCGAGCGGGAGACCCTCTCCTCCTGGTCCGTCCCGGAATGGGGCTACGGCCTCCCGGACGCCAAGTCCGAGAAGGCCAAGGAGCCCCTGTACGTCCAGGGCGGCGCCGCCTTCGAGCCGAACGAGATCGACCACTTCGAGGTAGTGACCTTCGACGGCAAGCGGCTGGTCGAGGTCGACGCGTAGCCTTACCGGGTCCCCTTCGCGTACGGTGGACGGCTGCCCAGCACGTCAGAAGGGGGCCCGGTGGCCGCTCAGGCTCAGCAGGAAACCGCGCTCGACTCCCTGAGAGACAGAGAGATCAGCGTCGAACAGGAACACCTGGACCGGGTGTACCGGCGTCTCGAGGAGAAGATCCACGAGGCCGAGTTCCTCATGAACGACGCGGCCCAGCGCGGCCAGGTCGGCACGCCCGGCGCGCTCGCCGAGCGGGACGCCCAGGTCTTCCGGGCCGGCATACACCTCAGCCGGCTGAACAACGAGTTCGAGGACTTCCTCTTCGGCCGCATCGACCTGCTGCGCGGCAAGGACGGCAAGAAGGGCCCGGACGGCGCGTACACCGCCGTGGAGCCCGCCGAGGGTGCGGTCCGGCAGGACAACACCGCCGACATCGCCGAGACGCTGCACATCGGCCGCATCGGCGTCCTCGACCAGGACTACGCCCCGCTGGTCATCGACTGGCGGGCCCCGGCCGCCGCTCCCTTCTACCGGTCGACGCCCGTGGACCCCGGCCGGGTCGTCCGCCGCCGGGTCATCCGCTCCAAGGGCCGCAAGGTCCTCGGCGTCGAGGACGACCTGATGCGCCCCGAGCTGACGGCCTTCCTCGACGGCCACGAGCTGCCCGTCATCGGTGACGGCGCCCTGATGGCCGCGCTCGGCCAGGCCCGCAGCCACACCATGCGCGACATCGTCGCCTCCATCCAGGCCGAGCAGGACCTGGTCATCCGCGCCCCCGCCGCCTCCGTGACGTACGTCGAGGGCGGCCCCGGCACCGGCAAGACCGCCGTCGCCCTGCACCGCGCGGCCTACCTCCTCTACCAGGACCGGCGCCGGTACGCGGGCGGCATCCTGATCGTCTCGCCGACCCCGCTGCTCGTCGCCTACACCGAGGGCGTGCTGCCCTCCCTCGGCGAGGAGGGCCAGGTCGCCATCCGCGCCATCGGCTCACTCGTCGACGGCGCCGAGGCCACGCTCTACGACTCCCCGGCCGTGGCCCGCGCCAAGGGCTCGTTGCGCATGCTCAAGGTGCTGCGCAAGGCCGCGCGCGGAGCCCTGGAGCTGAACGATTCACCGGAGCGGCTGCGCGTCGTCGCCTTCGGCCGCCGCCTGGAGCTGGAGGCCGAGCAGCTGGCGGACATCCGCCGCGCCGCCCTCGGCGGCACCGCCCCCGTGAACCTGCTGCGTCCCCGCGCGCGCAAGCTGCTCCTGGACGCCCTGTGGGAGCAGTCCGGCGCGGCGGGCCGGCACACCGACCCGGAGCTCGCCGCCGAGCTGCGCTCCTCCTTCGACGAGGACATCACCTCCGAGGACGCCTTCATCGCGTTCCTCGACGCCTGGTGGCCCGAGCTGACCCCGGCGGCCGTCCTGGACGCCATGGCCGACGAGCGGCGCCTCGGCCGCTGGGCCCGGCGGATCCTCAACCCCGGCGAGATCCGCAAGGTCGCCCGCTCCCTCAAGCGCGAGGGCCGTTCCGTGCACGACATCGCGATGCTCGACGAGCTCCAGGCGATCCTCGGCGCCCCCGCCCGCCCCCGCAAGAGGCGCGAACTCGACCCGCTCGACCAGCTCACCGGCCTGGAGGAGCTGATGCCGGTGCGCGAGGAGTCGCAGCGCGAGCGCGCCGAGCGCCTCGCGCAGGAGCGCACCGAGTACGCGCACGTCATCGTCGACGAGGCCCAGGACCTCACCCCGATGCAGTGGCGCATGGTCGGCCGCCGCGGCCGGCACGCCACCTGGACGGTCGTCGGCGACCCGGCCCAGTCCTCCTGGTCCGACCCGGACGAGGCCGCCGAGGCCCGCGACGAGGCCCTCGGCACCCGCCCGCGCCGCCGCTTCGAGCTCACCGTGAACTACCGCAACCCGGCCGAGATCGCCGAGCTCGCCTCGAAGGTGCTGGCCCTCGCCATGCCCGGCTCCGCGTCCCCGAAGGCGGTCCGCTCCACCGGCGTCGAGCCGCGCTTCACGGTCGTGGACCACACATTGGCCGAAACCGTCCGCGCCGAGGCGGCCCGGCTGCTGGAGCGCGTCGACGGCACGGTCGGCGTGGTCGTCGCGATGCAGCGCCGCGAGGAGGCCCGGCGCTGGCTCGCCGGACTCGGCGACCGGGTGGTGGCACTCGGCAGCCTGGAGGCGAAGGGCCTGGAGTACGACGCGACGGTCGTGGTCTCCCCGGCGGAGATCGCCGACGAGTCCCCGGCCGGTCTGCGTGTGCTCTATGTCGCACTGACCCGGGCCACCCAGCAGCTCACGGTCGTCTCGGCGGACCGGGACGAGCCGGACGCGGCGGGAGTACCGGACCTGCTCAGGGACTGATTCCGTCCATCCGGCGGACCGCGCCCCGATACCCACTCGTCGGCGAAATGAACTCCCGGTACGGGAATGGCCTTACGGGATCTGTTTGTTAGCCTGGATGTGGCACCGGCCCGATCCAAGCCCCCGGGCCCAACCATCGTCGCTACGAGCGACCACTTGCCGCGAGGCGAGCATGGCGGGTCGGTGCCGCCTGACTTCCGAAGAGACCCGCGTCCATCGTGACGTGGGTCTCTTTTTGCGGGCCTGTTCCGCGAACAAAACGTTCGCAATTGAGGGTGGCTACCTGCTACTCAGCGGTAGGTGCGACGATCGGACGGCACAACTCAGCGTCAGGTGAAAGCAGAGGAAGTCGGCCATGGCAACGGCGCCCAGCGTCTCCTACTCGATGACGGTCCGGCTGGAGGTGCCCGCGAGCGGAACCGCCGTCTCGCAGCTCACCACGGCCGTGGAGTCCTCCGGAGGCTCGGTGACCGGCCTCGACGTCACCGCATCCGGTCACGAGAAGCTCCGTATCGACGTCACCATCGCGGCCTCGTCGACCGCGCACGCGGACGAGATCGTCGAGGAACTCCGCGGCATCGAGGGCGTCACGCTGGGCAAGGTCTCGGACCGGACCTTCCTCATGCACCTCGGCGGCAAGATCGAGATGGCGTCGAAGCACCCCATCCGCAACCGTGACGACCTGTCCATGGTCTACACGCCGGGCGTGGCCCGCGTCTGCATGGCGATCGCCGAGAACCCCGAGGACGCCCGCCGCCTCACCATCAAGCGCAACTCCGTTGCGGTCGTGACGGACGGCTCGGCCGTGCTGGGCCTGGGCAACATCGGCCCGAAGGCCGCGCTGCCCGTCATGGAGGGCAAGGCGGCCCTCTTCAAGCGGTTCGCCGGCATCGACGCCTGGCCGATCTGCCTCGACACCCAGGACACCGACGCGATCGTCGAGATCGTCAAGGCGATCGCCCCGGGCTTCGCCGGCATCAACCTGGAGGACATCTCCGCCCCCCGCTGCTTCGAGATCGAGGCCCGGCTGCGCGAGGCCCTCGACATCCCCGTCTTCCACGACGACCAGCACGGCACCGCGATCGTCGTCCTCGCCGCCCTCACGAACGCACTGCGTGTCACGGGCAAGGCGATCGAGAACATCCGGGTCGTCATGTCCGGCGCCGGCGCGGCCGGTACGGCCATCCTGAAGCTGCTGCTCGCCGCGGGCGTCAAGAACGCCGTCGTCGCCGACATCCACGGCATCGTGCACGCCGGCCGCGAGGACCTGGTGGACGCCGCCCCGGACTCGGCGCTGCGCTGGATCGCCGACAACACCAACCCCGAGGGCCTGACCGGCACCCTCAAGGAGGCCGTGCGCGGCGCCGACGTCTTCATCGGCGTCTCCGCCCCGAACGTCCTGGACGGCGACGACGTGGCCGCCATGGCCGACGGAGCCATCGTGTTCGCGCTCGCGAACCCGGATCCCGAGGTCGACCCGGCAATCGCCCGTCAGACCGCGGCCGTTGTGGCCACCGGCCGTTCCGACTTCCCGAACCAGATCAACAACGTGCTGGTCTTCCCGGGTGTCTTCCGCGGTCTGCTGGACGCCCAGTCCCGCACGGTCAACACCGAGATGATGCTGGCCGCCGCGACCGCCCTGGCGGACGTGGTGACCGAGGACGAGCTGAACCCGAACTACATCATCCCGAGCGTCTTCAACGACAAGGTCGCGGGCGCGGTCGCCGGAGCGGTCCGGGAGGCCGCGAAGGCGGTCGGCGCGACGGCGGCGACCTCGCAGCCGTAGGGCGACAGCCCTGCGGACGGCTGTGAGGATTGCCACGACTGGCCTGGCAACGGCGCGTCGGGGAACCCGACTCCTCGGGCCGCCCTCTATCGTGTCGGCCAGGCTCAGGCCCTCTTTTCGTGTGACTCCCAAGGGTGTTCTCACGACTCCTGCGGGTGCCGGATTGGCTTTCCCGCCGCAGGTAGAGGCAGGATGCGTCCCTGGGCGCGAGGGTCTGACGACGGACCCGGGTCCGGGGACTCACGGAGGACCCTGGCAGCATCGGCTTCGATCTGACGCCTCAACGGCAAGATGAACACGGGAGTAACAACATGAACCGCAGTGAGCTGGTGGCCGCGCTGGCCGACCGCGCCGAGGTGACCCGCAAGGACGCCGACGCCGTTCTGGCCGCGTTCGCCGACGTGGTCGGCGACATCGTCTCCAAGGGGGACGAGAAGGTCACCATCCCCGGCTTCCTGACCTTCGAGCGCACCCACCGTGCCGCTCGCACCGCCCGCAACCCGCAGACCGGCGAGCCCATCCAGATCCCGGCCGGCTACAGCGTGAAGGTCTCCGCGGGCTCCAAGCTCAAGGAAGCCGCCAAGGGCAAGTAACCCTGCCGTTCGTACGCCCATGGTGTACGAACCACAGTGAGTGACATCAAAGGGGCGGCCACCCGAAACCGGGTGGCCGCCCCTTTGGGCATCACTGCACGTGCTATCCGAGAGCCTTGCCCGGCAGCTCGACCTTCGCGCCGAGCTCCACCAGCTTCTCCATGAAGTTCTCGTAGCCCCGGTTGATCAGGCCGATGCCGTGGACGCGGGACGTGCCCTGGGCCGCCAGCGCCGCGATGAGGTACGAGAAGCCGCCGCGGAGGTCGGGGATGACCAGATCGGCGCCCTGGAGCTTGGTGGGGCCGGAGACGACGGCCGAGTGCAGGAAGTTGCGCTGGCCGAAGCGGCAGTCGGAGCCGCCCAGGCACTCGCGGTAGAGCTGGATGTGCGCGCCCATCTGGTTCAGGGCGGAGGTGAAGCCGAGGCGGGACTCGTAGACCGTCTCGTGGATGATGGACAGGCCCGTGGCCTGGGTCAGGGCCACCACCAGCGGCTGCTGCCAGTCGGTCTGGAAGCCGGGGTGGACGTCCGTCTCCAGCGCGATGGACTTCAGCTGGCCGCCGGGGTGCCAGAAGCGGATGCCCTCGTCGTCGATCTCGAAGGCCCCGCCCACCTTCCGGTAGGTGTTCAGGAACGTCATCATCGAGCGCTGCTGGGCGCCGCGGACGTAGATGTTGCCCTCGGTCGCCAGCGCGGCCGACGCCCAGGAGGCGGCCTCCAGGCGGTCGGACAGGGCGCGGTGGTTGTAGCCGCCGAGCTGGTCCACACCGGTGATGCGGATCGTCCGGTCGGTGTCCATCGCGATGATGGCGCCCATCTTCTGCAGGACGCAGATCAGGTCCTCGATCTCCGGCTCGACAGCCGCGTTCGAGAGCTCGGTCACGCCCTCGGCGAGCACCGCCGTCAGCAGCACCTGCTCGGTCGCGCCCACGGACGGGTACGGCAGCCGGATCTTCGTGCCCCGCAGCCGCTGCGGGGCCTCCAGGTACTGCCCGTCCGCCCGCTTCTCGATCCGCGCGCCGAACTGCCGCAGCACGTCGAAGTGGAAGTCGATGGGCCGGCCGCCGATGTCGCAGCCGCCGAGGCCCGGGATGAACGCGTGGCCGAGGCGGTGCAGCAGAGGGCCGCAGAAGAGGATCGGAATACGGCTCGAACCCGCATGGGCATCGATGTCAGCGACGTTCGCGCTCTCCACGCGCGTCGGATCCATCACCAGTTCGCCGGGTTCGTCCCCCGGACGGACCGTCACACCGTGCAGCTGCAACAGACCCCGTACCACCCGTACGTCACGGATGTCCGGAACATTGCGGAGTCGGCTCGGCGCGCTGCCCAGCAGCGCTGCCACCATGGCCTTCGGTACGAGGTTCTTCGCACCGCGGACACGGATCTCGCCCTCCAGCGGGGTTCCGCCGTGGACAAGCAGGACATCGTCGTTGACGGTCATGAATCTCGCGTTCCGTGGAGTCGGGCAGGGGCCAGGAGGGAAAGGGTAATCGCCCCCCACCCCCCTTCCGTAAGCCTGAGTCAGACCCAGCCACGTCATAGATCTGTCACAACACGAACCGTTCCGTGCCGGGCACGTGGGGTCACGGTCACGCCCGTGCGCGTGGGACGCATCAGTGCGCCCGCCCGTCTCCCGCCGCCACCCTCAATCGAGGCCTTACCAGGCCGCATCCCTGATTCATGGCTGCGTTCACTCCCGTCCCCGCATTGCCTCCCCATGCGGAGGGAAGATGCGGGATCATGTCTGGCATGACCGAGGTGTCCTCGCTCACAGGGCGGCTGCTCGTGGCCACGCCCGCCCTGGCGGACCCGAACTTCGACCGAGCGGTGGTGCTGCTCCTCGACCACGACGAGGAGGGCTCTCTCGGTGTCGTCCTCAACCGCCCCACCCCGGTGGACGTGAACGACATCCTGGAGGGCTGGGGAGATCTCACCGGCGAACCCGGCGTCGTGTTCCAGGGCGGCCCGGTGTCGCTGGACTCGGCCCTCGGGGTCGCCGTCGTCCCCGGCGGCGCGTCCGGGGAGGCCGCACCGCTGGGCTGGCGCCGGGTGCACGGCGCGATCGGTCTGGTCGATCTGGAGGCCCCGCCGGAGCTGCTGGCCTCCGCCCTCGGCTCCCTGCGGATCTTCGCCGGATACGCCGGCTGGGGCCCCGGCCAGCTGGAGGACGAGCTGGTGGACGGCGCGTGGTACGTCGTGGAGTCGGAGCCCGGCGACGTCTCCTCGCCCTCCCCGGAGAGACTCTGGCGCGAGGTGCTGCGCCGCCAGCGCAACGAGCTGGCGATGGTGGCGACGTACCCGGACGACCCTTCGCTCAACTGATGTCTGTGACCTTCAGTACCCTTGGGCCTATGAGCACTCTCGAGCCCGAGCGCGGGACTGGTACGGGGACCCTCGTAGAGCCGACGCCGCAGACCTCCCACGGTGACGGTGACCACGAGCGCTTCGCCCACTACGTCCAGAAGGACAAGATCATGGCGAGCGCCCTCGACGGCACCCCCGTCGTGGCGCTGTGCGGCAAGGTCTGGGTGCCGGGCCGCGACCCGAAGAAGTACCCGGTGTGTCCCATGTGCAAGGAGATCTACGAGTCCATGGGCTCCGGCGACGACGACAAGGGCAAGGGCGACAAGTAGGCCCGACCCGCGTGGCGTAAAGCCTCCAGGGTGCGTTTTGCGCGCTCTGGAGGCTTTTGTGCTGTCCGGGCGTTGCACGGGATGCGTCTGCCGGTCACAGAGTGGTTGAGACCTCTTGTGGGCGTGTTCATGCAGTCCCTAGCCTCCGAGGTGTTGTGCACAGCGAAACCTTCATTGCGCATGTTGCAACACTCCTTCGGAGGAGCACTCCATGAAGCTGTCCGTCCGATGCACCGGGCTCACCGCGCTCACCGCGCTCGCCGCCCTCCTGGCCACCGCCTGCGCGCCCCAGACCGCCACGAACTCCTCCTCCGACAAGGACGAGAAGACCGGCACGCTGCGCGTGTGGCTCTTCCAGGAGGTCGGCAACACCCCCAAGGAGAAGGCCGTCGACTCCGTCGTCGCCGCCTTCGAGAAGGCCCACAAGGGCACCGAGGTCGACGTCGAGTACATCCCGATCGACACCCGCGCCCAGCGCGTCAAGGCCGCCTTCAACGACCCCGCCTCCGCCCCCGACGTGATGGAGTACGGCAACACCGACACGGCCGGGTATGTGAAGGACGGCGGACTCCTCGACGTCACGAAGGAGTTCGGTGACTGGAGCGAGGCGAAGGACACCGACCCGACGGCCAAGCAGTCGGTGACGGTCGACGGCAAGGTCTACGGCGCTCCCTTCTACGTCGGCGTCCGCGCCCTGTACTACCGCACGGACGTCTTCAAGGAGCTCGGCCTGTCCGTCCCGAAGACGATGGACGAACTGGCCTCCACCGCCCGCAAGATCCGCGCCGCGAAGCCCGAGCTGTACGGGCTGGTGGTCGGCGGTGCCTACACCTACGGCGCGATGCCCTTCGTCTGGGCCAACGGCGGTGAACTCGCGAGCGGCAAGGGCGGTTCGTACGCCTCCGGCATCGACAGCCCGCAGGCGCAGAAGGGCATCAAGGCGTACACGTCCCTGTTCGGCTCCGACAACTGTCCGGCCGCCAAGTGCGCGGGCATGGGCGGCAACGACACGATCTCGGCCTTCGCCGCGGGCAAGGCGGGCATGGCGATCGGCGGCGACTTCAGCCACACCGCCGTCGAGGCCGGGAAGGTCAAGGGCAAGTACGCCGTCGTCCCGCTGCCGGGCGTGAAGCCCGGCTCGATCGCACCGGCCTTCGCGGGCGGCAACAACATCGGCGTCCTGAAGAGCACGTCCCACCGCACGCTCGCGGTCCAGCTGATGGAGCAGCTCGCCTCCAAGAAGACCCAGACGGAACTCTTCGACGCGATGGGCTTCCTGCCGACCTTCACGGACGTCCGCCAACAGGTCGCGGCGGAGGAACCGTTCGTGAAGCCCTTCGTGCAGACCCTCTCGGCCGGCACGAAGTTCGTCCCCGCCTCACCCGCCTGGGCCCAGATCGACTCCTCGCTCGTCCTGCCCACGATGTTCCAGGAGATCATCACCGGCAAGAAGGACGTGGCCGCCGCGTCCGAGGACGCCGCACAGAAGATGAACACCGCGTTCGGCTCCGCCGGGTGAGCCGGGTGAACGACAGCAGGGAATCGCCTGGGGGCGAGACGGCTGGAGCTGGCTCGGGTGGGGGTGGTGCGGCTGGGGTCGGTGCGGCTGGAGCGGGTTCGGGCGGAGGCGACTCGGCCGGGGGTGGTTCGACCGGGGGCGACTCGGCCAGGGCTGGTTCGGGCGGGGCCGACTCGGTCGGGGCCGGTTCGGGTAAGGGCGTCTCGGACGGGGCCGATTCGGCTGGGGCCGTCTCGGCTGGGGCTGTTTCGGGCAGGGCCGTCTCCGCCGGGGTCGGTTCGGTCGGGGCCGATTCGGCCGGCGCTGGTTCGGCTGGGGGAGTCTCGGTTGGCACGGGTTCGGCTGGAGTCGTCTCAGCCGGGGGCGTTGCGGGCGGGGCCGTCTCCGCTGGGGCTGGTTCGGCCGGCGCCGGTTCGGCTGGGGCCATCCCCGCTGGGACTGGTTCGGGTGGAGGCGTCTCGGCTGGGACCGGTTCGGCTGGGGCCATCTCGGGCGCGGCCGACTCGGCCGGGGCCGGTGCGGCTGGGGTCGACTCGGGCTGGACCGGTGCGGGTGGGGGTGGCCCCGCTGGGGTCGGCCCAGCCGCGCGTGGCCCGCTCGGGGGGCTTTCCAGGGCCGCTCCCGTGAGCGTCACCGCACCGCGGGCGGCCACGGCGGGGCCGGCCGCGGGTCGCTCTCCGTCGGCGGACGGTTCAGGTGAGGCCCGCGCCGCGCGTCGTGGCGGGGCGCCGGGACGGTCTGCGGGCGGGGGCCCGCGCGGGGCGCGCCGGGGCGGGGCCGGCAAGTCCCCGCTCGTGTCCGGCGGCTGGACACCCTGGCTGTATCTCGCGCCCGCGCTCGTCGTGCTCGGTGGGCTGCTCGTCTACCCCATCTATCAGCTCGGGCTGATCTCGTTCTTCGAGTACACGCAGGCGCAGGTCAGTGGTGGGGAACCGACCGTGTTCCGGGGGGTCGCGAACTACGCCGAGTTGTTCGGGGATCCGCAGTTCTGGCAGGTGCTGCTCGCCACCGTGCTGTTCGCGGCTGCCTGTGTGGTCTCCACCCTCGCGGTCGGCTGTGCTCTCGCCGTGCTGCTCACCCGCGTCCGGGCCGTACCGCGGCTCGCGCTGATGCTGGCCGCACTCGGCGCCTGGGCCACCCCGGCCGTGACCGGCTCCACGGTCTGGCTGTTCCTCTTCGACCCGGACTTCGGCCCGGTCAACCGGATGCTGGGACTCGGCGACCACTCGTGGACGTACGGGCGTCTCAGCGCCTTCTTCCTCGTCCTGCTCGAAGTGGTGTGGTGTTCCTTCCCGTTCGTGATGGTGACCGTCTACGCGGGGATTCGCGCCGTACCGGTCGAAGTGCTGGAGGCCGCCGCCCTGGACGGTGCCTCGCAGTGGCGCATCTGGCGTTCCGTGCTCGCCCCGATGCTCCGGCCCATCCTGGTCGTCGTCACCATCCAGTCCGTCATCTGGGACTTCAAGGTCTTCACCCAGATCTACGTCATGACGGGCGGCGGCGGCATCGCGGGCCAGAACCTGGTCCTGAACGTCTACGCCTACCAACAGGCATTCGCGTCCTCGCAGTACAGCCTCGGCTCGGCGATCGGCGTGGTGATGCTGCTGATCCTGCTCGCCGTCACGCTCGTGTATCTGCGGCTGCTGCGCCGGCAGGGGGAGGAACTGTGAACCCGCTTCGCGTTCGTGTGCGCCGCCCGGGGCGGCTGGCCGCCGAGGCCTCGGCTCTGCTGGTCGCGGTCGTCGTCGCCTTCCCCCTCTACTGGATGGTGCTCAGCGCCTTCAAACCGGCAGGGGAGATCGAGTCGAGCGAGCCCAGGCCATGGACCCTCGCGCCTTCTCTGGACTCCTTCCGGCGGGTCTTCGGGCAGCAGGAATTCGGCCGTTACTTCCTCAACAGCCTCGTCGTCGCGGGCTGTGTCGTGATCGCGTCCGCGCTGATCGCGTTTCTCGCCGCGACCGCCGTGACGCGATTCCGGTTCCGCCTCCGGACCACCTTGTTGATCATGTTTCTGGTGGCCCAGATGGTGCCCGTGGAGGCACTGACGATCCCCCTCTTCTTCCTCATGCGGGACTTCGGTCAGCTGAACACGCTGGGCTCGCTGATCCTGCCCCACATCGCCTTCTCACTGCCCTTCGCGATCTGGATGCTGCGGGGGTTCGTGAAAGCCGTTCCGGAGGCCCTGGAGGAGGCCGCCTACATCGACGGGGCGAGCCGGGCGCGATTCCTGTGGCAGATCCTTTTCCCGCTCGTCCTGCCGGGGCTCGTGGCCACCAGCGTGTTTTCCTTCATCTCCGCCTGGAACGACTTCCTCTTCGCCAAGTCGTTCATCATCAGTGACACGTCCCAGTCGACGCTGCCCATGGCGCTGCTGGTCTTCTACAAGCCCGACGACCCGGACTGGGGCGGTGTGATGGCGGCATCGACGGTGATGACGATTCCGGTGCTGATCTTCTTCGTGCTCGTGCAGCGACGGCTGGTGTCGGGGCTGGGCGGGGCGGTAAAGGACTGACGTGACTGAACTGATCCCGGCTCCCCGCAGCATCGTCTCCGGTTCCGGCGAGGTGCGTCTGACGGCGCACTCACAGCTCTACGCCGACACCGGCACACAGGGCGTCGGCCACTGGCTGCGCACCGCCCTCCGGCAGGCCACCGGCCTGCCGTTGCGCGAGGGGCGGGAACCCGGCGACGCCGGCGGCGACGGCATCGGACTCCAACTCGACCCGGGGCTCGGCCCCGAGGAGTACCGCCTCGTCAGCGACGGGAACGGCGTCCTCATCGAGGGCGGCAGTCCGGCCGGTGTCTTCTGGGGTGCCCAGACCCTGCGGCAGCTTCTCGGCCCCGACGCGTACCGCAGGGCTCCGCTCGGCCGCGACCGCGCCTGGGCCGTGCCGTACCTGACGATCCGGGACGCCCCCCGATTCCGCTGGCGCGGCCTGATGCTCGACGTCGCCCGGCACTTCATGCGCAAGGACGACGTCCTGCGCTGTCTCGATCTGATGGCGGCGCACAAACTCAACGTCTTCCACTTCCATCTGACGGACGACCAGGGCTGGCGCATCCAGATCGAGCGGCATCCACGGCTGACGGAGATCGGCTCCTGGCGGGCGCGGACGAAAACCGGCCACCGGGCCTCACCCCTGTGGGAGGAGAAGCCGCACGGCGGCTACTACACCCAGGACGACATCCGGGAGATCGTCGCCTACGCCGCCGAGCGGCATATCACCGTCGTCCCCGAAATCGACGTCCCCGGCCACTCGCAGGCCGCCATCGCCGCGTACCCGGAACTCGGCAACACCGACGTCATCGACACCACCGCCCTCTCCGTCTGGGACACCTGGGGAATCAACCCGAACGTACTCGCCCCCACTGACAACACCCTGCGCTTCTACGAGGGCGTCTTCGAGGAAGTGCTGGAGCTGTTCCCGTCGGAGTTCGTCCACGTCGGCGGCGACGAATGCCCCAAGGACCAGTGGCGGCGGTCCGAGACCGCCCAGGCGCGCATCAGGGAACTCGGCCTCGCGGACGAGGACGAGCTCCAGTCCTGGTTCATCGGGCACTTCGACGCGTGGCTTACCGCGCGCGGGCGCCGGCTGATCGGCTGGGACGAGATCCTTCAGGGCGGGCTCGCGAAGGGCGCGGCCGTGTCCTCCTGGCGCGGCTACGCCGGGGGCATCGCCGCCGCCCGGGCCGGCCACGACGTCGTCATGTGCCCCGAGCAGCAGGTGTATCTGGACCACCGTCAGGACCCGGGCCCCGACGAGCCGGTACCGATCGGGTGGGTGCGCACCCTGGAGGACGTCTACCGGTTCGAGCCCGTGCCGCCGGAGCTGACGCCCGAAGAGGCCCGGCACGTGCTCGGCACCCAGGCCAACGTGTGGACCGAGGTGATGGAGGACCCCGCACGCGTGGACTACCAGACGTTCCCCCGGCTCGCGGCCTTCGCCGAGGTCGCCTGGAGCGTCCTGCCCGCCCCGGCGGAACGGGACTTCGCCGGCTTCGAGCGCCGTATGACCGCCCACTACCGGCGCCTCGACGCCCTCGGCGTCGCCTACCGGCCACCCGCCGGACCGTTGCCCTGGCAGCGGCGCCCCGGGGTGCTGGGCCGCCCGATCGACGGCCCGCCGCCCCACCGGTAGCGCCCGGCCCCCGTCACCGAACAGCTCGAACAGGCCACGGAAAATGCGCACAAGGGTCACCGAAAGTGCCAATCGACACGCACCGGCGAACCAGTGCGAAAACGGACCATCTCTCCGGTGAGGTGGGCGAATGCCTCCTAGCGGACCCGTGTCTTCGGCTCTCGCCAAGATGTGCCAGAGTTGCCACGTCCGCCCTGTCAGCACGTACCGTACGGCAGCACAGGTGGGACCAGGTGGGGCAGCGGGAAGGGGCAGCCGGTTTGACCACGCACGCACCGCAGGCGGCGCAGGCCGTCACGCTGCCCACGACGCTGGACGAGGCCGTGGCGGCACTGACCGCCGTGCCCGCCGCCGTGCCCGTCGCGGGCGGCACCGACCTGATGGCCGCCGTCAATTCCGGGCAGCTCAGGCCCGCCGCGCTGGTGGGACTCGGCAAGATCAGCGAGATCCGCGGCTGGCAGTACCTGGACGGACACGCGCTGCTCGGCGCGGGCCTCACGCACGCGCGCATGGGCCGCCCCGACTTCGCGGCGCTGATCCCGGCGCTCGCCGCCGCAGCGCGCGCCGCGGGCCCGCCGCACATCCGCAACGCGGGCACCCTGGGCGGCAACATCGCCTCGGCCGCCCCCACCGGGGACGCGCTGCCGGTGCTGGCCGCCCTGGAGGCGACCCTGATCATCGCGGGCCCGGGCGGAGCCCGCCGGGAACTCCCGGTGTCGCACCTGCTGGCCGGGATGGACATGCTGCGCGCCGGTGAACTCATCGGCTACGTGCGCGTGCCGCTGCTGCACGCCCCGCAGGTCTTCCTGAAGGCGACCGGCCGTACCGGCCCGGGGCGCGCGGTGGCGTCCGTGGCCCTGGTCCTGGACCCCGCGCGCCGGGGTGTGCGCTGCGCGGTGGGCGCCATAGCGCCGATGCCGCTGCGGCCCCTGGAGGCCGAGCAGTGGGTCGGCCGGCTCATCGACTGGGACAACAACCGCGCGCTCGTGCCGGAGGCGCTGAACGCCTTCGGCGAGTACGTCGCCGCGGCCTGCATCCCCGACGCGGCCCCGGCCGAGGACGGCTCCGTACCGCAGCTTCCGCCTGCCGTACTGCACCTGCGGCGCACCGTCGCCGCGCTGGCCCGACGAGCACTGGGGAGGGCGCTGTCGTGACCGACGACCAGCACGGAGAGGGCACGCCCCGGGGCGGGAGCCGTTGGGACCCGCTGCCCCAGGGCGAGTACGACGACGGCGCCACCGCCTTCGTCGAACTCCCCGAGGGGGGCGTCGACGCCCTGCTGGCCGCCGACAGTCCCCTCGCCGCGCCCGGCCACGGCTACGTACCGCCGCAGATAACGGTCGACCCCGCCACGACCGCCGGGACCGACCCGGCGGCCCCGGGCGGGTGGCCGGTGCCCGGCGCGCCCGTCGACGGCGCCCAGTGGCACGACCCGCACGCGGCACACCAGCAGGGCCACGAGCAGGGCGGTCACCAGCAGTCCGGACACGACACGGGGGAGCCGTCGTACGGCTCGCAGGCGCCGTACGGATCGGGCACGCCGTACGGCTCCGACGCGCAGGCGGGGCGGCACGGCGGTGACCGCTTCACGTACAACCCGGGAGCCACCGGGCAGTGGCACTTCGAGGATGCCGCGGCGGCGGAGACCGCGCCCGGCCATGACGTGACCGGGCAGTGGTCCATCCCCGTCGCCGGGGGCGACCTTCCGGACGAGTCGGGTGAGTTCACCACGTCCTCGCTCGTCGAACAGTGGGGCGGCACGCCGCCGCCCACGCTGCCGGGCGGCGCGCCCGCACCGTGGGCGACCCAGGCGGCGGGCCGGCCGTGGGGACAGCAGGAGGTCCCGCAGGACACGGCGGGGCAGGAGCAGCTCGGGCCGGGATATCCGCACGGGCACGAGCACGGGCACGAGCAGGGCGAGGGACACGGACACGGACAGCCGGGTGCTGCCGGACCGGCCTCGGGGTACGCACCGGACCCGGGCGCGCGGAACCCGCACGCCCCGGAGCAGCAGCCCGCCGGGCCCATGCCGCAGGAGTCGGACCCGGCGGCCGGCCACGCCCCGGGAGCGACCGACGGCACGGGTCACGCGCCGCAGTGGCCGGAGGGAGCGGGACAGACGCCGGAGTCGTCCGGCTTCGCCGGTCACGGGCAGGAGTCGTCGGGGGCCGGCGGTCACGGCGAGGAGTCGTCCGGGTTCGGCGGTCACGCGCAGGAGCCGTCCGGGTTGGGCGGCCATGGACCGGAACCGTCCGGGTCGGGCGGCCACGGGCCGGAGATGCCCGGCGCCGGTCACGCACCCCAGCCGGCCGACGGCGTCGGCCACGCGCCGGAGCAGCCGGCGTTCACCGACCACGGGCCGGAGCGGTCTCCCTTCGCCGGCCACCGCCCGGAGCAGCCGGCCTTCACCGACCACGGCCCGGATCCGCACGGCTTCACGGACCACGGCCCGGAGACGCACGGCGCACCTGGCCACGGCTCCGAGGCGCACGGCGCACCCGGCCACGGTCCGGAGGCGCACGGCGCACCTGGCCACGGCTCCGAGGCGCACGACGCACCTGGCCACGGTCCGGAGTCGCACGGCGTGCCCGGCCACGGCTCCGAGCAGCACGGCGTACACGGCCGCGGCTCCGAGTCGCACGGCGTGCCCGGCCACGGCCCGGAGTCGCACGGCGCACCCGGCCACGGCTCAGAGCCGCACGGCGTTCCCCGCCAGGTCTTCACGGACCACGGCTCGGATCCGTCCACCTTCGCCGACCACCGCCCGGAGCTGCCGGCCTACGCCGATCACGGGCCGGAGTCGCATGGCGCACCCGGCCAGGGGGCGGACCAGTCCGGCTTCGCGGAACGCGGCTCGGAGTCGTCCGACTTCACCGAACACCGCCCGCAGCCGCACGCCTTCACGAACCACCACGGCCCGGAGCCCTCCGGCCCACCCGGACACGCTCCCGAGCCGTCGGGGCACGTCGGTGAGCCGACCGAGCACCCCTCTGCGGCCGATGACGCACCCGAACACCCCGGGGCAGCCGCGCACGGCCCGGCGCACACCCACGAACAGCCCGCGTCCCCCCAGCCGTACCCCGAGGCCCCGGGGGAGACCCCCGGCGAGCCCGAGCCCGAGGCGCACGTGGAAGCCGCCGCGCACCCGCAGGCCGCCCAGGAAGCCCCACAGGGCGCTCCTGGCGACCGTGAGGCCGCCGAGGGCGCCCCAGAGGCCGCAGAGGGCTCTGACGCCCCCGCCGAGCCGTCCGCCGGGCCCCTCCCGGCCGAGGCGGGCCCGGGCGCCGGGCCGGAGGCCGCCGACGGCGAAACCCCGAACGACCCGGCGCCGCAGGACCTGTCCGCCGTGTCGCACGACTCGCACGACTCGGGCGACACCGAGGGCGAGGCGTCCCAGGACGCGCCCTCCACCGCCCCGCAGGAGGAACACCCCCTCGCCTCCTACGTCCTGCGCGTCAACGGCACCGACCGCCCCGTCACCGACGCGTGGATCGGCGAGTCCCTGCTGTACGTGCTGCGCGAGCGGCTCGGTCTCGCGGGCGCCAAGGACGGCTGCTCGCAGGGCGAGTGCGGCGCGTGCAACGTCCAGGTCGACGGGCGGCTCGTCGCGTCCTGCCTGGTCCCGGCCGTGACCGCCGCCGGCAGCGAGGTCCGTACCGTCGAGGGCCTGGCCGAGGACGGCCGGCCCTCGGACGTGCAGCGGGCGCTCGCGCGCTGCGGCGCCGTGCAGTGCGGCTTCTGCGTACCCGGCATGGCGATGACCGTGCACGACCTCCTGGAGGGCAACCCGGCGCCCACCGAGCTGGAGACCCGCCAGGCGCTGTGCGGCAACCTGTGCCGCTGCTCCGGCTACCGGGGCGTGGTGGACGCCGTGAAGGAGGTCGTCGCCGAACGCGAGGCACACAGCGCGCCCGCCGACGGCGACACCGACGGGGCCCGTATCCCGCACCAGGCCGGCCCGGGCGCCGGCGGCGTCAACGCGTCGGCCTTCGGCTCGCCCCCGGAATCGCACACTCCGGACCCGCACACTCCAGACCCCCATGACCAGCCCTACGGCCAGGACGGAGGCCCCGCGTGAGCAACGAAGCAGCCACCGCGCAGGTCGCACAGGCCGCGGAGGCCGCCCCCGCCCCCGAACCGCTGCCCCACGGCCTGGGCGCCTCCCTCCCTCCCGCCGACGCCCGCGCGAAGACGGAGGGCACCTTCCCGTACGCCGCCGACCTGTGGGCCGAGGGCCTGCTGTGGGCGGCCGTGCTGCGCTCACCGCACCCGCACGCGCGCATCGTCTCCATCGACACCTCCCACGCGCGCGAGATGCCCGGCGTACGCGCCGTCGTCACCCACGAGGACGTCCCCGGCAGCCCGCTGCACGGCCGCGGCAAGGCCGACCGTCCGGTCTTCGCCTCCGAGGTCGTACGCCACCACGGCGAGCCCATCGCCGCCGTCGCGGCCGACCACCCGGACACCGCGCGGATGGCCGCCGCCGCCGTCATCGTCGAGTACGAGGTGCTCGATCCGGTCACCGACCCGGAGCAGGCCTTCGAGGCGGAGCCGTTGCACCCGGACGGCAACCTGATCCGGCACATCCCGCTGCGCCACGGCGACCCGGAGGCGGCCGGCGAGATCGTCGTCGAGGGCCTGTACCGCATCGGCCGCCAGGACCCCGCGCCCATCGGCGCCGAGGCGGGCCTGGCCGTACCGCGCCCGGACGGCGGTGTGGAGCTGTACCTCGCCTCCACCGACCCGCACGCCGACCGCGACACGGCCGCCGCCGCCTTCGGCCTGGAACCCGAGCGGGTCAAGGTCGTCGTCACCGGTGTCCCCGGCGCCACGGCCGACCGCGAGGACCAGAGCTTCCAGCTCCCGCTCGGCCTGCTGGCGCTGCGCACCGGCTGCCCGGTGAAACTCGCCGCCACGCGCGAGGAGTCCTTCCTCGGGCACACCCACCGGCACCCCACCCTGCTGCGCTACCGCCACCACGCCGACGCCGAGGGCAGACTCGTGAAGGTGGAGGCGCAGATCCTGCTCGACGCGGGCGCCTACGCGGACACCTCCGCCGACGCCCTGGCCGCCGCCGTCGCGTTCGCCTGCGGCCCGTACGTCGTCCCGAACGCCTTCATCGAGGGCTGGGCCGTACGCACCAACAACCCCCCGTCCGGCCACGTACGCGGCGAAGGCGCCATGCAGGTCTGTGCCGCCTACGAGGCGCAGATGGACAAGATCGCCAAGAAGCTCGGCATCGACCCGGCCGAGGTGCGGCTGCGCAACGCCATGGCGACGGGCGACGTGCTGCCGACCGGCCAGACCGTGACCTGCCCGGCCCCCGTCGCCGAACTGCTCCAGGCCGTGCGGGACTTCCCGCTCCCGCCGCTGCCCAAGGACACCCCCGAGGAGGAGTGGCTGCTGCCCGGCGGCCCCGAGGGCGCGGGCGAACCGGGCGCGGTGCGCCGGGGCGTGGGCTACGGCGTGGGCATGGTGCACATGCTCGGCGCGGAGGGCGCGGACGAGGTCTCCACGGCGACGGTGAAGGTCCACGACGGCGTGGCGACGGTGCTGTGCGCGGCAGTCGAGACCGGCCAGGGCTTCACGACGCTGGCCCGGCAGATCGTGCAGGAGACGCTCGGCATAGACGAGGTGCACGTGGCGCCGGTCGACACCGACCAGCCCCCGGCGGGCGCGGGCTGCCGCGGCCGGCACACCTGGGTGTCGGGCGGCGCGGTGGAGCGCGCGGCCAAGATGGTCCGCACGCAGCTCCTCCAGCCGCTCGCCCACAAGTTCGGCATGTCCACGGAGCTGCTCCAGATCACCGACGGCAAGATCACGTCGTACGACGGCGTCCTGTCGACGACCGTCACCGAGGCGCTGGACGGCAAGGAACTGTGGGCCACCGCCCAGTGCCGCCCGCACCCGACCGAGCCGCTGAACGAGGCCGGCCAGGGCGACGCCTTCGTCGGCATGTCCTTCTGCGCGATCCGCGCGGTGGTGGACGTCGACATCGAGATCGGCTCCGTACGGGTCGTGGAACTGGCCGTCGCCCAGGACGTGGGGCGGATCCTGAACCCGGCCCAGCTGGCCGCCCGGATCGAGGCGGGCGTGACCCAGGGCGTGGGCATCGCGCTGACCGAGAACCTGCGCACCCCGCGCGGCCTGATCCGCCACCCGGACCTGACCGGTTACGCCCTCCCGACGGCCCTCGACGCGCCCGACATCCGCATCGTCAGGCTGGTCGAGGAGCGGGACGTCGTCGCCCCCTTCGGGGCGAAGGCGGTCAGCGCGGTGCCCGTGGTGACGTCCCCGGCGGCCATCGCGTCCGCCGTACGGGCCGCCACGGGCCGCCCCGTGAACCGCCTGCCGATCCGCCCGCAGGCCGCGGTGGTCACGGAACGGTCCTGAGGCCGGTGCCGCCCCGGGGGCGGCCCGGACCCCGCGCATAGGACTTCGCTCCGCCCATTCGCTCCGCCCGCATGAAACTGACGCCGCGCCAGAGAATGAAAGCGATTTCGGCGGAAAGGGAACGCGCGAGGGTGCTCTGAGCGTCCTGTGAGGTGGACGCGTGTGGTCGCCGGGGCGCGCGTCGCTGTTCCGGGGCGTTGTCAGTGGTGGGGCGTACTGTTCTGGGCAGTGGGGGACGGCTGCCGGGCCTGGCCGGGCGGACTGCCGTGCTCCGCCAGGGGACGGTGAGCAAGCACATGCGGGGGAGCCCATGAGTACGACCGACGCCGGTTCCGCGGTGATCACCCTGACCGAGTCCGAGCTGGATCCGTGGGTGACGCACGCGTCGACGCGGCACTGGCTGACCGGGCCCGGACTGCCGTGCGACAGCGGCGTGCTGAGCTTCGCCGGGCTGGGCCGGGAGGGTCTGCGCACGGTGGCGGACTCGACGGGCGATCCGGAGGACCGGCTGTCGGCGGAGCTGCGCGAGCAGCTCGTGATAGGCGGACTGCTCGGCCCCGGAGGCCTGGAGACGGAGTCGGTCCTGCTGGACGGCGCGACGGGCGAGATCTCGACGACGTACTTCCTGCACGACCGCCCCGACCTGATGGACCGCCGCCCCCTGGCGCCGTCGCTGCGGACGCTGGTGCGCTTCGCCGAGGCGACGGACGAACTGGCGGGTCTGCGCGGCCAGTTCGCCTCCTACGCGGGCCGCTTCGGCCCGAAGGCGGTGGCGGAGGCCTCCCAGCACCTGCTGGCGGTGTTCCGGGACGGGGCGGACGGCGAGCCGGCCCCGTTCTGGAAGATGGCGGCACTGATCCGCCCGCTCTCCCTGGTCGCGGGCCGGGGCGGCACGTCCGGCCTGTCCCTGGACCTCCCGCACCGCCTCCTGGACCAGGAGTTCGGCCCCGGCAAGGTGGCCCGCTTCGAGGACGTCGACTTCCCCGCGACCCTCACGCACGAGCCGACCCGCCGCTTCCTGCGCGAGGTGGGCCTCCCGGAGGAGGCCCACGTCTTCTCCCTGGACACGGACGTCCCGCTGGCGACGCTCGCGGAGTACCACGCCGACACCGACGGCCCCGCGGAGCTCCCCGCCGGGGCCCACCGCCTGATACGCCTCGGCCACCTCGTCGAGGACAACAGCCTGGTCGTCGACGGCGCGACGGGCGCGGTCCTGAACTGGAGCGAGCCCGAGGCGACGCTGTCCCCGCTGAACACGGACGTGTCGACCCTGGCCTTCACTCTCTGGCTCCTGCACCGCGAGCGGGCGATCGACGCCCAGTCCGACCACGAGCTGACGACGGACACCTACGACCAGCTGGCCATGACGATGCTCCAGGTCCTCTCCGCGGTCGACCCGACGGGCGTCACGGCGGGCAGATCGGGCCGCCACTACTGGACGGACGCGTTCCAGGACGAGGCGGGCGGGGTGCTCTGACGGCGCTGCCGTCAGGCGGACCCGGCGGCGCTGCGGCGGCGTACGACGAACACCAGGCTGCCACCGATCACCGCGGCGGCGGCCGCGGCACCGGCGAGGAGCGGGGTGCCGTCGGAGCCGGTGGAGGCGAGGTTGCCGCCGGTGGTGCCGCCGGTCGTGGTGCCGCCGGAACCACTCGTCGTGGTGCCGGTCGAGGCCGACGCCGAGGGGGAGGCCGTGGCACCCGTGCCGCCGGCTGCCTGGCCCTCCGGATCGTTGCCGTTCCCGCCGTCGCCGTTCCCGCCGTTGCCGGAGCCGCCGTCGGCGCCGTCCGAGGGGCTCGGCCCGGGCTCGTTGTCGCTCGGCAGGTCGATGCTGATCAGGGCGGTGTTGTTGGCGCGGTTCTTGTCGTACGCGGGGGCGATGTCGTAGACGGACGACGCCTTGACCTCGCCCTCGGGGTCCTGCGCCGACTTCTCGATCTTCAGCGTGAAGGTGTACGCCAGGGACTGGCCCACGTCGAGGGTCCCGTCCTGCGGCCAGCAGACGTACTTGGGCTTGCCGGTGGTCCCCTGCGGTCCGCTCGGCCCGTCGATCCCGAACGGCGCGCAGTCCTTCGGCACGCCGACGGCGACGGTGCCCGGCGGGATCTGCACCAGCAGGCCCGGGAGGTCGTCGCTCTCCTGGTTCTGCACCCAGCCGGGGCCGTCGTTGCGCAGGGTCGCCGTGACCGACTGCTCCTCGCCGGGCAGCGCCTCGGTGTCCTCGCCGACCGCGACGAGGTCGGCGGTGTTGTCCGCGGTCAGGGTCAGCCGCCGGTAGCTGTCGTCGTACCCCTCGCCCGGGGCGTCACCGGTCGCGCTCGTGCCGTACTCGACGGCCTCCATCAGGGCGTTGTCCAGCGCCTTGAACCGGACGGGCGTGGTGACGGAGGCGCCGGGCTCGATGACCGTGTCGAGCTCGCAGAGCGCCTGCCGCACCTGGTCCTTGACGGTCGAGTAGCTGCAACCCTTCACCTGCTCGGGGAAGTCCAGCCCGCGCGTGAGGCGGACCCGGAAGGTGACTCCGTCCACGGCGGCCGTGCCCTTGTTGGTGAGGGTGACGGACTTGTCGTACACCTCACCGGGCTTGGGAGTCGCGGAAGGCAGGGCCGACACGACCAGCTCGGGCGCGCCCTCCTCGGCCTGCGCCAGGGGTGCGGCGACGGCGGGACCGGCGACGGCGATCACGGCAGCGGCCAGGACGGCTGCCGAGGGGCGGAGGTGCACGGTGATTCTCCTCGTCGAAACAGTGGGCCAGACGACCGGAACGTCGGCTACCGGTCATGTCCTGGACACGTGAGAGACGCCGAGGGTTGTGCGCGACTTTACGGAGCCGCGTCCGGGGCTGTGCACCGAGTCCTGACGCCCGGCGGATTGCCCCGCTGCGCCCTGAACGCGCCCTTTCCCGGTCACCGGCCCGCGCACATGCTCGCGCCATGGGGGGACACAGACGAGTCGAGCGTCATCCCGTTACCCGACCCGACGGACACCGGCAGCGGCCACCGGACGCCCCACGGCCTTGGGAGAAGACCGACCGGGCCCAGGCCGCGATGGAAGGCGCCACCGGGCCCGAGCCGCCCGCTCCGCCCGTCTGCCCCAACTGCGGGCTCGTGGGTGATCGGCGTGTCACCTACTACGGCTGGCACGTCCTCCTGGAACCGGACATGCCGGTACCCGCACACATGGTGCCCGCCTGGCACCGCTGGTACGTGGACGTGGGTTGCGTGGCCTGGCGTGGCTGAGGTGACCCGCAGCGCTTGTGGTCGCTGGACCCGATGGTCTGTGCGTCCGGGAACGGCCGGAGCCCCGCACGAGGCGGGGCGCCGGGTGGATGATGGTCCGGTGTCCGGGGCTGTTGACGGCAGTCCCGGGCCGGGCACTTTCTACTGCCGATTCAGACGCCGACTTGGCGCATCCGTGTGCCAGGAGCCGAGGACCTCGCCGAGGACGGGCCAGAGCACCGTGTTGCGCCCCCATACCGGGTCGATGAGCGTGACCTGCCAGGCCCGGGCGACCTTGCGCACGGCCAGGCGGTCGCACCCGGGCAGGATCCGACGCACCGCGAGCCCGGCACCCAGTTCCCCATCCCGGTGTTGACCCACCGGCTTCGGCGGCTCACGCGTACAGGGCCCGGGCGAGCGCCGGGTCCGCGACGAATCCGGAGACTAACGCCCGCTGACGCCACGGCAGTACATGGAACGTGGCAACTTCGCCGGGCTGAGAGCCTTCGGTGAGGCCCCCCGTCGTTGGCGGCCGCGAGGACCTCCACCAAGGGCTTGGTCTCCGGATCCGGGCCGCCGGGACCGAGGACCCGACCTCACAGCAGGGTGAGTCCCGCCTCTGACCTGACCGTCACACCGAAGCTCCCCCGTCGGAGGGTTCGATGCGGATCACGATGGATTTGGTCACCGGCGTGTTACTGGTCTCGGCCGTGGAGTCCAGGGCGACCAGCACGTTCGTCTCCGGGTAGTAGGCGGCGGCGCAGCCGCGCGGCGTCGGATAGCGGACGGCGCGGAAGCCGGGGGCGCGGCGTTCACCGTCCGGGTTGACGCTGATCAGATCGACCAGGTCGCCGTCGTGGAGGTGGAGGTCGCGGAGGTCCTTCCGGTTGAGGAAGACGACCCGCCGTCCTCCCTTGATGCCGCGGTAACGGTCGTCGAGGCCGTAGACGGTGGTGTTGAACTGGTCGTGCGACCGTACCGTCGTCAGCAGCAGGTGTCCCGGCGGAACTTCGGGCGCGGTCGGTGGGTTGACCGTGAACTGCGCCTTGCCGGTCGACGTGGGAAAGGTGCGGGAGTCGCGCGGTGCCCGGGGGAGCATGAAGCCGCCGGGCTGCCGGACGCGCTCCTCGTATGCGTGGAATCCGGGGCAGACGTGCTCGATGTGGCGGCGGATCACGGCGTAGTCGTCGCGCATGCCGCGCCAGCCGAGGTCGTCGCCGAAGAGAGCGTGCCCGAGGTCGGCGACGATCGCGACCTCGCTGCGCAGGTGCGGTGATCCCGGAAGGAGCCGTCCGTGCGACGAGTGCACCATGGCCATCGTGTCCTCGACCGTCACGAACTGCTCACCGGAGACCTGCCGGTCGCGCTCGGTGCGGCCGAGGCAGGGCAGAAGCAACGCCTCGGTGCCGTGGCACAGATGGGACCGGTTCAGCTTGGTCGCGACGTGGACGGTGAGGGCGCAGTTGGCCAGCGCGGTCTCCGTGACCTGCGTGTCCGGCGTGGCCGCGGCGAAGTTGCCGCCGAGGCCCATGAACACGTCGACCTCACCGTCGCGCATGGCCTTGATCGAGCCGACGGTGTCCAGGCCGTGGGCACGGGGCGGATCGAACCCGAACTCGTCGCGGAGCCTGTCCAGGAACGGTTGCGGCATCCTCTCCCAGATGCCCATGCTGCGGTCGCCCTGGACGTTGCTGTGCCCGCGGATCGGGGCGGGCCCGGCACCGGGGCGCCCGATATTGCCGCGCAACAGGAGGAAGTTGACGATCTCGCGGATGGTTGCCACGGCGTTGCGGTGCTGGGTGAGGCCCATCGCCCAGCAGACGATGACGCTGTCCGCGGCGAGCACGTCGGCCGCGCAGTCCTCGATCAGGCGGCGGGGCAGGCCGGCCATCGTCTCGATCTGCGACCAGTCCAGGGCACGCCATGATGTCGCGGCCGCTTCGAAGCCGTCGCAGTACCGGTCGATGAAGTGGTGGTCGAGCACGGAGCCCGGCTGGGAGTCCTCCCGGTCGACCAGGGTACGGTTCAGGCCCGCGAAAAGGGCCAGATCGCCGTTGATGCGCACGGGGAGCCAGCGGTCGGCGAGCTGCGTGCCCGGGCCGACCAGGCCGCGCGCGGTCTGTGGGTTGTGATAGCGGCCGAACCCGGCTTCGGGGAGCGGGTTGGCTGCGATGATGCGGGCGCCGCGCCGCTTGGCCTGTTCGAGCGCGCTGAGCATGCGGGGGTGGCAGGTGCCGGGGTTCTGGCCCACGATGATGATCAAGTCCGCGTAATCGGTGATGTCGGAGATCGTGATGAGACCTTTTCCGACGCCGATGGTCGCGCTCAGGGCCTCGCCGCTCGACTCGTGGCACATGTTCGAGCAGTCGGGCAGATTGTTCGTGCCGAGCCTGCGCGCCAGCAACTGGTAGAGGAAGGCGGCCTCGTTGCTCGTCCGGCCGCTGGTGTAGAAGACGGCACGGTTCGGATCGGCGAGGCCGAGCAGGCGATCGGCGGTGAGCGCGAGCGCGTCCTCCCACGAGATGGGCGCGTAGTGCGTCGCGCCGGGGGCGAGGTGCATCGGCTGGGTCAGCCGGCCCTGCGACTCCAGCCAGTGACCGTCCCGCTCCCGCAGGTCAGCGACGGAGTGCTCGGCGAAGAACGCCGCGTCGACGCGTTTGCGTGTGGCCTCCCAGGCGACGGCCTTCGCGCCGTTCTCGCAGAACTCCGCGATCTTCCGGTGGTCGGGATCGGGGTCGCCCCACGCACAGCTCGGACAGTCGAAACCGTCTACGTGGTTCACCTTCAACAGCGTCTGCAGACTCCGCTTCGGCCCCATTTCGGCCATGGAATACCGCGCGGATTCGGTGATGCCGTGAATTCCGACGCTGGCCTTCTCGGGTCCTGACGAGGTCACGTCCGATACGGGCGGGTTGATCGGTTTCTCAGTCATGACTGCCTCTTTGCCCTATATGTGGACTATCGTATGCGAGAGCAAAGTCGATCGCAGCCGTCGCCTCGCTCCGAGCAATGCCCGGCCGTCAGGGCAGCCGGTCTTCTACCGGGCGTATCGGGGCAAACCGCAGCCAGGTCCGGCACCCTCACCTGACGTCGACGAAGTCGTCGGCTGGCGTGGACGGGCGGCCTGGTCGGAACCGCCGTGGTGCTTCACGTCGTAGACCCGGTCTCCGACGAGACCGACCGCGCCGGTGCCCTTGGGGCCGGGGGCGATGACGGCGACCGGGCCGTCGACGGGCCGCTTGTCGATGCCTGTCGCGCTGAGACCCTTCCAAGGGTTGGGGCGGGGAATGCCGACATTGACGGAGAGCAGCTTCACCGCCGGGGGTCAGGCCGGCCACTCTCGGATCACCGGGGCGTTTCGCAGGTGAACTCGTCACGTGGGGTGTAGTGGGTGCGGAACGGCTCCCGCCTCACTTCCTTGCCGTCGTTGTGGAAGACCCGCTCGACGGTGACGTCGAAGCCCTCGAGCGGGGTCTGCGGCACGCATTTCTTGTCGGCGCTCACCTTCTGCTCCGGCTCTTTCACATTGCTGCGGGGCCCCTTGACCGATGTGATCCGGTCGTAATTCCTGGTGCCGAGGAAGGTGATGGTCACCGAGGTGTCGGTGGACTCGGCCTGGACGTAGACGGCGTTGCCGGAGTCGTTGGCGAACCTGAGATCGAGGCTGCCCCAGGCGACCGTCGCCTCCCGGCCCTCCGGGTAACGCTCGAGGTGGAAGGAGTGGGCGCCGGGCACCGAGCAGCCGCGCAGCCGCGCAGCCAGTCCAGCTCCTGGGTGAGCTCCCTCGCCGGCTGGAAGCGCCGTCCAACGGCGTTCAGCTTTCGGCGACCGCCGGGCTTGGCCTTGCACTGAATCGGGATGGGTGACTTGCTGCCCCCGCTTGGTCATCTCCCGATGCCGGCTGACGCTTTACGCCTGTGGAGGCCGTGGCGGGATTCGAACCCGCGTAACTCGCTTTGCAGGCGAGCCCCTGAACCACTCGGGCACACGGCCGGGACCGAGACCGACTCGACTGCCGTGGCGGGATTCGAACTCGCGTGACTCCCCGCGAGCGGAGCTCGCTGATGGATGCAGCGCAGACGAGCCCCTGAACCGCTCGGGCACACGACCGTGTCTGAACTCGGTGCAGTGACCGTAGGTCGGGGTGGAGTGAGGGCTCAAGGGCATCGGGCGGGCTGCAACGTGACTGCCATACGCAGTTCATGAAAGGGGCCGAGAGGAGGGGTGTACGACCAAGGTCCCATGAGGGGACCCATCTCGCGACAGGGGTCAAAGTGCCGTGTGGCCCTTACTCTGGCGGTCATGACCGCCCCGAAGCCGCATGACGCAGATGTCGTGGAAGCCGATGGCCTGACCTCCCTTCCCCCGGCGGACGAGACCGTGCTGGGGCGGACCTATCGGGCGCTGAGCTTCGGGATCGTCTCCGTGGTGCTGCTCATCGCGTTCGAGGCGACGGCGGTCGGTACGGCGATGCCTGTCGCGGCGCGGGAGTTGGACGGGGTGCCGCTGTACGCGTTCGCGTTCTCCGGGTACTTCACGACGAGTCTGTTCGGGATGGTGCTCTCCGGGCAGTGGTCGGACCGGCGTGGGCCCCTCGGGCCGTTGACTACGGGCATCGCCTCCTTCGGGGCCGGGCTGTTGCTGTCGGGGACGGCCGGGGCGATGTGGGTGTTCGTCCTGGGGCGGGCTGTGCAGGGGCTCGGCGGCGGGCTGGTGATCGTCGCGCTGTACGTCGTCGTCGGGCGGGCGTATCCGGAGCGGCTGCGGCCGGCCATCATGGCCGCGTTCGCCGCGAGCTGGATCCTGCCGTCGATCGTCGGCCCGCTCGCCGCCGGCACGGTGACCGAGCAGCTCGGGTGGCGGTGGGTGTTCATCGGGATACCCGTGCTCGTCGTCTTCCCGCTCGCGCTCGCGCTGCCGCAGATACGGCGCCGGGCCGCCGGACCGGTACCCGCGGCGGAGCCTTCTCCGTCCGGCCGATCCGACCGACCCCCCTCCTTCGACCGCCGCCGCATCCGCCTGGCCCTGGCCATCTCCGTCGGCGCCGGCCTGCTCCAGTACGCCGCCCAGGACCTGCGCCCGCTCTCGCTCCTGCCGGGCGCGGCCGGACTGGCCCTGCTGGTGCCGGCCGTGCTCGGACTGTTGCCCAGGGGCACCTACCGGGCCGCTCGCGGGCTGCCCTCCGTCGTGCTGCTGCGCGGCGTCGCGGCGGGGTCCTTCATCGCCGCCGAGTCCTTCGTGCCGCTGATGCTGGTGACGCAGCGCGGGCTCAGTCCGACACTGGCCGGGTTCTCGCTCGCCGCGGGCGGCGGGACGTGGGCGCTGGGCTCGTGGGTGCAGTCGCGGTCGCGGTTCGAAGCGTATCGGGAGCGGTTGACGACTCTCGGCATGCTGCTGGTGGCGGCGGCCATCGCCACCGCGCCGAGTGTGCTGATCGACTCCGTGCCCGTCTGGACCCTGGCCGTCGCCTGGGCCTTCGGTTGCTTCGGCATGGGCCTCGTCATCTCCTCCACGAGCGTGCTCCTGCTCAAGCTCTCCGCCCCCGAGGAGGCCGGCACCAACTCCGCCGCCCTCCAGATCTCCGACGGCCTCTCCAACGTCGTCCTGCTCTCCGCCGGAGGCGCCGCCTTCGCCGGCCTCGGCGGCGGCACGGTCACCCACACCCCCACCGACACCACCGCCTCCCACCCGGCCGCATTCACCGCGGTGTTCCTGCCGATGGCGGTGGTGGCGCTGGTGGGGGCGTGGGTGACCACGCGGTTGCGGGAGCGGTGAGAGCCGTTGGGCGGTGGGCTGTTCGGCACGGGCGGCACGGGCGGGCCGTAATACGGTCGCCCGTTCCCGACGGCGCTCCCTATCGTCAGCGGCGTGACCGATTTCACCATCTCCCTCCCGCCGCACGTCCGGCAGGAGCTCGACGACCTCGCGGACGCCACCGGCCGCCTCCCCGAGGACATCGCGCTGGACGCCGTACTGCACAGGTTGGCGCGGGAGTCGTCGGCGGTGCGGGGCACGGCGGAGTCGCTCGCGGTCGCGCATGCCGATCTGCTGCGCAGGCTCGGCGAATGACCAGACACCTCACCGTCGCGGAGGTCACGACGATCGCCCGGATCGCCTTCGGCGGGCGTGCCCCCGAGGTCCGCCGGACCGGGCTGTTCGTCTCCGCCGTGCACCGCCCGCGCGCCCGCATGTTCGGCACGGCGGCCTACGAGGACCTGCACGAGCAGGCGGCCGCTCTGCTGCACGCCATCGCGACGAACCACCCCCTCGTGGACGGGAACAAGCGCACGGCCTGGCTGGCCGCCGCGACCTTCCTCGGGGTCAACGGCGTCGACCTCACGGGCTGCGACCAGGACACCGCGTACGCCCTGGTCATCGATGTCGCCTCCGGGGACGAGAGCGACATCCGCCTCATCGCCGAGCGCCTGCGGCGGCTGTGACGTGGATCCCACCCTGGCATGACCCGGGCTTGTCCGCGCATGGGCAGTGGTGGGCCGCCGGTAGGGTGGCCCGGTTGTCATACGTAGCCGAGCCGTCAGGCTCCCCTCGAACGAGCCGCCCGACCCCCAACGGAGACCGTGACTACCACCGCCGGCACCAGCTCTGCCTCGCACCACCTGTCCCCGGCGTTCCCCGGCCGCGCCCCCTGGGGTACCGCCAGCAAGCTGCGCGCCTGGCAGCAGGGCGCGATGGAGAAGTACATCCAGGAGCAGCCGCGGGACTTCCTGGCGGTCGCCACCCCCGGCGCCGGCAAGACGACCTTCGCGCTGACGCTGGCGTCCTGGCTGCTGCACCACCACGTCGTGCAGCAGGTCACCGTGGTGGCCCCGACCGAGCACCTGAAGAAGCAGTGGGCGGAGGCCGCGGCCCGCATAGGCATCAAGCTCGACCCGGAGTACAGCGCCGGGCCGCTCGGCCGGGAGTACCACGGGGTCGCCGTGACGTACGCGGGCGTCGGTGTGCGGCCGATGCTCCACCGCAACCGCGTCGAGCAGCGCAAGACCCTGGTCATCCTCGACGAGATCCACCACGCCGGTGACAGCAAGTCCTGGGGCGAGGCCTGTCTGGAGGCCTTCGAGCCCGCCACCCGCCGGCTGGCCCTCACCGGTACGCCCTTCCGGTCCGACACCAACCCCATCCCCTTCGTGACGTACGAGGAGGGGAACGACGGAATCCGTCGGTCCGCCGCCGACTACACCTACGGCTACGGCAACGCCCTGGCCGACAACGTCGTCCGGCCCGTCATCTTCCTCTCCTACAGCGGCAACATGCGCTGGCGCACCAAGGCCGGTGACGAGGTCGCCGCGCGGCTGGGCGAGCCCATGACCAAGGACGCCATCAGCCAGGCCTGGCGGACCGCCCTCGATCCGCGCGGTGAGTGGATGCCGGCCGTGCTGCGCGCCGCCGACCAGCGGCTGACCGAGGTCAGGAAGGCCATCCCGGACGCCGGCGCGCTCGTCATCGCCTCCGACCAGGACTCGGCGCGTGCGTACGCCAAGCTGATCCGCGAGATCACCGGCAGCAAGGCGACCCTCGTGCTGTCCGACGACGCCGGCGCCTCCGAGCGGATCGACGAGTTCAGCGCGAACACCGACCGGTGGATGGTCGCCGTGCGGATGGTGTCCGAGGGCGTCGACGTGCCACGCCTCGCGGTGGGCGTGTACGCCACCACCATCTCCACTCCGCTCTTCTTCGCGCAGGCCGTCGGCCGTTTCGTACGGTCCCGGCGGCGCGGCGAGACGGCCTCCGTGTTCCTGCCGACCGTGCCGGACCTGCTCTCCTTCGCCAACGAGATGGAGCGCGAGCGGGACCACGTCCTCGACAAGCCCAAGAAGGAGGGCGAGGAGGACCCGTACGCCGAATCCGAGAAGGAGATGGAGGAGGCGAACAAGGAGCAGGACGAGGACACCGGCGAGCAGGACATGCTGCCCTTCGAGGCGCTGGAGTCCGACGCGGTCTTCGACCGGGTCATGTACAACGGCGCCGAGTTCGGCATGCAGGCCCACCCGGGGAGCGAGGAGGAGCAGGACTACCTCGGCATCCCGGGGCTGCTGGAGCCCGACCAGGTGCAGCTGCTGCTCCAGAAGCGGCAGGCCCGGCAGATCGCGCACAGCCGCAAGAAGCCGGACGAGGAGGCCGACCTGCTCGAAGTGCCCGCCGAGCGGCGGCCGGTGGTCTCCCACAAGGAGATGATGGAGCTGCGGCGGCAGCTCAACACGATGGTCGGCGCGTACGTCCACCAGAGCGGCAAGCCGCACGGCGTGATCCACACGGAGCTGCGGCGCGTGTGCGGGGGGCCTCCGGCGGCCGAGGCCACGGCGGGGCAGCTACGGCAGCGGATCGCCAAGGTGCAGGAGTGGGCCACGCGCATGAAGTGACCCCCGGGTCGTACGTATGCGGGCAAAGGGCGCCAGTCGGTCCTGGACGGTGCCCGGATTCTGGACGGAGCCTTCCGCTCAGCGAACTCCCTTCGCTACTGTCCGGCTACGCATACGCCCCGTGGCAGCGCCGCCGCGGAGCGCAGCCGTGAAGCGACGCGGCCCGGACAGGCCGGGCCGCCGGCCGATCGGCGGCCTCTGAAGCGCGTCGCCGACGGGACTCGGTGACGCATCCGCCGACCAGGGGGCCGTCGACCTCACCACTAAGGAGTGGGCGTCGTGACCGCGGAGACCTCCCAGACGCTCGACAGGGGACTGCGTGTCCTCAAGCTGCTCGCCGACACGGACCACGGGCTGACCGTGACCGAGCTCTCCCTCAAACTGGGCGTCAACCGGACCGTGGTGTACCGGTTGCTCGCCACGCTGGAACAGCACGCGCTGATACGCCGTGACCTGGGCGGACGTGCCCGGGTCGGGCTCGGCGTGCTGCGTCTGGGGCGGCAGGTCCATCCCCTCGTACGGGAGGCCGCGATGCCGGCGCTGCGGTCGCTGGCCGAGGACATCGGCGCGACGGCGCACCTGACCCTGGTCGACGGCTCGGACGCGCTCGCCGTGGCCGTGGTGGAGCCGACCTGGACGGACTATCACGTCGCCTACCGGGCCGGCTTCCGTCACTCCCTGGACCGGGGCGCCGCCGGGAAGGCGATACTCGCGGCCCGGCAGCACCCGATGAGGGACCCGGGCTTCACCCTGACCCACGGGGAGCTGGAGGCCGGCGCGTGCGGGGCGGCGGCGCCGCTTCTGGGTGTGACGGGCGTCGAGGGCAGTGTGGGCGTGGTGATGCTGGCGGACGTGGTGCCGGAGCGCGTGGGGGCCAGGGTCGTCGAGGCGGCACGAGAGGTCGCGGACGCGCTGCGCTGACGTGCGCGGACGCGCTGCGCTGACGTGCGCGGATCCCTCCTGTCGGGCCCCGGGTGACCTGGGCCCGGCCCGATTCCGTGCCCGAGTTAGATTGATCCCGTGTTCTCTCGCCTCACGCGCCCCCAGGCCATCGCCGTCTGTGCCCTGCCCGTCGTGGGTCTGCTCGCCACGGCGGTGTTCGCGCCGCTGCCGTTCTCGGTGGCGCAGCCCGGGCAGACGACGAACGTGCTCGGCGAGGACAAGGGCTCCCCGGTGATCACGATCTCGGGCGCGCCGACCCGGAACACCCCTGGCCAGCTGCGTATGACCACCATCGTCGCGACCTCACCGGACACCCGGGTCTCGCTCCCGGACATCATCGACAACTGGTTCCGCACGGACCGGGCGGTCATGCCGCGCGACGCGATCTACCCGAGCGGCGACACCGTCCAGGAGATCGAGCGGCACAACGAGAAGCAGATGAAGGAGTCCCAGGACGCGGCGACGCAGGCCGCGCTGAACTATCTCGGCCTCGACGACAAGGACGTCAAGGTCGGCCTGAGGCTCGCGGACGTGGGCGGGCCCAGTGCGGGGCTGCTGTTCTCCCTGGGGATCATCGACAAGCTCGACGGTGACGGCACCGGTGGTGATCTGACCGGGGGCCGTGTCATCGCCGGCACCGGCACGATCGCCGCCGACGGCACGGTCGGGGCGGTGGGCGGCGTCGCCCTCAAGACCCAGGCCGCCAAGCGGGACGGGGCGACCGTGTTCCTCGTCCCGAAGGCGGAGTGCGCGGACGCGCGGGCCGAACTGCCGAAGGGCCTGCGGCTGATTCCGGTGACCACGCTGAAGAGCACGGTGAGTTCCCTGGTGGCCCTGGAGACGGGCAAGGGGTCCGTGCCCAGCTGTTAGTGGGCGGCGGCTGCCGTCCCCGGCCGGGTGGCGAGCCTTAATCCGACCTCCACGAGGGTCCAGCCGAGGCGGGTACGGAGGCCATGTCTGTTCCGGGCGGCAGGGTGCAGGACGTCGGCTTCGGCACGGAGGTCGGCGGCGCGGGCGTGGTGCAGGGCGAGGTGGATGTCCGGGTGCATGGGTGATGGCCTCTCACAGCTTCGTCTGACTGGGGAAGACGTGCGTGTGGACGCGCACCGTTTCCGCGTCCGGGGTGCCCTCGGGCAGAGGGTGGTAGCTCTGAACCAGGTCGTGCATCTTGCCGATCAGCTCACGGGCGAGTTCCGGAGTGAGTCGCAGGGTGAAGTCGCTCAGATCGGTGGCGCCGTCCCACTCCTCGGCCCAGTCGCTCGCGGTGCCGAGCCAGGTCGCGACCTCTCGGGTGTGCACGTTCGCGATCTCGTAGCGGAACACGGCGACGGCTCCGCGCACGGCCGGGTCCGGGTCCTTGATCAGGGTCTCGTCGAGTTGGACGCCCTGGTCCACGGCCTTCCACCAGCGCTCCCGTCCCTTGCCGCGCTCCGGGTCGTCCGCGACGAATCCGTGCGCGGCGAGTTGCCGTAGGTGGTAGCTGGTCGCGCCGCTCGACTCGCCCAGCTTCTCCGCCAGTTGGGAGGCGGTGGCGGGACCGCCGCGCCGCAGCGCGATCAGCAGCTGCATCCGCAGGGGATGAGCCAGTCCGCGCAGGGAGCGGGCATCGAGCAGTCGGGGAGCCGGTTCTTCGGGCATGCGTACAAAGGTAGCGTTGCAAAGGAGCCTTTGCAACGGCTTCTTTGTAAGTCACCCCTCCCTGACCAACCCCTCCTCGACCATCCACTCCAACGCCACCTGATGCGGATCCTCCCCCTCCACATCCACCTTCGCGTTCAGCGTCCGCGCCACCGTGTTGTTCAGCCTCGCCGTCACCGGGTCCAGCACATCCGCGATCGCCGGCCACCGCCTGAGGGTCTTCGCGTTGATCATCGGTGCGGCGTTGTAGTTGGGGAAGAACTTCCTGTCGTCCGCCATGACCGCCAGATTCATGGAGTTGATGCGCCCGTCGGTGGTGAACACCTCCCCGTACGGGCAACTCCCCTTCGACGTCTGGGTGTAGATGATCCCCGTGTCCATCTGCGTGACGTTCCGCGCCGGCAGCTCCATCCCGTACGCCCGCTGCATGCCCGGCAACCCGTCCGCCCGGTTCGCGAACTCGACCTCCACGCACAGCTTCACCGCCCCCGGGTCGGACTTCGCCAGCTTCGCCACGTCCGACAGGGTCTTCGTGCCGTACTTCTTCGCGTTCTCCTGGTTCATGGCCAGCGCGTAGGTGTTGTTCAGGGACGACGGCCGCAGCCAGGTCAGCCCGTTCGCCGCGTCGGCCTTCCGGACCGCCTCCCACTGCTCGCGCGGATCGGTGACCGGCTTGCTGTTCCCCAGGTACGTGATCCAGGCCGTGCCCGTGTACTCGTACCCGGCGTCGGCGTCGCCCTTGCGGACGGCCTCGCGGCTGCCGATGGAACCCTGGATGCCCGTGCGGTCGAGTACTTCCGCCCCGGCCGCCTCCAGGGCGATGCCCATGATCGCGCCGAGGATCAGCCCCTCGGTGAAGGACTTGGACGTCACCGTCAGGCTCGCGCCCTTCAGCGGCTCGCCCCGCCCGACCGACCCGGGCCGCACGTCGTCCGCCATGGGGGAGCCGCTGGTCAGTCCGCAGCCCGCGACCGGCAGTCCCGCGACCAGCAGCCCCGCTGCCACCAGGGACGGACGCCGTCTCATGGCTGGAGCCCCCGCGGCCGCAGGAGCACCTCCGCCAGCGAGGCCAGCCAGTCCACCAGCAGCGCCAGGACCACCGTGAGGACCGAGCCCAGCACCAGCACCGGCATCCGCTGGTTGGTGATCCCGGTCGTGATCAGCACGCCGAGCCCGCCGCCCCCGCCGAAGACCGCCAGGGTCGCGGTGCCGACGTTCAGGACGAGGGCCGTGCGGACACCCGCCAGGATCAGCGGGACCGCCAGCGGCAGTTCGACCCGGGTCAGGACTCCCACCGGCGACATGCCGATGCCCCGCGCCGCCTCCAGCAGCGTCGGGTCGTTCGCCTTCAGCCCGGTGATCGTGTTCGACAGCACGGGCAGCACGGCGTAGGCGATGATGCCGATCAGGGCGGCCCTGCGGCCGATGCCCAGCCAGATGACGAGGAGCGCCAGCAGGCCGATCGCGGGCGTCGCCTGGCCCATGTTGGCGAACGCCATCGCCACCGGAGTGGCCCTGCGGAACGCCGGGCGGGTCAGCAGGATGCCCAGCGGGATCGCGATGATCAGCACGAAGAACGTGGAGATCGCGGTCAGTTGGATGTGCTGCCACAGGGCCTTGGAGACCTGGCCGCCCGACAGGGCGTTCCGGGTCAGCGCGTCCAGGTCGGCCTGCCGGAACCAGAGCCAGGTGGCCAGCAGTACGGCCACCAGGACGGCGGGCAGCACGGTCAGCTTCTGCCAGCCGACGTGCCGGGGCGGCGGGCCGGGTGGCGTCCGGGGCGCCTCGGCCTCCTCCTCGTCCGCCGGCTCGGGGGCGGCTCGCACCGGCCCGGGAGCGGTCACCGCGTCCCTCCGAAGCCGCCCACACCCGTGACGCTTCCGCCGCCCTCCTGCTCCGCGTGCGTCTGCGCCGCGCGCAGTTCCTCCAGCTCGTGCTGGTGCTCCAGCGCGTCCAGCCGGTCGGCCTCCAGCATGTCGTGCACGGAGTTGAGGAGCGTCTCCATGTCGACGACACCGGTGTACTCACCGCGCCGCCCCGTGACCGCCACCCGCCCGGTGTTGTCGGTGAGCACCGCCTCCAGCGCGTCCCGCAGGGTCGCGTCCCGGGTGACCGTGTCGTGCACCAGCGTCCCGGCGCGGGCCAGCGAGCCCCGGGCCCGCATCAGGTCGCCGCGCCTGAGCCACTTGTAGGGGCGGCCGAGCCGGTCGAGCAGCAGGACCTCGTTGATGCCGCCGGCCCGCAGCCGGTTGAAGATCTGCTGCAACGGGTCGTCGATCATCACCGTCGGATAGTCGGTGATCTCCACGTCCCGTACGCGGGTCAGGTTCAGCCGCTTCAGCGCCGCCCCGGCGCCGACGAAGCCCGACACGAAGTCGTCCGCCGGGTTGGTGAGGATCGCCTCCGGGGTGTCGAACTGCGCGATGTGGGACCGCTCGCGCAGCACGGCGATCCGGTCGCCGATCTTGATCGCCTCGTCGAAGTCGTGCGTGACGAAGACGATCGTCTTGTGCAGCTCGTGCTGGAGCCGGATCAGCTCGTCCTGGAGATGTTCACGGGTGATCGGGTCCACCGCCCCGAACGGCTCGTCCATCAGCAGCACCGGGGGATCGGCGGCGAGGGCCCGGGCCACGCCCACCCGCTGCTGCTGGCCGCCGGAGAGCTGGCGTGGGTAGCGGCCGTGGAACTCGCCGGGGTCGAGGCCGACGAGGTCGAGCAGTTCCTCGGTCCGCGCCCTGATCCGGGCCTTCGGCCAGCCGATCATCCTCGGTACCAGCGCGATGTTCTGCGCGACCGTCATGTGCGGGAAGAGCCCGGCGGACTGGATGGCGTAACCGACCTTGCGGCGCAGCCCGACCGGGTCGATGTCGGTGACGTCCTCACCGCCCATGCGGATACGGCCGCCGGTCGGCTCGATCAACCTGTTGATCATCTTGAGCGTGGTCGACTTGCCGCAGCCCGAGGGCCCGACGAGGACGACGACCTCGCCCGCCTTGATCTCCATGCTCACGTTGTCCACGGCCGGCTGCGCACTGCCGGGGTACCGCTTGGTCAGGCCCTCCAGCTCGATCGAGGCCCCGTGGTCGCCGGTCTCAGGCACGGATTCCCCCGGGAATGGTCAGCCGCCCGATCAGGACGTACGCGGCGTCGAACAGCAGCGCCAGGACGATGATGCCGAGCGTGCCCGCGAGGACCTGGTTGAGCGCGTTGGCGCTGCCGAGTGAGGCGAGGCCGCGGAAGATGACGTTGCCGAGGCCGGGGCCGGAGGCGTACGCCGCGATGGCCGCGATGCCCATCAGCATCTGGGTCGCGACCCGGATCCCGGTCAGGATCGGCGGCCAGGCCAGCGGCAGCTCGATCCGCAGCAGCCGGGCCGACCGGGACATGCCGATGCCGGTGGCCGCGTCCACCAGCGCCGGATCGACCCCGCGCAGCCCGACGATCGCGTTGCGCACGACCGGCAGCAGCCCGTACAGCGTCAGCGCGATCACCGTCGGAGGTACGCCCAGCCCCACCACCGGGATGAGCAGACCGATCAGGGCGAGCGCCGGCACGGTCAGGATGGTGGCGGTGGCCGTGGTGGCGAGGTTCCCGGCCCACTCGCTGCGGTAGGTGGCGACGCCGATCAGGATCCCGAGCACGGCCGCGACGACCATGCACTGGAAGACGGCGCTCGCGTGCTGGTAGGCGTCCGTGAGCAGCTGCTGGTGCCGGCCGGCCAGATACTCCCAGAAGTTCACACGCGCTCACCCCTGACTTCAGGTCTCCTCCGCGGCCTGCTCCACCAGCGGGATGATCCGCAGCGGAACGGGGTTCTCCATGACGATCGCCGTGGAGGCCCGGACGATGCCATCAAAACCGACGACCCGGTCGATCACACGCTGGAGATCGGCGTTCGAGCGGGCCACCAGCCGGCACAGCATGTCCCCGCTGCCGGTGGTGGTGTGCAGCTCCAGCACCTCGGGAACGGTCGCCAAGTGGGCCCGCACATCGGCGCCTTGGCCCTGCCGGATCTGGAGCGTCGCGAACGCCGTGACCGGGTAGCCGAGCGCCGCCGGGTCCACCTCCGGGCCGAAGCCGCGGATGACTCCGTTCGACTGAAGCCGGTCCAGCCGCGCCTGCACGGTGCCCCGGGCCACGCCCAGCCGCCGGGACATCTCCAGCACCCCGATGCGCGGCTCCCGGGCCAGCAGCAGGATGATCCGGCCGTCCAGATGATCGATCGCCACAGCAGCCTCCCGGCATGGTCATCCTGTACAGAAGGGCCGCCGATACGGCCGTAATGCTGACCAGATTGCCCAGCCAAAACGCAAACTATTGCGCACCTTGCCGGTCGGGGAGACCCTGCGGCTATGACGCAGACCACACACCACACTCCCGACACCGCCCGGCAGGCCGACCCCTTCCCGGTCAAGGGAATGGACGCGGTCGTCTTCGCCGTGGGCAACGCCAAGCAGGCGGCGCACTACTACTCCACCGCCTTCGGCATGAAGCTGGTCGCCTACTCCGGACCGGAGAACGGCAGCCGCGAGACCGCTGCCTACGTCCTGGAGAACGGCTCCGCCCGCTTCGTCCTCACCTCGGTCATCAAGCCGTCCAGCGACTGGGGCCACTTCCTCGCCCGGCACGTGGCCGAGCACGGCGACGGCGTCGTCGACCTCGCCATCGAGGTGCCGGACGCCCGCGCCGCCTATGCGTACGCACTGGAACACGGCGCCCGCTCGGTCGCCGAGCCGTACGAGCTGAAGGACGAGCACGGCACGGTCGTCCTGGCCGCCATCGCCACCTACGGCGAGACCCGCCACACCCTGGTCGAGCGCTCCGGCTACGACGGCCCGTACCTGCCCGGCTTCGTGGCGGCCCGGCCGATGGTCGAGCCGCCCGCGCAGCGCACCTTCCAGGCGATCGACCACTGCGTCGGCAACGTCGAGCTCGGCCGGATGAACGAGTGGGTCGGCTTCTACAACAAGGTGATGGGCTTCACGAACATGAAGGAGTTCGTGGGCGACGACATCGCCACCGAGTACAGCGCGCTGATGTCGAAGGTCGTCGCCGACGGCACGCTCAAGGTCAAGTTCCCGATCAACGAGCCGGCCATCGCCAAGAAGAAGTCCCAGATCGACGAGTACCTGGAGTTCTACGGCGGCGCGGGCGTCCAGCACATCGCGCTCAACACCAACGACATCGTCCAGACGGTCCGCACCATGCGCGCGGCCGGCGTGGAGTTCCTCAACACGCCCGACTCGTACTACGACACGCTGGGGGAGTGGGTCGGCGAGACCCGGGTCCCGATCGACACCCTGCGCGAGCTGAAGATCCTCGCCGACCGCGATGAGGACGGCTACCTGCTGCAGATCTTCACCAAGCCGGTCCAGGACCGCCCGACCGTCTTCTTCGAGATCATCGAACGCCACGGCTCGATGGGCTTCGGCAAGGGCAACTTCAAGGCCCTGTTCGAGGCGATCGAACGAGAGCAGGCCCGCCGCGGCAACCTCTGACCCCGACGGCCGCACCAGTCCGTGCGGGTGTCACGGGGCACCCGCACGGCCTCATTCCCCGGCAGTCTCCGGCAGCTCGTCGACCGGCGGCTCACCCAGCGCCTCCAGCGCAGCCCGGGCCGCGGGCACGTGCAGCGGCGAGAAGTGCGGGTTGATCCGCAGCGCCTCCGCGAGGCGCCGCCGGGCCGCGCCGTACCGTTCCAGCTCCCGTTCGATCATGCCGCGGTGGTACGCGTACACCGCGCTGCGCACCCCGCCCCCCTGCTCCCCCTCCGTCGCCCGCACCGCGAACCGGAGGGCCTCCTCGTGGCGCCCGGCCCGGTGCAGCGCCCAGCCCAGCGCGTCGGCGACCTCGGTCCCGGGCTGGCGGCGCCACTCCGCCCGCAACCGCCGTACCGCCTCCCGCGGATCGCCGTGGTCCGCCTCGAACTGACCCAGCACCAGCTCCTCGTCGGCCCCGCCCGCGGCGGCGCCCCGCACCCGCTCCCGCAGCAGGTCGTACTGCACCCGGGCCGCCTCCGGCATGCCCAGCGACTCGTACAACTCACCCAGCTCCAGGGCGTACCGGGGGCAGGGCTGCTTGGTGAGGGCCACCCGGTACGCGTTCAGCGCCTCCGTCGTGCGGCCCAGGGCCGCCAGCGCCCGGCCCTGCCCGGCCTGCGCCGCCCGCTGGTCCGGGTCGAGGCGCACCGCCTCCTGGAAGTGCCGCAGCGCGTCCTGAAGGTCCCCGCGTTCCCAGGCCAGCTGCCCGGCCCGCTCCAGATAGGCCGCCCGCTCGGCCGGTGCCCGCGCGCCCGACGCCGCGTCCGCCAGCGAGGCCGCCGCGTCCTCCCGCCAGCCCCGGTCCCGGTAGACGGCCGCGGCCCGCGCCAGCACGGCGGGCCCCGAGCGCAGCTCCGTCAGCCGGTCCAGCGTCCGCTTGGCCGCCGCGTGCTCGCCGAGCCCGGTGTAGGCGTCGATGAGCAGCGGGTACGTCGTCCACCGCCGGGGCTCCAGCTTCAGCGCCGCCTCGCCCCAGCGGCGCGCGGCGGGGAAGTCCCGGCGCGCGTTGGCCAGCGCGGCCAGCCCGGCCAGGGCCCGCGTGTTCCCCTTCGGCCGGACCTTCAGCGACGTACGCAACGCCTTCTCGGCACGCGGGTAGTACGCCGGGTCCGCCAGCCGCCGCCCCTGCTCCACGTAGGCCGCCCCGAGCACCGCCCAGGACCGCGCGTCCCGCGGATGCGCCCGCAGCCGCTTCTCCCGCTCGTCGATCAGCTCCGCCAGGTCGGGCAGCGCGGCCGGCACCCCGGCGTTGACCGCCGCCATGGCCAGCGCCCCCGGCGACGGCGGAGCGGGCTCGGCCGGGCGCTCCCACGGCAGCAGTACCAGCACCCCGCCGAGCACGGCACAGCCAGCGACGGAGGCGAGCACCACCCGCCGGGTGCGGAAGCGGCCCTCAGGGGGCTTCTGCTGGTTCTCCATGGCGCTCACTGTGCGTCAGTACGACGACCACACCCGGGCAGGTGAAGGGTGCCGCCGACGGGGTTCACACCGATGGCCCCGGGTGCGAACCTGTGATCATGAGCCGTATCGAAGCGCCCAGCGACGAAACGACCGGCAACCTTCTCGACCTGCTGCTCAGCGGCCTGCCCGCCGAGGCGGTCCTCACCGACCCCGACGTCACGGCCTCCTATGCCCACGACATGGCGAGCTTCTGCCCGGCCGGCGTCCCGGCCGTGGTCGTCCTGCCCCGCACGGTGGAGCAGGTCCAGCACGTGATGCGCACCGCCACCGCCCTGCGCGTCCCGGTCGTCCCGCAGGGCGCCCGCACCGGACTGTCCGGCGCCGCGAACGCCTCCGACGGCTGCATCGTGCTGTCCCTGACCAAGATGGACCGGATCCTGGAGATCAACCCGGTCGACCGCATCGCCGTCGTCGAGCCCGGCGTGATCAACGCCGCCCTCTCCCGGGCCGTCGGGGAACACGGCCTGTACTACCCGCCGGACCCCTCCAGCTGGGAGATGTGCACCATCGGCGGCAACATCGGCACGGCCTCGGGCGGCCTGTGCTGCGTGAAGTACGGCGTCACCGCCGAGTACGTCCTCGGACTGGACGTGGTGCTGGCCGACGGGCGGCTCATGTCCACCGGCCGCCGCACCGCCAAGGGCGTCGCCGGGTACGACCTGACCCGGCTGTTCGTCGGCTCCGAGGGCTCGCTCGGCATCGTCGTACGGGCCGTGCTCGGCCTGCGCCCCAAGCCGCCCGGGCAGCTCGTGCTGGCCGCCGAGTTCGCCTCCGGGGCCGCCGCCTGCGACGCCGTGTGCCGCATCATGGAGGGCGGCCACGTCCCGTCACTCCTCGAACTCATGGACCGTACGACGGTCAAGGCCGTCAACGACCTGGCACAGATGGGCCTCCCGGAGAGCACCGAGGCCCTGCTGCTCGCCGCCTTCGACACCACCGACCCGGCCGCCGACCTCGCCGCCGTCGGAGCGCTGTGCGAGGCCGCCGGTGCCACCCAGGTCGTCCCGGCCGACGACGCGGCCGAGTCCGAGCTGCTCCTCCAGGCGCGCCGGCTGTCGCTCACCGCGCTGGAGGCCGTCAAGGGCGTGACGATGATCGACGACGTGTGCGTGCCACGCTCCCGGCTCGCCGAGATGCTCGACGGGGTCGACCGGATCGCCGAGAAGTACCAGCTCACCATCGGGGTCGTCGCCCATGCGGGGGACGGCAACACCCACCCGACGGTGTGCTTCGACCCGGCCGACCCCGACGAGTCCCGGCGCGCCCGCGAGTCCTTCGACGAGATCATGGCCCTCGGCCTGGAACTCGGCGGCACCATCACCGGCGAGCACGGCGTCGGCGTGCTGAAGAAGGAGTGGCTGGCGCGCGAGATCGGCCCCGTCGGGATGGAGATGCAGCGGGCCGTCAAGCAGGCCTTCGACCCGCTGAACATCCTCAACCCGGGCAAGCTGTTCTGAAGTTCGCGTGTCCTCACCGGGCGAGCAGCTCGGCCAGCTCGTCGTCGAGACCGAGCTGCTCACCCTCCGTCCCCGGCGGGACCACCCGCAGCGTGCGCTCCAGCCACGCCGACACCGGGGCCGCAGGTGCCTCCAGCAGGGCGTCCCCGTCGGGTGAACTCAGCGCCACCAGCACCACGCTGCGCCCCTCCGCCTTCGTCGGCCACACCCGCACGTCCCCCCGCCCGCACGGCCGGAACACGCCCTCCACCAGCAGGTCCCGGGCGAACGTCCAGTGCACCGGGTGCGCGGAGTCGATGTGGAAGGTGACGTGGACGGCGTACGGATCGTCGGTGACGTACCCGAGCCGGGCCGGCACCGGGATCCGGCGCTCCGGCGACAGGACGAGTTTCAGCTCCAGTTCGCGTTCCACCACGGTGCGCATGGCGGTCTTCCCTTCTCTGCACGGCTGCCCGCGAGGGCCGGTCAGGAGGAGAGAGCGCGCGGGGGCGGCGGCATTACGCGCGTTGCCGGAAGTTTTTTCGCAGGGGGAGGCGCCGGGCCGCGCGATGCGTAGCACATCAGTGCTCGAAAGGGGTGGGTCCGGTGGGAGCGGCGGTGGGGGTTGCGCACGTCTGATAGATGTGGAGGCCCCCATTTGGCCCTCGAGCAGATACGGGACGACGGAGATGAGCGCCCCAACCCCGGCCCCCGGTGACGACAGGCCCCGCGAAGGTTATTACCCGGACCCGTCCATTCCTGGATATGTCCGGTACTGGAACGGTGCCTCCTGGGTACCGGGCACCAGCCGTCCCGCACCCAAGGACGGCGAGACGCTCGCGCCGCCGCCCGGTGCGGAACGGTCCGACGCCGCCGGCTCCGCCGCCGCTTCCGGCGCGGTCGAGGAAACCGGCCCGCACTTCTTCGACGAGGACCCGGCCGACGAGCCGTCCCCTGCCGACGCCCAGCACGGCAGCCGTCCCGAACCCGCGTCCGCCTGGGGCGCCGACCGCTCCCGCCAGTCCGGTTTCGGCGGCGACCAGGACCGCCGCGTCTCGTGGGGTGCACCGCAGGGCGCGCAGGGAGCAGCCCAGCAGGGAGCGGCTCAGCAGGGCGCGGACCCGAGGGTGCCGCACGCCGACCGGCAGCCGGCCGGGGAGTCCGCCCCACAGGGGGAGCCCCCGTCGCCCGCCGACCAGGAGGCGAACGCCGCGGCAGCCGGCAGCACGTTCGTCTTCCGCCGCCCGACGGGGAAGGCCGCAGGAGGCGCCTCCGCCGATGCCCCCGACGAGGGCACGATGACGTTCCGCGCGGTGTCGCCGCGTCAGGGCCCGGCGGGGTCCGGGATCGGTGCGCAGGGCGGGCCGGGCGGATCCGGCGGGAACCCGGCAGGGCCTGGATTCGGCCCGCCAGGGGCGGCCGCGGGCCCGGCCGGGTCCGGCTTCGGGGCCCAGGCCGGTCCGGGGGGCAGCCCGGCGGGACCCGCCTTCGGCGCGCAGAGCGGCGGGGCCGCCTCCGGCGACGCCTCCAACCGCCCCGGCTTCGGTGCCGGGAAGGCCGCCGCCGCCCGGGCCGCTCAGGCCGACCCCGGTGCCCAGGCCCCCGCGGCCGTCCCGACGGCACTGTCCGGGCCCCAGTCGGCGCCCACCGTCCCCCCGCAGTCCGCTGGGCCCCAGCCCGGCCCGGCCGCCTCCGCCACCCCCCTCAGCCCCGGCCCCGGGGGCGGTCAGTCCTCGTGGGCGCAGCAGGTGCACCGGTTGGCCGGAGCGGGCGGTGACGAGCAGCCCGTCGCGCCCTGGAAGCCGCCGACCGAGGACGTGTTCCAGGCCGCCGCCCGGCGCCAGGCGTCGGCCCGCCCCGCGGGGCTGGGCAAGCGGCTGGCCGCCCGGCTGCTGGACACGCTCGTCCTCGCCGGCGCCACCGCCGGGGCCGCCGTACCGCTCGGCATCAAGGCGGTCGACCACGTCAACGAGAAGATCGACGCGGCCAAGCTCTCCGGCGAGACCGTCACCGTCTGGCTGCTCGACGGCACCACGTCGGTGTACCTCGGCATCGTCGTGGCCGTCCTGCTGCTCGTCGGCGTCGTCTCGGAGGTGCTGCCGACCGCCAAGTGGGGCCGCACCCTCGGCAAGAAGCTGATGGGTCTCGAGGTGCGGGACATCGAGGGCCACGACGCCCCGGAGTTCGGCGCGGCCCTGCGCCGCTGGCTGGTCTACAGCGTGCCCGGACTCCTCGTCGTCGGGATCGTCGGCATCGCCTGGTGCCTCTTCGACAAGCCGTGGCGCCAGTGCTGGCACGACAAGGCAGCGCACACGTTCGTGGCCGGCTGAGCAGTACGGCTGCGTCCGCCACGGGACGGCGTCGTACCGCTGCGGCACCAGGTGAATCCGTACCTCGGACGGCCGCCTGCCGGATGCGGAGCCGGGGGGTTCGCGGTCGACTCGGGCCATGAGCAGTGAACCGCCCCCCGGCTCAGGTCAGCAGCCCCCGGAAGACGATCCGTTCAGGAAGCGGCCCCCGGGCGAGCAGCCCGGTGAGGGCGCGGGCTCGCCCTACGACCCGCGATACCCGGGCGGCGGCCCCGGCGGTGTCCCTCCCGGTGGCGGCCAGGGCGGCGGCTCCTACGGCGGTCCTCCCGGCGGTGGCCGAGGCGGCGGGCCCTACGACGGTCCTCCCGGCGGTGGCCAAGGCGGTGGCCCCTACGGCGGCGACTCCTACCCCACCGATCCCCTCGCCGGCATGCCCCCGCTCGCCGACAGCGGCAAGCGCACGCTCGCCCGCATCATCGACATCATCCTGGTGGGTGCCGTCGTCTGGCTGCTCACCTGGGGCTTCGGCGTCAACGAGTACGACGTGGACGGCGACCGCATCGAGGCCGGCAAGTCCTTCTGGCAGTCGGCGGTCGCCACCGTCCTCTACATCGCCTACGACACCTTCCTCACCGCGCGGAACGGCCAGACCCTCGGCAAGAAACTGCTGCACCTGCGTGTGGCCAACCTCGACAACGGCGCCACGCCCTCCGCGCAGAACGCGTTGATGCGCGCGGCGGTGCTGTGGATCCCGTGCTTCTTCTGCTGCTTCTGCGTCTGGCTCGTGATCTCGGGTGGCTGGAGCCTCTTCGACCGGCCCTACAAGCAGGGCCTGCACGACAAGGCGGCCAAAACGGTCGTGGTCAGCACCAATTGAGGCACCTCACCGATCGAGGCGCAGACGGGTCAGCCAGCGGTCAGGAGATCGCCCGCTCCCGCACCGGCTCCGGGGCCGGCGCGGCGACCGAGGCCCGTACGGGTTCCTCGGGCGCGGGCTGTTCCACCGCGGCCGGGCGCTTCCCGGGCAGCGGCACCGTCATGGCGACCAGCAGCCCGAGGGCGAGCGCCGCGGCGGCGATGATCGCGATCCCCACGCCCGAACTCGTCTGTGACAGCAGCAGCATGGCGAGGGTCGAGAGGATCACGGTGCAGGAACCGTAGGCGAGCTGTGCGGCAGTCGGACGGGGCATGGCCATCATGTCCTCGAAGTGGGGGTCCACGGGGGTGTCGGCCTGGCATTCCGCCAGCTTCCGGGCGTTCCGCCAATCGACTCTAATCGGCAGGGTGCCCGAGTGGAACGAACGGTAAGCGTGACCTAATCAACAGGCCCGGAGCACAGGGGGCGCACGGAGTCATGGCGTCCAGGTAGTGGACATATGCGCGCGCCCACCGGACGGTGGCACGTGCCTGCCGGACGTCGGCAGATGTCTGTCGGGCGCCGGATCGGTTGTCCGTAAAACGAACGTCGACTCCGCATAGTGCACTTGACCTGTCCAAGTCAAGGTCTGTCTTTTCTTCTAAACCTCTAGTCAAATGTCGTCACTTGACTACACGCGTTGATCACGCGCGCGCGGACCTTCCACGACCAGGACCCCTTCCTTCCGCGCGCTCGAACGCGGGGGAGGAACTCAAGTGACCAGTAGACCCTGGACATTCAGAGCGGCCGCCATCGGCGTGGCGCTCGCGGCGGCCACGGCCACCGTCTCCGTATACGGCGTGGCCCAGGCCGACGACACCTCCGCTCCCAGGCCCACCACCGTGGACCGGCACGACCCGGCGGACCGCCACCACGACGAGCACGACCTCGAAGGCCCGCTGAGCAAGACCCAGGAGGCCCAGCGGCAGGAGGCCCTGAAGCAGGTCATATCCGGCAAGTCCACGGTGAAGAAGCGTGACGGCTCGAACGTCGTCCAGCTCAAGAGCAAGAAGGGCGACAGCAAGTACGTCGAGCTCGGCCGCGAGAAGACCGACAAGATCTTCACCATCCTGGTCGAGTTCGGCGACAAGACCAGCGAGTTCGGCGGCACGCCCGGCCCGCTGCACAACCAGATAGCCAAGCCGGACCGCAAGAAGGACAACTCCACCGCCTGGCGGGCGGACTACGACCAGAAGTACTTCGAGAACCTCTACTTCGGCACCGGCAAGAACACCGAGTCGGTGAAGAAGTACTACGAGAAGCAGTCCTCCGGCCGCTACTCGGTCGAGGGCGAGGTCTCCGACTGGGTCAAGGTCCCCTACAACGAGGCCCGTTACGGCAACAACGCCTGCGGCAGCACCAACTGCCCGAGCGTGTGGAACGTCGTCAGCGACGGTCTGAACGCGTGGGTCTCCCAGCAGAAGGCGGCTGGGAAGACCGACGCCGAGATCAAGGCGGACGTCAAGCAGTACGACCAGTGGGACCGCTACGACTTCGACGGCGACGGCGACTTCAACGAGTCCGACGGCTACATCGACCACTTCCAGGTCGTGCACGCCGGTGAGGACGAGTCCGCGGGTGGCGGCGCCCAGGGCACGGACGCGATCTGGGCCCACCGCTGGTACGCCTTCGGCACCGACGCCGGCGCGACCGGCCCCGAGGACAACAAGCTCGGCGGCGCCAAGATCGGCGACACCGGCATCTGGGTCGGCGACTACACCGTCCAGCCGGAGAACGGCGGACTCGGCGTCTACGCCCACGAGTACGGCCACGACCTCGGTCTGCCGGACCACTACGACACCTCCGGCGGCGGTGAGAACTCCACCGGCTTCTGGACCCTGATGTCCTCCGGCTCCTGGCTGGGCACCGGCAAGAACGAGATCGGCGACCTGCCCGGCGACATGACCGCCTGGGACAAGCTCCAGCTGGGCTGGCTCAAGTACGACACCGCGAAGGCCGCGACGAACTCGTGGCACAAGCTGGGCGTCGCCGAGTACAACACGAAGCACAAGCAGGCCCTCGTGGTCGAGCTGCCCAAGAAGAAGGTCACCACCGAGATCGTGGCGCCCGCGCAGGGCGCGAAGCAGTGGTGGAGCGGCAGCGGCGACAACCTCAAGAACACGCTGGCCCGTTCGGTCGACCTCACCGGCAAGAAGTCGGCGGCCCTGACGCTCGACGGCTGGTACGACATCGAGGCCAACTACGACTACCTCTACACCGAGGTGTCGACCGACGGCGGCGCCAACTGGACCCCGGTCGACGGCACGGTGGACGGCCAGCCGCTCCCGCGTGACGGCAGCGACAAGCCGGCCCTGACCGGCACGTCCGGCGCGTACAAGAAGCTGGCGTTCCCGCTGGACGCCTACGCGGGCAAGAAGATCGACCTGCGCTTCCGCTACCAGACCGACGGCGGCGTGGCCCAGAAGGGCTTCACGGCCGACCGCATCACGGTGACCGCCGACGGCGCCGCGGTCTTCTCCGACGACGCCGAGTCCGCGGACGCGGCCTGGAAGGCCACCGGCTTCTCCCGCATGGGCGCGTCCTTCACCAAGGACTACGCGCAGTACTACCTTGCGGAGAACCGCCAGTACGTGTCGTACGACAAGACCCTCAAGGTCGGCCCGTACAACTTCGGCTTCTCCAAGACCCGTCCGGACTGGGTGGAGCACTACCCGTACCAGAACGGCCTGTTGATCTGGAAGTGGGACACCTCCCAGGCCGACAACAACACCAGCGTCCACCCGGGTACGGGTCTGCTGCTGCCGGTCGACTCGCACCCGAAGGCGCTGAAGTGGACCGACGGCACGCTGATGCGCAACCGCATCCAGGCCTACGACTCGCCGTTCAGCCTGTACCGCACGGACGGCATCGAGCTGCACAACGCGGACGTCGCGACGCGCATCCCGTCGTCGAAGGGGGTGTCGGTCTTCAACGACCGGGTGAACACCTACTACGACGAGACGAACAAGACCGCCGGCGTCAAGATCACTGACACCAACACCAAGATCAAGATCATCAAGGAGGCCAAGGACGGCTCGACGATCGAGCTCGAAGTAGGCCCCGCGGCGAAGTAAAACGCGTTTTCGCAGGTCAGAGCATGATCGGCGGCGACCCCCTGGCGGGTCGCCGCCGATCCGTGTTTAGGTGCGTCCTGTGGTTCTCTTATTGACACCGACCGACGCACCGACCGACACGGGGGTATGACCGCATGGCCGCAGGAGGCTTCTGCAAGCTGCCGAACGGCACCGTGGTGGTGGCGCTGAACCTGCCCAGCCCCGCCACCGACGGCCCCGGCTCCGTCCGCGTACTCGTCCACGCGGCGAACCGCGCCCGAGCCCTGACCAGGCTCCGCAACCTCGGCCTGCGCGCGGTCTACCTGCGCGGCAACGCCGCCCCGCCGTCCCCCGACGAGATCACGGCGGTCCTGCACCACCCCGACGGCCTGATATGGCGCACGGCACCTGACAACGGTGTCGTGGCCGGTCCGGACCTCGCCTTCGAACTGTGGCGGCCGATCAGGGCCCTCCTGCGACGCCCGACGGCCCAGACCTGACCCCTGGGGCGTGTCCGCAAAGTCCCGCCGGCCCCGCGACGCCCGGCACGCCCTCGGGCGTCACCGGGTCACTGGACGACCGGCTTGCCCGACAGCTCCACGCCGGCCTCGCGCAGCTCCTCCAGGGCCCGCTCGGTGGTCTCCTGGGCCACGCCCGCCGTGAGGTCGAGGAGGACGTGGGTGCGGAAGCCCTCCTTCGCGGCGTCCAGGGCCGTGGCGCGTACGCAGTGGTCCGTGGCGATGCCGACCACGTCGACCTCGGTGACCTCGCGGGAGCGGAGCCAGTCGGCCAGGGGTGTGCCGTTCTCGTCCGTGCCCTCGAAGCCGCTGTACGCCGCCGCGTACGCGCCCTTGTCGAACACGGCGTCGATGGATCCGGACGCGACGGCGGGGGCGAAGTTCGGGTGGAAGCCGACGCCCTCCGTGCCGGCGACGCAGTGCGCGGGCCAGGAGCGGACGAAGTCGGGGTTGGTGGAGAAGTGGCCGCCTGGGGCGATGTGGTGGTCACGGGTGGCCACGACGTGCTGGTAGCCGGACCCGGCCGCCTGGCCGATCAGCTCGGTGACGGCGGCAGCCACGTCGGCACCGCCGGCCACCGCGAGGCTGCCCCCCTCGCAGAAGTCGTTCTGCACGTCTACGACGATCAAGGCGCGGCGCATGGTCGGTGTCCTTCGGCTATGAGGTCGGCAAGCCCGGCCGGTGCACTTCCGAGCCTATTGACATGGGGGAGGAGACGGGAGGGGGCACGAGTCGGCGCATCGCGGCACACCGCAATTAGCTACCCGAAGCGCCGTGCGCGTACTCCGTCGGAAGGACGGGCTCCCCGCGCGAGAGTTGCGTGGCCGACATCGGGAGCCCCGCACGCGCCGCCGTGTGCCGGTCCCGCGCCGCGTCCAGCGGCTCACGGGCGACGACCTCGCCGCTCTTGACCAGCTCCACCAGCAGCTGCCGGTCCGCCAGCTCCGCCGGCACCGGACCGGTGCCGACCACCTCGGCCTCGGCGACCCCGTAGGAGTCCAGCCGCCGCGCGGCCCACTTGCGCCCGCCCACGGACGTCTTGCCCCCGCTCGACTTCTTCGCCACCGGCACCAGCGGCGCGTTCGGCTCCGCGGACTCGGCCCGCGCGACCAGCTTGTAGACCATCGAGGACGTCGGGTGTCCGGACCCGGTCACCAGCTGCGTACCGACGCCGTACGCGTCCACGGGCGCCGCCGCCAGCGAGGCGATCGCATACTCGTCCAGGTCCGAGGTCACGATGATCTTCGTGTCGGTCGCGCCCAGCTCGTCCAGCTGCTGCCGCACCCGGTGCGCCACCAGCAGCAGATCGCCGGAGTCGATCCGCACGGCCCCGAGCCCGGGTCCGGCGACCTCCACGGCCGTACGGACCGCCTCGGCGACGTCGTACGTGTCCACCAGCAGCGTCGTGCCCCGCCCCAGCGTGTTCACCTGGGCCTGGAAGGCGTCCCGCTCGCTGTCGTGCAGCAGGGTGAAGGCGTGGGCGGAGGTGCCGACGGTGGGGATGCCGTAGCGGAACCCGGCGGCCAGGTCCGAGGTGGTCGCGAAGCCGCCCACGTACGCGGCCCGGGACGCCGCCACCGCCGCCAGCTCGTGCGTGCGCCGGGCGCCCATCTCGATCAGCGGCCGGTCCCCGGCGGCCGACGACATGCGCGAGGCGGCCGCGGCGATGGCCGAGTCGTGGTTGAGGATCGAAAGGATCACGGTCTCCAGCAGCACGCACTCGGCGAAGGTGCCCTCGACCCGCATGATCGGCGAGCCCGGGAAGTACACCTCGCCCTCGGGGTAGCCCCAGATGTCCCCGCTGAAGCGGTAGCCGGCGAGCCAGTCGAGGGTTTCCTCACCGACGATCTCGCGCTCGCGCAGGAAGTCGAGCACGCCCGCGTCGAAACGGAAGTTCTCCACCGCGTCCAGCACCCGTCCGGTGCCCGCCACGACGCCGTAGCGACGCCCGTTCGGCAGGCGCCGGGTGAAGACCTCGAACACGCTCCGCCGCTCGGCCGTGCCCGCCTCCAGGGCGGCCCGCAGCATCGTCAGCTCGTACTGGTCCGTGAAGAGCGCCGTCGAGGGAACATCCACCGGCAGCCCAAGGTCCGCTGTGTTCATGAGCGGGATCGTACCCCCATTTCGTCAGTTTGACGATTTGCATCAAGGTCCCCGGTTTCCAGGCCCGTTTGTGCGACTACCCCCCTCGGGTGGCAGCATGGGCAGTGTGACGTCACCCGCGCCCCTGGAGATCGAACGGACCGAGTCGGCGGAGGAGGTTTTCGCCGTACCGGAGCCGGACCTCCCCTGGGTCACCATCGTCCACAACGACCCGGTCAACCTCATGAGCTATGTGACGTACGTCTTCCAGACGTACTTCGGCTACTCCAAGGACAAGGCCACCAAGCTCATGCTCGACGTCCACCACAAGGGCCGGGCGGTCGTCTCCAGCGGCAGCCGCGAGGAGATGGAACGCGACGTGCAGGCCATGCACGGCTACGGCCTGTGGGCCACCCTCCAGCAGGACCGCAAGTAGCCAGCTCCCCGCCCAGCAGCGAAAAGGCGTTCATGCCCGGAACCTTCGAACCGCTTCCCGGCGGCGGCGCGGCCGTCGCCCTCGACGACGTCGAGATCTCCATCATCCGGTCGCTGGCCGTCCAGCTCCTGGAACTCATCGGTCCCGGCCCCGCCGAGGACGCTCCCGAGGACCCGCTCGCCGAGCTGTTCGCCGACGGCCCGAGCGAGCCGCCCGCCGACCCGGTGCTCAAGCGCCTCTTCCCGGACGCCTACAGCGACCCCGAGCAGCCCGCCTCGCCCCGGGACGCCGAGGAGCAGCGGGCGTACTCCGCCGAGTTCCGCCGCTACACCGAGAACGACCTGCGGGCCGGCAAGCGGGACAACGCCCTCGCGGTGATCCGCTCCCTGGACGCGCTCTCCTCGGCCTCGGCCGGCGAGGGCGGCGCGGTGCTGAAGCTGTCGGTGGAGGAGTCCCAGCGGTGGCTGAGCGCCCTGAACGACCTGCGGCTCGCGATCGGCTCGCGGCTGGAGATCACCGACGACGAGGACACCGACCTGCTCTACCGCCTCCCGGACGAGGACCCGCGCAAGCCGATGGTGATGGCCTACCTGTGGCTGGGTGGACTCCAGGAGACGCTGGTCGGAACCCTTATGCCCTGATCCGTGCAGGTTCTGTGACCGCCGGGTGACCGATCGGTGTTCGCTCAGAGGACACTCAAATCCGGATAACGATCGCGTCACCGCACCCGCCTCCTATGGCCTCTTTCGGGTGCGCTTTGTCCGGTTTCCCTGTGTGGTGCGCCACATCGCGCCCCTGTGATCAGTATTGCGGCCGTGATAAATCTTCACGACCGCCCGGCCGACACCACCCGAATGTCCGGCCGGGTGCGCCACCGAGCCGACAACCGTCGGCCAGGCACCGCTCCATTTATCCGGGGGGATCGAGACCCGATCCGAGGCCGACGAAGGTCCGGGTCGGCATGGAGAAAGGCGCACCACACATGACCTCTGCGCAGGTCGACACGGAAAACGTGCCCGAAGAGGGGTACGAGCGCGGCCTCGGCAGCCGCCAGGTCCAGATGATCGCCATCGGCGGCGCCATCGGCGTCGGCCTGTTCATGGGTGCCGGAGCGAACATCGCCAAGGCCGGCCCCAGCATCATCCTCATGTACGCCCTCGCGGGCGTCGTCATCTTCTTCATCATGCGGGCGCTGGGCGAACTGCTCCTCTACCGGCCCGTCTCCGGCTCCTTCGCCGAGTACGCCCGCGAGTTCCTCGGCCCGTTCTTCGGGTTCGTCACGGGCTGGACGTACTGGCTCATGTGGGTGGTCACCGGCATGGCCGAGCTCACGGCCGCCGCGATCTACATCCACTTCTGGTTCCCCGAGATCCCGCAGTGGGTCAGCGCCCTGGTCTTCCTGGTGGTGCTCTTCGGCGTCAACCTGATCTCCGTCAAGATCTTCGGCGAGGTCGAGTTCTGGTTCTCGATGATCAAGGTCACGGCCATCATCGGCATGATCGTCATCGGTCTCGGCGTGCTCACCCTCGGCTTCTCCGACGCCGGTGACACCGCCACCGTCTCCAACCTCTGGTCGCACGACGGCTTCTTCCCGAACGGCATCGGCTCCAGCCTGATGACGCTCCAGGGCGTCATGTTCGCCTACCTCGCCGTCGAGCTCGTCGGCGTCACCGCGGGCGAGTCCGAGAACCCCGAGAAGACCCTGCCCAAGGCCATCAACACGCTGCCCTGGCGCATCATCGTCTTCTACGTCGGCGCGCTGCTGGTGATCCTCTCCGTCGTCAAGTGGACCGAGTTCTCCGCCGGTGAGAGCCCGTTCGTCCACGCCTTCGGCGAGATCGGCATCCCGCTCGCCGCTGGCATCGTCAACTTCGTGGTGCTCACCGCGGCCCTGTCGTCCTGCAACTCGGGCATGTACTCCACCGGCCGGATGCTGCGCGACCTGGCCGCCAACAGCGAGGCGCCGCAGGCGTTCGGCAAGCTCAACGCCCGCAAGACGCCCGCCGTCGGCATCACGGTCTCCGTGGCGCTCATGGGCATCGGCGTCGTCCTGAACTACGTCGTCCCGGAGAAGGCGTTCCTCTACGTCACCTCCGTGGCCACCGCGGCCGGCATCTGGACCTGGATGATGATCCTCGTCAGCCACATCCGCTACCGCGCCGCGGTCGACGCGGGCCGGCTGCGCGCCTCGTCCTTCCCCGCTCCCGGCGGTGCGCTCTTCAGCTGGGTCGCGCTCCTCTTCCTCATCGGCGTGACCTGCATGATCGCGTACGACAAGGACGCGCGGATCTGCCTGTACGTCGCGGCCGGCTGGGCCGTCGCCCTGGCCATCGGCTGGGCGATCCTCAAGAGCCGCAACCCGCAGATCGCCGAACGCCGCGACGCGGAGTTCGAGAAGGTCGGCTGACCAACCCGCCAGGACGTCCAGCCGCCGGGAGTACTCGTGGCGCCCCCGGCGGCTGCCGCTCAGGACGTCCGGCATGTGGGCCGTTCCGTACCATCCATCGGTACGGAACGGCCCTTCTGCTTATCCTGACGAGCATGCTGACCATCACCCAGGCCCTCGTCGACCAGATCGTCGCCCACGCGCGCAAGGACCACCCCGACGAGGCGTGCGGCGTGATCGCGGGCCCCGCGGGCTCGGACCGCCCCGAGCGCTTCATCCCGATGCTGAACGCGGCCATGTCACCCACGTTCTACGAGTTCGACTCCGGCGACCTGCTCAAGCTCTACCGCGAGATGGACGACCGAGACGAGGAGCCGGTGGTGATCTACCACTCCCACACGGCGACCGAGGCCTACCCCTCGCGCACCGACATCTCGTACGCGAACGAGCCCGGCGCGCACTACGTCCTCGTCTCGACGGCCGACACCGACGGGGCCGGGGAGTTCCAGTTCCGCTCGTTCCGGATCGTGGAGGGCGAGGTCACGGAGGAGGAGGTCGAGATCGTCGAGGCGTACTGAGCGCGTCGGCACTGGGCTGAACAGGGCAGTCTCACTCTCCGGCCCGAAATCGTCCGAGATGTGGGATCACATTCCAGTACCCGGACCGGGAATCGATACGATGAGCCCATGGTTTTCCACGACGTGAGCGACAAGACGCCGGGCATGCTGCTCGTTGCGCGGCTGCACGTCGACCTGTGCAGGCTCGCCAGCGCCATCTGTTGACGCCGATCCCTGCCGCCGTACGGCCGTGAGCCGCGGCGCTGCACACACGCACCATCCCGCTGTTCCTGCGCTGCCGCGCGCGCCCGACTGACTACTCCCGACAGGAGCCCTGAGCCATGGCCATCGAGGTCCGCATCCCGACCATCCTCCGCACCTACACCGACGGTCAGAAGGTAGTGGAGGGCAAGGGAGACACCCTCGCCGAGCTCTTCACCGACCTCGAGACGCGGCACGCCGGCATCCAGGCCCGCATCGTGGACGGCGACCAGCTCCGCCGCTTCGTCAACGTCTACCTGAACGACGAGGACGTGCGCTTCCTCGACGGCATCAACACCAAGCTGACGGACGGCGACAACGTCACGATCCTGCCGGCCGTGGCCGGCGGCATGGTCTGATCACCGATGCGATACGACTCACCCCTGGCCGCGGTCGGCAACACCCCCCTGGTGCGCCTGCCGCGGCTGTCGCCGTCCGCCGACGTCCGTGTCTGGGCGAAGCTGGAGGACCGCAACCCGACCGGGTCGGTCAAGGACCGCCCGGCCCTGCACATGATCGAGCAGGCGGAGAAGGACGGCCGCCTGACCCCGGGTTGCACCATCCTGGAGCCGACCAGCGGCAACACCGGCATCTCGCTCGCCATGGCGGCGAAGCTCAAGGGCTACCGCATCGTGTGCGTGATGCCGGAGAACACCTCGCAGGAACGGCGCGACCTGCTGGCCATGTGGGGCGCCGAGATCATCTCCTCCCCGGCAGCGGGCGGCTCCAACACCGCGGTGCGCGTCGCCAAGGAGCTCTCGGCCGAGCACCCGGACTGGGTGATGCTCTACCAGTACGGCAACCCGGACAACGCGGGCGCCCACTACGCGACGACGGGCCCCGAGATCCTCGCGGACCTGCCCTCCGTCACCCATTTCGTGGCGGGCCTCGGTACCACCGGCACGCTCATGGGCGTGGGCCGCTACCTGCGCGAGCACAAGCCGGACGTCCAGATCGTCGCCGCCGAACCGCGCTACGACGACCTGGTGTACGGCCTGCGCAACCTCGACGAGGGCTTCGTCCCCGAGCTGTACGACGCGTCGGTCCTCACCAGCCGCTTCTCGGTCGGTTCGGCGGACGCGGTCACCCGCACCCGCGAGCTGCTCCAGCAGGAGGGCATCTTCGCCGGCGTCTCCACGGGCGCCGCGCTGCACGCCGCGCTCGGCGTGGGCAAGAAGGCCGTGGCGGCCGGTGAGCCGGCCGACATCGTCTTCGTCGTCGCCGACGGCGGCTGGAAGTATCTGTCGACGGGCGTCTACACGGCGGCCACGACGGAAGAGGCCATCGAGACGCTCCAGGGCCAGCTCTGGGCGTAACCCGACGGCAGACCACACGAGAAGGGCCGGAGCGAGAACTCCGGCCCTTTTGCGTTTTCGGCCCTTCCGGGTTCGGGCTTCCGGGGCCGTGCCGTCCTGCGGCAGTCGGGTGGGCTCGCCGGCGAGTGCGGCGGCCGCGGCCGGGACCAATGGCCCGGTCCTCGCCGCGGGTCGGCGTGGACGTCCGTCCCCGGGGGCTTGCGGTCCTGGTGGGAGCCCGGGCGCGGTTCGGGTGCCGGTTCGCCTTGCGGTCGTCGGGTGGGCGCACCGGGTGCTGGCCGCGGTCCGCTGTCGTGCTGGTGCTGGTGCTGGTGCTGGTGCCCGGTGCTGGTGGTGGTGCCCGGTGCTGGTGGTGGTGCCGTGGCCGCAGCGGCGGCGAAGATCGCGCCTACGGCCGGGCCACCACCCGGTCCTCGGCGCGGGCCGCCGGACCGGCCGCGGGCCGACTCGCCCGGCCGTATCGGCGGTCGTCGCCGCGCCCGGCTGTCTCGGCGGTCGTCGCCGCGCCCGGCTGTCTCGGCGGTCGTCGCCGCGCCCGGCTGTCTCGGCGGTCGTCGTCGCGCCCGGCTGTCTCTCGGTCGACTGTCCCGTCCGGCCCTGCCCGGGCGGCCCGCCCGGACCGCGGCCGGGCCTGTGGCAGGTTCCCGTGCGGGCGCCGCGCAGGGAGACCCGGCTCTCAGCCGGTCAGATACCGCACCTGGTCCCACAGCGTCGGGTCCACCACCCCGACCCGTCGCCGGAAGCCCCACACCGGGACCTCCCGCAGTTCGTCCGTCTCCAGGAAGCTCGCGCGGCCCTGGGGGTCGCCGACCGTGCCCGGCGGGAGGGGGATCACGCCGGTCCGCTCGTGCCGGAACCTGGTGGTGATCTTCGCGACGGTCGCCCGCTCCCCGCGCACCGCCAGCACCAGACACGGCCGGTCCTTCGTACGCTCCTCGTCCTCGTAGGGGACGTCCGCCCACCAGATCTCCGCCGGCTGCGGCTGCCCCGCCACCGCGGCGGTCCCGGCCGCCGTCCGGCCCCGCCGCGCCGACGACCGCCGCCCCCAGCCGTCGACGAGCGTTGCGACGAGCGCGAGCAGTATCACCGCGGCGAGCGCCAGCCACCAGGACGTGTCCATACTGAGACGTTACCGGCGCCATCACCTCCCCCGCGCCCTTCTCACAAGGATCACACCCGGCGCTGCCAGCCGAACCGGTGACACCACAGGTGAGTTCGCCCACAACAGGCCTTGGCGGAGGAGCTACCGGAGGTTTTGCGCCTTACGCTCGACGAACCGCACGACCCCCGACGCCCCTCTCAGACATTCCCGCCAGCGGAGGTTTCTGCTTCATGAAGCTCACCGTCGTCGGCTGCTCGGGGTCGTTCCCGTCCGCGGAATCGGCCTGCTCGAGCTACCTCGTCGAGGCCGACGGCTTCCGGCTGCTTCTCGACATGGGCAACGGTGCCCTGGGCGAGTTGCAGCGCCACTGCGGTCTCTACGACCTCGACGCGATCTTCCTCAGCCACCTGCACGCCGACCACTGCATCGACATGTGCGCGTACTTCGTCGCGCGTTACTACCGCCACGACGGCGGCCGCTGCGATCCGCTCCCCGTCTTCGGACCGGAAGGCACGGAACACCGGCTGACCACCGCCTACGCGGACACCCCTTCCGCCTCCTCCATGAGCGAGGTCTTCGACTTCCACACGGTCAAGCCGTCCACCTTCGAGATCGGCCCGTTCACGGTGCACACCGAGCGCGTGGCCCACCCCGTGGAGGCCTACGGCATCCGCGTCGAACACGACGGCAAGGTCCTGACGTACTCCGGCGACACCGGCGTGAGCCCCGCCCTGGACGAACTCGCCCGGGACGCCGACCTGTTCCTGTGCGAGGCGGCGTTCACGCACGGCAAGGAGAACATCCCCGACCTGCACCTCAACGGCCGCGAGGCGGGCGAGACGGCGACCCGGGCAGGTGCCCGGCGTCTGGTCCTCACGCACATCCCGCCGTGGACGGACCCGCAGGCCAACCTCGCCGACGCCCGCGCGGTGTACGACGGTCCCGTGGACCTCGCGGCACCCCGGCAGACGTACGAGATCTGAGCACCCGAGCACGAAGAGGCCCCGGAACCGTAGCGGTTCCGGGGCCTTCACCATGTGCGGGCTACTTCGCCTCCGCCTTCTGGAGCTCGGCGAGTTCCTCGTCGGACTCGCGGCCCGGCGTCGGCAGGTTGAACTTGGTGATCGCGAAGCGGAAGACCACGTAGTAGACCGCCGCGAAGCACAGGCCCACCAGGGCCAGGCCCCACGGGTTGGTCGCGATGCCCAGGTTCAGGAAGAAGTCCACCGCGCCGGCCGAGAAGCCGAAGCCGTCCTTCATTCCCAGGGCCCAGGTCAGCGCCATCGAGACACCGGTGAGCACGGCGTGGATCGCGTACAGCACCGGGGCGATGAACATGAAGGTGAACTCGATCGGCTCGGTCACACCGGTGACGAAGGACGTCAGCGCGAGGGAGAACATCATGCCGCCGACGACCTTGCGGCGCTCCGGGCGGGCACAGTGCACGATCGCCAGGCAGGCGGCAGGCAGGGCGAACATCATGATCGGGAAGAAGCCGGTCATGAACTGTCCGGCGCTCGGGTCGCCCGCCAGGAACCGGGCGATGTCACCGCTCTTGCCCTCGTAGGTGCCGGCCTGGAACCAGGGGAAGGAGTTGAGCAGGTGGTGCATGCCGATCGGGATCAGCGCGCGGTTGGCGACACCGAAGATGCCCGCGCCGACGGCTCCGGAGCCCACCAGCCACTCGCCGAAGTTGTGCAGGGCCGTGCCGAGGACCGGCCATATGTAGCCGAAGACGATGCCGATGACCAGGCCCGCGAAGGCGGACAGGATCGGCACCAGGCGGCGGCCGCCGAAGAAGCCCGCCCAGTCGGGCAGCTTGGTGCGGTAGAAGCGCTGGTAGAGCAGGGCGACGACGAGGCCCATCACCACACCGCCGAGGACCTTGGCGTCCACCGGCGCGTCCGTCATGACGACCTTGCCGTCGACGGCCGTCGCCACCTGGGGCAGGTTCGGGTCGGTGAACGTGGCCAGCACGTTCTTGAAGACCAGGTAGCCGACGACGGCGGCGAGAGCGGTCGAGCCGTCCGACTTCTTCGCGAAGCCGATCGCGATGCCCACGGCGAACAGCAGCGGCATGTTGTCGAGGATCGCGTTGCCGCCCGCGCTCATGAAGCTCGCGATCTTGGTGATGAACTCCGGGAACGACTCCCGCCCGAGCATGTCGGTGTTGCCGAGGCGGACCAGGAGGGCGGCGGCCGGCAGTACGGCGACGGGCAGCATGAGGCTGCGGCCGATACGCTGCAGGACCGCCATCACCGCAGACCCCTTCTTCGGGCTCGCGGGCGCGGCTGTGGCTGTGGACATGAACTTCCTCCATGGGGCACGGCGCCGCCCAGGAAGAGTTCGACGGGGGACGGCGGCGTCTCAAAAGGGGAACGCGGTCTCCACCGCGCGACCTCCACCAGTGAGTGGTGTAGACCAGTTGTAGCACGGTAGGCCGAACGAGTGGAACCCGCGAATTCCGCCCGCTGTGACGAACTGGAGGCTGCGGCTCCCGGCCCCTTTGTGGAGAGGCGGGCTCGTGGTGTAGACCTGTTGCCCCAACTGTGGGTTACTGCGACAAAGCGGTTCGATCAGGGAGAACGAACATGGCCACCAAGGCTGAGAAGATCGTTGCCGGGCTCGGCGGCATCGACAACATCGAAGAGGTCGAGGGCTGCATCACCCGCCTGCGGACCGAGGTCGTGGACCCCGCCAAGGTCGACGAGGCCGCCCTGAAGGCCGCCGGCGCCCACGGCGTCGTCAAGATGGGCACCGCGATCCAGGTCGTCATCGGCACCGACGCCGACCCCATCGCCGCGGAGATCGAAGACCTGATGTGAAGTGCGGGGATCGTCCCGGGCTTCACCCCCTGACAGACCGCCGAGGTCGGTCGTGAGGGCCCCTTTCCACCGCGGGAGGGGCCCCTTCCGTATGTACGGATAGGCTCAGCGGCATGTCTCGAATCGACGGCCGCACCCCCCAGCAACTCCGCCCGATCACCATCGAACGCGGCTGGAGCAAGCACGCCGAAGGCTCCGTCCTCGTCTCCTTCGGCGACACCAAGGTCTTCTGCACCGCCTCCGTCACCGAAGGCGTCCCGCGCTGGCGCAAGGGCAGCGGTGAAGGCTGGGTCACCGCCGAGTACTCCATGCTGCCCCGCTCCACCAACACCCGCGGCGACCGCGAGTCCGTCAAGGGCCGCATCGGCGGCCGCACCCACGAGATCAGCCGCCTCATCGGCCGTTCGCTGCGCGCCGTCATCGACTACAAGGCCCTCGGCGAGAACACCATCGTCCTCGACTGCGACGTCCTCCAGGCCGACGGCGGCACCCGCACGGCGGCCATCACCGGCGCCTACGTGGCACTGGCGGACGCCGTCGCCTGGGCCCAGCGCAAGAAGCTGATCAAGGCCGGCCGCCAGCCCCTGACCGGCACCGTCAGCGCCGTCTCCGTCGGCATCGTCGGCGGCGTCCCCCTCCTCGACCTCTGCTACGAGGAGGACGTCAAGGCCGACACCGACATGAACGTCGTCTGCACCGGCGACGGCCGCTTCGTCGAGGTCCAGGGCACCGCCGAGGCCGAACCCTTCGCCCGCGACGAACTCAACGCCCTCCTCGACCTCGCCGTCGCCGGCTGCACGGAACTCGCCGCCCACCAGCGCACGGCGCTTGATACCGTCCTCGAAAAGTAAAGGGCGCGCCAAGACAGGTGCTCGGCACGGGCAACCGTGCCGAGCACACTCGCGTCTGAAGGAGTACGGGCGCACGGCTCATCCCTGTGCGTCCGGCCAGCCACACGGGCCGCCCGGCCCGACCGACGAGAGGGACCGTTCCATGGCCGCGAGCCGCCGACGCCGCACCGCAGCCGTCGCCGCCACTCTGGCGGCCGTCGCGCTGACCGCCGGACTCACCACCGGCTGCGCCGCCGTCGACAAGGCGCTGGACTGCGTCCAGACCGCCGACGCCATCGCCGACAGCGTCACGGAACTCCAGCAGGCCGTGGACAACGCCGCGAACGACCCGAAGCAGCTCGACGAGTCCCTCGACTCCATCGACAAGAACCTGACCAAGATCGGCGACAAGACCGACAACGCGGACGTCAACAAGGCGGTCGACGACCTCAACCAGGCTGTCGGCAACGTCCGTACGGCGGTCAAGAACGGCGACGAGACGCCCGACATCAGCCCGGTCACGGACGCGGCGGGTGAACTGACCAAGGTCTGCACGCCGTAACGCTGCGCCGGGGCTACTCGTTTGCCGGGTTTCGGTGGTGGCCGGCTGCGGGTGCGTCGTGGTTGATCGCGCAGTTCCCCGCGCCCCTTACGGGGCGCTCCCCGGCAATACTGGGGGCCATGACGCGCTTGATCCTCGCCACCCGTAACGCCGGAAAGATCACCGAGCTCCGGGCGATCCTCGCCGAAGCCGGGCTGCCGCACGAACTCGTCGGTGCCGACGCCTACCCGGACATCCCCGACGTCAAGGAAACCGGCGTCACCTTCGCGGAGAACGCGTTGCTGAAGGCCCACGCCCTGGCCCGGGCGACGGGGCTCCCGGCCGTCGCCGACGACTCCGGCCTCTGTGTCGACGTTCTGAACGGCGCCCCCGGCATCTTCTCCGCCCGCTGGTCCGGCCGCCACGGCGACGACAAGGCCAACCTCGACCTGCTCCTCGCCCAGCTCTCGGACATCGCCGACGAACACCGCGGCGCCCACTTCGCCTGCGCGGCGGCGCTGGCCCTGCCGGACGGCACGGAGCGGGTCGTGGAAGGGCGGCTGCGGGGCGTCCTGCGCCACGAGCCCACGGGCTCGGGGGGTTTCGGTTACGACCCTATCCTCCAGCCGGACGGGGAGACGCGGACCTGCGCGGAACTGACCCCGCAGGAGAAGAACGCGATCAGCCACCGGGGCAAGGCCTTTCGGGCGTTGGTGCCGGTGGTGCGGGAACTGCTCGGCTGACGGCAGGGAGAAGGGCGCCCCACCAAGTGGTGCGCCCTTCGTGAATGAGCCCGGTGGGACTCGAACCCACGACACACCGGACCTAAACCGGCGCCCTCTAGCCAGCTGGGGTACGGGCCCACAGCGCTGCCTACTCTACTGGGCGTCACGGATCACTCGACGGCCTCCTCGCCACCACGCTTCGGTGATCGTCCGCCTACCAGCAGCTGAAGGTTCTCGCAAGCGAGGAGAGGCCGAAATGCTGCGGTCGGTCTCGCCGGAGCCGGCGCTTCGGGGGGTCTGAGCGACCTGCCACTCCGTCACTGTCCGAGCCGGATCATCGTGCCGCCGGCCGATGCGACTGCGGTGCCCAACCGCCGTTGCCACCCGCAGGACCTGGCGGTTCCTTCACGAAGCGCGGTCCTCGACCACCTGGGTCACCCCCTTCGTGCGAGCCGTCCATACCCTTCACCTGGCCCTCTCGGACCGGCGGCGAGCGGCACAAGATTTTTACGTCACATTGACTTAAAGATCATCTGTTCGATAGCTTCCTCGCCTCGCCTGATGTGGACAGGCCTCATGGGGGGCCGCATCGGGTGGGAGATTCGGAGTTCCCGCATGTCGGGCAGATCCTCCAAGCGCGCGTCCGCCGTGATCGCCATGGCGTCAGCCTTCACCCTCGCGTTGTCCTCTGGTGCCTGGGCCAACTGGTCGAGCAGCATCAACTCGTGGACGGACGGCGGCGGCAGCAACGGGCAGTCCCGCTACTGGGCGGACGAGAGCTACTCGGAGATCATCTTCAAGGGCTGTTCCGTGCAGGGCGGCAGTAAGACCACCGGGGTCGAGCTGTGGGACTACGACGCGCTGTCGTCCAACGACTTCTACGGTGAGAAGACGTTCACCAACTGCTTCAACGGCAGCACCTACGCGAGCCGGGGCGAGTACAACGGCCTGCCCCAGGAGTCGGACTACTACTTCCAGCTCGACAACGTCGGCGGCGGAAGCAACGCGTGCTGCCTGCTGTGGGCGACCTACGCGGGAGTCGACACCTCTCTCGCCGATTCCTGATCAGTGATCTGCAGCGTGGTGCCTCGCCGTCGGCGAGGCACCACGCCCCCTTTTCGGACCGCTCCAGGAAGCCAAGAAGTGAAACCCCTCACACTCATCAGGTCCAGCAGCGCGCTGCGGGTCGCGCCTGTCGCCCTGCTCCTCGTGTTCGCCTACTACGCCACCGATCTCGGTGACGACCTCCGCATCGATCCGCTGGGCTACTCCGCGACCGTGGTCGACGCGGTGCTGCGCAACCTGCTGCCCGTGGCCTTCGCGGTTGCCTCGGGTCTCGCCGCGTGGGAGGCGCGGAAGCTGGGAGCCTCCGGAATCTGGGGGCTGGGGGCGGTGCGATCCCGCTACACCATCGCCGCACAGCATCTGCTGCCCGTGGTCGCGCTGGCCTGGCTGCTCCTCATCCTTCCCACGCTGTGCGCCCTGGTCCAAGAGCAGGTCGCACCCGACCTGCCCGGCCTCACGCTGCTGGCCTTCGGGCTGGTGCTCTGCGTCGCCCACGGCATCGTCGGGTTCGCCGTCGGAGCCACCATCCGCCACATCGCAGTGGTCCCGATCATCGCGGTCACCGACTTCCTGGCCGTCGGCTGGTCCACGGGACTGGAGACACCGTGGCCCCGGCACCTCACCGGCCTCTTCGCCGGAAAAATGATGTTCGGCGAACTGCCCACCCCCGCCGCCCTCGCGGCTCCCCTCCTGCTCGCCGTCGGCTCCGCCTGCGCCATGGTCCTGCTCTGGACGCCTGTTTCCCGCTGGCTCCGAGGAGCCGTCGCGGCAGCACTCGTCGTCGCCTGCGTGTTCGGCTCGTTCTCCTTGGTCAGCAACTGGAGCTACATAGGCCCACGGAGCACCGGTCACGGCACGGTCGCCTGCGCCGGGCAGTCCCCCCGCATCTGTCTGCCCGAGGCGCGCGCCGAGCACATCTCCTCTCTCACCGAGGAAGCGGACGCCACGCTGGAAACCCTGCGGCGAGCCGGCCTGCCCGCCGAACCGACTTCCATCGCGGACACTTCCCTCAGCCTCCGGTATCCCGAACCGTCCACCGAGGAGGACTGGACCGTCCCACTCGGGGTCGGCGAGGCGACCGGCACCGTCCGCTACCAGATCGCCCGCGAAGTGGTGCGTTTCGAATGCGCCCCTCCCGCCACCGGACCCGCCCGCCTGGTGTACTTCTGGGTGTCCTCCAAGGTCGGGCAGGCGGACACCTACTTGAGACGGCTCAGCTCCGAGCCTGATTTCACCCCTCAGGAACGCAGCCGTATCCAGGACGGAGTGGGGAAGGTCCTGCGGTTGAGCAAGGCCCAGCAACTCGACTGGTACGAGACGACCGTGGCGGAGGCCTGCGAGGAAGACGGGAAAACAACGTGATGTGGTGGCTGCGTGCCCGCCGCGCCCACACTCGACTGCCCCTGGGCTTCCTGATGTTCGCGCTGCTGGCGGCGATCGTTCAGGACACCCCCCTCTTCCTGCCGTCCATCTGGTCCGGCGGCTCCGAGATCGTGCAGGCCGCCACCCTGGTCCCGCTCGTGCTGACCTCGGTCCTCTTCGACTGTCTGCACACCCGGCTGGACGCCGCCGAGAACACCGGAATCCGACCCGTCAGGTTCTTCGACGTCCTGCTCTCGCTCGGCGTGGTGGCTCTCGCATGTGCTGTGGGTGAGGTGATCGCCATGGTCACCGGGGCCGCATCGGCCGAGACACTGGGCCGCAACACGGCCTTCCTCGCCGGCCTCACCCTGTTGTGCGGGGCTCTCTTCGGGAGATCCGCAGTCCTCGTTCCCGCACTGTGGCCGCTGCTCGGCGTGCTGTTCGGCATGAGAGCGCCCGGTGACGCCTATCCGTGGACCGTCCTCCTCGAACCGCCCGGCACCTGGTACGCCACGACGGGAGCCGTCTTGATGCTCACCGTCGGCGTGGGTGCCCACCTCCTTTCACCGACCCGCTTCGCACGGAGAGCCGCATGACGCTTGTTCTCGATTCCTGCACTTTCGCCTACGGCCGACGGCGGGCTGCCGTGCTGAAGGACTTCAACTACCGCCTTCCGGACGGACTGACCATTCTTCTCGGACCGAACGGGGCCGGAAAGTCCACCATGTTGCAGCTGGCCGCCGCCGTCACCACGCCGCAGCGGGGAACCGTGACGTGGGACGGACTTGACGCCAAGAGCAAGGACTACCGGCGGACGGTGGCCTGGATGCCGCAGAACATCACCCCCCTGCCCTCACTCACGGCACGCGAGTACGTCGCCTATGTGGGCTGGCTCAAGGGAATGAGCAGGGGCGCTGCCTGGGCCAACGCTCCTCGGGCGCTGGCCCGCGTCGAGATGTCGAAGCAGGCCGCCACCCGCACCGGCCGGCTCTCGGGCGGTCAGCTGAGGCGGGTGGGGGTGGCCTGTGCCCTGGTCCACGACGCACGGGTGCTCCTCCTGGACGAACCCACGGCCGGCATGGACCCACGCCAGCGACGGGTCTTCCGCGATCTCCTCGCCTCGGTCAAGGGCGAGGTCCGCATCCTGCTGTCCACGCACGACGTGACCGACCTCGCCGAAGAGGCCGATCACGTGTCCGTTCTGGTGGGCGGACGTCTCGTGCAGAGCGGTTCCACCAGGGAGTTCCTCGCCCACACTCCGCCCGGCACGGCGCAGGGCCGGGCTGCCGAGGGGGCTTATACGACCCTGCTCGAGTCGGCCTGACCCGCTCGGGTCTGTGATGCGGGCCGAGATCGTCTCGGCCCGCATCGGTTCCGAGCCCCGCCGGACCGGATCAGATCCCCAGATCCTTGATGATCTTGGCCACGTGGCCCGTCGCCCGGACGTTGTACAGCGCGCGCTCGACCTTGCCCTCCTCGTCCACGACGATCGTGGAGCGGATGACGCCCATGTAGGTCTTGCCGTAGTTCTTCTTCTCGCCGAAGGCGCCGTAGGCGTCCAGGACCTGCTTGTCCGGGTCGGCCAGCAACGTGACCTTCAGGGACTCCTTGTCGCGGAACTTGGCCAGCTTCTCGGGCTTGTCGGGGGAGATGCCGATCACCTCGTAGCCCGCGCCGGCCAGCAGCTCCAGGTTGTCCGTGAAGTCGCAGGCCTGCTTGGTGCAGCCCGGGGTGAGGGCGGCCGGGTAGAAGTACACGATGACCTTGCGGCCTTTGTGATCCGACAGGGACACCTCGGTGCCGTCGGCGTCGGGCAGGGTGAAGGCGGGGGCCACGTCCCCCGGCTGGAGTCGCTCGCTCATCGGGCCAGCGTAACCGGGGGTCCTGACAGTGCGATGAGCCGTGGAGCTGACAGACTGTCCTCCGGCACAGGCTTCATACCGACTTCGGAGGCGACACGGTGGCGGACACGGCGGACACCAGAACCCCGGCGCAGATCGAGGCGGACATCAGGCGCCGCCGCGCGACCCTGGCTGAGACTCTCGACGAGATCGGCGTGCGGGTGCACCCGAAGACCATCGTCGGGGACGCCAAGGCCAAGGTCGCGTCCAACATCGATCACACCCTCGGACGGGCGTACGTGGAGGTCAACCGGGCCGTCACCGACGTGCGGGCCCGGTTCGTGGACGAGGACGGGGCGCCGCGCCTGGAGCGGGTCGTGCCGGTCGCGCTCGTCGTCGTCGGAGTGGTCGGGCTGCTCGCCTTCAGCACGCGGCGGCGCAAGGGCTGACCCGACCACGTACGTCCACGGGGAAGACAGGTAGGTTTCAGGGCGTGAGCGCCAAGAGAAACGAGCACAGCACCCATCCCGACAAGCTGCCCATCCGGATGCTGCACGACCGCGTACTCGTGCGGCAGGACACCAGCGAGGGCGAGCGGCGTTCGGGCGGCGGCATCCTGATCCCCGCCACGGCGGCGGTCGGCCGGCGGCTGGCCTGGGCCGAGGTCGTCGCGGTGGGGCAGAACGTACGGACCGTGGAGCCGGGCGACCGGGTTCTGTTCGACCCGGAGGACCGCGCCGAGGTCGAGGTGCGCGGTATCGCGTACGTGCTCATGCGCGAGCGTGATCTGCACGCCGTGGCCGCCGACCGGTTCGAGGGCTCGGAGGACTCGACGGGCCTCTACCTGTAGTTCGGACAGCAGCCGAAGGGGCCGGTGACGGGAGTCACCGGCCCCTTCGCGCTGCTTTGCTACCTTGGAGGGACCCCCGACGAGACGCGCCGTACCGGGACGAAGGCAAAGACGACGCACCCACACCGTCAGCCCGTTCCCCGGAGGTGCCCGTCATGGCCTGGGTCCTGCTCGTCGTCGCCGGTCTGCTCGAAGTCGGCTGGTCCGTCGGTATGAAGTACACCGACGGGTTCACGCGCCCGCTCCCCAGCCTTCTCACCGGCGCCGGCATCGTCGCCAGCATGCTGCTGCTGTCCCACGCGGCCAAGACACTGCCCATCGGTACCGCCTACGGCGTGTGGGTGGGCATCGGGGCGGCCGGGGCGGCGGTGTTCGGCATGGCCGTGCTGGGGGAGCCGACGACCGCCGCCCGGATCTTCTTCGTGTGCCTGCTGCTGGTCGCCGTCGTGGGGCTGAAGGCGACCAGCGGCCACTGATCTATTCGCGGCGGGCGCCCTGCGGGACCACGCCCCAGCCGGGGCCCGTCGGCCCGCCCGTCGCGCCGCCGTCGGTCTCGTCGCCGCCGCCCTCCGTCGTACCGCCGTCGGTCGTGCCGCCGTCGGTGGCCGTGCCGCCGTCGCCGGTCCCGCCGTCCGCGGTGCCGCCGCCGGTCGGGGACTCGCCGCCCGTGCCGCCGTCGGTGGTGCCGCCGTCGGTCTGGCCCTCGGTCTGCCCCTCGGGCGCGCTCGGGGACTGGCCGGGCGTCTCGGTGCCGGTCTCCTGGCCGCCGGTGGACGTGCTGCCGCCGTCGGTGGTGCCGCCCGTGGTCGGATCGGCCGGGGGCTCGGTGCCGGGGGCCTGCGAGACGTCGGCGCCGGGCTGGAGCCTGAGGTCGAATTCCTTGACGGGCTTGCCCTTGAGGGCGTCCTGGGTGAACTGGGTCCAGATCTCCGTGGGCGCCCCGCCGCCGTTGATGCGGGGCAGGCCCATCGCGTTGTACAGCGACTTGTGGGCGGCGGTGACCGGGTCCTGGCCCATGACGGAGACGACCGTCGCGAGATCGGGGGTGTAGCCCGCGAACCAGGCCGCCGTGTCCTCCTCGGCGGTGCCGGTCTTGCCGGCGACGGGGCGGCCCAAGCCCTGCGCGGCGGAGGCCGTGCCGTTCTGGACGACGCTCTGCAGCATCGAGGTGGTGGTGTCGGCGGCCTCGCGGCTCACCGCCTGCCGGGTGCGCCGCTCCGGCAGCTCGATCGGCGAGCCCTCCTTGGTGACCTTCTTGACCATCGTGTACGTGCCGTGCCGGCCGTGGTTGGCGAGCGTGGCGTACGCCTCCGCCATGTCGAGGACGCTGGCGGTGGCCGTGCCGAGCGCGATGGCGGGGCCGTCGGCGAGGTCGGGGGTGGCCTCGGGGATGCCGAGGTCGATCGCGGTCTGCTTGACCTTCGAGGGGCCCACGTCGGCCGCCATCTGCGCGTACACCGAGTTCACGGAGCTGTCGGTGGCCTCGGTGACCGTGATGTCGCCGTAGGAGCGCTGGTCCTCGTTCTCCGGGGCGTACGGGTCGCCGGTCCAGCCCTGGACGGGGCGCTTGTTGGTGCCGTCGTAGATCGTGTTCGGGGTGATCATCCGGCCGTCCTGGGTCTCCGAGTGGTTCTCGACGGCCGCGGTGAACACGAACGGCTTGAAGGTGGAGCCGACCTGGAAGTCCCTGCGGGTGGCGTTCGGGGTGTACTGCTTGACGTAGTCGATGCCGTTGTACATCGCCACGACCTCGCCGGTCTTGGGATCGACCGAGGCGCCGCCCGCGCGGACGTAGCGGTCGACCTTGTTGTTCTTCTTGTCCAGCTTGTCCATCAGCTTGTCGTTGACGGCCTTCACGAACGCGTCCTGCCTGGGCTTCTGGAGCGTCGTGGTGATGCGGTAGCCGCCGGCGTCGAGCTTGCTCTCGTCGATGATCTTGTTCTGGGTGAGGTAGTCCTTGACGGTCCGCACGATGTAGCCGCGCTGCCCGGACATTCCGGTGGACAGCGTGGACTCCTTCGGCACCGGGAACTTCATGCCCGCCCGCTTGGACTCGCTGAGCCAGCCCTTCTTGACCATGCCGTCCAGGACGTAGTTCCAGCGGGACTCGGCGGCCTTGCGGTTCTCGGGGTGGGCGACGACGTCGTACTGGCTGGGCGCGTTGACGAGCGCGGCGAGGTAGGCGGCGCGGGCCGGGTCGAGGTCCGTGGCGTCCATGCCGTAGTAGGCCTGGGCGGCGGCCTGGATGCCGTAGGCGTTGCGGCCGAAGTAGCTGGTGTTGAGGTAGCCCTCGAGGATGTGGTCCTTGCTCACCTCGCGGTCCAGCTTGATCGCGATGAAGAACTCCTTGGCCTTGCGCGTGACGGTCTGCTCCTGGCGCAGGTAGTAGTTCTTCACGTACTGCTGCGTGATCGTGGAGCCGGACTGCTTGCCCTTGCCGAGGGCCGTGTTCCAGGCCGCGCGGAGCATGGCCTTGGGGTCGATGGCGGACTCGGTGTAGAAGTCGCGGTCCTCGGCCGCCAGGATCGCGTGCTGGGCGTCCTTGGAGATCTGCGGGAGGGTGACGTTCTCCCGGTTGACCTCGCCGTCGCGGGCGATCACCGAACCGTCCGCGTAGAGGTAGACGTTGGCCTGCTTGGTGGCGAGCGCGTTGGCCGGGGGGATCTGCACCAGCGAGTAGCCGAGGAAGAAGCCGCCGACCAGCAGCAGGGCGACGATGATGAAGCCGCCCAGCGTCATGCGCCAGGTCGGGATCATCCGGCGCCAGCCGGTGCGCTTCGGTTTCCCGGCCGGCCGGGCCTCCGGCGCGGCCGGGTCGCCGTCCGCCTGCGGCTCTCTCGGTGCCCAGCCCGGTGTCGGCTGCTGCGGCTGCGGCTCGTCACTCATGTCGTGCACGGACTCCTGTTTCGCGTCGTACGTCGTTCCCGTACGTCTCTGCTCGCTCTTGCGCCCCTGTGATGAAGACTGTCCCACCCGGCGATCAGTTCCCTGACCGAGGGCCGTGTCGTGAGGCGGGTGGCGCGCGGGCGAACGCCCGGCCGAACGCAGGGTGCAGTGAGCCGTCCTGCGCGCCTGCTCGGATCGCGATCTCGCGTGCGCGACATTCGCCTGAAGGGGGACACGACGACGATGCGACTGCTCGCCCTGGCCACGGGCGCCTCGGCCCACGCGGACGCAACGGATCGTACCGTCTGGGCCGGTGCGCACTCGCCCCGCGGCGCCCGAGCCCCTCCTCGAAAACCCGTGGCACGCGTGATCGCCGCTCCACTAGGCTCCTGCGCTTCGGTGCCCGGCGGCGAGGAGGGCTGTGGATGTGGGCTCGGGACGGTTGTACCTGGCCGTCGCTGCGGGGGCCTTCAGGCGGTATGCGACGTATCGGGCGGCCACCGTGGCCGGGGTGTTCACCAACACGGTCTTCGGCGTCATCCTCGTCTACACGTACCTGGCGCTGTGGGATGAGAAGCCGCATCTCGGGGGGTACGACCAGGCGCAGGCCGTGACCTACGTGTGGCTCGGGCAGTGCCTCTACGCGACCCTCGCCATCCAGGGCGGCGGCGCCGAGAAGGACCTGATGGAGCGCATCCGCACCGGTGAGATCGCCGTCGACCTGTACCGGCCGGCCGATCTCCAGCTGTGGTGGCTGGCGGGCGACGTGGGGCGGGCGCTGTTCCAGATGCTGGGGCGGGGCGTCGTCCCGTTCGCGTTCGGCGCGGTCTTCTTCCCCATGGCGCTGCCGACGTCGGTCACCCCCTGGGCGGCCTTCGTGGTCACGCTCCTGCTGGCGACGGTCGTCAGCTTCGCGCTCCGCTACCTGGTGGCCCTGAGCGTGTTCTGGCTCATGGACGGCATGGGCGTCAACCAGGTGCTGATGATCACGGGGATCTTCTTCTCCGGCATGGTGCTGCCGCTGAACGCCTTCCCGGGCGTGTTCGGTGACATCGTGCGGGTGCTGCCGTGGGCGGCGCAGATCCAGATGCCGGCGGATGTGCTGATGGGGGAGACCGACCCGCTCGGGGCGTTCGCCTTCCAGGCGGCGTGGGCGGTGGCGCTGCTCGCGGCGGGGCGGCTGCTGCAGTCGGCCGCGACGCGCCGGGTGGTGGTGCAGGGTGGGTGAGCGGAGCGCCCTGCTGGAGGGCCTGCGCGCCTACCGGCTGATCGCCGGGATGTGGGTGCGCTCCAGCATGACCTACCGCACCTCCTTCATCGTCACGGTGTTCGGCAACCTGTTGGTGACCGGCCTGGACTTCGTGGGAATCCTGCTGATGTTCTCGCAGGTCGACTCGCTGGGCGGCTGGTCACTGCCCGAGATCGCCTTCCTGTACGGGCTGTCGGTGACCGCGTTCGGGATCGCCGACCTGGTGCTCGGCTCGATGGACGTCCTCGGCGCCCGGATGCGCGACGGCTCGTTCGACATCCTGCTCGTGCGTCCCGCGCCGGTGCTCGCCCAGGTGGGCGCCGACCGCTTCGCGCTGCGCCGTCTGGGGCGGATCACCCAGGGCGCGGTGGTTCTGGGCTGGGCGCTGGTCTCGGTCGACGTCGACTGGAGCGTGCCGAAGGCGCTGCTGGTGCCGGTGATGGTGGTCAGCGGCGCGGCGATCTTCTCGGCGGTGTTCGTGGCGGGCGCGGCCTTCCAGATCTTCGCCCAGGACGCCGCCGAGGTGCAGAACGCGTTCACGTACGGCGGGACCACGCTGCTGCAGTACCCGCCGAGCGTGTTCGGGAAGGACCTGGTGCGCGGCGTGACCTTCATGCTGCCGCTCGCCTTCGTCAACTGGGTGCCCGCCGCCTACGTGCTGGACCGGCCGTACCCGATCGAGCTGCCCGGGTGGGCGGCCTTCGTGTCGCCGCTGGTGGCGGTGGCCTGCTGTGTGCTGGCGGGGATGGCGTGGCGGGTGGGGCTTCGTTCGTACCGGAGTACAGGGAGTTGACGGCGTTGGACAGCGCGGACGGTGTGGACAGCGGGTTCATCGAACTCGACGGCGTCGAGAAGGTCTTCGACGTACGCAAGAAGACCGGCTTCATGAAACGGGAGCGGCGGCAGGTCCGGGCCGTCGACTCGATCTCCTTCCGCGTGGAACGCGGCGAGATGGTCGGCTACATCGGCCCGAACGGCGCCGGCAAGTCGACCACGATCAAGATGCTGACCGGCATCCTCACACCGAGCGCCGGCCGGCTCCGGGTCGCCGGCATCGACCCCTCCCGCGAACGCACCCGGCTCGCGCACCGCATCGGCGTGGTGTTCGGGCAGCGTACGACGCTGTGGTGGGACCTGCCGCTGGTCGACTCCTACCGGCTGATGCACCGCATGTACCGGATCCCCGACGCCCGCTACCGCGAGAACCTCGGCCGTCTGGTCGAACTCCTCGACCTGGGCGACCTGCTGGACGTGCCGGTACGGCAGCTCTCGCTCGGGCAGCGGATGCGCGGCGACATCGCGGCGGCCCTGCTGCACGACCCGGAGGTGCTCTACCTCGACGAACCGACCATCGGCCTCGACGTCGTGTCCAAGTCCAAGGTGCGGGAGTTCCTGCGGGAGTTGAACGCCGAGCGCGGCACGACGGTGCTGCTGACCACGCACGACCTGCAGGACATCGAGCAGTTGTGCAAGCGGGTGATGGTCATCGACCACGGGCGCCTGATGTACGACGGCCCGCTCGCCGGGCTGCACGAGGCGGGGGAGAGCGAGCGGACCCTGGTGGTGGACCTGGAGCGGGAACTGCCGCCGATCGACGCCCCGGCACCCGCCCGGGTCGTCCGGGTGGACGGTCCGCGGCAGTGGCTGGCGTTCCCGGCGTCGGAGTCGGCGGCACCGCTCGTCGCGCGGATCGCGGCGGAGTACCCGCTGGTGGACCTGTCGGTGCGGGAGCCGGACATCGAGGCGGTGATCGCGAAGATGTACGCGGAACAGGCCGAGCGGGCGATCTCGTAGCCCCCGGCGGGGTGAACTCGTAATCTGCTGTATATGACCGACGACTCAGTCCCGGACCTCCGCGCCTCCGACGCCGACCGTGAACGGGTCGCCGAGATCCTGCGGGACGCCCTCGCGGAGGGCCGTCTCGACATGGCGGAGTTCGAGGAGCGGCTGGACGCGACGTATCAGGCGCGGACGTACGGCGAACTGGCGCCGATCACCCGGGACCTGCCGGCCGCGGGCGTCACGGCGCCCTCCGTGTCACTGACCAAGGAGCCCGCCCCCGGCCCGGACGGCTCGGACTGGTCCGGGCGGATCGTCGGCGGTGAGGGTTCCTCGTCGTGGGCCGTGGCCGTGATGTCCGGCTTCCAGCGCAAGGGGCGCTGGACGATGCCCCGGCGGTTCACCTGTCTCGCCCTGTGCGGCGGCGGGGAGATCGACCTGCGCGAGGCGAACTTCGCGGACCGCGAGGTCGAGATCAACGCGATCGCGATCATGGGCGGGGTGGACGTCATCGTCCCGCCCGGCGTCGAGGTCGTCGTCCGCGGCATCGGCATCATGGGCGGCTTCGACCACCAGGAGGAGGGCGTCCCCGGCACGCCCGGCGCCCCGCGCGTCATCATCACCGGCTTCGCCTTCTGGGGCGGCGTCGGAGTCCAGCGAAAGCTGACCCGGGCAGAGAAACAACGCCTCCGCGAGCAACGCCGCCAGGAGCGACTGGACGGCCGGTCGGGCCGCCGCCAGCTGGACTGAGGTGCCTGCTGCCTGCGGGCAGTCGTGCCGCTGGGACGGCACGGGTGGGCGATGGGGGTCCCCCCTGCTCGAGCGAAGCCGAGAGCTTGGGGGAGGCACCCCGCACCGCCGGGCCGCGGACCCACCCCCGCCCCGGCACCGACGCCAGTGCCGAAAAACAGGCCGCTCTACAGCTCCGCCGGCGCCGACCCCTTCAGACTCTCCAGATCGAACGCCTCCGCCATCCGCGCATACCCCTTGTCACTGGGATGCAGATGATCACCGGAGTCGTAGTCGGCCCGCAGCCGCCGCGGGTCATAAGGATCACGCAGCGCCTCGTCGAAGTCGACCACCGCGTCGAACACCCGCCCCGCACGGATCTCCGCATTGATCTGCTGCCGCACGGCTTCCCGCGCCTCCGAGTACCCCCGGTGCCCACCGAACGGCATCAGCGTCGCCCCCACGACCTTCAGCCCTCGCGCATGCGCCTGCCCGACCATCGTGCGCAGCCCGCCGAGAATCGCGTTCGGATCCGCGAGCCGCGGGTTGCGCAGGATGTCGTTGACCCCGAGGTCGATGACGACGACCTTGACGTTCGTCCGCTCCAGCACGTCCCGCTGGAAGCGGTTCAGCCCGCTGGGGTTGTCCGCCGGCCGGCCCAGTCCGTCCGTGAGGACCCGGTTCCCGCTGATGCCCTGGTTGACGACGCTGTAGCGGGGCAGGTCCCGCCCGGCGGCGATCTCCGCGCGTAGCCTGTCGGACAGGACGTCGGTCCACCTGTTGTTGGCGCCCGCCGTGGAGGTGATCCCGTCGGTGAGCGAGTCGCCGAGGACGACGACCGTCCCGTCGGACTCGTTGCTCAGCACGTCCAGCGCCGTCAGGTAACGCCAGTACATGCTCTGCTCGGTGTACGGCGCGCCCGTCGTGTCGGCCGCGTGGTCGCCCCGGGCGACGTAGGAGATCTGCCGGGCGTGCGGGTGGTATGTCACCGGGCCGGAGCTGGTCGGCGTGTACGTGGTGATCAGGACGTCCGCGTCGTGCGGGATGACGACGCGCACGGCGTCGCTCATCACCTGCCGGCCGGGCGGGATGACGACCGTCGGCCCGCCGTTGAAGGTCAGCTGCCGCAGCGTGTCCGGGAGCGCGGCGGCCGTGCCGCTGCCGGCGGCGACGGCGATCGAGGCACGCGTGATGCTCAGCGGCGACTGGCCGTAGAGATTGGACAGCGTCACGCGGGCACTCGTACCGCCGACGGTGGTGTGGACGACGTTGCGTACGGAACGGTCCGCCATGCCGGTCGTCTCCGTGCCCGGCTCGGCCGCGGCCGGGGAGGTGGACCAGGTGCCGACCCAGGTGCCGGTGGAGGCGGGTGCGGCGGAGTTGTTCGGGAGGCGGTCGTCGGCGAGAGCGTTCCGCGCCGGCGTACCTCTGTCGGACGCCACCCCGACGTATATGGCGGTGGAAAGGGCCACGATCGCTGCGACAACGAAGGCCAATAGGGCGTAACCACGACCCCGGGTCATGCTGTGTAGTTCTCCTCGGGCGATGGGAGCCCAAGGCTCCGATCTGATATGCCCATGATGCGTCATGGGCCGGGGGAAGCTCACACGGACCCCGTGTCACTACCCCCTCCCGACAGACGCCGGGAACTCCTGATCCGTTCCAGGAGTCGGTCAGGAAGGGACAATGTGTGCGGGATCACCGAGCGGGTGGAGCGGATGGAACGGACGAAAGCAGAAGAAATGGGCAGCGTCGGAGGGCAGCATGCCCGTCCCGGCGTCCCCACGAACCGTGCGATGGCCACCTTCAGCCCCGCGGACGAGGAGAAGCAGCGCGGCGTACGCCGCATGAAACTCACCGCCACCGGGCTCCTGCTGTTCGTGGCCGTGGTCTACGTCCTCGCCAAGTGGGCCCAGAACTCCGGCGCGGGCCCCTGGGCGGCCTATGTCGCCGCGGCCTCCGAGGCCGGCATGGTCGGCGCGCTCGCCGACTGGTTCGCCGTCACCGCCCTCTTCCGCCACCCCCTCGGCATCCCCATCCCGCACACCGCGATCATCCCCACCAAGAAGGACCAGCTCGGCGTCACCCTCGGCGAGTTCGTCGGTGAGAACTTCCTCTCCGAGGACGTCGTACGGCAACGGCTGCGCGCCGTCGGCATCGGCAGCCGCCTCGGCGCCTGGCTCGCCGTCCCCGAGCACGCCGACCGGGTCACGGCAGAGCTCTCCACCGCCCTGCGCGGCGCCCTGACCGTGCTGCGCGACTCCGACGTCCAGGCCGTCGTCGGCGAGGCGATCACCCGCCGGGCCAACGCCCAGGAGATCGGGCCCGGCATCGGCAAGATGCTGGAGAAGATCGTCGCCGACGGAGGCCACAAGCGGGTCGTCGACCTCGTCGTCACCCGCGCGCACGACTGGCTGGTGCTGCACCGCGACGAGGTGATGGACGCCGTGGAGGGCGGCGCCCCCGGCTGGACGCCGAGGTTCGTCGACCGCAAGGTCGGCGAGCGCGTCTACAAGGAACTCCTGCGCTTCGCCACCGAGATGCGCGACATGCCCGCCCACCCCGCGCGCGGCGCCCTCGACCGCTTCCTCACCGACTTCGCCTCCGACCTCCAGTCCGACACCGACACTCGCGCCCGCATCGAGCGCCTCAAGGGCGAAGTGCTGGGCCGCGGCGAGGTCCAGGACCTCATCGCCAGCGCCTGGACGGCCGTACGGTCCATGATCGTCGCGGCGGCGGAGGACGAGCGCAGCGAACTGCGGCTGCGCGTACGGGCGTCCCTGCTGTCGCTGGGCTCCCGGATGGCGGCCGAGCGCAAGGTGCAGGACAAGGTCGACAAGTGGGTGGAGGACGCGGCCGTCTACGTCGTCACCACCTACCGCAAGGAGATCACCTCCCTGATCACGGACACGGTGGCGAGCTGGGACGCCGAGCACACCACCAAGAAGATCGAGGCGAACATCGGCCGCGACCTGCAGTTCATCCGGATCAACGGCACGGTGGTCGGTTCCCTCGCCGGCCTGCTGATCTACACGGTGTCGCACGCGCTGGGGGCGTGAACGAGGGGACGTGACGTACCGGTGGCCAAAGGTGTCAGGGCGTAAGCGAATCCGCTCAGGGCACTCGAACCGGGTTCTTCTCGATGAGGAGGGAGCCCATGACCACCGCGCAGGCCGCAACCGGCCGAACCGTGACCACCGACATCCCCGCCCGCCTCGACCGCCTCCCGTGGTCGCGCTGGCACTGGACGATCGTCATCGGCCTCGGCACCGTGTGGATCCTCGACGGCCTCGAAGTCACCGTCGTGGGCAACATCGCCAGCCGCCTGTCGGAACCCGGCAGCGGCCTGCCCATCACCTCCGGCGAGGTCACCGGCATGGCGGCCGCCCTGTACGTGGCGGGAGCCTGCTCCGGCGCGCTCTTCTGGGGGCGGCTGACCGACAAGTGGGGCCGTAAAAAACTCTTCATGATCACGCTGGCGGTCTACCTCGGCGCCACCGCCCTGACCGCGATCGCCTTCGACACCTGGTGGTTCTTCCTCTTCCGCTTCCTCACCGGCTTCGGCATCGGCGGCGAGTACGCGGCCATCAACTCCGCGATCGACGAGCTGATCCCCAAGGAGTACCGCGGCCGGGTCGACCTGATGATCAACGGCAGCTTCTGGCTGGGCGCGGTCTTCGGCTCCCTCCTCTCGATCGTCGCCCTGGACACGGACATCTTCGCGGCGAACGTCGGCTGGCGCCTCACCTTCGCACTCGGCGCGGTCCTCGCCCTGGTGATCCTCCTGGTCCGCCGGCACGTCCCGGAGAGCCCCCGCTGGCTGCTGATCCACGGCCGCGACGACGAAGCGGAACGCATCGTCTCCTCGATCGAACGGAAGATCGAGCAGGAGCACGGCGAGCCGCTGCCGCGCGCGCAGGGCGAGATCACCATCCACCAGCGCCGCAGCGTCTCCTTCCTCGAAATCGGCCGCACGGTCTTCTCCGACTACCGCCGCCGCGCGATCCTCGGCTTCTCCCTCTTCATCGGCCAGGCCTTCCTCTACAACGCCATCACCTTCGGCTTCGGAGCGATCCTCACGACGTTCTTCGACGTCCCGAGCGGCAGCACCGGCTACTACTTCGCGGTCATCGCACTCGGCAACTTCTGCGGCCCGCTGCTGCTGGGCAAGCTCTTCGACACGGTCGGCCGCCGCGTGATGATCTCCGGCACGTACCTGCTGTCCGGCCTGCTCCTCTTCGGCACGGCCTGGCTCTTCGACCAGGGCTCCCTCAGCGCGAGCACGCTGACCGCATGCTGGTGCGCGGTGCTGTTCTTCGCCTCGGCGGGCGCGTCCAGCGCCTACCTGACGGTCTCCGAGGTCTTCCCGATGGAGACCCGCGCCATGTCCATCGCCTTCTTCTACGCCATCGGCACCGCGGCCGGCGGCATCAGCGGCCCGCTCCTCTTCGCCGACCTCACCGGCACGGGCAAGGTCGGCGACACGGTCCTCGCCTTCCAGATCGGCGCGACCCTGATGTGCCTGGCCGGCCTGGCAGCGGCGATCCTCGCGGTACGGGCGGAACGCCGCTCCCTGGAGGACATCGCCAAGCCGCTGACGGCGTCGGACAAGGCGGCCGGCGATTCGCGGACACCGGCCTAGCTGCGGGCAGTCGTGCCGCTGGGGCGATGGGGGCCCCTGCTCGAGCGAAGTCGAGAGCTTGGGGGAGGGTGGGCGCAGCGGCACCCCGCCAGCGCGGGCGAGCGACCCGACCCGTGCCCGGCCCGCATGCCCAGCGCCCTCGCAACGGTGCCGGACGCTACTCGGCCCCACCCCGCCGCACATGATCTCGCCGTCGCAGCAGAAGCAACCCACCCGCGACGGCGGTGACTCCCGCAGCGGCGGCCCACCCGACGACCTCCTCAGAACCGGTGGCGGCGAGGTCCCTCTCCGAGGCGGGCGAGGCAACGACCGACGGAGTGGCACCGGCCTGAGGCCGGGCACCGGACGTCGCAGGAGACGAAGCAGGGGCCGGCGCCGGCGCCGCTGGATCCGTTGCCTTATCCCGCGTGAAGGCCAACGTTCCGAAGCCCAGCTGGTCGTAACCCCCACTGTTCGGCCCGTAATCCCCACCCCCACCCTCAGGCGCGGCCTTGGCCGCCGCACGCGTCACATACGACGCCGACAACCCCCGCCGCTTGGTGTAGTGGTTGGCGATCATCGCCCAGACGGGACGCGTCATGGCCGGATCCACACCCGCCGCCTCCGTCGCGGTCTCACTCCCCGACCACCCCCCGATCGCCCCCTTCTTCCGCGTATTGGCCGTGTACGGCACATCCCCGCCCAGGCTCCACTTCGCCACGTACTGCGCCCCCTTGAGGAAGCGGTTGTCGTCATAGCCGTAGAGATCGATGCCCTGGTTCCAGGCCATCTCGCAGACCGTGCCCATCAACCCGACCCCGAGCAGTGAATGCCCCTGATCCCGCCCGGACTCGACCCACTCGGCGAGCCCGTCCTCGTGCACGACGGGAATCGCGTGCTTGACGGACCCCATGCCGTCCCCGTGCTTGAAGTACTCCACGGCCCGGTCGACCACGGCACGGTCGTCGCAGAAGATGCCGGTGGCGAGCACACAGGCGATGGCCGTGAGGTCCCAGTTGGGCCAGTAGTTGGTGACGACGGCACCGTTGTGATCGCTCAGGAAACTGTCGCTGAGCGGATAAAAGACGTTCCGCATCACCTCCTGCGCCCGCCCGAGCGCGAAGTCACCGTGATCGCGTACGAGTTCGGCGGCGTTGGCGAACTGATAGCCGTACAACCCGGCGGCCAGGAACCGGTCCGCCGAGCCCTGGATCGACGTCAGCTTCCCCGACCAGGCGTTGAGGATCGCCACCGCGGTGTCGGCATGCGCGGTCTCACCGCTGACGTGGTACCGCAGGGCGTTCTGGTAGGCGGCGTGGATGTCGTTGTAGAGGACCGCGTAGTTCTGGGGCGAACCCGCCCCCCGGTACACGGTGGCCTGCGGATCGGCCCGCCAGCCGCTCTGCGCGTGCCGGTTGGCCGTGAGCTTGGCGAACCCGGCCGTATAGGGTCTGGCGCCCGCCTTCACCTTGGCCGCCATACGGTCCAGGTCGGTACGGGTGTGCAACAGCCCGGGGTGGGCGAAGGCGGAGCCGGCGGCGGAGGCCGGGCTCGCGAGCGCGGTCGTACCGACACCGGCCCCGACACCGATGCCGGCGGCTCCGGCTGCCGCGCCCACGGTCTTCAACATGCTCCGGCGGCTGATCTGTCGTGTCACGTTGTCGTACCTCGACGTCGTAAATCGCGTTCCTGCGGGGGACGGTGAGGAGACGGCCGGACGGCGAAGGCGATAACAAAAACTGCGCTATAGTTGATCTGCGTCCAGTCGCCGGAACTCCGAACTCCGGTCACACGGACGATGCGTTGGTGGTCCAAGGAAAGACGCCCCGCTTCCTGCGGGGAAATGCAGGTGCAAGGCCTGCCCGGCGCTCCAGACAAGAACCCCGGCCCTGGGATTCAGGGCCGGGGTTCTTCGCTGTGCGCTCTGCTCAACTCAGCCGCGCCGGTCGGCGACCACCCAGGACGCCACGGCCACGGCCCCCGCCACCCCGAACACGGCAGGCCAGGCACCCACCTTCTTGGCCAGCGGATGAGACCCGGCGAAGGCGGCGACATACGCGGCCGACAGCGCCCCCGCGGCCACCCCGCCGGCCTGCTGCCGCCACTGCCGCGCGGCCGCGGCCCCGGCGACGGCGAGCACGGCCCCGCCGAGCGGCCGCTGCCTGGTCCAGCGGGCCACGCCGTACCCGCCCACGAGACCGCTCGCGGCGATCACCGCACTGGGAACCTTCGCCATCCCTGCCTCCTGCTTCTGCTCTGCTCTGCGCCTGCTGCTCCTGCCCCGCTCGCGATCATCGAGGCTAACGCCCCAGGTCGGGGGCGCACGCGCCGGGGCGCACGAAGGCGCGCTCCCTCGAGGCCCACCAACATGAGTCGAGGCTTGTCAAGTTTCCCGCTCCGAGTTATATAAGAAGGCGAAGAAACGTAGGGCATCGCACCGACAGCGCCTGAAGAGAGGAGTGACCAGTGATGCTCATGCGCACGGACCCCTTCCGTGAACTCGACCGGCTCACCCAGCAGGTCTTCGGCCCCGCCACGCGCCCGACCGCGATGGCGATGGATGCCTACCGCTCCGGGGACGAGTTCTTCGTCCACTTCGACCTCCCCGGCATCGACCCCGAGACGATCGAGCTGGACGTCGAACGCAACGTCCTGAACGTCCGAGCCGAACGCAGGTCCCCCGCCCCCGAGGACGCGGAGCTGCTCGTCGCCGAACGGCCCACGGGCACCTTCACCCGCCAGCTCTTCCTCGGCGACACGCTGGACACGGAGCGCATCGACGCCTCGTACGAGGCCGGCGTCCTGACCCTGCGCATCCCGGTGGCCGAGCAGGCCAAGCCGCGCCGCATCCAGATCACGGGCGGCGACAAGCCCAAGCAGCTGAGCGGCTGACGGCACGGCACTCACGTACCCACGCAAACCCACGAGGGCTGTCCCGAGGACGTCCCACCCACGGGACAGCCCCCGCCCCCCACACACACACCCACTGCGCGCCGCCGGACTCCCACCCCGGCGGCGCGACGCAGCACCGGATCCGGAGGAAGACCCACACATGAGCGTGACGACGGTGCCCAGTGTGACGACTGCTCTCACGGCCCCGAAGACCCTGATCCCCGCCCCGCCGCGCAACCACGACGCCCGAGGCGACGACAACGCCTGGACCCGACTGATCGAGGCGGTGCGGGAATCGGGCCAGTACCCCACCAGGCCGGAGGCGGAGCGGGTCACCCGTATCGTCCTGTCCGCCCTCGGCGGTCACGTGATCGGCGACGAACGGGTCGACCTCGCCCGCGCCCTGCCCGAGGAGGCCGCCAGGGTCGTAGCGTCCCAGATCCCGGCCACGCGCCGGCTGACGGCCGCCGAGTTCGTCGACTCCGTCGCGGCCCGTATCGAGGGAGCGACCCCCGCCACGGCCCGCTGGGACGTCAGCTCGGTCCTGAGCGTGCTGCCGCCCCTGGTCGGCGACGACCTGATCACCCGCATCCTGGCCCAACTCCCCGCCGGCTACGCCCTCCTGTTCGGCCGAGCGGACCTGAGCCCGGCGTCGTAGGGCCCGGCGTCGTAGGCTCCTGAACCGCGTACGACGGCCACCGCCGAGCCGGGCGGTGGCCGTCGGCCCCCACCGGAGTCACCGCCAGGAGCCGCCCCTTGACCCGCATGAGGTCCACAACCGCAATTCTCACCACCCCCGACGGCACGCACCTCGCCCACACAGACCACCACCCCGCCGCCGGGGACCCCGCGGCCACGTTCCTCCTCCTGCACGGCCTGGCAGGCCACCAGGGCGAGTGGGACACCCTCGCCGCGCAACTGTCGGCCGACGGCCACCGCGTGGTGACGTACGACGCCCGAGGCCACGGCGCCAGTACCCGAAACCCGGCGACCACGACCCGCGCGGCCCACGTCCAGGACGCCGTAGCCCTGATCGAGGAACTGGACCTGGCCCCCGTCACCCTGCTGGGCCAGTCCCTGGGCGGCCACACGGCCCTGCTCCTGGCCGCGGCCCACCCCCACCTGGTGAAGTCCCTGATCCTGGTCGAAGCGGGCCCGGCCGGCCCGTCCCCGGACCTCCCCACACAGATCGCGACCTGGCTGGACAGCTGGCCGACCCCCTTCAAGTCCCTCGACGAGGCGGAGGCCTTCCTTGGCCACGAGGCGTGGGCAAGGAGCCTGGAGAAACGAGAAGACGGCTGGTACCCGAGGTGGGACCGCACCACGATCATCGAAACGATCGCCGAACTGGCGACCACGGCCTACTGGCCCGAGTGGTCCCGCATCACCTGCCCCACCCTCCTCATCCAGGGCGAACACGGCACGATGCGCCACGACGAACCGGCGGAGATGCTCACCCGCCGCCCGCACACCCGCCACACCCGCATCCCCGACGCGGCGCACGACGTCCACCTGGACCAGCCGGACCGCCTGTACGAGGCGATCAGGACCTTCAACAGCTGACCCTTGACCTCAACCAAAGTCGAGGTCCTACGTTGATCGCGTCCAGGCAACCATGGGAGGGGAACGCGTGAGCACGCACACGAAGGACCTCGAGGAGTACACCCACGACGAGCTGGCAGCCCAGCCGATCGGAGCATGGACGGGCCAGGCCTACCGCCTGGTGGTAGGAGCCCTCCGGGCCCAACTGGCGGTGGAGGACCTCACCCAGCCCCACTGGTGGACCCTCAACCATGCGTCCGGCGCCCCCGGCTCATGGACCCGCGCGACCCTGACCGACCGCCTGACCCCCTACGACGACCTGAACACCGACTTCGACGAGGTCTACGACGACCTGATCGCCCGAGGCTGGCTCACGGAGGACGCGACGGGCGGCATGGCCCTGACCGAGGAGGGCGAGGCCGGCCGCCTCCGCGCCCGAGGACGCAACCTCCAGGTCCACGAGCAGACCCACGAGGGCATCGATCCCGCCGACTTCGTGGTGACGATCAACGTCCTGCGCCGGATCGTCGCCAACCTGGGCGGCAACGGAAACCTTCCCGACGACGGCAAATAGTTCGACAGGGCCCCGTCTCCCCGCCCATCCTGCGGAGCGCACCGCCGCACATCAACCCACCCCAGGGAGACGACCGTTGAACCCCGCCATCCGTCACATCACCTTCGACTGCACGGGAGAGCCCTACGAACTGGCTCGTTTCTGGTCCGAGTTGCTCGGCCACCCGATCTCCGACGAGGACAAGCCCGGCGATCCCGAGGTACTGATCGAGCTCCCGAACGGCGCCCCCGGCCTGCTCTTCGTCAGCGTCGAGGAAGGCAAGGCGACCAAGAACCGCATCCACTTCGACCTCCAGCCCACGGGGCGCACCCGCTCCGCTGAGGTCGAACGCGCCGTGACCCTCGGCGCCCGCATCCTGACGGACCGCACCCTCCCGAACGGCAGAGGCTGGGTCGTCATGGCCGACCCCGAGGGCAACGAGTTCTGCCTCGAACGGGGAGAACTGGATCCGGTGGAGGACTGACGTCAGGACGCTCTGGCTCCGGGGGTAGATCCATTATCGCGGCACGCGGAGCCACCTGTCACCGTTCCCCAGAATGATCTTTACGCCCGATATGCGCCCTAGGCTTGCGGGGACAGACACAACATCCCTCACCGAACCGGGAGTTGAGAGTGGCGCACGACGTTGGCGCGCTGGCGGAGGAACTCACAGCCATGGCGGCGGCCGATCACCTGTCCTCGGTCCACGCGAACAGCGATGACCCTGCCGAACAGCTGGCATGGCGCCGGCTGACCGCACGGCACGGTGACCGGCTCAGCGAGATCATGGACGAGTACGGCTGGCCGACGGCAGAACTGGTCGGCGAGGAGGCCGCCCGCGCGGCCTGGCTGATCGCCCAGCACGCCGACCGACAGCTCGATGTCCAGCGCCGCGCCCTCCACCTCATGCAGCAGGCGGTATCGGCGGGCTCGGCCAGCCCCCGCGAACTGGCCTTCCTCCGCGATCGCACCCTGGTCAACGAGGGCCGCAAACAGGTCTACGGCACACAGATCGCCGGCGTGAAGGACGGGGCACCGGTTCCGTGGCCCTGCGAGGAACCCGAGCGCATGGACGACCTCCGCGCGGAGGTCGGCATCGAGCCGTTCGATGAATACGTCGCCAAGTTCTCCCTGACCTGACGCCAGCCACGGTCACTCGGAGAAGCCCAACAACTACCACCACTCACCGTCTACCCGGCAACGGCCCTGCACCCAACCCCAACCGCTCCCGCCGCCCCAGCCCTGGGCCGCCCCGGAACCGCCAACCTCGGGAAAACCGGGCGGCCGTGAGTACCTCACAGCCAACGTGACGTTCGCGGCTTGGTCCGAGGACCAGCCGGCTCCTTGGCCGACCGACGCGAGGTAGCGGGGCGGCACCCCTCAGAGTGCCGCCCCGCCGCGCTTCACGTTCTGGACGAAGGAGCGCCAAGCATCGCTTCCCACCACGATCACCCGCGCGTCCGCGACCTTTGAGTCGCGGACGAGGGCACCTCCGCCGGTGAACGCGCACTCGACGCACTCGCCCCCGGCGCCGTTGCTGTACGACGACGTGAACCACACCGGACGGCCGCTTCCGCCGGACGCTTCTATTGTCACCTTGCGTAATCCTTCAGGATCGACTCGATCAACAGGGCCGAGCGTTGAGGACTCAAGGCCGCGGCTCGAAGACCGTCGAACGCCCTCGTGTACTCACGGACATGATGCTCGCCTTCCAAGTACATGGCATCGGTGATGCCGTCGCGATACACGAGATCCGGATCCTCGGGGGCCGGGAATCCCAGCATGGTGAACGAACCGGTGGCCGGATATGTCCCTGCGTCGAAGGGGAGGACCTGCACGGTCACGGTCGGCAGATCGGCCGTCTCCCGGACGCGTTCCATCTGCTCTCGCATAAGGGCGTGGTCCCCGATGACGTGGCGCAAGGCACCCTCGTTCACGATGAACCAGGCGTCGGGAGCATCCGGTCGCCTCAGCATGGCCTGGCGTTCCATGCGCACCTGCACCGCCTTGGTGATGTCCTCGGCCGACATATGTGCGCCGGACTTGTGGAGCTCGGACGCGTACACCTCGGTCTGCATGAGGCCGGGTACGACCTCGCACTGGTACTGGCGGAAGGTCGAAGCATCCTGCTCGAGGCCGATGTAGATGTTGAACCACTCGGGCACGCCGGCGCCGTGGACCTGCCACCAACCGCGCACTTTTGCCTGCCTCGCCAGCGACTTGAGGAATTCGCGCAGTTCGTCGCTCGTGCCGTAGAAGCGGCACAGGGCATCGATGTCCGACGGCTGGATACGCCCACTGCCCGTCTCCATCCGGTTGACCTTGGAGCCGCTCCAGTCCAGGGCCGAACCGACCTGGGCGCAGGTGAGTGTGCTCTTCTCTCGGAGCTTCTTCAGCTCGATCGAGAGGCGCCGACGGCGTGCCGTGGGTGAACCGGCCATCTCAATCCTCTTTCCAGTAGCGGGCGTTCAGTCTCGCGCCAAGGGGTGTGCTTGCCAATCACACGGAAGTGGGAATCCCGCCGTGCACATTGCACAAAGGGATGCGCTGCCAGCACAGTGGTCGACAGCACAACTCAAAGTGATCGTTCGTGACGCTGCGCTGCGGTGTGGTGTCGACTGCGACGAGAGGGGTCCGCGTGAGCCAGGAAGCGTGCATGTCGCGCAAGCCGTGGGAGCTTGCCTTCACGGCCGAACCCGTGGAGGTGGCTGCCCTGCGCCGGATCATGCGACTGCACCTAGGCGTGTGGGGGTTGCAGGACATCACCGACGAGGCCCAACTCTGCGTCAGCGAGCTGGTGTCCAACGTCATCACGCATGTTGGACACGGCACGCCCGCGACGCTGGCTGTCTCCGTGCGGGGCACGCACCTGCGCATCGAGGTGCATGATCCCGACACACGGGCCCTGCCCGTCCTCCGGGACCCGAGCACGGAATCCCTGGAGGGGAGGGGCATGGCGCTCGTGGACGCTGTAGCCGATCGCTGGGGTGTTCTGCTACGCCCGGACCGGAAGGTCACGTGGTGCGAGCTGGCCACAAAACTCACGGCACCCAACGGCCACGTGGAAGCTCCCAGCGTGATGCGGGCCGAAGCCCTGCTCAGCCTCTACGCCGCTGCTACGCCGTTGTCGTGCAGAACAGGTGTGGGCAGGTTGACCTCGGCCGTGGCGGAGGAGACGGTGATCGCGGCGATCACCGACTTCCTTCACTGGCTCCAGGCCCACGGCTGCGACGCGGACGACATGCTCGACCGCGCGCAGATGCGATTCGAGGCCGAGTGCGCTGCCCTATGTGAAGGGGCATGAGGCGTCACCAGGCTGAGATCGCAGCGTACGTACAGATGCCGGCCGGCAAGGCGTGCACATAAAATTGTGGCGCAACTGGTCTACGACACTCAGCGCGCTGAGGCGTTGAACTCGCCCACTAGGCCGCTCAGTTCAAGTAGCCCTTCGACACGGAAGGTCGGCAGTTCCAAGGCCTCGGCGCTGTTCCACTGAATGGTGGCCCAGGGCCCGCGATGCACAAGCGCTGTGTGCATACCCGCTTGCCCCGCAGGCCTGATGTCGTTGTCGCACCGGTCACCGACGTAAAGGATCTCGCCGACCTCAAAGGGCACGGCGTCGGCCACCCGCTTGAAGAACTCGGGGTCGGGCTTGCTGGCGCCCCAGTCGTCGGATGTACCGATCAAGTCGACGTCGTCGGAGAATAGCGCCCGCAAGATCCCTCCGGCGCGTACGGTCTGGTTGCCGGCGATACCGAGCTACAGCCCCTCGGCCCGGAGCTGCCGGAGAGCAGGTCGGACGTCCTCGTACAGATCCTCTTCCCCAAAGCTCTCCGGCTGTCCGGCAGCGGCCCGCTTCTCCCGCTCTTCGTAGAGTTCGAAGCCGGGCCGGAACTCCTGGAACGTCTCCCGGTAGTCGCGGCCTTGGGCGATCACGGCCCCGAACATTGCGTGGAAGGTATGCCGCGGCACACCCAGCCAGTCGGCCCAAGTGCCGTACTCCCGGCTCTCGTCCACGAGGCACTCACCGACGTCGAAGACCACTGCGCGAATCATGTGAGGAGACTATCCAAGGGCCAACAACGGCTCGGCTGGGCTCAGGCTCGCTACGCGGTCGAGATTTCGGAGGCCGAGGGAAGGTTGAAGTAGGGCTCGGGCCACTCGACGGAGCCGTCTGCCTCCGCTTGAGCCACGTGCTGTAGGAGCAGCGCTGTGTGGTCCTCTATGTTGCGGTGGTCATCACCGACCAATAGGGGGTCCGTGCTGGATATCGACGGGTAGTCGATGCCTAGCAGTTTGCATATGTGCTCGAAATCCTCATTCTTGTTTCCGTTGCCGAGGCTGCCGTGGAGGTAGTCGCGTAGGCGTGAACAGATATCGAGCATTGCATTTCCACTGTCCGTCACGCTGTATAGGCCCCCTTGCGGACTATCGCTCTTTAAGAATCCTATGATGAAGAGCCGTTCCGTTTCGAATTGGAGAGCGTTTAGATTGACGTCCAGTGCCTTGGCTGTGTGTCGATGGTTTCGATAGCCTTGCTTCTTGACGTGCGACAAGATCTCGAGCGGAACGCCGGGGCGCCTTGAGGACGCGAAGCGGGTCACATCAGCGGAGGTAAGGCCTCCTAAGGCTACTTGGAGGAGAAGGTCCTTGGTGATCTCCTCTTTTAAGAGGTTGTGGACGGTTTTGCGGGACCTTTCGTCGTCCGCATCGAAGTCCGCCGGCACCCAGAATACCCGCAGGCGGGACAAGCTTTCGGGCATGGTCCGGAGGTAGTCCTGGGTAACCTCGGCGAGGCGAGAACGATTGCGACTTTCGTGGCGAGCAATGTATACAGCCGCCGCGATGTCCTCCTCATGGAGGAGAGTTCTGAGATCCTTGTCGATTCCGTCTCCACCATGCCCCCAGAGGGTTTGCCCTGAAATCACCTTTGACCAGTCCTTCTTTAGGTCGCAGGAGAAGTCAAAGCGCTTCCGTTGGCCCTCTGTGTAGCCAAATAGTGTGGATTTCGAGGCGCTCTCCATGACATGGAGGGCTGTTTTTGACAGGAAGACATGCTCATCTGACTCTGCCATGGGTGCTCCAAGGATGCGTGCCGGGTGCTCCTACTTGGCTGAACATCTCGTGTAGCCATGCGTATCTTGGTAGACGAGGTCGATTCCCTCTGTATGGAGAAGATCCAGCAAGTCACCCTGTGGCTTCTCCGGAAGCAGTACGGTCAGCTTGGGGTCGCGCGGCTTAATGTGCCGTACGAAGTCCTTCAGTTGACCTATGGCTATGTGCAGTTCATCGCGACTACTGGCGCCCCTTATTGCATGCAGTTCATGCGTGGTGGCGTCGTATAAATCGGTCTTGAGCGTCTTGGTCGTACCTGAAATCTTGATTTGGTACGCGAAGACCTTATGCTCACGCTTGGTGAGATCCTCGAGGTACTGATCCCGCAACGCAGATTGGCGCAGGTCGGCGATGAGGCTCGGCTGAGCAGCCCGCCTGCTCTCTGAGACTCGTTTCCTCTTCGGTTCCACCATTTTGCATGTGACTACCGTGGCGGAAACCATTTGGGTGTCGGTTTCTTGCGCGCGAGAGATGACATCCTGGGTGAGGCGCTCAAAGTCTCCCCTAGGGCGGAGGCGGAAGACGATGATGCGACGCCGCTTCCCCTCCTCGTCGTTCGCCTCGCGCACGGTATACGGCTGCTGCGAGTCCAATTCGAACTCGCCCACGTATCGCTGGCGCTTGGCGGCAGATTTTGAGCCAGGCACCTTGCCAGCTGCCATGAAGACACGCAGGGACCTTCCCGTGTCCGCGTGGCACAGGACGGCAGCGTTGCGGGAACCGTTCAGCCCCAGAAACGTTTGCTCTCCACGAGTGCCCTGGCCGGTGTACTCGAACACCGGCCCGCGCTCGTCCTCTTCCTCTAGCCAGCCGTCCTCATAGCCGTACTTCTTGCCGCTGTCGTGATCTACGTAGATGAGGATGTTTGGGGTGGTATTGGAGGGGATGATCCCTCCCTGCGTTCCTCCGCCGAACAGTTCCTGCATCGCAGCGCGCGTGGTCATCAGCCCGGGCTTGATCGAAGCTAAGTCCATGCTCTGACGTTAGCTGACCACTCTGACATCGAACGTGGGCACTAGCTTGCGTTGATGGCTGCGTACGACCAGACATCGGCTGGCAGCTCATGCTCCAGGCGCCATGTGATCGCCATCGGCTTGCTGCCCGTGTGGCCTTCGTAGATGGCGGGCCCGAGAAGCATCCAGGGCTGAGACTTACCGATGTCGGTGTTCTTGTACCGGCGCATGAAGAGCAGGACATGGCTGCCCCGCTGGGCGTGGTGCTGGTAGCGCAGTCCTGTTGGGGAGCTTTCGGCCGTGGAGTTCTGCGACTCCCAATGGAAGAGGGTCGGGCTCAGGGCGTAGTCCTTGTATCGGACAGTGGGGGAGAAGTCCTTCTCGTTCTTCTCCAAGGTGATCAGGAGGGCGTCTGTCTGGAGGTCCTCGACCCACTGGACGCCCTGTGCGAAGGACCTGGGCATCTGGCCGCCGAAGCGTGCTACCCCGAGAGCCGCCAGGATCTCAGAACGGTTATAGGAGCAGTGGACCTGTAGCGGGACCTGGTCGTGGGTGCCCGATAGGGGGATCGGGAAGTGGTCCGCCTGCTCCATGACGTAGGAAAGGACCTGGCGGAGCTCATCGCGGACGTTTGGTTGATCGCGGAGTGCGTCGAGGCCTTGCTGGAAGCTGGTGAAACCGCCCGCGTTGTCCCACAGATTGAAGAAGAGCATCCGGGCGTACGCCTGGTCCGTGGGGTCCAGTTCCTCGTAGGCGGGTACGTCGTCGGCGAGGAGGCGGATGTACGCGTTCGCGCGATCAGGGTCATCGACGTGCAGGAAGGCATGGACGCGCTTGAGGAGCGCCGACTCGCCAGCCGGAGCAGCCGCTTTTATCAGACCGGCTCGGCGAAGGACAGACGTCCAGGAGTTGTCGCTCTTGTACAGCTCTTTGATCTCCCTGCGGCTCTCCCGCAGGTAGTCCGCTAGCTGCGGCGTGTCATAGGCCTTGACTTCGTTGACCAGCGTCTTGACGGTAGCGCTCAACTGGGTCCGGATGTTGCCCAGCACCAGGTCCTTGGCCTTGCCCTCCAGGATGATCTGGCACCCGGAGGGCAGGAGCGGAAAGTCGTGCTCGATGTGGTCGACGAGCCGGTTCCTGGAGAGGTTCGTCAGAGCTCGGAACTGCTCTTCGAAGCGGAACTCCGCCCGATGCTGTCCGATGAAGTCGAGGACCGTGAGCACGGGTTTCGTCTCAGTACGCCGTAGTCCACGTCCCAGTTGCTGGAGGAAGACCGTAGCGCTGTTGGTGGGGCGCAGGAGCAGGAGTGTGTCGACATCGGGAATGTCGAGGCCCTCGTTGAACAGGTCCACAGAGAAGATGACTTGCAACTTCCCCGCTCGCAGGTCGGCGAGTGCTTGTGCTCGTACTGCGGCAGGCGAGTCGCTGGTGAGTGCGGTTGCTTGAAAGCCGGCCTTTTGGAAGAAGTCGGCCATGAAGCGTGCGTGCTTCTTGTCCACGCAGAAGCCCAGCGCACGCATGGCTCCCGGCTGGGAGACCTTGTCTCGGATCTGCTTAACGACGATGCGGGCACGTGCCTCGTTGCCCGTGTAGAGGTTCCCGAGCTCCTGGTCCGCGTAGGTACCCCTCTGCCAGGTGAGGTTCGTCAGGTCTGTGCCATCAGGGATACCGAAGTAGTGGAAGGGGCATAGCAGGTCATTTTCAAGGGCCTCCCAGAGTCGCATCTCGGCGGCGATGCGGCCCTCGAAGAACTCATCCTGCACGTTGAGCCCGTCCATCCGTTCGGGCGTCGCGGTCAGGCCGAGCAGTTCCTTGGGCTTGAAGTGGTCGATGACGCGGCGATAGGTGCCGGCCGTGGCGTGATGGAACTCGTCGATGACGATGATGTCGAAGTGGTCGGGAGCCAGCTCTTCAAGCCGCTGGATGTTCAGTGACTGGACGCTCGCAAAGACGTGGTCCCAGGCTTGCGGGTCCTCACCGCTGTAGAGCAACTCGCCGAATGAGGCGTCGTCCAGCACCTCTCGGTAGGTACGCAGAGACTGCTTGAGGATCTCCTTGCGGTGGGCGACGAACAGCAGCTTTGGGCGGTGGTTATTGAAGCTCTTGGAGAGGCTTCGGTAGTCCAGGGCGGCCATGACGGTCTTGCCTGTACCGGTGGCGGCGACCAGCAGGTTGCGGTTGCGTCCGCGGAGCTCGCGCTCTACTCGTAGGCGTTCCAGCATGTCCTGCTGGTAGGGGAAGGGGCGTACCTCCAGCCCGGACAGGTTGATTTTCAAGTCAGTGGTAGAGGTGGTGCCGCTCGCTTGGGTCAGGGCTTGATCGAGGCGGTCGGCGTGATGATCGGGGTCGTACGTCTCGAACGCGGAGTCGTTCCAGTACGCGTCGAAGGTCGCCTCGAACTTGTTGAGTACTGCCGGTGTGGCGATGGAGGAGAGACGGACGTTCCACTCCAAGCCGTCGAGGAGCGCAGCTTTTGAGAGGTTCGAGCTGCCGACGTATGCGGTGTCAAAGCCTGTGTCTCGTCGGAAAAGCCAAGCTTTGGCGTGCAGTCGAGTGGATCGAATCTCGTAGTTGACCTTGACGGTAGCGCCGAAGTCACGGACGAGGCGGTCGAGTGCGTGGCGGTCAGTGGCGCCGATGTAGGTGGTCGTAATGACACGGATCGGCACGCCTCGCTCCTTCGCGGCACGCAACGAGTCTTCCAGGACGCGAATGCCGTACCACTTCACGAACGCGCAGAGCAGGTCGATGCGGTCTGCCGTAGCGAGCTCTGCCCTCAACTCGGTGCCGAGACTGAGGTCATCGGGGGAGTTTGTGATGAGCGATGTCTCGGACAAGGGAGTCAGAGGGCGAAGGGCGTAGACGCCTGGTGCCTCTTGCTGAGCGAGTGCCAGGAGCTGCCGAGGACCCTCGACGATTCTGTTTGGGCGTTCAGCTTCGCTCGGGTTGGGTGCACTGGCGGCAAGGGCCGAGAGGATCCGGTTCGCGACCGTCACGCGGTCTTCGGGCGGAAGCTCGCTCAGGCGCTGATTGACGGCTTCACCGATGTAGCGTGCCAGCACGTGCGGGGCGGACTCGGGTGTGACTTCAGCGTCGATTGCCTTCCAGCCTGCGGCCGTGAATCGCTCCAACTCGCCGTGCAGGTCGTGGGTGATTAGCTTCTCGTAGACCCCCGCGATCGGCTTCGATGCGCCCCCGTGCTCTGCCACGACTGCTCCCCTGATCCCTCGTGCTTCTCGTACACGACCACCCGTGCCGATATGGATCTGTTCTAACAGCAATCACTGTCACTAGAGGGGCTGTCTCGAAAGGGGGCCAGCTGTGCTGTTGGGCCGCCCGCTTCTCTGGCCAGTGTCGTACCTCCGCGCCCCGCCTCAAGGGCGCTTCACTCCGCTGCGCTGCGTTCCGCGTCGGCTGGCGCCGATGGCCCTGCGGGCCACCCTTGACCCGGGCCGCGGAAGCACGGGAGAGAAGCGAGCGGGCGGCCCGGAGAGGCGGGGGCCGCAGGTGGGGAGCGCAACTGGTTGGCTCCAGGCGCCCGGCGTGGGTGAATGCGTCAGCGGCTCGGCGGCGGGTCGCCGGTGGGGTGAGGCGTTCGGGGCGTCACCAGAACGCGCCCGCTCCCATCCCCAACCCGAGCAGCACGCAAGAGACCCCCCAAGCCAGATGCGCCCCCGCCGAGTACGACACGTTCGCCGGCCTTCCGTCCTTCTGGTGTACGACCACCACCCGGCGTGGGTCCCTCGGGTCGTAGCGGAGGACGACCGGGACTCCGGCGTGGAGAGGGTGCTGCTCGTGGTTGAGAGGGGTGCGGCGGTACGTCTGGTCGGCCGGGGCGTTGGGGCGGTCGACCGGTGGGGCTTTGTAACGGACCTGGGGCGGGTGGAGGGTGGGGCCCTCTCGGCGGGGGCCTCGGGCCACCTCGCCCCTGGTGCGGATGCCCCGGACGCCGAGGCGGGAGAGGGCTCGGCGCTGGCGGTGGGCTATGCGTAGGTTCCAGATTCCGAAGGCCGTCATGGCGGCGGCCATGATGAGTGCGATCGTGAGCCAGGGCTGGTCCATGTGACGTTCCCCCCCCGGGAGCCGACGTCAGTCGTCAGTCGTTTGTCGTCCGGGAAGACGGGGGTGGTGTCGTGGCAGTTCCGTGGGGCCGGCTGTCGGGCCGGCCCGGGTCGGCACTGCCCCGGCTACTCGGCGATCTCCGTCCGTTCCCACCAGCGGTACACCGTTGCCTGGCCCTCCGGTGTCTCCTCGTGGCGGGTCGTGACTTTGTCGTGCTCGTGGCCGCCGCGGTGGGGGATCTTCAGTTCCTGGCCGGGTGGGTCGGAGGACCCGGTGCCCGTGTCAGGCCGTGCGTCCGTGGCAGGCGCCGTACGGTTGTCCGGAGCCGCACCAGCAGGCCGCGGTGCTCTGTGGGGGCCAGGCCACCGCCCGCCCCCTCGCCGCCAGGGTCGTCGCGTACTGGGGGAGCAGGGTCGCGTCGGACGGGGAGGAGAGTTCCGACGCTGCGAAGGCTTCGTAGGACGGGACCGTGCCGGTGACGATGCCCAGGTTCGGGGTGCCGGAGGACGCGAGTTCTCGCAGGGCGGACTCTATGGTCGCGAGGTGGGTCTCGTGGGAGGGGTACTCCGAGGCCAGGTCCGGGTACGCCTCGAGGAGTTCCGAGAGCTCCGTCGCCGGCCAGTGGAGGATCGCTACCGGGAAGGGGCGGGAGAGGGCCTCGCGGTAGGCGCCCAGTTCTGCTCGGAGGCGGGTGATCTCCGCCTCCAGTTCGGCGGGGTTTTCCGAGCCCAGGGACCAGACGCGCTTGGGGTCGTGGAGTTCGTCCAGGGTGATCGGGAGGGAGTGGACCGTGTCCGCCAGCGCGTCCCACTCGTCGTGGGACTTGCCCAGCATGCGGCGGATCCTGTGGCGGCCGAAGAGGAGGGGGTGGGTCGGCTGCGGGGGTGCCGGTACGTCGGTCAGGAGGAGGCGTACGGCCTCCGTGAACGTGTCGTGCGCCGCTTCCAGCTCGTCGTGGGACTCCAGGGCCTCGGCGACGATCACCCAGGGGGCAGGGTCCCGCGGGGACGCCACCCGGACGCCCTCGATGATCGCCCTGGCCTCGGCCTCGTGGCCGTACTCCCAGAGGTTCGACGCCTTGAGCGCCCGTACCAGATGGGGGTTCTCCAGGCCGTCCGTGGCGGACAGCAGACGGTCGTAGAGGGCCGTGGCCGTGGGGCGGTCACCGGCGAGTTCCAGATGGGCCGCGGCGCGCAGCAGCAGGGCCTCGGAGTCCTCGGGATACAGGCCGGCGGTCCGCTCCAGGCGTGCCGCCTCGGCGGTGTGGTCGACGTTTTCGGCAGGCGAGTCGGGGCGCATGGGGGACACCGTACTGCCGGGAGGTGACGAGCGTGAGAGATGCGCAGGCCAGACGCCCGGCCTGCGCGGGTTCCCCATGCTTGTCATCCCGGCTTTACGGATCGTCCCGAATCGCCGCCATGGCGGCGGGCTAGAGGGTTACGCCGTCTATTTGTAGCGTTTGGACCGACTTTGCGGCGAAGGGGACGCTGACCGATTTGCCGGACAGGCGGATGTCCGAGCGCGGGGTGTAGAGGTCGCCGCCGCCCGTCGTCACCGTGTTCCAGCGGGGTACCGCGCCGTTCGTGCCGCCCGTCACCGTCGAGAAGCGGGAGAGGTCGAAGGTGAGGGTCTGGGCCGACGCCGCGGTGTTCACCGCGACGATCACCAGGCGGCGGGCCGACGCCGAGTACGCCGCGACCGCGTAGCTCACGCCCGTGTCCAGGATCGTCATGCCCGGGCGGATGTGGCGGCTGAACTGGGCCAGCACGTAGTGCTTCGTCTGGACCGTGGTCGGCTGGAGGGTGTTCGCGTCGTAGGCGATCATCGCCCAGCCCGTCGACGGGTCCATGACCTGCCAGTAGCACCACGCCGTGGGGTGCAGCCAGCGGAAGTCGTAGCAGAGGTTCGACGCCATGGTCAGGCCCGTGCCGTCGCTGTCGCCCGTCTCGGAGTTCCACAGCTTCTTGCGGGACGTCGTGACCACGTCCGTGTAGAGGAGGTCGCGGCGGCCGCCCGAGCCCTGGTAGCCGTGCACGTTGACCTGGGAGACCAGGGACTTGGTGGACGAGTTGAAGGAGGACCACGTGGAGCGGGCCGTGTCGTAGTTCGTTTCGTCCGAGGCCGCGATGCGCAGGCCCGTCAGGCCGCGTTTGTCCAACTCGCTGCGCATGTAGGGGAGTACGGCCGCCTGGACCGCGGGGTCCATGTGGCAGCCCTCCTGGGTGCCGGTCGCGGTCCACCAAGTGGAGGCCGGCTCGTTGAAGGGGTCGACCGTCGCGAAGTTCACGCCCCAGTTGTCGCGGGCGTACAGGGCCGTCGCCGCCAGGTGGGAGGCGTGCTGGCGGTAGTTCCAGGTCTGGAGGTTGTTGCCGCCGCCCGCCGCGCCCGAGGGGTTGTGGTTGCTGCACATCCACCACATGGGGGAGTTGGCGAAGAGTTCCGTGATCGCGCCCCGCTGGGTCGCCTTCACCAGCATCGCGCGCTGGTTGGCGTCCGCCGACCATTTCCAGGCCGAGGAGGCGGGGTCCTCGTTGTTCCAGTCCTGCCAGAAGCCCTCGATCTGCTTGAAGCCGGGGATGTTGGGCGACTTGACCATCGTCTCGCCGCCGACGCTGTTCCAGCTGCACGCGCCGAGGTTGTAGCGGGCGATGTTCAGGCCCAGGCCGGGGAGCGATCTGCCGTTGTACGTCACCGACTTGGTGGTGAAGAAGAGGTCCGCGAAGTCGTCCCGGGCGCCGAAGACGTTGGCCCACCAGGCGAGGGAGGTGCCCCAGCCCTCCCAGGTGCCGTACGTCGCCGAGGGGTTGACGGCGATCGTGGCGTCCGCGTGCGCGGTTCCTGTCGCCAGGGCGCTGCCGAGGAACGTACCGCCTGCTGCGGTCAGCAGGGTTCTGCGTCGTATCACGGCTCCTCCGTAGGGGAAATCGGGGCAGGCGTCGGTCCCCCCGGCCCGGCGTCGCGGGTTGGCCCGTTCATGGCAACGAGAAGCATCGGTTGTGGCGGGTGGGTTGTCGAGAGTTGCGACGAACCTTTCTAAAACCCGTGTACGAAGTCTCGGACGCGACCGTCGGAGCGATCCTGTATAACCAACAGAGCGAAGCGAACGGGTAGTCGAGCGAGCGAGTGTTCGGGAGGAGGGGAGCCGATGGTCCGCGGTTGGACGGGTCTGCGTCCCGCTCTCGTGCTGCTCCTCCTGGTCCTGGAAGTGGCGCTGCTGGACACCGGCAGCCTCTACGCCACCGTCGCGCTCGCCGCGACAGCCGCGGCCTCTGCCGCGCTCACGGTCTGTGTCCTCATCGGCTCGCGCTGCGCGCCCGCCGTGCCGCGCACCCGGGTGCGTACGGCCATCCGCGATCGTGACCTCCGTACGGCCTTCCTGCCACAGCGCGATCCCGACGCCCGGGGGCGCACTCGGCCCCGGGCACCCGGGCACGCCCTCCGGGCGACTTTCGCGTAGGGCCACGTCCAGCACTTCACGTAGCCGGCCCCGCGCGGGTCGTCATGCCGCCATGTCCCACTCCCGGCACGACGAGACCCCCGGAGGGCTCACCCATGTCCGTCTTCGCCCAGCTGGTCGAGCGACTCGCCGACCTCCTCCAGCCGCTGTTCGGCGCCTCCGCGGCCGCCGCCGCGATCGTCCTGTTCACCGCGCTCGTACGACTCCTCGTCCACCCCCTGTCCCGGGCCGCCGCGCGCGGCCAGAAGGCCCGGACCGCGCTCCAGCCGAAGATCGCCGAGCTGCGGAAGAAGCACGGGAAGAACCCCGAGAAGCTCCAGCGAGCCGTACTGGAACTGCATGCCGAGGAGAAGGTGTCGCCGCTGGCCGGCTGCCTGCCCGGGCTGCTCCAGGTGCCCGCGTTCTTCCTGCTCTACCACCTGTTCTCCAGCGACACGATCGGCGGCCGGGCCAACGCGCTGCTCGGCCACGAGCTGTTCGCCGCGCCGCTGGGCGGGCGGTGGGCGGACGCGCTCGGGTCGGGCGGTCTGCTCGGTGGTCCGGGGCTCGTCTACGCCGGGCTGTTCGTGGTCGTCGCCGGGGTCGCCGCGTTCAGCTACCGCCTCAGCAAGCGCATGATGGCCGCGAGCCCGGCGCTCCCGGCCGGTGAGCCGCAGGTGGCGGGGCTCGGGGCGGTGACCAAGGTGATGCCTTTCATGTCCTTCTTCACGCTCGTCACCGTGGCCGTCGTACCGCTGGCCGCCGCGCTGTACGTCGTGACCAGTACGACGTGGAGTGTCGTCGAGCGGGCTGTGCTGTACCGGTAGCCGGTCGGGTACGAGAGGTCCAGTACGTGAACTGGGTATTGCGGAGTGCACTGCCAGCTTGGAGGATCGACCAGTCCTCCGATGGCTGCCCCGCCGCATCCGGGTCGCATGCCTCCGGCGGGCGCCCGCGATCGAGGGAGACGTGATCATGAAGCTGCTGCGAGTCGGTACGGCCGGGGCCGAGCGGCCCGCACTGCTCGACGCCGACGGGACCCTGCGGGACCTGTCGGGCGTCGTGCCGGACATCGACGGGGCGCTGCTCGCGGACGACGCGGCGCTCGACCGCGTCCGTGCTGCCGCCGACGCCGGCGAGCTGCCCGCACTGGACGCCACCGGGTTGCGGATCGGGCCGCCGCTGGGGCGGATCGGCAAGATCGTCTGTATCGGTCTGAACTACCACGACCATGCGCGCGAGACGGGTGCCGAGCCGCCCGCCGAGCCGGTCCTCTTCATGAAGGCGCCGGACACCGTGGTCGGGCCGCACGACACGGTGCTCGTGCCGCGCGCGTCCCGCAAGACCGACTGGGAGGTCGAGCTGGCCGTCGTCATCGGGCGTACGGCCAGGTACCTGGGGTCCGCGCAGGAGGGGCTCGCGCATGTCGCCGGGTACGCCGTGGCGCACGACGTGTCCGAGCGGGAGTTCCAGATCGAGCGGGGCGGGACCTGGGACAAGGGCAAGAACTGCGAGACGTTCAACCCGCTGGGGCCGTGGCTGGTGACGGCGGACGAGGTGCCGGATCCGCAGCGGTTGTCGCTGCGGCTGTGGGTCAACGGCGAGTTGAAGCAGGACGGGACGACGGCTGAGCAGATCTTCCCGGTGGGGGAGGTCGTGCGGTATCTCAGTCAGTTCATGACGCTGTACCCCGGCGATGTGATCAACACGGGGACCCCGGCGGGGGTGGCGCTGGGGGCGCCCGAGCCCAAGCCGTTCCTGCGGGCCGGGGATGTCGTGGAGCTGGAGATCGAGGGGCTCGGGCGGCAGCGGCAAGAGTTCAAAGACGCCTGAGGGGCGGGGAGCTGCGGAGCGTTCGCGACTGCGGGTCAGTCGTGGTTGTTCGCGCAGTTCCCCGCGCCCCTGAAGGGTCAGCCCAGCAGCGCTGCCAGGTCGCGCCAGGCCTTCCTCGGGAGGGCGTCGCGCGGCTCGCCGTCCAGGACCTGGAGGGCGAGGTGGTCCGCTCCTGCCTCGAAGAAGGCGTCGGCCTTGGCGCGGATCGCCGTCTCGTCGCCCCAGGCGAACAGGGCGTCGACGAGGCGGTCGCTGCCGCCGTCCGACAGGTCGTCCTCGGTGAAGCCGTGCCGGAGGAAGTTGTTGGTGTAGTTCGGCAGCGGGAGGTAGATCGCGAGGAACTCGCGGGCCAGGGCGCGGGCACGGGCAGGGTCCGTCTCCAGGACGACGCCCAGCTCCGGGGCGAGCAGCGGGGCCTCGCCCAGGATCTCGCGGGCGTGCGCGGTGTGCTCCGGGGTGACCAGGTACGGGATCGAGCCCGCCGCCCGGTCGCGGGCCAGCCGGAGGGACTTCGGGCCCAGGGCGGCAAGGAGGCGGCGGTCCGCCGGCACTCCGGCGGCGTCCAGGCCGTCGAGGTGGCCGACGAGGGCCGAGTAGGGGCGCGAGTACTGCTCCTCGCGCTTGGCGTGGCTCACGCCGAGGCCCAGCAGGAAACGCCCGGGGTGGGTCGACTCCAGCTCCGCGAAGGCCGTGGCGGCGGCGTCCGGCTCGTGCTGCCAGATGCTCTGGATGCTCGTGCCGAACGCGAGCTTCGAGGTCGCCTCGATCAGCGGGGCGGCGTTGGCGGCGGAGCTGTTGCCGCCCAGCCAGACGGCGCCGTAGCCGAGTTCCTCCAGTTCGGCGGCGGCCTCGGCGAGTTCGCCGCGCCGGTCGGGGTCCTCCGAGCGCAGGCCTACGCTCCAGATGCCGTACCGGCCGACGGTTTCCTTCAGAGCGGTGGTCATCGGTTGGGATCCCTCCGGTTGGGCGCCATGCTTGATCATGCGTACGGCAGTGCCAACCGGAGGGGGCCGCCGATGATTCCAACAGGCCCTGATTCCAACACCCCTAGCGGTCCAGGAACCGCTCCAGGGCCTCGACCACGAACCGGTGGTCCTGGAGCTGCGGCAGCCCGGACACGGTCACGGCGCCGATCACGCCGGCGCCCTCGACGGTGATCGGGAAGGAACCGCCGTGTGCCGCGTACGTGTCGGGGTCGAGGCGCGAGGACTCCTCGAACGTCGTGCCCTTGGCGCGGAAGCGGGCACCCACCAGGTAGGAGGCGGAGCCGTAGCGCTCCACCACCCGGCGCTTGCGGGCGATCCAGGCGTCGTTGTCGGGCGTGGAGCCGGGCAGCGCCGCGTGGAAGAGCTGCTGGCCGGCGCGGTGGATGTCGATCGCGACCGGGGCCTGCCGCTCCCGGGCCATGCCGACGAGGAGCGAGCCGAGCTCCCAGGCGTCGTCGTGGGTGAACTGGCGGAACACCAGGCGGCGTTCCTCCTTCTCCAGCTCGTCCAGGCTCGGGGTGAGCTCCGGGTGGAACTTCGGGGTGAGCTCCTGGCTGTGTGAAGGGTTGCTCTTGTGGGTCACAGGGTCACCGTCACCTTCTCGCGGGCCGAACGACGGGCGGCTTCCAGTACGTCCAGGGCGGCGGCCGCCTCCAGGGCGGTCACCGGGTTCGGGGCCCCCTCCAGCAGGGCCTTCGCCACGGCCGCATAGTAAGCCGGGTAGTCGCCCGGGAGGGTGGGTTCGGGGCGTCCGCCTCCCGTGACCGGGGACTCGCCGGAGCCCACGCGGCCCCACAGCGACTCGGGCTCCGCGCCCCAGCCGGGCCCGGGGCGCCGGCCTTCGCGCAGGGCCGCCTCCTGGGGGTCGAGGCCGTACTTGACGTAGCCCGCGGCGGAGCCCAGGACGCGGAAGCGGGGGCCGAGCTGGGCGGTCGTCGCGGAGACGTAGAGGTGGGAGCGGACGCCGCTCGTGTGCGTGATCGCGATGAACGTGTCGTCATCCGTCTCGGCGCCCGGGCGGCGGATGTCCGACTCCGCGTACACGGCGGCGGCCGGGCCGAAGAGGACCAGCGCCTGGTCTACGACATGGCTGCCGAGGTCGTACAGCAGACCTCCGATCTCTGCGGGGTCGCCGGACTCCCGCCAGCCGCCCTTCGGCTTCGGACGCCAGCGCTCGAAGCGGGATTCGAAACGCCAGACGTCGCCCAACTCGCCCTCGGCCAGCAGCTTGCGCAGGGTGAGGAAGTCGTTGTCCCAGCGGCGGTTCTGGAAGACGGAGAGGAGCAGGCCGCGCTCCTCCGCCAGGGCGGCCAGCTCACGGGCCTCGGCCGCCGTGCCCGCTACGGGCTTGTCGACCACGACCGGCAGACCGGCCCGGAGGGCGGTGGTCGCGAGCGGCACGTGCGTCTTGTTCGGGGACGCGACGACGATCAGGTCCAGCTCGGCGGCCCGGTCGAACAGCTCGTCCGGGCCGGCGGCGAGGCGTACGTCCGGGAACTCGGCGCGGGCCTGCTGCTGCCGCTCGGGGTTCGAGGTGACCACCGTGTCGAGGGCGAGGCCCTCGGTGGCGGCGATCAGCGGGGCGTGGAAGACGGAGCCGGCGAGGCCGTAGCCGACGAGGCCGACGCGGAGGGGTGTGCCAGTCATGGCACCACTTTCGCAACGCTGTTGCCAAAGTGCAAGCGCCAGGGACAATGGGGGCGTGAACAGGGCGAACGACCGTACGGGCGGAGTGGGTGGCATGCACGGTGCCGCAGGGACATGGACCGGGGTGACAGGGAGCGGGGCGAACCTGCTCGCCCTGCGCAGCCACAACGCGGCGCTGGTGCTCGACCTGCTGCGCACGGCCGGGCCCGACGGCATCAGCCGGCTCGAACTCGCCGAGCGGACGGGCCTCACCCCACAGGCGGTCAGCAAGATCACGGCCCGGCTGCGGGAGGCCGGGCTCGCGGCGGAGGCGGGGCGCCGCGCGTCGACCGGGGGCAAGCCGCGCACGGTGCTGCGACTGGTGCCCGAGGCGGGACACGCGGTGGGGATCCACCTGGACCGGGACGAGGTCCGGGCCGTGCTCGTGGATCTGCGCGGGACGGTGGTGGGGGAGCGGCGCGCCGCGCTGGATCTGGGAGCCGGGGCGCGGGCGGTGCTGGCGGCGGTGACGGGGACCGTGCGGGGGGTGGTGGCGGACGTTTTGCGGGGGGCGGGGCCGGAGTCCGTCCGGGAGACCGTGACGGAAGCCTTGCGGGATGCGGCGGCGGAGACGGCCCGGGAGACGGCGACGGAAGCCTTGCGGGCGACGGGCCCGGAGTCCGTCCGGGGGACGGCGGCGGAAGCCTCGCGGGGGGCGGCGGCGGAGACGGCCCGGGAGACGGCGGCGGAAGCCTTGCGGGCGACGGGCCCGGAGTCCCTCCGGGAGACGGTGACGGAGTCCGCCGGGGAGGCGGCGACGGAAGTCTCGCGGGCGACGGGCCCGGAGGCCGTCCCGGCGGCGGCCGACGTGCTGCCCGCCGGGCCGTCCCTCGGCCCTGGAGGTTCCCTGCTCGGGGTGGGGGTGGCGCTGCCCGGGCCGCTCGACCATGTCCGGGGTGTGCTGCACCGGGTGACCGGTTTCCCCGAGTGGGACGGGTTTCCGCTGCGGGAGGCGCTGGCGGCGCGGCTCGGCGTGCCGGTCGTGGTCGACAAGGACACCAACGCGGCGGCGCTGGGCCTGGCGGCCGGGGGCGAGAGCGGCTCCTTCGCGTACCTGCACCTCGGTACGGGGCTGGGGGCCGGTCTGGTCATCGGCGGGAGCGTGCACCGGGGAGCCCGGACCGGGGCCGGGGAGTTCGGCCACCAGGTGATCCAGCTGGACGGCCCGCCGTGCACCTGCGGCGACCGGGGCTGCGTGGAGGCGCTGTGCCTCGGTGCCGTGGCGCGCGGTGATGTGGAGGAGGCGGCGCGGGTGCTGGGAGCGGGCGCGGCGAACCTGGTGGGGCTGCTCGACATCGACGTCGTCCTGCTGGGGGGCCGGACCGTGGCCTCGGCGCCGGAGGCGTTCGTGCGGGGGGTCGGGGCGGTACTGGCGGCGCGGGCGCGGCGGACGGGGGAGGACGCCGTGCCGGTACGGGTCGCGCCGGGTGGGGGGCGGGTCGTGGCGGCTGGGGCGGCTCAGCTGGTGCTGGGGCCGGTGTTCGGGCGCGGGGTCGCGTGAGAGGTGGGGGCGGGGTTCGGTGTGAGGGCTCGGCTGGGTGTGAGGGTCGGATTCCGTGTGGGGGTCGGCTGAGGGGCGTGGGCCGGTTTCGGAGTGTGGGCCGGATTCGCTACAGCGGTCGGATTCGCCGTAGCGGTCGGGTTCGCCGTAGCGGTCGGATTCCGCTGGGGCGTGTCCGTGGCGTCCGGGAAGATCCGCCCCAGGTGGTAGTCCAGCACCGTCCGTACGTCCGCGAGTGAGCGGCGGCCGTGCACCACGTCCAGGCCCAGCCCGATCGCGCCCGACACCAGCAGGTCGGCCTCGTACACCCGGTCGATGCCCGGCGCGGTGCTCCCCGCCGCCTCGCCCACCCCGATGATGTCCGCGACGAGCCGTTCCAGCGGCTGCTCGGCGGTCAGGAAGACCTCGGCGAGCACCGGATCGGTGAGGCTCCGCGCGTAGTACGCCGTGAACACCCGCAACGCGAAGGCGCGTTGTTCGTCCAACGGCAGGAACTCGTCCAGCACCGCCCGCAGCAGCGCGCACGGCTCCGTCATGTCGTACGGAATGCGTCCCTGGGCCAGCCGTTCGTTCTCCTCGTGCAGCAGTCGCAGCGCGTCGACCATCAGGGCGTGCTTGGAGTCGAAGTGGTACTGCACGATCCGCAGCGACACCCTGGCCTCCGCAGCGATCCTGCGCATGCTCGCCGCGTCCAGCCCCTGCTCGGCTGCGATGCGCCACACCGCCTCGGCGATCCGGCGCCGCTGCCGGGCCCGGACGTCCGTCGGCCGGGGCGCCGGCGGAGTGCCCGGAGCGGGCAGCGGCTGCCGGCGCCGGCGGTACGCCCGGGCCTGACAGCTCCGGGAGCAGTAGACGGGCGGACGGCCCCGGCCAGGACGGACCGTGGGCTTGCCGCACACCGGACACGCCCGCTCTTTTTCGTCACGCACGCCTTCACGATAGCGCGCCGAGAAAGTGTGACGTAATGCGAGATTGGGCTGCTTATAGCGGCGTATACCCTCCCGCCGATTGATACGTTCGTAACGTCGACAGACACACCCTCCTCCCACCTCCCCCCGGAAGGGAAGGCCATGAAGTACGACGTCCTACAGGTCCTCGGCATGGTGATGCTGGTCGTCTGCGCCCAGGCGCTCGTCCGGCTCCTCGTCGACAACGGTGACCGGGGGCTGCTGGACGGGCTCCCCGGCGGCTTCCTCCCCACGCTGCTGGCCTACGCGGTTCTCACCGCCGCCGGTGTGCTCCTAACCGGCTGGGCCCACTCGCGTGCGAAGGCGCTGGGGCGCCGCTGAGGATCCTGTCCGGTCGCCTCAGGTGTCCGCCGACCGGGCGGATTCGCGCCGCCGTTCGGGGGCGTTCCCGGCGATGTCGGCTCGCCAACGGCTCCATCCGGCAATGTCACATCTCCATGCGACTCTGCACGCCCGCTCACCTCTGCCTGGCGGCGGCAGCCACCACCGTCCTGCTCACCGGGGCCCATCCGGCGTACGCGGACGAGCCGGCGCCCGCCTGTGCCGCGCCCGACGACCACACCTTCCCGCTCACCACCCGCATCCACGGCGGGCCCGGCGCCTACGAGGCCGGGGGCGGGTTCGGGACCTGGTACGTCGATCTGACCAACACGACCGACCGGCCGTGCACCGGAATCCATCCGGTCGTCGTGCTCGTCGACGAGAAGCGGGTGCTGGAGCCTTCGCAGCCCCGGCTGGAGTTCTTCGAGGGGGCGCGAGCACACTCCGTGCGGTTCGAGAAGACGGGTGAGGACGAGCTCATCGGGGCGTTCGCCGACGACCAGGACCGCTTCGCCGGGTTCACCGTCGGGCCGGGGAAGACCGTCTCCGTGAAGGTGCGGCTCGCGGTCACCTCGGACGCCGTGCCGAACAAGGTCACCGTCAACGCCGCCGTGGTGCAGCGGCACGACGACGACGGTGACTGGGTCGGGCAGTCGAACGACTACCGCTTCGGGATCGACACCGAACCGCCGATCGACGGGGACGAGCCGGAGGCCGACGGCGGCACCGACTCCCAGCCCGACCCCGACCCCGACCCCGACCCCGACTCCGACGCCTCCGTCCCGCCCCGCGAGGACCGCTTCCCGTTCGCCGAGGAACTCGCCCGTACGGGAACCGGCGGCCAAGTCGCCGCGGCCGCCGCGGCGCTGCTGCTCGCCGGGGCCGGGGCAGTGCTCCTCGCGCGCCGGCGCCGCTGAGCCGCTGAGTCGCTGGGCAGAGCCGTCCCGCCTGTCGGGATGCCGTATACGGGTCATTCCGCAAGATCCGGCCACTGTTTAGGCTGGGGGCTGCCTGGCCCCAAGGCTCACGCTGGCACGCGTACGGCAGGAGATCCCGCACATGGCAGACCGCAAGCCCATCGAGTCGTGGCTCACCGACATGGACGGTGTGCTCATCCACGAGGGCGTACCGATCCCCGGCGCCGACGCCTTCCTCAAGAAGCTGCGTGAGTCCGGAAAGCCCTTCCTGGTCCTCACCAACAACTCGATGTACACCCCGCGCGACCTGCACGCCCGGCTGCGCCGCATGGGCCTGGACGTGCCGATCGAGAGCATCTGGACCTCGGCCCTGGCCACCGCCCAGTTCCTGGACGACCAGCGGCCGGGCGGGTCGGCGTACGTCATCGGCGAGGCCGGCCTGACCACCGCGCTGCACGACATCGGCTACATCCTGACCGACCACGAGCCGGACTACGTCGTCCTCGGCGAGACCCGCACGTACTCCTTCGAGGCCATGACGAAGGCGGTACGGCTCATCCTCGGCGGCGCCCGTTTCATCTGCACCAACCCCGACGAGACGGGCCCGTCCACCGAGGGCCCGCTGCCCGCGACCGGCGCGGTGGCCGCGCTGATCACCCAGGCGACCGGCAAGAAGCCGTACTTCGCGGGCAAGCCGAACCCGCTGATGATGCGGACCGGGCTGAACGCCATCGGCGCGCACTCCGAGAGCAGTGCGATGATCGGCGACCGCATGGACACGGACGTGCTGGCGGGCATGGAGGCCGGGATGCAGACGTTCCTGGTGCTCACCGGCCTGACCCGGCCCGACCAGGTCGAGGGCTTCCCGTACCGGCCGTCGCAGGTCGTCGACTCGATCGCGGACCTCGTCGACCGCGTCTGAGCCCGGAGACAGCGGGCCTCCGGGCCCGAGGCAGCCGGCCGGAGCTCAAACCCGTCGCCACCCGTACGGAGCAGTCGCCGCCTCCCTGAGGATGCGGGGGCCCACCGTGCGGGGGAGGCTCCAGGCGTCTGGAGGTTCACGATGGGTTCTCTGAAAGTCACTGTCTGTACGAGCGTCCTGGTCGCGGCCGTCCTCACCCCGGCGGCGTACGCGGTGGACGCAGGGGGCGTCTCGGTGACCCCGGCGACCCCCGCGCCCGGCAGTGACGTCACGCTCCGCGTGCCCGACTGTGCGGAGAGGACGGCCGTCGCCCGCTCGGCGGCGTTCGTCGCGGACGCGCGGCTCACCGTCCATGACGGTGAACTCGTCGGCGAGAGCCGCGTCCGCTCCACGCTCGACGCAGGGACGTACGCCGTGAAGGTCACCTGCGGGGGCGCCGAACGGACCGGCACGTTCACCGTCCGGGAGGGGCGGGAGGGTGAGGAGCGGCAGCGGCCGGCGCCCGGGACGGACGAACATGTGTCCGTGCCCGGGACGGACGAGCATGCGTCCGTGCCCGGGACCGGCGGGCAGCCCCCCGCGCCCGGGACGGTCGGGCAGCCCCCCGCACCCGACACCGTCGGACAGCCGCCCATGCCCGAGGGCGGTGGGCAGTCGTCCACGCCCGGTGACGATGAGCAGCAGTCCGCCTCCCGGCGACCGGGCCCGTACGCCTCTCCCGTCGCCCCGGTCCAGGCCGGCGGCGGTGGCGCGGCGGACCTCGTCGCCGCCGAGGACCGGGGGGCCGGTCCCGGTACGGCGCAGGGAGTGACCGGTCTGGTTCTCGCGGGCGTGGCCGCGGTGGTCGTCGCGCTGGGCGGTGTCCGCCGGGGCCGTGGAACGGACTGACCATGTCCGAACAGGGTCGAAACAAGGGCCTCTCCTCGGGCACCGGCCGCCTGCTGGCCGGCGTGGCCTGGGTGGCGCTGCTGCTCGGGCTGTGGCTCTGGGGCCGCGAGGTGACCGACGTACGGCACGGCATCTCCGCCCCCACCACGGGCGACATGGCGGCGGCCGGACGGCCCCCGGACGTGAAACTGCCGCCCGCGCACCGCCCGTTGGGCGACGCGCTGCCGCAGCGCGTCGACATCCCCGGGCTCGGGGTGCAGGCGCCCGTGGTGGCGCGGGGTCTGGACGCGCGCGGCGCGCTCGATCCGCCGCCGTACGACCAGCCGGGCACGGTCGGCTGGTACGCGGGCGGCGTGGCACCCGGGGCGCCGGGGACCGCGCTGATGGTCGGTCACGTCGACACCGACACCCGGCCCGCCGTCTTCTACAAGGTCAGTGCCATGCGTCCGGGCCAGACGATCCGGGTGATCCGGGCCGACGCCAAGGTCGCGGAGTTCACCGTCGAGTCCGTCCAGGTCCTCACCCGCGACCGCTTCGACGCCCACCAGGCCTACGGGCCCCGCGAGTCGGGCCGTGCCGAGCTGCGGCTGGTCACCTGCGGCGGCAGCTTCGACCGTACGACCCGCAGCTACACGGCGAACGTGGTGGTGTCGGCGTACCTGACAGGAACCGGTCTCTAACCCCTTGGGCGCCCACCCAACCCGGTCGGCGACCCGCTCCCCCTGAAGTCGCCGACCGGGCCGGTCCTCGACCGCGCGCACGGGCTGCGGGAGTAACCCGGCGAACTGCGCGGGAGGCCGCGGGGGCCACGGTGGGTGAAACTCTGGCCGGAGGCCGGGCCCTGCTGAGAAGACTCTAGAACCAAAGGGCCGTCCGGGCCTAGAGGTTGAATAACGCCAAGTCCCGATACGGTGGCTCTGCGTCATCGGCGCAGGTGGCTTCGGCCTCGTGGGTGTCGAGGGACGTATGTCAGGATTGAGACTTGGAACGCTGCACCCAAGGGGGAGTTGGATGTACGGCAGCAGGGGGGCAGGGGCGTCCGCCGGGAGGCGGGTGTCCGCAGTGGTGCTGGGGGCGGCACTGCTGATCACGGGGTGTTCGTCCGACGGGGGGGACGGATCGGACACCGGCGCCGACGCGGGCGCCGGGATCACACAGCAGCCCAAGGAGATCGCCCCGTTCTGGGTCAATCCGGACGGCACCGCGGCTCAGCAGGTCGCAGCCCTGGAGAAGGCCGGCAAGAAGCAGGACGCCGAGCACATCCGCAAGATCGCCGAGCAGCCGGTCGCCGAGTGGGTCGGCCCGGACAACCCCGAGGAGCAGACCCGGGGCTTCACCGAGGCCGCCGACAAGGCCGGCCGCACGGCACTGCTCGTCCTCTACAACATCCCGCACCGCGACTGCGGCCAGTACTCGCAGGGCGGCGCCGCCGACGGCAACGCCTACCGCGAGTGGCTCGACGGCGTGGCGGCGGGCATCGGCGACCGCTCGGCCACAGTCATCCTCGAACCGGACGCGCTGCTGCACCTGGTGGACGGCTGCACACCGGAGCAGTTCCACGAGGAGCGCTACGACCTCCTCAAGGGCGCCGTCACGAAGCTGAAGTCCCTGAAGAACACGAAGGTGTACCTGGACGCGGGCAACGCCGGCTGGCAGAACCCCGACCAGATCTTCGAGCCGCTGAAGCGGGCCGGCATCGAACAGGCCGACGGCTTCTCCGTCAACGTCTCCAACTTCTACTCCACCGACGACTCCATCGCCTACGGCAAGCAGCTCTCCGCCAAGGTCGCGGGCAAGCACTTCGTCATCGACACCAGCCGCAACGGCAAGGGCCCCTACGCCCAGGGCAACCCGGACGAACGCTGGTGCAACCCGCCGGGCCGCGCGCTGGGCGAGACGCCGACGACGAAGACGGCGGACCCGCTGGTCGACGCGTACCTGTGGGTCAAGCGGCCGGGCGAGTCGGACGGCGAGTGCAAGGGCGGACCCAAGGCGGGGCAGTGGTGGGGGGACTACGCGCTGAAGCTGGCCAAGGCGAGTTCCTAGAAACCGGGGCAGACGTCCTCGACCTGGTCCGGATCGGCCGCCAGGTCCTTCTCCTCGTCGGTCGGCTCCCGCTCCGCCAGGGCGCACAGCCGGTCCGTCCAGCGCTCCGGATCGAGCGGGATGGTGGAGGTGCGGGAGCCGTCGACGAGCGTGAGGTTCTTGCCGTCGGTACTCGGGGAGAGGGCGGAGCCGTACCCCACGTAGTAGCGGTAGGTGTCCTGGCGCTTGTCGATGTCCCAGACGACTTGTTCGCCGGCGGCGGTGGTCGTGTGGAGAAGGCGGTCGCCGAGGAAGCGGCCGAGGTAGTAGACGCCGTGGTAGGTGAGGGACGGCTTCCAGCCCTTCTTTCGCACGTCCCACAGTCGCACCCGACCGCCCGCGTATTGCACGGCGAGGACCTTGCCGTCGGGGGAGAGGGCGAACGACCGGACCGACCGGTCGTAGTCCTCCTTCTTGATCCACCTCTTGAACTCACCGGTGGTGAAGTCCCACACGCCGATCTCGGCCACCGTCCGCACCACCGCCTGCGGCTTGCCGGGTACGGCGGAGGCGAAGGTGCCGGCCGCCTCGTTGGCCAGCTGGGCGCGGTCCTGGACGGGCGGCCGGTAGATCTCGCCCTCCGGCTTGCCGGTCTCGAGATTCCAGCGGGAGACGTACGACAGTCCCGAGATCACGGCGTGGTCGTTGTCGGAGAAGCTCAGATTGATCCAGGACGGGACGCGCCCCGTGGTGGGGTCCGGACCGGACGCGGTGATGCCGTCGGGTGCGGGCAGCTCGAGGACGTGCTCCTCTCTGAGGGAAGAGCCGTCGATCCGCCAGACGAGCACCGTGCGCTGGTCCTCGGCGATGGTCAGCATTCGCCGCCCGCCCGGGCTGAAGGCCGCGTACATACGGGCCAGCGGCCGGGACGGTCGCGCCGTCGCGAGGAGACGGTGGTCGGCCAGGTTCCACAACTGGAGCCCTGTGCCCTTGGAGTCGACGACCGCCATCCTGCCGCTCGGCGCGTCCGGTGTGCGGATGCGGTTGAGCAGGGCGTTGGTGTCGAAGGACGTGGGCGGCTTGACGCGTACGGTGACGATGCTGCCGCCGACTCCGACGGCGGCGCGCAGGTCGTTGGGCGGGCCGGCCAGGGCGACCGGGGGAGCGAAACCGCGGCCGGTGATGTTCTGGTCCTCCGGAGCGGCGGCGGGCGTGTCGAACGTGGCCGGCCAGCCCCTCTCCAGGTCGATGACGAGGAACCGCATCCGGCCCAGGTCCGTGCCGATGCGCCCGGTGGGATTGATCAGGTAGCGGCCCGTCGCGTCGACCCGGGGCGTGTAGAGCGGGCACAGCCCCTGGAAGCTGCTGTTGCTCCAGCTCTGGAAACGCCGCGGGGCGGTGCCCAGCCGCCAGGCTTCGAGTGCGCCCTGCTCGGTGCAGGTGACCAGGACGCGGCCGTTGCCGCTGACGGTCGCGGAAGCCGTGGTCCGCTCGTCCCAAGGGCGGTGCAGTGAACCCGTCTCCAGGTCCCAGGAGACCAGCCGTCCCCGGGTGTCGTCCGCTTCCGCTCCGGAGGGCACGATCCGCGCCACGACCGTGTCGTCCGCGGCGAACCAGGCCTGTGCCGCGTCCCAGCCGCGCGGCGGAACGAGGGTGCGGCCCAGCCGTCGGCCGTCGTCCGTGCGCCACATCAGCACGCCCTCGCGCGGGATCGTGGCGAGAATCCGCCGACCGTCCCCGTCGAAGCGCAGGTCGTAGGCGGCGCGCGGGTTCTTCTTGACGGGGTCGCCCTCACGCAGCGGGACGGTCCTGAGGACGCCGGGGTCGGCGGCGGTCGGCACTCCGAGCGAGACAAGGCCCCAGTTGCTCGCCCGGGCCATGATCCGCCCGTCGGGCGACACGGCGATCCGCTCATTGTCGCTCCGCTTTTCACGGAGCGTTGGCACGGGCCGTTTCTTCCCGCGTAGGTCCAGCTTCGCGAAGTCCCCGTTGCTCAGCAGGGCATAGGCGTGCGTGCCGTCCTCTGTGAGCTTCACGTCCTTGACCTCCGCGTGCCCTTCCATCACCACCCGCTCCACGTCCTGCAACCGCAAGTACTGTGCGAGCAGGGCGGAGCGCGCCTCCGGCCTTGCCTCCGACCGGTAGGCCCCGACCGCGTAAAGGGAGGAGATGGTCAGGGACGTGCTGTCGATACTCGCGGCCTGCTGCGCCAGCCGATCCGACGCCAACCGCCGCTGCTCCCTCAGCAGATTCAGATACAGCACGGACACCACCGTCGCGGCCACGACGGCCAGGACCGTGACAACCGCCCACAGCATCCGCAAGTACCGCTTCCGGCGCTCGGACCGTGCGGCCTCGCGTTCCTTGCGGTCCCGCAGCCCGACACTCGCCTCGATGAACTCGCGGTCCTCCTCCGTCAGTTCGTCACGCCGCTCGTCGAGCGTTCGGACCGCCACCGACAACGCCGGATCCTCCAGCAACAGCCCGTCCGGCCGCCCTGCCCGCCACCACCGGGCACGGTCGTAGCGCAGTTCGCCGCGCCAGGTGAGGAATGTACGGTCCTTTTCCAGCTGCTGCGCGAGCGGCTGCCAGTGTTCGATGAGGGCCTCGTGGGCCAGCTCGACCGTCTCGCCCCGCTCGGGGTCCGCGCCCAGGACCAGAACCCGGGCCTCGGCGAGTGCGCGGGCGATGGCCCACTGCTCCTCGCCCACGTCGCGGCGGGCGAGCCGGGCGCGCAGGGCCGTGCCGCTGCCGGGCGGGATCTGGACCAGCGCGCGGAGCAGGCCGGTCGCGGCTTCCTCCGCCGTGCCCCGCAGCGCCCGCTGCCACGCGGAGTCCGCCCTGCTGCTCAGCACCCCGCCGAGGCCGCCGAGTTCGCGGTAGGTGTCGAGGCGCAGCCGGCCGCCCACCTGCCGTTCCCACAAGGTGGTCAGGACGAACCCGAGCAGGGGCAGGGCTCCCGGCCGGCCCGCCGCGTCATCGATGAGCCGGTCGGCCAGTCCGCTGTCGTACTCCACGCCGGGGAAGGCCCTCAGCGGCAGCCGGACCACCTCGGTGAGCTGCTCGCGGGTCATCAGGCCCAACTGGTGCGCGGGCGCCCCGCCGACCAGCCGGCTCAGCTCCGGGTGGCGCAGGGCCGCGTCCTGGAAGTCGGTCCGCAGCGCGACCAGGACCGCCACTCCGGGGTGCCGGCAGGCGTCGAGGAGGGCGTCCACCAGGGCGCGCAGCTCCTCCTCGGGGCGCAGCAGCAGCGCCTCCGCCTGGTCGAGGGCCAGCACGAGTCCGCGTGCCGAGCGGTGGGTTCGCGTCGCGTCCCGGACCGTCGCGGCGTCCGGTCGGCGGCCTTCCGCGCGCAGGGTGACGACCTCCGCCTCCTGCTCCTGCAGGCGGGGCAGGACGCCCGCCATGAGGAGGGAGGACTTGCCGGAGCCGGAGGGGCCGGTCAGCGTCACGCAGCCCTCGGGCGGCCCGTGCGGGCAGAGCAGGTCGACGACCGCGGTGACGTCCTCGTCCCGGCCGAAGAAGTGCGCGCTGTGCTCCTCGGTGTACGGGCGCAGGCCCGGGAACGGGGAGTCGGGCGCGAGCAGTTCGGCCAGCTCCGGCAGTTCGTCGAGGACAGTACGGGTCGGGATGCAGAAGCTCTGCCCGCGGTGTGCCGGTGAGATCGAGGCGACGATGCCGACCACGGCACCGAGGTCCTCGTCCCACACGGCGGAGCCGCTGAAGCCGGGCTGGATCGGGTCCGACTGCCCGTCGAGCGGCGACATCTGAAGCCGGCCGGTGCCGGTCCGGGCACGCAGCCGGGCGGTGTGCCAGCCGCCGCCGGTGTCGTCACGCGGCAGTCCGAAAACGATGGCTCTGTGGTCCCAGACGTCCCGGGGCGCCGCCATCAGGACCGGCCGGGCCTCCGGAAGCGGGCGGGACAGGGACAGTACGGCGACGTCGCCGGTGCCGTTCGCGCGTACGGGCACCCAGTCGCGGACGACGGCGTCCACCGGCTCGCCCTCGCGCAGGACCAGACGGACACCGAGGGGGCCGTCGGGGCGCTCCTCCTGGTGGGACGGCCGCCCCGAGGCCTCCAGTACGACATGGGCGCAGGTCAGCACCAGTGTGGGCGCGATGAGCACCCCGAGGCCGCCGATGTGCCCGTCCGTGCCCGTGACCTGGACGGTCGCGGCGGCCAGGACTTCCTCGGCCACCGGATCCGACGTGGTCGACTCGGTCATCTCCCGTTTCCCCCGCCACCGCCCGCCACACGTGTCGATCTGGTACCGAGGGCACACCATCTACGTGCACAGGTCAAGCATGTTTCCCGTCAGCCGTCGGACTCCGGCGACGGGAGGTAGGCGCCCGGCACGTCCTTCGGCGCGTACACCTTCTTGTCACCGGGGTACGGCTTGGTGAAGGTGTGCGTCTGGTACCAGGTGTAGCGGTTCATCTGCTCGGGGTTGGCGTAGTCGGGCACGGCGTTCGGGCCGGTCAGCCGCTGGTGCGACGCCCAGGTCTTCCACTGCGCCGCCACCGTCCGCGCCGCCTGTGGCACCGCCGTGGACGTCGGCGCGGCCGCTGCCTTGGCGTCCTGCGGCGCCGGGGTGTCCGAACCGCAGGAGGGCTGGGGGCTGACGCCGAGGGTCAGCGAGGTCCGGTTGGGCACCGCGGTGAACGGGGTGTCGTCCGCCTTCCGGGTGAACGCCCCGTGCATGGGGGTGGCCGCGCTGTCGAGCTGGTTCATCGGGTGGATGCCGAGGATCTGCTCGATGGTGCGGACCATCGTGATCTGCGAGTAGTAGTGGTTGTCGACGGTGCCGTGCTCGGCGTACGGGCTGATGATCTGGACCGGCGCACGGTGGCCGTCGACGTGGTCGAGACCGTTCTGGGAGTCGTCCTCGGCGACGAAGATCGCCGAGTCCTTCCAGTACTTGCTGTGCGAGATCTCGTCGACCATGCGGCCGACCGCGAGGTCGTTGTCCGCGACCTCGGCGGAGGCGTTCGCCGGGCCACCGGTGTGGTCGTTGGAGAACCAGAACATGTTCAGGTTCGCCGGGCCGTTCTTCTCGAAGTCCTGCTTCCAGATCTGTTCCTTGTAGATGTCCGGGACATCGAGGTCGAACAGCGGGAAGCCCTGCACCGAGACCTTGTTGAGCGAGGGGATCGCCGAACCGGTCTTGATGGGGTACTGGGTCTGCGCCCCGGTCGCGGCCATGTTCTTGCTGTCGCAGTACAGGTTCTGCCAGGTCGCGCCCGCCGGCTTGGACTCGATCGACTGGAACTCGCCGAAGTCCTTGACGGACTTCCCGGCCGCCTGCGCGCCGGTCCAGAGGAAGCCGGTCTTCTGGTGGCCGAGAACGTCGTCCTCGGTGTCGTAACTGCGCGTGTATTCGCCGGCCGAGGACTCGGTGTACTCCGGGTTGTCGGCCTGCATCATCCAGTTGTGGCCCTCGGCGGAGTTCGTGCCGACGTCGTAGAAGTTGTCGTACAGCCCGAACTGCCGGGCCAGCGCGTGCTGGTTGGGCGTCACGTTCTCGCCGAACGTCGTCAGCGAGGAGTCGCCGTCGCCCTGTGGCATGTCGCCGAAGACCTGGTCGTAGGTCCGGTTCTCCTTGACCAGCAGGAAGACGTGCTTGATGGTCGAGGGGTCGCCGAGGCGCGCCGGGACCGGCAGCGGCTTGGCGTGGCGGTTGCCCTGGGCGGTGAGGACCGAGCCGGCCGTCCAGCCGTTCTGCTGGAAGACCTTGGCCGTCTGGGAGCGGACGACGCTGTCGTCGGGCAGGGTGAACTGCGTCAGGCTGGACGTCGTGTCGTGGGTGCCGTGGCCGGCGCCGGCGGTGGGACGGCGGGCGTCGACACCACGGGTGTTGGAGACGACGACCTGCTTGCCGACGGTGGTGATCTCCGAGGGGAAGTAGTCCGTCGGGAGCAGACCGACGTAACGGGCCGGCTGCTGCGCGGAGGTGTAGCGGTAGACGGCCACGGCGTTGGCACGGCCGAGCGTCACCAGGAGGCGGCCGTCGTCGGTGAGCGTCACGGCGTCGGGCTCGTAACCGACCGCTGCCTCCGGCCACGGCTGGGTGGCGATGGTCTGGACGACCTTGTCCTTGGCCGTGTCGATGACCGAGACGCTGTTGTCGGCGGTGTTGGTGACGAACACGGTGCCCTTCTCGGCGTACACGGCGGTCGGGTGCAGACCGACGTCGATGCTGCCGACGGCGGAAGAGGGGTCCGCCGTGTCGATGACGCTGACCGTGCCGGTCGTGGCGGCACCGGTGTCGGGGTCGGCGGGCACCTGGGTGCCGTAGGAGTTCATGGTGGTGTCGCCGGCCTTGGCCGGACGGCCGCCCTCGTTGCTGACGTAGAGCTTGCCGCCGACCAGGGCGAGACCGCGCGGGGCGTTGCCGACGGCCCAGCTCTGCTTGATGGTTCCGCCGGCCGCGTCGATGGCGACCACCCGGTTCTGGCCGTTGACCGCCGAGTAGACGGTGGAACCGTCGGCCGAGAAGACCGCCGCGCCCACCAGCGCGTGCTTGGTGCCGTCGGCCGGGACGGAGACGGTCACCGGGTCGGTGAGGGTGCCGTCCGCGTTGACGGTGAACTTGGTGTAGCCGTCGGCCTGGCCCAGCCACAGCTGCTTGCCGTCGGGCGAGTACGTCGGGCCCTCCTGGCCGACGGAGCCGGTCTTGATGCGCAGGTCGTCCGCCGCGTTGGTGCCGACCTTCTGCTTCACCTGCCCGGTTGCGCGGTCGAGGACGACGAGTGAGGCGTCGCCGTCGGTGACCGCGGCCGCCAGGTGGGTACCGTCCGGGCTGACCGTCGACGACATGATCTTGCCGTCGTTGACGACGGTGCGACTGCCGTAGGGCTTGATGTACTGGTCGCTGGAGATGACCTGGCCGTTGCGGGTGGTCTGGGCGACCTGCTGCGTGCCGAACTGCCACGTCGAGGCGACGGCGGTGCCCGTGACGCCGAGGGCGACGGCGATGCCCGCCGTCACCAGTACGGAACGACGGCCGACGTGTCTGCCGAAGAGGCTGATCTGCTCTTTCTCGTCAACTCGGCGTTGCCGTGTTACCTGCATGGGATTGTCCCTTCGAGGTGGTGTCGAGCAGCTCGACGTTGCCGTCGAACTGCCAAAGGGGGTTCGGGGCGTCCCCGGTGGGGGTACGGACGAGGAAGTAGCCGTTGACTTCCTTCGGTCCGTCGCCGTCGGCCACGAACCGCCCGTCTGAGGCGACGTCGAGCTGGTAGACGGCCGTCCCGGCCACCGCGACGTCGGGGAGATGCCAGGTCACGACGCAACGCCAGTCGTTGCCCGCGCCCTCTTGAGCGCCCTGGCCGTCGCTCTTGGTGCACGCCGCCGTGGCCCGCAGCCGCGCCTCGGTGACGGCGGGGCGGTGCAACTGCCGGGTCTGCAGGCGGTAGAGGTGCGCGAAGGCCGTGGCCACCGACCGCTGGACCTTGTCCTGCCGGATGCCCGAGCCCATGGACGGGGTCGCCACGGCGATCACCGCGACGGTGAGGGCGGTCAGTGCGGCCAGGGGCAGCAGGCCGAGCGTGAACGCGCGGCGCCCGGCACCGTCGTAGGCCGGGTTGGTGAAGTCCCGCCGCAGCAACAGCAGATGGGCCAGCGCCGTCGCGAGCACGGCCCACACCAGGCTGACCACGACACCGATCAGGAGCGGGCCGGCCTGGGCCGGGCTGGTGAACAGACCGTTCCAGGAGATGAAGGCGTAGCCGGGAAGGGCGAGGCGCACGGCAACGGGCAACGGCAGCATCTGGGCGACCTGCATCGCGAGCGCGACGAGCGCGGGCAGCAGCAGCCCCATCGGGGACCGACCCAGCGCGACCGACCCGAGCAGTCCGATCGCGGCGAGGGCCAGGGTCGGTGCGAGTGCGCAGGCCCAGGCGAGCACAACCCTGCCGGCGGCGTCCCCGGGCGCCAGCAGTTGGCCGTCGAGGCCGACCAGCGGCCGGCTGCCGACCGCCACGACCCCGCCGGCCGCGCTGGAACAGGCCAGCCCCGCCACGAGCAGCAGGATGACGGTGAGGCCGGCCAGTGCCTTCGCCGCGAAGATCCGCCCGGGTGAACGGACCGCCACGAGCAGGTGGCGCCAGGTGCCGAGCCGGTCCTCGGAGGCGAACACGTCACCGGCGACCACCGAGGTCAGCAGCGGGAGCGCCCACGTGCCCGCGAAACCCAGCATCACCAGGGGTCCGGCCCACCCGGTGGCGTGCATCCAGCGACCGAAGAGGGTGTCGGAGGGGAGCGTGCTCTGCAGACTCACGCCGGCGACGAAGAACGCCGGAGCGATCCAGCAGGCCAGGACCAGCAAGCGGATCCGCCACTGCGACACCAGCTTGACCAGCTCGAAGCGGTAGCCACGTGGAAGGGGGACCGGGCGGGCGCTGACAACGTTGTGGGCGATGGCCGCGGTCATCGGCCGGCCTCCTGCCGCTCGGTGAGGGCGAGGAACGCGGCTTCGAGCGGCGACACCAGGGGTGCGAGTTCGCGCACCGCGATACCCGCGTGCACGAGCCCCGCCACCAGTTCGTCGACGGCGGGCACCGGCGCGCGTACGACGAGCACCTCGGGGTCGTGCCGTGCTCCGGCGTCGTCGACGACGCTGATTCCGGCCGTGTCGACAGCCAGCCGGCGGGCGGCTTCGGGGTCGGAGGTCCGCAGCCGGTAGTCGAGTTCACGGCTCTCGGCTGCGAGCTTGCTCAGCGGCCCGGAGAAGACGACCCGTCCGGTGGCGAGGATGGTGACCTCGGAGCACAGTGCCTCGAGGTCGTCCATGCGGTGGCTCGAGAGCACGACGCTGGTTCCGTCCGACGCGAGCCGCGTGAGGACACCGTGTACGTGTTTCTTGCCGGCCGGGTCGAGGCCGTTGGAAGGTTCGTCGAGCACGAGAAGCCGGGGCCTGGTGAGCAGGGCGGCGGCGAGCCCCAGCCGCTGACGCATGCCGAGGGAGAAGCCGCGGGCCCGGTCGTCGGCGACATCGGTGAGCCCGACCTGGTCGAGCGCGTCGTCGACCCCCGCTGTCCGCGCGTCGCGGCCGCGGAGAGCGGCCAGCGCGGCGAGGTTCTGCCGGGCGGTGAGCGAGGGGTAGAGACCGGGCCCGTCCACGAAGCCGGCGACACCGTCGGGAGCGGCGAGCGCCCGGCCGACCGGCGTTCCCAGGATCTCGAGTCGGCCGCTGTCCGCGACGGCCAGGCCCAGCAGGAGACCGAGCAGTGTCGTCTTGCCGGCGCCGTTGGGTCCGGCCAAGCCGTGGATCTGCCCCTGCGTCACGTCCAGATCGACGCCGTCGAGTGCGACGACATCCCCGAACCCCTTGGTGATCCCGCGAGCGCGGACTGCGAGGAGTGTGTCCATGAGTGCCTTCCTTCAAGCCCTCAGGGACCTTAGGGACGGCACACAGGCAGACGCGGACGGAGGACTGAACGGGCACGGAACGGGTCGTCAAGCCGTCGGCAAGCATTGGTCATGAACAGCCGACATTGAGCCGGACTTGGGCAAGGCGCGGACGCACGAGTACGGATGAAGTACCCTGCGTCCGCGATGCGCGGTGGCGCCTACGGCACCTTGACCCACTGCGCCTTGCTCGGCGTGCCCCGGTCGTCCGTCACGAACAGCATGTACCAGCCCGCCTGGACGAGGTTCCGGTTCTCCGGCACGGTCACCGTCAGCTTGTCGCCGGACGCCTTGAAGTCCAGCGCGATCGACCGCTGGTCCACGTCCGTGACGTGCGTGGCGGCGCTCGGGCGGATCAGCCGGACCTTCTTGACCTTGGCCGCGTCCGACGAGGTGAACGTGCCCGTACCGCCGCGCTCGATGGTCTGCGGCCCGCCCGACAGCGAGGGCTGGTCGCCGTCGCCGTAGAGGTACGGCGGCGTGTAGATCTCGATGCGCTGCTCGAACTTGCCCGGCTTGGTGTTGGCCTTGTCGCCGTACAGCGAGTCCGAGCCGAAGAACATCACGCGGCCGTCGGGCAGCAGGATCGACCCGGAGTGGTAGTTGCGGCCGACCAGCGGGTCGGCGACCCGCCGGAGCTCGTTCTTCTCGGTGTCGTAGAGCCGCGCCTCGAAGATGTTGGAGTCGCTGCGGCCCCGGTAGTCCTCCGAACCGCCGGAGATCAGCACGCTGTCGTCGGGCAGGATCGAGGCGTTCGGGTAGCGCGTGCCCTTGTCCAGGGACGGGCCGTCCACGAAGCGCGGGTCGTCGGCCTTCAGGTCGACGATCCGGGTCTTCTCGCTGGACTCCTCGGACTCGCCGACGCCACCGCCGCCGATCACCATGTACTTCTCGTCCTGCGCGGGCGGCAGCAGCACCGTGCCCGACGTCTCCATCAGCTTGGAGTCGCTCAGGCCGGGAATCTTTGTGAACTTGTTGGTGTCCACGTCCCACACGCCCGGCTCACGGCCCACGTTGTCCGGCCCGTAGCCCGCGTTGGAACCCGAGTAGAAGACCTTGCCGTTCTGCATGAGGAACAGCGCCGGGTAGGTCGGGAACTGCCGGACCTTGTCCGTGTAGCTCCACTTCTTGGTCTTCGGGTCGAAGACCTCGTTCTTGCCCGGGACGAGCTGGCCGATGTCGTCGAGGCCGGAGACGCTGAGGATCTTGCCGTCGCTCAGGGTGGTGAGCGTCGGGTACCAGCGGGCCTCCTTCATCGGGTCGACCTTGATGTACTTCTCGGCTACGGGATCGAACTCGAAGGCGTCCCGGATGCCCTGGAAGTCCTTCTTGTCGAGGGCGAGTTTCTGCGCGATGCCGTAGGTGTTCTTGGCGTCGGCGCCCTTCAGACCGTGCACGCGGTAGTTGTCCTGCGTGCCCGTCTCGTACTTCTGGCCCCGCTTCTGCGCCTCGACGTAGATCCGGCCGAGGCCGGGGTCGTTGCGCAGGAACTTGCCGGTCGCCTTGTCGAAGACCTTCTTCGCCCGCGGCACGAGCACCGGGTCCTTCGACACGAAGGTCTTGCCGTTCTGCTTGCCCGTGAACTTGGTGCCCGCGGGCAGGGTTATCGGCTTGTCCGGGTTCTCGTTGTGGACGATCATCAGGCCGCCGGCCTTGGTGACGTCACCCTTGAGTTTCTCGTACCGCTTGGTGCCGCCCGCGATGAGCAGGTTGCCGTTGGCGAGCTGGGTGTGTCCCGTGCAGAACAGGTCGCTGGGCGTCGGGACCTTCTTGATGGTGCCCTTGACCGGGTCCCAGATCCGGGTGTCGAACTTCTTCGCGTCGAAGTTGTCCTGGTTGTTGCCCGACCCCGCGACGAGCAGCACCTTGCCGGTGCGCAGCAGCGCCGCGTGGATCGTGTTCTGCCGGTACTCCTCGGGAAACTCGATGATCTCCCACTTGCCGTTCGCGGCTTTGTACTCCGGCTTGTTGATTGTGTACTGGTGGTATTTCTCGGTGCCGAAGCGGTAGAGCCACGGCCCGTTCATCCCGGCCAGCGCGAGTACCACCGCCGTGCCGATCGCGAGTCGACGGGCCCGGCGGCGGCCTGCACGGTCGTTCATTCCTTACGTCCCCCAAGTCCACCAAGGGCGATCTGCATGGTCTGGTCGGTCCCCCCGACCTCCCCGTTTGCGCCAGGGGTGGCGGCCCAACTGGGCTTGTGCTGCGGGGCGTGCGTCGCCGACGGCTGCTGTGGGATGGGCAGCGGCTGCGTCCGGTGCGGCCCCGCAGGGTCCTGCGGCTGCTCCGCGGCGGGAGCGGCGGGCTTCTTCGCGTCCTGCCGCAGCTGCCAGCGCCAGGCGAAGACCGGCGAGGCGGTGATCAGCAGCGCGAACGTCGCCCAGATGATCATCGCGGGGTGCGAGTGGCCGAAGACGAAGCCGGCCGCGATCGACGCACCGAAGATCGCGACGAAGTACCAGTGGTAGCGGAACGTCCCGAACCAGCGGTCCGGGCTCGCCGAGTCGCCCTTGGGCGTGACCACGAACTTGCTCTTGCGCCGCAGCACGGAGTCGATCAGCGCCTTCGCGTACAGCGGCGCCGACAGCGCGGACATCACCATGCCGGCTACACCGCCGGAGCCCTCCGGCTCGTGCGGCGAGACGTTGTGCCGGCGGTTCCAGACGTACAGCCCGATCTGCAGCGCGGAGGCGTTGCCGTAGAGCATCAGCCAGACCGCCGGGTCGATGTTCACACCCGAGGCGCCCAGGCCCAGGAACAGGCAGCAGCTCAGCGCCGCCAGGATCCAGTTCAGGGCCGACATCGGGTAGAAGATGATCATCATCGTGTAGTTGAAGAGCTTGCTCGGCGGCAGCGAGTACCAGCCCTTCCAGTACTGCTTGAGGATCGTCTCGTACGTCCCTCGCGACCAGCGCATCTGCTGGGTGAAGAAGTCCGTCCAGGCGCTGGGGCCCTCACCGACCGCGAGCACGTCCGGCGTGTACACCGAGCGCCACTTCTTCCCCGTCGCCGGGTTCTTGTGGCGGTGCATCTCGAAGCCGGTCGCCATGTCCTCGGTGATCGAGTCGTACAGACCGCCGATCTGCTTCAGCGCCTTGATGCGCACGGCGTTGGAGGTGCCGACGAACATCGGGGAGCCGTAGCGGTTGCCCGCGCGCTGGATCAGCGCGTGGAACAGGAACTGCTGCGACTCGGCGGCCTTGGTGATCGGGTTGTCGTAGTTGCCGTAGACCTGCGGGCCGATGACGAAGCCGACGTCCGGGTCGCGGAAGAAGCCGAGCATCCGCTCCAGGTAGTTGGGCAGCGGCACGTGGTCGGTGTCGACCGAGGCGAAGAAGTCGTAGTCGTCGCCGTGCGCCTCCAGCCAGGCGTTGTAGTTGCCGTGCTTGGTCTTGGCGCGGTGCGGGCCCTTGGCCTGGTTCCACTTGGCGACGCCCTTGCGGGAGAAGTGGTGCACGCCGAGACGCTCGCAGACCGCCTTCACCTCGGGGTCGTCGCCCTCGTCGAGCAGCCACACGTGCATCAGGCCCCGGTGGCGGATCTTGACGGCCGCCTCCAGGGTCTTCGTCACCATCTCCAGCGGTTCCTTGCCGGGCACGAAGGAGGTGAGGAAGGCCACTCTGGTGCCGGTCTCGGGCACCACCGGGATCGGGTCGCGGGCGACCAGCGTGGCGTGCGCGTTCGACACCACGTTCATGCAGCGGAAGAACTCGATCAGACCGATCGCGACCAGCATCACGATGTCGAGCGCGGGCAGCCAGTCGAAGGCCGGGTAGTCGCGCTCGGTCCAGTGCTCGGGCTGGAGCAGCCACACCAGCAGCACCACGGACAGCACCGGGGCCGCGGCCAGCATCAGCGCGACTCTTATCCGGTGCGGTTCCTGCGAGATCAGCGACCGGTACTGCACCTTGTACGGTCTGGTCGGATCAGGCTGGGTGAGGGGACCCGCGAGCCGGCTGTAGTGCTCGTAGTCATATCTCGGCAGCGTCTTCTTGATCCGCCGGAACGTCCCCGTGGTGCTCATCCGATGCGCCGGAACCCTGAGCTGGGTGGTCTGGGACGGGTCGTGGTCCTGCTGCCGGGCGCCCGTCGGCCTCGACGTCATGAGTCATTCCCCCCACACGCGGACACCGCGTGTTTCGTCGCTTCCTTCCGTCTGCGGGAGGTCCCCCTCGACCTTCACAGACGTATCAGTGGTGGGTCGCTGTCACCACGTCATCCACACCTTATAGACATGGCAACGCGACCTTCCGGTTGCATGATGCCCCCCTCGGCATCGCTTCAGGTACGGGGCCCCTACCCCCGCCCGGCCCGCAACCGGCTCTGAATCCCCCCAACTGCCGCGAAACCGCAGCATCTTGAAAAACCAGAAAACCAGGGTTCTACGGCGTTCATCATGATCGCAAGATGCGAAACGCGGTGTTTACCGGTCATACGCGTTCATTGTGGCGGGTGTGGGGGCCCTGTGGAGCCGTTGTGGACAGGCGGGCGCGGATGTTCCCGAAGTGCTCTCTTATGGCCTCCTCCGCCCGCATCGAGTCGCCGGACCGGACCGCGTCGAGGATCTCCCGGTGCTGCCGACAGGTCACCTTGGGGTCCTGCGGCTCGCCTCCGAGGTCGGTGCGGACCCGGTGGAAGGCGTCCCAGAACGCCTCCAGGACCTCGCTCAGCAGCACGTTGTCCAGCCCTCGGTAGAGGGTGGCGTGGAAGGCCCGGTCGGTCTCGGCGAGACCGGCTCCGCGCGCGGCCTGCTCTTCCATACGGTCGACGAGCCCGTCCAGTTCAACGAAGTCCGGTTCCGGTATCCGCCCCGCGAGCCGGGAGACCAGACCGGTCTCCACGGCCTCCCGCAGTTCCAGCAGCTGGAGCAGGGAGTCCTCGCCCCGGTAGTGCCCGGCGACCGTGCGGAAGGCGAGGCCCTCGATCATGGGGGCCAGGGACATCGGGCCGACGTAGGTGCCGAAGCCGTGCCGGATCTCCACGATGCCCATGGCCTGGAGCGCCTTCAGCGCCTCCCGCACCGAGTTCCGGCTCGCGCCGAGGTACTCCATCAGCTCGGGCTCGGTCGGCAGCGGGGCCCCGGAGGCCAGCCGGCGGTCGATGATGAGCTTCTTGATCCGCTCCTGGAGGTCTCGCGCTGCCATGGCGAGAGGGTATCCGGCCAATCGCACGGTGGGCCGGGTTCCGGCCAGACCGCACCGGGGCCGTACACAGGCATGCGAAAAGCCCCCCGCTTCCGCGAGGGGCCTCCCAGTCGGTGCGCCGCCAGGGACTCGAACCCCGGACCCGCTGATTAAGAGTCAGCTGCTCTAACCAACTGAGCTAGCGGCGCGCGCTGACGACGTAACTCTACAGGACGCTCGGAGGTGCTCCGGACCACCCGGTGCGGCCCCGGGAAGGGGTCCGTACGGCGCGGCGTACATCATTCGGACCGTCAGCATGCGCGTGCGGATGACAGTTGAGAAACTGGCGACGCGCGCCCGGACGGATACAGGCGCGGGCCTTTTCCGTCGGAAGTGTGAGGGGTGTCGCATGAGGTCTCCGGTATTCGAGGAATTCGATCCCGGGAGCGACTGCGACTGCCCCGGATGCGTCCACTGGCGCCGCGTCCTGCCGCATTCCCGGGCCGGCCGCACCACCGCCCACCCGGCCGCACACCGTGCCCTCGCCCTGGCCGCCGTGGCCTCGGCGGCGCTCGGCGCGGGCCACGCCGTACCGGCCGCAGCCGCCCCGCACGCACCCCACCGCCCCGGTGTTTCCGCAGGTGACGAGCATGACACCCCTCAGGGCGGCCAGGCCCCGCTGTACGGCCCCGGCGGCCGTCCCGCGGAACCCTCCGCCACCCTCAAGCCCACGGCCATCACCCGTACGGAGATCATCAACCGGGCCAAGACCTGGGTCGCCGCGAAGGTCCCGTACAGCATGAACGGGTACTGGTCCGACGGTTACCGGCAGGACTGCTCGGGATATGTCTCGATGGCCTGGAAGCTGCCCGGAAACGAATGGACGGGCAGCCTCGCCCAATACGGTGAGCGGATTTCCAAGGAGGAACTCCAGCCGGGCGACATCCTGCTGTTCCACAATACGGCCGACCCGGAGAGCGGCTCGCACGTCGTCATTTTCGGCGGCTGGACGAACCGCACGCACACCTACTACACCGCCTACGAGCAGACCCGCCCGCACACCCGCCGGAAGTCCACCCCGTACGCCTACTGGAACGACTCCGACCGGTACGTCCCCTACCGGTACAAGGGCGTCACCGCGGAGGAGCCGGCCACGGAACCGGGGACCGTACCGGGCAAGGAACCGGTCAGCGGGGGCGCCCTGGCCGCCACGCCCTACCCGGGAGCGGCGTATTCCGGCCCCGGCGCGCACAGCGCATACGTCACGCTGCACGGCCTGACGCTCGTCGGGGACGAGGACGTGAAGGCCGGGGCGGCCGGGCCGTCGCCCTCCTCCCACGGTGTCCCCGGCTACCCGGGGCGGGCGATGTTCCGGCCCGGCGCCGACAACGCCTACGTCACCCAGCTGGGGAGGCAGCTGGTGCGGAAGGGGTTCGGCGGGTTCTACCCGGCAGGGCCGGGGCCGCGCTGGGGTGAGGCGGACCGGCGCGCCGTCGAGGCCTTCCAGCGCACCCAGGGCTGGCGGGGCGGTGCGGCGGACGGCTACCCGGGCCCGGAGACCTGGCGGCGGCTCTTCTCGTAGGCCCCGGCACACACCGGGGACCACCGTTGTGACGCATCTGGCGCGGAGGCTGGAGGCACCCATGAGTACGACCACTTCCCACCCGTCCGAACCCGACGGGCCGGCAGACGGGCCGGCCAGACCCGCCCGGCTCATCCAGAACGAGTCCACCACCGAGATCCCCGTCCACCTGCTGTTCCGCGACGAACCCGACCCGGCGCCGCTACCGCTGAAGCCGGCGGTCATCGCCCGCAGGCAGGGCACGGGGGAGCAGCCGCGCCTCAGACGCCCGGCGGCCGTGACGCCGCGCCCGGCGCCGCAGGTCGATGCCGACCTGGCGGAGCGGCCCGCGCGGGTGCTGCCCGGGGCGGCGGGCGTGCTGGCCGGGGTGTGCGGGGCGGCCGGGTGTGTGGCCACCACCTGGTGGGCCGGGCTGCTCCCGCCGCTCGCGCTGGAGGCACTGCGGCTGCCCGCGCACGCCGGGGCAGGGCTCGGCCCCGCGCAGTGGGCGGCGTACGCGGGGGCCGGGGCGCTCGGGCTGTTCGGGTTCGGCGGGCTGGCCCGGGGCCGGACCGGGCGGGCCTGGGTGCTGGATCTGTTCGGCCGCTACCGGGGGACCGTCCGGCGCTCGGGTCTGTTGTGGGTCAACCCGCTGCTGCTGCGCCGTCGGGTGGACGTACGGCTGCGGCACTGGCGCAGCGAGCCGGTACCGGCCGCCGACGCGAGCGGGGTCGCGCTGCGGGTGGTCGTGCAGGTGGTGTGGCGGGTGCGGGACACCGCGCGGGCCACGCTGGGCGTCGAGGACCACGAGACGTATCTGCGCGAGTGCGTCGAGGCGGCCCTGACCCGCGTGCCGGTGGAGATGCCCGGCGGGACCAAGGGCTCCACGGACGCGGCGGCCGAGGCGCTGACCCGGCTGGTGGCGGCCGACGCGGCGCCGGTCGGCCTGGAGGTGTTCTCGGTGCAGCCGCTCCGGGTGGAGTACGCGCCCGAGGTCGCGGCCGCGATGCACCGCCGCCACATCGCCGCGCTGGACGCCCGGCACCGGGCGAGCGTGCTCACCTCGGTCGTGGACTCGGTGGAGGACACGGTGACCCGGCTGACCATGCGGGGGCTGGTCGAACTCGACGACTACGAGCGGAAGGTGCTGGTGCGGGACCTGACGGTGGCGTTCTGCGCGGGCCGGGGAGAAACAGCTCCGTGATTGGTATGGACATGTTCAACTAGCGTCCTTATTCTCAGACTTGGTCTAGACCTACGTGCACAGCTCACTGAACCTCCCCCACGTTCTCCAGGAGCGGCAGCATGCGCACAAGGACCAAGTTGTCCGCAGCCGCGGTGGGACTGGCCACGACCGGAGCCCTCGTACTCTCCTCCGGCGGCGCCAGCGGCCACGGCTACACCGACCTCCCCGTCAGCCGGCAGAAGCTCTGCCAGAACGGCACCGTGACCAACTGCGGTCCGATCCAATGGGAACCGCAGAGCGTCGAGGGCCCGAAGGGCTTCCCGGCCTCAGGTCCGGCCGACGGACAGATATGCAACGCCGGACTCGGCCAGTTCAGCCAGCTCAGCGCACCGCGGACACCGTCCGGCGGGGCCTGGCCCACCACCAGGGTGACGGGCGGCCAGACCTACACGTTCCGCTGGCAGTTCACGGCCATGCACGCCACGACCGACTTCAAGTACTACATCACCAAGCCGGGCTGGAACCAGAACCACAACCTGGCCCGGTCCGACCTCAACCTCACGCCGTTCTTCACGGTGCCGTACAACGGCCAGCGGCCCCCGTCCACGCTCAGCCACAGCGGCAGGCTGCCGTCCGGGCTGAGCGGCCACCACGTCATCCTGGCGGTGTGGACGATCGCCGACACGGGCAACGCCTTCTACGCGTGCTCGGACGTGACGTTCTGAGGTTCTCCTGAGGCGGTGGTACGGCCGGTGTGGGTAGTTTCCCCATGCCGGCCGATCGCGACCGTGCGGGACATCGGGGGACACCATGGCGGCATTCCAGGCCTTCTTCTACGTCGTACCGGCACTCATGATCGCGTTGGCGGTCTTCGCTCTGACCGGGATCGCCCGCCGCGCGCAGGATGTGAGCAGGGCCTGGAGCAGCGGGTACACCTCCCAGGCGCGGTGCCTGCGGGCGTACACGACGACCAGTGGTGGCGGTGACACCGGTGTGCGGACCACCTTGCACCACGTCTACGAGTTCGCCACGTTCGACGCCCGCGTGATCCGCTTCGACGAGGCGAACGGCCCGGCGACGACCGTGGAGGGTGACATCGTCACCGTGCACTACCTGCCCGACCGCCCCGAGCGTGCAACGGCCCACGCGCCGGCGCGGGGGAGGCTCGCGGCAGGCATGGGCTGCGCGGCGGTGTTCCTGGGCGTGGTCATCGTCTTCTGCCTGGTGTTCATGGTCATCGCCCATCTCATGTTCACCGTGGTGTGACGCCGTGACAGCCCTCCACATCTGACATGGCATCAGCTACCTTGCGGCCCATGGAGTCCACAGGACGTACGGTCGCGGAACTCATGGCCGATCGGTGGGGCGACCACCGGCCGGGACTGTGGTGCGAGGACGAGGTCCTGACCCACCACGAGGTGGCGGCCGGAGCCGCGGCCCGGGCGGCCCTGCTCGCCGACCTGCTGCCGCCGGACGCCGAGCCCCACATCGGGGTGCTCCTCGACAACATCCCCGAGTTCCCCCTGTGGCTGGGCGCGGCGGCCCTGGCCGGAGCGGCCGTCGCCGGCGTCAACCCCACCCGGCGGGGGGCCGAACTCGCCCGCGACATCCTGCACACCGAGTGCCGGATCCTGGTCACCGAGCGGACCCACCTGCCGCTGCTCAGGGGCCTGGACCTGCCCGGCGTGCGGGTGCTGGTGACGGACAACGAGGAGTACGCCGACCTCCTGGCCCCCTACCCCGACGCCCGTCCGGACGCCTCCCGCGCCACCCCGCGCGACCGCTTCCTCCTCTACTTCACCTCCGGCTCGACCGGCGCGCCCAAGGCCGCACTCTGCTCCCAGGGCCGCCTGGCAGCCGCCGGACGCTCCCTGGCCGGCCAGTTCGCCCTGGGGTCGCAGGACGTGCACTACCTCTGCATGCCGATGTTCCACGGCAACGCGGTGATCGCAGACTGGGCCCCCGCGCTGGTGACGGGCGCGGGCGTGGCGCTGCGCCGGCGCTTCTCGGCGTCCCGCTTCCTGCCGGACGTCCGCCGTCACGGCGCGACGTACTTCACCTACGTCGGCCGGGCGATCCAGTACGTCCTGGCCACCGAGCCCGGCCCCGACGACCGGGACAACCCGCTGCGCCTGGGCTTCGGCACGGAGGCGGGCGCGGTGGACGCGGCGGCCTTCGAGCGGCGGTTCGGGGTGCGGCTGGTGGAGGGATACGGCTCCTCGGAGGGCGGGGCGGCGGTGCAGTGGTCGCCGGGGACACCGCCGGGCGCGGTCGGCCGGGCGGCTCCGGGGCTCGTCGTCCTCGACCCGGAGAGCCGCGAGGAGTGCCCGCCGGCCCGCTTCGACGCGGCGGGGCGGCTGCTCAACGGGGACGAGGCGATCGGCGAACTGGTCAACCAGGGGCCCAGCCCCTTCGAGGGCTACTGGCGCAATGCGACGGCTGAGGCGGAACGGCGCAGGGACGGCTGGTACTGGACGGGCGACCTCTTCTACCGGGACGCCCACGGCTACCTCTACTTCGCCGGCCGCACCGACGACCGCCTCCGCGTCGACGGCGAGAACCTGGCCGCCGCGGTGATCGAGAACATCCTCGCCCGGTACGAGGGGGCCGCCGCCGTCGCGGTGTACGCGGTGCCGGACCCGGTGACCGGGGACCAGGTGATGGCGACGATCGCCGGGACCTTCGCCCCGGAGGGGTTCGCGTGGTTCCTGCTCGCGCAGCCCGACCTGGGCACGAAGATGGCGCCCCGGTTCGTGCGGGTGGCGGGGCGGATGCCGGTGACGGCCACGAACAAGATCCATCGGGCGGCGTTACGGAGGGAGGGCCTGCGGTGCGCGGACCCGGTGTGGTGGCGGCCGCCGGGGGAGAGCACGTACCGCCTGCTGACCAGGGAGGATCTCGAACATGCCGAAGGGCCTCCCGCTCCCACGAGAGGCCCTTCACCAGTGCGCCGCCAGGGACTCGAACCCCGGACCCGCTGATTAAGAGTCAGCTGCTCTAACCAACTGAGCTAGCGGCGCATGACTCCCGCCGACCGCGTTCGCATCGCGTTCTCGCGGCTGGCGACAGAAAAATAATACCCGGTCCCGAGGGGTGCTCCGGACCACCCGGAGCGGGGTCCAGCACCCCCTAGATCGCCATGGACAGCAGGACCGGCGCCGCGTTGCGGTTGAGGGCGTCCGCGGCCTGGCGGAGCCGGTGGGCGTGCTCGACCGGGAGGGACAGGGCCAGGCAGCCGACGGAGGAGCCGGCCGTGACGGGGACGGCCGCGCAGACCGTGCCGACCGCGTACTCCTGGAGGTCCAGGACCGGCACGGTGGGCGGCTGGGACTCCAGCCGGGAGAGCAGCAGCCGGTCGCTGGTGATGGTGCGCGAGGTGAGGCGGGCCATCTTGTGCCGGGCGAGGTGGTCGCGGCGGCCGGCGTGGTCGAGCTGGGTGAGCAGGCTCTTGCCGATCGCGGTGGCGTGGGCCGAGGACCGGAAGTCGACCCACTCGTTGACCTTGGGCGTGGCCGGGCTGTCGGCGTACTGGGTGACGCTGATCTCGCCGTCGACGTACCGGCTCATGTAGACGGCGGCGCCGACCGAGTCGCGCAGCCGGTCGAGGGTGTGCTGGAGCTTGTCGCGCAGGGCCTGCTCGCGGTGCTGGGCGGAGCCGAGGCGGGCCAGCGTCTCGCCCGTGACGTACGCGCCGTCGGCGATCTGCTCGACGTAGCCCTCGCGGCGCAACATGCGCAGCAGTGCGGTCAGCCGCTCCGGTCCTATGCGGGTGTGCCGGGCGAGCTCGGTGTCGGTGACTCCGGTGGAACTCCGCGCCACGGTCTCCAGGACGCGCAGGGCTTCCTGGGCCGAGTGGTACGGGGTGGTCGGCGGCTCGTGCTTCAGCGCCACGGTGGTCTCCCCCTGCGCTTGCTGTTGGGCCGTGGATCCGGACAGCGATTCCCCTCCACGATAACCGGCAAAGGGCCTGCGGAGAGCGGGGGTTGACAAGATTCCCGGGTCCCGGACTGGGGCATCGATCCTCTGGCATATGCCAGAGGAATGCCCCAGTCGCCGGGCCCGGACGTTCCGCCTGGTCACGCGGTGTAGTCAGAGGACCGCGCTGAGGAACTCCCGCGTGCGGTCGTGCTCCGGCTCGCTGAAGATCTTCTCCGGCGGGCCCGACTCGATGACCCGGCCCGAGTCGAACATCAGTACCTGGTCGGAGATGTCCCGGGCGAAGTTCATCTCGTGGGTCACACAGAGCATCGTGATGTCCGTGGAACGGGCGATGTCCCGCAGCACGTCGAGGACGCCCGCGACCAGCTCCGGGTCGAGCGCGGAGGTCACCTCGTCCAGGAGCAGCACCTGCGGCCGCATCGCCAGCGCCCGGGCGATCGCCACCCGCTGCTGCTGCCCGCCGGACAGCTGCGCCGGGTGCGCGTCGCACTTGTCGGACAGGCCCACCAGGTCCAGCAGGCCCTTGGCCCGCTCCACGGCCTCGTCCTTGGACATGCCGAGGACGGTGACCGGTGCCTCGGTGATGTTCCGCAGCACCGTCATGTTCGGGAACAGGTTGAACTGCTGGAAGACCATCCCGATCTTCTTGCGGACCTCCCGCACCTCCTTGTCGGAGGCCGGGAACAGCCTCTGCCCGTCGACCGTGATCGTGCCCTCGTCGGGCTTGAGCAAGGTCATCAGCAGCCGCAGGATCGTGGTCTTGCCGGACCCGGACGGTCCGATCAGGGTGACGTGCTTGCCGGCGTCGACGGAGAAGTCCAGGTGGTCCAGGACGGTGTTGCTCCCGAACCGCTTGGTGACCTGCTCCAGCCGGATCAGCTCGCCGGTGCTCCTGGCGGGGTTCTTCTCGGGGTTGGGGAGAGTGTCAGTGGGCAAGGCGTCGCTCCAGGGCTCGCAGGAGAAGGGAGGCCAGATAGGAAATGACGATGAAGGCCACGCCGATCACCGTCAGCGGCTCGGTGAACTGGAAGTGCTCCTGCGAGAACAGGCGCGCGTGGCCGAGCATCTCCAGCACGGAGATCGCCATCAGCATGGGCGTGTCCTTGAGCATCGCGATGACGTAGTTGCCGAGCGCGGGGACGACCCGGCGCACCGCCTGCGGCAGGATCACCGCGGTCCACGTCCGGCGCAGCGGCAGGTTCAGCGCCGTCGCCGCCTCCCACTGGCCGACCGGCACGGCCTCGATACCGGCGCGGTAGACCTGCATCGTGTACGTCGAGTAGTGCAGCCCGATCGCGAAGACGCCCGTGGCGAGCGCCGAGAAGGTCAGGCCCCACTCGGGCAGCACGTAGTAGAGGAAGAACAGCTGCACCAGCAGCGGGGTGTTGCGGACGAACTCCGTGACGACGCCGACCGGCCAGGTCACCCAGCGCGTCGGCAGCCGCATCAGCAGCGCCCACACCAGGCCCAGCACGAACGAGACCAGCGAACCGATCACCAGGATCTGAAGGGTGACCAGCAGACCCTTCCAGAAGTCCGGCATGAAGTCGGAGACCGCGCTCCAGTCCCAGTTCATCGGACCGCCTCCACCACGACCGGCTCAGGCGCCCGGGTCTTGCTGTCGGGCTTCTTCCCGACACCCGCCTTGAGCCTCTTCTCCAGCCCGCGCATGACCCGGGTGAGCAGGAAGGCGATCACGAAGTAGATGAGCAGGATGTACGTGTAGATCTCCGCGCTCTCCTGGAGCGCCAGACGCACCAGGTTGCCGCTGAACGCCAGGTCGCCCATGCCCATGATCGACACCAGGGCGGTGCCCTTGAGCAGCTCGATGAGCAGGTTGGAGAACGGCGGGATCATCTCCGGCACCGCCTGCGGCAGCAGGATCAGCCGCATCCGCTGCCAGGGCGTGAAGCTGAGCGCGATCCCGCCCTCCTTCTGCGCCGGGTCGACCGCGGTCAGCGCGCCGCGCACGATCTCGGAGCCGTAGGCCCCGTAGGTCAGGCCGAGCGCCAGCGTGCCCGCCCACAGCGGCACCAGCTGCCAGCCGAAGGCCGGGGGCAGCACGAAGAACACCCAGAAGATCATCACCAGGGCCGAGGTCCCGCGGAACACCTCGGTGTAGAAGCCCGCCAGGAAGCGGACGATCCACAGCCGGTGGGTGCGCGCGACGCCGACCACGAAGGACACCGCAGCCGCCAGCAGCGCGCTGCACACGAGCAGCTGGATCGTGACCCAGACGCCCTTCAGTACGAGTTCCCAGAGTCCCGAGGTCATCCGCCGCAGAGCTCCTTCGCGGTCAGATCCGTCATCTCGGCCTCGGTGAAACCGAACGGCTTGAGGATGCGGAAGAGTTCGCCGCTCTTCTTGAGCTTGCGCAGCTCGACGTTGAAGGCGTCGCGCAGCTTGGTCTCGGTCGGCCGGAACGCGAAGGCGCCCCCGTCGACGTGCGGCTTGCCACCCACGATCGGCTTGAAGGGCTCGGTGGCCTCCGCCTTGGCGGACTTCTTCACCACCTCGCGTACGGTGAGCGCCGTACCGGCGAACACGTCCACGCGCCCCGCCTCGACCGCGTTCAGGCCCGCGACCTGGTCCGGGACGATCAGGATCTCGCTCTCCTTGTACCCCGCCTCGACGGCGTACTGGATCTCGGCGTATCCGGTCCCGGTGGCGAACTTCGCCTTCTTCTCGACGACGTCCTTGTAGTCGCGCAGCCCCTTCGGGTTGCCCTTGCGGACGATGAACGAGTCGAGCATCTGGTAGTCGGGGTCGGAGAAGATGACCTGCTCGCAGCGCTCGGGGTTGACGTACATCCCGGCGGCGACGACGTCGAACTGCTGGGAGTTCAGGCCCGGGATGAGCGAGCCGAACTCGGTCGGCACGGGCTGGACCCGGTCGACGCCGAGGCGCTTGAAGATCACCTTGGCCAGTTCCGGTGCCTCACCGGTCAACTCGCCGTTCTTGTCGATGAAGCCGAACGGGATCTCACCGGCGATGCCGAGGCGGACGACGCCCGCCGCCCGGAGCCGGCCGAGCAGGTCACCGCCCTCCGTGCTCGACGCCGTGGCCACTCGGCTGCATCCGGCGGCGCCCAGCGCGCCGAGCGCCGCGACCCCCGCGAGCAGCGACCGGCGTGTGGGCCTGGAGGCGGCCTGGGATATGGGTTCCGGACTTCTCAGTGGGCTTCTCTGTGGTGGAGCCATGGGCGCGCGGCTACCCGACCGCATCCGAGTTATGCCGATCTTTTCAAGCCCCGCACGTCTCCCGGTGCGCCCTTGACCGCGGGGGCGGCGGGCACTCCCATGGAGGCATGGCTGATCGCTATATCGAAGTCTCGCTGGTCAAGCGCGACGTGACCTGCCGGGCCAGGCTCCTGGACGACCGCGCGCCGATCACCTGCGCGGCCGTCTGGGACGCCCTTCCGCTGGCCGGCGACGTCTACCACGCGAAGTACGCACGCAACGAGATCTACGCCCTTTTCCCGCCCTTCGCCGAAACCGAACCACCCCTGGAAAACCCGACCGTCACTCCCATTCCGGGCGATCTGTGCTATTTCGCCTTCGCGGGCGCGGAGTTGGGCACCAAGGCCTACGGCTACGACCGCGAGGTCCGCGCCGGGACCACGCTCGTCGACCTGGCCCTGTTCTACGAGCGCAACAACCTGCTGCTGAACGCCGATGTCGGCTGGGTCCCCGGCACCGTCTGGGGCCAGATCGTCGAGGGCCTGGACACCATGGCCGAGGCGTGCAACGACCTGTGGAGGTCGGGAGCGGCGGGGGAGACGCTCAGCTTCCGGAGGGCCTGAGCCGGCCGGCGGACGCCACGCCGGCCTCGTACAACGCGTGGGCCGCCCGCAGCACCAGATCGTCCCGGTGCCGGGCGGCCACGAGCTGGAGGCCGACCGGCAGGCCGTCCCCGTCGGCGCCGACCGGCACGCTCGCCGCGGGCTGCTGCGTCATGTTGAACGGGTACGTGAACGGCGTCCACCCCGTCCAGCGCCGATGGCCGGATCCTTTCGGTACCTCGGCGCCCGCCTCGAACGCCGTGATCGGCAGGGTCGGCGTGACGAGCAGGTCGTAGGTGTCGTGGAAGCGGCCCATCCGGCGCCCCAGGTCCATCCGGACGTCCACCGCGGCCAGATAGTCCAGCGCCGAGTAGCGGGCGCCCTGTGTGCAGATCTCGCGCAGACCCGGGTCCAGCAGTTCCCGCTGCTTCGGGCCCAGATGCTCGGTCACCCGGGCCGCCCCGCTGAACCACAGGGTGTGGAAGGCCTCCACCGGTTCGGTGAGGTCCGGGTCGGTCTCCGTGACGTAGGCGCCGAGCTCCGCCAGTCGCTCCACGGCCCGCCGCACCGCCCGCGCGACCTCCGGGCGCACCGCCACCTGCCCGCCCAGCGACGGCGAGTACGCCACGCGCAGGCCGTGCACCCCGCCCGTCAGACCGTCCGTGTACGCGCCGGGCGGCGGGGCGAGCGCCGACCAGTCACGCGAGTCGGGGTGGCCGATGACGTCCATCAGCAGCGCCGCGTCCGCCGCGTCCCGGGTCATCGGCCCGACGTGCGCCAGCGTGCCGAACGCGCTCGCCGGGTAGAGCGGCACCCGCCCGTACGTCGGCTTCAGCGCGAAGATCCCACAGAACGACGCCGGGATACGGACACTGCCGCCGCCGTCCGTGCCCAGTGACAGCGGCCCCGCGCCGAGCGCCACGGCCGCCGCACTGCCCCCGCTCGATCCGCCGGCCGTGCGCGACGGGTCGTACGGATTGCGCGTCACCCCGCTCAGCGGGGAGTCCGTGACGCCCTTCCAGCCGAACTCGGGGGTCGTCGTCTTGCCGATGAAGACCGCCCCGTGCTCCCGCAGCCGGGCCACGGACGGGGCGTCCTCGTCCCAGCGCCCCGCCGGATCCACGGCCTTCGACCCGCGCAGGGTCGGCGCGCCGCGCAGCAGCAGGATGTCCTTGATCGTGACCGGCACCCCGTCCAGCAGCCCCCGGGGCTCACCGCGCCGCCATCGCTCCTCCGACTCCCGGGCCCGGGCCAGCGCGTCCTCGGCGGTCAGCCGGACGAAGGCGTTCACCTCCGGCTGGATCGCCTCGGCCCGCTCCAGCGCCGCGCGGGTCGCCTCCACAGGGCTCCACTCGCCCTTGCGGTAGCCGTCGAGGAGTCGTACGGCGGTCAGCTCGGTGAGCTCGGTCATGCACCCTCCAAGGAACGTCAGTGTCCGGGTACATACCCGCGCTGTTTGTCGACCACGTTCTCCAGCGGCTTTCCGGCCGCCCAGAGCTCGTACAGCTCCACGAACTGGGCGCCGAGCTCGTCCCGCCAGCCGACGATGTCGCCGCTCATGTGCGGGGACACGATCAGGCCCGGGACCTGCCACAACGGGCTGTCGGGGGTCAGCGGCTCGGACTCGAAGACGTCCAGTGCGGCGCCCGCGATCCAGTGCTTGGCCAGGGCCTCGGCGAGCGCGTCCTCGACGACCAGCTGGCCGCGGCCGATGTTGACGAACCGGGCGGACGGCTGCATCACGCCGAAGCGGCGGGCGTCGAACATGCCGTGCGTCTGCTCCGTGAGCGGCGCCGCGGCGATCACCCAGTCGGCGCGTGCCAGCAGCCGGTCGAGATCCTCCGGGCCGTGCACGCCGGGGCGCGGGGCGCGGCCCACGAGCGCCGTCGTGATGTCCAGCGCCTCCAGCGTGCGGGCGATCGCCCGGCCGATCGGACCGGTGCCGACCACGACGGCCCGGCTCCCGGCGATCTTCTGCGACTCGCGGTGCCGCCAGGTCCGCTCCCGTTGCAGCTGGAGCGTGCGCGGCAGGTCCTTGGCCATCGCCAGCACGAGCGCGGCGACGTACTCGGCGATCGGCTGGTCGAAGATGCCGCGAGCGTTCGTCACCACCGTGTCGGAGGCGGCGAGTTCCGGGCACATCAGATGGTCCACACCGGCGCTCGCCGTATGCACCCAGCGTGGCCGTGGGCCCTCGCCGGGCCAGGCGTCCCGCACGGCGCGCGAGGTGAAATCCCACACCAGAAGTACGTCCGCACGCGGGAGGCGTGCGGCGAGCCCCTCCGCGTCGGTGTGTTCGATACGGGCGTGGCCGGTGAGGCGGCCGAGGCGCGGGAGGGGCTCGGCGTCCAGGACGAGCAGGGTGGGGGTGGGCATGAGCAGCCGTTTCTCCAGCCGTGCGGCGGGGGCGGCCTGCCTTCGGGAGGCGGCCGGTGACGACGAGTTAACACGGTGTTGACCAAGGAATGATCCGGGCGGATTGACCACGCTCGCACCCGAACCTACCGTCGTCAACACGGGCGTTCCCACGATCCGTTGCACACTCGTTGCCCAGTGTGAGGCCGGTGCCCTGCATGGACGTCTCTTTTCTCGGCGGGCCCAGCCCGCAGCGGGGGGTCGGCGTCGTCGCCCCCTTCGACTTCGCACTCGACCGCGAGCTGTGGCGCTGGGTGCCGGACGAGGTCTCCCTGCACATGACACGAACACCGTTCGTGCCCGTCGAGGTCAGCCTGGATCTCGCCCGCATGGTCAGCGAACACCAGACGCTGAGCGAGGCGGTCCGCACGCTCAACGCGATCGCCCCCGAGGTCATCGCCTACGCGTGTACGTCCGGCAGTTTCGTCGGCGGCGTCATGGGCGAGCGCGCGATGTGCGAGGCGATGAGCCGGGCGGGCGCAGTCCCGGCGATCACCACCTCCGGCGGGCTGCTGGAGGCCCTGGTGGAGCTGGACGTACGACGCGTGGCGCTGGTGACGCCGTACACGGTGTCGGTGACGCAGTCGCTGGAGGCGTACGTCGCCCAGGCGGGCGTCACGATCTCCGGCTGTGCCTTCATGGGTCTGACCCGGCACATCTGGAAGGTCCCCTACCGGGAGGTGGTGGACATGGCGCGGCAGGCCGTACGCGACGACGCCGACGCGCTGTTCATCAGCTGTACCAACCTGCCGACCTACGACGTCATCCCGCAGCTGGAGGCCGAACTGCGGATCCCGGTGATCTCGGCCAACCAAGTGACGATGTGGGCGGCGCTGCGCCGACTGGGTACCCGTGCGGTGGGACCGTATCAAGCGCTGATCAATCCGGAGGCGCGTGCCGGTCTCGGATCGCCGGGGGCGGACCCCGGTCCCGTCGTGCCGGAAGAAGAGCAGCAGCAGGAAGGCTGGACATGACAGCACTGGGATTTCTCTACCCGGGCCACTCCGCCGAGGACGACTATCCGCGCATCGAGCAGTTGCTCGGCAGCGACATCCGGGTGGACCTGGTGCACACCGACATCGGTGAGGACGCGCACCGGGTGGACGCGCTGCTGGAGATGGGCTCGGCCGGGCGACTCGCGGCGGGCGTCCAGGAGCTGCGGCACGCCGGCGCGGACGCCGTGGTGTGGGCCTGCACCAGCGGCAGCTTCGTCTACGGCTGGGACGGCGCGCAGGACCAGGTGCGCACCCTGGCGCAGACCGCAGGCATGCCGGCCTCCTCGACGTCCTTCGCCTTCGTGCACGCGGTACGGGAGCTGGGGGCGCGCCGGGTCGCGATCGGTGCGACGTACCCGGACGACGTGGCCCGGCTGTTCGCCGAGTTCCTGCGCGCGGACGGCGTCGAGGTCGTCTCGGTGAAGAGCTCCGGCATCATCACGGCCGCCGAGGTCGGCACCTGGGGCGAGGCGGAACTCCTCGCCCTGGCCCGGCACTCCGACCACCCCGAGGCGGAGGCCCTCCTCCTGCCCGACACGGCCCTGCACACGGCGGCCCACATCCCGGCCCTGGAGAAGGAGCTCGGCAAGCCGGTCCTCACCGCCAACCAGGTCACGGTCTGGGAAGGCCTCCGCCTGGCGGACCGCCGCGTGAACGCGCCGGAACTGGGCGCCCTGTTCACCAGGGAGCCGCTCGTCCAGGCGTGAGTCCGCGCGCCGTGCTCGCCACCGACGCCCGGAATCGGTCCCACCTCTTCGGCGGGGCAGATCCGGGCATAGGGGGTGAACGATCCGCCCAGAGGTGAGGAACCTTCAACTCCGCCGTCTCGCAGGGCCCTTGAGTTGACCGAAAGCGCGTTCCCCTTCTCTTGTTCTCCCCGTGCACACTGGCCACGTCCGCAGCCAGTCGCGCCGTGAAGGACTCCCCGATGGCCGAAACGGGCCCGTTCAGATCCCCTGTAAGCGCTGTCCAGTTCTCCGGGTGCCTGCTGTGCTGGAGCCTGGCCGCAGCGATGATCACCGCCGCGGTGGACGCCGTCCTCGATCCGCAGGTGCGCTGGTGGGGTGCCGTGTGGTCGCTGCCCTGGTGGCTCGCCTGTGGAGCCGCCCTGGCGTGGATCGTGCTCCGCGTCCGCGAGAAGGCCGCCCGGCGGCCCCCGTCCGGCGGAGTGCAGAGCGACTGGGAGCGGGCCGCCTGACCCTCCGGCACCTCCCGGGAATAACCGGAGACAGTCCCCTGTTAAGGCCGGAACGACAGCACACGGCCCACAGCAGGAGGCACCCCACCGTGGCGGCAGAAGAGATACGCGGCGCAGCGCAGGGCAGCGCCCCCGTCCCCCTCTCCGTACTGGACCTGGTCACCGTCGGGGCCGGCCGCACCGCCTCCGACGCGCTGCGCACCAGCGTCGACCTGGCCCGCCTCGCCGAGTCCCGCGGCTTCCACCGCTACTGGGTCGCCGAGCACCACTCCATGCCCGGCGTGGCCTCGTCGTCCCCGGCCGTGATCCTCGCCCACCTCGCCGCCCACACCGGCCGCATCCGCCTCGGCTCGGGCGGAGTGATGCTGCCCAACCACGCTCCGCTCGTCATCGCCGAGCAGTTCGGCACCCTGGAGGCCATGGCCCCGGGCCGCATCGACCTCGGGCTCGGCCGCGCGCCGGGAACGGACGGTGCCACGGCCGCCGCCCTGCGCCGCACCGAGCGGCTCAACGAGGGCGCCGACGACTTCCCCGAGCAGCTCGCCGAGCTGACCCGGTTCCTCGACGACGACTTCCCCGACGGGCATCCCTACCGCCGTATCCACGCCGTCCCCGGGCCGATCCAGGCGACCAGTCCCGGCGGCGTCCAGTCCCCGCACCGCCCGCCTGTCTGGCTGCTGGGATCCTCCGGTTTCAGCGCCCGCCTCGCCGGTGTCCTCGGACTGCCCTTCGCCTTCGCGCACCACTTCTCGGCGCAGAACACCGTCCCGGCCCTGGACCTGTACCGGGAGTCCTTCCAGCCGTCCGCCGTGCTCGACGAGCCCTACGCCCTCATCGGTGTCTCCGCGCTCGCCGCCGAGGAGGAGAAGGAGGCCCGCCGCCAAGTGCTGGCCGCCGCGCTCAGCATGGTCCGGCTGCGCACCGGACGTCCCGGCCTCGTGCCCAGCCCCGAGGAGGCGGAGGCCTACGAGTTCAGTCCGATGGAGCGGGACTTCGTCGACTCCTGGAACGCCAACGTCATCCACGGCACCCCGGACGAGGTCCGCTCCGGCTTGGACGACTTGCAGAAGCGCACCGGCGCCGACGAGCTGATGATCACGGCCAACGCGCACGGCGGCGACGTACGCGTGCGCTCCTACGAACTCATCGCCGACGCCTACGGGTTGCCGACGCCCGCCTGAACACCCGGCGTGCCCAGCAGCTCGGAGATGCGATCCGGCGGCACCGGACGGGAGTAGAGCCAGCCCTGTCCGGTGTCGCAGCCGATGCGCCGCAGCCGGGTCGCCTGGTCCGAGGTCTCCACGCACTCGGCCGTGACGGTCAGACCCAGCCGGTGGGCGAGCTGGATCATCGCCTCGACCACGACCTCGTCGGCCGGGTTCGGGCGGGTGGCCGTGCTGTCCCGGTCGTCGTACTGGAAGCCGCGGACGAAGGTGCCGTCCAGCTTCAGTACGGACACCGGCAGGCGGCTGAGGTAGGCCAGGTTCGAGTAGCCGGTGCCGAAGTCGTCGATGGCGATGCGCACGCCCATGTCGCTGAGGGCCTTCAGGGTCTGGAGCGGCCGGCCGGCCGAGCCCATCACCGCCGACTCGGTGAGCTCCAGCTGGAGCAGGTGCGGCGCGAGGCCCGTCTCCGCCAGGATCTCCGCCACGTCCGCCACCAGGTCGGAGTCCCAGACCTGACGCACCGCCACGTTCACGCTCACGAAGATCGGCGGCTCGTCGGGGTGGTCCAACTGCCAGCGACGGGCCTGTCGGCACGCCGTCCGCAGCACCCAGCGGCCCAGCGGAACGATCGAACCGTCCTCCTCGGCAAGTCCGATGAACCGATTCGGCGTCAGTACGCCGAACTGAGGATGATTCCAGCGGATGAGCGCCTCGACCCCGTGCAGCCGGTCGTCCTCCATGCCGACCAGCGGCTGGTACTCCAGCCGGAACTCGCCCCGGTCGATGGCCGGCCGCAGCGTGGAGGCGAGGGCCTGGCGGGTCATGCGGTGGGCGTTGCGCTCCGGGTCGAACAGCGTCCAGCGGGACTTGCCGTCGGCCTTCGCCCAGTAGAGCGTGGTGTCCGCCGCCTGCATCAGGGCGGTCGGGGTCGTCCCGGCCGCGTGCCGCTCCACCACGCCGATCGACGCCGAGACCGACAGCCGCTGCCCGGAGATGTCGAACGGGTCCTGGATCGCCTCCAGCACCGACTCGGCGAGCTCGGCCAGTTGCTCGGTGCCCGTGGAGTCCTCGACGAGCAGCGCGAACTCGTCACCGCCGAGCCGGGCCACCAGCGGGATGCTGGGCCGGGCCTGCCCGGCCTCGTCCGCGCAGCGCGTGAGGCGCTCGGCGACGGCGGCCAGCAGCCGGTCGCCCACGCGGTGGCCCAGGGTGTCGTTGATGGCCTTGAACCCGTCCAGGTCCAGGTAGCACAGCCCGATCCGGCCCGTGCCGCTCTGCTCGTACGACTCCGCCTCCAGCGCGGCCGACAGGCGTTCGAAGAACAGCGTGCGGTTGGGCAGCCGGGTCACCGGGTCGTGCATCTGCAAGTGCCGCAGCCGGGCCTGGAGTTCCCGGCGGGAGCTGATGTCGGCGACGGACAGCAGGACGGCCCGGTCCTCGGCGGGCAGCGGGGCGACCGTCACCTGCACCCACAGCGAGTGCCCGTCGGGGTGTTTGAGACGTCGGGCGCAGCGCAGCCGGGACTGCCGGCCGCGCAGCACCTCGCGGTACGCGTGCCAGGTGCGGGCGTCGGCGGTGAGGTCGACCAGGTCGGCGGCGACGGCCCCGGCCAGCTCGTCCGGGGCGGTACCGAGCAGCGCGCCGAGCGAGTCGTTGGCGCTGACGACCATCCCTTCGCGGTCGACGACGGCCATGGCGAGCGGGGCGGCCGTGAAGACGGAGCGGTAGGGCGGATGCGCCGGGGGCTCGGTACGGGGAGACGTGTCGATCTCACTCTCTGTGACGACCGGCCGGTCGAGGTCTGCCGCGGGCGCCGGCCCTTCGGAGGTTCCGCTCACCGCTCGCTCCCGCATGTATTCGATCTCTGTCCGTGCAGGAAAGGTCAGGAAAGTGTGCCGATCATAGAGGCTGGCCCCAGGGCCTTCCAGCCGGTGTCCAGTGTCCCGGGCCAGCCCGCCCTTCTGCCAGATCGTTTCTGCTCACGCCTGGACGGCTTCTTCAGGCCCCCGACCAGTTGTGACGTTCTGTGAGTGCTTCGCGGGTGTCGGCGTCCGCGATTCTTCGGCTTCTTCACCCGACTGGTGCAAGCAAACAGGACGCAGTACGACAAATCATCACAGGCTGGGTGCGGTGTCCCGCGAACCGTACCCGGAGGTACCCGTGCCGCGTCAGTTCCCGCGCGCCCGACTGCGCAGCACCGCGGCCGTGTTCACCACCATGTCGGCGCTCGCCGCGACCTCCCTCGGCACCGGCCCGTCGGCCGCCGAACCCGACTCGGCCGCGCCCTGCGCCCTGACCCGCACCGACGCCCACCACTCCGAGGGCCTGGACACCTGGAACGCCGCCTATCCGCGCCCGGCCCGGGCCCTGGACGCGGTCATGGTCTTCCTGTCGTTCCCGGACGCCCATCCGCTGACCACGCCGCAGGAGCTGACCGCCGACCACTTCCCGGCCACCACCCGCTTCTTCGAACGCGCCTCCTACGGCCGCTTCACCCTGCGCCCGCATCCGCTCGGGCACTGGATCCAGATGCCTCAGCCGTCCACGGCGTACGACATACAGCGCGACTGGAGCGCCGCGCACCGGGCCGCGTACCTGCGGGACGCGCTCTCCGTGGCCGACCCGCAGGTCGACTTCTCCCGCTACGACGTCGTGTACTTCGTCGCCGACCCGGACGCGCCCGGTGTGGACTCCGACGCGACCAAGGTGGTCAACCTCACCAGTCCGATGCGGGCCGACGGCACCGATCTGCGCCGGGTCGTCACCGTGTTCGAGCAGCATCCGCCGGACCGGCTCGTTCTCGCCCATGAGACCGGGCACGTGTTCGACCTGCCCGACCTCTACCACCGGCCCGTGGACGGCAAGGGCGACTGGGACACGCACGTCGGCGACTGGGACCTGATGGGCAGCCAGTTCGGACTGGCACCCGACCTGTTCGGCTGGCACAAGTGGAAGCTGGGCTGGCTGGACCAGCGGCAGGTGCGGTGCGTGCAGGACGCCGGGCCCGCCCGGCTGACCCTGGAGCCGCTGGCGGCCGGGCCCGGGGTGCCGGTGGCGGGTGCGGCGGGGGCGCCGGCCTTCGGTCTCGGGCGGGGCACCAAGCTCGCGGTGCTGCGGACGGGTCGCGACAGCGTGCTCGCCTTCGAGGCGCGCGGCCCGGTGGGCAACGACCTGGCCGCGTGCCGGCAGGGGGTGCTCGTGTACCGGGTGCGGGGCGGGGCGCAGTCCGGGGGCGGGCCGATCGAGGTGATCGACGCCCACCCGGGCACCGAGGCCTGCTGGGAGGACTCGGTCTACCCGCCTCTCGCGGATGCGCCGATCGGCCCCGGGGAGAGCTTCACGGTGCCGGGGGAGGGCGTCCGGGTGGAGGTGGAGGGACGTACGGCGTCCGGGGCCTGGACGGTGAAGATCACAGCGGGCCGTTGAAAGTGCTCCGTCACGGGCACGCAGAAGGCCCCTCGCTCTCGCGAGGGGCCTTTGCCGTCTGTGCGCCGCCAGGGACTCGAACCCCGGACCCGCTGATTAAGAGTCAGCTGCTCTAACCAACTGAGCTAGCGGCGCCTGCTGACGTCGTAGACCTTAGCACCCTGGTCGGCGGGAGGAAAAATCGATATCCGCACGGCCGAACGGGCCGCCCGGACGGCCGCCCACAGCAGTACCTCGGGGCCGGGCAGCCAGGGCTGACGGGTGTCGGGGGCGACGAGCCAGCGGGCGCCGGAGCGGCTGGGGGAGGCGTCGTCCGCCGCCGCCGGGACGGTCACCGCGTCGCCCGTGCCGTGGCACAGCAGGGGCGGGACCCCGCCCGTGCGGCCGGGCTCCCGGGTTTCCCCGCCGTGCTTGCCCCACTCCTCCCACTCCAGCAGCGCCGGCAGCCGCTGCGCCGTGCCGGGCGCGGCGAACAGCAGCATCCGGCCGCGGAACTCCGCGACCGGCCCCGAGCCGGGCCCGTCGTCCCACAGCCGGTCGAGCATCCGCCGCCCGAACATCGCGGGTGCGCTGACGACGTCGAAGACCGACCCGCAGGGCAGCACGACCGGCGCGGCCGGCCGCTCCTCCCAGAGGGCGAGCGTGCTCCGCGGATACGTTCCTGCCGAGGCGAGCCAGGCGGCCCCGTCCGGGGTGACATAGGAGGCGTTCCATGCGCTGCTCATGGCATCAACATCTACCGGCCGTGAACGCGCGGTTCCCGAGGGTTGCGGGAAATCGGGACAGGAGGGGGTGGGAGGGGGTATCTTGCCCGCCTGGCATATGCCAGGTAGATCGAGAAGCGGCGGGATCTCCCCGGTCTCACACCGGGTCGACGGGCCCGAGGCCCTCGCCGCCGCCCCGCATCAGGTCCCGACCGAACTCGACCATCTTCTTGGCGTAGTCCTCGGTCCACTCGGCCCGCTCGGCGATGTCCGCGGTGGTCAGCCGGTCGAACCGCCGCGGATCGGCCAGCTGCGCCGCCGCGATCGCCTGGAACTCCACCGCCCGGTCCGCCGCGGCCCGGAACGCCAGCGTCAGCTCCGTCGCGCGGGACAGCAGCGCGCGGGGGTCGTCGATCGACTCGAGATCGAAGAAGTGCTCAGGGTCGGAGGCCGCCTCCGCGGGCTCGAAGAGCAGGGGCGCGGGGCGTAGCCGCGGTTCGTTCCGACGCGGCGTGGGCTCCGCCATGTCTACTCCTCCTCGTACGTCGCGCTGACCCTCCAGGTGGAGTGGGCCACCGTCCATTGTCTCGCGGGCGCGCAAGTGGGCATCGCGGTAGTGGGTACGGCTGCGACACCCCCCGGCGTTCGTCACGGCTGCCAGGACACGCGATGTTCGGCCAGGTGCGCGAGCACGGCGTGATTCGCCTCCCACCCATCCGGGCTGTTTCATCGGCCGCCTCCGGCGGTGTGCCGGCCTCCGGCCGGCGGAGGGTGGGGCGCTGGTGGGTCATGGCCGCCACTCCACGCGGTGCTCTGCCAGGTGCGCGAGCACGGCGTGATTCGCCTCCCACCCATCCGGAAACTTCACCACCGTCCCCAGTTGCACCGGCTCTGTCGACGGATAGTCGTCCAGCAGGTCGCCGACCCCCGCCCGGCAGACCACGACGCAGGCGTGCCGGTGGCGGGAGGCCAGGACGCACAGGCGGCCCGTCTCCAGGTGGAAGGCCGTGGCGTCGGGGCGGCCGGAGAGGGGATGCAGGACCACCGTGACGTCGTACTCGCGGCCCTGGAGCCGGTTCGCCGTGTCCACGACCACGTCGGTGACGCCTAGGTCGGCCAGGGCCGCACGGACCGCCGCCGCCTGGTCCCGGTGCGCCGTGCCGACGGCGATCCGGTCGGCGGTCAGGGGGGCGGGGTCCGGTGAGCGTTCCGAGGTCGCCGCGCCGCCCCGGTCCAGCAGGCGCCGTACGACCGTCGCCACCGCCCGTACCGCCTCCGGGTCCGTGCGCGGGGTGTGCCGCGCGGGCAGCTCCAGCAGGCCCCAGCCGGACTCGGCCGCCTCGTCGATCACCCGGTCGGGGCCCGAGCCGTCCGACGGCACGGCGAAGGACAGGCGGCGGTCGTCGTGACCGGTGCCGCTGCGGAACGGGGTGTAGGGGTAGAACGCGTCCGACACCAGCGGCGCCGCCGAGGCCGGGAGCCGCCAGGACACCGGCAGACGGTGCTGGGGCAGGTCCGGGTTGTGCGCGAGCAGGGTCGTCACCGCCGAGGCCGACGGGTCGTACGTGAGGCCGGCCCACTGCTCGCTGCCCACGATCGCGAACGGGTCCAGCTGCCCCGGGTCGCCCACGAACAGCGCCCGCTCGAACAGCCCGGCCACGGCGAGCAGCGCGTCCGAGCGCATCTGGTACGCCTCGTCGACGATCGCGTACCGCCACGGCTCGTCGGCCTTCACATGCGCCCACTTCGCCGCCGTCGAGATCACCACGGCCAGCCCGGCGAGATCGGCCGCCTTCGCCGACTTGCGGACGTTCTCCAGGTCGTCGAGCGCCTTGTCGTACGGGTCGGCGTCGCTGCTGTGCAGCCGGCCCACCGGCAGCTCGGGGTTCTTCTCGGCGAGCCGCAGGACCAGGTCGTCGACCTGGGCGTTGGTCTGCGCCACCACCATCAGCGGATGGCCGGCCTCGGCCAGTTCCAGGGCCGCGCGGACCACGAGCGTGGACTTGCCGGCGCCGGGCGGGGAGTCGACGACGACACCGCGCGCGGTGCCGTGCAGCGTGTCGTGGAGGATCGCGTCGGTGGCCTGGGCCGCGGCGGCGGAGGGATCGAAGAGCGTCGTCACAGCAGGTCCTCCGCGGTCACCGGATCGGCGGCTTCCAGGGTCGCCTCACCGGGCGGCCCGCCGTGCGTCCAGGGTGTCTCCTCCGGGTCGGGCAGCTTCGCGCCGCCCCGCTGCTCGTGCTCGAAGAGCGTGAAGCAGACCCGCTCGCCCTTCTCCGGCACCGACCCCGGCTCGGGCTCCTTGCCGCGGCCCATCTTGTCGAGGATCCGCAGCACGACGTACCCGCCGTCCTCCTCGGCCCCGACGAACTCCGCCGACTGCGGCTTCCCGCCCAGCGACCGGTACACCTTCGTCCGCTCCCCGAGATGGGGCCGGTCGTCCGTGCGGACCGTGACCAGGGGGCGGGGGCTGGGGCGCTTGCCCTCGCTGTACGCCATCACGACGTCCGTGACCTCACCCGCGAACGCCTCCCCGGACAGCCGTCGTCCCGCCATGACCAGCAGGTCGTCGAGGGCCTCCTGCGCCTCCAGCCGGGCCTGCTCGCGCTCGCGCGTGGCGAGCTTGTTGGCGGCGGTGACCGCGTCGTCGCGGCGAGGCTGCGGCGGCTCGCCGGCCAGGACCCGGTCGCGGTGGCCGGTGAAGGACCAGCGGTCGCGGGTCCAGCGCTCCTCGACGTGCGCCCCCTCGGGCAGCTCCCGCAGCAGGTCGAGGCCCTGCCAGACCTTCTCCCAGGTGGGCAGGGTGCGGCTGCGCACCAGGTCCCGGATCTCCCGCTCGGCGGCGGTCAGCGCACCGAGCCGGTCGTCGGCCTCCAGGCCGTCCTCGGCGGCGGCCAGGGCCGTGCGGGCACGGTCGTAGCGCTCGATGGCCGGGGCGAGCAGTTTGTTGTCGAACGCCGGGTCGGTGGCGGGACCGGCCGGGGGACACGTCAGCTGGCCCTGCGCGTCCCGCTCCAGCTCGGCCCGCAGCGCCGCCTCGGCGCCGGTCAGGCCCTCAGGCGGGTCGATCCAGGCGAGCAGCGCCCCCAGGTGCTGGTCCTCCAGCGTGGACTGCCCGGTCGCCCAGTGTCGTCCCAGTACGTCCGTCATGGCCAGCAGCAGGGAGGAGCCGGGCACCCGGGCCCGCTCCCCGAAGTGCGTCAGCCACCGCCCGAGCAGCGGCACCCGGGGTGGCGCCGGATACGGAGCCTCCGGGTCCTGCTCGGCCGTACGCCGGAAGCGCATGGAGCGCCCGAGCAGGCGCACCAGGTCGATGCCCCCGCGGCTCGGCACGATCAGCTGCGGCGCGTCCGCGCACAGGTCGACCTCGACCTTGACCCGCTTGCCGGTCTCCGGGTCGGTCTCGGTGCGCTCGGCCGCCTCCACGACCTCGGCGAACGCGTCGACGTACGGCAGCACCACGTCGGCCAGTTCGGCCAGGAACGCGAACCTGAGGTCGCGGTCGCGGGGCTGCGGGACGACCAGCAGACGCGGCGCGTCCCGGTCGGTGCCCACCAGCGCACCGAGCGGGGCGCCGGCCTCACCGGCGGTGGTGAGCGGCACGAACACCAGAGGACGGTCGGACAGGTGCCGGTGCCGGACCGTCGCGGCGGGCTGGGCACGGCCCGTGCTGACGGCTTCGAGCCGGGCCAGGGTGGAGATCAGCGACACGCCGCCTCCAGTGCCTCGGCACGCAGGGCCGCCGCCCGCCTGAGTGCCGCCACCGCCGGATCGGCGGGGTCGCCCGCCTCGCCGCGGGCCGCCGCGAGGACGTCCTCCACGGTCGTCAGCCCGCCCAGCTCCGCCCGCACCGGCCGCCCGAGCGAGGTCACCGCGCCCGTCTCGCGGGAGCGGGCCCGGCAGTGGAAGGCCAGCTCGCACGCGGACAGGCACTCCGGCGCGTACGTCGCCGGGACCGACTCGACGGCGGCCGTCAGCTCGTCGGCGGGCAGCTCCGGGGAGAAGCACGTGCCCTCGGGGAGCGCCTCGGCGATGTCCTCGATGCGGGTCAGCCGGGTCAGCTGGCGGGCCGTCACAGCGCGCTGCTTGCGGATGTCGACGGCGGACGCGGCCGGCAGGTTGGAGAAGTCCCTGGGGCAGACGAGCAGGATCCGGTGCCGCACGCGCGGGGAGGGGTCCAGACGGGCCGCGACCTCCTCCAGCGCCAGTACGTACACCGCCGCCTGCCGGGCCGCCGCACCGACCTTCGCCGGGTCCGCCGAACCGTCCAGCAGCGGGAACGACTTGATCTCGACCACGGTCCAGCTGCCGTCCGGATGCACCACGACGGCATCCGGCTCCAGGAACGCGGGGGAGCCCGCGACGTCGAGCGCGAGCATCGGGTGGTCGAGCAGGGTCCACGCGCCCGGGTGCGCGGCGGCCTCCCGCAGCTCCAGCGCCGTACGGGCCGTGCGCCCCTGGGGGCCGGTCGCCGTCAGGTCGGGCACGCGCGCCTCGGCGGGCGGTTCGGCGGAACGGTCGAGCTTCTCGTGCACCAGCCGCAGCAGCTCCGCGCCGCCGTCGGCCTTGACCTTCGCCTCGAAGGCGTTGCCCCGCGTGAGCGCGAACTGGGACTGACCGAAGGCCGACGGCGAGCCCAGCGCGCTCGCCAGCGCCGCCTTGTTCACCCCGGCCCCGTCGAGGATCGCTCTGCGCGCACACCCGGGGTTGGCGGCCAGCGCCGCCAACGCGCGCGCATCCAGGGCCTTCGCCGGTACGTCGGGACCGCGCAGCTCAGCGAGCCGGTGCCGGAGCGCCGTCCCCCGCGTCCTTGGGGGAGGCACTCGGCTCGGCTCCCGCTCCGAACCGCGACTCGCGCTGCCGTGGAATTCGCTCACCCGCGGAAGTCTGGCATCCGGCACTGACAATCGGGGAACCCGTGGCGGGAGATGCGGCCGTGACCGGTGCGACCCGCGGCACGAAACGCGCCCTGCCCCGGTCCGCCGCGCGCATCACGACCGGGGCCAGCAGCAGCCCGACGCCCATGACGGCCGCGCCCGCGACCGCGTCGAGGAAGTAGTGGTTGGCGGTGCCCATGACCACGATCGTCGTGATCAGCGGGTAGGCGACTCCGGCGGCCTTCGCCGTGCGCGTACCGCCGTAGCGCCACAGCATCACTCCGCACCACAGGGCCCAGCCCACGTGCAGACTCGGCATCGCCGCGTACTGGTTGGTCATACCCCCCATGCCCCGCGGGGCACTTGCCGCGCCGCCCCACCAGCCGTACGAGCTGTACTGCGCCATCGTGTCCACGAAGCCGTGGCTCGCGTCGAGGAGCCGGGGCGGGCAGGTCGGCATCAGTGTGAAACCGACCAGGCCTATGAGAGTGGACGTCATCAGCCAGGTGCGCGCGGCGCGGTAGCGCACCGTCCGGGAGCGGAAGAGCCACACGAGGACCGCCGGCGTGACCAGGTAGTGCAGCGACGCGTACCAGAAGTCCGCCGGTATGCCTATCCAGGCCTCGTGGGTGAAGAGGCGGTTGAGCGGATGCTCGAAGTTGAGATACAGCGCCTTCTCGGCGCGCAGGAGCGCCAGGCCGTTGTCGACCGCACCCGACACGTCGCCCCGGGCGAGGAGCCGGCCCGCCGTGTAGCAGGCGTACACCAGCAGGATCAGCGGCAGCTCCGTCCACCAGCGGAGCCGGAGCGCAGGGGCCGCCTCGGTGCCCGGTGTCTCGGTGTGCGGCATCCGATCGCCCTCCCCCTTCGTCTCCACGCGGCCCCCGGCCGGTCGGTCGTGCCACTTTACGGCGTGGGTGCGCGCCCTGGGGGCGCCCTCCGGACCTCAAAGACGCAGAGATCGCCCTCCGGGTTGCCCGCGACCAGCGTGCGCGATGATGGTGGAGTTCCGCTCGCGTTTTTCTTCCGGAAAGGTCCCCCATGGCTCCGCGCATCCTGCTGGCCCGGCACGGACAGACCGAGTGGTCGCTGTCCGGCAAGCACACGGGCAGGACGGACGTGCCGCTCCTGGAGGAGGGCCGGCGCGGGGCCAAGCTGCTCGGCGAGCGCCTGCACCGGGCGCCGTACGACGGCCTGCCCGGCGTCGAGGTGCGCACCAGCCCGCTGGCACGCGCGCGTGAGACCTGCGAACTGGCCGGCTTCGGCGACCGCGCGCAGGCGTGGGACGCGTTGCTGGAGTGGGACTACGGGGCGTACGAGGGCATGACCCCGGCGGACATCCAGGCCGTCCGGCCCGGCTGGTTCATCTGGCGCGACGGCGTCCCCGAGGGCGAGACCCTCGCCGGGATCACGGCCCGGGCGGACGAGGTGGTCTCCTGGGCACGCGCCGAGGACCGGGACGTCCTGGTCTTCGCCCACGGGCACATCCTGCGCTCCATCGGGGCGCGGTGGCTGGGCCTGCCGATCGACTTCGCGGCGCGGATACGGCTGAATCCGACGTCGCTGTCGGTGCTGGGGTGGGCTTACGGGGAGCCGGCGATCGAGAGCTGGAACGACTCGGGGCACCTCGTGGGGTGAGCCGTTTCACACCACCCTCGGCATCGACGCGTGCCTCTCGAGGAACGCCGACACCCCCGAAGCCCGCCGGTGCGGTGACAACACCCGCGCCGTGGCCGCCAGCATCGTCTGGATCCGGGACGACTGGACCTCCTCCAGCAGATCCAGCACCCGCATCCCCGCCACGGCGGCCTCGTCCGGCCGACCGCCCCGCGCGAGGTCGTCCGCCAGCTCCGCCGTGTACAGCGCGATGTTCCGCGTGAAGTGCGGATCCTGGAGCTCCGCCGCCCGCCGCGCGTGCCGTGCCGCCCGGGGCCAGTCGCCGAGCGTGGACCAGCACTGCGCCTCCAGACCCTCCAGTTCGGCCTCTCCGTAGAAGCTCATCCACTCGGGGTCGTCGTCCGAGGGGCCCCGGTCGAAGAGGGCCTGCGCCCGGGCCAGCGCCTGCTCGCAGCCGACGCGGTCGGCGAGGCCCGCCCAGCCGCCCGCCTCGCGCAGCGCGAGCAGCGACATCAGCCGGGCCGAGCCCACGGGCCGGGCGACGCGCTGCGCGGCCTGGGCTGCCCGGACCGCCTCGCGCGGCCGGCCCGCGTCGCGCGCGAGGAAGGCGGTGTTGCAGAAGGCGTGCGCCTCCAGGCCGGGATCGCCGGTCATCCGGGCGGTCGCCAGCGCCTCCGCGTAGTGGGAGCGGGCGTCGTCGTAGCGTCCCGAGTCGTGGGCCAGCCAGCCCACGGAGATGGCCAGTTCACCGGCGCCCGAGTACAGCCGGTCCGCCGTCGTCTGCCGGGTCGTACCGGCGTCCAGGAGGGCGTAGGCGGCACGCAGCGGGGCCGCCGCGCGGCGGTAGAGGCCGTCGGCCCCGTGCCGGTCGTCGAGCAGCCGGATACGGCGGACGGCTTCTTCCAGGGCACCCGCGTCACTCGCCCCGACGCGGCGCACGGGGCGCTGTGCCGCCGCGGCGTCGAGGGCGAGGCCGACGGGCCCCAGTGAGGCGGCGGCCACCGTGGCGCCCCCGCCGGTCATGAATGCGCGACGTAGCACGTCGCTCTCCTCGTAGGTGTCGTGCGGGTGGTGCGGGTCGTACGGGTTCTGCGTTTCATACGGCTCGCACGCCCCGCTGGTCTCACTCGTGGCGTTCGCCGGGTTCGCGGTGCACGTCAGGGGCGCGTCCTCGGTGTCGCGCGCCCGGCGTCCGCGTACCGATGAGCGGGGCGCGAACCCCAGATCGGTGAGTGTGCGGCCAGGGAACATGTGCAGGAACACCCGTTCGTACGCGTAGTTGGGGCAGCGGATCTCGCCCGCCTCGACCCGGCCGATGTACCGCGCGTCACAGCTGACCTGCTCGCCGATCTCCAGAGCGGCCCGGCGGATCACCGCGGCGAACTCGGCCGGCGAGCGCTGTCCGCGCAGGTGCCGGAAGGCGAGGTTGGGCCGCGGTGGCCGGTCGGGTTGAGACGAGGTCACCGTTGACGACGCCATGGCCGGGTCCTCTCGTGCGAACCGTCGAACCATGCCGGGTTCAGGGCGGGTTGTGCGTAATGTCCCGCATGGTGTGCCCCGTGTCCGGCGGGCAAGAACGTACCTGCTGTGCCGGAGTCCTCACGCTGGGTTTGGCTACAAACCGGATATCTCATCCGTGATCTGCCATGAAGTGCCATCCTTTGCGGCTGACTTCCGCCGTAGCCGTTGACGGTCTGCCGCGTTGAACCCTGCGGACCGGGAGGCCCCCGACTCCCGACCGCTCGTCCAAGCAGGGGTTCCGTCGTGGAGGCCGGGATGGAGACCAGCCAGATCAACGATCCTCGTACACCGCCGAGTACGGCGCCGAGCCCGCCGCCGGCCGGCTGCGATGTCGTGACGGTGCCGGCGCGGCAGGGGCTGGAGGCGGTCGACATCCTGCGGCGCGGGGCCGGGGAAGCGGTCGGACCCGTACTGCACGACGACGGCGGTGACACGCTGGGCTTCCTGGTGCCGCCGGGGACGGCCGCGGCGTGGGACGTGCCGGGGAGCACGTGCACGGAGACCGACGGACGTGGAACTACCCTGGCCCCCGAACCTCCGGTGGAGGGCTCGGACTGGCTGCTGCCGCCCGGCGAGGCGGACCTCGCGACGGACCCGGCGGTGCTGCGCAAGGCCCTCGGGGAGGCGGCCCGGACGATCAGAGCGGCGGACAGCTGCCGCTGAGGCGCCGATGCGCTGAGGTGCCGAGGAACCGGCGCCCGGGGGAGCGTACGTCCCGCTTGACGGCCCGCCCTGATAATGACCCCATGGGTAAGTCCAGGAGCGGCCGGCGCAGGCAGGCCGGTGGGGAAGCCGTCGTCGAGAGCGTCGACGGCGGGCTCGCCGAGCTCATCCCCGACCGCGACCGGCTCCGGGCCTGGACCCTGGTGATCGACGGGGCCCCGCAGTCGCACGTCGACCTGGACGACCCGGCGTACCTGTCCTTCGAGTACCAGCGCCGGCTCGGGCATGTCATCGACCTCGTCGCCCCGCCGGGCAGGCCCGTGCACGCCGTGCACCTCGGCGGTGGCGCGCTCACCCTCGCCCGGTACGTCGCCGCCACCCGGCCCCGCTCCACACAGCAGGTCGTCGAGCGGGACGCCGCCCTCGTGCAACTGGTCCGCCGCGAGCTGCCGTTGGACGCGAACGCGCGCATCCGGGTGCGGTCCGTCGACGCCCGCGACGGGCTCGCCAAGGTGCCGGACGGCTGGGCCGACCTGGTCATCACCGATGTGTTCAGCGGGGCCCGGACCCCGGCCCATCTGACCTCGACCGAGTTCCTCGACGACGTGCGCAGGGCCCTCAAGCCCGGCGGTGTCTACGCCGCCAACCTCGCCGACGGGCCGCCGCTCGCCCACCTGCGCGGCCAGATCGCCACCGCCGCAGCCCGTTTCGAACAGCTCGCGCTGGTCGCCGACCCGACGGTGCTGCGCGGCAAACGCTTCGGGAACGCCGTCCTGGTCGCCTCCGACCAGCCGCTGCCCGTCGCCGAACTGACCCGCCGTGCCGCCTCCGACCCGCACCCCGGCCGGGTCGAGCACGGCAGGACACTCACCGACTTCACCGGCGGGGCCGCACCCGTCACGGACCTCGCGGCGGTGGCGTCGCCCGCGCCGCCCGCTTCGGTGTTCCGGTGAGCCCGTACGGCACTCACCCGTACGTCACTCAGTAGGTCCCGATCTCCACGCGCGGCGGTCCGTCGTGCCAGGTACAGAACACCGACACCCGGTCGGCGCCCGAGGAGAACTCCACGCGGATCCACGACTCCGTCTTCCACACCTGCATCGACCAGCCCGCGCCGGGAGTGGCCGAGACGAGGGACGCGGAGTCCCTGCCCAGGTCGAAGACCGCCCGGCCGCCGTCGGTGTCGTAGCTCTTGACCTCGCCGGTGGCGGCGGGGGAGGGGCGGGGCGGCCGGGTGGCGGTCGGGCTCGGCTTTCTCACCGTGGGCGGTGGGCCCGCCGTGCGGCGCGGTCGCGGACTCGTCCGTTCCGACGGCGTGGGCGGCGCCTTCGACTCCTGCCCGGCCGTATCGGCCGCCTTGATGGGCAGGGCGCGCGGCGGGTCGTAGGCCGTGCCCGCCATCACCGTGTGGACACCCCACCACGACAGCGTGACCGCCGCGCCCGTGGCGAGCAGCCAGGCCAGTACGTGTACGAGTCCTCTGCGCATCGCCGGTCATACTGCCCCACGCGTCCCACGCGTTGTCCACAAACGGGAGTCACGCGGGGCCGGTTGTCCCCAGGCGAGGAGTTGTCCACAGGCCCGCACCCGGCTGTTCGAGATGGCGTACGGTGCGGCGCATGGCAAGTGTGCTCGTGGTCGAGGACGACCAGTTCGTACGCTCGGCGCTCATCCGGCACCTGACCGACGCCTCGCACACCGTACGCAGCGTCGGGACGGCACTGGAGGCGCTGCGCGAGGTCGCCCATGTCCGCTTCGACGTGGTGATCCTGGACCTCGGACTGCCCGATCTCGACGGGTCCGAGGCCCTGAAGATGCTGCGCGGCATCACGGACGTGCCGGTGATCGTCGCCACGGCCCGGGACGACGAGGCGGAGATCGTCCGGCTGCTGAACGCCGGGGCGGACGACTACCTGACCAAGCCCTTCTCGGTCGAGCACCTGTCGGCCCGCATGGCGGCCGTGCTGCGCCGCGCCCGCTCCGGCGCGGGAGAGGGGGAGCCGTCCCCGGTGATCCGGGTCGGCGGTCTGATCGTCGACCCGCTGCGCCGCCAGGCCGAGCTGGACGGCGCGCGGCTCGACCTCACCCGCCGCGAGTTCGACCTGCTCGCCTTCCTGGCCCGCCGGCCAGGTGTCGTCGTCCCGCGCAAGGAACTGCTCGCCGAGGTGTGGCAGCAGTCGTACGGCGACGACCAGACCATCGACGTCCATCTGTCCTGGCTGCGCAGGAAACTGGGCGAAACTGCCGCGAATCCCCGCTATCTGCACACCCTTCGGGGCGTCGGTGTGAAGCTCGAACCGCCGGGGGCGGAGGCGCCGCGATGAGGTGGGCCCTGGTCAAGGTCTCGCTGGCGGTGACCACCATGGTCGTGCTCGCCTTCGCGGTGCCGCTCGGACTGGTCATCCGCGAGATGGCCCGGGACCGCGCCTTCTCCAATGCCGAGCGGGAGGCCGCGGCCGTCGCCCCGGCCCTGTCCATCACCACCGACCGCGACCAGCTCGAACGGGTCGTGGCCTCCGCCGGCTCCGACGCCGGGATGGCCGTGCACATACCGGCGGGTGACGGCCAGGAGGCCCTGGAACTCGGGCGGCAGCGCGCCGCCGGCGAGGACATCGCGGCCGTGCGGAAACTGGGCCGGGCGTCCACCACCGGCGTCGCCGGCGGCTCGACGCTGCTCCAGCCGGTCGCGCTCAGCACCGGCGAGATCGCGGTCGTCGAGGTGTACGTGCCGGAGGCGGAGGTCACCAACGGCGTGGCCACGGCCTGGGCGGTGCTCGCCGGGGTCGGTGTCGCACTGGTTCTCGGCTCGGTCGCGGTCGCCGACCGGCTGGGCGTGCGGATGGTCCGGCCCGCCAAGCGCCTGGTCGAGGGGGCCCGCGACCTGGGGGAGGGCCGGCTCGGTGCCCGTGTGCCCGAGGATGGCCCGACCGAACTGCGGCTCGCCGCGGTCGCGTTCAACTCGATGGCCGACCAGGTCGTCCAACTGCTGGCGAACGAACGGGAGCTGGCGGCCGACCTGTCCCACCGGCTGCGCACCCCCCTGACCGTGCTGCGGCTCAACGCCGCCTCGCTCGGCGAGGGACCGGCCGCCGACCAGACCCGGACCGCGGTCGAGCAGCTGGAGCGCGAGGTCGACACCATCATCCGTACGGCCCGGGAGGCCAAGCCGCAGACGGCCGCGGCCGGTCCGGGCGCCGGGTGCGACGCGGCCGAGGTGGTGCGCGAGCGGATGGCGTTCTGGTCGGCGCTCGCGGAGGACGAGGGCCGCAAGTGGCGGGTGGCCGGGGCCGACCGGCCGGTGCGCATACCCGTGGCCCGCGCCGACCTGGCCGCCGCACTCGACGCGCTGCTCGGCAACGTCTTCCGGCACACCCCGGAGGGCACCGCCTTCGCGGTCGACGTGCACAACGGCGAGGACGCGGTGATCGTCCTCGTGTCCGACGCGGGCCCCGGCATACCCGACCCGGAGGCCGCGATGGCGCGGGGCCGCGGCTCCGGGAGCGACGGCTCGACCGGGCTCGGCCTGGACATCGTGCGCCGGCTCGCGGAGTCGACCGGCGGGGACGTACGGATCGGCTCCTCGGTGCTCGGCGGGACCGAGGTGCGGATCTGGATCCAGCTGGACGGGCGGGCGCCGGTGAGCAGCAGGGGGCACCGCGGGCCGGTGCGGCGCCGGCGGCGGGGAAGGCCGGCCGCTGCATACAACCGCTCCCGCTCGCTCTGACCCCTCCGGCGGCTCACGGCCTCCCTTCCCTGCGGCCGGCCTGCGTCCGCGCTCACGGGTCGGTCACATTTCGACAAATGAAGTCGACGGCCCTTGACGCATGACCGGACATACGGCTGTTATTGCGCCACCGTGTTCGGTCAAGTTGATTTCTGGTCGATTAAGACCGGATTTCACGCCACACCCTCGTGGCCGAACCCTGCCTCAGGAGCCGTTCATGCACGACCTCTCTCCTTCCGGACTCTCCCTCCCCGCTGCCAGCCGCCGCTCCGTCCTGCGCGGCATAGGCGGTGCGGCCCTGCTCGGCGCCGGCATACCCCTGCTGAGCGCCTGTGGCGGCAGTGGTGCGGCCGCCGACCCGAAGACGGTCAGCCTCGGCTCGAACTCCTCGGACGCGGTGCCGAAGAAGGCGTTCGCCGAGATCTACGCCGCCTTCACCAAGAAGTCCGGCATCAAGGTCGACGTGAACACCAAGGACCACAACACGTTCCAGGAGCAGATCAACTCCTACCTCCAGGGCACGCCCGACGACGTGTTCACCTGGTTCGCCGGGTACCGCATGCAGTTCTTCGCGTCGAAGAAGCTGGCCAGCCCGATCGACGACGTGTGGCAGAAGATCGGCGGGAACTTCCCCGAGGCGATGAAGAAGCTCAGCAAGGGCGAGGACGGCAAGTACTACTTCGTGCCGCTGTACACGTACCCGTGGGCGGTCTTCTACCGCAAGAGCGTCTTCGCCCAGCACGGCTACGAGGTCCCCACCAACTGGGACGACTTCGTCGCACTGTGCAAGCGGATGCAGAAGGACGGGCTCGTCCCGATCGCCTTCGGCGACAAGGACGCCTGGCCCGCGATGGGCACGTTCGACCAGATCAACTTCCGCACCAACGGCTACGACTTCCACGTCGAGCTGATGGCCGGCAAGGCCTCCTGGACCGACCCCAAGGTGCGCAAGGTCTTCGACCACTGGACGGAGATCCTCCCCTACCACCAGGAGGGCGCGGTGGGCCGCACCTGGCAGGACGCGGCCCAGACCCTGGTGGCGAAGAAGGCCGGCATGTATCTGCTGGGCACCTTCGTGGGCCAGCAGTTCACCGACAAGGCAGACCTGGACGACCTGGACTTCTTCGCCTTCCCGGAGATCGACCCGCAGTTCGGCCAGGACACCGTCGAGGCGCCCACCGACGGCTTCATGCTCTCCAAGGCCCCGAAGAACCGCGACGGTGCCGTCAAGCTGCTGGAGTACCTGGGCACCCCCGAGGCCGAGGAGATCTACCTCAAGGCCGACTCGAGCGTGGTGGCCGCCTCCACCAAGGCCGACACCGCCTCCTACACCGCGCTCCAGAAGAAGTCCTTCGAGATGATCTCCAGCGCGAAGAGCCTGACGCAGTTCATGGACCGCGACTCCCGCCCGGACTTCACCTCCACGGTGATGCAGCCCGCGCTCCAGAACTTCGTCCGCAACCCCAAGAACGTCGACAGCATCCTCTCGTCGATCGAGCGTCAGAAGAAGACGATCTTCGCGTCCTCATGAGCACCGACACCTCCACCGAGAACCCGGAGACGGCCCCCGCGCCGTCTCCGGGCGCCGCCCCCGCGAAGAGCTCGACGGGCCACCGCCGGCTGCTGACCCGCCGCGACCGCATCACGCTCGGCCTGATGGCGGGCGTTCCGACGATCCTGCACGTCGCCCTGGTGTGGCTGACGGCCCTCGCCTCCATCGCGCTGGCCTTCACCAGCTGGGACGGCATCGGCTTCGACTCCATCCACTGGGTCGGCCTGGAGAACTTCAGGCAGCTGTTCACCAGCAACCCGCAGTTCTGGCCCGCCGTCGAGCACAACGTCGTCTGGTTCGTCGTGCTCATCCTGCTGCCCACGCCCTTCGGCCTGTTCCTGGCCGTGCAGCTGGACAAGAGGATCCGCTTCAGCCGCGTCTACCAGACCGCGTTCTTCCTGCCGGTGGTGGTCTCGCTGGCGGTCACCGGGTTCGTCTGGCAGCTCGTCTACAACCCCGACACCGGCCTGATCAACAGCCTCATCGGAGCCAACAAGCCCGGCCACTACATCGACTGGATCGGCGACCCGGACCTCAACCTCTGGGCCGTCCTGGTCGCCGCCTCATGGCGGCACGCCGGCTACATGATGATCCTCTACCTGGCCGGCCTGAAGGGCGTCGACCCCGCGCTGCGGGAGGCGTCCTCGCTGGACGGCGCCAACGAGTGGCAGACGTTCAAGAACGTCGTCTTCCCGACCCTGCGGCCCACCAACACCGTCGTCCTGGTCGTCACGATCATCGAGGCCCTGCGCGCCTTCGACCTGGTCTTCGTCTTCAACAAGGGCGCCCAGGGCACCGAACTGCTGTCGATCCTGGTGACCAACAACATCATCGGCGAGTCCAGCCGGATCGGATACGGCTCCGCCATCGCCGTCGTCCTGCTGGTCATCTCGCTCGCGGTGATCATCCCGTACCTGATCGCCACCTTCCGGAAGGAGCGGCGCGCATGAGCCACGCCCTGGCGAGCAAGCAGCGCACCCCCGTCCGCCCCGCCCGGATCCTGCTGCACACCTTCCTCGTCGTCACGGCTCTGGCCTGGCTGGCGCCCCTGCTGTGGGCGCTGCTCGCGGCGATGCGGCCCTACTCGGAGACCAGCACGAAGGGCTATGTCTCCTGGCCCGACAAGCTGAGTTTCGACAACTTCACGAACGCCTTCCAGCAGTCGGACATGCTGCACTACTTCGGCAACACGCTGATCGTCGCCGTGCCGGCCGTGCTGCTGACGCTGCTGCTGTCGTCGATGGTCGCCTTCTACGTCAGCCGCTTCGACTTCCGCCTCAACCTGGCGCTGCTGCTGGTCTTCACGGCGGGCAACCTCCTGCCCCAGCAGGTCATCATCACCCCGCTGTACCGGCTGTACCTGCTGATCGACCTGCCCGGCATCACGATGAGCGGCAAGCTCTACGACTCCGCGCTCGGCCTGGTCCTGATCCACGTGGCGTTCCAGTCCGGCTTCTGCGCGTTCGTGCTGAGCAACTACATGCGCTCGCTGCCCCACGAGCTGACCGAGGCCGCCCTGGTCGACGGCGCCTCCGTCTGGCGCCTGTACTGGCAGATCGTGCTGCCGCTGTGCAAGCCCGCGATGGCTGCCCTGGCCACCCTGCTGTCCATCTGGATCTACAACGACTTCTTCTGGGCCATCGTCCTGATCTCCACCGGCGAGAACATGCCGATCACCTCGGCGCTGAACAACCTCTCCGGCCAGTACTTCACCGACCCCAACCTGGTCGCGGCCGGAGCCCTGCTCACGGCCATCCCCACCCTCATCGTCTACTTCGTGCTCCAGCGCCAGTTCGTCAGCGGCCTGACCCTGGGCGCCAACAAGGGCTGACCTTCCCGAAAGAGATCACCGTGCAGCACCCCTTCACGCCGCTGGCCTCCGTGCCGGTCGACCGCCGCCGCGCCCGCGTCCACGAGGAGGGCTGGCAGTCCTGGAGCCCCAGCGGCGCCTACGCCCTGGGCACGGCGCCCCACCGTCCGGCCAACGCCAACTGGGCCACGGTCTGCTACCGGCCCGGCGTCACCGTCCCCGCCGGCGTCTTCCAGGGCGAGGGCCTGCTCGCGCTCGACCCCGGCGACGGCTCACCGGTCCGGCTGTGGGCGGCGGCCGAACCGACGCGCGAGGTGCCGTCGATCCGGCTCGCCGTACGGGGCGGAGTCGCGGAGATCGGTGCCGACGGCCCGGTGAAGGAGTGGACGGGCGAGGACATCCAGGCGGTGCTGGGCCACTGGGCCTTCGGCCTCGGACTGGAGGTCCCGCGGCCGGCGCCCAGTGTCTGGTGCTCCTGGTACGAGTACTTCACGCAGGTCACCGAGGACGACATCCACGAGAACCTCCGCGCGATGGACACCCTCGACCTGCCTGTCGACGTCGTTCAGATCGACGACGGCTACCAGCGGGCCCTCGGCGACTGGCTCACCCTCTCCGGCCGCTTCCGCTCCCGCGCCGGAATCGCCGACAAGATCCGCTCCCGCGGCCGCCGCGCCGGCATCTGGACGGCCCCCTTCCTCGTCGACCCGGCGAGCGACCTGGCCGCCGAGCACCCCGACTGGCTGGTCCGCGACACCGCCGGCGGCTTCGCCCACGCCGGCCGCAACTGGGGCCACGACCTGCGCGTCCTGGACACCACCCACCCCGACGCGGCGGCGTACCTGACCGAGGTCTTCACCACCCTGCGCGCGGAGGGCTACGACTACTTCAAGACCGACTTCCTCTACGCGGGCGCCCTGGCCGGCATCCGCCACGCGGACGTCGACCCCCTCACGGCGTACCGCTCCGGCATCCGCCTGATCCGCGACGCGATCGGCCCGGACTCCTACCTCCTGGGCTGCGGCGCCCCGATGCTCCCCTCCATCGGCCTGTTCGACGCCATGCGCGTCAGCCCCGACACGGCCCCGCACCGCCGCCCCGAGGCCGACGACTACTCCCAGCCGGGCCAGGACCCCGCCGAGTTCACGGGCGCGGCCCGCCAGTGGCAGCACGACCGCCTCTGGACCAACGACCCCGACTGCCTGATGGCCCGCCCGGCCGTCGAGACCCGCGAACAGTGGGCGGCGCACGTGGAGTCCACCGGAGGCCTGATGGCCTCCAGCGACCGCTTGCTGTCGCTGGACGAGTGGGGCGTGACGACGACCCGCCGGCTCCTGACGCCACGCGTCGTCTCCTGAAAAGCCGGGGCGCGTGAAAAGCCGGGGCGCGGCACTCCCCTAATGGTGCCGCGCCCCGTCCCCCCGCCTCCGCAGTGGCTAGACGGCCTCCACCTCCGGCAGCGTGCCCGTCCGGGCCGCTCGGGCGTACCAGTGGGCGCTGGACTTCGGGGTGCGTTCGAGTGTCGCGTAGTCCACGTACACCGCGCCGAAGCGCTTGCCGTAGCCGTACGACCACTCGAAGTTGTCCATCAGGGACCACAGGAAGTAGCCGCGGACGTCCGCGCCGTCGGCGATCGCGCGGCGGACCGCCGACAGGTGGCCGTGCAGGTAGGCGACGCGCTCCGGGTCGTGCACCCGGCCGTCCGAGTCGATCTTGTCGTCGTAGGCCGCGCCGTTCTCGGTGATGTACAACGGCAGGCCCGGCGCCTCCCGGGTGTAGCGCATGATCAGCTCGTGCAGGCCGGTCGGGTCGATCGTCCAGCCCATCTCGGTGCGGTCGCCGGGCGTCTGGTGGAAGGCGACGTCCTCCGCGGCCGGCCAGGGCGAGTGCTCGCTGGAGCCGTGGCCGTCGGCGCGCGGTCCCTTGGCCGCCGGGTCGGCCGCCGAGACCAGCGCGGGCGTGTAGTAGTTGAGGCCCAGCGCGTCCAGCGGCTGGTTGATCAGCGCCAGGTCGCCGTCGAGGACGTAGTTCCAGTCCGTGAGCCCCGCCGTCGCCACGTACAGCGACTCCGGGTACGCGCCGTGCAGGACCGGGCCGTGGAAGACGCCGTTGGCCAGGTCGTCGATCTTCCGGACCGCCGCCAGGTCCGCCGGGCTCTGCGAGAGCGGCCTGGCCACCGTGGAGTTGAGGCTGATCGCGACGGAGTTGCGGGCCGGCATCACCGACCGCAGCGCGGACGCGCCCAGCCCGTGCGCCAGGTTCAGGTGGTGCGCGGCGCGCAGCGACGCCGCGGGATCCGTCCGGCCCGGGGCGTGCACCCCGGAGGCATAGCCCAGGAACGCGCTGCACCACGGCTCGTTGAGCGTCATCCACTGCTCGACCCGGTCGCCCAGCGCCTCGCCGACGATCTGCGCGTACTCCGCGAAACGGTACGCCGTGTCCCGCTCCGGCCAGCCGCCCGCGTCCTCCAGCTCCTGCGGCAGGTCCCAGTGGTAGAGCGTGACGGCCGGCTTGATGCCCTTGGACAGCAGCTCGTCGACCAGCCGGCGGTAGAAGTCCAGGCCCTTCTGGACGGCCGGACCCCGGCCGGTCGGCTGCACCCGCGACCACGAGACGGAGAAGCGGTAGGCGCCCAGGCCCAGCTCCGCCATCAGCGCCACGTCCTCGCGGTAGCGGTGGTAGTGGTCGACAGCGATGTCACCGGTGTCTCCACCGGCCGTCTTGCCCGGCGTATGGCTGAAGGTGTCCCAGATCGACGGCGTACGGCCGTCCTCCCGCACCGCGCCCTCGATCTGGTACGCGGAGGTCGCCGCGCCCCAGAGGAAGGCGGGAGGGAAGGTCACCGCAGTGGCCGGGTTCTCGGAGTCAGGCATGGAAGCGCTCCCATTGGAGGTCGTGGAGACCGGGGGTGGAGGGGGAGGGGGAGAAGGGGGAGAACAGGGGCCGGAGCAGCGCCGGCCCGGCCCCTGGAGACAGGGCGTCAGCCCTTGACGGCGCCCTGCATGATGCCGCCCACGATCTGCTTGCCGAAGATCGCGAAGACCAGCAGCAGCGGCAGTGTGCCCAGCAGCGCGCCCGCCATGATCAGGGACTGGTCGGGGGTGTAGCCGCGTCCGAGGCCCGCGACCGCGACCTGCACGGTCGGGTTGCCCATCTGGGTCAGCACCAGGAACGGCCACATGAAGTCGTTCCAGGTCTGCACGAACGTCAGCATCCCGAGCACGGCCATCGCCGGCCGCGCCGCCGGGAACACCACGTGCCACACCACACGCCAGCTGCTCGCCCCGTCGACCCGGGCGGCCTCGATGATCTCGTCCGGCAGGGCCTGGATCAGGTACTGCCGCATGAAGAACACACCGAACGCGCTCACCAGCGACGGCAGGATCACCGCCTGCAACTGGTCCGTCCAGTCGAGCTTGGCGACCATCATGTACAGCGGGATCACGCTCAGCTGCGGCGGCACCATCATCGTGCCGATCACGATCAGCATCAGCGCGCCACGGCCCCTGAACCGCAGCTTGGCGAAGGCGAAACCGGCGATCGTCGACAGGAAGACGATGGTCAGCGCCGAAGTACCCGCCACGATCGTGGTGTTGAAGAAGGCCTCACCCAGATTGGCGTCCTTCCAGGCGATCTCCAGCTTGTCGAACAGGCCCGAGCCGAACCAGAACGGCGGCGGCGTCTGCGCGAGCCGCTGGTTGTCACGCGAGGCGGCGATCGCCGTCCACACCAGTGGGAACAGCGAGACGATCGTGAACACGATGAGGATCGCGTACGCGATCGGACCGCCGTGCAACGTCCCGCCGGCCCGCGCGGACTTCGGCAGGCGGGGGCGTTTGGACTCCTTCGCGGGCGCCGCGCCGGGCGGCGGGGCGTCCTGGGGCGTCACAGTCGTCGTCACGGCCGGAACTCCTTAACTACTGGCGCGCAGCCGGCGCGAGATGACGTAGTTGACGATGCCGATGACGATCAGCATGAGGAACATCGTCCAGGCGATCGCCGAGGCACGGCCCAGGTGCTGGGCGACCCAGCCCTGCTCGTACAGGTACAGGCCGAGCGTCTGGAACTGGTGCTCCGCGCCGCCCGACGTGCCCTTGTTGGCGTCGAACAGCAGCGGCTCGCCGAAGACCTGGCTCGCGCCGATCGTCGACACGACACAGGTGAACAGGATCGTCGGACGCAGTGCCGGCAGCGTCACATGGATGAACTGCTGCCAGCGGTTGGCCCCGTCCAGCGCCGCCGACTCGTACAGGTCCTGCGGGATCGCCTGCATCGCGGCCAGGTAGATCAGCGCGTTGTAGCCGGTCCAGCGCCAGATGATGATCGACGATACGGCGATCTGCGAGAACCACTTGTCGTTCTGCCAGTCGACCGGGTTGATGCCGACCATGTCGAGCGCCCAGTTGATCATGCCGTAGTCACGGCCGAAGAGCAGCACGAACACCAGCGAGGCGGCGGCGATCGACGTCGCGTACGGCGCGAGCATCGCGACCCGGAAGAAGGTCGAGGCCCGCAGCTTGTAGTTGAGGATGTGGGCGATGCCCATCGCCATCAGCAGCTGCGGGACGGTGGAGATGATGCCGATGGTCAGGGTGTTCTTCGCCGCGTTCCAGAAGAACTCGTCGTCGAAGATCCGGGTGTAGTTGCGCAGCCCGACCCAGTTCATGTCGGTCGGCGCGGTCAGCTCCACCTGGTGCAGCGAGGCCCAGCCCGTGTAGATCAGCGGGAACAGGCCGAACGCGATGAACAGCAGGAAGAACGGCGAGACGAAGGCGTACGGGCTCCAGCGGATGTCCCGCTGCCAGCGGCGGGACAGCCGGTCCCGGCGCCGCCGCTCCTTCTCCAGAGACACGGGATCCGCGGGCGGGCGGCCCGGGGCCGCGCCCCCCTCGGAGGGGGGCGCGGCGGTGTCGTGGCGGGTGGCCATACGGGTCACTGGTCCAGCTTGTTGTCGATGGTCTTGGTGGCGGAGTCCCAGGCCTCCTTGGCCGACTTGCCCTTCGTCGCCAGGATCACGCCGTTGTCCGTCAGGCCCTGCATGATGATCTGGTCCTTCGGGCCGATCACCTGGACCGGGGCGGCCTTGGCGGCCTCCGCGAAGATCGGGCCGATCTTCTGGTCACCGGTCATCTCGTTCGTCGCGCCGGTCACTTCGGGCATGGTGTAGGTGGACGGCGCGCTCGGGAAGCTGGCCTGCACCTTGAACAGCTTCGCCTGCTGCTCCGGCGCGGTCAGCCAGGTCACGAACTTCTGGGCTTCCTTCACGTGCTTGCCGCTCTTCGGCACGGTGAGGAAGGTGCCGCCCCAGTTGGCGCCCTTGGGCGCGGTGGCCACGGCCCACTTGCCGGCCGCGTCCGGCTTCGAGTAGCCCTTGATCGTGCCGAGCATCCACGGCGGGCAGGCGATGGCGGCGAACTTGTTGTTGGCGATCGAGGAGTTCCAGCCCGGCTGGAACTGCGTCTCCGACTGGACGAGGCCCTTCTTGGCGGCGTCCGCGGTCAGGTTGAAGGCGGCTTTCACTGCCGGGTTGGTCTTGTAGATGACGTTCCCGGAGGTGTCGTAGAACTTCTTCTCCTCGCTGCCCAGGACCGCCTGGATCAGACCGCCGGGGGAGTCCATGAAGAAGGTGCCCTTGGGGGCCTTCGACTTGTAGCGCTCGCCGACCTGGACGAGCTTGGCCCAGTCGCCGGCCCACAGCTTGCCCACCTCGGCCGGGTCGGTGGGCAGACCGGCCTGCTTGAAGAGGTCCGTGCGGTAGCAGATCGCCATCGGGCCGACGTCGGTGCCGAGGCCGATCGTCCTGCCGTCCTTGGTGGTGGCCTGCTCCCACTTCCAGTCCAGCCACTTGCTCTTGTCCACGCCCGAAACCTTGGACATGTCCTCGAGCTTGTCGGCCTGGGTGGCCGTGACCTCGGCGATGTTGGCCACCTCGACGGCCTGGACGTCCAGCAGACCGCTGTTGGTGGTGAGGTGGTTCAGCAGCGCCGGGTAGTAGTTCTCGTTCCGCTCGACGACGTTCTCGGCGATCTTGATCTTCGGGTTGAGCTTCTCGTACTCGGCGTAGAGGCCGGCTTCCTTGAAGCCCATGGTGCCGAAGAGCCCCACCGAGATCGTCGTCTTGCCCTTGCCGTCACCGTCCGGCGAGCCGGAGTTGTCGTCGCCGCCGTCGTCGGCACAGCCGGCCAGCAGCCCGGCGCCCAGCGACGCGACGGCCGCGAGGACCATCGCCTTGCGGGCGGTTCGGATGCGTGCTCGCATGTCGTCCTCCTGTTGCCCTGACGTGCCGACCCCCCGGCCAACTGCATTGTTGGACCCGTTTTTACTCGCTGCGGCTCGGGCGGGGAACGTGCGGGTTGTGTATGTGTCAGGTACTGTGGGAGCGCTCCCACCAGTGATGTGTTGAAGGTTCTCCGGTCGGGGCGGGGGTGTCAAGGGACCGGACAGGGAGAGATGCGTTCAGTTATCGGGCTGTTAACTGGACCCGGGCCGCAGTCCCTTGCGGCCCAGGACGGCGGTATCAAGCCAGTCGGACCGGCCCGCCGCCCTAAGCGGAAGGCCGAGGACGGCAGGCCTCGGCAGCGGTCACTCCTGCTGACGAGCCTGTTAAATTCCAGGCCAGCCGCAGAGTGCGGGTGTGGACGGGAAGGCGGAGCCCATGGCAAGCCACGGAGCGCGGGGCCGAAGCGGTGGCCGGCCCACCCTCGAAGAGGTGGCGGCGCGCGCCGGTGTCGGCCGCGGCACGGTGTCCCGGGTGATCAACGGCTCGCCCCGGGTCAGCGACGCGACGCGTGCGGCCGTGGAGGCGGCGGTCGCCGAACTCGGCTACGTCCCGAACACCGCGGCCCGTGCCCTGGCCGCCAACCGCACGGACGCGATCGCCCTGGTCGTGCCCGAGCCGGAGACCCGGTTCTTCGCGGAGCCGTACTTCTCGGACATGCTGAAGGGCGTCGGGGCGGAGCTGTCCGAGACGGAGATGCAGCTGCTGTTGATCTTCGCGGGCAGTGACCGCGAACGCCGCCGTCTCGCCCAGTACCTGGCCGCCCACCGGGTGGACGGCGTCCTGCTGGTCTCGGTCCACGCGGACGATCCGCTGCCCGATCTGCTGTCCCAGCTGGACATCCCGGCGGTGATCAGCGGCCCCCGGTCGGCGGGGGAGACACTGCCGTCGGTCGACTCGGACAACTACGGCGGCGCCCGGCAGGCCGTCGAGCACCTGCTGTCCCGCGGCCGCCGCCGGGTGGCCCACATCACCGGCCGCCTCGACGTCTACGGCGCCCAGCGCCGCATCGACGGCTACCGCGACGCGCTGAGCGACGCGGGCCACGGGGTGGACGAGGCGCTGATCGAGCAGGGTGACTTCTCGGAGGAGGGCGGCAGCCGCGCCATGGCGGCACTGCTGGAGCGCCGCCCCGACCTGGACGCGGTCTTCGCCGCCTCCGACGTCACCGCGGCCGGCGCCCGCCAGGCGCTGCGCGAGGCGGGGCGCCGCATCCCCGACGACGTGGCGCTCGTCGGCTACGACGACTCCGCCATCGCCCGCCACCTGGACCCGCCCCTGACCAGTGTCCGCCAGCCCATCGAGGAGATGGGCCGCCGGATGATAGACCTCCTTCTCACGGAGGTCGCCGACCGCCGCCCCCTGGCGTCCCGGGGGCTGGACCGACGGCAGGTGGTCCTGGCCACGGAGCTGGTGCCCCGGTCGTCGTCGTGACGCCGCATCCCCTGCTGGAGGTCACCGAGGTCGCGCGGACCGAGCCGTACCTGCGCACGGTGGGCGAGGTCTTCCGGGTCTTCCGCGACCAGGAGTCGGGCTGCGTGTCGTACGCGGTCAGGCTCGCAGACGGGGAACGCTGGTTCGTGAAGGAGGCGACGACCGACGCCGCCCAGCAGTCGCTGAACCGCGCCCGGGCCTTCCACCGGGCGGTACGGCACCCGGTGATCGTCCCGCAGCTGCACCGGTTCACGCGTGTGGCGGAGCTGACGGCGGCGTGGCGGAGCTCGGCGCACGGGGCCCCGAAAGACGCCGCAGACTGAGGGCCTCGGCGACGACGGCCTCGTGCACGCCGAGCCGGTAGAGGCTGATCGCCTCTCGGCAGAGGGCGGTCACGTCCTCGCAACCGCCGGCCGCCGGACCAGGTAGACGGCCGCCGTGGACACCAGCACCGCCATGCACGCGATGAACACCAGGCCCGCGCCCTCCAGGCCGATCGGGCCCGTCAGCAGGCCGACCCCGATCACCGGGACCGAGATGCCCGCGTAGGCGACGACGAACAGCGTCGAGATCACCGCCGCCCGCCGGTGCTCGGGAGATGCCCCGGCGACCTCGGACAGCGCGCCGCGGAACGCCAGGCCCTGCCCGACGCCGCCGACGAGCGCGCTCAGGACCACCAACGACATCAGGTCCCACCGCAGCGCGCCCGCGAGCAGCGCCAGCCCGGCGAGGAGTCCGGCGCAGCCCAGCGGGAGGGAGCGCCGCACCCCGACCCCGCCGACCGCGAGTTGCCCGGCGGTCGACGCGAAGAAGGCCAGCGCGACGACCAGCCCGCTCACGGCGTGGTTGTCCACGTGCAGGGACTCGGCGAGGAATGCCGGGCTGACCGAGGTGAACACCCCGAAGAGGGCGAAGCCGGCGAACGAGGCGATCGCCGCGGGGGTGAACACCGCCCGCACCTGTGGGGGAAGCGCGGGGCGCTGCGGCCGTACGGTGCGCAGCGGCTTGCGCTCCCGTACGGTCTCCACGAGCCGCAGCAGGACGGCGGCCGACCCGGCCACCAGCACGAGGTGCGTGACGAACGGCAGGTACAGCGGCCAGTCGGCGTACTGCGCGAGCACGCCGGAGAGCAGCGGCCCGCAGCCCAGTCCGCCCATGTTGGCGGCCGTCGCCACGAACGTGGCCCGGGAGGCGCCGCCTTCCGGCGCCAGTTCCATGACGTACGCCGTGGCGGCCCCCGTGAACAGACCGGCCGAGAGTCCCGACAGCAGCCGCCCGGCGTACAGCCAGCCCAGCCCGGTCGCGCACAGGAAACAGACGGCGCTCGCCGCCGCGAGGCCGAGGCCGCACAGCAGCACCGGGCGCCTGCCCACGGCGTCCGAGGCGTTGCCGACCAGCAGCAGGACCCCGATGACCCCGAAGGCGTACACGGCGTACACCACGGTCACCGTCAGCTCGGAGAACCCGAACTTGCCCTGGTAGAGGGGATAGAGGGGAGTCGGCAGTGTGGTGCCGGCCATGCACACGGCGAACACCGCCCCGCTGAGCACACACGCACGCCACCCTCGGCGCTCACCGTCCATGCCGCCGACCGTAAACCCGGTCGCTGCCCGGGCCGGGACCGGCGCGCACAAAGCGTCAACCGGTGGTTTCTGCGCGAAGCCACCGGCTGATTTCCCAGGTTGAGTGACGGGGCTCAGCGTATGGAGGAAGGAGATGGGGTCACGGCCTCGGGGGCCTGGATCACCTCGCCCGTACGCCCGCTCGCCCGTGAGGTCGATCAACCAGCGGAATGCGGTGCTGTGCGCGGTTACGCCCCTCGCTCCTTCTCGACTCTCTCCAGGCGCGACACGGTCACGGTCAGCTTCACGGCACTCGGGGCTTCCCATCGCAAGGCAAACGAGTTGACCTCGCGCAAGATGTACGTACCGTCCCTCTTCACGTCACTGACGATGCCTTCTTTGCCCGCGCTGGCGTCGTACACCTGGTCGCCGACCCACGCCCTGGGCTTCCCCTCGGTCATCGGAACACCTCGGCCCAGACCTGCTTGCCCCATCGGTAGAGGTCGGTGCCCCAGCGCTCGGCCAGAGCATCGACCAGGAGGAGACCCCGGCCGTTGGTGAGAAGGTCGTCACTGGGTTTGGCCAGCTCCGGCAGTATGCGGGCCTTGTCGACCACGCCGATCCGCACGAACCGCTCGTCAGGTCTGGTGACGACGACCCGAATCACGCGGCTGTTGGTGTGCTTGACCGCGTTGGCCACCAGCTCCGAGACGAGAAGTATGGCGGTGTCGGTCAGCTCCTCCATGTGCCAAGCGGCCAGAGCTGTCCGTACGAGCCTCCGAGCGGTCTCGGCGCTCTCCTCCAGAGCCGGGAGTGTCTCGGAGTATCCCGGGTGTCCTGTGTGATGCGGCTTCGCTGACACGATCATCTGAACCTCAGGGGTGTCGGTGTACGACGGCCTCGGTTCAGTCAACGACTGCTTGAGTCTCCCGAGGAGGAAAAGTCGGCCAGGTGTGCATCACGCCCAAGCGGAAATTTCCGGTTCTTGCCGTCACTGACGGAGCACCAGTGACTACCGTGGGTACGTGGAGGGGAACACGAGCCTCGCCGGCGCCATGAAGGAAGCGGGCTTCACGCAGGCCGAGTTAGCCGAGGCCGTCAACGAGTACCTGCGCCTGCACGGCTACGAGGGCACGGTGAGCGACCGGACCGTCCGGAACTGGCTAACCGGAAAAACTCGCTGGCCGCACCCGCGTCAGCGGGAAGCATTAGAGGCAGTATTCGGATGTACGGCCGAAGAGCTGGGCTTCCGCCCACCAGCGGCAAGACGTCCAACCAAACCGGAGTCGCCCGTGAGGCGCAGGAACTTCCTCACCGCCAGCACCGGCACAGCCGCCGCCGTCGTGGTTCCGGACTCCCGACCCACGCGGGTCGGTACGTCTGACGTGATCCGACTCCGGTCCGGCCTGGACACCCTCATGGCCTTGGACGACAACAGAGGAGGCCACGAGGGTCTGGAACGGGCAGCCCAGGCCGGAGCTGACGAGGCCCTCGACAAGGTTAAGTTGGCCGCCTCCCAGCGCATCCGCCAACGCCTGTTCTCCTTGGCCGCCGACTACACCGCTACGGCCGCCTGGTCAGCCCTCGACGCCCGCCGCCTCGCCCGAACTCAGCAGTATCTTGACCGGGCCCTGTACTTGGCCGGGATGGCCAAGGACCCAGTGGCGGAGATGCGAGTCTGGAACTCGTACGCGATGCTCGCCCACCAGCGGGGCCAGCACACACAGGCTGTGGACGCCGGATACGCGGCCCAGGCCACGGCCATCACCCGGCGGGACCCGCTGTTCGCCTCGCTCGCGCACGCCAGAACGGCCGTGGGCCATTCGAATCTCGGTGACCGTACGGGCGCCCTGCGGTCCCTGGGGTACGCCCAGGAAGCCCTGGAGAAGGTGTCCTTCGAGGAGCCCCGGCCGAGTTGGGTGGCCTTCTATGGGGGCGCCGAGCTGACTGCCATCACAGCGATCGTCAGAGACCGGATCGGGGACCCGGCACGGGCTGAGGCCGCCTCTCACCGGGCTCTCGGGGCGATCCCCAAGCAGTTCCGCCGTAACCGTGCTCTGGCCACGACACGGCTCGCCTTGGCCCAGCTCCATCAGCGGGACATCGAGCAGGCGTGCGCCACGGCATCCAAGGTGTTCGACCTGATGGCCGGGCACCCGCTCCCAGGCCGGATGCGCTCTCTCCTCGGCGACTACTACCGGGACTTGATCACCCTTGCACCAGACGCTGGGGTCGCACAAGAGTGGGGAGACCGCTTCCGAGCCGAATGGAGCCGATCTTGAGTGCCGCTGATCTGGTCGTCCGCCGTTACACGCATGCCGACCTGCCGCAGATCCGCCAGACGCTGATCGACATCCATGCGGACGCCTACGCGGATGCGATGGACGACGAGTTCAATCAGCGCTTCCCTTGGTTCGTCGACCACTGGGGCGGCAACCCGGACTTCGACTGCGTGATCGCCTGGGATGGCGACGAGGCAGTGGCCTTCGCGTACGGGGCCCCGGCTACCCCGAAGCGCGAGTGGTGGCGCGAGCACATGAAGGCCGCCCCCAAGAAGACCCGGACCTTCTCCTACTCGGAGCTGGCCGTGCGGACGGACTACCGGAAGATGGGCGTGGCTGAGGTGGTCACCAATGCTCTGCTGGACGAGCGCGACGAGGACCTCGCCGTCCTCTTGGTGGACATCACGCACCCCAAGGTTCAGGAGCTGTACGAGTCCTGGGGCTTCCGGAAGGTCGGCGAGCGCCAGCCCTTCCCGGATTCCCCGGTGTACGCCGTGATGCTGGCCGAGCTGCCGCTGAAGTAACGGAGACACGCCAGGGCAACACGACTGTGGTTGACGTCGTCATCAACCTGGGGGACTGAGTTCTACCGGGGCTGGTTCCGGCGGATCTTTCCGGGCTCGGCGCTCCTGGCACGGCTGCGTTACTGGGCGGCACCCGAGGTCGGCCGGACGGTCACGCGAGCGATGGCCACCGGTCGGCGGCCCACTCCAGCCATCCTGACCACCCAGGAGGCGGACCTCCTACCTCACGTCCATCGAGTTCCGTGGCGTCGGGCTCCTCGAACAGCGTCCTCCAGTGCAAGAGGTCCGTCTCGCTCATCACGAAGGTCTGATCAGGGGTGGCCGACTGGCGATGGGCGATCCGAGCGCGTTGGGTCTCATGGTCCACCGGCACGTACACGACGTGACAGGACGCGCCCACAGACATCACCAACCAGCGGATCGCGGACCTCTCGTCACGAGACCAGCATCCGAAATCCAGGACCACGTTCGTTCCCAGCTTCAGTGCCTCCAGACCCAGCCAGAGCAGCCGTCCTTCCAGCACATCGCGCTTCCCGGCCGGCTGCGGATCGCCGAACAGCGGGAGCATCCACTCATCCGGCGTCAGCCGCAGCGCGTTGTGCTCCTTGGCCAGCTGCCGAGCTCTCGTGGTCTTTCCGGCCCCTGGCAGGCCGACCGTCAGGAACAATGTCGCCACGCCCTGATCTTGTCACGAAGGCCAAGTGATCACGGCTTGAGCCAAAGGCCGATCGAAGCCACGGTGACGGTGCCGTGGAAGACGTAGGCGTGCTTGTCGAATCTCGTGGCCACGGCCCGGGAGCTCTTCAGCGCGTTGATCGTTCGCTCAACTCCGGTGTGCCATCCGCTGACATCCTGCCGGGCGACGAAGCCCGGCGGAGCCGTTGATGTCAACTCCTGCTGATCCGAGTCCAACTCACCAGCGGCCTCGTGGCATGTCGGCGATGGCGCTTTGGATTGCCGCCGCAGCGGTCTCCAGTCGCTGCGCGGTCTTCATCAGAAGCAGGGCCCTGTCCTCCAGGTTCCCGAGACTGTCTGCGGCCGAGGCGAAGAGACCGACGTTGTCCTCGAAGCTGCCCAAAGACCGTGCAGCGTCACTGAACAGCTCGATGGCGTCGGGACTGACGCCGAAGCCGTGGATACGGGGATCCGCCAGCTCATCGAGCAGGGTGTTGAGGAGGCCGGCCAGCTCCGGGGCGGTCTTGGAGAACTCGGCCAGTGCCGGGCGGACCTGATCGAGGAACTCCCCTTGGGCCTCGGCGAGCATCTCGCTGAGACGGGCTTCGGTCAGCCCGGTCAGGCCATCCAGCGCCTCGACGCTTTCGCCTTCCCGGCTGGCCTTCCACTCTTCGAGGAGTTCCACCGGGTAGTCGCCGCTGCTGGCGCCGTCGATGGTGGTGTGGTGGGGGACGCACAGCAGCAGCAAGTTCTTGAAGCTGTTGCGCTCCGGCTCGGACCACTTGGGATCGAACCGCTTCCCGCCTGGGTTGATGGCCCGGATGTGGGCGATCTCCGCGTTCAGTTTGGGTACACCGTTGACCATCGCGATGACGCGGCTCGTGCATCCAGGCCAGTAGCAGTAACCCCTGCACAGGGTCATCAGCCCGGCGAGTGTGGCGTTGTCGTACTTCCTCTGTGCCATGCGCCCCCTCTGCGACAGCTCCTCCGGGACTGTAGGACCTCAGACGAAGCCACGCCACGGTGTCTTCAAGCCGGTCGCCGGCTCATTTGGCGGCCGGCCGCTTCCCACCGATGTCGTCGTAGAGCCGTCGGACGACCTGGTCCGCCGTGGGCTTCCAGGAGGGGCTTGGCAGCCCGCGGGCCGTTTCCACGAGGGAGAACCATCGGCCCGGGTGACGTTCACCGTCGGGGGTATCGGCTCCGCCTTGGCCGGGACCTGCGACGCCTGGGGTCGGCGCGCGGTGGCGGTCAGGTGTAGCACGTGGGCCGCCACCGCGGGGGGACATGCTCAGACTTGCAGGCATGATCAGGGCGAACCGGGATGATGGCCCTTCAGCGCTTGTCGGCAAAGGGGGAAAAGCGATGAAAGACGTTCCGGTCATGGTGGAGTTCCTCAAGGCTCGTCTGCGCGAGGACGAAACTGCTGCTTGCGCACTGAAGCCCGGCAAGGACGACGGCGTGGCCAGGTTGAAGGCCCGAGTCCTGGCCGACGTCGAGGCCAAACGCCGGCTCGTGGCCTGGGTTGAGGACAATCGGTGGACGGCATTGATGGCGGAGGCCAGGGACCTCCCTCTCTGGCAGAGGGTGATCGTGGACGTGGTCGCCGGTGTCCCGCAGAGTTTCCGTAGCCCGGTTGTCTCCAGACTCGTTATGGCGTACGTCGACCACCCCGACTTCCGGCCCGAGTGGAAGCTCGTCGAGGTTGAGGACGAGTACGAGCCCGCCGACCACGAAGAGCGTCGGTGAGCTGAAGCGGACCAGTTTGAACTCCTCCCGATCCAGAAAGGCCATCTCGTCCTCGACCCCGTTGTCCACCCGGGGGCTATGTGCTGTCCATGGGCGTCTGGAGCGCTTTGAACCGAACGGTCTCCGGCTCGGAGGCGAAGATCTTGGACTGTGGCGCTTCCTCGCGGGAGCCGCCCTCACGCCACCGCACGGCTCCGGCATGACCACGGCGGATACGAAAGAGGCCGGTGACCTGATTACTCAGGTCACCGGCCTCTTCGGTGAGGGTGAGTGACGGGACTCGAACCCGCGGCATCCTGGACCACAACCAGGTGCTCTACCAGCTGAGCTACACCCACCATGACCGGCTTGGAGGTCAGTGATTTCCCCGACCGGCCGAGAAAAAGTGTACAGGGTCCGAAGGGGTGCTCGCGCCCGGCTTTCGCGGCGCCCCTCCACGGGCCCCCGGCACGGCTACTGCGCAGGCAGCACGTGCTTCGCGGCGATCTTCTTCGCGGTGTCCGAGTCGGGCCCGGGCTGCGGGACGAAGACGGCCTCGCGGTAGTAGCGCAGCTCCGCGATGGACTCGCGGATGTCGGCGAGCGCCCGGTGGTTGCCGTTCTTCTGCGGGCTGTTGAAGTACGCCCGCGGGTACCAGCGGCGGGCCAGCTCCTTGATCGACGACACGTCGACGATCCGGTAGTGCAGGTAGTCCTCCAGCGTCGGCATGTCACGCAGCAGGAAGCCGCGGTCCGTGCCGACGGAGTTGCCGCACAGCGGGGCCTTGCCCGGCTCCTTGACGTGCTCCCTGACATACGTCAGGACCTGCTCCTCGGCGTCCTTCAGCGTCGTGCCGTCCGGCAGCTCGGCGAGCAGCCCGGACGAGGTGTGCATCTGACGCACCACCTCCGGCATCGTCTCCAGTGCCCGGTCCGGCGGCCGGATGACGATGTCCACGCCCTCGCCGAGCACGTTCAGCTCGGAGTCGGTGACGAGGGCGGCCACCTCGATGAGCGCGTCGTCCGACAGCGAGAGGCCGGTCATCTCGCAGTCGATCCACACCATGCGATCGTTCATGTGTCTAACCTTACGGTGAGCCGCCGCGGGCCGGACCGGCCGTGCGGTGACCTTGTGGCCGCCAGGCGCGCCCGCCTCGCGCCCGAGGGCGCACCCGCCCCCGAAACGGCGCCGGGCCCGCGCGGAGATTTCCTCCACGCGGGCCCGGTCACCGGCTCACATCACGTCGCGCTGCGCTGCCCCGGCAGACTCGCCCGGCTCGGCACGTACGCCTCCCGCCCGTTGTCCGGCGCGGCCGACGCCGACGCGGACAGGGCCGGAGACGATCCGACCGCGCTCGCCGCCGCCGTACGGCGGGACTGGAGCGGGACGGGGTGCTCCGGATGCAGCGAGGCGGGCTGCTGGCCCGGCTGGCCGGGATGCCCCGGGTGCCCGGACATGCCGGGCGCCGGACCGCCCTGGGCGGCCTCGGTGTCCTGCGGCCGCTCGCCCTGCGGGCGCCGGGCGCGGTACGCCGCCCGGTACGCGGCCGGCGACGAGCCCAGCTGGCGGCGGAAGTGCCCGCGCAGGGCGACCGGCGAACGGAAACCGCAGCGCCCCGCCACCTCGTCCACCGAGTAGTCCGACGTCTCCAGCAGGCGCTGCGCCTGGAGCACCCGCTGCGTGATCAGCCACTGCAGCGGCGCGCTCCCGGTCAGCGAGCGGAAGCGGCGGTCGAACGTACGACGGCTCATGTACGCGCGTGCCGCCAGCGTCTCCACGTCGAACTGTTCGTGGAGGTGCTCCAGCGCCCAGGCGACGACCTCGGCGAGCGGGTCGGCGCCGATCTCCTCCGGTAAAGACCTGTCGAGATAGCGCTCCTGGCCGCCGCTTCGGCGCGGGGGCACGACGAGGCGCCGGGCCAGGGCCCCTGCCGCCTCGTTGCCGTGGTCCGTGCGCACGATGTGCAGGCACAGGTCGATGCCCGCGGCGGTGCCTGCCGACGTCAGCACGTCGCCGTCGTCGACGAACAGCTCCCGCGGATCGACGTGCACCGACGGATAGCGTTTCGCCAGCGTCGGCGCGTACATCCAGTGTGTCGTCGCGGGCCGGCCGTCCAGCAGGCCCGCCGCCGCGAGGACGAAGGCTCCGGTGCACAGCCCGACGATGCGGGCGCCCTCCTCGTGTGCCCGGCGCAGCGCGTCGAGCGCTTCGTCCGGTGGCGGAGAAGTGATCGAACGCCAGGCCGGTACGACGACCGTGCCCGCGCGTGAGATCGCTTCCAGGCCATGTGGCGCGGTGAGTTCCAGGCCCCCTGTGGTCCGCAGTGGGCCGTCCTCGCCGCCGCACACCAGCAGTCGGTAGCGCGGCACGCCGGCGTCCTGGCGGTCGATCCCGAACACCGACAAAGGTATGGAACTCTCGAAGATGGGGCCGCCGCTGAACAGCAGCACCGCGACGATCTCCTTGCGACGTCGCCCGGAAAGCTTCCGGGCCGCGGCTTCCGGCGCGGCAGTGGAGTCGTGGCTCATACTGCTAAGCCCCCCTCGGTGGTCGCGGCTCCTCGGTTGTGTCGCTCCTGCACGTTTCCCCTCGGTCCTGCACGAGTCCCCCGCCGTAGACAGTCAAGATCGAATCTACTGTGTCCCGTCGCGCCGCAGTGGCCGGTTCGGCACTCGGCACATTGTCGACTTGGCAACTTGGCGTGAAGCATTCGATCACGAAGCGTTGCACTCGTGGGGCGTGCAGGGAAGTGCGCCTTGTCGCAGTGGCCAATCCGCGTAGGGTGCGCAGCACCCCTGAGGCCCTTTCCGTGCAGGTCGAACGGGGGTTGGGGGGTGGTCGGACAGGGTGATGCACAGGTGTGAGAAGTTGGCTGAAAAGCAGCGTGCGTGTGCGCGGAAACCGGTCAGCCGACCGGTGTATCCCCGCCAGTGTGCCGTCCGCCGCGGTGCGACCCCGTTCCGGTGCGGTGGTGCCGGCCCCGGTGGGGTGCCCGGTCCTCGGCCGCCAGCCGGGCCGCGCCGCGCTCGGACTGCCGCAGCAGGACCCGGCACGCGCCCGTGACGGCCGCCAGCCCGAGGGCCGTGCCGGCGGCACCGGACAGGGAGGCGCCGTATCCGAGGAGCACGGCCGGGACGAGCAGGCAGCTGAAGGCCGCCCAGCGGACCACGTCCGTCGCGGTGTCCCGCGGCGGCGGGGCCGCGCGGTCCGCCTCGGAGGCGGGGCGGGGTCCGGGCATGCGTGCTCCCTGTGGCGTGACTCACGGGGTTCAACGCGTGGCCGGTGAGCAGGTCACTGTCTGACCGGACCACCTCCACGGGCAAGTGAATCCTGCGCAAACCGCCTGTACAGCGCAGCAACCATTGCGTTACGGGCGTCGCCTCGTGCATGCTCCCTGGAACCCGCACGCACGGCGGGCGGGATCTGGGCTAAGGAGGCGTGCCGCCGTACCCTTGGGGGTATGGGGTTGGGAAGACCATTCCCGGACACAGCTCCGCCGCACACTGTTGTCCCTCCCATAAAGGATCACAACGCCGAGACAGCCATGGCCGGTCACGAATTCTTCGAACCCGCGGACCGCAAGCGGCCCGTCGCCGATCCCACGGCGGCCGAGCCCCTGGCGGCGGAAGAGCCTCGCCACTCCTGCGATCCCGCCTTCAAGCACGGGGTCGTCGTCGGCTTCGACGGCTCCACATCCAGTGAGCGCGCCCTGGCGTACGCGATCGGCATGGCCCATCGCTCCGGGTCGGGCCTGATCATCGTCCACGTCGCCAACCGGCTGCCGACCACGGTGTGGGCCGGCTGCGAGCCGCCCGTGTTCGTGGACGTGCCGGACCACCGGACCGAGGTGCTCGGTCTTGAGCTGGCCTGTGCGGACTACCTCGCCGAGGTGCCCTGGATCCTGGTCGAGCGCGGCGGCGACATCTGCCACGAACTCGAAGAGGTCGGCCGGGAGTACGAGGCCGACGCGATCGTCGTCGGGTCGACCCACGGCATCGTCGGGCGGATCTTCGGCTCCGTCGCCGGGCGGCTCGCCAAGCGGGCGAAGCGGCCCGTCGTCGTCATTCCCTGAGGCGTCAACTCCCTTGCTCCCCTGGTGCAGTGCGTAAATCTACTCGTGCGTAGAGGTGTTTGTGCCCTTGTGAAGGGCATATACGGGACACCGCACAACTGCACATGCACGAAGGGAGCCCGCCGTGGACAAAGACGTCTCCGCGGGAAGCGGAATCATGACCGTTGCCGGTCGACTCGCCCTCGGAATCACCCTGTTGGCCTTCGGGCTGGGGCATACCGCCCTGATCGACGGGGTGTCAGCCGCTGACGCCGTGTCAGTCGCCCGCTACGTGGGCGGCATCGCCCTCTTCGCCGCCGGATTGCTGGCCCTGCGTGGCGGGGACTCCTCCGGTGGGACGGCGTTCTCGGTGCTCGGGGCGCTGTGGTTCACCTGGGCCGTGTCGGCGGGTGCCTCCGGCAATGAGGCAGGGTTCTTCCTGCTGTTGTTCGCCCTCGTGGTGCTGTCTCTGACGCTTGCGGGCGGGGAGCAGCTCGGCCAGATGGTCCACGGGCTGTTCTTCGTCGCCCTGTTGCTCGTGGCGATTGCCGAGTTCGCCGGGAACGACGGGTTCGCCAAGGTGGGTGGCTGGTTCGCCGTGGCCGCGGGGGCCGTTGCCTGGTACGCGGCCACGGCGGTGCTCGCGCACTGGCCCACGGCGGTTCCGCGACGCGCTGCCGGCCGGGGAGTGACGGCTACCGGTTAGCTGCGCAGGCCGGGGAGTTGGGCGGCTTCCCGGCGATGAAAACGGACCCCCTGTGCTTGGTGGCAGCACGTGGGGGTCCGTGTTCTTTGAGTGCCTGTGCGGGTGTGTGGGGGCTTGGCGCGCAGTTCCCCGCGCCCCTGAAAAGAAGGCCTCTACTCAACCGTCACTGACTTGGCGAGGTTGCGGGGCTTGTCGATGTCCCTGCCGAGGGCCAGGGCCGTGTGGTACGCGAGGAGTTGGAGGGGGATGCCCATCAGGATGGGGTCGAGTTCGTCCTCGTTCTTCGGGACGATGATGGTTTCGTCGGCCTTCTCCTGGTGCTGGTGGGCCACCGCGAGGATCTTGCCGCTGCGCGCCTTGATCTCCTCCATGGCGGCGCGGTTCTTCTCCAGGAGGTCGTCGTCGGGGACGATCGCGACCGTCGGGAGAGCCGGCTCGATCAGGGCCAGGGGGCCGTGCTTGAGCTCGGAAGCGGGGTAGGCCTCGGCGTGGATGTAGGAGACCTCCTTGAGCTTCAGGGAGGCCTCGCGGGCCACCGGGTAGCCCCGCACCCGGCCGATGAAGAGCATCGAGCGGGCCTCGGCGAACTGCAGGGCCAGCTTCTTGACGTCCTCCTCGTGCTCCATGATCTCGGCGATCTGGGCGGGCAGCTTGCGCAGGCCCTCGATGATCCGCTTGCCGTCGCGGACCGACAGGTCACGGGTGCGGCCCAGGTGGAGGGCGAGGAGCGCGAAGGCGACCGTGGTGTTGGTGAAGCACTTCGTGGAGACGACGCAGACCTCCGGGCCCGCGTGGACGTAGATGCCGCCGTCGGCCTCGCGGGCGATCGCGGAGCCGACCACGTTCACCACGCCCAGGACCCGCGCGCCCTTGCGCTTGAGCTCCTGCACGGCGGCGAGGACGTCATAGGTCTCGCCGGACTGGGAGACGGCGATGTAGAGGGTGTCGGGGTCGACGACCGCGTTGCGGTAGCGGAACTCCGAGGCCGGTTCGGCGTCGGCGGGGATGCGCGAAAGCTCCTCGATCATCTGGGCGCCGATCATGCCCGCGTGGTACGAGGTGCCGCAGCCGAGGATCTTCACGCGGCGGATGCGGCGGGCCTCGCGGGCGTCGAGGTTGAGGCCGCCCAGGTGCACGGTGGAGAAGCGGTCGTCGATGCGGCCGCGCAGCACGCGGTCCACGGCCTCGGCCTGCTCGTGGATCTCCTTGTGCATGTAGGTGTCGTGGCCGCCCATGTCGTAGGAGGCCGCCTCCCACTCCACGGTGGTGGGCTCCGCGGTGGTGCGGGTGCCCTCCGTCGTGTACGTGCGGAAGTCGTCGGCCTTCAGGGTGGCCATCTCGCCGTCGTCCAGCGTGACGATCTGGCGGGTGTGGGCGACCAGCGCGGCGATGTCCGAGGCGACGAACATCTCCTTCTCGCCGATGCCGAGGACGACCGGGGAGCCGTTGCGGGCGACGACGATCCGGTCGGGGAAGTCGGCGTGCAGCACGGCGATGCCGTAGGTGCCCTCGATCAGCCGGAGGGTTTCGCGGACCTTGTCCTCCAGCTTCGTCGCCTGCGAGCGGGCGATGAGGTGGGTGAGGACCTCGGTGTCGGTCTCGGAGAGGAACTCGACGCCGTCCGCCTCCAGCTTGCGGCGCAGGTCGGCGGCGTTGTCGATGATGCCGTTGTGGACGACGGCGACCTTGCCCTCGGCGTCGAGGTGCGGGTGGGCGTTGACGTCGGAGGGGGCGCCGTGGGTGGCCCAGCGGGTGTGGGCGATGCCGGTCGTGCCCTTGAAGCGGGCCGGTACCTTGGCCTCCAGATCGCGGACGCGGCCCTTGGCCTTGACCATCTTCAGGCCGGAGGCCTTCGGGGACGTGATGACGACGCCCGCGGAGTCGTACCCGCGGTACTCCAGGCGCTGGAGGCCCTCCAGGAGGAGGGGAGCGACGTCACGCTTCCCGATGTAACCGACAATGCCGCACATATATACGCATTCCTAGCCGTAGACGATGCGCCGCAGCTGCCGGAGCGAGAGCTCCGGCGGTGCCACCGCGCGATATTTGAGATCCGCCTCGATCCGCTCGAAGATCGCCGCGTTCACCAGGCCCTGGGCCTGGAGCTCGCGGTGGCGGCGACGGACGTACTCCTCGGTCGTCTCGTCGAAGTAGGCGAGCACGTCCTGGATCACGCGCAGCGCCTCGCCCCGGTTGAGGGGCGTGGACCGCGTCAGATGATCAACGAGTTCGTCGTGCACCCGGTAGATCCTGGGGCACCGGCGGCGCTTACGCAAGATTTCTGCCCGTTTTCGGGCAGAGGGCTGTGGGAATTCCTTGGGGGAACGTTGAACCTGTCATGAGCGCCTGTTCGTGAAGCGTCCACCGGGCGGCCGGTGTCCCGTTGCCCGAGGCGTCGATTTTTGGACGCCATGGACACTCCTCGTATGGGCGTACCCGAGCGGCTCGCCGAGCGCATGAGCATGGCCGAGCAGCACGAGTACCTGCGCGCCAGGTTCTCCCGGCGCACGATGATCAGAGGCGGTGCCGTCACGCTCGGCGCCGTCACCGGTGGCGCGTTCGTGCCGGGCGCCACCGCCCAGGCCGCCGTTCCGAGCGGGCGGCCGAGCACCGAGACCGTCGACGGCGCCCACGTGGCACCCTTCGGCCGCCACCTCGCCTACGGCACCGACCCGCGCACGGAGATGACCGTCTCCTGGCAGGTCCCGGTCGCCGTCAAGAAGCCGTTCATCCGCATCGGCGCCCACCCCTGGGACCTCTCCCGGAAGATCGACGCCGAGGTCCGCAGCCTCTTCACGCCCGCCGGGGTCGGCGCGAGCGGCAACCACACCCAGTACTACGTCCACGCCAAGCTGACCCACCTGCGCCCGGGCCGGACGTACTACTACGGCGTCGGCCACCAGGGCTTCGACCCGGCCGAGCCGCACCTGCTGGGCACCCTCGGCACCTTCACCACCGCCCCCGCGCGCAAGACGCCGTTCACCTTCACGGCCTTCGGCGACGAGGGCGTCAGCTACCACGCGCTCGCCAACAACAGCCTCCTCCTCGGCCAGAACCCGGCCTTCCACCTGCACGCCGGCGACATCGCATACGGCGACCCCACCGGCCAGGGCAGGACCGACGACACCGGCTTCGACTCGCGCGTGTGGGACCAGTTCCTCGCCCAGACCGAGTCCGTCGCCAAGTCCGTGCCCTGGATGCCCGCCTACGGCAACCACGACATGGAGGCCTGGTACTCGCCCAACGGCTACGGCGGCGAGGAGGCGCGCTGGACCCTCCCGGACAACGGCCCCGACAAGAAGAACCTCCCCGGCGTCTACTCCTTCACCTACGGCAACACGGCGGTCATCTCGCTCGACGCCAACGACATCTCCTTCGAGATCCCGGCCAACCTCGGCATCTCGGGCGGCACCCAGACCACGTGGCTCGAAGCCCAGCTGAAGAAGTACCGGGCCGCGCCCGACATCGACTTCATCGTCGTGTTCTTCCACCACTGCGCCTACTGCACCTCCACCTCCCACGCCTCCGAGGGCGGGGTCCGGCAGGAGTGGGTGCCGCTGTTCGAGAAGTACACCGTGGACCTGGTCATCAACGGCCACAACCACCAGTACGAGCGCACCGACGTCATCAAGGGCGACAAGGTCACCAGGAAGCTCCCGATCGGCGGCACGGCCTACCCCGAGACCGACGGCGTGGTGTACGTGACGGCCGGTGCGGCGGGCCGCAGCCTCTACGCGTTCAGCGCCCCGCTGTCGTACGAGGGCAACGAGCACGACGTGGACTCCGTGTCCTCGTTCGTCAACGTCAAGGGCGGCAAGCAGAACGAGACCGTCACCTGGTCCCGGGTGCGCTACCTCGACTACTCCTTCCTGCGCGTGGACGTCACCCCCGCGCCGAAGGGGCACCTCGCCACGCTGACGGTGCGCGGCATCGCCGAGACCGGTGACCAGGTGGACCACTTCACGGTGGCGCGCCGGGCGAAGTAGCGCCCGTGGGCAGCGTCCCGGGGGCTTCCCCGGGTGTTCCCAGGGTGCCCTGTGGCGCTACATCCGCTTGAGGATCGCCTGTTTGGCCAGCGCGAACTCGTCGTCCGTCAGTACGCCCGTGCGGTGCAGTTCGCCGAGCTCGCGCAGGCGGCGCAACAGGGCGTCGTGATCGTCCTCGGCGGACGCGACCGGGGGAGAAGGCAGTTCCGGTCGCGCGTCCCGCACCTCGGTGGCGGCGGCCCGGGCCGGGTGCGGAAGCCTGGCCTGGACCGCCGCCGCGACCAGCGCCATCAGCGGGTCCTTCTTGAAGCCCCACAGCTCCACGGCGTTGGGGTCGTACTTGGGCGGGGCCTTGGTGGGCGCGTTCCGCACGGTGAAGCGGAGGTAGCCGTTCTCCAGGCCGGCGGCCGGCTGCCACTCCACGCCCGTGATGTCGGTGAGCGTGAGCGTGCGGGCACCGGCGGCGGCCTTGGCGTCCTCCGTCTTCCAGTTCCACTCCAGGCGTATGCGCTCGCCGTCGAAGCCGGCGGTGCCGTCTCCGGCGGAGACCGACAGGGGGACGGAGGGGCCCGGCAGCAGGTACTCGTCCACCGGTTCGCTCGGCACCTGGTCCAGGAGCAGGGCGTTACGGACCTCGTCCGTGAAGTACTCGGCGACGCCGTAGCGGTCGGACTCGACGATCAGCTGGTACGGGTCGTGGGGTTCGGTGAGCCGGCCGCCCGTGGCGTGCAGCAGCGGGTCGGCGCCGTCGCGCAGGCGGAGCCTGAGCCGCCCGGCCTTCTTGCCCTGCTCGAAGGAGATCCCGGCCAACGCCCCCAGCGGGACGACCAGTTCACCCAGCTCCCTGCGCAGCAGACTGACGTTCCTGTCCCGCCCGGGGGTCAGCCGCAGGGCGTCGCCGTCGAAGGCCCATGTGCCGTCCTTCTGGATGATTTCCGCCATGGGGTGGATTGTTCCACCGGTCTCACGAGAGAGTGGTCCAGACCTCTTGGGGCTCAACGGCACGGAGCCGTTCCCCTCAGCGGAGCAGAGCGAGGACTTCGTCCCGCAGGGTCGTCATGGACTGCTCGTCGAAGGCTTCGACGTTGAGCCGCAGCAGCGGTTCGGTGTTGGAGGGGCGGAGGTTGAACCACCGGCCGTCGCCGAGGTTCACGGTGAGACCGTCCAGTCGATCAGCCTCGACGTGCCGGAAGGCGGCCTCGACCTCGTCGAGGGCGCCGGTCACATCGGCGACCTCGAGGCTGATCTCCCCTGAGGCGACGTAGCGCGAGTACTCGGCGACCAGCTCGGACAGAGTGCACTCGTCCTGCTCGCCCAGGGCGGCCAGGACATGCAGTGCGGCGAGCATGCCCGTGTCGGCCCGCCAGAAGTCACGGAAGTAGTAGTGCCCGGAGTGCTCACCGCCGAACACCGCGTCATGGTCAGCCATCAGGGCCTTCATGAACGAATGGCCGACACGGGAGCGGACGGGAGTACCGCCGTGCTCGCGAATGATCTCCACGGCGGCGGCGGAGGTGATGACGTTGTGGACGATCGCCGATCCGGGGTTCCTGATCAGCTCGCGGGCGCCGACCAGACCGACGATCGCGGACGGAGAGACGGCCTGGCCTTTCTCATCTATGAAGAAGCACCGGTCGGCGTCACCGTCGAAGGCCAGGCCGATGTCCGCGCCGCACTGCGTGACCAGTTGCTGAAGGTCGGTCAGATTCTTCGGATCCAACGGGTTGGCCTCATGGTTCGGGAAGGTGCCGTCCAGCGTGAAGTAGAGCGGGACCAGTTCGATCGGCAGTCCGGCCAGGACTGCCGGGGCCGTGTGGCCGGCCATGCCGTTCCCCGCGTCGGCAACGACTTTCAGGCGGCGGTTCCCCGACAGATCCACCAGCGAGTTGAGATGGGCCGCGTAGTCGGCGAGCATCTCACGCCGGGTGAGGGAGCCGGTCGTGGCCGCCGGGGCGGGGATGTCATCGGTCTCGAGCCAGGTGCGGATCTGGGCCAGGCCGGTGTCCTCGCCGATCGGAGCGGCCCCGGCTCGGCAAAGCTTGACCCCGTTGTCCCGGGCCGGGTTGTGGCTGGCGGTGATCATGGCCCCGGGCAGGCCGAGGCTGCCCGAGCAGTAGTACAGGTAGTCGGTGGAGCCGAGCCCGGCGTCGATGACATCGGCCCCGGCGCCGATGGCCCCGGCCGCGAAAGCCTCGGCCAGTTCGGGAGAGGTGGAGCGCATGTCGCGGGCTATGACGATGTGCTCCGCTCGGGTGAGGCGAATGAACAGGGCACCGACCCTGCCGAGGATGTCGGCGTTCAGCTGTGAGGGAACCTCGCCGCGGATGTCGTACGCCTTCACCAGGCGGGAGTAGTCGGGCATGACCTGCCTTCCGGACCTGCGGACAGCCGGCACGTCGTGGTGGAGCCGCGCACAACGAGTTCGGGCTGGAAGACGAACTCGTTCAGCTGGACTGAGCCACCCGTCACCTCCTCCACCAGCGCATCGACCGCGGCGGTGGCCATGGCCTCGACGGGCTGGCGGATGGTGGTGAGCGGTGGATCGGTGAGGGCGATCAAAGGCGAGTCATCGAAGCCGATCACCGAGATGTCCCGGGGGACCGAGAGCCCCCGCCGGCGCACCGCGCGAATCGCGCCCAGAGCCATCTGATCACTCCCGCAGACGATCGCCGTGCATCCCATGTCCAGCAGGGAGTCGGCGCCTGCGTGTCCGCCCTCGACCGTGAACAGCGTTTGGCGGATCCATTCGTCGGCCTGTTCTTCCGTGCGACCGAGCAGATCGAGGAGGGCTGCGGCGAAGCCCTCGATCTTGCGCTGCACCGGCACGTCACAGCGCTGGCCGACCGCCAGGCCGATCCGCTCGTGGCCCATCTCGGTCAAGTGCCGGACCGCCATCCCCATCCCGGCCCGGTCGTCGGTCGAGATGAACGGCGCCGGGATGCGCTCGCCGTAGCCGTTGATCGACACGAACGGCACCTTGCGGCTCAGCAGTTTGGCGTACCGGTCGTGGTCGGCGCTGGTGTCGGCGTGCGCTCCGGAGACGAAGATGACGCCGACCACTCCGCGATTGACGAGCACATCCACCAGCTCGTCGTCGGCGCGCCCGCCCTGCGTCTGGGCGCAGAGCACTGACGCGTAGCCACGTCGCCTCAGGCTCTGCCCGATGACCTGGGCGAAGACGGGGAAACCCGGATTGCTGAGCTCCGGGGTGATCACTGCGACCAGGCGTGCCGTCCGCGCTTTGAGCCGCGAAGTCGCCAGGCCCAGGGCATCGACTGCAGCCAGGACGCTCCGGCGGGTGGCCGCGGATACACCCGCCTTGCCGTTGAGGGCGCGGCTGACGGTGGCCTCGCTGACTCCCGCCTGGGCCGCGATATCCGAGAGGCGTGTCCTCGCCGCGACCGGCGGGCCTATCGCACCCATGTCGGACCACCCACCAGCTTGTACTGATCGGAAGGAGCACCCCGCTCGTCACCGGCGTCGAGGTCGGCGGCGGCCGGCCCAGAGCGGTTCGTGTGCACAGCAGCCATGGCGCGCGCGTCCCCTACTTCCAGCCCAAGTTCTTGCGGTAGGCGTCGCCGGTGTTCCTGGCCGCCGACTGCGGACTCTCCTTGCCGGAGAGCAAGGCGGCGTACTCGGTCGCCAGCGGAGCGAACAGAGAGTCGCCCTCGGGGATCCAAGGGCGCTGGTGGACCTTGTCGATGGCCTTCTTGAAGGACTTCACCGAGTCGATCGAGGCGATGTCGGGCCGGGCCCAGACCGACTTGCGGGTGGGCAGCACCCCAAGCGCCTTGGTGATCTTGGCCTGTACCTCGCTGGAGGACATGTACTGCACGAACAGCTCGGATGCGGCGATGTTCTTGCTGTTCGCGTACACGGCGTAGGACTGGCCACCCTGTGGCGCGCCCTGCCCGGCGCTGCCGGCCGGAACGACGGCGATGCCGAGGTTGGAGGGAGCGGCGAAGGCGCCGCCGCCCTTGCGGACGGTGGACAGGGCCCACGGCCCGTTGATCATCATCGCCACGTCGCCGGCCTGGAAGTCCGACATCATCTTCGTCCAGCCGTCGGTGAGTGAGGTCTTGGCCGCGCCCGAGTCGACCAAGCCCTTGATGACCTTGAAAGCCCTGATGCCGGCCGCGTTGTCCACGGTGACGGTCTTGGTGTCGGCATCGACCAGGTCGCCGCCCTCGCCGTAGATGAAGGGCAGGGTCCAGTAGGCGTCGTCACCCCTCAGGTAGAAGCCGGTCTTCCCGAGCTTCTTTTTGATCAGGGCGCTGTCCGTCTCGAGTTCGTCGACGGTGACCGGAGGGTGGTCGATCCCGGCGGCGGCGAACATCCTCTTGTTGTAGAAGAGCGCCATCGTGTCGGTGACCTGCGGGACGGCGTAGGTCTTGCCCTCGTACCTGGTGGCCGCAGCGGGATTCGGCAGGAAGTCCTTGGCGCCGACCAGTGCCGGGGTGCCGTCAAGCGGTCGCAGGTAGTGCTGGGCCGCCAGCTCAGGGGTCCACCCCACCTCGGAACGGATCACGTCGGGGGCGTCGCTGCCGGTGGAGAACGCGGTGCTGATCCTGTTCTGGGCGTCCGCGAACGGGACGTTGACGTAGTTGACCTTGATCTTCGGGTACTTCGCCTCGAAGTCCGCGACGATCGCCCGGTACGTCGGAGCCTCCGCCTTGGCGTCAGAAGTGTCCCACCAGGTGACTGTGCCGCCGTCCTTGGCCGGGTTGCCGGAGGAGCCGCTGGCCTGGTCGCTGCCGCCGCAGGCGGTGAGGGAGCACGCCAGGATCAGAGCGAGGGCGGAGGCCGCGATGCCGCGCCGCATGAGAACTCCTAGATATGGGTGGGTGGGTGTCGAGCGGAGGGGCGGGAGGATCCTGGTGAAAATGCCGGCCCTCGCCTGGTCGCTCGAGGGCCGAAGCTAACAGGATGCACCAGACACAGAAAGCATTACTGCAATTTTCTGCAACTTTTGCTTGGGCGTGACGACCAATTCATGCACTGAGCGGCAAATGATTCCTCGCCGGTCCTCGCGCGTCGCGCACGGCTGCAACTTCCAGCAACTGGCGAAAGTGCTCTTGTGACGGCGCCGACGTCACCCCTACAGTCCTCACGCCTGACTCACAGCGCTGAGGCCGGCGGGCGCACTCACCTGACAACTCCGCTTGGACAACGAGTTCGGGACCCCCTATGGGCGCGGCGCGGCAGTCGCCAGGCCAGGCAGCATCGCCCCACTCAATGCGCTCCAGGGAGCTCTCATGCCCTCACGCCTCAGACTGTATGCCACGGCTCCGCGGACTCGGCCTTCCCCTGGCACGCGTGGGCAAGTGGCGGACTTCTCGCGGACAGCCGAGGAGTTCGGATATGACGGAATTCTTGTTTTCCACAATCATCACGACCTCGACCCGTGGATTCTCGCCGGCGCTATTGTTCAGAGCACTCGGCGTATCGTTCCGCTGGTGGCGGCCCAGCCGTACGCGTACTCCCCGGTCGCGCTGGCCAAGATGATCAGAACGCTGGTGGCGCTCTACCAGCGGCGAATCGATCTGAATCTGATCACCGGAGCGGCCCCGAGCGAACTCTCTCGCGTCGGGGACGAGCTGTCCCATGATGAGCGCTACGAACGTGCAACCGAGTACATGCAGATCGTCCAGGCCCTGCTCTCCTCCGACGATCGACTGACCTACTCGGGAAAGCACTATGAACTGCGCGGAGTTCAGGCGTTCTCCCGAATCGACGAGGAAGACCTCCGCCCCGAGGTGTTCGTCGCCGGATCATCGCCCGCGTGCAGGACTGCCGCCCAGAAGGTCGGTGACACACTGGTGACGCACCCAGGGCCGGCCGATCAGTACCGCGCGGAAACATCACACCTCAGCGGGCCGTCCCGGGCGATACGAGTCGAACTGATCGCGCGAGAAACCGGCGAACAGGCCTGGCAAGCAGCGATTTCCCGTTATCCGAGCACACGGACCGGTGCGGTTCAGACGAAATTCAAGCAGCGGTCGGAGTCGGACTGGATACGCCGTCTGGCAACGGCTCCGGAAGAGTTGGCCACCCCCGGCGGCGTGTACTGGACCGGGCCCTTCCTCGTCGGCGCCGCCACCTGCCCCACTCTGGTGGGCAGCCACGAACAGGTGGCCGGCTATCTGGACGCCTACCTCGCGTCGGGTGTCCGCACCATTATCGTCGCCGGAGCGTTCGAACGTGCGGAGTTCGAGCACCTGGCTCCGGTGACGCGACTCCTGAGAAGCCGTCAGGAGGTATGAGATGACGCGACGCCACATTGATTTCGAACCCCCGGTCGCAGCGGTACCGGCCGAGCCCGAGGCCTCCCGGACGGCGCGATTCGTCATCGTTGTTCTGGCTGTTCTCATCGTTCTGACTTCTGTATGGCACTTGGCCGCGGTCGTCCTCTACGTCACTCCGGACAACTCGATGACACGCACGTACAAAAAGCAAGTGGACAGTCATATCCGTCCTGAATTCGAGCAGAACTGGGAGTTGTTCGCCCCTGATCCGATCCAGAACAACATATCGGTTCAGGCCCGCGTGCAGACGGCCCCGGAATCGCCGGACGCCCGCTCCGCTTCACGCTGGGTGGAGCTGACGGGGACGGACGTCAGAAACATCCTGCACAGTCTGGCCCCGAGCCACGAGGACCAGTTGATGGTGCAGCGGGCATGGGAGTTCTACGCCCGGACGCACCAACCGCTGAGAGAGACGCCGACCAGCCCCGATGCGGATGTCGCGGCGGAATATCTGAAGCGCGTCGCGCTGCAACGTCTCGGCCGTGACTGGAAGGGGCAGCCCATAGCCCGCGTGGAACTCCAGGAGACGGTGGCGCCCGTGCCGGTGCCGGACTGGGGAGCGGCTGTGGGGCGGGACCTCACGCGACCCAGAACACTTCCCTGGTGGAGCGTGACCGACGCGGACTACAGGGGGATCGAGTGAGCGTCACTCCGGTTCTTGAGGAGGCGGACGGGGGTCCGCGCTCTACCGGACCAGCGGTGGCCGGAACACGGTCAGGTCGCTGGTCCCGGTATGCGGCGGTCGCCAGGCGCACCTGGTTCTCTTTCAGCCGGACGGCCCTGGCGACTCATCAGGCCGCAGTGGCACGCATGGGCTTCTCGCTGGTCTTCGGGGCTTACCTGATCCGGGAGTGGACCCATCGCCGGGTGCTGTACGGAGACCGCAGTCCCCTGAGCATCGAGCTCGCGCAGCAGTTCCTGTCCCAGCGGCACGGGTTCACGATGTTCACCTGGTCGACCAGCAGGTGGTGGTTCGAAAGCCTCTACATGGCGGCCATCGTCGTCAGTGTGCTGCTCTTCCTCGGATGGCACACCCGCACGATGTCCGTCCTGTTCATGCTGATGGTGCTGTCGGTCGAGAACCGCAACATGTTCGTCGCGGACGGTGGCGACGGTGTGCTGCATCTGATGGCGATCTACCTGGTCCTCACCCGCTGTGGAGAGGTGTGGTCACTGGACGCACGCCGCAGGAGGCGCATGCCCGGGGGCTCTGCCGACACTCGACTGCCACGATCCGTACCGGGCCGCTCGGGGCCAGTTCTGTGGGTGTTGTCGGGTGGCCTCCTGGCTTGTGCGCAGCTGTCCGGCCTCTCCGGGGGAATGCTCGCCTGGGGCGCCCCGACCGGCTGGCTGTCGCTGCACGGATGGGCAGCCGTGCTCTGGACGTTCTGGGCGTGCGCAGGACTCACCTATGGGTTCGAGCGACTGAACCGCAACCGTGATCTCCAGGCCGTCCTCGATGGCGTGGGCGTGATGGTGCACAACTGCGCGATGGCGGTGATCGCCGTGGAAGTGTGCCTGATCTACTCCGTAGCCGGCTGGTACAAGATCCAAGGACCGCTGTGGGAGGACGGCACGGCCGTCTACTACCCGCTCCACCTTGCCTACTACAGCCCCTGGCCGGCGCTCTCCCACGCCCTGACCGCCGACTCGCATGTGGTGTTCCTCATCACCTACGGAACGGTGCTGCTTCAGGTCGCCTTCCCGTTCCTGGTGTTCAACAGCCGCTGCAAGAAGGCACTGCTCGCCGCGCTGATGGTCGAGCACACGTGCATGGGTGTACTGCTCGGCCTTCCGTTCTTCTCACTCGCCATGATCGCGGCCGATGCCGTGTTCCTGCCGACCCGGTCCCTGCTCCGCGCGGCCGAGGCGCTGTCCCGGCTCCGGAAGAGGCTGATCCGCCAGAAGACACAGCGGTAACCGCAAAGGCCTGGCTCCCGCGTGACGCGGAAGCCAGGCCGTCCGTCCCTTCGGCGCCGTCCGTCAGACCATCTGCGCGGCCTGCAGGCTGGCATACGCACCGTCCTGCTCGATCAGGCCCTCGTGGGTGCCGACCTCCACGATGCGCCCCTCCTTCAGGACCACGATCCGATCCGCGTTGCGCACCGTGGAGAGCCGGTGGGCGACCACGAAAACCGTGCGGCCGGAGACCAAGCGGGACAAGGCCTCCTGCACCAGCGCCTCGGACTGGGCGTCCAGTGCCGAGGTGGCCTCGTCCAGCAGCAGCACCCGGGGGTCACGCACCAGTGCGCGGGCGATCGCCAGCCGCTGCTTCTGACCGCCCGACAGACGGGTACCGCGTTCACCGATCACGGTGTCGAGACCGCCTGGCAACCGCTCCGTGAACTCCAGCGCGTTGGCGTCCCGCAGAGCGTTCCGCAGGGTGCTGTCCGACACCCCGTCGAGGCCGTACAGCACGTTGTCGCGGACCGTGCCGTCGAAAAGGACCACGTCCTGGGGCACCGTGGCGATGAACCGGCGGAAACTCCTCAGATCCAGCTCTGCCATGTCGGTGCCGTCCACCATGATCCGGCCGCTGGTCGGCTGGATGAACCCGATGAGCAGATTGAGCGCGGTGGACTTCCCGGCCCCGGAGGGCCCGACGACGGCCACGGTCTCCCCGGGCCGAACCGACAGACTGAAGTCGACAAGGGCCGGCTCACTCGACTCCGGGTACACGAACGAGACGCTGCGGAACTCCACGTGCCCCTCGACGGACGTGACGCCGGCCTTGCCGGCGTTCGGCTCGAGTTCCGAGGTTCTGAACACCTCGCCGACCGACCGGACCGACTCAAGTCCTCGTCCGATGATCGGGGCGAGGCCCAGCAGCGTACCCACCGAGTGGGTGAGCGAGGCGAAATACACGCTGATCAGGACCAGTGTCCCAGGAGTCACATCAGTCCAGGCGTAGTACGCGCAGGCGGCGGCCGCGGACAGGCAGCCTGCACTGATGAGGTTGTAAACGGTCCACGTCGTGGCCGCGAAACGGGCGTTGAGCGCATCCAGGCGCCGCCCCGCCATCAGCGTGTCCTGGAGCGAACCTTCGACACGGCTGATCGCGGTCGCCTCCACGCCGTGCGCCCGCGTGATCGGGATCAGCGTCGTCGTTTCGGACACCCGGGCCGCGAGCTGCTCGGTCGCCATGCGGAACGCCTTGTTGTGCCGACGCATCCGCTCCCTGCTCCACACGACGAGCATCGCAGTGGCGGGGACGACGAGCACGGCGGCAGGCAGGAAGACCGGCGCCCGTACCGATACGACGACCAGTCCGCCGATCAACGTGGTGACGGCTCCGAGCCCCTGGTCCCCGACCTGGCGCAAACTCTGCTCGATGCCCTCCACATCTCGCATGACCTTGGTCTGCAATACGCCCGCGCTGGTTTTGGTGTAGTAGCCCAGAGACAGCTCCTGCAGGCGACGGCTCAGCGCGGACCGGATGGCCAGGCTCAGCCGCCGGGTGCTTCCGTAGAGCAGACGGACGTAGAGGACATGCAGCGGGACATTGAGCAGCAGCATGGCCAGGATCAGGAGAAGGTTGAGGCCCAGTTCCGAAGCGGGCCGGTGCTCGACGACGACATCGATCAGATTGGCCGTGACCAGAGGGAAGAGCCAGGCGGGACTGTTCTTGGCGAAGAAGACCAGGACGGCCAGCAGCACGCGGACGCGGTCCCCGCGCAGAAGGCGCACGAGCATGCGGGCCGGGCCGACATTCCAGCCGTCGGCGAGTCGGGAGTTCTCAAGGGAGGGCATGATCGTCCTAAGGAATCTGGGGCGGCTGTCCGGGCTGGCACGGGGAAATCGACAGAGCGGCATTCCGCCCGTGGACCACGTCCGACGCACTGCTGTCGTGCCCGTGGGCCGACGGCGCGCCCCGCAAGCGCTCGGCCATGGCTTCGGGGCACACCTCTGTGACCCAGGCGCCAGCGCCCAGCTCACCGGCCGCAAGACGCTTGACACCCGTGGCCGAGCGGTCCGAGAAGACCTGGGCGTGCAGATGGGTGAGGTCCCTGGACTCGCCTGCGGCTGCCTGGACCCAGAGCGCCATGTAGGGAAGTGGCGCAGTGGCAACGGTCTCGAAACGTCGAAGCAGCGACCGGTAGGCCTCGGCGAGGTCGTCCAGCTCGTCCGCGTCCAGGGCCGCGAGGTCCGGGACATGCCTTCGCGCGTAGAGGCGAGCCTCGTAGGGCCACCGGGCTGCGGGCGGGACGAAAGCGATCCAGTGCCGCGTGACCCCGATCACCCTCTCCGCGGATTGCAGTTCACTTTCCACCAGTTGGCAGTGGACACAGCGGTCACCACGATCACGGGCACCGCGCGCGACGAGCAGCATGCGTTCGAACCTGGCTGGAATGAACGGATACGCATATATTTGACCGTGAGGGTGGGTGAGTGTCGCTCCGATCTGAGTGCCGCGGTTCTCGAAACACACCACCTGCTCCACCCCGGCAACTGCGTTGAGACACTTCGTCCGGTCGACCCACGCATCGATGACGGTGCGCACCCGTCTCGTGCTCAGCCGGGCCAGAGACAGGTCGTGCGCGCTGCTGAAGACCACGACCTCGCACCGGCCGGCCGCCGGACGGGTCGGCTGCGCCGCCTCGGCCGCGCCCGCACTGAACCGCCCCGACAGGGCCGGAAACCGGTTCTCGAACACCACGACGTCGTAATCGGCGCAGGGGATCTCCGAAGGCACCGTGGGGGTGCTCGGGCACAGCGGGCAGCCCGTGTGGTCGGACGTCTTGGGTCGAACCGCTCGATGAGGGGCCACCACCACCCACTCCGCCAGTGTCGGGTCCCAGCGCAACTCCGCTCTCCGATCACCGGGGGACAGGCACCGGGCGTCGGGTGAGACGGGGAGCGGCTGAGCCCGCTCGTCATAGAGATAGACGGACCTGCCGTCCGCGAGCGACGCATGCCGTCGCCGGACAGCGGCTGTGGTCATGACGGTTCCTCATCGAAATGGTCACTGATCCGCTGGAGCGCCTCCGCGGTCGAGACGGTCCGCAGGTCCGGTGCGGGCCCGGACGGCGGGACGTCCTGAGCGCCGAGCGGTCCGACGAGGGCCGTCCGGCATCCGGCGCGGTGCCCGGCCCCTACGTCGCTGAGGAAGTCTCCGACCATCCAGGACCGTTGGAGATGAATCCCCAAGTCCACCGCGGCGCGCAGGAGCAGACCCGGTTCGGGTTTGCGGCAGCGGCAGCTGATCGCCAGCGCCTCGACCCTGCCGTCCCGATGGTGCGGGCAGAAGTAGATCCCGTCCAGCGTCACGCCGTGGTCGGCGAGCAGATCACGCAGCCGTTCGTGCATCAGCAGGAGCTGGGCCTCGGTGAACAGTCCACGGGCCACTCCGGACTGATTGGTGACCACGACGAGCGCGGCACCTTGCTGCTGGAGCCGACGCAGCGATGGGCCGACGCCCGCCTCGAGCACCAGGTCATCCGGCCGGCTCGGGTAGTGCCGGGGCTCGGTCACGGTGCCGTCGCGGTCGAGGAACACCGCGGGTCTTCCGCTCATCCGTCCGCCCCCTGGACCTGTCCGGCGAGAGCGGGGAGCTGACCGTGCACGACAGTGCGCATACTGCGGGTCAACAGGTGCGCGAGCATCATGTGAATGTCTTCCTGCTCCTCGATCGAAGGAGCGGGAGCTTCCACCCAGACGTCGCACAACCGGCGGGCAAGGCCGCCTCCTTGTCCCAGTAGCCCGAGCGTCGTGGCCCCGATGTCCCTGGCGTACTGCAGCGCCGCAAGCACGTTCGGGGAGTTGCCGCTCGCGCTGATGCCGATGACCACGTCGCCCGCCTGGGCCAGTCCGGCCAGCTGTCCGCTGAAGACGGAGTCGTAGCCGACGTCGTTGGCCCACGCCGTGAGGGCGGCCACATGGTCGACCAGGGACACCACGCGGATGGGTCGCGCTCCGGGTGCACGCGTGCTCTTGGCGAGGTCGACGGCCAGGTGTGACGCGGTGGCCGCGCTGCCACCGTTGCCGCAGATGTAGATCGTCCGTCCGGCGGCGTATGCGCTCTCGAGTTCCTTCGCCACGCGGGCGAGGTCTGCGAGCGAGACGCGTGCGAGCGCGTCGGTCAAGCTTGAAAGGTAAGCCTGCATGGCGAGTCGAGGGTCGAAGCTCTGGGTCGACAAGAGGGTGCCTCTTCGTGAGATGGGCTGTACTCCGAAAGCCGTGGGCTGCCGGATTCCCGGCGGTGCGTAGGTAACCGCCGGTTGATCGTGCGGTGGTAGAGCCGTGCGGTCTCCTGTGCCGTCCGGGACCAGGACCAGTCGAGCTGCATCAACCGCTCTCGCACCGCCCGTACCTCGGCCGGCTGCCGGTGCAACCACTGCGATGCGGTCACGACCGTCTCCTGAACGGCCTCAGCGGTGGCGTGAGCGATGTGGAAACCGGTACCCCGCACCGGATCCGTGACCAGGTCGACGACCGTGTCACCGAGCCCTCCCACGTCGGTGACGACGGGGATGGTGCCGTAACGCATCGCGATCAGCTGGTTCAGCCCGCACGGCTCGAACCGGGACGGCATCAGGGTGAAATCGGATCCCGCATAGACCTGCCAGGCAAGGCCCTGGTCGAACCGCGGACTGAGGTGGACCCTGCCGGGGTATCGGGAACCGATCTCGACCAGCGCGTCACGGAAGCGGACCTCACCGGGGCCGATGACGACGAGCTGGGCCGAGTCAGCACCCAGCAGGGGCGTCATCGCGTCGATGACCAGGTCGATTCCCTTGTCCTCGACGAGTCGCGCGCAGAGTCCGAAGAGCGGGATTCCGGGATGCTCCACCAGGCCCAGGCGGGACTGCAGGGCACGTTTGTTGCGCTTCTTCCCCTCGTCCACGGTGTCCTTGGCATAGGGATGCGTGGTCCGCCCCAGGGCTTGCGGATCCCAGACGCTCGTGTCCACACCCGCGATGATCCCCTTGGGTGACAGCGCCTCGAGGGCGGCGCCCAGCGGTGTACCGGCGAACTCGTCCGCCATCTCGGCCGCGTAGCTCATGCTGCCCGTGGTGGCCGCGTCGGCGGCGAGCAGACCCAGCAGGAGCAGGCTCGGCGCTCCCCGCGACACCCGCGGCAAGGAGTCCTGCCACTCCTGGGGCAGCGCGAGGGTGGCGACGCTGTCGCTGCTCAGGGCCCCTTGATAAGCGCCATTGTGAACGTTCATCAGCAGAGCGGGTGAACGATCCGTGCCGCGCATCGATCTCAGGTGTGCCATGGCGGCACCGGACTGCCAGTCGTTGCCGTGCACGAGGTCGTACGCGCGAGCGCCGAGTTCGACCCACCGGGCCACGCACCAGCCGAAGAACGCCGCCCGGTGCGCGGCGTCGGCGAACTCCACGTAGTCGGCGTCACGGTAGATGCCGGCCCGACCGAACCAGGCGTCGGCCCGTACCAGATACACGTCGTTGGCGCCTCCGTGATCGAGCAGCCGTTCCACCGACGGACGCACCGTCTTCCCGGCGACGGTCACCTGCGGCAGGTCGGTGACCTGTTCTGTGCGCAGCCCTGCTTCGGAGACCAGCCACGGGTAACAGGGAAGGATGATGTCGTGTGTGGCCGCGTGGTCTCGCTGCAACAGTTCCGGCAGCGTCCGGGACGCCTGGCCCAGGCCCCCCTCGGAGAAGAAGGGAGCCCTTTCCTGAGTGATGTAGAGGCACTTCATCGACGGCCCGCCGGTATCGTCCACGCACCGAAGAGATGGACCGAGGGATTCACCGGCAGCCGCAGAGCCGCGATCTCGACCGCGTCCGGGAACTCGGCCGACGACGTCCACAGCCGAGGCCGTGGCCCGGGCACATCCCGGCCGTGCTCGCGGAGAGTCGAACACATCACTTCGAGACGTTCGCCGTTGGCCGGCCGGACCGCGAGGAAGTCGGAGAGCGCGAACGTGAAGCGATCGCCGTGATCCGACCCGCCGCTGCCCACGAGCTGGATCTCGTCACGGAAGGAGCCACCGCAGCAGGCGCCGAGGACTCCCATCCCCACGGCCAGGACGGGGTCGGCAAGCACGATCTCCTGTCCGTCGCACTCCAGGTTGTCATCCGCGCCCCGCCCCCAGTCCTCCGGCAGCCCGCCCATCAGCTCCGCCAGACCGCCCAACTCCTCAGCCGGGTAGGACCGGCCGAAGCCGTCCAGTCCGCCGAAGAGGTCCACTGCCGGAAAGGCGCAGGCGGCGTTGTTCCGATGAACCGACAAGTCGATCACATCGCCCATACCGGTCACGGGCATTCTTCCTCTCCGCCATGGGCGCGGATGGCCAGTGCGGCCGCCGCCGCCCGCAGATCCGAATCCAGCCGGTCCAGCCGACGCCCCACCTCGTCCCGGTAGCGGATCGTCCGGTCCGGGTCACGGGTCTCCCCGTGCCGAAGCAGCGCACGGACCACGAGGACGTCCTGGGAGGCCCGCTCAGCCGCCGCCGCAGCCCGCGTCAGTACCGGACCGCCGGTCGCGTCCGTTGCTGCGCCGATCCTCAGATAGCGGGTGAACCAGCGCAGGGAGTGGTGGTAGTTCCAGAGCCCGAGTTGCAGGTGCGGGATCCACCACGGATGGGCGGCCGCCGCCCGAAGCGCTCGCCCGGTGAGGAGGAACAGATCATCCAGCCGGGCCTCGAGGAAGGCCACCAGCTCCGTTCCGCTGAACTCGTCCGCCCCTGTACCGGAGAGCGACTCCACGTGATCGAAAAGGTCCGCCGGGCGCGCCGTAACGTCCGTGACGGGAACGCCCCAGGCATCCACGGACAACCACTCCTGCCGGATGTGCGAGCCGAAGAGGGCTGCCTCCACAGCTGCCAGTGACACGCGCTCGTCCAGGAAGACGACATCGACGGGATCCGTCAGCCTGACTGTCCGATCGGCCGGATCGTACTCACGCACCACCAGGGAGTGAAGCGCATGGGTCTTCCCGTGGTTCATCCAGAAGTGCTCCAGGTGGAACGTGTCCGCGACGACCACGACAGGACGCTGCCGGCGCAACGCCTCGACCAGACCCTCCTTGGCTCCCGCCTCTGCGCAGGAGACCCTGCCCACGCGGTGGCCCTGCCGCGCCATCGCCGCGACCAGCCCCGACAGTACATCCCTGAACAGCAGGAACCCCTTTTCCCGCCGTGCGCGGGTTCCGACTGCCGAGCCGAGGACCGAGGCTGGATCCGACTCGGGCTGCCGGTCCAGAAGCAGAGTTCCGAGCGCCGCGTGCGAACAACCCGGGTCGGTGAACACATCCCTCGCCTTGCCGGCCGCCGGGTCGGGCAGGGCCCCCGCTGCCGCCCTCATGAGAGGGCACCGGCGTACACGGAGCTCATCAGCGCCTCCAGATCCTTCTGGCCGTGTGCCAGGGCACCGAACGAGGCCGCGATGACGATGCCGGTGGCCGGATCCCCACCGCCGCAGACGTGCCCGACCAGGCCGACCATGCCGAACGAACTCGCCGACCAGCCCGAACCGAAGCCCCAGTGCTTGCTGACGTCACGGGAGAAACCACGCGCGTACTCGCACTCGTGCTTCCAGGTGCGATCGAAGGTGGGGCCGCGGCCACGGCCCGTCATGAGAGCGAGAGTTCCACGCGACACCGGGGAGGATCCCCGCCCGTCGAGGCCCAGGAGCACCTGCTCGTACAACCGGCCGAGATCGGCCATCGTGCCGTAGCAGCCGTAGGACGGGATCCTGGTTCGGCAGCCCGGTGCACTGATCAGGTAAGGCACTCGGCGTACGCCCCGGCGGTTGATGTAGGACGGCACCGCGAGCCGGGGCCGGACGGAGTCGTGCACCTCGGCGGACATCGTCACCCAGGTCGACTCCAGACCCATCGGCCGGCAGATCCGCTGCACCACGTCTTCGGGGTAGCCGTGTGCGCGCTTGGCCTCGATGAGCGCCGCCAGGACGTACCAGCCGGTCTCCTGGTGGTACCCCTGGTCCCGGCCCGGCACCCAGCCCGGTTCGAGCGGCGCGGCGTTGACACGTTCGATGAACGTGTCGTACCGCTCGTAGTAGGGCCCGGGTCCGGACAGGTAGCGGAACCCTCCCGAGTGCGTCAAGACGTCCCCGATCGTGATCCCGGCTTTGCCGCCGGCGCCGAACTCGGGCAGGTGCCGGCTGACCGGATCATCGAAGTCCAACGCGCCCTCGTCGACCAGGAGAGCGACGGCCAGCGCGAGCAGCGGCTTGCCCGCACAGCTCCAGTACAGGACGGAGTCACGGCTCATGGGATGTCCGGGCTGCGCTTCTCCGATCGCCGCGTCGAGCAGGGGGATTCCGTGACGCGAGACGAACAGCTGCGCTCCGAGGAGTGGCTGAGCGGCCAGGCGCTCTGCCAGGACGCGCCGCACCTGCTCGAAGGCACTCGGCCACCGCTCCCGGGTCACGGCGTCCTCACCAGTCGATCCAGCTCCGCGGCCAGCTCGGCGAGGTTCGAGGCCGCGAACATCACGTCAACCGGTATCTCGACGCCGTATTCGGATTCAAGACAGACCATCACCTCGACGGCCGCCATCGAATCCCCTCCGAGTTCGAAGAAGTCGTCGTCAGGTCCGACACGGCGGCCTGGTCGCAAGACGCGCTCCCACACCGTGGCCAGCATGGACTGGGTACCGGGCAGGCAGTCCCGGGGCTCCGCGTCGAGGTGTGCCCGGACCAGTGCCCTGATCGCCTCGGGGTTCGGCTTGCCGGTACGCAGGCGAGGGATGGCCACGGTCGGCACGGTGACCGCGGGGACGGCGTGCTCGGGCAGCCACTCACGCAGGAACCGCCGCATCTTCAGCGCCTCGGCGCTCTCCGAGCTCTCCACGACCGCCGCGAGCACCTGCCCCAGCGTGGGGTGTTCGACGGCGAGCACAGCGGCACTCGTCACCGCCGGGTGCCGCTCCAGCAGGCTCTGCACCTGTGGCAGCGAGACGGTCCTGCCGCCCACACGCGCCAGCGACTCGTTCCTGCCCGTGAAGTGGATCCGGCCGTCCGCGGCCATCACCCCCCGGTCCGCGGTGACGGTCCAGCCGTCCCGCCAGGTTGCCGTGGCCTGATCGGTGTGGGTCAGATAGCTCAACGGTGCCTGTGCGTCCCGCAGGCAGATGTATCCCTCGGCGCCGGAACTCAGCCACTGACCCTCCTCCGAGAGGATCCGCGCTTCGGTGCCCGGTGCGGGATAGCCGCCGGGCCCGAGGTGACAGTCGTCCTGAGTCACCACCAGGTGAGCGTCACCGCCTTCGGTGAGCCCGTAGGAGTTGATGATCCGGCAGTTCTGCAGGCGGTCGGCGAGCCCGCGATGGACTTCGGGGCTCAGCGCGTCCGAGATGAATCGGAGCCGCCGCAGCCGTGGCGGTCGGGGAGCGGCGCCGCTGTCCAGGGAGCGCAGCAGCGATGTTCCGACGGCAGCGGGGAGCACCGCCGTCTCGATGCCCTCTTCGGCCGCCATCTCAAGGAAGCGATGGGGTTCGAAGGGCGTGCAGGTGACGATCGTCGCTCCGCGTGCCACTGCGCTGACCAGTATCTGCCGGGTCCCCACCGCAGTGGCGTGGGAGAGGCCGTGGCCGAGCACCCGCGCCCCTCCGGGACGCGCGGCATAGCGCCGGGCCAGGTCCAGCATGGCTCCACGGCTCGCCGCGACACCCTTGGGAATGCCGGAGGAGCCCGACGTGAAGATCACATCACCGAGCATGCTGAGGTCGAAGCCCTCGAAGCGGCTGGACGGCCGGTCGTCAGGCAGCTCGTCGAGTCGGACCATCGGTACGGCACCGGTCAGTTCCCCGGATTTCTCCGAGGAGAGCACAACGGTGATGGCCGTCTCCTCGCAGATGCGTCGCAGCGCCTCCTGGCCGGTGTCGGTCGGCAGCACGATCGCGGCACAGCCGGCGAGCAGCGTGCCGAAATAGCCGGCCGCGTACTCGGCCCACTGTCCTTCAGGGAACAGGAGACCCACCGCGGCGCCGCGGTCGATGTCCGGGCCGCTCAGGAAGGCGGCCACCGAGCGTGCCCGATCGGCGAGTTCCGCGTACGTCGCCCGCAACCCGTCACGCAGCACCAGGGCAGTTCGCCTCGGTGACCGTTGTGCCTGGGACAGGAGCAGGTCGGCAGTGGAGGTGATGGGCGCGCTCATGCGAACGGCTGCGGGTCGGAATTGAGCCCGCCCTCCGTCAGGGACCGGTGACCGAGCAGACCGGGAAGCTCGTAGACCCGCGGATGACCGAGGTATCGCGCATGGGGGGAGAAACTCAGTGGCTGGAGCGAGGGGATGACCACCCGGGCCACGTGCAGACCGATGGTACGCAGGTCGGGAGTGGCGAGATCGAACGCGTAGACCTTGTGCCCGGCGCGCGTGCAGGCGTCGACGAGCCTGTGCATGCGCGTCTTGTCGTCCTCGCTTCCCGAAGGGGGCGCGGCAAGTGGTGGCATGCGTCTGGTCCTGCTGTGGTCCGGTGTCCGCAGCAGAAAGTCCATCGCCCTGCTCATCCGCGGGGACCCGATGGCCAGAGCGCCCTTGAGCACCGAGACGACCCGCCGTTCGTCAGCCGCCGCCTGATGGAGTGTGGGACGCAACGCCAGCCCTTCGACCAGCGCGTGCTCCGCAGCCTGTGCCGGGTCGGGATCGGTCGCGGCGGAGACCACCAGGCGCGAGACCGTGTCGTACGGGGCTTCCTGCACGCAATACACCGTTGGCACTCCGATTTCCGTTGTGGCGTCGAAGAAGTGGACCTCGATGTACTTCCGCTGACACCAAAGGAGCAGGTCGCGAGTGGAGTCCCACAGCTCCGCCGGTGCGAGTCGGGGGAGCGGGAGTTTCTGCAACCACGTCACGGCCACGATGTCGCGTTCGATCGCTTCGCAGATGGCCGAGGTGACGGCGGCCTCCCAGGTCGGACCGGCCGCCACACCCGTACTGATCTGCCGCCAGAACCGCTCCCCTTCGCCCGCCGGCAGGTCGAGGTACACCATGACCGCCGGCACGCGGGCAGGGGAGCAGTCCGCGAGATCGATACCGGTCGCCCATCTGATCGATGCCTTGTTGTCGGGACGCTCCAAGGTGCAGGAGGGGTGGGCGAGTTCGGTCTCGGAGCACCGGGGGATGTCCTCCAGATCGATGGCGCCCGGCACCGAGAGGGCATCACCCTGAACGAACTCGGTGGAGACGGACGCGGTCGCGATGCGTTCGAGTGACTCGATGACGGCGATGCGCCAGGCCGTCTCCCGGTCGTACGAGACGCCGCTTCCCGATGCCCGTCCGGTGACCCTCGGGTAGGGGCGGCTGTAGGTGACCGGAGCTGTACCGGCGAGATAGTTGTGCAGCGATCGTGGGCGGTAGGAGCCTGAGGAGGGCTGCGGAGGCCAGGTGATCCCGGAGAAGGGACCGACCAGCCGGTGGACTTCGCTGATGGCGCTCACCGATGGCCTCCATCCACGTCGCGCGGCGTGCCCATCGCCAGTGCGAGGAAGGACCAGGAACGGGATGGACCGCCACCGAGCCGGGCACTCAGGAAGGAGGGCTCGACGCCCCGGAACAGACAGGCGACCAGGTTCCTCGAGAGCGCGGTGAGCCATCCGGCGTACAGCCCGGCGCCGGTTGCCACCAGCAGGTTGAGGTAGCCGTCCACGGCGTCTCCGCTCGGCGGGTCGGAGACGTTCCACAGCGGGAAGAGGATGCACGGCGCCGAGACGAGCTCGGGTTGCACGGCCCACTGCAGATCCGCCGCCCCGGACAACGGGGCCAGCCATGTCAGACCGTCCGGCTCACAGCTGTAGATGCCTGGGCTCACACCTTCGACAGCCTGGGCAATGATCAGCCACCGTCCCACCGGATCCCTGCTGGAGTCCTCGAGAAACGATGAGTACCAACCTTGTGCGCTTCGGCACGTCTCCACGACATCCGTGACGGCAATCGGAGTGGGCCCGAACCGGCGCGTCGAGCGCCGCCCGGAGACCAGGTCGTCGAGTTCCTCGAACGACAACTCGGCCAGTTTTCCCGCTCCTTGTGGAGTCAGGAACCCGGCTCCCGGCGCGAGCTGCCGTGATGCCGCGCTCCGCAGGATCTCACCGGCCGCGTGCCCGAAACGCTCGAGCACCACATTGTCCCCGTGCATGATGACATCACCTCAGACAACCATGATTCCGGTGACCAGTTCCATCTCGGGTTCGAGATCGAGTGCGGTCGAGATCGAGTCGGCATTCCAATGCCGCAGCAGCCGGGGTTGAATTCCCAGCGCACGGCCGAGCAGAAGCGCATGTGTGAACACGACTCCCGCATCGAGATGGGCCAGTCGTAGGGCCAGATCTCCGTACTTGCGGGTCAGCGAATGGAGGTTCGCCACCCATGCGATCACGTGATCGATATCCGGCGGTACGCCCAGGGACTGGAAGACGGCCCGGAGCTCCGCGCGCGAAACACGGCCGGCGGCCACGAACCGGTCGTCGTCGGGCTGGAACCAGGCGGCGTGGCTGTGGATGCCGGGAATCTCCTCCCGCGACAGGACACAGGCCTGAGCCGACTCGAGGTTCCCGGCCGACGGTGCACGCCGACGTGCGGTGCCGTCCCCGGCCGCCGGCCGAAGTCCGACGACCCGGTCCAGCAGTGTGCCCATGGTCCGGAGCCCGTCGGCACCGGCCAGGTCCGCCCGACTGACCGACGCACAGGTGGGAAGGCTCCGCTTCACCTTCTTGGGCCCTCCCAGAGCCGTCAGGCGGGATACGGCCGGCCTGGGGATGCCGCGCGGAGGAAGCGCGATGTCCTGTTCGTAGGCCCAGGGCCGCTGCTGGTCCGCGCCTGATTCAGGGGCGCCGCACGTAGCGCAGGTCCAGCGGCGGTACATACGTGTGGTGCCCGACGACAGCCCGCCGGCCGCTGGATCCCAGACCAGGTCGACGGTCTGGTTGACCGAACGGTTCCTGCCCACGCCGGTCATGAGATGGACCGCCTCGCCGGCCGCGAGGCCGGCCACCAGGCCGAGCGGGATCGCTGTCTCGGCCGACGGCTCCGCCGCAGCTCGATCGGTCCGCGCCGACTGGAGACAGGCAGAGCATGAGAAGTCCCGGTGCGAGATCGGCCCGACGAACCCGCGGTTTCCCGACGAGCCGCCGCCCAGCCAGAAGGCCCCGTACCGGTGGGACAGGACGAGCGACTCGGACGGGGTGAAGCCCCCGGCCTCGAACGCCTCGATCACCAGCACTTTGCGATGTGGAGCATCCGTCGCGCCGAACAGCTTCGCGAGCCTCTCGGCGGAGTACGCCTCCGTGGAGACCCATGAGCTCTCGAGAGTCTCACGGATGTTGTCCGCAAGTTTTTTCGCACCGCCCACCAGGACCCGCCAGTGGCCCATGTCACGGACAGCTTCGGCAGCGGAACCGAAACGCCCGGTGAATCCGACCGACCTCGAGACGAAAGTCCGCATGCTGTCGGGTAGATCATCCGGCAATGGGTCGGCGGGCAGTTGCTGAAGAAGTCCCGCCTTCCGCAGCACGGAAAGAGTGCCGACGACATCCCCGACGGGGATTTTCAGGAGGCCGGAGAGCTCCCTCACCGTGCGGCCGCTTTCGAGGAGGTCACAGAACTCAGGAAGGACCTCGACTGCGCCGGTGCCTTGGAGGGCTATCCCGACCGGCCCGCCTTCAATGACATAGGCGTTCCCGCTGCGATATCGCATCAGCCCGTCGCGGATGCGATACGTTGCCACTTCGGCGAAGCCATCAGCAGTCGTCATCGGACCGCTCCTGCCATTGTCGAAGTCTTCGGCCAGCGTTCGCAATTGGGCAACGGAACGAAGGTGTGCCGGTCAAGGGTGCCGTGGAGAACGTCGTACACCTGGACTTCTCGCAGCGCTTCCGGGGCGGACCGGCACAGCGCCGATGTCAGGGAGGCTGCGATGACAGCATGGTGCTCAAGGTAGCCATGGATTCCGAGTGCGGCATCATGGTCGTACATGTCCCACATGTCCCGCTTCAGTGCGGGATTCTCGGCCGCGGACAGCATGCGACCGGCCAGGCAGTCATAGCAGCCGGGCAGGTTCCGGCCCAGCACAGGCCCTACTCGAATCATCGGGTGGTCATAGACAACGGGTATCCACCACGGGATCCGCGGAAGTCGGTCAAGGCTCCTCGCGAGGGCCGGCACTTCGCGCCATGTGGCGAGAACGAGCGGTGATGAGGTATCCGCAGAGCAAGCGGTCGGGTGATCCACGACCGTCGCCGATGGCATCTCGGCGATCAGTTGGCGTGACATGGCCCTGCCGAAGTCACCGACTGGAATCACCAGCGGCGGATCGCTCTTCGTTGCTGATGTCACCGAACTCACCTAACTCCGTTACCCCCGGCCGATCCTCAGCCGCCGAGACAGTGCGGACGCACCTGAACCCTCACGGCCACCCCGCACCCAGTGCCGGACCCGAGTCGCACCGCAGGTGAAACGGGTCCGGCACCGGAAGTCCACCAGTCCCGGAGGCTCTTCCCGGCCATGGTGGGGTCGGCCGCCTTTCGCAAGCACGTCAGAATCGCGGGCCCATGAAGCCGGCCGTCCGGCACGCGTCGAACGTGACGGCTTACGGCCAGGGGTAAGTCCCCTCGCTCTCGACGCATTCCATGCCGCAGCTCATCGCCGCGGGCTCGACCATCTCGGTGATTACCGAGCTGATCTCGAGGCGACGCGTCTGCTCGTTATCGGCCACGAAAGTGCTTGTCATTTTGCACACCCCCTTCCCCTGGAGAACCCTTCATGAATGAGGGCTGAAAGGCCTTGCTGAAGTTTTTCCCAGCCCGTGAAAGGTGATCCTAGGGGCCCGGCGTCGACGAGTGTCAACCCTGCGGTGTCGGGCCGTGCACTCCTCCACCAGCAGGCTGAATTGCCCCAATATCGCCATCGTCAGGAGGTATCAAAAAGCCTTGAAAAGGTACAGATCGCATGTCGGGTTGTCAGGGGCGTCGACGGCCCCCGGGTAACTTCCTGCAACATTCCTGGGAGCTGTTCCCGCGGTTTTCGGGTCAATGACGGACTTGCTGCAAGTTCATGCATGATCGTTGACGGGTTCGCAATCCGCCTTTTAGCCTCGCTGCCGATCGGCATCGGCGACCTATGCGTCCCCATGCGCACGGGCTCGGCCCAGGGGGAAGGAGTCTTGTGAAGTCAGCTACGGGGGCGACAACTGCCCCGTTTGAGTCCGTCATTGGGCGGGGCGCCCACCTCTACATTCAGGGGAAGAAACACATCGACTGTGCCTCGGGGACGTTCAACGTCTCCCTTGGCTACACACTGCCCGAAGTCACCGATGCGGTGCACGCCCAGCTGGACAGGTGCGCGCACTTGTCCTCCGATCTGACCAAGGCCAAGTCGCGCGAGATCTTCGAGTTGCTGCGTGCTTTCCTGCCCGACCACATCGACAGCTACTGGTTCCGGGACATCATCGGCTCGACGGCCAACGAATGCGCTGTGCGCATGGCCCAGAAGGCCACCGGACGAACCGACGTCGTCTCCCTGTTCCTCTCGCATCACGGGCAGAGCATCGCGGCGACCGGCATGTCCGGCAACGCGTTTCGGCAGCGCAGCTTCCATCTGCCGATAGCGGGTTCCCTGAAGATACCGGCCCCGGACTGCGCTCGGTGCTTCTACCGCCAGGTCCCGGAGAGCTGCGGAATGCTGTGCGCGCAACGCCTCGAAGACTTTGTCGAGTTCGCATCGAGCGGGCAGGTCGCCGCGCTCATCATCGAGCCCGTACTCGGCAACGGCGGCAACATCACACCGCCTGTGGAGTACTACTCCGTGCTGCGGGACATCTGTGACCGGCATGGAATTCTCATCATCGCCGACGAGGTGCAGACCGGTTTCGGCAGGACCGGGACCTTTTTCGCCTCGAATGGGTACGCCAAGGAGCTGAAGCCGGACATCATCACCTTCGCCAAGGGAGCCGGAGGCATCGGTATCCCGGTCGCCGGCGTTCTCATGCGCAAGGAACTGGACGTCCTCGAATCCTGGGAGCATTCGACTACCTCCGGGGCGAACCCGCTGGCCCTGGTCGCGCTCGAGGCGACGGTGAAGTACATCAGGGACCACGAGATCCTGGAGAACGTCGCCATCGTCTCCAAGATTCTCAGAGACGGCCTGACCGAGCTCTCGGCGTTCTTCCCACGCGTCAGCAACGTCAAGGGCATCGGGCTGATGCTCGCTTTCGACCTCCCCTCGGCCGCCGACGTGGCCCGGTTCATCGCGATTTCGCGGGAGAACGGCGTGATCGTCCGCGGAAGCCGGTACGGATTCGGCAACACGGTGAAGGTCCGGCCTCCGTTGACGACCACCGAGTCCGATGTGCACGACATCCTGACCTCTCTGCGAACGTCCCTACAGCAACTGGAAAGTGAGTAATCGGCATGCGGGCTCTGAAGTACCACGGCGCCTGGAACGTGGCTCTCGAGGAGGTGCCCGACCTCCGTGCCACCGGTCCCGACGACGTGGTGGTCGACATCAGGTTCTGCGGGATATGCGGAACGGATCTCGGCATCGTGTCGGGTTCGTACCCCATTGCCGTCCCTGGCGTGACGCTGGGACACGAAGCGACGGGTGTCGTGGCCGAGTGCGGGCCGGCTGTCACGAACGTCAAGGTCGGTGACCGGGTGGTCATCAATCCCACTCCGTACTGCGGCCAGTGCCGGATGTGCCGGACTCAGCGGATCAACCACTGTGTCAACAAGATGGGCACCGAGAGCGGCGTCAGCTACGACGGTGCGTTCGCCGACCGGTTCCTCACCACGTCCCGGTTCGTTCACGTGCTCCCCGACCATGTGTCGCTGCAGGCAGCGGCCCTGACCGAACCCCTGAGCTGCGTGCTGAGCGGGGTCCGCAAGATCCAGCCGCCGTCCATGGCCGCGTACACGTACGTCTTCGGGGCCGGCCCGCTCGGGTTGCTGTACGCCTGGGCCCTGAGCCTGAAGGGGCTCGCCCCCGCCGTGATCGAGACGTCGCCCGAACGACTGTCGTTCGCGCAGGACCGGTTGCCGGACGGGGCCCGCGCCTACGCTTCCCTCGACGACGCCCGCAGCAGCCATTTCGGCAGTACGGACGCGCCCCTCGACGTCGTGGTCGACACCACCTCGGGGCTGCTCGAAGAGCTCTATCCACTGATGGCATGCGGTGGCACCTTCATGTCGATCGGTCTGAAGGAGAGGCGGTTCACGATCGACGGCATGCACCTCGCGGACCGCAGCCTGTCGGTGATCGGCTCCATCGACTCCCTCCACGGCTCCTTCCTGGAGGCATTCCACCTCATCACCAGCGGTCGGATTCCTGCGGAGCGCCTGGTCAGCCATGTGATACCGCTGGCGGACTTCCAGGACGGCTTCGCCACGCTCGGGTGCGACATGAGCAGCAAGTCGATGACGCCGACCCGATCGTCGAGCTGCAAGGTCCTGTTCGACATCGAATCCGCGGGGAGCGCTGCGTGAGCGGGCCCAAGTTCAGCATCGTCATCCCCTACAAACAACGGCTGGACAACATTCGGCTGTGCTTCGAGTCGCTGGCCGAACAGTCGCTGGAAAAGGGCGAGTTCGAGGTGCTCGTAGGGGTCATGGAGTACTCACCGGAGTACGTGGCGCTGTGCCAGGAGTTCACGGACCGCCTCACCGTCGTCTCCGTGCTGTCCGGCGACGAGTGGCAGATCACCCGGGCCAGGAACATGGCCATGCGGCAGGCTTCCGGACAAGTGATGGTCCAGCTGGACGCGGACATGGCCCTCCCCCCGCGGTTTCTGGAGAACCTCTACCGCAAGCACTTCGCCTACGGTCAGAACGTCTGCGTGATCGGCCAGATGATCGGTTACGACAACAACAACAGCGACGTCGACGATGTCGACGTCAGGCCGTTCGGCCACTACCGGGAGAAGCTGGCCGAACTCGACGCGGCGGACGAGGTCCGGATGGACATGCGGCTGCAGGTCGACCACGTCGTTCCCTGGGCGTTCGCCTGGACCGCGCTCATTGCCCTGCCGACTGCGCTGGTGGTGGAGAACGACCTCTATTTCGACGAGGACTTCCGTGGGTACGGCGTGGAGGATCTCGAGTGGGCGCACCGCATCTGCGCCACCGGCACACCGATCGTCATGGGCCGGGACGTCTACGGCATCCATCTGCCGCACAAGCGCAGTGTCGCGGGTAACCGGGCGACGGAACGCCTCAACTACCGGAGGTTCGTCCGGAAGTGGCCCGGGCCGGATGTGGAACTCGCCGCTGCTTTCGGCGACTTCGAGGCGAACGGCCTGGCGCTCGACTTCCGGCGCGAGCTGTCCGCCGTCGCCGGCGACGGCCGGGGCCTCGCTGTGATCAGGGGCGAAGTGAACGGGGAGAGCGTCCTGGTGATCGGGGCGGTCCTCGACTCGGGACAGCCCCTGGACGGAGCAGTGTGCGGCGTCCGGTTCGATGCCCGTCCCGATCCCGAAGTGCTCCCTGTCGCGGGGCTGGCCCTGCCCTTCGCCGACCAGAGCATCGACGTATGCCGAGTGCTGCCCGCCGTGACCCGGCTCTCCGACAGGTACTTGAAGCTCGTCCTCGCAGAGGCCGATCGAGTGGCAAGGACAGTGACCGGCGCGGCTGGGCCCGAGCCGGATCCGGCAGTCTGAGCCATGGAAGCATCCTCCTCGACGCCGCACTGGAGAGCACATGTTCGACAACATGCAGTGGCTGAACGAACCCCCGCGCTGGTCCGTGGACGAAGACGCTCTGGTCATCACCACCGGCGACAGAACGGACTTCTGGAGGGAGACGTTCTACGGCTTCGTCCGCGACGACGGGCACTTCCTAGGGCGTGAGGTGACGGGAGACTTCACCGCACAGGTGACTCTCTCCGGAGAGTACGAGGCGCTCTACGACCAGACGGGGCTGATGCTCAGGGCGGACGAGAACAACTGGGTCAAGACCGGCGTCGAGTTCACCGACGGCCTGACCCACCTCAGCTGTGTCATCACCCGGGACTTCTCCGACTGGTCGGTGATCACGGCCCCCGAGGCCGCCGACTCCGTCACCATCCGGATGACCCGGCACGGCACCGCGGTCCGCGTCCAGTACCTGACCACGGCCGGTGACTGGCAGCTGCTGCGACTGGGGTACCTGCCGCTGCCCGCGACGTGCCAAGTCGGCGTCATGGCCTGCTCTCCGCAACGAGCGGGTTTCACCGGGCGGTTCACCGGGTTCAGCACCACGGAGCCCATCGCCCGGGACCTTCATGACTGAGACGGTAAGTGCCGCCGTGCCCAGCGAGCCGACCGGTCTTCGGCTGGCTCGCGACCGGGCGTTCGTCTCGGCGCTGGTGACGACAGCGGTGCCGGTGACTCTGCAGGCCTTGATGTCGACCTCACGCACCATGGTCGACGCAGTGCTCGTGGCCCGGCTCGGCACCGACGAGATCGCCGCCATCGGCTACGGAAGCCGTGTCGTCTTCGTCGTCATGCTGGCCACCATGGGCATGGCCGACGGCGGCGCCGTGATCATCGCGCAGTTCCGGGGCAGTGGTGACGCGGCCAGGGCCCGGCGCGCGACCGCGGTGACCACAGCGGTCACAGTCGGTATCGCTCTCGTCGCCTTGGTCGTCTGCCTGCTGTGGGCCAGACCTCTGGTTGCCGTGGCCACGGAGGACCCCCGGGTCATCGACTTGGGCGCGCAGTACGTCAGGGCCGTCATAGGGATGATCCTGCCTTTCGCGGTCATCTCCTCCCTGGCGGCCGCCCTGCGGTGCATGGCCAGGGCCCGGGTCTCGGCGTCCTGCGCCCTGGTGGGGATCATCCTGCATCTGACCCTGGCGTACGGGCTCGTCTTCGGCCACTGGGGGCTGCCCTCGTACGGCGTCAGAGGCGCCGGCTGGGCCACACTGGGCAGTACCTGCGTCGAGGCGCTGCTGCTGGTGGGTTATGTGTACCTGTCCCGGAACGATATGGCCTTTCGAGTGCGGGACTGCGTGGACGGCTTCAGAGACGGGGTTTCAGCGAAGGTCCGACGCGTCGGTGTGCCGGTCTCCGTCAGTTCCGCCTCGTGGGCGCTGGGCATCCTGGCGTACAGCATCCTGGTGGGCAGGACGGGCACAGTGGAACTCGCTGTGCTGTCCATGGTCAGCCCTCTCGAGTCGTTCGCCATCGCCGTTTTCATAGGCGTCTCGACAGCCGCCAGTGTCATGGTCGGCGGCAGTCTGGGCGAACGGAGACAGGAGCGGACCTGGAGCCTGAGCAAGGCGTTGCTGATCTGGACGGCAGGTATCGCACTGGGCACCTGTCTCGTGCTGACAACGGCGTACTTCTGGCTTCCGGTGCTCTACGACGGAGTGGGGGCAGCGACACTGAGCGTCGCCCGCGACACCGTGCTGGTGTTGGGTGCCGTCTTCTTCTTCCGGGCGATGAACATCACCATGCAGAACGGTCTGCTGCGAGCCGGCGGCGACACCATGTTCGTGCTCAGGGTGGACCTCTTCACGCAGTGGGCGGTGGCGGTGCCGCTCACGGCCCTGATGACGCTCGTCTGGGACGTTCCGTTCCCGCTGGTGTTCCTTGCGATCAACGCCGAGGAAATCGCTCGGTTCCTCATCAGCGGAAGCCGGGTGCTGCGTCGCCGGTGGATGCGTGTCCTGATCGACTGACATCGCCGGGTTCACAGGCCACCATGCGGCACAACGCCCGGACAGGGAGCGACCACCTCCGCCAGTGAGCCGACGATCCGACAGGCGGCCGGGTAGGACGCCGTGGCCGAATCGGGCGGCGGTACGACGGTGACGGCGAGCCCCGCCGCAACGGCGGCCCGGGCACCCGTGACCGAGTCCTCGAAGGCGACACAGCGGTCAGCCGCCACGTCCAGGAGCCGACAGGCCACCAGATAGGGATCGGGGCGGGGCTTGGGCGGGCACGTCCGGTGGGCTCCGACCACCACGGAAACCGAGTCCGTCAGCGCCAGGTGCTCGAGGACGGGAAGGACAACGTCCCGGGGGCTGTTGCTGACCACGGCGACCGGCAAGGCGGCGGCCGCCCGGCGCACCAGCGCGACGGCTCCGGGCATCGCGGGCACGCCCCGCTCCGCCACGATCTCGGCGTAGGCCAGCAGTAGCGAGTGCTCGATCGCATCGCGGGACGAGTCCGGCAGTCCCGATACCTCGGTGAGGCGCTCCACGGTGCGGTTGATGGACGCACCGGTCAACTCCAGGGTGAGCTGGTCCACGTCGTCGGTCTGGCGGCCGTGCGCGCGCAGCACAGCCCCCATGGCCATGCCCCACAGCGGCTCGGTGTCGGCCAGCAGACCGTCGCAGTCGAACAGCACGGCGGAGGCGGGACGGCCCGCGGTGTCCAGGAATGTCATCAACGGTTCCCTCCTATGACGTGCAGGTGTCGAGAGGCGTACGGGTCGTCCGGCCGGCCCTCGGTCGGCCGCCCCGCACCAGCCGCCCCGGACTCGGTCCCCGCCGTCTCGGTCACCGCCCGCTCCCTCGCGTAGGCGGCGGCGAGACCGCGAAGCTGGAACAGGGGCCGGCCCTGCCCAGGGCGCCCGTGCACGACACTCAGCAGCCGGGCCTCCGCGAGCCGTTCCAGGGCCTCCGTGGCGTCCGTCCGGGAACGGCTCAGCATGGCCGCCACGGACGCGCCGGTGAAGAGGCCGGGTTCGTAGGCGCCGAGTGCGCGGAACAGTCGGCGGTCCTCCTCGGCGAGCCAGTTGTAGGCCGGTTCGAAGCAGCAACGCACGCTCTGCGATCCGTGAGTCAGTTCGTCCAGGATCTTGTGGCCGCTCAGTCGGCGGACGAGATCGGCCACGGTCCAGTGCGGCCGGGCGGCGAGTCTGGCTCCGGCGATGCGCAGCGCCGACGGGAGGTAGTCACACAGTCGTGCCACCTCCTGGGACGCGGCCGGCTCCGGTCCGGTCCGGTCCGCGCCGGCGGTTCGGTGGAAGAGCAGGACGGCCTGATGCGGGCTCATGCGGTCGTGCTCCACCCGGAGGGTGAAGGGGAGGCTCGTCAGCCAGGACCGGCTCGTGACGATGACGGCGCTCTCCGGGTTGCCCGGCAGGAGGTGGCGCACGTGCGCTTCGTCGGTGGCGTCGTCGAGAACCGTCAGGACGCGGCGGCCCTTGAGACGGTCCCGGAAACAGGCGGCCCGCGCTTCGACTCCGTCCGGCAGCGCCGATGGTGGGTGGCCGAGGGCGAGCAGCATCTGGGCGAGTGCATCAGCGGAATCGGTGGGGTCCGGGCGGCTTCCCCTCAGGTCCACGAAGAGCTGCCCGTCGGGGAAGGACGGACGAAGGCGGTGCGCGAGGTGGACTGCGGCCGTCGTCTTGCCCGTACCGCCGTGACCGGTGATCGCCGTGAGCGCCGTGGTGGTGCGGGCGTCATCCGTCAGGGCCCGGAGCAGTGGATTCATGGACCCGCTCGGCACGAGGTCGGGTGTGTCATGGGGGAGTTGGGACGGCCCGGCCCACTCGGCGGACGGGACCGCCTGGACCCGTGGCCACACCGTCGTCCGACCGGTGTCCAGCGGCCTGCGCTCCAGCAGGGCCCGGTGGAGGGTGCGCAGCTGAGGACTTGGCTCCGTGCCGAGTTCCTCGGCGAGGGTGGATCTCAGCCCGGCGTACACCGCAAGGGCCTCAGCCGTCCGGCCGGACGAGTGGAGAGCGGCCATGAGGTGGCCGTGCAAGGTCTCCCGGAGCGGGTGGTGCTCGACGAGCGGCTTGAGCGCGGTCACCACATCCGTGTGCGCTCCGAGGGCCAGCATCACCTCCGCCTGCCGTTCCTGGGCGACCAGGCGTAGCTCCGTGAGCCTGCGGGCCTCCGCGGCGACGCACTCCCCTGCGGCGACATCAGTGAACGCCTCGCCCTCCCACAGGTTCAGCGCCTGGTCGAGCTGGGAGGCGGCCGCGTCGAGGAACCCCTTTTCGTAATCCCGGGACCCGGCGGCCAGCAGCTGCTCGAACTGGCCGGCGTCGACTTGTTCCGGAGCGAGGCGGTAGGCGCCCGGCTGGGTGGAGATCACCCCGTCGTCACCGGTCGGTCCGGTCATGGACCGAAACAGCGATCTGAGGCGCGACACCCTGACGTGTACCGCGTTGGCCCAGTTGACCGGCGGGCGACCCGGCCACGTCGCCTCCGCGATGTGGTCGATGGACACCACCTGGCCGGCGTGTACGAGCAGTTCTCCCAAGAAGGCCCTGTCTCGTGTTCCCGCCGGTGTTATCGGTACAGCGTCCCCTTCGGAAAACCTCAATGAGCCCAGAACGTAGAACTTCACGGCCGGATCGTGGCACGGACCTCCGGCACTCGTCATCAACCGTCTACCGAACGCCTTTGCGGCGCAAAGCGTTGGGGATGTTCAACTGCGTACCGAAGCAGTTGAACACCGGCTCTCTCCCGTTTTGCACACGCAGTTGAACAACACCTTGCCCGGCCCGCCCGCGAACCCTCCAATGAGGGCTTGCTCGTTTTCCGTCCCGGTCTGTGAAGGGCTCCCGTGTCGCTGATAGGAAGAGGAGCCGGCGGCGCTCCCACCGTGTCACCCACCCCATGGGCAATGAACAGGACCGCCGCCTTGGCGCTTCTGGTGACCAGTCACTTCATGCTCAACCTGGACTCCGCGATCATCGAGGTGGCGCTGCCCGCGATCAAGAACGGACTGCACTTCTCCTTCTCCGGTCTCTCCTGGGTTGCCAACAGCTACATCCTCGCCTTCGGCGGCTTCTTGCTGCTCGGCGGCCGGCTGGGCGACGTGTTCGGCGGGCGCAGGGTCTTCACCTGGGGGCTTTTGGCATTCGGATGTGCCTCGCTGCTCGGAGGAGTCGCCTCTTCTCCCGGGGCTGTCGTCATCGCCCGTGCCGCGCAGGGGCTGGCCGCCGCCGCCATCTCGCCGACCGCGCTGTCCCTGCTGGTGAGCCTCTATCCCGACGGCACCCCCCAGGAACGAGCAAAACGGCACAAGGCTTTGGGGACACTGGGCGCCATCGCGGCGGCCGGCGGCACGGCCGGCTACTTCCTCGGCGGACTCCTCACCGAGTTCATCGGCTGGAAGGCGACCTTCCTGATCAACGTTCCGGCCGCCGCCGTGGCCGCTTACTTCGCGTGCCGGGTGTTGCCACCCGATCGTGCCCTGGCGGGGCGCAAGCGGATCGGAGTGTTCAGCGCCGCCACGGCCAGCATCGGCATGACGCTCCTCGTCTATGCCTTCGTGGGCGCCGAGCCTTCGCACCTGTTCACCGCGCGGACCTGCGCGGTGCTCGTGCTGTCCCTGCTGCTGCTGTTCCTCGTCGTCATCCGTCAACGGCGCAGCGCCGACCCCCTGTTCCCCCTGCACATCCTGCGCATACCGCAGATTCGGGGGGCGAACATGGTCGCGGCGCTCATCAACATGTCCATGGGCCCCGTCATCTTCTTCCTCAGCCTTTACATCCAACAGGTGCTGGATTACTCGCCGTTGGCCGCAGGCCTGGCCATCTTGCCGATCGTGGCCATGGTCTCCCTCTCCTCGCGCCTGACGGGGACTCTGCTGACGAGGTTCGGCGTGCGCACGGTCACGGTGGGCGGGCTGACGCTCTTCGGCGCCGGGCTGGTCTGGCTCGGAGGAATCTCCGGGCAGGCGTACTGGGCCGAAGTCCTGGGCCCGGAGGCCCTCATCGGGTTCGGCGGGGGCTTCGTGTTCGTGACGTTCACGGTGTCCGGGACCGTGGGCCTCGACCCGCACGACACGGGCGCGGCCTCGGGTCTTCTCACCACCGCGCAGAAGGTGGGCAGCGCGCTCGGGCTCGCCCTCCTGAGCACCGTCACCGCCCGCGTCGGTGACGAGCACACGCTCACGGCCGGTTACGGTGCGGCGATGCTCGCGGCCGCGGTACCCGTGGCCCTCGCGGTCGTGGTCAGCCTGCGGTGGCTACCGGGCGGCACACGGCGCTGACCGCCCTCCGGGGCCCCGCACGCAGGCGTGCCCGCGCCAGGACAACCAAGAGGGTCCGCCGGAAGAGCCAACGAACCGTCATGTACTGCCGATGGTAGGTAATGATCGTTTCAAGAACAAAATCCGTCATTGACGTGCTCATGGGGCGCGTATCACGATGCGTTTAGGTCAGGCAGGCGAGCCGCTCTCGCCGGGCAACGGGCACGGCAATCCGGCGGCCGCTCGAACGCCAAGCCTGCTGAGTAGTTGACGCGGCGGACATCACGCAGCGCGAAAGGGCGATTGGGGAAGCGGCGCGATCGGCGAACCGGCGGACGACCCCATTGGGTGAACTGTCCGCCGCATGGTCAGCGATTCTAGGCAACGGTAAACGGGGAAATGGCCGCGGTCAAGCCCGATATCTGGCGGACCGGGGCTGGAAGGGTTGGGTATGTGTAATGGCCATGGGACTGGCGCGGCAGGCGTTCCAGCTATTTGCGATGACGGGCTGAGCGTTTACCGGAAAGCCGTTCTCGAAGGGACGATCCGAGCGACCGAAACGGTGCCTGCCTGTTTGCGGGCCCTCGGGTTGCTCGTGCCGACGGGAGAAGGAAGCGAGCTCTGGGTCGCCGTGCCACCGGATGTGGCGTCGGCAGTCGCCAGCGGGCCCATCGAAGCCAGCATCGCAGCCCAGCAGTTGGCGCTCTCGACCTTGCGGACCGCGATCGGGAGCGCCACGGAAACCTACCGCAGCCATGTGCGGGAGACCGAGGTGCCGGTCCGGCTCATCCGAGGACACGACGTCATCGCCGGGCTCATCAGCGATGCCGCCACCTCCTGCCAGCAGGAACTGATCGTTGCCCTTCCCAGCGGCTCCCGGCAGGCGGACGGCATGGTCGACCTCGCGCCTTTGTACGCAGAGGTGTCGCAGCGCCGTGTCCGCAGGCGTGTCCTTCACCAGCACACGGTGCGCGCGCACGGCCCCACCATGCAGTTCATCAAGGCACATGTCGCGCCGGAGGCGGAATTCCGCACCGTCGACAAGGTGTTCAACCACCTCGTTGTGTTCGACCGCTCGATCGCCTTCGTCCCGGACCAGCGCTTCGAATCGACGAGTACGGCTCTGCTGGTCGAGCATCCCGGGCTCATCCACTACCTGGTTTCGGTGTTCGACGACGTCTGGATGCGCGCCCAGCGGATGGACGTGATCCTCACCCACAGGCGCCCCGCGACCACCACCGTCCGCCGCTCCGTCCTGCGCCTCCTGGTCGACGGCCACACCGACCAGGTCATCGCCAGACGCCTGGGGCTCAGCCCCCGTACAGTCGCGAATCACATCAAGGCCGTCGCAGACGAGTTCGGCAGCCGCAGCCGCGCACAGCTGGGCTACCGGCTCGCCGCTGCGGACGTCCTGACAGCTGCCGAGAGCTTCGACTCCGGCCACTTGGGTTCCCTGCAGCGGTCGCCGGCGGGATCCCAGCGGTGAGGATCCCGCGCGACGAAAGGCAGTCGTAAGGGGACTGAAAGCAGCACAGCCAAGAGTGAGGACTCCCCTCAGAGCATGAGGCCGACTGTCGCATGAGCGGGCGGGTCGGGTGGTTCCGGCCCGCCCCATGGCCGAAGGGATGTCCTCCCCATGTACACAGGCACGACTTTCCGGTGCGAGATCGTCTCCTCCACCGCGGCCCTGCGCGGCTCCCTCGACAAGAGATGCTCTGCCGACGTGCGCCGGCCGGTAGCCCGGTCACCACGGACAAGTGGGTGCCAGTGAACCGGAGCCCCCGGTAAGCCCGCCCGACGACGATTCACGCGTCGACCCGCCCGCCTCACCTACCCGGGCACCTTGTGCGGATCAGCGGTCGACTGCGGATCCGCGCCCCTTTCTGGCTCTCCGACCGTCGCCTCCCTTTCTTCAGCCCTTCCGGAGCTCACCGATGAAGTGCCTCTACGTCACACAGGAGTACGCGCCGTTCTTCGCGGAGGGCGGACTCGGCCTGACGAGCGCGGCGCTGCCGGCCGCTCTCGACACTCTGCACGGCACGCACCACGACCTCGTCCTCCCCTACTACACGCGTCTCGTCGACGGGGCGGGACTGCGGACCGAGCAGGTCTTCGCCCTCCCCGAACGGCAGATCGCGGGCCACCGGTCCGCGGCCACCGTGCATCGGCTCCTCGACCACCCGCACAGCGGAGACGTTTTCCTCCTCAGAGCCGACTCCTGGTACGACAGGGCGGGCCTCTACCGTGATGAGCAGTACCGTCCCTTCGCGGACGAGGCCGCACGTGCCGCGTTCTTCGGCTGGTGCGTGGCGGAGTGGCTGGCCGTCGGCGGACGGTCCTACTCCCTCGTCCACGGCAACGACTGGCAGTCCGGGGCGGCCCTGGCCCACCTTCGCGACCGATTCCCCTCCTTGCCGCTGCTCCTCACCATCCACAACGGTCTCTACTCAGGAGCGCTCGACGCCGACGACCTGCTCACCCTAGGTCTTCCCGCCCGCCAGGCCGGCCTCCTCCGGCGGCACGCGCCCGAACGGCCGAGCCTGCTGCTGGCGGGGGTCCTCGCCGCCGATGCCGTGGTGACGTGCAGTCGGGGCTACGCCCGCGAGCTGCTCGACGAGACCCGCGGCACCCCGCTCGGAACCGCACTGGACCGGGCGCGGCCGACAGGCATCGTGTTCGGCGTCGACGAAGAGCTGTGGCATCCCGGGGCGCTCGGTCGGCCGACCTATCCCTTCGACGCCGCGACCGTCGACGCCGGCAAGCGGGTGAACAAGCAGGCTGTGCAGAAGCGTCTGTGTCTGACCGAGGACGACTCCGTTCCGTTGATCGGCATCTGCTCCCGCGTCGTTCCCGAAAAGGGGAGCGACCTACTGCTGGAGGCGCTGGCCCCGTTGCTCGTCCGGGGCAGCGTCCAGCTCGTTCTCATGGGACCGGCCGAACGTGGGCTCCAGACGGCCATCCACCGGTTGGCCGAGCAGGCTCCCACCCAACTGGTCTACGTTCCCCACTTCGACCAGGACCTCGCCTGGCTCACGTACGCGGCCGCGGACCTCACGGTGATGCCCTCCCGCGTCGAGCCGTGCGGTCTCAACCAGTTGATCGCCTATCGCTACGGGACCCTCCCGGTCGTCACCCCGGTCGGCGGCCTGCGGGACACCGTGACCGACGTGCGCACCGACCCGGCCACAGGAGGTGGCTTCCTGATCCCGGAGCACACCGCTCAGTCCGTGCGCGCCACGGTCCTCGACGCACTGGTCTGGATGAAGTGCCCGGGCGAGCTGACGAAGGCCCGCCGCCGGGTGATGGTCCAGGACTGGTCGTGGGCCATGACGGCCGGCGAGTACGCCGGGGTCCACGCCCGTCTCACCGAGCGGGCCGCGTGATGCCGCCAGGCCGCATCCGGCTGGTGGCGACGGATCTGGACGGCACGCTCCTCAGGAGTGACACCACTGTCTCTGTCCGCACCCGCGGAGCGCTCCAGGCCCTGGCCGACAGGGGAATCCGCCACGTGATCGTGACCGGGCGTCCCGCGGCGGGCTGCGTCCCCCTCTTCCGGTCCCTCGGCTACCGGGGACTCGCCGTGTGCGGGCAAGGCGCTCAGATCTACGACGCCGACCGAGAAGCGCTGTTGTCCTGGGCCGAGCTGGACCGGGACGCCGCACGGGTGTGCGTCACCCGGCTGGCCGCCAGGATCGGCCCGGTGAGCATGGCCGTGGTCACGTCCGGGGCGGAGGCCGAGTTCGTGATGTCGGCGGACTTCGGCCGCGGGGACGAGAAGGCGCTCGCGCCCTACCGTCTGGTGCCGGCCGAGGAATTGTGGGACCGCCCCGTCGACAAGGTGCTGCTTCGTCACGGTGGGTTGTCCGACGCCGACCTGGTCGCCGAGGCCGCCGCGTGCTGCGATCCCGGCCTGGTCGTCACCCATGCCGGTCCCGGCATGGTCGAGTTGCTGCCCTCCGGATTCGACAAGGCCACCGGCCTCGCACGAGTCGCCGAAGCCTACGGCGTCACGCCCGCAGAAGTGGTCGCCTTCGGCGACATGCCCAACGACATCCCGATGCTCATCTGGGCGGGTCGCGCGGTCGCCATGGCCGACGGGCATCCGGAACTCAAGGCCGTGGCCGACGAGATCGCGCCGGGACACGACGCCGACGGGGTGGCCGTCGTACTGGACCGTCTTCTGGACGGAACCGGTGCCACTGCGAAGGGCGGCGCGACTCGCTGAAGTCACGGTGCCGTCTGTTCGAATTCGTCGTCCATTGGCAGGAAGTCATCCGGGACAGCGCTTTCATATTCTTGCACAGGGACAACCTGTAGCCTGTACGGCTCTTTGGCATCGCCTCATCCCAGTAGCCTGGCCAGCACGTCAGCGCGCCGGGGAAAACCCTTGCCATCGGGGGCGTGTCGTGCGTCGAATCGAGGAACCGTGGTGAGTCCTGCCGGAGAGACAGAGAAAGCGGCGAACAACGCTCTGGAGCACGTGGCACGGTGGGAACGTGAAGTGAATCGATCACCTGTGGTGATGGTGGCCACGGACCGACTCGTCGTCACCGGCTCCCCGCGCACGGAAGGAGCGGATCACGATCATGTGCGGACGCTGGCGGAAGCGGAGGCCGTTCTCCCGCCGATCACGGTGCACAGGAGAACGCTGCGGGTGATCGACGGTCTTCACCGGCTCAGAGCCGCCATCCTGCGCGGGCAGCCGGAGATCGCGGTCAGATTCTTCGACGGCGAACCGGAAGACGCCTTCATCCTGTCGGTTGCCGCGAACACCACGCACGGCCTGCCGCTTTCCTGGGCGGACCGGCTCGCGGCCGCGCGCCGCATCGTCGGTTCCCATCCCGAGTGGTCCGACCGGGCCATCGCCCGCCTGTCCGGCGTATCCGCCAAGAAGGTGGCCGAGGTGCGGGAGGAGTGTGCGGGTACCGAGGGACCGAACGCGGTACGCGTGGGAAGCGACGGTCGGGCCCGGCCGGTCAACAGCGCGCGCGGACGCGAGCTGGCGAGCCGTCTGATCCGGGACAACCCCGCAGCCTCACTGCGGCAGATAGCCAGGCTGGCAGGCATCTCCCCGGCGACGGTCGCCGACGTGCGCGATCGGCTGCGACAGGGCACCGATCCGGTGCCGATGAAGCTGCGAAGCGGAGACGTGGAACCGAAGGCGGGCGAGCGGCGTTCTTCTCCCCGTGAGTCGGCTCCGCTACGGCGGAGCCGCCCAGTGAGTCAACTCCACCCTGTCTTCGAGACGTTGTGCAAAGACCCCTCGCTCCGCTTCAGTGACACCGGTCGGCTCGTACTGCGCTTGTTCGACTCCTGCTCCGCCGCTGCCCGCGAGTGGCAGCGGATCGTGGACAACGTACCGACCCACTGTCGCGGCCCGGTCGCCGAACTCCTCTCGAGTTACGGGGAGATGTGCCACGACCTGGCCCTCGAACTGGGGACGGAGCGGGACCTGGCTTCCCGCCGGGCGGTGTGAGCCACATGGGGACGCCGATGCGCGTGGACCTGCTCACCCGGGAGTTCCCCCCGGACGTCTACGGCGGGGCGGGCGTGCACGCTGGAGCGCTCGCCGAGCACCTGCGCCGTCTCGTCGACTTGCGCGTGCACCGTTTCGGCACCGGGGCGGACCGCTTCCCCGTGCTCAGGCATCGTGTTCCCGGGGACCTCGCGGACGCCAACCCCAGTCTGCAGGCCCTCGCCGTGAACGCGTCGATGGCGCACCGGGTGGCTGGTGCCGAAGTCGTGCACAGTCACACGTGGTACACGAATCTGGCCGGCCGCCTGGCCCAGCAACTGCACGACATTCCGCACGTGGTCACCGCCCACAGTCTCGAGCCGCTGCGGCCCTGGAAGGCGCGGCAGCTCGACGGCGGCTACGAGATCTCCAGCTTCATGGAGCGCGAGGCGCTGCGGACGGCGGACCGGGTCATCGCCGTTTCCCGGGCGATGGCCAGGGACATCACCGACGCCTACCCGGAGGTCGATCCCGAGCGCATCGTCGTGGTGCACAACGGAGTCGACTCCGCGCAGTACGCCCCGGACCGCGGCACGGACGCACTCGACACCCACGGCATCGGGACGGAGCGCCCCATGGTGGTGTGCGTGGCGCGCATCAGCCGCCAGAAAGGGCTGCCGTATCTCCTGGAGGCTGCACGCCTCTTCGTCCCCGGTACCCGCCTGGTGCTGGTGGCGCAGTCGGCCGACACGCCCGCCGACCGTGATGACTTCGCCACCGCCGTGCGCGGGCTGCGGGACGCGGCCGTCGACGTCCAGTGGATCGACGGGCCGTTTTCGAAGCGGGCCCTGGTGCAACTCCTCAGCCACGCGAGGGTCTTCGTGTGTCCGTCCCTCTACGAGCCGCTGGGGATCGTCAATCTGGAGGCGATGGCCTGCGGTACGCCAGTGGTCGCGACGGCGACCGGAGGCATCCCCGAGGTCGTCGTCGAGGGGGAGACGGGCTACCTGGTCCCACTGCGGGCCGGTACCGCCTCGGGTGTGCCCGACGAGCCTCTGGTCCTGGCCAAGGAGCTTGCCGTCCGGGTCAACGCGCTGCTCGCGGACGCGGCGACTGCGGACCGCATGGGCCGTGCCGCCCGAGACCATGTGGTGTCCCACTTCTCCTGGTCCCGCGCCGCCCGCCGGGTTGCCGACCTGTATCGGTCGGTAGTTCGGTGACCTGTCCCCCGGGCCGACCGCCCGGGGCAATGGGACGGGCACCCGGAGGACCGTACTCCGGGGTGCCCGTCTGCTGTGGGGTCAGAACTCTGCGATCGGGTTTTTCAGGGTGCCCACCAGTTGGAGGGCGCCGGACGGGTCCGAGAGGTCGACCATCTGCTCGTTGTTGCGGAGCTGGAGGCGGTTGAGGCAGGACAGGGCGAACTCGGGGGCGAACATGTCGTACTGCTTGAACTTGTCGGCGAGTTCGGGCATCGAGTCCTGGTAGGCGCGGGTGACCTCCGCGACCGTGCGCCAGAAGTCGGCCTCCTCCAGGATGCCCTCGGAGGCGAGGTTCGCCGCGAGGAAGCGGAAGAAGCAGTCGAAGACGTCCGTGAAGACCGACAGGAGTTTCTTGTCCTCCGGGACCTCCACGCGCAGCCGCTCGACCGCCGGCGGCAGCACCGCGTCCGGGTCCATGACGGCGATCTCCTCGGCGATGTCCTTGTAGATCGCGCGCTGCACGACCCCGTCCTTCAGCACGAGGATGACGTTCTCGCCGTGCGGCATGAAGACCAGGTCGTAGGCGTAGAAGCTGTGCAGGAGGGGCGTGAAGTAGGCCTGGAGGTAGCGGCGCAGCCATTCCGTCGGGGCGAGGCCCGACTGCTCGATCAGGGCACCCGCGACCGACGCACCCTCGTGGTCGACATGGACCAGGGACGCCATGGTGGCCAGGGACTCGCCGTCCTTCAGGGACGGCACCGGGCTCTCCCGCCACAGCGCGGCGAGCATCTTGCGGTACGGCGAGTAGCGGTCCGTCGCCTGCTCGTACTCCAGGTGCCGGTAGCCGACGGCGGCGCGCTCCCGGATGATCGACAGGCCGGTCGACCTCAGGACCTCGTCGTTGTCGATGAGCTGGGCCAGCCAGTCGTTGATCGCGGGCGTGGCCTCCATGTAGGCGGCCGACAGCCCGCGCATGAAGCCCATGTTGATGACGGACAGGGCCGTCTTCACGTAGTGCTTCTCGGGGCTCGTCCGGTTGAAGAAGGTCCGGATGGACTGCTGGGCCAGGTACTCGTCGTCGCCCTCGCCGAGGCAGACGAGGTGCTTCCTGGCGACCTCGGCCGCGAAGGTGACGGTGAGCTTGTTCCACCACTGCCAGGGGTGGACCGGGATGAGGAGGTAGTCGGCCGGGTCCAGGTCCTGGTCGCGCAGGACGCCGTGGAAGCGCTCGACGGTCTCCGCGCCCAGCTCCTCGCGCAGGAACGACTCGTACTCGATGCCGACACCGGCCGTGAACGCGGCCCGCGAGCGGTGTGCCGCGAGCCAGACGAGCCGGACGGGGCTCGCCGTCTCCGGCGCGTACGACAGGTACTCGTGGACGCCGAAGCCGAGCCGGCCGTTGTTGGCCACGAAGCAGGGGTGGCCCTCGGTCATGCCGGTCTCGATGGTCTGGAAGTCGCTGCGCGCGAGCTCGGCGGCCGTGGTCTGCGGCTTGGTGAGCTTGTAGCAGGTGCCCGAGAGGGTGGAGGAGATCTCCTCCAGGTAGACGGGCAGGATGTCGTCGCTCAGACCCAGGGACTTCTGCATCTCGATGAAGAAGTCCAGGGCGGCGAGCGGGAGTTCGGCGCCGTCCCGGTGCCGGGTGATCGATTCGGCGTCGACCTGCCAGTGGTCGAGGGCGCGGAGCGTGGCCGTGAAGGTGTACCGGGTCTGGCCGTCGTCGCTGCGGACGACGTAACCGTCCCCGTCCTGCTCGGGGGTGATCAGGCGCTCGTGCGCGAACTCGGCGAGTGCCTTGCGGATCAGAAGGCGGTTGGCCCGCGCCCAGCGGTGGGGGGACAGATGCGCTACGGCGTCGGACAGGGTCATACGGCTACTCCTCGGGCGGCCAGGAACTGTTCGCGCGTGCAGAAGCTCAGCAGCGCGCGCTTCTCCGGCTTGTCGATCTCACGGACGGGTACGAAGCCCACGGCCTCGTTCAGCGCGTGCACGGCCTTGTTGCTCACGTCGGGCTCCACGACGACCCGCCGGGTGCGCGGGTCTGCGAACAGCTCGTCCATCACGGCGGTGATGACGGCCCGGGTGAAGCCGTGGATCGGCCGGTCGGTCGGCGCGACCAGGAAGTGCATGCCGACGTCGCCGGGCTCCGGCTCGTACAGCCCGGTCAGCTCGACGTACCGGGGGTCGTACTTCTCCATCAGGAAGGCCGGCCGGCCCTCGTGCAGACCGAGGTAGGCGTGGTGGTGCTCGTGCGCCGCGATGCGCATGTACTCGCGCTCGACGTCCTGGAGTTTCGCGTCCTGCATCATCCAGTAGGCCGCCTTGGGGTGGGTGACCCAGGAGTGCAGCAGCTCGGCGTCCTTCAGGGGGTCGAGCGGGCGGATGGTGAAGGTGCCGATGCCGGTGGTGGCGCTCATACCGAGAACTCCTGGAAGGCGATCGTCTTCTCGACCGGGTAGTACTCGGTGCCGAGCAGCTCGCGGATGATGTACGCGTTCCGGTACGGGCCCATCCCCAGGTCGGGGCTGGTGATGCTGTGGGTGTGGACGCCGGCGTTCTGGAGGAAGATCCCCCGGCCGGTGACGTCGATGGCGTAGTTGCGCGCGACGTCGAAGTTGCCCCGGGAGTCGTAGACCAGCCGGTCGCGGACGGGCTTGAGGAACTCCGGCTCGGCGTACCGGTAGCCCGTGGCCAGGACCAGGCCCTCGGTGGTCAGCTCGAAGTCCTTCTCCTGCTCCTCCTGACGGAAGCCGAGCGTGTACGTGCCGTTCTCGTACGCCGCGCCGGTCAGCGAGGAGTTGGTGAGCAGACGCGTGGGCACGGGACCGCCGAGGTTCTTCTGGTAGAGCAGGTCGAAGATCTCGTTGATCAGGTCGCCGTCGATGCCCTTGAACAGGCCCTTCTGCTCGGCCGTGAGGCGGTAGCGGGTGGCCTCGGGCAGCTCACGGAAGTAGTCGGCGTACTCCGGCGACGTCATCTCCAGCGTGAGCTTGGTGTACTCCAGCGGGAAGAAACGCGGGGAGCGGGTGACCCAGTTCAGCCGGTAGCCGTGGACGTCGATCTCGCTGAGCAGGTCGTAGTAGATCTCGGCGGCCGACTGGCCCGAGCCGACGATCGTGATCGAGTCCTTCTTCTGGAGCTCCGCCTTGTGGCTCAGGTAGCGGGAGTTGTGGATGAAGTCGCCGCCCAGGTCCTGGCAGGCCTCGGGGATGTGGGGCGGGGTGCCCGTGCCGAGGACGAGGTGACGGGCGCGGAAGACGTCTCCGGCCTCGGTGTGCACGAGGTAGACGTCGTCCTCGTACCGGACTTCCGTCACCGTCGTGTCGAAGCGGATGCTGCGGAGCCGGCTCGCGGCCCAGCGGCAGTAGTCGTCGTACTCGACGCGCAGCGGGTAGAAGTTCTCGCGGATGTAGAACGAGTACAGCCGGCCCTTCTCCTTCAGGTAGTTCAGGAAGGAGTACGGGGACGTCGGGTCGGCGAGGGTGACCAGGTCCGACATGAACGGGGTCTGGAGGTGGGCGCCGTCGAGGAACATCCCGGCGTGCCACTCGAAGTCGGGCTTCGACTCCAGGAAGACGCCGTCGAGTTCGTCGATCGGCTCGGTGAGGCAGGCCAGGCCGAGGTTGAAGGGGCCGAGCCCGATGCCCACGAAGTCGTGGATTCTGTTCGGGTTTTCAGGACGCGCGGTCAAGGGACTCTCCCAGGTACTGCTCGGCGTGGCCGGCGATCAGATCGAGGACGGCGGCGATGTCGGACGCCTGCGTCTCGGGGTTGAGCAGGGTGAACTTCAGGTAGTGACGGGCGCCGACCTTGGTGCCCGCGACGATGGCGTCGCCGGAGGCGAACAGGGCCTTGCGGGCGTAGAGGTTGGCGCGGTCGATCTCGGCGGGGTCGGTGACGGACGCCGGGATGTAGCGGAAGACCAGGGTGGACAGGCTCGGCTCCACGACGACGTCGAAGCGCGGGTCGGCGGCGAGCAGCTTCCAGCCCTCCCGGGCCAGCTCGCACACCTCGTCGAAGAGCTGCCCGATGCCGTCGGCGCCCATGGTCCTGAGCGTCATCCACAGCTTGAGGGCGTCGAAGCGGCGGGTGGTCTGCAGGGACTTGTCCACCTGGTTGGGGATACGTTCCTGCACCATGCGGCGCGGGTTCAGGTACTCGGCGTGGTAGGTGGCGTGCCGGAGCGTGGCCGCGTCGCGGACCAGCACGGCGGACGAACTCACCGGCTGGAAGAAGGACTTGTGATAGTCCACGGTGACGGAGTCGGCGCGCTCGATGCCGTTCAGCCGGTCCCGGTGCTTCAGGGAGGCGAGCAGGCCGCAGCCGTAGGCGGCGTCGACGTGCATCCAGGTGGCGAACTGCTCGCACAGCTCGGCGATCTCGGGCAGCGGGTCGATCGAGCCGAAGTCGGTGGTGCCGGCGGTGGCGACGACGGCCATGGGGACGAGGCCGTCCTGCTTGCAGCGTTCCAGCTCGCGGGCGAGGGCGACGGTCTGCATGCGCTTGTCGTGGTCGACGGGTATGGAGACCACGGAGTCCTGGCCGAGGCCCAGCAGTTTCGCGGACTTCTTCACGCTGAAGTGGCTGACCTCGGAGGCGAAGATGCGCAGTTTGGCGAGGGAGTCCGTCTTGCTCTCCTCGCGGGCCAGCAGCAGCGCCTGGAGGTTGGACTGCGTGCCGCCGGAGGTGAACACGCCGTCGGCGGCGGGGCCGAGACCGATGCGCTCGGTCGTCCAGTCGATCAGTTTGCGTTCGATGAGGGTGCCGCCGGCCGACTGGTCCCAGGTGTCCAGGGAGGAGTTCACAGCGGACAGGACGGCCTCGCCGAGCACGGCCGGGATGACGACCGGGCAGTTGAGGTGGGCCAGGTAGCGGGGGTGGTGGAAGTAGACCGCGTCCCGGAGGTAGACGTCCTCCAGTTCGTCGAGCACCGCGGCGGTGTCGTGCAGCGGCTTGTCGAGGTCGATCGCGTCGATGGCGGGAGCGAGGGCGTCGACGGTGACGCCGGTGAACGGCCGTTCGGTGGTGGCGATTTTGGCGGCCACCCGCTCGACTCCGTCGGTCACGGAGCGGCGGTACTGCTCCGCGGTGGTGTCGTTGAGCAGGTGCGAGCGCATGTAGGGGTCCTCCGGTGGGGACAGTCCGGTGCGGGACAGGGGCGGGCTGAACCGCGGGTTCAACTTAGGTAAGCCTAACCTAAGTTGTTTACCGTGGAACCAGGCCCTGCCGTGACTGTGGTCACTTGGGTCACATGGGTGGGGAGGGGGCGGGGAGGGGAGATGGGGGCGGGGATGCTGGGGTGCGGGCGGGTTGCGGGCTACCCCTCCGTCCGCAACTGCTCCTCGCTCACGCCACGACGCCAGTAGCCGACGAACGTGACCCGGCGGCGGTCGATCCCGCGCTCGCGCACGAAGTGCCGGCGCAGCTCCTTCACGCAGCCGGACTCGCCGGCGATCCAGACGTACGGCCGCTCGGCCGGGGGCAGTTGGGCCTCGCGGAGGGCGTCGAGGGCCATGGAGGAGTCCTCGCGGCCCGCCTCCTCCCGCACGAGCCAGGTGATCTCGGCGTCCGCCTCGGTCACCAGGTCCTGGATGTCCGCGGCGTGCGGCACCTCCAGCCAGACCCGGGCACGGGTGCCGGCCGGCAGCGACTCGACGATGGCCGAGGCTGCCGGTACGGCGGTCTCGTCACCCCAGACGACCACGAGGTCGGTGTCCTCGGGCGGCCGGAAGCGGATCGCCCGGTTGTCGGCGACGGCCGGCCCGAGCAGCAGCACCCGGTCTCCGGCGGCGGCCCGGGCGGCCCACCGGGAGGCGGGGCCGGCCTGGACCGAGGCGCCCGGCTCGATGCCGTGCAGGGCGAAGTCGATGTCGATCTCGTCCGGGTCGCGGCGCAGCTCCCGCAGGGTGTACGACCGCATCACGGCCCGTACGTCGTCCGGCAGTTCGCGCCAGCCCTGCCACCACCCGTCCCCGAGCTCCAGCGGGACGACCGGCTCGGGCTGCCCGGGGTGGGGCAGGAACAGCGACAGCGACTGGTCACGCCCGTCGGAGTGGAAGGCGTGCAGATCGGGCCCGCCGAAGGTGACCCGGACCAGGGACGGACCGAGCCGCCTCGTCCGTACGACCTGGAGCGAGAAGAAACGGAACGGGGCGGCCACGGCGGTGGTCATATACGACTCCTGATTTGTCGTCAGGCGGTGGGGTAGCGCCCTTTCAGGGGCGCGGGGAACTGCGCGACCAGCCACCGCGAACCCGCAGTCGCAGGCCGGCACAGCCCCCACGGCGCTGAATCCCTAGCTGACCTTCTTCGCGCTCTCGATGGCCTTGGCAAGGTTCTCCACCAGCGGCACACACTTGTCGTAAGACAAGATCGGCTCGGCCGACCGCGAGATGACCTGCCCCGCCTTCACCGCGGGCAGCTTCTTCCACGTCGCCTCGGTGATGTTCGCCGGCTGGATCGCCGAGGACCGGTCGTCCATCATGATGATGTCGGCCGCGTACTTGTCGACGTTCTCCCAGCTCAGGCTCTCGAACCAGCCGCCGCCCTTCGCCTTGGCCTTCTCCGGCGGTTCGACGAAGTTCACGCCGAGGGCCTTGAAGTACTCCAGGTCGACGGAGAGATTGGTGCCGGAGACGTAGAAGAGCTCCTGGCTCGCGGAACCGGCCATCACCTTGATGTCGGGGTGCGCCTTGGCGGCCTTGCGCAGCCGCTCGGAGGCCTCCTCGAAGCGCTTCTTGGCGTCGGTGACCTTCGCGGACTTCATGTCGCCGCCGAGGGACTCGGCCAGCTCCCACATGCGCTGGAGCGGGGCGGTGAGCTGACGGTCGTAGACGGAGATGCCGACGCTCGGGGCGAGCTTGGCGATCTTGTCCTTGGAGGCCTCGGGGACGTACCAGAGGGTGCCGACGGAGTCGAACATGGTGCTGATCAGCACGTCGGGGGCGAGGGCGGCGTACTTCTCGACGTTGAACTGGTCCCAGGAGTTGCCGAGGATGGTCACCTTGCTGATGTCCATGTCGCCGGCCTGGACGTCGGGCTTGCCGTCCTGCGTCTTGGTCGGGCCGAAGACGCCCTTGACGGAGACGCCGTAGTCGAACAGGGCGGCGGCGACGCCGGTGAAGGCGACGATGTTCGCGGGGACCTTGTCGAGCTGCACGTTCTTGCCGCGGTCGTCCTTGAAGGACCACGGGCCGGACTTGGCGGACGCCTTCGAGTCCGAGCCGCCGTCCGTCGAGTCCTCGCTGCCACACGCGGTCACGAGCGCACCGAGTCCGAGGGCACCGCCGGCGGCGAGGATGCCGCGACGGGAGAAACGGGCGGTTCTGGCGTTCGACATCGCTGGGTCTGCTTTCGTGCGTACGGAGCCACTGCGGGCACGGCTGACAGCCAGTTGGCTGGATTTAAGCTTAGGTTAGCCTAACCTCACGCTGTGTCCAGGGGGGCCCTGGTGCCTGTGCCCGGGGGAGGGCGTGGGGATGCCCTCGAGGTCAGTGATCCGGATCACGAAGGGACGTGCCGAAGTTCCCGAACGGGACTCCGCCTACGGCTTGAGACGGCGCGTCACGGCCCGGACCAGGTCGACACGGGCGACCTGCAGGGCGAATTCCTGTCCGCGTCCCGGCGCAGGCTTCGCGAACCAGGGGAGGCCGCGGCGACGCCACTTGGCGGGCACGAGGTTCCCGGGAATCGGCGGCAGGTCCAACGACCATGTGCTCAGTCGCAGTTGCCCCCTCCACAGCCCGGTCGGCAGCTCGGTGACCGGTACTCGTACGACGAATTCGCCGCCGGGCTGTGAGGCGGTGCGGGCGGGGAAGACGGCGGTTCCGCCCCGGCCGTCCCGCAGGTGGACCGCGAGCGCGCCGTCCGGGAAGGCGGCCAGCGTGCACCGGCCGGCCAACTCCAGTTCCGTCGACGAGCCCGGGGCCCACCGCACGCTGCGCAGGCTCAGTCGCGGCAGCACCTCGTGCTTGCGTTCACCGATGTCGAGCGTGAAGTTGCCGTGGGTGTTGGTGGTGTAGAGCGTCACGGCACGGGCCTCGCCGCCGCTGTCCACGATGTGCGTCGCCGGCGCGCCCGAGACCTCGCCGTCCCGCTTGCTGCCGATCCGGACCTCGCGGGAGATGCCCTGAACGCCGATCGCGAGGGAGATGTCCCAGAGTCCGTCGGGGAGTGGGCCGCCGTCACCGGCGGTGGTGATGTCGACGGAGGCCTCGAAACCGGCCTGTTCGTAGAGATACCGTCCCTCGTCCTCCTCTTTGCCGAGCCCCGGAGCCGCTGTGTGGGCTACCGGGAGGCGGTACTCCGTGCCACTGGCCCGCTCGCGCAGGACGAGTTCGGTGGAAACGTCGTCGGTGGCGATCCGGTGCAGATAGCCGTGGCCGGCCAGGTGCAGCGTGGTGCCGCGCAGCTCCGCGCGGGTGACGTGGTGGCGCACGCCGAGCTGGCGGGTCACGTCGTAGCAGGCGTCGGGGATGCCGCGGGACGGGTCGCGGAGGTAGGGGTAGCGGGCGTAGGCGCGGCCGCGGTCGACGAGGACGGGCGTTGCCACGCCGCTCCTGGCCAGCTCGGCCTCGAACCGGACCAGTTCGAGCAGCTCGTCCAGCATGGTGTGGCGTACGAGGTGCAGACGCAGGCGGGCCATCGCCGACAGTCGGTCGTTCAGCCCCTCGTGCCACAGCGGGGCGATGATTTCCGCGAGCCTGGCCAGGCCCTTCTGCTGCTCGGGGCGGGGCTCGTGTACCAGGTGGTCGAGGAGCTGCTGCACTTCCACGGTCAGGTGCCGGTGCGCCAGGTGGTCACGGCCTGGGCCGGGCGGCACCTGTTCGAGGAGCATGTCGACCACGCGGGGCAGAAAGCGCAGCCGGGGCTCGGAGCTGCCGGTCCGCAGAGTGATGTTGCCGCTGTCCTCGCGCTCGACCCAGAACAGGCAGTCGTAGTCGGCGAGTACGGAGATTCCGTCCGCGTGCAGGTAGGCCGGGCCGACGAACAGCTGGTCCTCGCCGATCTTCAAATCCGTCGGGAACCGCAGCTCCAGCCGCTCCAGTAGGTCGCGGCGGAACAGTTTCATGGGATTGAGAGTCCAGTACACGCGGGACGAGAAGACGTCGGTTCGCGGCTGGTTGCGCCGGAACATCGAGGTGGGCGCCCCGCGTCCGCCGACCCCCACCATCTTGCCGAGCACGATGTCGGTGCGGTTCTCCTCGGCCATGGCCACCATGCGTTCCAGGGCCTCGGGGCCCAGGTGGTCATCGGCGTCCAGGAAGAAGACGAACTTCCCCCGGGCGTGGTCGAGCCCTTTGTTTCGCGGCGCCGATGGCCCACCGGAATTCTCCTGGTGAAAGACCTGCAGCAGTGTCGGGTATTTCTTCGCGAGGCGGTCGAGTTCCTCGCCCGTGCCGTCGGTCGAACCGTCATTGACGGCCAGGATCTCCAATGCGTCCCGGCCGATGCTTTGCTCGGCGACGGATGCGATGCAACGCGTGATATAGGGCATCGCATTGTATGCAGCAATAACCACCGAAACGGCAGGGCCGGTCATCGTAACGCTCCCCCAGGCAAACGAGGCACGTTCCCTCATTCGGCTTGGTCAGAATGCGCGGGTGGTCTGTTCGCACGCAGGGGAAGGCGCCATATGCGCTGTGAAGATACCATGAAGTAAGCGTGGCTGCGAAGTGTCCTGGTAGAGAAGTGGCAGCTCGGAGCGCTTTTCGGCCGGATGGCTGGATGGATGGTTTGTCTCCTTCTTGGTGGGGATTGCCGCTTCCTGTGCAGCACGGTGGAGGGTTGACAGGCTTTACCCGCGCCATATTTAGTCTGCGCTTACAACTTTCATAGCGGGCGGGGGTGGGTCTGCCCGGATGAGCCCAAGGGGTGGGGTGTGCGTACGCGTATGCGTCCGGGCTGGGTATTTGCCGCGACGGCAGGAGTCTTTGCCTTGGCTATAGGCGGTTTGTCGGTGAGCTCTCCACAGGCAGTGGCGGCCACCTGCGCGGCAGGAACAACGAGTGACTTCAACGGCGACGGCGTGGCCGACACGGTCATCGCCGACCCGAAGGCCACGGTGAACGGGGCCAAGTCCGCCGGCCTGATCCGCATCGTATTCGGGGGCGGCAAGGGCGTTTCGGAGATCTCCCAGGCGACGAGCGGCATGGGAGCGACTCCCGAAGCCGGTGATCAGTTCGGCTTCTCCCGCACGTCGTACGACGCGGACGGGGACGGGTGCACCGACCTGGTCGTAGGTGCCCCGTACGAGGACGTCGCCAAGGACGGAAACCAACTGGTCGACGCGGGAGCCGTGTACGTCATCCACGGCACACCGACCGGCCTCGGAGCCGGCTCGAAGATCGAGGGATATACCCAGTCGGAACTCGACTCCAGCACCTCCACCGAGGCGTACGACTGGTTCGGTTACGCGGTGAGGGCAGGAGGCACGGCGAGCGGCTCGCCGTACCTGGTCGTCGGGGTGCCTGGTGAGAACGTCACCGTGGGCGGGACGACGTATGCCGACGCCGGCTGCGTCGCGTACGTGCAGGGGACGACGAAGGTGTCGGTCAGTCAGAAGGACCCGGGCGTCCCCGGCAACGTCGAGGCGCATGATCGCTTCGGCTACTCGGTGACAGGGACGAATCGGTTCTTCGCCGTGGGTGCTCCGGGTGAGGCGATCAGCGACGCCAAGTTCGCCGGCGGTGTGAGTGTGTTCAGCCACACGATGGCCGACGGACTGCCCACGCCCCTCGTCGGACTCGACCAGGACGGCTCTGGGATCGACGGCGTCGCCGAGGCCGGCGACGGGTTCGGTACCTCGCTCTCCATGACGGGCTACCGGCCAGGCGACCTGACGTACAACTCCGACGTGCTCCTGGCGGTCGGGACGCCGGGCGAGGACATCGACGAGACCGCCGACGCCGGCGGTGCCGCCGTGTTCCGGGTCCAGCCGTCCGGCTCGTACACCGAGGTGGCGGCGATCGACGCCGTGGACCTCGGAGAAACCCCGGCTGCCGGGGACTTCATGGGACAGCGCGTGACCATCGCCAACACCGACACCGCTGTCGTCACGACGTCCGCGACGGTCCGGCTCGCCGTCGGTGTTCCCGGTAGGGACACCGCCTCGGCCAAGGACGTGGGAGCCGTCCGGATCCTCCGCCCGCTGGACACGGCCGTCGGCTCGGCCGACAAGACCCTCGTGCGTGGTTCCGGCCTGCCCGGGACCGCGACCGCCCGCGACTACAACGGCACTGCCCTGACTTCCGGGTCCGTCTACCTCTACCTCGGAGTCCCCTACAGCAAGGCTTCCGACTCCCCCAAGGGAGCGCTCTATGTCCTCCCTTGGACGGACATCGACGGCGTGACCAAGGTCGGCACCACGACGTACCTGCCCGGCTCCGGCGGGTTGCCCAACGAGGGTGTGTCGTTCGGAACGGTCGGATGAGCAGCGGATCGGGAAGAAGGAAGCGCGTCACGATGAATACCCGACGCCGTACGGCGACGGTCGCCACCGCGCTCGTGGCCCTGCTCGCGGCCGGTATGAGCGGGGCGCCCGCCGCGGAGAAGGCAGTCGCCTTCGGCGCGCCAACTGGCGAGAACACCGATGTCCCGGCACTCAGCATGGCCGACGCCCGGACCAGGGCCGCGAAGTCAGGCAAGCCGGTCGAGATCCTCAGCTTGCGCGACGAGCACAGCAGCACCGTCGCCAACCCGAACGGGACCTTCACCAGCACCGAGTACGTACAGCCGGTCCGTGTGCGGAAGAACGGCACATGGACGGACATCGACACCACACTGGTCGAGCAGAAGAACGGCACCTTCGCGCCGAAAGCGGCTCTGACCGCGATGTCCTTCTCCGGCGGTGGCGGGACCACGTTCGCCGAGATCGAGAAGGACGGACGCACGCTTGCCCTGAACTGGCCGAACAAGCTGCCCAAGCCCAAGACGGACGGTTCGACCGCCACGTACGGCAACGTGCTGCCGGGCGTCGACCTCAAGGTGACGGCGCGCGCCGAGGGCTTCTCGCACGTACTGGTCGTCAAGAACGCCGAGGCCGCGGCCAACCCTGAGCTGGCCAGGCTGGCATTGCCGATCGACACGTCGTCGCTGAAGCTGTCCGAGACTGCGAGCGGCGGGCTCGCCGCCGCCGACAGCGGGGCCGGGGGGAACGTCTTCGAGGCGCCGCAGCCCGTGATGTGGGACTCCAGCAAGGGGGCGGTCCCGGAGGAGCCCTCCGCTCCTGACACGGCCGTCGGAGAAACGGCCACTCCGCCGGACGGCGCTCAGGTGGCCGACGTCGCCGTGGACCTGACGCCGGGCACCATGACCCTCACTCCTGACCCGGGAATGCTCACCGACGCGGACACCGTCTACCCGGTCTACATCGACCCCGTGGTCAGGACGGCGAACCGCAGCGGCTGGACCATGGTGTCGTCGCACTACTCGTCCGCGGAGTTCTGGAAGTTCGACGACGACGAGGGCGTCGGGCGGTGTCCCTCCGACGTGTCGTACCGATGTTCCAGCACCAGCGACGTCAAGCGTCAGTTCTTCGCGATCCCGACCGGCGGTTTCAAGGGCAAGGACATCGTCAGCGCCGAGTTCGCCGTGACGATGGTGCACACCTACAGCGATTCCGGGCGCGAGGTGCAGCTGGCCCGGGTCAACAGTACGGGCGCGAGCGCGATCAACTCCTCGACGAACTGGTCCAATCAGCCTTCGTCGAAGGAGACGGTCGCTTCCAAGTCACCGACGAATCCGGCGGGTTCGTGCACCTCAACCAACCAGAACGTGCGCTTCGGCGTGACGGACACGGTCCAGAAAGCCGCCGACAACGGCTGGGACACCACAACGTTCCGTCTCAAGGCCGGAAGCGAGTCCGACACCTCGTATTGGAAGCGCTTCTGCGGCAACGCGCATCTCTCCGTGACCTACAACCGGCCGCCGCTCAGGCCGGACCAGGACGACCTGAACATGACGCCCGGCGGCACATGCGAGTACGGGCGCGCCACCGAGCACTACGTCACCAAGGCGCCCGCCTTGTACGCCGTCGTCAAGGACTACGACCACGGTGACCTGGGTTCCAACTCAGAGGATCTTCAGGCCGAGTTCAAAGTGTGGTGGACCAACAGCTCCGGCGCAGAGGTCGTTCACTATGCGAAGACGGGCAAGAAGAGCACGGTCGACGCGAGCAAGGACGGCCAGACGGGCCAGGCGACATTCAAGTACACCGTCGGCTCCGACCTGTCGGGTGACGAGAAGCCAGGTTTCTCCCTCCCCAAGAACACCACCATCGGCTGGGCGGTCCGCGGCTATGACCAGAAGGCGTCCGGCCCTTGGTCCAGCGACGGCGACCAGACGCGTTGCGAGTTCATTCTCGACGACACCAAACCCCAGGCCGCCGCGGTCACGTCGCCCCGGTACCCGAGCGACGACGAGTGGCACGTCGGTGTCGGCGACTACGGCGACTTCACCATGGACTCGCCGGCCGCGGACGTGACGCAGTACAGGTACTACTTCACGGGTCCCCAGGCGGATACCACACGCAGGACGGTGAGTCCCCGGTCCACCGGTGGTCCGGTGACCATCCGCTGGATGCCACCGGCCGAGGGGTCGTACACCCTTCATGTCACCGCGGTGGACGGCGCGGGGAACCCGCAGAAGACACCGACCAGCCATGTCTTCCTGGTCAACGACGGCCGTGCGCCCGTGGCGGCCTGGACGCTCGGTGACGCCAAGACCTCCACGAAGGCCGCCGGCAGCAGTGGAGCGCCCGACGCCGCCGCCGGCTCCGGAGTGACGTTCGAAGCGGACGGGCCTCTGGGTTCCACCGATACCGCAGCCTCGCTGGACGGGACGGAGAAGGCCTACCTCGACGCCGGCAGATCCGCCGTCGACACCAGCGGCACCTTCTCCGTGAGCGCGTGGGTGATGCTGCCGTCGCTGCCCACCGAGAACGTCACCGTGGTCAGCCAGGACGGCATCGCGCAGCCCGGCTTCGAGCTGGGGTACGACGTCGACACCTCGTCGTGGACCTTCCGCATCCCGGTGAGCGACATCGAGTCGCTCGGCTCGTGGAAGGTCTCCGGTGCGGCGGCCGTGGCCGGGAGCTGGACCCACCTCATCGGTGTGTACGACGCCGAGCTCGGCAAGATGATGCTGTATGTCAACGGAGTGCTGGTCGCCGACGACGTTCAGGCGCGTCACACGGCCTGGAACGCGACGGGAGCGCTCCAGATAGGCCGCAGGATCGATCTCGAGGGATACACCAACCACCTCAAGGGCAGTGTGGCCGACGTTAAGCTGCACGACCGCGTCATCCCGCCCACCGAGGGGCAACAGCTCGGTGGCATCCAGCCCCACCAGCTCGCTTACTGGCAACTGGACGAGGCGGCGAACGGCCGGTCCCCGGAAGCGGCGGGCGGCGCCGGCCTGACTCTCGGCGGAGGTGCTTCCGTCTACGTGCCGGACGAGTCCTGCGATCCCACGGCCGACCCGGACTGCGTGCCTCCCGCCGCACCGCTGTGGGGTGACGGGCACCTGGCCCTGAACGGCACAGGGGCCTACGCGATGCGATCCGCCGGGCTGCTTTCCCCGGAGGACAGCTTCACCCTGACCACTCGCGCCCGGCTCGCCTCGGCGAAGCCGACAACGGATCAGACGGTGCTCGCCCTGACCGGAAGCAACGGCAGTGCGATCAGAGTGAAGTACAGCGCCGCGGCAGCCCGGTGGCAGCTCGTGGCGGCAGATGCTGGTTCTACCACCCCGGTGACGGTTCTGGACCCGAACCGTGTACCGAGCTCACAGGGAGCCGGAGACCACCTCGCGCTGGTCTACAACGCGGTCTTCGGCGAGGTGGTCCTCTACGTCAACGGCTCGGCCGTGGGTAAGACGGCCTGGGACAACACCTGGGACTTCAGCACGACGAGCCTCCAGGTCGGCCGGGCACTGACCGGAGCCACGGCCGGCGAGTACCTCTCCGGCGCCATCGATGAAGTCCGCATGTATCAGGGTCCGCTCGATGCCGCTCTGATGGCGATGGTGTCGGTCCTGCCGGCCGGCGCCAGCATCGAGGAATCCTCGGCCTGACACCCCTTAGCCATGGGGGCGGGCGGCGCAGTGGCCGCTCGCTCTCCTGGCTCCTGCGCTCTTGCTCCCCCGCATCCCCCGATCACTCATGGAGATGTCATGTCCTCGCCCCCATGGTTCCGGTCTGCGAGACCGGCCTGGCGCAGCGGCCGTCGCGGTGCGGCGGTGCTGCTCGGCCTGGCGCTGTCGATAGGCCTGCTTCCGCAATCCGCCCCCGAAGCCGCGGCCGACGAGGGCATGAAGAGGCCCAAGGCGCAGACGGACCTGGACGATCCGGTCCGCGGGAAGAACGCCAAGCCGAAGGTCTTCAAGAGGACCGATCAGGCCGAGAAGGCGGCGGTCAGGCAGGTCGATGACGTCCGCTGGCCCGAGGCCGGCAGCGCTGAGGTCAAGCTGTCCGGCACGGCGGTCAAGGCGGCGGGGCTGCCGGTGCGCGCCAAGGAATCCGGGGCCAAGAAGGCCGCGGAGTCCATACGCGTCGAGATGCTCGGCCGCAAGGCGTCCAAGGCGGCCGGCCTCGACGGCGTCCTGTTCACCGTGGTCCGCACCGACGGTGAAACGGCCCAGGGCGGCGCTCAGATCACGCTGGACTACTCGGACTTCTCCGACGCCTACGGCGGTGTCTACGGCTCCCGTCTCCGCCTCGCCCAGTACCCGGCGTGCGTGCTGACGACTCCGGAGAAGAAGGGCTGCTCGACACCGACGTACCTGAAGAGCGTCAACAACTCGGTGAAGGAGACGCTCACGGCGACCGTGAGCGCTGCCGGTGACACCTCCGGCGCGGCCCCCCAGTTCCTTGACGCACAGTCGAGCACCTCCACCGTCACCGTTCTGGCGGCCACCGCGAGCAGCAGTGGTGACGGCGGTGACTTCAAGGCGACCGGGCTCTCCGCCTCCTCCGAGTGGGGCGTCGACACCAGGTCGGGCGCCTTCACCTGGACGTACCCACTGACCACGCCTCCCGTCCCGGGCGGCCTGCAGCCCAGTATCGGACTGGGTTACAACTCCCAGTCGATCGACGGGCAGACAGCGACCACGAACAACCAGGGGTCGTGGATCGGGCAGGGCTTCTCCTACGAGCCCGGCTACATCGAACGCCGGTACAAGCCGTGCGCCGACGATGGTCACGACGACACCTACGGCGACCAGTGCTGGGCATACGACAATGCCACCCTCGCCTTGGCCGGCGGCACCTCCGGCGAGATCATCAAGGACGACGAGAAGGGCAGGTGGCGACTCAGCAGCGACGACAACTCCAAGATCGAGCGGCTGACCGATACCACCAACGGCGACGACAACGGCGAGTACTGGAAGCTCACCACCACGGACGGCACCCAGTACTTCTTCGGCCGGAACCGGCTGCCCGGATACACCACAGGCAACGAGGAGACCCACTCGACCTGGACGGTCCCCGTCTACGGCGACGATCCCAACGAGCCCTGCTACAAGGCCACCTTCGCAGACGCCTACTGCTCCCAGGCCTGGCGCTGGAACCTCGACCACGTCATCGACCCGCACGGCAACGTCATGTCGTACTTCTACGGCAAGGAGACGAACTACTACACGCAGGGCCTGAAGACGGGGGAGAACGGCAAGCCGTACATCCGCGGCGGATATCTCAAGCGGATCGACTACGGCCAGCGCGAGGACAAGGCCTACTCGACCAAGCCCGCGGCCCAGGTCATCTTCACCACGGCGGAACGCTGCATCGGCGCGCCGGCCGACTGTGAGCCCGGAGACCTCACGGATGCCACGGCCGCCAATTGGCCGGACGTGCCCTGGGATCAGAACTGCAAGGCGAGCACCAAGTGCGCGGGTCAGAACTCGCCCACCTTCTGGACTCGCAAGAAGCTGACGAAGATCACCACGCGGATCCGTACCGGAGATGCCACGTACAGCCCGGTCGACGAGTGGAGCCTGGACCACATCTTCACCGATAACGGTGACGGCTCCAAGTCACTGTGGCTCGACCGGATCGACCACATCGGCAAGGTCGGCACGGACGCATCCGTCCCGTCCGTGAAGCTGTACGGCAAGCAGCTCCCCAACCGCGTCGACAAGACCAGCGACAACATCCAGCCCTTCCACCGGTTCCGCATGTCCGGGGTGGAGAACGAGACGGGCGGCGCGCTGAGCGTCAACTACGCGCCCAACGAGTGCACGCCGAGCAACCTGCCTGCCGAGGACGCCTCGACCAAGCGCTGCTTCCCGGTGAAATGGAACCCGCCGGGCGAAGAGGATCCGATCGTCGACTGGTTCCACAAGTACGTCGTCGAGTCCGTGATTGAGACCGACCTGACCGGCGGCAACGACGACCAGGTCACGTCGTACACCTACGTCGGAGATGCGGGCTGGCGCAAGAGCAAGGCTGACGGCATCAGCAAGGCCGAGTACCGCACCTGGGGCGATTGGCGCGGGTACGGCAAGGTGCGCGTCGCCACCTCGAACGGAGCCAACTCTCCCTCCAACACCAAGACAGAGCACGTCTTCTTCCGCGGCCTCCACGGTGACGTGAACGCGAGTGGCGCAACGCGCTCGGCATCCGTGACCGACTCGAACGAGACCTCTTACGAGGACACGGAGTGGAAGGCAGGTCAGGAACTCGAAACCCTCACGTACAACGGCGCCGATGTCACCGAGAAGTCGGTAGCGGTTCCGTGGACCGCTGTGACGGCGACGAGCACCAAGGACTGGGGAACGCGCAAGGCGCGCTACATCGCGAACGGTACGACCGACACATATGTCGCGCTTGCCACGGGCGGCTGGCGTCGTACGAGGGCGACCACCCAGTACGACGCGGAGACCGGACGGGTCCGTCAGGTCGACGACTACGGCGAGGTCGGCGTCGCCGACAATCAGTGCGTCCGCACCGAGTACGCGGACAGCGAGAGCCGGCACATGTACGCGTACGTGTCGCGGGTGGAGAAGGTCAGCGTCGAGTGCGCCGCGACTCCCGATCGGCGCACCCAGGTCATCTCCGACGACCTGACCTACTACGACGGCTCCACCACGCTCGGCGCGGCCCCCACCAAGGGTGAGGTGACCACGACCAAACGCCTGGAGTCCCACAGCGGCACGACGGCGAGCTATCAGACGACCGCCGTCACGACGTACGACGACTTCGGCCGTCCGCTCGTGGTGAAGGACGCGGAGACGGCCTCGTCACCGACGGAGTACGCCTCCTCGACCACGTACACGGAAACGTACGGACTCGCCACGAAGTCGGTGGTGACCAACAGAGCGGGCTGGACGGCCACTACCGAGTACGCGCCGCAGTGGGGCGTGCCGACCGCCAAGGTCGACCAGAACAACCGGCGTACGAAGCTGGCATACGACGGGCTGGGCCGCCTTACGTCGGTATGGCTGCCGGACCGCATCGGTGCGAGCGAATCGATCAAGTACGAGTACCTGGTGCGCGGTAGCGCCGGCCCGACCGCCGTGCACACCCAGAAGATCGAGAAGGGCGGCCAGTCGTACGGCAGTGAATGGACGCTGTACGACGGTCTGCTGCGGCCCCGGCAGGAGCAGACCGAGGGGCCGGGAGGCGGCCGCATGGTCGCCGACACCCTCTACGACGGCTCCAACCGCGTGGTGCAGGTCAACGACACCTACTACGCCGCGGGTGCCCCGTCCCCGAAGCTCTTCGAACCGGTCAACGGTGATCTCACCGGGCAGACGCTGACGGAGTACGACGGGGCCGGCAGGGTCACCGCCTCGATCTTCAATGTGCAGGGCGAGGAGAAGTACCGCACTACGTACGTGCACGGTGGCGACCGTGTCACCACAACCCCGCCGACGGGCGGTGCGAAAACCACGGTCGTCAAGGATGCCCGGGACCACACCACGACCCAGATCCAGTATCCCCAGGACGCGGACGCGGTCACCACGTCTTATGGCTACACCCCTGCCGGTCAGCTGCAGAAGGTGACGGACGACGCCGGAAACGCATGGACGTACACATACGACCAGTTGGGACGTAAGAAGAAGGCGGTCGACCCGGACACGGGCACGTCGGAGTTCGCCTACGACGCCCTGGACCGCCAGATCTCGGTGACGGTCAACGGCAACAAGACGTCCACCAAGTACGACGAACTGGGCCGTCCCGTCTCCACCTGGCAGGGTGAGCCGGACACCGGCACGAGGCTGTCGGTGACGAAGTACGACACGGTCGTCAAGGGCGAGCTGTACGGCGTCTACAGCTACAAGGACGGCGCGGTCCATTCGTCGGTCACCTATCCGACCCTCGACGCGAACAACGACTACAAGCCGGTCTCGACGAAGTACTTCCTGTCGAAGACGGCCGAGCCGCAGCTGGGCGGGACCTACGAGTTCACCGCGCAGTACAACGACGACGGGACCGTGCAGGGTCAGGGCCTGCCGGCGGCGGGAGACCTGCCCGCCGAGGCCGTCGGCTACACGTACGACGAGCTGCAACGGCCGACGGGCCTGAACACCTCGCTGGGCGGACTGAAGTACGTCACCGACGTGTCGTACTCACCGACGTCCGACCTGGAGCAGGTGGAACTGTCCACCGGCGAGTCGACTGCCAAGAAGACCTGGCTCAACAACACGTTCGAGGCGGGCACACACCGCCTTGCCAACGCCAGTGTCAGGGTGGAGGGCGCGTCGAGCGCCGCCTACGACGCGGACTTCACGTACAACGCCGTCGGCGACGTCCTCTCGATCGCGGACACACCCACCAACGGCACGAGCGACGTTCAGTGCTTCAGGTACGACGGCCTGCGTCGTCTGACCGACGCGTGGTCCTCGTCGGTGAGCTCCAACGGGGCCAAGGGCACCGGCAGCGCGGATGCGGCCTGCACGTCGGCGGCGTCGTCCTCGACGGTCGGTGGGGTGTCTCCCTACTGGACGGAATACGGCTACGACGCGATCGGCAACCGGAAGAGCGAGACGCGGCACGGCCTGAACGGGGCCCCGACCTCCACCCGGACGTACACCTACGGGGAGAAGTCCGGCCCCAACGGGACCAACTCCGGTCCGCACACGGTGTCGTCGGTCGTCGAGAAGACGGCGGCCACGAGTACCACGCCCGAGGTCACCTCTCAGGACACCTACACCTACGACGTCACGGGCAATACCAAGACCCGTGTCCTCAACGGGGACACCCAGTCCCTGGACTGGGACAAGCAGGGTGAGCTGACCAAGGTCACCAACGCCGACGGCACGGTGACGCAGTACACGTACGACGCGTCGGGCGAGCGGATCCTCCGGGACACCTCCAGGGAGAAGACGTTCTACCTGCCGGGCATGGAGCTGCGCCTGGACAAGTCGACGTCCAAGGTGACGACGACCCGCTACTACTCGTTCGGCTCCATGCAGATCGCCATGCGGGACGCGTCCGGTGTCCACTTCCTGGCGTCGGACCACCAGGGAACGGCCCAACTGGCGATCAATGCCAAGACCGGTGAGACGACGCGCCGCCGCACGGACCCCTTCGGAAACCCCCGCGACGAGTCCACGGCGTCCACCTCGTCGCCCGCCTGGGTCAACGACAAGGGCTTCGTCGGCGGCACGGTCCAAAAGTCCACGGGCCTGACCACCCTCGGGGCGCGTGAATACGACTCCGACACGGGCCGCTTCATCTCGGCGGACCCGATCATCGACTACTCCGACCCGCAGCAGATCAACGGCTACTCGTACAGCAACAACAACCCGGTCACCTTCTCCGACCCCAGCGGCCTGAAGCCCGACGACTGTGTGAACGTCGGGATCACCTGCACCCTCGAGCGTGACGGTGGGTGGGAGGTCAAGGCGACCGACACCTACTACACGTACTACGGCGTTCAGAAGCCGAAGGAGTCGCCGGCGCAGTACCGGGCGCGCCAGCAGAAGGCCCAGGCGAACGCGGCCAAGCAGCGGGCCATCGCCGTCGCCAAGGAACTGGCGAAGATCGTCGCGGACGAGCTGGGCATCACGGACGCGCTGGACTGCTTCACCACGGGGGCGTTGGGCTCCTGCGGGGCCACGGCACTCAACGTGGTGTCGTCGCTCGTGGCCGGTGGGCCGCTGGCGCGGCTGGCCGCGAAGTACTGGAACAAGATGGACAAGGCCTGGGCCCTGATCAAACGGATCGGGGGCCTGAGCCGCAGGCTCTGGGAGAACTTCCAGGACTGGCGCAAGAGCAGCAAGGCGGCGGACGAGGCGACGGAAGCCGTGACCTGCAAGGTGGACAACAGCTTCACGCCAGACACCAAGGTGTTGATGGCCGACGGTTCCACCAAGAAGATCAAGGACGTCGACATCGGCGACAGGGTCTTGGCGACCGACCCGGAGACGGGCGAGACCAAGGCCGAGACGGTTACAGCCGAGATCAAGGGCAAGGGCCTCAAGCACCTCGTCAAGCTCACGATCGACACCGACGGTAAGAAGGGCTCCAAGACGGCGTCGGTTACGGCGACCGATGGTCATCCGTTCTGGGTGCCTGAGCTGGGGGGGTGGGTCGACGCCACTGATCTGAAGGCTGGAGCGTGGCTGCGTACCGGAGCGGGGACGCGGGTCCAGGTCACTTCGGTGGAGCAGTGGACGGTCGGTTCGGCCACGGTTCACAACCTCACGGTCAGCGATCTCCACACGTACTATGTGCTGGCGGGAGCCACATCGGCTCTGGTGCACAATTGCCCTAGCGCGAACGGCGGAAAGTATGGTGACCTGCAGCCTGCAGGGACCGGGAAAGAGATCAATCACGTCCCTGCTAATGCATCCAGCCCTCTCAGTAAGTACAGTGGTCCGTCAATTCGGATGGACTACGCTGACCATCGGGCGGTTTACAGCACGGGGTCTTCTCTCGCCTCCAAGGCTTGGCGGATGAGGCAGAAAGAGCTGATAGACGCCGGAGATTTCCGCGGTGCTATTCAGATGGATGTTGACGACATTCGTGCCCGCTTCGGTAACAAGTACGACGGGGCGATTGCTGAGATGTGGATGAGCCTCAGCTCCAACAAGGCCCTCCGCCAATGGGCGTCGGAGCGAAACTCCTAGCATGCTGCTGAATGAAACGAGGTTCGGATGTCGTCAGATTGGAAAGTTGAGATCGTCGAGTGTGGTGACCTCGTGCAGGATGATGACGAGAGTGCGCCTCCAGGCGAAGCTGAGCGTCGCTGGAACCGGTATGTCGAGTTGGCCGACTCGGTGACTGGGAGTGAGGGACCGGATGGCGTTGCGGCGATTGTGTCTTCTTTGCGGGCTGAAGAGGATTATGGGGCCTACCAGGCGGCACACGCAGCCTTGAGTCGATTCCCTTGTTCGGACCTCGGTCGAGGAGTGGCTGCGGCTGCCGGAGAGCTTCTCACCATCCCAAGAGATGGAAGTGGGAATGTTCTGCTGCTCCTGGTCCGTGCGGGTTCTGCTGCCGTGAGCAGTTTCAATGAGGCGATGCGGTCCCTGGATGCGTCAACGCAGCAAGAGATGCGCGAACTCGTAGAGCTTCACGAGTCTGAGGAGTGGCTGTCCGATGAGGCCGTTCAAAACGTTCTTCTGACGCCGCGGACATAATCTGGTGAGCGTGTTGAAAGCCCCGCCGGGTTGTAGCTGGTGGGGCTTTCAGCGATTGCGGCGCTGTATCAGCTGACCAGCCCCAACTCCCGGGCGATCAGCATCCGCTGGACCTCGCTCGTGCCCTCGCCGATCTCCAGGATCTTGGAGTCGCGCCACATGCGGGCGACCGGGTACTCGTTCATGAAGCCGTAGCCGCCGTGGATCTGGGTGGCTTCGCGGGCGTTGTCCACGGCGATGGTGGAGGAGTAGAGCTTGGCCAGGGCCGCTTCCTTCTTGAAGGGGGCGCCGGACACCAGGCGGGCCGCCGCGTCGCGCCAGGCGAGGCGGGCCGTGTGGGACTTCATCTCCATGTCGGCGATCTTGAACTGGATCGCCTGGTTGGCGGCGATCGGCTTGCCGAAGGCGTGGCGTTCCTTGGCGTACTTGACGGATTCGTCCACACAGCCCTGTGCCAGGCCGGTGGCCAGCGCCGCGATGGCGATGCGGCCCTCGTCGAGGATGCGGAGGAACTGGGCGTAGCCGCGGCCCTCCTCGCCCAGGAGGTTCGCAGCCGGGACCCGCACGTCCGAGAAGGACAACTCGCGGGTGTCCGAGGCGTTCCAGCCGACCTTCGAGTACGGGGCCGCGATCGAGAAGCCCGGCGTGCCGGACGGGACGATGATCGAGGAGATGAGCGGCTTGCCGTCCGGGGTGCGGCCCGTGACCGCCGTGACCGTCACCAGGCCCGTGATGTCCGTGCCCGAGTTGGTGATGAAGCACTTCGTGCCGTTGATCACCCACTCGTCCGTCGACTCGTCCAGGCGGGCCGTCGTGCGGGTCGCGCCCGCGTCGCTGCCGCCGTCCGGTTCCGTCAGGCCGAACGCGCCCAGGACCTCGCCGGAGCAGAGGCGGGGGAGCCACTCCCGCTTCTGGGCCTCCGTGCCGTAGCGGAACACCGGCATCGCGCCGAGCGAGACGCCGGCTTCGAGCGTGATCGCGACCGAGGAGTCGACCCGCGCCAGCTCCTCCAGGGCGACGCCCAGCGCCAGGTAGTCGCCGCCCATGCCGCCGTACTCCTCGGGGAACGGCAGCCCGAACAGGCCCATGCGGCCCATCTCCCGGACGATCTCGTACGGGAACTCGTGCCGCTCGTAGAAGTCGCCGATCTTCGGCGCCACGACCTCGTGCGCGAACTCCTCGACCGTGCGGCGGAGTTCCTCCAACTCGGGGGAGAGGCGGTAGTCCATGGTGATCACTGCTCCTCGGTGTCCTCATGGGACAGGGCTCGGACGGTGCGGGACGGGCTGGGTCGGCCCAGACGGTTGGCCATCCACGCGCTCGTGGCGACGAGGCGGCCGAGGTCGATTCCGGTGTCGATGCCGAGGCCCCGCAGCATCCACACGAGGTCTTCGGTGGCGAGGTTGCCGGTCGCCGACTTGGCGTACGGGCAGCCGCCCAGGCCGCCCGCGGAGGCGTCGACCGTGGTGACGCCCTGCTGGAGGGCCGCGAGCGTGTTGGCGAGGGCCTGGCCGTAGGTGTCGTGGAAGTGGACGCCGAGGACGGACGGCGGGATTCCTGCTTCGTCGAGGGCCGCGAGGAGCGCGACCACATGGCCCGGGGTCGCCACGCCGATCGTGTCGCCCAGGCTCAGCTCGTCGCAGCCCATGTCCAGCAGGGCCTTGCAGACCCGGACCACCTGGGGGATGGGGACCGCGCCCTCCCAGGGGTCGCCGAAGCACATGGAGAGGTAGCCGCGGACGTGGACGTCGTCCGCCTTCGCCCGGGCGACCACCGGGTCGAACATCGCCAGTGCCTCGTCCACCGTGCGGTTGAGGTTGGCCTTGGCGAAGGACTCCGTGGCGCTGGCGAAGACCGCGACCCGCCGGGCACCCAGGGCCAGGGCGCGGTCCAGGCCGCGTTCGTTCGGGACCAGGACCGGCAGTGCCACCGGGAGGTCGGCGACCAGGGGGTAGAGCTGCTCCGCGTCCGCCAGTTGGGGGACCCACTTGGGGTGGACGAAGCTCGTCGCCTCGATCGTCGTCAGGCCCGCTTCGGCCAGACGGCGGACGAACTCCGCCTTGACCTCCGTGGGGACCGTCGCCTTCTCGTTCTGCAGGCCGTCGCGTGCGCCGACCTCGTGGATGCGGACGCGGGTGGGCAGGTCCGTGGTCGGGACCACCATCGGGAGACCGTCGACTGTCATTCCGCCGCCTCCTCCTGCGGTGCCTCCTGGGGTGCGATGACCGCCAGTACCTGGTCCATGGCGACTGTCGAGCCCGGGGTCACGTCCAGTTCGGTGACCTTGCCGGCGTGCGGGGCGGAGATGACGTGCTCCATCTTCATCGCCTCCACCACCAGCAGGCTCTGGCCCGCGGTCACCTCGTCGCCGACGGCGACCTTCACCACCGTCACGGTGCCCGGCATGGGCGCGGTCAGCGAGTCGGCGCCCGCGTGGGCCGCGCGGCTCAGGGAGGCGGCCACCGGGTCGTGGTCGCGTGCGTGCCAGGCGTCGCCGTCGCGGCCGAGCCAGTCGGCGGCCCGGTGGAAGGTGTGGCGGACGCCGTCCAGCGTGACGGAGACCCGGTCGCCGGTGACCGTGGCGGTGCCGCGCGGGGTGTACTCCAGCGGGTCCTGGACCCTGAGGTGGAATGCGGGCGGTTTCCGTCCCCCGCCGAGCCGCCAGCCGCTGGGGACCGAGAAGGGGTCCGTCCAGCCGCCGGGCTCGGGCGTCAGCGCGTCCAGGCGTACGGCCGCCGCCGCCTCGTACACCTCCTCCGGCACGTCCGTGGGGACCAGACCCTCGACCTCCCGCTCGACCAGGCCGGTGTCCAGGTCGCCGGCGACCACCGCCGGGTGGGCGAGCAGCCGGCGCAGGAAGCCCGCGTTGGTCTGCACCCCGAGCGTGACCGTCTCCGCCAGGGCCGAACGGAGCTTGCGCAGGGCGGTCGCGCGGTCCGGGCCGTACGCGATGACCTTCGAGAGCATCGGGTCGTACAGGCTGCCGACCTCTGTGCCCTCCGTGAGGCCCGAGTCGGTGCGGATGCCGTCGCCCTGCGGTTCGCGGAGCTTCAGGACTGTGCCGCCGGAGGGCAGGAAGCCGCGCGCCGGGTCCTCGGCGCAGATGCGGGCCTCCACCGCGTGACCCGTGAGCCGTACTTCCTGCTGGGTGAAGCCGAGGGGTTCGCCGGCCGCCACGCGCAGCTGCCACTCGACCAGGTCCAGGCCGGTGATCAGCTCCGTGACCGGGTGCTCCACCTGGAGGCGGGTGTTCATCTCCATGAAGTAGTACGACGACGGGTCGGTGCCGGGGACGATGAACTCCACCGTGCCCGCGCCCCGGTAGCCGCAGGAGCGGGCCGCCTGGACCGCCGCCTCGCCCATCGCCGAGCGCGTCTGCTCGTCGAGGAGCACGCTCGGCGCCTCCTCGATGATCTTCTGGTGGCGGCGCTGCAGGGAGCACTCGCGCTCCCCGAGGTGGACGACGTTCCCGTGGCCGTCGGCCAGGACCTGGATCTCGATGTGGCGGGGGCGGTCGATCCAGCGCTCGACCAGGAGCGTGTCGTCGCCGAAGGAGGCGCGGGCCTCGCGGCGGGCCGCGGCGATCTCCTCCTCCAGCCGGGTCAGGTCCCGCACCAGACGCATGCCCTTGCCGCCGCCGCCCGCGCTCGGCTTCAGCAGCACGGGCGCGCCCAGCTCGCGGGCCGCATCGGCCAGGCCCGGGTCGCGTCCGCCGGGGACGACCGGCACTCCGGCGGCCTGGACCGTCTCCTTGGCGCGGATCTTGTCGCCCATGAGGGAGATCGCGTCCGCCGGGGGGCCGATGAAGACCAGGCCGGCCTCGGCGCAGGCGCGCGCGAAGGCGGCGTTCTCGGCGAGGAAGCCGTAGCCGGGGTGGACGGCCTGGGCGCCGGTGCGCGCCGCCGCCTCCAGCAGGCGCTCCACCGACAGATAGCTCTCGGACGCCGGGGCCGGTCCGATCCGGACCGCGGTGTCCGCCTCGCGGACGTGCCGGGCGTCGGCGTCCGCGTCGGAGAAGACGGCCACCGAGCGCACGCCCATCGACCGCAGCGTCCGGATGACGCGTACGGCGATCTCGCCCCGGTTGGCCACAAGCACTGTCTCGAACATCGTCGTCCGTCCCCTCACATCCGGAAGACGCCGAACTGGGGGTCACCCAGGGGCGCGTTGGCGCACGCGGTCAGGGCCAGGCCCAGGACCTGCCGGGTGTCCAGCGGGTCGATCACACCGTCGTCCCAGAGGCGGGCCGTCGCGTAGTAGGCGTTCCCCTGGCGCTCGTACTGGGCGCGGATCGGGGCCTTGAAGGCGTCCTCGTCCTCGGCCGGCCAGGACTCGCCGCGCGCCTCCAGCTGGTCGCGCTTGACGGTCGCGAGGACAGAGGCGGCCTGCTCGCCGCCCATGACGGAGATCTTGGCGTTCGGCCACATCCACAGGAAGCGGGGGGAGTACGCCCTGCCGCACATCGAGTAGTTGCCGGCGCCGTAGGAGCCGCCCACCACCACCGTGAGCTTCGGCACGCGGGTGCAGGCGACGGCCGTGACCATCTTGGCGCCGTGCTTGGCGATGCCGCCCGCCTCGTAGTCCTTGCCGACCATGAACCCGGAGATGTTCTGCAGGAACACCAGCGGGATGCCGCGCTGGTCGCACAGCTCGATGAAGTGGGCGCCCTTCTGGGCGGACTCGGAGAACAGGATGCCGTTGTTGGCGACGATGCCCACCGGGTGGCCGTGGATCCGGGCGAAGCCCGTGACCAGGGTCTGGCCGAACTCGGACTTGAACTCGGCGAAGCGGGAGCCGTCGACCACGCGCGCGATGATCTCCCGTACGTCGTACGGGGTGCGGGAGTCGACCGGGACCGCGCCGTAGAGGCCGTGGGGGTCGACCTTGGGTTCCGTGGGTTCCGTGACCTCCCAGGGGAGCTTCCCGCGCGCGGGCAGGGTGGAGACGATGGTGCGGACGATGCGGAGCGCGTGCGCGTCGTTCTCCGCGAGGTGGTCCGTGACGCCCGAGACGCGGGAGTGGACCTCGCCGCCGCCGAGCTCCTCCGCCGTGACGACCTCGCCCGTGGCCGCCTTCACCAGGGGCGGGCCGCCGAGGAAGATCGTGCCCTGGTTGCGGACGATCACCGCCTCGTCGCTCATCGCCGGGACGTACGCCCCGCCGGCCGTGCAGGAGCCGAGGACGGCGGCGATCTGGGGGATGCCGGCGCCGGACATGCGGGCCTGGTTGTAGAAGATCCGGCCGAAGTGGTCCCGGTCCGGGAAGACCTCGTCCTGCATGGGGAGGAAGGCGCCGCCGGAGTCCACGAGGTAGACGCAGGGGAGGCGGTTGTCGAGGGCGACCTCCTGGGCGCGGAGGTGCTTCTTGACCGTCATCGGGTAATACGTGCCGCCCTTGACCGTGGCGTCGTTGGCGATGATCACGGTTTCGCGGCCGCTGACCCGGCCGATGCCGGCGATGACGCCGGCGGCCGGGGCCTGGCCCTCGTACATCCCGTCGGCCGCGAGCGGGGCCAGCTCCAGGAAGGGCGAGCCCGGGTCGAGGAGGGTGTCGACGCGGTCGCGGGGGAGCAGCTTGCCGCGCGCGGTGTGGCGGGCGCGGGCCTTCTCGCCGCCGCCCTGCGCGGCTGCGGCCAGCTTGGCGCGCAGCTCCTCCACGAGGGCGTGGTGCGCCTCCTCGTTGGCCCGAAAGGCCTCCGACGCGGGGTCTGCCGCGCTCGTGAGCTCCGGTGCCTCGTGCATCCTGCGGTCCCCTCACCTTGTTAATGAGCGTTAACGCATTTCCTTCAGGTTAACGACCGCTAACCTCCCTGTCTAGAATTGTTTTCATGGCCACCAGAACCGACGCCCCCACCCGACGCGAGCAGATCCTCAAGGAGGCTGCCCGGCTCTTCGCCGAGCGGGGCTTCCACGGGGTCGGAGTCGACGAGATAGGCGCCGCTGTCGGGATCAGCGGGCCCGGGCTGTACCGGCACTTCGCGGGCAAGGACGCGATGCTCGCGGAGCTGCTGGTGGGGATCAGTGGGCAGCTGCTGACCGGGGCGAAGCGGCGGGTGGCGGAGGCGGACGGGGGTGCGGGTGCGGAGGCGGTCCTCGACTCGCTGATCGAGGGGCACATCGACTTCGCGCTCGACGACCGGCCTCTGATCACCCTGCACGATCGCGAGCTGGACCGCCTCCGGGACAGCGACCGGAAGATGGTGCGGCAGCTCCAGCGGCAGTACGTGGAGCTGTGGGTGGGGGTGGTGCGGGAGGTGTATCCCGGGCTGGGGGAGCCCGCGGCGCGGTCGGCTGTGCACTCGGTGTTCGGGCTGCTGAACTCGACGCCGCATCTGGGGAGGGCGGGGTCTTTGCCCGGCCGGGGGGCCACGGCGGAGCTGTTGCATCGGATGGCTCGGGGGGCGTTTGCGGCGGTAGGCGTATAGCGGGGAGTTTGCCCACCCGCCCGCCCGAACCAGTTGGGCAAGAGGTGCCCTCACCTCGGGGCTCCGCCCCGGACCCCGGCGGGGATTCCGGCCTCCCCCGCCCTCGGCGGATCCGGAGCCGCCGCCTGCCCCCACGGAGTGGATCAGCGACCGGCGTCGCCGACCCACCCGGCCGGGCACCTTGGCGATTCGGTCGGCGTGGCCTTTCTCGTCGTGCTGGAGGCGAAGGCCCCCGGCCGAGCCGGCTCAGGTGGCCGGCTCGGCACGGGCGCGCTCCGGCTCGGGCCCGACGAGGTTCGGGCTTGGACTGCCGGGCGGGTCTAGGCGGTCGTTCTCACCCGCAGGGCGTAGAAGCGGGTCGTCTGGGTCTTGTTCTCGTTGTCGTCGCTGGCCAGGAGGACCTTCAGGGTGTTCTTCGTCCGGCCCGTGATCGTCATGGCCTCGATGTTGTCGAGGAGAGGGTTCGGCTGGGGTTGCTTGGCCGTCGCTCCCAGGGAGGGGCAGGACGCCAGGTCGGTCAGGAGGGTCTTCCCGATCAGGCGGGCCTCGGGGCGGGCCGGGAGGGTCTCGATGCCGCTCGTGTCCGTCGCCCCGCGGGGGTCGGCCAGGTAGAGGCGGACCGTGTTGCCCACGCCGGAGGTGAAGCCGCGCTCCAGGACCAGGAGGCGGCCGTCGGGGGTCGCCTGGACCTCGGGGACGCCCAGGCCGGGGTCCGTGCGGTAGGCGTACTGGGCGCCGAGGGCGAAGTGGCCGTGGGCCGTCCTGCGCCAGGTCTGGAAGCGGACGATCGTCGAGTCGTCGCCGGAGAGCGCGTACTCCATGGAGGCGAGCAGGGTACGGCCGCCGGGGAGCAGGGTCAGGCCCTCGAAGGTGCCGTTGGGCTGCGCGCGGCCCGCGGGGCTCACGCGCAGGGCGTCCGGGACCGGGAGGCGGTCGAGGAGCCTGCCGGTGCGGGAGTAGCGGCGGATGGAGGGCTCCGTCTCGGAGGAGACGAGGTACGTGCCGTCGCGGGCGACGGCCAGGCCCTCGGAGTCGAGCGCGGTGCCCTGCTCGTCGGCGAGCGGGACCACGGACCGGGGCTTCAGCGTCCTCGCGTCCAGGCGGAAGAGCGACGAGCGGTCGGAGAGGGCGGCCAGGGAGCCGTCGCGCTCCATGGCGAGGGCCGAGAAGTTGCCGACGTAGGTGTTCTCGTACGTCGTCTTGTCGAGCGCGTCGGAGAAGCCGTCGATGGAGACGGCCGGCGAGCAGGCGTGCCCGGTGTCGTGCGCCTGGGCGGGGCCGGCGGCACTCAGGCAGGTGGCAGCCGCCAGGCCTGTGGTGAAGAGGGCGAGATGGGTTCTCAGGGGCATGGGCGTCACCGTAGGGCGGGCCGGTGACGCCGGGTAGGACGCGTGGTGAAGGGTCAGCTCGCGGCCAGGTCCTTGTGGATGACCTTGGCCACGGCCTGGATGGTCGCGATGCCGTAGTTCATGGTGCTGTTGCCGTGGGTGAGCACGGTCATCACGTAGTCGTGGCCGCCGCCCTTGAACGCGCCGACGCTGTGCACCCGCCAGCCGTTCGTGGAGCGTTGCAGCCAGCCGTTCTTCACGGCCACGGTGACGCCGGACGGCACTCCGTACGGCGTGCCCCAGCGCTGGGACGAGACGACCTGCCCCATCAACTTCAGGATGTAGGCACGGGAGTTGTCGCTCAGGACCGCGTTCTTGGCGGTGAGGAGCTTCAGCAGCTTCTGCTCGTCGGTGACGGTGATCTGCGTCAGGCCCCAGTAGCCGTTCGCGCCGGGCTTGGTCTGGGTCATGCCGGCGGCGGTGAGGAAGCCCTTGATCTTCGTCATGCCGAGCTGCTTCCACAGGGTGGAGGTCGCGGCGTTGTCCGACTTGGTGATCATGGCCTTGGCGAGGGTGTTCTCGCGGTCGGTGAGATACCGGTTCGTCTTCTTCGCGTCCCACAGCAGCGTCGCGAGGACGGTGACCTTGACGACGCTGGCCGAGTCGTAGGCGGAGCTCGCCCGCAGAGTGCAGTTCGTGTTGGTACTGCGGTCGTAGAGGCCGACGGCGACGGTGCCCTTGCGGGTGGCGAGCGCGGCGGTGATGTCCTTCTTCAGCTTGGCGGCGAGCCCGGCCTTGGCGGACGTGCAGGTCACGGCCGGAGTGGCGGCGGCTGCGGGCGTGGCGGCGGCGACGAGCGGCACGAGCACACCCGTACCCACGGCCGCCGCCAGCACTCTCGCGCGGCGGGATATCCCAGAAGTCATGCACACCATGACTCACCGGAAGGGGGCAAAGGTTGTAGCGATTGACGAAGACTTGTGCGAGTCGTTACCGGGCGCCGTGCGGTTTCACAGGACGCGGCCAGTTTCGTCACAGCGGCCACAAACCAGGTCTGTTCACGATGCCGGGGTGACGTCTGCCACCGAACCCCAGCTCCGCGCTCCCGTGCCGCCCTCACCCCAGCAGGCTCCTGGAACCTGTCCGGCTCAAGCCTGAACAGCTTCTACAGCGCCGCCGTGCTGAGCGGCACGCAGAGCTGGAAGGCCTGGTTCTTCGGCTCGTTGGACGCCGGGAACTTCCTCCGCCCTGGCCGAGGGCACGATGCACCCGTACTGCACGACCGCGCTCGCCCCGGGCGTCGCGGCGCTGTGCGCAGGCGGCGGTGTGCTGTTGCTGCGGGCCTTCCGCACGGACCGGCGGTGGGTGTGGGTGCTGCCCCCGGGCTGGGCGTCACGGCTGTCTGGGCGGCGGTGCTGCTGCGGCGGGCCTCCGGCTGGAACACCTGGCTGTGGCCTTCGATCCTGGTCGTCATGGCCCTCGCTCTCCTGGGCCTGTTCGTCTTCCGCTCGGGCGCCTCGGGGCTTCGGCTGCGGCTGCTGGCCGTGTCCGTGGCCGCGGCTGTGGTCGCGGCGGTGGCGGGACCGGCCGCGTACGCCTTTTCGGTGCCGTCCGGGTCGGGCGGTGGTGGCATGGCCGGTACGAACCCGACGGCGGGGCCGTCGACGGGCAACGGCTTCGGCGGGCCCGGGGGTGGTGGCGGTGGGGGTCGGGGATTCCCTCGCGCCGAGCGCAGTGGCGGCGGCTTCCCGGGAGGTGCGGCGCCCCCTGGTGGGCAGAACGGGCAGAGCAGGCAGGCCCCCGGCGGGACCAGCGGCTCCGGGGCCGGTGCCCGGCCCGGCGGCATGGACGCAGGCGCCGACAGCGAGCTCGTGGCGTACCTGAAGAAGCACCAGGACGGCGCCAAGTGGCTGCTGGCCGTGTCCAGTTCGCAGAGTGCCGCCCAGCTCATCATGAGCAGCGGGGAGCCCGTCATCTCCATGTGGGGCTGGTCCGGCAGCGACAAGGCGATGACGCTCGCCAAGCTCAAGGAGCTGGTGAAGAAGGGCGAACTGCACTACGTCCAGCTCGGCGGAGGCATGGGCGGGGGCCCCGGTGGTGACTCCTCCCTCAGCTCCGAGGTCACCGCGTGGGTGCAGAAGCACGGCACGGCCGTGAAGTCGACGGTCTACCGTCTCGACCCGTCCGACGTCGGCTGATCCCCGCCCCACCGGCGAACGGCCCCTGACTCCACGGTCGGGGGCCGTTCCACTGCCCCCTGCCGAAACTCTTGACGCCGCCTTTCCCACCGGGATACTTGCGGTCGACAGCGCGCCAACTGCCGTGTCAGCGAAGAGACTTCGTTGCCTCCGATCTGATGTCGAACAGCGGCTTCGCATGTCCGAGATCCCGAACGTCGTACGAGGTTTCGCAACCTTTGTCACGGCCACCCCCACAGGAGGATCCGCAATGAGCCCACGCAAGGCAGTCATAGCCGCCCTCACGGCCGCACTGCTGACCGGCCCGGCCGTCGCCCAGGCCGCCACCCCCCAGGCCACTTCCCAGGCCGCTCCCGCCCCGGCCCGCGAACGCGCCGCCGCGGCCACCATCACCTGGTCCCTCGTACGGGCGAGCAACCCCACCGAGGACCAGCGCACCGCCTACGACGCCATCACCCGGGCCATGAACGCGGCGGTGGCCCGCTACAACAACCTCAGCGACCTGGGCAAGACCATCACTGTCCGCTACGAGCCGGGCGTCCCCACCGCCGACGGCAACATCAACGGGACCATCCGCTTCGGCAGCAACCGCAGCTACATGAACGAGCGGACGGCCCTGCACGAGATCGCCCACACCATCGGCGTCGGCACCAGCTCGGGCTGGTCCCGCCTCGGCGGCAGCGGCACCTGGACCGGCGGGCAGGCGACCGCGCTGGTCAAGCAGTACGACGGCTCCGGCGCGAAGATCTCCACCGGCGGCGGCCACTTCTGGCCCTACGGCCTGAACTACGACAACGAGTGGTCGAACACGGCCGCCGACCGCCACGTCCACATCGTCGCCGCGATGGTCCGCGACGGCCTGTAGGCCGTGTTCGAGCCGTGCTCGAGAAGTAACTGGCGTCTGGGGTGGGCCGGCCGCAAGGTCGCGGGCGGCCCACCGCATCGTGTCTGTTGAGGAGGGCGCCGGGTACCCGGTTCATGCACGTGTGTGGGCCGAGGGAGAGGAGGCCGGGGCGGTGGCGGTGAAGGCGATGGGATGGGCGCACTCGTTCCCCATGTCCGAGGGAGTACGCGCCGGGCGGGAGTGGACACGCAGGCGTCTCGAATCCCTGCCCTGGGCCGCTGCGGAGCCGGACACGGTGGACGCCATCGTGCTGGCCGTGTCCGAGCTGATCACCAATGCGCACATCCACGCGCACAGCGACGCCCACCTGGTCCTCACCTGGGACGGCGACTGCCTTCATGTGAGCGTCCACGACGAGGACCCGACGCTGCCGCGCCAGCGCGAAGCAGAGCCGGGGGATGTCTCCGGCCGCGGAGTGGCGATCGTGCAGAAGCTCGCCGATGAGTGGGGGATGCGGTGCCAGCGGAACGGCAAGACGGTGACGGCATGCTTCTGCCCCGCTGACACCGGTACCGGAAACGACCGGCAGGACGGCAGCAGTAACTGAGTTCTGCTGATCAGAAGGGCATGCGGCCGCGGGAGCGACGACCTGCCGAACCGCTGCGGCTCACCGCGCGCGAACTGGTGTGGAAGGGCTTGCTGAAGAGCCGGCCCAGAATGCCGGGCGCCTTGCCGCCGACCCGGGCCCCGGCGCCGAGCGTACGTTGCGTGCCGCGTTCGGGGTGGCGGGAGAGACGGGGGACGAGGAAGGCCAGGACGGCCAGGACCACACACCCGACGATGACGGCGGCGACTACCATGATCAGCTCCCCTTCGCTGGTGGACGGATACATGGGTGCCCCGCTTTGTCCCGCCCATGTGAGGAGCGAAGGTGTGACCTTTCTCGAACGCGGCCCGGCCGGACCGGCCGGAGCTCAGTCCAGGTGCGTCGGCGCGAACATCCGCAGCACGGCCGGGAGCAGGACCACCGAGGGCCCCGGCGACGCGAGTTGCTTCGTGAGGTCCTGCTCCAGGTTCTCCGGGGTCGTACGGACCCCGGGGACACCGAAGGACTCCGCCAGTGCCACGTAGTCCGGCCGGGCCAGTTCCGTCGCCGTCGCCTCGCCGAACGCGTCGGTCATGTACTCGCGCAGGATGCCGTAGCCGCCGTCGTCGACGATCAGCCAGGTGACGTTCAGGCCGTACTGGCGGGCCGTCGCCAGCTCGGCGATCGAGTACAGGGCGCCGCCGTCGCCGGAGACGGCGAGGACCGGCCGGGTCGGATCGGCCACCGCAGCGCCGAGTGCCGCCGGGAAGGCGTAGCCGAGGCCGCCCGCGCCCTGGGCGGAGTGCATGTGGTTGGGGCCCTTGGCGTCGAAGGCCGACCAGGCCCAGTACGCGAGGATCGTCATGTCCCAGAAGGACGGGGAGTCGGCGGGAAGGGCCTTCCGCACCGACGCCAACACCTCCTGCTCCAGCGTGAGTTCCTGGGCGCTGATGCGTTCGGCGACCTTGGAGAGCAGCGCGCGGACGCGCTCAGGTGCCGTCGGGTCCTCCCGCTCGGAGACCGTCTCCAGCAGCGCCTGCAACGCGAGGCGGGCGTCCGCGTGGATGCCCAGGGCCGGGTGGTTGGACTCCAGTTTGCCGAGGTCGGCCTCGATCTGGATGACGCGGCCGCGCGGCTTGAACGTGTGGTAGTTGGAGGAGAGTTCGCCGAGGCCCGAACCGACGACGAGGAGTACGTCCGCGTCCTCCAGGAAGTCCGTGGTGTGGCGGTCCTCGATCCAGGACTGGAGCGACAGGGGGTGCGTCCAGGGGAACGCGCCCTTGCCGCCCGGTGTCGTGACGACCGGCGCCTGAAGCGTCTCGGCCAGCTGACGCAGCTTCTTCGACGCGTCCGCCCGGACCACCCCGCCGCCCGCGATGATCGCCGGACGGGCCGCCTTCGACAGCAGGTCGGCGGCCACGGCGGTCAGTTCGGGGCGCGGCGGCAGTTCCTCGGGAAAGGCGTCGCCGCCGGTCACCACCGGGATCGCCGTCTCGGCGAGCAGCACGTCCTGCGGGATCTCCACCCACACCGGCCCGTGCGGGGCGCTCAGCGCCGACGTCCAGGCCGCCTCGATCGCGGACGGGATCTGCGACGGGGTGCGGACGGTGTGGACCGACTTCACCACGCCCCGGAACGAGGCCGCCTGGTCGGGCAGTTCGTGCAGATAGCCGTGGCGGCCGCCGCCGAGCCCCGCCGTCGGGACCTGGCTGCTGATCGCCAGGACGGGGGCGCTGGCCGCGGCCGCCTCCTGGAGCGCCGCCAGCGAGGTCAGCGCTCCCGGCCCCGTCGACAGCAGCAGGGGCGCCGCCTCACCCGTGATCCGGCCGTACGCGTCCGCCGCGAACCCGGCGTTGTTCTCCACCCGCAGGCCGATGTACCTGAGGTCGGAGCGGCGCAGCGCGTCGAACATGCCGAGCGCGTGCTGGCCGGGCAGTCCGAAGACGGTCGTCGCGCCCAGCCCGGCCAGCGTCTCCACGACCAGGTCTCCGCCGGTGCGGCCGGGGGGAGGGTTCAGGGCGGCCTCCGTCTGGGCGGGCGTCGGGCGGAGCACCAGGTCGTGGTCGTGAGTCACTGCGCTTCCGAGTCCTTCCGGGCCGCGGCGATCTGGCGCGACATGATCGTGGTCAGTTCGTACGCCGTGTGGGACGCGGCCACCGACGTGATCTCCGCGTGATCGTACGCGGGGGCCACCTCGACGACGTCCGCGGAGACCAGGTTGCAGGACGCCAGCCCGCGCAGGATCTCCAGCAGTTCCCGCGAGGTCATGCCGCCGGCCTCGGGCGTGCCCGTGCCGGGCGCGTGGGCCGGGTCGAGGCAGTCGATGTCGATGGAGATGTACAGCGGCCGGTCGCCGATGCGCTGGCGGAGCTGGTCGGCGACCTCGTCGGCGCCGCGCCGGTAGACGTCCGCCGAGGTGACGATGCCGAAGCCCATCTTCTCGTCGTCGGTCAGGTCCTGCTTGCCGTAGAGCGGGCCGCGGGTGCCCACGTGGGACAGGGCGGAGGTGTCGAGGATGCCCTCCTCGACCGCGCGGCGGAACGGGGTGCCGTGCGTGTACTCGGCGCCGAAGTACGTGTCCCAGGTGTCGAGGTGGGCGTCGAAGTGGAGCAGGGCCACCGGGCCGTGCTTCTTCGCCACCGACCGGAGCAGGGGCAGCGCGATGGTGTGGTCGCCGCCGAGGGTCATCAGACGGGCGCCCGTCCCGAGCAGGTCGTCCGCCGCCGCCTCGACGGTCTCGACGGCCTCGTTGATGTTGAACGGGTTCACGGCGATGTCGCCGCCGTCCGCGACCTGGGCGAGGGCGAACGGGGAGGCGTCCTGCGCCGGGTTGTACGGGCGCAGCAGCCGGGACGCCTCACGGATCGCGTTGCCGCCGAAGCGGGCACCCGGCCGGTACGAGACACCCGAGTCGAACGGCACGCCCACCACGGCGACATCGGCCCGTCCGCCGACCTCGTCCAGCCGGGGCAGCCGGGCGAAGGTCGCGGGGCCCGCGTACCGCGGAACGCGGGAGGAATCGACGGGTCCGCGGGGGGTCTCGTTGCTGCTCATGAGGAAATGCCTTCTCTCCTACGCTTCATCGCGTATGTACTGCCATGCACTGCTATGTACTGCTTGCTCTACGACTCTACTGGGGAGCCGTGACCCGTTCGGACGGGAGTTCGGGGGACCGTCCGGCGAGCCGCTCGCGCCAGGCGGCGAGGACGGCGGCGTCGGTGGCGGGCGTGGCCAGGGAGACGGCCAGATAGGCGGCGAGCGAGGCGAGCAGGCCGTAGTAGACGGGCTCGTTGGCGAGGATGCCGTGGGTCGCCATCAGCACGATGACCGCGAGTCCGCCGACCACGACGGAGGCGAGGGCGCCGTACACCGTGCCCCGCTTCCACACCAGCCCGCCGAGGATCGGCACGAGCAGCCCGCCGACGAGGAGGTTGTAGGCGACGGTCAGCGCCTCCACGACGTTGTCGATCGCGATGGCCGTGCCGATCACCGCGAGGCCCATGATCAGGATGAAGGCGCGGTTGCCGCGCACCTCGTCGTGATCGGCGGAGGGCGCCTTGGCGAGCCCGCGCAGCCGGGACCAGATGTCGTTGTTGGCGACGGTGGCACAGGCGATCAGCGCGCCGGACGAGGTCGACATCACGGCGGCCAGGGCGGCGGCCAGCACCAGCCCCCGGACTCCGACGGGCAGTTCCTCCTTCACGATGGTCGCGAAGGCGTCGTCCGCGCTGCCGAGCTTCGGGTACAGCACCTTGGCCGCCGTGCCGATGACGGCACCGGCGAGGGCGTACGCGAGGCAGTAGGTGCCGGCGACGGTCCCGCCCCACTTGGCGGTCCGGTCGCTGCGGGCGGTGAACACACGCTGCCAGATGTCCTGCCCGATGAGCATGCCGAAGGTGTAGATCAGCACGTAGGTGAAGATCGTCTCGCCGCCGATGCCGAGCGGGTCGAAGTAGCCGGTGGGCAGCCGGTCCTTCATCTCGCCGAACCCGCCCGCCTTCACGACGGCGATCGGCAGCAGCAGGAGCAGCACGCCGATGGTCTTCACGACGAACTGCACCATGTCCGTCAGGGTGATCGACCACATCCCGCCGAGGGTGGAGTACGCCACGACGATCGAGCCGCCGAGGACGATCGCGAGCGTGCGGTTCATGTCGAACAGGACGTCGAAGATCGTGGCGTAGGCGATGGTCGAGGTCACCGCGAGCATGAGGGTGTAGGCCCACATGACGACCCCGGAGATGATGCCGGCCCGGCCGCCTCCGTACCGCAGGTCGAGCATCTCGGAGACGGTGTAGACCTTCAGCCGGGCGATGCGGGCGGAGAAGAAGACGGAGAGGGCGAGCAGGCCGAGGCCGATGGTGAAGACCATCCAGGCGCCGGACAGGCCGTACTGGTAGCCGAGCCCCACACCACCGATGGTGGAGGCGCCGCCGAGGACGATCGCCGCCATGGTGCCGGAGTACATGGCCGGGCCGAGGCGGCGGCCGGCCACCAGGAACTCGCTCTTGGAGCGGGCGCGGCGCATGCCCCACCAGCCCATGGCGAGCATCCCGGCCAGGTAGACGACGATCACGAGGTAGTCGACGGCCATGGGGCCTCCTTCGCGCACGCTCGCTCGGTGGGGACGAGGTTGACGAGCACTGACCCTAGGTGGCCGGAAAGCGACTGCGAAGTGTACGTTTCATCCACTGGAGCGGCGCTGGCCGGAGGGAACGCACATATGCCGGATTCGACGGTTCCCCCCACGCCCCCCGTTCCGCTGTCCGCTCTCCTGGCCCGCGAGGACCTGGCCCTGCGCCGGATCGCCGGCCCGGACGACCCCGGCACCGTCGTGCACTGGGTGCACACCTCGGAGATGGCGGACCCGTATCCGTATCTGCTGGGCGGGGAACTGCTGCTCACGGCGGGCGTGCACATCCCCGAGGCGGCGGGGTCCGGCACCTACTTCGACGACTACGTGTCCCGGATCGTGGCGGCGGGCGGCGCGGCCCTCGGCTTCGGGGTGGCGCCGGTGCACGACACCGTGCCGAGGGCGCTGGTCGCGGCGTGCGAGAGGTACGGCCTGCCGCTGCTGGAGGTGCCGGAGCAGACCACCTTCTCGGGCGTGGCCCGCGCGGTCTGGCAGCTGATGGCCCAGGCCCGCCTTTCGGAACTCCGCCGCGTGACGGAGGCCCAGCAGAGCCTGGCCTCGGCCGCCTCCCGCCCCGACCCGGTCCCGTCGGTCCTCCGGCAGCTCGCCCAGCGGCTGGGGGGCTGGGCTGTGCTGTACGGCCCGGAGGGGGCGGAGATCGCGAGCGCGGGCCGGGAGGCCGGGGAGGAGGCCGCCTCCGCGCTGGCGGAGCTGGCGGGGGTGGTGCGGCCGGCGGACGGGGGAGCCGGACGGCCCGCGGCCACTCCGAGCGCGCGCCCTCCGGCCGAGACTTCCCTGGCGGGCGGGGCGGCGCAGCCGGGCGGACCCGCCGACGCCAGGCGCCCGCGGCCGCGTGACGGGGCCGCCGATGCAGGCCGCCCTCAGCCTCAACCAGCCGGCCGGCCCTCGCCCCCACCTCAGCCCCCGGCGCCCACCCCCACCAACCGCCCCCACCCCACCTCCGCCACCGACACCGTCCCCGGCGCACACCTCGCCGCCTACGCCCTCGGTGCCGGGCGCGGCTTCGTGCTCGGGGTGGCCGCCCCGGGGCGTGCGCCGGGGGACCACACCATCGTGTCCGTCGCCGCCGTGCTGCTGTCCCTCCTCACCGGGGAGCAGCAGAGCGGCACCGGTGCCGCCCGCTCCTCGGCGCTGGTGCGGCTGCTGCTGGGGGCCGCGCCCGAGGATGTCGCGCCGCTGCTCGGCGACGGGCGGCGGTGGGTCGTCGTGCACGCCCGTCCGGACGGGGAGGGCGTACCCGACGCCGTCGCGGCCGCCGCACTGGGTGCCGCGCTCGGGTCCGCCCTGGTCGACCCGGCGGGTGACGTCGTACGGGTCCTGGTCCCGGCCGACCGGGCACCGGACCCGCTGCCCGGCTGGACCCTGGGCGTCAGCGCCGCGGTCGCCCCGGAGGACTGGCCCGCCGCCGACACCCAGGCGGCCCGCGCCCTGGCCCGCGCCCGCGCCACCCGCGCCCCGCTGCTCCGGCACGGCCCGCGCCCCGCCCTCGCCGACCTGGTCCCGCCCGACGAGGCGGCGGCCCACGCCCGCACCCTGCTCGCGCCCGTCACGGCCCATCCCGCGCTCCCCGAGACCCTGCGCACCTGGCTCTCCCTGCACGGCAGCTGGGACCGCACGGCCGTCGCCCTGTCCGTGCACCGCAACACCGTGCGGCAGCGCATCGCCCGGTGCGCGACCCTGCTGGAGGCGGACCTCGACGACCCGGACGTCCGCATGGAACTCTGGTTCGCGCTGCGGCAGATCTGAGTATGTGAGCGTGGTCCCGCTGAGTACGTGACGCACATCCCAGCGTGCGATACGCCAGGGCCGCCCACAGTCGGCTGCCTCACAATGGGAGCCATGCCGATACCCGGGACACCCAGCCGCGCCGAACTCGTCGACCACCTCGTCAGGACGCGCATCGCGGGCGACGTCGCCACCCCCCGCGAGAACAACCTCTCCCACTACCGCAAGCTGGCGAACGCCGACCGGCACTACTGGCTCGGCCTGGAACTCGGCGACCGCTGGAGCGACGAGCAGGACGTCCTCGCGGTGATGGCGGAACGGGTCGGCGTGAACGACGACCCCGAGCACCGGTACGGCCAGGACACCATCGACCCGGAGCTGACCGTCGCGGCCCTGGACCGGCTCGCCGGGCGGCTGCGCAAGGCTGCGGACGGGCAGCAGCGGGTCCTCTTCGCCACCGGCCACCCCGGCGGCCTGCTCGATGTGCACCGCGCGACGGCGGCGGCCCTGCGCGCGGCCGGCTGCGAGATCGTCGTCATCCCGGACGGGCTGACGACGGAGGAGGGCTACGTCATGCAGTTCGCGGACGTGGCGGTGCTGGAGCACGGCGCCACCCTGTGGCACACCCACTCGGGCGAGCCGATGAAGGCGATCCTGACGGCGATGGAGCGCGAGGGCCGCCCGCTGCCCGACCTGGTCGTCGCCGACCACGGCTGGGCGGGCTACGCGGGACAGCACGGCGTGGACTCCGTCGGCTACGCCGACTCCAACGACCCGGCCCTCTTCCTCGCCGAGGCGGAGGGCACCGTACAGGTGACGGTGCCCCTGGACGACCACGTGGTCAGCCCCCGCCACTACGACCCGATGACGGCGTACCTGCTGGCGGAGGCGGGCCTCAGCTAGTGCCCGCGTCCCGCGGGACGCGGACGACGCCCTCTTGGATCACCGTGATGGCCAGCCGCCCGTCCTGCGTGTGGATCCGGGCCTGTCCCAGTCCCCGGCCGCCGTACGCGGACGGGGACTCCTGGTCGTAGAGCAGCCACTCGTCGGCGCGGAACGGCCGGTGGAACCACATCGCGTGGTCGAGGGAGGCCCCGACGACATCCCCGACGGCCCAGCCGCCCCTCCCGTGCGCGAGCAGCACGGAGTCGAGGAGCGTCATGTCGGAGACGTAGGTGGCGAGGACGACGTGCAGCAGCGGATCGTCGGCGAGCTTGCCGTTGGTCCGGAACCACACCTGGGAGTGCGGCTCGCGCGGCTCGCCGAACTTCCCGTACGGCGGCTCGTCGACGTAGCGCAGATCGACGGCGGCCCGTGCCTCCAGGAACCTCTCCACGACCGTCGGGTCGAGATGGTCGTATCCGCGCAGCCGCTCCTCACCGGTGGGCAGCGTCGCGGGATCGGGCGCGTCCGGCATGCGCTCCTGATGGTCCAGCCCGTCCTCGTACACCTGGAACGACGCCGAGAGGTGGAAGATCGGCTTGCCGTGCTGGACGGCGACCACCCGGCGGGTGGTGAAGGAGCGGCCGTCGCGGATCCGGTCGACGGTGTAGACGATGGGCGCGCCGGGGTCACCGGGGCGCAGGAAGTACGCGTGGAGGGAGTGCGCGGGCCGGTCCTCGGGGACCGTGCGCCCGGCGGCGACGAGCGCCTGGGCCGCGACCTGCCCGCCGAAGACCCGGGGGACGACGGCGGACCGGGACCGGCCACGGAAGATGTCCTCCTCGATCTGCTCCAGGTCGAGCAGATCGAGGAGGTCTTGTAGTGCCTGACTCATGTGACTGTTGTACCGGCCACCGATTGCGGTCGGCTTACAGGCCCATGTCCTTCGCGATGATCGTCTTCATGATCTCGCTGGTGCCGCCGTAGATGCGGTTGACGCGGTTGTCCGCGTACAGGCGGGCGATCGGGTACTCGTTCATGTAGCCGTAGCCGCCGTGCAGCTGGAGGCAGCGGTCGATGACGCGGTGGGCGACCTCGGTGCAGAACAGCTTCGCGGAGGCGGCCTCGGCGGGCGTGAGCTCACCGGCGTCGAGGGCCTCGGTCGCCCGGTCGGCGACGGCCTCGGCCGCGTCCACCTCGGCCTGGCAGGCGGCCAGCTCGAACTTGGTGTTCTGGAAGTGCGCGACCGGCTTGCCGAAGACCGTGCGCTCCTGCACGTACTGCTTGGCGAACCGGACGGCGGCCTTGGCCTGCGCGTAGGCGCCGAAGGCGATGCCCCAGCGCTCGGAGGCGAGGTTGTGGCCGAGGTAGTAGAAGCCCTTGTTCTCCTCGCCGAGGAGGTCCTCGACGGGCACCTTGACGTCGACGAACGCCAGCTCGGCGGTGTCGGAGGTCTTCAGGCCGAGCTTGTCGAGCTTGCGGCCGACCGAGTAGCCCTCGGACTTGGTGTCGACGGCGAAGAGGGAGATGCCGTGACGGCGGTCCTCGGCCGTCGGGGCGGCGGTCCGGGCGCAGACGATCACGCGGTCGGCGTGCACACCGCCGGTGATGAAGGTCTTGGCGCCGTTGAGGACGTAGTGCGTGCCGTCCTCACTCAGCTTGGCGGTGGACTTCATGCCCGCGAGGTCGGAACCGGTGCCCGGCTCCGTCATCGCGATGGCCCACATCTCCTCGCCGGAGACGAACTTCGGCAGGTAGCGCTTCTTCTGCTCGTCGGTGGCGAGCATCTTGATGTAGGGCAGGGCGAGCAGCACGTGCACACCGGAGCCGCCGAACTGGACACCCGCGCGAGCGGTCTCCTCGTAGAGCACGGCCTCGAACTTGTGGCTCTCCAGGCCCGCGCCGCCGAACTCCTCGGGGACGTTGATCCCGAAGATGCCCAGCTCACCGAGCTTGTAGTAGAAGTCGCGGGGCGCCTGGCCCGCCGCGAACCACTCGTCGTACACCGGTACGACCTCGGCCTCGATGAAGGCGCGGATGGTCTCCCGGAACGCCTCGTGATCCTCGTTGAACACCGTACGGCGCACGCCGCCACCTCCAGGGACCTCGGTATGTCTAAGCGCTTGCTCAGACAAAGATACCGGCGAGTATCAACAACCGTCCAGGGTGGGGGCGGGGTAACGCTCGTCACGCCGCGGGATGAAAACAGCCTCCCACGGCGTTGGTGCCTTCCGGCAGACCAGGACGATCGGAGGGCACCCGCGTGACACCGCAACGGGGATGGGCACGACGACTGTGGGCCTATGCATGGCGCCACCCGAAGGACGTCGTACTCGCCCTCGGCTCCTCGCTGGGCGGCATGGCCGTCATGGCCCTCGTGCCGCTGATCACCAAGGTGATCATCGACGACGTCATCAGCGACCACACGCGCTCCATGACCACCTGGGCCGGCCTCCTGATAGCCGCCGCCCTGGTCGTCTACGTCCTCACGTACATCCGCCGCTACTACGGCGGCCGCCTCGCCCTCGACGTCCAGCACGACCTGCGGACCGAGATGTACGGCACGATCACCCGGCTCGACGGCCGCCGCCAGGACGAGCTGTCCACCGGCCAGGTCGTCGGCCGGGCCACCAGCGACCTCCAGCTGATCCAGGGCCTGCTGTTCATGCTCCCGATGACCATCGGGAACGTCCTGCTGTTCCTGATCTCCCTGGGGATCATGGCGTCCCTGTCGCTGCCGCTCACCCTCGTCGCCCTGGCCGTCGCCCCCGCCCTGTGGTGGATCGCCAAGCGCAGCCGCACCCGGCTGCACCCCTCCACCTGGTACGCCCAGGCCCAGGCCGCCGCCGTCGCCGGCGTGGTCGACGGTGCCGTCAGCGGTGTCCGCGTGGTGAAGGGCTTCGGGCAGGAGGAGCAGGAGACCGGCAAGCTCAGGGACGTCAGCCGCAGGCTCTTCGCCGGGCGGCTGCGCACCATCCGCCTGAACTCCGTCTACACCCCGGCCCTCCAGGCCGTCCCCGCCCTCGGCCAGGTCGCGATGCTGGCGCTCGGCGGCTGGCTCGCGGTGGGCGGGCACATCACGCTCGGCACGTTCGTCGCCTTCTCCACCTACCTCGCCCAGCTCGTCGGCCCGGTCCGCATGCTCGCCATGGTGCTCACCGTCGGCCAGCAGGCCCGCGCGGGCACCGAACGCGTCCTGGAGCTGATCGACACCGAGCCGTCTCTCGAGGACGGCCGCAAGGACCTGCCCGCCGACGCCCCCGCGACCGTCGAGTTCGACGACGTCTCCTTCGGCTACGGCGACGACCGCTCTGTGCTCGACGGGCTCTCCTTCGAGATCCGCCCCGGCGAGACCCTCGCCGTCGTCGGCTCCTCCGGCTCCGGCAAGTCCACGGTCTCCCTGCTGCTGCCGCGCTTCTACGACGTCACCCACGGTGCCGTCCTCGTCGGCGGCCACGACGTGCGCGAACTCACCCTGGAGTCCCTGCGGGCCGCGATCGGACTGGTCCCGGAGGACTCCTTCCTCTTCTCCGACACGGTCCGCAACAACATCGCCTACGGCCGCCCGGACGCCACCCAGGAGGAGATCGAGCAGGCCGCCCGCGCCGCCCAGGCCGACCGGTTCATCAGCGAGCTGCCCGACGGCTACGACACCACCGTCGGCGAGCACGGCCTGACCCTCTCCGGCGGCCAGCGCCAGCGCGTCGCCCTCGCCCGCGCCATCCTCAGCGACCCGCGCCTACTGGTCCTGGACGACGCCACCTCCGCCGTGGACGCCCGGGTCGAGCACGAGATCCACGAGGCCCTGAAGGAGGTCATGCGGGGCCGCACCACCCTGCTGATCGCCCACCGCCGCTCCACCCTGAACCTCGCCGACCGCATCGCCGTCCTGGACGGTGGCCGCCTTGCCGACATCGGCACCCACGACGAGCTCCAGCGGCGCTCCGCCCTCTACCGCCGCCTGCTCACCGACCCCGACGAGCTGGGCGCGGTCTCCCCGGGCCACACCCAGCCGGCCTGCCCCGAGGAGGACACCTCCGTCCGGGACGAGCTGGACGCCGAGTTCGACGCCGAGCGCGGGGTCACCCCACGGCTGTGGAGCGGCGACCGTGAGCGCAAGGACCTCGCCCTCGCCGAGAGCCCCGCCACCCCCGAGCTGCTCGCCCAGGTGGAGGCGCTGCCCCCGGCCACCGACGTCCCCGACGTCGACGAGAAGCAGGCCGTCCAGCCGGAGGAGTCCTACGGCCTGCGCCGGCTGCTGCGCGGCTTCGGACTGCCGCTGCTGGTCAGCCTCGGTCTGGTCGCCGTCGACGCGGGCATGGGCCTGCTGCTGCCGATCATGATCCGGCACGGCATCGACTCGGGCGTCACCCAGGTCGCGATCGGCGCCGTGTGGGCGGCGTCGCTGCTCGCGCTGCTGACGGTGGCCGTGCAGTGGGCGGCCCAGGTCGGCGAGACCCGCATGACGGGTCGTACCGGCGAGCGGGTGCTGTACTCGCTCCGGCTGAAGATCTTCTCCCAGCTCCAGCGCCTCGGGCTCGACTACTACGAGCGGGAGCTGACCGGCCGGATCATGACCCGGATGACGACCGACGTCGACGCGCTGTCGACGTTCCTCCAGACGGGCCTGGTCACCGCCTTCGTCTCGGTCGTCACCTTCTTCGGCATCATGGTCGCCCTGCTGGTGCTCGACGTGGAGCTGGCGCTGGTCGTCTTCGCGACACTGCCGCCGCTGATCATCGCCACGTACTTCTTCCGCCGGGCGAGCGTGAAGGCGTACGAACTGGCCCGTGAGCGCGTCTCCGTGGTCAACGCCGACCTCCAGGAGTCGGTGTCGGGGCTGCGGATCGTGCAGGCCTTCCGGCGCGAGCGGGACGGCGGGCGGCGGTTCGCCGGGCACAGCGACAGCTACCGTCAGGCGCGCATCCGGGGCCAGTGGCTGATCTCCGTGTACTTCCCCTTCGTGCAGTTCCTGTCGTCGGTGGCGGCCGCGGCCGTGCTGATCGTGGGCGGCGCGCGGGTCGACGACGGGACACTGGCGATCGGCTCGCTGGTGGCGTACCTGCTCTACATCGACCTGTTCTTCGCGCCCGTGCAGCAGCTCTCCCAGGTCTTCGACGGCTACCAGCAGGCGTCCGTGTCGCTGGGCCGCATCCAGGAGCTGCTCCAGGAGCCGACGTCGACGAAGTCCGCCGACGAACCCCGCGAAGTGCTGTCGCTGCGCGGCGAGATCGCCTTCGAGGACGTGCACTTCGAATACGGCGCTGCCGGTGAGGGCGAGGCGGCCCTCGGCGGGGTCGACCTGCGCATCCCCGCCGGGCAGACCGTCGCGTTCGTCGGCGAGACCGGCGCGGGCAAGTCGACCCTCGTCAAGCTCGTGGCCCGCTTCTACGACCCCACCGGCGGCCGGGTCACCGTCGACGGCACCGACCTGCGCACTCTCGACCTCACCTCGTACCGGCACCGTCTGGGGGTCGTCCCGCAGGAGGCGTACCTCTTCCAGGGCACCGTCCGCGACGCCATCGCCTACGGCCGCCCCGACGCCACCGACGCCGAGGTCGAGGCGGCGGCCCGCGCGGTCGGCGCGCACGAGATGATCGCCACGCTCGAGGGCGGCTACCTCCACGAGGTCGCCGAGCGCGGCCGCAACCTCTCCGCCGGACAGCGCCAGCTGATCGCGCTGGCCCGCGCCGAGCTGGTCGACCCGGACGTCCTGCTCCTCGACGAGGCGACCGCCGCCCTGGACCTGGCCACGGAAGCGCAGGTCAACCAGGCCACCGACCGCCTGGCCGGCCGCCGCACCACCCTCGTCGTGGCTCACCGCCTCACCACCGCCGCCCGCGCCGACCGGGTCGTCGTCATGGACCACGGCCGGGTCGCCGAGGACGGCACGCACGAGGAGCTGCTCGCGCGCGGCGGACGGTACGCCGAGCTGTGGCGGACGTTCATCGGCGCCGCGGAGCCGGAGGAGCCGGTCGGCGCGTCCCGCTGAGCGCGTCCGGGGCGGCGCTTTCGTAACGCTCGCGCAACCGTGCGACATACGTCATGCGTCCGTACACCTGTACGCCGATGGTCGCGGACGACGCGGTACGGGAGGACGACAGTGGACAGTGGAGCGATACGCCGGCGGTTCGCGCTCGGCCTGGCCGTGCTGACCGCCTCCGGCCTGCTGGCCGTCGCGGCGCCGGGCGAGGCGCAGGCCGCCGCTTCCGCATCCTGTCCCGGCCGCAAGGTCCGCACCCTGCCCTTCTCCACCGGAACCGTGCTCGTCTACAAGCGCGGCGGCTACGTCTGCGCCGTCACCGTCACCAGGAAGCCCGGCGTGAAACGGAAGATGTCGGTGAGCGTGCAGGCGCGCGGCAGCCGCCCGGTCGTCGACGAGGGCCGGTTCGCCTACCACGCCGGCCCGGTGATGGTGCACGCCGGCCGCCGCTGCGTATGGCTGAAGGGCAGGGTGGGGCAGGGCTCGGTCAGCTCCGGCTGGATCCTGTGCTGACGCCCGGCGCATAGAGGGTTATCCCCATGTCCCCTGGTGCTGGGGCGAGTTGATCCGCTAGCTTCCGGCGCACATCTGTCTCACAGGGGAGTGCGCATGCGCAAGGCGCTCAGATGGCTGCTGGCGCTCACGGTGCTCATAGGCACGTTGAGCACGGCCGGAGCGGCCACCGCCGCCGAGCCGGAGGCCACCGGCACCGACAGCACCACTGACATCAAGGAAAGGCTGCTCTCCATACCGGGCATGAGCCTGGTCGAGGAGAAGCCGTACACCGGCTACCGCTTCTTCGTCCTGAACTACACGCAGCCGGTCGACCACCGCAGGCCGTCGAAGGGCACGTTCCAGCAGCGCATCACCGTGCTGCACAAGGACGTCTCCCGCCCGACGGTCTTCTTCACCAGCGGCTACAACGTCTCGACGACGCCCCGCCGCAGCGAGCCGACCCAGATCGTCGACGGCAACCAGGTCTCCCTGGAGTACCGCTTCTTCACGCCGTCCCGCCCCGCCCCGGCCGACTGGTCCAAGCTGGACATCTGGCAGGCGGCCAGCGACCAGCACCGCGTCTTCAAGGCCCTGAAGGGCATCTACGGCAAGAACTGGATCTCCACGGGCGGCTCGAAGGGCGGCATGACCGCCACCTACTACGAGCGCTTCTACCCGCGCGACATGGACGGCGTCGTCGCCTACGTCGCCCCCAACGACGTCGTCAACAAGGAGGACTCGGCCTACGACCGCTTCTTCGCGGGCGTCGGCACCAAGGAGTGCCGCGACCGGCTGAACGGCGTGCAGCGCGAGGCGCTGGTGCGCCGCGCGCCGCTGGAGAAGAAGTACGCGGCCTACGCGAAGGAGAACGACCTCACCTTCGAGACCATCGGCAGCCTGGACAAGGCCTACGAGGCGACTGTCCTCGACTACGTGTGGGGCTTCTGGCAGTACAGCCTGCTGAAGGACTGCGACCAGATCCCCGCCGACGCGAAGAACGCCACCGACGACGAGATCTGGGACTCCGTCGACACGATCGCCGGCTTCTCCGCCTACGCCGACCAGGGCCTGACGACCTACACGCCGTACTACTACCAGGCCGGCACGCAGCTCGGCGCGCCGACGATCCACTTCCCGCACATCGAGAAGAAGTACATCCGCTACGGCTACCAGCCGCCGCGGAACTTCGTCCCGCGTGACATCCCGATGAAGTTCCAGCCGTCGGCGATGCGGGACGTGGACACCTGGGTCCGGCACAACGCCCGGCAGATGCTGTTCGTCTACGGCCAGAACGACCCGTGGGGCGCGGAGCCCTTCCGCGTCGGCAAGGGCGCGAAGGACTCCTACGTCATGACCGCCCCCGGCATGAACCACGGCGCCAACGTCGCGGGTCTCGTGCCCGAGCAGAAGACCCTCGCCACCGCCCGCATCCTCGACTGGGCCGGTGTCGCCTCCAGCGCGGTGCAGGCCGACCCGGCGGCGGCGAAGCCGCTGGCGAAGTTCGACGCCAAGCTGGACAAGCGGGACCCGCAGCGTGAGATGACGCTGCGGCCGTAAGGCCGGTGGTTCCTCCGTGTTGCCGCGCCCGGCTGCTCACAGCGGCCGGGCGCACCCCACGGGCCGGTCGCCGCCCAGCCGGACGTACAGGGCGGTCGAGACGGGGCAGTCGGCGCGCCTTTCGACGGCCTCGGTCACCTTGAACTCCGGCTCCTGCCCGCCCTTCCCGTCACACGCGGCCTCGCGGACCTGCCCGTCGCCGGAGCTGTAGACGCAGTCCCCGACGATGGTGCGCGGCCCGCCCCCGCCGCCCGGGTCGCCCGGGTGCGGCGGCTGGAGGTTGCGCATACAGGCGTAGCCCTGCGGCACCGCCCCGTCGCCGTCCTCGTCGGACGAGGGCCGCTGCTCGCTGATGTGCAGCACGAAGTCCGTGGTCGCCGGGCAGCGCGGCCCGTCCCGGACCGTGCCGTCGTGCCGCGCCACGACCCGGGCCGCCGCCCGCTCACCGGCGCACGGCACCTCGGTGAAGCTCGTCGTGCCGAACGAACTGCACTCGTCGACCGCGAGGAACACCGCCCCGTACCCGGACGGCCGGGTCACCGGCGGCGACCCGCCGGCGGCCGACGCCGAGGCAGGCCCGCCCAGCCGGCCGTCCTCCGCGACACCCGACGGGGGACTCTGGCACCCGGTCAACAGCACACCGGCCAGCACCAGCAGCCCCCACACCACCCCCGCCGAACGTGTCTCGCGCATTGCCGTCCCCCCGAGTGCCTTGGCACAGCGTGGCCCGGTGCGGGGGCGCACGCCAGGCACATGGGGCGGTTTGCGCACGTTGGGGGTGGTGCGCCCGGTCCATGGCGTACGTCTAGTACGTCAGCCCGTACCCGATCGGGTACAGCACCTGCTCCGGATCATCCGCCCGCTGCACCGGCACGGGGAGTGTGCCGCGTGGCTCCACCCGTCCCGCGATCACCCGTGCGGCGGCCCGCAGTTCGACGTCGGTCCAGGAGTACGCGGCGAGGCACGCCGGGACGGAGGGCAGCTGGGCCACGTCGTACGGATTGCGGATCGCGACCGCCACGACCGGCTTCCCCGTCGCCACGAGCTGGTCGACCAGCGTCTTCTGGCCGCTGCCCGCCGTGACGTTGTACGTCGCCGCCACCACCGCGTCCGCGTCCCGCGCCGCCGCGACCGCCCGGGCGATGGTCGCCGCGGACGGGGACGTCCCTGTCGACAGGGCGGTGGCGGTGAACCCGAGCCCGGTCAGCGCGGCGGCGAGCACCCCGGTCGGCGGCCCGGTCGTCCCCGACGGCGAGGCAGGATCCGCCCCGACCACCAGCAGCTTGGGGTACCGCCGCCGGGACAGCGGCAGCAGCCGCCCCTCGTTGACGAGCAGGGTGGTCGTCCGCTCGGCGATCCGGTCGGCCGCCGCCAGGTGCGCCCGGGTACCGACGGTGCGGTCGACACCGCCCTGACTGACGTACGGCGCACGGAACAGGCCCAGCTTCGTCTTCAGCCGCAGGATCCGCAGGACCGACTCGTCGAGCCGTGCCTCGGTCAGCTCGCCGCCGCGCACGGCATCCAGGACCGCGTGCCAGGCGAGGTCCAGGTCCGGCGGGTTGAGGAGCTGGTCCACGCCCGCCTTCAGCGCGAGCACCGGCACCCGGTCGTCGCCGTACTTGGTCCGCACGCCCTCCATGCCGAGGGAGTCCGTCACCACGACCCCGTCGTAGCCGAGCCGTTCACGCAGAATGCCGGTGAGGATCGGGCGGGAGAGGGTGGCCGGGTCGCCGGAGTCGTCGAGGGCCGGGACCATCAGGTGCGCGGTCATGATGGAGTCGATGCCCGCGGCGATCGCCGCCCGGAACGGCGGTGCGTCCAGCTTCTCCCACAGCTCCCGGCTGTGCGTGATGGTCGGGAAGCCGGTGTGGCTGTCGACGTTGGTGTCCCCGTGCCCGGGGAAGTGCTTGGCGGTCGCCGCCACCCCGGACCCCTGGTACCCGGCGACCTCGGCGGCCACCAGCGCGGCCACCGCCCGCGGGTCGGCGCCGAAGGACCGTACGCCGATGACCGGGTTGGCCGGATTGACGTTCACGTCGGCCACGGGGGAGTAGTCCTGCCGGATGCCCATCGCCCGCAGCTCACGCCCCGCGATCCGCCCCAGCGTCCGGGCATCGGACCGCGAGCCGCCCGCGCCGACGGCCATGGCGCCCGGGAACAGCGTCGCGGGCCTGCCCACCCGGGCGACGATCCCGTGCTCCTGGTCGGTGGAGACGATCACGGGCAGTCCGCGCGGCAGTTCCAGGGAGGCCCGCTGGATGCCGTTGGACAGATCGGCGATCTGATGTGGCTCGCGGGTGTTGTGCGCCCAGGCGAAGTAGATGATGCCGCCGACCCGGTACTTCGCGACGAGCTCGGCGGCCGTACGGACCCCGATCTCCTTCAGGTTGGCGTCGACGTCGGCCTGGTCGGGGGTGGTGGCGGAGTGGCCGTACACCCGCATCACGAAGAGCTGGCCGACCTTCTCCTCCAGCGTCATGCGCGAGACGAGGGCGCGGAGTTGCTTGTCGTCCGGGGCGCCGGCCGCGTGCGAAGGCCCGGCGGTCGCGAGGGCACCGGCGGCGCCGGCCGTGGCGGCGAGGACGGTGCGTCTGGAGGGCTGTGCGGTGTTTCCCGTGCTTCCCGTGCCGGTGTCGTGCACGTGCGCTCCTTCCGGAGGTGATCCGCTGGGATCCGCTGAAGGAAACTTCCAGAAGGTCACCAATAACCGGGAAGTTTCTGCCAGTCAAGGGAACGCACACTAACCGCACAGGGGCCGCCACCGGCGCGGTTGGAGGGGGACGCGCCGATGGCGGCGGGTGCCGCCGGCCGCGGTACGGCGGAGAGGGTGGTCAGCGATCGCAGCCAGCAGCGAGGGCCGACACCGCACCGTGGTGACTCTCCGGCGGCCTGCGATTGGACGACGGGAGTCCGGGCCGGGTTCCCGGCTCGGGCCGGATTTCCGAAGTCGGTACGGGGGGTGAACCAGGGGTCGACGGGGCGGATGAGCCGCGCCTTCCGGCCACTGCTCGCCGAGCACCCGGCTGCGGGTACCGGGTATTTCGTTCGACGGCCCGGGCCGCGTACGGAAGACTTGCCCGCGTGAGCTTCGCACTGGAAGGACCCGTGCTGGAGGGTGCCCTCGTCCGCCTGGAGCCCTTGGGTCACCGGCACGCCGCCGAGCTGGCGACGGCGACTGAGGATCGGGAGACCTACGCCTTCACCTGGGTACCGGGTGCCGACGAGGTGGGTGCCTACATCGACGCGCAACTCGCCCGCGCGGCGACGGGACGGCTCGCGCCCTACGCGCAGATCTCCACGGCCACGGGACGAGCGGTCGGCGCCACGGCGTACTGGGAACCACGTTCCTGGCTCTCGGACGACCGACTCGACGCGGTCGAGGTCGGCTTCACCTGGCTCGCCCGTTCCGCCCAGGGCACGGGTGTGAACGCCGAGGCGAAGCTCCTCCTCTTCCGGCACGCCTTCGAGGAGTGGGGCGTCTCGCGCGTGGACCTGAAGACCGATGCCCGCAACAGCCGTTCCCGCGCGGCCATCGAGAGCGTGGGCGCCCGCTTCGAGGGCGTGCTGCGCAACTGGTCCCGGTCGTGGGCCCCCGGTGAGGAAGGGCGGCTGCGCGACTCCGCGATCTTCTCGGTGACGGCACCGGAATGGCCGCGGTGCCGAATGCGGCTGGAGGAACGGGTGAACGGGTTCCTCGCACGGTCGTAGGCCGGCGGGGGCGTGGCCTACGACCGTGACGGATCACAGGTGTGCGCGACTCGCGAGGTGGGCGCGACTCACGAGGTGTGCTCGACGAACCTCGCCGCCGTCTCGGCCAGCACCTCCCGTCCGTCCCTCGCCCACAGCCCGTCGTTGAACAGCTCGACCTCGATGGCACCGGTGTAACCCGCGGCCTCCACGTACCGCTGCCACTCCCGCATGTCGATCGAGCCGTCACCGATCTGGCCCCGGCCGGTCAGCACGCCCTGAGGGAGCGGAGTCGTCCAGTCGGCGAGCTGGAAGGTGTGGATCCGGCCGCCCGCACCCGCCCGGGCGATCTGCGCGGGAGCCGTGTCGTCCCACCAGATGTGGTACGTGTCGACCGTGACCCCGACCTGGTGTGCCGGGAAGCGTTCGGCCAGGTCCAGGGCCTGGGCCAGCGTCGACACCACACAGCGGTCGGAGGCGTACATCGGGTGCAGCGGCTCGATGGCCAGGCGGACGCCGTGCCGCTCCGCGTAGGGGCCCAGTTCCGACAGGGCGTCCGCGATGCGTTCGCGGGCCCCGTGCAGGTCCTTCGAGCCCGCCGGGAGCCCGCCCGAGACCAGGACCAGCGTGTCGGTGCCCAGCGTCGCCGCCTCGCCGATCGCCCGGCGGTTGTCGGCCAGTGCCTCAGCGCGCTCCTGCGGGTCGATCGCCGTGAAGAAGCCGCCCCGGCACAGCGTTGTCACCGTCAGGCCCGCGTCCCGGACCAGCTTGGCCGTGGCCTCCAGCCCGTAGGTCTGCACCGGCTCGCGCCACAATCCCACGTTCGTGATGCCCAACTCGCCGCAGGATGCGACCAGTTCCGGCATCGACAGCTGCTTCACCGTCATCTGGTTGATGGAGAAGCGCTCCAGGCGTCCTGGCTCCGCGGTGCTCACTGGTCCACTCCGTACACACTCAGCAGCGTCTTCATCCGCTCCTCCGCCAGCTTCGGGTCGGGGAACAGGCCCAGACCGTCGGCGAGTTCGTACGCCTTCGCGAAGTGCGGCAGCGAACGGGCCGACTGGAGGCCGCCGACCATCGTGAAGTGGGACTGGTGGCCGGCCAGCCAGGCCAGGAACACCACGCCCGTCTTGTAGAAGCGGGTCGGGGTCTGGAAGAGGTGCCGGGAGAGTCCGACCGTGGGGTCCAGCAGGTCGCGGAAGCCCTGCGTGTTCCCCGTGTCGAGGACCCGGACCGCCTCCGCCGCCAGCGGGCCCAGCGGGTCGAAGATGCCCAGCAGGGCGTGGCTGAAGCCCTGGTCGTCGCCGGCGATCAGCTCGGGGTAGTTGAAGTCGTCGCCCGTGTAGCAGCGCACGCCCTGCGGCAGGCGGCGGCGGATGTCGATCTCGCGCTGCGCGTCCAGCAGCGAGACCTTGATGCCGTCGACCTTGTCCGGGTGGGCGGCGATGACGTCCAGGAAGGTGCGGGTGGCGGCGTCCAGGTCCGTCGCGCCCCAGTAGCCCTCCAGCGCCGGGTCGAACATCGGGCCGAGCCAGTGCAGGATCACCGGCTCGGACGCCTGGCGCAGCAGGTGGCCGTAGACCTCCAGATAGTCCTCCGGCCCCTTGGCGACCGCCGCCAGGGCCCGGGAGGCCATCAGGATCGCCCGCGCGCCCGACTCCTCGACGACCGCGAGCTGCTCCTCGTACGCGGCACGGATCTCGGCCAGGCTGTACGGGTAGCCGATCTCGGTGGCCGACAGCTGGTCGGTGCCCACGCCGCAGGCGATCAGGCCGCCGACCGACTTCGCCTCCGCGGCCGACCGGCGGATCAGCTCCGCCGCGCCCGCCCAGTCAAGACCCATGCCGCGCTGGGCGGTGTCCATCGCCTCGGCGACGCCCAGCCCGTGCGACCACAGGTGCCGGCGGAAGGCCAGGGTGGCGTCCCAGTCGACCGCGGCGGGGGAGTCGGGCGAGATGTCCGCGTACGGGTCGGCGACGACGTGCGCCGCCGAGTAGACCGTGCGGGAGGTGAAGGGCGTGCCGGGCGTCACCGGGAGCGGTTCGGTGCGCGGCTCGTAGGTCCGCGACGCCCCGTTGCTGTCCGGGAGTCGGATGGTCACGGCTGGATCTCCGGAACGTCGATACGGCGGCCCTCGGCCGAGGACTTCAGGCCCAGCTCGGCGAGCTGGACACCACGGGCGCCGGCCAGCAGGTCCCAGTGGTAGGGGGCGTCGGCGTAGACGTGCTTGAGGAACAGCTCCCACTGCGCCTTGAAGCCGTTGTCGAACTCGGCGTTGTCCGGGATCTCCTGCCACTGGTCGCGGAAGACCTCGGTGGCGGGGATGTCCGGGTTCCAGACCGGCTTGGGCGTGGCCGAGCGGTGCTGGACGCGGCAGTTGCGCAGGCCGGCGACGGCCGACCCTTCGGTGCCGTCGACCTGGAACTCGACGAGCTCGTCGCGGTTGACGCGCACGGCCCAGCTGGAGTTGATCTGGGCGATCGCGCCGCCCTCCAGCTCGAAGATGCCGTACGCGGCGTCGTCGGCGGTGGCGTCGTAGGGCTTGCCGTTCTCGTCCCAGCGCTGGGGGATGTGCGTGGTGGCGATGGCCTGGACGGACTTCACGCGGCCGAACAGCTCGTGCAGGACGTACTCCCAGTGCGGGAACATGTCGACGACGATGCCGCCGCCGTCCTCGGCCCGGTAGTTCCAGGACGGGCGCTGGGCTGCCTGCCAGTCGCCCTCGAAGACCCAGTAGCCGAACTCGCCGCGCACGGACAGGATCCGGCCGAAGAAGCCGCCGTCGATGAGGCGCTTCAGCTTGAGCAGGCCGGGGAGGAAGAGCTTGTCCTGGACGACGCCGTGCTTGATGCCGGCCTCGTTCGCCAGCCGGGCGAGGGCCAGGGCGCCGTCGAGGCCGGTGGCCGTGGGCTTCTCGGTGTAGATGTGCTTGCCGGCCGCGATGGCCTTCTTGAGGGCCTCCTCGCGGGCGGAGGTGACCTGGGAGTCGAAGTAGATGTCCACGGTCTCGTCGGCGAGGACCGCGTCCAGGTCGGTCGAGACGTGTTCCAGCCCGTGCTGCTCGGCCAGCGCCTTGAGCGCGTGCTCACGGCGGCCGACCAGGATCGGCTCGGGCCACAGCACGGTGCCGTCGCCGAGGTCGAGGCCGCCCTGCTCACGGAGGGCGAGGATGGAGCGGACCAGGTGCTGGCGGTAGCCCATGCGCCCGGTCACGCCGTTCATGGCGATCCGCACCGTCTTGCGTGTCACGTCGTTCCCTTCGTACGCGGTCGTCGCGCCGCGTACGCCCGAACTGGTGAGCGGTACAGCAAGCGCTTTCTATACATGAAGAAGCTAGCCTCTGAACCGCGGTCCGGACAAGACCGTGACCAGGACGAGTTGTTCGAGGGGGCGAACAACCCGGGGTCGGGGGCTTAAGGTCTGCTCGGAACCATGGCCATGGGTTCATGGGAGCCAGGGCGTCGGTTCCAACGGAACGAAGGCCGCAGGTCTGTAGGAACCAAGGCCACAGGTCTGTATGTGTACGAGGGCGACTCTGTATGTGTACGAGGGCGGACGACTAGATGCGCGACCGGAGGACGACGAGATGACGGTGACCCTGGCGGACGTGGCGGCCCGCGCGCAGGTCTCGCCCGCGACGGTGTCGCGCGTGCTGAACGGGAACTACCCCGTGGCCGCATCCACCCGGGATCGGGTGCTGAAGGCCGTGGACGAGCTGGACTACGTGCTCAACGGGCCCGCTAGCGCCCTGGCCGCGGCCACCTCCGACCTGGTCGGGATCCTGGTGAACGACATCGCCGACCCGTTCTTCGGGATCATGGCGAGCGCGATCCAGGCCGAGATCGGCGGGCCGGGCGGTCGCGCGGGCGGGGAGCGGCTCGCGGTGGTCTGCAACACGGGGGGCTCTCCCGAGCGGGAGCTGACGTATCTCACGCTGTTGCAGCGGCAGCGGGCGGCGGCCGTGGTGCTGACCGGCGGGGCGATCGAGGACGCGGCGCACCAGGCGGCGATGGACACGAAGGTGCGCAAGCTCGCGGACGCCGGGACGCGGGTGGTGCTGTGCGGGCGGCCGCCGGCGCCGGAGACCGGGGCGATCGCGCTGACCTTCGACAACCGTGGGGGCGGGCAGAAGCTCACCGAGCACCTGATCGGGCTCGGACACCGGCGGCTCGGCTACATCGCGGGCCCGGAGGAACGGACGACGACCCGGCACCGGCTGGAGGGGCACCGGGCCGCACTCGCCGCGCACGGCATCGAGGAGGACCCTCGGTGGACGGTGCACGGGCGGTACGACCGGCGGTCCGGCTACGAGGCGACGCTGGAACTGCTGCGGCGCGACCCGTCGCTGACGGCGGTCGTCGCGGCGAACGACTCCGTCGCGCTCGGGGCGTGTGCGGCGCTGCGGGACTCCGGGCTGCGGATTCCGGAGGACGTGTCGGTGGCCGGGTTCGACGATCTGCCGTTCAGCATCGACGCGGTGCCTGCGCTGACGACCGTGCGGCTGCCGTTGGCGGAGGCCGGCGCGCGGGCCGGGCGGATCGCGATGGGGCGCGAGGAGGCGCCGCCCGGGGGGATCGCGTCGGTGCGGGGGGAGTTGATGGTGCGGGGGTCTTCGGGGGTGCCGCGGGTCTCCTGACCTCGGCGCCGCTGCCCCTGCACACGGGGAACTACGCCTTCACCCCGAGGAACCCGAACAGATCCGGCACCCCGTCCGGCCCCGCCTCCGCCGTCCGCTCGATGCGCAGCCCCGCTGTCGCGGCCCCGTTGAGCAGGTCGGACAGCGGGACGTGCCAGGCGCCGAGGCGGGCGCGGACGCCCGTGGCGTTCCAGGAGGCGAAGGTGCGGGAGCGGTCGCTGTAGCGGGAGTCGACGACCGTCCTCGACGCGTCTGTGCGGTCGGCGAAGGCGCCGACGAAGCACGGGTGCACTCCCAGATGGACGAAGCGGCCGCCGGGGGTCAGCACGCGGGCGATCTCGCGGAGTACGGCCGGGTAGTCGGGCACGTCCGTGCTGGCCAGGACGCACACCGCGGCCGGCACCGAGCCGTCGGCCAGGGGCAGGGCGGTCGCGTCGGCGACGGCCACCGGCAGGCGGTGGGCGGCGTGGCGGAGCTGGTTGCGGGAGAGGTCCACGCCGACGGGCGTCCAGCCGAGGCCGGCGACGGGGGACGCGTGGGCGCCGGTGCCGCAGCAGACGTCGAGGCAGGTGCTTCCGTCGCCGGGCCCGAGCAGGTCGCCGAGGGTGGCGTGGACACGGCGGATGTAGTCGCCCTCGCCGGTCGGTGACATGAACTCGTTGTACCAATCGGCGTGTTCGTCGTATACGGCCGTCACCTTCGAGGACACCATGTCCCGGACGCTAATCCCCTTCCGTCGGCCGCGAGGGGGTGTTCGCCGCGGGCGTGACGTGACGTACGGACCCTGCCGGCGATGAGTTTCGTGTCGTACCCGGGTCTGCAGTGCCGTCATCGCACTGACGAGAAAAACGGAGTGAGTCCCATGCGCATCGTGATCACCGAGTTCATCAGCCTGGACGGCGTCGTGCAGGCCCCGGGCGGGCCGCAGGAGGACACCGACGGCGGGTTCGCGCACGGTGGGTGGTCGCACCCGTACTTCGACGAGGAGGTGCTGGGCGGTGCCTTCGACGCGGGGCTCGCCCGGGCCGAGGCGCTGCTGTTCGGGCGGCGTACGTGGCAGACGATGGCGGGCGCCTGGCCCGAGCGGGCCGGGGACCCGTTCGCCGACCGGATGAACGCGCTGAAGAAGTACGTCGTCTCCAGCACCCTCGGCGAGGCCGACCTCACCTGGAACAACTCCTCACTCATCCCCGGCGACCAGGCCGTCGCCCGCATCCGGGAGCTGCACGAGGCCGAGGGTGGCGACCTCGCGATGATGGGCAGCCCGACGCTCGTGCGCACCCTCCTGTCCGAGGGCCTGGTCGACGAGCTCCAGCTCATCGTCATGCCGGTGCTGCTGGGCGGCGGCAAGACGATCTTTCCCGACGACGGCGGCAAGCGGCCGATGGAGCTGGTCTCGACGACCACCGCGAAGACCGGCACGCAGGTGTGCGTCTACCGGCCCGCCACCGGGGGCTAGTACCGGAGGTCCTGGACGTCTAGGCTCGACCCCGACGGGAATCTCTGACTGAGTCAAACATCGGGGGTCGTGGCCATGACCGTCCAGGACATCCGCTCCTTCAACCGCTTCTACACGAACGTCATCGGCGCGCTGGACTACGGCCGTCACCTCTACGCGCCCTACACCCTCACCGAGTCCCGCGTGCTCTACGAACTCGCGCACGCGCCGCGCACGGACGCCGCCGACCTGCGGACCCAGCTGCACCTGGACGCCGGGTACCTGAGCCGCATCCTGAACAAGTTCGAGGAGGACGGCCTGGTCGAGCGCGGTCCGTCCGAGACGGATCCGCGCCGCCGCAGTGTCACCCTCACCGAACGCGGCCGGGAGGCCGCCGCGCTCCTCGACGAGCGGGCGCGCGAGACGGTCGGGGCGATGCTGGACACCGTGCGCGCCGAGGACCGGCCGCGACTGGCCGATGCGCTGCGGACCGTCCGGACGATCCTGGGAGAGGGCCGGGCGCCACGCCCCGAGGACGTCGTCCTGCGCGAGCCCGCCCCCGGCGACCTCGGCTGGATCGTGCAGCGCAACGCCGCCCTGTACGCCGCCGAGTACGGCTTCAACCTCGACTACGAGGGCCTGGTCGCCCGGATCGTCGCCGAGTACGCCGAGGACCACGACCCGCATCTGGAGCGGACGTGGATCGCCGGGCTGGACGGCCGGCCGGTGGGGTGCGTCATGGTCGTTCGGGACGACGCGCCGGGGGCCGCCCGGCTCCGGTTGCTGCTCGTCGAGCCGGACGCGCGCGGCCTGGGCATCGGGGACCGGCTGGTCGGGGCCGTCGTCGCCTTCGCGCGCGAGGCCGGCTACCGCGAGGTCGTCCTGTGGACCAACGACATCCTCGCCGCGGCCCGACGCATCTACCAGCGCCACGGCTTCGTGCTGGTCGCGGAGAAACCGCACCGCTCCTTCGGCCAGGACCTGGTCGGCCAGGACTGGCGACTGGATCTTCTCGCAACACCCGAGTGACCAAGGGGAGTCGCCGGCAGGGGTGCCGGGTAGGGTCCGTCCACATGAAGCTGGCGTTCTCCACCCTCGGTGTCCCCGGCCTGCCCCTGCCCGACGTCCTGCGCCTCGCGACCGCGCACGGCTACCACGGCGTGGAGCTGCGCGCCCACCCCGAGGAACCGGTCCACCCCGGCCTCGGTTCCGCCGAACGGGCCGATGTCGCGGCCGAGTTCAAGGGGTCGGGCGTAGAGATCCTGGGCCTGGCGGGCTACGCGCGGGTCGCCGCCCCGGGCGACGACGAGCCCGTCCTGGCCGAGATCCGCTCCCTCCTCGACCTGGCCCGTGACCTCGGCGCCCCGTACATCCGGGTCTTCCCCGGCGGCGACCTGGACCTCCAGACCCCCGAGGAGGCCGACGCGACGGCCGCCCGGCGGCTGGGCACGGCCGCCGAGTACGCGAACGACCTGGGCGTCCGCATCCTCCTGGAGACCCACGACTCGCACCGCACCGCCGCCGACGCCATGCGCGTCCTCGGGCTGGTCGGCCACCGCCAGGTGGGCGCGCTGTGGGACGTGATGCACACCTGGCTGGGCGGCGAACAGCCCTCGGAGACCTACGCGGCCCTCTCCCCGCACCTCGGCTACGTCCAGGTCAAGGACATCGCCTCCGCCGAGGACACGACCCCGCTGCCCCTCGGCGAGGGCGTCCTGCCGCTGGCCGAGTGCGTGGAGGTCCTCTCCCGCCACGGCTGGGACGGCTGGCTCTGCTGGGAGTACGAGAAGCGCTGGTACGAGTCGGCCCCCGAACTGCCCGGCCTGCTGGGCCCGGGCCGCGAGCACCTGAGCCGACTCCTCAACGACTCGGCGTGACGGGGCGCGGCACGCCGACGCCCGGGAGTCCGGGATGGCGGCAGTCCGGTGCGGTCAGATCACGCGGAACAGGTCGGCGGCGGCATGGACGTCGGTGAGGTCCTCCACGGAGCGGAGGTTGTCGCACAGCGCCTCCAGCACCGAGCCGGCCTCGCCGACGCGCGGGGCGCCGACGACCAGGCCGAACACCCGGAAGCCGAGCCGGCGCTTGGCGTCGTTCCAGCCGCGCATCCACTCCTCGGTGACGCCGCAGTCGTCGTCGGTGATCATCACGATGTCGCCGCGCCCGCGGGCGGTGTCGTCGAACTCCTCCTCCAGCAGCTCTCCGGCCGCCGACAGCGGCGTCTGGTAGCTGGTGCCGCCGCCGAGGAAGGTCTCCGCGAAGTCGAGGACCCGGTCCGTCCCGGCGGACCGGCCGGCCGGGAAGCGGAAGACCTGGATCCTGCCGGGGGCGGAGAACAGGATGCCGACGAAGTCACGCCCCGCCTCGCGGGCCTGGTCCAGCAGCGCCAGGGCACACCCCTTGGCCCACGCCTCCCGGGTGATCCCGCCGGGCCCGGCCTCGTACATCGAGTGCGAGGTGTCCACGCACGCGATGACCGCGCCCCGGCCGGTGGCCTGCTCCCCCTGGCTGTCGTAGAGCATCAGCTCACCGGCGGCGTAGCGCACGGCGAACACCGCGCGCAGTTCGGGCACACCGAGGCCCGCCAGCTCGGAGGGGATGACCCGGGAGAGGTCGTCGCCGAGCGTGACGCCGACCAGTTCCCCGGTGGCGTTCTCCACCTTGCGGGCGCGCTCGCCCCTGGCCATCTGCCGGAAGCGGCCGATCAGCTCGGCCCACTGCGCGAGCCGGCCGGTGCGCAGCCGCTCGGCGAGCCGGGCGCGCTGGTCGAACGGCATCCGTTCCAGCTCCCCGGGACCGACGCCCCACGCCCGCAGCAGAGCGGACTCCTGCCGCACGGCCTCGGCCGCCTGCGCCGCCGCGTTCCGCGCACCGGCCCGGACAGCGGGGGCCGTCGCCCCGAGGGCCCGCGCGGCGTCCTGGGCGGCCTGCCGCGCGGCGGCCTCGGCGGCTTCGGCGGTCTCGACCGCCTGTCGTACGGCGTCGGCGGACGGAGCCGGCACGGTGCCGGCCTCACCGGCCTCCTCGGCGGCCTGCCGCAGCGCCTCGGCCACGGCGGACGCCGCCTCTTCGGCGTCCTGCTGCCCCTGCCCCGCCCGCCCGGCCCGTTCCCGGGCCTCGCGGGTGCGCTCCAGCAGCCCCCGCAGTGCGGTGGCCTGGGCGAGTACGGCCATGGCGGCGGCGTAGGGGTCACCCGCCGTCTCCCGGCGCAGCTCGGTGAACCCACGTGACTCCACGAGTGCGGTGACGACCTGGTGGTCGACCAGCCGGGAGGGATCCATCTCGGCGGGCTCGCGCAACCGCGGGCCGGCCTTGTAGGCCGCCAGGAACACGTCGGTCAGGAGGTCCGTGGCGTGGTCGTGGCGCGCGGCCAGCTCCCGGGCCAGCTCGCGCAGTGCGGCCGACTGCTCGTAGGTGTCGCGCCAGGTCATCCGGTCGAACCGGTCCGCGACCACGGCCGCGGTGTGCCGCGCGGGCACGGCGGAGGACAACCTCAGCCACTTCCCGGCCAGGCTCGCCAGCTCGTCCGGCCCGCTCGAAGCCCCCTCCACGGTCCCCCCGGATTCAGAGCTGCGCCTGCACCATGCTCGCGTCCATGCCGAGGGCCTCGGTGAGAACCCGGGCGCGGACGGCGCGCTGGCGGCCGGTGACCCGGTCGATGGCGGCGGTGGAGCGACCGGCCGCCACCGCCTCCGCGCGCAGCTTCTCCAGCCGCTTGCCCGCCGTGGCGAGCTTGTGGTGGGCCTTCTTGATGACCCAGTCGCTCAGCGCCTCGCGGGACTGCCCGGCCATGGCGTCGAGCTGCGCCTCCAGTTCGTCGATGGCGTCGGCCAGGTCGAGCGCCTCCTTGGCGTCGGGGTTGACCAGGTGCAGCACCTCGCGCTCGACGGTGGGCCGGTCGGCGGGGGAGTCCCACAGCACGTGCGTCAGCATCGACAGGTCGGTCTCGTCGACCGCCGGGCGGCCGTCGAGGTACGCGGAGGCCTGGAGCAGCCCCACCGCCTGCCGCCAGCGGCGGTCGGAGGCGACGAGTTCCCTGCGGCGCAGGGCGGCGCGCAGCGTGCACACCGCGTCCACGATCGCGTCCGGGACGTCCACGGCCGGAACGGCTTCGCGCACGGCGTGCTGCAACGCGGCCAGTTCGACGGTGGTCCTGACCGGTGCCGCCGGCTGCCGGACGGCGGACCGTACGAGCGCGGCGAAGTTCGAGGGGTTCTCCAGGTATCCCACCTCGATCCGTACCAGCAGCCGGTCGTAGATCGCCGCCGCGTCGTCCTCACTCGGCAGTTCGTTGCTCGCCGTGATGGCCCCGATGAGAGGGCAGCGGATCGGCTCGCCGCCGTTCTCGGGGTGGTAGAGCCGCTCGTTGAGGTAACCCAGCGTCTCGTTCAGCGCAGCCGTGGAGCACTTGAAGATCTCGTCGATGAACGCGACGTGCGCGGTGGTGGCGCGGCCGTCGTAGACCTGGCGGTACTCGCCCCGGGCCAGCGCGGCGACGTCGATGGGGCCGAACATCCTCGTCGGCGCGGTGAACTTCGACAGCAGGATCTCCCAGTAGGCCGCGTCCTCGATCCGGCCCGTGAGCTCCCGCGCCATCTCGGACTTCGCGGTCCCGGGCGGACCGAGCACCAGCGAGTGCTGCCCGGCCAGCAGCGCCACCACCAGCGTCCGCACGACATCGGCCCGCTCGTAGAACCGCTCCGACATCTCGTCGCCGATCCTCCGCAGCCGCCTGGCGGTGTCCTGCGCGTCCACGTTCAACTCCTTTCCTGCGACACCGTGTTGATCCGACGAGACGGGCCCTGTGACCCGAACCTACGATGAAATGAACGGTAGCCTGGTCCACGATGACGAACGGCGACAGCGGTGACACCACGGCACTCGACGACCCGGTGGGCGAGTCGCTTCGAGGCCGCCACGCGGAGCTCGGCCGCCGGGCCGGCCGGGCCGCCACCTACCTGCCGGGGGTCGCGACCTTCTCGGCGGTACCCGCCGAAGCGAACGCGGCGGACTGGGCCGATCTCGCACGGCTCCTCGGCCGGGACGCGTTCGCCGACATGTTCAGCTGCCCGGCGACCCCGCCGCCGGACTGGGAGCCGGTCTTCGTCCTCGAAGGCCGCCAGATGATCTGGCCCGCCGGCAGCCGGCCCGCTCAGGCCCGTGCCGCGACCGGCGGCACCGACGTGGTCGAACTCGGCGAAGCCGATGTGCCCGAGATGCTCGACCTGGCCGCACGAACCAGACCCGGGCCGTTCTGGCCGCGCACCCGCGACCTCGGCACCTACCTCGGCGTCCGCGACGGCGGCAGGCTGGTCGCCATGGCGGGCGAGCGGCTCCGGCCTCCCGGATGGACCGAGATCAGCGCCGTCTGCACGGACCCCGAGGCACGCGGGCGAGGCCACGCCCTCCGCCTGGTCACCGCCCTCGTCACCCGCATCCTGGCCCAGGGCCAACGCCCCTTCCTGCACGTGGCGGACACGAACACCGAAGCGATCGCCCTCTACGAACGACTCGGCTTCACCAGCCGGAAGCGCGTGACGTTCCGCGGCTTCCGCACCCCGTGACGCTCCCGCGGAAAGTGCGTTGCACCCCCACTGTCCGCATGGCTAGCGTCACCCCCCATGCCCCCGACCCTGCGCACCGCCCGCCTGCTCCTCGACGCCTACACCCCGGAGGACGAAGAGGACTTCGTCGCCCTGTTCCAGGACACCAGGGTCTCCCGGTGGATGGGTGACGGCCCCGCCGCCGAGGCGGACGACCGGGCCCTGTTCGGGCGGATCTTCACCAAGGTCTACGCCCGGGACCTGTTCGACGTGTGGGCGGTCCGGCGCGGTGGGCGACTGGTCGGGCACGCGGAGATCAAGCGGACGGACGCGGTCGACGGTCACGAGATCGTCTACGCCCTGGCCCCGGAGGCCTGGGGCAGCGGGCTCGGGACGGAGCTGGCGGAGGCGCTCGTCAGGTACGGCTTGGACACACTCGGGCTGACCGAGGTGCACGCCACCGTCGCCGCGCAGAACGAGGCCTCCCTGCGCCTGCTCGGCCGGATCGGATTCGCGCACGTCAGGGACGTCGAGGAGGACGACGGCGGTCTCACCCGCGTGCTGACCCGGCCGGCGCGGTGATCTTTCCGAGAATCCGGCAAGAATTTCTTACTTTGCCGTGCAACCCTTCCCGCCCCTCGCGGGTCGTACTTGGTGTCAGGACTTCTGGAGGGGGATCTGGGGGGATCGCGGGGGTTCCTGACGGGAGGGGAAAAGCCGAGGGGGCCCGGTCGACGGACCGGGCCCCCTCGAAACCTTTTCGGGCCTTTCCGGCCTTTCCGGGTCTCATCCGGGGTCTCAGAAGAAGACGCCGCAGCGCAGCAGCACGTTCGCGTACGGCCGTGCCTCGCCCGTGCGGACGATCAGCCGGGCCCGGGCCGACAGTTCCTTGAGCCGCTCGTGCGACACCAGCTCCAGCGACGGGAAGTGCCCGTCCAGGAGCTCCGAAGCCTCCCGGTTCGCTTCCCGTACCTCCTCCGCCGCCGTCGCCCCCTCGACGACCAGCTCGGCCAGCAGCCCCTCCAGCACCTCCGCGAACGCCGGCACCCCGGCCCGGAAGGCCAGGTCCACCACCCGCGGGCCGTCGGGAACGGGCATGCCCGCGTCGCACACCAGCACCCCGTCGCCGTGGCCTAGCTCGGCCAGCGCACCGGCGAGGTGACGGTTCAGTATTCCGGCCTTCTTCACTGCGCAGCGACCTCCGCCGCCGTGGGGAAGGACGCCTGCGCGCCCTCCTTCGTCACGGTCACCGCCCCGACCCGCGCCGCGTACGCGGCCGCCTCCGCGAGGGACTCACCGGCCCCCAGCCGGAAGGCCAGCGCGGCGGTGAACGCGTCACCCGCGCCGGTCGTGTCCACGGCGCTCACCTTCACGGACGGCACCCGGGTGACGCCCTGCGCGGAGGCGACCAGCGCGCCCTCCGCGCCCAGCGTCACCACCACCGACCGCGGTCCCTTCGCGAGCAGGATGCGCGCCCAGTCCTCCGGGCTGTCGCCCACGGCGGCCGAGCCCAGGATCACCTTCGCCTCGTGCTCGTTGACGATCAGCGGATCGCACGCCGCCAGCACCTCCTGCGGAAGCGGGCGCGGCGGCGAGGGATTCAGCACGAAACGGCTCTCCGGCGCCAGGTTCCGTACGACCTTCACCACCGTCTCCAGCGGGATCTCCAGCTGCGCCGAGACCACCCGGGAGGCGTGGAAGAGGCTCCCTGCGGCGCTGACGTCGTCCGGGGCCAGCCGGCCGTTCGCACCCGGCGAGACCACGATGCTGTTGTCCCCGGACGGGTCGACCGTGATCAGCGCGACCCCGGTCGGCGCGCCGCCCACCAGGACACCCACCGTGTCCACGCCGGCCGAGCGCTGCGAGTCCAGCAGCAGCCGTCCGTACGCGTCGTCGCCGACCCGGGCCAGCAGAGCCGTACGGGCTCCGAGCCGGGCGGCCGCGACCGCCTGGTTCGCGCCCTTGCCGCCCGGGTGGACGGCCAGGTCGGAGCCGAGCACGGTCTCGCCGGCACCGGGCCGGCGCTCGACACCGATCACCAGGTCGGCGTTGGCCGACCCCACGACCAGGAGGTCGTAGTCGTACATGAGTTTCTCCCCAAGTGAGTGACATGGGCGGGCGGCCCCACCAGGAGTGGATGACCGCCCGCCGTTCCCCGATGTCAGCCGCTGAACCCGGCCACGTTCTCCTTCGTGACCACCTTCACCGGCACCTTCACCGTCTCCTCGACCTTCTTGCCCTGGAATGCCTTCAGGGCGTTGTCCACGGCGATCTTCCCGAGCTGGGACGGCTGCTGCGCCACGGACGCGTACAGCGTGCCGCCCTCGACCGCCTTCAGTCCGTCAGGCGTGCCGTCGAAGCCGACCACGGAGACCGACTTGCCGGCCTTGGAGCCCAGGGCCTTGATCGCGCCGAGCGCCATCTCGTCGTTGGCGGCGATGACGCCCTGGACGTCCGGGTGGGCCTGGAGCAGGTTCGACATCACGTCGAGGCCCTTGGTGCGGTCGAAGTCGGCCGGCTGCTGGGCGACGACCTGGATGCCCGGGTAGGCCTTGAGCCCGTTGGCGAAGCCCTGGGCGCGTTCGCGGGCGGCGGAGGTGCCGGCCTGGCCCTGGAGGATCACGATCTTGCCCTTGCCGCCCAGCTTGTCGGCGATGGTCTTCGCGGCGAGTTCGCCGCCGGTGACGTTGTCGGAGGCGACGAGGGTGTCGGTCCTGGCGTTGTTGACGCCGCGGTCGACGGCGATGACCGGGATCTTCGCCTGGTCGGCGGCCTTCACGGAGTTGCCCGCCGCGTCCGAGTCGACCGGGTTGACGATGATCGCGCCGAGTCCGGAACTGGTGAAGTTCTGGAGCTGGTTGGCCTGCTGGGAGGCGTCGTTCTGGGCGTCCGTGACGGTCAGGTCCACGCCCAGCTTCTTCGCCTCGGCCTGGGCGCCCGCCCGGATCTGCACGAAGAAGGGGTTGTTGAGGGTGGACAGCGACAGTCCCATCTTCGGGGTGCTCGCCGAGGAGGAGCCGTTGTGCAGGAAGGAGGTGGCGCCGACGATCGCGACGGTGACCACGGCCGCGAGCGCGTACGTCGTCGCCTGCTTGCCCTTGCCGCCGCCCGCGCCGCCCGCGACCGGGGTCACCCCGGCCTTGCGGCGGGCCGTGTCCAGCAGCACCGCCAGCGCGATGACGACGCCGATGACGACCTGCTGCCAGAACGCCGACACGTTCAGCAGGTTCAGCCCGTTGCGCAGCACGGCGAGGATCAGCGCGCCGATGAGCGTGCCGGACGCCTTGCCGGTGCCGCCCGCGAGGGAGGCGCCGCCGATGACGACCGCGGCGATCGCGTCCAGTTCGTAGCCGTCGGCGGCCTGGGGCTGTGCGGAGGACAGCCGAGCGGCGAGCACGACACCGGCGACGGCGGCGAAGACGCCCGAGAAGGCGTAGATCGCGAGCTTCTGCTTCTTCACGCGCAGGCCGGACAGCCGCGCGGCCTCCTCGTTGCCGCCGATCGCGTACATGGAGCGGCCGATGTACGTCCGGCCGAGCACGAACGCGGCGATGAGGCCCATCACGACCATGACGAGCACCGGCACCGGCAGCCAGCCGCCGAGCGCGTCGCCCAGGCGGGAGACCGAGTCGGGGAAGGCGATCGGCGAGCCCTCGGAGATGACCAGCAGCAGACCGCGGGCCACCGACAGCATGGCCAGCGTCGCGATGAACGGCGGCAGCTTGCCGTAGGAGATCAGGATGCCGTTGACCAGGCCGCACGCGATACCGGTCGCAAGGGCGAGCAGGACGGCGAGGAACACGGGGACGCCCGCCGAGGTGGCGCTCCACGCGAGGACCGTGGCCGACAGCGCGGCGACCGAGCCGACCGACAGGTCGATGCCCGCCGAGACGATCACGAAGGTGACGCCGAAGGCGAGGATGGCGGTGACGGCCGCCTGTACGCCGACGTTCAGGAGGTTGTCGGTCGTCAGGAAGTCGCCGGACAGCGCCGACATCGCGACGACGAGGACGATGAGCGCGGTGAGCGCGCCGTTGTCGAGCAGGAGACGGCGCAGGCCGCCCGAGGCGCCACCCGCGCCCGTCGTGCTCTTGAGCGTGTCAGTGGCCACGGGCGGCCTCCGTTCCGGTCGTGATCGTGGTCGTGGTCGTCGGAGTGCTGACGGCGAGTGCCATCACGGCGTCCTGGGTCGCCTCGTCGGCGGAGAGTTCGCCGGCGATCCGGCCCTGCGCCATCACCAGGACCCGGTCGCTCATGCCGAGCACCTCGGGCAGGTCGCTGGAGATCATCAGGACGGCGGCTCCGGCCGCGGTGAGTTCGTTGACCAGCTGGTAGATCTCGACCTTGGCGCCGACGTCGATACCGCGCGTCGGCTCGTCGAGGATCAGCACCTTGGTGTCGGCGAGCAGCCACTTGCCGATGACGACCTTCTGCTGGTTGCCGCCGGAGAGCGTGCGCACGTGCTGGCCGAGGCCCGCCATCCGCACACCGAGCTGCCCCGCGATCCGCTCGGCGGCCTCGCGCTGCCCCTTGAGGTCGACGAGCCCCGCCCGGGTGGCCGAGCGCAGCGTCACCAGACCGAGGTTCTCCTCGACCGACGCGTCCAGCACCAGGCCCTGGCCCTTGCGGTCCTCGGGGACGAGCCCGATGCCCGCGGTCATCGCCGCGTTGACGTCGTACTTGGGGACGCCGGAACCGGCGACCTTCACGGCCCCCTTGTCGTACGGGTCCGCCCCGAACACGGCCCGTACGACCTCCGTACGGCCGGCGCCCACCAGCCCCGCGATGCCGACCACCTCACCGGCGTGCACCTCGAAGCTGACGTCGTGGAAGACACCGTCCCGGGTGAGTCCCTCGACGGACAGCAAGGCGGCACCGCGGTCGGCCCGCTCGCGCGGATACTGCTGCTCGATCGACCGCCCCACCATGAGCCGTACGAGCTCGTCCTCCGGAGTGGAGGCCGGGACCTGCCCGACGCTCCTGCCGTCCCGGATGACCGTCACCCGGTCACCGAGGGCGGCGATCTCCTCCAGGTGATGTGTGATGAACACGATCCCGACGCCGTCCTCTCGCAGCGTGCGCGCGATCGCGAAGAGCTTCTCGACCTCCTCGGAGGTGAGCACGGCGGTCGGCTCGTCCATGATGAGCACGCGCGCGTCGAGGCTGAGCGCCTTGGCGATCTCGACCATCTGCAGGCGCGCGATGCCGAGTTCGCGCACCCGCGCGCGGGGCGACACGTTCACACCCACGCGCGCGAGGAGGACCTCGGCGTCGGCCTCCATCCGCTTCCGGTCGATCACCCCGAACCGGCGCGGCTGCCGCCCCAGGAAGATGTTCTCGGCGACCGTCAGGTCCGGAACGAGGTTGAACTCCTGGTAGATGGTCGCGATCCCGAGCCGCTCGGAGTCCTGCGCACCCTGGATGCGCACCTCCTCGCCGCCGACCAGGATCCGCCCGGCGTCGGGCGTGTAGGCGCCGGAGAGCATCTTGATGAGGGTGCTCTTGCCCGCGCCGTTCTCACCGAGCAGCACATGCACCTCGCCCCGGCGCAGGTCGAAGTCGACGCCGTCCAGCGCGACCACACCCGGGAAGGTCTTGCGTATGCCCTCGATGCGCAGCAACTCGTCCGGGTTGCTCACGTCGTGCTCCTTTGCACTGGGGAGGGGGACTCGCCGCACGAGCGGCGTACGACGAGACGGGCGGGGAGGGTGACGGACTCGCCGGGCCGCCCCTCGATGCGGTCGACCAGGGCCCGTACGGCGGCCCGGCCCAGCTCGCCCGTGGGCTGGGCGATCGCGGTGACCGGCGGGTCGGTGTGCACGAACCAGCGGATGTCGTCGAACGCGGCCAGCGCGATGTCGTCGGGAACCCGCAGTCCACGCGCGCGTACGGCGTCCAGCGCGCCGAGCGCCATCAGGTTGTCCGCGGCGAACACGACCTCGGGCGGTTCGGCCAGGTCGAGGAAGCCCTCGGTGACCCGCCGCCCGCTCTCGGCCTGGAAGTCGCCCTGGCCCGTGTAGGCCTCGGGGAGGTCGAGCCCGTGCTCCTGGAGAGCCTCCCTGAAGACCTCCACGCGCTCGCGTCCGGTCGTGGTCGCCGCCGGACCCGCGATGATCGCGACCCGCCGGTGCCCGAGCCCGTACAGATGCGCCACGAGATCCCGCACGGCGGCCCGGCCGTCCGCACGGACCACCGGCACGTCCACGCCCGGGATCCACCGGTCCACGAACACCATGGGCGTCCCCGCCCGCACGGCGTCCAGCATCAGCGGCGAGCCGCCGTCCGTGGGGGAGACGAGCAGCCCGTCGATCCGCCGGTCCAGCAGGTTGCGTACGTGGTGGTCCTGGAGGTCGGGCCGCTCGTCGGCGTTGCCGATGATGACGCTGTAGCCGAGCGCGCGGGCCTCCTCCTCGACGGAGCGGGCCAGTTCGGTGAAGTACGGGTTCAGTACGTCGCTGATGACCAGGCCGAGGGTGTGGGTCTGGTCGGTGCGCAGCGAGCGGGCGACGGCGTTCGGGCGGTAGCCCAGGGACTCGACGGCGGCCAGCACGCGCGTGCGTGCGTCGGCGCTGACCGACGGGTGGTCGTTCAGGACGCGCGAGACCGTGGCGACGGATACGCCGGCCTCGGCAGCGACGTCCTTGATGCTGGCCACCGCCGCTCCACCTCCTTGTGGATCAGTCGTGGGAGCACGTGCTGAGTGCTCGTGGAATCGATTACATCGACGGAGGGATGGAATCGATTACACGCCGGTAAATCAAGACCCCGAGGACACCTCTTGACCGGATCGTGATGTCGCGGGCCGCTCCCCGGCGGTTCAGGGTGGAGGGAGGAGGTCCGTTGTCGCGAGGCCCGGCGGGGCCGGAGCGGAGGAGTCATGACGGCGGCGACCCGGAACGACGTACCCGTCGCCCTGGAGGGCAACGGCGTGGAACTGCGCCTCATGCCGATCGGGGGCGGCATGTCGGTGGGCTACATCAGCCTGCCCCGGGGCACGGACATGGGCCCGGCCCTCAAGGGCCTGCCCGACGACGCGTGCCAGTGCCCCCACTGGGGCTATCTGCTGAAGGGCCGGATCAGGATGAGCACGGCCGCCGGCGAGGAGGAGTACGAGGCGGGACAGGCGTATTACTGGGGCCCCGGCCACGTCCCGGTCGCCCTGGAGGACAGCGAGTTCGTGGAGTTCTCCCCGAGCGAGGAATTCCAGCAGGTGATCGAGCACGTGGTGGCACAGTTGGGGTGAGCCGGAGGCGGGATTTCCCTACGACCGATGAGATTCGCCGGCCGGAGCGGTCCAACCCTCATCGACTACAGGAGGAGCGTCGTGCCTCAGCTACTGCGCGTGCAGAACTTCAACGTCTCGAGCGACGGATTCGGTGCCGGTGAGCACCAGAGTCTGGAGCGGCCCTTCGGCCACGCCGACCCGGGGCAGATGTTCGCCTGGGCCGGCGCCACGGCGAGCTGGCCCAACCGCACCGAGCCCGGCGGCAGTCGTGGTCTCGACGACTACCTCACGCGCGACTTCACGAACAACATCGGCGCCGAGATCATGGGCCGCAACAAGTTCGGCCCCCAGCGCGGCCCCTGGCAGGACTACGAGTGGAAGGGCTGGTGGGGTGACGAACCGCCGTTCCACACGCCGGTGTTCGTCATGACCCACCACGAGCGCCCTTCGTTCACCCTCTCCGACACGACGTTCCACTTCGTCGGCGGCGACCCGGCCGAGGTGCTCGAACAAGCGCGTCGGGCCGCACAGGGCAAGGACGTCCGACTCGGCGGTGGCGCCACGGTCATCCGGCAGTTCCTCGACGCCGACCTCGTGGACACGCTGCACGTGACGGTCTCGCCGGGGGTGAAGCTCGGATCCGGTTCACGGCTCTGGGAGTCACCGGAGGAGCTGTTCGACCGGTTCCACTGCGATGTCGTGCCGAGTCCGAGCGGGGTGACGCATTACCTGTTCTGGCGGAAGTGAGGCAGGTCAGTCGCGTCCGCCCCAGTCCAGACGGTCGGCCAGCCCTGCGGCGGTGAAAGCCGCCTGCAACTCGTCACGGCCCTCGGTGAAGTGGGCCCAGCTGTCGTAGTGGACGGGGACCACCCGGCGGGCGCCGAGGATCCGCGTGGCCTCGGCGGCCATGGCGCTGTCCAGGACGATGACCTCGTTGTCGAAGAGGGCGGAGAAGCGGGGAGCGCCCGCGAAGAGCACGGCGGTGTCCACCGGGGCGAAGCGCTCGGCGACCTCCTTCACCGCGTCGAGTGAGGCGTTGTCGCCGCTGACGTAGACGGTGGGCAGCCCGTCACCGGTCAGGACGAAGCCGACGACCTGACCGGTGACCGGCTCGACCTCCTCGCGGGGGCCCGGGCCGTGCACTGCGGGCACGCCGGTCACGGTGACCGTGCCACCGCCGGGCCGGTCCAGCTCGACGGACGCCCAGTCGGCCAGGCCCCTGGCCTTCTCTCCCAGGCTCTCGCGCAGCCGCTCGCCGCCGCCGGGCGTGGTCAGGGTCAGCGGTATGCCGGCGAGGAGGGCCCGGCCGGAGGTGTCGAGGTTGTCGGCGTGCTCGTCGTGGGAGAGCAGCACCACGTCGATGCGGCCGAGGTCGGCGGTGGCGGTGGCGGAGGCCGCGGTCTTCGTCAGGAACCCGCCGTCACCGCGGGGGTAGTCGCCGGGAGCGTCGAAGGTCGGGTCGGTCAGGAACCGCAGGCCGCCGTACTCGAAGAGGGCGGTCGGGCCACCGAAGACGCGGACGGGGAAGGGGGCGGTCGTCGCAGGAAGGACAGACACGAAAAACCTCACGGATAGATGCGTTTGAACCGTGAGGCAACCGTAGCCACTTCTCACGGATAGGCGCAAGCCATACCATGAGAAGCATGGAGGAGCCCGTGATCGAACAGCCCGCCCCGCCGCCCGCGCAGGGCGAGGAGGAACACCCCTCTCTCGCTCTCGTCAACAGCGCGATCACGCTGCCCGGGGGGCACACGCTCGACCTCCTGGGCACCCCCGCGCAGACGAACCACTGGCTGACCCAGCGCGGCCTCGCTCCGGTCGACGCCGGCATGCGGGAGATGTGCGCGACCCAACTGCGATCCCTGCGCGAACAGATCAGGTCGCTGTTCGCCGCCCGCGCCGAAGGCCTGCCCGCCCTCCCAGCGGCCGTGGCGGCCGTCAACGAAGCGATGACCCGGGTCCCCACGGCCCCGCTGCTGCGGTGGGACGACAAGACCGGCCCCTACCGCACGGCCCCCCACCCCACCACCGCGATCGTCGACCTGGCCCTGGCCACGCTCGCCGCCGACGCCGCCGACCTGCTCACGTCCCCCGACGCCGAACGCCTCACGGCCTGCGGATCCCCGCCCTGCAACCGCTACCTGCTCCGCCACGGCCGCCGCCACTGGTGCTCCACCCGCTGCGGCGACCGCGCCCGCGCGGCTCGCGCCTATGCCCGCCGCAGCAACTCGCGGTGACTCGGTCACTCCTTCACCCGTGTGGGACGGTTCGACCATGACCAGTGACTACGACCGTCTCCGTAACGGCATCGAGTTCATGACCGCCTACGTCTCCGGCAACGACCTGCTGACGGCCTACGTGACGGAGCGACGGCGCGAGGACCCCATGGCGACCGAGGCCCTCCTGGACGGGGCGGCGGCCCTCTGCGCCCTGCTGCTGCGCAAGATGGCCCGGGAGTCCGGGAAGACCGAGCACGAGCTGCTGCAGGGACTGGCCCGCGGCACCCACCGGCACGAGCAGCAGTCCGGAGAGTGACGGCCGTCAAGGAAAGTCACATGAAGGCCTGACTGTCGGACCCCGGCCGGCCGTACCGGCGGCTCACGCCCCATGCGCCGGCCGGGCCTGCGCGGGAATGCGAGGGACGGAGCCGTAGCGGCGGGTGCGGCGGGCGTACTGCTCGATCGCGTCCCAGAGGTCACGGCGGTCCACTTCCGGCCACGGGGTGTCGAGGAACAGCAGCTCGGCATAAGTGGCCTGCCAGGGCAGGAAGTTGGAGGTGCGCTGGTCGCCGCCGGTGCGCAGCAGCAGGTCGACGTCCGGCAGCTCGGGGACGTGCAGGTGGCGGGCGAAGGCGTGCTCGGAGACCGAGGCGGGGTCGATCCGCCCGGCGACCGCCTCTTGCGCGAGGTGTGCCGCTGCTGCCGTGATCTCGGCCCGGCCGCCGTAGTTGAGGCACACGGTCAGGGTGAGCCCGGTGCGGTCGCGGGTGCCCTGCTCCGCGTCGACGAGTGTCTCGATGACGTCGGCCGGCAGGCGGGAGCGCAGTCCGGCCCAGCGCACGCGGACGTCCAGCGGCTTGGCGTCGTCCGTGATCCGCCGCAGCTGCCGGGGCACCTCCTGCATCAGGGCCTGCAGTTCGTCAGCCGGGCGTTTCCAGTTCTCGGTGGAGAACGCGTACACGGTCAGGTACTTCAGGCCGATCTCCAGGGCGCCGTGGACGACGTCGACCAGTGCGTCGGCGCCCGCCCGGTGGCCCTCGGGGCGCGGCAGGCCCCGGGCGGTGGCCCAGCGGCCGTTGCCGTCCATCACGATCGCGACGTGGCGCGGCACGGCCCCGGCGGGCAACCGGGGCGGGCGGGCGCCGGACGGGTGCGGTGCCGGAGGGACCACCGGCCGCCGCTCGGTGGTGAGAGGGCGTGCTTCGGTCGCTTCGGCCCTGGCCGGTCCTGCGGGCGGGCCGGCCGGTTCCGGCGGCGGGCAGGGGCGTACGGGGAGCGGGAAGAGGGTCCAGGCCAGTGCGACCCGCGTCCGGGCGGGCAGCAGCACGCGCAGCCGGGCACCTCCCGGCACGGCCGGGCGGCGCAGCAGCAGCGCGGCCGGAGCGTCGGCGGCGGCCCTCAGGCGCAGCCGGTACAGGTCTGTGTACGCGCCGAGCGCGATGCCGACCGCCGGGTGCAGCACGGGCGGCACCGGTGTCCGGTCCAGCCAGCAACGGGCCCTGTCGGCCAGGCGGCGCACCAGTTCCTCGAAGGCGGGGGTGCTGCGCCGGTCCAGGAGGTCGGCGCGGCGTACGCCGGCCTCGTCCAGGGCCTCCTGCGGCAGCGGCACATGTCCGTCGGCCAGGTCTTCGGAGAGGTCGACGAGGGCATCGGTGAGGAGGATGGCGTCGGCTGCCGTCTGCCACGCCACCGCCGCCTCCGGTACGCCTGAGGCGATCGACTCGGGTTCGGCGGACAGGCCCGCGACCCGCATCATCAGGGAGGCCGCGCGCAGCAGGAACGGGGTGGTGACGAGGCCGTTGTAGCGTCGCCACTCCTCCCACGTGGCGAACCGGCGCCCGTGGGCGTCCAGGCGCAGCTGCTCGAACTGGGTGTGCATGAATCCCGGCGGCAGGTTCCACGTGAGCATGGTGTGGATCAGCGCTTTCCGTACCGGGTCGGTGCTGCGGCCGTCGCGCAGGTCGGCGTCGAACGCCGAGATCCACGCCTCCAGCCGCTCGGCGCGCCCGGCGTCCTTCGTGTCCGACGGCTGTGCCGTGTCGGCCAGGCAGTCCACCGTCACCCCGGCGCCGTACAACGCCCAGGTCGCGATCCGCAGGGGCGGCGGGAGCAGCAGCGAGACGGCGTACTCGATCTCGCCCCTGGCGCGGGTGGCGCGGCGGCATTCCTCGTAGCCGCGGCGCAGGACCGGGTCGTGGATGCCGCTGCTCCGGTAGACGCGGGCGGGGTGCACGGGCAAAGGCCTCACCTCACGCCTCCTCTCGAGTCGAAGGCGCCTGCTGGGGGATCCAGGCCAGGGCCAGGGCGCTGCCGACGGCGGTGAGCAGGAAGCCGAGGAGCAGGCCGCCGAGGTTGGCGGCGACCAGGCTGACCAGGGACAGCACGCCGGCCAGGACGCCGGAGAAGTAGCGCAGGGCGGGGTTGCGCCACGTCGTCACACCGGCGACGACGAACAGGGCGCCCAGGGTCCATGAGGCCGCGCCCGCGGTGCCGGTGAACCGCAGGAATCCCAGCCCCACCCAGGAGACGCCGATCAACTCCAGCCCGCCGAGGGCGAGCAGCAGTCCCGCCGCGAACGGACGGCCCTGACGCCACGCGGACCACCCGGCAGGCCACGCGGACCACCCGGCGGGCCGGATCACCGCGCTCATCGGGCCGCTCCCGGCTCGCAGCCGCCCTCGGCCCGGCGCACCTCGATGGCCACACCCCGGGAGGTGATCGTCCCGGCCGTGAAGGCGTGCGGCTGCGTGGTCACCCGGCTGCCGCTGACCTGCTCCGCGCCGACGGTGAACAGGCCCGTGGGCCGGTCCGGGGCCCTCTGCGGTGTGCCGAACGTCGCGCCGGACAGCTTCACCGACCCGGCAGTGGTCTTGCCCGTCTCCACGGTCAACCCGGTGGCCGACGCACGCTCGATCCGCACGACGGCCGTCACTGCGCCGACGACCGGCAGGCGGGCGGTGGAGGTCACGCAGGCGTCGTGCACGGTGGCCCGCTCCACCCGCGTGGCCAGCGCCGGCAGCAGACCGCCATGCCCGGAGGCGCCCGGAGAGGCCGAGACACCCGACCCGGCCACCCGAGCGGCATGGACCGTGACCGGCACCTCCCCCGCGAACGCCACGGAGACGGCCCCCGCGGCGCTTCCGGCCAGCAGGGCGGAGGCACCCAGGAGCAGGGGTGCCAGGGCCAGTGCGAACCGCAGGCGGCTCGTGCGCCCGGTCCGCGCCGTCACGGGACTGTTGTTCTTGATCACGCCTGGCCCAACGACCGTTCCGGACCGAAGTACTGCCGAACTCACTATCGGCCGATACGACCGGACCCACGCCCCTCACCGCCCACTCCCGCTGTCACCCCCCGGCGGTACGGTCGGATCATGCCCAACCAGACGGGAACCCCCGCCGGCGAACGGCGGCTCGCCGTGCTCGAAGGCGTTCTCGAGCGCATCACGTACGCCAACGAGGAGAACGGCTACACGGTCGCCCGGGTCGACACCGGCAGAGGCGGCGGCGATCTGCTCACGGTCGTGGGCGCGCTGCTCGGTGCCCAGGTCGGGGAGTCGCTGCGCATGGAGGGCCGCTGGGGCTCGCACCCCCAGTACGGCAAGCAGTTCCACGTGGAGAACTACACGACGGTCCTGCCGGCCACCGTCCAGGGCATCCGCCGCTACCTCGGCTCCGGGCTGGTCAAGGGCATCGGCCCGGTCTTCGCCGACCGCATCACGCAGCACTTCGGCCTGGACACCCTCCAGATCATCGAGGAGGAGCCCAAGCGGCTCATCGAGGTCCCGGGCCTCGGGCCCAAGCGGACGAAGAAGATCGCCGATGCCTGGGAGGAACAGAAGGCCATCAAGGAGGTCATGCTCTTCCTCCAGACCGTCGAGGTGTCCACGTCCATCGCGGTGCGGATCTACAAGAAGTACGGCGACGCCTCCATCTCCGTGGTGAAGAACCAGCCCTACCGCCTCGCCGCCGACGTCTGGGGCATCGGCTTCCTCACCGCCGACAAGATCGCCCAGTCCGTCGGCATCCCGCACGACAGCCCGGAGCGCGTCAAGGCGGGCCTGCAGTACGCGCTGTCGCAGGCCACCGACCAGGGCAACTGCTACCTCCCGGAGGAGCGGCTGATCGCGGACGCGGTGAAGCTGCTCCAGGTCGGCACCGGGCTCGTCATCGAGTGCCTCGCGGAGCTGGCCGAGGCCCCCGAGGACGGCGGCGACCCCGGGGTCGTACGGGAGAAGGTCCCCGGTCCCGACGGCGCCTCGGAGCCGGTCACCGCCGTCTACCTCGTCCCCTTCCACCGCGCCGAACTCTCCCTCTCCGCCCAGCTGCTGCGTCTCCTGCGCACCGAGCAGGACCGGATGCCGGGCTTCCGGGCGGTCACCTGGGACAAGGCCCTCGGCTGGCTGAGAACCCGCACCGGCGCCGACCTCGCCCCCGAGCAGGAGGCCGCCGTCAAGCTCGCACTGACCGAGAAGGTCGCCGTCCTCACCGGCGGCCCCGGCTGCGGCAAGTCCTTCACGGTCCGCTCCATCGTGGAGCTGGCCCGCGCCAAGAAGGCGAAGGTCGTGCTCGCCGCCCCGACCGGCCGGGCCGCCAAGCGCCTGTCCGAGCTCACCGGCGCCGAGGCCTCCACGGTCCACCGCCTGCTGGAGCTGAAGCCCGGCGGCGACGCGGCCTACGACCGGGACCGCCCGCTGGACGCCGACCTGGTGGTGGTCGACGAGGCGTCCATGCTGGACCTGCTCCTCGCCAACAAGCTGGTGAAGGCCGTTCCCCCGGGAGCCCATCTGCTGTTCGTCGGGGACGTGGACCAGCTGCCCAGCGTCGGCGCGGGCGAGGTGCTGCGCGACCTCCTGGCCGACGGGAGCCCGATCCCCGCCGTCCGCCTCACCCGGGTCTTCCGGCAGGCCCAGCAGTCGGGCGTGGTGACGAACGCGCACCGGATCAACGCCGGCCAACACCCGCTCACCGACGGCATGAAGGACTTCTTCCTCTTCGTCGAGGACGACACGGAGGAGGCGGGGCGGCTCACGGTGGACGTGGCGGCGCGGCGGATCCCGGCCAAGTTCGGGCTGGACCCCCGCCGGGACGTGCAGGTCCTCGCCCCCATGCACCGGGGCCCGGCGGGCGCGGGCACCCTCAACGGCCTGCTCCAGCAGGCCGTCACCCCCGGCCGCCCCGACGTGCCCGAGAAGAGATTCGGCGGACGGGTGTTCCGTGTCGGCGACAAGGTCACCCAGATTCGCAACAATTACGAGAAGGGCAAGAACGGCGTCTTCAACGGCACCGTCGGTGTGGTCACCTCGCTCGACCCGGTCGACCAGCGCCTGACGGTCCTGACGGACGAGGACGAGGAGGTCCCCTACGAGTTCGACGAGCTCGACGAGCTGGCTCACGCCTACGCCGTGACCATCCACCGCTCCCAGGGCAGCGAGTACCCGGCGGTCGTCATCCCGGTCACCACGGGCGCCTGGATGATGCTCCAGCGGAACCTGCTCTACACGGCGGTCACCCGGGCCAAACAGCTGGTCGTCCTCGTCGGTTCGCGCAGGGCGATCGGCCAGGCGGTGCGCTCCGTTTCCGCGGGCCGCCGGTGCACGGCACTCGACTTCCGGCTCGGTTCGCAGAAAAATGATCGATCAAATGAGTCGTGAAGGTCACAGAGCACTTCCAGAAGGGGAACACAGGGGGCAGGATGAGGAAGTTGGCGGCACTCAGTGCCGTCAATAGGCCCGATGGTCGACCCCGAGTGCACTCTCCTGAGCCGAGTGGGGGATGGTAGAGACAGTCAGGGCACCTCGAAGAAGAGGCACAACGTCGGTGAGGGATGACGTGAGCGACAACTCTGTAGTACTGCGGTACGGCGACGGCGAGTACACCTACCCGGTGATCGACAGCACCGTCGGTGACAAGGGCTTCGACATCGGCAAGCTCCGCGCCCAGACCGGTCTGGTGACGCTGGACAGCGGCTACGGCAATACCGCCGCCTACAAATCCGCCATTACCTACCTGGACGGCGAAGCGGGCATCCTGCGGTACCGCGGCTACCCGATCGAGCAGCTGGCCGAGCGCTCCACCTTCCTGGAGGTCGCCTACCTGCTGATCAACGGCGAGCTGCCGACCGTCGACGAGCTCTCGTCGTTCAAGAACGACATCACGCAGCACACCCTGCTGCACGAGGACGTCAAGAACTTCTACAAGGGCTTCCCGCGCGACGCCCACCCGATGGCCATGCTGTCCTCGGTCGTCTCGGCGCTGTCCACGTTCTACCAGGACAGCCACAACCCGTTCGACGAGCGTCAGCGCAACCTCTCCACGATCCGCCTGCTCGCCAAGCTCCCGACGATCGCGGCGTACGCGTACAAGAAGTCGATCGGCCACCCGTTCGTCTACCCGCGCAACGACCTGGGCTACGTGGAGAACTTCCTCCGCATGACCTTCTCCGTCCCGGCGCAGGAGTACGAGCTGGACCCGACCGTGGTCTCCGCGCTCGACAAGCTGCTGATCCTGCACGCCGACCACGAGCAGAACTGCTCGACCTCCACGGTCCGCCTGGTCGGCTCCTCGCAGGCGAACATGTTCGCCTCGATCTCCGCCGGCATCAACGCCCTGTGGGGCCCGCTGCACGGCGGCGCCAACCAGTCCGTGCTGGAGATGCTGGAGGGCATCCGCGACTCCGGCGGCGACGTCGACTCCTTCATCCGCAAGGTGAAGAACAAGGAGGACGGCGTCCGCCTGATGGGCTTCGGCCACCGGGTCTACAAGAACTTCGACCCGCGCGCCAAGATCATCAAGGCCGCCGCGCACGACGTGCTGTCCGCCCTCGGCAAGTCCGACGAGCTGCTGGACATCGCGCTGAAGCTGGAGGAGCACGCGCTCTCCGACGACTACTTCGTCTCGCGCAGCCTCTACCCGAACGTCGACTTCTACACCGGCCTGATCTACCGGGCCATGGGCTTCCCGACCGAGATGTTCACGGTCCTGTTCGCCCTCGGCCGGCTGCCGGGCTGGATCGCCCAGTGGCACGAGATGATCAAGGAGCCGGGCTCCCGCATCGGCCGCCCGCGGCAGATCTACACGGGCGTCGTCGAGCGCGACTTCGTGCCCGTCGAGGAGCGCTGAGGCGCAGTACTACCGCTCGGCCCCCGTATCCGCGCTTGTGCGGGTGCGGGGGCTCTTGCGTAGGTGCGGGGCGAGCAGGCCGTAGGAGAAGAGAAGCAGAAGAAGGGGCCGAGAAGCAGAAAAGAAGGCGCCCTGTCGCCGGTCCCCCCACGGGCCGACGACCAGGGCGCCTTCCCAGTCCCGGTACGGATTCCCCCCACGGGATCCGGCCGGGCGTCTGTGAGGACAGCGCCTGAATCGCTGTTGAGCAAAACGAGCAAAACTCGCCGTACTGCTGTGTGCGGTCTGCCGGGACAACGCACGACCGGGAGGGCCGCTCAAAGCTTCCCGGTGTACGTGCCCCGGCAACGCATCTCTGGAGAAGTCCCCCAAGACATCTCCAAATGCCAGGTGACGCCCCCCAAGACGCTCCCTGACATCGTCAACTTAGACCTTCGAACCCCTTCGATGGTTACGTTCACATCACTGTGATCTGCGTCTCTTGCATATGTCCGGTAGATGCGCAAGAGCCCGGATATGCCGTCCGGGACTCAAGCGTAAGGATGATGCGCGAGCCTTGTGAAGAGCTTATGTGAGCCGGGCCCGGGACTCCAGAGGGGCTCATATCACGTTCGCCGCGAACTTAGGGCGAATTCGGGTGACTTCACCGGAATGTCCGGAGCCGAAGGCTGTTCGTGACGACGAAAACCGACGAGAAGGCCATCGCGGCCCCGGCGATCATCGGGTTCAGCAGTCCCGCGGCGGCCAGCGGCAGCGCGGCCACGTTGTAGCCGAAGGCCCAGACGAGGTTCCCCTTGATCGTGGCCAGCGTCCGGCGGGACAGCCGGATCGCGTCCGCGGCCACCCGCAGATCGCCCCGCACCAGCGTCAGATCGCCCGCCTCGATCGCCGCGTCCGTGCCGGTGCCCATGGCCAGGCCCAGATCGGCGGTGGCGAGCGCGGCCGCGTCGTTGACGCCGTCGCCCACCATGGCGACGACCCGTCCCTCGGCCCGCAGCCGCCGTACGGCCTCGACCTTGTCCTCGGGCAGGACCTCCGCGATCACCCGGTCGATCCCGACGGCCTCGGCCACCGCTTCGGCCACCGCCCGGTTGTCCCCGGTCAGCAGCACCGGCGTGAGCCCCAGCGCGCGCAGCTCGCGCACCGCCTCGGCGCTGGTCTCCTTGATCGCGTCCGCCACGGCCAGCACGGCCCGCGCCGTCCCGTCCCAGCCGGCCAGGACGGCCGTACGGCCGGCCCGCTCGGCCTCGTCCCGCGCGCGGGCCAGCTCCGGCGGTACGTCCCCGAAGAGCCGCCCCACGGCGACCTCACGGCCCTCCACACGTCCCCGTACGCCCCGCCCGGGGACGTTCTCGAAGTTCTCGACGCCCGGGAGCTGTCCGGCCCTCTCCTCGGCCCCCAGCGCGATCGCACGGGCCACGGGGTGCTCGGAGGCGTGCTCGACGGCGCCGACGAGCCGCAGCACCTCCTTCTCGTCGGCGCCCCCGGCGACATGAACCTCCTGGAGGGTCATGCGGCCCGTGGTGACCGTGCCGGTCTTGTCCAGGACGACCGTGTCGATCCGGCGCGTGGACTCCAGGACCTCCGGGCCCTTGATGAGGATGCCGAGCTGGGCGCCGCGGCCGGTGCCGACCATCAGTGCGGTCGGGGTGGCCAGGCCCAGCGCGCACGGGCAGGCGATGATCAGGACGGCGACGGCGGCGGTGAACGCGGCGACGCCGTCGCCGGTCAGGCCGAGCCACACGCCGGCCGTGGCGGCGGCGATCAGCAGGACCACCGGCACGAAGACCCCGGCGATCCGGTCGGCGAGCCGCTGTACCTCGGCCTTGCCGTTCTGCGCGTCCTCCACCAGCTTCGCCATCCGCGCGAGCTGGGTGTCGGCGCCGATCCGGGTGGCCTCGACGACGAGCCGGCCGCCCGCGTTGACCGTCGCGCCGGTGACCGCGTCCCCGGCCGTCACGTCCACCGGCACCGACTCGCCGGTCAGCATCGAGGCGTCCACCGCCGAGGCGCCCTCGACGACCGTGCCGTCGGTGGCGATCTTCTCGCCCGGCCGTACGACGAACCGGTCGCCGACGGCCAGCCGCTGCGCCGGGATCCGCACCTCGCGCCCGTCCCGCAGCACGGCCACTTCCTTGGCGCCCAGTTCCATCAGCGCCTTGAGGGCCGCGCCCGCACGGCGCTTGGAACGGGCCTCCAGGTAGCGGCCCAGGAGGATGAAGGCCGTGACGCCGGAGGCGACCTCCAGGTAGATCGAGGAGGCGCCGTCACCGCGCGAGACCGTGAGTTCGAAGGGGTGCCGCATGCCGGGCATGCCCGCGTCGCCGAGGAACAGGGCCCACAGGGACCAGCCGAACGCGGCCAGCGTGCCGAGGGAGACCAGCGTGTCCATGGTGGCGGCGCCGTGCCGGGCGTTCGTCCAGGCCGCCCGGTGGAACGGCAGCCCGCCCCAGACGACGACCGGTGCGGCGAGGGTGAGCGAGAGCCACTGCCAGTTGTCGAACTGGAGCGCCGGGACCATCGCCAGCAGGACGACGGGCACGGCGAGGGCGGCGGAGACGACGAGGCGCCGGCGGAGGGCCGACAGGTCGGGGTCCTCCCCGGCGGCGTGCGTGCCCTCTGCGGCGGGCTCCTCCTCCCGCGCGGGCGCCGGCTCCTCGGCGGTGTACCCGGTCTTCACCACGGTCGCGATCAGGTCGGCGACCTCGGTGCCCACGGGGTAGGTCACCCGGGCCTTCTCCGTCGCGTAGTTCACCGTGGCGGTGACGCCGTCCATGCGGTTGAGCTTCTTCTCGACGCGGGCCGCGCAGGAGGCGCAGGTCATCCCGCCGATGAGCAGCTCGACCTCGGCGAGCGCCGGTTCGCGGTCGGCCGGTGCCTTGGCGGTGGTGCTGGTCATGTCCGTACTCCAGGAGATGCGGGGCGCCCGGGAAGCGGGACGGGCCGTACGGGCCGGGGGCGGCGGCGTACGGCCCGTACGTCGGTACGTCGGTACGAGTGCCAGGACCGGGGTGTCCCAGGCCTGTGCGTCTCGGGCTCTCGAAACCGGCGAAGGTCCTTCCGGTCAACGGGCTCAGGCCTTACTGGCTGACGGGCTCAGGTTTTGCCGCCTGACGGGCTCAGGCCTTCCCGGCCGACAGCTCAGGCCTTGCCGGCCAGCTCGAAACCGGCCTCGTCGACGGCCGCACGCACGGCATCGTCGTCGAGCGGGGTGGCGGAGACGACCGTGACCTCGCCGGTCGAGGCGACGGCCGTCACCGAACTGACGCCGGAGATCTGGGAGATCTCGCCGGAGACGGCGCCCTCGCAGTGTCCGCAGCTCATGCCGCTCACCTTGTAGACGGTGGTGACGGGGCCCGTGGTGTCGGTCTGGGCGGTCATGTCGTTACTCCTCGTCGAGGCATGTGGGGCCATGGGGACCTCTGGGGTCCGCATATCCCCCCACTGTACCCCTAGGGGGTATCACTTCACGACGTCCCCGACCAGTGGACTCAGGTAGCGCAGGAGGGTGACCTTCAACTCCTGGACGTACGCCTCGCGCTCAGCGCCCTCGTGGGCCAGGACCAGCTCCAGGCCCGCCTTGTAGATGCCGACGCACATCTGGGCGGTGCGGGCGAGGGCCGGTGCGGGGGTGCCGGGGGTGAACGGGGCGAGGAGCGCCTCGACCCGGGCGGTCAGCGTGCGATGCAGCGCGTCGTGCTCCTCGGCGATGCGTCCGGGGATGTCGGGCCCGTGCATCAGCGCGAAGAAGGCCGGGTGGCGGCAGTTGAACTCGATGAAGCGGTCGACGGTCCCGGCGATCACCTCCTCGATCGGGGTGGCCCCGGGGTCGATCGGGGTGAGGACCTCGTCGTAGGACTGCCGCATCTCGTGCATGAGCCGGCTGCCCAGCTCGATCGCGATCGCTTCCTTGTTCGGGAAGAACTGGTAGAGCGTCCCCGGTGAGACGCCTGCCTCGCGGGCGATGGCATTGGTGCTGGCGGCCGTGTAGCCGGTCGTGGAGAAGACGGTGGCGGCGGCGTCGAGGAGCTGGGCGATCCGGCGCTCGCCGCGCGCCTGACGGCGGCGCGGCCGGTCCTCGGTCGCCGTCGTCGTCTCGGCTCCGGGTTTCGCCGTTCCGGGTTTCTCGGTCTTCTCGGGCACGCGTTTTCCCCAGGTCTCAGCACGCGATTGACAAACACGAGTGGCCGCTCGCATTCTGGAGTCAGCAGAAATGCGAGCGATCTCTCGTGTCTGCCAGTCTATGGCAGCCCCGTGCTGTCAGGCTGCGCCTGGACACGGGGCACGGTGAAGGGGACACCGCACGATGACCGAAGTCAACACGCCACCACGCGTCGGAGCCTGGACCCGCTTCGTGACCACCCGGCCCAGACTGTCGCTGCTGGTGGCGCTGGTGCTCACCGCGCTCGCGGTGCTGGCCGGCAGCGGCGTCGCCGACCGGCTCGGCGCCGGCGGCTGGGAGGACCCCGCCGCCGAGTCCACGTACGCGACCAAGGCCCTGGAGCGCGAGTTCCCCGGCTCCCAGCCCAACCTGCTGCTCCTGGTCGACGCGGGCGACGTCTCGGTCGACGACCCGGCCGTCGCCGCCCGGGCCGAGCGCCTCGCCGAGCGACTGGCGCACGAGAAGGGCGTCACCGGCGTCGGCTCCTACTGGCAGTCCGGCACCCCGGCCCTGCGCGCCGAGGACGGCCACGAGGCACTGGTAGCAGCCCGCATCACGGGCGACGAGAAGACCGCCGGCGAGACCCTGGAGCGCATCGCGCCCCACTATCGCGGCGTGCACGGCCCGGTGGACGTCACCATCGGCGGCCCGGTCGCCGTGCGGCACGAGATGCAGACGATCATCCAGGAGGACCTGACCCGGGCCGAGCTCATCGCCCTGCCGGTGACGCTCGTGCTGCTGGTGATGGTCTTCGGCAGCGCCGTCGCCGCCCTGCTGCCGCTCGGCATCGGCATCGTCGCCATCCTGGGGACGAACGCGATCCTGCGCGGCCTCACCGAGCTCACCGACGTGTCCGTGTTCGCGATCAACCTCACCACGGCCCTCGGCCTCGGCCTCGCCGTCGACTACGCGCTGTTCATCGTCCGCCGCTTCCGCGAGGAACTGTCCACCGGCGCCGAGCCCCTGACCGCGATCGGCACCACGCTGCGCACGGCCGGCCGCACGGTGCTGTTCTCCGCCCTCACGGTCGCGGTGTCCCTGGCGGCGATGCTGGTCTTCCCGCAGTACTTCCTGCGGTCCTTCGCCTACGCCGGTATCGCCGTGGTGCTGCTGGCCGCGGCCGCCGTGCTGATCCTGCTCCCGGCGGCGCTGACGCTGCTGGGGCACCGGGTCAACTCCCTCGACCTGCGTCGCGTGTTCCGGCGTGGACACCGGCCGAGGCCCGCCGCGGAGGAGGGCAGGGCCTGGGCGCGCTCGGCGTCGCTCGTCATGCGCCGCGCCCCGTTCTTCGCCCTGGGCACCACCGCCGTCCTCGTCCTGCTCGGACTGCCCTTCCTGGGCGTCAAGTTCGGCACGGCCGACGACCGCCAGCTGCCCTCGACCTCCGAGTCCCATGTCGTGCAGCAGCACATCCGGGACGGCTTCCCGGGCAGCCCCGGCGGCGGCCTGGAAGTGCTCGCCGAGGGCCGCGCGACCGAGGCGCAGTACGGCGCCTACAAGGAGCGGATCGCCGGGCTGCCCGATGTGCAGCGGGTCGACGGGCCGCTGGTGAAGGGCGACTCGGCGTACTTCACGGTGCTGCCGAAGGGCGAGGCGGTCGACGACCCGGCCCAGCGCCTCGTCGGCGAACTGCGCGAGGTCCGGGCCCCCTTCGACACCAAGGTCACCGGCACGGCGGCCGTCCTGGTCGACTCCAAGGACGCCATAGGGGAGCGCCTGCCGCTCGCTGCCGTCTTCATCACGATCGTCACCCTGCTCCTGGTCTTCCTCCTCACGGGCAGCGTGCTCATACCGGTCCAGGCGGTCGTCCTCAACGCGCTCAGTCTGACGGCCATGTTCGGCGCGGTCGTCTGGATCTTCCAGGACGGCCATCTCTCCGGCCTGCTCGGCTTCACCAGCCCCGGCTCCATCGAGACGACCCTCCCGGTCCTGATGTTCTGCGTGGCCTTCGGCCTGTCCATGGACTACGGCGTGTTCCTGCTCTCCCGCATCAAGGAGGAGTACGACCGCACCGGCGACCACGACCAGGCCGTCCGCCACGGGTTGAAGCGCACCGGCGGGCTGATCACGGCGGCGGCGGTCATCCTGGCCGTGGTCATGGTCGCGATCGGCACGTCCCGGGTCACCAACACCAAGATGCTCGGCCTGGGCATCGCCCTGGCGGTCCTGATGGACGCGATGATCGTCCGCAGTCTCCTGGTCCCCGCTGTCATGCGCCTCACCGGTCGCGCCACCTGGTGGGCCCCGGGCCCCCTGCGCCGCTTCCACGAACGCTTCGGCCTGAGCGAGTCCGGCCCGGAACCGGCCAGAGCACCGGAACCGGCCCGGGAAAAGGCCGGAACCCCGGGCTGAAGCACCGGCCCGTACGGCACGGGCTAGCGTTCGCCGAGGCACTGACTGCCCGGGGCGCCGGGATCCACGGCGACCCCGGACTCGAAAGGAAGGCGGGTAGACCATGCGGGCCGTGGTGTTCGAGCGGTACGGGGAGCCGGCCGAGGTGCGGGACGTCGCCGATCCGGAGCCCGCGGAGCACGGGGTCGTCGTGCGGGTCGAGGCCACGGGGCTGTGCCGCAGCGACTGGCACGGTTGGCAGGGCCACGACCCGGACATCGCGCTGCCGCATGTGCCCGGGCATGAACTCGCCGGGGTCGTCGAGGCGGTGGGCGACCGGGTCACCCGCTGGCGGCCCGGAGACCGGGTCACCGTGCCGTTCATCTGCGCCTGCGGCACCTGCCCGTCCTGCGCGGCCGGCGATCACCAGGTGTGCGAGCGGCAGACCCAGCCCGGCTTCTCGCACTGGGGCTCCTTCGCCCAGTACGTGGCCCTGGACCACGCCGACGTCAACCTCGTGGCGCTTCCCGGGGAGCTGTCCTTCGCGACGGCGGCCTCCCTGGGCTGCCGGTTCGCCACGGCGTACCGGGCGGTGGTGCGGCAGGGCCGGGTCGCGGCGGGGGAGTGGGTCGCGGTGCACGGGTGCGGCGGGGTCGGCCTCTCCGCGGTGATGATCGCAGCGGCGTCGGGCGCCCGGGTCGTGGCCGTCGACGTGTCGCCCCGAGCACTGGACCTGGCCCGGAGGTTCGGGGCGGCGCACTGCCTGGACGCGTCGGCCGTGCCGGACCCTGCGGTGGCGGTCCGTGACCTCACCGGTGGCGGTGCCCATCTCTCCCTCGACGCCCTCGGTTCCCCTGCCACCTGCGCCGCCTCCGTGAACGGCCTGCGCCGTCGCGGCCGGCACATCCAGGTCGGCCTGCTGCCCTCGCCGGCCGGCACGACACCCGTGCCGATGGCCCGCGCGATAGCCCTGGAGCTGGAACTCCTCGGCAGCCACGGCATGGCCGCGCACGGCTACCCGCCGATGCTGGAGCTGGTCCGCAGCGGCGTCCTGCGCCCCGACCTGCTGGTGACCTCCACGATCCCGCTCGACGAGGCCCCGCAAGCCCTGGCGGCGATGGGGACGGCGCCACCGGCGGGCGCGACGGTCATCGAGCCGTGGCGCTGACCGTCCCCCGGAGGCAGCCGTGCCCCACGCGGCGGTGGGGCACGAGGGCGGGCCGGCATGGTCAGTCGGCTCTTCGGGCACGGTTGGCGGGCCGGGACGCCACCCAGGCCCGGACCGTGTCGGCGTACCAGTAGGGCTTGCCGTTCTCGACATGGTCGGGCGGGGGCAGCAGACCGTGCTTGCGGTAGGACCGCACGGTGTCCGGCTGCACCCGGATGTGTGCCGCGATCTCCTTGTAGGACCAGAGCCTTCGGTCGGTCATGACGTGTACCTCCCCGCGCGCACCACGGCGGCGACCGGGGACGGCCGTCCGGGGGAGCCGGGCGCTGCGCTGGCGATCAACGAGCCTGTGTCCGGTCAACGACGCTCGGTGACACAGGGCAGGGCCTGTGCACGGGTGTGACGGAAGGTCCGCGTACACGGGACACCCGTGACAGGAAGGGGGCGTTTGTGACACAGCCGGGGCAAACGCGCCGTCCAGGCTCCGGCGGGGTGCCTTGACGCGGCATCAGGCGAAGACTGAAGAACGAGGGCGCACACACGGCGGACACCTGCGCACGACACCGGAAAGCGCTGTCATGATCTGGTCCGAATGTCCGGACAAAACATTGACAGGGCTTCGGGTAGGGGACTACAAAGCCGGGGAGAGCCGACACCAAGGGGAAGCCGATGGCGTACGACCTGATCACCATGGGGCGCATCGGAGTGGATCTGTATCCGCTCCAGACGGGCGTCCCGCTGCCGCAGGTCACGTCCTTCGGCAAGTTCCTCGGCGGCTCGGCCACGAACGTCGCGGTCGCCGCGGCCCGCCTGGGACGGCCCACCGCGGTGATCACCCGCACCGGCGACGACCCCTTCGGCACCTACCTGCACGAGGCACTGAAGGGCTTCGGCGTGGACGACCGCTGGGTCACCCCGGTCCCCGGCCTGCCCACCCCGGTCACCTTCTGCGAGGTCTTCCCGCCGGACGACTTCCCGCTGTACTTCTACCGGCAGCCCAAGGCCCCCGACCTGGAGATCGACGCCCACGAGCTCGACCTGGACGCCATCCGTGACGCCCGCGTCTTCTGGGTCACGGGCACGGGCCTGAGCGAGGAACCGAGCCGTACGGCGACCCTCGCGGCCCTGGCCCACCGCGCCAAGTCCGGCACGACGGTCTTCGACCTCGACTGGCGCCCGATGTTCTGGACCGACCCCGACGCGGCCCGCCCCTTCTACGAGGAGGCCCTGCGCCACACCACCGTCGCCGTCGGCAACCTCGACGAGGTGGAGGTCGCCACCGGCGTGCGCGAGCCGCACGCCGCCGCCCGGGCCCTCCTGGACGCCGGTGTCGAGCTGGCCGTCGTCAAACAGGGCCCGAAGGGCGTCCTGGCCGTGAACCGCGACGGTGAGAGCGCCGAGGTCCCGCCGCTGCCGGTGAACGTCCTCAACGGCCTCGGCGCCGGAGACGCCTTCGGCGGCTCCCTGGTCCACGGCCTCCTGGCCGGCTGGGACCTGGAGAAGACCATGCGGCACGCCAACGCCGCCGGCGCCATCGTCGCCTCCCGCCTGGAGTGCTCCTCCGCGATGCCCACTCCGGACGAGATCGAGGCGGCCGTCACCGCGGGGGCCGTCAAGTGACCGTCGACGTCTCCGAACTCGTCCGCCTCCGCAGCCACCGCCCGGAGGCGATCGCCGAGGCCGCCGCCCGCCGCCCGCGCCGGCCCCTGCTGAACGACAACGGCCGGCTGATGATCGTCGCCGCCGACCACCCGGCCCGCGGCGCCCTCGGCGTCGGCGGCCGCAGCCTGGCCATGGCCAACCGCGCCGACCTCCTCGAACGCCTCTGCCTGGCCCTGTCCCGCCCGGGCGTGGACGGCGTCCTCGCCACCGCCGACATCCTCGACGACCTGCTCCTGCTCGGCGCCCTCGACGGCAAGGTCGTCCTGGGCTCGATGAACCGCGGCGGCCTCCAGGGCGCGTGCTTCGAACTCGACGACCGCTTCACCGGCCACCGCCCCGAGGACATCGAGCGCCTCGGCTTCGACGCGGGCAAACTGCTCCTGCGCATCGACTACGACGACCCGGGCTCGCTCACCACCCTGGAGTCCACCGCCCGCGCCATCGACGACATGGCGGCCCGCCGGCTCCCCGTCTTCGTCGAGCCGTTCATCTCCCGCCGCGACGAGACGGGCCGGCTGCGCAACGACCTGTCCGCCGAGGCCGTCACCCGGTCCATCGCCATCGCCTCGGGCCTGGGCGGCACTTCGGCTTACACCTGGCTGAAGGTGCCGGTCACCGACAACCCCGACGACATGGCCGAGGTCATGGCCGCCTCCACGCTGCCCGCCGTGCTGCTGGGCGGCGAGGTGGGCGACGACCAGGACGGGGCGTACGAGAAGTGGCGCGGCGCTCTCCAACTGCCCACCGTGCGCGGTCTGGTGGTCGGCCGTTCGCTGCTGTACCCGGCGGACGGCGACGTGGCCGCCGCCGTGGACACCGCCGTAGGACTGCTGTGAGGGCCGCTTCATGAGCAGTGAGCCGTACATCCCCCAGGGCACCACGACCCGCGTGCGGATCGTGCCGCCCCTCCCGGGCGTCCCCGACACCCGGGCCCAGATCGCCTCCGGCGCGGGAGGCCGCTTTGCTTTGGCAGGAGCGAAGTGCGAGCGACAACTCCCCGCCCGCTACGGCCCCGCGCCGGAGGTCCCTCACGCCAGGGCGTGTCCGCGGCGCACGCGGCCTCGTCGTGCCGTGCCGGAGACCTGCGTGTTCACACCCGGTGGTGAACACCCGCGGCGGCCACTGCGTACCCGTGACCATCCATAGGGAGGGGAAACCGATGACCTCGACGACGAGGCTGACGGTCGCTCAGGCGCTCGTACGCTTCCTGTCCGCCCAGTACACCGAACGCGACGGCGTACGGCAGCGGCTCATCGGCGCCACCTGGGGCATCTTCGGCCACGGCAACGTCGCCGGCATCGGCCAGGCGCTCCTGGAACACACGGACGCGATGCCGTACCACCAGGGCCGCAACGAACAGGCCATGGTGCACGCCGCGGTCGGTTACGCGCGCCAGTCGGGCCGCCTGTCCACGCACGCGGTCACGACCTCCATCGGCCCGGGCGCCACCAACCTCGTCACCGGCGCCGCGCTGGCGACCATCAACCACCTGCCGGTGCTGCTGCTGCCCGGCGACATCTTCGCCACCCGCCCCGCCGACCCGGTCCTCCAGCAACTGGAGGTGCCGTACGCGGGCGACGTGTCGGTCAACGACTGTCTGCGCCCGGTGTCGAAGTACTTCGACCGGATCACGCGCCCGGAGACCCTGATCCCGTCGGCGCTGAACGCGATGCGCGTGCTCACCGACCCCGTCGAGACCGGCGCCGTCACCCTCGCGCTGCCCCAGGACGTGCAGGCCGAGGCGTACGACTGGCCCGACGAGTTCTTCGCCGAGCGCGTCTGGACCGTACGGCGGCCCGGCGCCGACCCGGCGGAGCTCGCCGAGGCGGTACGGATCATCCGCGCGGCGAAGCGGCCCCTGGTCGTCGCGGGCGGCGGCGTCCACCACAGCCGCGCCGAGGAGGCGCTCGCCGAGTTCGCCGAGACCACCGGCATCCCGGTCGCCTCCACCCAGGCCGGCAAGGGCTCCCTGCGCCACGACCACCCCCAGGACGTCGGCGGCATCGGCCACACCGGCACGGCCACCGCGGACGAACTCGCCCGCACCGCCGACCTGGTGATCGGCGTCGGCACCCGCTACACCGACTTCACCACCGCCTCCGGCACCCTCTTCACCGGCGAGAACGTCCGGTTCCTCAACCTCAACATCGCTTCCTTCGACGGCCACAAGCTCGCCGGGCAGCCCCTGGTCGCGGACGCCCGCACCGGCCTGGAGGAGCTGACCGAGCGGCTGGAGATGCACGGCCACCGGGTCGCGCCGCTGTACGCCACCGAGTACACCGAGGACAAGGAGCGCTGGGAGCAGCGGGTCGACGCCTGCTACGAGGTGGACGAGCCGGACACCCGCCCGTCCCAGCCGCAGGTCCTCGGCGTCCTGGACGCCCTGGTCGACGAGTCGGACATCCTCATCAACGCCGCCGGTTCCCTCCCCGGCGACCTGCACAAGCTGTGGCGGACCCGGTCCCGCGACCAGTACCACCTGGAGTACGGCTACTCCTGCATGGGCTACGAGATCCCGGCCGCCATCGGCGTGAAGATGGCCGCCCCCGACCGTCCCGTGTGGGCGCTGGTCGGCGACGGCACGTATCTGATGATGCCGACGGAGATCGTGACGGCCGTGCAGGAGGGCATCGCGATCAAGGTCCTGATCATCCAGAACCACGGCTACGCGTCCATCGGCGGACTGTCCGAGTCGGTGGGCGGCGAGCGGTTCGGCACCGCCTACCGCTTCCCGTCCGAGGACGGCACGTACACGGGGCCACCGCTGCCGGTGGACCTCGCCGCCAACGCGGCCAGCCTCGGCATGCGCGTGCTGCGCGCGAAGACCGTGCGGGACCTCCAGGCGGCGCTCGCCGAGGCCCGGGCCGCCGACACTCCCACATGTGTCTACGTGGAGACCCAAACGGCAGACACAGTGTCGGGCGCGCCTCCCGCGCAGGCCTGGTGGGATGTACCCGTGGCCGAGACCGCGACACGGCCGTCCGCGGTCAAGGCACGCGAGCTGTACGAACGGCACGTCTCCACCCGACGCCGCCATCTGTGAAGGAGTTCCCGGCCATGACGAAGATCGTCAACCACTGGATCGGCGGCAAGACCGTCGAAGGCGCCTCGGGCACCCACGGGCCGGTGACCGATCCGGCGACCGGCGAGGTGACGACGAAGGTCGCGTTCGCCTCGGTCGACGAGGTGGACGCGGCGGTCGCCGCCGCCAAGGAGGCCTTCGCCACCTGGGGCCAGTCCTCCCTGGCCCAGCGCACCTCGATCCTCTTCAAGTTCCGCGCGCTGCTCGACGCCAACCGCGACGAGATCGCCGAGCTGATCACCGCCGAGCACGGCAAGGTGCACAGCGACGCCCTCGGCGAGGTCGCCCGCGGCCTGGAGATCGTCGACCTGGCCTGCGGCATCAGCGTCCAGCTGAAGGGCGAGCTGTCCACGCAGGTGGCGAGCCGCGTCGACGTCTCCTCCATCCGCCAGCCGCTCGGCGTCGTCGCCGGCATCACGCCGTTCAACTTCCCGGCGATGGTGCCGATGTGGATGTTCCCCCTCGCCATCGCGTGCGGCAACACGTTCGTGCTGAAGCCGAGCGAGAAGGACCCGTCGGCGTCGATCAAGCTCGCCGAGCTGCTCGCCGAGGCGGGCCTGCCGGACGGTGTCTTCAACGTCGTCCACGGCGACAAGGTGGCCGTCGACCGCCTGCTCGAACACCCGGACGTCAAGGCCGTCTCCTTCGTCGGCTCGACCCCGATCGCCCGCTACATCCACACCACCGCGTCCGCCAACGGCAAGCGCGTCCAGGCGCTCGGCGGCGCCAAGAACCACATGCTGGTCCTCCCGGACGCCGACCTGGACGCCGCGGCCGACGCCGCCGTGTCCGCCGCCTACGGCTCGGCCGGCGAGCGCTGCATGGCCATCTCCGCGGTCGTCGCGGTCGGCTCGACCGGCGACGAACTGGTGGAGAAGATCCGCGAGCGCGCCGAGAAGATCAAGATCGGACCCGGCAACGACCCCGCCTCCGAGATGGGCCCGCTGATCACCAAGGTCCACCGCGACAAGGTGGCGTCGTACGTCGAGGGCGCGGCGGCCGAGGGTGCCGAGGTGGTCCTCGACGGCACCGGCTACACCGTGGATGGCTTCGAGAACGGCCACTGGATCGGCATCTCGCTCCTCGACAAGGTGTCGACGAGCGCGAAGGCCTACCAGGACGAGATCTTCGGCCCGGTCCTGTGCGTGCTGCGCACGGAGACCTACGAGGAGGCCCTGGACCTGATCAACGCCTCGCCGTTCGGCAACGGCACCGCGATCTTCACCCGGGACGGCGGCGCCGCGCGCCGCTTCCAGCTGGAGGTCGAGGCCGGCATGGTCGGCGTGAACGTCCCGATCCCGGTCCCCGTGGGCTACCACTCCTTCGGCGGCTGGAAGGACTCCCTCTTCGGCGACCATCACATCTACGGCAACGACGGCACGCACTTCTACACCAGGGGCAAGGTCGTCACCACCCGCTGGCCCGACCCGGCCGACGCCCCGGCGGGCGTGGACCTGGGCTTCCCGCGCAACCACTGAGGCGTACACCACCCGCAGTACGCCGAAAACTCCGTGTACACCCCTGGAAGGCCTTGCACTTCGGTCTCTGGTCGACAACTCATCGACAGGTTGACCCCGTACCGTTGACGCATGGATCTTCGACTGCCCGGACTGAACGGGCTGCTTCGGAGGCCCCGGAGGCTCCTCGCCGCCGGGGCCGCCGTCGTCGTGCTCGCGGGCGCGGGAACGTGGACGGCCGTCGCCGGCGACGAGGCGCCCCCGGTCCACCGCACCGACCGGCTCCTGCGCACCCAGGACGGCGTGCGCGTCGACACCTCGTTCTTCACCTCCGGAGGAGACCGCCGCCGTCCCGCCGTCCTGCTCGGCCACGGCTTCGGCGGCAGCAAGAACGACGTACGGCAGCAGGCCGAGGATCTCGCCAGAGACGGTTACGCGGTCCTGACCTGGTCGGCGCGCGGTTTCGGCAAGTCCGACGGGAAGATCGGGCTGAACGACCCCAAGGGCGAGGTCGCCGACGTCTCCAAGCTCATCGACTGGCTCGCGAAGCAGCCCCAGGTCGAACTCGACAAGCCCGGCGACCCCCGCGTGGGCATGGCCGGCGGCTCCTACGGCGGCGCGATCGCCCTGCTCACGGCGGGACACGACGACCGGGTGGACGCCATCGCCCCGGCCATCACGTACTGGAACCTCGCCGACGCCCTGTTCCCGAACGGCGTCTTCAAGAAGCTGTGGGCCGGCATCTTCGTCAACTCCGGTGGCGGCTGCGAGCGGTTCGAGCCCGCGCTGTGCCGGATGTACGAGCGAGTCGCGGAGTCGGGCAAACCGGACGCCGAGGCCCGCAAGATGCTCGACGAGCGTTCGCCCTCCGCGGTCGGGAACCGCATCAAGGTGCCCACCCTGCTGATGCAGGGCCAGTCGGACTCCCTCTTCCCGCTCGGCCAGGCCGACCAGGCAGCGAAGGCCATCCGGGCGGGCGGCGCCCCCGTCGACGTCGACTGGATCGCCGGCGGCCACGACGGCGGCGACATGGAGACGAGCCGGGTCCAGGGCCGCGTGCAGAGCTGGTTCGACCGCTACCTGAAGGACGACAAGGGCGTCGACACCGGCCCCGCCTTCCGCGTCACCCGCACCCTCGGCCTCGGCTCCGGCGACGGCGAACCCCGCCTGACCGGCGTGACCTCGGACCGCTACCCCGGCCTGGAGAGCAAGCAGCGCTCCATCGCCCTGGCCGGCCGCGAGCAGAGCTTCGGCAACCCGCCCGGCGCCAGCCCGCCCGGCGTCTCCGCCCTGCCCGGCCTCGGCGGCGCGGGCGGCCTCAGCCAGCTGTCCTCGCTCGGCGTCGGAATCTCCCTCGACTTCCCCGGCCAGTTCGCCGCGTTCGAGTCGGCCCCGTTCCGCGACGACGTCCAGATCACCGGCTCCCCGACGGCCACCGTCCATGTGAAGTCCACCAGCGACGACGCCGTGCTCTTCGCCAAGGTCTACGACGTCGGCCCCGGCCGCACCCAGCCGGTGCTGCCCTCCCAGCTGGTCACGCCCATCAGGGTCGAGGGCGCCAAGGCAGGCAAGGACGTCACCATCACCCTCCCGGCGATCGACCACGAGGTCGACGACGGCCACCGGCTGCGCCTGGTCCTCGCCTCGACGGACCTCGGCTACGCCTCCCCGGCGACCCCGGCCACGTACACCGTCTCCCTCAAGGGCGACCTGAAGGTTCCCTCGGCGCTCGGCGAGAGCAATGCACAGGGCTCGCTGCCCGCCTGGGTGTGGTGGATGCCGGCCGCCGGCGCCGCGATCGCCCTGGCACTGGTCGTCACGGGACGCCGCCGCACGGCCGCACCCGCCCCGCCGGACCCCGAGCTGGCCGAAGTGCCCCTCCAGATCACGGACCTGACCAAGCGGTACGCCAAGTCCTCCGACCGGTACGCGGTCAAGGACCTGTCGTTCCGTGTGGAGAAGGGCCAGGTCCTCGGCCTGCTCGGCCCGAACGGCGCCGGCAAGACCACCACCCTGCGCATGCTGATGGGCCTGATCAAGCCGGACGGCGGGGAGGTCCGCGTCTTCGGCCACGCCATCAGCCCGGGCGCCCCGGTCCTGTCCCGGGTCGGTGCCTTCGTCGAGGGCGCGGGCTTCCTGCCGCACCTGTCCGGCCGCGAGAACCTGGAGCTGTACTGGCGCGCGACCGGCCGCCCGGCCGAGGACGCGCACATGGAGGAGGCCCTGGAGATCGCGGGCCTGGGCGACGCGCTCGCCCGCGCGGTGCGCACCTACTCCCAGGGCATGCGCCAGCGCCTGGCCATCGCCCAGGCCATGCTCGGCATGCCGGACCTGCTCATCCTCGACGAACCGACCAACGGCCTCGACCCGCCCCAGATCCGCGAGATGCGCGAGGTGATGATCCGCTACGCCGCCGCGGGACGCACGGTCATCGTCTCCAGCCACCTCCTCGCGGAGGTCGAGCAGACCTGCACCCACCTGGTCGTGATGGACCACGGACAGCTCGTCCAGGCGGGGCCGGTCGAGGACATCGTCGGCTCGGGCGACACCCTCCTGGTGGGCACGGCCACGCCCGTGGACGAGCCCGTCGTCGAGAAGGTCGCCGCCCTGCCGGGTGTCGCCTCGGCCGTGCCCGTCGACGAGGGCCTCCTGGTCCAGCTCGACGCCGACGGCACCCCGCAGCGCCTGGTCGCCGAACTCGTACGGCTGGACGTGCCCGTGCGGTCGATCGGCCCGCACCGCCGCCTGGAGGACGCCTTCCTCACCCTGATCGGAGCCGAAGCATGAGCAAGCTCGCCGACCGGGCCGCGCCCGTCGAGGTCGCCGACGGCTACCGCGCGGGCCGCACCCTGCCCTTCCGGGTCGAGCTGGTCCGGCAGCTGAAGCGGCGCCGCACGATGGTCATGGGCGGTGTCCTGTTCGCCCTGCCGCTCATCCTGCTCATCGCCTTCCAGGTCGGCGGCGACCCGGGCGGCAACAACAACCGCGTGAACCTGATGGACACGGCGACGGCCTCCGGCGCCAACTTCGCCGCCGTCAACCTCTTCTCCGCCGCAGGCTTCCTCCTCGTCATCCCCGTCGCCCTGTTCTGCGGCGACACGGTCGCCTCGGAGGCCAGCTGGTCGTCCCTGCGCTACCTGCTCGCGGCCCCCGTGCCCCGGGCCCGGCTGCTGTGGTCCAAGCTCGCCGTCGGACTCAGCCTGAGCCTGGCCGCGCTGGTGCTGCTCCCGATCGTCGCCCTCGTCGTCGGCACGGCCGCCTACGGCTGGGGCCCGCTCGAGCTGCCCACCGGCGGCACTCTGCCCACCGGCACCGCGGCCCAGCGCCTGCTGATCGTCGTCGTGTACATCATGGTGTCCCAACTGGTCACCGCGGCCCTCGCGTTCTGGCTGTCGACCCGGACGGACGCACCGCTCGGCGCGGTCGGCGGCGCGGTGTTCCTGACCATCATCGGCAGCGTCCTCGACGAGGTGACGGCCCTCGGCGACTGGCGTCACTTCCTGCCCGCGCACTGGCAGTACGCCTGGCTCGACGCCGTCCAGCCGCAGTTGCAGTGGACGGACATGATCCAGGGCACGTCGATTTCCGTAACGTACGCGCTCGTGCTGTTCGCCCTGGCCTTCCGCGGTTTCGCCCGCAAGGACGTCGTCTCCTAGGTCAACGGAGGATCACCCACCGGTCTCGAAGGCCGGTCCCCGTGGCCGCTTCGAGACGCTTCCGCAACCCCCCGTACCGCACGTTCGGGCCCCCTGCGCCGTCACAGTCGCAAGAAAGCCGACGCCAACGGACCAAGGGGGCACGGACGATGAAGCCGTACGAGCGGTACCGGACACGCAGGCTGCTGCTGGCGCTCACGGCGGCGGGCGGGCTGCTGCTCACCGCGTGCAGCGGGGGAGCCGGCAGCAGCGAGGGCAGCAATGCCGCCGACCGCGACACCTCGGGTCTGCCCGCGCCCGCCCACGGGGACGAGGACGGCACGAGCGAGCAGGAGGACCGCGAAGCCGCCCCCGACCACCTCTCCACCTTCGCCCTCGACGTCGACACCGCCTCCTACGACTACGCCCGCCGCGCCCTGGCCGACGGCCGGCTCCCCGACCCGTCGACGGTCCGCCCCGAGGAGTTCGTCAACAGCTTCCGCCAGGACTACGAACGCCCCGACGGCGACGGCTTCTCGGTCACCGTCGACGGCGCCCGCACCGACGACGAGGACTGGTCCCTGGTCCGCGTGGGCCTGGCCACCCGCACCACGGAACGCACCGGCGAACGCCCGCCCGCCGCCCTCACCTTCGTCGTCGACGTCTCGGGCTCCATGGCCGAACCCGGCCGTCTGGACCTCGCCCAGAAGTCCCTGTCCGTGATGACGGACCGGCTGCGCGACGACGACTCGGTCGCGATCGTCACCTTCAGCGACGAGGCCGAGACCGTCCTGCCCATGACCCGCCTCGACGGCAACCGCGACGAGATCCACGACGTCATCTCCGAGCTGGACATCCGGGACTCCACCAACCTCGGCGCGGGCGTCGAGACCGGGTACGAGACGGCCGTCGAGGGCCTGCGCGAGGGCGCCACCAACCGGGTCGTCCTCGTCTCCGACGCCCTCGCCAACACCGGCGACACCGACGCGGACACGATCCTGGAGCGGATCTCCGGCGAACGCCGCGAACACGGCATCACCCTCTTCGGCGTCGGCGTCGGCAGCGACTACGGCGACGCCCTGATGGAGCGCCTCGCCGACAAGGGCGACGGCCACACCGTGTACGTGTCCGGCACCGAGGAGGCCCGCAAGGTCTTCTGCGAGCAACTCCCGCGCAACATCGACCTCACCGCCCGCGACGCCAAGGCCCAGGTCGCCTTCGATCCCGAGACCGTCGAGGAGTTCCGCCTGGTCGGCTACGACAACCGCCGGGTCGCCGACGAGGACTTCCGCGACGACCGCGTCGACGGCGGCGAGGTCGGCCCCGGCCACACCGTCACCGCCCTGTACGCCGTCCGCACCGCGCCGGGCGCCGAGGGCCACCTGGCCACCGCCACCGTCCGCTGGCTCGACCCGGACACCCGCGACCCCCACGAGGAGTCCGGCGACCTCGAGACCGACGCCCTCCACGACTCCCTGCGTGCCGCCCCCAGCCGTTTCCAGGTCACCGCGGTGGCGGCCTACTTCGCCGACGCCCTCCGCTCCGGTGACGACCGCTACCACCGCCTCCCCGGAGCCCCGGTCCCCTTCGCCGAACTCGCCGGCCGCGCACGTGCGTTGGCCGGAACCACGGAGGACGGGGCGGTGCGCGAACTCGCCGAGGCCATCGGACAGGCCGACCGCCGCCGGGATTGAACACGGTTGCGGTCTTTCGACATGCGACGCGGGCCAACCGGGTGAACCTGCGGAACCAATTCTCCCGCACCGGGTTGATGAGGCAGTAGAGCATGCGGCGCTACGAGAAAGGAACGCGCAGTGCTCAAGGAGGCTATGAACGTCGCGGCCGCCGCCGCTTCTGCCATCGACATGCCGACGACGGCCGCTGCCCCGGCGCCGGCCGTCGCGATGGGCCAGGGCGAGGAACGCTGAACCGCCTCCGCGGCCCCTTCGGCGCGAGCGAGCACCCCCTACGCCTCATTCCTGTTCAGCGCTGCGACTTTCCACGCGCCACACCGCCGACCTTGGATGTGGATCTCCGTTCCGCGGCCGGCTGCCCCAATTCTTCAAGCAGGAGGACAACTGCAATGCGACAGACCCTGAGCAAGGGAGCGTTCGCGGCGGCCGCCGCCACGGGGATTCTGTCCCTGTATGGCAGCCCCGCCTTCGCTGACTCCGACGCGTCGGGAGTGGCGAAGGACTCTCCCGGTGCGTTGTCCGGGAACAACGTGCAGGTGCCGGTCGACGTGCCGATCAACCTGTGCGGCAACACCGTCGAGGTGCTCGGTGCGCTCAACGAGTCGTTCGGCAACCTCTGCCGCAACAGCTCGCACAAGGGGAAGGGCTCCGGCGCGGACGCCTCGGGAGTCGCGAAGGGTTCCCCCGGCGTGGGATCCGGGAACGTCGTGCAGGTGCCGGTCGACGTGCCGGTGAACGCGTGCGGCAACAACGTCGCCGGCCTCGGGGTGTTCAACGAGGCGTCCGAGAACTCCTGCCACAACAGCTCGGGCGGCGGCCACGGCGGCTACGGCGGCGAGGACGACACCGAGAAGCCGCGTGGTGAGGACCGGACGGTCCCGCCGGCCAAGGACCGTCCCACCCCGCACGACGAGGAGACGCCGGACTCCCCGCCCGCGCCCGAGGAGGACAGCAAGACGCCGTCCACTCCGGAGAAGGAGAGCGGCCCGCTGCCCCAGCTGGCCGAGACCGGAAGTGAGGCCCTGGTGGCCGCCTCGGTCGCCAGTGCCGCCCTGATGGCCGGCGGGGTGATGCTGTACCGCCGCGGGCGCACCACCTGGTCCCGCTAGCCGGCACCGGGTGCCGGACGCGACCCGCCCGGCACCCGCACCCACCCCGGACCGGCGCCCGCCACCACCAGAGGCAGGCCACAGCCGGTCCGGGGACCACACGCCCCGTCACTTTCCTGGTCCCGGCGCGAGGCCCCTGGCTTCCCGGGACACGCATCACCCGCACCCCCCGTCGACATGATCCGGGGGGTGTCGGCCGTCGCGTCACACCGCACCCGCCACCGCCGTCCCCCGGCGCCGGCACAAGGGCGGGCCGCTGACGGCTCCGTCGCCGTCAGCGGCCCCGTGTCACCCGCGCGGTTCCCCGTCAGCGCCGTACCGGCGACGGCGACTCGCTCCGGCTGCCGTCCACCGGTGCGGGGACGGTGCCGCCCACCGGTGTCGCCCCGAGCCGGCGGCGCACACCTCGGACGAGGGTCGACGCCGTGAAGGACGCGCCCTGCACGAAGCGCATGGCCGGGCCGAAGCCCGAGGCCGTCACCAGGCCCGCGAGGAACAGGCCGCGGTAGGAGGACTCGAAGCTGCGCCCGACCTCCGGGGAGCCGTCCGGCAGTGCCGCGAGCGTTCCGCGCAACTCGGGGGAGAGCAGTCCCAGCCGGTCGCAACGCGCCCGGAACCCGGTCGCGGCGATGACGTGTTCGGTCTCCAGGCTGCGCAGGGCACCCGCGCGGCTCACCGTGTCCAGCCGTACCCCGCCCGGCACCGCACAGGCCGCGGTGACCTCATGGCCCGGCAGCAGCTCCACCACGCCCTCCACCCGGTCCCGCACCCACCACGCGCCCGCCGGCCCCAGCGCCGTGGTCGCGATGCGCGCCCGGGTCGGCTCCGGCAGCCGCCGGAAGAGGCCCGGACGCTCCGCGTAGAACCAGTTGCGCCATCCGGGGCCGAGCCCGCTGTGGGGCGAGCGGGCCGACTGCCACCAGGGGCGCTCCCAGGGCGGCGGCACATCGTTCCACCGCAGCTGTTCCGCCCGCGCCAGCACCCGGACGCGCGTGCCCTGTTCGGCGAGCAGCGCCGCCGTCTCCAGGGCCGCCTGACCGCCGCCGATCACTGTGACGTCCTTGCCGCGGAAGCGGTCGAGGTCGCTGTGGTGGCTGCTGTGCGTCACCAGCGCGGGGTGCAGTCCGCGCAGTGCCTGCGGTACCTCGACGAACGGCATCACACCGACCGCCAGGGCGACCGTCCGCGCGTGCACCTCCTCCCCGTCCTCGGTGACCGCCGTGAAGCCGCCGGGCCCGGCCGACACACGGGTCACCGTGCGCTCGTCCACCTCCGGCACGGCGTGGCGGGCGAACCACAGGCCGTACTCCGCGAACGCCTCGACGGGAATCGGCTTCGCGTGACGTGCCGTCAGGCCGTGCTCCGCGCAGTAGACGTCCAGCCGCCACCGGCCGGCCGGGTCGGAGAGGTTGGACGCCCACGGTTCCGACTTCAGGAACATGCCGCGGGGCATGTTGTCCCGCCAGGAGGCCATGGGCCGGCCGAACACGCGCAGGTTCAGCCCGGCGGCCGCGGCGTGGGACGCGATAGACAGGCCGTACGGGCCTGCGCCCACCACCAGAAGGTCGTACACCATCAACTGCTCGCTTTCTCGTTGTCGGTCAGGGAGGGCGAGGCCGCCCGGGGGATCAGCGGGGGCGTCGGCGCGGTCGTCGTGGTGCCCAGCCGTTCACGCAGCCGGCGGGACACGTGCCGGCACCACTGGGCCCACATGACCCGTCCGGGGGCGCGGTCGTCCGCGGCGTACCAGGCCAGTTCACGCCCGCCCGGCGCCGCACGCAGCGCCGCCAGCGGCGCGTAGTTCTCCACCACGAACGCCCGCCCGGCCAGCGGGGCCCCGGCCGGCAGTGGACGGCCCGTCAGATCCAGGTGCAGGGCCCGTACGACGTCCAGGCCCGCGCTGTCCGCGAAGAGCCGGAACTGGGCGCCGGCGCGCGGGTTGAAGTCGAGCAGGTGGTAGCGCCCCGTCGCGCCGCAGCGGCGGAAGTCGAGGTCGAAGATGCCCCGGTAGCCCAGCTCGTCGGTGAGCCGCTCGGACAGCGCCTGCACCTGCGTGTTGGGCGTCCAGCAGCCGACCGCGGTCAGCCCCGCCCCGCGCGGCCAGGACAGCTGCTTGCGGCCCGGTCCGCCCGCGCGCACGGTGCCCGAGTGGTCGGCGTAGCCGTGGAAGAACCAGTCCCGGTCCGGCCCCGGTGCCAGGTACGCCTGGAGCAGCAGCCGGCTGCCCGCTTCCCCGGTGCGCAGGAACAGCTCCCGCGCCTGCTGCACGGAGCGGACCAGTACCGTGCTGCGCAGCCCGCTGCCGACGGGCAGCAGCCAGGGCCGGCTCCACTTCGCCACCACCGGCAGCCCGAGCCGCCGCATGGCGTCGGTGACCTCCGCGGGACTGTCCGGGATCAGCGTCGTCGGGTGCGGGACGTCGGTGGACGCGCACACGGCGGCCAGTTCCGCCTTGTCGGCGACGCGTTCGGCCAGAGTGCCCGGCATCGAGGGCAGCAGGTAGGAAGGGGCGAGTTCGTCCCGCATCCGTCCCACGGCGATCGCGCTCGCGTCGTCCAACGGGACCAGCACGGCGGGGCGCGCGATTTCGTCGGCCACGCGGCGCAGCACGGCGAGAACGTCGTCCGGGGACGCTCCCGGGAGCGGCGGGGGATGCATCTGGCGTACGTAACGTGACGCGCCCACGGGACTTCCCGCGGAATCCGCGACGACGTGCACCTCCACTCCTGACCTGCCGAGCGAACGCGCGGCCCCCAGGGTTCCGTGGTGAAAGGGATTCCGGTCGATCCGCAGCAGCACAGCGGGGACGCGGGTGTCGAGCAGCGACACGAATTCTCTCTTTCTCTTCGATCGGCTCACCCGCACGGGCGAGCCCGGCACTCGAAAGTCGTAACGGTTGTGGCGCTATTGGCTTTTCTGTGACTGACTTCATATGACTGCCCGTCAATAACACAAACGCTGGCAGTGGTCCGGACGAGAGCGAAGAAAGGAACAGGCATGGCCCCACAGCACAAGCGGGCCGGGGTCCGCCGGCTGGCCTTGGGCGCGGCAGCGGTCGCCGCGTCGGCCGCCCTGGCGTCCGGCCTCGCAGCGGGGGTGGGGGTGGCGCGAGCCGCCGATCCGCGGGCTCCGGCACCGAGCCCGACGCCCGTGGCCACGCCCTCGGCCCTCACTCCTCCGGCCGTCCCCCTGCCCTCGGCGCCGGCCCCGGCCACCACCCCGGCGGTGGGCGGGCAAGCCCCGGCCTTCGGTGTCTTCCTCAAGTCCGACAGCCGCGGTGTGGCGCGCATGCCGCTGTTCAGCCACTGGCTGGGCGGCACGGAGCTCCGCGCCGGCCACACCTATCTGCCGGGCCACCGCTGGCGCGACATCGAGGGTTCCGCCGACTTCCTGAAGGTGTGGGCGCACTGGCGCAACAAGAAGCCCGACCGGATGCTCGTCCTCAACGTCCCCATGCAGGAGCGCAACGAGGAGGGCGTCTCCGACAGCGAGGTCCGGCGGCTGCTGCGACAGGGCGCCGCCGGGGAGTTCGATCACCACTTCCGTGTCCTGGCCGAGCGGCTGGTGGAGTTGAAGGTGCCGGACACGATCGTCGTGCTCGGCTGGGAAATGAACGGCACCACGTACACCCATCGGTGCGGGCCGGACCCGGAGGCCTGGAAGAAGTACTGGAATCGGATCGTCACCACCATGCGTTCCGTGCCGGGCCAGAAGTTTCGGTTCGATTTCACGCCGAGTCGAGGCGTGGACGCCGTTCCCTGGACGAAATGCTATCCGGGAGACGACACGGTGGACATCATTGGCATGGACTCCTATGACCAGCCGGCCGGGATGTCGTTCGACCAACAGGTGAAAGAACCCTACGGGCTGCAGCACCACGTGGATTTCGCGAAGGCTCACGGCAAACCCATTTCCTATCCGGAATGGGGTCTCTTCCGCAACGGTGACAATGCCGAGTACATGCGGCGCATGCTCGCCTGGATGGAGGAACACAAACCGCTCTACAACACGCTGACCGACTACTGCCCGCACGGTGTGTGGCAGTGCGGGGCCAACCCGAGGTCGTCCCACCTCTACCGGTCCGCCCTGTTCGGCCGCACCGACCCGGGGACCCCGCCCCTGACGCCCACGCCGAAGCCGACCCCGCCCAGCACGCCGCCGCCCCCGGCGGACTGCACGCCGCTCGACCTGGGCAGTTGGGTGGAGGAGTGGCTCGGCGGGAAGCTCTGCCTGCGCTTCGACTGGTGGTAGAGCACGGCGAAACAGCGCTCCCCGGCGCCGTGTCCGGCCAGGCCCGCCGTCGTCACCGTTGTCCGCGCACATCGGCGGCGGCGGCCGGGCCGGGCACCGAGGGGGCCGGGGCGGGTTCGTCGTCCTGGCCGGTCTTCCGCGGCCGCGCCAGCAGGGCCAGACCGCCCAGCAGACCGCCCGCGCTCGCCCCTACCAGACCGGTCACCGCCGGGGACGCGGACGTCGGCTCGCTCGGCTCCACCGCCCGCGAGAACTGCACGAGCCGCACGTTGGTGTTGCCCCTGGTGTCGTCCGCGTGGCGGGTCAGCGAACGGGTGACCGCGTTCGCCATGTCGACGGCGAGGCCGGGGCGCGAGGAGGTGGCCGAGACGGCGACCATCGGCGCGTCCGGCGACGTCGCCGTGCGCACACTGCGCTGCAGGGTGTGCACGGGCACCCCCGCGTACACCTGCGCGTCCCCGAGCACGGCGAGCTGGGTGGCGACCCGGCCGTACGCCTGGGCGAAGCCGAGGGCGGCGTCCGGCGTGGACTTGTCGGTCGGTACGGCGATGACGTAGCTCGTGGCCGTGTACGTGGAGGGGGTGAGCAGGCCGTACGCACCGCCGAGCAGCCCCCCGGCGAGGGTGCCGGCCGCGAGCACGGACCACAGGGGAAGCCTCTTGAGACGAGCCAGGGACAGGCGGCGCCGGCGGGTCGGAGTGTCGGTCATGAGGAGGTGGCTCCCAGAGGTGAGAGGGACGGTGAACCGGAGACCGCTGCCGCGTACACGTCCGTCAGACGGGCCGCGCAGTGGGTGATGCTGTAGTGGTGGGCGACCTCCGAGGCGGTGCGCGGCCGGGCGCCGGCCTCGCGGACCTCGGCGATCGCGCGGGCGTATGCCTCGGGGCCGCCGCACACCCGCCGGGCGCCGGCGGCGGACGGCGGCCGCACATCTTCGATGGCCGGACAGGAGGCGTAGAGCACGGGCAGGCCGGACGCCAGCGCCTCCACGGCCGCCAGACCGAAGGCCTCGTCCGTGGACGGGGACGCGAGCAGGTCCATCGCCGACGTGAGCGAGGGCAGGTCCGGGCCGGGCGAGCCGTCGGGCACGTAGGGACGTTCGCCGGTGAACACGACGCGGCCGGCCACGCCGGCCTCGTGGGCCGTGCGACGCAGGGCGTGCTCCTCGGGGCCGCCGCCCACCAGCAGCAGCCGGTGGTCGTCCGGGAGCAGGGTGAGCGCGCGGACGAGGACGTCGAACCGTTTCCCCGCGGTGAGCCGCCCGACACCGCCCACCACCCAGGCGTCCTCCGGCAGGCCGAGGCGCCGGCGGGTCTGCTCCCGCCGCTCCGGGTCGAAGCGGAAGCGGTCCAGGTCGATGCCGTTCGGGACGACCTCGATGCGGGGCGCGGGCACGCCCCAGCGCTTCAGGCGCTCGGCCACCGTCGGGGAGACGGCGACCGTCGCCGAACCGAGCCGCTCGCTGGCGAGGTACAGCCGGCGCACCCCGGCCGTCAGCCTGCGGCCCTCCATCTGCGAGTCGCCCAGGGAGTGTTCCGTGGCGACGACCGCCCGGACCCCGGCCAGGCGTGCCGCGAACCGGCCGTAGACGCAGGCGCGGTACAGGTGGGTGTGCACCAGGTCGTAGCCGCCGGCGCGGATCAGCCGGACCAGGCGCGGCAGCGCGGCCAGGTCACGGTTGCCGCCCATGCCGAGATGCATGACGCGGACGCCGTCGGCCGCGAGGCCCTCGGCGACCGCACCGGGGTTGGTGAGCGTCAGGACGTCGCAGTCGACGGGCAGGTGACGCAGCAGCAGGCGCAACTGCTGCTCGGCCCCGCCGACGCCGAGGCCGGTGATGATGTGCAGAGCCCTCATCTCACAGGCCCTCCACCGGACGCCGGCGCAGCCGGTGCAGCCAGTGCTTGAGGTTCAGGCGCCATGCCGTGTCGTCCTGGCCGACGTACACGCGCGGCAGGGCGTGCGGACCGGTCAGCGGGCCGGGGTCGATGGCGCAGGCGTAGGTGTATCCCGCTTCCCGTACGGCCCGGACGGCGCGGGCGTCGATCGTGCCGTAGGGGTAGCAGAAGCCGGCGACCTGGGCGCCGGTCAGCTCCTCGAGCTGGGCGCGGCTTTCGACGACCTCGGCCTTGAGGGTGAGGTCGTCCGCCTTGGTGAGGTCGACGTGCGTCAGCCCGTGCGAGCCGATCTCCACGCCTTCGGCGGCCGCGTGCCGGATGCCGTCCGCGGTCAGCAGCGGCTTGCGCGGGCCGAGCGGATCCCAGGCGTTGTCGCCGCCGAGCCGTCCGGGCAGCACGAAGAGGGTGGCGCCGCAGTCCCAGCGGTGCAGCAGCGGCAGGGCGTCGGTGACGAAGTCGGCGTACCCGTCGTCGAAGGTCAGCCCGACCAGGTTCCGCCCCTCGCCGCGGGCGCGGGCGGCGAGCAGCTCGGTCACGGACACGCCCCGCAGCCCGCGCCGGCGCAGCCAGGCCAGCTGCCTGCCGAGCCGCTCGGGCGTGACCGTGATGCGGTACGGGTCGTCCGAGCAGTCGCCCACCGAGTGGTACATCGCCACCCAGGGGACCGGACTCCGGTGCGGGGCCGGGGGTCTGCCGGTGTCGAGGGAATCAACGGAAGCGGCCATGTGTGAGCCTTCGTGTGACGGCGCGTAGGAAGCGCAGAGCGGACGCGGGACTCTGGGCACCGAGGGCCCAGGTGAGCGGGACGAAGACGAAGGTCACGGTCAGGCAGCCGGCCGCGAGGCCCGACGCCGGGGACGGCAGCCGGCTCGCGGCGAACGCGCCCGCGGCCGTGGCAACGACCGCGGCGCACACCAGCCTGGTCAGTTCGGCCAGGACCCGCCGGACACGGACCGAGACGCTGTGGGGGCTGTTCAGCCGGCCCGTTCGCAGCCCGGCGAGCAGCAGGGCGGCCGTGACGGTGATGCCGAGGGCGTTGGCGGCGGCGATCCCCGCCACGCCCCAGGAGTGCACGGTGGCGGCGCCGATCCAGGACGTCACGGCGATGCCCGCCGCCATCGCGCCGAGGGGGTACCAGCTGGCCCGGCCCGCCGAGAAGTAGGAGCGCACGAGGGCGCCCACCAGGGTCTGGCCCAGCAGTCCGAGGGCGTACACGCGCATGACGTCCGCCGTCGCCGCGGTGTCGCTCGCGGTGAACGCGCCCCGCTGGAAGAGCAGTTCGATCATCTGGGGGGCACAGGCGATCACCGCGCACATGCCGAGCAGCACCAGACACGAGGCGAGCGCCAGATCCCGCTCCACGCGGCTGCGGGCCCGCGCGGTGTCGCCGTCCGCGAGGGCCCGCGCCACCACCGGGAAGGTGACGGTGCACACCATCAGCGACAGCGTCATCGGGATCTGGGCGACCTTCTGCGCGTAGTTCAGGTGCGAGATGGCGCCGGCGGGCAGGCCGGAGGCGAGGAAGCGTTCGGCGAGGACCTGCGACTGGCGGCACAGGGCGAAGAGGAGCACGGCGGCGACCAGGGCGAGTTGCATCGGCCGCTCCTCGACCTGTGCCCCGGCCCTGGCGACGGGCGGCGTACGCGACGCCAGCCGCCGCCACAGCGACGGCAGTTGCACCGCCACCATCAGACAGCCGCCCGCCGCGACCCCGACCGCGGCGGAGCGCACGCCCCAGCCTTCGCCGAGGAGGAACATCGCGGCGATGATGCCGGTGTTGTAGGCGACGTAGATCGCCGCGGGCGCGAGGAAACAGCGGTGGGCCCGCAGGGCGGCACTGCAGTACCCGGCGAGCCCGAAGGCCAGCACGCAGGTTGCCGTGATCCGGGTGCAGTCGGCGGCGAGCCCGGGGTCGGGCAGGCCGGGGGCGAGGGCCCGGACCAGGTAGGGAGCGGTGCCGGCGACCAGCGCGGCCACCGCGGCGAGGGCGAGGCACAGCCGGGGCAGGGTGGCGCCGACCAGGGCGCGGACCGGATCGCCCGGGGCGCCCCGGGCGCGGCGGGCCAGCGCCATGCTGAACGCCGGGATCAGTGCGATCGCCAGCCCGTCCTCGATGAGCAGTGTGGAGGCGAACTCCGGAACGGTCCACGCGACCAGAAAGGCGTCCGTGTCGCTCCCGGCGCCGAACAGCCGCGCCAGCGACTGGTCGCGCACCAGGCCGAGCAGTGAGCCGACGATGGACAGCGACGCCGTGACGAGCGCGGCCCTGGCCAGGAAGCTTCCGGAGACCGACGCCGCGGAGGCCGGGTCGGCGCCGTCAACGGCCTTGGTGGCGGCACGCGCCGGGGGCACGGTCGCCATGTCGTCCGTTTCGGGCCCGGGGGACTGCGAGGGCACCACCGTCATCGCGCCAGGGCCTCCTCGGCGGGTTCCCGCACCCCGCTGCGGGGCGCGTCCCCACGCGTCTCGCCGGTCAGCGCCCACCACGCCCCGAGCCCCATGGCCACGGCCATCAGCACGGTCGAGGGACCGCCGATGTCTCCGTACATGAAGTCGGTCAGCATCCAGACCAGCAGCCCGCAGGCGACGAGACCGCAGTCGAGGCCCGGGCCGCGGGCGCGGACGCGCACCAGGCGCCGCAAACCGCACACCAGCAGCGCCAGCCAGCTCCCGGCGAGCGCGAGCAGCCCGATCAGGCCCTGCTCGCTCAGGACCAGCAGGTACATGTTGTGCGGGGACAGCAGCGGCTGCTTCTGGTACGCCATACCCCCGCCGTCGGTCTCGCTGCCCGACGACAGCGCGAGCGTGGCGTGCCCGTCCCGGTACTCGGGGAAGCCCTTCAGCCCGACACCCGTCAGCGGGTGCTGCCGCCAGATCTCCGTGGCGGACGCCCACAAGGTGTACCGGTCGACGACGGACTGGTCGGGGGCGTCGGCGACCTGGGCGATGCTGTCGATCCGCTGCTGCAGAAGCGCCGAGCCCACACCGAACCCGCCCACCAGGATCACACCCGCGGCGAACGTGGCCGCCACCACCTTGAGCGCGCGCCGCAACCCGGCCAGCACCAGCTGCAGGGTGCACGTCAGGACGGTCGCGATCCAGGCTCCGCGGCTGAAGGAGAGCGCGAGCGGCAGCAGCAGCACCACAGCGCACGCGGCGGCGGTCACCCGCTGCCGTACGGACAGCCGGCCCAGCGCGATCCCGACCGCGCACACCAGGCCGAGGGAGACCGCCGTCGCCATGCCCATCACGTCGTGCGCCCCGAAGGTGCCGACCGCCCGGATGTTCTCGCCCTGGTAGGAGGCGCCGGTCCGGGTGACGAACTGGTGGACGCCGACGGCCCCCTGACACAGACCGAGCCCCACGAACGACCAGGCCACCAGCCGGAGGCCGGCCCGGTCGCGGAGCAGCAGCAGCACGGCGGCCGGAACGAGTACGAAGGTCTGCAGATAGCGTCCCAGGCCGGTGAGCCCGGCCTGGGAGGAGAACGCCCCCATGGCGGCGAGGGCGAGCCCCACGACCGGCAGGCCCAGCACCACGGCAGCGGCGGGCGACAGCGGGCGCCGCCGTTCGAACATCAGACGGATCACGCAGTACACCACCATCAGCCCGGAGAGCACGTCGGCGGGCCCCGCGCCGTCCGGCGTCAGCGGCAGCGCCAGCAGGGCGGGTACGGCCACCACGGGCAGGGCCGGTGCCAGCGCGGCGACGCGGCGGGGGAGCGGTGTCAGTGCGAGGCTCACCTCTGTCAGCTCCCCGTGGGACGTACCACCGTGGCCGCGGTGCGCAGCAGGATGCAGACGTCCTGCCACAGGGACCAGTCGTCGATGTAGGCGTTGTCGAACCGGCAGCGGTCCTCGATCGAGGTGTCGCCGCGCAGACCGTGGATCTGGGCGAGGCCGGTGATGCCGGTCCGCATGCGGTGGCGGACCGTGTAACCGGGGTAGGTCTGGCCGAACTGCGCCACGAAATAGGGGCGTTCGGGGCGCGGCCCGACCAGGCTCATGTCGCCCCGGAGCACGTTCCACAGCTGCAGCAGTTCGTCGAGCGAAGTGCGCCGCAGCATCCGGCAGAACCAGCGCATCTCGTTCTCGTTCGCCACGCTCCACCGGGTCGCCGACTCGTGCTCGTCGACCGGGCGGTGCGTACGGAACTTCAGCAGCGTGAACGGCTCGCCGCCCCTGCCGATGCGCTCCTGCCGGAACACCACGCCCGGCCCGTCGCTGATCCGCAGTGCCACGGCGAAGACCAGCAGCAGTGGGCTGACCAGCACCAACAGCGTCCCGGACACGAGAATGTCGAGCGCCCGTTTGGCCGCGCTGCCGCGCCGGGCCGGGGACATGTCCAGGCGCCGGCAGGAGAACCCGGCCAGCCGCTCCCGCGTCGCGTACGACGGGGAATCGGCGTCGACCTCCCAGACCACGCAGCCCGACTCGGCCAACGCCCGCAGCAGCGGCTCCTGTTCGGCGCGTACGGAGGGGTGAACGGCCAGCACCGCCCGCACCCCGTTCTGGATGACCGCACGCTCGACCTCCTCAGGGGTCGTCAGCACCGGCAGGCTCTCGGTGCCGTCCGGCTGCTCGGCGACGATCCCCACCGGCCGCACGCCGCACCGGGGGTGACGCAGTACGGCGGCGGCCACGCGCTGCGCGGTCGCCGCCGGGCCGAGGACGAGTGCGGTGTGCGGGTGGCGCAGCAGCGCGCCGCGCCGCCGCGCGTGCACGGCTCCGCGCAGCACACAGCCGGCCGCCGCGTGCAGGGCGAGGCCTGTCAGCACGGTACGGAGGGTCAACGCGTGCTCCGGCCGGTACGCCGCCAGGAGCGCCGCGAGTGCCAGCCAGGCCACCGCGATGCGTCCGCACACGGCGGGCAGTTCCTCCAGCAGCCCCGGTACCGGCGGCCGCCCGTCGCGCCGGCGCAGCAGCAGCGACATGACGATCAGCAGGGTGACGAACAGTGGATGGCGCTGGGCTTCGGTGAGCACCGGCGCGCCCGCCAGGGCGGCGACGCCGTCCGCGACGAGCAGCGGGACGGGGGAGGCGGGGCGGGCCGGGCGCCCCGGGGCGGACGGCCGGAAACCGGTGGCGGTGCCGCGTGGCGGCATGACCGAGACTGGTGAGGATCCGTGGTCCCGTGGCGGTACGCCGGGGGAGGGCACGGTACGTTCGGCGGTCACGAGTGGATGGACTCCCTGTACTCGGTGGGCTCGACGCGCTGTGGTGTCCGGTTCGCCTCGGCGCCACGTCCGGTGCCGAGCGGCTGACCGCGCTCAGCGCTGGGGGTGGTGGCGGTCCATGGGCCGAGCAGGTCGCGATAGACGTCCGAGACGGCCTCGGCGGTGTACCGCACGTCGTGGGTGGACAGCACGTGCCGGCGGCCCTGGCTGCCGAGCGACTCGCGCAGCAGCGGGTCGGCCAGCAGCTCGGTGACGGCCCGGGCCAGCGCCGCCGGGTCCTCCGGCGGGACCAGGCACCGGGCGGCGAAGGAGGGTGGCAGGCTCTCGCGGGCGCCGTCGACGTCCGTGACCACCACGGGCCGCCCGCAGGCCATCGCCTCCAGCGGCGCCAGGGCCATGCCCTCCCAGCGGGACGGCAGGACGACGAGATCGGCGGCCTGGTACCAGGGGGAGGCGTCGGCGACGGCTCCCGCGAACACCACGGACGGCGGGGCGCCTTCGCGAAGCCGGTCGTGGTCCGGCCCGTCGCCGACCAGGACGAGGCGGGCGTCGGGCACCTGCTGCACGACGGCTTCCCAGGCCCGCAGCAGGACGTCCTGCCCCTTCTGCCGGCACAGCCGCCCCACGCACACGGCGAGCGGTGCCGCCGGGTGGATGCCGGCGAGCGGTGCGAGCCCGGCCCGCACGGCGCCCGCGGCGGCCGGGTGGAAGCGCTCGGGGTCGATGCCGTTGGGGACGACGGTCCACCGGCCGGTGATCCTCGCGTCCATGCCGGTGGCGCGTTCCGCCTCGCTCACACACACCACGCGTGAGGCCCAACGTGCCCCCCAGCGCTCCCACATGAGCGCCAGGGCCGCGGTGCCCCCGCTGACCGCCTCGAACGACCAGGCGTGCGGCTGGAAGACCGTCGGAATCCGCCCGCGTACCGCGAGCCGTCCGGCGAGCCCGGCCTTCGCGCTGTGCGCGTGCACCAGGTCGGGACGCACCTCGTCGATCACCCGCGCCAGATGCCGTACCTCCCGGACGAGCGACGTCCCCGGCGACCGCGTCGCGTGCCAGTGCCGTACGCGCGCGCCGAGCGTCCGCAGCTTCGTGGTCAGCGCGCTGTCGGGGCAGGCCACGGTGACGTCCAGGCCGTCCGACAGTTGTGCCCGGACCAGATCCGTCACGACGCGCGCGACGCCGCCGTCCACCGGTTGGGTGAGGTGCAGGACTCTTGGGAGAGGGGCGGTGGATGGCAGGTGCATGTGGGCGGATTCCTTGCTCGCGAAGGTGTTCGGGGCGGGCGGCGACAGAGTCACCGCCGTGCGTCCACGGCGACGAAGAGCACGCCGGCCCACGCCGCGTCCTGCTGGGAGTGGAGCCGGAAGGTCGCCTGGTCACCGGCGTGCTGCAGGCCTCCGAGATCGAACACGTCGGAGTCGTAGCCGAGGTTGTTGGCGTACGCGGGCACGCGCGCCGCATCCGCCCCGGGCTCACTGATGGTGGAATTGAGGACGTCGCCTTGGGGGTTGGCGGCATTGGCGAGGGCGGACTCGGACTGGCCGGTCGTCACGGTGAGCGAGTCGCCGGTGGTGCCGCGGTCGCCGTTGTACGTCACCAGGCCCGCACGGCCCCAAGCGCCCGCGGCGAAACCGAGATCGGTCATCCGGATCTCCTGTGCCGCACCGGACCTCAGCGGGGTGAAGCCGTCCCAGAGCGCGAGGTGACGCAGTGGCTCCGACGGGTTCTCGTAGACCACCACGAGCGTCCAGCCACCCCACGCCCCGGCCGTCGATCTGCCCATGGCGATGTTGATCTGCGCCACGGTGTACAGGCCCGGCCCGCCCTCCCGCACCAGCCGTGTCACGTCGGCCGAGGCCTGGAAGGCGTCCATGCCGTCGGCCACGCGGTGTCCGACCGTGGTGTCCGCGACCAACTCCTTGTACTCTCCGCCGGGTTCGGCGACCAGCACGCGCCCGTTGTCCTGCGGCGGCTTCTGTTCGCCCACGCGCAGGTTGCCGCCCCAGTAGAGGCGCGCGTACGTCACCCGGGAGCCGTTGGGGAGGCGGACCTCCGCGCGGGAGGAGTTGTAGGTGTTGGGGTCGCGGTCGACGTCGACGTAGAACATGTCGAAGTCGCCGTTCACACCGGACCCGCCTGCCTGGGCGTCCGGGCACGCAGGCCTCTGGGCCGTGCGGCAGGTGATCGATGCGTTGGCCGCGCGCACGATGCCGCCGTGCTGCAGTGCGCGGTACCGCTCGGCGAAGGCGAGGCTCTCGGCCTCCGGTGCGGGCGCGGCGGCCGGCGCGGCGGCCGGGGAACCGCCGGCCGCCCACATGGCGGCAAGGGCCAGGACGCCCACGGTCGCGCGGCGGAACACGGGGCCCAGAGAATGGCGCATGACCGGTCGTTGCCCTTTCGGAACAGGTGGCCGTGGCGGCAGCGCCACGAGTGCGATGTGTCCGCGCTGAGGAGTGCGTCGGGCGGTTCGCAACTCTAGTCAACAATCGGACATAGTCGAAGAAATTCGGTGAAGTCTGACAAGTGTGTCGGAATCGTGAAACCGCAAGTCCTCGCCGGTTCCGGCCGCCGCCTTTGATGCCGGCCCGGCGCCTCCACCCGGGGGAGCCCGGTGCCTTACTCCGGGAGGGGCCGACGAGGGGACGCCCTGACATACCGTCTGATCAGGGTGGGCGCGGCGAATGGGGGAATTGTTAAATCCCGAAAAGCGTATGAGCGGTTGCGGGAAGGCACGGGCGCTTTCACGGTGGGCTCAAGATCCAACGCCGTCGAAAGGAATCTCCATGTGTGCTCTGCCCGCACGGCGCATCGCGTCCAGCGCCCTGTGCGCCGCCCTTCTGGTCGGTATCACCGGCCCCGTCGCCATGGCGGCCGACTCGGCCCGCGGGCACGCTCATGTGGCGCCCGACACCCGGCTTCCCGGCGCGGACAGGCGTCTCGCGCAGATCGAGAAACTCAACTGGGGCGAGCTCACCCCCGTCGCCGACCTGCTGAACGCCGTGCTCCGGAGCAACGGCCGACTGCCCGCGGCCGAGGCCAGGAAGCTCGGAGCCGAAGCGAAGGCCGCCCTGGCCGAGGCGGCCGGCAAGGACGCGCGAACCCCGGCGACGTCGACGGTCGTACTGTTGCCGGCTCCCGCCCTGCCGGCCCTGCCCGCCCTGGTGTCCGGGGTGCCCGAGCGGCGCGCCGCCGACCCCGTGACCGACCTGCTGGACCTCGTACTGGGGGCTGTCGACGGTCTCCTGCAGGCGATCACCTCTGGTGTCGGCGGCATCCTTCCCTCCGTCGACGACCTGCTGAACGGGGTGGACGATCTCCTCGACGCACTGCTCGGAGGCGACCTGCTGCTTCAGGACGAGCCCGCTTCGTCGACTGCGTCGACGTCGTCCAGCACATCGCCCAGCACGTCGTCGACGTCGGCACCCGCGGCCGTCACGTACCCCAAGGCCACGGTGCTGACGCCGCTGCTGTCGCCGCCCTCCTGAGCCTGTCCAGTCGTGGTGCCGGCCTCACGGAGCGGCGCCACGACTGTCGTTCCTTCCGCTCTTCTTTCCGCGCGGCTTCTCGTATTCCTCCGGTTCCTTTCCGTTCCGCGACCCGGTCTGTTAATAGATCTCGTATGAGGTATCGGCAATCTTGGGCGTCTCCGGTTTCCGCCCAGGCCAGGGCTCGTTAGGCACGGCGACAGAATCCCCTCCGGCGACGCGCGTTGCCGAAGAAAGGAACACGATGAAGTCTCTGAAGGCTGCCGCCGTCTTTGCCGGGTCCTTGATCGCCGCCGGTTCCGCCACACCCGCGTTCGCCCAGGACGCCATGGTCGCCCCGAGCGCTCCGGCCGCTCAGAGCGTTCCGGACGTGCAGGCCGCTCCGGTCGCCCAGAGTGCTCCGGTTGCTCAGGCTGCTCCGGTTCAGAGCGCGCCCGTCGCCCAGAGCGCTCCGGCTGTTCAGAGCGCCCCGGTTGCCCAGCCTGCCCCCGCCCCTCAGCCGGCCCCGGTCGCTCAGCCGGCCCCCGCCCCCCAGCCCGCTCCGGTTGCTCAGCCCGCTCCGCAGCCTGCTCCGGTCGCTCAGCCGGCCCCCGCCCCGCAGCCTGCTCCGGTTGCCCAGCCGGCCCCCGCTCCGCAGCCTGCTCCGGCCGCCGAGAACACCCGCGACCTGGCGTCCACCGACCTCACCGGCGGCGTGAGCACCAGGGTTCCCCTCGATGTGAGCGCTCAGGGCAAGGAGTCGCTGGTCCACACGGCGAAGAACGCCGCCTCCGCGGTCAACGACGCCAAGCCGGTGCACGGCAACCTGTGGTTCTAGAGCTGGGACCACGTCGTACGGAGGGTCGGTCCTCGGACAGTTCGAGGGCCGGCCCTCCGCGTGTGTCCGGCCGGTGACGCGACCCGCTCCCCGCCGGGACGGACGCCGGCGATCACTTGTCTGGCCGCGCGGCGGTGACCGCGCGGGACGTCCGGCGGTTACGGCTACGACACCGGAACCGGACGAGGAGTGGACATGGTCGTCAGCATCGGCGGAGGACCGCCGGGGGGCGGGGCGCCGGCCCCGGCGCAACCCGGACCGGCGGGCAGCACGCGGCGGGAGGTGACGCGCGGTCTGCGTGCCTTCGCCTTCGCCGCGGCCCTGGCGGCCCCGGTGGCCGCCGCCTTCCGGCTCCAGCGCCCCGGACCCGGGAACGCCCCGGGCGACACCGCTGTCGACCAGACCTACCGCAACCGCCGCATCCGGGTGACGTGGATCCCGTCGGGCGGTTCGGCCGAGCAGGGCCGGTGGCACGTCACGGTGGACGGCCGCCCTCTGCATCTGATGCGCCGGGCCGACGGCACCTGGCTGAGCATGGTCGACCACTACTGCTCGTACCGGTCACCGCTCGAGGCCGCCCGCGCCGCCGTCGACGAACTCGGCCCCGGCCGACGGCTGCGTGACCTGGATCCGGAACCAGCAGGCGCGGGGCACGTGCACACGGGGGACCGGCATGGCGTACGTGCGTAGGGATGCCGGCACGCTCACCAAGGCCGAGAAGCGGCGGTTCGTCAAGGCGCTGCTGGAGGTCAAACGGCGGGGCGAGTACGACGAGTTCGTGCGGATGCACGTCGAGTACTTCTCCTCCGACGGTGAACACGGCCTGCGCGCCGCGCACATGGCGCCCTCGTTCCTGCCCTGGCACCGCCGGTTCCTGCTCGATCTGGAGCGCGCGCTGCGCCGGGTGGACTCCTCGGTGACCGTGCCGTACTGGGACTGGACGCGCTACCGCACGACCACCTCCGCACCCTGGACGGCGGACCTCCTCGGCGGCAACGGACGCCGTTCCGACCACCAGGTGATGACGGGTCCGTTCGCCTACCGGGAGGGCAACTGGCCCATCAAGGTGGCCGTGACCGATGCGGTGTTCCTCACCCGGGACCTCGGCCGCCGTCGCTCCCCCATCGACCTGCCCACGAAGAGCGAACTGGAGTGGGCGCTGAAGGACCCCGTCTACGACGTGGCGCCCTGGGACTCGACGGTCACGCGGGGGTTCCGCAACAAACTGGAGGGCTGGGGCACCGGCGCGGGCGGCACGTCCTGGCGCAACCACAACCGCGTGCACGGCTGGGTCGGCGGTGACATGCTCGGCGGCGCCTCCGTCAACGACCCCGTGTTCTGGCTGCACCACGCCTTCGTCGACCTGCAGTGGTACCGCTGGCAGCGCCGGCACCGCGGGGCCCGTTACCTTCCCGCGGCACCACCGGGCACCGGCGACGGGCAGCACGGCCGGATCGTGGCACGGCACCAGAGCCTGCCTCCGTGGGACGTGACGCCGGACGTACTGGAGGACGTCGGCCGGATCTACCGGTACGCGTGAGGTGACGAGGACTCTCACGCCGAGGTTTCTCACCCCGGCATGGGAGAGCCCCGGCGTTCGGGGGGGCCGGGGCTCTCGGGGCAGACAGCAGACGTCAGTGGCGGTGGCCGCTCTTCTTGCTGCTCTTCTTGTGGTCGTCCTTCTTGTGGCCCTCGTTCTTGCAGGTGTTGCCGATAGCCGGGTTGAGCAGGCCGACGAACTGGACGGTGTTGCCGCACACGTTGATCGGCACGTGGACCGGCACCTGAACCACGTTTCCGGACAGGAAGCCGGGCGAGCCGATGGCAGCGCCCTTGGCGCCGGCGTCCGCCGCGGCGAGACCGGCGCCACTGAGCACCACAGCGCTCGTGCCGAGAGCGACAACGCCAACCTTCGCGATGCGAGACATCACGTTCTCCTTAGTGACTCGGTGAGTGCGGCAGCAGTACGCGCGACCGCACTGCCCGTTTCAACGCGAGGACCCCTGACCGGTAACGAGGTTTTTCTCCGGATCACCCTTTTTGAACTGGTGCTCCGCCGTACGGGCGTTGTTCCCGCACGACCCGTGCCCAGCCGGGTCGCGGCGAAGGCGGCCTCCCCCCTTGTCCGGCGCGCGACGCGGCAGGGCGGTCGCTCGGTGTCGGCGCAGCGGGGTCGCAGTGGGATTTTTTGGAAAGTTAAGCGATTGGGCGTTTTGCGTATAAAACCAACCAATCTTCGCCTACAGTCTGCGACTGACAGTGACCGGTCCATCACGGATTGTGTCGACTCGAGAACGGAGAGGTAATGCGCAACTTCCAGAAGGCCGCGGTCGTCATGGCCATGCTCGGCAGCGTCAGCTTCCTGGGTGCCGGCGTCGGCCACGCTTCGGACGGGGACAAGATCAAGCTCGACAACGACCAGAAGCAGGGCTGCACCCAGAACGACACGCAGACCGGGCTCATCCAGCTGGACGACGTCAACGTCTCGGTCGGCCTCCTCGGCTGGTCTCAGCAGGACAACAGCGAGAAGGAGTCGCTGGCCTGCTCCCAGAGCTTCGGCAAGCACTGATCAAGTGATCCAGGGCAGGCCCTGGGGTTCGACCACGTGTCCGAACCCCGGGGCCTGCCCTTGTTCTGTCGCCGGTCGCACGAGACCTGCACAACAACGACACAATGTGTTTTTTCAGGAAAGTTACGCGATTGGGCGTTTTGCCTATCAAAAGCCCCGAACATCGCCTACGCTTATGACTGCCAGTGACCAGTCCATCACGGATTGTGTCGACTCGAGAAACGGAGAGGTAATGCGCAACTACCAGAAGGCCGCGGTCGTCATGGCCATGCTCGGCAGCGTCAGCTTCCTGGGTGCCGGCGTCGGCCACGCCTCGGACGGGGGCAACAAGGTCAAGATCGACAACGACCAGAACCAGGCGTGCGCCCAGAACGACGCGCAGACCGGGCTCATCCAGCTCGACGACGTCAACGTTTCGGTCGGTGCCATCCTCGGCTGGTCCCAGCAGGACAACAGCGAGAAGGAGTCTCTGGCCTGCTCCCAGAGCTTCGGCAAGCACTGATCATCCGCAAGCGCTGATCAGATGATTTGAAGCAGGCCCCGGATCTCGACCATGTGTCCGAGCTCCGGGGCCCGCTTGTGTGACTTCCGTTCGATCCACAGGTCCGGAACGACTCCGCCGTTCACTCGCGGGGTCGACTCTGAAGGAGAAGCAGATGTTCAACTCGAAGAAGATCGCAGTGATGGCGGCAGCCGGAGTCCTGGGGGGCTTTGCTCTGATCGGCGGCGGAGTGGTCCAGGCCGCCGCCCAAGGCGGTCCCGGCAAGTGCGTCGATGGCGGCAAGGGCCACGTTTACTGTGTGCAGACGAGCACGTACAAGGTGACCGAGGGCAAGGACGGCGGCGTCCGCGTCAGTAACGAGTCGACGCAGACCTGTCCGGCCTCGCACGGTCAGGTCACGTGTGTCGACAGCGTCGTCCCCCCTCGGCGGTAGGTTCTGACGCCTCGTCGGTCGATGCGGGCGCGATCGGCTCGTGGGCAGGGACTGCCTTAGCGGTAGTTGCCGGAAGTGGCCAGCCGGGTTCGGCCATCCGATACAAGCAACACCGCGTTAAACGCGGATTTTTTCAAGAAACTTGCGCGAGTGGGCGTTTCGCCCGTTAGAAGCCGCACCAGGGTCACCTACAGTTGGCGACTGTCGGTGACCAACCCATCACGGGTTGTGTCCACTCAAGAACGGAGCAGTAATGCGCAACTACCAGAAGGCCGCGGTCGTCATGGCCATGCTCGGCAGCGTCAGCTTCCTGGGGGCCGGTGCCGGCCACGCTGCGGACGGGGACGAGAAGGTCAAGCTGGAGAACAAGCAGAACCAGTCGTGTGAGCAGAACGACTCGACCAAGGGCCTCATCAACATCGACGACGTCAACATCTCGCTCGGCATCCTCGGTTGGTCCGAGCAGGACAACAGCGAGCGCGAGTCCGTGACCTGCTCCCAGAACTTCATCCTCGGTGGCAAGTGATCACTGATCAGGTGATCTAGGCAGGCCCCGGGGCTCGAACCAGGTGGTCCGAGCCCCGGGGCCTGTCGTCTGGCTTCTTTGTCGGCCCAAGCGTCCGGAACGACCCCGCCGTCCAGTCACGGGGTCGACCGTAAAGGAAAAGTAGATGCTCAACTCGAAGAAGATCGCAGCTACAGCGGCAGCCGGAGTCCTGGGGAGCCTCGCTCTGATCGGGGCCGGTACCGCCCAGGCCGCCGCCCAGGGTGGCCCCGGCAAGTGCGTGGACGACGGCCGGGGACAGATTCGCTGCGTGCAAGGGGACACGTACAAGATCACGACCGCCAAGGACGGCACCGTCCGCTTCGCCAACGAGTCGACGCAGACCTGTCCGACTTCGCACAGCCAGGTCACCTGCGTCAGCAACGTCGTCGTCCCTGGCAAGCAGTCCTGAAGTTCAACGAGGCAGTCGAGGCGCCCTTGTTCACGTCGCCGTCCGTGGCGTGAATCCACCGCTCACAGCGGTGGCCGGCCGGGACCCGTTACCGGGTCCCGGCCATCTCCGTGTCTTCACCCGGACGGTGCGGAAACGGGGCGCGGCTCCGGACGGGCGTCAAGGCAGCCGTCGCACCGGTGCACCCGCGAGGAACGCACGGATGTCCTCGACCGCCTGCCCGTAGTACGTCGTGTAGTTGGCACGGGAGACGTAACCGAGGTGCGGGGTGGCGAGGAGGCGGGGGGCGGTGCGCATCGGGTGGCCGGCGGGCAGGGGCTCGATGTCGAAGACGTCGATGCCGGCGCCGGCGATCCGGCCCTCGTGCAGGACTGCGAGGAGGGCTTCCTGGTCGACGATGGCGGCGCGCGAGGTGTTGATCAGGTACGCGGTCGGCTTGAGGAGGGCGAGTTCGGCGGGGCCGAGCAGCCCGCGGGTGCGCTCGCTCAGCGCGAGGTGGATCGAGACGAAGTCGCTGCCGGCGAGGAGGTCCTCCCGGGAGGGGGCGAGTTCGACGCCGATCTCGTCGGTGCGCTCCTCGGTGAGGTTCTGACTCCACGCGCTGACGTGCATGCCGAAGGCGAGACCCACCCGGGCCACGCGGCTGCCGATCTTGCCCAGTCCGAGGAGCCCGAGGCGGCTGCCGTGCAGGTCGGCGCCGACGGTGGACTGCCAGGGGCCGCCGGAGCGCAGGGTGTTGCTCTCCTCGACGAGGCCACGGGCGAGGCCGAGCAGCAGCGCCCACGTCAGTTCCACGGGCGGGGTGGAGGAACTGGCGGTGCCGCACACGGTGACGCCGTGCTCCTCGGCGGCCGCGTAGTCGATGACCGAGTTGCGCATACCGGAGGCGACGATCAGTTTCAGCCGGGGCAGGCGGGCTATCAGCGACCCGGGGAAGGGCACGCGCTCCCGCAGCGTCACCACGATGTCGAAGTCGGCCAGGGCCGCGGCCAGGGCGTCCTCGCCGTCCAGGTGGGTGTCGAAGGAGACGACCTCCACCTCGTCGGCCACCGGCGACCAGTCGGCGACCTCGGTCGCCACCCTCTGAAAGTCGTCCAGCACAGCACAGCGCAGCCGCACGTCATGCCCCTTCCTCGGCCCACGATGGGTTTCCGACCATGATCGCGCTTGGGCGGCGCCGCGGGAAGCCTGTCCCGGTCACCCGACCGGTCGGTCGGCTTCCTTGTGGCCTCGGTGGTCGCGACGGCGGTACTGGCCGCGACCCCGGGCCTTCCTCTGCTGCACTCCACCCGTGCCGCGGTGCGCCGCCGCAAGCCGTGGCGGCCGTGGTCGCTCGTCGGGCACGGGGTGGTCACCTTAGCGGTCGAGGACGCGGGCGAGTTCGGTGAGCGCGGCGGTCAGGCGGGCGGTCGAGACTCCGCGCTCGCGTTGGTAGGCGAAGACGTCGGGCGCCAGCGGGGCCAGCAGGGTGTCAACCAGTGCGTCAGGGTCGCCCACGTCGGCCTCGCGGAGGAGAGCCAGGACGTGGGCGCGCCAGAAGCCGTATGCGCCGGTTGCGTACCGCCTGGCGCCGGTCTCGGCGCCGAGTGCCAGGTGGACATGCTGGTCGAGCAGCTCGGCCATGGCCGTGTAGAAGGCGGCCAGCCGTTCGTGCGGCGGCGCTCCCGGGCCCAGCGGCGGCGGGCCCTGGAGCAACTCGTGTTGCAGGGCCTTTTCGTGTTCGTCCAGCAACGCGGTGGCGATGGAGGCGACGTCCGGGTACCGCCGGTACAGCGTCCCCCGCCCCACGCCGGCGGCCCGGGCGATGTCCTCCATCGTGACGGTGCGCGGGTCCTTCGCGGCGAACAACTCTGACGCGGCGGAGAGCACTTTCTCCCGGTTGCGAGCGGCATCGGCACGTTCCTTGGTCACGGGGTCAGCCTAAGGCCCTCTCCGGAATAAGTGGACGGCCCGTCCAGTTGCTAGTCTTCGACCGTGCAACCGGACACCGTGTCCGTTTCACTTGACCCTTGGAGGCGCCCTCATGAGCTCCACCCTGCTGCACCTCGACGCGAGCCCACGCCGCCGTTCCTTCAGCCGCGAACTCGGCGACGCCGTCGCCGACGCCTGGCGAACGGTGCACCCGGACGGCGTTTACCTCCACCGCGACCTCGCGCTCGACCCCGTCCCGCACATCGACGAAGCGTGGACCGAGCTGTGTGACTACGTCCTGGAGCACCAGATCACCGACCCCCACCGGTACCGGGAGGCGGTCCGCACTCAGGCCCAGGCCGAGTCCTGGGCCGTCGTCGAGCCCCTGTTGGCCGAACTGGTCACCGCGGACGTGGTGTTGATGGCCACGCCTATGTACAACTTCTCGATTCCCGCCTCCCTCAAGGCGTGGATCGACCAGGTGACGTTCCCGAAGATGTCCTTGGCGCCTCGGCGTTTCGTCGTCGCGTATGCCCGCGGTGGCGCGTACGGACCCGGCACGCCACGACAGGCATACGACCACCAGGAGCGGTACCTGCGCGACTTCGTCCGTGGGCACTACGCCGTCGACGACGTCGCGTTCGTCGGCACCGAACTGGTCAACTCCCTCGTCGACCCTGCCCTGACGGCCCGCCGCGCTCAGCACGACGACTCCCGCGCGGCCGCCCTCGCCGCTGCCCGGACGCTGGGAGGCACTCTGTGAGCTGGCTGTTGCTGCTGGCCGCCGGTGCCGTGGAGGTGGCCTGGTCGCAGAGCATCAAGCCCACGGCGGGCTTCACCCGGCCGCTACCCACCCTGACCTGCTTCTTCCTCGCCGCCGTCGCCGTCTACCTGCTGTCGCTGGCGATGCAGGGCCTGCCGGTGGGCACGGCGTACGCGGTGTTCACCGGAATCGGCGCGATCGGCGCCATCACTCTCGGCATCACGGTCCACAAGGACCCGGTGAGCGTCGGCCGCGTCACCGCACTGGCGCTCATCGTTGCTGGAGTTGCCCTGGCGCGGGTCACATCCCCCGAGTAGGGACCCCCGCGCAAACCGAGGAAAGAAAAGGATCAAAATGCAACCTCATATGGCGAACGTGTACAAGGTCGCCGGACGTGGGTACCAGGCCCTGTCCACGATGGAAGAGTTCCTCCACGACAGTTCTGCTCCGAACGATGTCCTGGAACTCGTCAGACTGCGTGTCAGCCAGATCAACGGCTGCTCGGTACGCGTCGACTTACACTCACACCGGGCCAGCGACTCGGGCGAGACCAACGAACGACTGTGGTCGGTCGCCGCGTGGCGGGACACTCCCTTCTTCACCGACCGGGAACGGGCCGCGCTGGCGCTCGCTTAGGCGGTCACGCGGATAACGGACAACCCCAAGGGCGTCCCCGATGATGTCTGGGACACCGCCGCCCGTCACTTCTCCCCGGATGCGCTCGCCGCCCTCGTGATGGCCATCGCGTCGGTGAACGCCTGGAATCGCGTGAACGTTGCCACCGGCCTGGTAGCCGGCTCCTTCCGATAAGGCCCTGACACCCATCGCAGAACCACACCGGAAGAGGGGCGCCCACTTCGGCGGGCGCCCCTCGAAGCGACAGGGGCGCGTGAGCGACGGCGCGCATTTGGCGGGCCAAGCCCCAGGCAGGACTCGAACCTGTGGCCAGGCGCTTAGAAGGCGCTTGGTGCGTAGCGTGCCACGCCCTGGCTGACCTGCTCTTCTTATCGTGCAGCGCGCGTCATTGTATGGACTTCGACACGCATTCGACGCGGCTCGGACTACTCGTACGTCGTCGCTGCTTGCAGAGCTCGCGCGAAGAACGCCCAGTCACCGCCAGGCGGCAACTCCTGGCCGGTGTTGCGGTACCAGCCGTCCGCGTCATCCATCCAGGCGGCCAGAGCGCCCAGGAAACTCGGAAGGTCCGCGTTCTCCCATGAGCTTCCGTCTTCGGCGTGACTGCGACGCAAGGAGCGAACGAAGGCTGCCAGGTCTTCTCTGCTGTCGACGTGATCAGGAGAAGTGGTCATGCCTGGGGACCCTACTTGGCACGTCGAGCTGGAGGTCGCCGTGTTGGGGGGAGCTAGCGGTTGATCGGGATCTCGTAGACGATCTCGCAGTGGGCGGCAGGCACCACGATGTCCGCTGTCTCGACGGGGCGCCCGTCGTCGCTGTAGTACGTCCGCCGGATGTGCGTCACGAGTGCGGCCTTCTGGATACCGAGAAGTGACGCCTCCTCGGCGGTCGCCTGCCTCGGCTCCGGCTGTTCCACGGCGTGGCCGACAGTGACGCCGATCGCGGCCATGCGGTTCACGACTCCCGCCCCGGCGTGCGGCCCTCCCTCGGGGAGAACGACGAGCGTGCCGGCGGTGAGGTCGTACGGCTCCCAACTCGTCGACAGCTGCACCGGCCTGCCGTCTGCCAGAAACTCATACGCGGTCCGGACGCACAGGTCGCCCTCGGCGATGCCGAGCCGCGCAGCGATGTCTGCCGGAGCCGGCACTTTGGCTTCGGTCCGGCTCTCCCAATCTCCTTGCCTGCCCACCGCCTTCATGTCCGCTCGGAAGGGCGATCCGCTGGGCTGCTCCCGGGCCGATGACCGGACTACCCGGACCCGCTGTCGGGGCTCGGCGACGTACGTGCCCGAACCGGCGCGGCCCTCAAGCACACCCTGGGAAATCAGCAGCTCCTGAGCCCGGCGGACAACGTTCTCGCCCACGCCGCACTCCTGGCCGATCTGGGCGCGGGACGGCAGGCGGTCCCCTGGCTCCCATACGTGCTCCGCGATCCGCCGCCGGAGTTCGTCGGCGATACGGAGATAGGGCGGCTGCTCAGGCATATGGAAAATCTAGTCCACTAGCTCTAATCTAGTTAACTAGCTTCACTGAAAGTGATCGCCGGTGACGGAGGCTGCCCTGTGCCCGCTTCGGGAGTTAGCGCGGCAGCCATCGCTGCCCGACTGTCCGACCTCGGACTTCCCGCACGCGTGGAGGAGCACGACCGGTACACGTCGGTCCAAGCGGAGGTGCCGGAATCGCTCTCCGCCGACTTATGGCGGGAGGTCCTGGAAGTGGTGGTCGAGGCCGATCGGTTCGGGCTCCTCGCCACCAGCTTGAACGACCGCACTCTCTGGGCGGTCGTAAACAAAGCGGTCCCCACGACGGGCGATGTCGGGGGACCGAGCTATCAGCGATAGGAGCTGAGCAGCGTGCTCAACCGTATCCGCCGTGCCGCCTCGCTCGCCAGAGCGCGGTACTTCCCCAAGGGCAGGCACCGCCGCCCCTTACGGCCGTCCCGACCGCTGGAGACCCCCGTTCTCCCTGCGTCCGCTGACGCGTCGACGGTCCTCCTGGGCCGGTCTCCCGACACCACGAGCCACCGTCACCCGCTCGCGGGGGAGGACAACGCGCTCGTCCGCCCGTACGTGCTGGCTTGGGAGGGTCGAGTACGACCGCGCGAGGTGGTAGTCGCTTCGCACCTTCCCGCTGAAGCCTGGTCGTCCCTCGCAGGAGTCAGCTGATGACTCCTCGCCAACAGCCCGGCATCACCGAGGTTTCGGCTGTTCCCTACCGGTCGACCGCCTGCCGTATCGGCACCCATCTTGCTTGCGCGGAGTCCTCCCCGGTCCCTGCGCCCATCGACCTGCCGGTGGTCGTCGAGACATGCGCCTGCCCGTGTCACTCGGCGTCCCGCCACTCGACGCCCGCGGAGGTGGAGCGGTGAGCGGCTGGGCTCCTGGCGGCGCGCTGGCATCCAACGTCGAGGTCACGGCGACCACCGTGCAGCGCGGCGACGTCATCCAACTCGGCGGCACAGCATGCCGGGTGAGCGATCTCATCCAGCTACCCCAAGGCGGCAAGCGACTCCTCTTCGAGTCTGGCGAGCTGCTGACCATACACGCGCGAACCCGCCTCGCCGCCGTTCGTGTCCAGAGAAGGCGGTGATCGGGTCCGTGCCTTCACGCCATCAAGACATCGCCGAGGATCTCCGGCACCAAATCACGACCGGCCGCATCAAGCCCGGCGAACGTCTTCCGTCAGAAGCCGGCCTGGCCGACCGGTACAAGGTCAGCACGGTGACGCTGCGGAGAGCCCTCGCCGTGCTTCAGGCAGAAGGCCTCGTCGAGAAGATCCACGGCAGGGGGAACTTCGCTCGTCATCCATCCCGCAAGATCACCTATGTCGGCGGATGGGGGACGCTGGACCCGTGGACCGCCGCTGAAACGGCCCTGAGAGTCACCGTTCGCACGAACACGGTTCCGGCGCAAGGTCACCTGACGACCTTGCTGGCAGTGCCGACGGGCAGTCCTCTCGCCGAGTTCGTCTGCATCAGCCACGAGGGGGAGTCGCCGCACGGGTTGGCCCGCATCTATATCCCGCGCGACCTGGCACCGGCAGGAGTGCTGGACGACGACTCCTCGTGGCGGGAAACGGCCACGCGCTTTGCCGTTCTGAGCTCGCCGCCGGCGGTTGTCCGCGAAACCGTATCTGCCCGCCCACCATCACCGGACGAAGCATCGGCCCTCCGGATCGGCTCCGCCGTGGCAGTCCTCGCCATCACACGCATCGCGACCGACACGACCGGGAGAGTCGTCGAGGCCGCGCTTCTGGTGTTCCCGGGGGACCGCATTGACGCCGTCTTCACCACTCACCATGTGACCGACGAGAGGCAGAAGTAATGACGGTACCCAACAAACTGCGGCTACTCCCATGGTCAGGACGGGAGGGCAAGCCCTGCTACCTGAGCACCGACGCCAACGGCGGATACATGTCTCGCTTGGCGGACAACATCGAAGCGGTGCAACTAGGAACGGCAGTAGAGCTGCTGGAGCAGGCGTCGGACACCCTGGTCGACCCGGAGGCGAGCCCGGAAGACCTGCGACGGTTGGCGAAGGAACTGACGGGGGCTCTGCGGGACGTACTCCGCGTTGCGACCAGCCGCGGTCAACTCCTTGCGGTGAGCGAACCTCACCATTCCTAGGCAGCGGTCGCAAACCGTGCCTTCCTTGGTCATAAACACCCGCCCTCGTATGGGAGAAGTCCGGTTGTGCACCGGGCTTCTCCCTCCGTTGCGTCATGCGGGCAAGAGTCGGTGACACAGCTTGGCCTGCACCGGAGCAATTGCGATCAGAGTCGAGGAGCGCGCTCTGTCAGACCTGTGTCGCGAAGGGTTCCGTGAGGAAGTCAACTGACCCAGATGCCGTCGGGGGACAGCCGGCGCGCGAGTCGGCAACCGGCATCGCTGATTGGACCCGACCAAGACACGTCGCCTACCCCACAACCGAAGTCGTCGGCGAGTGCTTCGACGAGTGTGGAGCCGATGCCGCGGCCTCGGTATGAGCCTGCAGTCCAGATCAAATCGATACGCGGGCGAAGGGTTTCGTCGTCTTCGGTAAACCGCGATCCGTTGACCAGATCCCATCGGTGGTGCTCGCTGGTATCGGTGGCCACCAGGTAGCCGATGATGTACCCGTTCGCATTGAGGAGGAATGCTCGGTCGTTGTTGGGCGTCTCCTGAGGTTCGCCATGGTAAGACCACGAGTTGAAGTCGTAGTGGTTCTCCCTTTGAGGCATCCGCCCCACACGGGAAGCGAGCCTCCGCCAGGAGATGGGTGACTGGGGCGTCACCACAGCCAAGTCGTCAAGCCACATCAAACTCTTGGGCACGCGGATACCAAAGGCCCACGCTGCATGGTGAGCGGTGTGTGCTTTGCCGTCTTCTCGTTGATCTGCTAGGCGCATCCCGCAGGGGCAATCGTCCTTACCGATTGCTATGTCAACAGTGCGAAATTCAACTGGTTTCGCGCCACGGCTGAGGTCCTGGCCTCTGCTGCCGACCCATGGCCGGACAGGTGCATCTTCCGAGTCCATGAATCCGGTCCAGCGATCCACCCACCCGGGATACTGCTCCGGATACCTCTCTCGGATCAATTTCTGGACAGGCGAAACCGTCGGCCGAACCCAGATGCTTCCGGCTGTCGCCCTCCCATTGAGGCGCAATCCAGATTCGTTAGCCTTTCCTCGCAGGAACTTCAGAAATGCCTGTGGCGGTGAGTGGAAGTCGACACCGCGAACCAACTCCCGCTCACCGGGGGCAAGCCACTCGGCGAGGGGGAGCACTAGCCCATCGGCGAGGGTGCGAAGTTTGTCGTAGTCGTGATCAAGTTCGGCCGCGCGCAGCGCTTCGACCGTGTCCTCCACTTGGGAGAACGGAACAGATAGGGTGACCCAGCGCGAGCCGCCTCCCCATGAGAAGCCGCCCGGGTAGCCGTCATACCAGATGCGGTCGTGGAAAACGTTGCGCACGAAGTCGAGGGCTTCCCTGTACGCAGAGGGCAGTTCGGGATCCTGCCCGAGGGCGGTCGCGGCATCGACGAAGTTGTCTCGATCGACCTCAACGGTTGCGTACCACTGGTGGGCCCGGACGTTAATTCTCCGGGAGCGGGACGGGTGGGTTCCGGAGTCGAGATATGTGGTTCGCTCAGTCATGTGCTGCCCTCCGCAATTCAGTCAGATCAGTCACGTATGGCTGTTACGGCCGCTTTTTGAGCCTAGATGGGAAAATCGATCGCCAAGTCGTCAAACGAGGACGAAGACGTGGCATGACCAGGCGGCCACCTATTTGCAGCACCTGCGCTTTGCGCCGCTCGATACCGAGAAGACTGGTGCTATAAATGTGTGCCGGCCTGTGTGGCAGGACCACTCGCATATCAGGTTGCTCTTCATGCGGAGGTTGTCTGGGGTGCGACTCGGATCCTTCAAGCAACGAATGAACCTGTCGGAAATGTCAGGGAACAGCTCTGCAAGTGACTCGCCTGGCGGCGCTATCGAGCGAGCCACATTGTTGTTATTGATGCCCTGTCGATGGCATGCGTGACAACCGGAACCGCTGATGGCCCTGTTCCGGATAGCTGTCTCCCAGGAGTGCCCGCACTTGGCGCACTCCCACTCTGCTACATCAGACGAGGAGGGCGAGCATAGGCTTAGGTCATACTCAGGGCGGGTGATATTGTTTCTGAACTCAACCAGGAGCTCGGGATTCCGTTCCGCCGTGGATTCAAATCGTACCCGTCCCTTAATTACTGCCCAAGCCTCTACGGCCTGTCCAAGAGCTATCGCTCTTTGCTTAATATTGAGAGGTTCGAATGGCAATCCACGAGCCAGCAAAATAGGTCGAAGAGCAGATGCCCAAGTCCACGGATTGATGCCATCTTTGGTGGAGTCGATAACCTCTACATACTTGCCCGGAATGGCGGGGAGATCTTGTGCGCGAGCTCGTATATAGTCCAAATCCCTGAGAAGGATACTTTTCCTGGCGTCATTTTCTCTGTGTTTATCAGTGCTGTGTGTGCGGAACGGGTCTAGGTCCACGTAAACTTGCACTTCGGGGATGAAGAGATCCACTCGGGGGCGGCGCCCTGACAGGCCGCGTGCATGTTCTATGGCGTAGTCGCACACTACGTCGGTTCCTGTTGCTGCTATCAGTAGAGATCGCACCTCAAGCTCGAAACGAGACCTACCTGCTGAGGTGCACTTGGGACACCCGGAGCCATAGGTTCGGGACAGGACATTAGCTTCCCATTCGTGCCCGCGACTGCATCTCCAGAGACATCGGTCATTGCTTCGGATGCGCAGGCGTTCGGGGCCAGCTCCTGGTGTCGTTAGATTCTCCACAAAGGATTTGCTGATCTGCGGGTAACGCTCCTTTAGTGACTCACCTTGTTTGGGCGTTCTGCGGCGTGCGGCAATTCGACGGTCATAACATTTGCGGCATCCAGATCCGCTTCGGTTCCTGTGAGAGATAACGCGAGAGGCGACGGAAGCTATCCAGGTGTGCCCGCAAGTTGAGCACAGCCATGTGCACTTATCGGCAGAGCCTGGTCTGAGCATGGTTAGATCGTGATCGGGAGTTGTCTCATTGCTGAGGAACTCCGAGGCGACCTCGCCGAGTGCATCGTGTGCTGTAGGAGAGGTGCTCTTTGGGCTACGTCTCCAGCTTCCGCGTCTTGCTGCAAAGCAGGCGGGGCATCCCGTTTTGCCGGACACGCGATTCTGGGGAACCGCTACCCATTCATTGGTGCAGGAGTGGCAGCGCCAGCGACACTTATAGTTACTGTGCGGCTTGAGTTGTGAAGCGGTAAGCTCGTTCTCTAAATTGGCGACAAATTCTAGTGCCAGTTCAGGGTGTAGATCTGCCAGTGACGCGCCCGGACGCGCTATCCTGCGCGCGTTGACTGTCCGTAAGCGTCCGCACTTGGGGCATCCGCTGCCCGCGCCTGTGCGGCTTCGGGTGTTTGGTGTCGTGCTCCACTGGTTGTCGCATTGTCTGCAGCGCCATTGGCACATCTTGTTGGAGCTGGCGTGGATGTCGGATGCGGTGCGTCCTGGGTGGCCGTCGATTGCAGTGAGTTCTGCCGCGACGTCTGGGAAGCGGTCCTGCAGGGATGCGCCAGGCGGCGGTGTCCTCCAGGTCGCCCGCCGGCACTTGGGGCATCCGCTACCTGCGCCTGTGCGGCTTCGGGTGTTTGGTGTCGTGCTCCACTGGTTGTCGCATTGCCCGCAGCGCCATTGGCACATCTTGTTGGAGCTGGCGTGGATGTCGGATGCGGTGCGTCCTGGGTAGCCGTCGATTGCCGTGAGTTCTGCCGCGACCTCTGGGAAGCGGTCCTGCAGGGATGCGCCAGGCGGCGGTGTCTGCCAGGCTTTTTGTGACGTCACCCGTTTGCATTCTGAGCAGCCGCGACCGCCCGGTTTGGTCCGATCGACCACTCGACCGCGCCATCGATGGCCGCATCTGCCGCAGGCCCATACCACCGTCCGGCCGCTGCCGGTTGTGAGGGAATCTCGATCAACCGATGCCGGTTCAACAACGCTGATCTCTGCGAAGACATCCGGATGCGTATCGCGCAACAGGCGGCGTAAAGCCACATCTTCCCCCTGATTTAGCCCAGGGCTCATGTTACAGAGCTACCGCCTGCTGCACCGGCATTGTCCAAAGGCCGAGCCAGACGTAAGTAGCGTCCCTGCGAGCTGGCTGTGTCGGAGAAACGGGAGCCAGTGAGCAGTTACAGCCTCTCCCGATGAGGACGGCCTTGGCGACTGACGTCGTGATTCAGCACTCGGTGCCGCGCGTCACCCATCCCCAGGGTCCGGGATCGAGTCGAGCAGCGCGTAAGCATCCTCCTCAACCTCCGCCCGGCCCATACCTACGTCCATCTTGATGGCCTGCAACTCGGGCAGCTCCAGCCACTCCAACTGCTCCAGTGTGTATGGTCCATCGGTCTCACCAAACGCTGTCAGCAGCCTGGCTGAGAGCCGCCCCACCTCGACCTCGGCCCCACGCTTCTCGCACATGGCTCGCGCCATCTGCTGGATGACCGACACGTCCTCCTCGCGAACATCCCGCAGCACTGCGAGGAGGGACCGCAGATGCTCAGGCACCGTGTCGTCCGGCCGCACCCCGCACCACTGTTCGGCGACCATTTCCGCCACCCGGCGCACGGGCACCTCCAGGGCTCTGGCCAGGTACGGGTAGAGGCTCGGCTTGGGCGGGTCCTCGATCTCGTCCCACCGCACTTTGTTCCACCAGGTCACCGATCGCTTGAAGTCACAGTCGGAAGCCATCTCCTGGTACGTCTTGCCGGCCTTCGCGTTGAGCCGGGTGACCCGCTCACTGAATACGTTTCCCATGACGGGAGCATCATCTGTGAAACATAGGCTGTCAACTCTCGTTGATATCAATCCGCACTTCTGGTAGGGGCGTTGACCCTCTTGTGTGCTGCTCCGGACGCTGCTGCCCCTGGGCCGCGGCCATCGGCCGCTATTCGGCTGCCCTCACGGGGCTGTGCTGTCAGAATCCGTGGGATGAGCTGCACTCCCGAGCTGCCGTGGCCTGTACCCGACGAGCGATTCCGCCACTGGGCCAGCCAGTTCGCTGACATGCACGACCTGGTCCGTGACCTCGTTATCCCGTCGGGCCTGCCCCGGGCTGCGGAAAGCGTCCTGACCACGGCACGCGAGCTGATCCGCATGAGCTATTACCGCTACGAGTTCATGATGATCGGCGCTGCGACCTCCGTCATCGCCATCGAGACCGCGCTCACCGACCGCTACGGCAAGGGCACTCTGGCTGGCCACCTGGGGAAGGCCCGAGCTGACGGACTTCTCACCGAGGAGCAGTACGACCTCCTCGATAGCTGCGGGCGGCCGATCCGGAACAGGTACGCGCACGGGGATCTCACGCATGCCGTGCTGACCCCGCCCCTAGCCATCGGGATGGTCCGGACGTCGATCACGATCCTCGCCGAGTTGCACGCCAAGCCCCGTCCCGGAACCACGGCCGCGAGCGAATGAGCGTTTTCAGCGTGGCCGCCGATGGGGTGACGGCGGCGAGGTGTGCGCCCCCTTTGTGCGCTGGTTGCCACCTTGTGTGACTCGCCTGGGAGCAGCACGGTTTAGGCAGATGCTGCTCGTTGCTGTGCTGCAGGACCACCAGGGGAGGGCGGTACGTCGTGGGTTCAGCCCGTCAATGGGCACGTGAGACCTTCGGGGACATAGCCGGTGAACTGGCGGACATCATCCCGGCCTGCCTTCTCCGGGCTCATGATCGGGCCCGCACCGGGCACGAGGGCGTCCACACTCAGACGCTCGAAGCCTACGGACATGGCCTCTACGCGGTGCAATACGAGGAATTGGCCGCCGGCATCTCCGGGCTTGGGGAACCTGTGCGCCTGCAAGGACGCACGATGATGCTCGTCCGCGGCCACCTGATCTACCCCCTCCGCTACGCGAAGAAAGACGTACCCGTCACGGCTGCACGTCTCCGTCGGGCCACAGGGTTTCGAGCAGACCTGATCCGCCGCCACGGCCCTCCTCCCAGGCAACCGGCATTCGACCTGGACTGGGGAGAACTCGATGACTCCGAGGTACACCCAGACCTGGAGCTGCTTCCCGAAGACGTGCAGCTCGTTCTCGTCGCCTACGCCTGCTCCATGGAGGCGGGTGTCATGCGCATTGAGTGGGGTTCCGCAGAGTTGCGCCGCGAGGACCGGTACTTGATCTGGCACCGTCACGAGCCGCTGCCAACCAAAGACTGACCCGGAGCCGTTGGAGGGACACAAGCGTCAACTGCTCACAACGCTAGTTCTCCGGGTGCAGGCATAAACCCATCTAGTGTGGCAGATCAACTCCGGTTGCCCAGGCCAGAGTGGGGTGGGGGTGGTCACCCGTGGGTGCCGACCGTCAGCGTTGGTCGGCTTCGGACGGCCCAGGGACGGCCCAGCGGAGATCATTGGTCGCTTGTCCGCCACTCATCGAGCCGGACCTTGACCTGGTGGTTGTGGGCGGCGTGCCAGAGGACCTCCCCGCTCACCAAGGCCCCGAGGGCCGGGAGGTTCATCCCGCGCGGCATGGCCGTGATCTCCGCCAGCGCGATGGCGTTCGGCACGCCGTCTATACGTATGAAGACTCCGAAGGGCTGGCGACCGATGACCTCGCCGGTGATCCGGGCCTCTACTGGTAGAGCCGCGACGGTTGCCTCCCAGCTCTCCCGCACCAAGGCCGCAGCCGGCACTTCAGGGCCTGTGGGCCAGGCGTACTCATCCATCGGTAGATCATGACGTCCTGGGGCCGGTGCTTAGAAGATGCGGGCACGCCGTGGTAGGGCGGTCGGATCGTCCTGTGCCGCTACCGTGCCGGACCGCCGAGCGCTGCTGCCGTCCGCCTTCGTTGCCGTCAGCGTTGCCGTCACGGCCATCGTTGGCGACATTGTGTGAGCACCGCTTTAGGAGTTCGATCGGAGGCCAGTCCTGGTGCCGTAGGCCGTTGTCGCGACGACCGTTTCGGCGTGCGTAGGTCCACGCTTGTCCGGAGACGTTGATGTCAGGCTCAGGGGTCGTCACGACGGCTGTCGGTGCTGCCTTCCAAAAATTGCGATAGATCAGCAGGGGTCCGAGATACCCTCCCGCGATGACCTCACCTGACCAGCTCCTCGTGGCCCCCAGTTTCGCCCTGCCGGACCCGCCTGCCACTGACCGCTTCCGCCTGGAGCCCCTCGGCCCTCAACACAATGTTGCCGACCACGCCGCCTGGACCTCCAGCATCGCCCACATTCGGGCCAATCCCGACTTCGCCGGCCGCTCCTGGCCGCCGCCAGAGGGCATGACCCTGGAGGCCAACCTCGACGACCTGCGTCAGCACGCGGAGGACTTCGACCGGCGCGTCGGCTTCACCTACACCGTCCTGTCGGTCCCGGGGGATGAAGTCATCGGCTGTGTCTACGTATACGGCTCACGTCAGGAGCCTGGTGTGACGGACGTCCGTTCCTGGGTCCGGGCGGACCATGCTTCGCTCGATGCCGAGGTCTATCTCGTCGTCAGCGACTGGCTGGCCCGCGACTGGCCCTTCGAGCGCGTCGCGTACGCGCCTCGCTGAGCCACGCGATCCGTGCCGCGCGGGACTTGAACCCCGGACCTCTTCGTCCCGAAGCAACTTGGGTGCGCCCTAGACCTCGGGGCCGTGCGGCTCTCACCTGCTGCGATGGCCCGCAGGTGTGCGCGGTTGTCCGCCGCTGTCCGTCGGCGTTGTCACGCAGTTAGACACTCACACGGCAAGCTGGCGGGAGCTTCAGTCGCCTGCGAACCACAAGTAGCTGCCTGGGGTAGCCGCGCACTGCTCCAGCATCACTGCGAGATCGTCCAGCGCAGCGAGCTGACGCTCATCAGCGCAACTCCTCCTCAAGCCGCGGATCTCCTGGAGGGCGGTCGCGGCCTCTTGTTCGTTCATCAACGTGTCCCCGTACGGATCGACGGCGGTGAACCTTCCGGGCACTCCAAGGAGTTGGAGCGAGCCGAGTGCATCGGCCAGTGCGTCGCCATGCCCGTGGGAGCTCCGCAGGAGCGTTGCGCGGGACTTGCGCCAGCTGTTGCGTGCCGGCCGTGCCGAGTGCAGCTCCAGATCAATCCCCATGCTTCATGATGACGCGCTGCGCTGCTGCACAGCCACAACTGACCAACGGCGGCCGTGACCTGCTGCCGTCTAATCGATCAACGTCCTGACCTGCTGCTGAGCTGTCGGCAGTTGTCGACGTTGGTCATCGTTGAGCGCCCTTCCACGGCCCGAGGACGGCCCGGGAGGGCGCTCGTGCGTGAGTACCTCAAAGGAGTTCGATCGGAGGGCGCGCGCGATGACAGTTGGACTTGCGGGATGGGAGGCTTTCATTTCCAGTTGTCGCGTCGCTACGAAGAGAACCAGGCGCCGAATAGAGAGCCACGATAGGTACCGGCGAACCTCTCGTACATATCGAGAGCTTGGTCCTCTGTGAGCGTGCAGATGTAGTCGCATACTGCACGGGAACGCTTTGTTTCCTCACTCTCTCGAGTTGCGGCGCGATCTTCTGTGATTCCTTTAACAATGGATTGAAGGGGGGCGGGCGTCCGGAAACTGGGGCTTCGTGGCACTCGCACGTCTTCCTCATTCCCGGGGCGTACCGGACGCCTTTCCCCGCCGCTAAGCCAGTTTTGTACCATCCAATACAAATCCGCGATCATTCTCCTTTGCCCCTCTTGCAGTACTGCAAGCGAAGGACTCTCGATCACATAGAACCAAGTTAGCTCTTTAAGGACCTCGACCTCGTATTGGACATCTGAATCTATAGAGATCTGGGGGGAGTCAGTCCAAATGCTAACTGCATCCACGCAACGCTTTATCACGTCGGAGATGAAGTGGTGTATCTCGTATCGATCGCTCCGTGATCCAGTGAATGGACCTCCTGGGTAATGAGCTATCCTCTTGAAAGCTTCTGAGAACTCGTAAGTGCTAAATTCAGGGTAGCCGCTAAGCCGCCTACCCGCGTGCGCCATGATGGCGCCCTCATCTCGCGTCAGGCTGTCCAGCGGAATCATTCCTGAGCGGAAGTAATCATCTAGATCATGAGTGGCAAACGCGATATCATCCGCCCAGTCCATGACTATGGCATTCGCGCTCCTTATTTCTCCTTGGCTGCCGCGCCGCGCGAAATCGAGATCCGCCTTCTCCGTCTCGAAGGCACCCCACTTTCTGCCTACACTTCGATCCGTCCAGGGTGCCCCTGCGCCTGCGGGATCTACGGGGCGCAGTCGAGGATATTTTAGAACGCCGTTGAGCGTAGCGCGAGTTAGGTCCAACCCTCGGCTATGGGGAGGCTGCCGTCGAACAGATAGTTTGGTCAGAATGCGAAATGTTTGCGCATTGCCCTCAAATCCTCCATGGTCCTTCAGGAGTTCATTGAGCACTTCCTCTGCGGTATGCCCGAAAGGAGGGTGGCCAAGGTCGTGAGCAAGCCCGGCAGCCTCCACTATGTCGGCATCAAGCCCGACCGCCTCGGCGAGTTCCCTTTGGCGGGGAGGACGGGCGAGTCGGTTGGCTATCCTCTTGCCTATCTGGGCGACTTTCAAGCTGTGAGTCAGCCGGTTGTGAAGTAGTCTCCTCTCGTTCACTGCTGACGTTTGCGTGACTCCCGCGAGTCTGCGAAATGCCGATGAGTAGAGAATCCGATCCCTGTCCTTTTCAAAGGGTCTCCGGCCGAATTCATCTTGCACACCTTGGACTCCCTCATAGGCTCTGTCGGTGGGGTTTGGCAGTTCGTGCTCGTCGTAAAAATTGGGCATCTCTTCTACTGCTTTCGAGGCATGTGACTCTTCGTCTACAGGGGCAACTTACGATGAGCGCATATAACATCGGCCAGGCGTAGAAGCCCAATAGAGGCCGGTCTAAGTGTGCGCTTTGGTGAACGCGCCGTACGCTTCCACCTTACGCCGACCGAGGTAGCCTCGCGAGTGGGAGTTTCTTGCTTAGCTCGCGGATTCGAAGGTCGGTGGAGTGGCTTTGGGCTGGAGTTTCAATGGCCGAGTCAAGGCCGTAGGGCGCCCTCCGCCCCGTGCGGGTAGCACTTCGTCTTGAGATCGTTGTGCCTCAGCCGACGAAAGCCAGCCACGATGGCGGGCACGCCGACGGATCAGGCGCGCGTGTGCCTCGCTGGACCCCCACTGGCCTCAACCATGCTGCCGGTTCTTTGCCGTCGGGCTGAGTCAGGCTCTCTGTGTGGTGGGTGGGCTGGAAGTGAAGGCTCGGTCGTCGCGTAGGAGAGCCCACAGCACACTGGTGCGGCGGCGTGCGAGGGCGATGACGGCTTGGACGTGTTTGCAGCCTTCGCCGCGTTTCTTGAGGTAGTACTCCCGGTTCGGGCCGTCGCGGACGATGCTGGTCTGCGCGGAGAGGTAGAAGACTCTGCGCAGGCGGCGGCTGTAGCGCTTGGGCCGGTGCAGGTTGCCGGTGCGGCGGCCGGAATCGCGTGGGACAGGGACCAGGCCTGCGGCTGACGCCAGATGGCCGGCGTCGGCGTAGGCGGTCATGTCGCCCGCGGCGACGACGAACTCGGCTCCGAGAACGGGGCCCATGCCGGGCAGAGACTCGATGATCTCGGCCTGTGGATGGGTGCGGAAGGTGTCGCGGATCTGCCGGTCGATGCGCTTGATCCGGTCGTCCAGGGCCAGAATCTGCATCGCCAGGTCGGCGATGATCTGTGCGGCGGTGTCCTCGCCGGGCAGCGAGGTCTGCTGGGCCTGGGCGGCTGTCACGGCCGCGACGGCCACGTTGTCCGCGTCGCGGACACCCCGATTGGCCAGCCAGGCCGTCAGGCGAGTCAAGCCGCGTCGGCGGAGGGCGGCCGGGGTCTGGTAGCCGGTCAGCAACACCAGCGCGCCCTTGCGGGCCGAGTAGTCGAAGGCGCGCTCCAGAGCGGGGAACATGCCGGTGAGCACGTCGCGGAGCCGGTTGACCGTTCGCACCCGGTCGGTGATCAGGTCGGTGCGGTGGGCGGTCAGGAGCGCGAGGTCAGCGGCGAGCTGCGCGGGCACGTCGAGGGGTGCGAAGTCCCGGCGGTGGCGGGCGGTTTCGGCGATGACGTAGGCGTCGCGGGCATCTGTCTTGGCTTCGCCCCGGTAGGCGCCGGCCATGCGGTTGACGGTGCGGCCGGGGACGTAGACGGCCTTTTGGCCGTGGGCGGCCAGCAGCGCCAGCAAGAGGGCGGAGGACCTGCTGGAGATGTCCACCGCCCAGTGCACCTCGTCGGCCAGGTCCAAAATCTCGCCGAGCGCGGTCAGGATCGCCGTCTCGTCATTTTCGATCTTCTTCGACCACAGGGTCGCGCCGGTCTCGTCGACCACTGCGGCCCAGTGATGGCCCTTGCCCGCGTCGATACCGACCCATATACGGGCCCGCTGTTTGCTCACGCGTCCCTCCCGCAGCCGAGTTCCGTCCGTCGGCCCGTAGGACACCCCGTCGTCAGCTCCGTAAACAGCGACGCGTTCCGCGTATTTCAATCAGCGACCAGGGCGCCCCGGAGGGCCGGACGGCCACTCCAGCCGAGCCACGGTCGGCAAGCTGCTTTGAAGCCACATCCAGCCCTCCCGGGCCACCGAACAACTTACGGAGCTGCTTTGGGGCGAGTGATCATGGCCCCGTAAGCTTCCGGCGCGTCGGGCAGTCTGTGGACCTGCCCGTTAAAGCACGACGTTGGGGCCATGATCTTCGAGGCTCGCCCCAAAGTGGCTGCCTAAAGCCGTGGAGCCGACCGCCCCAGCCACAGAGAGTTTCTCCCACCTCATGCCCGCAGCCGCCGAGCGCGCCGCCGGGCGCGGCCAGCCGGGGCGAAGACAGGAGGCAGGCCGCGCCGCAGAGGCGGCGCGCGCCCGCGCCTGCGCGGGCCTTGATGAAGTAGAGAAGGTTTTATCCCGCTGGGATTAGGCGCTTGCCGTCGTGGCTCCGTACGTGGGGGCCGTTGCAGTCCAAGGCGTCCAGGAGCCTGACTGCGAAGACCTCGGACATGCGCTCGCTGACCTCGTCGGGTGTCAGCCAGGAGACAGCAGTGGACTCGCTGGAGGTGCGTTCCGTGCCGCCGGACGGCTTGCAGCGGAAGACCAGGGCCACGATGCCGCGAGTCAGGTTCTTGTAGACGCCGGTCAGTTCGTCTACCTCGACGTGGATACCCGTCTCCTCCAGGACCTCGCGGGCCACGCCGGCCTCGGGGGTCTCGTTGAGTTCAAGGATGCCGCCGGGGAGTTGCCAGGTGCCGTTGTCGGCTCGGCGGATCGCCAGGAGGCGGCCGTCCTCGCGCACCACTACTCCGGCCACGGATACGGAGTGCAGGGGGGACGGTGTCGCTTCCTGTGGTTGACTCATGTAGAGGAGCATAGGAGGCAGGGAAGGACTATGGGAACTGCTGCTGGAGGGGTCGGTTCCGGGCCTCGGTACGTACAGATCGCGGAAGAGATCGTGCAGCAGATCCGGGCGGGGGTTCTCAAGCCTGGCGACATGGTGCCGAGTGAGTCTGAGCTGGTGGACCGCTACGGCGTGTCCGGCGGGACGATCCGTAAGGCCATGGTCGAGGTGCGGGCGAGTGGGCTGGTCGAGACCCGGCACGGCAAGGGCTCGATCGTGAAGAACCGGCCGCCGGTGCGGCACCGCTCCTCCGATCGCTTCCGACGCTCGCTCCGGCAGGGAGGGCAGGCGGCCTACCTCGCGGAGTCCGCCCAGTCCGGCGCCACCGCCAAGGTCAGCGTCCTCTACATCGGGCCTATGGAAGCGCCCGAGGATGCCGCCGAACGTCTGGGTGTCCCCGCCGGCTCGCAGGTTCTGGCCCGTCGTCGCCTCTACTTCCGCAACGGCACCCCGGTCGAGACCGCCTCCTCCTACCTCCCCTGGGAGGTCGTGAAGGAGATCCCGGAGCTGTTCGCCGAGAACCCCGGTGGCGGTGGCATCTACGCCCGACTCGAAGAGCACGGGCATGAGTTCGCGGAGTTCGTCGAGACGCTGCAAGCGCGGCCGGCCTCCAAGGCGGAGGCCTCGGAGCTGGCGCTGAGCCCGGGTGCGCCGGTGGTTCACCTGGTCCGTGAGGCCCGTACGACCGCGGGGCTCGTGGTCGAGGTCTGCGACACGCTCATGGCCGCTGACCAGTTCGTTTTCGAGTATCGGATTCCCGCCGCCGACTGACGCCCGCTCAACTTCCCGCAACCCGTCACGAGTTCTTCTTCGTGGCGGGTTGACTCATGTATAGGAGTGATGCACTCTTCTTCATGTCACTCATGTACATGAGTGACGAAGTCCAGCATCTATAGAGGAGTGATCTCTGTGCGTCAGATCCCCGTCGACACCGCCGGTGCGGTCGTGATGGTTGCCAAGTCCCCGCAGGTCAAGGTCCGTGACCGTCGGACCGGTGAGGTCGCGACCGACATGGAGACCGGGGCGAAGCTGATGACGGTCGACGTGATGTTCGCGGCCAACGAGGAGGTGGAGATCCTGTCCGTCACCGTCCCGGAGCCCGGGATCACCGGCGAGCTGTCCATGGGCACGCCGGTCGCGCTCACCGGCCTGATCGCCCGGCCCTGGGAGAACGACTTCAACGGCCAGAAGCGGCACGGCATCGCGTTCCGCGCGGTCGCGGTCACCTCGCTCGCCGACGCCGCCGCAGGGTCCAAGGCGGCCTGATCATGACCGCCTTCACGGTCACCCTGGTGCTGGTCGCCGCCGCCGTAGGACTCCTGCGGTGGCGGCGCCCCGCCTGGTACTGGTTGACCTTCGGGGTCACGCTGGCCGTGGTGCGGGTCCTGGCCCGGTACGGCTCGGTCATGGACGCGTGTGGGCTGACCGTTCCGCCTGCGCGGTGGCGGCTCGCCCTGGCCCGTGCCACCAACCGGCCGTTACCGGAGTCCCGTTCCCCGCGCATCCTGCGGCTGCGTCCGACTCGTACCGGCCTGGTCCTGCGGCTCAAGCTCCGGCCCGGGCAGGACGCCTTCGACCTCGCTGCCGCCTCGGACCGGCTCCGGCACTCGTTCTCGATGTACGGCGTGACCTCGCGTGAGCTGTGCTCTGGCGTCGTAGAGGTGCGGATGACCGGCTACGACGTGCTCAAGCGGGTGCAGATGCCGGCCGAGACCGAGACCCGGCCGATGCGTGTGCCGGCCGCTCTGCGGCAGGACGGCTCAGTGCACTACCGCGACTACCGGGCGATACCCCACGCCCTCACCCTCGGGGCCACGGAGTCCGGCAAGTCCGTCTACCAGCGCAACCTGGTCGCCGGACTCGCTCCGATGGACGTCGCCCTCGTCGGCATCGACTGCAAGCAAGGGGTCGAGCTGTTCCCGCTGGCCCGCCGGTTCTCCGCGCTGGCCGACGATCCCGACGCCGCCGCCGAAGTGCTCGATGCGCTCGTGGTTCGGATGGAGCGCACCTATCAGCTCATTCGGGCCCAGCAGCGGATCGCCGCTGACGTGCCCGATGCGGAGATCGCCGCCGACATCTGGAACCTGCCGACCGATCTGCGTCCTGTCCCGGTCGTGGTCCTGGTCGACGAGGTTGCCGAACTCGCCCTGTACGCCAATAAGGAGGAGGAGAAGCGCCGGGACCGCATCATCACTGCCCTGGTCCGCCTCGCTCAGCTCGGCCGCGCGGCCGGCATCTACCTCGAAATCTGTGGACAGCGCTTCGGCTCCGAACTCGGCAAGGGCATCACCATGCTCCGCGCCCAGCTCACCGGCCGTACCGCCCACCGCGTCAACGACGAGACCTCCGCCACCATGGCCTTTGGTGACATCGCTCCGGACGCCGTCCTCGCCGCCATCCAAATCCCGGCCGAGCAGCGCGGGCTCGCCATCGCGGGCGACTCCTCCGGAGGGTGGCACCGCATTCGGGCTCCGCATACGTCGCTCCGGCAGGCCGTGAACATCTGCAACCGGCACGCCGACCGGACTCCGGACCTGCCCGAGCTGGCTCCGTACCGGCCCGCCCTCTCTGGCCCCGCCGACGCTCTTGTGCAGCCGACTGAGCCTTCCCCGGTCACCGCCTGACCTCTCGCACCCCCACCGGTCGGCGTGACCGCCTTCGCGCCAAGTCCCTACCCCTGCCATGCCTGAAAAGGGAGAACCCGCCATGTGCCCCAGCTGCGAGGACTTCGCCCGGACCGTGCTCCTGCTCGGCCAACTCACCCTCTACGCGGACATGGCTGGCGCCGACCTCGACTTCGTGGAAGCCGTCAGCCCGTCCCTCGCCGTCTCGCTGCCCGAGCCGCCGCCCGGGATGTTTCCGGACGGCTACGACTCCGACGGTGGTCCCGCCTCCGCGGGTGACTGCTGATGGGTGCCCGCCACGGTCTCCGTGTCGACGCGGTCCTGGTCCAGGCCGTGATCGCCGGTGCGCTGTCCTTCGCTCACCTGCACGACTTGGCCGCTGCTGCCGGGCAGGACGGCTGGAAGGCGTGGGCCTACCCGGTCAGTGTCGACCTGCTTCTCGTGGCTGCCTGGCGGCGCTTGCGCAGTGAGGGGCCGTCCCGGCTGGCCTGGTGCTGGTTCCTCGTCGCTTTGTTCGCCTCTCTCGGCGCCAACGTGGCCACCGCCGGGTTCCTCGACCTGAACGACCCGCCCGCCCTCCTCCGCCTCGGCATCGCCGGTTGGCCTGCGGTCGCCTTCCTCGGCGGCACGCTCCTTGCTCACTCGGCGGCTGTGGAGTCGGAGCCGTTTCCGCCGGCCCCTGTCGCGGACACGTCGGGCGCTGAGCCCCCGGCCGAGCAGCCACTACCGGACGCCCGACGCCCTTCGGTCACGGAAGCCATGCCCGAGCCTGATGCGGCCCCAGCCCTCGCCACGGCACCCGTCCCTCCGGCTCCGGATCCCGCCGCGGACCCGGCCCCTCAAGTGCCCGCTGTCCTGGTCGACCACGCTCGCAAGGTCGCTGACGAGTACCGCGCCCGTACCGGCGCCCCGATCGACACCGACACCCTGCGCTCCCGCCTTGGCGTCCCGTCCCACCTCGCCGACGCCATCGCGGCCCGTCTCGCCTGACCGCCGCCGGTGTCCGCTCCGGCTCTCCCGCCCCAACCACGGCCCGAAAGGGGACCCACTGACATGCCCGCCCGCGACCAGTTCCACTCCGTGATGCGCATCGGCCCGGTGCAGATCGGCACCCACCGCGACCGCAGCGGCCAGACCAAGCATGCCGCCGTGTGCACCTCCGACAACTGCGGCTGGTCCTCCGACTACTCCAGTCAGTCCGCCGCCCAGCTCGCGGCCCGCACTCACCGCTGCCGCGTCCGCTAGGAGGCCACCGTCATGCAGGTCCCGCTCTGGCTCGCACTGCTCGTCGTCGGCTACCTCGGCGTCAAGCTCATCCGGCCGCCCGCCTGGCTCATCGCCGTAATCCTGCTCGGCGGGTTCCTCCTCGCCGACAGCGTCCTCGCCCCGGCCATCAACGCCCTCGTCAAGTAGCCCGCCCGCGAGAGGAGCCCTCGATGTTCCGCCCGAAGATCCCCACCATGCCCACGCCGACGGGCATGGGCACCATGCCCGCTGTCGTCGAGCCGACCACCGTCATCCCGAACGTAGAGACCCCGCCGGCCGCCCCGACGACTCCGACGCCGTCCCGGCCCACGGTCCAGCTCACCCCCGGCACCGCGCTCGCCCTCGTCGGCGGCGGTACGACCGTCGTCCTGGTCCTCGGCGCCGTCCTGGTCTCGCTGCTCCTGGCGGTCGCCATCACCGGCGCCTCCGTCGCCGTCTGCGCGGTCGTCCTGCGCTCCCTGCTCGCCTCCGAAGCCAAGCGACGCTGACCGGCCCCCGGGCGGCCTCGATACCGCCAAGCATCCGCCGCCCGGGCGCCGTCCCTGTCCGATCCGATGAACCGGAAGGAACACCCAGCATGGCCCACCGCGCCTCACCCGCGACACCGAGTGCGCCCACGCCAGACACATTGCTCGACTCGGTCACCCTCGGAGACGTGCTCCGGGTGGCCTCGGCCTCCGACTATGCCCGCTGGAAAGACCAGGTCCGCCGCACCGGCGGCTGCTCCGACCCCATCCACCTCACCGGCTGGGTCCTCCAGAAGGACAAGACCACCGGCGAGACCCTGCACCACTACTCCACCGCGAACGAGCCGGGCGGACGCCTCCGTCTCGCCTGCGGCAACCGCCGCGCATCCCGTTGCCCGGCCTGCGCCTGGACGTACGCGGGGGACACCTACCACCTCATCCGCGCCGGACTCGCCGGAGACGACCGACGCGACATCCCCGCCACCGTCCGCGACCACCCGCGCGTCTTCGCCACCCTCACGGCTCCGTCGTTCGGCCCGGTCCACAACCGCCCCGATCACGGCACCTGCCGCTGCGGCACCTCACACGCGTCCGACGCCCCAGAGCTGGGCACTGCCCTCGACCCGGAGACGTACGACTACGCGGGCGCCGTGCTGTTCAACAACCATGCCGGACAGCTCTGGCAGCGCTTCACCACCCGACTCCGCCGCGAACTCGCAGCCCGCGCCGGCCTGCCCCGCCGGGAACTCGCCGACCACCTTCGGGTCTCGTACGGCAAGGTCGCCGAGTTCCAGAAGCGCGGCGCCCTGCACTTCCACGCCGTCGTACGCCTCGACGGCCCGGAGGGGCCCGGGACGCCACCGCCCGCTTGGGCCACGGTCGACCTCCTCACGGACGCGCTCCTCGCCGCCGCCGCGCATTCGTACACGTCGGTCTCGGTCCCGGCTGCCGGTGACCAGCCCACCCGGACGTTCCGATGGGGCCAGCAACTCGACGTGCGCCCGGTAAAGGCCTTCGGTGACGGCTCCGACATCACGGAACAGACCGTCGCCTCGTACGTGGCCAAGTACGCCACCAAAGCCGCCGAGAACACCGGAACCCTGGACCGCCGCATCGGCGAACTCTCCGAACTCGACCGCCACCAGGTTCCCGACCACACCCGGCGGCTCATCACCGCGTGCCGTGACCTGGACAGCCTCTACCCGGACCGGCGCCTGTGGGCCTGGGCACACATGCTCGGCTTCCGCGGGCACTTCTCGTCCAAGTCGCGCACCTACTCCACCACCCTCGGCGCACTCCGCCAGGAACGCGCCGACTACCGCTCCGCCCAAGAACGAGACGCCCTTGGCCTCGACGACCGCGAGCCGGACACCGTTCTGGTGCTGACGGACTGGCAGTACGCCGGCCACGGCCACTCGCCGGGTGAAGCCGCCCTCGCCGCGACCATCGCCCGCGACCTCAAGACCAACCGCGAGACCGCCCGCGATGCCCTCCTGACCGAAGGGAGTACGGAATGACCACGGCCATCCGGTCACGCACCATGCTCACCCTCGCGGAGGTCTGCGAGGAGCTGAGCATCTCGCGCTCGACCTTTTACGACTGGCGAGCGAAGCGTCGCGCACCGCGCTGTATCAAGCTCCCGAACGGCGACCTCAGAATCCGGCGGAGCGACCTCGACCACTGGCTCGACGACCGGGAGGACGCCGCCTGATGGAGACGACCTACGACGTCAAGGTCTACAAGATCCTCACCTATAAGGGAGCCCGGAAGACCACATACACCGTGCGCTGGGTGGTCGCGGGGAAGCGCTGGCGTGAGCCCTTCGGCACCGTCGCCCTCGCCGAGGGCTTCCGCTCCGAACTCATCCGGGCAACTGGCAAGGGCGAGGCGTTCGTCATTGACACCGGGCTCCCGGTGTCCCACCGCTCCAAGTCGGCTGCCATGAGCTGGTACAAGTTCGCCGTCGAGTACGTGGACGCCCGCTGGGCACAACTCGGCGGCAACAGCCGCAAGAACATGGCCAAGACCCTGACGGCGACCACCATCGCGCTACTGAGGGCCAAGCCCACTCAGTTCGCGCCTGCGGCCGTGCGCACCGCTCTTCGTGAGTGGGCGTTCAACACGAACCGACGCCCCGACGCACCCCGAGACGTGGCGGCCATCCTCCGATGGGTTGAGCGGAACTCCCTGCCTGTCTCGGCCTGGGAGGACCCGGAGAAGGTCGACCAGGTCCTGCGCGCCATCGACACGCGGCTCGACGGCAAGCAGGCGGCGGCCTGGTCCCGCAAGCGCAACCGCCGGATCCTCAACGTCGCCATGAAGTACGCCGTCCGGCGGCGCATCCTGCGGACCAACCCCTTGCCCAAGGGGAAGGAGTCGACAGCCGCCGTGAAGACCACGAACGCCGTGGACAAGCGGTCTCTGCTGAACCCGGAGCAGGCAGCGGCCATCCTCGACTGGATACGGCGCCGGCCGCGCGGTGGCGAGCGACTTCACGCCTTCTTCGCCACGCTGTACTACTGCGGCCCACGGCCCGAGGAAGCCGTAGCCATGCGCGTGGAGGACGTGACCCTGCCCGAGCCCGACGCTGACGACCAGTGGTGCGAGCTGTTGATCCACACCGCGACCCCCGAGGTCGGAAAGCAGTGGACGGACACGGGGGAGATCCACGAACAACGCGACCTGAAAGGCCGTGCGGAGGGGGAGACCCGCACTGTCCCCGGACATCCCGCCTTGACGCGCATCTTGCGGCAGCACATCGAGGGCGAACAGCTCAAGCCGGGTGACCTGCTGTTCCAAGGCGAGTCGGGCGGCATCCTCGCCGGTTCCGTCATACGTCGGGCATGGCGCAGCGCGCGTAAGGCCGTACTGCCCCCGCACGTCTTCGAGTCACCCACCGGACGGCGCGTCTACGACAACCGGAACACGCGCCTGACGAAGTGGCTGAACGACGGGATCCCACCCGCCCAGGTGGCCGAATGGGCCGGAAACAGCGTTGCCGTGCTCCTGGCGACCTACGCCCGCTGCGTTGAGGGCCAGCTGCCCGACCTGAAGAGGCGGCTCGAAGCTGCCGGAGATCTTCCTGAGCGGCCGTCCGCCGACTGACCTCGCGGCCCGCAGAAACTTCGACACGTATTCGACACGGCCACCCGCAAAAACCCGGTAACAGCCGGACAGCCCCGGAGCCCGCCCTTGATCATCAAGAGGGCGTCCGGGGCTTCGGCGGATCGGCCGACACCCACCCTGACCAGCAAAAAGCCCTCCCCAAGGGGAGGGCGGAGACTTGCGCCCCCGGCAGGACTCGAACCTGCGGCCAAGCGCTTAGAAGGCGCCTGCTCTATCCACTGAGCTACGGGGGCCGGTGTGGTGGCCTCTGTCGTGGTGCCCTGGTGTGGGCCGATCCGTGACGTTGCCGGGGACAAGGATAGGGCTCCCGCGTCCTTGTCCCTGTTGCTTCGCCTCCGTGGCTCGATGTGGAGGTTCGGTGAAGCGGTCCTGATAATCGCAGGCAGGTACGAATCGTGCACCGCTTTTGGCGTCAGAGGCATCGGGTGTTGTGCACTCGTTATGCCTGGAGTGAGCCCATGTCCCAGTAGTCCCTTCCATCCCTTGTGTCCCGTCGGCGCGCAGACATGCTCATATGCTTCAGAATTCCCCTAAAATTGGGCATTCTTCACATGTGGTGACCTTGGACGTACGGCCCCAGCTGCTCGACGCACTCTCCGCCCTGCGCGACCGTGTCGCCGCCGCACGCTTCCCGCTGCCCCTGGCGGGGGCCCCACGCGCGCGTGCCAGCCGCGACGAACTGCTCGCCCAGCTCGACGACTACTTGGTGCCCCGGCTGAGAGACCCCGAAGCGCCACTTCTGGCCGTCGTGGGGGGCTCCACCGGAGCCGGGAAGTCCACGCTGGTGAACTCCCTCGTGGGGCGGCGGGTGAGCGAGGCCGGGGTACTGCGGCCGACGACACGGACCCCCGTGCTGGTCTGCCATCCGGAGGACCATCACTGGTTCAGCGGCATGCGGGTGCTGCCCGATCTCACACGCGTGTGGGTGCCGCAGCAGGACGCCACGGAGGATCTGCTGCTCCCGGGTGAGAACCCCGCGCGCGTGCTGCGGGTCGAGACCGCCGAAACGCTGCCGCCCGGCCTCGCCCTCCTCGACGCCCCCGACATCGATTCCCTGGTCTCCGACAACCGCGTCCTGGCCGCCGAGCTCATCTGCGCGGCCGACATCTGGATCATGGTCACCACGGCCGCCCGCTACGCCGACGCCGTGCCCTGGCACATGCTGCGCACCGCCAAGGAGTACGACGTCACCCTCGTCACCGTTCTGGACAGGGTGCCCCACCAGGTGGTCGCCGAGGTGTCGCGGCAGTACGGGGCCCTGCTCACCAAGGCCGGACTCGGGCAGGTGCCCCGGTTCACCGTGCCCGAACTGCCGGAGTCGGCCTGGGGCGGCGGGCTGCTGCCGGCCAGCGCCGTGGCCCAGCTGCGCACCTGGCTGGTCCACCAGGCCCAGGACCCGGCGGCCAGGCAGCAGGTCATGGCCCGCACCGCGCGCGGGGTCCTCGACTCCCTCAAGTCCCGGATGCCCGAGCTGGCCGGCGCCGCCGCCGCACAGTACGCCGCCGCACTGCGGCTCACCGCCACCGTCGAGGGGGCGTACGACAGCGAGCACACGCGCGTGCGGGGCCGGTTGCAGGCCGGGGCGGTGCTCGCGGGAGACGCACTCAAGCGGTGGCGCGCCTTCCCCCTGGACTGCACCGCCGGTGAACTCCTCGACGCGCTCGTGGAGAGCCTGAGCGCGCTCCTGCTGTGCGCCGTCACCGCCGCCGACGAGCGTATCGACGACGCCTGGCGGCGCGAACCCGCGGCGGCCGCACCCGGGCTCGCCGACCGCGAACCCGCCGCGGAGAGCGCCGAGCACCGGATCGGTCTCGCCGTACGGCGGTGGCGGCGGGAGCTCGAGGAGTACGCCGAGGACGAGGTGCGCGAGCTCGACCGGAACCTCTCGCCCGACCCCGAGCTGGTCGCCGCCCTGGTCGCCACCTCCCTGCTGGGCGGCCGCCGGGGCCGGATGGCGGGGGAGGGGCTCGCCGAGCGGATCGGCGCCCACGGCGCGCTGCGACTGCGCGACCGGGCCGGACGGCTGCTCGCCGAGCACGTCGACCGGGTGCTGCACGTCGAACGCGAGCGCCGGCTCGCCCCGCTCGACGCCCTCGACGTCCACGCCGAGCCCCAGGCCGAACTCATCGCCGCTCTGTCCGTACTTCAGAAGGAGAGGTGACCGGTGACCGCCGTCACTGGCCAGGACCACACCGAGCGCGCCGGCCAGCCGGGCGACGCGCACAAGGCGGCAGCCGCCGCGAACCCGTCGGCGAAGGCCCCGCGGAACGCCTCCGAGGCCGAGAGCACGGACGGCACCCACGCGCGCGTGCCGGACGGAGACTCCTCCGCCCCTACGGACTCCCCGGGCTCCACAAGCTCCCAGGGCTCCGCACTCTCCCAGGGCACCTGGGACGACGGGCTCATCGCACGGCGGGTCGACGAGACCACCGGAGGAAACCAGTACGCCGTGCTGGACAGCCGCCCCGCCGCCCCGCCGACGGTGTCCCCGCTGGTGTACGACGGGCCGCTGCGCTCCCGGCTGGAGGCCCTGCGCGAACTGGTGGGGCTCTCCCGCACCCGGCTCGACAGCCGGACGCTGGCGGAGGCGGGCCGGGTGCTCGACGAGGCGTCCGCGCGGCGCAGGCTCTCCGGGCAGCACACCGTCGTCGCCATCGCGGGCGCCACGGGCAGCGGCAAGTCACAGCTGTTCAACGCGCTCGCCGGGGTGGCCATCTCGGAGACGGGGGTACGCCGCCCCACCACCGCCGCTCCCATCGCGTGCAGTTGGAGCGACGGGGCCGCCAGCCTCATCGAACGGCTAGGCATCCCGCCCCGGCTGCGCCGGCGTCCGCTGCCGACCGGGGACGGAGACTCCCAGCTGCACGGACTCGTCCTCGTCGACCTGCCCGACCACGACTCCGCGGCCGTACAGCACCGCGAGCACGTGGACCGCATCCTGGCGCTCGTCGACGCGGTCATCTGGGTCGTCGACCCGGAGAAGTACGCCGACGCCGTCCTCCACGAGCGCTATCTGCGGCCGATGGCGGCCCACGCGGAGGTCATGTTCGTCGTCCTCAACCAGATCGACCGGCTGCCCGGGGAAGCCGCCGAGCAGGTCCTCGACGATCTGCGACGGCTCCTCGACGAGGACGGCATCGCCCTCGGCGAGTACGGCGAACCGGGTACGACCGTGCTCGCGCTGTCCGCGCTCACCGGGGACGGCGTCGGCGAACTGCGCGAGGTGCTCGGCCAGTTCGTCGCGGAGCGCGCGGCGCCGGCCCGCCGTATCTCGGCCGACGTGGACATCGCGGCGGCGCGGCTGTGGCCCGTCTACGCCACGCAGCGGCGGACCGGACTCAGCGAACAGGCCCGGGAGGAGTTCGCGGACCGGCTCGCGGACGCCGTGGGCGCCACGGCGGCGGGCGAGGCCGCCGAGCGCGCGTGGCTGCGCAACGCCAACCGTGCCTGCGGCACGCCCTGGCTGCGGTTGTGGCGCTGGTACCAGGACCGCGGCGAACCGACCACGGGGCGGCTCCCCTCGCGCACACAGGCCGACGAGGAGGCCACCGCCCGGCAGCGGGTCGAGCAGGCCGTACGGACGGTGGCCGACCGGGCCTCGGCGGGCTTGCCGGCGCCCTGGGCGCAGGCGGTGCGTGAGGCCGCCGTCCGCGGCTCCAAGGGGCTGCCCGAGGCGCTGGACGAGCTGAGCGTGCGCGCCGGAGTGCCGACGGGGCGGCCGCCGCGGCCGGGGTGGTGGCCGGTAGCCGTGCTGTGCCAGGCGGCCATGACGATCCTGCAGTTCCTGGGCGGGCTGTGGTTGCTGGGACAGATCGTCGGCGTCATGTCGCCGAACCTGGGCGTGCCGGTGCTGCTGATGGTGATCGGCATCGTCGGCGGGCCGCTCATCGAGTGGAGCTGCCGGATGGCGGCGCGGGGACCGGCCCGGCGTTACGGGCTGGAGGCGGAACGCCGGTTGCGAGAGGCGGCGGCCGGGTGCGGGAGGGCCCGCGTGCTGGATCCGGTGGCGGCGGAGCTGCTGCGGTACCGGGAGGTTCGGGAGCAGTACGGGAGGGTGGTGGGGGCGGGGAGGTGACGCTTGGGCAGGGACGGTGATTCCGGGGGCGTGGCGGTTGTGACGGGCCGCGGACGTCCCTCGGCGTCACCCGTCCGGGTGGCGGCGTTGTCCACAGGCGGGCGGTGATCCACAGCGCTCAGCGGGCTCGGCCCGGCGGCGGCAGTCTGGCAGACACAGCCGTACGGGACGGGCCCGTACGCATGTCGGCCCGGTGTCGCAGTCCGGGCGAGGGAGGGGTTCGCGATGAACGAGACGATGGTCTGCGCGGTCGGCAGGGTGGCGACACAGCCGGTGTACCGGGAGATGGCGTCCGGCCCGTCGGCGAGGTTCCGGCTGGCGGTGACCGCGCGCTACTGGGACCGCGAGAAGAACATGTGGACGGACGGGCACACCAACTTCTTCACGGTGTGGGCCAACCGCCAGCTCGCCACCAACACGGCGGCGTCACTGACGGTCGGCGAGCCCGTGATCGTCCAGGGCAGGCTGAAGGTACGGACCGACGTGCGCGAGGGGCAGAGCTGGACCTCGGCGGACATCGACGCGGTAGCGATCGGGCACGACCTGGCCTGGGGCACCTCGGCGTTCCGCCGCGGAGGCAAACCTGAGGCGGCGCCGGCACCGGCACAGCCGGAACCCAACTGGGAGACACCGCAGGAGGGTTCGTCGGTGCCGACGGGCGCTCCCGCTCAACAGCCTCCGGAACCAGTCGCATTGACGTGACGTCAATCACCCGCCCGCCTGGCCCGAAGTGCGGCTTATCGGCGAGTGCGCACCGAAAAATCGGGGGTGGACTTGTCGATAAGCCCTGCTCACAAGGGGTCTTGGCGATAACGATTCCGAGTCGGATCACTCCTCCGACCGTCTCACCGGCGAGCGGCGTCCGCCGCGTACCTAGGATGCCGGGCATGGCTCTCGGGGCTCTTGCGGCCTGTGAGGCTTGTGATTCTGCAGGTGGGACCGTACCCCCCCACGTCGACGGGTCCTGCTCGAAGGGGAATTTGGTGTTTGCTTCGTTCTCTGCGGTGTTCGTACGCAGGCGAGGGGCTGCCCGCCTCGGTGCCGCGACGCTCGTGTCCGGGCTCGTCGCCGCGGGCGTGCTGGCCGGTGCCGGCCAGGCGACCGCCGAGGAGACGACGCGGAGTCAGGGCGGAGCGACCGCGACGACAGCCGGGCTCAAGACGTACGGCACCGCGGTGATACACGGCGCCACCGGGGAACAGCAGGTGTCGGCGGGCCTGTTCGAGATGTCCGTCGAGGGCGGCGGCATGCTCCAGACGTACTGCGTCGACCTGCACAATCCGACGCAGCGGGACGCCAAGTACCACGAGACGCCCTGGAGCGGCACGTCTCTGGGCGCCAACAAGGACGCCGGCCGGATCCGCTGGATCCTTCAGAACTCCTACCCGCAGGTGAACGACCTCGCGGCGCTGGCACGGAAGGCGGGCGTCCGCGGCGCGCTGACCGAGCAGGACGCGGCGGCCGGCACACAGGTGGCGATCTGGCGTTACTCGGACGACGTGGCCGTCGACGCCCTCGACCCGCAGGCCGAGCAGCTCGCGGACTACCTGGAGAAGAACGCGCGGAGCCGGCCCGAGCCCCGGGCCTCGCTCACTCTCGATCCGCCGGCGGTCTCCGGCCGGCCGGGGGAGCGGCTGGGCCCGGTGACGGTGCACACGAACGCCGGCAGCGTGACGGTGAGCCCACCCGCGGACGCCGCCACGAGCGGGGTCCGGATCGTCGACAAGCAGGGCAAGGCCGTGACGTCCACGTCGGACGGCGGGCAGGTGTTCTTCGAGGTGCCCGAGGACGCGGCGGCCGGCATGGCGGAGCTGACCGTGCAGGCCTCGACGACCGTGCCGGTCGGCCGTGCCTTCGCCTCCGAGAGCCGGAGCCAGACGCAGATCCTGGCCGGTTCCAGCGAGTCGACGGTGTCGGCGACGGCGGGGGCGACCTGGGCGAAGAAGGGCGCGATCCCGGCACTGTCGGCGGCGAAGAACTGCGCCGAGGGCGGCGTGGACATCATCGCGTCCAACAAGGGCGACGAGCCGTTCACGTTCGAACTGCAGGGCTTGGAGCACACCATCGCCGCGGGCGAGTCCCGGACGGTGACGGTTCCGCTCCAGGAGGACCAGGCGTACGACTTCACGATCCACGGCCCGGGCGGCTTCACCCAGCGATTCAGCGGCATGCTGGACTGCCGGACCCAGGGCAGCGAGACGGGCACGGCCACGCAGACCCTCAGCGAACCGAGCCCGGCCTCGGTGGGCGGCACGGCGACGGACACCAACCTCGCCGAAACCGGCAGCTCGGGCGTCACCCCCCTCATCGCCGGCATCGCCATCACCCTGGTCCTGATCGGCGGAACGACCCTGATCGTGCTCCGCGGCAGGGAGACACCGACGGGGGACTGACGGTCATGCTCCGCGGAAGGCCACTGCCAGGGCAGGCCCTCGCTACGCTCACCCCATGAAGATCACGGTACGGGCGGCGGTCCAGGCGGATCTGGCGGTGCTGCTCGGCCTCTACGGCGAACTGAACCCGGACGACGCGCCGTTGCCCCGGGCGTCCGCGGAAGCCGTCTGGGCGGCGATATCCGGGCAGCAGGGGCGGACCGTCCTGGTCGCCGAGGCCGACGGTGTCGTGGCCGGGACGGCGGACTGCATCGTGATGCCGAACCTCACCCGCGGCGGTCGGGCCATCCTGTTCGTGGAGAACGTGGTGGTGGCCGGCTGCTTCCAGCGGCGGGGCGTCGGGCGTCGGCTGATGGACGCGGCCGTGCGGCTGGGCGAGTCGGCCGGCTGCTACAAGGTGCAGTTGCTGGCGGCGGACGACGAGTACGTCCACAGTTTCTACGAAGCGTGCGGCTTCAAGGCGTTGGCGCAAGGGTTTCGCCGCTACGTTGAGTAGCCACGCGCATTCCCGACGGGAACCGAACCGATCCCCCCGACGTGTATCCGGGCAAGGGGTGGTGCCTCGCGCTGCGATCAGATCAAGATCGTGGCAAGGGCGGTGCGGATGTCAGTGCCGGAAGGGATACTTGCGGCGACGGATGACCACGGGGGAGGTCACAGTGACACACCTGCCGACGAGCAGCACACCACCAACAGGCCCGGGCCTGCCCACCCTCCCGGCGGTACCGGCCCAACCAGCACAGGCGCCACCGAGGCCACCGGCCCAAGCCCCTCACGGCCCTGCGGAACCCCAGCCCCGCCGTACCGCCTTCGCCGAGGGACTGGACCAACTCCGCGCCGCCGCCACCACAGAGCCCGGCCGCCTCCGTATCATCGGCGCCCTTCTCGCACTCCTCGTCGTCGCCTTCGGCGCCGTCACCGCCTGGCAGATGACCGACCGCGCGGCCGCTGCCGACGACGTCCTCACCAGCAGTCAGCCCCTCAGCTCGGACGCGGCCGACATCTACCGCTCCCTCGCGGACGCCAACACCGCTGCCTCCAGCGGCTTCCTCGCCGGCGGTCAGGAGTCGGCCGCCTCCCGCGACCGCTACGAGAAGGACATCCGCACGGCCGCGGAGAAACTCGTCAACGCCGCCGCCAACTCGGACCCGGACTCCCCGTCCGCGGCGACCATCGCCAAGCTCAACAGACTCCTCCCGGAGTACAAGGGCCTGGTCGAGCGCGCCCGCACGTACAACCGCCAGGGCTTCCCGGTCGGCGGCGCCTACCTCCGCTACGCCAACGAGAAGATGCAGGAGCAGATGCTCCCGGCAGCGGAGGAGCTGTACAAGAAGGAGAACCAGCGCCTGCGCGCGGACTACGCGGACGCCACGCCCTATCCCTGGGCCGCCATCGCCCTGGGCGTCCTCGCCCTGACCGTCCTCGCCTGGGCCCAGCACCGCAACTACCAGCGCACGAACCGCGTTCTGAACCACGGCCTGGTCGCCGCCACGGCCACCGCGACCGTGGTCCTCCTGTGGCTGGTCGTCGGCCACAGCGTCGCCCGCGCGGGGCTGAACGACTCCTACGACCACGGCGTCCGCTCCCTGAACGTGTTGCACGACGCCCGTATCGCCTCCCTCAAGGCACGGGGCAACGAGAACCTGACCCTGGTGGCCCGCGGCGCCGAGACGAAGAAGGTCGGCCAAGAGACCTTCGACGCCTACGACTACGACTTCCGCACGGACATGAGCGCCCTGGGCAAACACCTGGCGGCCGCGGAGAAGCTCGCCGACGACGCATCGGGCGAAACCCCCGTCACCGCCGCCGTGGGCAACATGACGGAGTGGAAGAAGCGCCACACCGCGGCCCGCGAGCAGGACGAGAACGGCAACTACCAGCAGGCGCTGGACAAGGTCATCGGCACCGGGACGACGACCGGCGAGTGCTTCGACAGCGTCGACGCGAACCTGCGCACGGCACTCGCGCACGAGGAAACCGAGTTCAAGCGCGCGGCCGATGACGGCCGGGACGCCCTGACGGGCCTGTCGGCGGGCGCGGCCGTCCTCGCGGTGCTGGGCGCGGCGGGCGCGGTGCTCGGCATCGGCCGCAGGCTGTCGGAGTACCGATGAACGGGACACGGGTGAAAGGGGGCGCGACCATGCGAGCACGACGTCTGCGGGCCAGTCTGAAGGGCTGGGGCGGGGTGGCCGCGATGGCGGTCGTCTGTGCCCTGGTGGCCGTCTTCGCACTGTGCGTCCCGCTGTCCGGGCCGAGGACCGTGGACGGCCAGGCCGTCGCCCAGTCGGCCCGGGTCAAGGCCGAGAAGGCAGCAGAGGACTGCGAGGCCCCCGAGAAGCAGACCCTGTCGCCCTCCTCCGCCGACGGCGACACCATCCAGGCGATCAAGAACCGCCAGGGCGGGAAGCGCAAGCTGATCGTCGGTGTCGACCAGAACAGCTACCGCTGGGGCTACCGCGACCCCAACAGCGGCAAGCGCGGGGAGCTGGAGGGCTTCGACATCGACCTGGTCCACCGCATCGCCGAGGACATACTCGGTGACCGGAACGCGGTCCAGTTCAAGGCGATCCCCACCAACGAGCGCATTCCGGCGATCCGGGACGGCCGCGTGGACATGGTCGTCCGCACGATGACGATCAACTGTGAGCGCATCGAGGACGTCGCCTTCTCCGCGCCGTACTTCAAGACGGGACAGCAGGTCCTGGCCCCCAAGTCCTCGCCCGTCAAGGGCTACGACGACACGCTCGCCGGCAAGCGGGTCTGCACGGCCACGGGCTCCACGGCGTACTCCACGCTGGAGGCGGACAAGAAGAGCGGCAAACTCCCCGCCACCACCGACATCTCCAAGACCGTCCCGAACCAACTCGACTGCCTGGTCAGGCTCCAGCTCGGCGAGGCCGACGCGGTGGTCACCGACGGCGCGCTCGCCGCGAGCCAGGCGGCACAGGATCCGACGGTCGAGCTCAAGGGCGATGCCTTCACTGCCGAGTACTACGGCGTGGCGATGAAGGAGGACGCCGACGATCTGGTACGCCGGGTCAACCAGATCCTGGTGGACTACCGCAAGGACACCGCCACCGGCTGGCAGGCGTCGTACGGCAAATGGCTGTCGGCGACACTGGGCAAGAATCCGGAGAAGTCGGAACCACCGGCACCGCAGTACCTGCGCACGACCTGACAACCGCACCGACCCCCCAACCGGCACAACCGCAGCGAGAGGTGATCGATGGGCGTCACGGGATCCACCGGGCCGGTGATGGACCGGGACGAGGTGGACCGTGCGCTGGCGCGGCTCGGCGCGGAGCACGAGGCGATCGAGACCTCGCTCCTCGCCCTCCAGGACCACGCGGGCCGCAGACTCCTGGAGGGCGCCGAGCTCACCGGCGTCACCCAGGAGCGCTGGACGTCCACGGAGGCGTCGATCACGTTGCTGTGGACGTACTTCGACGCGTACACGGACGCCCTGCGCACCGCCCGGGAGATCCGCTCCCGCCGCCGCTGGTCCAGCCGCGAGGACCTGGTGGAGCTGACGGAGCTGCTGAACGGCGAGTCGGTCACGGTCGCGGGCAGCGCCACGGCGACGGCCAACGCCCCGACCCTGCACGGCACGGGGAGCAAACTCAGCGAACGCTACTCGCTCGCCACCCTCGTCGACCGGATGAACGAGCTGTACGCGACGAGCCTGGACATGGTCGTCGCGGCCGACGCCGTCTGGTCGGCGCTGCCGGCCCGGATCGACCTGCTGGCGGCCGAGCTCCAGCGCACCCGCCGGCTGGCGCACTCGGTCGGGGTGCGCCCCGGCGAGCACCCGGCGGGCGACGACCTGGAGCGCATCACCCGCACGCTCACGAAGCTGCGCGAGCAGGTGGTGTCGGACCCGCTGGCGTTCTGGCTGGCCGCGGAGGGCAGTTCGGCTCCGGGCGGCGGCAGACCGGACACGACGGTGTACGACCGGGAGGCGCGCGCCCTGGAGGACGTACGCCGGGAGATCGACGCGGTTCTGACGGTGCGGCAGGACGCCGAGATGCGGATCGTCCGGCTGCGGGACGTCCTCAGCCGCGCGGACCGTACGCTCGCCGAGGCGCGCACCGCCCGCGGCGAGGTCCTCGCGAAGATCGCGGCGACGGAGGTGCCGGTCGTCAGCGGACCGCCGACCGCGTTGCAGGAGCAGCTGGCGGCGGCCGCGGAGTACCGCAGACAGGCCCAGTGGCACCGCCTGTCCCCGCTCCTGGAGTCGCTGGAGCAGAAGGCGGAGGACGAACTGCTGCGCGCCCGCGAGTCGTTGACCGCGGTCACGGCGCCCCTGGCGGTCCGCGCCGAACTGCGCGGCCGACTCGACGCGTACAAGGCGAAGGTCGCCCGGCACGGCTTCGCCGAGGACACGCTGCTGGTGGAGCGGTACGAGAAGGCCCGCCGCATGTTGTGGAGCGCCCCCTGCGACCTGCGCGCCGCCGAACAGGCCGTGCTGCGCTACCAGCAGGCAGCGGCGGAACTGCTCGGCGGCCCGCGGGTGCCGGACCAGGGCGTGCCGGAGGACGACCGGAGGGGGCCCGGCGCATGAGCGACAAGGGGGAGTCCGTGAGTCAGGCACCGAACCAGCCACCGAACGAACCGCCGAGCCAGTCACCGGGCCAGGCACCGGGCGGAACACGGGGCGAGCCGCAGCGCACCTGCCAGCGCCCCGCCTGCGGCGGCAGCTACGAGGACGTGGGCGGCGGCGAACTGTACTGCGACACCTGCGGCCTCGCCCCGGTCGTCGCCGCTGGGGGTCCCCCCTCTGAGGGAGGCATGGTCGGATCGCCCCCCACCGGCATCACCGCCGGCGGCAAGGGCGGCTCACACGGCTCGGGCGGCTCGGGGCGCAGCGGCAGCTCCCGCAGTTCCCGTACGTCGTCCCAGTCGTCGAAGTCCCGCCGCTCGGTGTCGGGACGCCTCTCGCGCTCCCTGTCGGGCAAGGCGACGGGCCGCTCGGTGTCGGTGCGCAGCTCCGGCTCGGCCGCCGGTTCCTCCTCCCGGGGCCGGCTGGGCGCCGGGCTGGTCCAGGTGCCGCCGATCCCGCGGCCCGACCCGCGCGAAATGGTCCTGGACAACCCGGAAGTGCCCGAGCGGAAGCGGTTCTGCTCGCGCTCCGACTGCGGCGCCCAGGTGGGCCGCGCCCGCGGCGACCGGCCGGGGCGTACGGAAGGCTTCTGCACCAAGTGCGGCCATCCGTACTCGTTCGTGCCGAAGCTGAAGGCCGGGGACGTCGTGCACGGCCAGTACGAGGTGGTCGGCTGCCTCGCGCACGGCGGCCTGGGCTGGGTCTACCTGGCCGTCGACCGGGCCGTCTCCGACCGCTGGGTGGTCCTCAAGGGCCTGCTGGACACCGGCGACCAGGACGCGATGGCCGCGGCGATCTCCGAGCGGCGCTTCCTCGCGGAGATCGAGCACGCCAACATCGTGCGGATCTACAACTTCGTCGAGCACCTGGACCAGCGCACGGGCTCCCTCGACGGCTACATCGTCATGGAGTACGTCGGCGGCAAGTCGCTGAAGGAGATCGCCAACGCCCGCCGCACCCCGCACGGCAGGCGCGACCCGCTGCCGGTGGAGCAGGCCTGCGCGTACGGGCTGGAGGCCCTGGAGGCGCTCGGCCATCTGCACAGCCGCAACCTGCTCTACTGCGACTTCAAGGTCGACAACGCGATCCAGACCGAGGACCAGCTCAAGCTGATCGACATGGGCGCGGTGCGCAGGATGGACGACGAGGAGTCGGCCATCTACGGCACGGTCGGGTACCAGGCGCCGGAGGTCGCCGAGGCCGGCCCGTCGGTGGCGAGCGACCTCTACACCGTCGCCCGCACCCTCGCCGTCCTGACCTTCGACTTCCAGGGGTACACGAACGTCTACGTCGACTCCCTGCCGGACCCGGACAACATCGAGGTGTTCCGGCAGTACGAGTCGTTCTACCGCCTCCTGGTCCGCGCCACGGACCCCGACCCGGCCCGCCGGTTCGCCTCCGCGCAGGAGATGACCGAGCAGCTGACGGGCGTCCTGCGGGAGGTCGTCTCCCTCCAGTCGGGCCGCGCCCGGCCCGCCCTCTCCACACTGTTCGGGCCCGAGCTGCGGGTCACGGACACTGAGTTGTTCCCGAAGCTGGACGGTGAGGTGTCCCGGCTCGGGGCGAGGGTGGTGCGCAAGCGGCGCAACTCCGCGACGGCGGCGGCGCTGCCCGCCGTCCCCTCCCAGCCCCACGCCGCCCGGCTCGCCGCCGGGCCCGGAGGAGCCGCGACAGGGCCGGGCCCCGGCGGCGCGCAGGGCCTCCCCGCCCCGCACAGCCTCGTCAAAGCCGTCGACACCCCCGCCGCCGCCCTCGCCCTGCCCGTCCCGCGCGTCGACCCGTCCGACCCCAACGCCGGTTTCCTGGCGGGCCTGATGACCTCCGCCCCGGCCGAACTGCTCGGCGCCCTCGCGGCCGCTCCGGCCCCGTCGATCGAGACGCAGCTGCGGCAGATCCGGGCCTGGCTGGAGACCGGCGATCCGGCCGCCGCGCTGGAGGCGCTGGCCAGACTGGAGGGGGAGCGGCCCGACGACTGGCGGGTGGTCTGGTACCGGGGCGTGGCCGCGCTGGTGACGGGCGACGACGAGGGCGCCGCACTCGCCTTCGACGCGATCTACGACGCCTTCCCCGGCGAGATCGCGCCCAAGCTGGCGCTGGGCCTGTGCGCGGAGGTACTGGGCCAGCTCGACAACGCCGCCGAGTACTACCGGCTGGTGTGGTCGACCGACCCGAGCTATGTGAGCGCCGCGTTCGGGCTGGCCCGCGTGCAGTTGGCGACGGGGGACCGGCGCAGCGCCGTACGGACGCTGGAGTCGGTCCCGGAGTCCTCCATCCACTACACGGCCGCGCGCGTGGCCGCCGTCCGGGCGCGGCTTCGGCAGCGCACGGCGACCGCGTCCGACGTACCGTTCCTGGCGGACCTCACGGCCGCAGCGGCGCAGGTCGAGGCCCTGGACGCCTACGGTCTGGATCCGGCGCGCCGCGAGCAGTTGTCGGCCGAAGTCCTCGGCTGCGCGCTGGACTGGGTACTCTCCGGGGGCCAGGGTTCCGCCCCTCCCGCCGCCGGAGGACGGACGCTGCTCGGCAGCGGCCTGGACGAGCGGGGCCTGCGTTTCGGCCTGGAGCGCTCGTACCGCACGCTGGCCCGGCTGGCGCGGGGCGGCGAGGAGAGGATCGACCTGGTGGAACGTGCCAATCGTTACCGCCCCCGGACGTGGGTGTAGTTGATGTCGCAGATGCCCCAGTTGTCCGCCTGCCCGAGTTGCGAGGAACCCCTCGAATCGGGTGACCGTTTCTGCGGCGCGTGCGGATACGACCTGTCCGCCGTGCCGGCACGGCCTCAGGACAACCCGACCATCACCATGAACGGCTCGGTGCCCGCGCAGGGCGTACCGGCCGGTGCGTATCCCGAGCCGCCGTCGGTGCCACCCGCCGGCGCGGCCTGGCCCGCCCCGGGACCGGACGCACCCCCGCCCCCCGGTGCCCCGCCGGCCGCGGGGGTCCGCTTCGACCATCCGCCCCAGGCCGAGGAGCACCCGGCCCCGCCCGGCGGCTTCGCGCCACAGCCCGCGGAATATCCGGCACAGTCCGAGACCTACCAGGCACAGCAGCCCGACGAGTACCTCCTCCAGGCACCGGACCCACGGGTGTCCGCCGACCCGGCGGCGCAGGCCGCGGGCGCCGGCGGCAAGGTCTGCGTGGCCTGCCGGGCCGGCCGCGTGGACGACGACGGCTACTGCGAGAACTGCGGCCACGCCCAGCCGCGCGAACGGGACCACATGGAGCAGGAGTCCGGCCCGGTGGCCGCGGTCAGCGACCGCGGCCTGCGCCACCACCGCAACGAGGACGCGTTCGCCATCGGCAGCACCGCGCTGCCGGACGGCTCACCCGCCTCCGTGGCGATCGTCTGCGACGGCGTCTCCTCGGCGACCCGCCCCGACGACGCCTCGATGGCGGCGTCGAAGGCGGCGAGCGAGGCACTGCTGGCCGCCCTGCCGCGCGGCACGCACCCGCAGCAGGCGATGCACGACGCGATCATCGCCGCCTCGCGCGCGGTCAACTCACTGGCCGCGGAACCCGCCACGGCCCGCGAGCACGCCCCGCACCAGAACGCCCCCGCGTGCACCATCGTCGGCGCCGTCGTCACATCCGGCCTGCTGATCGTCGGCTGGGTCGGCGACAGCCGCGCCTACTGGGTCCCGGTCGACCGGAGCGCACCCCCCGCCCGGCTCACCGAGGACGACTCGTGGGCGGCGCAGATGGTCGCCGCGGGCCTGATGAGCGAGGCCGAGGCCTACGCCGACGAGCGCGCCCACGCGATCACCGGCTGGCTCGGCGCGGACGCCTACGAACTGGAACCGCACACCGCCGCGTTCAAGCCCGACCGGCCCGGCGTGGTCGTGGTCTGCACGGACGGCCTGTGGAACTACGCGGAGGCGGCCGACGAGATGGCCAGGGTCGTCCCGCTCGACGCAGCCGCGCATCCGCTGCACAGCGCCCGGGTGCTCGTCGGCCACGCCCTGGACGGCGGGGGCCACGACAACGTAACAGTGGCCCTCGTGCCGTTCCCGGCCGTCTCCCAGGGGGCAGGATCGGCCTGAGGCCGCGTTACGGGGGCGGCTCAGCGGACCGGAGGGGACCGGTCCGCCTACCGTCATCACCCCGCTCCGGTGGGGGCTTTCGAGGGGGATCGAAGCAGGCATGGCCAATTTCTCGAAGTCGAACGTGCCCCAGTTCTCGGTGGACGTGTATCAGAACGAGTACCTGCCGGAGGGCGCCGGTGAGGTCAACGCCATCGTCACGGTGACGGCGACCGGCGGCGGCACGATCGGCAGCGCGGTCTCGGCACCCCACCTCTTCTCGCCCGGCCAGAGCCCGTCCGCCGCCGTGGCGATCATGGTCGACTGCTCCGGGTCGATGGACTACCCGGCGACCAAGATGCGCAACGCCCGCGACGCCACGGCCGCCGCGATCGACACCCTGCGCGACGGCGTGCACTTCGCCGTGATCGGCGGCACGCACGTGGCCAAGGAGGTCTACCCGGGCGGCGGGAACCTCGCGGTCGCCGACGCCACCACCCGCGAGCAGGCCAAACGGGCGCTGCGCTCGCTCAGCGCGGGCGGCGGCACGGCCATCGGCACCTGGCTGAAACTGGCCGACCGCCTGCTGTCCTCCGCGGACGTCGCCATCCGGCACGGCATCCTGCTCACCGACGGCCGCAACGAACACGAGTCGCCCCAGGACCTGAAGGCCGCGCTCGACGCGTGCGCGGGGCGCTTCACCTGTGACGCGCGCGGCGTGGGCACCGACTGGGAAGTGAAAGAAGTCACAGGGATCGCCTCCGCCCTGCTCGGCACCGCCGACATCGTCGCCGATCCGGCCGGGCTCGCCGCCGACTTCACGCAGATGATGGAGACGGCGATGGGCAAGGAGGTCGCGGACGTCTCCCTGCGGCTGTGGACCCCGGTCGACACCACTGTGAAGTTCGTCAAGCAGGTCGCGCCCACGGTCGAGGAACTGACCGGCCGGCGCACCGAGGCGGGCCCCCGGGCGGGCGACTACCCCCTGGGTTCCTGGGGTGACGAGTCCCGTGACTACCACGTCTGCGTCGAGGTCCCGGCCGCGAACATCGGGCAGGAGATGCTGGCGGCCCGGATCTCGCTGGTCATTCCGCAGCCCGACGGCACCGTCCAGAACCTCGGCGCGCAGGGCCTGGTCCGTGCCGTGTGGACGGACGACATGGTCGCCTCGACGTCGATCAACCCTCAGGTCGCCCACTACACCGGGCAGGCGGAACTGGCGCAAGTCATCCAACAAGGGCTGGATCTCCGTAAGTCGGGAGATATGGATGGAGCAACGGCCAAACTGGGCCGGGCTGTTCAGCTCGCGAGTGCCTCCGGGAACGCCGATACTGCGAAACTGCTTGCGAAGGTGGTGGACGTGGTCGATGCCGCGACCGGTACTGTGCGACTGAAGGCGAAGGTCGAAGAGGCCGACGAGATGACGCTCGAGACCCGGTCCACCAAGACCGTTCGCGTGAAGAAGTGACCTAGAAGAGATCGAAGGAGGGACGCGCCGACATGCCGACCTGCCCGAACGGACACCAGTCGGGTTCCGACGACTGGTGCGAGGTCTGCGGTCACCGCATGGCGGGTGCCGTGCCTCCGCCTCCTCCCCCGCCGCCCCCGCCCGGCGGCTACGGCTTCCCGCCCCCGGCCGGCCCCGGGGGCCCTGGCGGCCCTCCCGGCGGCCCCGGTGGCCCTCCCGGTGGGCGTCCTCCGCACCTGTCCGCCGTACCGAACGCCGAGCCGGAGCTCTGCCCGCAGTGCCGTACGCCCCGTGAGGGCGGCGCGCCGTTCTGCGAGGAGTGCCGGTGGAACTTCCTGACGAACACGGCGACTTCGTACACCCCCGCCGCACCGCCCCCGCCGCCGCCCGGCCCGGGCGTGCGCTTCCAGCCGCCGGGCCAGCCCGGTCAGTCCGGTCCTCCTGGCCCTCCCGGCCCGCCCGGTCCGTCGTACGGCGGCGGTGACTCGTACGAGTACCAGGGCTCCCGCCCGTCGCAGGTGAACCGCCCGGCCGAGCCGATCCCGCCGTTCGGCAGCGACCCCTCGGGCCACCCCGGCCCCGGCGGCCGTCCCGGTCCTGGTGGTCCCGGCGGTCCTCCTGGTCCGCCCGGATTCGGGGGCCCCGACCCCTCGCGGCCGGTCCCGCCTCCGCCCGGCCCCGGCGGTCCCGGCGGTCCCGGCGGTCCCGGCGGTCCCGGCGGTCCCGGCGGTCCTGGCGGCGCTCCGCAGGGCTTCCAGCAGTCCGCCCCGCCGGCTCCGCCCGGGTTCCCGCAGGAGACCCAGCGCCCGCAGCAGGGCGGCCAGTCCTTCGGCGGTGGCGGTGACGACTGGGTGATCTCCCCGCCGTCGTCCCCCGGCCCGGGCGGCGGCCCTGGCGGGCCCGGTGGCCCTGGCGGCCCCGGTGGCGGTCAGGGCGGTGGCTACGGCTATCCGCAGCCCGGTGCCACCCAGGCCCCGCCTGGCCCCCCTGGCGGTCCGAGCGGCGGCTACGGCTACCCGCAGCCCGGCGCGACCCAGGCCCCGCCCGGCCCCGGCGGCTTCCCGCAGCAGCCCCAGGCTCCGCAGGGACCCGCGACCTGGACCGCGACCATCGGCCCGGACCGTGACTACTTCATGGCGATGATGCAGCGCTCCGGCCCCGAGGCCGCGGGCCTGAACCTGCCCGCGTACTCGCCCGAGCAGCAGCGCACGCTCACCGGCAACCAGATCACGATCGGACGCCGCCGGCACTCCACCGGCGACACCCCCGACATCGATCTCTCCGTGCCGCCGGAGGACCCGGGCGTCTCGCACCAGCACGCGGTGCTGGTCCAGCAGCCCGACGGCACCTGGGCGGTCGTCGACCAGAACTCGACGAACGGCACGACGGTCAACGGCTCGGAGGACCCGATCCAGCCGTTCGTCCCCGTGCCCCTCCAGGACGGCGATCGGGTGCACGTGGGCGCCTGGACGACGATCACGATCCGCCGCGGCTGAGCCCCGGTCAGCAGCCTCGTCAGGGTGGGAGGGGCCAGGCGTACGGCCCCTCCGGGTCGTCCAGCCAGGCCCACTCCCGGTCCCCGCTGACCGTGATGCCGTAGCGCTCGCGTTGCGGCCTGCCCTCCTGCTGCCACAGTGAGTGCGCCTCCTGCGGGTCGAGGCTGCCGCGGGTCAGGGCCAGCAGGAAGCGGAACAGGTCGTCCTCCCTGGCCCGGCGCGGTACGCCGCCCAGTTGGAGCGGCTCGCCCCCGGGCCGGCTCCCGCCGCGCAGCGGCACGAAGTAGGCGGGCGTGTGCAGGAAGTGCCCCTCGGCGTGGCCGGCGTCGGCCACGGTGAGCACCACCAGGCCGGTGGCGAGCGGCATCAGGATCCGGCCACCGGGGCGGCTCTGGGCGAGCCAGGCGCGCGGCACGGTGCTCAGCGCGCAGGTGGCGATGATCCGGTCGAACGGCGCGCGTTCGGGCACGCCCCGGGCGCCGTCGCCGGTGACGACGACCGGCTGGTACCCGGCCGCGGCCAGGTGCCGGCGGGCCGACTCGGTGATCTCGGGGTCGAGATCGACGGTGGTGACGCGGTCGTCGCCCAGCCGGTGGGCGAGCAGCGCGGCGTTGTAGCCGGTGCCGGCGCCGATCTCCAGGACCGTGTTCCCGTCCTCGACGCGCAGCGCGGCCAGCATGTCCGCCATCAGGGACGGCTGGCTGCTGGAGGAGAGCAGTTCGCCGTCGCGCAGCCGGGTCGCCAGCGGGGTGTCCTCGTAGGCGCCCCGTATCCACCGCTCACGCGCCTGCGGGTCGGGGCTCTCGCCCCACCGGCGTTCGTAGCCGCCGGCGACGCCGACGTAGTAGTACGGCACGAAGAGGTGGCGCGGAACCGCCGCGAACGCCTCCCGCCACACCGGGTCGGCGGCCCAGGCCCCGCCCGCGTCGATCCGGCGCACCAGTGCCGCCCGCGCGGAGGCGGCGAGATCGTCCTGTTCCCTGTCGGGTGCATGCCCGCCCATACCCCCACAGTAAGGGCACAGGGGCAGGTCCTAGGCCTTGAGTCCTATGCCCCCGTGTCTGAGAGCATGGAGGGCGTGAGAGAGATTCGGCGCGGCACGCTTCAGGAGCAGACCTTCTACGAGCAGGTCGGCGGGGAGGAGACCTTCCGTCGGCTCGTCCACCGTTTCTACGAGGGAGTCGCCGAGGACCCACTGCTGCGGCCCATGTACCCCGAGGAGGACCTGGGCCCTGCCGAGGAGCGCCTCACGCTCTTCCTCATCCAGTACTGGGGCGGCCCCACGACGTACAGCGACAACCGCGGCCACCCGCGCCTGCGGATGCGGCACGCGCCCTTCACGGTCGACCGTGCGGCGCACGACGCCTGGCTGAAGCACATGCGGGTCGCCGTCGAGGAACTCGGGCTCTCCGAGGAGCACGAGCAGACGTTGTGGAACTACCTGACGTACGCGGCGGCGTCGATGGTGAACGCCCCGGGCTGACACACAGGGGCGTGGTGACGGTCAGCGGACGCTGACGTCCAGCGCCCCGAGCCCGGCCTGCCGTACGGCGACCGAACCGTAGGGCGTGCGCAGCCTGAGCCACGCGCCCGACGCGAACAGCGCCGGCGGCACCCCGGGTCGCAGGAAGCCGAGCGACTGCGCCGCGTGCACGGCCCGGACCGGGAGCCGGGTGTCGCCGACCGTACGGGACCAGATGTCCCGCCCGATCCGGTCCAGCTCGGCCCTTGTACGCCGCTCGTCCGGCAACTCCTGCGTACGGGACCGGAACTCGGCGACGGCGGCGGCCACGAGGGACCGCAGCGCCTCGGGTGCCGGCAGCCCCGGCTCGGGCCGCCAGCCGCCGCGCGGCGGCAGCACGCCCGCCCAGGGCGGCCCGGTCACCGAGCCCGGCACGACGGCCGTGGCGCCCTGCTCGTCCACCGACTCCAGCAGCTCACCGGCGGACACGGTCACGTCCAGCGTGACGTCGAGCCCGTCCTCGTACGGCTTCGCCAGCCGTACCGCGCGTACGGCCAGCACCTCGAAGGACGGCGGCCGGCCGAACACGGCGAGCGCGGTGCCGGCCGCCTGGAGGCGCACCGCGGCCCCGCGGTCGTAGTGGAGCAGCCGGGAGAGGAAGGCCGCGAGGTCCGCCGCCTCCCCCTCGTCGGCGAGGTGGAGCACCGTCATGCGGCGACGGCCTCCTCCTCGTCGTCGTCCGTGTACTCCCGGAGGAACTCGCGTTCCTCCGAGGTGAGGCGGCGCGGGCGCTGTGCCTCGAAGTCGAACGGCACGATCACCGTCGAGGCCCGGACGTAGACCACGTCGTCGTCCTTCACCTCGTAGGTGAGGGTGAAGGACGCCGCCCTGATCTCCGTGACCCACAGCTCGATGTCCACCGGGTGGTGCCGGTGGACCAGCTGCCGCTTGTAGTCGATCTCATGGCGTGCCACCACGGACCCCTGCTTGAAGTCCTTCTCCGGGCGGAACAGGAAGTCGATACGGGCCTCCTCCAGGTAGCGGAGGAACACCACGTTGTTGACGTGGCCGTACGCGTCCATGTCCGCCCAGCGCAGCGGGCAGCGGTAGATGTGCCGCAAGATCAGCCCCGGGTCAGCTTCTTGTAGGTGGCGCGGTGCGGACGCGCGGCGTCCGGGCCGAGCCGCTCGATCTTGTTCTTCTCGTACGACTCGAAGTTGCCCTCGAACCAGAACCACTTGGACTCGCCCTCGTAGGCGAGGATGTGCGTGGCGACCCGGTCCAGGAACCACCGGTCGTGGGAGACGACCACGGCCGCACCCGGGAACTCCAGCAGCGCGTTCTCCAGGCTGCTCAGGGTCTCGACGTCGAGGTCGTTCGTCGGCTCGTCGAGGAGCAGCAGGTTGCCGCCCTGCTTGAGGGTGAGCGCGAGGTTCAGGCGGTTGCGCTCACCGCCGGAGAGCACACCGGCCGGCTTCTGCTGGTCCGGGCCCTTGAACCCGAAGGCGGAGACGTACGCGCGCGACGGCATCTCGACCTGGCCCACATTGATGTAGTCCAGCTCGTCGCTGACGACGGCCCACAGGGTCTTCTTGGGGTCGATGTTCTCGCGGCTCTGGTCGACGTACGAGATCTTGACGGTGTCGCCGACCTTGATCTCGCCCGAGTCGGGCTGCTCGATGCCCTGGATCATCTTGAACAGGGTCGTCTTGCCGGCGCCGTTCGGGCCGATGATGCCGACGATCCCGTTCCGCGGCAGGGTGAAGCTGAGGTCGTCGATGAGGACCTTCTCACCGAAGGCCTTGCTGAGGTTGTTGACCTCGACGACGACGTTGCCCAGGCGCGGGCCCGGCGGGATCTGGATCTCCTCGAAGTCCAGCTTCCGCATCTTGTCGGCCTCGGCGGCCATCTCCTCGTAGCGGGCGAGGCGCGCCTTGGACTTGGCCTGCCGCCCCTTGGCGTTCGACCGCACCCACTCGAGCTCTTCCTTGAGGCGCTTCTGCCGCTTGGCGTCCTTCTGGCCCTCGACCTTGAGGCGGGCGGCCTTGGTCTCCAGGTACTTCGAGTAGTTGCCCTCGTAGGGGTAGAGGCGGCCGCGGTCGACCTCGCAGATCCACTGGGCGACGTTGTCGAGGAAGTACCGGTCGTGGGTGACCGCCACGACGGTGCCCGGGTACTTGGCCAGGTGCTGCTCCAGCCAGTTCACGGACTCGGCGTCGAGGTGGTTGGTGGGCTCGTCGAGCAGCAGCAGGTCGGGCTGCTCCAGCAGCAGCTTGCACAGCGCGACGCGGCGGCGCTCACCGCCGGACAGGTTGGTGACGGGCCAGTCGCCGGCCGGGCAGCCCAGGGCGTCCATGGCCTGCTCGAGCTGGGCGTCGAGGTCCCAGGCGTTGGCGTGGTCGAGCTGCTCCTGGAGCTTGCCCATCTCGTCCATGAGCTCGTCGGTGTAGTCGGTCGCCATCTGCTCGGCGATCTCGTTGAACCGGTCGAGCTTGCCCTTGATCTCGGCGACACCCTCCTGGACGTTCTCCAGGACGGTCTTGTCCTCGGTCAGCGGGGGCTCCTGGAGCAGGATGCCGACCGTGTAACCGGGGGTGAGGAAGGCGTCACCGTTGGACGGCTGCTCGATGCCGGCCATGATCTTCAGGATCGTCGACTTGCCGGCGCCGTTCGGGCCGACGACGCCGATCTTCGCTCCCGGGAGGAAGCTGGTCGTCACGTCGTCGAGGATCACCTTGTCGCCGTGCGCCTTACGCGCCTTGCGCATGGTGTAAATGAACTCAGCCAAGAGAAACCGTCCGGCAGCTTGAATACGGCAGTGGGCAGATACACCCCATCTTGCCGTACCGCCACCCCTGGGTGGAAACGCGTATGGCCGGGGGGCTCTGACCTGGGGCTTCGGGGGTGGTGGCTGAGACTCGCCGGTCACTGCCGGTGGCCGTTGGCCGCCCTCGCGCGGCCCAGGGGCGGCCCAGGCCGACGGGGCACTCCTCCACCGCGCCGGGCTATCGTGCCGCCGTGACCAGCGCAGCGAAGCGCCCCTTGCTCTTCCTCGACGTCGATGGCCCACTCATCCCGTTCGGGTCGTCGTCCGGTCACGCACGGGTCCCTGGGGCCGACGCCTCGACGCCTGTCGACAAGGGGAATCCACTGCTGACGCGGCTTGACCCCACGATCGGGGCGCGCCTCATGGCCTTGGGCTGCCCTCTCGTATGGGCCTCGACCTGGATGGAGGAGGCGAACGAGGTCGTCGCCCCGCGCATCGGGCTACCACGGCTACCCGTGGTGGAGTGGCCGGATGTCGGTGCCGGCGAAGGCCCGCGGGGCCTGCACTGGAAGACCCGCCCCCTTGTTGAGTGGGCCGACGGCCGGCCGTTCATCTGGGTCGACGACGAGATCAGCGGCATGGATCGTCAGTGGGTCGCTGCCGGCCACCCCGGGCCGTCACTTCTCCACCGCGTCGACCCCGTCAAGGGCCTCACCGACGCCGACTTCTCAATGCTCGCCACTTGGCTCTGCACAGCTCTGTAGGGCCGAGACGCGAGCGCCGGGTGGTCGCACCTACGGCGCGGTGGCCGTGAGGGCACGCCGCTGGGATTTGGGCTGCGTCAGCGGACGTCGAGTCATAGGTTGGCGGCGTGCTGAGGACATGGGGGAGGCAGGGTGAAGGTTCCTACGGCGTTGATCGGTGCTCGGGTGGACAGCACCGCATTTGATCTGCAGGTTCGGCTGAGTTTCGGTGCCTTGGACCCGGACGAGGGGTACCGGCTGGGTGCCGAGTTGGTGTTGGATACGCCGTTTCTGTTCCGGGACGCTGCCGGTGAGTGGCACGAGCTGGACCCCGGCACCGGTGTGAGTCTCGCCCCCGTTCTGGCGCTCTTCGGGCAGACCGTGGTTACGGTCGATGTCCGCGACCGCGGTGTGCTGGTCATCGACTTTGAAGACGGTGCGGGGCTATGGGTGGGCCCGGACCCGCGGTTCGTGTCCTGGCGTCTGATCGGGCACGGAGTCGAGCCGATCACGGTCGGGCCCGGGGGCGAGGAGAACTGGGAGCGCTGACCACCACGCAGCGCTGGTTACCCGCCGCGGTCGGCGGAGTCTTGATGGTCTTCGAGGCCGTCGGTCCATGGCGTGGACATACCAGCCGTGGTGATCTTGCTTTTGGGACGATGCCCGCATGACAGATGAGATACGGAACGTGTATCTGCATGCGGCCGAGCGGGCCGTGGAGCTGCTGGGCACCGAGCAGGTGGCCCGCTGCTGGAAGGACGAGTCCGTGCTCGCCGGGATGTCGGTGGGCGGCCTGGCCGGTCACCTAGCTCGGAGCGTCCTGCAGGTGGAGTGGTTCCTCGACGGCAAGGTGCTCGGCGCCGAACCGGTGTCGCCGGTGCGGTACTACGCGCGACTCGTCGGCACGTCAAAGCCGGAATCGGCACTGAATGTCGGGGTGCGTGCCCGCAGCGAGGAGACAGCCGCGGCCGGACCCGATGCCGTCGCCGAGCAGGCACGGGTGGCGTGGGAGCGACTGACGCGACGGCTGAGCACGGAGCCGGCCGACCGACGGGTGGAGGTCCTCCACCGGCCGGGAGAAGAGATGCTGCTCGACGGCTACCTGCAGACCCGCTGTGTCGAGCTGGCGGTGCACATCGAAGACCTCGCGCTCAGCGTGGGCAGTGATCGCCGGGCGCCCGGCGACGCACTCGCCGTAGCGGTGGACGTCCTCGTCGCAGCCGCCCGGGACCGGCACGGGGATCAGGCCGTGCTGCATGCGCTGGCCAGGCGAGAGCGGGATGTCGACCAGGCTCTGCGCGTGCTGTAGCTCGGAAACACGGCAGCGTGTTCCACGGCCCCTCATCGGCAACGAAACCGCTGGTGAGGGGCGCCTTCATGCCCTCGCGTGACAGGTTTGGTGTCAGTGCCGGTCGCCGTTGAGGGGTTCCGGTGCTGTCGCGCCGTCGTCCTCTCCGAAGTCCGGGGCCTGGAAGGGGTTCGTGGTGGGAGGAGGCGAGGCCGTGGCCGTGCCGTGGGGTGCCCCTTCCGGGGCGGAGAAGAGCGAGGTCAGATCGATGGGAGGTCTCCTTCTGGTGCCAAGCCCCGGGAGGGACCTGGTGTGCCGTGACCGGGCACAGCGGTGTCAGAGCTTGGTCATCTTGGCGTACGGGCTCAGGATCCGGTGCTGGGCGGAGCCGAAATCCACGAGGACCGCGATTCCGTCCTCGATGCCGATGACCCGGCCGAGGCCGTACATGTCGTGTGTGACCTGGTCGCCCACAGCGAAGTGCTTGGGAGCTGGAATGACCGGGGCCCTGAAGGGGCTGGTGGGCAGATGGCGCTTCGGTGCAGCAGGCTTTGTCATTGCCCCTAGTATGCGCCCTCGCGTGTTCGGGCGTCTTCGTCTGTCCATCTCCGTTGTCCCGCAGGGCCCCGGCCGGTCTCGCGGCCGGGCCTCTCTCACGCCCTGAAGTGCGCCCGCAACCGCTCCTGCGCCCCCTCCCCGGCTCCCACCTCGTCCAGCCCCAGCAGCGCCGCCCCCAGGACAGGGCCGGCCGTGACCACCTGCGGGATCGCCTTGGGCGCCCGGTCGGACAGCACGTCGGCGATCCTGCCGTTCAGCTGCGCGTGCTGGGCGGCCAGGACCCCGCCGCCCAGGAGGACGGGCGTCGGCTCGTCCAGCAGGTCCAGGCGGGTCAGGGCCACCACGGCCATCGCGACCACCTCGTCCGCCTGCCGCTCGACGATCGTGCGGGCGACCGGGTCGCCGTCCGCCGCCGTCGCGAAGAGCACCGGCGTCAGTTCGTGGCGACGGGATTGTTCTACGTCGCCCAGGTGCAGCGCCTCGATGAGGGCGTACATGGACGGCAGGCCGAAGTGGGCGGGGAGGGTGCGGGCCAGGGCTGTGGGGCGCCCGCGGCCGTCCTCCGCGCGGGCCGCGTGCCACAGGGCCTCCTCCGACAGGCCCCAGCCGCCGCCCCAGTCGCCCGAGACCCTGCCGAGTGCCGGGAAGCGGGCCGTGCGGCCGTCGGGGCGCATGCCGACGCAGTTGATGCCCGCGCCGCAGACGACCGCGACACCCCGGGGTTCCGTCACACCGGCCCGGAGGATGGCGAAGGTGTCGTTCCGGACCGTCACCGTCGCGCCCCAGCCGCGAGCGCGCAGCGCGGCCGCCAACCGGTCCTCCTCGACCGGGAAGTCGGCGTTGGCGAGGCACGCCGAGACGTGGTCGACCGCGGTGAGTCCGGCGGTGGACAGGGCCTGGGTGACCGTGTGGGTGAGAGTGGTCATCGCCGTGTCCAGGCCGACCGCGGGCGGGCGGAAGCCGCCGCCGCGTGCCGTGGCCAGGACCTCTCCGTCCGCCGTCACGATCGCGACGTCCGTCTTGCTGTTGCCGGCGTCGATGGCGAGGACACGTGCGGTCAGGCCCACGCGAGGTGCTCCCGGTTGTGTGCGACGAGTCGGTCGGTGAGCGCCTCGGCGTATTCGTACTGGCCGATGAGGGGGTGCGAGAGGAGGGCCCGGAAGACGCGGGTCCGGCCGCCGTGCAGAGCCGCCTGAAGGGCCAGGTCCTCGTACGTCGTCACGTTGGCCATCAGGCCCGCGTAGAGGGGGTCGACGGAGGGGACCGGGAGGGGAGTGGCTCCCTGCGGGCCCACCGCCGCCTGTACCTCGATCACCGCGTCGTCGGGGAGGAACGGCAGCGTGCCCCGGTTGTACGTGTTCACCACCTGGTACGGGGTACCGCCGCCACCCAGCAGGGCCGCCGCCAGGTCCACCGCCGCCTCCGAGTAGTACGCGCCGCCCCGCTTGGCGAGCAGGGCCGGCTTCTCGTCCAGGGACGGGTCGGCGTACAGGGTGAGCAGTTCGCCTTCCATGGCGGCCACTTCGGCTGCGCGGGAGGGCTTCGTCCCGAGTTCTCGTACGACTTCGTCGTGCGCGTAGTAGTAGCGCAGGTAGTAGGAGGGGACCGCGCCCAGGCGGTCGAAGAGGGGGCGGGGGAGGCGCAGGTCCGCCGCGATCGTGTCGCCGTGGTCGGTGAGCAGCTTCGGCAGGACGTCCTCGCCTTCCGGGCCGCCGAGGCGTACTCCCGTCTCCCAGGTGAGATGGTTGAGGCCCACGTGGTCCAGGTGGACCTCCGGGGGCTCGACGCCCAGCAGGCCCGCGAACTTGCGCTGCAGGCCGATCGCCACGTTGCACAGGCCCACCGCCTTGTGGCCGGCCTGGAGCAGGGCGCGGGTCACGATGCCGACCGGGTTGGTGAAGTCGATGATCCAGGCGTGCGGGTTCGTGCGGCGTACCCGGTCCGCGATGTCCAGGACGACCGGGACCGTGCGCAGGGCCTTCGCGAGGCCGCCGGCGCCGGTGGTCTCCTGGCCCACGCAGCCGCATTCCAGGGGCCAGGTCTCGTCCTGCTCGCGGGCCGCCTGGCCGCCGACCCGGAGTTGCAGGAGGACCGCGTCCGCGCCGTCCACCGCCCGGTCGAGGTCGGTCGTGGTGGTGATGCGGCCGGGATGGTCCTGGCGGGCGAAGATGCGGCGGGCGAGGCCGCCGACCAGGTCAAGGCGGTCCTGCGCGGGGTCCATCAGGACCAGTTCCTCGACGGGCAGAGTGTCCCTCAGGCGGACGAAGCCGTCCACGAGTTCGGGGGTGTAGGTCGAGCCTCCGCCGACCACGGTGAGTTTCATGTGTCTAACCCTTTACTCCTGTGAGCGTGACACCCTCTACAAACGCCTTCTGGGCGAAGAAGAACACGAGGATCACGGGGGCCATCACCAGGACGGTGGCGGCCATGGTGAGGTTCCAGTCGGTGTGGTGGGCGCCCTTGAAGGACTCCAGGCCGTAGGAGAGGGTCCAGGCGCCCGGGTTCTCCGAGGCGTAGATCTGGGGTCCGAAGTAGTCGTTCCACGCGTAGAAGAACTGGAAGAGGGCCACTGCGGCTATGCCCGGTTTCGCCATCGGGAGGACGACCTTCAGGAGGGTGCGCAGGTCGCCGCAGCCGTCCACCTTGGCCGCGTCCAGGTACTCGTCGGGGATCGTGGTGAGGAACTGGCGCAGCAGGAAGATCGAGAACGCGTCGCCGAACGCCATGGGGATGATCAGCGGCCAGAGCGTGCCGGACAGGTCGAGCTGCTTCGCCCAGAACAGGTACATCGGGATGATGATCACCTGCGGCGGCAGCATCATCATCGAGATGACCAGCATCAGGGCGAGGCTGCGGCCCCGGAAGCGGAACTTCGCCAGGGCGTAGGCCACCGGGATCGAGGAGATCACCGTGAGCGCCGTGCCCAGGACCGCGTAGAACAGGGTGTTCCGCCACCAGGTGAGGAAGCCCGGGGTGTCGAAGACCCTGCGGTAGTTGTCCCATTCCCAGGTGTGCGGGATCAGGTCGCGGCTGAGCGCCTGGCTGTCGCTCATGAGTGAGGTGAGGAAGACGAAGAGGAAGGGGAGGGTGAAGAAGAGGGCCGCCGCGACGCCCATGGAGTGGATCGCGATCCACTCCAGGAACGCCCTGCGGTGAGCCGTGCGTTCCGCGGGAGAGGGCGGTGCCTTCGACTCCAGTGGCTTGTCCAGTAGTTGTGTCATCGTTCACCTCCCTGGATCAGACCGCCCTTGCGGCGCATGAGCAGTGCGGTGAAGGCCATGGAGAGGGCGAAGAGGACCAGGGCGACCACACAGGCGGAGCCGTAGTCGAAGCGCTGGAAGCCCAGGTTGTAGACGAGTTGGGGGAGAGTGAGGGTCGACTTGTCCGGATAGCCGGGCTCGAACTGGGTGCCCGCGCCCTGGATCACGCCCGAGGCGACCTTTCCGGCGATCAGCGGCTGTGTGTAGTACTGCATGGTCTGGATCACGCCGGTGACGACCGCGAACATGACGATCGGGGAGATGTTCGGGAGCGTGACGTACCGGAAGCGCTGCCAGGGGGTCGCGCCGTCCAGTTCGGCCGCTTCGTACTGCTCCTTCGGTACGTCCAGCAGCGCGGCCATGAAGATGACCATCAGGTCGCCGATGCCCCACAGGGCCAGCAGGGTGAGGGCCGGCTTCGACCAGGCGGGGTCGTTGAACCAGCCGGGGGCGGGGAGCCCGGTCTTCTCCAGGATCGAGTTGACCGGGCCCGTGCCGGGGTTGAGGAGGAAGGCGAAGGCCATGGTGGCCGCCACGGGCGGCGCCAGGTACGGCAGGTAGAAGAAGGTGCGGAAGACACCCGTCCCCGTCTTGATCTTGGTGATCAGCAGGCCCACGCCCAGGCCGAAGGCGACCCGGAGCGTGACCATGACGAGGACCAGCCACAGGGTGTTGCGCAGGGCGGGCCAGAAGAACGGGTAGTGCTCGAAGACGTACGTCCAGTTCTTCGTGCCCGACCACACCGGCGGCTTGAAGCCGTCGTAGTGCATGAAGGAGAAGTAGACGGTGGAGATCAGGGGGTAGGCGAAGAAGACCGAGAAGCCGATCAGCCAGGGGGAGAGGAAGGCGAGGGTGCGCAGCGTCGAACGGCGGTGTTTCGCGCGCAGTGTGTAGGTGCTCGCGGTGTTCACGGTTTTCACGGTGCTCATGGCTTACTTCGCCTGCGCGATGTCCGTGTCGATCTGCCGGGCCGTCTTCTTCAGGCCGGCCTTGAGGTCGGTGGCCTTGCCGCTCTCGTAGTCGTAGCCGAACTCCTGGATCGTGGTGAGGTAGACGCCGCCGTTGACGGAGGCGGGGGCGGTGGTGGAGTCCGGGTTGGCGGCGATCTCCAGGAACGTTTTGAAGCGCGGGTCGTACTTCAGGTTCGGGGACTTCAGGGCCGCGAGCGTGGAGGGCACGTTGTGGATGGCGTTGGAGAAGTTCACCACCGCGTCCGTGTCGGTGGTCATGTACTTCACCAGCTCCCAGGCCGCGTTCTGCTTGGTGCTGGTCGCCGCGATGCCGGCGATGGTGCCGGTGATGTAGCCCTTGCCGTACTGGTCGGCCTGGTCGTCGGGGACGGGCAGCGGGGCCACGCCGATCTCGAACTTCGGCTTGGTGTCCAGAGCCATGCCGAGGCGCCACTCGCCGTCGAGCTGCATGGCGACCTGGCCGGTGTGGAAGGGGTGCTTGGGGCCCCACTCGTCGCCGAGCTTGGAGCGGTAGGTCTCCAGCTTGCGGTAGCCGCCGAGGGCGTCGACCAGCTTCTTCTGGACCGTGAAGGCCTTTTCGAAGGCGGGGTCCTTGGCCACGTTCGACTTGCCGTCCTTGTCGAAGTACGTCGGGGAGAACTGGCCGAGGTAGTGCTCGGTGGTGGTCTCCCAGCCGTGGTAGTTCGGCATGAAGCCGAGCTGCTTGTAGGACTCGCCCTGGGGGATCGTCAGCTTCTCGGCGGTCTTCTCGAACTCGGACCAGGTCTTCGGCGGGCCGGCGATGCCGGCCTTCTCGAACGCCGTCTTGTTGTAGTAGAGGCCGTACGCGTCGCCGAGGAGGGGGACCGCGCAGCGGTTGCCCTCGAACTGCGTGTACTCGTTCATCGCCTTCGGGAAGGTCTTCTCCGGGGCGATGCCCGACTTCTCGAAGAACGGGTTCAGGTCCACCAGGGCGCCGGAGGAGCAGAACCTCCCGACGCTGTTCGTGGTGAACGACGAGATCACGTCCGGGGCCTTGCCGCCGCCGGTGCGGAGGGCCTGGTTGATCTTGTCGTCGGTCATGTTGCCGACGACGTTCACATGGATGTTGGGGTGCGTCTTCTCGAAGCCGGCGACCAGCTCCTTGACGGCCTTCGCCTCGGAGGGCGCGCTCCAGGCGTGCCAGAAGTTCAGGGTCGTCTCCTTGGAGGCGTCGTCGGAGGCGCCGGAGTCCGCCTGGCCCGTGCAGGCCGTGGCGAGGAGGGCGATGGAGGCGGAGGCGGCGAGGGCGATGGCCGCTTTTCTGGATGTTCCGGGCATGGCAGAGCTCCCTGAGGTACGGGGGAAGAAGGGAAATACCGGGGAGGGGGGTGGGGTCAGCGGGAGGTGTCGAAGACCTCGTCGCGCGTGGTCGCGAGCGCGCTCTCCAGTGCGCCGCGCAGCACGGGGTGTTCACGGACGTCGCCCACGACCAGGCGTGGGCGGGACGCGGCCAGTTCCTCCAGCTCGGCCTGGACGAGGGTGCGCAGCGTGTCGCCGCCCGAGGTGAGGGCCGCGCCGCTCAGCACGACGAGCTCGGGGTCGAGGACCGAGACGAGGGAGGCCAGACCGGTGGCCAGCCGGGTCGCGTAGGTCCGCAGGAGGCGGCGGTGCGGTTCGTCGTCCCTCTCCGCGGCCCGGGCCACCAGGTGTGCGGCGGCCTCGGCGTACGGGCCCGCGGGGATGTCCTCGATGCCGAGTTCGCGGGCCAGCCTGGGGACGGCCTGGGAACCGGCCAGCTCCTGGTAGCCGCCGCTGTTGGCCTTGGTGACCTGGCGGACCAGGGGCGTGCCCGGCACCGGCAGGAAGCCGACCTCGCCGGCGCCGCCGGTCCAGCCGCGGTGCAGCCGGCCGCCCAGGACCAGGGCGGCGCCCAGGCCCTCCTGGTTCCACAGCAGCACGAAGTCCGTGTGGTCCCGGGCCGCGCCGAGGCGCTGTTCGGCGAGTGCGACCAGGTTGACGTCGTTCTCGTACTCGAACGGCATCGGCAGGGCGGCGGCGAGCTCGTCCAGCAGGGTGGGGGAGTGCCAGCCGGGGAGGTGGGAGGCGTAGCGCAGGCGGCCCGTGGTGGGGTCGAAGGCGCCGGGGGTGCCGATCACGAGCCGGTGGATGTCGTCCCGGGCGAGGCCCGCCGCCTTCACAGCGCCGTCCAGGGCGTCGGTGACCTGCTGGACGACCGGGGTGCCGGTGCGCCTGCCGGGGGTGGGCAGCTCGTGGCGGCCGACCGTACGGCCGGTGATGTCGGCGACCGCGGCGAGGATCCGCTGGGGGGTGACGTCGAGCCCGGCCGCGTAACCGGCCGCCGGGTTGACCTCGTACAGCTGGGCGTTCGGGCCCGGCCGGCCTTCGGTGGTGCCGGTGGCCAGGACGAGGCCCGCGGCCTCCAGGCGGGCCAGGAGCTGGGAGGCGGTCGGCTTGGACAGGCCGGTGAGCTTGCCGATCCGGGTGCGGGACAGCTGCCCGTGCTCCAGCAGCAGGTCCAGGGCGGCCCGGTCGTTCATGGCGCGCAGGACGCGCGGGGTGCCCGGCGTGCCGGCGGTTCCTGCCATGCGTGTCCACACCTGCCCTTCGGCTGCTCAGCTTCTCAGCGATCCGGTGGGGAAGTCCATCGGCCGACCTGCGCCGGATCACTGTTAGGAAAGTTTCCTATCTGTGGGGAGGAAGGTAAGCCCGGCGCCGCGCGGGCGTCAATAGGGGACGGTTCAGGCAACGCAGTCGTTACCCGGGCGTGCGAAGCCGGGCATGCGAACCCGGGCACGCGAACCCGGGCATGCGAAAGGGCGGCACCCGGAAGCCCGGGTGCCGCCCCCTTCGTGCTGCGGGCCGGCTACTTCGTGGTGCTCGTCGGCGGTGCGACGGGCGTGAGCGGGGACGCCGCCGCCGACTGCGGGGACGACGAGTTCGCGTACACCGACGGGGGCGCCATCCCCGCCGTCGGGTCGGCGGGCGTCTCCTCGGCCGTGGCCGTGGCCCCGCCGACGATCCGGATGTCCGCCGCGTCGAAGGCCCGCTTGATGCGCCAGCGCAGCTCGCGCTCCACGGTCAGGGACTTGCCGGGCATGGTCTTGGCGGAGATGCGCACGACCATGGAGTCCAGCAGGACGCTGTCCAGGCCGAGGACCTCGATCGGGCCCCACAGCAGCTCGTTCCAGGGCTCCTCGGCGCTCAGCTTCTCGGCGACCTCGTCCAGCGTCGCCTTGACCTTGTCCAGGTCCTCACCGGCGTGGACCGTGACGTCGACGTTGGCCGTCGCCCAGCCCTGGGACAGGTTGCCGATGCGCTTGACCTCGCCGTTGCGGACGTACCAGATCTCGCCGCCGTCACCGCGCAGCTTGGTCACGCGCAGGCCCACCTCGATCACCTCGCCGGAGGCGACGCCCGCGTCGATGGTGTCGCCGACGCCGTACTGGTCCTCCAGGATCATGAAGACGCCGGAGAGGAAGTCCGTGACCAGGTTGCGGGCGCCGAAACCGATCGCCACACCGGCCACACCGGCCGAGGCCAGCAGCGGGGCCAGGTTGATCTGGAAGGTGCCCAGGACCATCAGCGCGGCCGTGCCCATGATCAGGAAGGATGCCACCGAGCGCAGCACCGAGCCGATCGCCTGCGAGCGCTGGCGACGGCGCTCGACGTTGACCAGCAGCCCGCCGAGCCCGGAGCCGTCCACGGACTGGCCGGTCCGGTTCATGCGGTCTATCAGCTTGGTGATCGCGCGCCGGACGACGACCCTCAGCACGGCCGCTATCACCACGATCAGCAGGACCCGCAGGCCGATCGCGAGCCACGTCGACCAGTTCTGCTCGACCCAGCCCGCGGCGTTCGTCGCCTTCTCCTGGGCGTCCTGGAGCGAGGGCACTCTCGGGGTCTGTGTGTCCGAGGGAGTCGGCGACGGCGACGGACCGGCGGCGAGCAGGGCGGCGGACAAGGACACGGCAGGTACCTCCAGGTGCAGCGGTCTGCCCCGGCGCGGTGGTTCAGGGGGGTCAAGGTCACGACTGGGTCACCGAAGGGGCAGAACCACCACACTAACGGGGCATTGTGTGTGCCCTTGCCGGATGTGTGAAGGAGAGACCGTGCTCACCTGGGCTTGAACAGGCCATGATCCGGGGGATGAATCAGATGTGGTCGAAAACACTCCCAGCCCGTTACGGGGACATGGTGGCGCTTTCACCAGGCATGAGGAGAGACTGGCTACGAATCGTCCCGGCGCGAGCCACGCGCCGCCGGCGTCCAAGGAGGCATCCGTGCCGCACGTCCTGGTCCTCAACGCGTCGTACGAGCCGCTAGGTGTCGTACCGCTCCGCCGCGCGCTCGTCCTCGTCCTCGAGAACAAGGCCGTATGCCTCGAGGAATCCGGCGCCTATCTGCACAGCGCGACCGTCACAGTCCCCGCACCCAGCGTGGTCCGGCTCAAGCGATTCGTCCGGGTTCCCTATCGGGGGCCCGTTCCTCTGACCCGCCGGGCGCTGTTCGCCCGTGACGGGGGCCGGTGCATGTACTGCGGTGGCGTCGCAACCAGCGTCGACCACGTCATCCCGCGCAGCCGCGGGGGCAAGCACGTCTGGGACAACGTGGTGGCGTCCTGCCGCCGCTGCAACCACGTGAAGGCCGACCGTCACCTCTTCGAGATCGGCTGGCGGCTGCGCCACAAACCCGCTCCGCCCTCCGGCCTGGCCTGGCGCATCATCGGGACCGGCCATAGGGACCCGCGCTGGCTGCCGTACTTGCAGCCGTACGGCGCGGACGACGCCTTGGCCCGGATCGACGGCATCTCCGCCTGACGAGGATCCGGGCCTTCGTACTGCCGCGTGCGGCCGGCCGACCGGCCCGGGGAACCCCCGTTCCCCCGGGCCGGCCCGTCATGCGGAGGGCGCTCACGCGTACCGCAGCTCCCCCGGGCGCAGCGAGCGGCGCAGCAGGGGCAGCGAGGTGGCCGCGGCCAGCAGGCAGGCGGCGTAGACGGCGACCGGCACCAGGGTGATCGCCCAGGGCACCGGCCGGCCGGCGAGCAGGGCGTACCACGTGCCGATGGCCGTCCCGCCCAGGCCCGAGAGCAGCACGGCGGGGGCGAGCGGCAGCGCGGTCTCCAGCAGCAGGGCCCGGCCGAGCACCGTGCGCGGCACCCCGGCGGCGGCCTGCGCGGCCAGGCCCCGGCGGCGGGTGGCCAGGGACTCTGCGGTGCCGACGGCGAGGCCGGACAGGGTGATCGCGAAGGCGATGGCGATCGCGGCGCCGGTGAGGTCGAGGCCGGTGGTGTAGTAGGACGCGGGTGCGGAGAAGCGCTGGGTGCGCACCACGTCGCTCATGACCTGCCGGATGCCCAGGAAGCCGGTGCCCACGACCGTCACCAGCAGCACCGCCGCGTGCGTCCGGGCGGCCGACCAGGGGTCGTCGCGCAGTCGTTCCGCCGCGATCAGCGTCGCCGCCGACCGGGCCCGGACCGCGAGGATCCGCCCGGTCGCCTTCGCGGTGGCCCCGGAGAGCCACACCGCGCCCGCGCCGACCGCGAGGACCACGCCCATGAGCTGCAGCGGCGGCCCGCCGTTCGGCCGGTTGGAGGCGGCCGGGGACGTCGTGCCCACGGTCAGCAGCGCCAGCACCCCGACGAGCAGCACCCCGGCCAGGAACAGCAGCCCGGGCCCCCGTCCGCCGCGCGGCCCGACCCGGCGCACCCAGCCGAGCGGGGAGGCCACGACCCGGCGCAGCGCCAGTGCGCCGGACGCCGCGCCCAGCACCGGTACGGCGACGGCGACCAGGGTGATCCCCACCCAGGCCAGGGCGGTGGGCCGGTCCCACTGGCGCAGCAGGAGCAGCACCGTGCAGACGGTGGCGACCGCCGAGCCCAGCAGACAGGCCAGCCCGGTCTCCAGCGCGGCGATCCGCCGCACCTGCCAGGGCGTCGCCCCGGCCAGCCGCAGCCCGGCCAGCCGCCGGTCGCGGTGCACGGCGCCGATCCGGGCGCACTGGCCGAGGAACCCCAGCACCGGCACGAGCAGGAGCAGCAGGCCGACGATCACACCGGACCGCGTACCCGGCTCGTCCAGCAGGCCCGCGGCGACGGACACCCGGTAGCTGCCGCGCAGGGAGGCCAGGGCGACGGCGGCCAGCGCGAACCCCGTCGCGAGCGCGGCGCCCGTCGCCGTCAGCGCCACCCGCCACCACTTCCCGCGGTCGGAACCACGGGTGAGCTCCCAGGCGAGGCGCAGATCGGCACGCAGGGCCTTCATGCCGTCACCCCCAGCGGCGCCACGGCACCGTCCCGCAACTGGACCTCGCGGTCCGCGTACGCCGCCACCTGGGCGTCGTGGGTGATCAGCAGGACCGCCGTGCCCGACTCGCTGGCCGTGTGGACCAGGGCCGTCATGACCTGCTCGCCGGAGAGCGAGTCCAGGGCCCCCGTCGGCTCGTCGGCGAAGACCACTCTCGGGCCGGTGACCAGGGCCCGGGCCAGCGCGGTCCGCTGGGCCTGGCCGCCGCTCATCTCGCCCGGCCGCAGGTCCTGCTGCCCGCGCACGCCGAACCGCTCCAGCCACTCACCGGCCAGGGTGCGGGACCGGGCGCGGTCGGTGCCGGCCAGCAGCAGCGGCAGGGCGACGTTGTCCAGGGCCGTCAGCTCGGGGATGAGCTGCCCGAACTGGAACACCACGCCGAACTCGGTCCGCCGCAGCTCGCTCAGCCGCTTCTCGGGCAGGTCCGCCAGCCGTCGGCCGTCGTACGTCACCGAGCCCTCGTCGGGCCGGACGATCCCGGCCAGGCAGTGCAGCAGCGTCGACTTCCCGCTGCCGCTCGCGCCGGTCACGGCGAGGATCTCCCCGGCGTGCAGGTCGACCGAGGCGCCGCGCAGGGCGGGCGTCCTGCCGTGCGCCTTGGTGAGGCCGCTCGCCGAGAGAAGAGGCACGGGTCTGCTCATGCTGCGTCGACCTCCGCGGTCAGGGTGGTGAGCCGGGCCGCCGTGGTGCTCATCCAGCGGAGGTCGGCGTCGAGGTGGTTGAGGGCGTAGTCCGCCGAGAGCACGGTCGCGAGGTCCGCGCCCTTCGCGGCCTTGAGCGCCGTGAGCTCCCGCATCCGTTCCATGTGGGCGGCGCGCTGGGCGCTCAGATACGCGGCCGGGTCGCCGCCCGAGAGGATCGCCACGACGACCTTGGCGAACAGCTCGTTCGCCACGAAGGGCGCGGGCGCCGCGATCTCCCCGGCCCAGCGGGACAGTTCGCGCGTCCCCTCGTCCGTGGCGCGGTACATGGTCCGCTCCGGGCCGCCGTCCGAGCCGGTGCCCTCGATCTCCGCGAGGCCGTCGCGGACGAGGCGCTGCAGGGTCGTGTAGACCTGCCCGTAGGCCAGCGGGCGGGCCTGCGGGAAGCGTTCGTCGTGGCGTCGCTTGAGGTCGTAGCCGTGGCTCGGACCCGTGGCGAGCAGGCCCAGCAGGATGTGGCGGGTGCTCATGCCGAGCATTATGTACTGAGTACATGTACTGAGTGAATAGTTGGCGATCCATTTTCCCGGCCCGTGCCCGAGGGGCGGGTTCAGTCCGTGACGGCGTACGCCTCCACCGACCACAGCGAGTACCCGTACGGCGTGGCCCGCTTCTCGCCCTGCACCCGTACGAAGCGCACGTCGCGCTCGTCCATGCGCACGCTCTCCCGGCCGCCCCGGCCGTCCCGTACCGCGGCCGCCGTGCGCCAGCGGCGGCCGTCCGGCGAGACCTGGACGCGGTACGCCGAGGGGTGGGCGTCCTGCCAGCGCAGCACGACCTGCCCGAGCCGCGCCGGACGCGGCAGTTCGACCTGCCACCAGGCCCCGTCGTCGACGGGGGACGACCAGCGGGTGTCCGGATCGCCGTCGTTCGCCGCCGACGCGGGGAAGTCGGGCGTCTCGTCGCCCGAGGAGCGCGCCGTGCCGGTGCGCGCCAGGTCGGGTCCGCCGGTGGGCGGGAAGGCCCGGACGGTGAGCGTGCGGGTTGCCCCCGCGAACCCCAGCCGGATGTCGTAGGACCGCATCGGCGCACCGCGCTCCACGGTCACCTCGACCGGGATTTCCACCGTCGTGCCGCGCCGCACCGTCAGCCCGCCCTGCGGCACCCGGACCCGGACGCCCTCCGGCGCCTCGGCGGTGAGCCGGCCGCGGGCGTCGGCCGGGCGCAGCGAGCCCAGCCGGGCCGTCAGCCGCTCGGTGCGGCCCGTCTCCACGTCCGCGCGGTCGCGCGGCAGCCCGAGGGAGGTGGCGGGGGAGTCGGCGAACCAGGGGATGAGGTGGTGGACGCGGGAGGGGGCGGGGCCGGTGATCCGCAGGGCGTCGGCTCGCGCCGAGAACCGCACCTCGGTCGCCCCGGACCGGTCCAGCCGGCCCGCCTCCCGCCAGCCCTGCCCCGGCACATGAACCTCGACGCCGCCCTCGGCGCCCGGCTCCGTCAGAGCCGTCACGGCGGTCAGCGCCCGGGGCTGCGGGAAACGCAGCGTGCGGCCGTCGCCGGGGTTGCGGGGCGGCTCGTGGTGGATGCCCGACCAGGCCGCGTACGCCTTCTGCGCCCGCTGCAGGAAGGGGTCCAGGACGTCCGTGCCGACCTCGACCGGCGCCGGCTCCAGCCGGGCCCGCAGCGCGCCGAGCCGGCGGTACGCCGTCCAGGCCGCCGCCGCGTCCCCGGCGCGCTGCGCGTCCAGCATGTCGAGCGCGGCCGTGCCCGCCTCGCCGTAGTACGCCAGCTGCTCCGACCAGGGGGCGACCTCGGAGCCGAGGCCGGTTCCGGACAGCCGCCGGGGCAGCTCGCGCAGCACGGTGAACGCCTCGCGCAGCCGCCGCGCGGCGGCGCCGTCGGTGCCACCCGCCGTACGGGCCCGCCAGTACGCCTCGGTCAGCGGGCGCAGGTATGCCGACTCCTCCTCGCCCAGGACCGACGACGCGTCGTTCCCGGCGAGTGCGGTCAGGGCCTCCTCGCGGCGCCGGTCGCCGCCCGCCAGGTCGGCGATCGCGGCGCGCCAGGACTCCCCGGGGCGGTAGGCGCGCGGGTTCCAGGCGTAGTCGGCGGCGGTGAACAGGGGGATGCGGGACGCCTCGGGCTGCTGCATCGCGTTGGCGAGCAGGGCGGCCGAGCCGGTGGCGACGGCCGGCTCGCGGCCCCGGTAGGGGCCGAGGAAGAGACGGCCGGGCTCGTAGTCGTTGACCGGGTAGTTGTCCATCGTGACCAGCGGATGCCGGAACGCCTCCCGGGCGTCGGCCAGTTCACCGCCCGTGATGGTGCGGGGCACCACCCCGACACCCGTCCACGCCACCTCGGCACCCGGGTCCAGCGTGCCTGCCAGGGCCCGCCGGTAGTCGGTCGTGCCGTCCTCGTAGTACTCGGTCGGCATCAGCGACAGACCGGCGGCGCCGGGGTGCCGTTCCGCCAGGTGCCGGGCCACCGCGTTCGCCACCCGGGCCTGCGCCCGCGCGGCCGCCCTCGGGCCGGAGCCGAACCGGTCGGCGTCCGCGTCACAGTGCCACTCGCTGTAGCTGACGTCCTGGAACTGGAGCTGGAAGGCCCGGAAGCCGAGCGCCCACATCGCGTCGAGCTTGCGCGTCAGCGCGCGTACGTCGGCGTCCGACGCGAAACACATCGCCTGGCCCGGGGCCACCGCCCAGCCGAGCGTGACGTGGTTGCGGCGCGCCCGCTCGGCCAGCTCCCGGAACTCGGCGCGCTGCCCCGCCGGGTACGGCTCGCGCCAGCGCGCCTGCCGGTACAGGTCGTCCCCGGGGGCGTACAGATAGCGGTTCTGCTTGGTGCGCCCCATGAAGTCGACCTGCGCCAGCCGCTGCCGCCGCGTCCACGCGGTGCCGTAGAAGCCCTCGGTGATACCGCGTACGGCGGTGCCGGGCCAGTCGCGTACGACGGCCGCCGTGATCGTCCCGTCCGGACGCAGGAGCTGCCGCAGGGTCTGCACCGCGTGGAACAGCCCGTCCCCGCCGGTGCCGGTCAGGGAGACGCCGCCCCCGCCCACGGACAGCTCGTATCCCCCGGCCGGGAGGGCGTGGCGGTCGCCCCGGCGGACGGGCTCCGTCCGCACCCGCACGACCAGCGCCCCGGGCCCGGCCGAGTCCGTGATGCGCCGGGCCCCGGCCTGCAGCAGTAGCCCGCGCAGGGTTTCGAGGGCGTACCTGTCCGACGATGGGCCGGTGATCAGCGCGACCTCGCCGGTGACCGCGACCGGTGCGCCGTTCGCGCGCAGGGACTGGGGGCGCGGCCAGACCGAGAGGCCCGGCTCGGCGGTGTCGGCGGTGGGTGAGGCGGTCGCGCCCGGGACGGGAGGGGCCGCCACCGCAGCGGAAGGGGCGCCCAGGGTTCCGGCGACGACGGCGACGGCGAGAGCCGCCGCCCGCTTCCCACGCCGCAGTCCCACAGGCCCCCTCCAGGTGTGTTCGACCGGGAGAACGAGCCCACCACCCGCCCGGTGAAGGTGTCAACGAGAGTGGCCGTTATCACTGGATTGCCGGAATCTGGAAGGGGTGGAGGGCAGTGGAATGTGAGCAGAAGCACGATGTCCGGCCTGGGGTGTCTGCCTTCGCGTCGACTGGGTAGGGCTGCGATAACCGTTGAATGCCGTACCCGACAAGGAGGCCCCCGTGGCTGCGATGACTTTCCTCCCGCTCCCGGCCCCGTCCAAACCCGTGGCGGACACGTCCGCCGACCTCGACCCCCACTATGACGATCCCCGCTACGAAGACCCCCACTACTGCGTCTTCAGCTCCGAGAGCACCTGCGCCGAGCCCCCGCTGACCAGCGAGACTCCGCTGCCCGACGCCGAGCCCCTCACCAGCGAGCCGCCGCTCGCCGAATCCGCCCCCCTGACCAGCGAACCCTCCGCCTTCGTCCCGGACTTCACGAGGTCCTAGATGACCGCACCCCGGCCGGCCGAACCGCCTTCCGAGGACCTGTCCCGCCTCGCCGAACTGCACGGCGTCGCCACTTCGTACAGCCCGTCCCCGGACCGTACGGTCGCGGCCTCGGCCGCCGCGGTGACCCTCACCCTGGCCGCTCTCGGCGTGGCCGCGAGCACGCCCGGCGCCGTCCGCGCCGCGCTCGCCGCCCGGGAGCGGGACCGGGGCACCAGGCTGCTGCCGCCCACGGTGGTCGGCTGGGGCGCCGGCCCCCCGGCCGCCCTGGCCGCGCTCCCCGAGGGAAGCCGGCTGCTGATCGAGACCGAGCAGGGCGAGACACGCGCCTCGGCCGAACACCTCCCGCCCGGGGTCCACCGGCTGACCGCCACCGTCCCCGACGGCCGCACGGCCACCGCCCACCTGGTCGTCGCCCCGGCCCGCCTGCCCACTCCCACCGGCCGCTCCCACGGACTCCTCGTCCAGCTCTACTCCCTGCTGTCCCGCCGTTCCTGGGGCATGGGCGACCTGGGCGACCTCGCCGAGCTGGCCGGCTGGGCCGGGCGGTCGCTCGGCGCCGGATTCGTCCAGGTCAACCCGCTGCACGCGGCCGTGCCCGGCGCCCCCACCGACCCCTCCCCGTACCGCCCCTCCTCGCGGCGCTTCCCCGACCCGGTGCACCTGCGCATCGAGGACGTCCCCGAATGCGCGTACGTCGAGGACCGCGATCGGCTGCGCGCGCTGCTGGAGCGCTCCGGCCGGCTGCGTGAAGCGGTGCTGGAGAAGGGCGCGCTGATCGACCGGGACGCCGTGTGGGAGCTCAAGCGGGAGGCGCTCGAGCTGCTGTGCGAGGTACCGCTCGGTCCCGGCAGGCGCGCCGCCTACTGCGACTTCCTCGCCGAGCAGGGGCGGGCCCTGGAGGACCACGCCACCTGGTGCGCGCTGGCCGAGGTGCACGGCCCGGACTGGCACCGCTGGCCGACCGGCCTGCGCGACCCGCGCTCGGCCGAGACCGCCCGGGCCCGCAACGGGCTCATGGACCGGGTGGACTTCTGGTCCCGGCTCGCCTGGCTCACCGACACCCAGCTGACCGCCGCGCAGCGCGCCGGGCGCGAGGCCGGAATGCCGGTCGGGATCGTGCACGACCTCGCGGTCGGCGTCCACCCCGGCGGCGCCGACGCCTGGGCCCAGCAGGAGTACTTCGCCGCCGGCATGTCGGTGGGCGCCCCGCCGGACGCCTTCAACGCCCGCGGCCAGGACTGGGGCCTGCCGCCCTGGCGCCCCGACCGCCTCGCCGAGTCCGGCTACGCCCCCTTCCGCGAGCTGCTGCGCGCCCTGTTCCGCTACGCCGGAGCCCTGCGCATCGACCACGTCATGGGCCTGTTCCGCCTGTGGTGGGTGCCGCAGGGCCGGCCACCGACCGAGGGCACCTACGTCCGCTACGACGCCGAGGCCATGCTCGCCGTCCTCGTCCTGGAGGCTTCCCGGGCCGGGGCGCTGGTGATCGGTGAGGACCTGGGCACCGTCGAACCGGGCGTGCGCGAGGCGCTGCGCGAGCGCGGGGTGCTCGGCACGTCCGTCCTGTGGTTCGAACGCGACTGGGAGGGCGACGGCCGACCGCTGCCCCCCGACCGCTGGCGCGCCGACTGCCTGGCCACCGCCACCACCCACGACCTGCCCTCCACGGCCGCCCGCCTCACCGGCGAGCACGTCGAGCTCCGCGACAGCCTGGGCCTGCTGACCCGCCCGCTGCAGGAGGAGCGCGCCGAGGCCGCCGCCGACATCGCCGAGTGGCTGGCCCTGCTCACCGAGCTCGGCCTGCTGCACGGCACCGGCGGCACCGACACCTCCTCGGAGGAGGCCGAGATCCAGGCCGTCCACCGTTTCCTGCTCCGCACCCCGGCCCGCATGGTCGGCGTCTGGCTCCCGGACGGGGTGGGCGACCGCCGCCCGCAGAACCTCCCGGGGACGTGGGACCAGTACCCGAACTGGCGGCTGCCGATCGCGGACGCGGAGGGACGTCCCGTCACGCTGGAGCAACTGGCGGCGTCGCCGCGGCTGCACGCCCTCATCGAGGTTCTGCGACAGCCGGCCGGCGCGTCCGACGAGTGAAGACGGCTCTTACGGCACCCCGGGCGCGCGGCCCCGGCCGGCGTTGGATACTTTTGGCACCGTGGACAAGAAGAACGCCCTGCGAGCCGGCGCCCTGGCAGCCGGTACGACGCTGATGATGCTGCTCATGTCGTCGCCCGCCTCCGCGCTCACCCGCGACGACGGTGACGACCCCGGCCCGGGCCTGAGCGTCATCGAGACGCTGGGCCTCTTCGTCGTGGCCCCGATCGTGCTGTACCTGGTCATCGCCGGTCTGGTGATGGTCGGGGACAAGTCGCACAAGAAGAAGGACCCGACCAGCTCCAACATCACGACCAAGGCTGAGGGCAAGGCCGAAGCGAAGGCCTGACCGGGGCTCGCTTCGAGTCCGCCGCGCGCCTTTTCCGAGGGCGCCGTCCCCGTCGTACGCACGCGCATGCCGCCGTACGAGGACCGGGGCGGCGCCCTCGGCTTGTCCGGCGGGCGGGCGTCTGGTCGGCCGGGCGTCAGGGATTCGGTGCCGTCAGATAGCGCTGCACCGTCGGCGCCAGCCAGGCCACGATCTCCTGGCGGCTGAGCGCCACGGCCGGTGGGAGGCGCAGGACGTACCGGGCGAGCGCCATCCCGAGCAGCTGCGTGGCGGTGAGCGCGGCCCGCGCCGGGACCTGCTCGGGGTCGGGGCACACCTGGCGGGCGACCGGGAGCAGCTGGTCCTGGAAGATGCCCTGCATGCGCTCGGCCCCGGCCTGGCTGGTGGCACCGACCCTCAGCAGGGCCGTGAGGACCTCGTTCTCCTCCCACATGGCGAGGAAGTGGGTCACGAGGGCGGACCCGACCTCCTCCCGGGGCAGCGGGCCCAGGTCGGGCAGCTTCAGATCGACGGCGACGGCCGCTGCGAACAGGCCCTCCTTGCTGCCGTAGTACCGCATCACCATGGACGGGTCGATTCCCGCGTCCCGCGCGATGGTGCGGATGGTGGCGCGTTCGTAGCCGTCGGCGGCGAAACGCTCGCGGGCGGCGTCGAGGATGGCGGCGCGGGTGGTGTCCGAGCGTCTGGAGGGGACGGCGGGCTTGTTGTCGGGCATGCCAACGAGCGTATGCCAACACGTGTAGGCCAACAAGCGTTGACGAAGTGTGCGTGCGGCTTTACGTTGGTCAACGACCGTTGGTCAACGGGTGTTGGCAAACGTGCGTTGACCAACCGGTCGTCGACCAACCGGTCGTCGACCAACACGTGTTGGCCTACAGGGAGGCCCTGATGAGCGACACCACCCGTACCGTGATCGTCGTCGGTTCCGGCCCCACCGGCCTTCTCCTGGCAGGCGACCTGGCCACCGCCGGTGTCCCCGTCACCGTCGTCGAGAAGCGCCCGCACAAGATCGGCAACCTCTCCCGTGCGTTCGTCCTGCACGCCCGCACGCTGGAGCAGTTGGACGCCCGAGGGCTGGCCGAGGAGCTGGAAGCCGTGGGCCGGCGGCTCGGTCGGTTCCAGCTCTACGGCCGCCTCAGCCTCGACCTCTCCACGCTTCCGTCCCGCTTCAACCACCTCCTCGTCCTGCCGCAGTACGAGGTGGAGAAGGCTCTGGAGCGGCGGGCGCGTCAGGCCGGGGCCGAGTTCCGGTACGAGACCGAGGTGACCGGGCTGACGCAGGACGCGCGGGGCGTGACGGTCGAGGTCCGCGGGCCCGGCGGCGGCGCGGAGGCGCTGCGCGCGGCGTACGTCGTCGGCGCCGACGGGATGCGCAGCACGGTGCGGAACGCGATCGGGCTGCCGTTCCCCGGCCGTTCGGTGATCCGCTCCGTCATGCTCGCGGACGTACGGGTGACCGAGGAGCCCGGGGAGCTGCTCACCTTCGACGCCGTCGGCGACGCCTTCGCCTTCCTCGTCCCGTTCGGCGACGGCTACCACCGCGTCGTCTGCTGGGACCGCGGTCGCGAGCTCCCCGACGACGCGCCCGTCGGGCTCGACGAGATCAGGGAGACCACCCGGCGCGCCCTCGGCCGGGACTTCGGGATGCACGACCCGCGCTGGATCTCCCGCTTCCACAGCGACGAGCGGCAGGCACCCGCCTACCGGGTCAACCGTGTCTTCCTCGCCGGGGACGCCGCGCACGTCCACACCCCGGCCGGTGCCCAGGGCATGAACACCGGCCTCCAGGACGCGGCCAACCTGAGCTGGAAGCTGGCCGCCGTCCTCAAGGGACACGCGGCAGACCCGCTCCTCGACACCTACCAGGCCGAACGCCACCCCGTCGGCAGGTCGGTGCTGCGCAGCAGTGGCGGTATCGTGCGCGCCGCCATGGCCAGGCGGCCCTGGACGATCGCCCTGCGCACCGCCTTCGCCACCTTCCTCGGCGCCGTCGGCCCCGCCCGTCGCAAGGCGCTCGGCCAGGTCACCGGCATCGGATACCGCTACCCCGCTCCCCGCGGCTCCCACCGTTTCACCGGCCGCCGCGTCCCGGACGTCGCCCTGGCCGGGGGCGGTCGCCTCCACGAGGCGATGCGGGGCGGCCGGTTCGTGCTGATCACCCCGGAGCCGTACCGGGCCGGGGGCGACCGTGAGGACCGGCTGGCCGTGGAGCGCTGGGCGGGTGACCGCCGTACGACCGTGCTGGTGCGGCCCGACGGGTACGCGGCGTGGGCGGCCGACGCGGCGGACGCCCGGGCGATCGAGGCGGCCGTCGCCGCGCACGTGGGGTAGCACCTCGGCGGGCCGGCGCCGGTACAGGGGCAGGCCGGCGGATCCGCGGACGCCGGCTCAGTCCTGCCGGCCCTCCGCCGTCCTGAGCAGCTCCCTGAGCAGCTCCGCCAGCTGTCCGGCCTGCTCGGCGTCGAGGCCGGACAGTGCCTCCGTCTGGACGGCGACTCCGGCGCCGACCGCCTCGTCGATCAGCTCCAGGCCCTTGTCGGTGAGTGTGACCTGCAGGCCCCGGCGGTCGTGCGGGTCGGGGGAGCGGCGCAGCAGCCCGGCGCGCTCCAGCTTGTCGAGACGGCCCGTCATCCCGCCCGTCGTGAGCATCAGTGTGGCCGAGAGCTGGCGGGGCGAGAGTGTGTAGGGCTCACCGGCGCGGCGCAGTGTCGCGAGGACGTCGAACTCCCCGCGGCCGATCCCGAACCGCGCGTACGCCTTCTCCGTCCGGTCGCCCATCGCGCGCGAGAGCCGGTAGATGCGGCCGAAGACCTCCATGGCGGCGGTGTCGAGGTCGGGCCGCACCGTCGCCCACTGGTCGATGATCGCGTCGACGGGGTCCTTGCGCTGCTCGGGGCGTTCGCTCATGGCACGAGTATCCGGCCGCTCTGGGTCGCCCGCAAGAAAGTAGCTTGACGGAAAGTAGCTTAGGGCTAAGCTACTTTCTGCCGACCTACTCGAAGGGCGCCTCTCATGGCCATCTCCCGCCCGGCTCTCATCACCCTCACCGCCCTCGCGCCCGTCTCCTGGGGCACGACCTATGCCGTCACCACCGAGTTCCTCCCGGCCGACCGCCCCCTGTTCACCGGCCTCATGCGCGCCCTGCCGGCCGGTCTGCTGCTGCTCGCCCTCGCCCGGGTGCTGCCGCGCGGTGCCTGGTGGTGGAAGTCGGTGGTGCTGGGCGCGCTGAACATCGGCGCCTTCTTCCCGCTGCTGTTCCTCGCCGCGTACCGGCTGCCCGGCGGCATGGCGGCGGTCGTCGGCTCCGTCGGCCCGCTGTTCGTGGTCGGCCTCGCGGCGTTGCTGCTGGGGCAGCGGCCGACGCCGCGCACGCTGCTCACGGGGATCGCGGCCGCGTTCGGCGTCAGCCTGGTCGTGCTTCAGGCGGCCGGGGCGCTGGACCTCCCGGGCGTGCTGGCGGCCCTCGCCTCCACCGCGTCCATGTCCACCGGCACCGTGCTCACCAAGCGGTGGGGCCGCCCCGAGGGCGTCGGCCCGCTGGCCCTCACCGGCTGGCAGCTGACCGCGGGCGGCCTGCTCATCGCGCCCCTCGCCTTCCTCGTCGAGGGCGCGCCGCCGGCGCTGGACGGCCGGGCGGTCGGCGGCTACCTCTACCTCGCCGTGGCGAACACGGCGATCGCGTACTGGCTGTGGTTCCGCGGCATCGGCCGTCTCACCGCCACCCAGGTGACCTTCCTCGGCCCGCTCTCCCCGCTGACCGCGGCCGTCGTCGGCTGGGCGGCGCTCGGCCAGGCGCTGACTCCCGTCCAACTGGCGGGCATGGTGCTGGCGTTCGGAGCGACGGTGGCAGGGCAGATCGGACCGCGACGGAAGGTGGCGGCCCCGCGCACCCTCGCTGTCGACCGGGCGGTACGGCCTTCTGCCTCTCGGCGCGGCGGCAGGCCCGAGGCGTATGTCAGCGTGGGGCGCGGTCCGCGGCGATGACGGCCCGGATCAGGCCGGGGAACCTGCGGTCCAGGTCCTCCTTGCGCAGGCGCATGCACAGCAAGGGGGCGCCCGGCACAGTGCCGGGCGCCCCCGCAGTCGTGACGACGGGGAACGGCTACTCCGCCGCCGCGTCCGCCCGCTGTGCCCGCAGCGCGCGCTCGACGCCCGCCCGGGACTCCGAGACCAGCCGCCGCAGGGCCGCGGTCGGCTCGGCGGAGGTCAGCCAGGCGTCCGTCTTGTCCAGGGTCTCCCGGGAGACCTGGACCGTCGGGTAGAGGCCCACGGCGATCTGCTGGGCCATCTCGTGGGAGCGGGAGTCCCAGATGTCCTTGACCACCTCGAAGTAGCGGTCCGCATACGGGGCGAGCAGCTCACGCTGGTCGGTCTGGACGAAGCCGGCGATGACCGCCTCCTGCACGGCGTTCGGCAGCTTGTCGGAGTCGACGACCGACGCCCACGCCTCCGCCTTGGCCTCCGGGGTCGGGCGGGCCGCGCGGGCCGTGGCGGCGTGGCGCTCACCGGCGGCCGTACGGTCGCGGTCGTACTCGCCCGCGATCTCCGTCTCGTCGAACCGGCCCACGGCCGCGAGCCGCTGGACGAACGACCAGCGCAGCTCCGTGTCGACGACCAGGCCCTCGATCGTCTGCGAGCCCTCCAGCAGCGCGTCCAGCAGGTCCAGCTGCTCGGGCGTGCGGGCCGTCGCGGCGAACGCGCGCGCCCACGCCAGCTGGTGGTCGCTGCCCGGTGCCGCCGCCCGCAGGTGGGCCAGCGTCGCGTCGGTCCAGCGGGCCAGCAGCGCCTCGCGGGCGGCCGGGTCGGCGTACAGGTCGACCGCCAGCTTCACCTGGCGCTGCAGCGACTGCACGACACCGATGTCGGACTCCTTGCCGATGCCGGACAGCACCAGGGACAGGTAGTCGCGGGCCGCCAGTTCGGCGTCGCGGGTCATGTCCCAGGCCGACGCCCAGCACAGGGCGCGCGGCAGGGAGGACTCGAAGTCGCCGAGGTGTTCCGTCACGAAGGCCAGGGACTGCTCGTCCAGGCGGACCTTCGCGTAGGACAGGTCGTCGTCGTTGAGCAGGATCACGGCCGGGCGGCGCTTGCCGACCAGCTGTGGCACGGCGGTCAGCTCGCCGTCCACGTCCAGCTCGATCCGCTCCTCGCGCACCAGCTTGCCGCTGGCGTCGTCGAGTTCGTACAGGCCGACGGCGATCCGGTGCGGGCGCAGCGTCGGCTCGCCCTTCGCGCCGGCGGGCAGGGCCGGGGCCTCCTGGCGGATGGCGAAGGACGTGACGACACCGTCGGCGCCCGTCTCGATCTCCGGGCGCAGCACGTTGATGCCGGCGGTCTCCAGCCACGCCTTCGACCAGGACTTCAGGTCCCGCCCGGAGGTCGTCTCCAGGGCGCCCAGCAGGTCGGACAGGCGCGTGTTGCCGTACGCGTGCGCCTTGAAGTACGCCTGCACGCCCGCGAAGAACTCGTCCTCGCCGACGTACGCGACGAGCTGCTTGAGCACGGAGGCACCCTTGGCGTACGTGATGCCGTCGAAGTTGACCAGGACGTCGTCCAGGTCGCTGATGTCCGCCATGATCGGATGCGTGGAGGGCAGCTGATCCTGCCGGTAGGCCCACGTCTTCATGGAGTTGGCGAACGTCGTCCACGAGTGCGGCCAGCGCGAGCCCGGAGCGGAGGCCTGGCAGGCGATGGACGTGTACGTGGCGAACGACTCGTTCAGCCACAGGTCGTTCCACCACTCCATCGTCACGAGGTCGCCGAACCACATGTGGGCCAGCTCGTGCAGGATGGTCTCCGCGCGCACCTCGTACGCCGCGTCCGTCACCTTCGACCGGAACACGTACTGGTCGCGGATGGTCACCGCGCCCGCGTTCTCCATCGCGCCCGCGTTGAACTCCGGCACGAACAGCTGGTCGTACTTCTTGAACGGGTACGTGTAGTCGAACTTCTCCTGGAACCACTCGAAGCCCTGCCGGGTCACCTCGAAGACGGCGTCCGAGTCGAGGTACTCGGCGAGCGAGGGGCGGCAGTAGATGCCGAGCGGGACGGACTGGCCGTCCTTCTCGTACACGCTGTGCACCGAGTGGTACGGGCCGACGATGAGCGCCGTGATGTACGTCGAGATGCGCGGCGTCGGCTCGAACACCCAGACGCTGTCCTGCGGTTCGGGCGTCGGCGAGTTGGAGATGACGGTCCAGCCCTCCGGCGCCCTCACGGTGAACTGGAAGGTCGCCTTCAGGTCCGGCTGCTCGAAGCTCGCGAACACGCGGCGGGCGTCCGGCACCTCGAACTGGGTGTAGAGGTAGGCCTGGTCGTCGACCGGGTCGACGAAACGGTGCAGGCCCTCACCGGTGTTGGTGTACGCGCAGTCGGCGACCACCCGGAGGATGTTGCGGCCCTCCAGCAGGCCGCGCAGGGCGATCCGGGAGTCCGCGAAGACCTCGGCGGGGTCGAGGGAGTCCCCGTTGAGGGTCACCTCGTGCACGGCCGGGGCCACCAGGTCGATGAACGACTCCGCCCCGTTCTCCGTGACGTCGAAGCGCACCGTGGTCACGGACCGGTAGGTGCCGCCCTCCTGCGCGCCGGAGAGGTCGAGTTCGATCTCGTACGACTCAACGGCGAGCAGCTTCGCCCGCTGCTGCGCCTCTTCGCGGGTCAGGTTTGTGCCAGGCACGCGGTCATCTCCTCGGTATGGGTGGGTTGCGCCATCTTTCCACGGCAGCCTCGCATCAGGCGACGACCTGGGTGTCTCCTAGGGATACCCCTCGCCCGGCGAGGGCCCGGGCGAACTCGCGCACCGCCGCCGTTTCCCCGTCCCGGTGCCACACCAGGCCGAGAGCCGACTCGGGCACGCCCTCCACCGGTACGAACACCACGTCCTCGCGCCGGTGGTACGCGGCCGTGGGCCGGCACAGCAGCATGGCCGCGCGGCCGGCCGCGACCTGGGTCAGGCCCTCCTGCAGGGTGGTCACCGCCGGGCCCGGCACGGCGGACGGGGCGTGGGCCGCCCGCCAGTACGCGGGGGCCGGGGGAGCGGCCGTGACCAGCGGGGCCGCCGCCACCTGCGCCGCGGTCACCTGCGCGAGGGACGCGAACGGGTGGTCCCGGCCGACCGCGACCGTCTGGGGCCGCTCGGAGAAGACCGGGCCCAGCACCAGGTCGGGTTCCTCGACGGGAAGCAGGACGACCGCCGCGTCCACCGTGCCCTCGCGCACGGCGCCGAAGGGATCGGCGAGCGGAATCTCCACCACGTCCGTCACGCACTCCGGGTGCGCGGACCGGAAGGCCCGCACCGCCGCCGTCAGCCCGGTGTCCGCCGTCCCCTGGAAACCGATCCGCAGGGTGCCCTCGACACCCCGGGCGGCGGCCCGTGCGTCGTCCACGGCGTCCCGCAGCCCGCCGTACGCCGGACGCAGCCGCTGTACGAACCGCTCGCCGAGCGGCGTCAGGGCGACCCGGCGGCTGGTGCGGTGCACCAGACGGCCGCCCACCCGGCGCTCCAGCGCGCTCAGCAACTGGCTCACCCTGCTCTGCGAGACGTACAGCCGCTCCCCGGTCCGGCCGAAGTGCAGCTCCTCGGACAGCACCAGGAAGCACTCCAGCTCCCGCAACTCCAGCCCCGCCACGGCCGTTTCCCCTCGGTTCCGATCGATCAGTCCCGCTCATGCAAGGGTGAGGACTTCGCCGTTGTTCCCGGGCGGGCCGCGCAAAAAGGTGGAGGCATGCCCTCCACCAGCTCCACGACCTCCATGACCACCGCCCCGGAGACCGGCACCGGCAGGCCGGCGCGCCCCTGGCCCGCCGTCCTGGCCCTGGCCGGCGCCACCTTCTCCGTCGTCACCACCGAGATGCTCCCGGTCGGCCTGCTCACCTCGCTCGGTACCGGCCTGCACGTCTCCGCCGGCACCGCCGGGCTCGCCGTCACCCTGCCCGGCCTGGTCGCCGCGGCGAGTGCGCCCCTGCTGCCGGTCGCGGCCCGCCGCGCCGACCGGCGCACGGTGCTGTGCGCGCTGCTGCTCCTGCTCGGGGCCGCGAACGTGCTCTCCGCCCTGGCCCCGCACATCGCCGTCCTGCTGCTCGCGCGCGCCCTGGTCGGGGTGTGCATCGGCGGGGTGTGGGCGATCGCGGCCGGGCTGGGGGCACGGCTGATGCCGCCGGACCGGGCGGGCCGGGCGACCGCGCTGATCTTCAGCGGGATAGCGGTGGCCTCGGTGCTGGGCGTCCCCGCCGGCACCTTCCTCGGCTCGCTCGCGGGCTGGCGCTGGGCGTTCGCCGCCCTGGCCGTCCTCGCGGCGGCCGTCGCCGGAGCCCTGGCCCTCGCCCTGCCGCCGCTGCCGCCCGAACGCCCCGTCAGGCTCGGCACGTTCCCGGCCCTGCTGCGCACGCCGCCGGTCTCCCGCGGCCTGCTCGTGACAGCGCTGCTGGTCACCGGCCACTTCACGGCGTACACCTACGTCCGCCCGGTCCTGGAACGCGTCCCCGGTCTGGGCGCGGGAACGGTCAGCACCCTCCTCCTCGGCTACGGCCTGGCCGGAGTCGCCGGCACCTTCGCCGGCGGATGGCTGGCGGCCCGCGACCCACGCCGGGCCCTGCTGGTCATCGCGGCCGGGCTGGGCACGGTCGTCCTGCTGCTGATCCCGGCGGCGGTCTCGCTCGCCGCCTCGACGCCGCTGCTCGTCGTCTGGGGCCTGGTCTACGGGGGCGTCTCGGTGTCCGCCCAGAACTGGCTGTCGGCCGCCGCACCGAGGGCCCGCGAGGCCGGTTCGGCGCTCTTCGCGGGCGTCTTCAACACGGGGATCGCGCTGGGCGCGTTCACCGGGGGCCGCGCGGCCGACGCCCTCGGCCCGACGGCGGTGCTCTGCGTGGGCGGTGGCCTGGCGCTGCTGGCCCTGCCCGCGGTCGTACGGGCCGGGCGGCCCGGGGCAGAGGCAATACGACGTCCGGATTCCGCCGGTACGGAGGCCCCGGGCGCGCAAGTCTGAGGAGCATGACGACGACGTACACCGCAGAGCCCATCGCCCCGCGCGTCCTGAAGGAACTGCGCGCGACGGACGACGCGGGCCGCCCCACGGCCCCCTTCACCGACACCGAGGGCGGGGCACCCCTCCGCTGCTGCCTGTGCCGCAGCGAGCCCGGCGAGCGCATCGCCCTGGTGTCCTACGCCCCGCTGCGCCGCTGGGCGGCGGACCAGGGCGTGGACCCCGGCGCGTACGACGAAGTGGGCCCGGTCTTCATCCACGCCGACGACTGCCCGGGACCGGACGCCGGCGCCGCCCTGCCCTTCACCAACGCCCACCGCACGGTCCGCCGCTACTCCGCCGAGGGGCACATCCTGGGCGGGCGGCTGGTCCAGGAGCCGGATGCCTTCGAGCGGGCCTTCGGGGAAGCGTTCGACGACCCGGCCGTGGCGCTCGTCCACGTCCGGGCCGTCGAGTACGGGTGTTTCCTCTATGAGGTCCGCAGGGGCTAGCCCTTGAGCTCGGCCGCCACCAGCTCCGCGATCTGGACCGCGTTGAGGGCCGCGCCCTTGCGGAGGTTGTCGTTGGAGACGAAGAGGGCCAGGCCGTTGTCCACCGTCTCGTCGCGGCGGATGCGGCCGACGTAGGACGGGTCGTTGCCGGCGGCCTGGAGGGGGGTGGGGATGTCGGAGAGCTCGACGCCCGGGGCGTCCTTCAGCAGCTCCGTCGCGCGCTCCGGGGAGATCGGGCGGGCGAAGCGGGCATTGATCTGCAGCGAGTGGCCGGAGAAGACCGGGACGCGCACACAGGTGCCGGAGACCTTCAGCTCGGGGATCTCAAGGATCTTGCGGGACTCGTTGCGGAGCTTCTGCTCCTCGTCGGTCTCGTTCAGACCGTCGTCGACGATGTTGCCCGCGAGCGGCAGTACGTTGAAGGCGATGGGGCGCTTGTAGACGCCCGGCTCGGGGAAGTCGACCGCCTCGCCGTCGTGCGTCAGCTTGTCCGCTTCGGCGACGACCTTCTGCGTCTGGCCGTGCAGCTCGGCGACGCCCGCGAGGCCGGAGCCGGAGACCGCCTGGTACGTGGCGACGACCAGGGCTTCCAGGCCCGCCTCCGCGTGCAGCGGACGGAGCACCGGCATCGCGGCCATCGTCGTGCAGTTCGGGTTGGCGATGATGCCCTTGGGGCGGTTCGCGATCGCGTGCGGGTTCACCTCGGAGACGACCAGCGGCACCTCCGGGTGCTTGCGCCAGGCGGAGGAGTTGTCGATCACGACGGCGCCCTGGGAGGCGACCTTCTCGGCCAGCGCCTTGGACGTGGCACCGCCCGCGGAGAACAGCACGATGTCCAGGCCGGTGTAGTCGGCGGTCGCCGCGTCCTCCACCGTCACGCCGTCCAGCTGCGTGCCCGCGGAACGGGCCGAGGCGAACAGGCGCAGCTCCGTGACCGGGAAGTTCCGCTCCGTGAGGATCCTGCGCATGACCGTGCCCACCTGTCCGGTGGCTCCGACGATTCCGACCCTCACGGTGACTCCCTCTCCTGCGTCTCTTCACGTACTCGTTGCTTGGCCGAGGCTTTTCCATCATGCGGCCGACCACGGCCCGCCTGTCCACTTCTTTCCCCGGTCTGCCCGGGGAGTGGGACGACGTGTCCCGTTCCATGGTTGCGGACGTCCGGCGCCCACCCCCGCTGAGCTGGAGAAAATCGTCTGCCGGGGGGGCATACGCCGCAAGGTCGCCTGCCCCTGTTGCTCTCGGCCACACGGGAGTGTGACGTATGCCTCTGCCGTCCTGCCACGCCCTGCCGTCGTCCTGCCGGAAAAAGGACCGAACGTTCCGGGCCGTGCCGGCGTCATAGGAGAAACACGGCGAGGGGGGGTGGCTTGTGCTGCTGCGCGGGAGGGCCCGGCGGGGCCGGGAGGCGCACGCCGGGACCGGCGACGATCCGCTGGACGCGGCACAGGAGCGCCGGGTGCGGGCGGTGCTCGCGCTCGGCGGAGTGCCGCAGGCGGACCTGCCGGACGGGGTGCAGCAGGTCCGCCTGCGGTTGCTGGAGCGGGCCGCGAGCGGCCGGGAGGCGCCGCGGGACGTGTCGGCGTGGGCGGCGGTGGTCGCGTCCAACCTGGCCATGGACTGGCACCGCGCCAAACGCCGCCAGGAGCGCCTCGGGGAGCGGCTGGCCGCCCTGCGGCAGCCGGCGCATCCCTCCGGCGAGGACACCAGCGTGCTGTCCCTCGCCGTCGCCCAGGGCCTGGACGAGCTGCCCGACGCCCAGCGGCAGGTCGTCGTGCTGCGTTTCTACGCCGACCTGCCGGTCCGGTCCATCGCCGAGCAGCTCGGCGTCCCGGAGGGCACGGTCAAGAGCAGGCTGCACACGGCGGTACGGGCTCTGCGCGCCCGCCTGCACGAGGACGAGGTGGTGTGACGTGACCGCCCGGAACGACGACGACCGGCGCGACGCCGACTACGACGGCATGGACGCGCTGATGGCAGTGCTCGTCGGCGACCCGCTGCCGGAGGGGGCCCGTCGGGACCCGACTTTCATGACGGCCCACCGCGCGGCCGCGGCGGACGTGGCACTGCTACGGGATCAGTTGCTGCTGATGGGAGACACCCTGGCGAACGCCACAGGGGCGGACGTGGCCGGCCCCGAGCCGGAGCCCCGCGCCGGGACCGACACCGGGGCGCGGACTCGAACGGAAGCGGCGGCTCCGCCGGGGGGACCCCCGGCGGCCGACCCGCGCTCCGCGCACGCTGCCGGGCGGGGGGCGGGTGTGGACCCGTCGCCGGAAGTGGTGGATCCGCCGGGGGGAGTCTCGGTGGACGGCCCGCGGGCCGTGCACGCCGACCTGTCGGGCGCGGCCGGTGACCCGTCCGTCAGGGTGCTGCCCATGGGGTCCCGGGCACATGGGGGGCGGTCCGGGCGGCGTAGTCGGGCCCGCGGTGTCGTCCTGCGCGGGCTCGTCGCTGCCGTGGCCGCCACCGTCGTGGTCGGTATGGGATGGCTCGTCGTGCAGGGCGATCACGGGGCGGGGGACGATGCGGGCTCCGGCTCGGCCGCCGATACCGCGGCCGGTCCGGCGCGTGGCCAGGAGGGCGCCAAGCTCGGTCACGCCGGTTATCTGGCCTGCGCCCGGCTCGTGGCCGAGGGCACCGTCGTCGAGGTCGAACCGTTCCCCGGTGCCCGCCAGGACCGCGTCACCCTCGACGTGGGCCGCTCCTACAAGCCCGCCAAGGGCCAGGACCGGATCGTCTTCCCCATGGACGAGGACGTCGACCCCCGGCCGCGGCCGGGCGACCACGTCCTCGTCGGGATCACGCGCGGGCAGGCCCAGCCGGACCTGTGGAGCGTCGGCGAGAAGGAGATCGCCCCCGAACGCGCCTGGATCACCGCCGCCCTGCCGGAGTCGGCGACCCTGCCCTGCGAGTGAGCAGCGGACGGAAACAGCGAGGGCGGGCGCCCAGCCGGGACGCCCGCCCTCCGATGCCGTCCAACCGCTACGGCACGACCTTCTCGATCTTCACGCTGCCCACGCCCGCGGCCGTCCCGCGCGCGTTGACCAGCTGGACCTCGCCGAAGAACTCACGCCCCTCGGGCGCGGTCGCCGCGGCGGTGACGCTGCCCGAGACCGTCGCCGAGTCGCCCGTGCCGAGCTTCACCGGCGCCGACCCGTCGACCGTGACGCTGCCGAGGGAGGGAGCGAAGAACACGTCCCGGTAGTCGTACTCGGTCGTGCCGGACGGCACCGAGTAGCCGACGACCTCGACGGTGTACTTGCCGGCGGCCGGCGAGGGCACGGAGACCGACTCCTCCGAGTCGCCGTCGGCGGACCTGCCGACCTGCTTGCCGGCGGCGTCGTAGACCACCAGGTCCAGGTCAGCGGCGGCGTCCGAGACGCGGCCGATGGCCACGTCCAGCGACTTCGCGCCCGCGGGCACCTCGACCGTGGTGGTCTGCGTCTCGCGCTGCTTGATCGACGGACGGGTCGTCTTCGACGAGCCGAGCGAACCACCCACCAGCTTGCCGTCGATCGCGGCGAAGCCGTTCGTCACCTTCCAGGAGGCGGCGGCCGGGGTGCCGACCTTCGCCTCCTTCACGGTCACGGTCTCCGGCTCGAAGGCCACGCCGAGCACGGCCACATCCAGCTTGTACGGGTTGTCCAGCAGCGGCGACGTACGGCGCGACTCGACCTCGATCTCCCACACGCCGGGCTGCGGGTCCGCGTAGGAACGCACGTCGGGGCGGCAGGTGTTGGCCGGGTTCGAGTAGTTCGGGTAGCAGTTGACCGTCGACGTCGGGTCGGACGGGACGCCGTACGGGTGGATGGAGATGAACCGGGTCTGGCTCTTGTCCTTCAGCCCGCCCAGCGCGACCTCCAGCGTCTTCGCGCCCTCGGGCACGGTGACGTAGTAGTGCCGCGAGCTGTTGCGCTGCACCGAACCGGACGCGGAGAACGTGTACTTCAGCGGCGCCGCGACCACGACCGTGTTCAGGACCTGCTTGTCGATGCCCTCGGTCTTCGGGTCGTCGACCTCCAGGATCGCGCTCTTGATGCCCGCGGACTTCGGCGCGGCCTGGACCTTGACGGTGACCGGCTTGTTCAGCGGCAGCTTCACCTCGTCGGAGCCGACGATCCGGAACGTGCCGCCCGCGTTGTTCTCGAAGTGCAGCTCGTGCCGGACCGCCTTGTCGGCGCCGGACGTACGGGTGACGGTGATCTCGTACGTCTTCTTCTGGCCGGCCTTCAGGCCGCCCTCACGGTCGTACAGGCCCGTGCCGTAGCCGGGCGTCTTGAGCTTGTCGTCCATCGCGGTGTCGACCGGCGCCTTGACCGTGTACGCGTGGGAGGCCGCGCCGTCGCGGATCGAGTCCCAGGCGTCCTCGATGTTCATCAGGCCCGCGCCCTCCTCGTACGCCTGCACACCCTTGATGTGGTCGGCGGTCGAGGTGAGGGCCGTGCGCAGGGTCGCCGGCGTGAGTTCGATCTTCTTCTGCTCGGCGGCCGACAGCAGCAGCGCGGCGGCGCCGGCGGCCTGCGGGGAGGCCATCGAGGTGCCCTGGAGCATGCCGTAGCCGGCCGGCAGGGAGTAGCCCGCCTCGGCGACCGGGGCGCCCGGCATCCACGTCTGGATCGTGTTGATCGCGGCACCCGGGGCGACCAGGGTCGGGGTGAAACCGCCGTCCTCACGCGGGCCGCGCGAGGAGAACGGCATCAGCGCGTACTTCTTCTCCACGACCGAGCCGTAGTTGGCGGCCCAGGTCTCCTTGGAGACGGACGCGCCGACCGAGATCACCTTGTCGGCCAGGGCCGGGTCGCCGATGGTGTTGGTGCCGGGGCCGGAGTTGCCCGCGGAGATCACCAGCTGCACGCCGTAGGTGTCGATGAGGCGCGTGTACAGCTCGGCGCGCGCGTTGTTGCCGTCGTTCAGCGCCGGCAGGCCGCCGATGGACATGTTGACGATGTCGACGCCGCGCTTGGTGACGAGGTCGATCATGCCCTCGGTGAGCGCGACGTTGGTGCAGCCGCCGGACCAGGTGCAGGCGCGCGAGGAGACCAGCTTGGCGCCCGGCGCCGCGCCGTCCATCTTGCCGCCGAACAGGCCGTTCGCGGCGGTGATGCCCGCGACGTGCGTGCCGTGCTCGGACTCGATGACGCCGATGTTGACGAAGTCGGCCTTCGCGCCGGCGCCGTTGTAGACGACGTCCTTGCGGATCTCGACGACGAACGGCTGCCGCTCGGCGATGTCGGTCTTCGGGTCGTCGGTGCCGAAGTACCCGATCTGGAAGCCGTCCTTGTACGGCTTCATCGCGGTGTCGTCGGCGAAGTCGAAGTTGTTGTTCAGGTCGACGCGGACCGTACCGGCGGCCGGGTCGTACAGCACGCCCCAGGAGTCCGTGGTGTCGCCGTCGCGGTTGGCGTCACCCGCGGCGTCACCGCCGGTGGTGTACGCCTCCTTGAAGGTGCTCACCCGGTACGACCCCGACGGCGCCTTCCAGGTCCTGCCGTCGTGCGTGAACGTGGGGCCCGCGACGGAGGTGTCCATCCGGCGCCAGGTGTTGTCGTTGTCGACGACCGGGTCCGTCGCCGTCACCCAGTCGACGATCTTCCGCTCGCCGGTGGTGGTCTTCTGCAGCGCCGGGTGGCCCAGGTCGACGCCGGAGTCCAGGATGCCGATGGTGATGCCGCGGCCGTCCGCCTTCGGGTGGTCCTCGACGAAGTCGACCGCGCCCGTCTCGAAGGACGGGTTGTACGGGTTCTCCGCGGGGGTCTTCTTCCCCGGCGCCGGGTACGTCCCCGCGGCGGCCTTGGCCCCCTTGGCGGTGTCCGCGGCCGGCGTCGGGTCGTCCAGCGGGATCTCCTCGCGCAGGTCGATGCCGTGCACGGAGGAGAGCTTGGCGGCGGCGGCGATGGCCGAGTCCGCCCGGGACGTCGGGACGGTGGCGCGGACGTAGCCCAGCTTGTCGTCGGCCCGGCCCACCGAGCCGCCCTTGACCGCGTCCAGCTGCCCGGCGACCTGCTCGGTCTGCCCGGGCGCGGTGGCGATCATCATCGTGACGGCCTTGTCGCCGTCGGCCTTGGCCTCGGCGAGCAGGTCCGCGTCACCCGAACCGAGCTTGTCGTGCGCCGACTTGACGTCGGTGTCGGCCGGGGCCGACGCGCCCGGCTCGTCGGCGGCGAAGGCCAGGGGGACCGGCCCGGCCGCGGAGAGGGCGGCGACGAGACCGGCGGCCACGGCGACGCGCGCCACGCGTCTCCTGGCCGATATCGGGTCACGCTGGGGGGTGTTGGTCATCGGCATCCCTTGTAGGTAAAGGAACGAGCGGGAGCGACCGGAACCGATCGGCCCTGGTCGCGACCGTCCGGATCGCAGGCCCGGACGATCGCACAGCTTTACGCAAGGTGACGTTCTTTGGGGAGGGTTGACCGAATCGAAATGGATGTATGGGGAAAACCCGCGATGCGTTTTGCGGGCATGAGTCCCGAAGGCGGCGAAATCGGTTAACGTCCCGGAGTGCGACAGAAGTTGAGGGTGGCGGCCTACGCCATATGTGTCCGTGACGGACAGATCCTGCTCGCCCGTTCCCCGGCCCCCGACGGCACCCCCGAGTGGGTCGTGCCCGGCGGCGGCATGGAGCACGGCGAGGACCCCTACGACACCGTGCGGCGGGAGGTCGAGGAGGAGACCGGGTACCGCATCGAGGTCACCGGACTGCTCGGCGTGGACTCCTCCCGCCGCGTCTTCCGCGAAGGCCTCGGACGCGCCGTCGACCACCACGCCGTCCGCTTCGTCTACGAGGGCCGGATCATCGGCGGCGAACTGCGCAACGAGGTGGGCGGCTCCACCGACCTCGCCGCCTGGCAGGACCTGGACGCGGTGCCCGGACTGGTCCGGGTGGGGATGGTCGACATCGCACTGCGCCTGTGGCGGGAACGGCCTGCCACCGGACGGCTCGCCGACGTCCTGGAGGACGCCGAATAGAGCCTGCCCGAACGACAGGTCTCAGGTGCAGTACCCCGGAAGATGAACACCGCGTGACCGACTCCCGGCCGTTCCCGGAGCGGCCGACGACGCGCGGGGTAGTCCAAGATCCACGTACGGTGATCGGCGCTGCGCGTTGCCACCCCGTTTACGCGCAGGTCATTCCCGGTGCCAACGATCCAGTACGAGCGGGATGTTCGCGTGTCGAGCGTCCCGCGACCACTGCCGACGCGTTCGCACTCGGGGAGAGAAGCGCATGTCGCGCACACGCTCAGTCGCCGGCTCCGGCCAGGGCATCCACCGTCGTTCCGTCCTCGCCGCCACCGGAGCGGTCGCCCTGTCCGCGGGTGTCGGCTACGCCCTGCGGCCCAGCGACAGTCAGGCCGCCACCGCCACGGAGACCACCGAGGCGGTCGCCGCCTCCTCCCGCCGGGCCCCGGCCGCGCCGCTGGCCCCGTACACCAAGGGCACGACCCTGGCGTCCGTGGCCACCCCGCGCGGCTCCGGCTACCGGCGCCTGGGCGACGGACCCGGCTGGCAGCGGGTCGTGCGCTCCGACCTGGCCGCGCCCAAGTCCGGCCGCGCCGGGCGCCGTACCGCGCTCGCGGCGTTCGTACAGCTCACCGACCTGCACATCATCGACGCCCAGCACCCGCTGCGCCTGGAGTACCTGCGCTCGGCCGACATCCACGCCTGGCGGCCGCACGAGGCGCTGACCGTGCAGGGCGCGATCGCGCTCGTGGAGCGGATCAACGCGCTCCGCGGCGCCCCCGTCACCGGCGCCCCACTGCACTTCGCCATGACCACCGGCGACAACACGGACAACAACGCCAAGTCCGAGCTGGAGTGGTTCCTGAAGATCATGAGCGGCGGGCGCATCACGCCCAACTCCGGGGACCCGCGCCGGTACGAGGGCGTCCAGAACAGCGGCCTCAAGCAGTACTGGCAGCCGGACGCCGCGGTCCGCGACAGCGACAAGCAGGCCGGTTTCCCGCACCTCGACGGCTTCCTGAAGGCCGCCATCCGCGAGGTCCGAAGCCCGGGCCTCAACCTGCCCTGGTACTCCACGGTCGGCAACCACGACTCCCTGCCGATGGGCTGCTACGCCTCGCACGGCGACTCCTACCTCACCGAACTCGCCGTCGGCGGAAAGAAGCTGATGGACGTGTCCGCGGCCGAGGCGCAGCGGCTGCAGACCCTCATCAAGAAGGCCCGGGACCCCGAGGGCGTCCGCTACGAGGACTTCCTGAAGTCCCACGCCCGGGCCATGCGTTCGGTCACCCCCGACGAGAGCCGCGCCCCCTTCACTCCCACCGAGTACCTCCAGGCGCACCTGGACCCGGCCTACCGCGGCATCGGCCCGGCCGGCCACGGCTACTCCTCCGCCAACCTCGACTCGGGCACCCAGTACTACGCCTTCCGCATCTCCGACGACGTCATCGGCATCAGCCTGGACACCACCGACGCGGGCGGCCACTACGAGGGCTCAATCGGCACGGCCCAGCTGAAGTGGCTCGACCGGACCCTGCGGGAGAACAAGGACTCCCACGCGGTGATCTTCAGCCATCACACCAGCAAGACGATGACGAACACCCGCATCGACCCGGCCCGCCCCCAGGAGCGCCGCCACAACGGCCAGGAGGTCCTCGCCCTCCTCGGCGGCCACCGCAACGTGCTCGCCTGGGTGAACGGCCACATCCACAAGAACGTCATCACCCCGCACGCGATGTCCTCCGGCGGCTCCTTCTGGGAGATCTCCACGGCCTCCCACGTCGACTACCCCCAGCTCGCCCGGGTCATCGAGCTGACCGACAACAAGGACGGCACGGTCTCCCTGTTCACCACGCTGGTGGAGTCCTCGGCCCCGCACCGCACGGACTTCTCCGACCTCTCCCAGACCGGCCTCGCGGCCCTCTACCGCGAGCTGTCCCTCAACGCCCCCGGTGCGAGCACGACCCTCGGCGGTGACCCGGAGGACCGCAACACCGAGCTGGTGCTCAAGAAGGGCTGATTCCCGCTCAACCCCGCCCGGGCCGGTCAACTCCGGCCCGCCGACTCGCGGTCCCACCCGCCGACACCGCTCGACATGACGGGGGTACGGGACATGAACAGACGCGCACGCACGATCCTGACGGCGGCGACGGTCGTGGCACTGTCGGCGGCCCTGGCGGGCCCCGCCGTCGCGGCCCCGCCCACCGGCGGCCACGAAGCGACCCGGCAGGCGGTACGGGCCGCGGTCGCCGACGGCGTCCCGGGCGTGACCGTGAGAGTGCAGCGGGGACACGGCGCCTGGGCGGCCACGGCCGGTGTCGGCGACCTCGAGACGGGCAAGCCGCGTTCGACGCGCGACCACTACCGCGTCGCCAGCATCTCGAAGACGTTCGTCGCCACCGTCGTCCTGCAACTGGAGGCGGAGGGGCGGCTGTCGCTGGACGACACGGTGGAGAAGTGGCTGCCGGGCGTGGTCCGGGGCCACGGCCACGACGGCCGCGAGATCACCCTCCGCCAGCTCCTGAACCACACCAGCGGCGTCTTCGACTACCTGGCGGACCCCGGTTTCCAGCGGACGTACATGACCGCGGACGGCTTCATGAAGCACCGCTTCGACGAGGCGGACCCGGCGGAACTGCTCGCCTTCGCCCTGGCGAACGAGCCGTACTTCGCGCCGGGCAGTTCGTTCAGGTACTCCAACACGAACTACCTCCTGGCCGCGCGGGTGATCGAGAAGGCCACGGGCAACGGCTACGGCGAGGAGATCGACCGGCGCATCATCGCGCCGCTGCACCTGACCTCCACGTCCGTTCCCACCACCCGTGTGACCCTGCCCCGGCCCAGCAGCCGCGCCTACTCCAAGCTGGCCGAGACGGACACGGGCCCGACGTACGACGTCACGGAACTGAACGCGCGTCTGGCCTACGGCTCGGGCCAGATGGTCTCCAGCTCGGCCGACCTGAACCGCTTCTACTCGGCGCTGCTCCGCGGCAGGCTGCTCCCGCCCGAGCAGCTGAAGAAGATGAAGACCACGGTTCCGTCCAGCCGGGAGACCAGCCGCTACGGCCTGGGGCTCGTCGACCGCAAGCTCAGCTGCGGCGTCCACGTCTGGGGTCACGACGGCGGCATCAGCGGCTCCAACTCGGACGCCGTGACGACCGAGGACGGCCGCCACACGCTCGCCGTCAACTTCAACGGCGACTGGTCGGGCAGCATCCGCGCGATCGTCGAGGCGGAGTTCTGCGGCACGTAGGACGGTGCCGTCTGTCCGCTTGGTGAGAGGCCCGCTCATCATGCGAGAAGAACAGGCGGACCCTCCATCCCTCGGCTGCCCGGCTCCGAATCCCTAGCGAGGAAGGGCACGCGACAGTCGCAGCCGAGGGGGTCCTCCTCATGAAGGGACAGCAACTGCAGGAGGCGGCCAGGGGCGTCATGGAGGGAGCCCGGCCCCGCGAAGCGCCGCCACATCCCGCGGTATCCGCCGCGGCAGAGCGGCTCGCCGCGCTGCTGGCGGATGTCGCCCAGCTGGACGAGGTACCGCTCGACAGCAACTTCTTCGATGATCTCGGTGCCGACTCCCTGGTGATGGCGCATTTCTGCGCGCGGGTGAGGAACCGGCCGGACCTGCCGCCGGTGTCGATGCGCGACGTCTACCGGCATCCGACCGCCGGCAGCCTCGCCGTCGCACTGCTCGACAGCACCCCGCCGTCACCCGAATCCGAGGTGCCCGGCCCGCCGGCACTGCACAGGGGACAGGCCGAGGCCCCGGCAACGGCGCCGCCGACGGGCCGCCCCCACCGCGTGCTCTGCGGGGCACTCCAGCTTCTGGCCTTTCTCGGCTACGCCTTTCTCCTCGCAGCCGTCGCCGCCCAGGGCTACGAATGGATCTCCGCGTATACGCACCCGCTCGACGCCTACCTACGGAGCGTCGTGTTCGGCGCGGCGCTGCTCCTCGTACTGTGCGCCCTGCCCGTGATCGCCAAGTGGCTGCTGTTCGGCCGGTTCACACCACGCCGCTTTCGCGTCTGGAGCCTCACCTACTTCCGGTTCTGGCTGGTGAAGACACTGATCCGGTCGAGCCCGCTGGTCCTGTTCGCCGGGTCGCCGCTCTACCCCCTGTTCCTGAGGGCCCTGGGCGCGCGGATCGGCAGAGGAGTGACGATCCTTTCCCGCTCCGCCCCCGTCTGCACCGATCTGCTGACCGTCGGTGACGGCACGCTCGTCCGCAAGGACACGCTGATGAGCTGCTACCGCGCGGCCGACGGGGTGGTCGAGACAGGGCCGGTCACCCTGGGCCGGGGCGCGGTCGTCGGTGAGGTGACCGTGCTGGACATCGGGACCCGGCTCGGCGACGCATCCCGGCTCGGGCACGCCTCCTCCCTGCACACCGGCCAGGAGGTCCCCGACGGCGAACACTGGCAGGGCTCTCCGGCCCAGCCCGCGGACAGCGACTTCCAGGAGGTGGAGCCCGCCCGGTGCGGCACCGCACGGCGAGCGGTCCACGGCACCCTGCTGGTGTTCACGGTGCTGCTGGTGTACCTGCCGCTGGCGGTGGGCTGCCTGGACGTGCTGCTCTCCCGCATGCTGGAGGGATCCGCGGTCGTGAAGGGCGGGGTCACGGTGCTCTACGCCGACCTGCTGGTGGTCACGGCCGTGGTCTTCTTCGGCGGCCTGATTGCCGCCCTGCTGGTCCTGGCCACCGTCCCTCGGCTGCTGGGCCTGCTCGTCCGGCCCGGCCGGACGTACCCGCTCTTCGGCTTCCACTACTCCGTGCACCGGACGATCGTCCTGATGACGAACAGGAAATCCCTGACTCGTCTGTTCGGCGACAGCTCCTGCATCGTGCACTACCTGCGCTGGATCGGCTATCGCCTGACTCCCGTGGAGCAGACCGGCTCGAACTTCGGGACAGCGGTCAAGCACGAGAGCCCCTACCTGAGCAGGGTCGGCACCGGGACCATGGTCGCGGACGGACTGTCCCTGATGAACGCCGAGTACTCCAGCACCTCCTTCCGGTTGTCGCCGACCGTGATCGGGGCGCACAACTTCCTCGGGAACCGGATCGCCTACCCCGCCGGGGGCCGGACCGGCGACAACTGCCTCCTCGCCACCAAGGTGGCGGTCCCCGTCAGTGGACCGCTCCGGCACGACGTGGGACTTCTCGGCTCCCCCTGCTTCGAGATCCCGCGTTCGGTGGCGCGGGACAGCACCTTCGACGAGCTCAAGGACGGGAACGTCCTGCGCCCACGCCTCGCGGCCAAGAACCGGCACAACGCCGTCACCATGGCATGCCATCTGCTCACGGGATGGCTGTACTTCTTCTGCGTCACCCTGCTCTTCGCGTTCGCCGCGAGCCGGTACCCCGCGTGGGGCACCGTGGCCCTCGCGCTCGCCAACGCCGCCCTGCTGCCGTTCACCTTCCTGTACTACGTCCTCCTCGAGCGGGTCGTCATCGCCGCGCAGCCACCGGAGCCGTTGTTCTGCTCGATCTACGACCGCCGCTTCTGGCGCCGTGAGCGGTACTGGAAGGTCCCGTCCGAGACCTATCTGCACATCCTCGACGGCACCCCGTTCAAGACCGTCGTATGGCGCCTGCTGGGCGTCCGGATAGGGGCACGGGTCTTCGACGACGGCTGCCATATGACGGAGCGCCCCATGGTCGCCATCGGGGACGACTGCACCCTCAACTCGGGCAGTGTCCTGCAGTGCCACTCCCAGGAGGACGGCACGTTCAAGTCGGACCGCAGCGCGCTCGGCGCCGGCTGCACCGTCGGCGTCGGAGCGCTCGTGCACTACGGAGTGACGGTCGGCGACGGCGCCGTGCTGGGGGCGGACGCCTTCCTCATGAAGGGCGAGACGGTTCCCGGGAACGCCCGCTGGGCGGGGAATCCGGCTCGTCCCCTGGACGAGAGCGGAGGTGCGCGGTGATGGCAGCGACAGCGACCGACGCCCGCGTCCCCGGAAGCGACAGCAGGGCCGAGGGCGGCTTCACGGCCGTGCCCCGATGGGCGAAGGAGCCTGTGCCCGGCACCGGGGAGCACGTCAGCAGCGTCCCCCGCGACGTGACGGCGGCCCTGCGCGGGCGGGCCCGTGAACTCGGTGTGCCGCTCACCGCGATCCTCCTCGCGGCCCACGCGAAGGTGCTCGCCCTGCTCTCCGGCGATCCCGAGGTGCGCAGCGGCTGCCTGCTCCCGGACCGGACCGGGCCGCTGCCCTTCGAGCTCACGGTCGGGCCCGGCACCTGGCGCGGGCTCGTGCTCCAAGCCCGGCGGGCCGAGGCGGCGGTGCCGTCGCCCGGGACCGGCTCACCCTCCGCGGCCGGCGCCGAAGCGGTGTTCGCCCCGGCCGGGCAGGAGGTCACCGTCCCGGCGGACGGCAGCGTGCTCCTCGGCGTCTCGGCGGGCGAGGAGGGCGGCCGGCTCGTACTGCGCCTGCGTCACCGGACGGACCTGCTGGACGCGGACTGTGCCGCGCGGATCGGCGGGTACCACCTCGCCGCACTGGAGGCGATCGCCGCCGATCCCGACGCCCCCCACGACCGGCGCAGCCTGCTGTCCGCGGACGAACTCCGGTTCCAGCTCGACGGGCTGGCGGGGCCTCGCCGTGCGCTGCCGGACCGCCGGTTCCACGAGCTGTTCGAGGAGCGGGTACGCAAGGCTCCGGACGCCGTCGCCGTGGTCCACCAGGGCCGCAGCCTGACGTACGCGGACCTCGACACGCGGGCCAACCGGCTGGCCCGCGCCCTGCTGGCCGAGGGGCTCGGACCCGAGGACACGGTCGCCGTGGTGACCGAGCGCGACCTCCACTGGGCGGCCGCCGTGCTCGGCGTCCTCAAGGCCGGCGGCGTGTACCTGCCCGTCGACCCGCGTCACCCGCCCGGCCGCATCGCCGCCATGCTCACCCGCGCCGGCTGCTCGTACGTCCTCACCGAACCGGACAGCACCGGGCAGCTCGACCGGGCGTTCGCATCGCTCCCCGGGACCCGGCGGCTGCTCGTCCCGGACGTCACCGACCGGGCCACCGACGGCACGGGCCTCGGCCTGGACATAGCGGCGGACCGGCTCGCGTACGTCTTCTTCACCTCCGGCTCCACCGGGGAGCCGAAGGGGGCGATGTGCGAGCACGCCGGCCTGCTCAACCACCTGTACGCCAAGATCGACGACCTGGGCATCGGCGAGGGCACGGTGGTGGCGCAGACGGCCTCGCAGTGCTTCGACATCTCGCTGTGGCAGTTGCTCGCGGGGCTGCTGACGGGCGGGCGGACCCTGCTGGTCGAGCAGGACGCCATCCTCGACGCGGACCGGTTCCTGGACACGATCACCGAGGGCCGCGTCAACGTCCTGCAGCTGGTGCCGTCCTATCTCGACGTCATCCTGTCCGCCCTGGAACGCCGCCCCCGGGGCCTGCCGGACCTGCGGTGCGTGTCCGCCACAGGCGAGGCGCTGAAGGCGGAGCTGGTCCAGCGGTGGTTCGCCACCGGTCCGGCCGTGCGACTGGTCAACGCCTACGGACTGACCGAGACGTCCGACGACACCAACCACGAGGTGATGGACCGGGCGCCCGGCACCGACCGGATCCCGCTCGGCCGGCCCATCGCCAACGTGTACGAGTACGTCGTCGACGACAATCTGCTTCCGGTTCCGCTCGGGGCGCCCGGCGCCATCGTCTTCTCCGGGGTGTGCGTCGGCCGCGGCTACGTCAACGACGCCGAACGCACCCGGCTCGCCTACCTGCCCGACCCCCACCGCCCCGGCCAACGGCTCTACCGCGGGGGAGACTTCGGCCGCTGGCGGCCCGACGGGAAACTGGAGTTCCTCGGCCGCCGGGACGCCCAGGTGAAGATCCGGGGATTCCGGGTCGAGATCGGCGAGGTCGAGAACGCGCTGCTGCGCGTGCCCGGTGTCACGGACTGCGCGGTCGTGGTGACCGACGCGGAAGGGCACGGCCGCCAGCTGGCAGCCTTCTGCACGAGCGCGTGCGCGATGACCGCCGAGGACCTGCGGGAGCGGCTCGCGGAGTTGCTCCCCGCGTACATGATCCCGGCGTCCTTCCACCGGCTGGACCGCCTGCCGCTCACGGCCAACGGCAAGACCGACCGCAAGGCGCTCACGGCGCTCGCCGAGGACCTCGGTCCGGCCCGGGATGCCCACGGCGCCCCGCGGACGCCGGCCGAACGGCGGCTCGCGGCGCAATGGGCGGCGGAACTCGGCCTGCCGCCCGGACGGATCCGCCGGGACGACAACTTCTTCGACCTGGGAGGCACCTCCCTGTCGGCGGTACGGCTCGCGGTCTCGCTGGGCCGGGTGATCTCCCCGCGCGACCTCGCCGGCCGTCCCGTACTGGCCGACCTGGCCCAGCTGATCGACAGCCGGTCCGGCGAAGATCCGTGACGGACACGAGGAGTACGAGAGGAGAGCGACATGCTGTCGGCACTCTTCCGCAGGAACAGGGCCACCACGGCACCGGCTCCGGACGGCCTTCCGGTCCTCGATGCCGCAGACACCCCGGACGCCACGGACGCGGCGGCCTGGGCGGCCGGCCGGCGGAACGCGCTGCGTGAACTCGTCGCCGAGCGGGGGGCGCTCGTCGTCCGGGGTCTCGGCCTGCGCTCCCCGGCCGACGTCGAGTCGGTCCTGCGCCAGGTGGCCGAGCGCCCCGTGGCGGAACGCGAGGCGTTCGCCGCCCGCGACCGCCACGCGGACGGCGTCTACTCGTCGTCGGCATGGCCGCCCAACCAGCCCATGTGCATGCACCACGAACTCAGTTACGCCTTCGAGTGTCCCGGCCTGCTGATGTTCGCGTGTCTGGAGCCGCCCGACGAAGGCGGTGCCACCGCGGTGGCCGACGCGACCGAGGTGCTGCACGCGCTGCCCGCCGAACTCGTCGACCGTTTCGCCCGGGAGGGCTGGCTGCTCGACAGGGCCTACCACGAGGGGATCGGCGCGACGCTCGGTCAGTCCTTCGGCACCGACGATCGCGGCGCGGTCGAGGCCTACTGCCGTGCCCACGCGATCGACTGGTCCTGGCAACCGGACGGTTCGCTGCGGACGCGCCAGCACCGGACCGCCGTGGTGCGGCACCCGGTCTCCGGCCGGCACTGCTGGTTCAACCAGATCGCGTTCCTGAACGAGTGGACGATGGCACCCGAGGTCAGGGAGTTCCTGATCGAGGAGTACGGACCGGACGGGCTGCCCTTCAACACCCGTTACGGCAACGGCGATCCGGTGCCTCCGGACGTCGTCGAGCAGATCAACAAGACGTACGAAGCCCACACCGTACGCCGGTCCTGGCAGCGCGGGGACCTGATGCTCGTGGACAACATCCGCACCGCGCACAGCCGGGAGGCGTACCGGGGACCGCGGAACATCGTGGTGGCGATGGCCGACCCCGTGCGTCCCGGCCTTCTCGCACCCCGGACAGGGAGGGAAGCGGCATGACCATCCTGCACACCGCACCGCAGACCGCCCGGACGGACACCCCGGCCGTGCCGTCCTTCGCCGTCGTCCCCGGAAGCCAGGTCAAGGAGGTGCTCCAGGGCCGGGAGAAGACCGTGGTGGAGGTCGTCGAGGCGACGTACCGCCTGCACGGCGCCGGCCGTACGGTCAACCCGCCGTCCTCCTTCCTGCGCTTCCCCGACCGGCCGACGTCACGGATCATCGCCCTGCCCGCCTCGCTCGGCGGCGAGGGCCGGGTGGACGGACTGAAATGGATCTCCAGCTTCCCCGCCAACGTCGCCTCGGGCATCCCCCGGGCGTCAGCAGTCCTCATCCTCAACGACCCCACCACCGGTTACCCCTTCGCTTGCATGGAGAGCTCGATCATCAGCGCCGCCAGGACCGCGGCGTCCGCCGCGTCGGCCGCCGACCGGCTCAGCAGGGGACGAGAACGCCCCGCCCGGCTGGGGTTCGTCGGGGCGGGGCTGATCGCCCGCTACATCCACACGTACCTGGAGGGCACCGGCTGGACCTTCGACGCCATCGGTGTGCATGACCTGTCCCCCGACAGCGCGGCCGGCTTCCGCACCTACCTGGAGCAGTCCGGGGCCGTCGGACGCGTCACCGTGCACCGCAGTGCCGAGGAGCTGATCCGCCTCAGCGATCTGATCGTGTTCGCCACGGTCGCCGACCGGCCGCACATCACCGAGCCGTCGTGGTTCCGCCACAACCCGGTGGTGCTGCACGTGTCGCTGCGCGACCTCGCGCCGCAGGTGCTGCTCAGCGCCACCAACGTCGTCGACGACATCGACCACTGCCTCAGGGCCGCCACCTCACCGCACCTCACCGAACGCCTCACCGGCAACCGCGACTTCCTGCTCGGCACCCTCGACGACGTGATGGCCGGCCGCGTGACGGTCCCGGCCGACCGTCCGGCGGTCTTCTCGCCGTTCGGCCTGGGCGTGCTGGACCTCGCGGTCGGCTCCTACGTCTACGACGAAGTGGCCCGCTCCGGCGGACTGCAGGTCATCGACAACTTCTTTCACGAACTGAGCCGGCACGGCTGAGGACGGCACCCGGCCACCGTCCGGCTCCGGACGAGGAGAACATCGTGCCAGTCATATCCGTACCCCACGCCTTCAACGAGGAGGACCTGTACGTCGACCTCGAGCCGATCACGGGACACCGGCTCTTCCTCAAGTGCGAGGGCTTCAACTTCGCCGGTTCCATCAAGCTGAAGGCCGCGACCGAGATGGTGGAGTCCGCCGAGCGAAGCGGGACCCTCAGGCCCGACTCGATCCTGATCGAGTCCTCCTCCGGCAATCTCGGCGTGGCGTTGAGCATGATCGCCGCGAGCAAGGGCTACCGCTTCGTCTGCGTGACGGACTCCCGGTGCAACCTGGCCACCCGGCTGATGATGGAGGCCCTGGGCAGCCAGGTCCACGTCGTCTCCGACGAGCACGCCACGGGCGGTCTGCTGGGCGCGCGGCTGGCGCACCTGCGCGGTCTGTGCGCCGCGGACGACCGCTATGTGTGGCTGAGTCAGTACACCAACCCCGACAACTGGCGGGCGCACTACTTCAGGACGGCCCCGGCCATCGCCCGCTGGTTCCCGCACCTGGACGTCCTGTTCATCGGGGTCGGCACGACCGGCACGCTGATGGGCTGCGCCCGCTGGTTCCGCTCCTGGCACCGGCCGGTGCGGATCGTCGCGGTGGACAGCGTCGGCTCCGCCATCTTCGGCGACCCGCCCGGACGGCGGATGATTCCCGGACTGGGCATGAGCCTCCGGCCTCCCCTGCTCGACGAGAGTTACGTCGACGAGGCGGTCCGCGTCGAGGAGGCCGATGCCATCCGTACCTGCCAGAGCCTGGCGAGGCGGGGCTTTCTGTTCGGCGGTTCGACCGGCACGGTCGTCAGCGGGGCGACGAGCTGGCTCGCCCGGCACGGAACGCCGGGCCTCACGCCCGTCGCGATCGCCCCGGACCTCGGTGAGCGCTACCTCGACACGATCTACCAGAGCAACTGGGTCCAGGCCCTGTACGGCGGGGACGCGCTCGCCCCGCCGGTGTCGCACGCCGGCGGAGCAGACCCCCGGGCCGTGCGGGCCCCCTCCGACTGAAGGCGGCCGTTGCCATGTGCCTCCTTCCGGCGAGAGCGGTCCCGCGTCCCGAACGGCTCACGCCCGCCGCCTGGACCCGGCTCCCGAAGCCGCTCCGCCCCGGTCGGCCCCGACTGTGGCTGGCCCGGGTGGAGGACCTCCGCGGCGCCGTGGCCCCGCTGGCGGATGTGGTGCTGGACAGCGGGGAAAGGGCGCGGGCCGCGGCATTTCACCGGGCGGTGGACGGGGACGGCTACCGGGTCGCCCACGTGTGCCTGCGCATGCTCCTCGGTGCCTACCTCGGCGTCGAGCCGTCGGAGGTGCCGCTGGTACGGCGCCCCTGCCCCGTGTGCCGGGCCCCGCACGGCCGCCCCGACGTGCCCGGCGTGCCGCTGTGCTTCTCCCTCTCCCGTACCGCCGGCTTCTGTCTTCTCGCCTTCGCGGACACGGCGGTCGGCGCGGACATCGAACGGCTGCCCGCCGATGACGTCGTCTCCGCCCTCACCGCGACGCTGCACCCCCGGGAGGCCGCCGAGCTCGCCGCGTGTCCGCCGGACCGGCGCCCGGCCGCCTTCGCCCGCGTGTGGACACGCAAGGAGGCGTATCTGAAAGGGCTGGGCATCGGCCTCGGACGTGACCTCCGCCTCGACCACGTCGGTGCCTCCACGCGCGGGCCCTGTCAGGTGCCGGGCTGGGCGGTCGACGACGTGGCGGTGGGGAGGGGCTGTGCGGCCGCCGTCGCGGTGGCCGAGCAGTGATGGTCACGAGGGGACGCGGATGACGCCGATGGGGCGAGTGGTGGGCTGGGTGGAGCCGCCGGCCGGTTCCACGGTGATACAGACGGCGGTGGCCCCATCGAGGCGCCCGTCCAGGACCTGTGCCTGACGTCCGCCCGCGGAGGACAGCAGTCCGGCCGGCCGGTACCGCCCCGACTCGGCGTACCAGAGTTCGTAGACCCGGTCGCCGGTGAGCGGCGGCAGTCCGGAGGCGATGAGCGCGGACCGGCCCTGTGCCCGGGAGGCGACCACGCTCGCGGTCCCGCCGCGTGTGAGCTCCTGGGCGCTGATCGTGGCGTCGGGGGCGGCGAGGACATCGGCGAGCCGCCGGTACTCGGCACGGTCCTGCGCGGACTGCTCGCGCGCGGTGTCGGCCTCGGAGCTCTGCCACCAGGCGACGCCTCCGAGAGCCGCGGCCGCCGCCACGGATGCCGCCAGCGCCGGCTTGAGACTCCACCGGCGGCGTCGGCGCCGGGACCCGCCCGTGACGGACCGGTTCTGACGTACGGTGGCGATCTGGTCGAGCACGCGGCGGCGCAAGTCCGAGGAGGGTGTGCTCGTCTCGGCCGCCCCCAGCCGAACGGCCGCACTCGACAGCTGATCGACTTCCAGACGGCATGGGCCGCACACGGCCAGGTGCTTCTCGAAGTCGGTCTCCTCACCGGTCGGCAGCGCGTGCAGCACGTACGCTCCGACTGCGAGGTGTGGGTCGTCGGTGAGGTTCACGAAGCGGCCTCCATGCAGTCGTGCAGGCGCCGCAGCCCCTGGCGCATCCGCGACTTGATGGTTCCCGTCGGCGTCGAGAGCGCCTCGGCGACCTCCGCGTACGTCAGCCCCTGGTAGTAGGCCAGCACCAGTGGCAGCCTCAGCTCGCGGGCGAGCTGGGTCAGGCAGCGGAAGACCGCACGCTGCTCCTCCCGCACCTCGACCTCTTCGGCGACGGTGTCGAAGGAGCGTTCCTGCTCCATGACCGCGGCGCGCAGCTCGCGGACGCGGCCCGCGGTGACGGACCGTACCCGGTCCACCGCGCGGCGGTGCGCGAGGGTGAGCACCCAGTTCCGAGCGGCTCCGCGCGCCGGCCGGAACCGGTCGGCGGTCCGCCACACCTCCACCATCACGTCCTGGGTCACCTCCTCCGCCTGGGCCTTGTCCCCCACCACACGGCAGGCCAGTCCCAGCACCGTGTGTGCCAGGGCGTCGTACAGCTCGGCGAAGGCCTGTTCGTCGCCGTCGGCGGCGCGGACGAGCAACTGGTCCAGCCCGGGGTCGTCCTCCGACTCTCCTCGCCGCCCTTGCCTGTCACCTTCCCTCCGAGCTCCGGCTCCTCGGTCCATCGCGCCTCCTCGCCTCAGCTCGACACTGGCCCTCTTGCGCGAGCGGCGCATCCGGTCCGAAGCCGTCCGTCTGACAGATTCACCTGCCTGCCGCAGCAAACGGCCGGCCTCGCGCCGGGCGGGGCGGTGCGTTTTCCCTCACCTCTTGTTCGAAGCTGCCGCCGCGACAGATCATGATCAATCGCCGCCGGAATGCGAGGAGGGGCCGCCGGCACCCCCGGCGGCCCCTCCTCTCCCCTCCTGGTCCTGCCCCCGGTCCGTCACTACCGGGGCAGCACCACGACATACGCGGCCGGTTCGCGGTCGGCCGAGGCCATCAGGGCCGTGCGGACCACCGTCGCCTGCTGTTCCGGACAGTCGCGGAGCTTCCTGGGCGTGATGTGGACGACCGTGATGCCGAGGCGCTCCAGGTGCTCACGCTTGCGGGCGTACTCGGACCACAGGGCGTCGTCGTCCTGCCGGGGCGCCCGCGTGTCCAGCTCCAGCGCCACCGCCTGGTCGGGCCAGTACGCGTCCAGGCCCCCGAGGTAGGGGCCGCCGGGCAGGCGCAGGTCCACGTTCCAGACCGGGTCGGGCAGGTCGTACTCGCGCACCATCCGGTAGAGGCGGTTCTCCGCGATCGCCCGGCCCTCGGCCAGCAGGGACTCCACCGCGTCCACCACGTGCGGGCGGCTCAGCAGCCGCGCCTGGTTCAGCTCCCGCACCACCGCCGCCGGCTCGCAGTGGTGGCCGCGCACCGCCTCCGTCATCAGCCGGCGCACGATGCCGGCGTCCCGGAGGTCGGCCACCGCGTCGGCCAGCGCGCGGGCGACCGGGGCCACGGGCAGGCCCGTCACCTGCTCGGGGGCGGGCAGCGCGGCGCCGCGGACGATGCGCGCACAGCCCGTCGAGCGCAGCCGGCGCAGCCGCGGGACCAGGACGTCGATCGCGTCCAGGGACGGCAGCGGAGGAGTGGAGGAGAAGCCGTGCAGCGTCAGGGCGGCCAGGCCGGTGATCATCGCCTCCGGGTAGGCGGGGGCGTGCCCCTTGCCCGCGCTCGGCTGGGCGGGGACACCCGTGCCGCGCTCCCGGGCCGCGTACATCAGCACCGCGTGCAGCCGCTCCTCGCTGGTCGGCGGGCCCGGGTGGAGCAGGACGACGCCCGGGAGGAGCTGCTGCCACGGTCCGCCGGGGCGGCACTGCTCGTTCGTCGCGGACGTCGTCACGCCGTGCGAGCGGAGCTGCGCGACCGTCATGACACGGAGCCGGCCGCGGCCGGACAGGTCGTGCAGGGGGCGCGGGGAGAGCGGGGTGTTGTGGGTCATGACCCGCAATTTCCCGCGCTCCGACCGCTCTTTAACCGCTGTTACAGGCCCGTCGACAAATACGGACAACCCAGCACTAAAGGACGGGTGTTCGGATGCCGAAAGCCCCTGGTCCGTTCGGGTGCGGGCCAGGGGTTACGGCTCGCGGGGCACGCATCTCGTAACGATGGCGGAACGCCCCGATCTCAGGCCAAAGCTACTGGCCAGAGGCCTTGTCGCACTCCTGCGCGCGCAGCGCCCGCGCCAGGTCGTCCCGGGCCTCCAGCACCAGCCGGCGCAGGGCCGGGGCCGCGTCCCGGTGTGCCTCCAGCCAGGCGTCCGTGGCGGCGAGGGTTTCCGGGGACTGCTGGAGCGAGGGGAACATGCCCTGCACCACGTGCATCCCGATCTGGATGGACCGCTCGGCCCACACCCGCTCGATCGCCGCGAAGTACTTCTCCGCGTACGGCGCGAGCAACTCCCGCTGCGAGTCCTGGGCGAAACCCGCGATGGTCGCCTCGATCATGGCATTGGACAGCGCGTCCGACTCCACGACCTGCGCCCACGCCTGCGCCTTGACCGCCGCCGACGGACGGGCCGCCAGACAGCGCACCTGGTGGCGCTTGCCGGAGGCCGTGTCGTCCCGGGCCAGCTCCTCGGCCAGCGCCTTCTCGTCCACCACCCCGTGCGCGGCCAGCGGCTGAAGGAACACCCACCGCAGCTCCTGGTCCAGGTCGAGGCCCTCGACCGACGCCGTGCCCGCCAGCAGGTCGCTCAGCAGCGCGAAGTCGGCCTCGGCGGTGGCCGTCCGGGCGAAGAAGCGCGCCCACGCGAGCTGGTGCTCGCTGCCGGCCTCGGCCGCGTACAGCTCGCGCCGCGCGCCCTCGGCGAGGAGGCGGGCGGTCGTCTCCCGCCGCGCGGGCGCCGCATAGTGCGTGACCGCCCACTCGGCCCACCCGTGCAGCATCTGCACCACGCCGATCTCGGACTCGCTCCCCGCGAACCGCAGCACCAGGTCCACGAAGTCCCGCGCCGGGAGCAGCGCGTCCCGCGTCATGTTCCACAGCGCCGACCAGCACAGGGCGCGCGCCAGCGGGTCGGTCACCGACCCCAGGTGCTCGCGCAGCGTCGCCAGCGAGGTCTCGTCGAAGCGGATCTTGCAGTACGTCAGGTCGTCGTCGTTGACCAGGACCAGGTCGGGCGCCTCGGCGCCGGACAGCTCCGCCACGACCGTCCGCGGGCCGTCGACGTCCACCTCGGCGCGCGCGTACCGCTCGACCTCTCCGTCGTCCGTCGCCCGGTACAGGCCCACCGCCACCCGGTGCGGGCGCAGTTCCGGATGCGACTCGGCCGCCTCCTGCACCACCGCCAGCTCCTCCACGCGGCCCTGCGGATCCAGCAGCAGCTGCGGGGTCAGCGCGTTCACCCCGGCCGTCTGGAGCCAGGACCGCGCCCAGGCGCTCATGTCCCGGCCGCTGGTCTCCTCCAGTACCGACAGCAGGTCACCGAGGCGCGTGTTGCCGTACGCGTGCCGCTTGAAGTAGCGCCGGGCGCCCTCCAGGAACGCGTCCTGGCCGACGTACGCCACGAGCTGCTTCAGCACCGACGCGCCCTTGGCGTACGTGATGCCGTCGAAGTTCAGCTTGGCGTCCTGGAGGTCGCGGATGTCCGCCGTGATCGGGTGCGTGGAGGGCAGCTGGTCGGCCCGGTAGGCCCACGACTTGCGGCGGTTGGCGAAGGTGACCCAGCCGTTGACGAAGCGGGTCGCGCCGACCAGTGAGAACTCGCCCATGAAGTCCGCGAACGACTCCTTCAGCCACAGGTCGTCCCACCACTCCATGGTGACCAGGTCGCCGAACCACATGTGCGCCATCTCGTGCAGGAGGACGTTGGCCCGGCCCTCGTAGGACGCCTGCGTCACCTTGCCGCGGAAGATGAACTCCTCCCGGAAGGTGACCAGCCCCGGGTTCTCCATCGCGCCCAGGTTGTACTCGGGCACGAACGCCTGGTCGTACTTGCCGAACGGGTACGGGTAGTCGAAGTGGTCGTGGAAGAAGTCCAGGCCCTGCTTGGTGACCAGGAAGACGTCCTCGGAGTCGAAGTGGGGCGCGAGGCCCTTGCGGCACAGCGCGCCGAGGGGGATCTCCAGCGTCGTGCCGTCCGCGAAGGTACGGGAGTACGTGTCGGTCACGTAGTGGTACGGGCCCGCCACCACACACGTGATGTACGTCGAGATCGGCTTGGTCTCGGCGAACCGCCAGACCCCGTCGGCCCGTTCGCCCACGCCGTTGCTCCACACCGTCCAGCCCTCCGGCGCCCGCACCTCGAAGCGGAACGGGGCCTTGAGGTCCGGCTGCTCGAAGTTCGCGAAGACCCGGCGGGAGTCGGCCGGCTCGTACTGCGTGTACAGGTACACCTCGCCGTCCTCGGGGTCGACGAAGCGGTGCAGGCCCTCGCCGGTGCGGGAGTAGGCGCACTGCGCGTCGACGACCAGCTCGTTGTCGGCGGCCAGGTCCTCCAGCGTGATCCGCGAGCCGTCGAAGACCTCGCCGGGGTCCAGATCCCGGCCGTTGAGTGAGACGGCCGTCACACTCGGGGCGATCAGATCGGCGAAGCTGCTCGCCCCGGGCTCGTTGCAGCGGAACCGGATCGTCGTGACCGACCGGAACGTGCGGGGCCCGTCGGTGTCGTCCTCACCGACCGCGGACCGCAGGTCGAGGGACACCTCGTACCCGTCGACGCCGATCAGGGCGGCCCGCTCCCGGGCCTCGTCGCGGGACAGATTCTCACCGGGCACGGGCGGAACTCCTCAAGCGTCGTCGGATACGGCTGAACAGCACCGATCCTGCCACGTGCCCCTGATACGAGGCAGCCGGGAATGACCGGCGCGAGCGGTGGCGTTGCCGGAGAAACGGTTTCCTCATGAGGAGAGACATGTCGGACAAGACCCCCGTCGACTTCTGGTTCGACCCGCTGTGCCCCTGGGCGTGGATGACCTCCCGCTGGGTGCTGGAGGTGGAGAAGGTCAGGGACATCCAGGTCCGCTGGCACGTCATGAGCCTCGCCGTGCTCAACGAGGACAAGCTCGACCAGCTGCCCGAGGAGTACCGCGAGCTGCTCGAGACCAAGGCGTGGGGTCCCGTCCGGATCGTCATAGCGGCACAGCAGGAGCACGGCGCCGAGGTGCTGGGCGACCTCTACACCGCGCTCGGCACCCGCTTCCACAACCAGGGCGAGGGCCCCGGCAAGGAGACGGTCGCCGCCGCCCTGAAGGACGTCGGCCTGCCCGAGTCCCTCATGGAGCACTGGGACGGCACCCGGTACGAGCCCGAGCTGCGCGCCTCCCACAAGGAGGGCATCGACAAGGTCGGCCAGGAGGTCGGCACCCCGGTCATCGCCGTGCCCGGCGCCGACGGCGAGCAGCTCGCCTTCTTCGGTCCGGTCGTCACCCCGGCCCCCAAGGGCGAGGAGGCCGCCCGCCTCTGGGACGGCACCCTCGCCGTGGCCTCGGTCCCCGGCTTCTACGAGATCAAGCGCACCCGCACCAAGGGCCCGGACTTCTCCAACCTGTAAGTCTCACACCGAGGCGTCGGCTCCCGGGTTCTGCAGTTCCTCCGGGAGCCGGCCCCCGCCGGCCTGATGGCCCCAGGGCTGATACCACCGGCAACCCGGAGCGGTGCAGCGCCACAGGTCCGTGCGGTGCGTCCCGAGCGCCTTCATCTCCTCGGGCTTGAGCGGCGTGAACACCTGCGTTCCGCTGCCGCCACAGGTCGGGCAGTGCTTGTCCTTGAAGAACATCGGCCCCTCCTCGCCATCACCGCCAGGTCCGGGAAGTCGCTTACGACCGCATCGACCCCCATGCGGTAGTACAGCGCGTATTCGGCGAACGCGTCCCCGAAATCGGTACTTCCGGTGCCGCGCCGGAATTCCGCCGGCAGGAACTGGTTCTCCGCCCGGAAGGTGTACGGCCCCACGCGCAGGCCCGCCGCATGCGCGTCCGCGAGGAGTGACGTGCCGACGAGCGACGACTTGTCCGGGCCGATCCAGTCGGCGTACTGCGCGATGTCCGCAAGCCCGTTCGGAGTCGTCATCTCCCGGTAGGTCGTCGCAGGCAGGTCGTACGGCCCGCCCGTCGTCCCCAGCGCCTGCCACAGCGGTACGCCCAGACCCGTCATGCGCTGCAGGCTCGTCGGCTCGAAGGACTGCACGACGCACTCGCGCCGGCCCAGCCGGTTGCGCCGGATCGCGGACGCCAGCCTCGGCTCCAGCGGCAGCCCGATGGACCGGAAGTACGTCGGGTGCTTGGTCTCCGGGAAGACGGCGATCGTCCGGCCGTGCGCCTTCGACAGCTTCCGCGCCAGGTCGACGACCTCCTGGAAGGTCATGACCTCCTCACGCCCGTCGAAGACCGTGTTGCGGTTGCGGACCTGCGGCAGCCGCTCCACCGCCCGCAGCGTCTTCAGCTCGGCGAGGGTGAAGTCCTCCGTGAACCATCCGGTCACGGACCGGCCGTCGACCGTCTTCGTGGTGCGGCGGCCGGCGAACTCCGGTCGGCGGGCCACGTCGGTGGTCTGGGAGATCTCGTTCTCGTGCCGGACCACCAGCACATGGTCCTTCGTCGGCACCAGGTCCGGTTCGATCCAGTCGGCGCCCGTCTGCACGGCGTACGTGTACGAGGCGGCCGTGTGCTCGGGGCGCCAGCCGGCCGCGCCGCGGTGGCCGATGACCACCGGTCCCCTGCGAGGGCCGGCCGCCGCCGGGGCGGCCGTGGCGGCCGTGGCGGCTGTGGCGGCCGTGGTTGTTCCCGCGGCCGCCGCGAGCAGCAGAGATCTCCGTCCGAGCCGCATGCGACTCCCTTTCCCGGTAGGCGGATTCATGTACGTGCCCGGGCCCGCGCCTGCGTGAGCCGGACCAGGTGCTCCTCGTAGCCCTTCGTGTAGTACGCGGCCCGGCCAGGGTCCGGCTCGACGACCTCCGTCGGCCGGGTCCACACCCGCGCGTCCAGCGGCACCCCGTACCGCTCGGCCGCCGCGAGGACCGCGCCCCGGGCACCGACCTCGCCCTCGACGACCCGCAGCGGCCGGCCGAGCACATCGGCGAGCAGCCGCATCCAGGCGGGGCTGCGGGTGCCGCCGCCGCAGACGGCCAGACTCCCGTCGAGGCCCGCCGCCTCGAGACAGTGCCGGGCGGCGTACCCGATGCCCTCGCAGGTGGCGCGGACCAGATCGCCCCGGGTCGACTCCAGGGAGACACCGGTGAGTTCGGCACGCAGCCGGGGCTCGACGAAGGGGGCCCGTTCCCCGGAGGGCGCGAAGTACGGCAGCACGCGCACGCCGTTCGCGCCCGGCGGGGTCTCGGCCAGCAGGGCGTCCACCTCGTCGTGCCGCACGCCCGTCGTCGACAGCACCCAGTCCAGGGCCGCCGTGCCGACCATCGCCGGCATGGCGCGCAGCCAGTACCCGGGCCGGTCGGTGGAGATGTACAGGCCGGCGGGCTCGCCCGTCAGGTCCAGCTCGGTCGTGGCGACCAGGCTCGCCAGACAGGTGCCGACGATCAGCAGGCCGTCCCCAGGCGCCGTCACCCCGGCGCCCAGCGCGCAGGCCGGCAGATCGTACGGGCCGTTCGCGATCCGGGTGCCGGACGGCAGGCCCTCGCCCCGCGCCTCGGCGGTCGCGACCGGGTCGCTCACCGGGGCGAGCAACCCGCGCCGGTGCGTGAGCCCCAGCAGCTCCACGACCCGGTTGTCGTACGTCCGGGTGCGCGGGTCCAGGAACGGCATCGAGGCGTCCGACACATCCGTCGCCGGGCCCGCTCCCGTCAGCCGCTGGAACACCATGTCCTTGCAGTACAGGGCCGCCTTCGCGGCATCCAGCGCCTTCGGTTCGTTGCTGTCCAGCCAGGCCAGCAGCGGCCCCGGACAGCCCGGGAACATCGCGCTGCCCGTCCGTCGGAACACCGTCTCGAACGTACCGTCGGCCAGCCACCGGTCGACCAGTTCGTGCGCCCGCCCGTCCATCCAGGAGGCCGCCGCCCGCACGGGCCGCCCCTCCCCGTCGACCAGCCACACCCCGTCGCCCTGCCCGGTGAGCCCGGCCAGCTCGACCGGCCCCGGAACCCGCCCGGTGACCTCGTCCAGCACGGCGACGACCGCCCCGTACACCTCGTCCATGTCCTGCTCGACGAACCCGCCGTGCAGGGTCAGGTCCACCGGGCGGGAGGACACGGCCAGTTCCCGGCCCGTGTCGTCGAAGGCCGCCGCCTTGACCATGGACGTGCCCACATCGATACCGACGTACATGCGGCTCCCCTCAAGGGTCCTGTCACGGTCCTCAGGTCAGGCAGTGCGCGAGCGGCTCGCCGCGCACCCAGCGGCCCACCTCTTCGGCGGCGATCCGCGCCGCCTTCTCCGCCACGGCCCGCGACGCGCCACCGAGATGCGGGGTCAGTACGACGCGGTCGCCCAGCCCGAGCAGCCGCGAATCCGCGGGCAGCGGCTCCCGCTCGTACGTGTCGAGGGCCGCCGCCGACACCTGCCCGCTCTCCAGCGCGTCGCACAGCGCGCCCTCGTCCAGCAGCGGGCCCCGGGCCACGTTCACCACCAGCGCGCCGGACGGCAGCAGCCCCAGCTCCCGGGCGCCGATCAGCCCTCGGGTCTCGGGGGTGAGCCGGGCGTGCAGGGTGATCACCCGGGAGCGGCGCAGGAGCTCGTCCAGCGAGGTCACGCGCAGGCCGTGGATCTCGCCGTGCACGTAAGGGTCGTACACCATCACCCGTGCCCCGAACGCGCACAGCACCCGGGCCACCCGGCTGCCGACGGCCCCGTATCCGACCAGCCCGACGGGCAGGTCCTCCAGCTCCAGACCGCTCTGCTCGTACGTGTAGTACGTCGCGCCCTCCCAGCTGCCCTGCCGGGCCAGCGGGTCGTGGGCCTGGGGGATGCGGCGCAGGGCGGCCAGCATCATGCCGACGGTGAACTCGGCGGTGGCGGCGGCGTTGCGGCCCGGCGCGAAGCACACGCGCACGTCACGGTTCTTGGCCGCGTCCAGATTGACGTTGACCGGCCCGCCCCGGCACACCACGACCAGCCTCAGATCCGGGCAGGCGGCGAGCACCTTCTCGGTCACCGGCCCCATCTGCGTGACCAGGACCTCCGCCCCGGCCAGTGCTTCGATCATCTCGTCCTCGGCGTCACTGGCCTCCTGCACCTCGGCGACCGGCCCGAACGGCTCCAGCGGCCAGCCGAGTTTCAGTTCCGTCACCCGGGCCCGCTCCACCTCGTGCTCCACCGCCCGGGTGATCAGCGACGGCAGGACGAAGTGGTCACCGGCGGCCACCACACGCACGCTGTTTCCGGCAGTCATCGCAGGGCTTCTCCTGTCTCGGCGTCGAAGACATGGGTGTGCTCCAGGTCGGCGGCGACCCGGACCCGCTCGTCGTGGGCGAGCCGCACCTCGGGGTCGGTGAGGACCACCAGGTGCCGTTCCACCCCGTCGAGGGCGAGGGTCGCCAGGCCCGACTCCAGCAGGGGTTCGTGGGCGACGACCCGTGCGGGCAGGCCCTCCTCGGCGGTGAGCCGGACGTCCTCCGGGCGGATCCCGACCACCACCTCCCGGCCCTCCTGCACCGGCACGGGCAGCGCGATCCGCACCGAGTCGGAGAGGCGGGCCCGGCCGTCGGCGCCGGCGATGCCCGGCAGCAGCGTGATCGCGGGCTCGCCGACGAAGTCCGCCACGAACACGTTGACCGGGCTGTCGTAGATCTCGTAGGGGGTGCCGAGCTGCTGGATGACGCCGTCCTTCATCACGGCGATCCGGTCGGCGAGGGAGAGGGCCTCCTCCTGGTCGTGGGTGACCAGGATCGTGGTGTGGCCCAGGTCCTTCTGGATGCGCTTGAGTTCGCGGCGGGTGGTGTCCCGCTGGGCCGCGTCCAGATGGGACAGCGGCTCGTCGAGCAGCAGCACGTCCGGCTCGCGGATCAGGGCCCGGGCCAGCGACACCCGCTGCTTCTGGCCGCTGGACAGACCGGCCGGGCGGGCGCCGAGGAGGTCGGTCAGGCCGACCCGCTCGGCGATCTCCTTCACCTTGCGGTCGACGTCCCCACGAGCCTTACGGCCCCGGGCCTTCAGCCCGAACGCCAGGTTCTCCGCGACCGACAGCGGCGGATACAGCGCGTAGTTCTCGAACGCGACCCCGATGTTGCGCTGCTGCGCGGGCCGTTCGACCACCGACGCCCCGCCGACCAGGATGTCTCCACCGGTCACCGACTCCAACCCGGCGATCATCCGCAGCGTCGTCGACTTGCCGCAGCCCGACGGGCCGAGCAGCCCCAGCAGTTCCCCGGAACGCAAGCCGAGGTCGAGGCCGCGCACCGCGTCCACGCCCGGACGACCCCGGGCCCGGTAGGTCTTGCGCAGATCACGTAGCTCCAGCTCGGTCATCGCTGCCCTTCGTCGCACAGACCTCGTAACGGACCTTGTGCTCGTCCAGGTCCCGCAGCGCCTCCGCCGACGCCCCGTCGTCCACGAGGAGCGTGTCGAAGCGGGACAGCGGGACGACCCGGTGCAGGGCGACCCGGCCGAGCTTGGTGTGGTCGATCAGCAGGACGTTCCGTGCCGCCGCGTCGAGCATCGCCCGCTTCACGGACACGATGTGCTGCTCCTGGTGGTAGGCGTAGCCCCCGTGCACGGCCGACGTCGACGCGAAACACACGTCCACCCGCAACTGCTCGACCGCCTCCACGCAGGAGACGCCCAGGAACGAGGAGTGCAGCGGGTCGTAGTCGCCGCCGAGCGCCATCAGGTGGATGCCCCGCTGGTCGGCGAGCAGGTTGATCGCCTCCAGGAAGTTGGTGACGACCGTCAGCGGCGTGACCTCGCCCGTGCGCAGCCGCCGGGCTATCTCAAGGGTGGACGTGGAATCGTCCAGCAGGATCGCCATGCCGGGCTCGACCATCCGCAGCGCGTGCTCGGCCACGGCCGCCTTCTCGGCGCGCATGGTCTTCAGCCGGTACTGCACGTTCGACTCGAAGACCCCCGACGGCTGCGCGGTCACCCCGCCCCGGAACTTCCGCACGATGCCCTGCCGTTCGAGTTCGTCCAGGTCCCGGTGGATGGTCATCAGGCTCACCCCGAACCGCTCGGCGAGCTCCGCCGCCGTCGCCGATCCGTCGGCCAGCACCTGCTCGGCCATGGCGGCCTGCCGCGCCGCCGGCCCCTGCTGTCCACCACTGCTGCTGCTCATCGCTGTGTCTCTATCCGTCGTCCCGGTCGCTCCGGCCGGTCGGCCTCGAACAGCAGCAGGTTCTCAGGCCGGACCGCGAGCCGTACCGGATCGTCCGGACGAAGGCGCGCCGCGTCCGCCCGAGGGGCCACCAGCGACACCCGCCGTTCCCCGGTTCCGAGCCGGACGGTGACCTCGACGGACCGGCCGAGCACCTCGGTGACGTACACCGTCCCGGTGAGCTCGTGCCCCTCGCCGCGCAGAGTGATGTCCCGGGGCCGCAGCCCGACCAGGACCTCGGTGCCCGCCGGGGCCTGCGCCCGGACCGGCAGCTCCACCCCGCCGTCCGACCGCACCCCGCTCTCCGTCACCACCCCCGGCAGCAGATTGATCCGGGGCCGCCCGAAGGCCCGCGCGACCTCCGTGTCGTACGGCCGGTACCAGATCTCCTCCCGCGTGCCCGTCTGCACGATCCGCCCCTGCCGGATGACCCCGATCCGGTCGCCGAGCGCCAGCGCCTCGACGGAGTCGTGGGTGACGTACAGGGTGGTGGTGTGCTGCACGGCCCCGATCGCCTTCAGCTCGGCCCGCATCTGCTGGCGGAGCTTGGCGTCGAGGTGGGAGAGCGGCTCGTCGAGGAGGAAGGCCCGGGCCGGGCGGACCAGCACCCGGCCGAGGGCGACGCGCTGCCGCTGCCCGTTGGACAGCTGGCCCACGGGCCGGTCCAGCAACCCGGAGATGCCGAGCAGTTCGGCGATGGCGCCGATCCGCTGCCTGGCCTCGGCGGCGGGCAGCCGGTGCCGGGGCGAGCGCAGGGGCGAGGCGAGGTTGTCGTAGGCCGAGCGGTGCGGGTAGAGGGCGTAGCTCTCGAAGCACATGGCCACGCCCCGGTCGTACGGCTCCACCCCCCGCATGTCCTTGCCGTCGAGTACGACGGTGCCGGAGTCGGGCTGTTCGAGCCCGGCGACGGTCTTCAACGTCGTGGTCTTGCCCGCGCCCGAGGGGCCCAGCAGGCAGAAGAACTCGCCCTCACGGACCTCCAGTTCGAGCTCGTCGAGCGCGACGGTCCTCCCGTACGACTTCCGTATCCCGCTGAGCCGGATCACGACTTCACCGCCCCGAACGACAGGCCCCGCACCAGGTACCGCTGGATCGTCAGCGCCAGCAGCAGCGGCGGTACGACGGACACCAGCGCGGCGGCGGCCGTCAGGTTGTACTTGGGCCGGTCGCCGCCGAGGAAGGACAGCGCGCCCACGGTCACCGTCTGGGCCTCGTTGGAGGTGAGGATCAGCGGGAAGACGAAGTTGTTCCAGGCGAAGATGAAGGCGAGCAGGGATACGGCCGCGATGCCCGGCTTCACCAGCGGAAGCGCCACCTTGAAGAACGCCTGCTTGCGGGTGTAGCCGTCCAGCAGGGCCGCCTGTTCCAGCTCGGGCGTCAGATCGGCGAAGTAGGACCGCATGATCCACACGATCAGCGGCAGCGTCACCAGTTGCAGCACCCACACCATGCCGACGTACGTGTCGAACAGCCCGAGCTTCTGGTACAGCACGAACAGCGGGATGATCACGGTCAGTTCGGGCGCGAAGCGGAACGACAGCAGCGTGAACATCAGGTTCTCGGAGCCCTTGAACCGCCACCGCGCCGAGGCGTACGCCGCGGGCAGCCCCACCACCAGCGAAAGCGCCACCGCCCCCACGGACACCACCAGGCTGTTGACGAAGAACCGCACGAACGGGATGCCCTCGCTGTCGCCGAGGACCGTCCGGTAGCCGTCGAGGGTGGGGGAGAAGGAGAAGTAGGTGGAGAAGAGCTGGTCCGCCGGCTTCAGCGAAAGGATCACCATCCAGGCGATCGGGAACAGCGCGAAGACGAAGTAGAGGACGAGGGCGGCGTCCGCGAGCCACCCCAGCACGCGTTTCTTCACTCAGGTCACCTCCGCGGCCCGGCGCTGGATCTTCCCCAGGTGCTTCACCAGCACCATCGCGGCCAGATACACCACGGCCCACAGCACGATCGTGTAGCTGATCCCGAAGGAGTAGCGCTGGAAGCGGATGGCCTCCAGATACGCCCGGATCTGGAGGACGACGGTCGAGTCACCGGGCCCGCCCTCCGTCAGGGCGTAGATGATGTCGAACACCTTCAGCGAGTCCATGAACCGGAAGATCACCGCCACCAGCACGTACGGCCACAGCATCGGCAGCGTCAGCCGCCGGAAGGTGTACCACCACCCCGCACCGTCCACGGCCGCCGCCTCGAACGGAGACGTGGGCAGCGACCGCAGCCCGGCCAGGGCGAGGATCGCCACGAACGGCGTGTACACCCACACGTCCACGGCGATCGACGACAGCAGGGCGCCCGTCGGGGTGTCCGTCCACTGCACCCCGCCCAGACCGAAGGGCCGCAACAGGTAGTTGACGACCCCCACCGACGGCTGGAGCATCAGCTTCCAGATGATCGCCGCGATCACCGGGGCGATCATCAGCGGCAGGATCAGGATCTTCTCCAGAATCCGGCCGATGAGACTCGACCGGTGCAGCAGCAGGGCGACGGCCACCCCGAGCACGGTCTCGGCGAGGGCCGCCCCGACCGCGTACAGCACCGTCACCCACGCCGAGTTCCAGAACGCCTCCTGCGTGAAGACGGTCGTGTAGTTCTCGAATCGCACCATGTCCGGCTGCGGTTTGCTCGCCGAGAAGTCGAACAGCGTGTAGTACAGGCCGAGCCCGAACGGGTAGAGGATCCCGCAGGTCAGCAGCAGTGCCGGCACGATCAGGAAGTACGGACGCAGCGCGAGCCGCATGGCTAACGCACCTTGTCGGCGAGGTCGTCCGCCAGCCCGTCCAGGACCGACTTCGCATCCTTGCCGCCGTAGATCTCCTGGAGGGCGGCGGCCCAGCTGGTCGTCGCGTCGAAGAACTGCGCCTGCGGGGTGAACTGGATCCTCGTCTGGTCGACGACCGTCTCGAAGGTCTCCAGGAAGCCCGGCAGATGCCGCATCTTGTCCTTGTACGCGGCGTCGTCGGCCACCGACCTGCGCACCGGGTCGATGTGGTTGTGCGTGATCGCGCTCCTGCGCAGGTGCTCCTTGCCGGTCGCCCACTGCAGGAACAGCCAACTGGCACTCTTCTTCTTGCTCTTGGCGTTCATGCCGAGCGACCAGATCCACATGTTGGTGGCCAGGGACCCGTCGGGCCCCTTCGGGCCGGGGTGGAAGGCGATCTTCCCGGAGGCCGGGCTGGCACCCTTCACCGCCTGGAAGTAGGCGGCCGTGTCGGCGTCGAACAGCATCCCGGCCTTCTTGGCGCCCAGATCGCTGGAGCACTGGTACCAGGTGTACGACGTCCAGGACGGCGGCCCGCCCCGCTTGACCATGCCGGCCCAGTCCTCGGTGAAGGCGACGGCGTCGGAGCTGTTCATGACGGGGGTGAGCTTCCCGCCGTCGACCGTGAAGTCCTTCAGCCCGTTGCGGGCGTACATCGTCATGAAGCCGGGATGGATGGTGGCCCAGCTCCTGGACCCGCGTACGGCGATCCCGTACATGCCGTCGAAGCCCGCGCCCGGCGCCCTCTGCTTGATGGTGCCGGCGAGTTCGGTCAGCTCCTCGAAGGTGTCGGCCGGCTTCAGGCCCAGCTTCTTGAACACCTCCGTGTTGTAGGCGACGACGTTCGTCTCCCAGCCCCACGGCAGCGCGTACTGCCCGCCCTGCCCCAGCGGCGCGCCCGCCTTCAGCGACCACTGGTCGGCCTGGAGCAGGTTCGGGAAGAAGTCCGCCTGGTCCCATTCGGCGCCCGTCGCCGAGGAGTTGCGCATCCAGGGCCCGAGGTCCTCCAGCCAGCCCGGCGGACCGTACTGCCACACCATGTACGCGCCGAGCATGAAGACGTCGTAGGAGGCACGCCCGCTGGACAGGTCCACGGTGAGCTTGTCGAAGTAGTTGTCCTCCGGGAAGACGTCGTACTCGACCTTGATGCCGGTCTTCGCGGTGAAGGACTTCAGGTCGGCGATGAGGGCGTCGGTGTACGGGTGCTTGTTGAGCAGCGCCTTGACGGTGGTGCCCTGCTCCCGCTTCCAGTCGAAGGAGCCGGTGACGTCGTCCGCGGCGGACCCGTCGCTCTTGCTGTCGTCCCCGCCGAAGCCGGCGCCGCAGGCGGTGAGCAGCGGGGCCGCGGCAGCCCCGGCGGCGAGCGCGAGGAAGCGCCGCCGGTCGTGCACGTGCGTGTCCATCCGTACCTCCACGTGGGGGCTGGTTAACACGTCGAGTCGACTCGTTAACAGAGGGTGGAACGGCTGAAGTTGGGCGTCAATCCCTCGCGCACGGGAAAATATCGGGGCACAGTGAGAAGTTCACAGATCCGGCTGCGACGTCGTGGGAGGTTCCGGATGGCGGACGAGGGTGCGGGCTGGCTGGGCATCGACCTGGGCACGCAGAGCGTCCGCGTGCTGCTCGTCACCGCCGACGGCAGGGTCCTCGGCAGCGGCGCGGCCCCGCTGACCGGGCGGCGGGGCGGGGTGCGGCACGAGCAGGACCCGGAGCAGTGGTGGTCGGCGCTGTGCACGGCGTCCCGGGCGGCACTCGGCTCCGCGCCCGGCGTGCCGGTCGGCGGCCTCGCGGTGTGCGGCACGTCCGGCACGGTCCTGCTGACGGACCGCTCGGGCCGCCCGGTGAGCCCCGCGCTGATGTACGACGACGGCCGTGCCACGGCGGAGGCCGTGCGGGCCCGGGAGGCGGGGCTCGCGGTCCAGGACACCTGGGCGCTGCCGAAGGCGTTGTGGCTGGTGGGGGAGTACGGGCCCGGCCTACGGCTCGCCCACCAGCCCGACCTGATCGTCACCCGCCTCACCGGCGAGCCGCCCCCGGCGGACTCCAGCCACGCCCTCAAGACCGGCTACGACCTGCACGGGGAGACCTGGCCGAAGGCCGCCCTGGCCCGACTCGGCGTCCCGGACCGCCTGCTGCCGGACGTCGTACGCCCCGGCACGCACCTCGGCGAGGTCACCCCGGCCGCCGCCGACGCCACCGGCATCCCCGCCGGCACCGCGGTGCTCGCCGGGATGACGGACGGCTGCGCGGCCCAGATCGCCTCGGGCGCGCTGCGCCCCGGCTCCTGGAACTCGGTCCTCGGCACGACCCTCGTACTGAAGGGAGCTGCCCGCGACCCCGTCCAGGACCCCACCGGCGTGCTCTACAACCACCGTGCCCCCGACGGCACCTGGCTGCCCGGCGGAGCGTCCAGCGTCGGGGCCGGGACGCTCGCGGCGCACTTCCCGGACGCCGACCCTGCCGCGATGGACGAACTGGCGGCGGCGTTCGAGCCGTCCCGTGCGGTCGCGTACCCGCTGGTCTCGCCGGGGGAGCGGTTCCCGTTCCGGGCGCCGGACGCGACCGCCCTGGTCCTGGGCGAACCCGAGGGCGACGCCGGCCTGTGGGCCGCGCTGCTCCAGGGCGTCGGCTTCGCGGAACGCCTGTGCCTGGACTACCTGCACCACCTCGACGCCCCCCTCGACGGCCCGCTCACCTTCACCGGCGGCGGCGCGCGCAGCGGGTACTGGAACCAGCTGCGCGCCGACATCCTCGGCCGCCCGGCTCGCATCCCGGACCAGACGGAACCGGCCCTGGGCATGGCGGCGCTGGCCGCGTACGGGGCGTCGGAGGCGGGCTCCCTCGCGGACGTCGCCGAGCGCATGGTCCGCGTCCGGACCGTCCTCGAACCCCGCCCCGACCGCACGGCGGCCTTCGCCGGGCCGTACGCCCGGCTCGTCCACGCCCTGCGGGAACGCGGCTGGCTGTCCGCCGCCGTAGCGGAACACGCCCTGACCCGTCTGCACCCGGACACTGGGGAGTCATGACCACCACGCTCCTCCTGGCCCGCCACGGGCAGACCGTCTGGCACGCCGAGAACCGTTACGCCGGCGTCAGCGACATCGGCCTCACCGACACCGGCCGCGCCCAGGCCGAGGCCCTCGGCCGCTGGGCCGCCGCCCACCCCATCGACGCGATCTGGACGTCCCCGCTCTCCCGGGCCGTCGCCACCGCCGAGCCCGCCTGCCGGGCCCTGGGCCTCGTCCCGCGGCGCGAACCCGGCCTCGTCGAATGCGACTTCGGAGTCGTGGAGGGCCGGACGCTCGCCGAGTTCGAGGCCGAGGACCCCGACCGGGCCGCGGCCTTCCGCGCCGACCCCGTCGCCCACCCCTTCCCCGGAGCGGAGGACCCGGCGGCGGCAGCAGCCCGCGGCGCCGCCGCCCTGCGCCGCATCGCCGGCGCCCACCCCGGCGGACGCGTCCTCGTCGTCGCCCACAACACCCTGCTGCGCCTGGTGCTGTGCACGCTGCTGTCGATCCCCGCCGGGGAGTACCGCAGAGTGTTCCCGCGGTTGCGGAACGCGGCGATCAGCGAACTGCGCATGAACCCCGACGGTTCCGCCGCACTCCTCTCACTCAATGTGCCGTGCGGGACGGACGTGCCGTAGCACCATGAGCCCATGACGCAGATCGACACCTCGGTGCCGCACTCGGCCCGGATCTGGAACTACTGGCTGGGCGGCAAGGACAACTACCCGGTGGACGAGGCGGCCGGTGACGCCTACACCGCCGTCTTCCCCGGCATCGTCACCATCGCCCGCAGCAGCCGCGCCTTCCTCGGCCGCAGCATCCGTCACCTCGTCCAGGAGGCCGGCGTACGCCAGTTCCTCGACGTCGGCACCGGCCTGCCGACCGTCGACAACACCCACGAGGTGGCCCAGCGCCTGGCTCCCGAGTCGCGCGTCGTCTACGTCGACAACGACCCGCTGGTCCTCACCCACGCCCGGGCCCTGCTCACCTCCACACCCGAGGGCGCGACGGCGTACGAGTCGATCAGCCTCCACGATCCGGAGCGCATCATCGAGGCCGCCGGCAGGACGCTCGACCTCACCCGCCCCACGGCCCTGATCCTCAGCGGCATCCTGGGCCACGTGGCCGACCACGACGAGGCCCGCGACCTCGTCCGCCGCCTCCTGGCCGGCCTGCCCTCCGGCAGCTACCTCTCCCTCAACGAGGGCTCCCGTGGCACCGACCCGGCCTACGAACAGGCCCAGGACGCCTACAACGAGACGGGCGCCGTCCCGTACTTCCTGCGGTCGGTCGAGCAGATCGAGGCTTTCTTCGAGGGCCTGGAGCTGGTGGAACCGGGTGTGGTCTCGGTACCGCGGTGGCACCCCGAGCCCGGCGCTCCCACGGAGCCGATCGGCCAGCACGGCGGCCTGGGCCGTAAGCCGTAGCGCACGCACGGAAAGCCCCCGCGAGTCACGTCCTCGCGGGGGCTTCCTTCATTCCGCCTGCCGTTCGTGAAGGGTGAGAAGACGATCACGAGGCAGGACGACTCTGCGGCACGCCGCCGTCAGGGGGCCAGGAGCAGCACGTCCGCGCGGGACCTGGCGGCCTCGTACCGCCGCGCCACGTCCTGCCAGTTGACGACCTGCCACATCGCCTCGATGAAGTCGACCTTCTGGTTCCGGTACTGCAGGTAGAAGGCGTGCTCCCAGGCGTCGAAGACGAGGATCGGGGTCGAGCCCTGGCCGACGTTGCCCTGGTGGTCGTAGACCTGCTCGACGATCAGCCGCCCGCTCAGCGGCTCGTATGCCAGCACGCCCCAGCCCGAACCCTGGGTGGTCGCCGACGCCTTGGACAACTGCGCCTTGAACTTCGCGAACGACCCGAACGACTCGGCGATCGCGTCCGCGAGCTCCCCCACACCGTCCTGCGCCAGCGGCTCACCACCGCCGTCCTTCGGGCCGGTCATGTTCTGCCAGTAGATGCTGTGCAGGATGTGCCCGGACAGATGGAAGGCCAGGTTCTTCTCCAGTCCGTTGACCGCCCCCCACGTCTCCTTGTCCCGCGCCTCCGCAAGCTGCTCCAGCGTGTCGTTGGCCCCTTTCACATAGGCCGCGTGGTGCTTGTCGTGGTGCAGCTCGATGATCTCGGGGCTGATCACGGGGGCGAGCGCGGAGTAGTCGTAGGGAAGTTCAGGAAGCGTGTACAGGGGCATGGCGGTGAACCCTCCGGACCTCTTATTGCAATAGGCTTGCAACTGCACGCTAGCAGCAAGAGGGCGGCGATGGGTGTCCAGGGCACACAAAAGGCCCCCGCGTGTGTCGCGGGGGCCCAGGTGCCGGGAGACTTCCGGGCGGGGCTACTGCCGGGCGCGCGCCTTCTGCCAGGCGTAGCCGACGGCCGCCAGGACCAGGGTCATCCCGCCCGTCGAGTACAACTGCACCCGCGTGTCGGGCTGGCGGGCCATCAGGACGAAGACGGCGGCCATGCCGGCCAGCGCGACCCACGTCAGCCACGGGAACGCCCACATCCGCACGACCAGCTTCTGAGGCGTCTCGCGCTCCAGGCGCCGCCGCAGCCGCAGTTGCGAGACGGCGATGAAGATCCAGACGACCAGGATCACCGCGCCGATCATGTTCAGCAGCCAGGAGAAGACGTCGTTCGGCCGCCAGTAGCTCAGCAGCACGCACAGGAACCCGAAGACGGAGGACGCCAGCACGGCGATCCGCGGGACCCCGCCCGAGACCCGGCCCAGCACCTTCGGGCCCTGGCCGCGCTCCACCAGTGAGTACGCGATGCGCGAGGCACCGTAGATGTTGGCGTTCATCGCGGACAGCAGGGCCACCAGGACGACCACGTTCATCAGCTGGCCGGCACCCGGGATGCCGAGTTCGTCGAGGGCGGCGACGTACGGGCCCTTCTCGACGACCTCCTTGGAGTCCCACGGCACCAGCGTGACGATGACGGCCATCGAGCCGACGTAGAACAGCGCGATCCGCCACATCGCCGTACGGACCGCGCTCGCCACGCCCTTGACGGGGTTCTCGGACTCGGCCGCCGCGATGGTGACCGTCTCCAGCCCGCCGTAGGCGAAGACCGAGGCGAGCAGGCCGATGACCAGGCCCTCGCCGCCGTTGGGGAGGAAGTCGGTGAGGTGGGAGGCGCCGGGCGAGTCCGTGCCCGGCAGGATCCCGAGGATCGCCAGGACGCCGAGCGCCAGGAACAGGGTGATCGCGCCGACCTTCAGGGCCGCGAACCAGAACTCGAACTCGCCGAAGTTCTTCACGGCCGCGAGGTTCGTGCCGCAGAACACGACCATGAACAGCGCCACCCACGCCCACTCCGGCGTGCCCGGCAGCCAGCCGCTGACGATCTGCGCGGCACCGATGCCCTCCAGACCGACGGCCGTGCAGAGCAGCACCCAGAACGCCCACCCGGCGGTGAATCCGGCCCAGGGGCCGATCGCGCGCTCCGCGTGCGCCGAGAACGAACCCGACGACGGATACGCGGCCGACATCTCGCCGAGCATCCGCATCACCAGCATCACGAGGAGACCGGAGAGGGCGTAGGCGACCACGATCGACGGACCGGCGGCGGCGATGCCCGCGCCGGAACCGACGAACAGTCCGGCGCCGATCACCCCGCCGAGGGCGATCATCGACAGGTGGCGCTGCTTCAGGCCGTGGGAGAGGGAGATGTCGTCCCTGCTGGACGACGTCTCCGTGGTGGTGCTGCTGGGCATGGGCGCGGCTCGTCCAATGCGTGAGAGGAGTGCGAGGGCAAAAACGCCGACAGTCTGGGACGCCTCTCCGCCCGGGCGAAGAGGCATCCCAGCATATGGACGGCCGCGTCGCTCTCCGTGGCTACGCGGCGACCGATGTGTAGTGCGAGGCGTCGCCCTCGATGACGTAGCTCTCCTTACCCTCGATCCCGACGGGGATGTCCCCCGCGACCGTGACCCGGTGCAGACGGCGCGGCAGACCGTCGTAGTTGTCGACGGCGTAGTGCTGGGTGATGCGGTTGTCGAAGACGACGAGCTGGTTCGGCGACCAGCGGTGGCGCAGGACGTTCTCCGGCCGCACGACGTACGCCTGGAGCAGGTCGAGGATCTTGCGGGACTCGCCCGGCGACAGGCCCACGATCCGCTGCGCGAAGCCGCCGATGAACAGCCCGCGCTCGCCGGTCAGCGGGTGGACGCGGACCACCGGGTGGGCCGTGCGGTACTTGATCGAGGTGAACTGGGCGCGCCGGGCGGCCTGCACCTCGTCGACGTCCTCCTCCGGGACGGCGTAGTCGTAGTCGTTGGTGTGCTCGGCCCACAGCGTGTCGGCGAGGCTGCGCAGCGACTCGGGCAGGTTCCGGTAGGCGGCGGCCGAGCTGGCGATCAGCGTCTCGCCGCCGTACGGCGGGACCGTGATGCTGCGCAGGCTGGTGGCCTGCGGCGGGTTGAGGACGAAGGTGACGTCGGTGTGCCAGTGGTTGGCGGCCCGGCCGCCCTCGCTGTCCACGGGCAGGACGTTCGGGGCGCCGTCGACGGAGGACACCGTCGGATGGGCGGCGGTGATGTCGCCGAAGTGACGGGCGAAGGCCTGCTGCCCCGCGTCGTCCAGCCCCTCCGCGTCGAAGACGAGTGCCTTGTGGGCGTTGAGCGCCTCACGCAGGGCGATGTAGGTCTCCTGGTCGAGGGGCTTGGTGATGTCGACGCCCTCGACACGGGCGCCGATGTTCGCGGTGACCTTGCGGATCTCGATGCTCATGGCGAAGTTCCCTTTCAGGTGGGTCAGACGAGTGCCGGTGCGAGGACGTGCTGGTTGGCGGGGCGCGGGAGGCCGTACCGCTCCCGCAGGGTCCGGCGGGAGCTGCCGTACTCGGTGCGCAGCAGGCCCCGGGCACGAAGGATCGGGACGACGTGCTCGACGAAGGCGTCCAGGCCGGACGGCAGTACCGCGGGCATGATGTTGAAGCCGTCGGCGGCGCCCGAGCCGAACCACAGCCCGATCGTGTCGGCGACCTGCTCGGGCGTCCCCGCGAAGGTGAGGTGCCCGCGCCCGCCGCCCAGCCGCCCGATCAGCTGCCGCACGGTGAGCCGCTCGCGCCGGGCCAGCTCGACGATGAGCGTGTAGCGGCTCTTGGCGCCCTCGATGGCGCTCTCCGGCGGCAGGTCGGCGGGCAGCGGGCCGTCCAGGTCCAGGGTGCCCGGGTCCAGGTGCAGCAGCCGCTCCAGGCGGTCCACTCCGTGCGTGTGCACGATGTGGTCCTCCAGGACCCGCTCGTTCGCCCGCGCCTCGGCCTCCGTCGAGCCGATCACCGGCACGATGCCGGGCAGCACCTTGATGTGGTTGGCGTCGCGGCCGGCCGCGACCGCCCGCGACTTGAGGTCGGCGTAGAAGGCCCGCGCGTCCTCGATGGTCTGCTGGGCGGTGAACACCGCCTCCGCGTACCGGGCGGCGAACCGTTTGCCGTCCTCGGAGGAGCCGGCCTGCACGAGCAGGGGATAACCCTGAGGCGTGCGAGGCACGTTGAGCGCCCCCTCGACGCTGAAGTAGCGGCCCTGGTGCCGGGGCGGATGGATCTTGGCGTCGTCGCCCCACACGCCCGCCGCCTTGTCGGCGACGATCGCGTCGTCCTCCCAGCTGTCCCACAGCTTCAGTGCCACGTCGAGGAACTCGGCGGCCCGCGCGTACCGCTCGGCGTGCGCCGGCTCGGCGTCCAGACCGAAGTTGCGGGCGGCCTCGGCACCGGCGGTGGTGACGATGTTCCAGCCCGCCCGGCCGCCGCTGATGTGGTCCAGGGTGGCGAACTTGCGGGCCAGGTTGTACGGCGAGTTGTACGAGGTGGAGGCCGTGGCAATCAGGCCGATGTGCTCGGTGGCCGTGGCCAGGGCGGTCAGCAGGGTGATCGGCTCCAGTGCCCCGGCGGGCCGCTGGGCCACACTGCTCCACAGCTGCGGGCCGTCGGCGAGGAACAGCGAGTCGAAGGTGCCGCGCTCGGCGATCCGGGCGAGCCGCACGTAGTGCGCCAGGTCCACATGCGCGTGCGGGTCGCTCTCCGGCAGCCGCCACGACGCCTCGTGGTGGCCGGTGGTCATCAGGAACGCGTTGAGGTGCAGCTGTCTGCGGGTCATCGATGGTCCTCCGTGACACCGAGCGCGGCCAGCAGCCGCTCCCGGTACTCGCCGAGCAGGGGGTCGCGGTACGACCGCGGGTGCGCGCGGTCGATGGTCAGGTCGAGGCCGATTTGGCCCTGGTCGAGGACGAGCACCCGGTCGGCGAGCACGATCGCCTCGTCCACGTCATGGGTGACCAGCAGCACGGAGGGCCGGTGGCGCTCCCACAGCTGCCTGAGCAGGCCGTGCATCCGGATCCGGGTGAGCGCGTCCAGCGCCCCGAAGGGCTCGTCGGCCAGCAGCAGTTCCGGCTCGCGGACGAGGGACCGGGCCAGGGCGGCGCGCTGCGCCTCCCCGCCGGACAGCTCGCCCGGCCAGGCCCCCTCGCGGCCCTTCAGCCCCACCTCTTCCAGGGCCCCACGGCCGCGCCGCTCGGCGTCCTTGCCGTCGAGTCCGAGCAGGACGTTGGCGAGTACCCGCCGCCAGGGCAGCAGCCGGGAGTCCTGGAAGACCACCGACACCCGCTCGGGGGCCGTGAGCTGCCCGCTGCCGGTGACGCCGTGGTCGAGTCCGGCGATCGCCCGCAGCAGCGTGCTCTTGCCCGAGCCGCTGTGTCCGAGCAGGGCGGTGAACTGTCCGGCCGGCAGATCGAGGTCGATGCCGTCGAGGACCGTGCGGCCCCCGAACGACCGGGTCAGGCCCCGCAACTGGACGGCGGGCCGGGTCAGCTGCTCAGTGTGCGGCGCCATGACAGCACCCTCCGTTCGACGATGCGGACCGCGCTGTCGGAGATGAGGCCGAAGATGCCGTAGACGACCAGGCCGACGAGGATGACGTCCGTCTGGCCGTAGTTCTGCGCCTGGAACATCATGTAGCCGAGGCCGCTGGTGGCGTTGATCTGCTCCAGCACCACCAGGCCGAGCCAGGAGCCGGTCACGCCGAGCCGCAGCCCGACGAAGAATCCGGGCAGCGCGCCGGGGATGACGACCTGCCGGATGAACCGGTACTTCGACAGGTCCTGGACCTCGGCCAGTTCGACGAAACGGCTGTCGATGCCGGACAGCGCGGCATGCGTGTTGAGGTAGATCGGGACGTAGACGACGATCGCGATGATGGCGATCTTGAAGGTCTCGCCGATGCCCAGCCAGAGGATGAACAGCGGTATCAGACCCAGGGTGGGGATCGCCCGGTTGAGGTTGACCGTCCCGTCGATCAGTGCCTCGCCGGTCCGGGTGAGCCCGGACACCAGCGCGAGCAGGATCCCCACGGCCAGACCGATCGCGAAGCCGGTGGCCGCGCGCTGCAGCGAGGTCAGGATGTCGTCCGGCAGCGTGCCCGCGCTCCACAGGCGGCTGGCCGTCTCCAGCACGGTCCAGGGCGCCGGGATCGCGCCCGGGTCGAGCAGTCCGGCCGCGGAGGCGACGACCCACAGGGCGAGGACGACGGCGGGCCCGACGATCCGGGTGGCGGGCAGCCGCCTGCCGGGGGCCAGTCGCCTGCGCCGGCGCACCTGGCGCGTCTCCTCGGCGGCGGCGAGCGGTGCGGAGGCGGTCTTGGTCGCGGTCGTGGTCGCGTTCGCGGTCGCGTTCGCGGTCGTGTGCGTTGTCGTGGTCACGGCGGTCACCTCCGGTACTCCGCGGGTACGGCCTTCGCCGCGATGGACTCGAATCGGTGGTCGAAGAGCTCGGAGACGTCGAACTTCTTCACGAAGCCGCCCTCCGCGAGCAGATCGGCGGTCTCCTGCTCCCACGCGATCGCCTCGTCCCAGCGCGGCGGGAACAGCGGCTTGTTGGCCAGCGCGGTGACCGCCTTCGCCTGGGCCGGGGTCAGGTTCTGCGTCCCGACGTAGAACTGCTCGTTCCACTCGTCGGGGTGCTCGTACGTCCACACCTGGCTCTTCGCCCAGTAGGGGATGTAGGCGGCGATCGCGGCGGCCTTCGCGGAGTCGTTCAGCACCGAGACCGGCGCCCACAGCAGGTTGAGCAGGTCCACCACGTCCGTGGTGATGGTCCGGGCGGACTTGTACTGCGCCAGGTACGCGGGCGCCTGCGTGTTGGCGAGCGGGGCGATGTCCACCTGCCCGGACTGCAGGGCGGTGAGGAACTGGTTGCTGGTCAGCGGCACCAGCTCCACGTCGTCGTACGCCAGCCCGGCCTTCTTCAGCGCCCGCAGCAGCACGACACCTTGCGCCTGCCCCTGGGAGAAGGCCAGCCGCCTGCCCTTGAAGTCGGCGACCTCGCGAATGTCACTGCCGGGCTTGGTGGCGAACAGGTAATTGGGCTTGCGGGTGATGTTGATCGCGACGATCTTCGCGTCGAAGCCCTGGTAGTGCGCCTGGATCGGAGGAATGCCCGCGTTGTTGGCGACCTCCAGGGACTTCGCGCGGAAAGCGTTGATGACATCGGGGCCCGCGCCGATGTTCAGCCAGTTGGCCACCTTGAACGGCAGGTCGCGGAACCCGGCCAGCTTGAACTGGAGTTGCTGCGCGTTCTGGTACGAGGCGATCTGCAGGCTCGTACCCGCGGGAACCCTGGAAGCCAGCGGAGCGTCGGACGCCGCCTCGGCCGCGGCGCTGTTGTCCGCGCAGCCGCTCAGTCCGGCCGCCGCGGCTGTCACACCGAGCAGTGAGGTCAGGAACAGTCGCCGGTCGAGGCCGGGAACGGGGGGCGAAGGCATGGGAGAACTCCCTGGGGATGGAAGACGGCACAGCACGCGAAATTCCGGCAGGAAAAGCCGGGCAGGGGAATTCACGTGAATTTCACACGGGAAGGAGAAGGCGCTCCGTGAACGGGCGCCGGGGGCGCGTCAACGGGTCAGCAACAGAGAGTGCGACAGCTCGTGAGCGGGCTCATGAACAGGATGTTCCCGGCCATGCGTCACTCCTGTCAACATTCCGAGTTTCTGAATTAAATGACCTCAGGTGACACGCCCAGCGGATCCCGGTAAAGGATGTCGAGCGCCACCGAACCGCCCGCCACGGCCAGCACGGAATCCGGGAAACTGCTCGGTGACACGGTCGCGGCGCGGCCGGCTTCGACCTCTTCCCGCAACGCGGTCAGGCAGTCCTCCCGATACATGATCCCGATCTCCGTCACGACCACCCGCTCCGGGTTCAGCACATCGAGCAGCAGCCCCACCGCGCGCCCGACCCTCCGCGACCGCTCCGTCAGCAGCCGTACGGCCATCGGGTCACCGGCCGCGGCGGCGCCGACCACGTGCATCGGGTTCACTCCGTCGACGATCCCGGCCTCCTGGGCCCGCCGGCAGAGGGTCCGCTCGCTCAACTCGGCCTGGAGGCAGCCCACACGGCCGCAGTCACAGGTCTCCGTGCCGCCCGGCACCGGCAGATGGGCGATGGCCCCGGCCTGGGAGCGCGGCCCGTGGTGCACCTCGTCGTTGGTGGCGAACGCCGCGTCGACCACGTTGCCCGCGAACAGGTGCAGCACGCTGCGGCTGCCCCGTGCCCCACCGAACAGGCGCTCCGCGTTGACCAGCGCCCGCGCGTGCCCGTCCACATGGACCGGCAGCCCGGTGTGCGCGCCGAGCACCTCCCGCACCGGCACCTCGCGCCAGCCCAGCAGCGGATGCTCGACGACGGTGCCCGAGTCCCGGTCCACCCAGCCACCCGCGGCGAAACCGACGCACAGCGCCTTGCTGCCGGGAGTCCCGGCGAGCAGCGCCGCCAGCCCGTCGGCGGCCCGCGCCAACACCGCCGCGGGCTCGGTGCGTTCGTGCTTCACCTCGCGCCGGGCCACCACCCGCCCGCGCAAGTCCAGCAGCGCGACCGTGGTGTGCGGCACCGCCACGTGCACCGAGCCGACCACGAACCGGGAGTCGTCCAGGTCGACCGGCTGGTGCGGTCGCCCCACACCCCCGGAGCGCCGGAGCTCGGCGGACTCGCGGATGAGCCCCAACTCCGCGAACCGGGCACAGTAGGCGGTCACCGACGCCGGCGACAGGCCGGTCAGCCGGGCGATGGTGCTGCGCGCGACCGGGCCGTGCTCCAGCACGGCCCGCAGCACGACACTGGCGCTGGTGCGGCGCCGGTCGCTGTCGGCGACACGGGGAATGGGGGACGTCAGAAGGGGAGCCGCGGTACGGGGCATGGGTATCTTCCTGGGGCCGGTCCGACACTGCGCCGTCTCGATCGGCGAGCCGGATCCCCTCCGCCCCGCCTCACATCGGGCGGCGACAGGTGGCCGTGCCCTGGCGTCGCAGGTCGACGTAGCGACGCGACGAGAAGTACCGGGCCTGGGCAACCATGTTCGCGACGCTAGCAAAACGGCCCGGGGCTGCCCAGACGGTGACCGACGGGCGAGACGACGGACTCGGCGCCGTTGGGGGAAACCTACAGACGTCCGGTTTTCCGCTCTCGTGTTGCAGGGCACCCCATCACCGTGACTGGCATCACGCCGTGGTGGCTGTAACCCGCACCCTTTGTTCGAAGCCGACCAACTGCCGGTCCACGCCTTTGTCGAGCGCTGACGGTGATCGGGGTGAGCGCGCTGGGATAGCGTCACGGTGTCCCATCGGCCCTCACCTTCGCGGAGTCCCCATGAGCACCGCTGCCGCCACACCCGCCCGCACCGGGCAGGTCCTCGCCGACCTGCTGCCCGCATCCCGTGTCCGGGACGCGGCCCTCGTGCTCGGCGGAGCCGCGCTCACCGGCCTCGCCGCGCAGATCTCGGTGCCCGTGCCCGGCTCCCCGGTGCCGGTGACCGGCCAGACCTTCGCCGCACTCCTCGTCGGCACGTCCCTCGGCGCCGGCCGCGGCTTCCTCGCGCTGGCGCTGTACGCCGTGGCGGGCCTCGCCGGTGTGCCGTGGTTCGCGAGCGGCACCTCCGGCGTCGCCCCCTCCTTCGGCTACATCCTCGGCATGATCCTCGCCTCCACGGTGGTGGGCGCCCTGGCCCGCCGGGGCGCCGACCGCTCGATGCTGCGCATGGCGGGCACGATGCTCGTGGGCGAGGCGATCATCTACGCCGTCGGCGTGCCCTACCTGGCTCTCGCCACCGGCATGTCCGCCACCGCCGCGATCGCCGCCGGCCTCACGCCGTTCCTGATCGGCGACGCGCTGAAGGCGGCGCTGGCGATGGGGGCGCTGCCGACGGCATGGAAGTTCGCGAACAAGCGCTGAAGCCGTAGGCGTTACCAAAAGGCCCGCCGGGGGCGTCACGCCCCCGGCGGGCCTTTTGGCGTAAGTACGGTCGGCAGGGGCTGAATCAGCCGTCCTGAACCCCTGGCCGCCGCCGCTGGGACCACCACATCCCGGCCACGCCCGCCGCGAGCAGCGACGCACCGGCCGCCCCCAGCGGCAGCAGATCCCGAGCCGGACCGGTCTTCGGCAGCTCCTTGCCGCCCGGGGAGTCCGGCTTGCCGGGGGAGACCGGCTCGTTGTCGGTGCCGAGCAGCAGCGGCGTCGCCGGTGCGTCCGGCGACGGATTGGTCGTGCCGAACGGCACCGGGCCCTGCTGCCAGAACGTCTTCTTCCCGTCGCCCGTCTGCACGGGCAGACAGATCTTCCCGGTCTTGCCCAGGTCGTACGTCGCGTCGACCGCGTACGACTTCGACTCACCGGCCGCGAGATTGCCGACCGGGCAGCTGAAACCGCTGTTCGAACCCTCCGGAAGATTGTTCTCGGCTATCGCGGAACACCCCTGGACGTTCTTGACGGTGAGTCCGTCGAAACCGACGACCAAAAGCCGGATCTTCCCGCTGTCCTTGTTCCCCTCGTTCTTCACCGTGGCGGTGAGCGCCGTCTTTTCGGAGTCGTTGTCGACCGAGATCTTCTCGGGCAGCAGCGTGGTCAGCTTCGCCCCCGCCGGTGCCTCGTCAACGACCTTTCCTCCCTTGCTGCTCGCGGGCCCTTCGTCTTCCGCTCCGGCCGTTCCGGAAAGGATCACCACGGCCGAGAAGGATGCTGCCACCAGCGATCCCGCGACCGCCGCCGTGCGACGAGAACTCATGTTCGTCCCCCCTTTGGTCCCCCTGGACTGCCCTGGCCTGCACCAGAATTCGCCAGTACTGAAAGAGCTACCACAAGATTTCCCGGCACTATCCTGGTACGGCACGAAGTGTGACCGTTGTGTTTCACTGGAGTCGGTCGCGGCGTCGCGGAGGGGGTGCAGCGGATTGCCGGGGAATGCGAACATCGGCGGTGTTCCAGGGATATTGGTGACGGGGCGCTATCGGCTGGTCGAAAGTATCGGTCAGGGGGGAATGGGGCGGGTGTGGCGAGCCGCCGATGAAATACTCGACCGGCAGGTCGCCGTCAAGGAAATGCGTATCGACGGCCTCGACGCGGAGGACAGCGGGACGCGCCGCGAACGCACCCTGCGCGAGGCCAGGGCCACGGCCCGGATCGACCACCCCAACGTCGTACGGGTCTACGACGTGGTAGACGAGGGCGAACGCCTGTGGATCGTCATGGAGTTGGTCGCAGGCCGCTCCCTCGAACGGATCCTCGCGGAGGAGGGCCCACTGGACCCCGGCGACACGGCCCGGATCGGACTCGGCCTGGTCGCGGCGCTGCGGCAGGTCCATGCGCGGGGAGTACTGCACCGGGACATCAAACCGGGCAACGTGCTCGTGGAGACCGGGAGCGGGCCCGCCGGACCGGCACGCGGCACCGCCGCTCGGCGTGTCGTCCTCACGGACTTCGGCATCGCCGCGATCCAGGACGCCAAGGCGCTCACCATGGTCGGCATGCTGGTCGGCTCGCCCGACTACATGGCCCCCGAGCGCATCTCCGGCCGCCCGCAGGGCCCACCGTCCGACGTCTGGTCCCTCGGCGCGACCCTCTGCGCGGCCCTCGGCGGCCGTTCCCCCTTCGCCCGCGACACCACGCTGGCGACCCTGCACGCGGTCCTGTACGAGGAGCCCGAACTCCCCGCCACGTCCGGCCCGTTGCGCGACATCCTGACGTCCCTGCTGGAGAAGGAACCGTCGGTCCGCCCGCGCCTGGAGGAACTGGAAGCGGCCTTGGCCCCGGTCGCGTTCCCGGCGCCGACGCCTACGGTGGCGGTGGGGCCGGTACGGGAACGACTTGAGCGGACAACGGGGTTGCCGGAGCCGGAGCCGGAGCCCGTGCCGGAACCGGAGCAGCCGGACTCGGAGCCGTCGGGCGTGGAGCCGGTGTCGGATTCGGTCCCCGCTCAGGACCCTGCCGCGAGGCCGGAGCGACGACCCGGGCCCGAACCCGAGCCCCCCGAGCCCCCCGAGCCGGACGAACACTCCGCCCCGGAACCGGACCTGCGGACACCGGCCTCGCCCCCGCTCCCGCCACCCGGGCGGCCTACCCCGAAGGACCCCCGCCAGCCCGCCCCCACCCGCACCCCCACACGCACACCCACGGCGAAGCCCCAGCCGAACAAGGCCGGTTCGCCACCCGCCACCGCCACCACTACGCCCCACCCCACCACGACCAGAGCCCGCCCGAGCCCCGTCTCCCTCACCCGAGCGCAAGCGGCGACGGAGTGCGGCCCCCGCCCCACGCCGGCACCCATCCCTACACCCACCGCGATGCCGCCGGGCGAACTTCCCGGCCCCGCCACTCCGGCCGCGGCCCGCCCCCGCGCCGGCCACCGCCGTACGATGCTCGCCGCCGCGGCAGCCACGGTCGCGACGGTCGGCGCCGTCGTAGGAATCGTGCTGGCGACGTCATCCGGCTCACCTGGCGACGACACCCCCCGAGCAGGCTCCTCGGCCTCCGCATCACCCACGACCGACGGCGAGCCCTCACCCACCGTCGAAGGCACATCCAGGCCGCAGAGCCTGCCGCCGGGCGCGCACCGGGAGGCCGGAGGATTCGCCTGGGCGACACCCGACGGCTGGCGGCGGGACGTGAAGACGGGCGCGGAGGTGCACTACACCTCCCCGGACGGCACGCAGGAACTGGTCGGCAAGTCGTCCCTGGCCCGCGGTGACCTGCTGGAGACCTGGCAGACCTCGGAGCGCAACGCCCACCAGGGCGAGGACTACCGCAAGGTCCGCCTGGAGGAGACGACGTTCCGAGGCCACCCGGCGGTGGTCTGGGAGTACACGTTCACGCTGAAGGGCGTCCACTGGCACGCCCGCCTGCTCGGCTTCAACGTGGACGGCAAGTCGTACCAGATCAACACCTGGTACGACTCCGGTATCGAACCGCAAGCCCTCCGCACGTACGAGAGGGTCAAGGACAGCTTCACGGTGCTGTAGGCGGCAACGCGAAAGCCCCCCCGTTCACCACGAACGGGGGGCACCGCGGAAGGGCCGGTCAGCCGGCCGAAACCTCGTCCCGCCTGTCGTCCTGCGCCTGCTCCTGCGACTGCGCGGCGGCAGCGGCGGCCCGCCGCCCCCCGAGGACCTGCTCCTTCACGAAGGCGACGACGAGGACCAGCGCCGCGACGAGCAGCGACAGCAAGATGGTCTCGCGCCCGTCGTGCTCGGTGTCGGTGAGCATGTAACCGAGGATGAACACGATCAGCGCGGCCGTCGCCCAGGTCAGGTACGGGTACAGCCACATCTTCACGACGAGCTTCTCCGGCGCCTCGGCCTGGATGATCCTCCGCATCCGCAGCTGGGAGAAGCAGATCACCAGCCACACGAACAGGGCGACCGCGCCACTGGAGTTCACGAGGAAGAGGAAGACGGAGTCGGGGAACTTGTAGTTGAAGAACACGGCGATGAATCCGAACGCGACGGACGCGAGGATCGCCGTGCGCGGCACGCCGTTGGCGGTCGTCCGGGCGAAGCCCTTCGGCGCGTCACCGCGCTGGCCGAGCGAGAAGGCCATCCGGGAGGCGGTGTAGAGGCCGGAGTTGAGGCAGGACAGCACCGAGGTCAGCACGATGAAGTTCATGATCTGACCGGCGTGCGGAATGCCGAGGGAGTCGAGCGCGGCGACGTACGAGCCGTCCTTGGTGATGGACTTGCTGTCCCAGGGCAGCAGGGACACCACGACGAAGATCGAGCCGAGGTAGAACACGGCGACACGCCAGATGATGCTGTTGGTGGCCTTGGTGACGGCCTGCTGCGGGTTCTCGGACTCACCGGCGGCCAGGGTGGCGATCTCGCTGCCCATGAAGGAGAAGACGACGAGCAGCACACCGGTGAGGATCGCCCCGGCACCGTGGGGCAGGAAGCCCCCGTGCTCGGTGAGGTTGCTCAGCCCGGCCTGCTCACTGTCCACACCCGGCAGCAGCCCGAACACGGCCAGCCCGCCGATGACGATGAACGCGGCGATCGCGACCACCTTGATCCCGGCGAACCAGAACTCGAACTCTCCGTACGACCCGACGGAGACGAGGTTGGTGGCGGTGAGCACCAGCATCACGATCAGGGCCCAGGCCCACTGCGGCACGGCCGGTATCCACCCCTCCAGGATCACCGCACCGGCGGTCGCCTCGACCGCCAGCACGACCACCCAGAAGAACCAGTACAGCCAGCCGATGGAGAAACCGGCCCAGGACCCGAGCGCCCGGTCGGCGTGCGCGGAGAAGGAACCCGAGGTCGGGTTGGCGGCCGACATCTCACCGAGCATCCGCATCACGAGCACGACGAGCGTGCCGACGAGGGCGTACGACAGGAGGATGCCGGGCCCGGCGGTGGCGATACCGGAGCTGGACCCGACGAACAGGCCGGCCCCGATGACGCCACCGATGGCGATCATGGAGAGATGCCGGCTCTTGAGCCCGGCCTGGAGCCCGGAGCCGTCACCGGGTTCGTTTCCTGTCGTTTTGAGAGTCGGCTGCGAGGTCATGGAACGGATTTCCTTTGCGCCGGGGAGCTGTTTGCCCGTAGGAGCGGTGTACGAGCGGTGTACGAGCCGGTCCAGTGAATCGGAGGCGAACGAATAGGAGAACCTTTGAATCCAGATTGTTACTTGAGGTTTTCCTGAGCTTCCGTAATCCGGCTCACACTCGCGTCAAGTTTTCATGAGCGCCACCCCGCGCACCTGCCCCGAAACATCCGTGTCACACTCGTCCCATGCGCGTGTACCTCGGCTCGGACCATGCGGGCTACGAACTCAAGAACCACCTCGTCGAGTGGCTGAAGGCGGCGGGTCACGACCCCGTCGACTGCGGCCCGCACATCTACGACGCCCAGGACGACTACCCGCCCTTCTGCCTCCGCGCCGCGGAGCGGACGGCCGCGGACACCGACGCCCTCGGCATCGTCATCGGCGGCTCCGGCAACGGTGAGCAGATCGCCGCGAACAAGGTCAAGGGCGTCCGCGCGGCCCTCGCGTGGAGCGAGGAGACCGCGGCCCTCGGTCGCCAGCACAACAACGCCAACGTCGTCGCCGTGGGCGCGCGCATGCACTCGCAGGACGAGGCGACGGCCTTCATCGAGACGTTCCTCAACACCCCGTTCTCCGGTGACGAACGTCACATCCGCCGAATCGACATGCTCGACGCATACGAGTCAACGGGCGACCTCCCTCCCATCCCGCCCCACCACCCCCAGCAGTAAGCCCCTCAGCCCCGCTGAACCATCGGGACCAGGTGGATGTGCGGAGGCGAGCCCAAGGGGTCCCCGAGCCCAACGAGGGGACTGAGCGCCCGAACCCGCCACGGGCGTTTAACGCACCCGGGCCTGATGCGGGCATCCGACGCACCTGAGCCTGATCCAGGCGCCCAGCACACCCGGGCCTCCTGCGAGGGACCCGTGGGCCCGGGTCCGAACGCGGGCGTCCAGCGCACCCGGGTCCGAACGCGGGCGTCCAGCGCACCCGGGCTCGAAGCGGGAGTCCAGCGCACCCGGACTTGATGCGGGGGCGAGGGGCGCAGCCCCATGCGGGGTGCAGGGGCGGAGCTCCGCGAGGGGTGCAGGGGACGCAGTCCCCGCCGGGGTCCGGGGCGGAGCCCCGAGGCGTTTCGACCTCGGCCCCTTGGCGAACTGCTTCGGGTGGGTGGGTGGGAAAGCTCCCCCCGGGGCCCGGGCGGAGCCACGAGGCGAGGTCAGCCTCTTGACCGGCCGAGTCGGGTGGGCGGGTGGGCAAGCCCACGCCCCCGGCGGAGCCCGCGGCGACGATCACAGGAGAACCCCGTGCCGGAAGGCCACACCATCCACCGACTGGCCCACGACTACGCCACCGCCTTCCTCGGCACAACCCCCCGCGTAACCAGCCCCCAGGGCAAGTTCACCGACGCCGCCACCCTCCTCACCGGCACGGAACTCACCCACACGGAAGCCCACGGCAAGCACCTCTTCCTGGGCTTCCACGCCACCGACTGGATCCACATCCACCTCGGCCTCTTCGGCAAGGTCACCTTCACCCTCGCCCCCACCCCCGCACCCCCACCCACCGACACCATCCGCCTCCGCCTCGCGAACGACACCACCTGCGTCGACCTCCGCGGCCCCACCACCTGCGCCCTCATCACGCCCCCGGAGAAGCAGGCGATACACGACCGCCTCGGCCCCGACCCCCTCCGCGACGACGCCGACCCGGACACCGCCTACCGCCGTATCTCCCGCAGCCGTACGACCATCGCCGCCCTCCTCATGGACCAGAAGGTCATCGCCGGCGTGGGAAACGTCTACCGCGCGGAGGTCCTCTTCCGGCACCGCATCGACCCGTACCGCCCCGGCAAGGACATCACCCCGCCCGAGTGGCACGAGATCTGGACCGACCTGGTCGAGCTCATGCACGAGGGCGTCCGCAACAACCGCATCGACACGGTCCGCCCGGAGCACACCCCGGAGGCGATGGGCCGCCCACCCCGCGTGGACGACCACGGCGGCGAGGTGTACGTCTACCGCAGGGCCAACCAGCCCTGCCACATCTGCGGCGGCGAGATCCGCACCGCCGATCTCGCCGCCCGCAACCTCTTCTGGTGCCCGACCTGCCAACGCCCCTGAAACGGCCCGGGCGTCAGAACCCGTGCGGCAACCACGGCGGCACAGCCGCCCCGAATCCGAGCGACGCCTCCGCCAGCGCCCCCGGCCGCAGCTCCCGCACCCGTCCCGCCGCCCCCAGCGAGGCCAGCGACACGCCTCCGAGATACGCCGCCCCCAACTCCCGTACGGACAACGCGACATCCGCCGCATCCGCCGTACGCTCGCAGGACGCCCCCTTCGCATCCCCGCTGAGCCGCCAACGCCCGGCGTTCCAGGGACAGAACGCGTCGTCCACCTCGAACACCACGTCCACCGGCGCCTGATACGTCCGCGCCTCCAGCGCGGTCCCGACATCCACCAGCCGTACGTACAGCGAATCCCGCAACCGCGGCCGGCACCGCCGTATGTCGGACACCATGTACTGCCACGCGTCGTCGACCGGCCGCCCCCGCAGCACCAGCGTCGACGTCAGGTCGATACCGAACAGGAACCGCAACAGCGCCGCGTCCGCCGCGGGATCCAGCGCGGCGGAGTTCTCCAGCGTCACCGTGCCGTTGGCCCCGGCGTGCTCCCAGCCCGGCTTGACGCGGTACCGCGCGTACCCAACCGTGTGCCCGTCCCGCTCGGCGAGGACGCACTGAAGCGGCGACGCCCCCTCCCGCTCGCTCTCCGGGTCGAGCACCCCGAGCCGGTCCCAACCGGGCAACCGCGCCAGCAGCCCGGGCCGCGACGGCACCAGCCGCGCGTACACCGCCTCGCACACGTCGACGACATCGGCGGGAACGGCGTAGCGCAGGCGTACATCGTCCGTACCGGCCGGCAGCGAGGCCAGCCGCACGCGGCTCGTGTCGATCTCGGCGTTCAACTGGAAGGTGGCGGCGCCGTATCCGAACCGGCCGTAGATCGCCGGCTCGGAGGCCGTGAGCACGGCCAGCGGCTCACCCCAGGCGCGGACGTCGTCCAGCTGCCGCCGCATCATCGACGTCAGGACACCGCGCCGGCGGTGCGTGGCGGCGACGCTCACCATCGTGACGCCCGCGGCCGGCACCGAGGCCCCGCCGGGCACGGTGAGCCGGAAGGAGAACGCCCCCGCCGTCCCCACACAGGCGTCCCCGTCCCAGACACCGAGCGAACGGTCGTACTCGGTCAGCGAGTCCCACAACTCCCGCTCCTCGGCGGACTCGGGCACTCCGCCGAAGGCGCGGATGAGGGTGTCGTACCACGTGTCCCAGTCGTCCCGCCGAAGCACCCGCAGGGTCGCCGCGGAGCCGGCCGTGTCAGTCACCATGGCCCATGCCTACCAGGGCAATGCCGGACGAGCGAGGGAATTTCTCCCGGCCGGCGACGGGCGGCGCACCGTGAAGTTCACTGTGAAGTCGGCCCTCGGACGGGGGACAAGTAGGACCTCCCGTGCCAAGCGGCCCGTCCGATGGATAGGGTCCCGAACTAATGGCAGCAGGACGAGAGCGGCGCGCGGAAGCCGAGACGTTCACGGCCCGGTTGAAGAAGCAGTGGCACCGGGCCCGCGTCGGCGTGCGCCGAGCCGCCGTGGACTACTTCCGCGGCGACGGCTCGGACTGGATCGCCCTGGCCGGTCTGCTCCTGATGGTTCCGGTGATCGCGGCGGCGACGCTGGCGAACTCGGTGTGGTTCTCGCCGGCCGCGCTGGTCCTGCCGGTCGTCGTGGGCGGCCTGCTGCTGCGCCCGGCGAGCCTGCTCGGCCTGTACGCGGCGGCGGCCACGGCGCTGATCGTGGAGTCGGTGCGGCTGGGCCCCTACACGGAGGGCCCCTCCAGGGTCACTCCGGGTGTGGTGCTCGTGGTCGCGGCCTGCGGTTTCTTCGGCTTGCTGCTGGCCCAGTTCCGCAGCCGGGTCGGTGTGCCGTGGCGGCGCGGCGGCACCATGCTCTTCGACCTGCGCGAACGCATCCGGGTGCAGAGCAAGCTGCCCGGCCTGCCGGACGGCTGGCACCGGGAGATGGCGCTGCGCCCGGCGGGCGGCCAGTCCTTCTCGGGCGACTTCGTGGTGGCGGCGCGCACCAACGGCGGCCGTACGCTGGAGGCCGTCCTCACCGACGTCTCCGGCAAGGGCATGGACGCGGGCTCCCGCGCACTGCTCCTGTCCGGTGCGTTCGGCGGCCTCCTGGGTTCCCTCCCGCCGCACGCCTTCCTCCCGGCCGCGAACGGCTATCTGCTCCGCCAGGACTGGGACGAGGGCTTCGCGACCTCCATCCACCTGGTCCTCGACCTGGACTCCGGCGACTACGAGCTCTACTCCGCCGGCCACCCGCCGGGTCTCCAGCTCAGCGCGGGCAGTGGCCGCTGGGAGGAGAAGGCGGCCGAGGGCCCGCTCCTCGGTGTGTACGACGGCGCCCAGTTCGACCCGGTGAAGGGCTCGCTCCGCCCGGGTGACGTGCTGATGCTGTTCACGGACGGCCTGGTGGAGACCTCCGACCGCGACATCGTCGAGGGCATCGACCGCCTCACCGGCGAGGCCGACCGTTATGTGGCGGGCGGCTTCCACGGCGCCGCCTGGCACCTCATCGAGGCGGTGGCCAAGGATGTCAACGACGACCGGGCGCTGCTGCTGATCTGCCGGGAGGGCCCGACGGCCGCGTCCGCCCGCTGAGGCACGGACCGCCCGACCCATGGTTCGGTCATGATTGTGTGGTGCTTCTGCGACCGAATCGGACCCCGATTGCACAGGCAACTGTCGTGTTGATAGAGATTATTGACGAGACTTGAGGACGGCCGGAAGCGGTCGCCGCGATGGCCCATACGGGGGAGGCGAGTTAGCGCGATGAAGTTCGACATGGGATCGCAGACGCTGTCGACGTTGCAGCGTGACACGCGTGGTTCGACGGATGACCTGGGTGGTCTGGTCCGTCAGTTGGTGGCGGCGGCGCAGCCGCTGGAGGGTAAGTTCAACGGTTCGGGTCGTGTGATGTTCAACCAGTTCAAGGCGCGGGCGGATCGGATCGCGTCGGATCTGAACTCGTCGCTGTCGGCGATCCTGGGCGGTCAGTCGGGCATGGACTCGGCGTTCTCCTCGGGCGACCAGGAGCAGGGTGACAACGCGCGCCAGCAGATGTCGGCGGCGAACTTCGACGCCGCGCGTTTCCGCTGAGGGCTGGCGGCGTTCGGTTGCTGCCGGTGTTTCGCCGGTTGGGTTTCTGGTTGTGTTCGGTTTCTCGGGGAGTGGTGTGTGATGGCAGGCGCGGATTCGGACCGCAGGTCGTATGACACGGGTGCGTCGGCGGACGCGCAGTCCAACATCCAGGGGGTGATCGGACGTCTGGAGTCGCTGATCACCGAGCGTGACAAGCAGGTGAAGGCGGCGATGGCCGACTTCACGGCGGATGGTGTGGCGGATGAGTACCACGGCAAGGAACAGCGGTGGAACAAGGCCTCGCAAGAGGTCAAGAACATCATTCATCTGCTGAAGACGACGCTGGAGAAGAACGACGGCACGGCGCAGTCGACGATTCAGCGTGCGAAGGCGGCGGTGGACAACATCGGCTGAGCAGCCGCTGTTGCCGCTGTGGGTGTGTCGGTGAAGTTCGTTGGTTGTTTGTGACGGGGGTTTTCGGTGCCCGGCTGGGATTTGAAGCCGCAGGGTATTTCGCATGTGCTGAAGACGACGGGTGATGCGGCGTCGAAGCTGGAGAAGTACGCGAAGGCGTTCGGTGAGCATCTGACGTCGGCGGCGTCCAGCGCGGGCACCGTCTCCGCCGAGGGCGGCGGTGAGGGCGGCGAGAAGGCGCAGGGTGGTCTGGTGGCGCTTGCGTTGTCGCAGTTCGCGGAGCACGCGACGAAGGATCTGAAGTTCGTCGCGGCGCGGGCGGGTAAGTCGTTGCAGGGCGCGGTGGACGCCACCACGGCGTATCTGAACGGTGATGAGGAGATGGCGGCGGAGGCCCAGCGCAAGACGCTGCAGGCGCCTGCGGTGGATCTGCCGGGAGTCGGTAAGCGGTGATACAGCCGGAGAAGATCCCCCAGTTCACCGGAAATCTCGAGCAGCTGGAGACGGACTACGCGGATCTGAAGAAGGACGCGGGTCATGTCCGGGACGCTGGTGGTGACATCCACTCCCGCTTCCAGGGCTTGTCGGCGTTCTATCACGCTCCGGAGGCGGAGCGGCTGTTCGCGACGACGAAGCCGGTGAAGGAGAAGGCGGACGCGTTCGCCGACGATCTGGAGACGGTGTCGGGGGCGTTGTCGTCGTACGCGACGGAGATCCGCCCGCTGGTGGCGAAGCTGAAGCGGCTGAAGGCGGACGCGGCGGCTTTTGTCTCGTCGGTCAAGGACGATGACGAGTGGGAGTACGACGAGGACAAGGTCGACGAGCACAACAAGCTGCGTGATGACATCACCGCGACGGTCGCGGCGTTCTGGGCTGCGGAGCGGACCTGCCACAACAAGATCACCGCTCTGTGGGGCGGGACGCAGATGGTGGCCGGGGACGGTTCGCAGAAGAAGAACCAGTACGGCTTCAACGCCGATGACATGAAGGACGCCAAACTCCCCTGGGGTGACCCGGTGGAGGAGAAGCACCACTGGTACGAGGTCGGCCACTGGGTGAAGTCCTTCGTGTGGGACGGGCTGATCGTCGACGGTGTCTGGGGCACGATCAAGGGCCTGGGCACCCTGGTCGGCTTCGGCGGCTGGGAGGCGATGGGGCAGGCGTGGAAGGGCCTGGCGCAGCTGGCGACCGGTCTGGCCATCACGGCGATCCCCGGGGCGCAGGCGTGGTTCTGGACGGCGTCGGACAAGGAGATGCCGGGCTGGCTGCGTGATTCGCGCACGGCGATGAAGGAGACCGGCAAGGCACTGGTGGCGTGGGATCAGTGGGGCAAGAACCCCGCCCGCGCCGCCGGAGCGGTCACCTTCAACGTCCTGACCACCGTCTTCACCGGCGGCGCGGGCGGCGCCGCGGCGGGCGCGGGCAAGGCGGGCGCGGTCGCCAAGGCGTTGTCGGTGGCGGGCAAGGCCGGCCGGGTGATCGACCCGATGACCTACATCGCCAAGGGCGCGGGTGCGGGCCTGTCGAAGATCGGCGACATCACCAAGGGCCTGAAGGGTGTCGGCAACATCGACATCCCCACGCTCCCCGACGGCTCGGTCCACCTCCCCGACGGCCACCAGCTGGCCCCGAACGGCAACCTCGTCTCGCCCAACGGCACGATCGACACGACACCGGTCCCCCAGGGCACGACCCCGACGGTTCCCCACGGCACCACCCCGACGGTCCCGCACGGCACCACCCCGACGCTTCCGGCCCACTGGACGACGCAGGGCGCCCAGACACCGTCGTACGCAGGGATGGCCCAGAGCGTCGACGGAACCGCGCACACGGTGGACAACGCGGCCACTCCGGGGCACTACACCACGCCCCCCACGGCCCCGATCCACACCCCGGGCGGCGCCTTCGACCCGACACCCGCTCCGTCGGCGTACGACCACACCCCGACGGGCGGCTCACCGTACGACCACACGCCGACGACCGGCTCGCCGTACGGCCACGCTCCGTCCGCGTCCCCGTACGGCCACGCGCCGTCGCCGGGCACGTACGATCACGCACCGGCCCCGTCGGCGTACGACCAGGCGCCTCCGCCCTCGTCGTACGACCCGACCCCGACCACCGCACCGCACACGGGCGGTCACCCTGGTGCGGGAACCCCGTGGTACAGCCAGACGACGGGCGCCAACCCGGCGCACGACGTGCCGCCGGCCCCGCACACGGGAGGCCCCGACGTTCCCGGCAGCGGTGCTCACCCCGGTTCCTCGACGCCGTGGTACCACCAGGCCACGGGCCCGGCGAACCACGTCCCGACCGCGCCCCACCCGGGCGGTCACGACGTCCCCGGCACGGGCGGCCACGGCCCGGGCCACGAGGTCCCCGGCGCCGGTCATGCCGACGACGCCTCGCACGGCGCGGGGCACGGGGACGACGCCTCGCACGGCGCCGGGCACGCGGACGACGCGGCGCACGCCGGCGACCACGCGGACATCGGCCACGATGCGGCGGACGCCGCCGCACACCACGGCACCGACGCCCCGGCCGCTCCGGGCCACCAGGGCGCGGATACGCCGGGGCACGGCGGGGCGGGCGAGCCGTTCGAGTACAAGCCGACCATGTCGGCCGCGCAGTTCGACGCGCTCAGCGACGCCGAGAAGCACGCGGTGGCCGAGGCGGAACTGGCGCGCGGCACGAACCCCGCCCCCAGTGTGAGCAACAAGGCGGGGTTGGAGTACGGAAACGCCTACTGGAATGACTTCCTGGACGACCTGCCCGCGGAGTCGCGGCAGGCGCTGAAGACGTACAGCGGCGATGCGTACACGCAGATCAACTCCCACTTGCGCTTCGGCGACGAAGTGAGCGACTCGCTTAAGCACACCATCTCCGAGATGGACAAGGTCATGGGCGCCCGTCCCGTGCCGGAGGACATCATGGTGGTGCGTGGCACAGGGGTCGGTCACATCAAGGTCGACGGCGCCCCGATCGACTCACCGCTCGACATGCTCGGTGGGACCTTCGACGACAAGGCGTTCACCTCCACCGCTCTCGGGAAGACGCCGCCGCCTCCGTTCGACCAGAATCCGGTGTGGATGCACCTGCGGGTTCCGAAGGACACTCCCGCCCTGTGGATCGATCACCTTTCCGACTATCCGGGAGAACGCGAGTTGCTCCTGGCAAAGGGCTCCGAGTACAAGGTGACGCGCGTGTTCTTCGATGAGGCGCACGGCAAGTGGCATCTTTACGGAGAAGTGCTGCCCAGGCCGAAGCCGTAGCCGGATTGAGGATCAGGCAGAGTTAAGGGACTGTGGACTTCATGAGCAGTGAGCGACCGATCAATCCGCGCTTCGCCGAGGATGTGCACTTCAATCTCGTGGCGCAGGGGCCACCGAAGTACCGGACCCGGACGGACAAACCGGTGCGGTACCTGACGGTGGTCGACAAGGAGGGCGGCCAGGTCCTCGGATACGTGTGGGCCGGTGACGAGGACGACGCCGCCGCATGGGCACCGAGCCAGGCTGCCGGCGGCCGGGCTCTCGCCGAGGGCGGTCACTGGCACGCCAGGCTGCAGGAAGCCAAGGAGCGGGGCCTCTCCCCGTCGGCGGCTCTCTCGGAGATGCTGTCCAACCCGGAGGGGAACCGAGGACGGGTACTGCCGGGTTCTCTCACCGACGCCCCGAACGCCGATGCGGTCAAGGCGCTGGCTAAAGGTGAGTAGCAATCGGTGAGTGAAGGCATGCCCGAGGCGCCGGTGCTTGCCGCTCTCAAGGAGCAGGTGGGCACCATCATGAGCCGGGAACCGTACGTGCCTCCGCTTATCACCGAATCATTGCAGTGGGAGGAAGCCGACAGCCCACCGCGCTATGCCGGGACCACCGACAATCCGGTGCAGTAAGCAGCCGTCATGGACCGAGCCGGTACGGCCCTCGGGTACGTGTGGGCGAACGACGAGGACGACGCGGCCGGCTGGGTCGTGCCGCCGGGTCTGTCGGCCAACGCCGTCAACGCCGGTGGCAGGTGGGTGCGGGCTCTGCGGGCGGGCAAGGCCCGGCAGCTCGCCCCCACTGTCCTCCTCGCCGAGCTGGCGCGCGGCACGAACGACGGTCGGCAGAGTCACGCGGTTCCGGGATCCGGAGCACGGAGAAACGTGGACTCATGAGCAGTGAACGACCGGTCAACCCGCGCTTCGCCGAGGACATGCACCTCAACTTCGTCTCGGGTCCGCCGCGCTACCGGAACCACACCGACAAGCCGGTGCGGTATATCACCGTGGCCGACAAGGAGAACGGTGCAGTGCTCGGTTACCTGTGGGCCGGTGACGAGGACGACGCCGCTGGATGGGAACCGCGGCAGGCCGGCGGCCCTCATGCGGTGAACGAGGGTGGCTTCAGGATCCGTCGGCTGCGCAGTGCCAAGGAGCGGGGGCTTCTTCCGTCTCAGGCCCTCGCCGAGTTGCTGGCTGACCCGGAGCCCGCAGGCAAGGGCCGTGGTCTCGCGGACTCTCTCACCGACGCCCCGAACGCCGCCGCCGTCGAAGCCCTGGCGCAGAGCGAGTGAAGACAACAGCATGACCAACCCCGTGCACTACATCACCGTCACCGCCCCCGACGGCGAGGTGATCGGATACGCCTGGGCAGCCGTGGACGCCGACGACGTCGAGTGGATCAACCGGCGGGCGAGCAGCAGCAGTGCCTACGACGCGGGGACGGAGTGGTACGGCCGGATCCGGGAGGCTCGCGAGCGTGGGCTCACGCCCCTCGGTGTGCTCAACCTGCTCAGCCACGAACCCGGCGTCGGACCCGTCACCGAAGCCGCCGGCGCCGACGCCGTCGAGGAACTCGCCCGCGTCGTCACCCCGGCCGACGACCAGCGCCTCCTCGCCCAGCTCGACCGCGACGACGCCGAGGCGTGGCGGGAACTCGCCGAGGCCTTCGACGCGCTCACGGACGAGGACCGGGACGTGGAGTGGGGCGGTGGGCAGAAGTCGCCGAGCGGTGCCATCCATGTGCCGTTCCCCATGTACAGCGAGGGCGTGTACCGGGCCGTGCATGCCCTGCAGGGGGTCGGAGCCGTCACGTCCGAGCACCGGTGGATGGACAACCCCATGCCCACGCTCCCCCCGGAGGGCGGGCTGCGGCCCGCCGACGCCGTGCGGGCCGCCACCGCCGTGGTGCGCGGCGAGAAGTTCTGCGACGGGACCATCGACGAGGCCCTCAAGAGCGGCCTCCTGGACGCCGTCGTCGCATCGCTCCGCGCCTGGTACGCCGACCCCGCCGCCGCGCAGCCCGCACCCCCGGCCGTAGCCCGTCCCGAGGGCCCTGAGCCCCGCCGTCTTCCGGAACAGGACCTTCCGGAACCCCCGGATCCGTCCCTCCCCATGTGCAGGTTCTGCGGAGGCTCTCCCGCCGCGGACGTCGCGTTCCGCGCGCACCGCGGCCTCGTCGTCCTCATGGGATTCCGGAAGACGGACGGTCCGATGTGCATGACCTGCGGGCTGGCCGTGTATCGCGCGCTGACCACCCACACGCTCGCCTGGGGCTGGTGGAGCCCCCTGTCCCTCTTCGTCTTCGCGCCGTTGACGCTGGTCCGCAACGTCCTGGCCGTGCGCAGGGTGAAGCAACTCCCCGCGCCGGGGCCGGGCATGCTCGGCCCGCGCTACGACCCCGGCGTCCCCGTGCGGCGACGGCCCCGGGCGTACATCGCGCTCATCCCCGCACTGTGGGTGCTCTTCATGATCGTGACAGGGCTGTCGGGCGGTGTGTGAAGACGCGTGGGGGAGCCGCACCCCGGTTGTACGCGTGGCGCGTCCGTGTCTTATGTTGCGGATGCGAAGCTAGGGGGATCGCATGCCGCAGGAGATGAGTCTCGCCGAGGTCGAGGCCGTCGCTCGCACCGCGCACGCCGGGCAGACGGACAAGGCCGGGCGGCCGTACGCCGAGCATCTGTCGGCCGTCGCCGACGGCGTGCGCGCCCGGGGCGGGAACGACGAACTGGTGGCCGCCGCCTGGCTGCACGACGCGCTGGAGGACGGCGTCCTCAGCGAGGAGTGGCTCGACGCGGCCGCCCTCACGCAGCAGACCAAGGACGTCGTACGGGCCATGACCAGGCGGCCGGACGAGGAGCCGGAGGCGTACGCACACCGGATCCTGGCCACCCCGGGCGCCCGGCTGGTCAAGGCGGCCGACCTCGCGCACAACGCCGACCCCCACCGCCTCGCCGCACTCGACGAGCACACCGCCCGGCGGCTCACGCGGAAGTACGCCGCCCTGCGGAAGCACCTGGGCCTGGCCCCGGGCGACTGACCACGCATCAACAAGGCACGGGACGACTGAATGGCACGGGACTACGACAGCCAGCTGCTGGAGTCGGTGGCGGTGCGCCGGCGCCGGATGCGCGACGCGCTGCTGTTCGGCACGCAGCGCGCGCGGCGGACGGCGGACGAGCGGTTCGGCAAGGTCTTCGCGGGCATCGCGATCGCCGCCGTACTGTGCGCCGGCTGCATCGGCTGGTCCTTCCTCCAGGCCACGCTGGCGAAGCAGAAGGCCGAGGAGAAGAAGCAGCAACAGCAGCAGGAGCAGCTGTACAACCCGACGCCCGGCGCCTCCGCGAGCGGTGCCGGCGGCAAGGGTGCGGAGAAACAGTGAACGGGGCGTGCACGGCCGGAGCGAGCGGATCGCAGCGCGGCCGTGGCGGAAAAAACGCGATGATAGGTTCCGGTGAGTGGTGAGCGCAGCAACGATGTCTCGGACCCAGCTGAGCCGGGTCACTCTGATCGGCGAGCGACGACGAGCCGACCTGGTCCTGCCGTCGGACACACCGATCGGCCAACTGCTCCCGGACATACTCCAGTTGCTGGACGACCGGGCCGCCACCCGGCCGACCACCCGGCAGCTGATCACGTCCGACGGATCGGCGCTGCCCCATGACGCGACGCTGGCGTCGGCCGAGGTGCCCGACGGCGCCGTGCTCCGCCTCGTCCGGGCCCATGCCGCACCGCCGGCGCCGGTCGTGCACGACGTCACCGACCAGGTCGCGGACGACCTCGACCTGAGGACCTGGCGCTGGCGCCCGGCCGCCCGCCGCATCAGCGCCGGCGTGGCCACCGTGGTGTTCGCCGTGGCCGCGGCCGTCCTGGCCCGGCAGGAGTTCTCGCTGGAGTCCGTCACCACCGGGCTCGCGGTCGTCACCGCCCTGTTCCTGATCGCCGGCGCGGCCATCGCCCGGATCGGCCGGGGCAACCAGGGCCTGGCCACCGCGCTGCTGCTCGCCGCCGGCGGGCTCGGCCTGCTGACTGCCTGGACCGCCGCCGACGCCTACGACTGGGGCGGGACGGCCCGGCTGGCCGGTATCGCCGCCGCACTGGTCGTCACCCTCGTGCTGCTGGCCTACTGCTCGCCGCTCGGCAAGGGCGGGCTGATCGGGGCCGGGGCGATCGTCGTCGTCGCCCTGGTGTGGGAGGCGGTCGCCCTCCTCCAGGACCGGGCGGACCGGATCGGCGCCGTGATGGCCGTGTTCTCCATCATCCTGCTCGGGCTGCTGCCCCGGTTCGCGCTGATGGCCTCGGGACTCACCGCCCTGGACGACAAGCGCTCCACGGGGACGTCCGTGAGCCGCCACCAGGTCGCCAACGCCCTCGCCGCCACCCACCGCGGGCTCGCCCTCGCCACCATCGTCACCGCGGCGTCCGCCGCCCTCGGTGGCTGGATGCTGACCACCGCGAAGGAGCCGACGGTCTGGACGGTGGGCCTCGCCTCGCTCGTGGCCGTCGTCCTGCTGTCCCGGGCGCGGGCCTTCCCCCTGGTCGCCGAGGTCGTGGCGCTGTTCGCGGCGGCCGCGCTCCTCGTCGTACGGCTCGCGGTGCTGTGGCTGGACCACGCCGGGGGCGCCGGCGCGCTCGTGCTGCTGGGCGCCGCGGCACTGCTGCCGCTGCTGGCCCTGGGCATCGAGCCGCCCGACCACGTCCGGGTGCGGCTGCGCAGGTTCGCCGACCTGATCGAGTCCCTCGGCGTGATCGGGCTGTTCCCGCTCGCCATCGGGGCGTTCGGCATCTACGGGCAGTTGCTCAACAAGTTCTGAGGCTTCGAAGACCAGACGCCCACCCTGTCGCTCCCGCGGAACGACACGGCGGGATGCGGCAGGAGAGAAGGGCGACATGCCGAGCGGGGACAACTGGCAGAACGACGTGCTGCGCGATCTGAGGGGCGGCACGCCCCAGCAGCCGCAGCAGACGTCCCAGCGGCAGGCGGCGGCACAGCAGGCGGCCCCGCAGCAGGGACAGGGGCCGGAGGCGCGGCAGGCGCACGCCGCCCAGCAGGGCACAGCCGGTCAGTACGCCCAGGCCCAGGCTCAGGGACAGGGACAGGGGCACGGACACGGACACGGGCACGGGCAGGGAGAACAGGGGCCGGCACCGGCCTACGGCTACCCGCAGCAGTACCAGCAGCCCACGCCCGCCGAGCAGCAGCACGCGCAACAGCAGGCCTACGCCGAGCAGTACGCGGCCGCGCAACGGCAGGCCTATCCCGCGCAGGGACAGCAGCCTTACCCCGACCCGGCCTACGCCCAGCAGGCCTACGCCGAACAGCAGGCCTACGCCGAACAGCAGGCCTATGCCCGGCAGCAGGCGTACGCCGAGCGGCAGGCTTACGCCGAGCAGCACCAGCAGGCGTACACGGAACAGCAGCAGCACCAGCACGCCCAGCAGCAGGCCTACGCCGAACAGCAGGCCTACGCCGAACGGCACGCGGCCGAGCAGCAGCCGGCCCAGCAGGAGCAGCCCCAGCCGCAGCAGTACGCGCAGCAGCCCCCCGCGCCCCGCGCCCGCGCCTCCCGTTCCACCCCCGACAGCCGTCCGGTCCTGGACCAGAAGCTCGCCGGGGCGGGCAGGGGACCCCGGCGCGGGGAGCCGTTCGCCGCGCGCGCCCTGAGGGCCGTACGCCGTACCGTTTCCTCCTCCGCGGCCCGTGAGGTGGCAGAGACCACCGCGACCGCCGAGATCCTCCAGCAGCCGGTCACCACCGGCCGCCAGATAGCGGTGACGTCGATCCGCGGCGGCTCCGGCAAGACGACGGTCGCCGCGCTGCTGACCGCCACCTACGCCCACTACCGCCAGGACCCCGTCCTGGCCGTCGAGGCCGACCCGGCGCTCGGCTCGCTGCCGCTGCGGCTCGGCGCGGAGAGCCTGCGCTGGACCACCGGCGACCTCGCCGACGTCGTCGAACCGCAGATGACGCTCCTCGACATCACCGGCTACCTCGTCCAACTGCCCGAGAACGCCTGGCTGCTGCCCGGCAGCCAGGGACAGGTCGGGGCCATGCTCGACACCAAGGGCTATGAGCGGATCATGGTGGCGATGCGCCGCTACTTCGGCGTGACTGTCGCCGACTGCGAGACGCTGCCCGCCGAGGTCGCCCGTACCGCCCTGTCCGCCGCCCAGGCCCGGATCCTCACGGTCCCCGCGACGCTGGAGGGCATCGCCAGCACGCACGCGGTCCTGGAGTGGATGCGCGGGCTGCCCCGGGACATCACCACCTCCACCGTCGTCGTGCTCACCGAGACCGTGCCGCACGCCGGCATCGACTTGGAGAAGGCGGCCGAGCAGCTGAAGGCGACGGGGGCGAGCGTGCGGGTCCTGCCCTACGACCGGCATCTGGCGGCCGGCGGCACGATCCGCACTGAGCTGCTCGCACGGGACACCAGGGAGGCCGCCACCCGCTTGGCGGCGGAGGCCTTCCAGCTCTCCCACAAGCGCCGCTGATCCCTCCCACACACGAAGGGAACCCAGGACCGACAGGACAGGTCAACCACGATGAGCACCCGACTGATCCACCGGCCGGCCCGGACCACCAGGCCCCCGGCCGCCCCCGAACCGCGCACCATCGAGGCCCCGCCGAACCTGCCCGACGGCAAGACGGGCTCGATCGCGACCTCGCTGCTGCCCGTCGCCGGCGTGATGTCCTCCGTCGTGATGATGACGGTCGTGCGCAACAGCCAGTTCGCGGGGCTGGGCGCGATCATCCTCCTCGTCACCGTCATCGGCTCGCTCGTGATGCTCTTCACCCAGCGAGGCAAGGCCCAGCGCACCCGCCGCACCCAGCGCGAGGCCTACCTCTCCTACCTGGAGGACCTGCGGGAGGAGCTGTCGAAGGAGGAGCGCGAGCGGCGCGAGAGCACCCAGGTGCTCAACCCGCCGCCGGACGCGCTGTACGACATCGTGCGCGACCCCGCCCGGCTGTGGGAGCGGCGCCGGCTCGACGCCGACTTCCTGCGGGTCCGCGTCGGCACCGGTGAGATGCCGGTGCGCGACCTGAAGGTGGCCCCGCCGGGATCCTCCGTACTCACCCCGCCCGACGAGTTCATGCTGAACGAGGCCTCCGCCCTGGTCGCGCGCTTCGCCAACGGCACCGAACTCCCGCTCACCGTCCCGCTCGACCGCGTCGGCAACATCACCGTCATCGGCCGGCGCGAGGACACCCTGCGCGTCGCCCGCGCACTGATCGCGCAGGCCGCCGCCACCCACGCCCCCGACGACGTGGCCATGGCCCTGGCCGTGCCCGGCGACCGGATCGCCGACTGGGAGTGGGCCAAGTGGCTGCCGCACCTGCTCGACACCGAGCAGTTCGACGGCCCCGTCGCCGCCCGCCGCATCGCGCCCTCCCTGCCCCAGCTGGCCCGGCAGATCGGCCCCGAACTGCGTCGCCGCGCCTCCTACGCCGCCGAGGTCCGCCGCGGCCTCTCCGGCAAGGACGCCCTCGCCATGACCTCCCGGCTGCTCGTCCTCGCCGATGCGCACGGCGCCGACGCGGTGGACCTGCCGCGCCCCGACGACGCGGTGGGCCTGCGGGACATGAGCGTCACCGTGCTGCACCTGCTCGACCAGCGCGTTCAGGAGCCCGGCAGCGTGGGCGTGCGCATCACCGTCGACGGCGAGCGCGTCGTCATCGAGGACCTGCGCGAGAAGGAGCCGATCAGCGCCCACGGCACCGTCGACGAGATCGGCGTCCCCTTCGCCGAGGGCCTCGCCCGGATGCTCGCCCCGCTGCGGCTGTCCGCGGAGTCGATGGTCGACGCTCCGCTCACCGGCCCCGTCGACTTCGCACAGCTGCTCGGCATCGACGACGTGGCCGAACTCGACCTCCACCGGCTGTGGGCGCCGCGCGGCGAACGCGCCTTCCTGCGCGTGCCGATCGGCGTCAGCGACGCCAAGGAGCCCGTGCTCCTCGACCTCAAGGAATCCTCCGAGCTGGGCATGGGCCCGCACGGCCTGTGCGTCGGCGCCACCGGCTCCGGCAAGTCGGAGCTGCTGCGCACCCTCGTCCTCGCCCTGGTCGCCACGCACCCGCCGGAGGACCTGGCCATGGTCCTCGTCGACTACAAGGGCGGCGCCACCTTCGCCCCGTTCGCTCACCTGCCGCACGTCGCCGGTGTCATCACCAACCTGGAGAACCAGGCCGGCCTGGTCGAGCGCGTCCACGCCTCCCTCGCCGGCGAGGTCAAGCGCCGCCAGCAGGTGCTCAAGGACGCGGGCAACGTCGCAGACATCGGCCACTACGCCGCGCTGCGCGCCGAGAAGCGCCCCGACCTGGAGCCGCTGCCACACCTGTTCGTCGTGATCGACGAGTTCGGCGAACTCCTCACCGCCAAGCCGGACTTCATCGACCTGTTCCTGTCCATCGGCCGGATCGGCCGGTCCATCGGCGTGCACCTGCTGCTGTCCAGCCAGCGCATCGAAGCCGGCAAGCTCAAGGGCCTGGAGACCTACCTGTCGTACCGGCTGGGTCTGCGCACCTTCTCCCCGGACGAGTCCCGTACGGTGCTGGACAGCACGGACGCCTTCCACCTGCCCCCGCTGCCCGGCTTCGGCTACCTCAAGGTCGACACCAGCCACTACGAGCGGTTCAAGGCCAGTTACGTCTCCGGCGCCTACCGCGGCCCCGTCCAGCACGAGGACGAGGACACCGGGCCCCTCGCCCTGGAGTACCAGGCCTACAACACCCTCGGCCAGGGGGACTCCGAGGCGCCCGATGAGCCGCAGATGCGGCGCCGGGAGACCGGCCCCACCGAGATGGGCGTGATGATCGACCAGCTGGAGCGGTCCGGTGCCCGCGCGGTGCGCCAGATCTGGCTGCCCCCGCTGCCCGCCGCGGTCCCGCTCGACAAGGTCGCCGGCCCGGTGCAGGTCGGTGCGCGCGGCATGCAGCTCGCGGGGCGCCGCGGACCGCTCCAGGTGCCGCTGGGCACGATCGACGACCCGACCAGGCAGTGGCAGGGCCAGTGGTACCTGGACCTGACGCTCGCCGGCGGCCACGCCGCGATCATCGGCGGCCCTCAGTCCGGCAAGACCACTCTGCTACGCACCCTCGCCCTCTCACTGGCGCTGACCCACACCCCGCAGGAAGTGGGCGTCTACGGCCTCGACCTGGTCGGCGGTGGCCTGCAGGCCCTGTCGGGGCTGCCGCACGTCGGCGGCATCGCCGGCCGGGCCGACCGGGAGCGCGCGGCCCGCACCATCGACTCGGTGCGCGCCATGCTCGACCAGCGCGAGGAACTGTTCCGGGTGCACGGCATCGACTCGCTGGAGCAGCTGCGCACCCTGCGTGCCGCGGGCCGGGTGCCCGAGCTGGCCAGCACCGAGATCGTGCTGCTCATCGACGGCTTCGGCGCGCTCCGCGACGACTTCGAGGACCTCGACGAACCGGTCGTGGACATCCTCAAGCGGGGCAGCGGCTACGGCATCCACGTCGTCGCCGGCATGCTGCGCTGGAACGACGTGCGCATCGCCACCCAGTCCCAGTTCGGCACCCGCGTCGAACTGCGCCTGAACGACCCGAGCGAGTCCAGCATCGACCGCAAGCTCGGCGAGACCCTCTCGCCCGAGGAGAAGGGCCGCGTCCTCACCGACCGCAAGCTCTTCGCCCAGGTCGCCCTGCCCCGCACCGACGGCCTCGCCGACACCGCCGACCTCGGCGCGGTCCTGGAGACCACCGCCCGGCAGATCCGCGCCACCTGGACCGGCGAGGTCGCCCAGCCGGTACGCGTGCTGCCGCACGTGCTGGAGGCGCACCAGCTGCCCGGCCCGGCGGCCGAACCGCGCCGCGTCCCGGTCGGCCTGGACCAGACGCAGCTGGCCCCCGTCCCGCTCGACCTGTTCCACCACGACCAGCACCTGCTGATCATGGGCGACAGCGAGTGCGGCAAGACCAACCTGCTCAAGGTGATCGCCCGCGGCCTGATCGAGCGCTACGGCGACAAGGAGCTCGTCTTCGGCGTCTTCGACCCGCGCCGGGGCCTGCGCGGCGTCATCCCGGAGGAGTACCGGGGCGGCTACGCCTACAACACCAAGCTGTGCGCCGGCCTCGCCGCCGGCATCGCCTCCGAACTGGAGAAGCGGCTGCCCGACGAGACCGCCGACGGCGCCGACCTTGAGCCGGGCAGCTTCTCCGGCCCGCGGATCGTGATCCTCGTCGACGACTACGACGTCCTCACCACGGCGGGTCAGCAGCCGCTCGCGCCCTTCGTGCCGTACATCCCCTCGGCCGTCGACATCGGACTGCACTTCGTCCTCACCCGCCGCGTCGCGGGCGCCTCCCGGGGCCTGTACGAGCCGCTGCTGCAGAGCCTGCGCGAGTCCGGCGCCTCGGCGCTGGTGATGTCGGGCGACCGCAGCGAGGGGCAGCTCTTCCCCGGCGTGTACGCCGGTCCGCAGCCGCCCGGCCGGGGTGTGCTGGTCCGCAGGGGCGAACCGAGCCGGCTCATCCAGACCGTCTACGAGGGGACGAGGTAAACGCGTGACGAAGGATGTCATCGCCCTCACGAAGAAGATGCCCGACCCGCTGAGCGTGCTCGCCGGCCTGCTCTCCGGAGGGCCGGACCTGCTGGCGGGCACCGAGGGCGAGGGAGCCGTGGTGCAGCTCTGCGACCAGCAGGGCCGCCCGCTCGTCTCCGTCGAAGCGCCGCTGCTCGTGCAGGTCAGGGGAGAGGCCGAGCGGCTGCTCGGCGCCCAGGAGCCGGAGGTGCCGTACTGGTGGACCGAGGCCCGGGCCACCACCGGCGTTCAGGAGGCCGAGGAACTCGCCGGGACGTTCGCCGCCCGTATCGCCACGCTGGTCGGCGGGACGGCCTGGCCGCCGCAGGCCGCGTGGTCGATGGCCGTGGTCAAGACGGACGGGATGACGGTGGCGCCCGCGCCGGCCGCCGCCCAGCCGGCCGTGGACGTGCTCACCGACAAGGTCGCCGTCGTCATCCAGGACCGCCCCGTGGTCGCGATGACGGCCTGGCTGTCGGACGCCTTCCGCGCCGCCGGGAACGCCGGCCTGGGACTCCAGATCGTCACCCCCGCGGGCACCCGCCTCTCCCCGGCGGTGCGGGGCAGCATGCCGGGCTGGCCCTCCCGCTGGGTGGTGCAGGACGACCGGGACGGCTACTACGACGGTCTGACCGGAGCGGTTCTCCAGTGGAGCAACGGCCTGTTCGCGACGGTCGAGTCACCGGAGGCGGCCCCGGAGGACCCGCGCACACCCGTCGCCGCCTCCTTCCAGGAGGGCATCCAGGACACGGGTGAACGCCAGCTGGCGATCACCTTCCGCACCGTTCACCCGGCCGACGACCGGCTCGTTCTCGGCGGCGCCGTGGAAGCCGTCTGGCGGGACGTCACCGGTGAGCCACCGGCGGGCTGGGGCACCGAGGAGCCGGCCAACCTCCCCTGGTCGCTGCGGCAGTTGACCGACGTGGCCCACGAGCGGGCGCCCGAGCCGACCTGGCTGGTGGTCGTCGGCACGCCGGAGCGGCCGGGCCTCGCGACGGTGCGCATCACCCGGACGAAGGCCGGCGTGGAGGAGGACGTGACGCTGGTCTTCGGCTACGGACCGGGCGAGCAGATCCCGACGGACGCCGTGGCCGTCGCGGCGGAGAGCCTCGCCACCCGGCACGACCTCCAGTCGATGCTGGTCCAGATCCGCCGGGCCCGCCGCGACCTGTCCGTCCCGGCCCGCTTCGAAGGCCCCGGCGTGCCCTACGCGTTCGTGCTGGGAGCCGAGGAGGTCCGCACGATGCCGGGCGACCGGGCCCGCCGCACACCGCTGCCCGAGGCGCCGCGGGAACTGGGCCCGAAGACCCGTCCGGCGCTGTACTACGCGTTCCGGGGCGACCCGTCGGACCTGTCGGGCTGGCAGGACTTCGAGCGCCTGATGAGACACCTGAAGGGCTCGTAATCCCCGCTTGAGGCAATTGAGGTGCCTGAGACCCTGAGACCTGAGACGCCTGGGCCGCGACAGCTCAAGGGCCCGCACTCGCGACGAGTGCGGGCCCTTGGACTGTCTTGGTCCCAGGCGGTCAGCCCACGGTTGCCTTCTCACGCTCGCGCCGCTCGGCGCTCTGGCGCTCACGGGCCACCTCGGCCGCGTCCCGCTTGAAGGCCCACTCCATCTTCGGCTCCATCGCGAACCGGAAGACCCGCTGCACCGGCTTGGTGCACAGCACCGTCACGACGGCGGCCGCGGCAATGGTCACGGCGATCTCACCGAGCGGCTGGTGCATCCACGTCGGCTCGAACCAGCCCTGGTAGTCGCCGGCCTTCACCAGGAAGCCGTGCAGCAGGTAGCCGTAGAGCGTGCCGGCGCCGAGCGCGGTGAACCACATGTGGCGGCGCGGCACCCAGGCGAAGAAGCAGGCGGTCAGCACCAGGGAGCAGCCGAACATCGCGAGCACCATGACCGGACCGGTCCACCACGGCGCGCCCAGTTCCTGTGCGGCGTCCCGGTGGTAGAACCACGCGGTGTTCATGCGCGGCACGGCCCACCAACTGAAGGCCAGCGCGACGGCGAACACGGGCACCGAGGCGATCCGCACGGAACGCCGGCGCACCATGTGGAAGTGCTCGGGCTTCATCACCAGGCCCAGCACGAAGAACGGCAGGAACTGGAGCACGCGCTGGAGGTCGAGGTCGTCACCGATCTCCGGGCTGACGGTCGCCAGCATGGCGAGGCCGAGCGCGAGCGGCAGCGGCCAGCGCGCCATCTTCCAGATGGGGGTGGTCAGCCGCCAGACGAACAGCGCGCACAGGAACCAGGTCAGGTACCAGGGGTCGAGGAGGCTGATCTCCTGGTGCGGATCGTTGTCGATGAACCGCTTGAAGAGCGGGTAGGCCGTCTCGAAGACGATGTACGGCACGGCCACGCCGGTGATGAGGCGCTTGAGCCGGTCGGGCCGCATGTCGAAGCTGCGCGAGAAGTAGCCGGAGATGATGATGAACGCCGGCATGTGGAACGCGTAGACGACCTGGTACGCGGCCTCGAGTATCCGGCTGTCGCCCTTGAGCGGTTCCCAGGCGTGGCCCATGGCCACGAGCACGATCGCGAGGTACTTGGCGTTGTCGAAGAAGGCGTCGCGCTGCTTGCCGTTCTGCTTCTTCTGGGGGCTCTGCGGCGAGCGCGGGCTCGGCACTCCGTCGGCAGAGGACTGTGCCGGGGGAAGTGGCGCCCTGCGGTCGCCGTTCGGTCGCAGCGAGTTCGTCACAGACCCTCCCACCAGGAGCTCGGGGAGACGATCCGGGACCTCGCTGCGCTTGCGGGGGACGAGGCAGCGTGGAACATCTGAGGCACCCTAGCGTTCCCTGCGGCTATTCGTAAAACGCCGGATGTGAATCCTGGCTATTCGCTGTGGGTACCCCGGATTTCGGGTAGTTGACGTCCTTGCGGGAGTGATGGCCAACACATCGCCGGACGGCGGACTGTGTTCATCACACCCGCCCTGCTTGTCGTGATACTTCCGGACTAAGCGGCGCATAAGACCAGCAGGCGACTCCGGCGGAATGTCCACTTCCGTGCCGCTCCGGCATCTGCCCGCAAGGTCGTTGGGAACTTGCGGGGGCAATTCGAATTAGCTGCGAACGCGTTGTGTGGACACGGAAACGATTCGGTCGAATTCCCTGTGCGGGTGGCTCATCGAATTCCCGTACGAGTCCCGGCCGTTCGCCCCCTGGGGCCGGGCGGCGCACACCGGTCCCGGCGCGAGTGACGTGGTCGATCCGTCACGGGCCGCATAGCCCGGCCGGGTTGGTGGCACGATGGTTCTGGCGGGGTGCGCGGGGTTGCGTCCCCGGGCCGGGAGAGCGGACCGACCGAGGGTGTGATCAGTTGTGGCCATTTCACTGTCTGTGGTGCTGCTGTTGGCGATCATCCTTGTGGTGTTGCTGAGAGGGGGATCCATCAAGGCAGGGCCGGCGATCGTGGCGATCCTCTTCGGCTTCTTCCTCGCCTCGACCGGCATGGCCCCGTCCATCAACCGGTTCCTCAACTCGATAGCGGAGACCATCAACTCCATCAGCTTCTGACCGGGCCGCCGCCGGCCCGAGAAGCGTGCGGATACGCTCCTCCCCGACCAGGGGACAGGCGTGACGGGGGGACCGTACGGGGATGGCGCTGCGCGACTCGGACCCGGCCGAGGTGGGCGGTTACCGCATCGAGGACCGCCTCGGCTCCGGCGGCATGGGTGTGGTCTACCTGGCCCGTTCGGCCTCCGGCCGACCCCTCGCGATCAAGGTCGTGCACGGCCAGTACGCCGACGACGACGAGTTCCGCGCCCGATTCCGCCGCGAGGTGGCCGCCGCCCGCCAGGTCAGCGGGGCTTTCACGGCCCCCGTCGTGGACGCGGACGCCGACGCGCCGCGCCCCTGGATGGCCACGCTCTACATCCCGGGCGCCGACCTCGGCACCCACGTCCGCGAGCACGGCCCGCTTCCTCTGCCCCGCCTACGCGAACTCGCCGCAGGGCTCGCCGAGGCGCTGCGCGACATGCACCGCGCCGGAGTCGTCCACCGCGACCTGAAGCCGGCCAACGTGATGCTCGCCGACGACGGCCCCCGCGTCATCGACTTCGGCATCTCCCGCGCCGCCGAGTTCGCCGCCTCCGACGTCCTCACCCAGACCGGCCGCGTCATGGGCACACCGCCCTTCATGTCCCCGGAGCAGTTCGCCTCACCCCAGGACGTCGGCCCGGCCGCCGACATCTTCTCCCTCGGCTCGGTCCTGACCCACGCCGCCACCCGCCGCGGCCCCTTCGACAGCCCGAGCCCCTACGAGACGGCTCTGCGGGTCGTCGAGGGCGAACCGGAACTCTCCGGCGTACCGGACGAACTGCTCCCCGTCATCCGCCGCTGCCTGGAGAAGCACCACAAGTCCCGCCCCACCGCGGACCAGCTGCTCACCCTGCTCCGCGACGGCAGCGCCCCCGCCGCCCACCTCCTCCCCACCACCGGCTCATCCCAGGCCCGGCCGACCGAGCCCGCCGGGACCGTATGGCCGGACGCGGCACCCGCCGAGCAGGACGAAGAGCAGCCGCACCGGGGAGACGAAGGGCAGCAGCCCCACAGATCCGGCAGGGCCCGGACGGAGCGACACGAACGGCCACGCGACACGGCCGGGACCCCGACCCCGACGCCGACCCCCGAGGCGCCGCGCCCCGGCAGTCGCCGCAGACGCCGCCTGCTGCTGCTCTCGGCCGCCCTGACCGCCGTACTCGCCGCGGTCGTCACCACAACCGTCGTCCGCGCGCGCGGCGGCGACCCCGCGCCCTCGGCCACCGCGAAGCCCGCCGACCTCCCCGCCGGCTGGAAGCCCTGGACAGCGCAGGCCGAGACCCCGTCGTGGGCCGGGCGCGCCCCGGGCCGCGACTCCTCCTTCCAGCGCTGCACCTCCGTGGGCCCGTCCCTGGTGTGCGCCGGTGCCCAGATCATGGCGACCCGCTTCGACCTCGCGGCGGGCCGCAACACCTGGTCCCGGTTCGTCGACCCCACGGCGCCGGACGGCTCCTCCTTCGACGAGGGCGCGATCATCGGCACGGACCGCGGCCGCGTCTACGCCTACGAGGCGGACGAGCGGCAGATGGCGGACGGCGCCGGCCCGCTGTTCACCTACACCGTCGCCGCCCTGGCCGCCGACACCGGCAAGGTGCTCTGGCGCACCCGGACGGCCCTCGGCCAGACGGCGAGCGTTCCCGACGGTGAGCACGGCGGCGCCACAGCCGTCCCCGAAGGCGTCATCACGCTGTACGGCGACCAGGGCGATCAGTACGCCCTGCTCGACGCCGACACCGGCGAGGTCCGCTGGAAGCGCCCGAAACCCCAGGTCGCGGATGACTGCCGACTGCGCGCCGCGACCGAGCGCGCCTACCTGATCTGCACGACCGGCAGGTGGCACAAGGGCACCGCCCGGACCAGCGTCTCCCAGCTCAGCACGGCGACCGGCAAGCCGAGCTGGACGGTCGAGGCGAAGGGCGCCCTGGACGTGCTCGGCCAGGACGGCGACCACCTGGTGCTCGCGGACACGGTCTCGCCGGGCGGCGGCCTCACCCTGGTCGACGTCTCCTCCCGAGCGCTTACCGCCGTACGGGTCCCCGCCGAGCAGTCCGACGCCGCCGGCGCGTACCTGGTCCGCGGAACCGTCTACCTCACCCGCACCAGCGGCGGCGTCAGCGCGATCTCGCCCCGCACCGGCCGGACCCTGTGGGACAGCAACTCCACCGTGGAACGGCCGGGCCCCCCGGCCGCCTCCGCCACTCATGTGTACGTCGCGTCCCCCAGCGGCCGCGTGGCCGCCCTGAACGCCGCCACCGGCAAGGTCGAAGGCACCCGCTCCGGCCGCGACGACAGCGGCCCCGCCGACAACACCTCCGGCGCCCCGCTCACCCTGGTCGGCGACGCCCTGTACGTCCCGTACGGAGAGCGCTCGGTGTACACGCTCGACGTGCGCGACCTGTGAACCCCCGGACCGCCGGATCAGGCCGAAATCGCTCGACCGGTCGAGCGCCGGCGAGCTAGAACGAGTGCCATGAGCTGGGTTGCCAACGTGATGATCTCGGCCGCTGACGCCGACCGGGCCAACGTCGAGGTGCTGAGCGCCTGGCTGAGCGAAGAGGCCCCGCACCGCGGCCAGCCGGACGCCACCGGCGTCGGCGACCTCAACCTCCTCACCGACCAGGACCCCGGATGGGGTGGCTGGAAGTGGCCCGAGTGCCGGGTGTGGGCGGGTGCTCTCAACCACTGCGACCTCGACGCGCTCAGGAAGCGGGTCGCCCAGACGCCCTGGCGGGAGCCGAACGTGGTGCAGCTCCTCGTCATGGACCAGGAGGAATCGTTCTTCCGCCTGTGGATGATCCGGGGCGGGGAACTGAGGCAGTACGCCCCCCTGACGCCGTCCGAAGAGGACGCCGGCTTCTACCTGACCTGATCGTCGGAGGGGCGAAGGTCGGCGACCAGGCGGAAGCGCTCCAGAACCGCCGGCGTCGTGTCGTCGACGGTGAAGCCGGGGTCCCCCAAGGCCGCTCGCATCTCCTCGCTGTGCCAGAACCGCTCGTGGCCTTCGCGCCACTCGGCCACGCTGGTGTGCCCTTCCCCCTCATCCGTCACGTGCGCGAGATCCACCTGCGCGAGCGGGACGACACGCACGCTGGTCACCTCGACGACCGCTACCGGACGCTGGTCCGAGTCGACGACCACCGAACGGTTCCCGACTTCCGGCAGCGGCTCTCCCTCATGCTCGTAGTCGGCGACGAGTCCGGTCGTGGAGGTCTTCGAACCGTTGAGGATCGCTGCGACGAGCCGGTCGCGCAGTGGGCCGGGGAAAGCGAACTCGATCCTGGGCATCGACGCGATGTCCGCGGGTGCGATGGAGTCGGGCGTCATGCGATCACCGTAACGACACGCCCCCTGCAAACGGCTCGGGGCCAGGCGGAGGAATGATCCTCCGACCTGGCCCTGAGCCGTTCAGAGCGGGCGACGGGAATCGAACCCGCGTAGCTAGTTTGGAAGACTAGGGCTCTACCATTGAGCTACGCCCGCACAGCACGCGCCGCAGGTCGGGCGACCGCGGCACTGAAGGCATCGTAGCGGGTCGGGCCCGTCCGTCGCACACCGCATTCCCGCCAGTGGCCGACGCGGCACAGGCCCTGTGGAAATGCGGAGGCCGCACCGCCTGGCGGCATGTACCCTACGTGTCGCACCAGACGGGGTGTGGCGCAGCTTGGTAGCGCGTCCGCTTTGGGAGCGGAAGGCCGTGGGTTCAAATCCCGCCACCCCGACCAGCCATCCGGTCACCTCGCGTGATCGTCTCCTGATCACTCGTGTGATCGCCTTTTGGGCGGTGTAGTCGCTGCCGTTACTATGCAAGCTGCACGCCCGTGTGTCTCATCGTCTGAAGTCCTCCGGGCGGCGAAATCCGCCGGGCCGCTCTGGCACCGGCAGAACCCAAGAAGTCAGCCACAAGGAGACCGAACCGTGAAGAGCGCCGTGGAGACCCTGAACCCGACTCGGGTTCGGCTCACTGTCGAGGTGCCCTTCGAGGAGCTCAAGGACAGCCTCGACGCGGCGTACAAGAAGATCAACCAGCAGGTCACGGTGAAGGGCTTCCGTAAGGGCAAGGTCCCGGCCCGGGTCATCGACCAGCGGTTCGGCCGCGGTGCGGTGCTGGAGGAGGCCGTCAACGACGCGCTTCCGAAGTTCTACACCGACGCGGTCAACGAGGCCGAGCTCAGCCCGCTGGGCCAGCCCGAGGTCGACATCACGGAGCTGAAGGACGGCGAGACGCTGAACTTCACCGCCGAGGTCGACATCCGCCCCGCGATCGAGATCCCGGACTACTCCGGCATCGAGGTCGAGGTCGACGCCGTCGAGGTCACCGAGGAGGACGTCGACAAGGCGGTCGAGGAGCTCCGCGAGCGCTTCGCCTCCACCGCCCCGGTCGAGCGTGCCGCCGAGGACGGCGACGTCGTGACGATCGACCTGGAGGCCAAGGTCGAGGGCGAGGTCCTCGAGGACGGCGTCGCGAACGGCGTCTCCTACACCATCGGCTCCGGCGAGCTGCTGGACGGCATCGACGACGCCGTGAAGGGCCTGGAGGCCGGTGGCGAGGCCACCTTCACCTCCGAGCTCAAGGGCGGCTCCGCCGCCGGCAAGGAGGCCGAGGTCACCGTCAAGGTCACCCAGGTCGCCAAGCGTGAACTGCCCGAGCTGGACGACGAGTTCGCGCAGCTCGCCTCCGAGTTCGACACCATCGAGGAGCTGCGCGCCGACAGCCGCAAGCGCCTGGAGAACATGAAGCAGTACGACCAGGCCACGCAGGCCCAGGAGCGCGTCCTGGAGAAGCTGCTCGAGCTGGTCGAGGTCCCCGTCCCCGAGAAGCTGCTCGAGGACGAGGTCAACACGCGCAAGCACAACCTCGAGCACCACCAGCTCGGCCAGATGGGCCTCGACCTCGCGAAGTACCTGGAGATCCAGGGCAAGAGCGAGGAGGAGTTCGAGACCGAGACCCGCGAGGCCGCGGTCAAGGGCATCAAGACCCAGTTCGTCCTCGACGAGCTCGTCAAGCAGGAGAAGCTCAACGTCAACCAGGAGGAGCTCACCGAGCACCTCATGCGGCGTGCCGCCTCCTCCGGCATGTCCCCCGACCAGTTCGCCCAGGCCGTAGTCGAAGGCGGCCAGGTCCCGCTCCTGGTCGGCGAGGTCGCCCGCGGCAAGGCCCTGGCCGTCGTGGTCGAGAAGGCCACGGTCAAGGACACCAACGGCGAGATCATCGACCTCGACGACGAGGACGAGGAGTCCGAGGCCGAGGCCACGGAGGCCGCCGCCGAGGAGACCCCGGCCGAGACCGCCGAGGAGAAGACCGAGGGCTGAGCCCCCGGGCACTTCGTGACGCCGTGAGGACGGGCCCCGAGACACACAGTGTTTCTCGGGGCCCGTCGCGTTACCGGCCCCCGAGTCGCTACGCCCCCGGCGAACACTCCCATCTCCGGGATTCCCCGAAGGGACCCGCGCGTTAGGGTCCATGAATACCAGGGCAGTGGAGTCTCCGATACGGCTCCCGCCCCGCAGGGAACACGTGAGACGGCCCGGCGCCGTCGTAAGACGAGCAGGTGGATACGTGACGAATCTGATGCCTTCAGCCGCCGGCGAGCCTTCCATCGGTGGTGGCCTCGGCGACCAGGTCTACAACCGGCTGCTCAACGAGCGGATCATCTTCCTCGGCCAGCCGGTCGACGACGACATCGCGAACAAGATCACCGCACAGCTGCTGCTCCTTGCCGCCGAACCGGACAAGGACATCTACCTGTACATCAACAGCCCCGGCGGTTCGATCACGGCCGGCATGGCGATCTACGACACCATGCAGTACATCAAGAACGACGTGGTGACGATCGCCATGGGCCTCGCGGCCTCGATGGGACAGTTCCTGCTCAGCGCCGGCACCCCGGGCAAGCGCTTCGCGCTGCCGAACGCCGAGATCCTCATCCACCAGCCCTCCGCCGGCCTGGCGGGCTCGGCCTCGGACATCAAGATCCACGCCGAGCGGCTGCTGCACACCAAGAAGCGCATGGCCGAGCTCACGGCCCAGCACACGGGCCAGACGGTCGAGCAGATCACCCGCGACTCGGACCGCGACCGCTGGTTCGACGCGTTCGAGGCCAAGGAGTACGGCCTCATCGACGACGTCATGCCCACGGCCGCCGGCATGCCGGGCGGCGGCGGCACCGGGGCCTGAGAGGTCCCCACGGGGCCTGTGGCGCCCCGTGAGGCCCACGGAGCCCCTCCCGGGCCCCCGCGACCCCAGACAGCCCCAGCCGACCGCCTCAGCCCTTTTCAGGAGACACCGTGAACCAGTTCCCCGGCAGTGGGATCTACGACCGTATGCACGCCGTGCAGGACATGCGCGCCGCTCAGGGCGAGTACACCGGCCCGCAGGCCGAGTCCCGCTACGTCATCCCGCGCTTCGTCGAGCGCACCTCCCAGGGCATCCGCGAGTACGACCCGTACGCGAAGCTCTTCGAGGAGCGCGTGATCTTCCTCGGCGTCCAGATCGACGACGCCTCCGCCAACGACGTCATGGCGCAGCTGCTGTGCCTGGAGTCGATGGACCCCGACCGTGACATCTCGGTCTACATCAACAGCCCCGGCGGCTCCTTCACGGCGCTCACGGCGATCTACGACACGATGCAGTACGTGAAGCCGGACATCCAGACGGTCTGCATGGGCCAGGCGGCATCCGCCGCCGCCGTCCTGCTCGCCGCCGGTACGCCGGGCAAGCGCATGGCCCTGCCGAACGCGCGCGTGCTGATCCACCAGCCGTACAGCGAGACCGGCCGCGGCCAGGTGTCCGACCTGGAGATCGCCGCCAACGAGATCCTCCGGATGCGCTCGCAGCTGGAGGAGATGCTGGCCAAGCACTCCACGCAGACGATCGAGAAGATCCGCGAGGACATCGAGCGCGACAAGATCCTCACGGCCGAGGACGCGCTGAGCTACGGCCTGATCGACCAGGTCATCACCACCCGGAAGATGGACAACTCGAGCCTGCGCTGAGGCGAGAGGCTGTATCGTCTGCCGCCCCTTGGCACGGTTTCGGACGGTCCACGTCAAAGCGAACCGCGCCAAGGGGGGCCCGAACGAGGGGCCCGGCAAGGTACCGTCGGACATAAGGCAGCACCAGGAGTCCGCTTGGACGTAGCCGTCCAGGAGTCTCCCAGGCGAAGGGGAAGCACACCGTGGCACGCATCGGTGACGGCGGCGATCTGCTCAAGTGCTCGTTCTGCGGCAAGAGCCAGAAGCAGGTCAAGAAGCTCATCGCAGGGCCCGGTGTGTACATCTGCGACGAGTGCATCGACCTCTGCAACGAGATCATCGAGGAGGAGCTGGCCGAGACCAGCGAGGTCCGCTGGGAGGAGCTCCCGAAGCCCCGCGAGATCTACGAGTTCCTCGAGGGGTACGTGGTCGGCCAGGAGGCCGCCAAGAAGGCCCTCTCCGTCGCGGTCTACAACCACTACAAGCGGGTCCAGGCCGGTGAGAACGGCGGGGGGAACGGCCGCGACGACGCCATCGAGTTGGCGAAGTCCAACATCCTCCTCCTCGGGCCCACGGGCTCCGGCAAGACCCTCCTCGCGCAGACCCTCGCGCGCATGCTCAACGTGCCCTTCGCGATCGCCGACGCCACGGCCCTGACGGAGGCCGGCTATGTCGGCGAGGACGTCGAGAACATCCTGCTCAAGCTGATCCAGGCCGCCGACTACGACGTCAAGAAGGCCGAGACCGGGATCATCTACATCGACGAGATCGACAAGGTCGCGAGGAAGAGTGAAAACCCCTCGATCACGCGCGACGTGAGCGGGGAAGGCGTACAGCAGGCCCTCCTCAAGATCCTCGAGGGCACCACGGCCTCGGTCCCGCCGCAGGGCGGCCGCAAGCACCCCCACCAGGAGTTCATCCAGATCGACACGACGAACGTGCTGTTCATCGTGGGCGGTGCCTTCGCCGGCCTGGAGAAGATCATCGAGTCCCGCGCCGGCGCCAAGGGCATCGGCTTCGGGGCGCAGATCCGCTCCAAGCGCGAGATGGAGTCCAAGGACCAGTTCCAGGAGGTCATGCCGGAGGACCTGGTCAAGTTCGGCATGATCCCCGAGTTCATCGGCCGGCTCCCCGTCATCACCTCGGTCCACAACCTCGACCGCGAGGCCCTGCTCCAGATCCTCGTCGAGCCGCGCAACGCGCTGGTCAAGCAGTACCAGCGCCTCTTCGAACTCGACGGCGTGGAGCTGGACTTCGAGCGCGAGGCCCTCGAAGCCATCGCCGACCAGGCCATCCTCCGCCAGACCGGCGCGCGCGGCCTGCGCGCCATCATGGAGGAAGTCCTCCAGGGTGTGATGTACGAGGTCCCGTCCCGCAAGGACGTGGCCCGGGTCGTCATCACGGCGGACGTCGTCCAGTCGAACGTGAACCCGACGCTGATTCCGCGGGATGCGCGGGGGCGGGGGCCGGGAGAGCAGAAGACGGCCTAGTCACTCACTGCACGCGAAGGCGCCCGGCAAAGTTGCCGGGCGCCTTCGTCGTTGCCGGTGTCAGGCCTTGACGCGGACTTCGCCGCGGACCTTGGTGGTGAGGTCGATCGCCACGTCCTTGGTGACGTCCTGCGCCGCGTCACCCGGCGACACGATGGCGATCGTGCTGTAGTCGGCCCACGCGCAGAACCAGTTGGTCTGCTCCTTCTGGGTCGCCCGGTTCTGCCCCTTGACCGACTGGCACTTCATGACGGCGCCGTCGAGGTCGGCCGCCTCGGGCTCGCCGACCAACTCGGGCTTGCCGGACGCGGTGGCGGACTCCTTTTCGGCCGACTTCTTGAAGTTGGCGAAGAACAGGTCCAGAGTCGCCTCCGGGTCGGAGATCTCACCGTAGGCACCGGCCACGGAAAGGGTCTTGGCCGTCGCCATCTTCGCCGCGGACGACGGATCGTCGGGGTCGTAGTCGCTCATGTCCACCGTGGAGTAGAGAGCCGCCGCGGACTTGGCGTTCTTGACGCCGCTCTTCTCCAGCTCCGACGTCGAGTCGTTGCCGACGGTCGCCCCGTCCTTCGTGGTGCGCTTGTAGTCGCTGAGCACCGTCGCCGGCGTCGTGAGCTTGTGCGGCCCGTCGTCCTCCAGACCGCCACCGCCCCCGCCGATCACGAAGTACGCGCCCACGGCGATCGCCGCGACCACCGCGACCGCGCCGATGATGATGCCCGTCTTCTTCTTGCCGCCGCCCGGGGCCGGGGGCTGGGGGACGCCGTACGGGGCCTGGCCGTAGGGCGGCTGCTGGCCGTACGGGGGCTGCTGGCCGTAACCCTGCTGGGGCGGGACGCCCTGCGGGGGCTGCTGCGGGTAGCCGTAGCCGGGCTGGGGCGGAGGGGCCTGCTGGGGGTAGCCGTAGCCGGGCTGGGGCGCCTGCGGCTGCTGGCCGTACGGACCGGGCTGGCCGTACGGTCCGGGCTGCTGGGGCTGCCCGCCGTACGGGCCCGGCTGGTTGTAACTCATGTTCTGGGTTCCCCTCCAGATGCTTGTGCGTTCGAGACATCCTGGCGCAGACCCGTCGTGTGCATGGCATCGGGCCCCCCACCGTTACAAACCAAACGAGTTTCGGGACGGGGTGGTGACACCTCTAAACTGACCCCCGTGACCGAGAACGCTCAGCAGCAGCCACCAGCGCCCAGCACCGACCTGCCGACCCAGTACGCGCCGGCCGACGTAGAGGGGCCGCTGTACGAGCGCTGGGTAGAGCGGGGTTACTTCGAGGCGGACGAGAAGAGCGACAAGCCGCCGTACACGATCGTCATCCCGCCGCCGAACGTCACGGGCAGCCTGCACCTCGGGCACGCCTTCGAGCACACGCTCATCGACGCCCTGACCCGCCGTAAGCGGATGCAGGGGTACGAGACGCTGTGGCAGCCCGGCATGGACCACGCCGGTATCGCCACGCAGAACGTCGTCGAGCGCGAGCTAGCGAAGGAGAACAAGTCCCGGCACGACCTGGGCCGTGAGGCCTTCGTCGAGCGGGTCTGGCAGTGGAAGGGCGAGTCCGGCGGGCAGATCAGCGGACAGATGCGGCGCCTCGGTGACGGCGTCGCCTGGTCGCGCGAGCGCTTCACCATGGACGAGGGCCTCTCCAAGGCCGTCCAGACCATCTTCAAGCGGCTCTACGACGATGAGCTGATCTACCGCGCCGAGCGCATCATCAACTGGTGCCCCCGGTGCCTGACCGCCATCTCGGACATCGAGGTCGAGTACCAGGACGACGACGGCGAGCTCGTCTCCATGAAGTACGGCGACGGGGACGACACCATCGTCGTCGCCACCACCCGCGCCGAGACGATGCTCGGTGACACGGCTGTCGCCGTCCACCCCGAGGACGAGCGCTACAAGCACCTGATCGGCAAGCTGGTCAAGCTGCCGCTGACCGACCGCTCCATCCCGGTCGTCGCCGACGAGCACGTCGACCCGGAGTTCGGCACGGGTGCCGTCAAGGTCACCCCGGCGCATGACCCGAACGACTTCGAGATCGGCCAGCGCCACGACCTCCCGGCCCTGACGATCATGGACGAGCACGCGGTCATCACCGCCCACGGCCCCTTCCAGGGCCAGGACCGCCTGGAGGCCCGCTCCGCCATCGTCGCCGCGCTGCGCGCCGAGGGCCGGATCGTCGCCGAGAAGCGGCCGTACGTCCACTCGGTCGGCCACTGCTCGCGCTGCAAGACGACGATCGAGCCGCGCCTGTCCATGCAGTGGTGGGTCAAGGTCGGCCCGCTCGCGAAGGCGGCGGGTGACGCGGTCCGCGAGGGCAAGGTCAAGATCCATCCGCAGGAGATGGAGAAGCGCTACTTCGACTGGGTCGACAACCTCCACGACTGGTGCATCTCGCGGCAGTTGTGGTGGGGCCACCGCATCCCGGTCTGGTACGGCCCGAACGGCGAGGTCGTCTGCGTCGGCCCCGACGAGGAGCCGCCGAGCGGAGAGGGCTGGCGTCAGGACACCGACGTCCTCGACACCTGGTTCTCCTCCGGCCTGTGGCCGTTCTCCACGCTGGGCTGGCCCGAACAGACCGAGTCGCTCGCGAAGTTCTACCCGAACTCGGTCCTGGTCACCGGCTACGACATCCTCTTCTTCTGGGTCGCCCGGATGATGATGTTCGGCCTGTACGCGATGGACGGCACCCCGCCGTTCCACACCATCGCCCTGCACGGCATGGTCCGCGACCAGTTCGGCAAGAAGATGTCGAAGTCCTTCGGCAACGCGGTCAACCCGCTGGACTGGATGGACAAGTACGGCAGCGACGCCCTGCGGTTCACGCTCGCCCGCGGTGCGAACCCCGGCGTCGACGTCCCGATCGGCGAGGAGTGGGTCCAGGGCTCGCGCAACTTCGCCAACAAGATCTGGAACGCGACGCGCTTCGCGATGATGAACGGCGCGACGGTGGACGGCCCGCTGCCGGACCCGTCGAAGATGTCCGCGACGGACCGCTGGATCCTCTCCCGCCTGAACACGGTCGTCGCGGAAGTCGACGCGTACTACGACGACTACCAGTTCGCGAAGCTGTCCGACGCCCTGTTCCACTTCGCGTGGGACGAGGTCTTCGACTGGTACGTCGAGCTGTCCAAGACGACGTTCCAGGCGGGCGGCGAGGCGGCCGAGGTCAGCAAGCGCGTCCTCGGTGAGGTCCTCGACGTCACGCTGAAGCTGCTGCACCCGGTGGTCCCGTTCGTCACCGAGACCCTGTGGACCACCCTCACCGGCGGCGAGTCGGTCGTCATCGCCGACTGGCCGAAGGACGGTGGCTTCCGGGACGCCGACGCCGAGCGCGAGATCGAGAGCCTCCAGTCGGTCATCACCGAGGTCCGCCGCTTCCGCGCGGACCAGGGCCTCCAGCCCGGCCAGCGGGTCCCGGCCCGGCTGACCCTGGACGGCACGCCGTTCGCGACGCACGAGGCCGCCATCCGCCAGCTGCTCCGGCTCCAGCCGGAGGGCGACGCCTTCACGGCCACGGCGACCCTGCCGGTCGCCGGCGCGGAGGTCGCCCTCGACCTCTCCGGCACGATCGACGTGGCGGCGGAGCGCAAGCGTCTCGCGAAGGACCTCGCGGCGGCGGAGAAGGAGAAGGCGCAGGCGAACGCCAAGCTCGGCAACGAGGCGTTCCTGGCGAAGGCCCCCGACCACGTCGTGGACAAGATCCGCACCCGCCTGGCCAAGGCGGAGGAGGACATCGCCCGGATCCAGGCACAGCTGGAGCGTCTGCCGGAGGCGTGAACTGCTGCTTGGCGGGTGGGCGCGCAACTCGGCGCTACGAGGTGCCGCTGCGCCCACCCGTGCCGCCCCAAGCGGCACGACTGCCCGCAGCTACGCCGGCGGCTTCGCCTCCGTAGACTGGGCCCCGTGAGCGAGCTCCCTCCAGACCACAACGCCGACGACCAGCCCGACCCCCTCAACACCTTCGACGAGATCATCGCGGAGGAGACCACCCGCGACCCCGACCTCGCGGTCATCGAGGCCGGCAGCCGAACGCTGCGCACCCAGGGCGGCCCGCCCGACGCCGACATCCCGACCCGGCCCGCCGACCCCGAGGTCGACAAGGCCCTGCGCGAGGTCGAGGCGGAGCTCGCCACGCGCTGGGGCGAGACCAAACTGGAGCCCTCCGTCAGCCGGATCGCCGCGCTGATGGACGTGCTGGGGGAGCCGCAGCGGTCGTACCCGTCGATCCACATCACGGGGACCAACGGCAAGACCTCCACGGCCCGCATGATCGAGGCCCTGCTCGGCGCCTTCGAGCTGCGGACCGGCCGCTACACCTCGCCGCACGTGCAGTCGATCACCGAGCGCATCAGCCTGGACGGCGCCCCCATCTCGGCCGAGCGGTTCATCGAGACGTACCAGGACATCAAGCCGTACATCGAGATGGTCGACGCGCAGCAGGAGTACCGGCTGTCCTTCTTCGAGGTGCTCACCGGCATGGCGTACGCGGCGTTCGCCGACGCGCCCGCCGACGTCGCCGTCGTGGAGGTGGGCATGGGCGGCTCCTGGGACGCCACGAACGTGATCGATGGTGACGTCGCCGTCGTCACGCCCATAGACCTCGACCACACCGACCGGCTCGGCTCCACGCACGCCGAGATCGCCACGGAGAAGGCCGGCATCATCAAGCAGGGTGCGACGGTCATCATGGCGCAGCAGCCGGTCGACGCCGCTCAGGTGCTGCTGAAGAAGGCCGTCGAGGTGGACGCGACCGTGGCCCGGGAGGGGCTGGAGTTCGGTGTCGTGGACCGGCAGGTGGCCGTCGGCGGGCAGCTGGTGACGCTGCGCGGGCTCGGCGGTGAGTACAGCGAGGTGTACCTGCCGCTGCACGGCGCGCACCAGGCGCACAACGCTGCCGTCGCGCTCGCCGCCGTGGAGGCGTTCTTCGGCGTCGGCGCGCAGCGGGCCGACGCGCTGGACCTGGACACGGTCCGCAAGGCGTTCGCGGCGGTTGCCTCGCCGGGCCGGCTGGAGGTCGTGCGGCGTTCCCCGACGGTCGTGCTCGACGCCGCCCACAACCCCGCGGGCGCCCGGGCGGCGGCCGAGGCGATCGGTGAAGCCTTCCAGTTCAGCCGGCTCATCGGTGTCGTCGGCGCGAGCGGCGACAAGAACGTGCGGGGGCTGCTGGAGGCCTTCGAGCCGGTGTTCGCCGAGATCGTGGTCACGCAGAACTCCAGTCACCGTGCGATGGACGCCGACGAGCTGGCCGGCATCGCCGTCGAGGTGTTCGGCGAGGAGCGTGTCCAGGTCGAGCCGCGGCTGCCCGACGCGCTGGAGGCCGCGATCACGCTGGCCGAGGAGGAGGGCGAGTTCGCGGGCGGCGGTGTGCTCGTCACCGGTTCCGTCATCACCGTCGGCGAGGCCCGACTGCTCCTGGGGAAGGGCTGAGATCCGTGCGTACGCTCTGTTCTTCGACCCTGATCGGCGAGTTCTTCATCATCGGCTTCGCCGGTCTGGTCGCCATGAAGGATCCCGACCTGTCCATGACCACCGTGTGGACGGTCAGCGGTGTCGCGATGTTCCTGTGCCTGGTGCTGTGCGGCCTGGTGACGCGCCCGGGCGGGGTCGCGCTCGGCTGGGCGTTGCAGATCGCGCTCATCGCGTCGGGCTTCGCCGTGCCGATGATGTTCTTCCTGGGTGTGGTCTTCGCGGCCCTGTGGTGGGCGTCCGTGCACTACGGGCGGAAGGTGGACGACGCGAAGGCGAGATTCGCGGCCCAGGCCGGCTCCTCCACACCTGACGCTGCGTAACAGGCGCCCCGACACGCCGGGTAATCTCGTCCCACCCGCACAACCTTGATACATAAGGAGCCCGTCGTGAGCCAGCGCACCCTCGTCCTCCTCAAGCCCGACGCCGTCCGTCGTGGCCTGACCGGCGAGATCATCAGCCGCATCGAGCGCAAGGCGGGCTGGACGATCACCGCGCTGGAGCTGCGCACCCTGGACCAGGACACGCTGGAGCAGCACTACGGCGAGCACAAGGGCAAGCCCTTCTACGAGCCGCTGGTGGACTTCATGGCCTCCGGCCCGGTCGTGGCGATGATCGTCGAGGGTGAGCGGGTCATCGAGGGGCTGCGCGCGCTCGCCGGCCCGACCGACCCGATCGCCGCGGCCCCGGGCTCCATCCGCGGCGACTACGGCGTCATCGTCCGGGAGAACCTGATCCACGCCTCCGACTCGGAGGAGTCCGCCGAGCGGGAAGTGAAGATCTTCTTCCCGGGTCGCGCCTGAAGCGAAACGGCGAGAGAAGTCTGGGGGCCACGGCTCCCGGACTTTTCTGGCATATGCGTGGCGATCGAGGGAACGATGGTCCCCGAACGCCCGTCTCCACAAGCGAACCCGTGCGGCATCTGCTGACAATGGCGGAGACCCTCCCGCAGTGTTCGCGAAGGCGCGTCTACGATGGAAGCCTTCACGTCACAGCACCCACCTTTGCCTACCTGAAAAGCCCTCAAAAGCTAGTGGGAAGGCCAGACGAATCCTGATGGGGAACTCAATGTCGTTCATCGGCCGTGACATGGCTGTCGACCTCGGGACCGCCAACACGCTGGTGTACGTCAGGGGTCGCGGGATCGTACTCAACGAGCCGTCCGTCGTCGCGATCAACACCAACACCGGTGGCATCCTCGCGGTCGGTGCCGAAGCAAAGAAGATGATCGGGCGCACGCCCGGCAACATCGTTGCCGTTCGTCCGCTGAAGGACGGTGTGATCGCCGACTTCGAGATCACCGAGCGGATGCTCCGCTACTTCATCCTGAAGATCCACAAGCGGCGGTATCTGGCTCGTCCGCGGGTCGTCGTCTGTGTGCCCTCGGGCATCACGGGCGTCGAGCGCCGGGCCGTCATCGAGGCGTCGTCCCAGGCCGGCGCCCGCCAGGTGCACATCATCGAGGAGCCCATGGCCGCGGCCATCGGCTCCGGCCTGCCGGTCCACGAGGCCACGGGCAACATGGTGGTCGACATCGGCGGCGGCACCACGGAGGTCGCGGTCATCTCCCTCGGCGGCATCGTCACCGCCCAGTCCATCCGTGTCGCGGGCGACGAACTGGACAACGCGATCATCCAGCACATCAAGAAGGAGTACTCCCTCCTGCTGGGTGAGCGCACGGCCGAGCAGATCAAGATCACGATCGGTTCGGCGTACGACCTCGACTCCGACGAGCACACCGAAATCCGCGGCCGGGACCTGGTCTCCGGGCTGCCGAAGACCGTCGTCATCTCCGCGGCCGAAGTCCGCAAGGCGATCGAGGAGCCGGTCAACGCGATCGTCGACGCCGTCAAGACGACCCTCGACAAGTGTCCGCCGGAGCTGTCCGGCGACATCATGGACCGAGGAATCGTTCTGACCGGCGGCGGAGCGCTGCTGCGGGGCCTCGACGAGCGGCTGCGCCGGGAGACCGGTATGCCGATCCACATTGCCGAGGATCCGCTGGACAGCGTGGCGCTCGGTTCCGGAAAGTGCGTCGAGGAGTTCGAGGCGCTCCAGCAGGTGCTGGACGCTCAGCCGCGCAGATGACGTAACTCTTCGATTCCGCCGTACGGGACGATCTCCTCTCGTACGGCGGATCGTTGATATAGATGCATAAGCTCCCACAATGCAGCCCCTCGGGTTTCCCTGGGGCTTCCCGAATTCCGATGAGGAAGGGCACGGCCGCCGCACGTGAGGGACACACGAGAGAGCCGGCTGCTCCTGGTGCTGCTGATCGCCATCGCGTTCGCGTTGATCACGGTGGACATTCGCGGCGGGGAGGATTCCCCGGTCGACGGTGCCCGGCAGGGCGCGGCGACGGTCTTCGGCCCGATCGAGAGCGGCGTGTCGTCCGCGGTCGACCCGGTCGGCGACGCGGTCTCCGCCATCCGGGAGTCCGGCGAGCGACACGACCGGCTCGCCGTGCTGGAAGAGGAGAACGCGGCCCTGAAGGCGCGGCTCGGCAGCGACGACCGCAGCCGCAGCCGCCTCAAGCAGCTCGACAAGATGCTGAAGATGTCCGGCCGGGGCCAGTACGGCATCAAGGGCGCCGAAGTCATCGCCATCGGGGCGGCGCAGGGCTTCTCCTGGACCATCACCATCGACGTCGGCGCGGGCGACGGCATCAAACGCGACATGACCGTCCTGAACGGGGACGGGCTCGTCGGCCGGGTCACCACCGTCGGTCCCGACACCGCCACAGTGCTGCTCGCCAGCGACCCCGACTTCACGGTCGGCACCCGGATGGAGGCCAGCGACGAGCTCGGCTTCGCCTCCGGGCAGGGCGACCGCCCGCTGCGCGTGGAACTGCTCAACGGCAAGGCGGAGGTGAAGAAGGGCGACCGTCTGGTCACCTTCGGTTCGCAGGCCGACCGGCCGTTCGTGCCCGGTGTGCCCGTCGGCGTGGTCTCCCGCGTCGACCCGTCCGGCGGCGGGCTGACCCGCACGCTCTACGTCACGCCGTACGCCGCCTTCAGCAAGCTCGACATCGTCGGTGTCGTCGTCGAGGCCCCGAAGAAGGACCCGCGCGACACGGTGCTTCCGCCCAAGCCGAAGCCGACCCCCAGGCCGACGGTGACGGTGACCGTGACGCCGTCCGCCGAGGCCCCCGCGGACGGCCAGAACCAGCAAGAGCAGTAGGAGCTGTCACCTCATGCGCGTCAACCGGATCCTGCTCTCCTCCGCCCTGGTCGTCGTCGCCCTGGTGATCCAGGTGAGCGTCCTCGCCCGCCTCCATCTGCCGGGCGCCGTGCCCGACCTGATGCTCCTCACCGTCCTCGGCCTCGCCCTGGTGTACGGCCATGTGGGTGGTGCCCTCGTCGGTTTCGGCGCGGGCCTGCTCGCCGATCTGGCCCCGCCCGCCGACCACGCCGCCGGGCGCTACGCCCTCGTGCTGTGCGTCATCGGCTACCTCGCGGGCCTGGTGAAACCGGAGACGGGCCGGCTGAAGTCCGCGACCGGCCCGATGGTCGTCGTGGTGGCCGCCGCCCTCGGCTCCACCCTGCTGTACGCCGGGGTCGGTGCCCTCGTCGGTGACACGGCCGCCCGCCATGTGGGCCTGGGCAGCCTGCTGTTCACGGCCGCCCTGTACGACCTGCTGCTCGCCCCGTTCGTGGTGCCGGGGGTGATGGCGCTGGCCAGGCGCGCCGAGAACGATCCGCTCGCCGAGACCGGCTCCGCCGCCAAGGCCACCGACATCTCCTCCGGCTGGCTCTCCGGCGGCACCGGCCTGAAGATCGGCAGCCAGCGGAACGGGCTGCGGGTGAAAGCGGCCCGGGCGCGGATGGCGCGGGCCGGGCGCATCAAGGGGGTCAAGCGGCTGTGAACGCAGGGAAGTTCACCCGAACGCGCCGGTCCGGTAGGAACGCCGGCTCGTGGGTCCGTCGTTCCTCACACGTATCCGCACACACGTGCCCGGACAGACCTCAGTATCCGGGCCCGGCTTTGTACTCGCACATCCGTACGCGCACTGAGAGGGGGAGGCAGCCGCAGTGACCAACATCCCCGAGACCGGGCGGAACCCGCGGGTCCAGATCCGGCTCGTCGTCATCCAGGTCCTCGTCCTGTCCCTCCTGCTCACCCTCGGCGGACGCCTGTGGTACCTCCAGATCCGGGAGGGCGCGGCGTACGCCAAGGAGGCGTCGGGGAACCACGTCCAGCAGGTCGTCCAGCCGGCCGTCCGCGGCTCCATCCTGGACGCCCGCGGCGTGGCCCTCGCCGACAACGAGACGCGACTGGTCGTCTCCGCCTCCCGCACCGACCTGCTGAAGATGCCGGACGACGGCAAGGACGTCCTCACCAAGCTCGCCGGAGTCCTGGGCATGACGCCCAAGGAGGTCCAGGAGAAGGTCCGGCTCTGCGACGCCAAGACGCCCCAGCCCTGCTGGAACGGCTCGCCGTACCAGCCCATCCCCATCACCGACGAGGCCACCCCCAAGCAGGCCCTCCAGATCCGCGAGCGCGCCGAGGACTTCCCCGGCATCACCGCCGAGCCCGAGGCCGTGCGCCGCTACCCGAGCCCGGGCAAGGCCAACACCGCCCAGGTCCTCGGCTACCTCTCGCCGGTCACCGACGAGGAGATCAAGCAGGCGCAGAACACCAACTCGCCGTATCTGCGCTCCGACCAGGTCGGCCGCTCCGGCCTGGAGCGCCAGTACGACAAGCAGCTGCGCGGCAAGGCCGGCGTCACGCGCTACGAGGTCGACAACCTCGGCCGCGTCATCGGCCAGGCCGAGGCCGACCCGGCCCACCCCGGCGACAACCTCGTCACCAGCATCGACGCCCGCGTCCAGCGGATCGCCGAGTACCAGCTGAACGAGGCCATGAAGGAAGCCCGCAAGCAGCACGACCGGAACACCGGCACCAACTACAAGGCCGACTCCGGCGCCGTCGTCGTCATGGAGGCCAAGACCGGCCGCGTCGTCGCCATGGCCTCCAACCCGACGTACGACCCGAACGCCTGGGTGGGCGGCATCTCCGCCAAGGACTACACCCGGCTCACCGGCAAGAGCTCCAACTACCCGCTGCTCAACCGCGCGATCCAGGGCCAGTCCGCGCCCGGCTCGATCTTCAAGGTCATCCCGACGGCCGCCGCGATCAACGCCGGCTACTCCTTCGACGGCCCCTACCAGTGCTCCAGCTCGTACTCCCTGGGCGGCCAGGTCTTCAAGAACTTCGAATCCAAGGGATACGGCCCGATCAGCCTCGGCCGCGCCCTTGAGGTCTCCTGCGACACGGTCTTCTACCGGCTCTCCCACGAGGAGTGGAAGAAGGACGGCGGCAGCAAGCCGAAGAAGCACCCCAACGACTGGTTCTACAAGACCGCCCACCAGTTCGGTCTCGGCAAGGAGACCGGCATCGACCTGCCCAACGAGGTCACCGGCCGCGTCCCCGACCGCAAGTGGAAGCTGGACTACTGGAAGGCCAACAAGGACGCCTGGTGCCGCACCGGCAAGCGGAACGGCAGCTACGCCGAGAAGATCGCCTACGAGAACTGCCTCGAAGGCAACCGCATGCGCGCCGGTGACTCCGTCAACTACTCCATCGGCCAGGGCGACACCCTCGTCACGCCCATCCAGATGGCCACCATCTACTCGGCCATCTCCAACGGCGGCACCCTCTACAACCCCTCCGTCGGCAAGGCCGTCATCAGCGCCGACGGCAAGACCGTCACGCCGATCAAGCCCCAGTCGCACGGCAAGCTGCCGATGACGCAGCAGACGCGCGACCGCATAGACGAAGCCCTCGAGGGAGTCGCCACCCGCGGTACGGCCGCCTGGCGGTTCGGCGGCTGGCCGCAGGACAAGATCCCGATGCACGCCAAGACGGGTACGGCGGAGGTCTACGGCAAGCAGACCACCTCCTGGTTCGCCACGTACACCAAGGACTACTCGATCGTCATGACGATCTCCCAGGGTGGTACGGGCTCCGGCGCCTCGGGCCCCGCCGTCCGCAACATCTACAACGCGCTGTACGGCGTCTCCGAGGAAGGCGACATCGACGCGAAGAAGGCCCTGCTGCCCACCCCGGAGAAGGCCCTGCCGAAGGTCAAGACGGACGGCACCATCGCCTCCCCGAAGGTCCCCAAGGACCCGGCCAAGGACCAGCAGGCGAAAAAGAAGGACCCGAACGCCCCGGCCGACCCGCTCCAGCCGGCTACGTCGGCCCCGCCGTCGCCGGAGAACCGTGACACCCGAAGGCGTCGGCGCCGGCGGGGAAGCCGGAGGTTGCCGACATGACCGGCGGTGTGAACAGCTTCCAGGTCTCCGGCTACGGCCCCGAGCGCTCCGGCTGGACCCGGCTCCTCGCCCGCGACTCGGTGGTGCGCCGGCTCGACTGGCCGGTCCTGCTGTCCGCGACGGCCCTGTCGCTGCTCGGCACGCTCCTCGTCTACTCCGCGACCCGCAACCGCACGGAGCTCAACCAGGGCGACCCGTACTACTTCCTCATCCGGCACCTGCTCAACACCGGCATCGGCCTCGCCCTGATGGCCGGCACGATCTGGCTCGGCCACCGCGGCCTGCGCACGGCCGTGCCGGTCCTGTACGGCCTCTCGGTCCTGCTGATCCTGCTGGTGCTCACCCCGCTCGGCTCCACGATCAACGGCGCCCACTCGTGGATCAAGCTCCCCGGCGGCTTCTCCCTCCAGCCCTCGGAGTTCGTGAAGGTCACGATCATCCTCGGCATGGCGATGCTGCTGGCGGCCAGAGTCGACGCCGGCGACAGGCAGTACCCCGACCACCGCACGGTCATGCAGGCACTGGGCCTGGCCGCCGTGCCCATGGTGATCGTGATGCTCATGCCCGACCTCGGGTCGGTCATGGTCATGGTCATCATCGTGCTCGGTGTGCTGCTCGCCTCCGGTGCTTCCAACCGGTGGGTGTTCGGACTGCTCGGCACGGGCGCCATCGGCGCGATCACCGTCTGGCAGATCGGGGTGCTCGACGACTACCAGATCGCCCGCTTCGCCGCCTTCGCCAACCCCGAGCTCGACCCGGCCGGCGTCGGCTACAACACCAACCAGGCCCGCATCGCCATCGGCTCCGGAGGCCTGACCGGCTCCGGCCTCTTCCACGGCTCGCAGACCACCGGCCAGTTCGTGCCCGAGCAGCAGACGGACTTCGTCTTCACCGTGGCGGGTGAGGAGCTCGGCTTCCTCGGCGGCGGCCTGATCATCCTGCTGCTCGGCATCGTCCTGTGGCGGGCCTGCCGCATCGCCCGGGAGACCACCGACCTGTACGGGACGATCGTGGCCGCCGGCATCGTCGCCTGGTTCGCCTTCCAGACGTTCGAGAACATCGGCATGACGCTCGGCATCATGCCGGTCACCGGTCTGCCGCTGCCGTTCGTGTCGTACGGCGGCTCGTCGATGTTCGCCGTGTGGATAGCGGTCGGTCTGTTGCAGTCCATCCGGGTACAGCGCCCGATGTCGGCCTAGCGGGCAGTGACGGGGGGAGTGGAATGTCCGGGGAGTACGTGGCCCTGTGCCCGGTGACCGAGGACCTGGTGAGTCAGCTCCTCGCGCTGGCGGAGCTGGACCTGACCGACGGCGACGCCATCGAGGCGCGGATGCGCGAGGGCGGCTGGCCCGGCTGGTCGCAGGCGGTGCAGGGACCGGCGTACGAGGACACACCCGATGTCCCCGAAGCCACCCACGTCACCCCGCAGGGCCACTTCGTCACCTGCGACGGCGACGGCTCGCTCTACCTGCCGTTCGCCTACCTCTACTCGGTCGACGGCGGTCTGCTCGACGAGGACTGCTGGGGCACCCTGCCCGGCTGGACCAGCGAGGAGGGCGCCTGGCGGCCGGAGTTCGACGCGCACTTCGGCACCGTGGTGCGGCGCTTCACCGACCGGCTGGGCCTGCCGAGCCACGACATCCGGCAGCCCAGGTTCACGACCCGGTACGTCAGCTGGCGCCTGGAGCACAACGTGCTGATCGTCGGACAGGGCCCGGAGCCGCTGTCGTACCACCAGTTCGAGGACGCCCACGTGTACCTCGTCTCCCGGACGGTGAAGGACGCGCCGTTCCCGGACGGCGAGGAGATGCGGGCCCTGCTGACGACCTGAACGCGACGCCCCTCGTGACGGCACCGACCACTGCCGTCCCGGCCGGTCAGCCACTAGATTCGGTGCATGGCGGACACCAAGCGCGAGATCGAGCGGAAGTACGAGTCCGAGGACAGCGGGCTGCCCGACCTGACCGGTGTCGCCGGGGTCGCGGCCGTGCTCGACAAGGGCGTCGCCCACCTCGACGCCACCTACTACGACACCGCCGACGAACGCCTCGCCGCGTCGTCCGTCACCCTGCGCCGCCGCACCGGCGGCTCGGACGCGGGCTGGCACCTGAAGTTCCCCGTCGCCCCCGGCGTCCGCGACGAGATCCAGGCCCCGCTCTCCGACACCCTCCCCGGCGACCTCGCGGGGCTCGTCCGCTCCCGCGTCCGCGGCGGCGAACTGCTGCCCGTCGTCCGGCTGCGCTCCAACCGCGACGTGCGCCACCTCGTCGACGCCGACGGGCGGCTGCTCGCCGAGGTCAGCGTCGACGCCGTACGGGCCGACCGGCTCACGGCCGGCGGCGGTGAAACGCAGTGGACCGAGATCGAGGTGGAACTCGCCGACGGGGGAGACCCGGCCTTCCTCGACAAGGTCGAGAAGCGGCTGCGCAAGGCGGGAGTGCGGCCGTCGGCCTCGGCGTCGAAGCTGGCGCGGGCCCTGGCGGAGACGGCGCCGCACCAGCAGCAGCCCGCCGCCGTACCCGCCCGGGAACCGGCGACGGCCGGAGAGCACGTCCTGGCGTACGTGCGCGCCCAGCGGGACGCCATCGTCGAGCTCGACCCGGCCGTGCGGCGGGACGCCGAGGACTCCGTGCACAGCATGCGCGTGGCCACCCGCAGGCTGCGCAGCACCCTCAAGTCGTACGGCGAGCTGCTCGACCGGACCGTCACCGACCCGGTCGGCGACGAGCTGAAGTGGCTGGCCGGTGAGCTGGGCCTGGACCGGGACCGCGAGGTGCTGACCGAACGGCTGACGGCGGCCCTCGACGAGGTGCCGGCCACACTGGTCCGCGGCCCGGTCGCAGAGCGGCTGCACACCTGGGCGAGCGCCGCGCACGGCGGGACCCGCGGCCGGCTCATCGGCGTCCTGGACTCGCGCCGCTACCTCGCCCTGCTCGACACCTTGGACGCGCTGATCGCCGACCCGCCCCTGCGGAAGGCGGCCGGCAAGAAGCCCCGCAAGCCGATCGCCAAGGCAGTGAAGAAGGACTTCCGCAGGGTCGCCGGGCTGGTCGAGCGGGCCGTGGCACTGGAGCCCGGCACCGATCGCGATGTCGCGATCCACGAGGCCCGCAAGAAGACCAAGCGCGCCCGCTACGCGGCGGAGGCCGCCCGGCCGGCCCTCGGCAAGCCGGCCAAGGGCCTGGTCAAATCCATGAAGGCGCTCCAGACCCTGCTCGGCGAGCACCAGGACAGCGTGATGGCCCGGCAGGCCCTGCGCGAGCTGTCGGCGGTCGCCCACGCGGCCGGGGAGAGCGCCTTCACCTACGGCCTGCTCCACGAGCGCGAGGAGCAGCGGGCCGTGCGCGTGGAGACCGAGCTGCCCGGATTCTGGGACGGGATCAAGCACGGGGCGGCGGGCCTCTGATCTCCCGCTGATCCTCCTCTGATCTTCCGCGCGTACGAAGGTGCGTCCGGGTCGCGTTAGTCTGGATGGTCACCCTGTCCGTTCAGTCCAGCCCACGAAGGTGCGCGACATGCCTGCCGAAGTCGCTGCGTCGGTGTTCCCGCAGCTCGAAGCTCTGCTCCCGCACGTGCAGAAGCCGATCCAGTACGTCGGCGGAGAACTCAACTCCACGGTCAAGGACTGGGACTCCTGCGACGTCCGCTGGGCGCTCATGTACCCGGACGCCTACGAGGTCGGCCTGCCCAACCAGGGCGTCCAGATCCTCTACGAGGTGCTCAACGAGCAGCAGGGCGTCCTCGCCGAGCGCACCTACAGCGTGTGGCCGGACCTGGAGGAGCTGATGCGGGAGCACGGCGTCCCGCAGTTCACGGTGGACAGCCACCGGCCCGTGAAGGCCTTCGACGTGCTGGGCCTGTCCTTCTCCACGGAGCTGGGCTACACCAACATGCTGGCGGCCCTGGACCTCTCCGGGATCCCCCTGGAGGCCAAGGACCGCGGCCTGGACGACCCGATCGTCATGGCCGGCGGCCACGCCGCGTTCAACCCCGAGCCGATCGCGGACTTCATCGACTGCGCGGTGATCGGCGACGGCGAGCAGGCCGTCCTGGAGGTCACCGCGATCATCCGCGCCTGGAAGGCGGAGGGCCGCCCCGGCGGCCGCGAGGAGCTCCTCTTCCGCCTGGCGAAGACGGGCGGGGTGTACGTGCCCGGCTTCTACGACGTCGAGTACCTGCCGGACGGCCGTATCGCCCGCGTCGTACCGAAGCGCAGCGGTGTCCCGTGGCGCGTCTCCAAGCACACGGTGATGGACCTCGACGAGTGGCCGTACCCCAAGCAGCCCCTGGTCCCGCTGGCCGAGACGGTCCACGAGCGCATGTCGGTGGAGATCTTCCGCGGCTGCACCCGCGGCTGCCGGTTCTGCCAGGCCGGCATGATCACCCGCCCGGTCCGCGAACGCTCCATCACGGGCATCGGCGACATGGTCGAGCAGGGACTGAAGGCGACGGGCTTCGAGGAGGTCGGCCTGCTCTCCCTCTCCTCGGCGGACCACTCGGAGATCGGCGACATCGCCAAGGGCCTCGCGGACCGCTACGAGGACGACAAGATCGGCCTCTCGCTGCCGTCCACCCGCGTGGACGCCTTCAACATCGACCTGGCGAACGAGCTCACGCGCAACGGCCGCCGCTCCGGCCTCACCTTCGCTCCCGAGGGCGGCTCGGAGCGCATCCGCAAGGTCATCAACAAGATGGTCTCGGAGGACGACCTGATCCGCACGGTCGCCACCGCCTACGGCAACGGCTGGCGCCAGGTGAAGCTGTACTTCATGTGCGGCCTGCCGACGGAGACCGACGACGACGTCCTCCAGATCGCCGACATGGCGACGAAGGTCATCGCCAAGGGCCGCGAGGTGTCGAAGTCCAACGACATCCGCTGCACGGTCTCGATCGGCGGCTTCGTCCCCAAGCCCCACACCCCCTTCCAGTGGGCGCCGCAGCTGTCGGCGGAGGAGACGGACGCCCGCCTGGAGAAGCTGCGCAACAAGATCCGCGGCGACAAGAAGTACGGCCGCTCCATCGGCTTCCGCTACCACGACGGCAAGCCCGGCATCGTCGAGGGCCTGCTGTCCCGCGGCGACCGCCGGATCGGCGCCGTCATCCGCGCGGTCTACGACGACGGCGGCCGCTTCGACGGCTGGCGCGAGCACTTCTCGTACGACCGCTGGATGCGGTGCGCGGAGAAGGCGCTGGCCCCCTTCGGCGTCGACGTCGACTGGTACACGACGCGTGAGCGCACGTACGAGGAGGTCCTCCCCTGGGACCACCTGGACTCCGGCCTCGACAAGGACTGGCTCTGGGAGGACTGGCAGGACGCCCTCGACGAGACGGAGGTCGAGGACTGCCGCTGGACGCCGTGCTTCGACTGCGGGGTGTGTCCGCAGATGGACACCGAGATCCAGATCGGCCCCACGGGCAAGAAGCTGCTGCCCCTGACGGTCAAGAACGCGGCGCCGGCGCCGAGCGGGCACGCGCACTGACGGTCGTCCGGCGGCGGCACCGCATCCGTCTTGCCGCACGTGGAGCCCCCTCCGACTCGGAGGGGGCTCTTTCTCTTCTGCCGTGCATGTCGAAGGCCGACCCCCATTGCCTCATTGCCTCATGTATCGAATTTCGATAGATTCCTATCGTGGGTCGATCGAAGGAGTGGCGATGGGGAAGCTGGCCGTGGCGGCGTTGCGTGTGGTGCTCGTGGTGCTGCTCGCCGGGTCGTTGTTCGTGCAGGGGGTGATGGTCCCGCTGCTGGCCATCGACATGAACGGGCTCAGGCCCGAATACGCGTACCTGCGCACCCCGATCCTCGTGATCTTGGTGCTGGGTGTCGTTACCGCCCAGGTCGTCGTGGTCTGCGTGTGGCGGCTGGTGACGATGGTGCGTCGTGGGACGGTGTTCTCCACGGCCGCCTTCCGGTACGTGCACATCGTGATCGGCGCGTTCGTGGCGGCCGCCCTGCTGGTCTTCGCGCTCGCGGTCGTTCTCGCCCCGGGCGAGGCCGTCGCTCCCGGCGTCGTGCTGTTGCTGTGCGGGGTCGTCGTGGCCGTGCTGGGTGTGGCGCTGGTCGTGCTCGTCCTGCGGATGCTGCTCGCGCAGGCCGTCGCACGGGACGTCGAAGCGGCCCGGATGCAGGCCGAGTTGGAAGAGGTCATCTGATGCCGATCGCCGTCGACATCGACGTGATGCTGGCCAAGCGGAAGATGTCCGTGGGCGAACTCGCCGAACGCGTCGGCATCACTCCCGCCAACCTCGCGGTCCTCAAGAACGGCCGTGCCAAGGCGGTCCGTTTCTCGACCCTCGCCGCCCTCTGCGAGGTCCTCGAGTGCCAGCCGGGGGACCTGCTGCGGTGGGAGGCGGACGGGGCCGCCGACCGGACAATGCACTGATGGAGAACATCAGCATCCGCCCGGCTCGGTCCGGCGAACTGGCGGCCGTGGCGGCACTTCGCTGGGAGTGGCTCGTCGAGAACGGTGACGAGGCCCTCGGCGAACGCGAGGAATTCGTACGGCACTTCGTCGACTGGGCCCGGGACAACGCGGGTTCGCACCGGTGCATGGTGGTCGTGCGTGACGACGGCGTCGTCATCGGCATGGCCTGGCTGGCGGTGGTGCAGCGGGTGCCCACGCCCCGGGCGCCCCGGCGGGCCTCCGGCGATCTGCAGTGCGTGTACGTCGTACCCGGGGCGCGCGACGGCGGAGTGGGCGGCGCGCTCATCCGGGCCGTGCTGGACGGGGCCCGGGAGCTCGGGCTGGAGCGGGTGACCGTGCACTCGAGCCCGCGGGCGATTCCCGCGTACGCCCGGTGCGGCTTTGAGGAGTCGCCCCGGCTGCTGCACGCGCGGGTCGCCGGCACGTGAGCCGTATGATCATGACGCCGGGTGGAGGAACTGCGGAAGAACGGGGCGGGGCTGTGCGGTGCTGGATCCGGACGGGCCGCTGAGGCGTCTACGACGGTATGGATCTGGAGAAACCGGCCCGCGAGGGCTCCGAGACGCGAGTCGATCTGCGGAAACGGGTGCCCGAACCGGCCGCGCCGCCGGTGCGTGAGGCGGCGCCCGAGGGGTGTCTCGCCGTCGCGATCCGGATTCCCGTGCGGATCGTCGTACTCGTGCTGGTCGTCCCCGTGCGGATGGTGTGGGACGCGCTCGTCGTGGTCGGGCGGTTCCTGAACGACGTGCTGTTCCGGCCGCTGGGCCGGGCACTGCTGTGGCTCGGGCGGGCGGTGTTCGTCTGGCCGTTCGTGGGGCTGTGGCGGTACGTCGTCGTGCCGGTGGCCAAGGCGCTCGGCTGGCTCGGTAACGTCCTCCTCGTCGTGCCGCTGGTGTGGCTCTACCGGCACGTGCTGACGCCGGTGGGACACGCGATCGCATGGGTCGTCACCCGGGTCGCCAGAGGTATCGGGGCCGCCCTCGGCTGGGTGTACTCGTACCTGCTCACGCCGGTCGGGCGTGCCGTGCTGTGGGTGCTGAAGGGGCTCGGCGCGGTGCTCGCCGCGCTCGGGGCCGGCGTGTACGCGGTCGTGGCGTGGTTCGCCCGGTATCTCGTCGTCGTACCAGCCGTGTGGCTGTACACGTGGGTGCTCGCGCCCGTCGGGCGGGCGATCGCCTGGTGCGCGAAGGGGCTGGTGTGGCTGGTGAGCGTGGTCGTCACCGGCATCGGGACGGCTCTGTACTGGATCGCCCGGATCCTGTTCGTCCTTCCCGCGCTCGCCGTGTGGCGCTGGATCCTCACGCCGGTCGGGCGGGTCCTCGCCGTCATCGGGCGGGAGGTCGCGGACGCCCTCGGGCACGCGTGGCGGATCGCCGGGCACATCTCGCTCGCCGTCGGGCGGTTCCTCGCGACGCTCTTGAGGTGGATCTTCGTCGAGCCGGTGCGGTGGGTGTACCGGAGCGTGCTGACGCCCGTCGGGCACCTCGTGCGGGACGTCGTCCTGCGGCCCGCCGCCGAGGCCTCCCGCAGTGTGGGACGGGCCACGCGGCAGGCGCTGGCCGCCGCCCGGGAGTCCGTACGGCAGGCGCGCGCCGACTTCCGGCGGATGCTCTTCGGCGAGCCTCGGCAGCCGCAGCCGGTCGACCTCGGGGAACCTTCGGGCCGCGAGGCACGTACTCTTGGTAGCAGTACGACCGCTCTCACGAAGGACTGAACGACACTGGGCAAGCGACAGCCCGAAGGCCCGCCGCCCGCACCCGCGGTGCAGCGCATCCGACTGCGCTACACCAAGCGCGGCCGCCTCCGGTTCACCAGCCACCGTGACTTCCAGCGCGCCTTCGAGCGTGCGCTGCGCCGTGCCGAGGTGCCGATGGCCTACTCGGCGGGCTTCACACCGCACCCGAAGGTGTCGTACGCCAATGCCGCACCCACCGGCACGGGCAGTGAGGCGGAGTACCTGGAGATCGCGCTCACCGCGCAGCGCGACCCGGAGCAGCTCAGGATCCTTCTCGACGAGTCGCTGCCCACCGGCCTCGACATCGTCGAGGCGGTCGAGGCCCGCACCCCGGGCCTCGCCGACCGGCTGACGGCTTCCGTGTGGGAGCTGCGGCTGGACGGCGTGTCGCAGGAGGAAGCCCGCCGGGCGGCGGACGCCTTCAACGCGGCCGAGACCGTCGAGGTCCAGCGCCTCGCCAAGAACGGGGTACGCACCTTCGACGCCCGCTCCGCCGTCGTGAGCCTGGAGATCCCCGACCTCACAGAAACGCACAGTTCGCAGGCTGATAGGCCGACCGACCAGCCCTGTGCGATACTGCGGCTGGTTGTTCGGCACGTGACGCCTGCCGTACGACCCGACGACGTCCTGTCCGGTCTCCGCGCCGTGGCCGACCTGGCGCCGCCGGTCCCCGCAGCGGTGACCAGGCTGGCGCAGGGGCTGTTCGATGAAGAGACCGGCACGGTGACCGACCCGCTCGCGCCTGACCGCGAGGCAGCGGAGGCCCACTCAACGGCCGAACCGCCTGCCGCCGCGACGGCGCCGGCGTAGGTTCCGCGAAGGGACGGACGTCGTAGCGCCGCCCTCGGACTCGGGAGCCACCTGGGTCGGGCAGCGCACCGACCAGAAGACTTTCGCCAGGCCGTACGCATTCGGCGTACGGAACCGGCGAGACAGGACACAGAGAGCTCCCGTGCGGCGCCCGCGCCCCGGACGGCGGCGACGCGCACAGCGCGAGCCGCGGACGTCACCGGCACAGCCGGACCAGGCGCGGCGCCCGGGAGCCTGACGGGAGAAAAGCCCGCATGCTCGAACCGACCGAACCCACAGAGTCCGCCACGGACTCCGAACAGAACACCCCCAGCGACACCCTGCCGCCCCGCCGGCGGCGCCGTGCCGCGTCCCGGCCGGCGGGTCCGCCCGTCGGTACCTCCTCCGACGCTCCGGTGGAGACCGTCACGCCGGCCATACCGGCCGCGGACCCCGATCAGCTCGCGGCCGACGCCGCGGAGGCCGACGAGGTCGAGGAGACCGCCGCCGAGGAGACCGTCGCGGCGGCGCAGGAGACCACCGAGGCCGCCGAGAGCGCCGAGGAGGCCGCGCCCGCCGCTCCGAAGAGGCGCCGCGTGGTGCGCCGTGCCGCCGCCCCCGCCGGTGCTCCGGCGGGGGCTGAGGCCGCCGAGACCGTGGTGCCGGTGACCGCCGGTGCCCCCGCCGCCTCCGAGGCTTCCGAGCAGGCCGAGGCCGCCGCGTCCGCCGAGGTGTCCGAGGACGCCGCTCCGCGTCGCACTCGGCGCCGTGCGACGCGCACGGTGACCTCGCCCGCCGCGGCTCCGGCGGAGGCCGTGGAGACGGCGGCGCCTGCTGCCGGCGCGCAGGCCGAGCCGAGCGCCCCTGAGCCCGCCGCGGCCGCTGACGGCGCGGAGACCGCCGAGGAGGCTGCTCCGCGCAGGACCCGGCGGCGTGCCACGCGCCGGGTGACCGCGCCCACCGAAGCGCCTGCCGCCGCACAGGCGGCGGAAGGAACCGCCGACGCGGGCCGCTCCGGCTCCGTCACCACGACCGACGCGCCCGCCGAGGCCGCCGCTGCCGTGTCCGGTGGGCCCGCCGAGGCCCCCGCCGGCACGCCCGCCGAGGAGGCGAAGGCACCTGTGACCGATTCCCCCGCCGCTGAGTCCGACGGAGCCCCCGAGGCCGCCGCTCCCGCCGCCCAGGCGTCCGAGGCTGCCGAGCCCGCCGAGGATGCCGGTCCGCGGCGCCGCCGCCGGGTCGTCCGCCGGGCCGCCAGTGGTTTCGCCGAGCCCGCACAGTCCTCGCGGGCCTCCCGCGGCTCGAAGTCCGCGCGGGGCGCCGCCGGTGCCGCGGCCGCCGGTGAGGAGGAGACGTCGGCACGGCCCGCGCGGCCCGCCGTCGCCCTGTTCCAGGCGCCCGTGTTCACCGAGCCCCAGTTCCAGACGCCGGAGCGGGCCGCCGCCGCAGCCGCCGCCGAGGCGGCCGGGGCCGAGGAGCCCGAGGAGGCGGAGGAGTCCGCGCCGGCGGAGGTGCGGGAGGAGCAGCCCGGCGGGTCGCGCCGCAGGCGTCGTCGCCGGGGTGCAGACGAGCCCGAGGCCCAGGCCACCGAGGCCCCCGCCACCGAGAGTGCCGTCGCCGAGAGCGCCGTCGACGAGGCGGAGGAGCCCGAGGAGTCCGCCGACGGCGACGACCAGGACGACTCCGAGGGCACCGGCTCGCGCCGTCGCCGCCGCCGGGGCGGCCGCCGCCGTCGGCGTGGTGACTCCGCCGAGAGTGACGCCGAGGCCGGCGAGGGCACGGACGCCGAGTCCGAGCAGGTCGCCGCCGCGCAGGCCGCCGAGGACACCGCGGAGCAGACCGAGGAGGACCAGGACGAGTCCGACGAGGCCGCCGACCGCGACGAGTCGTCCGGCGGGGGCTCCAGCAGCAGCCGCCGTCGCCGTCGCCGCCGTCGCCGTGCCGGTGACAGCGCGCCCGAGGCCGAGCCGTCCGACGACGACCCGGAGCGCACGGTCGTCAAGGTCCGCGAGCCCCGCCCCAAGGCCGAACCGTCCGACGAGGTGCAGTCCATCAAGGGCTCGACCCGTCTGGAGGCCAAGAAGCAGCGCCGCCGGGAGGGCCGCGAGCAGGGCCGCCGGCGCGTCCCGATCATCACCGAGGCCGAGTTCCTGGCCCGGCGCGAGGCCGTCGAGCGCGTGATGGTCGTCCGCCAGCACGGCGACCGTACGCAGATCGGCGTCCTCGAGGACAACGTGCTCGTCGAGCACTACGTCAACAAGGAGCAGGCGGTCTCGTACGTCGGCAACGTCTACCTCGGCAAGGTGCAGAACGTCCTGCCGTCGATGGAGGCCGCCTTCATCGACATCGGCAAGGGCCGCAACGCGGTGCTGTACGCCGGTGAGGTCAACTTCGAGGCGCTCGGCATGGCCAACGGGCCGCGGCGCATCGAGTCCGCCCTGAAGTCCGGGCAGTCCGTGCTCGTCCAGGTGACGAAGGACCCCATCGGGCACAAGGGCGCCCGCCTGACCAGCCAGGTCTCCCTCCCCGGGCGCTACCTCGTGTACGTGCCCGAGGGCTCCATGACCGGCATCAGCCGCAAGCTGCCCGACACCGAGCGGGCGCGGCTGAAGACGATCCTCAAGAAGATCGTCCCCGAGGACGCGGGCGTCATCGTGCGCACCGCCGCCGAGGGCGCGAGCGAGGACGAGCTGCGCCGGGACGTCGAGAGGCTCCAGGGGCAGTGGGAGGAGATCCAGAAGAAGGCCAAGAACGGCGGCAACGCGCCGACGCTGCTGTACGGCGAGCCGGACATGACCGTCCGGGTCGTGCGCGACATCTTCAACGAGGACTTCTCCAAGGTCGTCGTCAGCGGCGACGAGGCGTGGCAGACCATCCACGGCTATGTCTCGCACGTCGCGCCGGACCTCGCCGAGCGGCTGACGAAGTGGACCTCCGAGGTCGACGTCTTCGCCACCTACCGGATCGACGAGCAGCTCGCCAAGGCGCTGGACCGCAAGGTCTGGCTGCCCAGCGGCGGTTCGCTGGTGATCGACCGGACCGAGGCGATGGTCGTCGTCGACGTCAACACCGGCAAGTTCACCGGTCAGGGCGGCAACCTCGAGGAGACCGTCACCAGGAACAACCTGGAGGCGGCCGAGGAGATCGTCCGCCAGCTGCGGCTGCGCGACCTCGGCGGCATCATCGTCATCGACTTCATCGACATGGTGCTGGAGTCCAACCGGGACCTGGTGCTGCGGCGCCTGCTCGAATGCCTGGGCCGGGACCGTACGAAGCACCAGGTGGCCGAGGTGACCTCGCTGGGGCTCGTGCAGATGACCCGCAAGCGGGTCGGGCAGGGCCTGCTGGAGTCCTTCTCCGAGACCTGCGTCCACTGCAACGGACGCGGTGTCATCGTGCACATGGAGCAGCCGACCAGCGCCGGCGGAGGCGGTGGCAAGCGCAAGAAGCGTGCCCGTGCCGGTGCCGCCGATCAGCCGCACGTGCACGAGGCGGCCGTCGAGACCGCCGAGCAGGAGGCGGAGACCGAAGCCGAGGTCGGTGCCGAGATCGCCGAGCCGATCGCGCTGCCCGAGCCGGTCTTCGAGCCCGACGAGGAGCTGTACAGCAGCGCCGCCGAGGCGGAGGCCGCGGCCACGCGCGGTCGGTCGCGGCGCCGGGCGAGCCGGCGGGCGTCGGCTCCGGCGGGTGCGCCGCGCGGTGAGACGGCGGAGCCGAAGGCCGAGCAGGCCGAGGTGCCGACGGCTCAGGACGTGACCGCCGCCGAGGAGGTCGCCCGTCCGGTGCAGCCGGAACCGGCCGCCGAGGCGCACGCCGAGCCGATCGCCGTCGAGGACCCGGTCGTCGAGGCCCCGGCCGCCGAGGAGGCCGCGCCCAAGGGCCGTGGCCGTCGGCGGGCGACGCGCAAGGTGTCCGCGCCGGCCGGTTCGCCGGCGGGGGCGGAGGCCACCGTGGTGACGGTTTCCGAGACCGCGCCCGCGGCGTCCGAGGCCACGCAGGCGCCCGAGCAGGCCGAACAGCCCGCGGTGGCTGAGCAGGCGCCCGCCGAGAGTGCCGCCCCGGCCCGTCCGCGGCGCCGTGCCGTGCGCAAGCCCACCGTGTCCACCGCGTCCGAGGAGGCGGCCGTCGTGGTCGTCCCGTCGGCCGCGTCCGAGGAGGCTCCGGAGACCGTGGCGGCTGACGGCGCCGCCACGGAGGAGGCCGCCGAGGAGGCGGCCCCGGCCAAGAAGACGGCCCGCAAGACGGCCAAGAAGGCCACGGCGAAGAAGGCCGCCGCCAAGAAGACCGCGGCGAAGAAGACCGCGGCCAAGAAGACGACGGCGAAGAAGGCGGCGGCGAAGACCACCAAGACCGCCGCCAAGAAGACCACGTCGAAGAAGACCGTCGCGGCGGAGCAGTCCCGCTCCTCCGTCTCGGCCTCCACCGACGAGGACTGACCCGCCTCGACGTCCGCCCGGGGCGTGCGCGAACCGCGCGCTCGCCCCGGCGGACGCGACCGGCGTGACCGGTCGCACAGGCGGCGGGCCCGGCTCGGTTTGACCCTCTTGGCCGCGGGCCCGTAACCTTGACCGTCGGCGTGTCGAATGACGCGTCACATCCCCGTAAACCTCATCCTCCGGGCGCCGGGCGCCCAGGAGAGGCCGCTCGCTGTGTCGGGTGGCTGGCCTGCGGGGGTGCCGTTTCCCGAGCGAGAGAGTGAGTCCGCGTGTACGCCATCGTGCGCAGCGGTGGCCGCCAGCACAAGGTTGCTGTCGGCGACATCGTTGAGGTTGACAAGATTTCCACTGCCCAGGTTGGCGACACGGTCGAGCTCTCGACCCTGCTCGTTGTCGACGGCGACGCCGTGACCAGCGACCCGTGGGTGCTGGCCGGCATCAAGGTCCAGGCCGAGGTCGTGGACCACCACAAGGGCCAGAAGATCGACATTCTGCGCTACAAGAACAAGACCGGTTACCGCCGTCGCCAGGGCCACCGCCAGCAGTACACGGCGATCAAGGTCACTGAGATCCCCACGGCTGCGAAGTAAGGGACTGAGGAGAAATGGCACACAAGAAGGGCGCATCGTCCACCCGGAACGGTCGCGACTCCAACGCCCAGCGGCTCGGCGTGAAGCGCTTCGGCGGTCAGGTCGTCAACGCGGGTGAGATCCTGGTCCGTCAGCGCGGCACCCACTTCCACCCGGGCGCCGGTGTCGGCCGTGGCGGCGACGACACGCTGTTCGCGCTCCAGGCCGGTTCGGTGCAGTTCGGCACCCACCGTGGCCGCAAGGTCGTGAACATCGTTCCGGTCGCCTGACCGGAAGCTTTCGCGAGGCGGACCTCACTTCCCTCACGGGAAGCGGGTCCGCCTTTCGCGTGTTACGCAGAGAACAACCCCGTACAACCCGTACACAACGGCCGTACATCACTGGAGGCACCCACCATGACCACCTTCGTGGACCGCGTCGAGCTGCATGTCGCCGCGGGTAACGGAGGTCACGGCTGTGCCTCCGTTCACCGTGAGAAGTTCAAGCCGCTGGGCGGGCCCGACGGCGGCAACGGCGGGCGCGGCGGGGACGTGATCCTCACCGTCGACCAGTCCGTCACCACGCTCCTCGACTACCACCACTCCCCGCACCGCAAGGCCACGGGCGGCAAGCCCGGCGAGGGCGGCAACCGCTTCGGCAAGGACGGACAGGACCTCGTCCTGCCGGTGCCGGACGGCACGGTGGTGCTCGACAAGGCGGGCAACGTCCTCGCCGACCTGGTAGGGCACGGCACGTCGTACGTCGCCGCGCAGGGCGGCAGGGGCGGGCTCGGCAACGCGGCGCTGGCGTCCGCGCGGCGCAAGGCGCCCGGGTTCGCGCTGCTCGGCGAGCCGGGAGACGTGCGCGAAGTCGTCCTGGAGCTGAAGACCGTCGCCGACGTGGCGCTCGTGGGGTACCCGAGCGCCGGCAAGTCGTCGCTGATCTCGGTGCTGAGCGCCGCCAAGCCGAAGATCGCCGACTACCCGTTCACCACGCTCGTACCGAACCTCGGCGTCGTCACGGCCGGCTCGACGGTGTACACGATCGCCGACGTGCCCGGCCTGATCCCCGGAGCCAGCCAGGGCAAGGGCCTGGGCCTGGAGTTCCTGCGGCACGTGGAGCGGTGCAGTGTGCTCGTGCACGTCCTGGACACCGCCACGCTGGAGTCGGACCGCGACCCGGCCTCCGACCTCGACGCCATCGAGGAGGAGCTGCGGCAGTACGGCGGGCTGGACAACCGTCCGCGGATCGTCGTGCTGAACAAGATCGACGTACCGGACGGCAAGGGCCTGGCCGAGATGGTGCGGCCCGACCTGGAGGCGCGCGGGTACCGCGTGTTCGAGGTGTCGGCCGTGGCGCACATGGGCTTGAAGGAGCTGTCGTACGCGCTCGGCGAGCTCGTGGCGAAGGCGCGTGCCGCGAAGCCGAAGGAAGAGGCCACGCGGATCGTGATCCGGCCCAAGGCCGTGGACGACACCGGCTTCACCGTGACGCGCGAGGCCGACGGCCTGTTCCGGGTTCGGGGCGAGAAGCCCGAGCGCTGGGTGCGGCAGACCGACTTCAACAACGACGAGGCGGTCGGCTACCTGGCGGACCGGCTCAACCGGCTCGGGGTCGAAGAGGAACTCATGAAGGCGGGGGCCCGGGGCGGCGACGGTGTCGCCATCGGTCCCGAGGAGAACGCCGTGGTCTTCGACTGGGAGCCGTCCGTGATGGCCGGGGCCGAAATGCTCGGCCGACGTGGTGAGGACCACCGGTTGGAGGAGGCGCGACCGGCCGCGCAGCGCCGCAGGGACCGGCAGGCCGAGCGGGACGAGGCGCAGCGGGAGTTCGACGACTTCGAGCCGTTCTGATCCGTTCCGGGGGCCGTTAACGGAAAGCAAATTCGCAACGGATCCCGAGGCAACCAAGTGGTGCTCCGGTGAGTCGTACTGGGCAGTGCGGATGAGGATCTTGGTCTTCGCCGCGTCGCAACTGCCCAGCGGATCACCGGAGTTCACGTGCCCCAGTCCATGAGCAAGCGCAACATCGGCCGAGGCGTCGAAGTCGCGGCGGCGATCGCCGTGGTCGCGGCCGTCACCGTACCGATGGCCGCGCACGCCGCCGACGCCGCCCCCACCACCCGGGCCGCCGCGGCGAAGCTCCACGACGACTTCAACGGCGACGGCTACCAGGACCTGGCCGTCGCCGCCCCGCGGGGCAAGGTGGGCGGCAAGACCCGCGCCGGGTACGTGGCCGTCGTGTACGGCTCGGCGAAGGGCGTCGACCTCGCCCGCAAGCAGGTCATCAGCCAGGACACCCCGGGCATACCCGGTGCCGCCGAGGCCGAGGACCACTACGGCGAGGGTCTGGCCGCCGGTGACCTGGACGGCGACGGTTACGCCGACCTGGTCGTGGGCGCGCAGGGCGAGGACGTCGGCGACGTCATCAGCGCCGGCACGCTCGCCGTGCTGTGGGGCGGGCCGCAGGGCCTGTCCGGCGGTACGGCCGTGGCCACCGGCACCGAGGAGGACCGCGTCGACCCGCTCCAGCCGGCGCTCGGCGACTTCAACGGCGACGGTCACCTGGACCTCGCCACCGGGAACCGCCTGCTGTACGGGCCGTTCGACCGCACCACCGGTGCCGCGAGCAGCCACCGCCTCGCCCTGGAGGCCGAGTACGCCACTGACGACGTGGCCGCCGGTGACGTCGACCACGACGGCATCACGGACCTGGTCGCGCTCATCCACGACCACAGCGACGACGACCTGCACGACCCGGACGCCAAGCACCGCCGCGTGGTCCACCTGCGCGGCACCCCGGACGGCCTGAGCGCCCCCGCCCCGCTGAACAACCCCGACGGCACGCGGATGCGGGGCGGCGAGAGCCTCGGCATCGGCGACGTGAACAAGGACGGGTACGGCGACCTCGTCATCGGCCGCCGGCTCGACGGTTCCGGTGAGGTCCCGCTGGAGGACCCGCTGCTGAAGGGCGGCCAGATCGGGGTCGTGTACGGCGCGGCCGACGGCCCCGACACCTCCCGTACGACGATCATCACGCAGGACACCCCCGGTGTGCCCGGCAGCCCGGAGTGGGGCGACGGCTTCGGCGGGGGCGTCTCCGTGGCCGACGTCAACGGCGACGGCTACGCCGACGTCTCCACCGGCAGCGGGACCGAGAGCATCGGGGACGTGTACGCGGCCGGGCAGTTCACCGTCCTGCGCGGCGGGAAGTCCGGGCTGACCGGCGACGGCGCCCTGTCCATGAACCAGAACACCGCGCACGTCCCGGGCACGGCGGAGCAGAACGACTTCTTCGGCGCCAGGACCAAGCTGCTCGACGTCAACGGCGACGGCCGGCCCGAGCTGTTCGTCAGCGCCACCGGGGAGAACCGGGACGGGGGAGTCTGGGCGTTCCCCAACCCGGCCGGCGCCCCCACCGCCACCGGCTCGGTCAGCTTCGGCGCGGGCACCCTCGGCACCGTCGCGGACGGCTCCGCCCTCGGCGCGGGATTCGCCCGGTGATCTCTGCCTGATCATCTGTCAGACCCACCCCGGCAACGGCTTGTTCCGACGCTGGCGGTGGGTCTCCTTTTGTCTGCTTAGTTGTCATGTACGTGAACTCCGGCGTTCAGCGGGCGGACCGCCCGCGAGCGTGAAGCTTCCCAGTGTCCAAGTGGCCAGCGAGGTAAGGGAGTCAGACGATGACCGGAGCAGTATCCCCCGACCGACGCCGTTTTCTGACCGCCGGTGCCGCGGTCCTCGGTGCGGCGGCCTCCGCCCAGCTGTGGCTTCCGGCCACCGCCCACGGGGCCGAGACTCCGCTGCCCGACGGCGTGTTCAGCCTCGGCGTCGCCTCCGGAGACCCGCTGCCGGACGGCATCGTGCTGTGGACCCGGCTCGCCCCGGACCCGCTGAACGGCGGCGGAATGCCCGACCGGGTGGTGCCCGTGGAGTGGCAGCTCGCGGAGGACCAGCGGTTCAGAAAGCTCGTCCGCCGGGGCACCGCCCAGGCCCGGCCCGAGTACGGGCACAGCGTTCACGTGGACGTACGCGGGCTGCGCCCGGACCGCACGTACTGGTACCGCTTCCGCACCAGCGGGCAGCTGTCGCCCGTCGGCCGCACCCGTACCGCGCCCCACCCCTACAGCTCCGGTGGCTCCCTGCGCATGGCGCTGGCCTCCTGCCAGAACTGGCAGCACGGCTATTTCACGCCGTACGCCGACATGCTCGACCAGGACCCGGACGTCGTGGTGTTCGTCGGGGACTACATCTACGAGTCCACGCCGTCGGCGACGGGTGTACGACGCCACGAGGGGACCGGTGAGCCGTTCAGCCTCGCCCAGTACCGCAACCGGTACGCCCAGTACCGCACCGACGCCGACCTCGCGGCGATGCACGCGAACGCGCCCTTCGTGGTGTCCTTCGACGACCACGAGGTGGACAACGACTTCGCCGGCGAGATCCCGCAGGACCCGGACAAGCAGCCGCACGACGCGTTCGTGGCCCGGCTGACCGCGGCCTACCAGGCGTTCTACGAGCACATGCCGGTCCGTGCGACCGCCGTCCCCAACGGGCCGCACATCCGGATGTACCGCCGTCTGGAGTTCGGCCGGCTGGCCCGGCTCAACGTCCTGGACACCCGGCAGTACCGCAGCGACCAGGCCAAGAGCCAGGCCGGTGCCCAGGACCCGTCGCTGACCATGCTGGGCGCACGGCAGAAGCAGTGGCTGCTCAACGGGCTGCAGAACTCGCCGGCCCGCTGGAACCTGATCGCCTCGCAGATCATGATGGCCGAGACGGACCTCCAGGTCGGCGAGGGCAAGCTCTGGTTCTACGACGCCTGGGACGGCTACCAGGCCGAACGCAACCGCTTCCTGAAGGAGTTCAGGCAGGTCCGCAACCCCGTCGTGCTCTCCGGCGACCGGCACCTGACGATGATCAGCGACCTCAAGGAGGACTACGCCGATCCGGACTCCACGGTCGTCGGCGCCGAGTTCGTCGGCACCTCCATCTCCAGCAACGGCGACCAGGACCAGGCGGCCTTCCGCAAGGAGTGGGACCCGCGGCGCCCGGACAACCCGCACTGGAAGCTGCTCGACGCCCACCGCGGCTACCACCTCTTCGACATCGGCCGCGCCGGCATCGACGCGCAGGTGAGGGTGGTCGACACCGTCCGGCAGCCGTCGGCGACGCCGAGCACGCTGGCCAGGCTGCGGGTCGAGGCGGGCCGGCCGGGAGTCGAGGTGGTCTGACCCGACCCCTGACACACGCGTGAGCCCGGTACTCCTCGGAGTGCCGGGCTCTTCCTCGTACGAGAGGCGTGAGCATGTGAGAAGTCCGACCCGGGCCACCGGCGTATTGCTCTCGCCGAGACCGAAATGCTGCGGAATCTTAACCACCAATTCCGCGGCAATGAGCTGCCGCGACCGGCGCCGGGGTGACGGTGCGGGCCTGCGCCGCCAAAGCGCGTACCGTGCACGAGACATCGTCCAAGGAACTCGTGAAGGTCCTGGGTCACCGCTGTCACAAGCGGCTCCGACGTCGCTGAGCACCTGTGGAGTTACTCACAGCGCATTTCCCGGAGGGTCGCGCAGCCGTCTCACCAATCACCAGGAGTGGGAGGTGAATGACAGGTTGCGCGCACATATGCGGCGGAGGGCGCTCACCTTGCACTGCGGTAACCACAAGTGGGACCATTTCCAAGTTCCCTGTCGCCCCAAGGTAGGTCACCTGTGTCCCAGCACATAGCCAAGCCCCGTACCACCGCAGTGATCCTGGCCGGTGGTACCGGTCAGCGGGTGGGTCTGTCGATCCCCAAGCAGCTGCTGAAGATCGCCGGCAAGGCAGTCATCGAGCACACGCTGACCACCTTCGAGAACGCGGACTCGATCGACGACATCATCGTGCTGATGGCACCCGGCTACGTGCCCGACGTCGAGAAGATCGTCGCGAAGGCCGGATTCAAGAAGGTCTCGAAGGTCATCGAGGGCGGCGCCACGCGGAACGAGACCACCGAGCGCGCCATCTCGGCCCTGGGCGAGGGCCTGGCCGAGGGCGAGGACGCCAACGTCCTCTTCCACGACGCCGTGCGCCCCCTGCTGTCGCAGCGCGTCATCGACGACTGCGTCACCGCGCTGGAGCGCTACCAGGCCGTCGACGTCGCCATCCCCTCCGCCGACACCATCATCGTCACGCGCACGCACGGCGAGGACGGCGAATTCATCACCGAGATCCCGGACCGCTCCCGGCTGCGCCGCGGCCAGACCCCGCAGGCCTTCAAGCTGTCCACGATCAAGCGGGCCTACGAGGTGGCCGCCGGCGACCCCAACTTCCAGGCCACCGACGACTGCTCCGTCGTGCTCAAGTACCTGCCGGACGTGCCGATCCACGTCGTCGCGGGTGACGAGTACAACATGAAGGTCACCCAGCCCGTCGACGTCTTCATCGCCGACAAGCTCTTCCAGCTGGCCTCCACCGCCGCGCCCGAGCAGGTCTCCGAGGAGGCCTACCGGGAACTGCTGACCGGCAAGACGGTCGTCGTCTTCGGCGGCTCCTACGGCATCGGCAAGGACATCGCCGAACTCGCCGAGTCCTACGGCGCCAAGGTCTACGCCCTGGGCCGCTCCACCACCGGCACCCACGTGGAGAACCCGGAGGAGGTCGACGACGCCCTGTCCAAGGCCTACGCCGAGACCGGCCGCATCGACTACGTGGTGAACACCGCCGGAGTGCTGCGCATCGGCAAGCTCGCCGAGACCGACAACGCCACCATCGAGGAGGCGCTGAAGGTCAACTACCTGGCCCCGGTGCAGATCGCCCGTTCGTCGTACAAGTACCTGTCCGAGACCAAGGGCCAGCTGCTGCTGTACACCTCCAGCAGCTACACCCGGGGTCGCGCCGAGTACAGCCTGTACTCCTCGACCAAGGCCGCCATGGTGAACCTCACCCAGGCCCTGTCCGACGAGTGGGCCGGCGACGGCGTCCGCGTCAACTGCATCAACCCGGAGCGCACCGCCACCCCGATGCGCACCAAGGCGTTCGGCCAGGAGCCGACCGGCTCGCTGCTGTCCTCCGAGGCCGTGGCCCGCACCTCGCTCGACGTGCTGCTGTCCGAGCTGACCGGCCACGTCATCGACGTCCGCCAGCAGGACCCGACCGCCGGTGCGGCCCGCGCCTCCGGCTTCGAGCAGGCACTCGCCTCGGTGCTGGACCGGCAGGACGGCGTGTAATAATTGGCGCCAAATAGACTTCGGTAATTCAGGCCTCTGCGCCCTTCTGTTAACGGCTTCGTCAACAGGGGTGTTCGCAGGGGCCTGAATCCATACCGTCTCGCGAATATTCACAGACCAGCCGCATTTCAGAACCAAGACCGGCACACCCCTCCCAAGAGCAGGTTTCTCCGTGATATCCACCGCTATTCGCGTCGCCCGGGTGGGCAGCGCGGCCGAGCTGGCCGCGGCGGTCCTCATGATGCTGGGCTTCCCCTGCCTCATGCTGGCCGCGCTCGTCCCGAGCGTCCCCGCCTTCGCGGCAGCGGCCGCCGTGACGTACCTGGCGGACCACTATCTGCACCGCAAGGGCAGCTACCTGATCAACCGCCTCAGCAAGGTGCGGGCCGGCCTGTCGATCCGCTTCCTGATCCGCCAGCTGCTCCTGGTCCTGCTGCTGGCCCGGCTGTCCCTCGCGGACAACCTGATCTACTACGGGGCGATCGCCTGCTTCATCGCCTTCTACGGTCTGCAGGCCCCGCACGGTGCGCTGGTCCAGCTGATCCGCAACCGCCGCCGCATGCCGGTCGCCACCCGCAACGTCGACCTGAAGTCCCGCATCCGCATCCCGGACGCACCGCCGCGCCGGCTGCTGCACCGCTCCGCCGAGAAGATGCTGCACCTCGACCTCTTCGCGGTCGCCGGCATCCTGCTCGCCGCGCAGGTGAAGTCGGCCCTCGTCGGTTTCGTCGGCATCGGCATCACGGTGGCCGTCGCCACCCTGTACGTCCTGGCGCTCATGCCGTACGTCCGGGGCCGGAAGATCCCGCCGAACGCCGAGAAGGTGCTGGCCGCCGTCGATGACTGGCTGGGCGAGTACAAGCCGGAGACGGTCCTGTACTTCTCCGGTTCCAAGGACTCCGCGTACCAGGTGAACATGTGGCTGGACACCATGGAGAAGCTGGACTCCAAGCCGCTGATCATCCTGCGTGAGCGGGCCATCCTGAACAACCTCGCGCCGACCACGGTCCCCGTCATCTGCGTGCCCGGAGGGGTGCACCTGATGAACATGGACCTGTCCACGGTGCGGGTCGCGCTCTACGCGGCGAACGTCGGCAAGAACATCCACATGCTGCGCGTGCCCACCATCAAGCACGTCTTCATCGGCCACGGCGACAGCGACAAGCTCGCCAGCGTCAACCCGTACAGCAAGGTCTACGACGAGGTGTGGACGGCCGGCCGCGCGGGCCGCGACCGCTACGCCATCGCCGACGTCGGTGTCCGCGACGAGGACATCGTCGAGGTCGGCCGCCCGCAGCTCGCCCCGATCCAGCCCTGGCAGGGCGTCCCCGAGGGCCGTATCCCGACCGTCCTGTACGCCCCCACCTGGGAGGGCTGGGACGGTAACCCGGGCAACACCTCGGTCGTGCTGGCCGGCGAGAACATCGTGAAGCAGCTCGTGCAGGCCGACCCGCCGGTCCGCGTCCTGTACAAGCCGCACCCCTTCACCGGCAACGTCAGCAAGGAGGCCGGCGCCGCCCACCAGCGCATCACCGCCCTGGTCCGGAAGGCCGCCGCCGAGCGTGCCGCCGACTCCCGCTTCGTCACCGACAACGCCGCCCAGACGCAGGCCAAGGCCGAGCTGGCCCGGATCGAGGCCCGGATCGCCCAGCTGGCCGGCAACGGCGGCGACAAGGGCCGCGACGAGGCCGAGGCCACCCGTGACGGGCAGGTCGACGTCGCCCGGCACGAGGAGGTCGCCCGGCTGCGCGCCGAGTGGAACGAGGTCTACTGGCGTTCCTTCCCCACCTGGGAGCACCGCGTCATCACCGGCTCCGAACCGCGGCTGTACGACTGCTTCAACGTCTCCGACGCGATGGTCTCCGACATCTCCAGCGTGGTCTCCGACTTCATCGCGAGCGGCAAGCCCTACGCGGTCACCGACTCCGCGGAGGTGGGCGTCGAGGAGTTCAAGCGGAACAACACGGCCGTGCGTGCCGCGGTGATCCTCTCCAACAGCGCGGACGAGCTGGGCGAGCTGCTGAGTGCCGTGCGCGACCCGGCCGCCGACCCGCTGGCCGAGGACCGCAAGGAGCTCAAGCAGTACCTGCTGGGCCCGGACGAGCCGGCCTCCATCGACCAGTTCAACACCGCCGTCGCGAACCTCGCGCTCAAGGCCGAGACGCGCAACGTCGGCCAGGAGTCACGGATCGCGGCCGCCACCGCCGAGTCGGAACTGGCGAACGCCGTGCCCGGGCAGCGGGTGTCCTCCGCCGGTGACACGGACGGTGTCGGCACGGCCTGAACAGCCGCCACCTGCTTCAGAGTTCGGCCCCCGAGGAGCGTCCTCGGGGGCCGAACTCTTTCGCGTTCCCGCTTCCTGTCGGTTCGCCATGTGAGGTGACTCACTAATACGTGTGTTTGAGGCAACCGCTTGTCCCGATCACTCGTCTACCAAGTAGCGAATGAGGCGATACGGGGGGAATATCCCATTGACTAGGGGGAAACGTGACCGTTGCGCAGCCTGATGTGAGTGTGATCATCGGTGCGTACGAAGCGATGCCGTACCTGATCGAGTGCCTCTCGTCCGTCGAGGCACAGACCATCGATCCGGAGCGCATCGAGGTCATCGCGGTGGACGACGGATCGACGGACGGCACAGGGGAGTACCTGGAGGAGTTCGCCGAGCGCGCTCCCATGCACGTCCTGGTGATCCGGCAGGAGAACTCCGGCGGCCCCAGCGGCCCGCGCAACGTCGGTCTGGGCAAGGCGACCGGGCGTTACGTCTTCTTCCTCGACGCCGACGACCGGCTGGGCCCCGAGGCCCTGGAGCGGATGGTCGACATGGCCGACCGCGCCGGCACGGACGTCGTCCTCGGCAAGGTCGAGGGCGTCAACCGCTCGGCCCCGAAGTCCATGTGGGGCAAGACGGTGGAGCGCACGGACGTCTACTCGTCCAACATCAAGTTCACGCTCAGCGCGCAGAAGCTGTTCCGCCGCGCGCTGCTCGACCGGCACGGCATGCGGTTCGACGAGTCGCTGTTCACCGGTGAGGACGCCCTGTTCACGATGGAGGCGTATCTGCGGGCGGACGGCGTCTCCGTGGTCGCCGACCACACCTGCTACTACCTGGTGGGGCGTGACGACGGCAAGCACGTGACCAAGAGCGGCAGTTACACGCTGCGCTTCGACTCCGCGCGGGCCCTGATGAACCTCATCGCCGAGCTCGTCCCCGCGGGCGGCCGGCGCGACCAGTTGATGGTCCGGCCGTTCCTCGTCACGCTGCTGCCGCAGTTCGGGCCCAAGTACCTGACGGACAGCGAGGAGATACGCCGGCACAAGTTCGAGCTGGCCAAGCCGCTGATGGACGCCCACTGGACCGAGGGCGTCGCCCAGCGCCTCAAGGTCCACGAGCGGCTGCGGCTGCATCTGGTCGCCGAGCAGCGTCCCGAACTGCTGCTGGACGTCGTGAAGTTCGTCAAGGCCAAGAAGCAGGCGGCGGCCCTGCTGGAGAAGAAGGGCCGCCGCGTCTACCTGGCTTATCCGCACTTCCGCGACCGCGCCGCGGGCATCCCCGACTCGGTGTACCTCGCCGAGCCGCGCGAGGCCCGCGCCTTCCCGGGCTACCGCGAGGGCGGCGTCGACACGTTCGTACGCCGGGCGGTGCGCAAGGCGCGACGGGTGCTGACGTCGCGTGAGGTGCGGCAGGCGGCGTGAACGCGGGCGCGGGGCCGGTGGGGTGATCGCCCACGGCCCCGCGTTCGGTGGGTTGGTTCGGCTGCTGGTTCGGCTGTTGGCTCGTCGTACTGTGCCGCTAGCGCGGTGCCGTCGTCGGCAGGCCCGCTCCGCCGCTCGCCGGCTGCGTGCGCTGACCGGGCAGTTCCGCCGCCGGCTGCTCCGCCGCCAGGCGCTCCGCCACCCGTGCCCGGTGGTCCCGGGCCTGAGCGCACAGAGCCTGTACGGCCGCGTTGAAGCGCTCCTGCGACGGCGGATCGGCCGGACCCAGCAGGCGCAGCTTCAACTCGGCGCGTGCCTCGGCCAGGACGTCCTTCTCCGGGTGCCGGACCGTCTCCAGCAGGCTCGGCACCCCGGTGGCGTCCGGTGTCAGCACGGTCGCCGCCGCCACCGTCGGGAACGCCGTGCGGAAGGCCTCCTCGGGCAGCCCGCTGGTGTTCGCCACCGCGTACGGCTTCTCGCTCGCCAGGAAGTCGCTGATCACGCTCGACACGTCACTGATCAGCAGGTCGGCCACGTTGAAGCAGGAGTACAGCGCGGGCCGGGCGTCCGTGATGATCTGGTGCTCGCCCTCCGGCAGCGAGGCCCAGTACGCCTCCTCCCAGGCCGCCGTCGCCCGTGCCACCGCCTCCGCCCGGCCCGGCTCCGGCGCCGACTGCACGCGCATCCGCTCCAGCGTGTCGGCCCCGGCCCGGAAGTCGGCCGTGGTGAGCCGGTCCAGCTCCTCGGTGAGACGGGCCAGTTCGGCACCGGCCGTGGGGCGACGCGCCCCCGTGCGCTCCCGGTTGGCCGACCGGATCAGCTCCCGGATGCGCAGATCGGCCGCGCCCGCGCGCGGGTCCACCGACCCCGTCAGCGGGTGCGGCTTGTACAGCAGCCGCACGCCCGGGTCGGCGAGCAGCGCCCGCACCAGGTTCTCACCGGCCGCGATCACCGACGTGTTGCCGGGGTTGCCGTCCCAGCCCTCCCAGGTCGGCGCGTACAGCACGGTCGTGTAGGTCCCGGCCGGCGGACCGGCGTACGGCTGCACGGCGTCCAGTTGCGGACGGCCCGTCTCCACGACGTCCTTGTCCTCGACGCCCACCTCGGCCAGCGCGTACCGCTCGCGCGCGGCGGGCCCGGCCACCCAGACCTCGTCGTACGCCTTCGCGTACGGGTTGCACGAGGACAGCTTGTCGCTCTCGCCGTGGTTGACGAAGGTGTGCCTGATCGTGGGGATGCGCAGCACCTGAGAGGTCTTGCCGGAGTTCGACGGGTGGATGAGGACCTGGAGCGTGGAGTGCTCGAGACGCATCAGCGTGGACACCTTCGGCAGGCACACGATCGGGATGTCCGTCGGCGCGATCTTCTGCACCATGAACCGCTCGCGCAGCACGATGACCGGCTTGCCGTCGAGCCCCGCGAGCGGCTCCAGCCACATGTTCGCCTGGTAGGCCGAGGAGGCGCCGCCGGAGAAGTACAGGCCCACGGTCGGCCGGTACTCGGCCAGCCACGCGTCGAACCAGGCGAGCACTTCCTGCTCGCCGGCCGGGCGGCGTCCCGGCAGCAGCCGGAAGAGCAGTGCGCCGAGGCCGGTCAGCGCGAGCGCGAGGGAGAGCGCGATGCCCGCGGCGGCGTACACCGGGTCGTCGCCCGGCGCTGCGGCCAGCAGCCCGGCCGTCGCCGGCAGGCCGAACACCAGGAGCCGGTGGCCGGGGCGGCGCAGCAGCACGGACGGGGCCGGGGACAGCCGCAGGGCCGAGGCGTCGATGTTGCGGGTCACCACCGGCAGGGTGCGGGTACGGCGCACCAGCACGGAGAGCGCCTGGATCGCGCAGTGCAGCACGTAGAAGGCGAGCAGACCGGCCACGAGCGGGGCGTACACGGTCTCCCGGTCCTGCTCGCCGAGCCGCAGCAGGCCCACCACCAGCAGCAGGTCCCGCAGGACGTGCCGCACGGAGATGTCCGCGTGCGACTTGGCGAACAGCGACAGCACCCCGCGCTGCCACCGGTACAGGGCGCCCTCGGTGGCCAGGGAGACGGTGGTCGCGGCGATCAGCAGGGGTACGTGGGGCAGCAGCGCCGCGACCGCCTGAGCGGCGAACGCGGCGGCCAGGACGATGGTGACCAGCCCCTTCAGCAGGGCCGGTGGGCGGGGGAGAGGTAGGGGCACTGCGGTCACTCCAGGAGCGTCGGGTCGGCGCGGCGCAGGTCGGCCGACCGGGTTAACGCGCGGCGACCTCCCGACGACACGCGCGTGTCGTCGAGGCGTGGGCGGCTGCCGTCCCGCATGGCGTCGGACCGTAGCGGAAGATTCCATTCCTGTCGGGGGGCGGGACCCGAGCAGGGCGACGGTGCTCCCGTGACACGAGCGGCACCGTCCGTAGCGTGGACCGGCGCCGCGCCCCGTCCGGCCGTCCCGTAGATTTCCTGGTGAGCGACCGAATCGACGCGAGGGGACGGACGGCGACGTGGCAGGGGCAAGGCAGGCCGTGGGCGAGGCCCGCAGGATCGTCGTCAAGGTCGGGTCCTCCTCGCTGACCACCGCCTCGGGCGGCCTGGACGCGGACCGCGTGGACGCGCTGGTCGACGTGCTCGCCAAGGTCCGTAGCGGCGGCGAACGGGAGATCGTCCTGGTCTCCTCGGGTGCCATCGCGGCCGGCCTCGCCCCGCTGGGCCTGCGCCGCCGCCCCAAGGACCTGGCCCGGCAGCAGGCCGCCGCCAGCGTCGGCCAGGGCCTGCTGGTCGCCCGCTACACCGCCTCCTTCGCCCGCTACGCCGTCCGCGTCGGACAGGTGCTGCTGACCTCCGACGACATGAGCCGCCGCGCCCACCACCGCAACGCCTCCCGCACCCTCGACAAGCTGCTCGCGATGGGCGCCTTCCCGATCGTCAACGAGAACGACACCGTCGCCACGGACGAGATCCGCTTCGGCGACAACGACCGTCTCGCCGCCCTGGTCGCCCATCTCGTCCACGCCGACCTGCTGGTCCTGCTGTCCGACGTGGACGGCGTGTACGACGGCGACCCCGCCAAGCCCGGCACCTCCCGCATCGCCGAGGTCCGCGACCCGTCCGACCTCGCGGACGTCGAGATCGGCAGCGCGGGCAAGGCCGGCGTCGGCACCGGTGGCATGGTCACCAAGGTCGAGGCCGCCCGGATCGCGGCAGCCGCCGGTGTTCCCGTCGTCCTGACCAGCACGATCCACGCGGCCGACGCCCTGACCGGCCAGGACACCGGCACCTACTTCCACCCCACCGGCAAACGCTCCGCCGACCGGCTGCTGTGGCTGCAGCACGCCTCCACCCCGCAGGGCGCCCTCACCCTGGACGACGGCGCCGTCCAGGCCGTCGTGGAGCGCCGCAAGTCGCTGCTGCCGGCCGGCATCGCCGCCGTCGAGGGCGAGTTCAGCGCCGGCGACCCGGTCGAACTGCGGGACGCCAAGGGGCACGCCGTGGCCCGCGGGCTCGTCAACTTCGACGCCAAGGAGATCCCCCGGCTGATCGGCCGCTCCACCCGCGAACTGGCCCGTGAACTCGGACCCGCGTACGAACGCGAGGTCGTACACAGGGACGACCTGGTGCTCCTGCACCCGTAATGGGTCGAAACGTCCGCCCCCGGTGGTGGACGTTCCGCAAAACCGCCACGCGATCTCTTGCGGCCTGCTCAACTTTGTCTCGGGGACATATTCCGCAGCAGCGCCACAGTGCAAAGGAGGCCGTCGTGAGACGAGTGCGCCCTGGGGCCGCGGCGTCCCGTGGTGGTGCCGGCTCCCGCGCGGCCGGTGAGGAGCGGGCCCTGACGAGCGTGGCAGCGGGGGACCGCTTCGAGGGCGAGGAGCCCGGTGACATCCCGCGCCTGTGGCACGTCACCCTCAGCGTCTCCGGCAAGGAGGCCCCGCTCCCCGAGGTCCGGCGCGCCCTGGAACAGCTGGCCCACGACCACCCCTTCCTCCTGACCAGCCGATACGCGGTCGACCACGCGGAGATCCGCTACTGGGAGGAGGCCCGCGACCTGCACGACGCGGCCGCCGTCGCCCTGCGCCTGTGGGGCGAGCACCGGCAGACCGCCGGACTGCCGCCCTGGGAGATCGTCGGCCTGGAGGTCATCGACCGCGCGACCTACCACCAGCGCATCGCCGAGGGGTACGGCCCGCCCCCGGCCTCGCCCGTCGGAGTTCACCCGTTCTGATCAGGTCCAGGGCGTGTCTCGGGGTGTGAAACGCGCGATGAACGCAATCGCCCGGCGCACTACGCTTCCCTCATGACCACGCTTTCGCCGTACGACTCCATGTCCCCGGTCACCGAGGCCGCCTACCGTGCCAAGGCCGCCGCCGCGAACCTCGCGCCGCTGCCGCGGGCCGACAAGGACGACGCGCTGCTCGCCATCGCCGACGCGCTGGAGGTCCGTACGAGCGAGATCGTCGAGGCCAACGCCAAGGACGTCGCCAAGGCCCGCGAGGCCGGCATCAGCGAGGGCATGATCGACCGGCTCACGCTCACCCCCGAGCGGGTCCGCGCCATCGCCTCCGACGTGCGTGACGTCGCCGCGCTGCCCGACCCGGTCGGTGAGGTCGTGCGCGGCTCCACGCTGCCCAACGGCATCGACCTGCGCCAGGTCCGCGTGCCGCTCGGCGTCGTCGGGATCATCTACGAGGGCCGGCCGAACGTCACCGTCGACGCCGCCGCCCTCTGCCTGAAGTCCGGCAACGCAGTCCTGCTGCGCGGCTCCTCCTCGGCGTACCAGTCGAACACGGCCCTCGTGCGGGTCCTGCGCGACGCCGTGGGCGGGGCCGGGCTGCCCGCCGACGCCATCCAGCTCGTGCCCGGCGAGAGCCGCGACAGCGTGCGCGAGCTGATGCGCGCCCGCGGCCTGGTCGACGTGCTCATCCCGCGCGGCGGCGCCTCCCTGATCAACACGGTCGTCCAGGAGTCCGTCGTCCCGGTCATCGAGACCGGCACCGGCAACTGCCACGTCTACGTCGACGCCCAGGCCGACCTCGACATGGCCGTCGAGATCCTGATCAACTCCAAGGCCCAGCGCGTCGGCGTCTGCAACGCCGCCGAGACCCTGCTGGTCCACCAGGACATCGCCGCCGAGTTCCTGCCGAGGGCCCTGGACGCCCTCGCGGAGGCCGGGGTCACGGTGCACGCCGACGAGCGCGTCCTGGCCCATGCCAAGGACTCCAAGGCCACGGTCGTCGAGGCGACGGCCGAGGACTGGGAGACGGAGTACCTGTCGTACGACATCGCCGCGGCCGTGGTGGACTCGCTGGACAAGGCCGTCGAACACATCCGGCTGTGGACCTCCGGCCACACCGAGGCCATCGTCACGACCTCCCAGCAGGCCGCCCGCCGCTTCACCCAACTGGTCGACTCGACCACGGTCGCCGTCAACGCCTCCACCCGCTTCACCGACGGCGGCCAGTTCGGCTTCGGCGCGGAGATCGGCATCTCCACCCAGAAGCTGCACGCCCGCGGCCCGATGGGGCTGCCCGAGCTGACCAGCACGAAGTACATCGTCACCGGGGACGGGCACGTGCGGCGCTGAGCCGCCTGCCACGTGGTATGGGAAGCGGCGCATGTGCGTGCGACAGGCGTGAACGGGCCGCGCGTGCGCCGTGCGGCACCCCGTGAACGCCGTCTCAACCGGCGGATGAATTTGCATACCGTCTGCCCAAAATGACCCCCCAGGTCTACTCTGGAACCGTGCCGGAGGACGTGGGGGGCACGCCGTTTCCTGACGGCCGGGAGCCCGACGACGACCACGACCGCGGGGTGTCGGACGAAGAGTTCGCCTCCGTGGTCTTCGACGAGGCCTTCGTACGCGCGGCCGTGGTGCACGAGCCGACCGCCGTGGAGCGCCTCCTGGCCGCCGCCAAGGCGAGAGCCGAGGCCTCCGAGGCGGAGGCGCGCCGCGCCCACTCCAGAGGCGAGCGGTACGACGAGGGGTACGGCCCGGACGCCCCCGGGAATTTCGGCCATGATCCCGAGCTGGACGAGCTGGACGACCCCGACATCCTCGAGGACCACTACGGCGGCACGGGGCCGTACTCCAAACAGGTCCGCTGGCACCGCCCTGTCGCCTGGCTGCTCGCCCTCGTGATGGGCATCGGCATGGTCGCGCTGGCCTTCACGGCGGTCTACCGGGGCGCGTCCTCCAACCGCGAGGATCCCGTGCCGGCGCCCACCTCGACCGGGCTGGAACAGGGCAGCGGGGCGGCTCCCTCCGCTTCCGCCGACTACTCCCAGCCGGCCGTCTCGGTGATCCCGCGCAACCCCTGACCGGAACCCGCCCGTCCTGGTGAGGACCTGTCAGAACTTGTGGTGCGGCCGGGCGTTTACCCGAGCTTCCGGAGACCTACCCTGAAGATATGGGCGGGCCTGGAGACCCACCTGAGGGGACACCGGAGGGCGCTCCCGGAGGTGGAGAGGACGAGTATCGATCCGTCGTCTTCGACGAGTCGTTCGTCCGCGCTGCCCGCCTCAAGGAGTACTCCGCCCAGGAGCGCATCGGCGATCACGCGCCCGCCGTGCGCCGCGCACCGCCCCTGCGCCGGGGCCTGTCCCGGCAGGCACTGGTCCTGGTCCTGCTGATCGCCGTCGCCTTCGGCACCGCGATCTACATGGGGGTGCGGCACCCCTACCAGACCCCCGCCGCCCGGGAAACCGCCGAACCCCTGCGGATGACCGTCATCCCGCTCGCCCCCGAGGGCAAGGTGCCCGGCACGGCCGACACGGCGTACCTGTACGAGCGCAGCCCCGCCGCACAGTTCAAGAGCGGTGCGGAGGGCGTGCCGCTGCCCGCCTCGCGGCGCACCGCGCACTTCTCGGACAGCCAGGTCGTCGGCGCCCTGACCACCGCCAAGGACTACATCGTCCGCTCCGCCCTCGACCCGGGCGTGCTCATGGGCGGCGAGGTCCGCGCCGTCCGGCTCCTGCTGGACCCCGATCAGCTGGACCAGTTCGACCAGAGCTTCGCCCGCCCCACCGCGGACGGACGCCACGCCCCCACCGGCTGGCTCGTCCGCTTCGACCCCTCCCGCGCCGAGCTGGCCGACCGCAAGGTGCGGGTCCAGGGCACGCTCCAGGCCGCCGAGGTCGACTCGTCCACGCTCGAGGTCACCGCCGACCACACGCTCGTCTACGCACTGCGGCCCGCCGGGGCCGGTGCCAAGGCCGAGGTGTCCCTGTTCACCGTCCGGCGCGAGCTGCACTTCCGCTTCGACCGCGACGACCTGCGCCTGCACCAGGGCCAGCTCGTCGTCTCCTACGTCCAGGCCGGCCCGCTGTCCTGCGCCGAGGACTCCACGAACCACCTGCGCCCCCTCCTGGCCGGCCAGACGGCCAAGGAAGGCGGCCCCGCCGGCACGGACCCCTACGCCACGGGCAGCGCCACGGCCCTCTGCGGCACCCTGGCGACGAGCGCGCAGCCGAGGGTGTGAGAAGACGGGCTTTCCAGGGCCTGGGCGGGCGCCTCAGCTGCCGTCGCGCGGCGGCTGGTCGTCGTCCGGGGAGCCCGAGGAGGAGTCCGACGGGCCCGGCGCCCCGGGGCCGGGGGGCTTCTGGCCCGGGTTCGTGAAGCCGCCGAAGCCCCGGCGGACGCGGTCGCCCAGGTCGCCCGCGCCGCCGGCGAGATCGGTGACCAGCTTCATCAGCGGGTCCTTGGAGCTCTTCACATGGGTCGTGTAGTGGTTCGCCGAATCCCGCCAGGAGTCCCGGACCGAGGTGTCCTTGTCCTCGTCGCGCCGCGGGTAGTGGCCGTCCATGATCCGCTGGTAGTCCCGGGACTCGGCCCACTTCTTCAGCTCGGCCGCCCGCACGGTGGTGAAGGGGTGGGAGCGCGGCAGCACGTTCATGATCTTCAGCACCGAGTCGCGCAGGTCGCCCCCGGCCTCGTACTCCTCGGCCTGGGCGAGGAACGCGTCCACGTTCATCTCGTGCAGGTGGTTGCCGCCCGCGATCTTCATCAGGCCCCGCATGGACGCCTGGAGATCCTGTCCGACCAGCAGCCCCGCCCGGTCCGCGGACAGCTCCGACTTGCGGAACCACTCCCGCAGCCCGGTCACGATCGCCATGATCGCGAGGTTGCCCAGCGGGATCCAGGCGACCCGGACGGCGAGGCTGGTCAGGAACAGCAGGATGGTCCGGTAGACCGAGTGCCCGGACAGCGCGTGCCCCACCTCGTGCCCGACGACCGCCCGCATCTCCTCCTCGTCGAGCAGCTCGACGAGCCCCGTCGTGACGACGATGATCGGCTCGTCCAGGCCGATGCACATCGCGTTCGGCTGCGGGTCCTGGTTGACGTACATCGGCGGGACCTTCTCCAGGTCCAGGATGTAGCAGGCGTCCCGCAGCATCACGTTCAGATGCGAGAACTGCTGGTCCGACACCCGCACCGAGTCGGACAGGAACAGCAGCCGCAGACTGCGCTCGGGCAGCAGGCCGCTGAGCGCCTTGAACACCGTGTCGAAACCGCTCAGCTTGCGCAGGGCCACCAGGGCGGAGCGGTCGGCCGGGTGCTCGTACGTACGCGAGGAGATTCCGGGGAAGCGCCTGCGCTGCCTGCTCGGCACGTGCTCGTGCCCGTTGTGCTCGTGGCCGTCGGACATGTCTTCCCCCATGTGCGTCTGTGTGACCTTTGCGGCCCCTTGTGCGGCCTTTTGCTTCCCCGAGGCGGAGCCCAGCCTAGGCGGAGTTACGGTGGTCGGGCAGTACAGCGAAGGAGACCATCGCCATGGAGCACCACCCCGCAGCCGCCTGGCTCGCCGAGGCCGCGTCCGCCGCCGATCGGCAAGGGGGGCCGGGGATGCTGCGGTACGTACTGCTCGTGATGATCGTGGGCTGTGTGCTGACGGCGTGGTTCCTGCTGCGTGGCTACAGACGGAAGGACGACTGAGGCACGGGGAAGGTTCCCCGCAGGGCCCCGGGACCGGGCCGGGCGGGACCGCGGACGGCCTCCGTGTCACGAACAGGCGGAGTCGGGGTGATCGCGGTCGGGGCGCCCGCTTACGATGAGCCGACGTCTTTAACCCGCCCACACGCGATAGGTCCTGCCGAAGATGAGCTTCCACAGCACCGCTGCCCAGTTGGTCACCCTCGCCGCCGAGGGCGAGGAGCACGGCGGTAACCACGAGAGCCTCAGCCCCTACCTCACCGGTGGCGGCGCCCTCTTCGCCCTGCTGCTCCTGCTGTGGATCACCACCCGCTTCAACCGCGACCGCTGAGCCCGGCCGGGCGCCCCGCGCGGGGCGCCCCGGGGACCACGGGGGCGGCCGGAGCCCTCAGGCAGGGCCGGTAGGGTCTGCACGCATGGGAGAGCAGGACATGCCTACCGGTCCGGCGAACGAGACGCCGCACGACCCGGCACAGGACACGGCGAGCGGCACCGAGCGACACTCGGAGCCCCGGCGTGCCGCCGCGGCGCACCGCCAGATCGACGGCCCCGGAAACGACCGGCCCCAGCCGGGCAAGCGCCGCCTCGGCGTCATGGGCGGCACCTTCGACCCGATCCACCACGGGCACCTGGTGGCGGCCAGCGAGGTCGCCGCGGCGTTCCACCTCGACGAGGTGGTCTTCGTCCCGACCGGCCAGCCCTGGCAGAAGAGCCACCGCAAGGTCTCCCCGGCCGAGGACCGCTACTTGATGACGGTCATCGCGACCGCGGAGAACCCGCAGTTCTCCGTGAGCCGCATCGACATCGACCGCGGCGGCCCCACCTACACCGTGGACACGCTGCGCGACCTGCGCGCGCTCAACCCCGACACGGACCTGTTCTTCATCACCGGCGCCGACGCGCTCTCCCAGATCCTCACCTGGCGGGACAGCGAGGAACTGATCTCCCTCGCGCACTTCATCGGGGTCACCCGGCCGGGCCACCACCTGAACGACCCAGGACTCCCGGAGGGCGGTGTCTCGCTCGTCGAGGTGCCCGCCCTCGCCATCTCCTCCACGGACTGCCGTGCGAGAGTCGCCAAGGGCGACCCCATCTGGTACCTGGTGCCGGACGGAGTCGTGCGCTATATCGACAAGCGCGAGCTGTACCGCGGCGAGTGAGCCGAGAGGGGCACCGGTGAACGACCGATACGACCCGGGGTACGGGGGCGACCAGTACGAGCTCGTCGGCTACGACGAGTACGGCCGGCCTGTCTACCGGCAGGTCCAGGCCCAGCAGACCCAGCAGCAGGCGTACGACCCGTACGCCCAGCAGCAACAGCAGGGCTACGGCTACGACCCGTACAGCGCGGCCGGGCAGCAGCCCCAGCCCGCGTACGACTACGGCACGAGCGGGCAGCAGCCCGGCTACGGCTCCTACGACCCCTACGCCTCCGGGCAGCACCAGGGCGGCACCGCGTCTCACGACCCCTACGGCCAGGCCACGGCCGGCGCCGGTACGGCCCAGCAGCCCCGCGTCGCCGAACAGACCGCCCACATCCCGCAGCAGGCGGGCCCGGCCGACGACGAGGGAGTCGGGGAGGGCCCTCGACGGGAGTACCACACCGAGCAGTTCGCCTTCGTCGAGGAGCCCGACGACAACTCCGAAGACGTCATCGACTGGCTGAAGTTCACCGAGAACCGCACCGAGCGCCGCGAGGAGGCCCGGCGCCGCGCCCGCAGCCGGATCGTCGCCCTGGTCGTCGTCCTCGCGCTCGCCGCGGTCGGCGGCGTCGGTTACCTCTGGTACGCGGGGAAGCTGCCCGGACTGTCCTCCGACGACACCGCGACGGGCACGGCGACGGCCGCGGGCGCCCAGAAGCGCGATGTGGTCGTCGTCCACCTGCACGACATCAAGGGCGGCGGCACCGCCACGGCCCTCCTCGTCGACAACACCACCACCAAGCGGGGCACCACCGTCCTGCTGCCCAACTCCCTCGCCCTGACCAGCGACGACGGCACCACGACGACGCTCGCCAAGTCGGTCGAGGACGACGGCTCCGACGGCACCCGCGGGGCGCTCGACACGGTCCTCGGCACCGACATCCAGGGCACCTGGCGCCTGGACACGCCCTACCTGCAGAACCTCGTCGACCTGGTCGGCAACATCGACGTGGACACCAACGCCGAGGTTCCCGACCCCGCCGCGAAGAAGAAGGGCGAGGCCCCCCTGGTCAGCAAGGGCAAGGCCCAGACCCTCAGCGGCAAGATGGCCGTCGCCTACGCCACCTACCGCGCACCCGGCGAGGCCCAGGACGCCCAGCTGGAGCGCTTCGGGCAGGTCCTGCAGGGCGTCCTGCGCAAGCTGTCCTCCGACCCGCAGGCCGCGACGACCACGATCCAGACGCTGCAGCAGATCCTCGACCCGTCCCTGACCGACAAGGATCTCGGCACCTTCCTCGCCGGGCTCTCCGACCTGGCCAAGGGCGGCGACTACCGGACGGACCTGCTGCCCGTACAGGCCGACGGCACGCTCAGCGCCCAGGCCAGTGCGGGCGTGGTCAAGAACGTCCTCGGCGGCACCGCCAAGAGCCCCGACAAGGACGCCGCCGTCAGCGTCTCCGTCCAGAACGCCAGCGGTGTGAAGGACAACACGGAGAAGGCCCGCGTCGTGCTCCTCAACGGCGGCTTCACCTTCCTGGAGGGCGGCACGGCCGGCTCCGCCCGGGCCACGTCCGAGGTCACCTACGCCGACGCCGCCGACAAGGCCGACGCGGCCGAGGTCGCCAAGACCCTGGGTCTGCCCGCGGGCTCCGTCACCAAGGGCAGGACCTCCGCGAGCGCCGACGTGGCCGTCGTCCTCGGACAGGACTACAAGCCGTCGTCCGACTAGCCGGCAGGAGTGTGCTCCCCACGCGGTCGCCGTAATCGCGTGGGGAGCGCGCGGCGGTCCGTGAGACCCTTGGTGGCAAGTGACCGCCGACGGAAAGCCTTGTAGTGACCGTGACCGACCGCTCTCACGAGCTGATCAACACCGCCGCCCAGGCGGCCGCCGACAAGCTGGCACACGACATCGTCGCCTACGACGTCAGTGACGTGCTGTCCATCACGGACGCCTTCCTGCTGGCCTCCGCGCCCAACGACCGCCAGGTCAAGTCGATCGTCGACGAGATCGAGGAGCGCCTCAGCAAGGAGCTCGGCGCCAAGCCGGTGCGCCGCGAGGGCGACCGCGAGGCCCGCTGGGTGCTGCTCGACTACGTCGACATCGTCGTCCACGTCCAGCACAGCGAGGAGCGCGTCTTCTACGCCCTGGAGCGGCTGTGGAAGGACTGCCCCGAGCTGGAGCTGCCCGAGGACGCCAAGGCCACCCGCGGCAAGGCCGAGGAGCACGCCAAGCTGCGGGCGGCCGAGGAGGCGGCGGAGCTGGAAGGTGACTGGCGGTGACCTCCTTCAGTGAGGCGTCCGCCGGCAAGGGCCGGGGCCGCCGCATCATCCTCTGGCGGCACGGCCAGACCGCGTGGAACGTGGAGCGCCGCTTCCAGGGCACCACGGACGTCGAGCTCACCGAGACCGGCGTCGCCCAGGCCCGGCGCGCGGCCCGCCTGCTGGTCGCCCTGAAGCCGGACGCGATCGTCGCGTCCGACCTGAAGCGGGCCGCGAACACGGCCGCCGAACTCGCCGCGCTCACGGACCTCGACGTGACCCACGACGAGGCGCTGCGCGAGACCTACGCGGGCGCCTGGCAGGGCCTGACGCACGAGGAGATCATCGCCCGGTACGGCGCCGAGTACGCCGCGTGGAAGCGCGGCGAGCCGGTACGCCGCGGCGGCGGCGAGCTGGAGACCGAGGTCGCCGACCGCGCCGCCCCCGTGGTGCTGCGGCACGCCGAGAAGCTCCCCGAGGACGGCACGCTCGTCGTGGTCAGCCACGGCGGAACCATCCGCACCACCATCGGCCGCCTCCTCGCCCTGGACGCCCACAACTGGGAGAGCCTCGGCGGACTCTCCAACTGCTGCTGGTCCGTCCTCGGTGAAGGCGCCCGCGGCTGGCGCCTGCTGGAGCACAACGCCGGCACCCTGCCGGAACCGGTGCTCGGCGACGACGACTGACCCCGGATTTCACTTTCCGGCAGGTCGCAGGCTAAAGTTCTTCTTGTTCGCCCGGCCCGCCGGGAAGGAACATGAGGGGCTATAGCTCAGTTGGTAGAGCGCCTGCATGGCATGCAGGAGGTCAGGAGTTCAATTCTCCTTAGCTCCACGCTTCAAGATCCCGTTCCCGTCAGGGGGCGGGATTTTTCATGCTCCCTCTTGAGTCACTCGGGCCCCCTGAGGCGTATACCTCTACGGCCCCGCCGGGTTGCCGTGTCCGGACTGGTACTGAGGCGTCGCTGACCGTATTGGTCCGGTCGTGGCAGAATCAAACGGCCGGAAGGGGGCGCGGCCCGACGGGAGGGAGTAGCGATGCCTGCGAGCATCCAGGAGGTCGACCACCTCCTCGGAGCAGCATTGACAGGGGATATGTCGACCCGCCTCAGCTGCCCTTCCTGCGGATCCGCGCACGTGGCCCAGATGCTCGGCGACAACGGCGGGATCTCCTACGTGTGCACGGCCTGCGGCCACAGCTGGAGCTGATCGATGGGTGCACACAGGCGGAAATGCGACTGGTGTGGCAGCGGGACTCCGATCGTCCGTGACATGGAGCCGATCAATCCCGACTACCAGTACTGGTGCGAGGAGTGCGCACGGGCGCTGATCATAAAGGGCGACCCGATCGAGACGTACCGTGAGCTGGAGGGCGAGCCGATCTACGGCCGGCTTCTGGAGGAGCACTGCACGCTCAAGCGGTTCTATTCGTTCGTCACGGCTTAGCGCCAGCAGAGTCGGTGCAAATCCGACATAACGGGCATCTCTGTACGAGGTGAAATCGATTTGGCGTTGGGCCCGGAGGACCAGTAATGTTGGCGTCGCCGCCAGGGAAACCAGGGGGCAACACAGCAAGGGGCTATAGCTCAGTTGGTAGAGCGCCTGCATGGCATGCAGGAGGTCAGGAGTTCAATTCTCCTTAGCTCCACAGCAGATGAGAAGGCGGGCCATCCGATCGGATGGCCCGCCTTTTCGTGTGCGGTACCCGTGTGCGGTGTCCGTGTACGCCTACGGCGGGCTCCCCTGAGGGAAGCCCGCCGTACGACGTCTGCTCAGCGGCCGAGGGCGCGGCGGCCGCGGCCCTGGGACAGGACCGGGAGGTTGCGGGACGGCGCGCCGCCCTGAGCGCGCGTGTCCTCCTCGATGCGCAGGGCCAGCGCCGGGCAGCGGCGCACCGCGCGTAGAGCCTTGTCCTCGGCGTACCGCGGCACCTTCGCCTGCGCCACGGTCGGGAAGCCGTCGGCGCCGAGCTGGAACACCTCGGGGAGGATGTCCGCGCACAGGCCGTGGCCCCGGCACAGCGTCCAGTCGACGAAGATCTTCTGGCGGCTGGGGCCGTTCTCCTCGGACTCGCCGCCGCCCGGGATGCCCGTAGGGGCCCTGCCGCCCTCGAAGAGCGGCAGAACGCCCTCCACGGGCCGTCCGCAGCCGTTTCCGAGGACGTGGGCGGCCAGGTCGTCCGTGAACGCCTTGATGGTCGACTCGATGAACATCGCGGAGCCGTCCGGGTGCGAGCACGCGCCGCGCCGCTTCACGTTCTTGGCGACCTGCTTGAGGGCTTCCAGAGCGGCCGGTCCGCCGCCGTTGAGGATGTCCTCCAGGCCGCGCGCGGCGGCCGGCAGACCGAGGTAACAGGGGCCGCACTGGCCCGCGCTCTCCTCCGCCAGCCACTGGGCGACGCGCAGTGACTCGCCCAGCGGGCACGTCTCCTGAGTGATCGGCAGGATCGCGCCGGCGCCGAGCGCACCGCCCACCGCGTCAAGGGAGTTGCGCGAGACGATCGCCTCGTTGACCGTCGCCGCGTCGATCCACTTGCCGTGGTAGCCGCCGGTGAGCACGCCCTGGGGCACCGGCGGGGCGCCGGCGAGCTGGAGGACGTACCGCAGCGGCACGCCCGTGGGGACCTCGATCACCATGGGGCGGGCGACCGCACCGGAGACCGTGAGCATGACGGTGCCCGGCTCGTCGTACAGGCCGGTGTTCCCGTAGCGCTCCGGGCCGATGCGGGCGGCGATGGCCAGTTGGGCGAAGGTCTCGGCGTTGGACAGCAACGTGGGGGCGCCGCCGACGCCGTTCTGCGAGGCGCTGACCTTGCGGCCCGGCGGGATGGCCGGGCCGCCGTCGATGGAGCGGATCAGCGACGCGGCGGCACCGGTGACCATGCGGACCGGATTGCGCTGCACGCGCGCGCGGAGAGCCGATCGGCGGCCGTTGTTGAGGCCGCGTTCGGCGAGCGCGGCCTCCATGGAGCGCTGTGTGGACTCACGGGTGACCCCCACCACGAGCGTGCGGGCACCCAGGGCCTCGGCGCACAGCAGCGCGCCGTCCAGGATCAGATGGGGAGCACGGTTGATCAGGACCGTGTCCTTGCGGCAGGCCGGCTCGTCCTCGCTGCCGTTCACGACGACGACCGGCCGGACGCCGCGCTTGATCGCCGCCTCGGCGACCGAGCGCAGCTTCTTGTGGAAGGGGAAGCCCGCGCCGCCGCGGCCCTTCAGGTTGATGCGTTCGGCGAGTTGCGCGAGCTGCTCGCCGCCCATCGGCTCGAGTGGCCCATGCACCTTCAGGTGCATGGGCAGGTCGAGCCGATCGACAAGGTCGAAGCCGGACGTGAGCTGGGGAAGGCCGACTACGCGGACTTCGGGTACGTCAGGCAAAGCCTCGTTCACTTAAAGCCTCCGGAAGGCGTGTTCCAAGGTTCGCCCGATCCCGGTGCGTCGAAGTCGTAGGACGCACCGGGCAGTGTTTCAGTGGCGGGACCGCTGTTGTACGTGTCGTTCGGGTAGTACGTGTCGTAGACGGCGTTCGTCTCACCCGTGTCGTACACGTCACTCGATCCGTAGCCGGCGGCGCCTGGATTGCCATAGGCCGGGATGCTTTGTCCGGTGTCCTGGAGCGGGTCGTAGGGCGGGATGTTGAAGCCCGTGTCCTGGAGCGGGTCGTAGGCCGACGGCGGGGCCTCGCCGACCGGGGGCGGGGACGGGATCGGCCAGTTGCCCGAGGTGCTGGAGGGGCCGTCCACGGTCGGGATGGTCTGGGTGGGCTGCATGTCCAGCGGCAGTTCCGCGCGGTCGGTCGGTCCCGGCGCGAACGCCTGCTGGCCCAGGGGCGGGCTCGAGACGGCCCGGTAGGCCGCGGCGAAGCCGTTCGTGGGCTCCTGCGGCGCGGCGCGCTCCGCCTTCTCGTACCGCGGCCCCGACGAGGAGGCCATGGCCCCCACGGGCGTGTCCCGGCCCTCGTAGCCGGGCAGCGCGGAGCCGGTGCCCGCCCGGGCCCGGCTCTCCTCCAGGTCCCTGCGGCCCAGACCGTCCCCCGGCCCGATGAGCTGGGCGAACTTGTCGGCGACCTTGCGCTTGACCGGGCGCGGAGCGGCGCGCAGGGCGAGGGCTCCGGCCACGGCGACCAGGGACACGCAGTACAGGATGACGAAGATCGGCTTGGCCTGGCGGCCCGCGTAGAGGCCGTGGACCAGGGCGGCGCACCAGGCCGGGTAGGCCAGCATGTGCATGGCCCGCCAGCGGGCCGCGACCGGCGCCGGGGACGCGAAACGGTTGCGCAGCACGCCCGTGACGCCCACGAAGATCATGAGCATGCTGGCCAGGGTGCCGAGGCCGACGAGGAACGACCGGCCCATGATCTCGTCGTTGTCGCTGGCGATGAGACCGAAGGGGATGAACACCGCGACCCACGTGGTGTGGGCGAGCGCCAGCTTGACCCCGATGTGCACCAGGAGGAAGACGATCGAGGCGACCGCCGTGGTCCGGTGCACGGCCTGCGCCAGGATGCGCCTGCGCGTGTCCAGCAGGATCCGGTCCTGGGCGACCAGTCCCCAGATCACCGAGCAGGAGAGACACACGAGGGACAGCACGCCGGCGCCGAAGTTGAGGAAGTCGGCGAACGAGTCGTCCACCGTGGAGTCGTAGTTCGTCACGGCCGGCCTCCCCACATCCCGGTGACGGGGCGTAGCGAGCTGTTACTGCGATGAGGGTTCATGGGGGCAACTCCGAGCGGTTCGGGAAAGCGGTCCCGCTGCCGCACTCTAAGCGGCGCCATACCGATGGGTACGAGGTTTGAGTTATTGCGTTGTTATCAAAGGACAATGTGGCTGTTGTGATGTCCTTTAGCGGCTGTTACGCGAAGTAACTTTTGACCCTTGTTCAGCTTTTTGGGTGCCGAGGAGGCGCAGCGGAAGCGCGTCGCGGTGCGCTGGGGGCCTGCGGTACCCTAACGCCATGCGTGCCGTACGCCTTCTGCTTAGCGGGCCGCGCTGATCAGTCCCGGCCACCGGACGAGTCGAGTGGCCGGAATCGGCGCGGCGTCCCCTCCTGTGCGAGGGGATTTTTCGTTTCTCGAACCACACAGCCGCAGGCAGAGACGATCGATGGAGCTTTGAGGATCATGAGCGAGACGAACCCCGCTGCCGCCTCCGAGGTGGCAGCGCCGCACCGCTACACGGCCGCGATGGCTGCCGAGATCGAAGCACGCTGGCAGGACTTCTGGGACGCCGACGGCACCTACGGCGCGCCCAACCCGAAGGGTGACCTGGCGGGCGACCAGGGGACCGTCGCCAAGCCCAAGAAGTTCATCATGGACATGTTCCCGTACCCCTCGGGTGCGGGCCTGCACGTCGGCCACCCGCTGGGCTACATCGCCACGGACGTCTTCGCCCGCTTCCAGCGGATGACCGGCCACAACGTCCTGCACACCCTGGGCTTCGACGCCTTCGGCCTGCCCGCCGAGCAGTACGCGGTACAGACCGGCACGCACCCGCGCGCGTCCACCGAAGCCAACATGGAGAACATGAAGTCCCAGCTGCGCCGGCTGGGCCTGGGCCACGACAACCGCCGGTCGTTCGCCACGATCGACCCGGAGTACTACAAGTGGACCCAGTGGATCTTCCTGCAGATCTTCAACTCCTGGTACGACCACGAGGCGAAGAAGGCCCGTCCGATCTCGGAGCTGATCGACCAGTTCGAGTCGGGTGAGCGGCCCGTACCGGGCCACACGCGCGCGTGGAGCGAGCTGAGCGCCGCCGAGAAGGCCGACGTCCTGGGTGAGTTCCGGCTGGCCTACGCCTCCGACGCGCCGGTCAACTGGTGCCCCGGGCTGGGCACGGTGCTGGCCAACGAGGAGGTCACCGCCGACGGCCGCTCCGAGCGCGGGAACTACCCCGTCTTCAAGGCCAAGCTGCGCCAGTGGAACATGCGCATCACGGCCTACGCCGACCGGCTGCTGGATGACCTGGAGGCGCTGGACTGGCCCGAGGCCATCAAGCTGCAGCAGCGCAACTGGATCGGCCGCTCGGAGGGCGCCCGCGTCGACTTCCCCATCGACGGCGAGCGCATCACCGTCTTCACCACTCGCCCGGACACCCTGTTCGGCGCCACCTACATGGTGCTGGCGCCCGAGCACCCGCTGGTCGAGAAGTTCACCCCGGCCGCCTGGCCGGAGGGCACCCACGAGGTGTGGAAGGGCGGCCACGCGACCCCGGCCGAAGCCGTCGCCGCGTACCGCGCGCAGGCCGCGTCCAAGTCCGACGTGGAGCGGCAGGCCGAGGCCAAGGACAAGACCGGAGTCTTCATCGGCGCGTACGCGACCAACCCGGTCAACGGCGAGCAGATCCCGGTCTTCATCGCCGACTACGTGCTGATGGGCTACGGCACCGGCGCGATCATGGCGGTCCCGGCGCACGACACGCGTGACTTCGAGTTCGCACGCGCCTTCGAGCTGCCGATCGACTGCGTCGTCGAGCCGACCGACGGCCGCGGCACCGACACCTCGACGTGGGACGCCGCCTTCGTGTCGTACGACGCGAAGATCGTCAACTCCACGGGGGAGGGTGTCTCCCTGGACGGCCTGGGTGTTGTCGACGCCAAGGCGCGCATCACCGAATGGCTGGAGTCGTCCGGCGTCGGCGAGGGCACCGTCAACTTCCGGCTGCGCGACTGGCTGTTCAGCCGCCAGCGCTACTGGGGCGAGCCCTTCCCGATCGTCTACGACGAGGACGGCATCGCCCACGCGCTGCCCGAGTCGATGCTGCCGCTGGAGCTGCCCGAGGTCGAGGACTACTCGCCGCGCACCTTCGACCCCGACGACGCGGACACGCAGCCCGAGACGCCGCTGTCGCGCAACGAGGACTGGGTCAACGTCACGCTGGACCTGGGCGACGGTCCGAAGAAGTACCGGCGTGAGACCAACACCATGCCCAACTGGGCCGGTTCCTGCTGGTACGAGCTGCGCTACCTGGACCCGCACAACAGCGAGCAGCTGGTCGACCCGGAGATCGAGCGGTACTGGATGGGCCCGCGCGAGGGGCAGCCGCACGGCGGTGTCGACCTGTACGTCGGCGGCGCCGAGCACGCGGTGCTGCACCTGCTGTACGCCCGCTTCTGGTCCAAGGTGCTGTACGACCTGGGGCACGTCTCCTCGGCCGAGCCGTTCCACAAGCTGTTCAACCAGGGCATGATCCAGGCCTACGTCTACCGCGACAGCCGTGGCATCGCGGTCCCGGCCGCCGAGGTGGAGGAGCGCGACGGCGCCTACTACTACCAGGGCGAGAAGGTCTCCCGGCTGCTGGGCAAGATGGGCAAGTCCCTGAAGAACGCGGTCACTCCGGACGAGATCTGCGCCGAGTACGGCGCCGACACGCTGCGGCTGTACGAGATGGCGATGGGCCCGCTGGACGTCTCCCGGCCCTGGGACACGCGCGCGGTGGTGGGCCAGTTCCGGCTGCTGCAGCGGCTGTGGCGGAACATCGTCGACGAGGCGACCGGCGAGGTGACCGTGGTCGACGTCGAGGACGCCGACATCGACGTGGAGACGCTGCGCGCCCTGCACAAGGCGATCGACGGGGTGCGCGGGGACCTGGAGGGCATGCGGTTCAACACCGCCATCGCCAAGGTCACCGAGCTGAACAACCACCTGACCAAGGCGGGCGGCGCCGTGCCGCGGTCCGTCGCGGAGCCGCTGGTGCTGATGGTGGCGCCGCTGGCCCCGCACATCGCCGAGGAGCTGTGGCGCAGGCTGGGGCACGAGGACTCGGTGGTGCACCAGGACTTCCCGGTGGCCGACCGGGCGTACGTGGTCGACGAGACCGTGACCTGCGTCGTGCAGATCAAGGGCAAGGTCAAGGCGCGGCTGGAGGTCTCGCCGTCGATCTCCGAGGACGAGCTGGAGAAGGTCGCCCTGGCGGACGAGAAGGTCGCCGCCGCGCTGGACGGGGCCGGGATCCGGAAGGTGATCGTGCGGGCTCCGAAGCTGGTGAACATCGTTCCGGCGTAGCCGCCGGGCACTGCGGACCGCTCTCGGGGTGGTCCCCTACGGGCAGGTTCGGGGTTTTTCTGGAACTCCGGGCCTGCCTGTTGCGTTTACCGTTGAAGAGCGACGTGAGGTGCGCGGCGAGGTCCTGAGGAGGAGCCGGTGGAAGCAGTGATCGCAGTGTTCGCCCTGCTTTTCGTCCTCTTTCTGGGGCTCGGCGTGTACGCCACGGTCAAGGTGGTCGGCGCCGCCAAGCGCGGCGTGGACCGCGGCATCACACAGGCGCGCCGCACGGTCGAGGACCACACCCTGCGGGCCAAGTCCTTCGCCCAGCCGGGCGCCGCGGGGGAACTCGCCCAACTCCGGCTGAAACTACGCACGTCGATGCGCGCCACCCAGGACGCGCTGCACGCGGCCGTCGCCGAGGACGAGTCCCTGAAGGAGTCCATCGGCCTCTTCGAACGGCTCAGTGCGCACGGGCAGGAGCTGGACGACGAGCTGAAACGCCTGGAGGCCGAGCCCGACCGCACCGCGCTCACCGAGCGGCTGCCCGGGCTGCGCGAGCGCACCGAACGCGTCACACAGTCGGCTGACGCCCTGCGCTGGGCGGCCCGCGACCGCGCCCGCCGCTTCGCGGAGGACGACCTGGACACGCTCAGCGCCCAGATCCACATGGAGGCCGGGGCGCTGCGGCACTGGACGACGGAACCGGAGCCGGAGCCCCGGCCCGCCGCCTCGCCGAAGCCGGAGCCCCGGGCCGCCTCCACGCCATGGCCCGAGGCGCCCGCCGCCGATCCCGCCGCGGCCGGGCAGACCTGGCCGGAGACCCCGCAGTCGAGCCCGGCGCCCGAGCCGGCACGGCCCGCCATCAGCCCGTCGGGACCGCGCCCGACCTACCCCTGGCAGAAGAAGCCCCGCCCCGAGAGCACCACTTGATCCGGCCACTCGCGTCACACGGCACGGGGGCCGGGCTGCCGCACGGGCGCTACGGCAGGTAACCTCCAGCTCATGTCCCGCCATGTCGCGATCGTCACCGATTCAACGGCCTACCTGCCGGCCCGGACGATGGAGCGCCACGGCATCACAGCGGTACCTCTCACCGTCGTCCTCGGCGACCGGGCCCTGGAGGAGGGCACCGAGATCTCGACCCGCGCCCTCGCCCAGGCTTTGCAGAAGCGGCGCCCGGTGACGACCTCGCGGCCCAGCCCCGCCCTCTTCGAGGAGACGTACCGCAAGGTCGCCGAGTCCGGCGCCACCGGCATCGTCTCCCTCCATCTCTCCGCCGAGCTCTCCGGTACGTACGACGCGGCCGTCGTCGCCGCGCGGCAGGCGGAGGTGCCCGTGCAGGTGGTGGACACCGGCATGATCGCGATGGCGCTCGGCTTCTGCGCGCTCTCCGCGGCGGAGGCCGCGGAGTCGGGCGGCACGATGGACGAGGCCGTCACGGCCGCGGAGAAGCGGGCCGCGGGCACGTCCGCCTACTTCTACGTCGACACCCTCGACTACCTGCGCCGCGGCGGCCGTATCGGTGCCGCGCAGGCCTTGCTGGGCTCGGCCCTCGCGGTGAAGCCGCTGCTGCAACTGGCCGACGGCCGCATCGAACCGCTGGAGAAGGTGCGGACCGCCTCGAAGGCGATCGCCCGCCTGGAGGAGATCGCGGCCGAGCGCGCGGGCAGCGCCCAGGTGGACATCGCCGTCCACCATCTCGCCGCCCCGGACCGGGCGTCGGCCCTCGCCGACCGGTTGCGGGCAAGGGTGCCCGGGCTCGCCGATCTGCATGTCAGCGAGGTCGGAGCGGTGATCGGGGCGCACACGGGGCCCGGGTTGCTGGGGGTCGTGGTTTCGCCGCAGTGAACGGTCACGGCGGGCCCTGATCACCCGTGCGGGTGGCTGGGTTATCCACAAGTCGGCCGTTCTCCCCGAGATTTGACCAAGATCATCGCGAGGGTGCCGATGTGGCCGATCCTCGTCGCATGGCACTTCGATCACGTTCACGCACAGCGACTGCGACCAGCGGGCCGGGCCGTGGACCGGCGTCCGACGGCCGCGTCCGTCACCGCCGTCACCGACCTGTCGCACGCGGCCGGGCACGGCATCGCCATGCCTCGGCGGAGGAACTCCGCCGGCGCGCGGAGGTGCTGTTCGGCGACCATGCCGAACGAGGCGGGGAGCGGCGGGAGTCGGGGCATGGCCCGCCCGAGCCCGAGGAGAGGGTTGCTCCCGCCGGGGCGGGCAGCGGCAGCGGGGACGGCCGTCCTGGGGAAGGGGCCTGGCCGGCGCGGGCCGGTCTCGCGGTGCGGGAGCGCCTGCCTGTGTGGTTGCAGGCGAGGTGTGGCCTGGAGCGGCGGAGCGTGCTCGCGTTGACGGTGGTGCTCGTCGTCGCCGCGGCGTTCGCCGTGCAGCACTTCTGGGCCGGCCGAACCCAGTCCGTGCGGCCGCCGGAGGTGGTGCGAGCGGCGGCACCCCACGGGGCGCGGGGACACGGTGGACAGGCCGATCCGGAACGAGGAGCGGGTGCGCTCGCGGGGGCGGCGAAGTCGACAGGTGCGGCGGGTGCGGCAGGGGCGGCCGAGATCGTCGTGGACGTCGGCGGCAAGGTCCGTGAACCCGGGATCCACCGGCTGCCGGCCGGTTCGCGTGTCGCGGACGCGCTGCGCGCGGCGGGCGGGGTGAAGCCCGGCACGAAGACCGACGGTCTCAACCACGCCCGGTTCCTCGTGGACGGCGAGCAGGTGATCGTCGGGGGACCGGCTCCCGCTGCGGGGGCGGGGGTGGGGACCGGTGCGGGTGGTCCTGCCGCCGGAGGCACGGGTGGTGCGGCGGCGGGCGGCATGATGCCGGGGGCTCCCGTCTCGCTCAACACGGCCACCGCCGACCAGCTCGACACCTTGCCGGGTGTCGGCCCGGTGCTGGCGCAGCACATCATCGACTACCGCACGCAGCACGGCGGCTTCCGTTCCGTGGACGAGTTGCGCGAGGTGAACGGTATCGGCGACCGCCGCTTCGCCGATTTGCGGAATCTCGTACGGCCATGAGGAGCGGCCGTGACGTGCCGACGGGACGGGACGAGGCGGCGCCTGAGGCCTTCACCGCCGGGTCGCCCCCTCCCAGCGGCTCCGCCTCTCCCGCCCGTTCGTCCGTGCACGCCTCCTCCGGGAAGCGGCTGGGCAGCGCCCGTCCGCGGCAGGAAGGCCCCACAGACCTGCGGCTCGTCCCACCCGCCCTCGCGGCCTGGGGCACGGCGGCGCTGGTGCTGGACGCGTCGCCGGGGTGGGTCCTCGGCCTCGTGGCCGGCTGTCTGGCCGCCCTCGGACTGCTGCCGCTCGCCCGGCGGGCGGGATGGGCCTCCTGGCCGCGAGCGTCGGCCGCAGCCGTGTTGCTGTGCGTGGCCGCGGCTGCCGTCTCGGCCGGGCTGCACGGGGCGGATCTGCACCGGGGACCTGTGCCCGGCCTGGCGCGGGAGTACGCGACGGTGACTGCCGAGGTGGAGCTGACCTCCGATCCCCGGCTCACCCGGCCGAAGGTCCGGGGAGATCACGTCGCTCCGACCGCCGTGCTGATCGATGCCGATGTGCGGCGCGTCCAGGAGGCGGGCGGCGCGACGGTGAGGACGCGGACGCCGGTGCTGATGATCGTCGACTTGGGGTCGGCCGACCGGACGGCAGGTGGGCGGCCAGTCGCCGATGGGCCGGTGCGGTCGCCGTGGCTGGGGCTGCTGCCCTCGACGCGGCTGCGGGTCAGCGCACGGCTGGCGCCCGCGATGACGGGCGGTGACCGGGTCGCGGCGGTGCTGCGGATACGGGGCCGGGCCGAACCGGAGGTGGTCGGGGAACCCTCGGCTGCTCAGCGGCTCGCCGGGCGGTTGCGGGCCGGGCTGCGGGAGGCGACCGACGGGCTGCCGGCGGATGCCCGGACGCTGTTGCCCGGGCTGGTCGTGGGGGACACCTCGCGGATCACCCTGGAGCTGGAGGAGGCCTTCAAGGAGACCGACCTCACCCACACGTTGGCCGTGTCCGGGGCCAACTTCACGATCCTGCTCGCCCTGCTGCTCGGGCCACCGGGCCTGGCACAGCGCGCCGAGCGGCGGGGGCTCGCGCCTCGCCTCGGTGTCTCCCTGCGGGCGACCGCCGTGCTCGGGGGCGGGCTCTCACTCGGGTTCGTCGTCGTGTGCAGACCCGATCCGAGCGTGCTGCGGGCCGCGGCCTGCGGAGCCGTCGCGCTGCTCGCCCTAGCGACCGGCCGCCGCAGGTCCCTCATCCCGGCGCTGGCGACGGCGGTCCTGCTGCTGGTGCTGTACGACCCGTGGCTGGCGCGGAGTTACGGGTTCCTGCTCTCCGTCGTGGCCACCGGCGCCCTGCTCACGCTCGCGCCGCGCTGGAGCGCCGGGCTGCGGCGGCGCGGGGTGCCGCCGCGGTTGGCCGAGGCGCTGGCCGCCGCTGCCGCCGCGCAGGCCCTGTGCGCGCCCGTCGTCGCAGTGCTGTCGGCGCGCGTGAGCCTGGTGGCGGTGCCGTGCAACCTGATCGCGGAGTTCGCGATCGCGCCGGCCACCGTGCTCGGCTTCGCCGCACTGGCCACGGCACCGATGGTGATGCCCGTGGCCAAGGTCTTCGCGTGGGTCGCGCATTGGCCCGCCGAGTGGATCGCGGAGGTCGCCCGTACCGGGGCCGCCTTGCCGGGAGCGGGAGTCGACTGGCCGGGCAGTTGGACGGGGGCGGCGCTGCTCGCGGCCGTGACGCTGGTCGTGCTGATCCTGGGGCGGCGGCTGCTCGGGCATCCCTGGTGGTGCGGGGTCTGCGGCCTCGTGCTGGTGCTGGTGATGGTGCAGCCGCCGCCGCTGACCCGGGTGGTCACGGGCTGGCCGCCGCCCGGCTGGCGGCTGGTGATGTGCGACGTGGGGCAGGGCGACGCCCTGGTGCTCGCGGCGGGCGAGGGCGCAGGTGTCGTGGTGGACGCGGGACCCGATCCGCAGCTCGTCGACCACTGCCTGCGCTCACTCGGCATCACCAGGATTCCGCTGATCGTGCTCACCCACTTCCACGCCGATCATGTGGCTGGCCTGCCCGGTGTGCTGCGCGGACGGGCGGTGGGCGCGATCGAGACCACCGGCTTCGAAGAGCCCGCGGACCAGGCCGCGTTCGTCCGCAGACAGGCGGCGGCCCGGCGGGTCCCCGTGACGCGGGCTGCCGCCGGGGAGCAGCGCCGCACGGGGGAGCTGTCCTGGCAGGTGGTGTGGCCGCCCCCGAGCCCGTCCTCGAGCCCTCCATCGGGCCCACCCCCGGCCCTTCCACCGGGCCCGCATCCGCAGGTGCTCCCGGCCGACCCGGCCCACCCGGCGCCGGAGGGGCCGAACGACGCCAGTGTCGCCATGCTGGTCCGCTCGGCCGGACTGCGCCTGCTGCTCCTCGGCGACCTCGAACCTCCGGCCCAGCGGGCGCTGGCGAGATCACCGGCGGCCGAGGCCCTGGAGAACGTGGACGTGCTGAAGGTCGCCCATCACGGATCGGCGTATCAGGACCCCGGCCTGACAGGCCGGGCCGCCCCGCGGCTGGCCCTGATCAGTTGCGGTGCCGTCAACAGCTACGGACATCCGGCGCCCGGCACGGTCGCGGCGCTGCGCGCCGGGGGTGCGGCGGTGCTGCGGACGGACCGGGACGGCGCACTTGCGGTCGTAGGAGAGGGCGGGGAGCTGAGGGTGGCGCGAGACTGAGGGCATGAACTCAGCACAGGTTGATGCCTATCTCCGCCGCCTGGGAGTCGAGCACCCGGCGTGGCCCACCGTCGACGTGCTCCGCGAACTGCACCTGCGCCATCTGAGGGCCGTGCCGTTCGAGAACCTGTCGATCCATCTCGGCGAGGAGATCGTGCTGGAGGAGAAGCGGCTGCTGGACAAGGTGGTGGGCGCCCGGCGCGGCGGGTTCTGTTACGAACTGAACGGCGCCTTCGGGGCGTTGCTCGCCGCGCTGGGGTACGACGTGGAGCTGCTCGCGGGGCGGGTGTACGGGGACGGGGAGCGGCTCGGGATCCCGTACGACCATCTCGCGCTGCGGGTGCGGACGGTGGACGGGGGCGACTGGCTGGCCGATGTCGGGTTCGGGGCGCACAGCCATCTGCCGCTGGCGTTCGGGGAGAGGGGAGAGCAGGAGGATCCCGGGGGCACGTTCCGGATCGTCGAGGCGCAGCCGGACGCGGCCGGGGTGCGCGGTGGGCACGACACGGTGGAGGCGGCGGACCTGGACGTGATCCGCGACGGCAGACCGCAGTACCGCCTGGAGGTACGGCCGCGGGTGCTCGGGGACTTCGTGGCCGGGGTGTGGTGGCACAGCACGTCGCCGGTGTCGCACTTCACGCGGTCGCTGGTCTGTTCGCGGGTCACGGAGGACGGAGGGAGGATCACGCTCAGCGGCCGCAGGCTCACGGTGACCGGAGCCGACGGCACCCGGGAGGAGCGGGAGCTGGGGACGGACGAGGAGGTGCTCGGGGTGTACCGGGAGCGGTTCGGCATCGAGCTCGGATCGGTTCCGACGGTTCGGGGCACCGGCCAGGACGGCTGATCGGGGCCGGATGAGGGGCAGGGCGAGCGAGAGCAGATGAGGGGGAGGGGGAGCGAGAGCAGACGAGTCAGAGGGGGCAGACACCCCACTTGGCCCACATGGGGCTACTCATGCGTAGTCCCAGCACAAGCGCTGGATTCCCGTGATGTGGTCCCGTGTTGCCTCGAAAGCCCCATCGGTGGTCGAATGCCTCCTCGGTGAACAGTGATCAAACAGCTGACTTCGAGTCGCACGAGGTGTCCAGATGATCGGCCGCTGGCTGGGAAGCCGAACCAACCGGGTGCAACGTACGAGCCCCTTGGCGGCGGTGCCGACGCCGCCGAGTGCCGGGGTGCTGGCCTGCCGGGTGCTCGACCCCGTCAACGAACCGGTCAGACATGCCGAGTTCGCGGTCACCGACGCCATGGGGCGTCCGGTGGTCAGCGGGGGAGCGGATCCGTTCGGGTCGTTCGTGACGACGGTCCCCGCGGGGGAGTACCGGCTCGCGGTGTCCGCGGAGGGGTACGCGCCGTACCGGGCGACCACGCAGGTCGCCGAGGACTCGCTCGCCTCGCTCGGTGACGTGACGCTCCAGGTGGCCCGGCCGCCGGAGCTGCCCGCGCCCGGCGACTGGGAGATCGAGTCGGCGCACTCCTCGATCGGCTTCACCGCGCGGCACATCGGCATGGCCCGCATCCACGGACAGTTCAAGTCCTTCGCGGGCGTCATACGGATCACCGAGCCGCTGGAGCGGTCGGCGATGCACGTGGTGATCGACGCGGCGTCCATCGACACCAACATGAAGATGCGCGACGACCATCTGCGGTCGGCGGACTTCCTGGACGTCGCCAAGTTCCCGACGCTCGAGTTCTACAGCGATCGGTTCGTGCACAAGGGCGGGAACCGGTGGGCCGTGACGGGGGCGCTGTCGCTGCACGGCGTGACGCGCACGGTCACGCTGGACACGGAGTACCTGGGGCTGGGCAACGGCATGGAGGGCGAGGTGCGCGCTGCCTGCCGGGCCACGACCGAACTGCACCGGGACGACTTCACGGTGAGCTGGCAGACGATGCTGGCCCGCGGCATCGCGGTGGTGGGACCGAGCATCAAGGTCGACCTCGACGTGCAGGTCGTCCGCAAGGCCTGAGCGGCCGGGCCGGGAGCCGGTGTCGGACAATGGCCGGCGTGAGTGATGTGCGACATGTGCTGGTGCTGCCCGACCGTGATGCCGCGGAAGAGGTGGTGGAGGCCCTGCGGGAGCGGTTCGCGGTCGCCGAGGAGCCGCAGCTGGTGCGGGACGCGCTGGCCGGCGAGGACGATGCCGAGGACGCGCAGTGGCTGGTCGTCCTGAGGGACGAGGAAGAGCGGCTGGATCCCGGGGAGCTGGACCGGTTCGCCGGTGAGTGGGAGGGCTGGCGGGAGGAACCGTAGGCCCGGTCGAGAACCGTAGGCCTGGTTGTCAGTGCCGCGTGGGATGCTTGTCGCGATGGCCAGGAAGACTGCGAATGACGATCCTCTCGCCCCCGTGACGCTCGCCGTGGGCCAGGAGGAGCTGCTGCTCGACCGTGCCGTGCAGGAGGTGGTGGCCGCCGCGAAGGCCGCCGACGCCGACACGGACGTACGGGACCTGACCCCCGACCAGGTGCAGCCCGGCACGCTCGCCGAGCTGACGAGCCCGTCGCTCTTCGCGGAGCGCAAGGTCGTCGTCGTACGCAACGCGCAGGACCTGTCGGCCGACACGATCAAGGACGTGAAGGCCTATCTCGGGGCGCCCGCCGAGGAGATCACCCTGGTGCTGCTGCACGCCGGCGGGGCCAAGGGGAAGGGGCTGCTCGACGCGGCGCGCAAGGCGGGGGCGCGCGAGGTGGCCTGTCCGAAGATGACGAAGCCGGCGGACCGGCTGGCGTTCGTGCGGGGCGAGTTCCGGGCGGTGGGCAGGTCCGCCACGCCGGAGGCGTGCCAGGCGCTCGTCGACTCGATCGGGAGCGATCTGCGGGAGCTCGCGTCGGCAGTTTCGCAGCTGGTCGCGGACGTCGAGGGGACGATCGACGAGGCGATCGTCGGGCGGTACTACACGGGCCGGGCCGAGGCGTCGAGCTTCACGGTCGCCGACCGGGCGGTCGAGGGGCGGGCGGCGGAGGCGCTGGAGGCGTTGCGCTGGTCGCTGGCGACCGGGGTGGCACCGGTGCTGATCACGAGCGCGCTGGCGCAGGGCGTCCGGGCGATCGGGAAGCTGTCGTCGGCGCGTGGCGGACGGCCGGCCGATCTCGCGCGCGAGCTGGGCATGCCGCCGTGGAAGATCGACCGGGTGCGGCAGCAGATGCGGGGCTGGACTCCGGACGGGGTGGCCGTGGCGCTGCGGGCGGTGGCAGAGGCGGACGCGGGCGTGAAGGGCGGCGGGGACGATCCCGAGTACGCCCTGGAGAAGGCGGTGGTCACGATCGCGCGGGCGGCCCGCTCCAGGGGACGGGGATAGGCATCCGCCGACCGAGCTGCCCTGCAAAGGCGTGTCCGCACAGGGTGTCTCAGTAGACCGGCTCCCCGATCCCCAGCAGGTTCCCCTCGCTGTCGTGGAACCAGGCGCCGCGTTCGCCCCGGGCGCCCTTGCTCGGGTAGTTCCCCTCGATCTCGGCGATCCCGCCCTCCGTGCGGAAGCCGGGCACGTCGACCTCCTCGAAGACCACGCCGCGCCGCTTGAGCTCCGCCACGGCGGCCTCGATGTCGCCCACCTCCAGCGCCATCTGGGTGAAGGTGCCGGGCGAGGCCCCCGTCGACCGGAACAGCACGAAATCCGCGCCGCCGCAGCGGTACAGCAGCCCGCCGGGCCGTTCGTCGACCGGCTCAAGACCGAGTTTCTCGGAGTAGAAGCGCCGCGCCCGGTCCAGATCCCGGGCGGGCAGCCTGGTCGCCACACGGGCCCCGGCCAGCACGTCCCTGTCGTCCGCCCTGCTGTCTGCCCTGTCGTCCGCGTCCATGTCTCCACTGTGCCGCGAGTGCCGCCCGGAGGGAGAATCGGGAGTGTCAGCCGTACTCGCCAAGCGACGGAGAGGTGGCGAAGGCCATGGCTGAACACCCGCACGCAGCGCTGGTCCGCAAGGGATTCGAGGCCTTCTCGCGCGGTGACATGGACACCCTGCGCGGGCTGATCGCCGGGGACGCCACACACCACGTGCCCGGCGATCACCCGTTGTCGGGCGACTTCAAGGGCGTGGACTCGATCATCGAGATGTACGAGCGGCTCGGCGCGGAGACCAACGGGACGATGCGAGCCGAACTGATCGGCGTCGCTGTCGACGGCCGCGGCCACGCGGTCGGCATGACCCGCTTCACGGCCGAACGCAACGGCAAGCGCCTGGACGACACCGGCTGCATCGTCTTCCGGATCGTCGGAGACAAGGTCACCGACCTCGACGAGTGTGTCGAGGACATCGACAAGAACAACGAGTTCTGGTCCTGAACAGGCCGAAGGCCGGGTGCCTTCCCATGGGGAACAGGAGGGCAACCGGCCTTCGGTTCAAGCTGTTGGATCCGCGCCCGCGTGGCGAACGCAGGCCGCGCGCGGACCCGAAGGGGTGCCGGACGGGAGCGGATGAGAGAGGGCCCGCTCGATTCCCTCCGGCGTCACATCAGACGTCAGCCCTTGAGCGCGGCGACCTTCTGAGCCAGCGCCGACTTCTTGTTGGCAGCCTGGTTCTTGTGGATGACGCCCTTCGAGACGGCCTTGTCGAGCTGACGCGCGGCAGCGCGCTGGTACTCGGTGGCCTTCTCGACGTCACCCGCGGCAGCAGCCTCACGGGCCTTGCGGATCGCGGTCTTGAGGGAGGACTTGACGGCCTTGTTGCGCAGCCGCGCCTTCTCGTTGGTCTTGATCCGCTTGATCTGGGACTTGATGTTCGCCACGAATGAGCCTTCTCAGGTTCTGGCACGGGGCCGCACGGATGCCGCACGGTCTGTACCGGGTGATTTCTTGAAGGAGTGCCTCCTGCGAGAGGGCATGAGGCACAGCCCCCCACGGTACCAGCGGGCTCATTCATGGCCCAAACCCGTCCATGGTCCCCACCCGTGGGACCATGGAGGCTACGTATCGATCCGATCCGACCCGAGACCGCAGACACTGCGGACGCCTCAAGAATCAGGACCCTGCGTGCCCGCGATCCCTAGCCATGTGCCCGAGCCGAGCCGTACCGACCCGGCTCTGATCCGCAATTTCTGCATCATCGCGCACATCGACCACGGCAAGTCCACGCTCGCCGACCGGATGCTCCAGCTGACCGGAGTGGTCGAGCAGCGGCAGATGCGTGCTCAGTACCTCGACCGCATGGACATCGAGCGTGAGCGCGGCATCACGATCAAGTCCCAGGCGGTGCGACTTCCGTGGGCCCCGTCCCACGACAAGAGCAAGACGCACATCCTGAACATGATCGACACCCCGGGGCACGTCGACTTCACCTACGAGGTCTCGCGATCGCTCGCAGCCTGTGAGGGCACCATCCTCCTGGTCGACGCTGCCCAGGGCATCGAGGCGCAGACCCTCGCCAACCTCTACCTGGCGATGGAGAACGACCTCACGATCATCCCCGTGCTGAACAAGATCGACCTGCCGGCCGCGCAGCCCGAGAAGTTCGCCGAGGAGCTCGCCCACCTCATCGGGTGCGAGCCCGACGACGTGCTCAAGGTCTCCGCCAAGACCGGGCTCGGTGTCGAGGCACTGCTGGACAAGGTCGTCGAACAGGTCCCGGCCCCGGTCGGCGTGAAGGACGCCCCCGCGCGTGCCATGATCTTCGACTCCGTCTACGACTCCTACCGGGGCGTGGTGACGTACGTCCGTGTCATCGACGGGCAGCTCAACAAGCGTGAGCGCATCAAGATGATGTCCACCGGCGCGACGCACGAGCTGCTGGAGATCGGCACCAACTCGCCGGAGATGCTGGCGTCCGACGGTCTCGGCGTCGGCGAGGTGGGCTACCTCATCACCGGCGTGAAGGACGTCCGCCAGTCCAAGGTCGGTGACACCGTCACCAGCCAGTCCAAGGGCGCCGAGAAGCCGCTGGGCGGCTACAAGGACCCCAAGCCCATGGTCTTCTCCGGCCTCTATCCCCTGGACGGCTCGGACTACCCGGAGCTGCGCGAGGCCCTCGACAAGCTCCAGCTCAACGACGCCGCGCTGGTCTACGAGCCGGAGACCTCCGCCGCCCTCGGCTTCGGTTTCCGCGTCGGTTTCCTCGGCCTGCTGCACCTGGACGTGATCCGGGAGCGGCTGGAGCGCGAGTTCGGGCTGGACCTGATCGCCACCGCGCCGAACGTGGTCTACCGCGTCGTCATGGAGGACGGCACCGAGCACACGGTCACCAACCCGAGCGAGTTCCCCGAGGGCAAGATCTCGGAGGTCTACGAGCCGGTCGTGCGGGCCACCATCCTGGCGCCCAGCGAGTTCATCGGCTCGATCATGGAGCTGTGCCAGACCCGGCGCGGCACCCTGCTCGGCATGGACTACCTCTCCGAGGAGCGGGTCGAGGTCCGCTACACCCTGCCTCTGGCCGAGATCGTCTTCGACTTCTTCGACCAGCTGAAGTCCAAGACCCGCGGCTACGCCTCGCTCGACTACGAGCCCACCGGCGAGCAGACCTCCAGCCTGGTCAAGGTCGACATCCTGCTGCACGGCGACAAGGTCGACGCGTTCTCGGCGATCACCCACAAGGACCAGGCGTACGCCTATGGCGTGCGGCTCGTCGCGAAGCTCAAGGAGCTCATCCCGCGGCAGGCCTTCGAGGTGCCGGTCCAGGCCGCCATCGGCTCCCGGGTCATCGCCCGCGAGACCATCCGCGCCATCCGCAAGGACGTCCTCGCCAAGTGCTACGGCGGTGACATCTCCCGTAAGCGGAAGCTGCTGGAGAAGCAGAAGGAGGGCAAGAAGCGGATGAAGATGGTGGGTTCTGTGGAAGTTCCGCAGGAGGCGTTCATCGCCGTCCTGTCGAGCGATGACAGTGCGGGGTCGGGCAAGGGCAAGAAGTAATCACGGGTTACCGTGGGTTACACCGCAAACCGGGTAGTACAGGGGCCCGTCGTGCGAAAGTGCGGCGGGCCGCTGTGCGTACACGGGGTAGCTCTCTGTAGGAAGTGACAGGCCGCGGACCCTTACGCAGCGGCCGGTCGACCTTTACTCTGATCCCTGCTCGATAGTTACTCGCGAGTTAAACAACGGCTCGCGAACAGCAGCTCGTGAGTCAAAACCAGCCGCACCTGAGCCAGCCGCACCGTCGCGGGCCCCGGAGGATGTCGTGAGCGACACACAGACACTGATCGAGAACCGTCCGCCGTCCGTGGCGGGCCTCTTCCTGGACCGCGTGGCGGCCACGCCGGACGCCGAGGCCTACCGCTATCCGGTGCCCGCGTCCTCGGGGCAGGGGCCGGACGACTGGAAGTCGCTGAGCTGGGCGCAGGCCGCCGAGCGGGTCTACGCCATCGCGGCCGGCCTCATCGAGCTGGGCGTGCAGCCCGAGCAGCGCGTCGCCCTCGCTTCCAGCACCCGCATCGAGTGGATCCTCGCCGACCTCGGCATCATGTGCGCCGGCGCCGCCACGACCACGGTCTACCCGCAGACCAACGCCGAGGAGTCGGCGTACATCCTGTCGGACTCCGAGAGCCGGGTGCTCATCGCGGAGAACGTCGAGCAGCTGGCCAAGGCGCAGGAGAAGCGCGCCGAGCTGCCCGACCTCACCCATGTCGTGGTCGTCGACCCGGCCGGGGTCGAGACCGCCGACTGGATCCTCACCCTGGACGAGCTGGAGAAGCGCGGCGCGGCCCGGCTGGAGAAGGACCCCGACCTGATCAAGGAGCGGGTCGGCGCGATCACCAAGGACCAGCTGGCCACGCTCATCTACACCTCCGGAACCACCGGCCGCCCCAAGGGCGTGCGCCTCCCGCACGACAACTGGTCGTACATGGCGAAGGCGATCGCCGCGACCGGGCTGATCAGCGGCGAGGACGTGCAGTACCTGTGGCTGCCCCTCGCGCACGTCTTCGGCAAGGTGCTCACCTCCGGCCAGATCGAGGTCGGGCACGTCACCGCCGTGGACGGCCGCGTCGACAAGATCATCGAGAATCTGCCGGTGGTGCAGCCGACGTACATGGCGGCCGTGCCGCGCATCTTCGAGAAGGTCTACAACGGTGTCGCCGCGAAGGCCCGGGCGGGCGGTGGCGCCAAGTACAAGATCTTCCAGTGGGCCGCCGAGGTGGCCCGCGAGTACGCCAAGACCGCGCAGGACAACTTCCGGCGGACCGGGACCATGTCCGTGCCGTTCGGGCTGGGCGCGAAGCACAAGGTCGCGGACGCGCTGGTGTTCGCCAAGATCCGGGAGGCCTTCGGCGGGAACCTGCGGGCGTGCGTCTCGGGCTCGGCGGCGCTGGCACCCGAGATCGGGTACTTCTTCTCCGGCGCCGGCATCCACATCCTGGAGGGCTACGGCCTGACCGAGTCCTCGGCGGCGTCGTTCGTGAACCCGGGCGAGGCCTATCGCACCGGTACGGTCGGCAAGCCGCTGCCCGGCACGGAGGTGCGGATCGCCGACGACGGGGAGATCCTGCTGCGCGGCCCGGGCATCATGGAGGGCTACCACAAGCTGCCCGAGAAGACCGCCGAGGTGCTGGAGGCGGACGGCTGGTTCCACACCGGGGACATCGGGGAGCTGTCGCCCGACGGGTACCTGCGGATCACCGACCGCAAGAAGGACCTCATCAAGACGTCGGGCGGCAAGTACATCGCGCCGGCCGAGGTGGAGGGGCAGTTCAAGGCGGTGTGCCCGTACGTCTCCAACATCCTCGTGCACGGGGCCGACCGGAACTTCTGCACGGCGCTCATCGCGCTCGACGAAGTCGCGATCACGGAGTGGGCGAAGGAGAACGGGCTGGCGGGGAAGTCGTACGCGGAGATCGTTTCCTCGCCGGTCACGGTGGAGATGGTCGACGGGTATGTGAAGCAGCTCAACGAGGGGCTTCAGCGGTGGCAGACGATCAAGAAGTTCCGGTTGCTGCCGCGGGATCTCGATGTGGAGCACGGTGAGATCACGCCGAGTCTGAAGCTGAAGCGGCCGGTTGTGGAGCGGGAGTACAAGCATCTGATCGAGGAGATGTACGAGGGGTCTCGCGAGGCGTAGGGGGTGGTGGCGCTGTGTGAGCGGCTGCGGGTCCGTCGTGGTTGCTCGCGCAGTTCCCCGCGCCCCTAAAAGCCTCCGTCCACCCGGCGTCGTAGGTCCTGGATCTCTGCGCGTAGGCGTTCGACCTCTCTGCCTTTGCGGTAGAGGTCCAGGAAGACGCTGACCTTTGCCCTGAGGACCCAGGGGTCGAAGGGCTTGGTCACGTAGTCGGCGGCGCCTGTGGCGTAGCCGCGGAAGGCGTAGCCCGAGTCGTCGTCCGCGCCTGTCAGGAAGATGATCGGGACGTCGCGGGTCTGGTCCAGGCGTTTGATGTGGGCGGCCGTCTCGAAGCCGTCCATGCCGGGCATGCGGACGTCGAGCAGGACCAGGGCGATGGGCTGCCGCAGCACCGCCTTCATCGCCTCCTCGCCGGAACGGGCACGTATCAGAGGCTCGTTGAGTGAGGCGAGGACGGCCTCCAGGGCGGTCAGGTTGTCCTCCATGTCGTCGACCAGGAGGATTCCGGCGCGTGCGGTGCTCATGACGGTCGGGCCTCCTCCGTGCCCTCCGTCTCCCGCGTGTCGTCCGGGTTCAGCAGTTCGCACACGACCGTCAGCAGCCGGTCGATGTCCACCGGCTTGGGCACGTAGTCGTTTGCGCCACCGGCGATGGACTTCTCGCGGTCGCCGGGCATCGCCTTCGCGGTCAGGGCGACGATGGGCAGGTCCGCCCAGCGCGGGGTGCGGCGGATGGCGGAGATGGTCTCGTAGCCGTCCATCTCCGGCATCATGATGTCCATCAGGACCAGTTCGACGTCCGCGGTGCGCTCCAGCGTCTCGATGCCCTCGCGGCCGTTCTCCGCGTACAGCACGGTCATGCCGACGCGGCCCAGGACGTGGGTGAGGGCGAAGACGTTGCGGATGTCGTCGTCGACGATCAGCACCCGCCGCCCGGCCAGGATCCGGCCCGGCCTGCCGGACGTCCACGCCTCCAGCCTGGTCGGCGAGGGCCAGGCGTCGTCGGTGTCGTACGCGGCCGGGAACGGTCCGGCGGTGGCCGGCTGGAGGGTCAGGGGCACTTCGGGATGATCCTCGGGAGCCGGTTCCGGTCCCGGTGCCGTGTGACCGGGGCTCACGACAGGCACGTACAGGGTGAACGTGGAGCCCTTGCCGGGTTCGCTCTCGGCGACGATCCGGCCGCCGAGCAGGCCCGCGATCTCCCGGCTGATGGACAGGCCGAGGCCGGTGCCGCCGTACTTGCGGTTGGTGGTGCCGTCGGCCTGCTGGAACGCCTCGAAGATCACCGGGAGTTTCTCCGGCGCGATGCCGATGCCCGTGTCGGACACGGCGAAGGCGATGACGTCGTCGGTGTCCCGGACGTAGTGATGCTCGGCGTCCTTCACCCGGTCGACCCGTAGCTCGACCTTGCCCGACGCGGTGAACTTGATCGCGTTGGAGAGGAGGTTGCGCAGAATCTGCTGGAGGCGCTGCTCGTCCGAGTACACCTCGCGCGGCACGTCCTCGCCGACCGCCAGCTCGAAGGCGAGCCCCCGGTCGATGGTGAGCGGGCGGAACGTGGCGTGGACGTAGTCGAGCAGCTTGATGAGGGGGAGCCGCTTGGGGCGTACGTCCATCCGGCCGGCCTCGATCTTCGACAGGTCCAGGATGTCGTTGATGAGCTGGAGGAGGTCCGAGCCCGAGCGGTGGATCGTCGTCGCGAACTGCACCTCCTGGTCCGAGAGATGACCGTCCGGGTTGTCGGAGAGCAGCCGGGCCAGGATCAGCAGGGAGTTGAGCGGGGTGCGCAGCTCGTGCGACATGTTCGCCAGGAACTCCGACTTGTACTGCGAGGACGTGGCCAGCAGGGCGGCCTTCTCCTCCAGTTCGGCGTTGGAGCGCTGCAGCTCGCCCTGCTGCTTCTGGAGTTCGTCCGAGCGCTCCTGGAGCTGCATGGCCAGGCGCTGGGACTCGCCGAGCAGGGACTCCGTGCGGGAGTTGGCGATGATCGTGTTGATGGCGACGCCGATGGTGTTGACGAACTGGTCGAAGAAGGCCAGGTGCACATCGGAGAAGCGGGAGAAGGAGGCGAGCTCGATGACGCCGAGGAGCTTGTCCTCGAAGAGGATCGGGATGATGACGATCGTGGTCGGGGCCGCCTCGCCGAGGCCGCTGTTGATCTTGATGTAGTCGGGCGGGGCGCCCTCGACCAGGATCCGCTTCTTCTCCCGGGCCGCCTGGGCGACCAGGCCGTGCACCGGGAGGGCGCCGGTCTCGACGGTCGCGTCCTGGGCGGCGCCGTAGCCGGCGATGAAGGCGAGCCCCTTGGTGGGAACCGTCGCTCCGGCCTCCTCCGGGTCGGCCAGGTAGAACGCGCCGTACTGGGCGTTCACCAGCGGGGTCAGCTCGCGGAGTATCAGGTCGGCGACCTCCATCAGGTCGCGATGACCCTGCATCAGGGAGGCGAGGCGGGCCAGGTTGGACTCCAGCCAGTCCTTCGCGCGGGTGGTCTCGCGCAGGTTGGCCACCATCAGGTTGATGTTGTCCTTCAGCTCGGCGACCTCGCCGCGGGTCTCGACCGTGATCGAGCGGGACATGTCCCCCTGGGCCACGGCGGAGGCCACCTCGGCGATCGCACGGACCTGGGTGGTGAGGTTCGAGGCCAGTTCGTTGACGTTCGTCGTCAGGCGCTTCCAGGTGCCGTAGACGCCCTCGACCCTGGCCTGGCCGCCGAGCTGTCCCTCGGAGCCGACCTCGCGGGCCACGCGCGTGACCTCCGAGGCGAAGGAGGACAGCGTGTCGACCATCGTGTTGATCGTGGTCTTCAGCTCCAGGATCTCGCCGCGCGCGTCCACGTCGATCTTCCGGGACAGGTCGCCCTGCGCCACGGCCGTCGCGACCTGGGCGATGTTGCGCACCTGGGAGGTGAGGTTGTCGGCCATGGAGTTGACGTTGTCCGTCAGGTCCCGCCAGACACCGGAGACGCCCAGCACCTGGGCCCGCCCGCCGAGCCGGCCGTCGGTGCCGACCTCGCGGGCGACCCGCGTGACCTCGTCGGCGAAGGCGCGCAGCTGCTCCACCATCGTGTTGACGGTGTCCTTCAGTTCGAGGATCTCGCCGCGGGCGTCGACCGTGATCTTCTTCGACAGGTCGCCGTTGGCCACGGCCGTGGTCACCTGGGCGATGTTGCGGACCTGCGAGGTCAGGTTCAGCGCCATGAAGTTGACGTTGTCGGTGAGGTCCTTCCAGACGCCGGAGACGCCCCGGACCTGTGCCTGGCCTCCGAGGTTGCCCTCGGTGCCGACCTCGCGGGCGACGCGGGTGACCTCGTCGGCGAAGGCGGAGAGCTGGTCGACCATGGTGTTGATCGTGGACTTGAGCTCCAGGATCTCGCCCTTGGCCTCCACCGTGATCTTCTTGCCGAGGTCGCCCTGGGCGACGGCGGTGGAGACGAGGGCGATGTTCCGCACCTGGGAGGTGAGGTTGTCGGCCATGAAGTTGACGTTGTCGGTGAGGTCCTTCCAGACGCCGGAGACGCCCCGGACCTGTGCCCGGCCGCCGAGGTTGCCCTCGGTGCCGACTTCCCGGGCGACGCGGGTGACCTCGTCGGCGAAGGCGGAGAGCTGGTCGACCATGGTGTTGATCGTGGACTTGAGCTCCAGGATCTCGCCCTGCGCGTCGACCGTGATCTTCTGGGACAGGTCGCCGTTGGCCACGGCCGTGGTCACCTGGGCGATGTTGCGGACCTGCGAGGTCAGGTTCGACGCCATGAAGTTGACGTTGTCGGTGAGGTCCTTCCAGACGCCGGAGACGCCCCGGACCTGTGCCCGGCCGCCCAACTGGCCCTCGGTGCCGACCTCCCGGGCGACCCTGGTCACCTCGTCGGCGAAGGCGGAGAGCTGGTCGACCATCGTGTTCACGGTCAGCTTCAGTTCCAGCAGTTCGCCGGTCGCCTCCACCGTGACCGTGCGGGTCAGATCCCCGCGTGCCACCGCCGTCGTGACCGCCGCGATGTCCCGCACCTGAGCCGTCAGCCGGGACGCCATCGTGTTGACGGCCTCGGTCACGTCCCGCCAACTCCCCGAAAGCCCCTGCACCTTGGCCCGGCCGCCGAGCCGCCCCTCGGTGCCGACCTCGCGCGCGACCCGTGTCACCTCGCCGGTGAACAGGGAGAGCTGGTCCACCATCTTGTTCACGGCCCGGCCGAGGCGCCGCAGGTCGCCCCGTAACTCCCGCGTGCCGTCGTGCAGATCCACCCGCTGGGTCAGATCGCCGCCGGCCACCGCGTCCAGCACGCGCGTGGCGTTCGCCGCCGGGGCGACGAGGGCGTCCAGCAGCTGGTTCACGTCGTTGACGCGGGATGTCCACAGGCCCTGTCCCGGACTGGCCGAGAGCCGCTCGTCGAGTCGGCCGTGCCGCACCAGCTCCCGTCTCACCCGGCGCACCTCGGTGGTGAAGTGGACGCTGCGGTCCATGATCTGGTTGTAGACCGCGGTGAGTTCGGCCACCATCCCGTGGCCGGTTTCCGGCACCTTGGTGAAGTCGCCGTCGCGGGCGGCTGTCATGGCGGCGAGCAGGGGACGCAGATCGGATGCACGAATCTGACCGTCTTCGTACCGGTCTTCGACCACAGGAGTAGCACTGTTCTCACTCATGACGGCCCACTTCGGTAACTCGGCGCTTATGGGCGTGGCCAGTCTGTCACCCTGTCGGCATCGACTGTGGCGTATTCGTACGAACTGCCCGGGGAGCTGTCCATGGGGGCCATTCCGACGCAACGGGAGACCGCTTCCCGTGCCTCAGAGGCGCCTGCGCACGCTTCGGAGATGCCTGTACCCCTGCACGAGGGGGCCGTCTCCGAGGATTGTGCGCCGTCTTCCGAGGCGCCGGTGCCCGGGTGCGAGGCGCCCGTGGCCGGGCCCGAGGCGTCCGTGCCCGGCTGTGAGGCGCCCGTGCTCACCGCTGAGGCACCCGGGGGCGCGTCCGAGGTCTCCGGGCTCGCGTCCGAGGCGCCCGTGATCGCGCCCGAGGTGTCCGGCCCGGTATCCGAGGTGTCCACAGTCGCTTCCGAGGCGCCCGTGAAGGAGCGTGCGCGGGCGTACGCGACCCTGCCCGGCAGCTCACTCGCGCCGGGCTCCGCTCGCGCCCTGGTGCGCGCGGCGATCACCGAGTGGACCGGGCTCGGTCTGCCCGGCGCCGAGCACCTCACCGACCGTCTCGCCGACGACGCCCTGCTCGTCGTCAGCGAACTCGTCACCAACGCCGTCGTGCACGCCGGCACCGACGTCCAGCTGGAGTGCCGGCTGGAAGGCGACGACAAGGACACGGCCGCGCTCCTCGTCGAGGTCTCCGACCACCACCCCTCACGCGCCCCGCGCGGCGGCGAGCCGGAAACGCCGCACGACACCCCGGAGTACGGGCGCGGCCTGCGGCTCGTCGGCGCGCTCTCCGAGGCCTGGGGCATCACGTACCGCACGGGCCGGAAGACCGTGTGGGCGCGGCTGCCCGCCGGGGGCTGTGAGGCCGGCGATCAGATCGAGGCGTACGCCGGGGAGCACGCGCTGGCGCGCGGGCTGCGCGTGGCGGAGATCCTGGCGCCGGATCCGCCCCCCGGGCAGGATGCCCGGGAGAGGGGACCGAGGGACGCGCGGGACCCGCACGATTCTGGCGGCGGCTCGGGCGACCTGCGCGACTGGCACGACCTGCGGGAGTGGCGGGAGCGGTACGAGGACTGCGACGGCCGTGACGGACGCGACGGGTCCTGGCTGGGCCGCGGGGCCCTCTCCTTCCTCGCCGAGGCCTCCGACCTGCTCGCCGGACAGCTCGACGAGGACCTGGTCGCCGCCCTCGCCGGGCAGTTGATCGTGCCCCGGCTGGCCGACTGGTGCGCGGTGTGGCTGGAGGACGAGGCCACCGCCGGCGGCTGGAGCGGCGGGGCCGGAGCGGGCGGGCCCCGGCTGGCCCGGGTCTGGCACGGCAGCGAGAACCGCATCGAGGAGCTGCGCCGGGCCCTGGAGAAGGACGCACCGCACCCGTCCGACCCGTCAGAGGCCGGGCCGGCCGACTATCCCTGGCCCGGTGAGGCGCTCGGTGACGCCCCCGGCGAGCCGGGCTCGGCCCTCGCGTACCGGCTCGTCGCCGGCGGACGCCCGCTGGGCACCCTCGTCATCGGACGGTCCGGGTCCGCCGGCTTCCCCGACGAGATCACCGGCCTCGTCGAGGACCTCAGCCGCCGGGTCGCGCTCGCCATCGGGGCCGCCCGCCAGTACGCCCGCCAGGCCACCATCAGCGCCGTCCTCCAGCGCGGACTGCTGCCCGGCGCCGTGGCCGAGATCCCCGGGGTGCGCAGCGCCCTCGTCTACGAACCGTGCGACAAGGGCGGGCCCAGCGGCGACTTCTACGACCTGTTCCCGGCCGGTGACGGCCGCTGGTGCTTCGCCGTCGGCGACGTCCAGGGCAAGGGGCCCGAGGCCGCCGTCGTGATCGGCCTGGCCCGGCCCTGGCTGCGGCTGCTGGCCCGTGAGGGCTATCGGGTCGCCGACGTCCTCGACCGCCTCAACCAGCTCCTGCTCGACGACGCCACGGAGGCCGCGGACGCGGCGGCCCGCGCGCTGGTGGCCGCCGGCGCGCGGCCGACCCCGCCCGGCGACGGCCCTCAGACACGCTTCCTGTCCCTGCTGTACGGCGAGCTGGTCCCCTTCGACGGTGGCGTCCGCTGCACCGTCGCCTCCGCCGGGCACCCGCTGCCCCTCGTGCTCGGGGCGGGTGGCGAGGTCCACACGGCCGCGCAGCCGCAGACCCTGCTGGGGGTCGTCGAGGACGCCGCGTACGCGAGTGAGACCTTCGAGCTGCGCTCCGGCGACACCCTGCTGTGCGTCACGGACGGAGTGACCGAGCGGCGCTCGGGCTCCCGCCAGTTCGACGACGGGGACGGGCTGGCGACGGCGCTGGCCGGGTGTGCGGGGCTGGACGCGGAGCTGATAGCCGAGCGGATCAAGCGGATGGTGCACGAGTTCGGGGCGCGGCCCCCGGCGGACGATCTGGCGCTGCTGGTGCTTCAGGCCGAGTGACCGCCCGGGTGCTGGACAATGGAGGACATGCCTTCCGCACTCCCCGACGGTGAGCCCGTCCCCGACGACGGCGCGCTGCCCGCATCCGCGCTCGCCGGGGCCGCCGACCGTCCGCTCGGGTTCTACCTGCACGTTCCGTACTGCGCGACCCGCTGCGGCTACTGCGACTTCAACACCTACACGGCGACCGAGCTGCGCGGCACCGGTGGCGTGCTGGCCTCGCGCGACAACTATGCCGAGACGCTGGTCGACGAGGTCCGGCTGGCGCGGAAGGTGCTGGGGGACGACCCCCGGCCCGTTCGTACGGTGTTCGTGGGCGGGGGTACGCCCACCCTGCTCGACGCCGGTGACCTGGTGCGGATGCTCGCAGCCGTCCGTGACGAGTTCGGGCTGGCGGAGGACGCCGAGGTCACGACCGAGGCGAACCCGGAGTCGGTGGATCCGGCGTATCTGGCGGCCCTGCGTGAGGGGGGCTTCAACCGGATCTCCTTCGGGATGCAGAGTGCGCGGCAGCATGTGCTGAAGGTGCTGGACCGCACGCACACGCCGGGGCGGCCGGAGGCGTGCGTCGCGGAGGCCCGGGCGGCCGGGTTCGAGCATGTGAATCTCGACCTGATCTACGGCACGCCCGGGGAGTCCGACGACGACTGGCGGGCCTCGCTGGACGCGGTGCTGGGGGCTGGGCCGGACCATGTCAGCGCGTACGCCCTGATCGTCGAGGAGGGGACGCAGCTGGCGCGTCGGATCCGCCGGGGCGAGGTGCCGATGACCGACGACGACGTGCATGCCGACCGGTACCTGATCGCGGACGAGGTCCTCTCGGGCGCGGGCTTCGAGTGGTACGAGGTGTCGAACTGGGCGACCTCGGAGGCGGGGCGGTGCCTGCACAACGAGCTGTACTGGCGGGGGGCCGACTGGTGGGGGGCCGGGCCGGGCGCGCACAGTCACGTGGGTGGGGTGCGGTGGTGGAACGTGAAGCATCCCGGGGCGTATGCGGGGGCGCTGGCGGCGGGGCGGTCGCCGGGGGCCGGGCGTGAGGTGCTGTCGGAGGAGGACCGGCGGGTCGAGCGGATCCTGCTGGAGCTGCGGTTGCGGGAAGGTGTGCCGTTGTCGTTGCTGCGGGAGGAGGGGCTTGCGGCGTCGCGGCGGGCGTTGTCGGACGGGCTTTTGGATGCCGGTCCGTACGAGGAGGGGCGTGCCGTGCTGACGTTGCGCGGGCGGTTGCTGGCGGATGCGGTGGTTCGGGACCTCGTGGACTGAGGTGCTGCGGCGTCGGTGCTGGGGCCGGGGCGTTGCGCAGCCCGGCGGAGCGGGGTGCCGCTGCGCCGACCCGTGCCGCCCCAGCGGCACGACTGCCCGCAGCTAAGCGGCATGCAGCAGCCCGGCGGAGCGGGGTGCCGCTGCGCCCACCCGTGCCGCCCTGGGGGCACCTCCCAGGCCCTTAAGGCACTGGGGGAGGCACGCATGCCCGCAGCTAGGCCGTCACGAAGTCGATCAGTTCCTCGACCCTGCCCAGCAGGGCCGGCTCCAGGTCCTTGTACGACCGTACGGCCGACAGGATCCGCTGCCAGGCCGCGCCCGTGTTCTCCGGCCAGCCCAGCGCGCTGCACACCCCCGTCTTCCAGTCCTGGCCGCGCGGGATCCGGGGCCATGCCTCGATGCCCAGGGACGACGGTTTCACCGCTTCCCAGATGTCGATGTAGGGGTGGCCCACGACCAGGGCGTGCTCGCTCGTCACCGACTCGGCGATACGCCACTCCTTGCTGCCCGGCACCAGGTGGTCCACCAGGACGCCCAGCCGCGCGTCCGCGCCGGGGGCGAAGTCGGCGACGATCGACGGCAGGTCGTCGACGCCCTCCAGATACTCCACTACCACGCCCTCGATGCGCAGGTCGTCGCCCCAGACCTTCTCGACCAGCTCGGCGTCGTGCCGGCCCTCGACGTAGATGCGCCCGGCGCGGGCCACGCGGGCGCGGGCGCCGGGGACGGCCACCGAACCGGACGCCGTACGGGTGGGACGTGCGGGGCCGGCGGGCGAGGGGCGCACCAGCGTCACGACCCTGCCCTCCAGGAGGAAGCCGCGCGGCTCCAGGGGGAACACCCGGTGCTTGCCGAAGCGGTCCTCCAGGGTCACCGTGCCCGCCTCGCAGCGGATCACCGCACCGCAGAAACCGGTCCCGGCCTCCTCGACCACCAGGCCCGGCTCCGCCGGAACCTCGGGCACCGGCTTCGGCTTCTTCCACGGCGGGGTCAGGTCCGGAGAGTACTGGCGCATTCGAATGACGATAGGAGAAGGCGTACGGCGATCACCGCGACACGCCGAAATGCGCCGCCAGCGCGTCGCGCTGGGCGCGCACGAACGCCGCGTCCACCACCGCTCCGTGACCGGGCACGTACAGCGCGTCCTCGCCGCCCAGGTCGAGCAGCCGGTCCAGGGCGGCCGGCCAGTGCGACGGCACGGCGTCGGGGCCCGCCTGCGGCTCGCCGGACTCCTCGACCAGGTCGCCGCAGAACACCACCTCCGGATCCCCCGGCACCAGCACCGCCAGGTCGTGCGCGGTGTGCCCGGGGCCCACGTTGGCCAGCAGCACCTGGCGCCCGCCGCCCAGGTCGAGGGTCCACTCGCCGGAGACCAGGTGGCGGGGCGCGACCAGCCGGTCCGCCGCCTCCTGCGCGGTGGTCTCCGCCAGGCCGCCTCGCACCGCGTCGGCGCGCAGCTCCTCGCGGTCCCGGACGCGCGTCAGCACCGCGTCCACGCCCACCGCGCCGAACACCTCCGCGTCCGTGAACTCCGCCACCCCGAAGACATGGTCGAAGTGGGGATGGGTCAGCGCGAGATGCGTCACACGGTGACCGGTGAGCGACCGCGCCTGCTCGCGCAACCGCGCGCCCTCGGCCGGGCTCGACCCCGCGTCGATCATGAGGACCGCGCCCTCACCGGCGACCAGCCCCGCCGTGCAGTCCCACACCGGGAGCCGGCACCGCCCCACCCCGGCGGCCACGCGTTCCCATCCGAGCTCTTCCCAAGTCACCGTCATACGGCGACGCTAGCGGTGACCGCCGCCCTGGGCACGACAGCACGCGACCAGCCTTGCCGGGGGTGTACCTCACCGCCGTACACTGGGCGGGGAATGCTGGCACTCGCACGCGCAGAGTGCCAGGCCTCACAGGCAGGACACCAGGCGGACGACTTCTGGAGGTGTGCGCGAATGCTCAGTGAACGCAGGCTTCAGGTGCTGCGCGCCATCGTCCAGGACTACGTCGGCACCGAGGAGCCGGTGGGCTCCAAGGCCCTCACCGAGCGGCACAACCTCGGCGTCTCGCCGGCCACCGTCCGCAACGACATGGCAGCCCTGGAGGACGAGGGGTACATCGCCCAGCCGCACACCAGCGCCGGGCGCATCCCCACCGACAAGGGCTACCGGCTGTTCGTGGACAAGCTGGCCGGGGTCAAGCCGATGACCGCGCCCGAGCGGCGCGCGATCCAGAACTTCCTCGAGGGAGCCGTCGACCTCGACGACGTCGTGGCGCGTACGGTGCGGCTGCTGGCCCAGCTCACGCGCCAGGTCGCCGTCGTGCAGTACCCGTCGCTGACCCGCTCGACCGTGCGCCACGTGGAGCTGCTCGCTCTCGCGCCCGCGCGGCTGATGCTCGTGCTGATCACGGACACCGGGCGGGTCGAGCAGCGCGTGGTCGACTGCCCGGCGCCCTTCGGCGAGGCCTCGCTCGCGGATCTGCGCGCGCGGCTCAACAGCCGGGTGGCGAACCGCCGTTTCGCGGATGTGCCGAGTCTGGTGGAGGATCTGCCGGAGGCGTTCGAGCACGAGGACCGGGGTACGGTCTCCACGGTGCTCTCCACACTTCTGGAGACGCTCGTCGAGGAGAACGAGGAGCGGCTGATGATCGGCGGCACCGCCAACCTGACCCGCTTCGGGCACGACTTTCCCCTCACGATCCGGCCGGTGCTGGAGGCGCTGGAGGAGCAGGTCGTGCTCCTCAAGCTGCTCGGCGAGGCGAAGGATCCGGGCGTGACCGTACGTATCGGTCATGAGAACGCCCACGAAGGACTCAACTCCACGTCCGTCGTGTCGGTCGGCTACGGTTCGGGCGGCGAGGCTGTCGCCAAGCTCGGCGTGGTCGGACCGACCCGCATGGACTACCCGGGAACGATGGGAGCGGTACGCGCAGTGGCACGGTACGTCGGACAGATCCTGGCGGAGTCGTAGTGGCCACGGACTACTACGCCGTACTCGGCGTGCGCCGCGACGCGTCGCAGGAAGAGATCAAGAAGGCCTTCCGGCGGCTCGCGCGCGAGCTGCACCCGGACGTCAACCCCGATCCGAAGACCCAGGAGCGGTTCAAGGAGATCAACGCCGCCTACGAGGTGTTGTCGGACCCGCAGAAGAAGCAGGTCTACGACCTCGGCGGCGACCCGCTCTCGCAGGCCGGGGGCGGCGGCGCGGGCGGCTTCGGGGCCGGCGGCTTCGGGAACTTCTCCGACATCATGGACGCGTTCTTCGGCACGGCGTCGCAGCGCGGTCCGCGCTCGCGCACCCGCCGCGGCCAGGACGCGATGATCCGCATCGAGGTGGAGCTCGACGAGGCGGCCTTCGGCACGACGAAGGACATCCAGGTCGACACGGCGGTCGTCTGCAACACCTGTAACGGTGAGGGCGCGGCGCCGGGGACCTCCGCCCAGACGTGCGACATGTGCCGCGGTCGCGGTGAGGTGTCCCAGGTCACGCGGTCCTTCCTCGGCCAGGTCATGACCTCGCGGCCCTGCCCGCAGTGCCAGGGCTTCGGCACCGTGGTGCCCACGCCGTGCCCGGAGTGCGCGGGTGACGGGCGCGTGCGGTCGCGCCGTACGCTCACGGTCAAGATCCCGGCCGGTGTCGACAACGGCACGCGGATCCAGCTCGCCGGTGAGGGCGAGGTCGGGCCCGGCGGCGGTCCCGCGGGCGACCTGTACGTCGAGATCCACGAACTGCCGCACTCGCAGTTCCAGCGGCGCGGCGACGACCTGCACTGCACGGTCACGCTGCCGATGACGGCGGCCGCCCTCGGCACGAAGGTGCCGCTGGAGACGCTGGACGGCCTGGAGGAGGTCGACATCCGCCCGGGCACCCAGTCCGGCCAGTCGATCCCGCTGCACGGCCGCGGAGTCACACACCTGCGGGGCGGCGGACGCGGCGACCTCATCGTCCACGTCGAGGTCCAGACCCCGAACAAGCTGGACGTCGAGCAGGAGCGCCTGCTCCGCGAGCTGGCCAAACTGCGCGGCGAGGAACGGCCCACGGGTCAGTTCCAGCCGGGGCAGCAAGGGCTGTTCTCGCGGTTGAAGGACGCGTTCAACGGGCGGTGACGCCGGCTCCCCAGGGGGCCTGCGGGTGGCTTTTCCTCTGGTCTATGCCACACGGCAGGCCGGTTTCGGAGTAGTCCGGAGGACGTGACAACATGCGGTCATGTCCTCCGCGCTGACCGATCTCTTCCCCCACCCGATCGTGCAGGCCCCCATGGCGGGCGGCGTCTCCGTGCCGAAGCTCGCCGCCGCCGTGTGCGAGGCGGGCGGGCTCGGGTTCCTCGCCGCCGGGTACAAGACCGCCGACGGGATGTACGAGGAGATCAAGCAGCTGAGGAGCCTCACCGGCAGGCCCTTCGGCGTGAACCTCTTCATGCCGCAGCCGGAGTACGCCGACCCCGCCGCCATCGACGTCTACGCCCACCAGCTGGCCGGCGAGGCCTCCTGGTACGAGGCCGAGTTGGGCGACCCCGACAGCGGCCGTGACGACGGCTACGAGACCAAGCTCGCGGTCCTGCGCGACAACCCCGTGCCGGTGGTGTCGTTCCACTTCGGCGCACCGAGCCGGGAGGTCGTCGACGCCCTGCACCGGGTCGGCACCTTCGTCCTGGTCACCGCCACCACCCCGGACGAGGCCCGGGCCGTCGAGCGGGCGGGCGCGGACGCGGTCATCGCGCAGGGCGTCGAGGCCGGCGGCCACCAGGGCACGCACCGGGACCTCCCCGAGACGGACGGCTGCGGCATCGGGCTGCTGTCGCTGGTCGCCCAGATCCGGGAGACCGTCAGCATCCCGATCATCGCCGCCGGCGGCATCATGCGCGGCGGCCAGATCGCCGCCGTCCTCGCCGCGGGCGCGAGCGCGGCCCAGCTCGGCACCGCGTTCCTCGCCACCGCCGAGTCGGGCGCGAACGCCCTGCACAAGCAGGCGCTGACCCACCCCCTGTTCGTCCGTACGGAGTTGACCCGGGCCTTCTCCGGGCGCCCGGCGCGCGGCCTGGTCAACCGCTTCCTGCGCGAGCACGGCCCGTACGCGCCCGCCGCCTATCCCGAGATCCACCACCTCACCGCGCCGCTGCGCAAGGCCGCCGCCAAGGCGGGGGACGCGCAGGGCATGGCGCTGTGGGCCGGGCAGGGCCACCGGATGGCGCGGGAGCTGCCCGCCGGGCAGCTCGTGGAGGTGCTGGCCGGTGAACTCGCCGCGGCGCGGACAGCGTTGTCGGGCGGAGGCGGAGTGCGATGACAGCTCCGGTGTTCGTGGTCGAGCACTTCGACGCGGGCGGAGGCGGCCGCTATGTCCTCGACGGCCCGGAGGGACGGCACGCCGTCTCCGTGAAGCGGCTGCGTCCCGGAGAGGACGTGGTCCTCACGGACGGGGCCGGGCGCTGGGCGGACGGTGTCGTGCTCGACACCGAGGGCAAGGACCGGCTGATCGTCCGGCTGGACCCGGTGACGGAGGAGCCGCCGGAGCAGCCGCGGGTGACCGTCGTCCAGGCGCTGCCCAAGGGCGACCGCGGGGAGCTGGCCGTCGAGACGATGACCGAGGTCGGCGTCGACGCGATCGTGCCCTGGGCGGCGGCGCGCTGCATCACGCAGTGGAAGGGCGACCGCGGGCTGAAGGCGCTGGGCAAGTGGCGGGCGACGGCCCGGGAGGCGGGCAAGCAGTCCCGCCGGGTGCGCTTCCCGCAGGTCGCGGAGGCGGCGACGACCAAGCAGGTCGCGGCGCTGCTGGCCGGTGCCGACTTCGCCGCCGTGCTGCACGAGAGCGGGGACGAGGCGCTGGCGACGGCCGAACTGCCGTCGTCCGGCGAGATCGTGCTCGTCGTGGGGCCCGAAGGGGGCGTGGCGCCGGAGGAGTTGGCGCTGTTCGCACAAGCGGGGGGCAAGGCGTATCGCCTCGGGCGCAGTGTGCTGCGCACATCGACTGCCGGGACCGCGGCCACGGCCGTGCTCCTGGCTCGCACCGGCCGCTGGACCTGAACCCTTCTCGGAGGCACCGTGGAACTCGCACAGGTACGACTGCTCGTGACCGACTTCGCCGCCTGCTACCGCTTCTACGGCGAGGTCCTCGGCCTCAAGCCGCAGTCGGGGGCGGCGGACGGGCCGTACGAGAAGTTCAGCCCCGCCGTGGGCTCGGCGGGGATCGCCCTCCAGGACCGCACGATGATGGCCGAGGTCCTGGACGAGTTGGGCGACACGGCGAACGGCCACCGCTCCCTGGTCGTCCTGCGCGTCGACGCCCTGGACGCGTACTGCGAGGAGGTCACGATGCGCGGCGCCACGATCCTCCACGGTCCGGCCCACCTGACCGACCGCCTGCGCGTCGCCCACCTCAAGGACCCCGAGGGCAACTTGGTCGAGCTGCAGGAGTGGTTGCTGCTGCGCGGCTGACGCCTTTGCGCCCTACCGCGCGGCCCCCGACGGTGGCAGGCTCCCCTCCATGGGGGTACTGAGGAGGATTCGGCGAGGGCCGCGCAACCGTACGGTGGCGGTCGCGGTGACCTGCGCGGTGGCTGCCGTCGGCGGCGTGGTGGCGTGTGAACCCGGTGGCGGGATCAGTTCCGCGTCCGTCGCGTACACCACCGACGAGGCCGTCACCAAGGAGCTGAACCGGCAGAAGGCCGGCGTGCGTTGGCTCACGTGCACCGCCTCCTACGGGGATTCCGGCCAGGGCGGGAAGCCGTCGCCGTCGGCGAGTGAGAGGACCGTCGCCACCGTCGACTGCGAGGGGGAGACGGAGGACGGGAAGGACATCACCGTCGACGGCAAGGTCACCCACGCGCTGGACGGCGCCTGTGTGCGCGGGAACATCACCGCCAAGGTGGACGGCAAGGTGTGGTTCGAGGTCGACGGGCTCGGCGACTGCAACTCCACCAGCCCGCCGCCCGTCGGAGGCGGGCCCCCGAACGGGCAGCCCGGCCCCACCGTCACCGTGACCGTCACGCAGACCATCTGGTGTGACCGGTACCCGGACTGCCGCCCTGTCGAGGGCAAGTGATCCGAACCCTGTCCGTACGACGGCCTCCCTGCATAGGGTGATCGGGTGACACAGTCCGCATCGCCTGCTTACCTCCGTTTCCCGCACGTGCACGGTGACCTGGTCGCCTTCACCGCCGAGGACGACGTGTGGCTCGCTCCTCTCGACGGCGGACGGGCCTGGCGGGTCAGCGCCGAGAACGTGCCGGTGACCCTGCCCCGCATCTCGCCCGACGGCACCACCGTCGCCTGGACCTCCACCCGGGACGGCGCCCCCGAGGTGCACATCGCCCCGGTCGACGGCGGCCCCGCCAAGCGCCTGACGTACTGGGGCAGTCTGAAGACACAGGTGCGCGGCTGGACCCCGGACGGCGAGGTGCTCGCGATCAGCTCCCACGGGCAGGCGAGCCTGCGGCGCACGTGGGCGCGTGCCGTGCCGCTCGACGGCGGTCCGGCCACCACGCTGCCGTACGGGCCGGTCGGTGACATCGCCTTCGGGCCGAGTGTCGTCCTGCTGTCCGCGCCGATGGGGCGCGAGGCCGCCTGGTGGAAGCGGTACCGGGGCGGTACCGCCGGGAAGCTGTGGATCGACCCCGACGGAGACGGCGAGTTCGTACGGCTCCACGAGGGGCTGGACGGGAACATCGAGTACCCGCTGTGGGTGGGGGACCGGATCGCCTTCCTCTCCGACCACGAGGCCACCGGCGCGCTGTACTCCTCCCTCGCCGACGGATCCGACCTGCGCCGGCACACACCGCTCGACGGTTTCTACGCCCGGCACGCGGCGACCGACGGCACCCGTGTCGTCTACTCCAGCGCCGGTGAGCTGTGGGTGCTGGACGACCTGGACGGGGCGGAGCCGCGGCGGCTCGACGTGCGGCTCGGCGGACAGCGCGTCGACCTCCAGCCGTTCCCCGTGAACGCCTCCCGGTGGTTCGGGTCGGCGTCCCCGGACCACACCGCGCGCGGCAGCGCCGTGTCCGTACGCGGCTGCGTCCACTGGGTCACCCACCGCTCCGGCCCGGCCCGCGCCCTGGCCGCGACGCCCGGCGTCCGGGCCCGGCTGCCGCGGACGTTCCGCGCGGACGGCGAGGAGTGGGTGGTGTGGGTCACGGACGCCGAGGGCGACGACGCCCTGGAGTTCGCGCCCGCCACCGGCCTCACCCCGGGGGCGACACCGCGCCGGCTCGCCGCCGGGCAGCTCGGCAGGGTGCTGGAGCTCGCCATGGCACCGGACGGCAGCCGTGCGGCCGTGGCCTCCCACGACGGGCGCCTGCTGCTCGTGGAGCGGGAGACGGGCGAGGTGCGGGAGGTGGACCGCAGCGAGGACGGTGACGTCTCCGGGCTGGTCTTCTCACCCGACTCCTCCTGGCTCGCCTGGTCCCACCCCGGCCCGCGCCCCCTGTCGCAGCTGAAGCTCGCCAACACCACCGACCTGTCGGTCACCGAGGCCACCCCGCTGCGCTTCCAGGACTACGCGCCGGCGTTCACGACGGACGGCAAGCACCTCGCGTTCCTGTCGACCCGCTCCTTCGACCCGGTCTACGACGAGCACGTCTTCGACCTGGCCTTCGTGGAGGGTGCCCGGCCGCATCTGATCACCCTCGCGGCCACCACGCCCTCCCCGTTCGGGCCCCAGCGGCACGGCCGGTCCTTCGAGACGCCCGACCGGGAGGAGACCCCCGACAGCGAGGGCACCCCCACCACCCGCATCGACCTCGAAGGCCTCGCCGACCGCATCGTGCCCTTCCCGGTCGAGGCCGCCCGCTACTCCAACCTGCGTGCCGCCAAGGACGGCGTCCTGTGGCTGCGCCACCCGGTCGCCGGTGTGCTCGGCGCGTCCCGGGCCACCCCGGACGACCCCGAGCCCAAGTCCGAGCTGGAGCGGTACGACCTCGCCCAGCAGCGGATCGAGCATCTCGCCGTCGACGCCGACCACTTCGAGGTCAGCGGCGACGGCAAGCGGGTGCTGCTGTGGACCGACGGCCGGCTGAAGGTCGTCCCCAGCGACCGGCGCGCCTCCGGCGACGACGACAGCGACACCAACATCACCGTCGACCTGGGCCGCGTACGCCAGTTCGTCGACCCGGCCGCCGAGTGGCGGCAGATGTTCGACGAGAACGGCCGCATCATGCGCGACCACTTCTGGCGGCCGGACATGAGCGGCGTCGACTGGGACGGCGTCCTCGACCGCTACCGGCCGGTCGTGGACCGGCTCGCCACCCACGACGACCTGGTCGACCTGCTGTGGGAGGTGCAGGGCGAACTCGGCACCTCGCACGCCTACGTCACCCCGCGTGGCGGCTTCGGCGGCGGTCCCCGCCAGGGCCTGCTCGGCGCCGACATCTCCCGCCACGAGGACGGCACCTGGCGCGTCGACCGCATCCTGCCCTCCGAGACCTCCGACCCGGACGCCCGCAGCCCGCTGGCCGCGCCCGGTGTCGCCGTACGCCCCGGGGACGCGATCCTCGCGGTCGCCGGCCAGCCGGTCGACCCGGTGGCAGGACCCGGCCCGCTGCTGATCGGCACGGCGGGCAAGCCGGTGGAGCTGACCGTCTCCCCGTCCGGCGGCGGCGACCCGCGGCACGCCGTCGTCGTCCCGGTCGCCGACGAGGAGCCGCTGCGCTACCACGCCTGGGTCGCCGACCGGCGCGCCTACGTCCACGAGAAGTCCGGCGGCCGCCTCGGCTACCTCCACGTCCCGGACATGCAGGCCCCCGGCTGGGCCCAGATCCACCGCGACCTGCGCGTCGAGGTCGCCCGCGAGGGCCTGGTCGTCGACGTCCGGGAGAACCGCGGCGGCCACACCTCCCAGCTGGTCGTCGAGAAACTCGCCCGCCGCATCGTCGGCTGGGCCGTCCCCCGCGGCATGCGCCCCTACAGCTACCCCGAGGACGCCCCGCGCGGCCCGGTCGTGGCCGTCGCCAACGAGTTCTCCGGCTCCGACGGCGACATCGTCAACGCCGCGATCAAGGCCCTGGGCCTCGGTCCGGTGGTCGGCACCCGCACCTGGGGCGGCGTCATCGGCATCGACAGCCGCTACCGCCTGGTCGACGGCACCCTGGTCACCCAACCCAAGTACGCCTTCTGGCTGGAGGGTTACGAGTGGGGGGTGGAGAACCACGGGGTGGACCCGGACGTGGAGATCCTCCAGCGGCCCCAGGACTACGCGGCGGGCAGGGACACCCAACTGGACGAGGCCATCCGGCTCGCGTTGGAGAGTCTGGAGGCCAATCCCGCAAAAACGCCTCCGGCTTTGCCGACTTCTTAAGGGCGCGGGGCTGTATCGATTTGCGGCTCCGCCGCGTGGGCGCGACCAGCCCAAACGCGCCCGCACCCGACGACGATACGATGCCCGAGTCGGACCCCCATTCGGCCAACCCCCGGAGGAAACATGGCAGGGGAACCCCAGGACGACTGCCTGTTCTGCAAGATCGTCGCTGGAACCATCCCGGCGACGATCGTCCGCCAGACGGAAACGACTGTCGCGTTCCGCGACATAAACCCCCAGGCCCCCACCCACGTCCTGATCATCCCCAAGGCGCACTACGAGAACGCCGCCGCCCTCGCCGCCGCCGACCCGGCCCTCACCGCGGACGTGCTCCGCGAGGCCCGGGCCGTCGCCGACGAGGAGAAGCTGGACAGCTACCGCCTCGTCTTCAACACCGGCAGCGGCGCCGGCCAGACGGTCTGGCACGTGCACGGCCACGTGCTCGGCGGCCGCGGTCTCGACTGGCCTCCGGGGTAACGGGGTAGTCCGCCTTGTCCGTACGCGAACTCGTGGTGCTCGGCACCGCCAGCCAGGTCCCGACCCGCCACCGCAACCACAACGGCTACCTGCTCCGCTGGGACGGTGAGGGCATCCTGTTCGACCCCGGCGAGGGCACGCAGCGCCAGATGGTGCGTGCCGGGGTCGCCGCGCACGACCTGAACCGGATCTGCGTCACGCACTTCCACGGCGACCACGCACTCGGCTTGCCCGGGGTCATCCAGCGCATCAACCTCGACCAGGTGCCGCACGAGATCACCGCCCACTACCCGAAGTCCGGGCAGCGCTTCTACGAGCGGCTCCATTTCGCCACGCCCTTCCGCGCGACCGTCTCCCTCACCGAGGCCCCGGCCGACGGGGACGGTGTGCTCGCGGTCACGCCGTCGTACACGCTGGACACCCGCAGGCTGTCGCACTCGATCGAGTCGTACGGCTACCGGATCACCGAGCACGACGGCCGCCGCATGCTGCCCGAGCGGCTCGCCGCGCACGGCATCAAGGGACCGGACATCGGCCGGATCCAGCGCGAGGGCTCGCTCGGCGGGGTCTCGCTCGACGAGGTCAGCGAGCTGCGGCGCGGGCAGCGGTTCGCGTTCGTCATGGACACCCGCCTGTGCGAGGGGGTGTACGCGCTCGCCGAGGGCTGCGACATGCTCGTCATCGAGTCGACCTTCCTCGACGAGGACGAGCAACTCGCGGTGGAACACGGTCACCTGACGGCGGGTCAGGCTGCCCGGGTGGCCCGGGACGGCGGTGTGCGGCACCTCGTGCTGACCCACTTCAGCCAGCGCTACACCGACCCCGACGAGTTCGAGCGGCAGGCGCGGGCGGCGGGGTACGAGGGCGAGCTGACCGTGGCCCACGATCTGCTGAGGGTGCCGGTTCCGAAGCGTCGGTGAAACGCCCGTACGATGAATTGATGTCCCTCCCCAAAGCCGAACTGCACCTTCATATCGAAGGCACCCTGGAACCGGAACTCGCCTTCGAGCTCGCCACGCGCAACGGCCTCACGCTGCCGTACGCGGACACGGACGAGCTGCGCGAGGCCTACCGGTTCGAGGACCTCCAGTCGTTCCTGAACCTGTACTACGAGCTCATGGCCGTCCTGCGCACCGAGCGGGACTTCGAGGACCTGGCGAACGAGTACCTCGAACGCGCCGCCGCCCAGGGTGTGCGGCACGCCGAGATCTTCTTCGACCCGCAGGCCCACACCAGCCGCGGCCTGGAGCTCGGCACCGTCGTCGAGGGGTTGTGGCGGGCGCTCGGTGACAGCGAGTCCAAGCACGGTGTCTCGACCCGGCTGATCCTGTGCTTCCTGCGCGACGAGTCCGCCGAGTCGGCCCTGGCGACCCTGGAGGCGGCCAAGCCGTACCTGGACCGGATCACCGGCGTCGGACTCGACTCGGCCGAGGTCGGGCATCCGCCGGCGAAGTTCCGCGAGGTGTACGAGGCCGCCGCGACGCTCGGGCTGCGGCGGGTCGCGCACGCCGGTGAGGAGGGGCCGCCGGAGTACATCACCGAGGCGCTGGACGTCCTCGGCGTCGAGCGGGTCGACCACGGGCTGCGCTGCGTGGAGGACCCGGTGCTGGTGGAGCGGCTGGTGCGGGAGCGGGTGCCGCTGACGCTGTGTCCCCTGTCGAACGTCCGGCTGCGCACCGTCGAAACCCTCGCCGACCATCCGCTGCCCGCCATGCTGGACGCCGGCCTCATGTGCACGGTCAACTCGGACGATCCGGCGTACTTCGGCGGGTACGCCGGTGACAACTTCGATGCCGTGCGCGGCACCCTCGGCCTGAGCGAGGAGCGGCTGCGCGAGCTCGCCCGCAACTCCTTCCTCGCCTCGTTCCTGGAGGACGACGAGGAGTTGCGGGCGCGGTATCTCGCCGAGGTGGAGGCCTACGAGTTCCGCTGAGGAACCCGCAGCCGTAGAAGATCCCCCGGCCTCACAGGACCTCCGACCCCGCCTGGCCGTAGGCGCGCTGGGCCGGGACGGCCGGGGCGTCCACGGGGATCTCCACCACCTGCTGTTCCCGGGCGCCGATCTCGGGGACCGCGCCGGTGGGGGTGCCCGTGGTGGCGGCGACCAGGGCGGCCGGGTGGCCGCCGCGGCGGCGGATCGCCCCGGCGAGCAGCGGGCGCCCGCTCGTGTGCAGGGCGACGGCGGTCATCGGCAGGGCGATCACCAGCAGACCGGCGGCCAGGATCGCGCCCATGACCGGGAACCCGGCCTGCGCCGACAGCACGCTGCCGGCCAGCGGCCCGGCGGCCGTGCCCAGCGAGGACGCCGAGCCGACGAGCACCGCCCAGCGGCCGCGCGGGTCGAGCGAGGCGGCCAGCCCGATCAGGTACGACAGCACCACCGGATACAGGGTGTTCCAGGCGATCTCGCCGGTGGCGAAGCTCGTCAGGTCGGTCGCGGAGGCGCTGAGCACGATGCAGCCGGCGATCAGGACCGTGCCCGCCCCGATCGGCACCGCGCGTCCCAGCCGCGCCCCGAGCGCGCCCGCCGCGAGGACGCCGGTCAGTCCGGCGCCCAGCGCCACGGCGAAGACGGCACCGACGGTGGCCTCGCCGAGGTGGGCCTGGGTCAGCCCGATCTGTCCGCTCACGCCCCACAGGGAGTTCTGGGCGAGCGACCAGCACAGCATGGCGGCGGCCAGCACCAGGCCCGAACGGGCGTGCGGCAGCCGGGCCTTGTGGTGGCGCGTGGGTGCGGCGGGCGTACCGGCGGGCAGGCGGCCGGTCAGCGGCCACACGGCCAGGGCCGTGAGGGCGATCGCGGCCAGGGGCAGTCCGTGCCCCGGGCCGAGGTGCGGGACCGTCAGATACACGGCGCCCGCGAGGGCGGAGACGGTGAGCAGCCCGGCCGTGGAGGCCCGGTGCGGGTCCCGCTGGGCGGCTATCAGGGTCGCGGCGACGGTGGTGGCCGTGCCGGATCCGAAGCCGCCGACCATGGCGCCGGCGACGACGGCGGGGACGGCGGTGGTCAGCGCGGCAGCGCCGTAGCCGAGCAGGGCGAGTGCGAGCCCGAGCCGGGCGAGGGTGCGGGCTCCGATCCGCTCGACCCGTGAGGCCAGGGCGAATCCGGCGGTCGCCGAACTCAGCAGCAGCGCACTGCCGACGGCGCCGGCCTGGGTGGCGGAGAGCGGAAGGCCCGAGTCGAGTCTGCCGACGGTGGTCGGCAGCAGATACGGGGCGAGGTACCCGGCCGTGAAAAGGGCGACGAGGGGCCAGGGGGTGGTGCGGGGGGCGAACACGGGCGTTCCCAGGGCATGCGAAAGGAGCGGTGGAGGAGGGGGGTTGGGCGACGACCGTCGACGGACAGGAACGCGCGGGCAATTTGTATCAAGCAAGTAGTCGTACGAGTTAACCCGGAGGGTGTGATGTGGCGCACGTTGCGTTTGGTGCGGTGAAGTCCGGGTAGACGAGGGCCTTTCGCGAGGTGGCGTGCGGGTTCCGCTAGCGCCAGCGCACCGATCCGGCCCCCGGAACCGTCGCCTCCACCTTCGCCCGGATCTCCCGCATCACCGCGACGATCCGCTCCTCGTGCTCCGGCGTGAGCCGGGCCACCGGCACCGAGCAGCTGATCGCGTCCAGTGCGGGGGTGTCGTAGCGCAGCGCGAACCCGAAGCCGACGATGCCGGTCACGCCCTCCTCGCGGTCCACGGACCAGCCGCGGGCCCGGACCCGGGCCAGGTCGGCCGTGAGGGACTCCCGGCTGGTGTGCGTGTTCGGGGTCAGCGCCTCGTACGGCCCCTCGGGCAGTTCCGCATCCGGGCGTTGTGCCAGCAGGGCCTTGCCCAGCGCCCCGGCGTGCGCGGGCAGGCGGCGCCCCACCCGGCTGATCGTGCGCAGGTACTCGTGCGACTCCCGCGTCGCCAGGTACGCCACGTCCCGGCCGTCCAGCCGCCCCATGTGGATCGTCTCGCCGAGCGCCTCGGACGCCTCGTCGAGATATGGCCGTACGACCCGGACCCGCGGGTCGGAGTCGAGGTAACCGGTGCCGGTGAGCAGGGCGTGGATGCCGATGCCGTACAGGGAGCCGGTGACGTCCGTGCGGACCCAGCCGCGCGAGATCAGGGTCTGGAGCAGCGCGTACATCGAGCTGCGCGGCACGCCGAGTTCGTCGGCCAGCTCCTGGAGCCGGGCCGGGCGGTCGCCGCGCGCCGCGAGGAGTTCCAGCAGCTCGACCGTGCGGGCCGCGGACTTCACTTCACGGACGCCCCCTGTGTCTGACATGCGCCGATCGTAAATCGGACCGCCCCGCGCGGTTGACGTTCGCGTACTCAACCACCATTCTCATACATAAATGACGTCTACATAAGGAGATGGCGAGGGGATGACCGAGGAGATGACGGTGAGCGCCGGCCCGGACGGGGTGGCGCACCGCCTGCGGGAGGGCATGGCCGGCGGCGTGCTGTCGTTCCCGCTGACCAGCTTCCGCGACGACGGCAGCCTCGATCCGGAGGGCTTCCGCGCCTACGTCGCGGACCGGCTCGCCGCCTCGCCCGGCGCCGTCTTCCCCGCCTGCGGCACCGGCGAGTTCTTCTCGCTCGACGAGGACGAGTACCGGCAGGTCGTCGCCATCACGGTCGAGGAGGCGGCGGGCCGCGTACCCGTCGTCGCGGGCATCGGCTACGGCTGGGCGCAGGCCGTCCGGTTCGCCCGCATCGCCGAGGACGCCGGGGCCGACGCCCTCCTCGTGCTGCCGCACTACCTCGTCGCCGCCCCGCAGGACGGCCTGGTCGCCCAGCTGGAACAGATCGCCGCCCGCACCCGGCTGCCCCTGATCGCCTACCAGCGCGGCCAGGTCGCGTTCACCGCCGAGTCGCTCAAGCGCATCGCGGCCCTGCCAGGTGTCATCGGCCTCAAGGACGGCCACAGCGACCTCGACCGGCTCCAGCGCCTCACCCTCGCCGCGCCCGAGGACTTCCTGTTCTTCAACGGCGCCGCCACCGCCGAGATCCAGGCCCGCGCCTACGCCACCGTCGGCGTCCCCGCCTACTCGTCCGCCGTGCACGCCTTCGCCCCCGAGATCGCCGGCGCCTTCTTCGCCGCCCTGCGCGACGGTGACCACGGCACCGTCGACAAGCTGCTGCGCGGCTTCTACGTCCCGCTCGTCGAACTGCGCGACCGCGTCCCCGGGTACGCCGTGTCGCTGGTGAAGGCGGCGGCCCGCCTGCGCGGCCACGCCGTGGGCCCCGTACGCGCCCCGCTCACCGACCCCTCGCCCGCCGACCAGGCCGCCCTCACCGCCCTCCTCGCCACGGGACTCGACCTCGTAGGAGCCGCCCTGTGAACCTCGCCATCACCGACGTGCGGCTGACGCCGATCCTGGTCGCGGACCCGCCGCTGCTCAACACACAGGGCGTGCACCAGCCGTACACGCCCCGGCTGGTCGTCGAGGTCGTCACGGCGGACGGGGTCACGGGCGTGGGGGAGACCTACGGCGACACCAAGTACCTGGAGCTGGCCCGGCCCTTCGCCGAGCGGCTGAAGGGACGGCCGGTCAGCGATCTGAACGGGCTGTTCACGCTCGCGGACCAGGTCGCGGTGGACGCCTCCCGGGTCGAGAACGCCGTCGACGTCGGCGGGCTGCGCGGCGTCCAGACCGCCGACAAGCTGCGCCTTTCCGTCGTCTCCGCGTTCGAGGTCGCCTGCCTCGACGCCCTCGGCAAGGCCCTCGGGCTGCCCGTGCACGCGCTGCTGGGCGGCAAGGTGCGCGACGCCGTCGAGTACAGCGCGTACCTGTTCTACAAGTGGGCCTCTCACCCGGATGGCGTCACCTGCGAGAAGGACGACTGGGGAGCCGCCGTCGACCCGGCCGGGGTGGTGGAACAGGCCCGCCGGTTCACCGAGCGGTACGGCTTCACCTCCTTCAAGCTCAAGGGCGGCGTCTTCCCGCCCGACGAGGAGATCGCGGCGGTCCGGGCGCTCGCCGAGGCGTTCCCCGGGCACCCGCTGCGGCTCGACCCCAACGGCGCCTGGTCCCTTCAGACCTCGCTGAAGGTGGCGCGGGAACTCGGGGACGTCCTGGAGTACCTGGAGGACCCGACCCTCGGCACCCCGGCCATGGCCGAGGTCGCCGAGCGGACCGGGGTGCCCCTCGCCACCAACATGTGCGTGACGACCTTCGCCGAGATCAAGGAGGCGTTCACCGCGGGCGCGGTCCAGGTGGTGCTCTCGGATCACCACTACTGGGGCGGACTGCGCAACACCCAGCAGCTCGCGGCCGTCTGCCGCACCTTCGGCGTCGGCGTGTCGATGCACTCCAACACCCACCTGGGCATCTCGCTCGCCGCGATGACCCACGTGGCGGCCACCGTCCCGGACCTCCACCACGCCTGTGACTCCCACTACCCCTGGCAGTCGGAGGACGTGCTCACCGAGCGGCTCACCTTCGAGGGCGGCAGGGTGACCGTGTCGGACGCGCCCGGGCTCGGCGTGGAGCTCGACCGTGAGCGGCTGGCCGTACTGCACCGGCGGTGGCTGGATGACGACGGTGCGCTGCGGGACCGCGACGACGCGGCGGCCATGCGGGTCGCCGACCCGGAGTGGGTGACGCCCTCGATGCCCCGCTGGTAGCCCCGGCTCTCCGGGCGCCCAGGGGGCGCGCGGGGGCCGGTGCGAGCTGACGGAACGGGTGGGCCCGGCGTGATCGGCGTCACGTTGTCGGTGGTGTGGTGCACACTGGCCTGATCCGCACCACGTCAGGGAGCGCATCGTGATCGCGTCCACCGCCCCGGCAGGAAAGGGCCCGGCCGGAAAGGGATCGCACCGCCAGAGCCAGGTCGATCCCCTCGCCCCGCTGCGCGCGCCGGACGACCCGCCCTGGGACGTCTACCTCACCGGCACCGTCTTCCTCGACATCATCTTCACCGGGCTCGACTCCGCCCCGGTGCGCGGGACCGAGTCCTGGGCACGCGGGATGGGGTCGAGCCCCGGCGGCGTCGCCAACATGGCCACCGCCCTGGCCCGTCTCGGCCTGCGGACGTCCCTCGCGGCGGCCTTCGGCGACGACCACTACGGCGACTACTGCTGGGACGCCCTGGAGCACGGCGAGGGCATCGACCTCTCCCCGTCGCGCACGGTGCCCGGCTGGCACTCCCCGGTGACGGTCTCCATGGCCTACGAGGGGGAGCGCACGATGGTCTCGCACGGCCACGAGCCGCCCCCGGAGGAGCCCGCCCCCGAGTGCCCGCCCCGCGCGCGTGCCGCCGTCGCCTCCCTCGCCCCCGGCGTGAGCGCGCCCTGGATCGCCCAGGCCGCGAGCAAGGGCACCCGGGTCTTCGGCGACGTCGGCTGGGACGACACCGGCGCGTGGGACCTGGCGGCGCTGTCCGACCTGCGGCACTGCGAGGCGTTCCTGCCGAACGCGGAGGAGGCCATGCGGTACACGGGCGCGGACTGTCCCAGGGCAGCGGCGCACGCGCTGACCGACTACGTGCCGCTCGCGGTGGTCACTCTCGGGGCGGACGGGGCGTACGCGGTGGACCGGCGTACGGGGGAGACGGCGGAGGTGCCGGCGATCGAGGTCGAGGCGCTCGATCCGACCGGGGCGGGGGACGTGTTCGTCGCCGGGTTCGTGACCGGGACGCTGGCGGACTGGCCGCTGGCGGACCGGCTGGCCTTCGCCGGCCTGACGGCGGCGCTGTCGGTGCAGGAGTTCGGCGGGTCGTTGTCGGCGCCGGGGTGGTCGGAGATCGCGGCGTGGTGGCGCAGGGTGCAGTCGGTGGAGGGGCAGGATCCGGAGGCCTTGCAGCGGTACGGGTTCCTGGCGGGGCTGGTGTCGGAGGAGTTGGTGAGGCCCTGGCCGTTGCGGCGTGCTGTACCGACGATCGGCTTCCGGCGCTCGGCGTGACGCTGTGGCCGCCCGGAGCCCTGGTGGAAACCCCGCCCCCAAAACCCCTACGGCGTTGTCAGTCCCCCGTCGTACCCTGGGAATCGCGAGGCCGCCCTCAGCTACGCGGCCGTGAAGAGGAGGAACCGCAGGCCTTCAGCGCCGGCCCATGACTCAGACACCGACAGCTCACACCCCCGCGCAGGAGCAGGCGAGAGCACAGTTCACCGTCCCCGCTCAGCACCCCATGGTGACCGTGCTGGGTTCCGGCGACGCCCTCCTGCGCGTGATCGAGAAGGCCTTCCCGGCGGCCGACATCCATGTCCGGGGCAATGAGATCAGCGCGGTCGGCGACCCCGTGGACGTCGCCCTCATCGCCCGCGTGTTCGACGAGATGATGCTGGTGCTCCGCACCGGACAGCCGATGACGGAGGACGCAGTGGAACGCTCGATCGCCATGCTCAAGGCGAGCGAGAACGGGGAGAGCGACGGCCAGGAGACCCCGGCCCAGGTGCTCACGCAGAACATCCTGTCCTCGCGAGGCCGCACGATCCGCCCCAAGACGCTCAACCAGAAGCGCTACGTGGACGCGATCGACAAGCACACGATCGTCTTCGGCATCGGGCCGGCGGGTACCGGCAAGACGTACCTGGCGATGGCCAAGGCCGTCCAGGCCCTGCAGTCCAAGCAGGTCAACCGCATCATCCTGACCCGCCCGGCGGTCGAGGCCGGAGAGCGGCTCGGATTCCTCCCGGGCACGCTCTACGAGAAGATCGACCCGTACCTGCGCCCGCTCTACGACGCGCTGCACGACATGCTCGACCCGGACTCCATCCCACGGCTGATGGCGGCGGGCACGATCGAGGTCGCGCCGCTCGCCTACATGCGCGGCCGCACGCTCAACGACGCCTTCATCATCCTGGACGAGGCCCAGAACACGAGCCCCGAGCAGATGAAGATGTTCCTCACCCGCCTCGGCTTCGACTCGAAGATCGTGATCACGGGTGACGTGACGCAGGTCGACCTCCCGGACGGGACGAAGAGCGGTCTGCGGCAGGTGCAGGACATCCTGGACGGCGTCGAGGACGTCCACTTCTCCCGGCTGTCGTCCCACGATGTCGTCCGGCACAAGCTGGTGGGCCGTATCGTCGACGCGTACGAGCAGTACGACACCAAGCACGGCACCCAGAACGGCGCGCACAAGAGCCGAGGCAAGTCCGGGCACAAGGGGAAGTAGACAAGCACCACACCATGTCGATCGACGTCAACAACGAGTCCGGCACCGAGGTCGACGAGCAGGCGATCCTCGACATCGCCCGCTACGCGCTGGCGCGGATGCGCATCCACCCACTCTCCGAGCTCTCGGTGATCGTCGTGGACGCCGACGCCATGGAGCAGCTCCACATCCAGTGGATGGACCTGCCGGGCCCCACGGATGTCATGTCCTTCCCGATGGACGAGCTGCGCCCGCCGCCCAAGGACGACGACGAGCCGCCGCAGGGGCTGCTCGGCGACATCGTGCTGTGCCCCGAGGTCGCGGAGAAGCAGGGCAGGGAAGCGGGCACGCAGCACTCCATGGACGAGGAGCTCCAGCTCCTCACCGTCCACGGCGTGCTGCACCTGCTCGGCTACGACCACGAGGAACCGGACGAGAAGGCCGAGATGTTCGGCCTCCAGGCGGCCATCGTGGACGGCTGGCGCGCGGAGCGGGGCCTGACCGGCCCGTCCCCGGCGCCGACGGTCTCGTAGCGCCGCCGATGAGTCCGCAACTGGCCCTGGGTGCGGTCGCCCTGGTCGTCGTGGCGTGGCTCGCCGCCTGCGCGGAGGCGGGCCTCGCGCGCGTCTCCAGCTTCCGTGCGGAGGAGGCCGTGCGCTCCGGCCGCCGGGGCAGCGCCAAGCTGTCCCAGGTCGCCGCCGACCCGACCCGCTATCTGAACGTGGCGCTGCTGGTCCGTGTCGCCTGCGAGATGGCCGCCGCCGCGCTGATCACCTACGGCTGCCTGAAGGAGTTCGACGGCACGACCGAGGCCCTCCTGATCGCCATCGCGGTCATGGTCCTCGTGTCGTACGTCGCCGTCGGCGTCTCCCCGCGCACCATCGGCCGCCAGCACCCGCTGAACACGGCGACGCTCTCGGCGTACGTCCTGGTGCCGCTGGCCCGGATCATGGGCCCGATCCCGTCGCTGCTCATCCTCATCGGCAACGCGCTCACCCCCGGCAAGGGCTTCCGGCGCGGCCCGTTCGCCTCCGAGGCGGAGCTGCGCGCGCTGGTCGACCTCGCCGAGAAGGAGTCGCTCATCGAGGACGAGGAGCGCCGCATGGTGCACTCGGTCTTCGAGCTGGGCGACACCCTCGTCCGCGAGGTCATGGTCCCGCGCACGGACCTGGTGGTCATCGAGCGCTACAAGACCATCCGCCAGGCCCTCACCCTCGCCCTGCGCTCCGGCTTCTCGCGGATCCCGGTGACCGGCGAGAGCGAGGACGACATCGTCGGGATCGTGTATCTGAAGGACCTGGTCCGCAAGACGCACATCAGCCGCGACGCCGAGTCCGAGCAGGTGTCCACGGCGATGCGCCCGGCGTTCTTCGTGCCCGACACCAAGAACGCGGGCGACCTGCTGCGCGAGATGCAGAAGGAACGCAACCACGTCGCCGTCGCCGTCGACGAGTACGGCGGCACCGCCGGCATCGTCACCATCGAGGACATCCTCGAGGAGATCGTCGGCGAGATCACCGACGAGTACGACCGCGAACTGCCGCCGGTGGAGGACCTCGGCAAGGACCGCTACCGGGTCACCGCCCGCCTGGACATCGGCGACCTGGGCGAGCTGTACGGCCTGGAGGCGTTCGACGACGAGGACGTCGAGACGGTCGGCGGTCTGCTGGCGAAGGCGCTGGGCCGGGTTCCCATCGCCGGTGCCTCGTCCGTCGTCGGCCTCCCCGACGGCCGGGAACTGCGTCTGACCGCGGAGGCCGCGGCCGGCCGGAGGAACAAGATCGTGACGGTGCTGGTGGAGCCGGTGGACCCGGCGGATCTCCCATCGGACGAGGAGGAGAAGCCGGAATGACTCCGCAGGAACTGCGCGCGTTCTGCCTGTCGTTCAACGCGGCGGTCGAGGACTTCCCGTTCAGCCCGGAGATCTCGGTCTTCAAGGTCCAGGGCAAGCTCTTCGCCCTGTCGCACCTCGACGCGCGTCCCCTGAAGGTCAACCTCAAGTGCGACCCGGACGACGCGATCCGGCTGCGCCGTGAGCACGAGGGGTTCATCGTCCCCGGCTGGCACATGAACAAGCGGCACTGGAACACGGTCACGTGCGACGGGGGACTCCCGGACCGGCTGGTCCGGGAGCTCGTCGAGGACTCCTACGACCTCGTCGTCGCGGGCCTGCCGCGAGCGGACCGCCTGCGCCTCGACCGGTCCTGACGCTTACGTATGCTCAGACCATGACCGACAGCAGCGCGCTCGACCCCGAGGACCGCAAGATCGTCACCCTGGCCCGTTCCGCACGGGCCCGCAACGGTGTGCCCGAGGGCGCGGCCGTACGGGACGAGACCGGACGTACGTATGTCGCGGGGACCGTGGCCCTCGACTCCCTGAAGCTCAGTGCCCTCCGGACGGCGGTGGCGATGGCGGTGGCCTCGGGTGCGCAGTCCCTGGAGGCCGCTGCCGTGGTGACGGAGGCGGAGACCGCGTCCGACGAGGACCGGGCGGCGGTACGGGATCTCGGTGGCGCGCAGACGCCGGTGTTGGTGGCCGGGCCCGACGGGACGGTCCGGACGACCGTGACGGCCGGCTGAAGTCCGGTGTAACCGGCGGTAATTAGGCGCGAATTCAACCTTGCCGCCGTCTGCCCCAGGCGCATCAATGGGAACCGTAAGTTCCGACGGACCGTCAGGTTCGGCGCTCGTGTGACGTGCCCGCACTCACCCGCCGAGCGTCCCCCCACACGGAAACGGAGCCGGAATCCCATGAGACGCAAGCGAATCGCAGCAGGCGCGGCCCTGGCGGCCGGGGCCCTCGCGGTCACCGGGCTCGCCTTCGCCCCCGCCGCACTCGCCGTCACCCCGCAGACGGCGACGATCAGCGCCGACTGCGGCACCTTCGGCAGCGGCGAGGCCACGCTCACGGCCACGCAGGACGGCACCGCCGCCACCGTCACCGTCAAGTCCTCCGCGATCACCGCGCCGATCGCCCTCGGCGAGGACTCGATCGCGTCCACCCTCACTCTGGTGAAGTCCGGCGGCGGCACCGTCGACTTCACCGGCACTCAGAACCCGGCGATGTCCGCCGGCGCCCCCGTCGAGGTCGGCCCCCTCAGCGGCACCGTGGCCTCCGGCGACAGCCTGGAGGCCTTCGGCGGCTCGCTGAGGATGACCGTCTTCGGCATCACCATCACCTGCACGGCGACCGGGCCGCAGTCGCCGGGCCCGTTCGTGTTCGACTGATCCCGGCCGGGCCGGGCGCGAGCTACAGCGCGTCCGGCCCGCGTTCGCCCGTCCGCACCCGCACGATCGTGTCCACGGGCAGCGCCCACACCTTGCCGTCGCCGATCTTGCCGGTGTGCGCGGCCTTCACGACCGCGTCGATGACGGCCTCGGCGTCCGCGTCCTCGACGACGACCTCGATCCGGACCTTCGGCACCAGGTCGACCTGGTACTCGGCGCCGCGGTACACCTCGGTGTGGCCGCGCTGCCGGCCGTAGCCGCTGGCCTCGCTCACGGTCAGGCCCTGCACGCCGAGTTCCTGCAAGGCGTTCTTGATCTCGTCGAGGCGGTACGGCTTGACGATCGCGGTGATGAGCTTCATGCCTGGGGGGTGACCTTCTGGGCGGAGGGGACGACGGAGGAGGAGACCGGGGCGCCGTGGCCCAGGACCCCGTGATCGTAGGCCGTCTCGGCGTGCACCGTAAGGTCCAGGCCCGTCTGCTCCTGCTCCTCGCTCGCGCGCAGGCCCATCGTGGCGTCGATCAGCTTGCCGATCCCGTACGTCACACCGAACGCGTACACCGCCACCACGACCACGGCCAGCAGCTGCTTGCCGAGCTGGCCGAGGCCGCCGCCGTAGAGGAGGCCCTCGGCGCCGCCGGTCATCGACTCCACGGCGAAGACGCCGATGAGGAGCGTGCCGATGATCCCGCCGACCAGGTGGACGCCGACGACGTCGAGGGAGTCGTCGTAGTTCAGCTTGAACTTCCAGCTCACGGCGTACGAGCAGACGGCACCGGCGGTGAGGCCGACGACCAGGGCGCCGAGCAGGGAGACCGAGCCGCAGGACGGGGTGATGGCGACCAGGCCGGCGACCGCGCCGGACGCGGCGCCCAGGGTCGTGGGGTGGCCGTCGCGCTTCTGCTCGACGAAGAGCCAGCCGAGCAGGCCGGTGCAGCCCGCGGCGAGGGTGTTGAGGAACGCGGCGGCCGCGAGGCCGTTGGCGCCGAGGGCGGACCCGGCGTTGAAGCCGAACCAGCCGAACCAGAGCAGACCGGCGCCGAGCATCACCATGGGCAGGTTGTGCGGGCGCATGGCGTCCTTCTTGAAGCCCAGTCGCGGGCCCAGGACCAGGCACAACGCCAGGCCCGAGGCGCCGGAGACGATCTCCACGGGCAGACCGCCGGCGAAGTCCAGGGCACCGAGCTTCTCCAGGATCCAGCCGCCCGGGCCCCAGACCCAGTGTGCGACCGGAACGTATACGAGCAGCGCCCACACCGGCACGAAGACCAGCCACGCCCCGAACTTCGCCCGGTCGGCGACCGCGCCGCTGACCAGGGCGGCCGTGATGATCGCGAAGGTGAGCTGGAAGGTGGCGAAGAGGAGGGTGGGGACCGTCCCCTGGAGGCTGTCCGGGCCGAGGCCGCTCATGCCCGCGTGGTCGAGGCCGCCGATGAGCCCGCCCGCGGTGTCCTCGCCGAAGGCGAGGGAGTACCCGGCGGCCAGCCACACCACGGTCACCAGGGCGATCGACACGAAGCTCATCATCAGCATGTTGAGCACGCTCTTCGTGCGGACCATGCCGCCGTAGAACAGGGCCAGGCCCGGGGTCATCAGCAGGACGAGAGCGGTGGCGGCGAGCAGCCAGGCGGTGTCGCCGGTGTCGGCGCTTGCGGCGGCCAGAGGCACGGTGTCTCCAACGAGGTGGGGCTCCGGGGGCTCGTCAGAGGTTCACCGGCCTGCGTTTCCGGTTGCGTACGGGTGTGTTTCCGTGACGTTTCGTTGCTTGCGGGTTTCGTGAACCTCACGGCGCGGGCGGCGTTCGGGCGCCTGTGCGGCAGGGGTCTGTGGATCAGGGAGAATGGGCGCCATGAGCGTTCGTACCCAGTCATCCGAAGAGCCGGCCGAGGCTGTCCACAGGGCCGGCTTCGCCTGCTTCGTGGGCCGCCCCAACGCGGGCAAGTCCACCCTCACGAATGCTCTGGTCGGCCAGAAGGTGGCGATCACGGCGAACCAGCCGCAGACGACGCGGCACACCGTGCGGGGCATCGTGCACCGCCCGGACGCCCAGCTGATCCTGGTCGACACCCCGGGGCTGCACAAGCCGCGCACGCTGCTGGGCGAGCGGCTGAACGACGTCGTGCGCACGACGTGGGCCGAGGTCGACGTGATCGGCTTCTGCCTGCCGGCGAACGAGAAGCTCGGCCCCGGTGACCGCTTCATCGCGAAGGAACTGGCGTCCATCAAGAAGACGCCGAAGATCGCCATCGTCACCAAGACCGACCTGGTGGACAGCAAGACGCTCGCCGAGCAGCTCATCGCGATCGACCAGCTCGGCAAGGAGCTGGGCTTCGAGTGGGCGGAGATCGTCCCGGTGTCGGCGGTCGGCGACCAGCAGGTGGACCTGCTGGCCGATCTGCTCGTCCCGCTCCTCCCTCAGGGCCCGGCGCTCTATCCCGAGGGTGACCTGACCGACGAGCCCGAGCAGGTCATGATCGCGGAGCTGATCCGCGAGGCCGCGCTGGAGGGCGTCCGCGACGAGCTCCCGCACTCCATCGCCGTCGTCGTCGAGGAGATGCTCCCCCGCGAGGACCGCCCCGCCGACAAGCCCCTGCTCGACATCCACGCCTTCGTCTACATCGAGCGCCCCAGTCAGAAGGGCATCATCATCGGCCCCAAGGGCAAGCGCCTGAAGGAAGTCGGCATCAAGTCCCGCAAGCAGATCGAGGCCCTGCTCGGTACACCCGTGTTCCTGGACCTGCACGTGAAGGTCGCGAAGGACTGGCAGCGGGATCCGCGACAGTTGCGCAAGCTGGGGTTCTGAGCTTTCAAAGCGCGCTATAACGCCGTCGCCAGGCTCGCCCAGACCGCGTTTCCGCCGGTGAGGGGCGAGCGCGTGACTCCCCAGCTGTCGGCTATCTCGCGGACGAGCAGCAGGCCGCGGCCGCCCTCGTCGTCGAGGCCGGGGCAGCGGTCGGGGATGCCGCGGCCCGTGAGGTCGCCGTCGTGCACCTCCAGGCGGAAACGCTCCGCCGTCATCCGGCCGACGCCGCACAGGACCCACTCGCCGGGCGTGTGCAGCACGGCGTTGGTCACCAGCTCGGACACCAGCAGGACGGCGTTCGCGCACACCTCGTCGGGCACCTGCCACGAGGCCAGCCGCGCCTGCGTGGCATGACGGGCCACTCTGACGCTGGTCCGGTGGGACGGCAGCTCCAGCCAGTGCGTGCGGCCCGGGCGCACCGCGTCCAGGAACCGGGGGGTGGAAGTCGTGTGGGGGGACACGGCGTTCGCCTTCCGTGGGGGGTGGGCGCAGTCGAGGAAGGGGCGAGGCGCGAATCAGACCGTCCGGAAAGGGGAGTTGGGGGTTCCGGTGCCCTGTTCCCACGAGTAACTATGCTCGCAGAGCAGTTCACGCTGCAACCATCTGCCTGATAATTTCAGGTGGAAGGTATCGCTGCTCCGGGTCGCTTGGCGGAACGATCAAGTCCCTGTCAGGCTTGCGCCGGTGACGACCCCTCGGGAGGCACGGCGTGAGCGACGCGCGATCAGGCACCGGCGCCGGCGCGCCCACCGTTCTCCGCATGATCCTGGGACGCCGTCTCCAGGAGGCCCGGCAGACCGCGGGCCTCTCCCTCGACGAAGCCGCCAAGGCCCTGCGCGTCACCCCGCTGACCATCCGCCGCCTGGAGAAGGCCGAGGTCGGTCTGAAGATCCTCTACGTCGAGAAGCTGCTCCAGACCTACGGGGCGGAGCAGCAGGAGATCGACGAGTTCGTCACCCTGGCCGAGCGGGCCAACGAGCCCGGCTGGTGGCACCCGTACCGCGATGTGATGCCCTCCTGGTTCACCGCCTACGTCAGTCTGGAGACCGGCGCGAGAACACTGCGCACCTATGAGCCGCAGTACGTCACCGGCCTGCTCCAGACACCCGGGTACGCGCGTGCCGTGCTGCGTGGAGGCTTCCCGAACGACAACGACGAGGACCTGCAGCGGCGCGTGGAGCTGCGGCTGCGCCGCCAGAGCCTGCTCACCAAGCCGGACGCGCCCACGCTGTGGGTGGTGATGGAGGAGGCCGTGCTGCACCGGGTCGTGGGCGGCCCCGAGGTGATGCGCGAGCAGATCGACCGGCTCCTGGAGGCCTCCGAGCTGGACCACGTCAGCGTCGACATCGTGCCGTTCGACGCGGGCGCCCACGTCGGGGCGTGCGCGCCCTTCACCTACTTCCGGTTCGAGGAGCGGGAGCTGCCCGACATCGTCTACAGCGAGATCCTCTCCGCGTCGGTCTACCTCGACCAGCGCGCCGACGTCGTGGCCCATCTGGAGGCCCACAACCGGCTGTCGCTGAAGACCTCGTCCGCGGACAGCAAGGCGCTGTTGAACCGCATGCGGAAGGAGTACTCATGACCATCACCGAGGGCACCGTCTACAACGGGATGCCCGCGTCGGACCTCGGGGAACAGGGCTGGGAACGTCCGTGGAGCGGCCCCAACGGGGGCCAGTGCGTGGAGACCAAGCAACTGGCCGACGGCCGCGTGGCGGTTCGGCAGTCGGCCGATCCCGCCGGCCCCGCGCTGATCTACACGCCCGAGGAGATCACCGCGTTCGTCGCGGGGGTCAAGCAGGGCCTCGCCGACCATCTCACCGGCCACTCGGCCCACTGAGCCCCACCGAGCCGGATCGCACCACCACCCCCCACGAGAGGCACCCCCCATGACCCACTCGCAGGCAGCGCGGGACATCGACACCAGCAGGCCGCACTCCGCCCGTATGTACGACTACTACCTCGGCGGCAAGGACCACTTCGAGGTCGACAAGCAGGCGGCCGAGCGGGTCGCCGAGGCCTACCCCGCCATCTTCGTCTGCGCCCGCGAGAACCGGGCCTTCATGCACCGCGCCACCCGGGTCCTCGCCCGCGAGCACAGCATCCGCCAGTGGCTGGACATCGGCACCGGCATCCCCACCGAGCCCAACCTGCACCAGGTCGCCCAGTCCGTGGTCCCCGACGCCCGCGTGGTCTACGCCGACAACGACCCCCTCGTCCTCAAGTACGCCGAGCGCCTGATGCGCAGCACGTCCGAGGGCCGTACGACGTACATAGAGGCGGACGTCAACGACCCCCAGACGCTGCTGACCGCACCAGAGCTGGCCGAGGTCCTGGACCTGAGCCGCCCGGTCGCGCTGTCCCTCAACGCCCTGATGCACTTCGTCACCGACGCCCAGGACCCGTACGGCATCGTGCGCCGCCTGCTGGACGTCCTGCCCTCCGGCAGCGCCCTGGCGCTGAGCCACTGCACGCCCGACTTCGACCCGGCCACCTGGCAGAAGGTCACCGACATCTACACCTCTGCCGGGACGCCGGTGCAGTTCCGCTCACGGGCGGACGTCGCCCGCTTCTTCGACGGCCTGGAGCTGCTCGAACCCGGCGTCACCGTCGGCCACCGCTGGCGGCCCGACGCCACCGACGGCGACGCCCCGACGGACGCCGAGGTCAGCCTGTGGACCGGCGTGGGCCTCAAGCCGTAGTCCCCGTCCCCTGAGCTCGCAGCACCTCCCGGTACCAGCCGTACGACGACTTCGGGGTCCGCCGAAGGGTCTCGAAGTCGACGTGGATCAGGCCGAAGCGGCGTGCGTAGCCCTCCGCCCACTCGAAGTTGTCGAGCAGGGACCACACGAAGTAGCCGCGCACGTCGACGCCCGCCTCCAGCGCCCGGTGCAGGGCCCGGATGTGGCCGTCCAGGTAGGCGATGCGGTCCTGGTCGTCGACGTCCGGGTACGAGCAGCCGTTCTCGGTGATGACGACGGGCGGGAGCCGGTCGCCGTAGCGGTCGCGGAAGGCCATGAGGAGTTCGGTCAGGCCCTCGGGCACGACCGGCCAGCCGAAGTCGGTGACCGGGTGGCCCGTGATCTCCCGGACCGCGAAGGGGAGCTCGGCGGGCATGGCGACGCCGCCGAAGGTGATGTCGGTGCCCTGCGGGGCGCCCACCCGCGTCGGCGCGTAGTAGTTGACGCCGTACCAGTCGAGCGGCTCGGCGATCACCTCCAGGTCGGCCTCGACGTCCCCCGGCATCAGCTCGCCGATGCCGTCCGGGTAGCGGCCCAGCAGCAGCGGGTCCGCGAACAGGCGGTTCAGCAGCACGTCGTAGAACTCGGCCGCCTCCACGTCCGCCGCCTCGGTCGACGCGGCCCAGGTCGGGCCGTGGGAGTTGGCGATGCCGATGTCCGTGGCGCCCGAGGCGCGCAGGGCGCGTACGGCCAGGCCGTGGGCCAGCAGCTGGTGGTGGGCGGCCGGGAGCGCGTCGAACAGCAGCTGCCTGCCCGGCGCGTGCACGCCCAGGGCGTGACCCAGCAGGGTGTGCTCGGCGGGCTCGTTGAGGGTGATCCACTTCGTCACCCGGTCCCCGAGGCGGCCGGCGACCTGAGAGACGTACTCGGCGAAGCGCGCGGCCGTGTCCCGCTCCAGCCAGTCGAGGTCCGCCGGCAGGTCCCAGTGGAACAGGGTCGGGACCGGGCGGACGCCCGCCGCGCACAGGTCGTCCACCAGCCGGTCGTAGAAGTCCAGGCCCTTCTCGGAGCGCACCCGCGGCCACGAGACCGAGAAGCGGTAGGCGTTCACGCCGAGGCCGGCCAGCAGGGCCACGTCCTCGCGGTGGCGGTGGTAGTGGTCGCAGGCCACCGCCGCCGTCGAGCCGTCCTTCACCCGGCCCGGCTCGGCCGTGAAGGCGTCCCACACGGACGGCTCGCGCTCGTCCGCCGCGCCCTCGATCTGGTGCGCCGAGGTCGACACGCCCCAGAGGAAGCCGGCCGGGAAGCGGGGGATCGGAGTGCCTGCGTCAGTCGCCATGCGCTGGATCATCCGTACCGGTGGTAACAGAAGTCAACAGGCCGCCGCGGAGGAGCTGTTACGCCCCTTCCTTGAGCACCCGCGAGATCAGCTTCCGCTGTTCGTCCGTCAGTCGCGGGTCGGCCGCGTACACCGTCTTCCCGTCCACGGTGATCTGGTAGCTGAACCCGTCCGGAACCCCGATCGGCGGCGTGTGCCGGCCGGCGGCGACCGCCTGCTCGGCCAGGGCGTGCCATTCGGGGGCATCGGGGCGGCCGGAGGTGTCCACCTCGGCATGCCGCTCGATGCCCGCGAACCCGCCCGTGCGCCTCACCTGAATACGCATGGCACCTGTCTAGTACGGAACTACAGGGTCCGCACCCCGACCTGCTCCCAGGCCTTCGACACGGCGTCCAGCTCCTCCCCGTCGCCGAACCGCTCCCGCGCGGCCTTGACGGTGAGCGTGGCGAAGTCGGCGAACATGGCCTGCTGCTTCAGTTCGCCGCCGGTCAGCACGTCGTACCAGATCAGCCCCGCGCGCTCCCAGGCGTGGCCGCCGAGGGCCGTGGCCGCCAGGTAGAAGGCGTGGTTCGGGATGCCCGAGTTGATGTGGACACCGCCGTTGTCGCGGCCGGTGCGCACGAAGTCGTCCATCGTGGCCGGCTGCGGGTCCTTGCCCAGGACGTCGTCGTCGTACGCCGTGCCCGGCTCCTTCATGGAGCGCAGCGCCTTTCCCGTCACCCGCGGGGCGAGCAGGCCCGCGCCGATCAGCCAGTCGGCCTCGGCGGCGGTCTGGCCGAGCGTGTACTGCTTGATGAGCGAGCCGAAGACGTCCGACACGGACTCGTTCAGCGCGCCGGGCTGGCCGAAGTAGGTGAGGTTGGCCGTGTACTGCGTGACGCCGTGGACCAGTTCGTGGCCGATGACGTCGATCGGGATGGTGAAGTCGAGGAAGATCTCTCCGTCCCCGTCGCCGAACACCATCTGCTCGCCGTTCCAGAAGGCGTTGTTGTAGTCGCGGTCGTAGTGCACCGTCGCCTTCAGCGGGAGGCCGTCGCCGTCGATCGAGTCGCGCCGGTACGCCTTCAGGAGCAGCTCGAAGGTGGCGCCGAGACCGGCGTAGGCGCGGTTGACGGTGGCGTCCTTGCCGGGCTTGTCGCCCTCGCCGCGGACCTTGTGGCCGGGCAGGTCGGTGCCGTGCCGGGCGTCGTGCACCGTGCGCTGCGGCTTGCCGTCGGCGACCGCGGCGACGGCGGTGGCGCCGATGACCGTGGTGAGGCGGCGCTGGGTGCGCTCGAAGGCGTCGCGCTGCAGGGTGCGGCGGGCGGGTCCGGCGAGCGCGGGGTCCTCGGCCTGGGCGAGCTTGTCGAGGACATGGGGCGGAACGATGGTGCAGAAGACGGGCTCGAAGCCCCCGTGAGTCGTCATGCCCGGCACCCTTGCACTGCGTGACGAGGCTGTCACTAGTCGCCACCATGATTGGTGAAATACGGGGACAAGGGCCCTCACGCTCCGTGGCGAAGTGGTATAGCGCACTTTTTGTCCCGTATGCGCGCCCGGTCCCGCATACTGATACGGACCCGCGCACCCGGAGGGCCTCGGCTAGCATGCTGCGCATCATGCGTTTCGGGCTGCTTCTCCTTAGCTGCCGCGGCGAGGGCCTGTAGTCGAGGCCGACTCCCTCCCCGCGGAGCTTGGTGCTGCGTCGTCGGCCGTCCTTCCGGACACCCTCTGAGGAGCCCCCGCATCATGGCGAACCGCCAGCAGCCCAGTTCCATGCCGATCCACAAGTACGGCCGCTACGAGCAGGTCGACATCCCGGACCGCACCTGGCCGGACCAGCGCATCACCACCGCCCCCCGCTGGCTCTCCACGGACCTGCGTGACGGCAACCAGGCCCTGATCGACCCCATGTCGCCCGCCCGCAAGCGCGCGATGTTCGACCTGCTGGTCAAGATGGGCTACAAGGAGATCGAGGTCGGCTTCCCGGCGTCGGGCCAGACGGACTTCGACTTCGTACGGTCGATCATCGAGGAGCCGGGGGCCATCCCGGACGACGTCACCATCTCGGTGCTGACCCAGGCCCGCGAGGACCTGATCGAGCGCACGGTGGAGTCGCTGAAGGGCGCCAAGCGCGCGACCGTCCACCTCTACAACGCCACCGCCCCCGTCTTCCGCCGGGTCGTCTTCCGGGGTTCCAAGGACGACATCAAGCAGATCGCCGTCGACGGCACGCGGCTGGTCATGGAGTACGCGGAGAAGCTGCTGGGCCCGGAGACCGAGTTCGGCTACCAGTACAGCCCCGAGATCTTCACCGACACCGAGCTGGACTTCGCGCTGGAGGTCTGCGAGGCCGTCATGGACGTCTGGCAGCCCGGCCCGGGCCGCGAGATCATCCTCAACCTGCCCGCCACGGTGGAGCGTTCGACCCCCTCGACCCACGCGGACCGCTTCGAGTGGATGGGCCGCAACCTGTCCCGCCGCGAGCACGTCTGCCTGTCCATCCATCCGCACAACGACCGCGGCACGGCCGTCGCCGCCGCCGAGCTGGCCCTGATGGCCGGCGCCGACCGCGTCGAGGGCTGCCTGTTCGGGCAGGGCGAGCGCACCGGCAACGTCGACCTGGTCACCCTGGGCATGAACCTCTTCTCCCAGGGCGTCGACCCGCAGATCGACTTCTCCGACATCGACGAGATCCGTCGCACGTGGGAGTACTGCAACCAGATGGAGGTCCACCCGCGCCACCCGTACGTGGGCGACCTGGTCTACACGTCCTTCTCCGGCTCCCACCAGGACGCCATCAAGAAGGGCTTCGACGCCATGGAGGCCGACGCGAAGGCCAAGGGCGTCACCGTCGACGACATCGAGTGGGCCGTGCCGTACCTGCCCATCGACCCGAAGGACGTCGGCCGCTCCTACGAGGCGGTCATCCGGGTCAACTCGCAGTCCGGCAAGGGCGGCATCGCGTACGTCCTGAAGAACGACCACAAGCTGGAACTGCCCCGCCGGATGCAGATCGAGTTCTCGAAGATCATCCAGGCGAAGACGGACGCCGAGGGCGGTGAGGTCACGCCGAAGGACATCTGGGCGGCCTTCCGGGACGAGTACCTGCCCAACCCCGAGAACCCGTGGGGCCGGATCCAGGTCAAGAACAACCAGTCGACGACCGACACGGACGGCGTGGACACGCTGACGGTGGAGGCCACGGTCGACGGCCAGGACACCGTCCTGACCGGCTCCGGCAACGGTCCGATCTCAGCCTTCTTCGACGCCCTCCAGTCCGTCGGCATCGACGTACGCCTGCTGGACTACCAGGAGCACACGATGAGCGAGGGCGCCTCCGCGCAGGCCGCCTCCTACATCGAGTGCGCGATCGACGACAAGGTCCTGTGGGGGATCGGAATCGACGCGAACACCACGCGGGCCTCGCTGAAGGCGGTCGTCTCGGCCGTCAACCGCGCAACGCGCTGACCAGCCCTGCAGGCGGTTTGAGGGCTCCGTCCGCTGATGTCCGGCGGGCGGAGCCCCGTCGCATACCGGCCAATCCCTGTGAGGGTCACGGAAAGGTCTCCTCCGGGGTACTGACTCCTCCTCACGGATGTGGCTAACATCACGCAAGCGCGGCGACGCTGCCGTGCGGCGTGACGGAGGTGCGACGTGCTGCCAGGACGGGGACGAAACGGCCATGCCGCCAGGCTTTCGAGCATCCTGGGCACCCGTACCGCGTGGACGCCCACCGGTGACGGGGAGTTCTTCTGCCCCGGCTGCGGCGGCGACCGCAACTACCAGCGGCTGACCGGACAACGCCGCTTCACCCTGCTGGGCCTGCCCGTGCTGTCGCGCGGCGAGACCGGCCCGGTCGTGGAGTGCGCCGCCTGCCGCCGCCACTTCGGCACGGACGTCCTCGACCATCCGACCACCACCCGCTTCTCCGCGATGCTCCGCGACGCCGTGCACACCGTCGCCCTCGCCGTGCTGGCCGCGGGCGGCACCGGTTCCCGTACGGCGCTGGAGGCCGCGGTGCTCGCCGTGCGCGCGGCCGGCTTCGACGACTGCACGGAGAAACAGCTGGTCGCCCTCGTGGAGGCGCTGGAGGCGGACACCGGCCGGATCACCGGGGAGCCCTGCGGTGCGGGGCTGGCCATAGAGCTGCACGAGGCGCTGGACCCGCTCGCCCCGCACCTCGCCACGGTCGGCCGCGAATCGGTCCTGCTCCAGGGCGCGCGTATCGCCCTGGCGGACGGGCCGTACACACCGGCCGAGCGGGACGTGCTCACGACGGTGGGGGCGGCGCTCACCATCTGCTCGGACGACGTGACACGGGTGATGACGGCGGCTGCGCGTACGCCGTCGTAGCGCAGCGCCCCTGCCGGGTACCCCCGGCCGTTACTCCCCGGGGAGTAATCCGCCGCCCGTACCGCCCCGCGCAGTAACCCCCGACTCGGCCTCGGGCCCGACGAATCGGCCCCCGCGCGCCGGGAGTCTGGAGACCGTTCCAGACACCCGGACCGGAGGGAGCCCGAACAGTGGGGGACACAAGGAACACCGCACGGCGGCGGGCCGTGCCCTGGGCGGTGGTCGGTCTGTGGCTCGCCGCGCTCGTGGTGCTCGGACCGCTCGCCGGGAAGTTCGCCGGCATCCAGCAGAACCGCGCGGTCGACTACCTGCCCGACAGCGCCGACTCGACCCAGGTGGCGCGCATCCAGGACGAGTTGCCGGGCGGCGAGTCGACCGACCTGGTGCTCGTGTACCACCGCGGCGGCGGGCTGACCGACGCCGACCGTCGCACGGCCGCCGAGCAGATCGCCGAGGTGCGCGGCGCCTACGACCTGGCGGGTGAGCCGCGGGGCGCCCCGTCGAAGGACGGATCCACCCTGATGTACCCGGTCTCCAGTACCCAGCCGGGCCAGGACGCGGAGGCCCGCGACGCCTTCGTCGACGGCGTGCGGGACATCGCCGAGGACGGGGGCGGACTGAGCGTCGAGGTCGGCGGGCCGGGGGCGCTGAACACCGACATGAACAAGGTGTTCGAGACGCTCGACGCCACACTGCTGCTCGCCACCCTCGGTGTCGTCACCGTCCTGCTCGTCCTCATCTACCGCAGCCCCTTCCTGTGGCTGGTGCCGCTCGCCGTCGCGGGCGTCGCCGCCGCCGTGTCGATGGCCGCCGGGTACGGACTCCACGAACTGTTCGACGTCACCGTCACCGGCCAGAGCGGCGGCGTGATGACCGTGCTCGTCCTCGGCGCCGGCACCGACTACGCGCTGCTGCTCATCTCCCGCTACCGCGAGGAACTGCGCCGCCACGAGCGGCCGTACGACGCCATGAGCGCTGCCCTGCGCGGATGCGGACCGGCCGTCCTCGCCTCCTCGGGGACCGTCGCGGCCGGGCTGCTGTGCCTGCTCGCCGCGGACCTCAACAGCAGCAGCGGCATGGGGCCGGTCGGCATGGTCGGGGTGCTCGCGGCGCTGGTGGCCATGACGACGCTGCTGCCCGCGGTGCTGGTGCTGCTCGGGCGACGGGTCTTCTGGCCGCTGATCCCGGCGTTCGGCAGTGAGCCCAAGGTCCGCCGGTCGCTGTTCGCCGCGATGGGGACCTCGGCGACGCGACGGCCCGCCGCCGTGCTCGTCGGTGGAGGCGTCCTGCTCGGTGCGCTGGCGCTCGGCACGCTGAACCTGTCCGGCAGCATCAAGCAGGAGGACTCCTTCACGGAGCGGCCCGAGTCGATCACCGCGATGCAGACGCTGGCGCGGGAGTATCCGGAGCGCAGCAGCCGGCCCGTGACCGTGATCGCCCCCGCCGGCAAGGCCGCGGAGGTCCTGGACCGGGCCCGGGCGACCGACGGGGTCGCCGAGGCGGTCGCGGGACGCAGCGGGTCGGGCTGGACCGAGATCGCCGTCTTCGCCACCGCGCCGCCGGAGACACCGGCCGAGACTCGCACCATCGAGGCCCTGCGGGCCGGGCTCGACCCCGAGGGCGCCTATGTCGGCGGGCCCAGTGCGCAGCAGATCGATCTGGCCGACAGTGAGTCCCGGGACCGGAAGGTGATCGTGCCGCTGGTGCTGGGCGCCGTGTTCGTCATCCTGGTCGGGCTGTTGCGCAGTCTCGTCGCGCCGTTGCTGCTGCTGGCGGCTGTGGTGGCCGTGTGGGGTGCGGCTCTCGGGATCGGGGGGCTGGTGTTCGAGCCGGTGCTCGGGTTCGGCGGGACGGATCCCGGGCTGGGGCTGCTGTCGTTCGTGTTCCTGGTCGCCCTGGGGGTCGACTACGGCATCTTCCTGATGCACCGGATGCGGGAGGAGTCCGTGAAGGGGGTCGAGCCGGAGGCTGCGGCTCTTACCGCGTTGCGTACGACCGGTGGGGTCATCGCTTCCGCGGGTGTCGTGCTGGCGGCGACGTTCGCCGTGCTGACGACCTTGCCGATGGTCGGGCTCGTCGAGCTGGGGTTCGTCATCGCGGTCGGGGTGCTGCTCGATACGTTCCTTGTGCGGACGTATCTGGTGACCACGGCGAGTGTGCTGTTGCGGCGGCGGGTGTGGTGGCCGGGGCGGCTCTCCCGGGCTCCGGAACTGCCCGCTGTCGCTGAGCCGGGGCGGGTGCGCAGCCCGGCGTAGCGGGGTGCCGCTGATCGATCAGGCGTCCCTCCCTCCCGGAGGGACGCCTTCCTCACCGAGGATGATGCCCGTGCAGCAACCCACCCCGTCCGCGAGCTGGTCGCGTCCCGCCGAGCGGATCATGGCCGCGATCAACCGCGACCCCCTGACCGCCCCGCACGCCGTCCGCAACGACGCGCTGCTCGCCGTTCTGACGGCCGGGCTCTCCGTCGCCCTCGGGCTGTTCGTCGACGACGGCCGCAGGCCCGACGCGCTCGGCTGGGCCCTGCTGCTCGTCTCGCACGTGCCGCTGGTGTGGCGCCGCCGCAGTCCCGTGCTCGTCCTGCTCGCCGTGGTGGCCTGCGTCGTCCCCTACCACTTCCTCGAGTACACGCACACCGCGGCCACCCAGGCCGCGTACGTCGCCCTCTACACGGTCGCCGTCACCGGCCGGCCGCTGCGCACCGTCCTGGTCGGCATCGGCGTCATCACCCTGTCGGTGAGCGTGATGCTCACCATCAGCGCCCACGAGGCGCTGGGGCTGCTGAAGGCATCCGGCTGGGTCGTCGCCGTGCTGTTCCTCGGCGTCGACGTGCGCTTCTACCGCCAGTACGTCGCCTCCATCGTGGAACGCGCCGAACGTGCCGAACGCACCCGCGAGGAGGAGGCCCGGCGGCGGGTCGCCGAGGAGCGGCTGCGGATCGCCCGGGACCTGCACGACCTGCTCGCGCACAGCATCACCCTCATCGGCGTGCAGACCTCGGTCGCCGCCCACGTGCTGTCCGCCGACCCCGAGCGGCTCGACCGGGAGACGGTGGCCAAGGCGCTGGACGACATCGCCGAGACCTGCCGCGGCGCCCGCGGCGAACTCCGCACGACGCTGGAGGTGCTGCGCGAACACGATTCCCCGGACGCCCGCGGTCCGCTGCCCGGCCTCGACGGTCTGCCCGACCTGGCGGAGGCCGCGCGGCTCGCCGGTGCCCGGGTCGAGCAGACCGTACGGATACGGCAGGCACCACCAGCCGTCGGCGCCGCCGCCTACCGCATCGTGCAGGAGGCGCTGACCAACGCCGTACGGCACGCGGGACCAGAACCGGCCGTCCGTGTCGACCTGGTGGAACGGGAGGGCGCCCTGCACCTGTCGGTCAGCGACGACGGCACGGGACCGGCCCCGGGCGGCACCCCGGGCTTCGGACTCGTCGGAATGCGCGAGCGGGCCCGCACCGTGGGTGGCACACTCGACGCCGGTCCGCGTGCGGACGGCGGCTTCGAGGTGACCGCCGTCCTGCCGCTGACGAAGACGGGGACGGGGACCACGGGGACGGGAACCGTGGGGGAGGGGACCGGATGACCATCAGAGTGCTGCTCGCGGACGACCAGACCCTGGTACGGGAGGCGTTCGCGATGCTCGTGGAGTCGGCCCGGGACATGGAGGTCGTCGGCCAGGCCGCCACCGGCCGGCAGGCCGTGCGACTGGCCCGCAGCGAGCGGGCCGACCTCGTGGTGATGGACATCCGCATGCCCGACCTGGACGGCATCGAGGCGACCCGGCTCATCGCGGCCGACGAGGACCTCGCGGGCGTCCGCGTCCTGGTCCTCACCACGTACGACACCGACGAGAACATCGTGGACGCCCTGCGCGCCGGCGCCTCCGGGTTCCTGGTGAAGGACACCAGGCCGGCCGAACTCCTCGACGCCATCCGTACGGTCGCGGCCGGGGAGTCCCTGCTGTCGCCGGGGCCCACGGCACGGCTGATCGAGCGGTTCCTGCGCAGCCCCTCGGCACCGGAGACCGGCGGGCCGGAGTGTCTGTCCGGCCGTGAGCGGGAGGTGCTGGCGCTGGTCGCGCGCGGCCTCAACAACACCGAGATAGCCGAGGCGTTGGGGCTGAGCCCGCTGACCGCGAAGACCCACGTCAGCCGCATCATGGGCAAGCTGGCGGCCCGGGACCGGGCGCAGCTGGTCATCGTCGCCTACGAGTCGGGGCTGGTGACGCCGGGGAGCGTCTGACGGGCGGGCAGGCACGGTCCGGGCGGCGAGCTCTGGAGCAGCCCGGCCGCCGTCAGGTACGTCCCGACCCGCTCCACCTCGCCCTGCGACAACGGCACCTGCGGCTCCGCCGTGGCCGGGCAGTCGATCACGCCCCGCAGGTGCAGCGCGGCCTTGAAGGCGCCGATCGCCGAGGAGCCGGGGCCCATGCGGGCCGGGTCTCCGACGCCGACCAGGCCGAAGAGGGCGCACAGCCGCTCCTGTTCGGCACGGGCCTGCTCCCACTCCCCGGCGCGGCACAGGCGGTCCAGGCGGACGTAGCCGTGCGGGTCGACGTTGCCGAGGCCGGGCACGGTGCCGTCCGCGCCGACCGCGAGCGCTGCGTCCACGATCAGCTCGGAGCCGGTCAGCACGCTGAAGCCGGAGATGCCCTGGGCTCGGGCACCGGTCACGACCTGGCGGAAGGCGGCCAGATCGCCGCTGGAGTCCTTGAGCGCGGCCAGGACACCGTCGGCGGCCAGCTCCAGGACCACGTCCGCGGGCAGCTTCGTGTGGACGGCGACGGGGATGTCGTAGGCGACGACCGGGACCGGGCTCGCGGCGGCGACCGCGCGGTAGTGCCGGGTGATCTCCGCCGGGTGGGTGCGGGCGTAGAACGGGGCGGTGACGACGACCGCGTCCGCGCCCGCCGCCGTCACCGCCGTGACGTGGTCCAGGACCCGGGCCGTCGTCATGTCGATCGCCCCGGCCAGCACCGGGAGCTGCCCGCCCACGTGGGCCGCGACCGACTCGACCACCAGTCTGCGCTGCGCGTCCGTCAGATACGCCGCCTCCGAGGTCGAGCCGAGCACGAACAGGCCCTGCACTCCGCCGTCCACCAGATGGTCGACCAGCCTGAGCAGCGAGGGGACGTCCACCTCGCGGTCCGGTGTCAGGGGCGTGCAGACGGGCGGGATGACACCGGTCAGCGGGGTGAACGTCATGGGGCCTCCATCGGGTCGCTCCGGAGGGCGAGCTCGCGGGTCGACTCGTCCTCCTGGACAGGATGGTGGCAGCGGAAGCGGTGCGCGGGGGCCGACGCGGCCGAGAAGTCCGGCATCGCCTCCGCGCACGTCCCGTCCGCCTTCCAGCAGCGCGTGCGGAACGGGCAGCCGCTCGGCGGGCGCGTCGCCGACGGGACCGGGCCGGCCAGCGGGATCGGGTCGATCGGGTCGAGCAGGCCGGGCGTGGCGGAGAACAGGGCGCGGGTGTACGGGTGCCGGGCCCGGTCGGTGACCAGCGCGGCCGGGGACTCCTCGACGATCCGGCCCAGGTACATGGTGATCACGCGGTCGCTCATCCGCCGGACGGTCTGGATGTCGTGCGAGACGAACACCAGGGCCAGGCCCAGGCGTTCCTTCAGGTCCAGCAGCAGATTGAGGATCTGGGCGCGGACCGACACGTCCAGGGCGCTCGTCGGCTCGTCCGCCACGACCAGGTCCGGGTCGAGCGCCAGCGCCCGGGCGATGGCGACGCGCTGTCGCTGGCCGCCCGACAACTGGCCCGGCAGGGCGTCGGCGAGGGCCCGGGGGAGGCCGACCAGGGACATCAACTCGCGCACCCGATCCTCGCGTCGGGCTCTCGTACCCCGGTCGTGCACGTCCAGCGGGTCCCGCAGGATCTGCCGTACGGTCAGGCGGCGGTTCAGGGCGGTCGACGGGTCCTGGAAGATCATGCCGGTGCTGCTGCCGACGGCCCGGCGGCGTTCGGCGGGAGGCATCGCCCACAGGTCGCGGCCCCGGAACGACACCGTGCCCCGCGCCGGCCGCTCCACCCCCACCAGCACCTTCGCCAGGGTCGACTTCCCGCAGCCCGACTCGCCCACCACGCCGACGGTCTCGCCGGGCGCGATCGCCAGGTCGGCTCCGGTCAGGGCGTACACCCGGTCGCGGGTGAACAGGCCGCCGCTGCGGGCCTTGTGCACCACATGCGCGTCGGACAGCTCCACGAGAGCGGGCTGTGCGTTCATGACACCGCCTCGGTCTCGGTGGTTGCCGGCTCTATGGCCGGGTGATGGCAGGCCGCCGTGTGCGCCGGCGTACCGGTCAGGGCCGGGGCCGTCGTGCGGCAGACCCCGCTCGCGCGCGGGCACCGGTCGGCGAACCGGCACCCGGCCGGGAAGTCGGCCGGGGACGGCACGACTCCCTTGATCTGGGTCATCCGCTCCTGCGCCGACTCCAGCGACAGCACGCTGCCGAGCAGGCCGCGCGTGTAGTGGTGGGCCGGGGCCTCCACCAGGTCGGCGGTCACGCCGATCTCGACGATCTGCCCGCCGTACATCACCGCCACCCGGTCGGTGACGTCGGCGACCAGCGCCAGGTCGTGCGAGACGAGGATCAGCGCGAAGCCGAGCTCCTCGCGCAGCCGCAGCAGCAGCTCTATGACCTGGGCCTGCACGGTCACGTCGAGTGCGGTCGTCGGCTCGTCGGCGACGATCAGCTTCGGGTCGCGGGACAGGGCCATGGCGATCAGGACGCGCTGCCGCTGCCCGCCGGACAGTTCGTGCGGGTAGCTGCGCAGGGTGCGCTCGGGGTCGAGGCCGACCATCGTCAGCAACTCGGCGGGTTCGCGCCGCCCGCCGCGCCGGACGACCTGCTTCAGCTGGGCGCGGATCGTCATGGCCGGGTTCAGCGACGACAGCGCGTCCTGGTAGATCATCGCCATCTCGTGGCCCAGGAGCCTGCGGCGTACGCGCATCGGTTCGGCGAGCAGGTCGCGCCCGCCGAACCGGACCTGGCCGCCGACGCGCGCCCCCTTCGGCTGGAGGCCCATGACCGCGAGGGCGGTCAGCGACTTGCCGCAGCCCGACTCGCCGACCAGGCCCAGGACTTCACCGGGATGCACCTCGAAGCTGATGCCGTCCACGATGTCCACGCCGCCGTGCCGCTGGTCGAAGCCGATGGCGAGGTTCTCCACCGCGAGCACCGGCTGCCCGTCGCGGGGCAGATGACGGGCCCGGGCCCGCAGCCGCCGGGCCGCCTCCGTCAGGCCGGGCAGCTGCACGATCTCCCCGCTGCCGGGCTCCGGCGCCTGGAGGCGGTCGTCGTCCTCGGGGACCTCCACCTCCCGCGCCGACGGGGCCGCCCACGCGTCGGACACCCCCTCGGACAGGATGTTCAGCGACAGCACGGTGACCAGCATCAGCAGGCCGGGGAACACGGTCGCCCACCAGCCGCCGGTCAGCACCATGTTCTTGCCGTCCGCGATGACACTGCCCCAGGACGGGTCGGGCGGCCGTACGCCCGCTCCGATGAAGGACAGCGACGCCTCGAAGACGATCGCCTCGGCGACCTGCACCGTGCAGAACACCAGCACGGGCGCGGCACAGTTGATCGCCACGTGCTTCAGCACGATGTGCGGGGTCCGGGCACCAATCACCCGTTCCGCCGTCACGTAGTCCTCGCCGTACTGGTCGAGGACGTTCGCCCGGACGACCCGGGCCACCGGCGGCGTGAACAGGAACGCGATCGCGCAGATCAGCACCGTGATGCCACCGCCGAACACCGCCACCAGCACGGCGGCGAGCGCGATGCCCGGGAACGCCATGACGACGTCCAGGCAGCGCATCAGCGTCTCGTCCACCGCCTTGCGGGAGGTCGCGGCGATCGCCCCGAGCAGCGCCCCGGCCACCAGTGCCAGGCCGGTGGCGCCGAGCCCGATCGCGAGCGACCAGCGCGCCCCGTACATCAGCCGGCTGAGGATGTCCCGGCCGAGGCTGTCCTGGCCCATCCAGTGCCCGGCGGAGGGATGCCCGGTGCCGTCGACGGGCGGCTGCTGGTCGAGCGGGTCGTGCGGGGCGAGCAGCGGGGCGAGCAGCGCCAGCAGCACGACGACCGCCAGGAAGCAGACGGCGGCCTTCGACAGCAGCGGCAGCCGGCGCCAGCCGCGCAGCCGCAGGCCGGGCCGGGACAGCGCCTCGGTGAGGCTCTTTCGGGTCATCATGCGGGTCATCACGTGGTCGCATCCCTCAGTCGCGGGTTGACCAGCAGGTAGAGGACGTCGATGACGAGGTTCACGACGACGAACCCGGCCGCCGTGGTCAGGACGACGCCCTGGACGACGGCCGGATCGCCGTTCTTCACGGCGTCGATCATCAGCTTGCCCATGCCGGGCAGCGAGAAGATCGTCTCGATGACGACCGCGCCGCCCAGCAGATAGCCGACGCGCAGCCCGAGCACGGTGAGCGGGTTGATGAGCGCGTTCCGCAGCACGTTCCGCCCGACCACCACGCGCGGCGGCAGCCCGCTGCCGATCGCCGTCCGTACGTAGTCCTTGTCCAGTTCCTCCACCACGGCCGTCCGCACGATCCGGGTCAGCTGCGCAGCCACCGGCAGGGAGAGGGCGAGGGCGGGGAGCGTCATGGTCTTCAGCCAGCCGGTGAACGAGTCGGCCGGGTTGATGTAGCCGCCGGTCGGGAACCAGCCCAGGTCGACCGCCAGGTACTGGATCATCAGCAGCGCCAGCCAGAAGCCGGGCGCCGCGACACCGGTCAGCGACACGACCCGGATGATCTGGTCGGGCAGCCGGTCCCGGTAGATCGCCGCGGTCACGCCGCCCACGAGGGACAGCACGACCGCGACGCCCAGGCCCAGGAACGTCAGCTGGAGGGTGAGCGGCAGTGCGGTGGTGACCTGGTCGATCACCGGCGCCCGGGTCAGCGCGCTGGTGCCCAGGTCGCCGTGGAGCAGGTCGGCGACGAAGTCGGCGTAGCGCACGGGCAGCGGGTCGAGCAGGCCGTGTTCCTCGCGGAAGTCGTGCAGTTGCTGCGGGGTCGGGTTGGCGCCCTGGAAGAACGCGGACGCCGGGTCGACGTCCGAGAAGCGCATCACCAGGAAGACGAACAGCACGATGCCGAGCATCAGCGGCACGAGCAGGGCGACGCGGCGGAGCAGGATGCGCAGGACTGCGGTCATGCCGCTAGGCCCACTTGGCCTGGAGGAGGTTGATGCCCGGGTAGGGCTGTGCCCTTATGCCGCTGAGCCGCTTCGGGTCCCAGGCCGTCATCAGCTCGTTGTGGACGACCGGGTAGAGCACGGCCTGTTCGGCGACGACGTCGATGTAGTCCTGGACCATCGCCTTCTTCTTCTCCGGGTCCGGCTCCCGGGTGGCCCGGTCCATGTCCCTGAAGAGCGCCTTGGCGACGGGGTCGCCGGCCCACCGCGTGTACTGCATCCACAGGTTCTCGGGCCCGTAGTTGTAGTGCATGATCAGGTCGGCGTCGAGGCCGAACTGGTTGGGATTCGAGGCGGCGGCGACGACCTGGTAGTCCTGCTTCTGGTCCATCTTCGTGAACACGGCCGTCGTCTCCTGCGGGGACAGGGTCGTCTTCACGCCGATCGCGTCCCAGGACGCCTTGATGGTCGGCAGGCAGTCGACGATCCAGCTCACGTTCACCGCGAGGATGTCGATGCTCAACCCCTTGACCCCGGCCTCCTTCAGCAGCGCCTTCGCCTTGTCCGGGTCGTAGTCGTACACGGTCTTCGCCCGGCGGTAGGACGGGTTGCTCTCGTCGAGGAAGGAACTCGACGGCTTCCCGTGGCCCTTGAGCGCGACCTCCACCATCTTCTCGGTGTCGATGGCGTAGTGCAGGGCCTGGCGTACGCGCACGTCGTCGAAGGGCTTGTGCTGGGTGTTGAACATCAGGAACAGGTTGTTCATCCCGGCCCCGCCGGCGACTGTCAGTCCACTGCTCTCCAACTGCGCGATGTTGGCGTACGGGATGTTGTCCGCGATCTGCGCGCCCGCGCTCGACCCCGAGATCTTCGCGACGCGGGGGGCCGCGTCCACGATCGTCAGCCAGTTCATCTTCCGGAAGGCCGGCTTGCGCGGGCCGTTGTAGTCGTCGAACGCCTCGAAGGTCGTGTTCGACTTCGGGTGGTGCGCGGTCTGCCGGTACGGTCCCGAGCCGATCGCCTTGCCCTTGATGGCGTCGTCCCAGGCGCCCGGCTGCGAGAACACGTGCTTCGGCATGATCTTGGCGAGGGCCAGCCGCGCGAGACCGTCCGGGAACGGGAACTTGAGCACCAGCTCCACGGTCCGCGCGTCGATCTTCCGGACCTCCTTCAGCCAGCTCGCGAAGAAGCCCTTGGCGAGGGTCTGGGTGTCCGGGTCGAGGATCCGCTCGAAGACGAAGACCACGTCGTCGGCGGTCACGGGCTTGCCGTCGTGGAACTTCGCCCCGGCCCGCAGCGTGAGCGTCCAGGACGTGCCGCCCGGGTCCTTCGGCACCTCGGTCGCCAGGGCCGCGTACGGCTCGCGGGAGATCGGGTCGGTGTCGAGCAGGCCCTCGTAGATGTGGTTGTTCGCGGCCATGCAGAACGCGGACGCCGTCTGGGTGGGGTCCCAGCTGCCGTCGTTGCCGTAGCCGATCACGGCGGTCAGCGTCCGGTTCGCGCCGCTGCCGCCGCCACCGGTGTCGTTCGTGGACTCCGGCCCGGACGAACAGGCAGACAGCGACGCGGAGACGGCGGCGGCCGCGCCCAGCGCGCCGGTGTACTTCAGGAACGTCCGGCGGTGCGGCGCCGGCACGTCGTGGGTCACGTCGCGCACGGGGTCCTCCAGCGAGAGGTCTGGAAAGGAGACAGGGGGAGGGTGAGCTGCGGAGATACGACGTCCTACGTCCGGCGGTCAGCGCGACCATAAGAGGGGCCGTGGGGGCGGTCAAGAGATCGCACACGAATGGCGTATCTGCCACAGGTCGGACCAATGACGCCGGTGAGGGACGTGAGTTGACGTCTTGTCAGGGCAGGCATGATGAGGGACGTGACTGAGCTGTGGAGTGAGAGTGACGCCGGCGTCCTGAGACTGCCTTCCGGCCGGTTGATGCGGGGGCGAGGCCTCCGCCACCCCATGGACCCCGGCGCGCCCCTTCCCTCCTACGGTGTCTACCTGCTCGGCCGGCGGCCGCCCGAGGTCCCCTGGGAGGCGCGCTGGATCCGCTGGCCCGACTTCCGCCTCCCGTCGGACCGGGCAGCCGCCCGCGAGGTGCTGGCCGATGCCTGGGAGCGGGCCGCCGGAGAGCGCGTGGAGATCGCCTGCGGCGGAGGACGTGGCCGCACGGGCACGGCCCTGGCCTGCCTCGCGGTCCTGGACGGCGTGCCCGGCGAGGAGGCGGTGGCGTACGTGCGCCGGCACTACGACCGGCATGCGGTGGAAACGCCCTGGCAGCGGCGGTACGTACGCCGGTTCGGCGAGGGATGAGCCTCTCCTTCGGCGCGGCGCCTCATACCTTGGTCGCGCCGCCGTAGACCGACGGCCGACAGCGGGGACTGGCGCCGGCTCGGCACAGTGAACGGTAACGCGTCCAGGACGTCTTCGAGCCGATGGGCCTGTACGCGGCGATGATCTTAGAGTTCATCAGCGCGGACGCCCCGCACCGCCCGGACGACCCCGCCTCCGGCTGGCACTGGGAGCCGAAGGAGGCGTTCCACGCGGTGGCCCGCCGATACGGGGCGGCGGGCCACCGCTGACGTCACGCGCAGGAGAGGTCGGATCCGGGCCGCTTCCCGGTGGCCAGGAAGCGGGAGACGGTCCGGTCGCCGCAGGCGTTGCCGTTGTCGAGGAAGGCGCCGTGGCCGGTGGAGTTCACGGTGACCATGACGGCCCGGTCGCCGAGCGCCTGCCGGAGTTTCAGCGCGCCGCTGAGCGGGGTGGCGACATCCCGCTCGTTCTGCACGAGCAGCACGTTGGACGGCCCGCGGTCGGTGATCCGCACGGGCGGTTCCCCCGGCTCGTACGGCAGGGCGGCGCACACCATCGGCCCGCGCGGCATGCCCGCCGTGAGCGGGTACTTCGCCCGGCTCTCGTGGACGTCCTTCTGGTACGCGGCGGCGGAGTCCGGCCAGTCGATGTCGTTGCACATGGTGCCGACAGTGATCGCGGCGACGTTCTGGATCACCGACTCGGGCGGGGACTCGGGCACGGGCGGCACGGTTCCCTTGCGGGCGGCCAGGATCGTCCGGGCCAGGACCGGGTAGTCGTCGGGGTCGTAGAGGCTGGTCAGCATGGTCTGACGCAGTACGTTGCCGTCCAGCCGGTCCGGGTTGGCGCCGGGCCAGGGGAGGGGCTCGCGGTCCAGCCGCGCGGCGAGGCGCAGGAAGCCGGAGCGCACCTCGGCGGCGGTACGCGCCAGCCGGTACGGATTCCCCGGCCGGGACGCCCACGTGGCGAACTCCGGGAAGTTGTCCTCGACGCCGGTCTCGAAGGCGGCGAGCCAGCCGCGGGTCACCCGGGTGGGGTCGGGGTCGTTGTTGCTGTCCAGCACGATGCGGTCGGTGCGGTCGGGGAACAACTGGCCGTAGACGGCGCCGACGTACGTGCCGTACGAGTCGCCCCACGCGGAGATCTCGGGTTCCCCGAGCGCGGCCCGGACGCGGTCGAGGTCGCGGGCCTCGTTGGCGGTGCTGATGTGCCGGATCAGCTCACCGCCGTTGCGGCCGCAGGCCTCGGTGACGCGCCGCGCGGTGGCCATGTTCTCGGCGACGGAACCGTCCGGGGCGGGCCAGGGCAGGAACTTGGTCCTGCCGAGGTCGGCGGGGTCGAGCTTGCAGTCGACGGCGGTGGAAGGCGCCATGCCGCGCGGCGCGAAGCCGATGAGGTCGTAGGCGTCACGCACCTTCTGCGGCAGCTTCTGCCCCTTGCCGGAGGGGTCGGAGAGGCTGTCCCCGCCCGGGCCGCCGGGGATGAGTAACAGCGCGCCGCGGCGGGCCGAGGGCTTCTCGCTCGGAATGCGGGAGACGGCGATCTCGATGGTCCGCCCGTCCGGGTCGGAGTAGTCCATCGGGACCTCGACGGTGGCGCACCGCTGTCTGGGGTCGAGGCCGCTGCCCCGGCAGGCGGACCACCGCAGCGGCTCGGTGGTGTCGGCGGACGCGGTCAGCGGGACGGCGAGCCCGAGCAGGACGGCGGAGGCCGCGGCGAGTGAGGCGTGACGCGTGATCTGCTTCTTGTCCATGAGCCGATCACGGTGCCCCCCCGGCCCCGCCCCACATCCGGTCAACTCCCGGATTCCGCCGGGGGTTTACCCCCTACTGGACGAAGTGACGACGGGCGCGGATTCGTGCTGGGGAGCCGTCCGGGGCGGGATGCGGAGCATGAAGACGTCCGTCGGGTCCTGGGTCTCCACCGTGAAGCCGTGGCGTTCGTAGAGGCGCCGGGCCGGGCTGCCCCGGAGGACGTTGAGGCGGACGGCCGTGCCGGTGGCGTCCGTTCCGCTCAGCAGGGTGCGGAGGACAGCGGAGCCGAGGCCTCGGCCCTGGACGGCCGGGGCGAGATAGAAGTGCTCCAGCCAGTGGCCGTCCTCCGACGGGCGCAGGGCGGCACTGCCCGCGAAGGCGCCGGCCACGAGGACGACCGACGTGTGCTCGGGGCGGAAGCCGTCCCGCAGGCGCTGCCGGACCCGGTGCGCGTCGTAGCGGCCCAGCCTTTCCAGATCCGGGCGCATCACCACCGCCCGCAGTTCCGCAATTGCCTCGACATCGGCCGGTTCCGCGGCCCGCAGCGACCATTCCAGGTCCGTACGCCGGCCGGGCTCGGTCTTTTTCGTCCCCGTATTCGTGTCCACGGCTCGATCATGCCCGAACCCCTTTGTGCCGCCCCGCAGTTGTACGGCACAGACCCTTCCCGAGTGTAGGCGCGGAGAGTCATCGCAGGGATGCGAAGAGTGAAACTCCGAAAGGAAGGGGAGCACGGTGGAGGCACGACACTCGGCGCTCTGCGTCGAAGAAGCGGAGGATGCGGTGAAAGAATTGCGGGCAGAACTCGCCAAGGGCGGAATTATCCAGCCGTCACCGGGACTTCACCCGGTGAATCTTGTGCGGGACGTACCCTGTCCGCTCGTGGAATCGGGCCGGTGTTCCGTTCGGACCGCCCGGCGGCTCGCGGCGGTGCCGCGATGAAGCCCCCGGTCGGCGCGTACGTCGTGGACACCCGCAGCGGCCGCATCGGCATCGTCATGGGGCATGAGGGGCCCTACGTACAGCTGAGGCCGTACGGGGGCGGCAAGGAGTGGGACGCCGATCCCGCCGCCGTCCGGCACGCCACCCCGGCCGAGCGGCTGCGCGCGGCGACGGCGTACGCCAACGCCCGCAGCAGGGGCGAGGTCCCTTGACGCCATGACCCTGCGAGAATGGCGCCATGAGTCTGTTCCGCGACGACGGCATCGTGCTGCGCACCCAGAAGCTGGGTGAGGCGGACCGGATCATCACGCTGCTCACCCGCGGTCACGGACGGGTACGGGCGGTGGCCAGGGGCGTGCGCCGGACGAAGTCGAAGTTCGGTGCGCGCCTCGAACCCTTCTCCCACGTCGACGTGCAGTTCTTCGCCAAGGGCAGCGAACTGGTCGGACGCGGGCTGCCGCTGTGCACGCAGAGCGAGACCATCGCCCCGTACGGGGGCGGGATCGTCAGCGACTACGCGCGGTACACCGCGGGCACGGCCATGCTGGAGACCGCCGAGCGGTTCACCGACCACGAGGGCGAGCCGGCCGTGCAGCAGTACCTGCTGCTCGTCGGCGGGCTGCGGACCCTCGCCCGCGGGGAGCACGCGCCGCATCTCGTGCTGGACGCGTTCCTGCTCCGGTCCCTCGCCGTCAACGGCTACGCCCCGAGCTTCACCGACTGCGCGAAGTGCGGCATGCCCGGGCCCAACCGGTTCTTCTCGGTCGCCTCGGGCGGTTCCGTCTGCGTGGACTGCCGGGTGCCCGGCAGCGTCGTACCCTCGCCCCAGGCCCTGGAACTCCTCGGCGCGCTGCTTACGGGAGACTGGGAGACCGCGGACGCCTGCGAGGCGCGGTACGTCCGGGAGGGCAGCGGGCTGGTGTCCGCGTATCTGCACTGGCACATGGAGCGCGGGCTGCGCTCCCTGCGCTACGTCGAGAAGTAAGCGAAGCAAGCAAGCACGAGGAGACGAGAAACACATGGCCGTACGCGGGATCCTGGGGCGGCAGCGCCGGGAGTACAGGACGCCGGAGCCGCACCCGTCCGGCGCGCGGCCGCCGAAGCTCCCCGGGGAGCTCGTACCGCAGCATGTGGCGATCGTCATGGACGGCAACGGGCGGTGGGCGAAGGAGCGGGGCCTGCCGCGCACCGAGGGGCACAAGGTCGGCGCCGAGCGGGTGCTCGACGTGCTCCAGGGCGCCGTCGAGATGGGCGTGGGCGCCATCTCCCTGTACGCCTTCTCCACCGAGAACTGGAAGCGGTCGCCGGAAGAGGTGCGCTTCCTGATGAACTTCAACCGGGACTTCATCCGCAAGACCCGCGACCAGCTCGACGAGCTGGGCATCCGGGTGCGCTGGGTGGGCCGTATGCCCAAGCTGTGGCGCTCGGTCGCCAAGGAGCTCCAGATCGCCCAGGAGCAGACCAAGGGCAACGACCGGCTGACCCTGTACTTCTGCATGAACTACGGGGGCCGGGCCGAGATCGCGGACGCGGCCAAGGCGCTCGCGGAAGACGTGAAGAGCGGCAAGCTCGACCCCTCGAAGGTCAACGAGAAGACCTTCGCGAAGTACATGTACTACCCGGACATGCCGGACGTGGACCTGTTCCTGCGTCCGAGCGGTGAGCAGCGCACCTCCAACTACCTGCTCTGGCAGAGCGCGTACGCCGAGATGGTCTTCCAGGACGTGCTGTGGCCGGACTTCGACCGCCGCGACCTGTGGCGGGCGTGCCTGGAGTTCGCCTCGCGGGACCGCCGCTTCGGCGGCGCCATCCCGAACGAGGAGCTGCTGGCCATGGAAGGCAAGCAGGAGTAGTCCCGCACTCAGGGGCGCGGGGAACTGCGCGACCGGCCACGGTGGACCCGCACCCGGGATGCGGGTCTCACCCCCACGGCGAACAGCGGCTCAACCGCCGGAGGCCTTCGCGCAGTCCGCGCACGTGCCGAAGATCTCCACCGTGTGGGCCACGTTCACGAAGCCGTGCTCGGCGGCGATGGCCTCCGCCCACTTCTCCACGGCCGGGCCCTCCACCTCGACGGCCTTGCCGCAGCCGCGGCACACCAGGTGGTGGTGATGGTCGTCGGTGGAGCAGCGGCGGTAGACGGACTCGCCCTCGGCCGTGCGCAGGACGTCGACCTCGCCGGCGTCGGCGAGGGACTGCAGGGTGCGGTAGACCGTGGTGAGCCCGACCGAGTCGCCCTTGTGCTTGAGCATGTCGTGCAGTTCCTGCGCGCTGCGGAACTCGTCGACCTCGTCCAGGGCCGCCGCCACGGCGGCACGCTGCCTGGTGGCGCGGCCCTTCACGGACGGTCCAGCGGTCGTCACCGTTGCCTCCTCACGTCTGCCTTGCCCGGGCCATTGTGCCAGCCCGGGGTGGGGGCGGTCAGACGCCGACTTCGTCGGCCGGCTCCCGGGTGGCCGGAATCGCGCACTCGGCAGGGTCGTGAGCGGGATCCGCGGCGTTCCTGGCGCGGGCGCGGCGGCGGGCCAGCGGAGTCGCCAGCGCCGTCAGCACGACGAAGGCGCCGATGGTCAGCAGTACGATCGTCGCACCGGGAGGCACGTCCTGGTAGTACGACGTGACGGTCCCGCCGATCGTCACGCTCACCCCGATGGCCACGGCGATCACGAAGGTCGCGGCGAAGCTGCGGCCGATCTGCTGGGCGGCTGCGACGGGCACCACCATCAGCGCGCTGACCAGGAGCAGGCCGACCACGCGCATCGCCACCGTCACCGTGACGGCCGCGGTGATCGCCGTCAGCAGGTTCAGGGCGCGCACCGGCAGGCCCGTCACCCGGGCGAACTCCTCGTCCTGGCTGACGGCGAACAGCTGCCGGCGCAGGCCGAGGGTGACCAGGACGACGAAGGCGGCCAGAATGCAGATGGCCGTGACGTCCGACTCGGACACCGTCGACAGGGAGCCGAAGAGGTACGACGTCAGATTGGCGTTGGAGCCCGTCGGCGCGAGGTTGATGAACATCACACCACCGGCCATGCCGCCGTAGAACAGCATCGCGAGGGCGATGTCGCCGCGGGTCCTGCCGTACCAGCGGATCAGCTCCATGAGCACCGCGCCGATGACCGAGACGAGGGTCGCCATCCACACCGGGGACCAGGTCAGCAGGAAGCCGAGGCCGACGCCGGTCATCGCCACATGTCCGATGCCGTCGCCCATCAGGGCCTGGCGGCGCTGGACCAGGTAGATGCCCACCGCGGGGGCCGTGATGCCGACCAGGACGGCGGCGAGCAGCGCCCGCTGCATGAAGGCGTAGTCGAGGATCTCCATCAGCTCAGCAGTCCCGTGCGGATCGGTTCGTGGCCCGCGGGTGCGTGCGGGTGTACGTGGTCGTGGCCGGGCAGGGCGTGCTGCCCGACCGCCTTGGGGGGCGGCCCGTCGTGCACGACGCAGCCGTCGCGCAGGACGACCGCCCGGTCGATGAGGGGCTCCAGGGGGCCCAGTTCGTGCAGCACCAGCAGCACGGTCGTGCCCTGCGAGACCTGCTCGCGCAGCGTGTGCGCGAGGACCTCCTGGCTGGCCAGGTCGACGCCGGCCATCGGCTCGTCCATGATCAGCAGTTCCGGCTCGGAGGCGAGCGCGCGGGCTATCAGGACGCGCTGGTGCTGGCCGCCCGAGAGGGCGTTGACCGAGTCCTTGGCCCGGTCCGCCATGCCGACGAGCTCCAGGGCCGCGCGCACGGCCGCGTGGTCCGCCTTGCGCAGCACGCCGAAGCGGGCCCGGGACAGGCGGCCCGAGGAGACCACCTCGGTCACCGTGGCGGGCACCCCGCCGGCGGCCGTGGTGCGCTGCGGGACGTAGCCCACGCGGTGCCAGTCGCGGAACCGCCTGCGGTCCGTGCCGAACAGCCGGATCTCGCCGGCGCCGGTCTGCACCTGGCCGATGATGCTGCGTACGGCCGTGGACTTGCCGGAGCCGTTCGCGCCGAGCAGCGCGACGACCTCACCGTGGCGCACGGTGAGGTCGATGCCGCGCAGGACGGGGCGCGAGCCGAGGTCGGCGCGGACGCCGCGCAGGGATACGACGGGCTCGGTCATGCCGTCCTCCGATGGGTCGATCACTTGGCTCCCAGGGCCGTCTGAAGGGCCTTGAGGTTGGCTTCCATGACCTGGAAGTAGTCGTCGCCGCGGGACTTGTCGGTGATGCCCTCGAGCGGGTCGAGGACGTCCGTCTTGAGCTTCGCGTCCTTGGCGAGGGTCTTCGCGGTCTTGTCGGAGACCAGTGTCTCGTAGAAGACGGTGGTGACGCCGTCGGCCTTGGCCTCCTGCTGGAGCTCCTTGACCCGGGCGGCGCTGGGCTCGCTCTCGGGGTCGAGGCCGGAGATGGCCTCCTGGGTGAGGCCGTAGCGCTCGGCGAGGTAGCCGAAGGCGGCGTGGTTGGTGAAGAAGACCTTGGTCTTGGTGTCCTTCAGGCCGGTCTCGAACTCGCCGTTGAGGCCGTTCAGCTTCTCGACCAGGGCCGCGGTGTTCTTCTTGTAGTCGGCGGCGTGGTCCGGGTCGGCCTTCTCGAAGGCCTTGCCGACGCCCTGGGCGACCTCGGCGTACTTCACCGGGTCCAGCCAGATGTGGGGGTCGCGGGCGTGCTCCTCCTCCTCGGAGTGCCCCTCCTCCTCGGCGTGGCCTTCCTCGCCCGCGTGGTCGTGCTCGGTGTTGCCGTGGTCCTCGAGGGTGGTCAGGCCGGCCGCGTCGATCTTCGTCTTGATGCCGGTCTGCGAGACCGCCTCGTCGACGGCGGGCTGGAGGCCCTTGAGGTAGAGCGCCGCGTCGGCCTCTTCGAGCTGTGCCCGCTGCTTGGTGCTGATCTCCAGGTCGTGCGGCTCCTGGCCGGGCTCGGTCAGACTGGTGACGTTCGCGTGGTCGCCGCCGATCTGCTCGGCGAGGAACGCCATCGGGTAGAACGAGGCGACGACGTCGAACTTGTCCGTGTTGCCCTTCGCCGCGCTGTCGCTGGAGCAGGCGGAGAGAGCACCGAGGCCGAGAGCGGTGGCCGCGGTGACCGCGGTGGCGGATATGAGGCGTCGTCGTACGTTCATGACACTCATTTTCAACAAATATGGAAACCGTTGTCAACAAACCGGCTGAGCGGGATCCGCGAGGGGGCCTGGCGGTCGCCGAGGGGGGAGCGATTTGATTGAGGGGGCGCCCCCGCCGGTAACCTGAAGCATTCGCTGGAAGCAACTCGCTTCGTCGCCCGTCGTCGTAATGAAGAGAGCACCGTGGCCGCCGACAAGATCGACACCATCGTCAGCCTGAGCAAGCGCCGTGGCTTCGTATTCCCCTGTAGTGAGATCTACGGCGGCCAGCGCGCCGCTTGGGACTACGGCCCCCTGGGTGTCGAGCTCAAGGAGAACCTCAAGCGCCAGTGGTGGCGCTACATGGTGACGTCGCGCGAGGACGTCGTCGGTATCGACTCGTCCGTGATCCTGGCCCCCGAGGTCTGGGTCGCCTCCGGCCACGTCGCCACCTTCACGGACCCGCTGACCGAGTGCACCTCCTGCCACAAGCGGTTCCGCGCGGACCACCTGGAGGAGGCCTACGAGGAGAAGAAGGGCCGCGCCCCGGAGAACGGCCTCCTCGACGTCAACTGCCCCAACTGCGGCAACAAGGGCCAGTTCACCGAGCCGAAGCAGTTCTCGGGCCTGCTGTCCACCCACCTCGGCCCGACGCAGGACTCCGGCTCCATCGCCTACCTGCGCCCCGAGACCGCCCAGGGCATCTTCACCAACTTCTCCCAGGTGCAGACCACCTCGCGCCGCAAGCCGCCGTTCGGCATCGCCCAGATGGGCAAGTCCTTCCGCAACGAGATCACGCCCGGCAACTTCATCTTCCGCACCCGCGAGTTCGAGCAGATGGAGATGGAGTTCTTCGTCAAGCCGGGCGAGGACGAGAAGTGGCAGGAGTACTGGATGGAGCAGCGCTGGAACTGGTACACCGGTCTCGGCCTGCGCGAGGAGAACATGCGGTGGTACGAGCACCCGAAGGAGAAGCTCTCCCACTACTCCAAGCGCACCGCCGACATCGAGTACCGCTTCCAGTTCGGCGGCAGTGAGTGGGGCGAGCTCGAGGGCGTCGCCAACCGCACCGACTACGACCTCGGCGCCCACTCCAAGGCCTCCGGCCAGGACCTCACCTACTTCGACCAGGAGGCCGGCGAGCGCTGGACCCCGTACGTCATCGAGCCCGCGGCCGGTGTCGGCCGCGCGATGCTGGCGTTCCTCCTGGACGCCTACATCGAGGACGAGGCGCCCAACGCCAAGGGCAAGATGGAGAAGCGCACGGTGCTGCGCCTCGACCCGCGCCTGTCCCCGGTGAAGGTGGCGGTGCTGCCGCTGTCCCGGAACCCGGAGCTGTCCCCGAAGGCCAAGGGCCTCGCCCAGGCGCTGCGCCAGAACTGGAACATCGAGTTCGACGACGCCGGCGCCATCGGCCGCCGCTACCGCCGCCAGGACGAGATCGGCACGCCGTTCTGCGTGACCGTCGACTTCGACACCCTGGAGGACAACGCGGTCACCGTCCGCGAGCGTGACTCGATGAAGCAGGAGCGCGTCTCCCTCGACCAGATCGAGGGCTACCTGGCGGCCCGCCTGGTCGGCTGCTGATCTCTCCTTGCGCACGCCGGTGCCGGGTTCCTCCGCGGAGGGGCCCGGCACCGGCGCGTTTCACGCGTGGACGGCCGAGTGGTCCTTCAGCGCCACCGCCGATTGGCCCTGTTTCCGGGAGCGGCGCGCCGCCAGGGTGAGGGCATGAGCATCGCCTTTCTGCTGACCACGCTCGTCGTCGTCGCCACGCCGGGCACCGGAGTCGTCTACACCCTCGCCGCCGCGCTCTCCCGGGGCCGGCGCGCGAGTGTCGTCGCGGCCGTCGGGTGCACGCTCGGGATCGTGCCGCATCTGCTGGCCACGGTCACCGGGGTCGCCGCCCTGCTGCACGCCAGTGCGACCGCGTTCCAGGTGCTGAAGTACGCCGGGGTCGCCTACCTCCTGTACATGGCGTGGGCGACGGTGCGGGACAAGGAGGCGCTCGTGGTGGAGGAGGAGCGGGCGGCGCCGGTGTCCGCGCGGCGGGTGATCGTGCGGGGCGTGCTGATCAACATCCTCAACCCGAAACTGACGATCTTCTTCTTCGCGTTCCTGCCGCAGTTCGTGAGCCCCGGGGAGCCGCACGCGGTGGTGCGGATGGTGGGGCTCGGCGGGGTGTTCATGCTGGCGACCTTCGCCGTGTTCGCCGCGTACGGGGTGCTGGCCGCGTCGGTGCGCAGTCATGTGATCGGGCGGCCCCGGGTGATGGCGTGGCTGCGGCGGGGGTTCGCGGGGTCGTTCGTGGCGCTGGGGGCGAAGCTGGCGTTCACGGCGCGGTAGCCGAAGGTCCGGGGCGGCGGTTCCGGGGTGGGCTGACAAGTATCGAATGACAGATATTGAAATCTGTCAGCTGTCATGGCACAGTGGACGGCATGACGATGCGAACCCGAACCCTCGGCACCACCGGCCCCCAGGTCTCCGCCCTCGGTCTCGGCTGCATGGGCATGTCCGCGCTGTACGGCGAGGCCGACCGGGCCGAGTCCGTCGCGACCATCCACGCGGCGCTCGAAGCGGGCGTCACCCTGCTGGACACCGGCGACTTCTACGGCATGGGCCACAACGAGATGCTGATCGGCGAGGCCCTGCGCGCGGCCCCCGCCGCCCGGCGTGAACAGGCCCTGGTCAGCGTGAAGTTCGGCGCCCTGCGCGACCCGGACGGCGGCTGGTCCGGCTACGACGGCCGGCCCGCCGCCGTGAAGAACTTCGCCGCGTACTCCCTCCAGCGGCTCGGCGTCGACCACATCGACGTCTACCGCATCGCCCGCCTCGACCCTGACGTGCCGGTCGAGGAGACGGTCGGCGCGATCGCGGAACTGGTCGAGAAGGGATACGTGCGGCACATCGGCCTCAGCGAGGTCGGCGCCGACACGATCCGGCGGGCCGCCGCCACCGCGCCGATCTCCGACCTGCAGATCGAGTACTCCCTCATCTCGCGCGGCATCGAGGACGAGATCCTCCCCACCACGCGCGAGCTGGGCATCGGCATCACGGCGTACGGCGTGCTCTCCCGGGGCCTGATCTCCGGGCACTTCACCGCCGACCGGCAGCTCGGCGCCGGCGACTTCCGGGCGATGTCGCCGCGCTTCCAGGGGGACAACCTCCGGCACAACCTCGACCTCGTCGAGGCGCTGCGGAAGATCGCCGAGCAGAAGGGCGTCAGCGTCGCGCAGATCGCCATCGCCTGGGTGCTCGCCCGCGGTGAGGACATCGTGCCGCTGGTCGGCGCCCGCCGCCGCGACCGGCTCACGGAGGCGCTGGGCGCGCTGGACGTCACGCTGGACGCGGCCGACCTGACCGCGATCGAGGAGGCCGTACCGCCCGGCGCCGCCGCCGGCGACCGCTACCCGGCGGCCCAGATGGCACACCTCGAGAGCTGAACCGGGCTCCAGGTACGGTCAGGGGCATGGCACCGACCAGCGAGACTCTGACCGCCGAGCGCATCCTCGAGGCGACCGAGGAGGTGCTGCGCCGCCACGGCCCGGCCAAGGCCACCGTGGTGGACGTGGCCCGCGCGCTCGGCGTCAGCCACGGCAGCGTCTACCGTCACTTCCGCACCAAGGCGGCGCTGCGCGAGGCCGTCACCAAGCGCTGGCTGGATCGCACGTCCGGGGAGCTGTCGGGCATTGCCGCGGGGGACGGTGCCCCGGAGGCCCGGCTGCGGGACTGGCTCGCCGCGTTGTTCGCCGCGAAGCGCCGCAAGGCGGGCGGGGATCCGGAGCTGTTCGCCACGTACACGGTCCTCACGAGCGAGAACGGCGCGGCGGTCGGTGAGCACATCGCCGACCTGACATCCCAGCTCACCCGCATCATCCGGGCCGGTGTCGAGACCGGCGACTTCGCCGCCGGGGACCCGCAGGCCACGGCCCGCGCGGTCTTCCAGGCGACGGGTCGCTTCCACGACCCCAGTCATGCCCGGGAGTGGGAAGAGCCGGGGGCCGAGGCCGACTTCAGGGCGGTCGTCGACCTGCTGATGCGAGGACTGCGGCCCTGAGGGGATCGCCGTACCCACCGGGTGCGCCCCGGCCGGGAGAGGCACAGGATGGGAAGGGAGGGGCGGGTCGCCGCGAGGGGGCGCTGAGAAGGAGATGGCGATCATGGATCTCGTACTGCGTCCGGGCACTGCGGACGATGCCGCAGAGTGCGGAAGGATCTGCTACGAGGCCTTCGCGGGCATCGCCGAGGAGCACGCGTTCCCACCCGACTTCCCGAGCCCCGACGTGGGTGTGGCGGTGATCGAGGGAGCCCTGACGCACCCGGGTTTCTACAGTGTCGTCGCCGAGCTCGACGGGCGGATCGTCGGCAGCAACTTCCTCGACGAACGCTCGGCCGTCGTCGGGGTCGGGCCCATCACCGTCGACCCCGCCGTGCAGAACGCGGGCGTGGGCCGCCGCCTGATGCGGGACGTGATGGAGCGCGCCGACGAACGCGGGGCGCCGGGCATCCGGCTGTTGCAGACCGGCTACCACAACAGGTCGTTCTCGCTGTACGTGAGCCTGGGCTTCGTCCACCGGGCCACGGTGGCCTGTGTGCAGGGCCCGCCGATCGGGCGTGCGATGCCCGGCTACGCGGTGCGGGAGGCCACGGACGCGGACCTCGGCGCCTGCAACGACGTGTGCCGGCAGGTCCACGGCGTCGACCGGGGCGGCGAGGTCGCCGACGGGCTCAAACAGGGCACCGCCCGGGTCGTGGAGCGCGCGGGACGCGTCACCGGGTACGCCACCGACCTGGCCTTCTTCGCGCACGCCGTCGGCGAGACCACCCCTGACGTACAGGCCCTGATCGCGGCGGCCCCGCAGTTCGCCGGCCCGGGCATCCTGGTGCCCGTGAGCGACAGTGTGCTGCTGAGGTGGTGCCTGGCCAACGGCCTCAAGGTCGTGCAGCTGATGAGCCTGATGACCATCGGTCTGTACAACCAGCCCGACGGTGCGTACCTGCCCTCGATCCTCTACTAGGGCCCGCCCGGCCGTTCACGCCGCCGTCGGGTCCACCGTCGCCTGGTGGGCCTCCGCCAGGTGCTCCTCGGCCTTCAGCCAGGGCAGGAACTGGGCGCCTCTGCGCCAGCCGCAGGTGTCGCATCTGATCGTGCGCTGCACGCCCGTGCGCCGCACCCGCACCACGTGCTCCCGGCCGTGCTGGTCCCAGCGGCTGACCTTGCTGGTGTCGCTCTGCGCCATGACGTCTCCCGCGTCCAGGAATCCGGCGGATCCGGTCTGCTCGCAGCAAGGAGTGTGCTGCAAGACCAACATCAACAGGGTTTTCCCGGACGCGAGTTATCAGGCCGTGAGATACCTCAAGCGACCGTGCGCGGCAGCCGGAGACTCAGCAGGCCGGTCAGCACCACACCGGCGAGCTGCACCAGCAGCGTCGTGACCAGGGCGTCCCGCATGCCCATCCCCGGGACCAGGGACAGGAACAGCGTGCCCAGGGTCGCCACCCCGAGTGCCAGCGCCGACTGCTGAGTGGTGATCATCACGCCGCTGCCGACACCGGCGCGGGCGGGCGGCACCTCGGAGAGGATGACCCGGTAGATGACGGGGAGTTGCAGAGCCTGTCCCGCACCGGCGACCGCCGCTCCGGGGAACAGCTCGACGAAGCCGAGGTGCGGCCAGAAGCGCCAGGCGGCCAGTGCCATCAGCGCCAGACCCAGGCCCTGGAGCGCGGCGCCCGCCGTCACCACCCGCGTGCCGTACCGGGCGACCAGCCGCGGGCCCAGCAGCGAGAAGACGAAGAACACCACCGCCAGCGGCGCGAGCGCCAGCCCCGCGGCGACCGGGTCGAGCCCGGCGCCCTGCTGCAACGCCACCGCGATCACGAACATGAAGCCGCTGAAGCCGATGGAGAAGGGCAGCACCAGCAGCAGCCCGCGGCGCAGGGAGGTGAGCGCGAACAGGCTCGGCGGAACCAGCGGTGTACGGCCCTCCCGGTCGGCCCGCCGCTCCACGACGTAGAACGCCGCCGCCGCGAACGGGAACGCCACCAGCGACAGCCAGGTCCACAGCGGCCAGCCCGCCGCCCGGCCCTCGGTGAGCGGGACGAGCAGCGTGAGGAGCGAGGCCGCCAGGAGGACCGTGCCCGGGACGTCGACCGGCTCGGGGCGCGTGGAGCGGGTCTCGGGGACCGCGCGGGCGGCCAGGAACAGCCCGGCGAGGACGACCGGCACGTTGACGAGGAACACCGACCGCCAGCCGGTCCCCGCGATGTCGGCGGCCACCAGGACCCCGCCGAGGATCTGCCCGGCCACCATGGACAGCCCGGCGGTCGCGCCGTACAGGCCCATGGCCTTCGCCCGCCGGGGGCCGGTCGTGGTCGCCTGGATGGTGGCCAGCACCTGCGGCAGCATCGCGGCGGCCGACGCGCCCTGGGCGACCCGGGCCGCGACCAGCGACCAGGCGCCGGGCGCCAGCCCGCACGCCAGCGAGGTCAGCCCGAAGGCCGCCATGCCGACGAGGAACAGTCGCCGCCGGCCGAACAGGTCACCGAGCCGGCCGCCGAGGACCAGCAGGACCGCGTACGACACCCCGTACCCGGCGACGACGAGTTCGAGGACCGACTCGCTCGCGGCGAGGTCGGCGCCGATGGTGGGCAGGGCGACGTTCACGATGAAGAAGTCGATGAGCGGGAGTGCCGCGGCCAGCAGCACCGTGAACAGTCCGAGCCCGCCGAGCACGGGAGCCGGGGCGGCGGGGGGGCGGACGGGACGTGAAGTGAGGGATTCCGTGGTCACGTCATCAGCCTGCGGCGACGCTCAGGCTGGTACCAGAGTGTTCTTATCCTGGTAGCAGCAGCACCTGGAAACAGGGTCCGGGCGGCGGCAGGCTGAAGGGTATGACGACCATGGCGCAGCGGACACCGGCCCACCCGCCCGAGGCGTCCGGTGACGCGGACGTCCGGCGGCACGAGCTGGCGGCGTTCCTGCGCAGCCGCCGGGAGCGGATCGCCCCCGAGCAGGTCGGCCTGCCCCGCGGCCGCCGTCGCCGCACGCCGGGGCTGCGCCGCGAGGAGGTCGCCCAGCTCTCCGCCGTGGGCGTCACCTGGTACACGTGGCTGGAGCAGGCCCGGGACATCCAGGTCTCCGTCCAGGTCCTCGACGCGCTGGCCCGCGCGCTGCTGCTCGACCCCAGCGAGCGCGCCCACCTCTTCCGGCTGGCCGGGGCCGCCGACCCGACACCGGCGACCACGTGCCCGTCGGTCACGCCGGCGATGCGGGCGGTGCTGGAGCAGATCGAGCCGTTCCCGGCGTGCCTGCAGAACAGCCGGTACGACATCCTCGCCCACAACCGCACCTACGGGCTGCTGCTGTGCGACCTGGACGCGGTGCCGCCCGAGGACCGCAACTGCATGGTCCTGTCCTACACGCACGCCGAGTGGCAGTCGTCGATCGTGCACCTGGAGGAGACGCAGCGGCTGATGGCCGCGCGCTTCCGGGCCGCGATGGCCGGCCATCTCGCCGAGCCCGCCTGGACGATGCTCCTGAAGCGACTGCGCACGGAGTCCCCCGCCTTCCGCACGGCCTGGGACCGCCACGAGGTCGTCGCCCACCGCACCAAGCGCAAGGAGTTCCTCAACCGCCACGTCGGCCGCATCACCGTCCACCACACGGACTTCTGGCTGACGCCGGGGACGGGCCCGCGGATGGTCACGTACGTCCCGGCGGACCAGGACTCGCGAGAGCGCCTCGAGAAGCTGCACGCAATAGCGAAAGGCCGACGTGACGTTACCGCCGCGCACCTGCGGTAACGGATTTCCGGCCGTCGCTGTTCGGATCCGCGTGACCCCGGCCCGCTCCACTCCCCGGCGAGCGGGCCGGTTGCTCGCGTACGTCAGCGGCTACCGCAGGCAGCCGGTCAGTAGCAGTTGCGGATCTTCCACACCGGGGTCCAGTTGTAGCTCGTGCTGGAATCCCCGACCGGCACGTTCTTCAGGACGTTGCCGGACTGCCCGTAGAACGTCGCCGTCGCGCGGCTGCCGGTCTGCCTGTTCACGTAGCCTCCGGTACCTCCCCAGTTCGACAGCGAGTAGGTGTGGCAGTCGTAGAGCTTGAACACCTTGAACTTGTTCACCGTCGGGTCCCATACGCGGGCACACAGATTGCCGGTGGGGCAGGTGTAGCCGGGGCCCGAGGTGTGGAAGTAGCTCGCGGCCGGTGACACCGTGGGCGCACTTGCCGCCGTGCTCTGGCCTGCGGGGGCCGGTGCGGCGCTGGCTGCGGGAACCATGCCGGCGGTGAGAAGGGCGGTTGCTGCGGTGGCCGTGGCGAGGACGGAACGTGTGCGCATGCGGATTCCCCCTGGTATGTGTGCGGTTGGCTTCCTGCAGCAGCATGCGGTGGCCTGGGCGCCGGACGCGCGTGGTTTTGGCTGCAGCCAAAACGTCGGTCACATCCGCGGCTTGCTCGCACCCGGAACCGGGGCGTCAAGAGTCGCCAAGGAGCCGTCGTCCCAAGGGGGTTGCGGTGTGCAGGGCGCGTTTGCCGTCCCGCCGGGACGTGATGAGTCCACTGTTTCGCAGCACGGCCAGTTGCTGGCTGACGCTCGGCAGGGAGACCCCCGTCGTGTCGGCGAGCTCGGAGGTGGTGGGGCAGGTGAGTGTGGCAGCCTCGTACAGGAGTGCCGCGCGGGTGGGCCCCAGCAGACGGGCCAGCGACGCCGTGGAAGTGGCAGGCGTCGAGTGGGTCTTGTCGACCGGGTAGATGAGCACAGGTCGCAGTTGGCCGTCGGCCAGGGTGATGGGGCGCCGCCAGCAGAAGTACGAAGGGACCAGCAGCAGGCCGCGGCCCTGCAGGTGCAGCTCGCGCTCGACCGGGTAGTCGACGGTCAGCACGGGCGGCTCCCACACCGCCATCGGTCGCAGACTGTTCAGCAGCGCCCTCGTACCGCCGTCCACGAGGGCGCGGGTGCGCAGGGCCAGGTCCGCCGCCGTGGCCGCGCTGATGCGGTTCCAGAGCGGCGCGATGAACTCCTGGTGGTAGGTGCGGAGTTTCCCGCCCAGCGCGGTGAGCGCGGTGACGTCACCACGTGCCAGTGCAGCGCCCGCCCACGGCCGTCCGCCGCTCGCCGTCAACAGGGTCAGCTCCTGGCGCAGGCGGCGTCGCGGCGTCGCGAGCACCCTGTCGATGCCCGTCTGGAGATCATCTGGACCGTCCTCGACGGGCGGGGTGAGGAAGTCCGGGAAGTAGGCGGCACGCGGCACCAGACTGAACAGCGCCGACGCTGCCCCTCGGGCCGTCTCGTCCCGGCGGACCAACCCGGCGACCGTCTGCCGCCACGGGTCGAAGGCGACGGCGCCCTCCCGTGCTTGTAAGCGGCACACACTGCACACGATCTCCCACAGCGGGTCCGGGCGGCGGGCGATGCGCACGCTTTCCAGATCACTGCCGGTGAAATGGATGCGCAGCATGGCTTCCCCCCGTTGGCCATTGACACTCAACGAAGAGCCTCGCCACGCGCGATGTCCCGGACAAGGTCAATCTCGGCCAGGCCCTCGACCGGCTTCGTCCGGGCCTTCTCGCCGTGCTCGGCGTGCGGCGGGGCGGGTTGCGCCGGACGTGGTGATCGCGGTCTCCTTCATATCCCGGTCGACGCCGAGCGCGTGCCGCGGCCGCCGTCACATCCCGCCGCCTCCCGCACCTCCGCCGCCTCCAGCCTCTCGGCCGTCCGCTCGGCGGTCCCCCGGGCCCAGTGCCCACTGCTCACCGCCCCCAGCACCAGCACCGCGAACCCGCACGCCGCGATGATCCACCAGCCCGGCCGCGCGGCCGGCACGAACAACTCGCGGTACGTGGACGCGCCCACGCCGGAGGCGAGCACCGCGCCCACCACCGCGACGCCGAGCGTCTGGCCGAGCTGGCGGCTCGTGGAGGCGACGGCCGCGGCGACACCCGCCTGGGCGCGCGGCATGCCGGAGACCGCCGTGTTGGTGATCGGCGCGTTGACGAAACCGAAGCCGATGCCGAACAGCACGTACCCCGCGAAGAGGGTGGTCTCGGAGGTCTCCGCCTCGAACGCGGCGAAGAGGATGCCGCTGACCGTCATCGCGCAGCCCGCGATCAGCAGCGGCACGCGCGGGCCCCGGCTGCCGACCAGGCGGCCGGAGAGCGGGGCGCACAGGAACGTCGGGACCGCCATCGGCAGCATCCACAGACCCGCCTCCAGGGCGCCGAGACCGCGGACGTTCTGCAGGTACAGCGTGGACAGGAACAGGAAGCCGCCGAGGGCGGCGAACGCGCTGATCGCGATCACGGTCGCCCCGCTGAACGGCGCCGAGCGGAAGAAGCGCAGGTCGATCAGCGGCTGCGCGCGGCGTGGCTCGTACCACAGCAGGCCGATCAGCGCGGCCAGGGCGACGACGGCCGGCGGGACGATCGAGGCGAACGGCGTGCTCGGCGCCTCGATGATCGCGTACGTGAGCGTGCCGAACAGCACGATCACCAGGAGCTGCCCGACCGGGTCCGGGCGGCGGGCCTCGGGGGCCCGGGACTCGGGGACGAAGCGCAGGGTGAGGAGCAGGGCCGCCAGGCCCACCGGCAGGTTGATCCAGAAGATCGAGCGCCAGCCGACCGACTCGACCAGGAGGCCTCCGACCAGCGGGCCGGCGGCCATCGATATGCCGACGACCGCGCCCCACGCGCCGATCGCCCGGGCCCGCTCGCGCGGGTCGGTGAAGGTGTTGGTGATGATCGACATGGCGACCGGGTTCAGCATCGAGCCGCCCACGGCCTGCACCATCCGGAAGGCGACCAGCGCCTCGAGGCTGGGCGCGAGGGAGCACAGCACCGAGCCGAGGGTGAAGACCACCAGGCCCGCCATGAAGACGCGCTTGCGGCCGATCCGGTCGGCCGTGGAGCCCGCGAGCATCAGCAGCGAGGCCAGGACCAGGGTGTAGGCGTCGATCGTCCACTGGAGGCCGGAGGTGCTCGCGTGCAGGTCCTGTTGCATCGAGGGCAGGGCCACGTTCAGGACCGTGTTGTCCAGGCTCACGATCAGCAGGCTCATACAGCAGATCGCGAGCACCAGCATGCGGCGGCGGGGGCTGAGCGCAGGCATGGCCGCCATCGTACGCCGATTTCGATAGTGTGGCTAACTAATGAAGTTTGCCATCTCATGGCACGGCACAATGGAGGCATGTCCACGCCCCTCCAGATCGGTCCGCACACCGTCCAGCCCCCCGTCGTCCTGGCCCCCATGGCCGGGATCACCAACGCGCCCTTCCGCACGCTGTGCCGGGAGTTCAGCGGCGGCAAGGGCCTGTTCGTCAGCGAGATGATCACCACCAGGGCGCTGGTCGAGCGCAACGAGAAGACGATGCAGCTCATTCACTTCGACGCGAGTGAGCGCCCCCGGTCCATCCAGCTGTACGGCGTGGACCCGGCGACCGTCGGCAAGGCCGTCCGCATGATCGCGGAGGAGGACCTCGCCGACCACATCGACCTGAACTTCGGCTGCCCGGTGCCGAAGGTGACCCGCAAGGGCGGCGGATCCGCGCTCCCGTACAAGCGGAACCTGCTGCGGGCCATCCTGCGCGAGGCGGTCAGCGGCGCCGGCGACCTGCCCGTGACGATGAAGATGCGCAAGGGCATCGACGACGACCACATCACCTTCCTCGACGCCGGCCGGATCGCCGTCGAGGAGGGCGTCACCGCCATCGCCCTGCACGGCCGCACCGCCGCCCAGCACTACGGCGGCACCGCCGACTGGGACGCCATCGCCCGGCTGAAGGAGCACGTGCCGGAGATCCCCGTGCTCGGCAACGGCGACATCTGGTCGGCCGAGGACGCCCTGCGGATGGTGCGGGAGACCGGCTGCGACGGAGTGGTCGTGGGGCGCGGGTGCCTCGGGCGGCCCTGGCTGTTCGCGGACCTCGTCGCGGCTTTCGAGGGGCGCTCTCAGGACATTGCACGGCCCACCCTCCGGGAAGTCGCCGACGTCATGGTCCGGCACGCCACGCTGCTCGGCGAGTGGATCGGCGACGAGTCCCGGGGCGTGATCGACTTCCGCAAGCACGTCGCCTGGTACCTGAAGGGTTTCGCGGTCGGCTCCGAGATGCGCAAGCGGCTCGCGATCACCTCGTCGCTCGAAGAACTGCGGGCCGGTCTCGACGAGCTGGACCTCGACCAGCCCTGGCCCGCCGGCGCCGACGGGCCCCGCGGCCGTACGTCCGGCAACAACCGGGTGGTGCTGCCGGACGGCTGGCTCAAGGACCCGTACGACTGCGCGGGCATCAGCGAGGACGCGGAGCTGGACACCTCCGGCGGCTGATCAGCCGCCCGAGGCGTGCGGTGTGGAACCGAACGCCGTGAGGAAACGGTCGCGGAACGCGCTCATCTTCCAGACGGGGGCGTCCCGGTCCGGCTTGAGGCCTTCCGTCCAGTTCCAGCCGGCGACCTTGCCGAGGACCTTCCGGTCCTTCGCGACGATCGACACCGGCACGTCCCGGCTCGCGCGGTTGCCGCTGACGCGGGCGATGGGCTGGTGGTCGCCGAGGAAGACCAGGACGGTGTCGTCGGTGCCGTAGCGCTCCAGCCACTGGGTGAGGCTGGTGACCGAGTACTGGATGGACTTGCCGTACTCCTGGCGGGACCTGGTGGTGTCGGTGAGGACGTCCGACGCCTTGTTGCCGGACTTCTGGATGGCGTCGAAGACCGAGCCGTCGCCGAGTTCGTCCCAGCCGACCGTCTTCGGGAGGGGCGCCCAGGGCTGGTGGCTGGAGGTCAGGATGACGAACGACATCAGCGGCTTGTCGCGCTTCTTTCCGTGCACCCGGCGCTGGAACGCCTCCAGCGCGTACTGGTCGGGCATCGTCGACCAGCTGAACTTCGGGCCCTTGTAGCCCAGGTCGAAGGCGTCGTAGAGCTTGTCGAGGCCGTACCACTTCTCCTCCGGCCAGCCCTTCTGCACGCCCGGCATCACACCGACCGTGTCCCAGGCGCCGGTCTTCTGGAACGCCTTGGTGAGGGTGAGGTGGTCGCCCGCGGTGACCGTCCGGTAGCGGCGCTGGTTGTCGATCCACAGGCCGGACATGGTCGTGGAGTGGCCGAGCCAGCTGCTGCCGCCGTAGGTCGCCGAGGTCAGCCAGCCGCTGCGGGCGTGGAAGCCGGCCTTCGCCAGGGCCTCGGTGCTCGTCGCGAGGGTGCGGTCGACGCCGGGTGCCATGATCGGGTCCTCGACGGCGCTGCGGCCGTAGCTCTCGATGAACGTGAAGATCACGTCCTTGCCGCGCAGGTCGGGCAGGAGCTGACCGGGCGGGGTGTTGCCGAAGGTGTCCGCCTTCGACTGCCGCACGAACGCCGCCTCGTCCCGCAGCGACTCCACCGTCCGCTGCGCGTGCACCCGCAGGGCCCCGGCCCCCCGCTCGGAGGCGATCGGACCGCCGAACAGCGTCAGGCCCAGCGCCGAGCAGGTGACCCAGACCGTGCCGGCGAGCAGGGCGCCCTTGGTCGCCCGGGGCCGGTGGCGGGCCAGTACGTCGCTGAGCCGGATCGTCGCCGCGACCATGACGGCCGCGACGAGCAGGACGAGCACGACCGCGCCGACGGCGGCGGCGGTCGCGACGCCCCCGCCCAGCGTGTCCTCGACGTACGCCTGCGCGTCCGGCAGCAGGTCCCAGTCCAGCGCGGCGTTGAAGCCCCGGCCCAGATACTCGTTGAACCCCATGTCGAGCAGGTTCACCGTGGTCAGCGCGGTGAGACCGAGCCCGTACAGCACCGCCGCCGCCAGCCGGGGACGGCGCGGCAGCGCCAGCATGACGACGGCCCCGACGACCGCCTCCGCGGGGATCCGCGCGAAGCGGTCCGGTTCGACGGCGGGGAGGGTGTTGGGCAGGAGCAGGGCCCCGAGGACCAGGACGGTGGCGACGGTGGTGGTGGTCAGACGGAGGGCACGGGCGGCCCGGGGGTGACGGGTGCGCCAGGTGCGCAGGTGGGTGAACCGGGATCTGGGCCCGGGAGTCTCCACTTCCTCGGTGACGGCATCCCCCCTCGCGGCACGCTCCGCCTCGGCCCCGTCCCCTGGTGTGCCCGGCTGCGATGACTGGCGGAAGCGTGTGAAGACAGGCACCCGGAGGTCCTTCCCGTACGAAACCCGGTGAGGTGGCGGACCCGCGTGGGGGTACGGGTCCGCCGCAGTTCCGTACGGGGCGCCCACCAGGTGCGTTCAGCCCCACCGGGCCAGCGCTCGGCAAACACCGGGCAAACGGCCGGCCAACCGGCCGGCCGACCCGCCCTCAGGCGCCGCCGACCGCCGTGAGCAGAGCCAACGGGGCCGACGCCGACCGGGATTCACGGACGCACGCGTGCGGGTACGGCACCGGCTCGGGGTGGGTGTCGCGGCCGTAGCCCGCGAGGACCTCCGGCAGCCGGTGGCCGGTCGCGCTCGCCGCGTCGACCAGACCGCGGGCGATCGCGCGGGCCTCGTCGTGCAGCCCGTAGCGGGCCAGGCCCAGCGCGATCAGCGCGTTGTCGTGCGGCCAGACCGAGCCGCGGTGGTAGGAGAGCGGGTGGTAGGCGGGCTGGCCGGCGGCCAGGGTGCGCACGCCCCAGCCGGAGAAGAAGTCCGGCTCCAGCAGACGCCGGCCGACCTGTTCGCCGTACTCCTTGTCCAGCAGGCCCGACCACAGCAGATGCCCGGCGTCGGAGGCGAGCGCGTCGACCTGGTTGCCCCGGCCGTCGAGCGCGAGCGCCGGGAAGGAGCGCTCCGGCATCCAGAAGTCCCGCTGGAAACGGTCGCGCAGATCACCGGCCGCCTGCTCCAGCAGATCCGCGTACGTCGCGTCCTGCCACACCGTGCGCGCGAGCCACGCCGTGCGGCGCAGCGCGTCGTACGCGTAGCCCTGGGCGCCCGCGGCCGTCACCGGGCCGTCGGGGCGGGTGCCCTCGGCGGAGCAGATGGCGCCGGGGGAGTCCTTCCAGTTCTGGTTGGCGAGGCCGCCCTGGTCGGCGCGGTAGACGAGATAGCCGCGCGAGGTCAGGCCACCGTGGTCGAGCATCCAGCCGACCGCCGCCCGGGCATGCGGCTCCAGACGGCGGGCCTGGCCGGTGTCGCCGGTCTGCTCGGTGTACGCCCCGAGCAGGACGAGGAACAGGGGAGTGGCGTCCACCGAGCCGTAGTAGCGGCCGTAGGGGACCTGGCCGAAGTGCGCCAGTTCGCCGTGCCGCACCTCGTGCACGATCTTCCCGGGCTGGGCGACCTCGCTGACACCGGTGTCCGTGGCCTGGGTCGCGGCCAGCGCGGGCAGCGTGGCGGCGGCCAGCCGGGGCCGGTAGGGCAGGGCGAACAGCGAGGTCAGCAGGGCGTCCCGGCCCAGCAGGGTCAGGAACCAGGGGGCGCCGGCGGCCGGGACGCGCAGCTCCTCGCCGTCCGGGCCCTTCGCCGGGACCTGGAGCGCGGCCAGGTCGGCGAGGCCCCGGGTGCAGGCCGCGGACAGCTCCGGCCAGCCGGCCGGCAGGGCCACGCCCTCCATGAACCGGCCCTCCCGGGCGAGGAGTTGCTCCTTCAGGGCGGCGGGGGAGCGGGGCACGCGTAGGGCGCGCCTGTCGCCGTGCGGGCGGGCCATGACCCGCAGGACCAGCTCGGCGGTGCCGTGCGGTTCGAGGTCCAGGGTCCACACCAGGCGGCGGGCGCCGGTGCCGGTCTCCTCCACGGTGTCCGGCTGGGGCTCGGCCGTCACGGTCGTGACGGACCGCCACTCTCCGCGCCGGTAGCCGAACTCCACGCCGTGCCCGAGGACCTGGCGGGAGCGGACGGCGCCCGCCTTCGTGTAGGTGCGGTGGTCGGAGCGCAGTTCGAACTGGTCGGTGAAGTCGGCGTCGGCGGTGACCGCGAGGCGGACCGTCGTCGGCACCGGGCGGTTGCTGGTGACCCGCAGCGACTCCACGAACGAGGCGTCCCCGACGGCCTGTTCGCGGAAGAGCGTGTACGCGGGCGGCTCGTTGCGGCCGCCGCGCGGCACCAGGACACAGCGCGCGGTGTCCCCGTCGGCCACCGGCGTCAGCGTGTCGGGCACGGCCCCGTCGACGGTGAGCTGCCACCGGCTCAGGTGCCGCGCGTCTCGTACGAACATTCCGTCCGGGGCGCTGCCGCCCCGGTAGCCGCTGATGTCGCCGCGGTCGCCGACGGCGGCGAACGTCCCGCCGTGCACGAGCAGATGATGCCGGTCCGTCATCCCCGGTGCCCTCCCTTGATCGCCGTGACGCCGTTCCTGTCGCCTGCGGGCCGGTCGTGCAGCAGGTCGAGCGTGAGCGCGGCGGTCCAGCCGAAGCCGGTGGCGCCGCAGGCCTGCGCGGTGTACGGGTCCACGTACTCCGCGAAGTCGGAGGCGCCCGCGGTGTGCAGGATCCCCCGGCGCAGGGCGTCGGCCCGGCCGCGCTCGCCGTGCAGCCGCAGCCCGCGCTCCAGCAGCCAGCTGGTGTTGAACCAGGCCGGGCCGCGCCAGTAGCGGTGCGGGTCGAAGGCCTCGCCCAGCAGGTCGTAGCTGGGCACCAGCCGGGTCGTGCCGCCGAGCCCGAAGTGCGGGCCGCACAGGGTGCGCACCAGGGTGGCCGCGAGGTCGCGCGGCAGGCTCGGCAGCAGCAGCGGGACCAGCCCGGAGACACCGCGCTCGGGGATCAGCTCCCCGGCGCGCACGTCCCGGCACAGGAACATCCCCGCCGACGGCTCCCACAGCCGCTCCACCAGGGCGGTGGTGAGCCGCTCGGCGCGGTCCTGCCGGGCCGAGGCCGCAGCGCCCAGTTCGCGGGCGATCCGGGCCAGGGCGTACTCGGAGGCGATGAGCAGGGCGTTGAACGCCGGGTCCTCCACGGCGAAGTCGCCCGGTCCGTCGGCGTACCCGCGGTCCCGGTAGTCGCTCGCCAGCCGCACGTACCGCCCGTAGTCCAGATCCGTCGGCCGGTCCTCGGGGGAGCCGTGGTCGAGGTCGGCGCGGCGGAAGGAGCGGGCCGGGGCCGGAGTGACCCGGGAGAGCGGGCGGTCCCAGCAGGGGCTGTTGTCCATACCCTGTTCCCAGGGGTGCCCGACGGACACCAGTCCGCCCCCGCCCAGGTCGCGCCGGTGCAGCAGATAGCGGTGCCAGGCCGCGAGCCGCGGATACAGCCGGGTGAGGAAGCCGCGTGCCCGGGACAGACCGGGGTCGGCGAGGTGCACCAGCCACGCGGCCAGCGCGTGGACCGGTGGCTGCACGATCCCGGAGGTCTGTACGGTGCGCGGGGCGCCCGCGGAGCGCCCCGCGGTCGAGGAGCGCCAGAAGTCGGGGCTCGGGAAGTACGCGTCGAGGGGGACGGAGGGGTTGAAGACGATGTGCGGGATCCGCCCGTCCGCCCACTGGGCCGCCAGCAGCGTCTCCAGCTCCGTCTGCGCCCGTAACGGCGAGACGTGCCGCAGGCCGATCGCGATGAACGCCGAGTCCCACGACCACTGGTGCGGATACAGACCGCGCGAGGGCACGGTGGACGTGCCCGTCCAGCCGGCCTCCAGCACGGCGGCTGCCCTGACGTGCAGGGGTGGCGCGGGACGGGACGGATCGTATGCAACGGTTCGTCCCGTGGGACGAGGGGCGCGTTGGGCGGTGCTGTCCACTCGGGGCTCTCCGGAAAGACGTCCGGCCGACAGGTTCGGCTGCGGCTACCGTGGGGTTACGTCTATTTAACACGCAAAACCCACTATGTAAGGCAAGGTTGAGAAACACAAGGGGGTGTGCATGACCGGACGGCCCGTCAGAACGGGACGAGGTGCCGGCCAGGCGAGCGCCGGCGAACTGCTCGAACTGGTGCGCAGTCGCCGCGCCGTGACCCGGGGTGCGCTCCAGCAGGCGACCGGACTGTCGCGGGCCACCGTCGGGCAGCGGCTGGACCGGCTGTTCCGCGCGGGCTGGCTGCGCGAGGGCGCCGGGGGGCCGGTGGACTCCCCGCTGGGCGGGCGCCCCTCCATCACGCTGGAGTTCGACGACGAGCACGCGGTGGTCCTGGCCGCCGATCTCGACACCCGGCACGCGCGGGCGGCCGTGCTGTCGCTGAGCGGCGAGATCCTGGCCGAGCACTCCGGCACCCTCGTCGTCGAGGACGGGCCGGACGCCGTGCTGGGCGAACTCGGCCGCTGGTTCGGCGAACTGCTGGAGAAGACCGGCCGCGGGGCCGAGTCGGTGTGCGGGGTCGGGCTCGCCGTGCCCGGCCCGGTCGACACCGACACCGGCCGCGTCGTCCAGCCGCCGATGATGCCCGGCTGGGACGGTTACGACATAAGGAGCCGGCTGGCCCGGGCGCTCGCCGAGCACACGGGCGCCGCCGCCGTGCCGGTGCTGGTGGACAACGACGCCAACCTCATGGCGTACGGCGAACAGCGCACCAACTATCCCGACTGCTCCGCCTTCGTGCTGGTCAAGGTCTCCACCGGCATCGGTGCCGGGGTCGTGGTGGACGGCGCGGTGTTCCGGGGCATCGACGGGGGTGCCGGGGACATCGGGCACATCCGGGTGCCGGAGGGCGCCCAGACGCTGTGCCGGTGCGGTTCCTACGGCTGTCTGGCCGCCATCGCGAGCGGTGGCGCGGTGGCGCGGCGGCTGGCGGAGACCGGGGTGCCGGCGGCCTCCGGCTCGGACGTGCGGGACCTGCTGGCCTCCGGCCATCCCGACGCGGTCGGCCTCGCCCGGGAGGCCGGGCGCCGGGTCGGGGACGTGCTGGCGACCGTGGTGACGCTGCTCAACCCCGGGGTGCTGATGATCGCCGGGGATCTGGCCGGAACCCCCTTCCTCACGGGCGTGCGCGAACTGCTCTACCAGCGGGCGCTGCCCCGCTCCACCGCCCATCTGGACGTCGTGACGGCACGGCTCGGCGAGCGGTCCGGGCTGGTCGGGGCCGGGGCGATGGTCGTGGAGCATCTCTACGCCCCCGAGCGGGTTGAGGAACGGCTGCGCGCGCTCGGGGTGTGACCGGGACATTTCGCCCCCGAGACGCGTCCGCATGGTGAAATCTCGTCGGCTGTGGCAGCGTGATTCTCGCCACCCTTGATAAGGGTTGCGCTCAGATGAGCGGATCTTGAGCGGCTGCACTTCTCCAAAGGGTGGCACTGAGTGCCACCCTTTGATCGTTCATCGAGCGAAATCAAGCGTGCCGATTGCCGCTCATATGAGCGTTGGGCGGGCTCAATGGAGGTTCGTGCGTTCAAGAAGTGAAAACATACGGCTGTGATCGCTTGCCGAGCCTTGACTTTCGATCCGCTGGCGGACGAGTGGTTACAGGCGTATGACGCGCGAGTGGACGTACCCAGAAGCCTTTGATCTGGGTATGTTCCTCGCCGTCAGGGCAGCCACCGCGTCCTCGAGGAGTCGAGACCCGTGTCGGAAAACAAAGATCCCCACGTAGCTGAGCACGGTACGAGTGTTGAGGGCGTGAAGTTCGTTTACGACTTCACCGAGGGCAACAAGGACCTCAAGGACCTCCTCGGTGGCAAGGGCGCGAACCTCGCCGAGATGACGAACCTGGGCCTTCCGGTCCCGCCCGGCTTCACGATCACCACCGAGGCGTGCAAGGTCTACCTGGAAAGCGGCGAGGAGCCGGCGGCGCTGCGTGACGAGGTGAGTGCGCACCTCGACGCGCTGGAGCAGCGCATGGGCAAGAAGCTCGGCCAGGCCGACGACCCCCTGCTGGTCTCGGTGCGCTCGGGCGCCAAGTTCTCCATGCCGGGCATGATGGACACCGTCCTCAACATCGGCCTCTCCGACAAGTCGGTGCAGGGCCTGGCCAAGCAGGCCGGCGACGACCGCTTCGCGTGGGACTCCTACCGCCGCCTCATCCAGATGTTCGGCAAGACGGTCCTCGGCGTCGACGGAGAGCTCTTCGAGGACGCGCTGGAAGCGGCCAAGGCGGCCAAGAAGGTCACGGTCGACACGGAACTGGAGGCGGCCGACCTCAAGAAGCTCGTCACCAAGTTCAAGAAGATCGTCAAGACCGAGGCCGGCCGGGACTTCCCGCAGGACCCGCGCGAGCAGATGGACCTCGCCATCCACGCGGTCTTCGACTCCTGGAACACCGACCGTGCCAAGCTCTACCGCCGCCAGGAGCGCATCCCGCACGACCTGGGCACGGCCGTCAACGTCTGCTCGATGGTCTTCGGCAACCTCGGCCCCGACTCCGGCACCGGCGTCGCCTTCACCCGCGACCCCGCCTCCGGCCACCAGGGCGTCTACGGCGACTACCTGCAGAACGCGCAGGGCGAGGACGTGGTCGCGGGCATCCGCAACACCGTGCCGCTCGCGGAGCTGGAGCAGATCGACAAGAAGTCGTACGACCAGCTGATGCAGATCATGGAGACGCTGGAGAACCACTACAAGGACCTCTGCGACATCGAGTTCACCATCGAGCGCGGTGTGCTGTGGATGCTCCAGACCCGGGTCGGCAAGCGCACGGCGGGCGCGGCCTTCCGCATCGCGACCCAGCTGGTGGACCAGGGCCTGATCGACGAGGCCGAGGCGCTCACCCGCGTCAACGGCGCCCAGCTCGCGCAGCTGATGTTCCCGCGCTTCGACGAGAGCGCGAAGGTCGAGACGGTCGGCCGGGGCATCGCGGCCTCGCCGGGCGCGGCGGTCGGCAAGGCCGTGTTCGACTCCTACACGGCGGTCAAGTGGTCGCGCTCGGGCGAGAAGGTCATCCTGATCCGCCGCGAGACCAACCCCGACGACCTGGACGGCATGATCGCAGCCGAGGGCATCCTGACCTCGCGCGGCGGCAAGACCTCCCACGCGGCCGTGGTCGCACGCGGCATGGGCAAGACCTGTGTCTGCGGCGCCGAGGAGCTGGAGGTCGACACCAAGCGCCGCCGGATGACCGTGCCGGGCGGGCACGTCGTCGAGGAGGGCGACGTCGTCTCCATCGACGGCTCGACGGGCAAGGTGTACCTCGGTGAGGTCCCGGTCGTGCCGTCGCCGGTAGTGGAGTACTTCGAGGGCCGGATGCACGCCGGTGCCGAGGACGCCGACGAGCTCGTCGAGGCGGTCCACCGCATCATGGCGTTCGCCGACCGCAAGCGCCGCCTGCGCGTGCGGGCCAACGCGGACAACGCCGAGGACGCGCTGCGGGCCCGCCGCTTCGGCGCCCAGGGCATCGGCCTGTGCCGCACCGAGCACATGTTCCTCGGCGACCGGCGCGAGCTGGTGGAGCGGCTGATCCTGGCCGACACCCAGGCCGAGCGCGAGGAGTCCCTCAAGGAACTGCTGCCGCTGCAGAAGCAGGACTTCGTCCAGCTCTTCGAGTCGATGGACGGCCTCCCGGTCACCGTCCGCCTCCTGGACCCGCCGCTGCACGAGTTCCTGCCCGACATCACCGAGCTCTCGGTGCGCGTGGCCCTGGCGGAGTCCCGCCAGGAGCCGCACGAGAACGAACTCCGCCTGCTCCAGGCCGTGCACCGGCTGCACGAGCAGAACCCGATGCTCGGGCTGCGCGGCGTGCGCCTCGGCCTGGTCATCCCCGGCCTGTTCACCATGCAGGTCCGGGCGATCGCCGAGGCCGCCGCCGAACGCAAGGCCGCCAAGGGCGACCCGCGCGCCGAGATCATGATCCCGCTCGTCGGCACGGTGCAGGAGCTGGAGATCGTGCGCGAGGAGGCCGACCAGGTCATCGCCGAGGTCGAGGCGGCCTCGGGCACGCAGCTCAAGCTCTCCATCGGCACGATGATCGAGCTGCCGCGCGCCGCCCTGACCGCCGGCCAGATCGCCGAGGCCGCCCAGTTCTTCTCCTTCGGCACGAACGACCTGACCCAGACGGTGTGGGGCTTCTCCCGGGACGACGTGGAGGCCAGCTTCTTCACCGCGTACCTGGAGAAGGGCATCTTCGGCGTCTCCCCGTTCGAGACGATCGACAAGGACGGCGTCGGCTCCCTGGTGAAGCTCGCCGCCAAGGCCGGCCGCGAGACCCGCCCCGACCTCAAGCTCGGCGTCTGCGGCGAGCACGGCGGCGACCCGGAGTCGGTCCACTTCTTCCACGAGGTGGGACTCGACTACGTCTCCTGCTCCCCGTTCCGCATCCCGGTGGCCCGGCTGGAGGCGGGCCGGGCGGCGGTCCAGTCGCAGGGCAGCGACCACCGGTAGACCCGTGGCCCGTGCGGGGCCACTCGAGAACCCGGAGCCGTCGGCGGTCCCCGACCACCCTCACCGATCGCGGCGGCTCCGGTGCACGGAGGAGAGCGGGGGCGGCACCTTGTGCGGAGGTGCCGCCCTCTCTGCGTCATCTGCTCCGGCCGCTTGGCCAACGCGGCGGAGCGCGAATCCGCGGTCGGGCGCCGGCTGGACCGTCATCGCCGCCGCAGCCGATCACTATCGGTCACGCGTGGCCCTGTGCGACAAACGCCTCGGTCAAATCCCTGACCGTTCGTTCCGGTCAGCTTTTCGGTCCAGGAACGCGGTTATGCTCCCCGCATCCGTGTCATGACTGCCTGGATCGCTCCCTCTTGAGCGCTCCAGGCAGTGATCAGTGGAGGTGGGTCGTTGAGTAAAGAGCCATTCGATGGCGCCAATTCGGTGACGATCAAGTCCGCATTATTCGTGGACTTCGACAACATCTACTTGGGACTTCGCGATATGGACCCGGGGGCAGCTGAAGCGTTTGCCACCCGTCCGGACAGATGGATGAGTTGGTTGGAAGGCAAGAGCGACACAGGCGAAGCCACCCAGGGCGGCCCCGCTCGCCGCTTCCTCGTGCGGAACGTGTATATCAACCCGGAAGCTTTCGGAAAGTACCGGGCCTTCTTCACGCGCAGTGGGTTTCGGTCGATCGACTGCCCACCTTTGACTTCCCGGGGCAAGAACAGCGCCGACATCTACATGGTGCTCGACATCATGGATGCTCTCGCGGATGAGACCCGGTACGACGAGTTTGTGATCATGTCGGCGGACGCCGATTTCACCCCCGTGTTGCAGAGGCTCCGGGCCAAGGACCGGTGGACGACGGTGGTGGCGGCCGGCCTGAGCGCCGCTGCCTTCCGGGCGACGTGCGATGTGTTCGTGACGCCTGAGCAGCTCGCCGCAGCCTCGCTCTGGGACGAGTTCCACGCGACTGAGGTGACGCTCGGCGGCGACGCCGAGCAGGTTGCGGTCGTCCTTCCGCAACAAGCGGGCAGCGACCAGCGCGAGGCAGTCGTCAAGGAGATTTACCGCGTCGTACGGGCGGCGCCCCGTCCGCTCGCCTCGGCCTCCGCGGCACAGGCGGCGCTCAACATCGATCCCTCGGTAAAGGATTCCGCATGGTACGGCGCCGGAAGCTTCAGTGGGTTCGTGAGGACTCATTGCAGTGATCTTGAATATGTCGCCACGCCGCCCGGATACATTCTCGATCCAACGCTGCACTCCTTTGAAGACAAGGGTGGTCGGGCACAGCTTCCTCGTATTCTCGCTCAGGTGAGTGCCCTGACGGGTGTGCCGGCGTTGCAGCCGGACGCCTATGCTCTGCTGTTCGAGGTCCTCGCCCAGGACTTGCAGGGTTCTGAGTTTCAGCTGTACCCGACGTCGAAGAGAGTCCGAGACGAAACGGAGTCGCGGGGAAACCCCGTAACTCGCAACGCCGTCAACTTCGTACTCAAGGGGCTTGTCTACGTGGGCCAGCGGATGGCCGAAGGCGTGACAGCGGAGGCACTTGCCGACGCGTGGGTGGAAAACGTCTACACGTTGTGCGCGAACGCACGGATGTCGCTCTCCGAGGAGGACCGGGAACTGATCCGCAGGTGGATCACCGGGGGCGACATCAGCGGATTCGAGGTGGGGTTGGCAGCCGGCAGCCCTGAGGAGACAGCCTCTCAAGCCATCTGACCAGGGGCATCCGCCAAGACGATGGCCCGGGCTGGGATCGTGGACACACCGTTGGGTCTCGCGATCCGTTCAGGTATGGGTGGGTTCGGGAAAGCCAGGTGCCGGGCACGTATGCGGACATGTCGCGCCTGCGTCCGTGGACGTTCCTCGTTCTCGTGCTGGTCCTTCTCGCCCCGGCCCCTGCCGCCGCCGCTCCCGGCACGGCCGGGGGACCCCGTCGTGCCGGTGCTGGAGCGGGCCGCGAGCCCGCTGCGCACCCCAGAACCCGGCGGGGACCCGGGCGAGCTGCGCCCGGTCGGCACAGCGGTCTGGGACGCGGTCGTGGTCGGGATAGGCGAGGCGACGCACGGCTCGCACGAGTTCCTCACCATGAGGGACCGGGTCTTCCGGTACCTGGTGGAGCGCCGGGGCTTTCACACCTTCGCCCTGGAGACGGCCTGGAGCACCGGAGTGCGCCTCGACGACTACGTCGTGCACGGCAAGGGCGACCCGGAGCGCATCATGCGCGAGGACTTCCAGTACACCTACGCGCTGAACCCCACCGCCGAGAACCTGGCCCTGGTCGAATGGATGCGGGACCACAAACGCCGCCACCCGCACGACCCGGTCCGCTTCATGGGCGACGACTGGGGCTACACCGGGCCGGAGCTGTACGACCGGGTCACAGACTACGTCGCCCGGGTCCGCCCGCACCTCACGCCGCGCTTCGAGAAGCTGTACCGAGGGCTGCGGCCGACCCTCCCCTCCGGCGAGTACCAGAAGACGTATCTGACCCTGCCGCTCGCCGAACGGCAGGAGATGGCCTCCCGGACCGGACGCGCCCTGGAGCTGCTGGACTCACCGGCGCCGCACGGCGAGGCCGGGCGGGCGGAATTCGCCGAGGTGCTGCGGCACGCGACGGTGATCGACCAGACGGCCACCGGGTACGGCTTCGACTTCGAGGATCCCCGGCAGGTCGCCGAGGCCATGCGGTGGCGGGATGAGGTCATGGCGGACAACGTCGTCTGGTGGCGTGAGCACACCGGGCACCGGATCCTGCTGGCCGGCCACAACAACCACATCGGCTACGACCCCGAGGACCCGCAGGTCCTGCCCAGGACGCAGGGCGCGTACCTGCGCGACCGGCTCGGCAGCGGGTACGTGAGCGTCGGACTCACCTTCGGCCGCGGCTCGTTCAAGGCCACCGACCCGGAGGAGGTGCACATGCTCACCCACATGGTCGGTCCCGCCCGGCCCGGCAGCAACGAGCACACCCTCGACCAGGTGCGCCACGACCGCTACGTCCTGGACCTGCGGACTGCCCCGGGCCTGGCCCGCACCTGGCTCGCCGAAGCCCGGCCCACGCGCAGTGCCGGCACCGCCTATCCGGGAGATCGGAACTGGTTCGACATCGCGCTGGGCCGCTGCTTCGACGTGCTGATCCATCAGGACCGGGTGTGGGAGGTGGACCTGCTGCCCACGTCCTGAAGGGCCTGAGGGGTCTTACGGGCCTGACGGGCTCTCACTGGAGCAGACCTTCCCGCAGGCGGACAACGGTCCCGGTCAGGGCCGCCGTGTGCAGGGCGGTCAGGGCCGGCAGCGGCGTCGACAGCCGGGTGGATTCCAGGTCGGCCAGGGCGAACAGGCCGTCCCGGTCGTGCTCGCCGCTGCGCCTGACGGTCTGCCCGGGGGCGAGACGGCCGCCGTGGAAGTAGAAGTCGATCACCGGGCCCGTGCCCTTCACATCGGCCCGGTGGTCGTAGCCGATGAACCGGGGCGGGCGGTCGAGCACGATGCCGGTCTCCTCGCACACCTCACGGTGCGCGGCGGTGACGGGGTCCTCTCCGTGATCGAGCATGCCGCCCGGCAGCCCCCAGAGCCCGACACCGGGCTGGCCCTCGGCGTAGCGCAGCAGCAGGACCCGGTCCTCGGCGTCGAGGAGCAGCACGCATGACGCGACGATGGTCTGCGGCAGCGTCTTGACCCACTCGTCACGCGGCAGCACGCGCTGTACGTCGGTGGCGGGCACGGTCGTGTCCACGGTGGTGTTCCTTCCGTCGTCCGGGCAGCCCGGGACGAGCTGCCCAAACGGTGGAACGGCCGGACGCGCCGATGGTCACCGGCAGGTCCGGATGGCCCTCGTCGTTCAGCCCAGGTCGTACATGTCGAGGACGAAGCGGTAGCGGACGTCGTTGCGCCGGAGACGGCCGAGGGCCTCGTTCACTCGCGCCGAGGGGAGCAGTTCGATGTCGGCGGTGATGCCGTGTTCGGCGCAGAAGTCCAGCATGGCGACGGTCGCCAGCCTGCCGCCGCTGCCTGCGGAGCTGAGCTTCTTGCGTCCTATGAGCAGGTCGGTGGTCTCCACGGTGAGGGGTCCCAGGTACCCGAGGTGGCTGAGCGTGCCGTCCATGGAGACCAGGCGCAGGTAAGGACCGAGGTCGTGGCCGGCGGAGATGGTGTCGATGACGACGTCGAACCGGTCGCGGGCGTCAGCCATCTGTTCAGGGTCGGTGGAGACGACGAGACCGTGGGCGCCGAGACGACGAGCGTCGGTGGCCTTGTCCGCTGAGCGGCTGATGACCGACGTGTCGGCGCCGAGCGCCACGGCCATCTTGACCGCGAGGTGGCCGAGGCCGCCCAGTCCCGCCACCGCGACGCGGGTCCCCGGCCCCACGCCGAGGGCGTGCAGCGGCTCCCAGACGGTGATCCCGGCACAGAGCAGAGGAGCGGCAGCGGCCGGATCCAGACCGACGGGAAGGAGGTAGGCGAAACGGTCGCGGACGACGTACTCGCGGGAGTAGCCCCCGAGTGTGGTCGATCCGTCGTGCCGGTCGACGCCGCCGTAGGTCAGGGTCGGGAAGGCGTGGCAGAAGTTCTCCTGGCCGGTCCGGCACATGGCGCACTCGCCGCAGGAATCGACGATGTTGCCCACCGCGACCGGGTCGCCGACGGTGAAGCGGGTGACCGCGGGTCCGGTCTCGGTCACCACGCCCGTGAACTCGTGCCCGGGCACCAGGGGCAGGCCTCCTTCGCCGCCCCGGGCGCTGACGGCGTGGAGATCGGAGTGGCATACACCGCAGTAGTCCACGCGGACCGCGAGGTCGTCGGGGCGCAGGTCGCGCCGTTCCAATGGCGTCCGCCGCAGGGTGGACGACGAGCCTTCCACCTGCCAGCCAACGGTGCTCCTCATGACGTCCTCCTCATAGACAGACTGTTCGGTCTATTGACCGTACAGGTGTCCGCCCGCCAGGAAAACCAACTGTTCTGTCTGATAGCGTCGGCGCATGGCTGATCGGCCCCTGTCCTCGCGTGGAGCCGCGACGTACCAACGCATCCTCGATGTGGCGACCCGGGAGTTCGCCGAGCATGGGATCGCCGGTGCGCGCGTCGAGCGGATCGTGGCCGCGGCACGCACGAACAAGGCGCAGCTCTACGCCTACTTCGGCAGCAAGGAAGGGCTCTTCGACGCCATCTTCTTCGGCTCGCTGGAGCGGATCGTGAACGTCGTCCCGATCGACGCCACCGACCTCGCGGAATGGGCCGTGCGCCTTTACGACGAGTATCTCCACCGCCCCGACCTCATCCGACTGGCCACCTGGGCGCGCCTGGAGCGACGCCCGGCCGGCCATCTGGTCGACGACCCCGACCGCCTCGACGACCACAAGCTGCGCGCCATCGCCGAGGCCCAGGCCGCCGGTCTGGTGCGCCAGGGGGACCCGTTCGACGTGATGGCCATGGTGATCGCCATGTCCATGGCCTGGTCACCGGTCAGCAATGTCTACGCGGCGACCGCGCAGGAGCCCCCCGAGCTGCACGAGCAGCGTCGAACCCTGCTCCGCGAGAGCGTCCGACGCGCCATGGCGGCCGACCGCATCTAGTTCTGCCCCCTCCAGCCACGTCCGTGTGTCGGTCGTACAGAAGCTCGCCCGCTCGGTTCATGCCCTGTGCGACGGCTACGAGAGCCTGTCCGGCGAGGGTGCGTCGTGATCGCGCCCGTGACGGAGAACCCGCCCCGGTCGGCGGAATGCACGCTCGCTCAGCGGCCCGAGTACATGGGGCTGCACGGCGACTGCCGCCAGACGAAGGACATTCCGCTGCCCCACGCGTCCGGCATCCTGCTCCAGCGCCGCCCTGGCTGCAGCTGCCACAGACACACCAGGCCCAGAGCCTGACCGCCCGCCCCGGCGAAACGGGGCCCCTACGGCGACCGGAGGGGTCCAACAATGCCCGTCCCGTCGGAGGACCGCGAGCCTCCGGCGGGACGGGGTCCCGGACTACTGCCTGAAGCCGGGCTCTTGGTTACGAACGAAACGGGCCCCTCACCTCGTACGTGATGCCGCCCGAGGAGCTGCCGCTGGTGCCGCGCTGGCTGGAGAAGTACAGGCGGGTGCCGTCCGGGGAGAAGGCCGGGCCCGTGATCTCGGAGCCGGACTGGCCGTCGATGCGGAGGAACGGGGCGACGACGTCGGCGGGGGTGATGACGCAGATCTCCATGTTGCCGCCGTCCTCGGCGACGAAGAGGTCGCCGGAGGCGGTGCCGGTGACGTTGTCGACGCCGGTGAGGGGTGCCGTGCCGCTCGTCACCAGGGAGTCGTCGTAGGCGAGTTCGATGGTCTGGGCGGCGGCGTTGTACTGCCAGACGCGGTTGTCGCCCTTGGTGGTGAACCAGCAGGTGTCGTTCGCGTAGTAGCAGCCCTCGCCGCCGTTGAAGCGCTTGGCGCCGGAGACCTGGCTGCGGGTGGCGGTCGCGCCGGAGGGGTCGGGGACCCGGGCCCAGGTGACCGGGCCGCTGGTGCCGCTGCCGGCCACGAGGACCTCCAGCGTGCCGGAGGACAGGTCGCCCCAGGTCGTCGGCCGGAAGCGGTAGAAGCAGCCGTCGGTGACGTCCTCGGTCAGGTAGACGACCTGGCGGACCGGATCGGCCGCCGCCGCCTCGTGCTTGAAGCGGCCCATGGCGTCCCGGCGCACCGCCGCCTTCGCGCCCCAGGGGTCGGTCTCGTAGACGTAGCCCCGGTCCACCTCCTCGCAGGACAGCCAGGTGTTCCACGGCGTCTTGCCGCCCGCGCAGTTCTGGCGCGTGCTCGACAGGATGCGGTACGCGCCGGTGATCGCGCCGGTCGAGGAGAACCTCACCGCGCTCGCGCCGCCCGACGGGTTGATCTCGGAGTTGGAGACATAGATCCAGCCCGTGCCGTCGGCGTAACAGGCGCCGCCGTCCGGGGCGTTGTGCCAGGTGTACGACGTGGTCCCGACCCGCTGGCCCGAGCGGGCGATCACCCGGCTGGTGAAGCCGCTGGGGAGTCTGATGCCGTTGGCGTCCGGGGAGCCCAGCGGCCCGTAGGGGCCGGTGCCGGGCTGGGCGGGAGCCGCGTACGCGGCGCCGCGCCACAGGGTTCCGCCCAGGGCGGCCGAAGTGCCGCCGAGGACGGCCGCACGCAGGAGGCTACGACGTTCCACTCTCACTCCAAGAGGTGCCGTACCGCCCTGCCGCCGGTCGACGGCAGGGTTGTGCGTGGGGGGAGGCGGGAGGGACGCTAAGCGGGCAGGGTTGACGGGGCATGGACAACTCGTGGCCGTGGGGCGGCAGGCTCACGCGGGCAGCGCCGGGGCCTCCCGTCTCCGGCCGCCCCTCGGCCGGTCGGCACCCGGTGCGTGTCCCTCGGCCGGTGGCCGTACGGACGGCAGCCGGATCACCACGTCCAGGCCGCCCGTCGCCGCCGCGTGCAGGGTCGCCTCGCCGCCGCTGGCGTGGGCGAGTCGCTGCACCAGGGCGAGGCCGAGTCCCGAGCCGCCCTTGGGAGCGCCCGGGGCGCGCCAGAAACGGTCGAAGGCGCGGGCCCGCTGCTCCTGCGTCATGCCGGGGCCCTCGTCGGTGACGTGCAGGTCGACCCAGCGGGGACGGCTGTCGCGCAGGGCGCGGCGGGGCGGGGCCGGCATCCGCAGCTCGATCGTGACGGTGCTGCCGGGCGGGGACGCCCGCAGGGCGTTGGACAGCAGGTTGTCCATGATCTGCTCGACGGCTCCCGGCACCGCGAGCACCGGGCCGACGCTGCCCGCGAAGAGCACGAGGGAGACGTCCTCCCGTGCGAACAGGGGCTGCCAGGTGCGGTGCCGTTCCGCGCAGACCGCGCCCAGGTCGACGGTGGCGGGGATCGCCGCGTGCTCCTCCAGCCGGGCCATCGCCAGCAGGTGCTCGACCATCCGGGCGAGCCGGTCCGTCTCCGTGACGGCCGCGGTGAGACTGCCCCGGGCCCGGGCGGCGACGTCCGGCTCCAGATTCTCCAGGCGCAGCCGCAGCGCCGCGAGCGGGGTCTTCAGCTGGTGCGAGGCCTCACCGGCGAACGCCCGCTGGGAGGCGAGCAGATGCGCGAAGCGGGCCGCGGTGCGGTTGAACGCCGCCGCCAGACTCCGTACTTCCGGTGGGCCCTTCGTGATCGTCACCGGGGTGAACCGGCCGCTGCCCTCTCCCAACTCGTGCGTCGCCTGCTCCAGTTCGCGGATGGGGCGGCCGGCCCAGCGGGCGAAGGCGAAGCCGACCACGGCCACCGCCGTCAGCACGGCAAGACCGCCCAGGGCGAGCAGCAGCCACACGTGGTGGACCCGCTCGTGCACCGTCCGCGTGGGCACCGTCAGCCACACGGCGCCCACCGGGCGTGCCTCCTGACCGACCGGCGCGGCCACCGACAGGTACTCGACCCCGCCGATCGTGGAGGTACGCACGTCCACCGTCGAGGTGCCCCGCAGCGCGGCCGCGATGCCCGGCCGGTCGGCCAGCGCGCCGGACACCGAGGTGTCCACCGGATGCGAGGTGGCGAGCGTCGCGCCCGAGGCGGCGACGATCACCACCTTCCCGCCGATGCGCTCCGCGCAGTGCGCCACCCGCGCGGGCAGGTCCCGCTCGGCCCGCCCCGCCGCGAGCGACAGTGCGGCGTAGGCGGAGACCGACTCGGCCTCGTCCTTCGCCGCGTTGACCACCTGCTCCCGCTCACCGCGCGAGTAGACGAAGCCCAGCGGGATCTCCAGGCAGAGCAGCACCAGCGCGGCGAGGCTGAGATAGCTGATCAGCAACCGGCGGGTCATGGAGAGGCCACCTGCGGGGCGTTCGGCCCCGTGTGCACCGCCAGCCGGAAGCCGACGCCGCGCAGTGTCCTGATCCACGCCGGGTGGCCCAACTTGCGGCGCAGCGCGGCCACATGGACGTCCAGCGTCTTCGTCGGGCCGTCGTAGTGCGGATCCCACACGCGGTCGAGGATCTGCTGGCGCGAGTAGACCGCGCCCGGGTCCTCACTGAGGAGGGCCAGCAGGTCGAACTCCTTGGGGGTGAGCAGTACGGGGGAGTCGCCGACCCAGACCTGACGGGTGCGGCGGTCCACGACGAGCGGGCCCGGGTCGTGCGGAGGGTCGGGGGCCGGGTCGTACGACGGAGTGGCAGGGGGGTCGGCTGCTGTGGCCGGTGTGACCGGTGTGGCCGGTGTGCCCGGGGGCTCCGGGAACGCCTGCTGGGTGCGTTGCGTGCGGCGGGTCACCGCCCGGACCCGGGCCACCAGTTCCCGCACGCTGAATGGTTTCGCCAGATAGTCGTCGGCGCCCAGTTCCAGGCCCAGCACGCGGTCGGCCTCCTCGCCGCGGGCGCTGAGGATGACGATGGGCACGTCCGAGACCTGCCGGATGCCGCGGCAGACGTCGATGCCGTCCATGTCGGGCAGTCCCAGGTCGAGCAGGACGACGTCGTTGTACGGGCCTCTCAGCCCGTCCGTGCCCGTGGCGACGTGGTCGACCGTCAGCCCGAAGTGGCCCAGCCCTTCGGTGAGCGGTTCGGCGATCGTCTCGTCGTCCTCGATGAGCAGCACTCGTAGGCCCATACGTCCTGTCTCTCCGTGAAGCCGACATGAATCCGGGCAGCGTGAATTCGCATTCTCCGCCCTGGAGTTCACACGCTACAAGATGACCGTTCGTATGGGTATCCGGACAAAGAATGTTCAATTCCTGGCCGGGCTCTTCAGTTCGCTTAACCTTCCGTTGTAGGTCGTCCGTCTACGGTGGGGTGAACAGAACGAAACCGCAGCTCAGGAGGCGGAGTTGAAGGCATTGCTGGATCGTGCCCGCACGTTCAGGACGCGCGTCGATTTCGACAGCGGGGAATACCGGAAACTGGCCGAAGGGCAATATCCGGAGGCGTTGTTCATCACCTGCTCGGACTCCCGGGTCATACCCGCACTCATCACGGGCGCACGGCCCGGGGAGATATTCGAGCTGCGCAACGCGGGCAATATCGTGCCGCCCTACGGACGGCCCGGGGCCTCGGGAGAGGCGGCCACCATCGAGTACGCACTGGAAGTGCTCGGGGTTCAGGACATCGTGGTGTGCGGTCACTCACACTGCGGCGCGATGGGCGCGCTGAAGTCCGGCGACGACCTGTCCGCGCTGCCCGGCGTGGACGCCTGGCTCCACATCGCCCGCCCCGAACTGACCCCCGTACTGGAGTCAGCGCCGGACGATCCGTCGCTGCCGGAGGTGTCCCAGGGCAACGTCGTCAACCAGCTGGCCGCGCTCAGGAGTTACCCGGTGGTGCGGCAGCGGCTCGACGCGGGCCGGCTGCGGCTGCACGGCTGGTACTACGAGGTCGACACGGGGTTCGTCTACGAACTCGGCGACGACGGCGCCTTCCGGGTGCATGCCGCGTGAGCGGGGCGCATGCGCGGGGGCGGGTACGGGGCGGCGGCGCGCCGGGGGGCCGGCAGGCCGGGCCTGCGGGAGACGCGGGGGGCCGGCGGTCGGCTGGTTCTGAGGGGGGTGCTGCGGACTGGGGGCCGGACGGTTCCTCGGAGGGCTCGGGGGGCTGGGGGCCCGGCGGCGGCTTCCCAGGGGGCCCGGGCGGTCGCGGTGAGGGCGCGGCGGGTTGGGGGGCGGCCGGTTCCGAGGGGGGTTCTTCGGACTGGGGCACGGGCGGTTCCTTGGAAGGTGCGGGGGATTGGGGGTCGGGCGGCTTCGCAGAGGGCCCGGGGGATTGGGGGTCGGGTGGTCGCGGGGAGTCCGCGGCGGACTGGGGCCCGGGCGGTCGCGGTGAGGGCGCGGCGGGTTGGGGGGCGGCTGGTTCCGACGGGGGCGCTTCGGACTGGGGGCCGGACAGGCCGGTGGGTGGTTCGGAGGGGGGTGCCGCGGGCTGGGGAGCAGGCGGGCCGGCGGGCGGTTTGACGGGCCGTCGGTCGGGTGGCCCCGGTGGTGGCCTGGTCGGGGACTCGGCGGGGGGTGCCGCGGGCGGCCGGTCGGGTGGCCCCGGCGGTGACCCGGCATGGGACTTGCCGGGGGGTTTTGCGGGCGGCCGGTTGGGGGGCCCGGGTGGCGGCCAGGCGTGGGACTCGGCGGGGGGTACCGGGCGTGGACGGCCGGGTGGTCCGGCGGGTGGTCGATCGGGTGGCCCGGGCCACGCTCCGGACGGCCGTCCCGGCTACGGCGCGGATGGCGGCCCGGGCTACGGCCCGGACGGCAGCCCCGGCTACGGCCCGAGTGGCGGTCCCAGCCGTGGCCCCGCGTGGGACTCGGTGGGCGGCGTCGCAGGGCGGCGCTCGGGCGGTTCCGCCGGTGGCCCGGGGGGCGGCTTGGGCGGGGTGCTGGGTGTGATGGGTGGGCTGGTCGGGCGGGTGAAGGGCGGGGGCGGCAAGGCCCGGACCAAGGCCGACCTCGTCACCGACATCACCGCCTCGCTCGTCGTCTTCCTCGTCGCCCTGCCGCTGTGCATCGGTGTCGCCGTCGCCTCCGGCGTGCCCGCCGAACTCGGGATCATCTCCGGGGTGATCGGCGGTCTGGTCGTCGGCGCGGCACGCGGCAGTACGCTCCAGGTCAGCGGGCCGGCCGCCGGCCTCGCCGCGCTCGTCTCGGAGACCGTCGCCGAGGTCGGCGTGGCCATGCTCGGCGTGATCGTGCTGTTCGCCGGCCTCCTCCAGATCATCCTCGGACTGGTGCGGCTCGGCCGGATGTTCCAGGCCATCTCGGTCGCCGTCGTCCAGGGCATGCTGGCCGGCATCGGCGTGCCGCTGATGTTCAGTCAGGCCTATCCGATGGCCGACGCCAAGGCACCCGGCACGGCGCTCGAGAACATGGCCGGCATCCCCGCCCTGCTGGCCGGCATCCTGACCGACCCGCAGGCGATGATCGCCACCCTGCTCGGCGTCGTCACGATCGTGCTCAGCTTCGTGTGGAAGAAGGTGCCGGGCCCGGTCGGGAAGATTCCGGCCGCGCTGGTCGCCGTGGGCATCGGCATCGTGGTCGCCGCGCTGCCCGGCGTGGACGTGAAGACGCTCCAGGTGGGCAATCTGCTCGCGTCCGTGTCGGTGCCCGGGCCGGAGCAGTTCGCCGGGCTCGCGGACGGGGCGATCATCACCGCCATCCTCACCTTCACGGTCATCGCGTCCGCCGAGAGCCTGTTCACGGCCGCCGCGGTGGACCGTATGCACAGCGGCCCGCGCACCCGCTACAACACCGAGCTGATCGCCCAGGGCGCCGGCAACACCGTCGCCGGCATCCTCGGAGCGCTCCCCATCACCGCGGTCGTGGCCCGCAGTTCGGCCAACGTCCAGGCCGGGGCCAAGACCCGGCTCTCCCGCACCCTGCACGGCCTCTGGCTGCTCGCGTTCGCGCTGCTGCTGCCGCAGGTGCTCGCGCTGATCCCGATCTCGGTGCTCGCCGGTGTCCTCGTGCACAGCGGCTGGAAGCTGTTCGGGCCCGCCGAGTTCCCGAAGATGTGGCGGCAGGACAAGGGCGAGTTCGCGGTGATGACGCTGACCACCCTGGTCATCGTGGTGACCGCGCTGCTGGAGGGCGTGCTGATCGGCCTCGCCGCGGGCATCGTGCTGGCCGCGCTGCGCATGTCCCAGACCGCGATCCGCCAGCACGTAGAGGACGACACGGCGAAGGTCGTCATGGCCGGCAACGCGACGTTCCTGCGGCTGCCGAAGGTGATCGAGGCGCTGGAGGCCGCCGCCGCGTCCGGGAAGCCGAGGATCCGGCTCGACCTGACCGGCGTGACCCACCTGGACCACGCCTGCCGCAACCAGGTCGAGGAGTTCACCGCCCAGCAGCGGGGGTTGGGGCTGCGGGTGGAGCTGCTGATGCCCGGGGAGGCGAAACCGGCCGGCGGCCGGGCCGCTGCGCCGCCCGCCGGAGAGGCCCAGGCGCCGCTGCCCAAACGGCCTGTCACGGCCATGGCCGAGGAACCGTGGGGCGAACCCATGGGGGAACCGGTCCCGCCCTCTCCCTGGCCCACCGCCGACGCCGAGTGGTTCTACCTCGACACCCGTCCCCTCCCCGACGACCAGCGGTCGAGCCCGGTGGGCTGACGGAGCGGCCGGGAGCCGGGGGCCCGGGCCCGTCTCGCCTCCAGGCCTCCTCGTAGGCTGGATCGCGGCCACCGACGGAGGGAGCCTGCCATGCCAGGCTGGAACACACAGGACGTCCCGGACCAGAGCGGCCGCGTCGCCGTCGTCACCGGCGCCAACAGCGGGATCGGGTTCGTCACGGCACGGGAGCTGGCCCGCAAGGGCGCGCGGGTGGTGCTCGCGTGCCGCAGCGAGGCCCGGGGCAACGAGGCCGTGGAACGGCTCCGGGCGGAACTGCCCGAAGCCCGGGTCGAGCTGGGCCGGCTAGACCTCGGGGACCTGGCCTCCGTACGGGAGTTCGCGGCCGGATTCCCGTACGAGCGGCTGGACGTGCTCGTCGACAACGCCGGGTTGATGGCGCTGCCGTACGGGACGACGGTGGACGGCTTCGAGACGCAGTTCGGGGTCAACCACCTGGGGCACTTCGCGCTCACCGGCCTGCTGCTGCCCGCGCTGCTGGCGGCACCGGGGGCCCGGGTCGTGGTCGTCTCCAGCGGGATGCACGCCCTCGCCAACATCGACATCAACGACCTCAACAGCGAGCGGCGCTACCGGCGCTGGATCGCCTACGCCCGTTCCAAGACGGCCAACCTGCTGTTCACGCACGAGCTGGCGCGCCGGGTGGCGGCGCACGGCACGGACCTGGTGGCGGCCGCGGCCCACCCCGGGTACGCGGCCACCAATCTCCAGACCACCGGACCGCTCGCCGAGGGGCGCCCGGCCGCCGAGCGGCTCGTGCGGATCGCCAACCGGGTCGTCGCCCAGCCGGCCGAGGCCGGTGCGCTGCCGATCCTGTACGCCGCGACGGCACCCGGCGTACGGCCCGACTCCTTCACGGGCCCGCACATCGCCATGTGGCGCGGGACGCCCGCACCGTCCTGGCGGGCACCCTGGACCCTCAACGACACGGCGGGGCAGCGGCTGTGGGCCGCGTCCGAGGAGCTCACCGGGGTGACGTACGACGCCCTGAAGGCATGACGCTCACAGGGACACGGCCACCGCGTTGAACGTCGTCTCCGGCGTCTGCGGGCTGGTGAAGCGGGCGTTGACCAGGTAGAGGCGGTCGCCGTAGCGGGCGGCGGTGGTGGGGACGTCGAAGCGGGGGTCGGTGATCGTCCTGGTCAGGGTGGCGGTCGTGGCCTTCCGGTCGAGGTCCCAGACCGTGATCTTGTTCAGGCGGTTCTGGACGACGTACAGCGTGCGGCCGAGGCGGACCAGGCCGTCGCCGCCCGCCACGTCCGGCGCGCCCTGCAGCGCGACCTTGGTGGCGTGCCCGGTCCTGAGGTCCACGCGGTACAGCTGACCCGCGTTGACGACGATCAGGCCGCGACCGTCCGGCGTGGCGACCAGGCCGTTGGCGCTGTTGGTCCCGGAGGGCGCCTGCACCCACTCGCCGGTGAGCGGCAGGGCGCGGACCTCGCCCCGCCGGCCGCGCGGCACGCCGTGGAGGACGGCCGCACGGGAGTCGGTGAACCAGGCGCGGTCCTCGTGCAGGACGACGTCGTTGATGAACGGGGCGGCATCCCGCGTGAGTCGATACGTGGTGAACAGCTCGCCGGTGCGCGCGTCGACGATCCTCGCGGTGCCTCCGGCGCCGCCGGCCACGTACAGCAGGCCGTCGCGGTCCAGCTTCAGGCCGATGGACGCGAGACCGGCGGCGCCCTCGTGCAGCACACCGCCCTCGCCGGTCCGCAGGTCGGTGCGGTAGATCGCGCCGTCGGCGCGCGAGCCCATGTACGCGTACGGCCTGCTGCCGATGGTGATCCCCTCGGGGAGCCAGCCGTCGGGCAGCGGGAACTCGGTCGGCCAGCCGGTCCCGGGGGCCGCCTGGGCCGTGCCGGTGGTGCCGGCGGCCACCGCGAGCGCGGCGACGGCCCCGCCGAGCACGGTCCGCCGGGACGGCCGGGGATGGTTCCGAGTCATGGTCGGGCCTCCGTGGAAGGAAGGTGGGGATGTGACTCGATGAAACGCGAAGGACTCCTGGTACGGCAGTCGAGTCGGTGAAGTCGACAGCAACTCGACAGCAGGGCACGGCAGTTGATCAGTAGACGATCGACACGATCCCGCACACGGCCTCGGCGAGCCGCCGGTCCCCCTCGACCCGGGCCCGGGCGAGGGCGTCGGCCGGCTGGACACCCCGCGTGCACAGCCGCCAGGCGGTCTCCGTGTCCAGCTCCACGGTGGCCGCCGGTCGGCCGCCGGAGTCCTGCGCCAGGGACCAGCCCTCCGGGCCGGCGGTCACGGCCCACGTGCCCCCTCCCGGGCCGGGGACCGTCACCTCCACCCGCGTGCCGGCCGGCGCGGCGGTGTCGCGCAGCGTGTGGGGCAGCGCCCGCATGAACGTGTCCAGGACCATGGACAGGGCCCCCGGCTCGGGGTCGGTGCCCAGCCCGGCCGCGTGCCGGATCTGCTGGCGGTGCGTCCAGTACTCGGTGAACTCCCGGGCACAGTCCAGCCACATCGGCGCCGGGTCCACCCCGGCCCAGGACACGCCCAGGGACGGCGCGTCCAGGTCGGCGTGCGCGAAGCGGCGGGCCAGTGCGGAACCGGCCTCCTCCAGGGCGTCGACGAGCGAGGCCGGGTCCATGTCCCGGTGGCGGTCGACCCACTCCTGGTTGGCGCGGTGGATGAACGCCTCCAGGGTCTCTCCCGGCGCGAAGGCACCGAACTCCCGGCGGCCGAGGCGGGCGCAGCAGTCGCCGAGGATGTGCACGGCGACATCGTGCACGGTCCAGCCCGGCACGGCCGTCTCGCTCCACTGCCCGGGCCGCAGCCCCCGCAACAGGCCCAGCAGCGCCCCTAGTTCCGGCTCGAACAGCGAGCGGGCGTCGATCGGGGCGCCGAGCCAGGAGAGGCCGGGCCTGTCGTTCGGCTGCGCAACCATGGCCCCAGCCTGCCAGGGGACAAACAGGAACGCCCCTCCGGGGAGGGGCGTTCCGAGCCGGGCGTCCGCGTTCCTACGCGGTGCGCACCTTGTACGTCGTGACCTGGACCTCCTCGTCGTCCAGGCACTGCCCGGACGCCAGGTCGAAGCGCTGCTTCAGCAGCGGGGAGGCGACGAACGGGCGGCCCTGGTGGGTGCCGGTCAGGCCGCGGGAGAGGACCGCCGCGCCGGTGAACGGGTCGCGGTTGTCGATGGCGAACAGCTCACCGGTGCGGTCCCGGAAGATCGCCGCCTGGCGGCCGTCCGGCAGCAGTGCCGCCACCCCGCGGCCCGGGAGCAGCATGCTGAGGTCGCAGACGGTGAACCAGTCGCCGTCCAGAGCGAGTTCGACCTTCAGATCGGTGGTCTCAGGTGCCAGGGTCATCGCTGGGCGCTTCCTTCCAGTACGTCTTCGGCGGGTCGCATACCGATGGACAGCAGCGGCAGGTCGGGCTTCATCTGGTCGCGCTCGGGCACGAAGGCGACGACCGGGTCCGGGGTGTCCGGCGCGTTCACGAAGGACACGAACCGGGCGAGCTTCTCGGGGTCGTTGATGGTCTCGGCCCATTCGTCGCGGTAGTGCGCGACGTGCGCCTGCATCAGCTTCTCCAGCTCGTCGCAGATGCCGAGCGAGTCGTGGACGACGACGTCCCGTACGTGCTCCAGGCCGCCGGGGATCCGCTCCAGCCAGGTCGAGGTGCGCTCCAGGCGGTCGGCCGTACGGATGTAGAACATCAGGAACCGGTCGATCAGCCGGACCAGTTCGGCGTCCGACAGGTCCTGCGCGAGCAGGTCCGCGTGGCGCGGCGTGGCGCCGCCGTTGCCGCCGACGTACAGGTTCCAGCCGTTGGCGGTGGCGATCACGCCGAAGTCCTTCGACTGGGCCTCGGCGCACTCGCGCTGGCAGCCGGAGACGGCCGACTTCAGCTTGTGCGGGGAGCGCAGGCCCCGGTAGCGCAGCTCCAGGTCGATCGCCATGCGGACGGAGTCCTGGACGCCGTAGCGGCACCAGGTCTGGCCGACGCAGGACTTCACCGTGCGCAGCGACTTGCCGTAGGCGTGGCCGGACTCGAAGCCGGCGTCGACCAGGCGGGCCCAGATCAGGGGCAGCTGCTCGACGCGGGCGCCGAACATGTCGATCCGCTGGCCGCCGGTGATCTTCGTGTAGAGGCCGAAGTCGCGGGCGATCTCGCCGATCACGATCAGCTTCTCCGGGGCGATCTCACCGCCGGGGATGCGCGGGACGACCGAGTACGAGCCGTTCTTCTGCAGGTTGGCCAGGAAGTGGTCGTTGGTGTCCTGCAGGGCGGCCTGCTCACCGTCCAGGACGTAGCCGCTCGCGCCGATCGTCGGAGCGAGGGAGGCGATGATCGAACCGACCGCCGGCTTGCAGATCTCGCAGCCGTCACCGCCCCTGGCCTCCTCGCGGCCGTGGCGGTCCAGCAGCTCCTGGTAGCTGTTGATGCGCAGGGCGAGGACGATCTCGTACAGCTCCTCGCGGGTCTGGCCGAAGCAGCCGCACAGGCCCTTGTCGACCTCGACGCCGCTGGCCTCCAGCTCGGCGGTGACCAGCTGGCCGAGGACCTTGACGCAGGAGCCGCAGCCGGTGCCGGCCTTGGTGCACTTCTTCACCTCGGGCACGGTCGTGCACTGGTGGTCGGTGACCGCGCCGCGGATCGTGCCCTTGGAGACGTTGTGGCAGGAGCAGACGATCGCGTCGTCCGGCAGCGCGGACGGGCCGAGCTGGGCCGGGGCGCCGGCGCCGGCCGGCAGGACGAGGGCCTCGGGCGCGACCGGCGGGACCGAGCCGGTGAACGCCTTCAGCGTGCCGTACGCCTCCGCGTCACCCACCAGGATGCCGCCGAGCAGCGTGCCGTCGCGGCCGATGACCAGCTTCTTGTACAGGCCCGCGCGGGAGTCGGAGTAGACGACGTCCAGGCAGTCCTCGGCGGTGCCGTGCGCGTCGCCGAAGGACGCCACGTCCACGCCGAGCAGCTTCAGCTTGGTGGACAGGTCGGCGCCGGTGAAGGCGGCCTCGTCCGCCGCGATCGTCGCGGCGGCCGTCTCGGCCTGCTCGTAACCAGGGGCGACCAGGCCGTACACCCGGCCGTCGGAGGCCAGCGCGCACTCGCCGATCGCGAACACGTGCGGGTCGTTCACCGTGCGGCACTGCTCGTCGACCGCGATGCCGCCGCGCTCGCCGACCGTCAGGCCGCAGTCGCGGGCCAGCTGGTCGCGGGGGCGGACACCGGCGGAGAACACCACCAGGTCGGTGGCCAGTTCGGAGCCGTCGGACAGCTTCATGCCGGTCACGGCGCCGTCCTCGCCGACGACGATCTCCTGCGTGCCGACGCCCGTGTGGACGCTCAGGCCCATCTCCTCGATGGTGCGCAGCAGGGCGGCGCCGCCGCCCTCGTCGACCTGGACGGGCATCAGACGGGGCGCGAACTCCACGATGTGGGAGGTGAGTCCGAGACCCTTCAGCGCGCCCGCGGCCTCCAGACCGAGCAGACCGCCGCCGACCACGGCACCCGTCGTCGCCTTCTTGGCGTACTCCTCGATCGCGAGGAGGTCCTCGATCGTGCGGTAGACGAAACAGCCCTCGGCGTCCTTGCCCGGGACCGGCGGCACGAACGGGTACGAGCCGGTGGCCAGGACGAGCACGTCGTAGTCGACGACGAGACCGGAGCGGGCGGTCACCCTGCGCGCCTCGCGGTCGATCGTCTCCGCCGGGTCACCGACGCGCAGCTCGATGCCGTGGTCCTCGATGAACCGCAGGTCCGTCATGGACAGGTCCTCGGGCGTCTTGCCCGAGAAGTACGAGGTGAGCTGCACGCGGTCGTAGGCAGGACGCGGCTCCTCACAGAGCACGACCACGCGGTGCGTGGCGGTCAGGCCGCGCTCGGCGAGCGCTTCGAGGAAGCGCTGGCCGACCATGCCATGGCCGACGAGCACGATCGTGGGGGTGTCCTTGGACATCAGGAGCCTCCGTCATTGGTAAGCAGGTGGAGCAGCGGGCCGCCGTCGGAGGGGAGCGGCTCTGCTCCCTCCCAGGCGCGCGCCAGCGCGCCGACGGTGCCGAGTTCGCCGACGAGAACCCCGCCCACCAGGCGGTCGTCGCGGACGACGACCTTCCGGTAGGTGCCGCGGGTGGCGTCGGTGAGCTGGACGACGTCGTCGCCCGGCAGCGCCTCGGTCTCGCCGAACGCGGCGAGGTCGAAGGGGCTGTCGTGCCCGTTCAGCGTGAGTCGGGTCAGGGAGCGGGTGCCGGTGTAGCGGGCGTCCGCGTTGCCGGCGAGCAGTTCCGCGAGCGCGTCGGCCTGTTCGAGCGCGGGGGCGGCGAGGCCGTAGAGGACGCCGTCGTGCTGGGCGCAGTCGCCGATGGCGTGGATGTACGGGTCGGAGGTGCGCAGCTCGTCGTCGACGACGATGCCCTTGCGGACGTCGAGGCCGGCGGCCTGGGCGAGACCCACCCGGGGGCGGACGCCGCAGGCCACGACGACGAGGTCGGCGTCGAGCGCGTACCCGTCGGCCATCTCCACGGAGCGGACCGCGCCGCCGACGCAGCGCACGTCCCGTACGCGGCACTCGGTGTGCACCTCGACGCCCAGGTCGGTCAGGTGCCGCTTGACGAGCTTGGAGGCGGCCGGGTCGAGCTGGCGCTCCATCAGCCGCTCGGACTGCTGGGCGAGGACGACCTGGGCGCCGCGCAGGGCGAGCGCGCGGGCCGCGGAGACCCCGAGGAGCCCACCACCGATGACGACCGCCTTCGCCCCCGGCCGGACCGCCTTGGACAGGCCCAGGCAGTCGTCCATGGTCCGGAAGGCGTGGACCCCCTCGGGCAGCACGTGGTCGGGGGTGAACAGGCCGCGCAGGGGCGGCAGGACGGGGTTGGATCCGGTGGCGAGGACGAGCCGGTCGTATGCGATCACCGTGCCGTCGGCGCACTCGACGGTCCGCCCGTCGCGGTCGATGCCGACGACCCGGCCGCGCGTGGCCTGCGCGGGCGCCGGCAGGGCGATCACCTCGGGGCTGTAACGTCCGGCCAGCACCTCGGCGAGCAGCACCCGGTTGTAGGGCCGGTGCTCCTCCTCGCCGATCAGCAACGCGGGCGTGCCGAGCTCACCGAGCCGCCGGGCGAGCCGTACGCCCGCGAGGCCGGTGCCGATCACCACCACACGCTCATTCGAGGTCATGTCCTTGAGCGTGCGGTGCCGGTGTTTCCCGGCAGCATCACGACTGTTTCCCACGGGGAACGCTGCCCTCAGCGGGGGCCGGGGGTGGGTGTGAGGGTTTGTGGAGTGCGGCGACGGCGGGCTGTGAGGGTAGCGTCGCACAGGCGTCGCACGGCCGTCGCATAAGCTCCCGATCATGCCCGACATATCGCTGACCATGATCGCTCTGCTCTGCCTCGCGGCTCTCGCCGCCGGGTGGATCGACGCCGTGGTCGGTGGCGGCGGGCTCCTGCTGCTGCCGGTGCTGCTGCTGGGGCTACCGTCGCACACGCCCGCCGCGCACGCGCTGGGCACCAACAAGGCGGTCGCCATCGTCGGTACGACGGGCGCGGCGGTGACGTACGCCCGCAAGGCCCCGGTGGATGTCCGTACGGCCGTGCGCATCGGGCTGGCCGCCCTCGCCGGATCGTCCGCCGGGGCGTTCTTCGCGGCCGGGATGAGCACCGACGTCCTCAAGCCGGTGATCATGGTGGTGCTGCTCGCGGTCGCCGCGTTCGTGATCCTGCGGCCCGCCTTCGGCACGGCCCCCGCGACCGGCCCGGCCACCCGGCGCCAGATCCTCGCGGCGATCGGTCTCGCCGGTCTCGGCATCGGCTTCTACGACGGTCTCATCGGCCCCGGCACCGGCACCTTCCTGGTCCTCGCGCTCACCGCCCTGCTCCACCTCGACCTCGTCACCGCCTCCGCCACCGCCAAGATCGTCAACTGCTGCACCAACGCGGGCGCCCTCGCGACCTTCGCCTGGCAGGGCGCGGTCCTGTGGCAACTGGCCGCCCTGATGGCCGTGTTCAACCTGGCCGGCGGCACCCTGGGCGCCCACACCGCCCTGAAGCAGGGCAGCGGCTTCGTCCGCGTCGTGCTGCTGACGGTGGTGTTCGCCCTGGTGGGCAACCTGGCGTACGAGCAGTGGCTGGCCTAGCGCCGCGGTACTAGGAGGAAGCCCCCGCCCGCAGGTCCAGCAGCTCGACGATCCCCGTCCCGTCCTCGTCCCCGTGCCCCTGGGCGAGGCGCCGCTCCATCAGCGCCAGGTACGGCGTCAGCAGCTCCGGGCTCACCCGCTGCTCCTCGGCCGTGCGCAGCAGCGTGGCGTTGCCCGCGACCTGCATGGCGAGGTTGGAGACGACGTTCCTGGTGTAGTCGCCGCTCTCCAGCTGGTCGGCGGTCTGGTGCACGGCCCCGGCCATCGCGGTCAGCCAGTCCACGAGCAGCGGCGCGAAGTCCTTCGGGGCGATGTCCTCCGGGCGGATCAGCGCGAAGGCGTGCGTGACGCCCGCGAACATGCCGTTCATCGCGCTGAGCAGCGCCACGTCGTGCAGCGCGGCGAAGCCCGGGTCGGACCCGGCGTAGCGGGTGCCGGCCGGGACGGCGAGGGTGTCCCGGTGCTCGGCGAACAGCTCGGGGGAGCCGCTGTAGAAGACGTACCCACCGGACTCCGGGGCCCCGATCATCGGCGGGACGGCCATGATCCCGCCGTCCAGGAAACGGGCTCCGCGGGCCTCGGCCCAGGCGGCGCGGCTGCGGCCCTCACCGGGCGTGCCCGTGGTGAGGTTCACCAGGTCCCGCCCCGCGAGAGGGGCCCCGTCGAGGGCCTCGCCCACGGAGGCGTCGTCGAGCAGACAGGCGACCACGAGCCGGTTCGCGGCCACCGCCTCAGCGGCGGTCCGGGCGACGGTGGCGCCCTCGGCGGCGAGGGGTTCGGCGCGGGACGCGGTGCGGTTCCAGACGGTCACCGGGTGTCCTGCGGCGAGCCAGGCGCGGGCCAGGGCGGTGCCCATGTCGCCGGTGCCGAGGAGGGTGAGAGGGGTGCGGGGGTCAACTGCGTTGTCGGTCATGGCGTTTAGGCTCGTCCCAGGGGAAGCGCCTGCTCAAGTACGTACTTGGAAGTGGGTGGTTACCCCGGGGGAAGGGTCCAGGCAGGAGAAGGGGAGGGCTCGGGCATGGGGACGACGGGGCGGCGGCCGGGGGCGTACGTCTGCGGGATCGACGCGGCGATGGACGTGATCGGCGGCAAGTGGAAGGTACTGATCCTCTGGGCGCTGAACGAGCGGCCCTGCCGCTTCGGCGAGCTGCGCCGCGAGCTGCCGGGGATCACCGAGAAGGTGCTCGCCTCGCACCTGCGGGAGATGGAGGCCGACGGCCTGGTGCACCGCGAGGCGTACGACGAGGTGCCGCCCCGTGTGGAGTACTCGCTGACGCCCCGGGGCGTGAGCCTGAACGAGGCACTGGAGCCGCTGGGGGCCTGGGGGAAGGCCCATGTCCTCGGGGAGTCACCGGCTGCCGGTCAGATGCGCGAAGACGACGACGTTCCCCTGGTACCCGGAGCCGCGTGAGTAGGTGCCGCCGCACGTGATGACCCGCAGCTCGGGGCGGCGGGCGGCGCCGTAGACCTTCTCGTCGGGGAAGTCCTTCGCCGCGTACGCCTCGACGGCGTCCACGGTGAACACCGCGACGCTGCCGTCCCGCCGGTCCACGTCGATCGTGGCGCCCTTGGCCAGGGCGCCGAGGTCGTAGAAGACAGCGGGGCCGTCGGCGTTGTCGACGTGGCCGGCGACGATCGCGGTGCCCCGCTCGCCGGGCGTGGTGCCGGCCTCGTACCAGCCGGCGAGGTTCTTCCGCTCGGCGGGCGGTACGTCGAGACTGCCGGTCCTCGTCAGGCCCAGCCCGGTCAGGGGCGCGTTCACCCGGATCGCCGGGATGCGGATGCGGTCGGGCGGCGAGGGCGGCAGCGCGGGCACGGCAGGCCGCTCACCGGCCCGGCCGTCCCGTCCCGCACGGCCGTCCTGCCCGTCCTGCCGCGCGTGGGCCTGCGCGGCGGAGGGCTGCGGCGGGGCGTGCGTCTCGGCGCCGTCGCGCAGCAGCCAGACCCCGGAGCACAAGGCGAACACCGTGAGGGCCGCCATGGCGGCGTCGGCGGGGCTGCCGAACCTGGTGCCGTACCTGGGGAACCTGCGCATGGCCGACCCTTCCTGATCCCCGACAGCCTTCCGGTTTCCGGCCTGCGACCCCCGGCCCCGGCGCCCGTCCGGGGTGCGCCCCGCACCCCCCTCCGGGCCGCGAGGGGCGTCGGACCCGGAGGGGGAGGGGACATGCGGTACCGGCGACGGACAGCGGAGGGTGTCCGTCAGATCCCGTCGCCTCTCGCCCGGCGATGCAGGAGCCAGGTACCGCCCGCGGCGGCGACGGCGAGGGCCGCCACGCCGGCCGCGGTCTGCACGGGGTCGGGGCCCAAGGCGCCGCCGACCCCCGTCTTCACACTCCCTCTGGGAGGGACCTGCGGGTGCCCGGAGGTCAGCGTGACCACAAGGTCACCGGTGATCCGCCGGCCGCTCCCGGTGCACGTCGCCGTGATCTCGTACGTCCCCGGCTGCGCGCTCGGCGGCACCCTGAACCGCCCGGTCGCGTCCTGCTCGTGCGGGCCCGGCGCGAGGCTGAGGGAACCGGCCCCGACCGCGCTCGCGTCACCCGTCGCCGTACCGCCGTCGCCACAGGCCGCCGTGCGCACCGTGACGAGTCCGCCCGGGACGACCGAGGACGGGTGCACCTCCACGTCACCGGCGGGCGCGCCGTACGCGGGGGCGGCGGCGAGGGCCGCGGCGGCGACGGCGAGCGCGGTGCCGGTCAGCGGCCGGGCGGTACGTCGCATCGGTGCTCCTTCGAGCTGTTCGGTCGTGCACCTGCCCTTCCGAGGTAACGGGCAGCGGGACGACCGCGCTTTCTGAGGGTGCGTCAGAATTGGGGTGAATGGGTGTCAGGGGGAGGTGGGCCGACCGGCCTTCGTGGGCGTTTAGGCAGGTCACGGGTGTTCTGCGGACGAGGCGTGGAAAAGCGCGGGGCGCGCGTGTGAACGGGTGATCCGGGTGCCACGCACATCCGGCCTTGACCTCAAGAAAGGTTGAGGTAAGAGGCTGTGCCGCATGAACTCAGCCGTTACGAACGCACCCGTCCCCGCCCAGCCCGCGACCGAGCCCCTCCGGGTGACCCTCGTCGTCGGCAGCAACCGCCACGGCCGCTTCGGCCCGGTCGTCGCCGGCTGGCTCCTCGATCACCTCCAAGGCCGGGACGACCTGGTCGCCGAGGTCGTGGACGTCGCCGACATCGACCTGCCGACGTCCTTCGAACCGACCCCCGAGGCGACCGCCGCGCTGTCCGGCGTCACCCCGAAACTTGCCGACGCGGACGCCTTCGTGGTCCTCACCCCCGAGTACAACCACTCCTTCCCGGCGGGCCTGAAGAACCTCGTCGACTGGCACTTCGGCGAGTGGCGGGCCAAGCCCGTCGCCCTCGTCTCCTACGGTGGACTGGCCGGCGGCCTGCGCGCCGTCGAGCACCTCCGGCAGGTCTTCGCCGAACTGCACGCCGTGACGGTCCGCGACACCGTCTCCTTCCACAACGCCGGCGCGTCCTTCGACGACGCGGGCACCCTGCACGACCCGTCCGGCCCGGACGCGGCGGCCAAGGCCATGCTGGACCAACTGGTGTGGTGGGGCCTGGCGTTGCGCGAGGCCAGGGCGAAGCGGCCGTACGCGGGCTGAGCCCGGCCTCACTCCTTGCCGGCCCCTGTCACCTCCGCGCCCGCCAGTCACCGCCCGCGATCGGCCTCCCGTGAGTCCTGAGCCGGGCGGCGACGGCGGGCGCGGCGACGTACACCCAGGCCCGGACGACCGCCCCGTCAGCGTCGCGTACGACCTTCCGCTCGACGCGTTCGTACAGGCTGCGCGGGTCGCCCGGCACGCAGTCCTCCAGCCGGTCCAGCTCGGCGAGCAACTCCGCGTACGTCTCCGGGCGCGCGGTCACCAGCTCCCCGCACACGACCCCGCCGCCCGGCTCCTCGACCGCGTAGGGATAGCCCGGCCCCTCGTACAGCACCGCTCCCGAGAGCCGCCCCGGCACCTCGGAGCGGGTGCGGCCGCGCAGGAAGAGGTCGTGGTTGACCTCGCCGGGGCGGAGGGTGCCGTAGACGAAGAAAGGGAGAGTCACAGGAACGATTCTCCACCCTCACACACCTCCACACGGGGCCTATGGACATGACATGTCCGGGCCGCCTTAACTCGCGGTCAACATCAACGCCGCCCCCGGTCGACCCCACGCGACCGGGTGCGCCCGTATGAGGAGACCGATGAGTCGGATACGTCACGTCCGAGGTTCCCGTCTCGCCCTCGCGGGTGGTGCCGCCACCGGCACCGCCGTCCTGCTGGCCGCCGCGCTCTCGCCGACCGCCCTGGCGGAGGAACGGCCGACCCGGTCCGAGGCGATCGACAGTGCCGAGACGGTCCTCGCCGACCGGGCCGCGGAACTGGGCCTCACGTCGGCCCAGGAGACGAAGGTCCGGGACGTGGTCGTCGACGAGGACGGCACCCGGCACGTCCGCTACGACCGCACGTACCACCGACTCCCGGTCCTGGGCGGTGACTTCGTACTCCACCTGAACCCGGACGGCACCTACCGCGGCACGAGCCGGGCCACGAAGTCCGCGCTGTCCCTCAAGAGCGTCACCCCGAAGGTGACCGCCCCGAAGGCCGCCGACCTCGCCGCGAGCCTGCTGCGCGCCGCGCACCTCGGCGAGACGCTGAAGAAGCTGACCGCCAAGCCGCGGCTGGTCGTCGACGCCCTGCACGGCGCCCCCAGGCTGGCCTGGCAGACCGACGCGGTGGCGCACGACGGGCTCGGCAACCCGGTCGGGCGCACGGTGCTGACCGACGCCACGACCGGCGACCGGATCGACGCCTGGGACACCCTGGAGTCGGCGTCGGGCGACGGCAAGTCCCTCTACGGCGGCACGGTTGCGCTGGAGACGACGAAGTCCGGGTCGTCGTACCGGCTCAAGGACGCGACGCGGGGCGGCACGTACACGGGCGACGCGGCGAACAAGACGGACAAGTGCCTGCTCACGATCTGTCTGACCCGCGCCCCCGCGACGGTCTTCTCGGACGCCGACAACCACTGGGCCACGGGCGAGGCCTCCGACCGCGCGACGGTCGCCGTGGACGCCCAGTACGGCACGGACGTCACCTGGGACTACTTCAAGAACCTGCACGGCCGCAACGGCATCGCCGGCGACGGCAAGGGCTCGTACAACCGCGTCCACTACGGCAAGGACTACAACAACGCCTTCTGGGACGACAACTGCTTCTGCATGACGTACGGCGACGGCGACGGCAAGCAGCTCGGACCGCTGGTGTCGCTGGACGTGGCCGGGCACGAGATGTCCCACGGCGTGACGTCGAAGACGGCGGCGCTGACGTACTCGGGCGAGTCCGGCGGCCTGAACGAGGCCACGTCGGACATCTTCGGCACGCTCGTGGAGTTCTACGCGGACAACGCCGAGGACCCGGGTGACTGGCTGATCGGCGAGAAGGTCGTCCGCTCCGGGCTCGGCCGGGAGGCCCTGCGCCGCATGGACAAGCCGTCGAAGGACGGGAAGTCCGCCGACTGCTGGAGCGAGGGTCTCGCCGACCTCGACGTGCACTACTCCTCGGGCGTCGGCAACCACTTCGCGTACCTGCTCGCGGAGGGCAGCGGCGCCAAGACGATCAACGGCGTCGCCCACACCTCCCCGACCTGCGACGACTCCACGGTGCAGGGCATCGGCCGGGCCAAGCTGGGCAAGATCTGGTACCGCGCCCTGACGGTCTACATGACGTCCTCGACGGACTACGCGGGTGCCCGCACGGCGACCCTGAACGCGGCGAAGGACCTCTACGGCGGCGGCAGCACGGAGCAGAAGGCCGTGGCGGCGGCCTGGAGCGCGGTCAACGTGGGCTGAGCTCCACCGGGACACCGGCGGGCGCACCGACAGGTGCGCCCGCCGCTCTACTCCCAGACCACCACGTTGCGCCGCACCGGCACGGACGACGAACCGGTCGCGAAGAGCTCGGGTGAATGGGCCCGGATGCGCTCGATGTCGCTGAAGACGGCGCGCAGGTGCGTGCGCATGGCGGTCCGGGCCGACGCGAGGTCGCCCCCGACGACCGCGTCGAAGATCTCCCGGTGCTGGTCGGCGAAGACCGCGGGGGAGACGTTCTCGTGCAGGCCCAGGCGCCGGGCCCGGTCCAGGTGCCCCTTGGCCGCGGCGACCGTGGTCCACACGTTGCCGTGCCCGCTCAGCCGCATCAGGCCCTGGTGGAAGGCCTCGTCCAGCTCGAAGAACTCCTCCAGGCCGAGGCCCGGGCGCTGCTGGCGTGCGAGGTTGTCCCGCAGTTCCGTGATCACCGAGTGGTCCGGATCGGACGGCAGGGCGTCCAGTGAGGCCAGCTCGACGGCCTCCCGCAGGAACTGCGCGTCCGCGACCTGCGCCGGGTCCACCCGGGACACGAACGAGCCGATCTTGGGGAAGATCTGCACCAGCCCGTCCTGGGCCAGCAGGATCAGGCTCTCCCGCACCGGGGTGCGGCTCACGCCGAGGGATGCGGCCAGCTCGTTCTCCGACAGGGCGGCGCCCGGGGGCAGTTCGAGGGTCAGCACCATCTGACGGAGCTTCAGGTAGATGGAGCGCCGGCTGGTCCGCCGGTTCGTCTGGGCCATGTGCACATCCTACGTATCGCAGCGGGGGTATTGCTCACCTGTGCGACAGGTGCTTGTATACAAGCACTGCACGACAGGAGCGGGGCCCACCGTTCCCGTCGGCCCCGCCCGCTCTCAGCCGCCGTAAGGAGAGCCCCCAGTGAGCAAGATCGAGCGCGTCGAGGTCTTCGTCGCCTCCCCGGGCCGCACGTTCGTCACCCTGCGCATCACCACCACGGACGGGGTCACCGGCCTCGGCGACGCCACCCTCAACGGGCGCGAGCTGGCCGTCGCGAGCTACCTGCGCGATCACGTCGCCCCGCTGCTGACCGGCCGGGACCCGGCGCGGATCGAGGACCTCTGGCAGTACCTCTACAAGGGCGCCTACTGGCGGCGCGGGCCGGTCACCATGACGGCCATCGCCGCCGTCGACACGGCCCTGTGGGACATCAAGGGCAAGACCGCCGGGCTCCCCGTCTACCAGCTGCTCGGCGGCCGGTCCCGGGACGGCGTCCTGGTCTACTCGCACGCCAGCGGCACCGACGTGCCGTCCCTCCTCGACGACGTCGAGCGCTATCTGGAGCTGGGTTACAAGGCGGTGCGGGCCCAGGCAGCCGTACCCGACGTCGGCGGCACCTACGGCGTCCGCAAGGGCAAGCTCTACGAACCGGCGGCCGGCGAGCTGCCCGACGAACAGCCCTGGGACACCGAGGCCTACCTCGGTTTCGCGCCGACGTACCTGGAGGCCGTACGGGAGCGCTTCGGCTTCGGCTTCCACCTCCTGCACGACGTGCACCACCGGCTGACGCCGATCGAGGCGGCCCGCTTCGGCAAGAGCGTCGAGGCCTGCCGGCTGTTCTGGATGGAGGACCCCACCCCGGCCGAGAACCAGGAGGCGTTCCGGCTCATCCGGCAGCACACCACGACACCGATCGCCGTCGGCGAGGTGTTCAACTCCATCTGGGACGTCCAGCACCTGATCACCGAGCAGCTCATCGACTACGTGCGCACCACCGTGGTCCACGCGGGCGGCATCACCCACCTGCGCCGGATCTTCGACCTCGCCGCGCTGTACCACGTCCGCACCGGCTCGCACGGTGCCACCGACCTCTCCCCGGTCAGCATGGCCGCCGCCGTGCACCTCGACATCGCCGTACCCAACTTCGGCATCCAGGAGCACATGGGCCATCCGGACGAGGCCCGCGAGGTGTTCCGCACGGGCGTCACCTTCGCCGACGGCATGCTGCACCCCTCGGACGAGCCGGGCCTCGGCGTCGAGTACGACGCGAAGGCCGCCGAACGCTTCCCGTACCAGCGGCGCTATCTCCCGGTCGCGCGCCGGCTCGACGGCTCCGTGCACGACTGGTGAGCGGCGTGCACCGGCTGAACCGCGCCGCGCTCGGCGCACTCCCGCCCGGGTCGCGCCCCCGCGTCGACCCCGCCGGACTCCGTACCCGGATCGTCCACTTCGGCATCGGGGCCTTCCACCGGGCGCACCAGGCCGTCTACACCGAGAACGCCGCCGCGCGCTCCGGCGAGCCCTGGGGCATCGCCGCGGTCGCTCCCCGGTCGGCGGCGACCGTCGACGCCCTGCGCGCGCAGGACTGCCTGTACTCGGTGACCGAGCGCGGCCTCGAGGAAGACGCCCCCCGTGTCGTCGGCGCGCTGACCGGCGCATACGTGCTCGGGCGGGACGGGGCGGTCGTCGACGGGCTGCTCACCGACCCCGAGGTGACGGTGGTGACGCTCACCGTCACGGAGAAGGGCTACCGGGCCGCCGGTCCGGACACGGTGATCGCACGCCTGGCCGCCGGGCTGGCCGCGCGGATGCGCTCCGGTGCCGCCCCGGTCAGCGTCGTGTCCTGCGACAACATGGCGGACAACGGAGCCGTGCTGCGGACCGCGGTCCAGGACGCCGTGCGCGCCTCGGGGGAGCGGGACCGGGAGCGGATCCTGGAGCTGATCGACCGGTACGTGGCCTTTCCCGCCACCGTCGTGGACCGGATCGTGCCCGCCACCACGACGGCCGACCTCGCGGACACCGCCACCCGGCTGGGAGTCCACGACGTGCTGCCCGTCAGCGGTGAGCCGTACCGGCAGTGGGTGCTGGAGGACCGCTTCGCCGCCCCGCGCCCCCCGTGGGAGCTGGACGGAGCCCTCCTCGTCCCCGACGTCGCCCCTTACCAGCTCACCAAGCTGCGGCTGCTCAACGGCTCGCACTCCGCCCTCGCCCCGCTCGGGATCGCGGCGGGCCGCACCACCGTCGCCGACGCGATGGCCGACGGCTGGGGCGAGCGGCTCGTCAAGGCCCTGTGCGCCGAGGTCGCCCCCACGCTGCCGGACGGCGGCCCGGACCCCGGCCGGTACGCCGACGACCTGGTGGTCCGCTTCCGCAACCCGGGCATGCGGCACCTGCTGCGGCAGATCGCCTCCGACGGCTCGCTGAAGATCACCGAGCGCTGGCTGCCGGCCCTGCGCGTGCTGCGCGAGCGCGGTGCGGCCACACCCGTCCTCGAACTCGCCCTGGCGGGCTGGGTGAACCTCACCCGGGACCACGGCATCCCGGATCCCGCGCAGGACGCCCTCGCCGCCTGCTGGCGCACCGCAGCGGACGACACGGCCGTCGTCCGCGCGCTCCTCACCACCGTCGGCGCGCCCGACCTCGCCGACGACTCCGCGCTCGTCACCGCCGTCGTACGGCATCTCCCGGCCCTGCGCACCGGACATGTGGACATCTGACCGCCACCCCCACCCCCGAGGAAGTCCCCGCTCACGAACAACGGAGTTCACCGATGAAGGACACCACGACCACGGCTGAGCCGGCCGGTGCCGTGCGACGCAGTACGCGTGACCTGACCAAGGCCGCCGTGTCCGGCTGGCTGGGCACGGCCATGGAGTTCATGGACTTCCAGCTGTACTCGCTGGCGGCCGCGATCGTCTTCAACAAGATCTTCTTCCCCGACGTCAGCCCCGCCATCGGCCTCATCGCCGCGATGGCCACCTACGGCGTCGGCTACGTCGCCCGCCTCGCCGGCGCGGTCTACTTCGGCAGAATGGGCGACCGGCTCGGCCGCAAGAAGGTCCTGACGATCACCATCCTGCTGATGGGCGCCTCGACCACCCTCATCGGCGTCCTGCCCACCTACGCGACCATCGGCATCATGGCGCCCGTCCTGCTCGTCGTCCTGCGGCTGGCGCAGGGCTTCGGCGCGGGCGCGGAGATCGCCGGCGCGACCGTGATGCTCGCCGAGTACGCCCCGGCGCGGCGGCGCGGACTGGTCTCCTCGCTGGTGTCGCTGGGCACCAACTCGGGCACCCTGGCCGCCTCCGGGCTGTGGGCGGTGCTGCTCGCCGTGCTCAGCGAGGAGCAACTGCTCTCCTGGGGCTGGCGACTGCCCTTCCTGCTGAGCTTCGGCCTGCTGCTCTTCGCGGTGTGGCTGCGGCGCAACCTCAAGGAGAGCCCGGTCTTCGAGGAGCGGCCCGACGTCGTGGACGGCGTGGCCATGAGCCGCCGCGAGGTGGAGTCGGCCGTCACCGAGGGGACGGGCGGTGACACCGGACTGCTGGAGGCGGGCCTGAAGCAGCGCAAGGGCCGGGCGTTCTTCCTGGCGCTCGGGCTGCGCTTCGGCCAGGCGGGCAACTCCGGGCTGATCCAGACGTTCCTCGTCGGCTACATCGCGACCGAACTCGCGGCCGAGCGCTCCGTCCCCACCGACGCCATCGTGTACGGGTCGCTGCTGGGCTTCCTCACGGTGCCGGCCATCGGCCTGCTCGGCGACCGCTTCGGACGCCGCAGGACGTATCTGGCGCTCACCTCGCTCACGGCCGTCGCCGCCTTCCCACTGATGATGCTGATCACCTCGGGCAGCACGCCCGCGCTCATGGCCGGCATGATCCTGGGGCTGAACATCGGCGTCCTCGGACTGTTCGCGCTGGAGAGCGTGACGATGGCCGAACTCTTCGGCTCCCGCACCCGGTTCACCCAGCTGGCGCTGGCCAAGGAGATCGGCGGCGTCCTCGCCACCGCGATCGGGCCGGTGCTCGCGGCGAGCCTCACCGCCGCCACCGGAAGCTGGTGGCCCATCGCGGCGATGCTCGTCGTCTACTCCCTCATCACCCTCGTCAGCGCGCTGCTCTCGCCCGAGACGCGCGGACGCGACCTGGTCCGGCTGGAGGACGCCGTATGACCCCCATGAAAGCCGTCGTCGTGCACGGCGCCGGTGACGTCCGGATCGACGAGCGGCCCCGGCCCGAGCCCGCGCGCGACGAGGTGCTGCTCGCCATGGAGTGGGGCGGCATCTGCGGCTCCGACGTCGCGTACTGGAGGAAGGGCGCCTCCGGCACGGCGGCCCTCGCCCACCCCCTGGTCCTCGGCCACGAGGTCGCCGGCCGGGTCGCAGCGCTGGGCCCCGGGGTGACCGGCCTCGCCGAGGGGCAGCCCGTCACCGTCCACCCGGCCCAGCTCGTCGGCGAGCTCCCCGAGCGGCTCGCCGGGCGCAGCAACCTCCACGCGCACGTCCGCTACCTCGGCTCGGCGGCCCTCACCCCGCACACCGACGGCGGGTTCAGCGAGTTCCGTACGGTCCCCGCGGCCCAGGTCCGGCCGCTGCCCGACGGTGTGGACACCCAGTCCGGCGCCCTGGCGGAGCCGCTGGCGGTCGCCCTGCACGCCGCGGGCCGGGCGGGCGGACTGCGGGGCCGCACGGTCCTGGTGAACGGGGCCGGACCGATCGGCTCGCTGGTCGTCGCCGCCGCCAGGCATCTCGGCGCCCGGTCGGTGTGCGCCGCCGACCTGTCCTCCGCGTCGCTGGCCGTGGCCCGCAAGATGGGCGCGGACACGACCGTCGACATCTCCCGGGGCGAGGAACTGCCGCGGGACACCGACGTCGTCTTCGAGGCGTCCGGCGCGCCCGCCGCACTGGGAGCGGTCCTGCGGGCCACGGCCCGCGGCGGCACCCTCGTGCAGGTCGGCAACCTGCCGGGGACGGCCGAGCCCGCCGTCCTGGGCGACCTCGTCACCCGCGAGATCACCTGGATCGGCTCCTACCGCTTCGTCGACGAGATCGACGACGCCCTGCGCGCCCTGCGCGACGGCCTGGACGTCTCACCGGTCATCAGCCATCGCTTCCCGCTGGACCAGGCCGAGCAGGCCCTCACGGTCGCGGCGGACCCGGCGAGCGCGAGCAGCAAGGTGATGCTGCGGCTCGGCGGACCGGTCACGGTCTGACCCCATACGTACGCCCCCGGGCCACCCGCCAGGAGAACAGGAGAGCACGTTGCCCCACCCGACCGCCGGTTCCCGGGCCGCCGAACCCGCTCGCGAGCACACCGCGGCGGACGTCGTGTGCCTGGGCGAGACCATGGCCGTCCTCAGCCCGCCGGACGACCGGCCGCTCGCCGACCAGTCCGCGCTCCGCCTCTCCGTCGGTGGCGCCGAGTCCAACGTGGCCTGCGGGCTGTCCGCGCTCGGGCACCGCGCGGCCTGGCTGAGCCGGGTGGGCGACGACGCGTTCGGGCGGCGGATCCGCGCGGAACTCGCGGCCCGGGGAGTCGACGTGGGCGCCGTCGGTGTCGATCCGGCGCATCCCACGGGCGTGTACTTCAAGGACCCGGGGCCCGACGCGACCCTGCCCCTGTACTACCGGAGCGGATCGGCCGCGGCCCACATGGGACCGGAACTGGCCCGCGCGCCCGAGCTGCGGGGGCCGCGCATCGTGCACGTGTCGGGCATCACCGCCGCGCTGTCCGGCAGCTGCGCCCGACTGCTGGAGGAGATCGTCGTACGCCGCACGCCCTGGGGCGCGGCAGCGGACCGGCCGGTCGTCTCCTTCGACGTCAACCACCGTCCCGCCCTGTGGAGGGGGCGTGCCGCCGACGCCGCAGCGGCGTTGCGGGACCTGGCCCGGGCCGCGGACCTGGTGTTCGTGGGACGCGACGAGGCCGAGGCCCTGTGGGGGACGCGCCACCCCGACGACATCGCGGGCCTGCTCGACCCGGCTCCGCTCGTCGTCGTCAAGGACGCGGAGCACGGCGCGACCTCGTACGCGGCGGGCGGCGAGGTCACCTTCGCCCCAGCCCTCGCGGTCGAGGTGGTCGAACCGGTCGGCGCGGGCGACGCCTTCGCCGCCGGGTATCTGTCCGGTGTCCTGGAGGACGCCGACGAGGAGTCCAGGCTGCGCCGCGCCCATCTGTCGGCGGCGACGGCCCTGCGCAGCCGGGACGACATGCCCGACCTGAGCATCGCGACCTCTTCGGCCCTGACAGGGCAACGGCCTTAGGGCCGCACCGCCTCCAGCCGCACCGCGCACGCCTTGAACTCCGGCATGCGGGAGGTCGGGTCGAGCGCGGGGTTGGTGAGGGAGTTGGCGCGGCCCTCGCCCGGCCAGTGGAACGGCATGAAGACGGTGTCGGGGCGGATGGCGTTGGTGATCCGGGCGGGCGCCACGGCCCGGCCCCGCCGGGACACGACGGCCACCGGATCGCCCTCGGCCGCCCCGAGCCGGGCCGCCAGCCGCGGATGCAACTCCACGAACGGCCCGGGCGCGGCGGCGTTCAGTTCCGCCACGCGCCGGGTCTGCGCCCCGGACTGGTACTGCGCCACGACCCGCCCCGTGGTGAGCAGCACGGGGTACTCGTCATCCGGTTCCTCGGCGATGGCCCGGTGCGAGACGGGGACGAAGCGGGCGCGTCCGTCGGGGGTGGCGAAACGGTCGAGGAAGAGGCGCGGGGTGCCGGGGTGGACACGGCCCGCCGTGTCCACCGTCGAGGCCGTCGGGTCTTCCGCCCTGGCCGCCGACTCTTCCGCTGAGGCCGTCGCGTCCTGTGTGGAGGCCGGGCGGCCCGCCGCGCTCCGTTGCGCGCCTGGGCCACCCGCCCCGCCCTCGGCCCCCGTCAGGCCCTCCGGCTCCACCGCCGGACAAGGCCAGAACACCCCGTTCTCCTCCACGATCCTGCGGTACGTGATCCCCGAGTAGTCCGCGGGGCCGCCCGCGCTCGCTCGGCGGAGTTCCTCGAAGATCTCCTCCGGGTCGGTCGGGAAGCCCTTCTCCACGCCCAGGCGGGCGGCCAGTTCGTGGAGGACCTCCAGGTCGCTGCGGACGCCGTCGGGCGGGGTGACGGCCTGGCGGCGGAGCAGGACCCTGCCCTCCAGGTTGGTCGTCGTGCCCGTCTCCTCGGCCCACTGGGTGACCGGCAGGACCACGTCCGCGAGCGCTGCCGTCTCCGACAGGACCACGTCACACACGGCCAGAAAGTCCAGCGCCTTGATGCGCTCCTCGACGTGCGCGGCACGCGGCGCCGACACCACCGGGTTGGACGCCATCAGCAACAGGGATTTGATGTCCGTGCCCAGCGCGTCCAGCAGCTCGTACGCACTGCGCCCCGGGCCGGGAAGGCTGTCCGGGTCCACGCCCCACACCTCGGCGACATGCCGCCGCGCCGCCGGGTCGTCGAGCTTGCGGTAGCCCGGCAACTGGTCGGCCTTCTGCCCGTGTTCGCGGCCGCCCTGCCCGTTGCCCTGCCCGGTCAGGCAGCCGTACCCCGACAGCGGGCGGCCCGCCCGGCCGGTCGCCAGGCACAGGTTGATCCACGCGCCCACCGTGTCGGTGCCCTTGGACTGCTGCTCGGGCCCCCGCGCCGTGAGCACCATCGCCGACTCGGGCTCGCAGAACATCCGTACCGTCTCCCGCAGTTCGGGAACGGACACCCCCGTGATCCGCTCCACGTACTCCGGCCAGTGCGCCATCGCGGCGGCCCGGGCGTCCTCCCAGCCCACGGTCCGCTCCTGGACGTACTCCTCGTCCACCCGCCCCTCGGCGATCACCAGATGGAGCAGCCCCAGGGCGAGTGCCAGGTCCGTGCCCGGCCGGGGTGCCAGGTGCAGGTCCGCCTGCTCGGCGGTCTTCGTGCGGCGCGGGTCGATGACGATCAGCGTGCCGCCGTTCTCCTTGAGCTCGTTGAAGAACCGCAGGGACGGCGGCATGGTCTCCGCGAGGTTCGAGCCGACCAGGATCACGCAGCCGGTCTTCGGGATGTCCTCCAGCGGGAACGGCAGGCCGCGGTCGAGACCGAACGCCTTGATGCCGGCCGCCGCGGCCGACGACATGCAGAAACGGCCGTTGTAGTCGATCTGGGACGTGCCCAGCACGACCCGCGCGAACTTGCCGAGCGTGTACGCCTTCTCGTTCGTCAGACCGCCCCCGCCGAACACCCCGACCCCGTCCGGCCCGTACTCGGCGCGCGTGCGGCGCAGCCCCTCGGCGATCCGGTCCAGCGCCTCGTCCCAGGAAGCCGGCACCAGCTCGCCCCCCTCGCGCACCAACGGCGAGGTCAGGCGCACGTTCGAGGCCAGCACCGCCGGCGCCGTACGGCCCTTGCCGCACAGCGCACCCCGGTTCACCGGGAAGTCCGTACGCTCGCTCACCTCGACGGTCCCGTCGGGCGCGGGCGTCAGGTTCATCCCGCACTGCAGGGCGCAGTACGGGCAGTGCGTGGGCGTGGCGGTGGTCTGCATACCGTTCAGCCTGCTTCGGCCGTGTTACGCGCGGGACGGTTCCCTGTTACGCGGCAGGGACGGCAACCTCCCCGTCGCCACCCCGCCCGCGTGAGGCACGCGCCTGCCCACCTTCACGTCGCCGCCGACCGGCACGGACGTTGCCCTTGTGACGAAAAACGCCACATGTGGCTCATTGCTCTCCTTTCTTGGCTGATCCGACCTCGTTGAGAGTTGAATCAGCGCCACTACGCTCTCGCTACGCGCAGCGCTCGCACGACTCCGAACGGCGTTCGACTCCCACACTCGAAACAGCCAGGAGGCCAACCGATCATGCCACTGCGCCATCTGACCCCCCATGACCGGCAGCTGTTCCGGCAGTACGGCCGTGGCCCCACCGTCCCCGTCCCCGACCCGCTCCTGCACCACGCCGTCGCCCGGCACGCCGCCGCCACCCCGCACGCCGTGGCCGCCGAACACCAGGGTGCGCACCTCACCTACGGCGAGCTCGACCGCCACGCCGACGCCCTCGCCGCCCGCCTCGTCCGCGAGGGCGTACGCCCCGGCGACCACGTGGGCCTGTTCGTCCGCCGCTCGATCCCGATGCTCGTCGGCCTGCTCGGCATCCTGAAGGCCGGCGCCGCCTACGTCCCGCAGGACATCGGCCTCGCGCCCCCGGCCCAGCTCACCCACGTCATCCGCACCGCCCGGACCCGGGTCGTCCTCACGGTCGCCGAACACGCCCACCGGGTGCCGCTGCCCGACGGCCACCTGCTGCTCGCGCTCGACGAGCCGCTGCCGTACGCCCCGGCCCCGCGCCCCCGCGTCACCGGCGACGACGGCGCTTACGTCCTGTTCACCTCCGGCACCACCGGCCGACCCAACGGCGTGAAGGTCACCCACCGCAACGTCGCCAACATCCTCCTCACCGAGCCGGGCGGCCTCGGCATCCGCCCCGGCGACCGGGTCGCCCAGCTCCTCAACATCGCCTTCGACATGGCCGCCTGGGAGATCCTCGGCTGCCTCAGCCACGGCGGCACCCTCGTCATCCGCGGCAAGGACATCGCCGCGGCGGCCCGCACCGCCGACGTGCTGATCGCCACCCCGACCGTGCTGTCCGGCCTCGACCCTGCCGCCTGCCCGCGCGTGCGCACGGTCGCCGTCGCGGGGGAGCCCTGCCCGCGCCCGCTGGCCGACCGCTGGGCCCGGCGGGCCGCCTTCCACAACTGCTGCGGCCCGACCGAGACCACGATCGTCAACACGATGAGCCGCCACGACCCGGCCGCCCCGCTGCTCACCATCGGCCGCCCCACCCCCAACAACACGGTCTACGTCCTCGACGCCGACCGGCGCCCGGTGCCCGTCGGCGAGCCCGGCGAGATGTGGGCCGGCGGCGACTGCGTCTCCGCCGGCTACCTCGACAACGACGCCCTCAACGCCGAGCGGTACGCCCCCGACCCCTTCCTCGGCGGCGGCCGGCGCATGTTCCGTACCCGCGACCTCGGCCGCTGGACCCCCGACGGCGAGCTGGAGCACCTCGGGCGCACCGACGACCAGGTCAAGGTGCGCGGCTTCCGCGTCGAACTGGACTCCGTCTCCTCCGTCCTGGAGACGGCCGCCGGCTGCACCCGTGCCGTCACCCTGAGGCGCGACGCCCGCACCCTGGTGTCCTTCGTCTGCCCGGCCGACGTCGACCCCGACACGGCCCGCCGCGCGGTCGCGGACACCCTGCCCTACTACTGCGTCCCCGAGCAGGTCCTGCCCCTGGCGTTCCTCCCCGAGACCGACCGCGGCAAGGTCGACAAACAGGCCCTGCTGGGCATGCTCGAACAGCGCCTGGCGGTGGCCCGATGACCACGTCCCCCGCCCGGACCCGCCAGGACACGGGCGAGCTCCCGCCGCTCCTGTCCGCCCCCCGCCGCCTGCTCAAGCACCCCCGCCTGATGCACTACAACCGCCTCGCGGCCCTGGTCCTCCTGGCCAACGCGGCGTTCCTGTGGGCCGCCCGGCCCCTGGCCACGCCGACCCTCGGGCACGCCGCCCTCGCCAACCTCGCCCTCGCCGTCCTCGTCCGCCAGCAGTACGTCATCAACCTCTTGTTCCGGCTGGCGACCTCGGCCCCGGTCAGCTGGCCGCTGAGGGTCCGCTGGACGCTCGGGAAGGTGTACCACTTCGGCGGGCTGCACGTGGGCGGGGCGCTGGCCGGGGCGGCCTGGTTCCTGGCCCTGACGGTCGCGGTGACCCGCGCCGGAACGGACGTGCCGCTGATCACGGTGAGCTGGACCCTGGTGGCCCTCCTCGCCCTGATCGTCGCCACCGCGCTGCCGCCCTTCCGCAGTCGCCACCACGACCACTTCGAGAGGATCCACCGCTTCGGCGGCTGGGGCGCCCTCGCGCTCTTCTGGAGCCACACCCTGCTGTCCGGCCAGGGGCCGGTGCCGCTCGCGGTCCTCGCCGTCGTCACGTTCAGCGTGGCCCTGCCCTGGCTGCGGCTGCGCAAGGTGGACGTCCGCACCGAACGCCCCTCTCCGCACGTGACGCTGGCTCACTTCGACTACGGCGAGACCCCCTTCGCCGGCTCCTCGACCGCCATCAGCCGCAGCCCGCTGAAGGAGTGGCACTCCTTCGCCAACGTCCCCGCCCCCGGCCGCTCCGGCTTCCGGCTCACCATCTCCCGCGCCGGTGACTGGACCGGCTCCTTCATCGACGACCAGCCCTCGCGGGTGTGGGTCAAGGGCATCACCACGGCCGGTGTCGCCAACATCGAGGTCCTGTTCAGAAAGGTGGTCTACGTCGCGACCGGCAGCGGCATCGGCCCCTGCCTGCCCCACCTGCTCGCCGCCGAGGTCCCCTCGCGCCTGGTCTGGGCGACCCGCGACCCCCGCGCCACCTACGGCGACGCCCTCGTCGACGAGATCCTCGCCGTCCAGCCGCACGCCCTGGTCTGGGACACCTCCCGGCACGGCAAGCCCGACATGGTGCGGCTCGCCCACGCCGCGTACCGCGACTTCGGTGCGGAGGCGGTCATCTGCATCTCCAACAAGCGGCTGACCTGGCAGGTGGTGCACGGCCTGGAACGGCGCGGCGTTCCGGCGTACGGCGCGATCTGGGACTCGTAACCCACCTTCCAGGGAGTGAAGATGAACCACCTGAAAGCCGAACGGGACGGCCGCGTGGTGACCGTCCGCCTGCACCGCCCGCACGCCCTGAACGCGCTCAGCTCCGAGCTGCTCGCCGAACTCCTCGGCGTCCTCGGCCCGCTGGACCAGGACCCGGAGGTCGGCTGCTTCGTCGTCACCGGCTCGGAGAAGGTCTTCGCGGCCGGCGCGGACATCAGGGAGATGGCGGGCCGGTCGGCCGTCGACATGATGTCCGAGGACTACTTCGCGGCCTGGGAGGACTTCGCGGACCTGCGCACCCCGAAGATCGCCGCCGTGTCCGGCTACGCGCTCGGCGGCGGCTGTGAGCTGGCCATGATGTGCGACCTGGTCGTCGCGGGCGAGTCGGCCCTCTTCGGCCAGCCCGAGATCAAGCTGGGCGTGGTACCCGGCATCGGCGGCACCCAGCGGCTGACCCGGCTGGTGGGCCGGGCCAAGGCCCTGGACCTGGTGCTCACCGGCCGCACGATGGACGCCCGGGAGGCCGAGCGCTGCGGCTTGGTCTCCCGCGTGGTCCCCGACGACCGGGTCCTCGCCGAGGCCCTGGAAGCGGCGGCGGCCATCGCCTCGTACGGCCGCACGGCGGTCAGGGCGGCCCGCGAGTGCGTCGACCGGGCCCTGGAGACGGGCCTGCGGGACGGCCTGCGCTTCGAACGGCGGGTGTTCCACGCGTTGTTCGCGACCGAAGACCAGAAGGAGGGGATGACGGCGTTCCTGGAGAAGCGCCCCCCGCGCTTCCACGGACGCTGACGGTCACAGGACAGCCGGGGACGGGACGCACGGACCACACCGCGCTCCCGCCCCCGGCCACGTTCAGGGGCTGTGTCTGGTCAGGACACGGCCCCGGTCAGCACTCGTACGCGTAGTACGGGTCGTCGCCCGCCTCCAGACCGATCCTGCCGGTCCCGTGAGGGCCGATCTGGATGCACGACGGGTCCCAGCCGTCGACTTCCACGCTGGCGGAGATGGTGTGCCCGCACACGTTGTGGATGTCCGCCCACCCGGGGCCGTAGGCGCCGAGCTTGGCGCAGCCCGGCTCCATGGCCCTGACCGGCGCGGCGGCCACGGGTGCCGCCGAGGCGGCCCCCATGGCGGCCGGCCCGGCCAGCAGCGCGACCGCGGCGGCCGTGACCAGCGCGGAGCGAAGTCGAGTCATCAGGTGTCCTTTCCCCCAGTTCGCGGCGGTCGGCCCGATCCGCCGCCGCACGGCGAAGACACTAAGCGTGATCACATAGTCACGTAGAGCATCCATGGTGTTTTTCACGCGCTGGGGTGAAATGTGCGCGTCAAACCCGCCGGAGGAGAAAGTCCGGAATCATCCGAGAGTCTCTTCGGCCGTGGCCAACGCCCTCTCCACGCCCGGCTCCCGGGGCCCCAGGAACCGGGGATCCGGCCGGAACACCGCGTCCAGAGCCGCCTTCCCGGCGGCGAGGATCTCCCGCGCACCCCCGTAGTACCAGGTCGCGTCGTGCACGGCGTCCACGCCCACCCCGTACGACTCGACCCCTGCCGCCTGACACAGCGCCACCGCCCGCCGGATGTGGAAGCCCTGGCTGATCAGCACGGCCTCGTCCACCCCGAAGATCTTCTTCGCCCGCACACAGGAGTCCCAGGTGTCGAACCCCGCGTAGTCGCTGACGATCCGCCCGTCGGGCACCCCGTGCCGCGTCAGATACACCCGCATCGCGTCCGGCTCGTCGTAGTCCTCGCGGCTGTTGTCCCCGGTGACGAGCACCACCTCGACCCGCCCCTCGCGGTACAGCGCGGCCGCCGCGTCCAGCCGGTGCGCGAGGTACGGCGACGGCTCCCCGTCCCACAGCCCGGCACCGAACACCACGGCCACCTCGGTCCGCGGCACGTCTGCCGCCGTCCGCAGCCGGTCACCCGCGGCCACGTACATCCAGGTCGCCGGAAGCAGCGCGAGCACACACCCGGCCATCACGGCCTGCACCAGCCGCCGCCGGCCTCGCCGGGTACGCGGCAGTCGCGGTCTGCGGAACGTCACACGACGCATCGGACGGTCCCTCCCCAGGTCGGCCCCTCGACAGTCAGGGACGCCCGCTCAGGCCGCCCGGTTCATCCGCCCACGCGTGACCAGCTTCACGCGTTACACGGAACCGCCAGGTCAAGCAGCCTCACACTCCACATGTCCCACATCGTGAACCGCTGGAAAACACCCGTGACGCCCACGCAACGGGAAGGCAACGTGCGGCGGCGACCATCGATGGCATGCCCAGCCAGCTCAGCCTCGTCCCGCCGCCCGCCACGCGCCGCCCGGCCCCGCCCGCCCTCGTGGTCGTGGCGCACGGCAGCCGCGACCCCCGCGCGCTGAGCACCGTACGCGCGCTCCTGGACCGTGTCCGCGCGCTGCGCCCCGACGTGCCGGTGCACCTCGGGCACATCGAGCTGAACGCCCCCCTGCTCCCCGACACGCTCGCCGCCCTGGGCGACACGGAGGCGGTCCTGGTCCCCCTCCTCCTCAGCCGCGGCTACCACGTCAAGCAGGACATCCCCGAGATGGCCGCGGCCGCCGAGGCCCGCACCCACCTGGCCGCCCCGCTGGGCCCGCACCCCCTCCTGGTGGACGCCCTCCAGGCCCGCCTGACGGAGGCCGGCTGGCCCACTCACATGGATGAGGCGACCCGCCGCACCAGCGCCGTCGTCCTCGCTGCCGCCGGCTCCCGCGACCCGGACGCCAAGACGGACACCGGCTGCACGGCCCACCTGCTCGCCGCTCGCCTGGGCGTCCCCGTCATCCCCGCCTATGCCTCCGCAGCGACCCCGACGGTCCCGGCGGCCGTGCGCACCCTGATCGCGAGGGGCCGTCACCGCATCGCCCTGGCCTCCTACTTCACCGCCCCCGGCCGCTTCGCCACGGAATGCGCCCAGTCGGCCCCCTGGATAGCGGCGGCCCCCCTGGGCACCCACCCGTCCATGGCCCACCTCCTCCTCCACCGCTACGACGAGACTCTGGCGGCCCGGGAGACACAGCTGCAATTGGCTTCGGCCTAGAACGCGGGGTACTGCACGTACCTCAGGGGCGCGGGGAACTGCGCGACCAGCCCGAAACCACCCGCACCCGCCCGAAAACAGAACCCGGCAGACGCACAGGCGCATACTGTCGGCACATGGACGGCACCTCACCACACCCCCGGGCCTACGACCCGACGTCAGTCGACCGCTGGGCCCCGGAACCAGACAAACGCCCCGGCCGCACCGCCTTCCAACGCGACCGAGCCCGAGTCCTGCACAGCGCCGCCCTGAGAAGACTCGCCGGCAAAACCCAAGTGGTGACGCCCGGCACCCTGGGCCCGGCCTGGGACGCCAGCCCCCGCACCCGCCTCACCCACTCCCTCGAATGCGCCCAGGTCGGCCGCGAACTGGGCGCGGCCCTCGGCTGTGACCCGGACCTCGTGGAAGCCGCCTGCCTCTCCCACGACCTCGGCCACCCGCCCTTCGGCCACAACGGCGAACAGGCCCTCAACGAGTTCGCGGCGGACTGCGGCGGCTTCGAGGGCAACGCCCAGTCCCTCAGACTCCTCACCCGCATCGAGCCCAAACGGTTCACCCCCGAAGGCTCCGTCGGCCTCAACCTCACCCGCGCCGCCCTCGACGCCGCCACCAAGTACCCCTGGCCCCGCGGCGCCCACCCCACCGACCCGGCGTCCCGCAAGTTCGGTGTCTACGACGACGACCGCCCGGTCTTCGACTGGGTCCGCAAGGACGCCCCCGGCACCCGCGCCTGCTTCGAGGCGCAGGTCATGGACTGGTCCGACGACGTGGCCTACTCGGTGCACGACGTGGAGGACGGCCTGCACGCCGGCCACATCGACCCGAACTGCCTGCACGCGGAACCCGAACGGCAGGACGTCTTCCAGGTCGCCCGGGACCGCTACGTACCGGCGGACACCGACCCCGCCGAACTCGCCGAGGCCCTGGACCGGCTGCTCGCCCAGGAGTGGTGGCCGCACGGCTACGACGGCACCGCCGTCGCCCAGGCCCGGCTGAAGGACGCCACCAGCCAGCTCATCGGCCGCTTCTGCCTGGCCGCCGAGACCGCGACCCGCACCGCGTACGGCGCCGGACGGCTCACCCGGTACGCCGCCGAACTGGTCGTCCCGCGCGAGGCCAGGATGGAGTGCGCCGTCCTCAAGGCCGTCGCCGACCTCTACGTCATGCAGCGCGCCGAGCAGGAACGCCTGCGCGCCGACCAGCGCGTCGTCGTCGCCGAACTGGCCGAGGCGCTCACCGCCCGCGCCCCGGACGGCCTGGACCCGCAGTTCCGCGCGCTGTTCGACCGGGCGCCGGACGACCGGGCCCGCAAACGGGTGATCGTCGACCAGATCGCGTCCCTCACCGACACCTCCGCCCGTTCGCTTCACGCCCGTCTGACGGGGCACGCATGAGACTGGTGGGAAAACCCATGGGAAACAGGGGGCAACACCCGGGAAACACGGGACCCCGGCATGCCCGATCGTGACCCTCCGTGGCCTGATCGGGTCACTCCCTCTTCCCGCATCACGCTCCGTGCGGGACGCTCGCAAGTGGCGACACCCTTACGAGGAGGCATCAAGTGGTCGACGCGGATCAGACATTCATCATCGTCGGAGGCGGACTCGCCGGCGCCAAGGCGGCCGAGACGCTCCGGGCGGAGGGCTTCACCGGCCGGGTGATACTGATCTGCGACGAACGTGACCACCCCTACGAGCGCCCGCCGCTGTCCAAGGGCTACCTCCTCGGCAAGGAGGAACGCGACAGCGTCTTCGTGCACGAGCCCGCCTGGTACGCGGCGAACGACATCGAGTTGCACCTCGGCCAGACCGTCGACGCGATCGACCGTGCGGCCAAGACGGTCCGCTTCGGCGAGGACGGCACCGTCGTCCGCTACGACAAGCTGCTCCTGGCGACCGGCGCCGAGCCCCGCCGCCTCGACATCCCGGGCACGGACCTGGCCGGCGTCCACCACCTGCGCCGGCTCGCGCACGCCGAGCGGCTCAAGCACGTACTGACCAACCTCGGGCGGGACAACGGCCACCTCGTGATCGCGGGCGCCGGCTGGATCGGCCTGGAGGTCGCGGCGGCGGCCCGCGAGTACGGCGCCGAGGTCACCGTGGTCCACAGCGGGCCGACCCCGCTGCACCACGTCCTCGGCCCCGAGCTCGGCCAGCTCTTCGCCGACCTGCACCGCGACCACGGCGTCCGCTTCCACTTCGGCAGCCGGCTCACCGAGATCGTCGGCCAGGACGGCATGGTCCTCGCGGCCCGCACGGACGACGGCGAGGAACACCCGGCGCACGACGTCCTGGCCGCGATCGGCGCGGCCCCGCGGGTCGCTCTCGCGGAAGCGGCAGGGCTGGAGATCGCCGACCGGGCGCGCGGCGGCGGCGTCGTGGTCGACGAGCGGCTGCGCACCTCCGACCCCGACATCTACGCGGCCGGCGACGTGGCCTCCTTCCACCACACCCTCTTCGAGACCCGCCTGCGGGTGGAGCACTGGGCCAACGCGCTGAACGGCGGCCCGGCGGCAGCCCGCTGCATGCTCGACCGGGACGTGACGTACGACCGTGTGCCCTACTTCTTCTCCGACCAGTACGACCTCGGCATGGAGTACTCGGGCTGGGCGCCCCCGGGGACGTACGACCAGGTGGTGATCCGGGGGGACGCGAGCCGGCGCGAGTTCATCGCCTTCTGGGTGAAGGAGGGCCGGGTACTGGCCGGGATGAACGTGAACGTGTGGGATGTCACAGACAAGATCCAGCAGCTGATCCGCTCCAAGGCCCGGGTGAACACGGAGGCGCTGGCCGACCCGCACGCACCGCTGGACGGCCTCGCCTCATAGCCGTCAGCACTGTCGGTCCGCCCCCGTAGAATCGCTGCGTGGCTGGACGGATCAACGACGAGGACGTGAAGGCGGTACGGGACGCGGTCCCGATCGACGCCGTGGTGTCCGAGTACCTCCAGTTGCGCAACGCGGGCGGCGGCAACCTCAAGGGCCTCTGCCCGTTCCACGACGAGAAGTCACCGTCCTTCCAGGTCAGCCCGAGCAAGGGACTCTTCCACTGCTTCGGCTGCCAGGAGGGCGGCGACACCATCACGTTCGTGATGAAGATCGACCACCTCTCCTTCTCGGAGGCGGTCGAGCGCCTGGCCGGCCAGGCGGGCATCACCCTGCGCTACGAGGAGGGCGGGTACAACCCGTCCCACCAGCGCGGCGAACGTATCCGCCTGGTCGAGGCCCACAAGATCGCGGCCGAGTGGTACGCGGAACAGCTCGCGACCTCCCCCGAGGCCGACACCGGCCGGGTCTTCCTCGCCGAGCGCGGCTTCGACCAGGCCGCCGCCGTCCACTTCGGCGTCGGCTACAGCCCCCAGGGCTGGGACCACCTCACGCGCTATCTGCGCGGCAAGGGCTTCACCGACAAGGAGATCCTGCTCTCCGGGCTCGCCCAGGAGGGCCGCCGCGGCCCCATCGACCGCTTCCGCGGCCGCCTGATGTGGCCCATCCGCGACATCGGCGGCGACGTCGTCGGCTTCGGCGCCCGCAAGCTCTACGAGGCGGACAACGGCCCCAAGTACCTCAACACGCCCGACACGGCCATCTACCGGAAGTCCCAGGTCCTCTACGGCATCGACCTGGCGAAGAAGGAGATCGCGAAGACGAGCCGCGCGGTCGTGGTCGAGGGCTACACGGACGTCATGGCCTGTCACCTCGCCGGCGTCACGACCGCCATCGCCACCTGCGGCACGGCCTTCGGCGGCGACCACATCAAGATCCTCCGCCGGCTGCTGATGGACAACGGCTCGGCCCGCGTCATCTTCACCTTCGACGGCGACGCGGCCGGCCAGAAGGCGGCCCTGCGCGCGTTCGAGGACGACCAGAAGTTCGCCGCCGAGACGTACATCGCCATCGCCCCCGACGGCATGGACCCCTGCGACCTGCGCCTGGCCAAGGGCGACGAGGCGGTGGCGGACCTGGTCGAACCCCGCACCCCGCTCTTCGAGTTCGCCCTCCGCCAGATCGTGAGCCGTTACGACCTCGACACCCCGGCCGGCCGCGCCGCCGCCCTGGACGAGGCCGCCCCGATCGTCGCCCGCATCAAGAACAGCGGCGCCCAGCACGAGGTCGCCGTCCAGCTCGCCGGCATGCTCGGCATCCTCGACACCCAGTTCGTGGTCAAGCGCGTGGCCCAGCTGGCCCGCTGGGCCCGCGACCGCGGCGGCAAGGGCCCGGCCCCGGACCGGCACCAGCACGGATCGCAGCAGTACGCCGCCGCCCAGCCGTCCGCGGCCCCCCGCGGCCCCGCCCTCAACCTCCGCAACCCGGTCTACGCCACCGAACGCGAACTCCTCAAACTCGCCCTCCAGCGCCCCGAGTTGGTCTCCCCGGCCTTCGACGCGTACGGCGTCGACGAGTTCACCGCCCCGCCCTACGCCGCCGTACGCCAGGCCATCCTGGACGCCGGCGGCGCCGAACTGGGCGTCGCGGACCCCCAGGACTATCTGGTGAAGGTCCGCGAGGCCGCCCCGGACGACGCGGTCCGCGCGATGGTGACGGAACTGGCCGTCGAGGCGATCCTGCTGCACAAGGGCGTGAAGGGTGTCGACGAGACCTACGCGGGCGCCCAGTTGGTCACCGTCCGCCGCCGCGCCGTCGAACGCCGCATCCGCGACATCACCGGCCAGCTCACGCGCCTCGGCACCCACGGCGACCCGGCCCAGCTGGCCGCCGTGCAGAACGAACTCTGGGTCCTCCAGCAGTACGACCAGGCCCTGAGGGAGCACGGCGCCGCCGCGCTCTGACGTCACCGCGCGGTCACGGACCGGAAGCAAAAAGTCATCGCACGCCCCTCGTGGCGACGATGTGTCTTACCCCACACTGGGTTCCGGTGCCTGAGTCCTCGGAGCGCGGCCGATCCGTCCCCGACGGGTCCCAGACCCCCGCGGTTCCGCTCATCGCGTACGGGACGGACAGCGGCGAGGCCGCTCACTCCGCCCCCGAAGTACCGCTGCCGCCCGCCTTGGCAGCGATCATCCTGGAGGTCGCCCCCGTGCAGACCCAGACCCTCACCCAGACCGACGTCAGCGGTGCCGTCGGCGCCGACGGCACCGCACCGGACGCGGAGGACGACGTCCTTCCCGCGGTCCCGGCGCAAGGCCGCGTCGTGCTCCGCCCCGAGACGGAACCGGAGGAGCCGCCCGCCGAGGCCATCGAGCCGGCCGAGGCTCCCGAAGCCGTCGAACCGCCGCCGGCCCGCGCCGACACCAGCGGCCCCTCCTCCGACCTGTTCCGCCAGTACCTGCGGGAGATCGGCCGCATCCCCCTGCTGACCGCCGCCGAGGAGGTCGAACTCGCCCGCCGCGTCGAGGCCGGCCTGTTCGCGGAGGAGAAGCTGCGGCTCGCCCCCGACCTGGACAGCCAGCTGGCGCTGGACCTCGACCGTCTCGTCGTCATGGGCCGGATGGCCAAGCGCCGCCTCATCGAGGCCAACCTGCGCCTGGTCGTCTCCGTCGCCAAGCGCTACGTCGGACGCGGCCTGACCATGCTCGACCTCGTCCAGGAGGGCAACCTCGGACTCATCCGGGCCGTCGAGAAGTTCGACTACGCCCGCGGCTACAAGTTCTCCACCTACGCCACCTGGTGGATCCGCCAGGCCATGTCCCGCGCCCTGGCCGACCAGGCCCGCACCATCCGGGTGCCCGTGCACGTCGTGGAACTCATCAACCGGGTCGTCCGCGTCCAGCGCCGCATGCTCCAGGAGCGGGGTTACGAGCCGACACCGGAAGAGGTCGCCGCCCACCTCGACCTGGCCCCGGAGCGCGTCAGCGAAGTGCTGCGCCTCGCCCAGGAGCCGGTGTCGCTGCACGCGCCCGTGGGCGAGGAGGACGACGTCGCCCTCGGCGACCTCATCGAGGACGGCGACGCCACCAGCCCCGTCGAATCCGCCGCGTTCCTCCTCCTCAAGGAGCACCTGGAAGCGGTCCTGTCGACCCTGGGGGAGCGGGAGCGCAAAGTCGTCCAGCTCCGCTACGGCCTCGCCGACGGCCGCCCCCGCACGCTGGAGGAGATCGGCCGCATCTTCGGCGTCACCAGGGAACGCATAAGGCAGATCGAGTCCAAGACCCTCAACAAACTCCGCGACCACGCCTTCGCGGACCAGCTGAGGGGCTACCTGGACTGAGCTGGACCGCGAGGGGGGCCGCCCGTCACGGCGGCCCCCGCCCATCCAGCCTGTCTAGTCCACCTCCGCCGCCGCCTGCGCGAACTGCGCCTTGTACAGCCGGGCGTAGGCCCCGTCCGCCGCCAGCAGCTCCTCGTGTTCGCCCTGCTCCACGATCGCCCCGTTCTCCATCACCAGAATCGTGTCCGCGTCCCGGATCGTCGACAGCCGGTGTGCGATGACGAACGAGGTACGGCCGTGCGCGAGTTTGGCCATCGCCTTCTGGATGAGTACCTCCGTGCGGGTGTCGACCGAGCTGGTGGCCTCGTCCAGCACCAGGATCACCGGGTCGGACAGAAACGCCCGGGCGATGGTGATCAGCTGCTTCTCACCCGCGCTGACCCCCGTCCCCTCGTCGTCGATCACCGTGTCGTACCCGTCCGGCAGCGTACGGATGAACCGGTCCGCGTGCGCGGCCCGGGCCGCCTCCTCGATCTCCCCCCGCGTGACGTCCCGCGCGGCCCCGTACGCGATGTTCTCCGCGATCGTGCCGCCGAACAGCCAGGTGTCCTGGAGCACCATGCCGATCCCGGCGCGCAGTTCGTCCCGGGACATCCGCGCGATGTCCACCCCGTCGAGGGTGATGCGCCCGCCGCTGACGTCGTAGAACCGCATCAGCAGATTCACCAGCGTCGTCTTGCCGGCGCCCGTCGGGCCGACGATGGCCACCGTGTGCCCGGGCTCGACCTTCAGCGACAGGTCCTCGATCAGCGGCTTCTCGGGGTCGTAGCGGAACGACACGTGCTCCAGCGCCACCTGCCCGCGCACTTCCTCGGGCCGCACGCCCGGCACCGGATCGGCGCTCTGCTCCTCCGCGTCCAGCAGTTCGAAGACCCGCTCCGCCGAGGCGACACCCGACTGCACCAGGTTCGCCATGGACGCGACCTGCGTCAGCGGCATGGAGAACTGCCGCGAGTACTGGATGAAGGCCTGCACGTCACCGATGGACAGCGAGCCCGAGGCGACCCGCAGCCCGCCGACGACCGCGACCAGCACGTAGTTGAGGTTCGACACGAAGAACATCAGCGGCTGCATGACCCCGCTGTTGAACTGCGCCCGGAACCCCGCCTCGTACAGCGCCTCGTTCTGCTCGGCGAACTGCTGCGCCGACTCCTCCTGCCGCCCGAACACCTTCACGAGCGCGTGCCCGGTGTACATCTCCTCGATGTGCGCGTTCAGCTTGCCCGTCGAGCGCCACTGCTGCACGAAGTGCGGCTGCGACCGCTTGCCCACGCGTGTGGCGACGACGAACGACAGCGGCACGGTCACCAGCGCGACCAGCGCCAGGATCCAGGAGACGTAGAACATCATCGCGAGGACGCCGATGATGGTCAGCACCGAGTTGATGAGCTGCCCCATCGACTGCTGGAGCGTCTGCCCGATGTTGTCGATGTCGTTCGTCGCCCGGGACAGCACCTCACCGCGCTGGCGCTTGTCGAAGTACGACAGCGGCAGCCGCGACAGCTTCGTCTGCACGTCCTCGCGCATCCGGAACATCGTGCGGTTCACGGCCCGGTTGACCATCCGGGTCGCCACCGCCATCAGCAGCCCGGCCACCAGGAACACGCCCAGCGCGAGCAGCAGCACATGCCCGACGGTCGTGAAGTCGATGCCCTCGCCCGGGGTGAAGTCGGTGCTGCGCAGCATGTCGGCGACGTCACCGTCCCCGCGCTGCCGCATCGAGTCGAGGACCTGCTCCTTGCTCGCCCCCTCGGGCATGTCCCGGCCGACGATGCCCGCGAAGACCAGGTCGGTCGCCTTGCCGAGGATCTTCGGCCCGACGACGTTGAGGCCGACGCTGAGCACCACGCACGCCAGCAGCACGAAGAGGGTGATGCGCTCCGGCCGGAACTGCGCGACGAGCCGTTTGCCCGATCCCTTGAAGTCCAGCGAGCGCTGGTCGGGGCCGCCCCCGGCCATCATCCGCCCCATGGGCCCCGCCATCAGGCAGCCTCCGCTTCCGTGAGCTGGGAGAGCACGATCTCCCGGTAGGTCTCGTTGTCCGCCATCAGCTCGTGGTGCCGGCCGGTGCCGACGACGTGGCCCTCGTCGAGGACGACGATCCGGTCGGCGTCCCGGATGGTCGCCACCCGCTGGGCGACGATCACGACGGTCGCCTCCGCGGTCTCCTGCGCGAGCGCGGCCCGCAGGGCGGCGTCCGTGGCGTAGTCGAGGGCGGAGAAGGAGTCGTCGAAGAGGTAGATCTCCGGGCGCTGCACGAGCGTCCGGGCGATCGCGAGCCGCTGCCGCTGACCGCCCGAGACGTTCGTCCCGCCCTGCGCGATCGGCGCGTCGAGCCCGCCCTCCAGCCGCTCCACGAACTCCTTGGCCTGCGCCACCTCCAGCGCGTGCCACAGCTCCTCGTCGGTGGCGTCCGGATTGCCGTAGCGCAGGTTGGTCGCCACCGTGCCCGCGAACAGATACGGCTTCTGCGGCACCATCCCGACGGTCTTCGCGAGCAGCTCCGGGTCGATCTCCGCCACCTCGACCCCGTCCACGAGCACCTGCCCCTCGGTCGCGTCGAACAGCCGCGGGACCAGCCCCAGCAGGGTCGACTTGCCACTGCCGGTCGAGCCGATGACGGCGGTCGTCTCGCCGGGCCGGGCGACCAGGTCGACGGCGCGCAGCACCGGCTCCTCGGCACCCGGATAGCGGAAGCCCGCCCCGCGGAGCTCCAGATGCCCGTGCCGGCGCAGCTCCCGCACGGGCGCCGACGGCGGCACGACGCTCGACGAGGTGTCCAGCACCTCCTGGATGCGCTCCGCACACACCTCCGCGCGCGGCACCATCATGAACATGAAGGTGGCCATCATCACGGACATGACGATCTGCATCAGATAGGCGAGGAACGCGGTCAGGTCACCGATCTGCATCTCCCCGCTGTCGATCCGGTGCGCGCCGAACCACACCACGGCGATCGACGACAGGTTCACCACAGTCATCACGATCGGGAACATCAGTGCGAGCAGGTTTCCGGTGCCCAGCGCGAAGTCCGTGAGATCGGTGTTTGCCTTGCGGAAGCGCTGCTGCTCGTACTCGTCCCGGACGAAGGCCCGGATGACGCGGTTGCCGGTGATCTGCTCGCGCAGCACCCGGTTCACCGTGTCCAACCGCGTCTGCATGGCCCGGAACAGCGGCCGCAGCCGCCGCACGATCAGCGTCACGCAGATGCCCAGCACCGGTACGACCGCCACCAGCACCCCGGACAGCGGCACGTCGAGACCGAGCGCCAGCACGATGCCGCCCACGCACATGATCGGCGCCGACACCATCAGCGTGAACGTCATCAGCGCCAGCATCTGCACCTGCTGGACGTCGTTCGTCGTACGGGTGATCAGCGAGGGCGCGCCGAACTGACCCACCTCACGCGCGGAGAACGACTGCACCCGGTCGAACACGGCAGCTCGCACGTCCCGCCCGAGCGCCGATGCCGTACGGGCGCCGTAGTACACGGCACCGATGTTGCACACGACCTGGACCAGCGAAATGCCGATCATGAGGGCGCCGTAGCCCAGGATGTAGCCGGTGTCTCCGTTCACGACACCCTGGTCGATGATGTCCGCGTTCAGCGTGGGCAGGTAGAGCGTGGCGCAGGTCTGCAGGAACTGCAGCAGCACCAGCAGGACGATGGGTCTCTTGTAGGGCCTGAGATGGACCCGCAGGAGTGGTATGAGCACGCTGCTTCTCTCGGGTGGGTGACGGGGCGGGTTCGTTGCCCCTGGCCCCTATCGTCGAACACTCCACCCGCGTTACCTCAACCGAATTAACCCAACAGGCGGTCAAAAAGCCCCGGGCTCCCTCGGATCCGCCCGCCCGGCCACTACGGCCGCATCGCCCCCGGATGCGTCTGCTCCCGTACCGACACGAACTGCTGCCGCACCGCCTGCCCCACGGCCAGTTCCTCCCCGGGCTCCAGCACCTGCGCGACCGCGCCCTGCCAGGCCGGCGGGGTCCGCGCGTCGAGCGTGCCCTGGGACGCCCCGAGTGCCCAGGCGGCCTGCCGGGCGGCTCCGATCGCCGCGTAGTCCGCCGGCTGCGGCACCACGACCTGCGTCCCGAACAGCGAGGGCGCGGCCGCCTGCACGGCGGGCAGTTCGGCGGCCGGACCGAGCAGGAACACCCGCCGCACCTCCACGCCCCGGGCGCGCAGCACGTCCAGCGCGTCCGCGAGCCCGCACAGCATGCCCTCGAACGCGGCCCGCGCCAGATGCTCCGCCTTCATCGACTCGCGCCTGAGCCCCGCCAGGGTCCCCGCGGTGTGCGGCAGGTTCGGCGTCCGCTCACCCTCCAGATAGGGCAGCAGCACCAGCCCGTGCGCCCCCGGCGTCGACTTCATCGCCAGCTCGGACAGGCTCTCCAGATCGGGCAGCCCCAGCAGCTCGGCGGTGCCGCGCAGCGTCCGTACGGCGTTCAGCGTGGTGACGACCGGCAGGTGCATGCCGGTCGCGTCGGCCAGCGCGGTGATCATCCCGGAGCCGTCGACCAGCGCCTCGGGATGCACGGCCATCACGGACCCGGACGCGCCCAGCGACACGACCGCGTCCCCGAGCCCGATGCCGAGCCCGAAGGCCGCCGCCATGGTCTCGCCGGTCCCCACGGAGATCAGCAGCCCCTCCGGCGTCGTACCGGCCGCGTCCGCCGGGCCGATCACCTCCGGCAGCATCACCTGGTGCCCGAGCGCCAGCTCGACCAGGTCGGGCCGGTAGGCGCCGGTCGCCGCGGACCAGTACCCGGTGCCGGACGCCCCGCCCCGGTCGGTGGTTCTCCGGACCGGCCGGCCCAGCAGCTGCCAGACCAGCCAGTCGTGCGCCTGCAGGAGGATCGCGGTGCGCTGCGCGTTCTCGGGCTCGGTCCGGGCCAGCCAGCGCAGCTTCGTCACCGGCTGCGCGGCCTGGGGCACACATCCCACCGCCTGCGCCCACGCCTCGCGCCCCCCGAGCGCGTCGATCAGGTCGGCCGCCGCGACCTGCGTCCGCTTGTCACCGCCGACCATCGCCGGCCGCACGGTGTTGCCCTGCGCGTCCAGCGGCACGACGGCGTTCTGCTGCGCCGATACGCCGATGGCCTGCACGCCCTCCAGCAGACCGCCGCCCGCGGCCTCGCCCAGGGACAGCAGCCAGGCCTGCGGGTCGACGTCGGACGGCCGGCCGCCGCTGTCGGGGCTCTCCACCGGATGCGGTGCATATCCCTGCCTGAGCACGGCTCCGGAGTCCGTGTCACAGACGACGATACGAGTGAAATCGGGTGAACTGTCCAACCCGGCGACTATCCCCATGGCCAAAATTCTGCCGTACCGCTGCGCTGGCTTGGGCCGTGGGCGCCGTGGGGATGTTGCGCCGGGTTTCGGGTGCGGGTGCGTTGTGGCTGGTCGCGCCGTTCCCCGCGCCCCTGAGGGACATGACCTCGCACGGCGTCGAGAAGGAACTGTTACGTGTTGCTTGTGCCCCAGTCGTCCTCGCCGCCGTTGTGGGTGGCGCGCTCCTTGAGGTGGCGGACCCGCTCGGCCACCGAGTCGGGGACGCGGTCGCCGACCTTGTCGCTCACCACGTGGTACGCCTTGCCCGCGAACTCACGGCCCTGGTGGGCCGCCGACTCCGCGGTGTTGCGGACGGCGGGGTTCTGCGCGAACTGGCGGGCCGACTTCTTCAGCTGTTCGTAGCGCTCGCGTCCGGCCCTCGTGCCCAGCACGTAACCCAGCACGACTCCGGCGACGAAAGTGAGCCGGTAACGCATGGCGACCACCCTTCCCTTGCGTAGGCCTCCGGTGCGGTGACGGCGCCGGGGAGTACCGATTGGCGGAGCACCCCCCTGCTTGCGCTAATGTATGTGTCGCAGCGAGCGCGCGCCCTCTGGCGAATACCCAGGTAGGTACGTTCGATGCAAACGAGACCTTCCTCGGTAGCTCAATTGGCAGAGCAGCCGGCTGTTAACCGGCAGGTTACTGGTTCGAGTCCAGTCCGGGGAGCTCGGTCCTCCGTAGCTCAATTGGCAGAGCAGCCGGCTGTTAACCGGCAGGTTACTGGTTCGAGTCCAGTCGGGGGAGCATGTTGAACGAGGACCCCCGCAGGGGTCCTTTTTCATGTCCGTTCCGATCTTCCGGGAACCGTGCGGCGCCGGGCGCAGTCCTCATGGTCGCGAAGGCCGTGCGAAGCCGACCATCCGAAGCAGGAGATCGTATGAGCGGCTATGCTGCGGCAGACGGCGCGCACACATGTACGCGACACGCCGCTATGGGGCGGTAGCTCAGCCGGTTAGAGCAGCGGACTCATAATCCGTCGGCCGTGGGTTCGAGTCCCACCCGCCCCACCACTCGCTACGCGAGGAGAACCGTTTCCAGCTGCGGAAACGCAGGGGCGGCGGCCGCGAGGCTCAGTTCAAGCTTTCCTGAATTCAGCGATCTGTGTATCGTCGTGGCTGTGCTGAATCTCGCGTCCGACATCGAGGTGCTGGCGCGGTTCGGTCGCGCGCTCGCCGATCCGATCCGCTGCCGTCTGCTGCTCGTCCTGCGTGCGGCTCCGGCCTACCCGTCCGATCTGGCCGAAGCCATCGGTATCTCCCGCACGCGTCTGTCCAACCACCTGGCCTGTCTGCGTGACTGCGGACTGGTCGTCGCCGTTCCCGAGGGCCGTCGTACGCGCTACGAGCTTGCCGACCCCCGTCTGGGTCACGCGCTGGACGACCTGCGCACAGCCGTGGTGGCTGTCGCCCAGGACAGCACGTGCCCGGACGCCGAGGAGACGGGCTGCTGCTGATGGCCGCGGAGATTTCCCTCGGCCCGGCTCCCGCACGCCGGGAGGTCCTGGCGCGCCGCATACGGCTCCTGGTGGCGGCGACGATCACCTACAACGTGATCGAAGCCGTCGTCGCCATCACGGCGGGGTCGGTCGCGTCGTCCTCCGCGCTGATCGGCTTCGGTCTGGACTCGGTGATCGAGGTCTCGTCGGCGGCCGCGGTGGCCTGGCAGTTCTCGGCCCGCGAGCACGCCGTGCGCGAGGCGCGGGAGAGGAAGGCGCTGCGGATCATAGCCGTGTCGTTCTTCGCGCTCGCCGCCTTCGTGGCGGTGGACGCGGTCCGGTCCCTGGCGGGCAGCGGGGAAGCCGAGTCGTCGGTGACCGGCATCGTGCTGGCCGCTGTGTCCCTGGCGGTCATGCCGTTCCTCTCCGCCGCGCAGCGACTGGCCGGCCGGGAGCTCGGGTCGGCGTCGGCCGTGGCGGACTCCAAGCAGACGCTGCTGTGCACCTATCTCTCGGCGGTCCTGCTGGTGGGACTGCTCGCCAATGCGGCGTTCGGCTGGTCCTGGGCGGATCCCACAGCCGCTCTGGTGATAGCGGGGATCGCCGTGAAGGAAGGCCGGGAGGCGTGGCGCGGAGACGGCTGCTGCGCGCCGGCCGGGCTGAGCACGCTGAAGGCCGGCGGCGATCCGGCCGGAGCCGAGGACGCCTGCGGCTGCGCCCCGGCGGGCGCCTGCTGCAACTGACCTGGCGATGCCGCCACTTCGGGGCAGGGGGCCTCGTCGGTGTTCGGGTCCGGGCGTCGACACTGGGCGGTGCCGAGGCGGCGTCGGCGGTGGGTGTACGTGGTGATCGCCTGCCACAGGTGGCGGCGGTCGGTGTCGGGCCAGAGGTCCGGCGTGAAGTGCAGCTCGGCGTAGGCGGTGTGCCAGGGCAGGAAGTTGGAGGTGCGCCGCTCGTTGCCGGTGCGCCGGAGCAGGTCGACGCCCGGCATGTCCGGGTGGGGCAGGTGCCGCGCGAAGTCCTCCTCGCCGATCAGGCCGGGTGCCGTCAGGAGCCGGTGCCGTCGTCCTCGCTGCCGGTGTCGTCGCGGTCGCCCTCTGCCTGGGACGGGGTGTGGTCGCTCATCGGGATGCCTCCTTCCCGTGCCGGTGGACCGGAGCGGCCGTGTGCCGTGCTCCGGCCGTGACCGGCCGAGTACCCCGACGGGCTGCGAAGCACCGTGGCAGCAGCGGGCTGCCCGGCCGGCGGCGTACCGGGGCGGCGGCCGGGGGCGGGCTCCTCGGGCCGGGGGTCAGGTCCGGCCGCGGCGGGCGATGGCTCGCTGCAAGGCCTCACGGAGGGCGGGGGACGGGCGGGGACCGTCGGGCTTCGTGCTGGCCGTCACGGCGGCGGCCACGTCACGGAGCTTGGTGTTGGAGAGCTGGGAGGTCTCGCGGAGGATGTGCCAGGCCTCGTCGGACGTGCAGCCGTGGGTGGCCATGAGGATGCCCCGGGCCTGGTCGATGACCGGGCGGGAGGCGATGGCCTGGCGGAGCTGCTCGACCTCCTCCTGGAGGACGTGCAGGCGCTCCGCGCGTTCCAGGGCGACCGCGGACGGGGCCGGGGCGGCCGGCCGGCCGGGCTCCGGGTCGGGGTGGGGCGTGTCGCGCAGGGGGTCGGCCGTGTCCAGGCCCGCCAGTTCCAGGATCCGGCGCGGCTGGCCGTTCCAGTTCGTGGTCGTGACCGTCACGAATCGCTGCCGGGCGAAGTCGCCCAGCACGTCGAGGAACTGCAGACCCGCCGTGTCCATGAAGTGCACGCCCCCCATGTCCAGGTCCACCCGCGTGATCGTGGGCGGCAGTTCGGCCAGGGTCCTGGCCAGTGTTTCCGCGCAGCCGTGAACCAGCTCACCGCACGGGGTGAGCTCAGCCCGTTCCGCGTCCACGCGGCCACTGATGACCAGTGTGTTCAACCCTCCTGTGCGATGTGCTGATGCCGCAGACGTCATGTCACCGCCTCTTCGGTCGTGTTCCTCCTCGCGGAACCGCACGACGTCACTCGCCCCCGTGGACGTCGGTGTGAGGTGCGCCTGCCCGCCGTACGGCGTACTACACACCACAGCGGGGAATGAGCTTCCCCCGGGCGGGTACGAGCGCTGTGGTCCACAAGCGTGGGGAGAGGGGCTTGAACACTCAGTATCGGGTGCCGGCCGCCGGGTCCAGTGACCCCGTGCCGGGCCTGGCGGTGTTCCCGTTGTCCGGGCGCAACGGTGTCCGGGCGGCGGGTGAGGTCGTCCTGACGACACGTGCGATCTGGGAAGGCGTACTGGAGCAGGCCGTTCGCGAGGATGAGGACGTGTACTACCTGGAGTTGTCCGACGTGACGTTCGTCGACGTCGCGGGCGCGGGTGCGCTGGCGACGGCCGCCGGGCAGCTCGGGGACGGCCGGCGGTTCGTGGTGCGACGGCCACCGCCCGCCCTGCGGCGGACGCTGGACCTGCTGTGGCCCGACCACGCCGGGATCGAGGTGTCGGTGTCATGACCGCTCCCGTGGCCGAACCCTTCGGCGCTCTCGACCCCTTCGTCCATCCCGCGCTCTTCTACCGCGACGAGGCGGAGTACCTCGACGTCACCGTGCCCTTCGTGCGGGAGGGCCTGGCGGCCGGCGAACCCGTGGCCGTCGCGGTGCCGGGCAAGAACCTCGCGCTGATCCGGGACGCGCTGGGCGAGGCCGCCGAGTCGGTGCGGCTCCTCGACATGCGCGAGGCGGGCCGCAACCCCGGGCGGATCATCCCCGGCGTGCTACGCGCGTTCGCCGACGCCCAGCCGCCCGGACGCCGGGTGCGGATCATCGGCGAGCCCATCTGGGCCGGGCGCTCCGACACCGAGTACCCCGCCTGCGTCCAGCACGAGGCGCTCATCAACGCGGCCTTCCGGGGCCGTACGGCGACCATCCTGTGTCCGTACGACGTCGAGCAGCTCCCCGAGCACGTCCTCGCCGACGCCTACGCCACCCATCCGACCGTCATCCCCTCCGGCTCCCGGCTGGAGCAGGGCAGCGACGCGTACGCGCCCGGGGACGTCGTCGACCGCTACAACGAGGCGCTGCCGCCCGTGCCGGACGCGCTGACGTTCGCCTTCGACTCCGGCTCGCTCTCCCAGGCCCGGCACGTGGCCGTCGGGGAGGGCGCGCGGCTCGGGCTCACCGGCGTCAAGCTGGACGACCTGGCCCTCGCCATGGCCGAGCTCACCACCAACAGCGTGGTGCACGGCGGCGGTTCCGGGGTGCTGCGGGTGTGGACCGAGGGCGGGTACGTGGTCTGCGAGGTGCGCGACGAAGGGCGGCTCACGGACCCGCTGGCCGGGCGCCGGCCCGTGCCCCGCGACCAGCGCGGCGGGCGCGGGCTGCTGCTGGTGAATCTCATCGCCGACCTGGTGCGGGTGCACAGGGGGGACAGCGGGACGACCGTGCGCTGCTGGTTCACCCGCTGAGGGCCGCTGAGGGTCTCGGGGCGGTGGCTCAGGACCCCAGCGGATCCAGCGCCAGCGGTGCGATCCTGCCCTCCATCATCGCGCCGAGGCCCTGCACGGCGCACACGTCCGGGCGCTCGGCGATGTGCACGGGCATACCGGTCGCCTGACGCAGCATCTGGTCCAGGCCCGGCAGCAGCGCACTGCCGCCGACCATCATGATCCCCCGGTCGGCGAGGTCGGCGACCAGGTCGGGCGGGCAGGAGCGCAGCACCTTGCCGATGCCGTCCAGGATGGCGGTGAGCGGCGTCTGGATGGCATCCCGTACGGCGGCGGTGTCCACCTGGACGGATCGGGCCAGGCCGGTCGCGACGTCCCGCCCGTGGATCTCCGTCGAGGCCGGGCCCTGCGGGGTGAGACCGTTGCCGGACAGGGCGAGCTGCAACGGCCGTACCGACTGGCTGGGCAGCATCAGCTCGTGTTCGTGCCGCAGGTGCTGCACGATCGCCTGGTCGACGGCCTCGCCGCCCACCGGGATGCGCTCGGCGGTGACGATCGAGCCGAGGGACAGCACGGCCACCTGCGTCGCCGCCGCCCCGCACACCATGATCATCGTGGCCTCGGGCTGCTCCACGGGCAGTCCGCAGCCGACGGCGGCGGCGATCAGCGTGTCGACCAGCTCCACGCGGCGGGCCCCGAGGCCGACCAGCGTCTCGATGGCGGCGCGCTGGGCGAGCGGGTCGGCGTCGTGCGGGGTGCAGGCCGCGGCGCGCAGGATCGGCTTGCGGCGCAGGCTGCGGCGCATCTTGTCGCCGAGCAGGTGCCGCAGCATGCGCTGCGCCATCTCGATGTCGACGACGGTGCCGCCGGAGACCGGCCGTGCCACCCGGATGTAGTCCGGTGTGCGGCCCGTCATCTTCTCCGCGAGTTCGCCGACCGCGATCAGCGCGCCGGTGCGGGTGTTCACGGCGGCGGCGGACGGCTGGTCGACGACGAGCCCGGCGCCTTTGACGTAGACACGGGTGCGGGCCGCCCCCAGGTCGACGGCGAAGTGGCAGCGGCGCAACTGCTCCAGACTGGCGGTCATGGCAGGTCCTCCCGAGAGCACAGACCGTGGGAAGCCGCCAGGTGGCGGGCCTCGCAGACGTGGGGCCGCCGGGCGGCGGGCCTCCCTCGCATCCTGCGCGGGAAGGGCCCGGGGCGCCTTTCTGAGGGGGCCGGGCGGGGTGCCGCCGAACGGGGGGTTCGGCCCCGCCGGACCTAGAGCGAGCGTGCGGCCTCCAGGAGCGATGTCAGGGAGGTGACGGTGGTTTCGCAGCCGGCCTCGCGGAGCTGCCGGTCGGTGGTGGCGTTGCGGGCGAGGCCGACGAAGCGCAGGCCGGCCCGCTGGGCGGCGGCGAGCTCGGCGACCGTGCACCCGATGACCAGGCCCGTGGTGGCGGTCCCGGCGCCGGAGTCCAGGGCGCGCAGCAGGCAGTCCGGGTGCGGTGTGAGGAGACCGAGATCCTCGGCGCGGCCGTGAACGCCGGCCAGGGGGAGCGTGCCGTAGGGCCTCAGGTAGCGGTGTGCGGCCTCGGCGCAGGCGTCCGTGACCACGCAGACGCGGCGGCCGGAGGCGTGCAGGGTGCGGAGCAGGGGCGCGAAGTTGTGTGTCGCCGGCGCGTGCGGCACGGCCCGGAGTTCGAGGTCGTCGAGGCGTTCCCGCAGCAGCGGGCCGAGCCGGTCCTGCGCGAAGGCCCGCAGTACGTCCAGTGGATGCGCGAACGCCTCCTGCCCCGCTCCGCCCCCGGTGTCCCGAGGGCCGCGGTGCTCGGCGACGAGGGCGAGCAGGTCGCGTACGGCCTCGCGCGCGGTGCTCGCCGAGAACAGCCGGGCAACGGGCCCGTCGAAGCCGAACAGCACGGTCTCGGCGTCGCCGAGGAGGCCGGGCAGCGGACGGTCCGGCCACGGGGCGGGGCCCTGCGGCCCGGGCAGCGCCGCTCCCTCCGGGGCGAGCCGCACCGAGGCCGCCACCGACAGGCCCGGCACCGGCCACCCGCGCAGCCCGGCGTTGACCGCACGCTGGGCCGCGCCCGCCCGGCGCAGTGGATGGCGGCGGGTGATACGGGCCGCCTCCTCCAGCAGATGGCCGAGCAGCGGCTCGGACACCCGGGTGACCTCGGCGCGCACGAAGGCGACCGGGTCGTCCACCTGCCAGGACAGTTCGACCGCGGCGGTGAAGGCGCCCTTGCCGGAGCTCGGCAGGGAGACCTGGTGGTGGGAGTGGTGGGTGGTGAGGTCCACCTCGTAGTACGTCACGAGCCGCGGCGGCCCGTCGCCGTGCGGCTGGGCGGGGTTGAGGAGGGTGAGCGGGCCGTCGGGCCGGGTGTGGACGACGGCCGTGCGGCCCGGGGCCGGTATCCCGAGCCGGCGCAGGTCGCGCGTGATGAACGGGCCCCGCACCAGGTCGCGGGCCTCGGGGCCGGGGGCGGCCGTGGCAGGGGACAGCGGGCAGTACCAGGCGACGGGCGGGGTGTCCGTGGCGCCGCCCCGGTAGAGGGGCTGGAAGCGCTGCGGTCCCTGTGCCGCCGAGCTGCCGGCGAACTGCTCGTACACGCCCGGGGAGACGACCACCTGGATGTCGGCGGACGCGTGCGGTTCCTCCTCCGGCGGCGGGGTGGGCCGGTCCCAGAACGTCACGGTCAGACGCGGCGGGTCCACCAGCCCGGTGAGCACCTCGGGCAGCCCGCGCAGGACCGCGACCAGCACCGGGAGCACATAGGTGCCGGGTTCGGTGTGGACGGCGTAGCCGTTGCCGCGGACCCGGACGTCGAACTGGGAAGCGGTGAGGGCGCCGCGGGAGAGCATCTCGTGCACCGCGTATTCGAGGGTGATACGGGCCTCGGGGTGGTGGGTGAGGTCGTCGGCCTCGAAGAGGATCGTGGGGCGGGCGCGGTGGCCCAGCCGGCGTACGGTCTCCTCGCTCACCGTCGCGAACGCCGTGCCCGAGCCGTCGCGTTCGCCGGTCGTCTCGGCCCGGAACTCGCCGGCCGCGAGTCCGGCCCGTTCGTCGATCAGGCCTCCGACCTGTGCGAGGAACTCGCGGGTGCGGCCCCGGGCCGTGCGCGGGAGGGAGCGCAGCAGCAACTCCCGCACGCCGGGCCGGAACTCGTAGGAGCCGGGTGGGCCGGGGACGGAGGCGAGCATGCCGCTGAGGATCACCTCGGCCAGGTGCTGGGGGCGCGGGTCGCGGTCCACGGTGCGCTGGACCAGGCGCATCACCGGCACCGAGGGGACCGCCAGGGCGAGGTGCCCGGCGAGGCGGAAGGCCTCCGGGGACGCGGTCGCGCGAAAGCGCAGGACCAGCTCCTCCGGGGAGGACGAGGCGATGTCGGGGGTCGGTTCGGCGGGCGGGGCGGGGGAGGGCGGCAGCCAGGCCGCGGCGCCCGGCGTGCGGGCCCCGCCCGGGCCTGCGACCAGGGCCGCCCAGTGCGCGAGCCAGGGGGCGCCCGGTTCCAGGACCGGTAGGGGGAGGGCCTGGTCGGGGGGTGGTGCGGCTTCGTAGGGGGTGAAGGCGAGGGTCGCCGAAGGTGCCGCCGTGGAGGGGGAGGTGAGCAGGCCCGGCTCGGCGGGGAGCGCGGTGATGGGCCAGAGGTGTTCCGGGAGGGGCTGCACCACGGCGAGTGGCAGGTGGCGGGCCCAGTGGCGCAGCGTGCGGTACCACCGCTCGCCCGCCTCGCCCGGACGCCACTGCGGGCCCATGCAGTCGCTGACGACGAGCGTGACGGTGCGGCCGTCGTCGAGGACGGGGACGTGGCGGGCCCGGCCGTCCGGGGTCGCCGGGTGCAGGGTGACCGTTCGGAAGAGGCCCGACTGGGCGAGGGCGGTGTGCAGTTCGCTCACCAGGGGGCGCCAGACCGGCATGGTGGGGCCGGTGTCGTGCACGAGGTTCAGGCGCAGCCAGCGGTCGGGGGCCGGGCGCAGGACCGGGAGCCACACGTCGGGGTGGGCGCCGAGCCGGGCGATGCGGTCGGCCGTCGCCCGCTCGTCCAGCACCCGGGCGTACGGGGAGGGCACCTTGCGCCTGAGCGGGCGCAGGGCGCGCTGGAGCGCGAGGGGGTGGGGCAGCATCGGGGGCGCGGGGGCGAGGAGGGGGATCCGCCGCCGGGTGGGGAGTCGTGCGGGGAGCGCGGGGCGGGCAGGGTCAGCGGGACGCGGTCGGGGGTGGGGCGGACCGGCTCCGGCTCCGGTTGCGGGGGTGCGGGGGCGGGGGTGTCCGCCTTCTCTTGGGTTTCCGCCGTCTGGGGGGTGTTTGCCTCGGGTGCGGGCGTGGCGGACGAGGGGGCGTTGTCGTCGCCGGGTTCCGGCAGCGGCTCCTCCTGCCGGTCCGGGTCCAGCAGGGCGGCCATCCACAGCAGTTCGGCCAGCTCTCGGGGCGTCGGCGACGCGCCGGCCGCGGACAGGGCCGCGGTCAGCCGGGCGACCGGTGACGGTCCGGGGCCGTGGTCAGAGACCATCGCCGTCGGCCGTCGCGCTGAGGTACGGCATCAGCTGCTCGGCGAGGTCGTCGCGGGACTCGGCGTCGAGGCCCGCGACTCCGGTGAGGTAGAGGGCGTTCAGCAGCTGGTCGGTGGCGAGTTCGCCGCCGCCCGCCCGCTCCAGGAAGCGGGTGATCAGACGGTCCGCGTGACCGTCCGGGGTGTCGAGGTGGGCGCGGACGATGTCGGTGAGCTGGTCCCGGTCGGGGCGGCGCAGCTTCAGCCGGACGCAGCGGCGCAGGAAGGCGGGCGGGAACTCGCGTTCGCCGTTGCTGGTCAGCACGACGAACGGGAAGGCCCGGCAGCGGACCCGCCCGCGGTGGACGGTGACCGGGGTGTCCGTGCCGTCCGCGAGGACCTCGGCCGCGCCGTCGCCCGAGTGGCGGGCGGCCCGGACCAGTTCCGGGATCTCGTACTGGCCCTCCTCCAGCACGTTCAGCAGGTCGTTCGGCAGGTCGAGGTCGCTCTTGTCGATCTCGTCGACGAGCAGGGCGCGGGGCCGGTCGTAGGGGAGCAGGGCGGTGCCGAGCGGGCCGAGGCGCAGGTGGTCCTCGACGTCGCCGGCGGCACGGCCGGGCCCGCCCTGCCGCTCCCGGGCCGCGTACAGCCGGGACAGCGGGTCGTACTGGTAGAGGCCGTCGGCGAGGGTGCTGCGGCTGGTGATGTTCCAGCGCAGGACCGGTCCGAGGCGCAGCTCGCGCGCCACCGCGTACGCGAGTGAGGACTTGCCGGTGCCGGGCGGGCCCGTGACGAGCAGGGGGCGGCGCAGGCACAGCGCGGCGTTGACGAGCCGGACGCTCTCCGGGGTGGCCACGTACGACTTCGCCCGGTGCACGCGGTCGGGGGAGACGGCCGTCGCGTCATCGCTGTCGAGGGGCGGCGGCAGGGCGGGCCCGCCGTCGAAGGCACGCCAGGGCGGTGGGGCGGGGAGGTGGTCGATGCCGTCGTGCGGCTCGTTCTCGCCGGTGTAGACGGACCAGTGCGGCATGGGGGATGTTCTCCGCTCTCCGTTTCGAGCTGGTGGTTCTCAGGTGCGCCGGGCCGGGCCCGCGGTGGGTCAGGCCACGGGGGTCCGGGCGTGGGCGGCGGCTACGGCATGCGGGTCGGTGAAGACGCGCGGGTCGTCCCACAGCAGCTGGATGCCGTGGGCCCAGTGGTCCTCCTCGGCATCGGCCTCTTCGCGCAGGGCCAGGATCCGGCGCGGGAGCTCGGCGGGCGGTACGGCCTTGAGGCAGGCGTCGAGCTCGTCGAGGAAGGCCTTGCCGGTGCAGCCGTCCGCTCCGGAGCAGTCCTCCTGCCCCGAGCCGCAGCCGTCGCGCGACCACACGATCACCGGGGCCGGCGCCGTGAGCGAGGTGTCGAAGTGCGGCCGGGTGCGGGAGGCGGCCGGGGCGGTGCCGAACCCGGCGAGGCAGGCGTCGGGCTGCCGCAGCCGCATCCGCAGCCGCCCGGGTTCCTCCGGACCGCCGCACTCCACGCGGTGCATCCGCGCGCCCGGCAAGGCGTCGAGGCGCTTCCAGGTCCGGGTCAGCACGTGCCGGGTGCTGGCCTTGCGCCGGGCGTGGTCGGTGACGACCAGCGGGTAGACGCAGCCGAGCGGGATGGCGTCGTCGGGGGCGCTCTCCCAGCGGTCGACGGGCCAGTCCAGCCAGTCCCGGGGCAGCGCGAAGGCGACCAACTCGTCGGCGCCGGGCGTCAGATACCGGAAGGCCGCCTCGATACGGTCCTGCACGTACGCGCGCAGCCGGTGCTGCTCGACCGTGCCCGAGTCCACCGGGTGCCGCCGCCCCTCGCTGTACGCGGACACCTCGACGCGGACCAGGTCGTCGCCCGCGCCGCTGTGCCCGAGTTCGACCAGGATGGGCGACCAGTCGGGCGCCGACGGCTCCGCGGCCGGGGTGTGCAGCAGGTCCTGGAGCCGGTCGGCGAACCGGGACACCGTGCGCGCGGCGCCCGGGCCGTCGAGTTCGCACAGCACGAACAGGGCCGCCGACCACAGCGAGTCGAATCCCTCCGCGGGCGGCGGCGGATCGAACGGGTCGGCCGCCGCGGTGTAGAGCCGGACCGGGTCGCACTCCACGCCCGCGCGGGCCGCCTTCTCGACCAGGGCGCGCAGCCGGGCCCGGTCGGCGGTGGTGTGGTCCGAGGTGGGGACCAGGCTCTGGAGTGCGGGCCAGTAGCGGGCCATGACCTGGGTGGGCATCATCCGGCCGGTGCGCACCTCCCCGCTGCCGGCCGCCGCCGTGACCATGCCGACGACCTCGCCGGTGTCGGCCAGGGTGACGGCGGCCCCGCTGAAGCCGGGGGCCAGGGGCTGGCCGCCCGGGTGCCAGGCCTCCAGCTGGAGCCACTCCCGTTTGATCAACTGGGGTGCGGTGACGCGGTATTCGGCGAGGGTGCCCTCGTCGAAGCCGGCCGGAAAGCCGTAGACGACGAGCTTGCGCGGCGTTGTGCCGTGCGCGGCGTCGACCGGGGCCAGCGCGGCCGGGGCGACGGGCACCTCCCGGTCGAGTTCCAGCACGGCGAGGTCGCCGAGGTCGGTGCTGGAGCCGGACCAGCCGCCGTGGGCGACCACCCGGGCGGGCACGGGCGGGGAGCCGGGCCGCTCCGTGAACGTCACGGTCAGGCTCTCGCCGTCCCCCACGACGTGGGCGCACGTCAGCACCGTGCCGGGCGCGACCAGGAAGCCCGCTCCGGCCACCCGGCCCCGTAACTCGACCCGGGCGTGCCACTCGGCGCTGTTCATGAGGCGGGGCTGGTCTCCGGACCGGCCGGGGACCAGGTCAGTCTGACCACCAGGTGGCCCTCGGCGGTGCCCTTGGCGATGAACGCGCCCGTCTCCGCGGACAGTTTGACCCCGAACTCGATCTCCACGCCGTCGGGCTTCAGGGACCCGTCGCGGAACACCCGCAGCGCGGACTCCGCCGCCGAACGCACCCCGTCCAGGGCGCCCTCGAAGGTGCGGGTCGCCTGGACCGTGCCGTCGCCGCGGGAGACCAGGCGGGAGCCGGACCGCTCCTCCTCCACCGCCTCGACCGCGACCACGGCACCGTCACCGGTCCTGAATTCGACCAACCCGTCCACGGCACCCCCGTCGTCCCACTGCACTGAGCATTTCCATTGTTACGGAAGGTACTTGATGTTGCGGGAGGCATCCACCGAACTCTCACGGACCCACGGTCCCCCGGATCACCCCCAGCTCCACCAGATCCTGCGGCCGGATGCGGAGCTGGTCCGCCGTCGCCTCCACCTCGCGCGGCGGCCGCTTGAGGATGGCCGCCGCGAGCTCCGGCGCGATCACCGAGAAGTAACTGTCCGGGGTGGCCCAGGTGTTGCCGGGCGCGGCCAGCGCCAGCGCGCCGCCGGAGCCGCCCTCGCCGATCACCAGCGTCGTCACCGGCGTGCGGGCGCCGGCCACCGCGCCGAACAGGTCCGCGATCGCGGCGCCCGCGCCCTGCCGCTCCGCCGCCGCGTCGTTGGCGGCGCCCGGGGTGTCCACGAGGGTCAGCACCGGGATGCCCAGCCGGTCCGCGAGGCGGATCAGACGGGCGGCGGTGCGGTAGCCGGCGGGGCGGGTCGCGGTCCCGGTCTGCGCGGCGTAGGCGACCGTCCGGCCCTCGTGCGTGCCGAAGCCGCACAGCATGCCGTCCGGGTCCGTGCCGCCGCAGCGGTCGCCGCTGATCGCGGCCCGGTCGGAGAAGTAGGCGTCCAAGTAGGCGGCGGCGCGCGGGCGTCGGGGTGAGCGGGCGCGCCGGACGGCGTCCCAGCCGGTGGCGGGCAGGCCCGCGTCGTCGCCGAGCGGTTCGGGCGGCGGGGCCGGTGTGCCGGACGGGCACGTCAGCAGCCGCAGCCACCGGCCCAGAGTCTCGCGCAGCTCCTCCGGCCGTACGACCGCGTCCACCGCGCCGGCCGCGAACTGCGCCTCGGCCGTGTACGCCGCCGGGTCCGCGTCCGCCGGCCGAACCCGGGAGCCGGCGAAGCCGACCTGGGCCCCGGGCAGCGCGAGGACCACGTCGGCGCCCGCCCCCAGGGTGGCCCAGCCGCCCCCGGTCGTCGGATCGCGCACCACCGCGACCTGCGCGAGACCCGCCTGTCTGGTGAGCGCCGACTGCCGGGCCACGCGCTGGAGCTGGGTCAGGGCGAGCATGCCCTCCTGCATCCGGCTGCCGCCGGTGGCGACCAGTGGCACGACCGGGAGGCGGTGCTCCCGGGCGTAGGTGTACGCCGCCTCCAGCCGGTCGCCGGTGCGTTCGCCGAGCGAGCCGCCGAGGAAGCCGAACTCGAAGGCGATCAGCACGGCCCGGGTGCCGCCCACGCGGGCGGTGCCGCAGACCACGGACTCCTGCTCGCCGGTGCGCTCGGCGGCACGGGTGCGCAGGGCGTCGTAGCCGGGCCAGCCGAGCGGGCCGTCGGGTTTGGAGTCCCGTATGACGGCGGGCAGTTCGGCGAAGGTGGCGTCGTCGGCGATGGCGTCGGCGACCGCCCGGGCGGAGAGACGCTCAGTCGCGGGGAGGCGCTCAGTCATGGGACAGCGCCCGCTTCATGATCTTCCCCATGTCGTTGCGGGGCAGGGCACCGAGGTGGTGGACGACCCGGGGGCGCTTGTGCGGGGCGAGCCGCTTGGCCACGTGATCCGCCAACTCGTCGAGCGACGGCGGGGACTCCGGCTCCGCGGGGACGATCCACGCCACGATCCGCTCGCCCAGGTCGGCGTCCGGCTCCCCGGTGACGGCGGCCTCCCGCACCCCCGGGTGTTCCAGGAGCGCGTTCTCGATCTCCCCCGCCCCGATCTTGTAACCGCCGCTCTTGATCAGGTCGGTGGCCTTGCGGCCGACGATGCGGACATAGCCGTCGGGGTCGCGCACCGCCATGTCGCCGGTGCGGAACCAGCCGTCGGCGGTGAAGGCGGCGGCGGTGGCGTCGGGCCGGTTCAGATACTCGGTGAACAGGTTCGGGCCGCGCACCTGGATCTCGCCGACGGTCTCACCGTCGTACGCGGTGACCTCCGAGCCGTCCTCCTCGACCAGCCGCAGCTCCACGCCCGGCAGCGGCACACCGACCGTGCCCGGGCGGGCCTCGCCGTCGGCACGGACGCTGGTGTTCATCAGCGTCTCCGTCATGCCGTACCGCTCGATCACCCGCCGCCCGGTCGCCGTCGCGATCCGCCCGTGGTCGTGCACGGGCAGCGCGGCGGAACCGGACACCAGCAGCCGCGCCCCGGTCAGCGCCTTCACCAGCTCCGGGTCGCCGGTCACCGCCTCCGCGATCCGGTGGTACATCGTCGGCACGCCGAACAGCATGGTCGCCCCGGCGTTCAGCTCCCGGGCGACGCCCTGCGTGCTGAAGCGGCCCAGGTGCCGCACCGAACCGCCGCGCCGCAGCGGGCCGAGGGTGCCCAGGACCAGGCCGTGCACATGGAACAGCGGCAGTCCGTGGACGAGTACGTCGTCGCCGGTCCACTGCCACGCGTCGGCCAGTGCGTCCAGGGTCGAGGCGATCGCCCGGCGCGGGATGACGGCACCCTTGGGCGGGCCGGTGGTGCCGGAGGTGTAGACGATCAGGGCCGGGGCGGACTCGTCGGCGTGGTCCACGGGGACCGGCCCGGTGCCGTGCACGTCGACGTCGAGGCGGGGCAGGTCCCGCACGGGGGCGGGAAGTTGGTCGTCCGGTGCCGTGAGCACCAGCTCGGGTGCGCTGTCGGACAGGATGTGCCCGAGTTCCTTCTCGCCCGACTTCGGGTTGAGCGGCACGGCGGGGACACCGGCCAGCAGCGCGGCGACGACGGCGACGGCGGTTTCCATGGTGGGCGTCGCCCACACGGCGACCCGCGTGGCCTCGCCGATGCGGCCCGTGAGTGCTCCGGCCGCGGCGGCGAGCTGCGCGTAGGTCAGGGAGCGCTCGCCGAACCGGAGGGCGGGCCGGTCGGCCGAGCCGTCGGCCGGGGCGTCGGTCAGGGCCGGGAAGAGGGGGGTCACGCGACACATCTCCTTAGCTGTTGCCTGCGGTTGTCCGTGGGCGGTGGGGGGCTGTCTATCCCCACCCGGGCACGACCATCACCAGCCACGCCGCCGCCGGTACGACCGCCACCACGATCCCTCCGTACACCATCAACTGCCGGAAGAAACGCTCACGGTCCACGTCCGGCGCGGCGGCCAGGACGAGTGCGCCGTTCGTGGAGAACGGGCTCACGTCCACGACGGTCGCCGACACGGCGAGGGCGGCCACCATGCCGATCGCGCCGATCTCGCCCCGTTCCAGGAACGGCACGGCCAGAGGGATCAGGGCGCCCATGATGCCCACGGAGGAGGCGAAGGCCGAGACGAGTGCGCCGATGTAGCACAGCAGGACGGCTGCCAGCAGGGGGATGCCGATGTTTCCTACGCCCTCGCCTGCCCAGGTGATCGTGCCCATCTCGTCGAGGACGCCTATGTAGGTGAGGACACCGCAGATGAGGAGGACCGTCGGCCAGGCGATCTGGCCTGTCGCCTTGCGGCTGTCTTCCGGCCACAGCGTGCTGAGGACGACGGCGAGGGTGATGGCGGTGAGGCCGGCGTCCAGGTCGAAGACGAGGACGGCGACCACCAGGGCGAGGAGGGAGGCGAGGGTGGCTGTGCGGGAGGGGGTGAGGCTGGTCGTTTCCGTGCTCGGCGTGGCTGCTGGGGCCGGGTCGGTCCGCAGCTCGGCGGGGCGAGGTGCCGCTTTCTGTGGGACGGGTGCCGCCCCAGCGGCACGACCGCCCGCAGCGGGGGCAGGATCGCCCGCAGCGGGGGCGGGGCTGCCGCCGTCGCCCCCTGCGTCGACGTCCCGTTCGTCCACCGCCCCCTGCGCCCACAGCTTCAAGCCGCCGCAGACGACGAACACCACGCCGGCGATGACCAGGTTCGCCGCGAGGGACGACAGGAACAGGACCACCTCGTTGCCGGGGAGCTTCTCGCGTTCCACGATGCCGTTGACGATCGAGCCGTAGATGCTGATGGGGGAGAAGCCGCCGGCCTGGGCGCCGTGGACGACCATCGCGCCCATCAGCAGCGGGCTGATCCCGTACCGGGCGGCGAAGCTCAGGGCGATCGGGGCGACGATCGCCACCGCGGCCGGGCTGACCGCGCCGATCGCCGTGAGCGCGCCGGTCAGCGCGAACATCACCCAGGGGATGAGCGCCACCCGCCCCCGCACGAGCCGGACGGCGGCGTGCACCAGCCAGTCGGTGGTGCCGTTGGCTCGGGCGATCGCGAAGAGGTACGTGACGCCGACCAGGACGACGAACAGGTCGCCGGGGAAGCCGGCGAAGATGCCGTCCGCGTCGAGGTCGGCGACGAGCCCGCCGACCCCGAAGGCGGCGGCGAAGGCGAGCGCGCCCATGTTGACGGAACGGGTGGTGGCGATGACGAACACCACGACGAGGACGAGGATCGAGATGAGTTCGGGGGACATACGGGCTCCCGTCTTTGGGCCCCGGAGCGGCTGGGAGCACCAGGAGAGTGGCCGAGTGGCTGAGCCACTTGAGGTGCGTTGGCTGAACAGCGTGGGTGCGGCCCGGGCGTCCGTCAAGGGGGTGGGCAAGAATTGGTTCAGCCACTCGGCCACCGCGAGGTGCCGGTGTTACGCTCCCGGCGAGAGGGGGACTCCGTGACCGACGCCCTGCGCCCCATGACCAAACAGCGCCTCTACGAACAGGTGCTGGAGCGGCTGCGGCAGTACGTCGCCGAGGGCGGCCTGCGCGCCGGCGACCGGCTGCCGCCCGAGCGCGATCTGGCCCAGCGGCTCGGGGTGAGCCGGGCCTCGGTGAAGCAGGCGATCGTGGTGCTGGAGGTCCAGGGCCTGGTGGAGGCCCGGCACGGGGGTGGCACGTACCTCGTGCGGGACAGCCTCGACACCGAACCGGTCGACCGGATGGTGGAACGCCGCCGGCGCCTGCCCGATGTCCTGGAGGCCCGGGAGGCGCTGGAGACGAAGCTCGCAGAACTGGCCGCGGAGCGGCGCTCGGAGGAGGACCTGGCCGCGATGCGCTCGGCGCTCGCGCACATGTCGGAGGAGATCTCGGCGGGCGGTCACGGCGTGGAGGGCGACCGGCTGTTCCACGCGGCGGTGACGGCGGCGGCCCACAGTGGTCTGCTCGCGGAGTTCATGCGCTCCATCGCCGAGCAGATCGCCGAGAGCCGCACCGAGTCCCTCCGCCAGCCCGGCCGCCCGTCCCGCTCCCTCTCCCAGCACCGGGCCATCCTCGACGCGATCGCCGCACAGCAGCCCCGCCAGGCGGCCACGGCCATGCGACGGCACGTCCGCACCGTGGCGAAGGTGCGGTTGCTGGACTGGGAGCCGGAGGAGTCCGGGGAGTCCTAGGGCGTGTCCGCAAAGTCCCGCCTGCCCCGCGACGCTAGGCGGTGGCCGCGCGCTCTTGCCGCTCCACCACGTCCGCCACCACACAGCTGACGTTGTCCGGACCGCCGGCCTCGTTCGCCGCCGTGACCAGGGCCTGGACCGTTTCGGCGGGGGCGGCGGGGGCGGCGAGGACCTCCCGGATCCGGTCCTCGGGGACCACACCGGTCAGGCCGTCGGAGCACAGCAGGTAACGATCGCCCGGGAGCGTGTCGTGCAGGCGGAGGTCCGGGATCGTGGTGGCCCCGTCGCCCGTCAGAGCCTTCAGGAGGAAGGACCGCTGGGGGTGGGACACGGCCTCCTCGGGCGTCAGACGCCCCTCGTCGATCATCGACTGGACGACCGTGTGGTCGTGGGTGATGAGGAACAGCTCCCCGTCGCGCAGCAGGTAGGCGCGGGAGTCGCCGATGTGCACCAGGGCCAGCCGTGAGCCCGTCCACAGCAGGGCGGTCAGGGTCGTGCCGATGTCGTCGGCGCCGTCGGCCACGTCCCGGACGGCCTGGGCCGCGCCCCGTACCGCGTCCTCCAGGAGGTTGAGGACCCCGCCGGCCGGGACCTCGTCCGTGTCCAGGAAGCGCAGTGCCTCCACGGCGGCGCTGCTCGCGGGCGCGCCCGCCGGTCCGAAGCCGTCGGCGACAGCGAGCAGTCGGGTGCCCGCGTACGCCGTGTCCTGGTTGGCGGGGCGGACGCGACCGGTGTCCGAGTGGGCTGAGTAGCGCAGTTCCAGCATGGCGGTGTCCTTTCCGGACTCATCCGAGTCCGCTGTCAGGTGATCGACCAGGAACGCGGCGAGGTCCCGCCGTACCGCCGTCTGAGCCTCGACACGCGCCCAGTAGGCGCGGATCTCCCGGGCGGCGGCGGTGGAGTCGCGGTCGTGGAGTCGGCAGACCTCGCGGATCTCGGCCAGCGGCATGCCCAGCCGCCGCAGCCACGCCACCAGCCGGGCCTGCTCCAGCTGCCCGACCGCGTAGTACCGGTATCCGGTGTCCGGGTCCACCCGGGCGGGCCGCAGCAGGTCCAGCTCGTCGTACAGGCGCAGTGCCTTCGGCGAGAGCCGGCACGCCTTCGCGAACGCGCCGATCGTCAGCATGTCCCGGTGCACCTCGCCACCTCCCTCCGATTCCGCCACCGATGCTGGGGCTTCACCGAAGGTGAAGGTCAAGCGGGCTGTTCCGGTTCCGGCGGCGGTTGTTAGCCTGCCGGTCGATCACCCGATCGCACGAAGAGGGAGCCCTTTGTGCCCCGTATCGCACTCGTCACCTACGACTCCGGTCCCGAGCCCGGCAGGGACCAGGACCTCCCGCTGCTGGTACGGGCGCTGCGGGACGCCGGTGCCGAGGCCGTCGCCGTGCCCTGGGACGCCCCCGGCGCCGACTGGGGCGGCTTCGACCTCGCCGTGATCCGGTCGACCTGGGACTACAGCTGGCGGGCGGCGGAGTTCTCGGCGTGGGTGCAGCGGTGCGGAACGCTGACACGGCTCGCCAACCCGCCCGCGGTCGTGCGGTGGAACACGGACAAGCGGTACCTCGGGGATCTGGCGGCTGCCGGCGTGCCCGTCGTCCCCACCCGGTACATCGCGCCCGGCGAGCCCGCCGACCTCCCTGACCACCACGAATATGTCGTCAAGCCCACCTCCGGCGCCGGCGCCCGTTTCGCCGCCCGCTACACCCACGACGAGCACGAAACGGCCGTACGACAGCTGAAGCGGATGCACGCCGAGGGCTTCACGGCGATGGTGCAGCCGTACGTGCGCAGCATCGACTCCGCCGGCGAGCGGGCCCTGCAGTTCTTCGGCGGGCGCCTGCTGCACGCCAGCCGCAAGGGTGCGGTCCTAGCGCCGGGCACACCGTACGACGCCGACAAGGTCGCCCACCCCGACCTGAGGCCCTGGCAGCCGACCGCCGCCGAACTCGACGTCGCCGAGCGGGCACTGGCCGCGATACCCGGGCAGCCGGAGCTGCTGTACGCGCGCGTGGACCTCGTCACCGGGTCTGACGGGGAGCCCTGCGTGATGGAACTGGAGCTGGTCGAGCCGAACCTGTTCCTGTGGCTGCACCCGCAGTCCGTGCCGCGGGTGGTCGAGGCGGTCCTGGCCGCCGCCCGCTGACCACGTCTGCCAGGGCTTTTGCGGCAGAACGCAACACCCTGGATGCTCACGCTCGCCTCGGAGAAGCTCAAGGAGCGAAGGGGCGCGAGGAATCGCGCCACGACTCGGGGGAGTGCGTACGACCATGAGGCGAGCGATCAGTTCCGCATGCACGGCCACGGTGATCGTCACATTGGCCGTGGCCGGCTGCACCACGAACACGAGCGAGCCGTCGGACTCCGCACGACCGCAGCGGGGCACCGCGGCCGAGGGCGCCGTGGGCCCGGTGCGGGAGCTGACCGACGCCGAGGAGATCCTGATCGAGCGAGCCGAACAGCTGCTGGTCAGGAAGTGCGTGGAGAAGGAAGGATTCACGTACTGGCTGACGCCGGTGACGAGCGTGGAGGAACGCCAGAGCCGGGGCTACGTACTGAGCGACGTGGACTGGGCACGGAAACACGGCTATGGCGGACAGCTCGAGAAGAAGGCCGAGAAGATCCGCCGGAGCGATCCGAACAACGCGTACGCCAATTCCCTCCCGGAAGCGGAACGCATTCGCTACTCCAAGACCGTCAGCGGCGACCCTTCGAAGGGCATGCTGTCGGTCGAACTGCCCACGGGCGGCACCGTTCAGACCCCTCGCGACGGCTGCTGGGCCGACACCAGGGAGCGACTCTACGGTGATCGCGCGACCTGGTTCCGTGTCAAGAAGACCGCCACAACCCTGACTCCGCTGTACGTACCGGATCTCGTCAAGGACAAGCGCCTGGTGAACGCCGTCAAGGCGTGGTCCCGGTGTATGCGCGCGGCGGGCCACGACTACGCCGACCCGGACGAGCTCCGCGACAAACGGTACGTCGTCACCGAGGGGCTGAGCCCCGCGCGAGCACACGCCACCGAGGTGGAGCTGGCCGTCGCCGAAGCCACGTGCGCCGGGAAGACATCCCTGGCCAGGACGGCACGCTCCCTCGAACGCGAATACCGCGCCGAGAAACTCCGGCAGTACAGCGACGACATCGCCATGTACCAGCGCATGAGGCTGGACGCACTGGCCAGGGCCAAGGACGTCATCGGCTCACAGGCCTGACACCTCACGGATTTCCGCGGCATCGCAGCCGCGGGATCTCTCGCAGAACCCCCATGAAAGAAGGAGTGACGCACCATGCGCAAAATCCCTGCCGTTCTGGCGGCTCTCGCTTTCGCCGGCCTCGGGGCATTCGTCCCGGCGACAACCGCGCACGCGGCTGCGAACTGTAGTGACAACTACACGGACGCGCGGTCCGGGTACATGTACGCCTACAAGCACGCCTACTGCGAGACGCACATCGGCAACTCCGACAGCTGGGACTCCGACTGGGGCAACAGCTCCGGACCCTTCCAGGGCGGTGACACCAACGAGGCGTCCTCGATCCTGAACAAGGGGAACAGTTACGAAGTCCAGTTCTTCAACGGGACCGGTCAGGACTGGGCGGGTGGGCACATCTGCCTGTCGAGGGACGAGGCGTACGCCTCCGATCTCTCCAACGACGACTTCCACAACGACAACGATGACGACAGGGGTGAGGCGAACGACGCCATCAGCTCGCACCGCTGGGTGAACCCCGACTCCAACAACTGCGACCGCTGGGCGACGTGACTTCCCGGCCGCACAGCTGAGTCCGCGCACCACGCCATGGCCCACCGGTCAGCCACCGGTGGGCCATGGCGCCCGGGCACGCGGTGCCGTACAGGCTCGACCCGGCACCCGACCACGCGATGCCCCGCTTTCCCGACGGCACAAGGAGCGATTCCCCATGCGCAAGACGCTGACCACGGCCGCGACTCTGGCTCTCGCGGTGTCCGGTGTGCTCATCCCCGCGACCAGCGCACAGGCGTCCACGGCCTGTGACAGTTTCTGGAGCGGAGCGGTGCCCGGCTACGTCCACGCGTTCCACAACGCCGACTGCGGGCACTACTTCGGCCGAGCCGACAGCCACGACGCCGACTGGGGCGACAACGCCGGCGCCTTCCGAGGCGGGGACGACGACGCGGCCACCTCCGTCCTGAGCAAAGCTTCCGCGGGCCTCGCCGCCAAGCTCCACGAGCGCCCCGGCTACGGCGGCGGTCATCTCTGCCTGGAGCCGTCCGAGGCCTATGTGCACGACCTCGCCGGGAAGACGTTCAGCAACGGCACCGACGCGAACGACAACATCAGCTCCCACCGCTGGGTGCCGAGTTCGGCGTGCGGCACCTTTCTCGACTAGGAGTTCCCGATGCCCATCGACATCCGGCCCAGATCGGCCTGGGCCCCGTACGCCGCCGTCACCGTGACGGGAGGCCTGCTCATCTCCCGGAAGGCATGGGCGGATTTCAACGGCGACTACACCAAGGCGACCCAGGCGCTGATCGAGGAGGTGGGAGCCCCACCGAAACCGACGCCCCATCGTGAGTGGTCCCCCTGGAAAGGGGGCGTGTTCCTCCACCACCGCGGCGGCGGCTCATCGGGTCTCGACACGGAGGAGGAATGCGCCAAGGACGTGGCCGACGCCTGGTCGGACATGTACGGCAAGGCCGACGAGGACATCGGCTACAACTACTTCGTCTGCCCGCACGGGAAGATATACGAGGGACGCGGCCTCGAACGGGGAGAGGCCAACGGCGGCGATGCCCCCGCTGAGGGAAACGTGCCCAAAGGGCATGTCTGGGTCCCGGAGCACGGCGCGGTCGGCCGGAACGCCGCCTTCTACTCGATCTGCGGCCTTCTCCGGTCCGAGGACGAGCCGACATCCGCGATGGGCACCTCGATCAGGAGCCTGATCGAGTATCTGCGGTCGGAGGTCCCGGCCGGCCGGAAGGCCGGCCCCCACATGTTCCCGCACTCCAAGGGCTACGCCACGCAATGCCCCGGCAACCTCCTGCCCTACGCGCACACCGGTTCCCCGGTGGACCCCGGAGTTCCCGCCGCGAGTACGCCCAAGCAGCTGCAGATCATCTCGCGTGCCCAGTGGGGAGCACGTCCGCCCCGCGACGAGGTCAAGGTCCCGCTCTCGCAGCGCACCGCCTTCGCCGTCCACTATTCCGCGGGGCCGGCCGGCCAGACACCCAGGGCGATCCAGAACTACCACATGGATTCCAAGGGCTGGTGGGACATCGGCTACAACTTCCTCGTCGACAGGCAGGGCCGTATCTTCGAAGGGCGCGGCTGGGCCAACGAGGGCGCGCACGCCCGGGGTTACAACACCACACACTTCGGAGTCTGTTTCATCGGCCGGGACGGCGACGCCACCACGGCAGCGAAGAACTCCATCCGGAGCCTCTTCTTCGCCGCCCGGGAAAAGACCGGCAAGCCACTCACCTCGACCTATCACGGCGCGCTCGACTCCACCCAGTGCCCGGGCGCGGCGCTGCGCGCCTGGACACAGAACGGGCTGCCGGGAACCACGTATCCCATCGTGGGCGGCGAACCGGTCTACGACGGCGTTCCCCCGGACGACGGCTCCAGCGGCGGGCTGACCACCGTGCGGTCCATCGCCGCTCAGCAACGAGCCGTCAACGGGCTCGGTCACAGCCCGCCCCTGACCGTGGACGGGCTGTTCGGCCCGCTCACCGACGCCGCGGTGCGCTGGCTCCAGGGCAAGGTCGGTGTGGCCGCCGACGGCCTGTGGGGGCCGCGCACCGAGGCGGCGTACGTGGCCCACATCGGTGCGGGCGGCAGCGGAGGCGGGTCGGCCACGGTCCGTTCCATCGCCTCGCAGCAGCACGCGGTGAACGCACTTGGCTACACCCCGCCCCTCGACGTGGACGGCGAGTTCGGGCCGCTCACCGATGCCGGGGTGCGCTGGCTGCAGGGCAAGGTCGGAGTCGAGACGGACGGGCTCTGGGGGCCCGCCACCGAGGCGGCCTACGCAAGCTATGCCGACGGTGAACAGCTCGACGTGGACGGGAACTTCGGGCCCGCCACCATCGCCGCGACGCAGCGGGCGATCGGCGTCACCGCCGACGGCGCCTGGGGACCCGGGTCCAAGCGCGCCCTGCAAGAGCACCTCAACACCTGGGCCGGCACGGTCCTGATCGTGGACGGCGACATCGGTCCGGACACGGTGAAGGCCCTTCAGGGCCACCTCAACAAGATGACCGGCGCCGACCTGGTCGTGGACGGCGACTGGGGCGCCGCCACCACCAAGGCCCTCCAGACCGCCCTCAACCAGGGGAGGTTCTGACCGCGGCCGGAGCGCCTCAGTTCTGACCGCCGGTGACGGCCACCCGCTGCAGCAGCCCCCAGGTGAACTCCGCGACGGCCTCCCACCGCACCCCCTGCGCGTCCGGCGCGGTGAACGCCAGCCCCCAGCGGGTCGGGGCCGTGCCCTCCAGGGGGCGGGCCGGGGCGAAGGCGCGGGCTGCCTCGTCGACCGTGCAGGACCAGGGGGTGAGGTCGTCGAGCGTGCGCAGCTCGGGCCCCTCGGCGCCCGGGGCGCGGACCAGCCACTCGTTCCACACCGCGCCGTTCGGGGCGGTCAGCACCTCGAAGCGCAGGTCGGGCCAGAGCGGCACGGGCCAGAGCCAGGCCTCGCAGTCCAGGTCGCCGATCCGGCGGGGCGTACGGGACTCCGGGGCGCCGAGGATCGAGCGGTAGCGGGACAGGGGCGCCCGGGAGCGCGGGGAGCGGACCATCGCCTGCCAGCGCTTGTTGGCCTCGCGCATGTCCGCGAGGGACACCCCCAGCTCGTGGCGGGCGTCCTCCACCAGGCCGGGGTTGTGGTCGGCCATGCGGCGCAGCAGCACCAGCTGGAAGTCGAGCGGTGTGAAGGGGCTAGCGGGGCGCTTTCCGGAGGGCATGGGAACCATCGTCGCCCACCGGCGCGGTGCCCGGACGGCGGCCGTCCGGGAGGAAGAGGACCGAGTTGACGTAACGCGGGCCGCGCAGGACGCCGGACGGCAGGACGCGGCGCAGCAGGCCGTGCGAGACGACGTAGGAGGCGTCCGCCTGGTGCTCCTCCAGGGGGAACTTCGTCAGCGGCACCCACCTGTCGCCGGGCAGGACCCAGCCGTCGTATCCCAGCAGGGACAGGTAGGTCACCACCGGGGCGATCGGCTGGATGCGGGACTCCAGCTCCACGAACAGGGCGGGCCGGTCGCGGGCCAGCAGGCCCGTCGCCCCGCGCAGGACCGCCGGCTCGTTGCCGTCCACGTCGATCTTGATGAAGCCGACGTTCCGCAGGCCCAGCTCGTCCAGCGTGACGCAGGGGACGTCCAGCGCCCGGCCGTGGATGTCGCGCCGCACCAGCGACGACACGCCCCGGTCGCCCGAGTCGTCCGACGGCAGCCACAGGCGGGCGATGCCCGGGCGGTCCGAGGCCGCCGCCCGGATCACCCGTACGTTCGGCGGGACGGCGGCGGCCAGCAGCCGGGCCAGATGGGGTACGGGTTCGATCGTCACGACGTGCTCGGCCAGGCCGGACAGCCGGTGCGTCCAGGGCCCGTACCAGCCGCCGACGTCCACCGCCGTACCGCAGTGCGGCGGGCACAGCTCGGCGAGCCGGGCCAGCTCCGGTTCGAACCGGGGGTAGAGCGCCCGGGCAGTCGCGGCCACCAGGCGGGTGGGCAGGAAGGGAGCGAGGCGGGCTGCCAGGCTGGTCATGGGGCCATCCTCTGGAGAAGTTCCTCGTGCTCGTCGTCGTCGACCTGCTCGCCCGAGGACGGCAACAGCTGCGGAATGCCGTCGACGATCGGATAGCGGCGGCGCAGCCGCGGGTTGTACAGCGCCTCCTCCTGCCCGGCCTCCTCGGCCAGCAGATGCAGCGGCCCCTTGTCGAGCGGGCACGCCAGAATCTTCAGCAGCGGGTCGTCGGGCTTCATGGGGATGCCAACTCCTTGGCTGGTGCGGGGGGTTGGGGAGAGGGATCGTGCTTCGGCATGGTCAGCAGCACGGCGACCGCCAGGGCCGTGCCCGCCACCCGCAGCGCGAGCCGCAGCGGCTCGTCCGGCAGGGCCTCGCCGAACGACAGCGTGCCGAGCACCGCCGTGAACAGGGACGTCACGGTCGTGCACACGGGCACGATCAGCGAGGCCCGGCAGCGCTGGAGCGCCGCCTGCGACATCACCAGGCCGAACACCCCGGTGAACAGCAGCAGATACGGATACGGGGAGCTCAGCAGGTCCAGCACCGCACCGCCGATCCCGCTGGTCGTCAGATGGCTCGACACACCTTTGATGGCCAGCGAACTGACGCCGTACAGCAGCCCTACGGCCACCCCGTACTCGACGCCGGTCGTCGGCCGCCGGTGCCGGTTGCGGGCCCGCCGCTCGGCGGAGCCGTACAGCCACAACCCGGCCGCCAGCGACGGCACGCACACCAGCAGGATCAACTGGTACGGCGCGTCCTGGCTGACGGTGTCCGAGCCCTCGCGCAGGGACAGCACCACCATCAGCAGCGCGAGCAGGATCGCGGCCAGCGCGTACCGCTCCCGGCCGCTCGTCTCCTCCCCGAGCAGCCGGGCCGACAGCAGCACGAGCAGCACCAGGCCGGAGACGAAGATGCCCTGCGCGGCGGCGATCGGGAGGGTGCGGTACACGACGAGCTGGGCGCCGAAACCGGCCGCGAGGGCGAGGGAGCCGCCGATCCACAGGGGGCTGCCGAGGACCAGGCGCAGCAGCCGGGCCGGCTGCCGGATCGTCACCTCGGGCAGCGCGGTGAGCGCCCGTTTCTCCAGCACGAAGCCCAGGCTGTACAGGGTGTTCGCCAGCAGGGCCGCGGCCACTCCCCACCACATGGGCTACGTCCTCCTGGCGTGCAGCAGCAGGATCGACGCGAGCTGCGGCCGGGCACAGGCCAGCCGGTCCAGCGGCCGCAGCGGGCGCGGAACGCCGTGGAAGGGAGCGCCTTCGAGCGTCACGACCGTGAACCCGGACGCGGCGACGAACTCCCGCAGCGCGCGGGCGGTGTAGAGGCGCAGATGCCCTACGACCTCCCGGCCCGGGCGGCCGTGGATGCCGCGCAGGCTGACCTCCGAGAAGACCGGCTGGACGCCGGCGAGCAGCAACGCGCGGTTGTACCAGGCGGCCAGGTTCGGCGTGGACAGCATCAGATGCCCGCCGGGCCGCAGGATCCGGCGGATCTCGTCGAGTGCCGCGTCCGGGTCGACGAGATGCTCGATCACCTCGCTGAACAGCACGGCGTCGGCCGACTCCGGCGCGAACGGCAGTCCGCCGCCGGTGAGCTCACCGCGGACCGCGTACGGGATGCGGGTGCGGGCGCGGCGCAGGGCGTCCTGGGACCAGTCGACACCGATGACGCGGTGGCCGGGCAGGAGCGGGGCGGCGGTGGCGGCGGCGGTGCCGTCCCCGCAGCCGATGTCGAGGATCGTCTGCGGCTTTCGGCCCGCCGGGCCGAGCGCCCCGGCGAGCATGCGGGCCTGGCGGAGGCTGCGCGGCGTGCCGGAGGCGACGGGGACGGTCGGGTTCTCGTAGAAGTCGCGCAGGCCGGAGGGCGGGGGGCCGGTGGTGGTCGTCACGGGGTCACCTCCGTGGTGTGCAGATAGTGCTCGAACAGGTCGCGGAGGTGGGCGCCGTCGCCGTGGCTGAGCAGGGCCCGGGACCAGCGCAGGGCCAGGTGGAGGCGGCCGGCGGTGGAGGCGGTGGTCACGGTGAGGCCGCGCGGCATCCGGGCCGGCGCAGAGAACCAGACCGCGTGCGCGCGGCCCGTCTCCTCGCCGAAGTCCAGGGGGTACGGGATACGGCCGATGTTGCTGAGCAGGGTCGTCGACGTCCAGGGCGCGGCGGCGCGGCGCAGGGCGCGGGTGAGGGCTGCGCGGGCGGCGACCGGGGCCCAGGGGGCGGTGAGGAGGGCGGCGCCGTGGCCCAGTTGGGGGCGGGGCAGGGACTTCAGGGCGCGGGTTCGCTCCGCGGTGCGCCGGAGGAGGGCGGACATGTTCGGGTGGTCCAACTCCGCGGGTGAGAAGGGGACTTCCACCAGGCGGGTGCCGTTGCCGATGGGCATCGTGGTGTCGCGGGGGCGGTCGTCGACGGGCATGGTGATGCGGAGGGGGCGGGGCCGGGCACCGTGCTCCCTGTTCCAGTGGGCGATGGTCAGGGCCGTGGTGACCATGAGCTGGTCGTTGACGGTGTAGGGGGAGCCCTTGGGGCGGTGGGGGAGGGGGAGTTCCGTCACCAGCATGCCGTTGCCGGGGGAGGGGGCCGGAGTGCCGGGTGCCACCCGCGCGGGGGGTGACCAGGTGGTCGGGGTGTCCGGGGGGTCTTGGCGGGGCTCCGCGGGTCGGACCGGGGGTGCCGCAGGGGCGTTGTCCCTGCCTCCGTAGAGTTCGGCGGCCGTTGCCAGGACGCGGAGGCAGGCCGGGCCGTCGAGGGCGGTGTGGTTGATGGTGAGGAAGAGGACCGAGTCCACCACTTCGAGCCGTATGGGCGGGGACACCGACAGCGGTGGCGCCTCCGTCAGGGCCCGGGTCCTGGCGTCCTGGAGTGCCCGGGGCCCCGGTGGGGCGAAGGTCACCACCTCCACATCGGGCTCCGGCGTCAGCTCCCACTCGTAGCGGCGTCGGTACCACGGCCCTTTCGCCTCCCGCATCAGGATCCGCGGATGCCGGTGCAGGGCCTCCGTGAACGCCTTGCGCAGACGCATCTGGTCGACCGGGCCGGGGAGGTGGACCTCGATGTGGACCGTTTCCGGCTCCTCCTCCTGGAGGCAGTGCCGGGACACCTCGTCCACCACCGGGAACGGGATGCGTACCGGTGTCGTCATACGGGCTCGCCCTTCTCCGGTTCGCGCAGACTCACCAGGCCTGCGAACAGGCCGATCAGCGCCAGCAGTTGGGCCGTACGGCCGAACGCACCAGCGCCCGCGCCCACCGGCTCCCCGGCCCCGAACGCGGCAGCGACCCCCGCTCCCGCCAGTGCCACGAACGCGATCGGCACCAGCAGCGCGTGCCGCCGGGCCGCGAGCAGCGCCAGCGCCGGGACCAGCAGCGCCAGCCAGCCCGCGATCACCGCTCCGACCAGCGTCAGCGCCACCGTGCCGAGCCACAGGCCGGGCAGCGGCGGGGCCGGCTGCGGTGCGTCGGGGTTGGGGGCGCGGCGGCGCCAGAGCGCCAGGCCCAGCAGTACCGCGATGCCGGCGCCGCTGCCGATCAGCCCGGCGTCGTACGTGGTGGCCGGTTCGTAGGACAGCTTGACCGTGCCGCCCGCCCCGGCCGGGATCCGCCAGCCCTGCTGCCAGCTGTCCAGCCGCAGCGGGGTGAGCTCCTTGCCGTCGAGGGTGGCCTTCCAGCCGTCGTTGTAGTTCTCGTACGTCGTGAGGTAGGAGGCCGCGCCCGAGCCGACCGTCACCTGGCGCTGGTCGCCCAGCCAGTCCCGGACCCGCAGCTCACGCCCGGCCGCGGCGGCCTCCGGGACCGTCCCGCGGGTCAGGGTGACGTCCGTCAGCGCGAGCGGGCCGGCGTCGCCGCCCTCCAGCCGGTGGTCGCCCGAGGCGAGCTCCACCTCGGCGTCCTTCCTGTCCTGTTGGCAGAGTGTCACCTCGACGGGCCGCCGTTCCACCAGGTCGCGCACGGTGCCCTTCGCGCTCGTCCGGTACAGCTCGCCGTCCAGCGCCACGTCGGGCCCCTTGCCGCACGGCAGCGAGAACTTCCGGGTGCCGTCCGGCTGCGGGGTGCGGTACTGGTCGAGGGAGGGGATGTATGCCTCCGTCAGGCCCACGGGCAGCCGCAGATCCTCGTCGGCGACCGGGTTGTGCAGGGTCAGCGGGGCGGTCTCGGTGATCGTGATGTCGAGCCGGTCCGTGGTGATCGGCGGGAAGCGGACCCAGCCGTTCTCGTCGACGCCCGCGACCGTCGCGCCGTCCGGGGAGCTGATGTGCACCTGGGAGGCGCGGGTGGACAGACCGCCCGCGGGCGCCAGGACCAGTTCGCCGACCGGCTGCTTGCCCTCCCAGCTCAGGTGGATCGTCGGACGGTCGCCCGCGATCCACGCCGTCGTCAGGTCGCCGTCGGTGAGGTTGCGTGCCGCGAGGCCCGCGCCGAGGCCCGCCGTGGAGTCGGCGGTGGCGACGATCCGGGACTGCTGCTCGGGCGCCACCTCGTACAGCAGCCGGTCGAGTTCCTCGCCCGGCACCGGCACCGCGCTCGCCGCCACCTCGTACGTCCCGGCGGCCGGTGTCGTGAAGCGGCGGTGCAGGCCGGCCTCGGTGCCGGTCGCGGAGAGGCCGGTCGGGTCGGAGGTCCGGTGCAGGGAGACGACCGTGGCGTCCGCGGTCGCGTCGGCCGCGTCCACCGGGAGCCGCAGCAGCCGCGTCACCTGCACGTCCGGCAGGTCGATCTCGGAGAAGCCCGCGCCCGTGAGTCCGGCCCGGCGCTCCACCGAGTCCACGATCGTCAGCTTCATCCACCGCGTGCCGCCCTCGGGCGCCCTGACGCGCTGCGCCGTGCCGTTCGGCCGCAGGAAGCTCGTCCGCTCGCCCTTCTCCGTCTCCACCCGCACCTTCGTCGCCGCCGCCCGCACGCTCTCCTGCGGCAGCGGCGTGACCTTGAAGGAGGACGGCATGTCGTAGGAGCCGGTGAAGCCGATGCGCAGCCACTGCCCGTCCGGCGTGTCCGGCGCGCCCTCCGTCCACGCGGTGTCCGGGTTGCCGTCGAAGGCGTTCACCGGGTCGTACTGCGGCAGGTGGAACAGCCAGTTGCCGTACGAGGAGGCCGTCACCGAGCGGGCGCCGCGCAGTTCGGCCACCGTCTGGTGGTCGGTGCCCTCGGCCGGCAGGATCTGGCGGGGCTTCTCGCCCGGGTCCTGCTGGGCGTCGGGCGCGTTGCGCTCGTCGCGCGTGTACGTGTACGACGTACCGGCGTTGACCACGCCGAACCGGGTGTCGGCGCGCCGCATCCCGTCGCCCGTCACCTGCACCGCCGGGGTGCCGAGCCCCGGGTGGTTGTCGCCGGTCAGGACGGTCGCACGCCCGCGCAGCCGCGACGCCAGCGGCAGCAGCGCCTCCGGGCCGCCGGACACCACCGCCGTGTCGGAGACCGGCATGAGTCCCGCCTGCCCGGGCCGGACCACCTCCTGCCCGGCCGGCCGGTAGATCTCCACCGCCCGCTGCCGCGGGTACAGCCCTTCGACCTGGAGCGGCGCGTCCTGCGCGATCCGGCCGCCGGTCATCACCGGCCCCAGCCCCGTCACCCGCTCGTACCCCGACTGTTCCAGGGTGCGCTTGACGGTCGTGGTCGGCACGTAGCCGATCTGGTCCGGGTCGAGATCATTGCGTACGACGACGTAGTACAGCCCCGCCCGGCTCAAGTAGTCGGCCAGCCCCGGCACTTCGGCACCGGACGTCAGCGCCTGCTCGACGGCGTCCATCGCGCGCCGGTTGCCGGGCGTGCCGAACGGGACGTAGTCGCGCTGCGCCCACCGGGACTCGGCGAGCACGTCGAGCGGCTGGTCGATGGGCGAGCCCCAGGTGTAGACGCCGTGCGCGGTCGCCGGGACGACCAGGGCGCGGGAGTCGGGCGAGTACTTCTCCAGCCAGTCGGCCGTGGCCTGCCAGTAGGCGGGGAGCTTCTGGAAGGAACCCGGGTTGAGGATCGAGCCGTTGAGGTACGGCCACAGCAGCCCCGGCAGGATCAGCACCGCCGCGACCAGCGGGGCGAAGCGCCGGCCGCGCACCGGTCGGGCCCCGCGCGGCTCGGCGGCCACGCCCACCAGATGGGCCAGGCCCAGCACGAAGGCCAGCGCCAGGCCCGTCTGGAACTTGTAGATGTTCCGGAACGGCGACAGCCAGCCGTCCAGCCAGCCCTGCACGACCCCGTGGAACGGCGCCCCGAACGCCCCGCCGTACCCGGCGAGCAGTACCAGCGCCGCAACGAGAACCGTCAGCACGAGCCACCGCCGCTCGGGCATGTCCCGCCGGGCGAGCCCGGCAAGGCCGAGCCCGGCCGCGAGCGCCGAGCACACGATCACGACGACCGACGAGGCCACGGCCCACCCCGCGGGCAGCCACGCCTCACCGAAGTGCAGGTAAGCGACCCAGTTCCCGGCGCCGCGCAGCGCCTCCGTCGCCGACATGGTGTCCGTCGTCGTCTGCGACGTCTCTATATAGGGGAGGAAGTTCTCGCCGTAGACCCCGAGCAGCAGCAGCGGCACCCACCACCAGGCCGTCACCACGAGCACGGCCGGAGCCCACCAGGCGATCAGCTTGCGCTGCCGCGGCCCGGGCGGCCGGGACAGCAGATACAGCCCCACCGGCAGCAGGGACGCCAGCGTCGCCGAGGCGTTCACGCCGCCCATGAACGGCACCAGCAGCGCCGACCGCAGGGCCGCGACCCGGGCGGCGTACCGCTCGTTCGTCAGCGGCAGCAGCACCCACGGCAGGAACGCGCCGGGCAGCGCGGCAGCCGACGTCGACCCGATCACGGTCGTGAACACCGGCCACAGCGCGTACGCCGCGGCCGCCAGCAGCCGGGACGCGCCACTGCCCACCCGCAGCCGCTCGGCCAGCCGCAGCGCACCCCAGAAAGCGACCGACACGACGATCGACAGCCACAGCCGCTCCGCCAGCCACACCGGCAACTGCACGAGGTCGCACAGCCAGTAGAACGGCAGCATCGGCCACAGATAGCCGACGTACTGGTCCTGGATCCCGCCGAACCCGGCCCGGTCGTGCCACAACTGTCCCAGGTCGGCGAGGAACTGCCCCGGGTCGACCGTCACACCGAGCTTGGTGTCGAAGGTCTGCCGCCCCGGCTGCACCGCGAGGAACAGCACGAACACCACGGCCCAGAACCCCAGCAGCCAGCGCCGCGACCGCGGGCCCTCGGGCGGACCCGCCGCGGTCGCGGTGGTGGGGACGGCTGCCGGTGGAGGAGCCTGGACCGTGGTTGTCATGTAGGACACCGCCGCAGGATGAGGAGGAGGTTCCAGGTGGCGAACTCGCGGATGCCGGGCGCCTTGACGACGGCCTCCGCGAGGAACGGCCAGTAGCGGGAGCGCGCCGAGACGACCGTGACGTCGTCCCGGGCACGCACCTGCCGCAGGGTGGAGCCGATGTGCACCGCGAACAGGTTCTCGCCGAGCGTGTGCTTGGCGGGCCTGCCGGTCCGCCGCAGATGGCGGGCCCGGGCCCGCTCGGCACCGAAGTAGTGCCAGGGGGCCCACTCGTGCCCGCCCCACGGCGACAGCCAGTTGGTGAACGACACGTAGATCAGCCCGCCGGGCCGCGTCACCCGGGCCAGCTCGCTCAGGAACGTCTCCGGGTCGGCCACGTGCTCCAGGACGTTCGAGGAGAAGGTGACGTCCGCGACGCCGTCCCGGAGGGGCAGGAGGTATCCGTCGGCGACGACGGCCGAGTCGGGGGGTTTCTCGCCGAGTTCGGCCATGTCCGGTTCGAAGAGGAACGCCTGCGCTCCACGCCGGCGGAACTCCTCGGTGAAGTAGCCACTGCCGCCGCCGACGTCCAGGACCGTACGCCCGGCGACGGGCCCGTCGTACGCCTCGACCTGATCGACGGCGTCCCGGGCGAGCAGCGAGTAGCAGCTCTCGGGATCGTCCTGCTCGTGGAGGAAGGCACGGAACAGGGCAAGTGATCTGCGAAAGGAGGGGTCGCGTTCATAGGGGCGAACCACCGCACGCCGCCTCACGGCGCCCAGCCCCTCACCGCCTCCGCGGCAACCACACGGAACTGCCGCACGGTCCGGTCCCACCGGAACTGCGCCGCCCGCTCCCGAGCCGCCTTGCCCATCAACTCCCGCCGACGCCCGGACAGGGCCAGCGCACACCACGCCGCCGCGAACGACGACTCACCGCGCGCCAGAACCCCGGTCTCGCCATCCACCACGGAGTCCTTGAGCCCCGGCACGTCGAACGCCACGGTCGGCGTCTGTCGCGCCGCGGCCTCCGTCACGACCAGGCCCCATCCCTCCACGGCGGAGGGATGCAGCAGCAACCAGGCTGCGCACAGCAGCCGGTGCTTCTCGGCCTCCGACACGTGTCCGGTGAACTCCACGCCAGGACCGGCGAGTTGTTCCAGCCGTGCCCGCTCGGGACCGTCCCCGACGATGACCAGTCGCCCGCCGGTGACAGGCCGCACCCGCTCCCACAACCGCAGCAGCAGATCGATCCGCTTGTACTCGACGAGCCGGCCGACGGCGACGAACAACGGCTCGGGGGACCGCTCGGCCCGCGGCCCCGGCTCCTCGACCCCGTTGTGCACGACCCGGATCCGGTCCCGCTCCACGCCGATCGCGCGCAGCGCGTGCGCGGTGGAGGAGGAGACCGCGACCAGCAGACTCCGCTGCTGCGCCCCGGTCAGCGCCCAGTGCTCGAGTCTTCGGCCGATCCGCGCGGCCGGCGCCAGCGGCCCGCCGAAGCGCATCTTCCACAGGTCGGTGTGGACGTGGTTGACCAGGCAGAGCGTGGGCCCGGGGTGCCACAGCGGCGCCAGGTACGGCATGCCGTTGCACACCTCGACCAGCAGATCGCAGTCGCCGACCTGACGGGTGAAGGCAGACCGGGCGCGCAGATAGTGCCCGTACGGGCCGCCCGCCGACACGACCCGGTAGTCCCGGAAGGCCGCGGGGCCCCCGCACAGCAGGGTCACCTGGTGGCCGAGCCGGGTCAGGCCGTCGGCGAGCTTGTCGACCAGCAGCTCGGAGCCGCCGGCGGACGGGTTGTCCAGGTCGCGATGGGCGAGGAAGACGATCCGGCGCGGATGTGGGGGGAGCGCCGGAAGGTGCTGCTCCGCGCTGGGGGACGCGGCATGCAGCGAGGACGGTACGTGCTGGGGCATGGGTGCTCCAACTCGTCTCGGGGTGCGGAACTCAGCGTGGGGGAAGGTGTGGCTCTGGGGGTCTGGCTGTGGGGGGCCTGAGCCCTTCCTGGGAGGGGAGTGTGGACGGGTTGTGCTCGGGTGGGGTTGGACAGTTTTCGCCCGGACGTTCTCCGCGGCTACTCACCGGCGTGACAATTTCGGGCTTTGTTAGAGCTGACGTCACATCACATCGTGAGGGTGGGCTGGGGCGTACCGGATGTATCGGACGGAGCGGGCTGCTCCGGCTCCTTCCGCCCACGTGTCACCAGAACGCCACCCACCACCGCGAGCACCACACCCGCCACACCGGCCCCGACCGGCAACGTCGTGCCCACCAGGCGCAGTTGGCCGCTGTCGCGCTTCGCCTGCCGCACGGCCTCCTTCTGTGTCGCGGTCGTGAACGAGACCTTCCGGGCGTCCAGCAGCACTGCCGCGTCCTTCTTCCCGCCCGGCGCCCGCAGGGTCCGCCTGGGTCCGGTCTGCGCGTAGATCACCCGGCCGGTGGCCTGGTCGACGACCAGCTCGAAGCCGTGGTTGGAGTACCACTCCTCGGCCAGCACCTGCGGCCGCTCGGGCTGGTCGACGAGGCTGCCGGGCACCATCCGCGTGCCGGTCCTGGTCGGCGGCACGGAGCCGGTGAACTTGTAGCCCGTGTAGCCCTGGACCTTCTCGGTGCCCTGGTAGCGCAGCACGACCGTGTCGCCGAGGGTGTTGTCCCACCACTGGTACGAGCGTTTCTGCACGTCGAAGGGGAACTTCAGATAGGCCTCGCCCTCGATGTACGGTTTCTCGCCGCAGCAGTGCACGGGCCGGGTGGTCTTCCGGTCCATCACCCAGCGGTGCGGTGTGAAGTCCAGCGCGTCGTGCGGGTCGGCGGCCGGCAGCGACTTGTCGGTGTCGACCGTGGTCGTCACGTCCCAGACGGCGTTTCCGCTGCGTTCGCTGTCCTCGACGTTGCCCCGCACCCGCTGGGTCACCGTGATCTTCCGGCCGGGGACCGTCTCGATCCGGTCAGTGTCGAAGACGCTGCCCCGGCCGGTGTAGACGGCGGTGGTGTCGATGTCGATCGGGTTCACCGCGGCACGCGGCTGGACGTACCAGGCCAGCAGGGGCGCCAGCACCAGCAGGAACGTGCCGAGACCCAGCAGGACCAGGGAAAACGGAGAGGTTGTACGGCGCATCCGGGCACTCCAGTGGCTTGGGACGGCTCGACGTACGAGAGGGCCGGCACGGCGGCGGAATGCGCGCGTGCGGCTGGGCCGGGAACCGTAGGCCGCTCTTGACGGGGTGTCAATGCTTGTCGAGACTGGGCGCGACAGGCAGGGACGGGATGCCGGGGTGGGGAGAACCTCCGGACGATCTCCGGACGAATCCGGACAGAGAGGCTGACCCTGCGATGTCGAGACTGCTCGCTGCCGCGCTGACCGTCGCGCTCGCCGCCGCCCTTGCCGTGGGCGCCGCGCTGGGCGTCGTCGCGCTGCTCGAAGCCACGCCCGACCAGCCGAACACCCCCCTGATCACCTACGAGCAGGCCGGGCAGGGGAGTTGACGGTGACGGCCGCCCGCACCGGAACCGTCACGTCTCGCTCGGCCTGGCACGACGTACCGCGCTTCCAGGTGCGCCGGTTCGCGGCGATCGCCATGGCCGAGGCGCCCGCGCTCGCGGAGGAGATCCTCTGCGAGATACAGCGCGAGTACCCGCATCTGCCCGTCGTCCTCGACGACTCAGGCGAGCCCATGGCCCTGGTCGGCATCCGCCGCGCCATCGAGGTCTTCGTGCAGCACCTGGAGCACTCGGAGGGCCGGCCCACCGTTCCGCCCGGTGTCTTCCAGGACTTCGGCCGTGGCGAGGGCCTCAACGGCCGCTCGCTCGACTCCCTCCAGGCCATCTACCGCATGGGCGTACGCCTGGCCTGGCGCCGCTTCGCCGACATCGGCCAGCGCGTGGAGATCCCGCCGCCGGCGATGTACGAACTCGTCGACGCGGGCTACGAGTACCTGGACGGCCTGGTCGACCAGTCCGTGCGCGGCTACGCCGAGGCCGCGGCCCGCCAGGCCGGGGAACGCCTGCGCCTGCAACGCCGCCTCATGGAGCTGCTCCTCGCCGAGCACCACCGCGGCGACCCCGCCGAGGCCCTGACCGAACGGGCCGCCCGGATCGGCTGGCCCTTACCCGAGAAGGTCGCGGTCGGTGTCCTGCTGCGCCCCGCCCGGGAGGCCATGGCCCCCGCGGTCGGGCAGGGCGTGCTGCTCGACATGGAGTACGAGCAGCCCCGCATGGTCGTGCCCGAGCCGGACGCGGCAGGCCGCCCCGAGCTCCTGCACCGGGCCCTGGCCGGCTGGTCCGGAGCGATCGGCCCGCCGGTCCCGCTCACCGACGCGGCGAAGTCGCTGCGCTGGGCGGAGGCGGCGGTCCGCCTGATGGAACGGGACCTCCTCCCCTCCGGCGAGGTCCTCTACTGCACCGAGCACACCGAGGCGCTGGTCCTCCTCCAGCCCGAGGAACTCATCGACGACCTGGCCCTGAGATGCCTGGCCCCCCTGACCCACTGCGGCCCGACCCACGGCCGCCGCCTCGCGGAAACGCTCCTGGCCTGGCTGGAGACCCGGGGCGGAGCCCCGGAGGTCGCCGCCCGCCTGGGCGTCCACCCCCAGACGGTCCGCTACCGCCTGCGCCAGATCCGCGAACTGTGGGGCGACGAGATCGACGACCCCGACCGCCGCTTCGAACTGGAACTGGTGCTGCGGGCGCAGCGACTGCGGGGGGAGCTGGGGGCGGTGCGGGGGCGGCGGTGAGCCGGGCCGGTGCACCCGGCGGGGCGCACCGCCGCCGCGCCGTCACACCGTGGCCCGCTCCTTCGCCGCGGCCCGCCCGGATGCGGGAGCGTCCAGGTGGACCACCACCGAGGTGTAGAAGCGGTGCACGGCGTCGTCGACGCTGCGGATGAAGCCGGACTCCGCGTTGCCCCGGCCACTTCCCATGCCCTTGAAGAGGGACAGACGGAAGCCGGTGATGCGGGTGGCGCTGTCCTTGGGGAGCAGATCGGCCGGTTCGGGGCGCAGCCGCTCCAGCGTGCCCCGGGGACCACCCGCCTCGCCCTCCACCAGCGTCTCGACGTGCAGGTCCGCCGGCGCCTCGGCGAGACGGCGGATCAGGCGCTTGGCCCAGGTCAGGGGATAGCCCTGCTCGGGAGCCGGGATCTCCACGGAGGTGCGCAGCTTGGCGGTGCGCAGATCCGCGCTGATGCCGAGCAGGCCCGGGGCGCCCTCGACCCGCAGCTCCGCCTGGAGCCTGCCCTCCACACACAGCTGGTCGGCCAGGCGGGCGCGGCGGGCCCCGGGGTCGGTGCCGCGCCTGGTGCGCTGGGCGGGCAGCACCTTCTGCCCGAGTTCGCCGCCGAGCCGCAGACACACCTGGCGGATGAGTCGTTCCCAGCTCTCGACGACCTCCAGGGCGCGCGAGTCGCCCTGGCAGAGGGTCTCGTCGTCGATGCCGTTGCGCACCGGCACCCAGGCCGAGCCCATGTTCTGGAAGCCGTGGCAGCCGGAGTTGTCGTGCTGGAGGTAGTGCAGCAGTTCCTGAAGCAGCCAGGCGTGTGCCGCGTTGCCGACGCCCTCGTGCCGGATCAGCATCTGTGCTTGATGGGCCACTTCGGCCCACGACAGGTGCCAGAGTGCCACCTGGTGCTTGCGCCGCCGGTCGATCTTCACGTCGACCAGCGGGCTGCCCTCCAGCGCGACGTCGTTCGACAGGGTGATCACGGCCTCGTAGCCCCGCCGGGCCGCGATGTCCATGTAGGCCTGCACCTGGTCCGACTTCAGCGAATTGCCATTGGTCTTGGTCTCCACGAGCGCGGTCCACAGCTTCCCGGCGCGCTCGACGCGGATCACCCCGTCAGGGCGCCGGGGAGTGTCCCCGTGTGGCAGGGAGACCTCGGTGAACGTCTCCATGCGGCCGGACGGTGCGCCGAACGCGGCGGTGAGCCGCCTGCCGAACTCCGGGACCTGGGCCATCACCGACAGCAGCACCGACGTGGCGCGCATTTCCCGGTCCCGGTCGCTCTTGAGCGCCGACACCGGAAAGAGCCGAGCCTGCCTCCAGGACTCGTTCTCGGCAAGGCTCTTCGCGGGCGCCTTGGGGAGCGTGACCTTCTTCTTCGCGGTCCGGGGCCGGGCCGTCCGCTTCTTCGGGGCGGCTTCCTCGTCGGCCGGCGGACGCGGTGCGGGGACGGCCTCCAGTGTCGTCCGCGGCCGGGCGTCGGGAGGGACGACGGTGGATGATTCCTCCGCGACCGCCGCCGCGGACTCCGCCTCGTCGTCCTCGATGTCGACACCGAAGTCCGTCGCCAGCCCGGCCAGCCCGCTCTCGTAGCCCTGTCCGACGGCCCGGAACTTCCACTCCTCCGCGCGCCGGTACAGCTCGCCGAAGATGATCGCGCTCACCTGGCCGGGATCCTCGATGACGAACCGGAGGAGGCCCTCGCCCACCGCGTCGGCCAGCGTCACCCGCACGTCGTCCAGCTCGCCGAAGCGCGCGCCTTCGTAGCGGCTCGCTGCCACGACGATCCGCTCCACCTCGGCCGGGACCGCGGTCAGATCGAAGCTGATCCGGTCCTCGCTGCCGTCCCCCGTCGGCTCCTTGCCGAGGAGCTGCACACTGCCGTCGGCCGCCACCGGGTTGTTGTAGAAGTAAAAGTCGGCGTCGTTGCGTACCTTGCCGTCCGCGCCCAGCAGCAGGACGGACACGTCGGCGTCGCCCTCACCGGTCGGGCTGGACCAGCCCAGGCTCACGATCGCGGAGCCGGTGTTCTCGCTCAGGGCCGTCAGAGACACGTTCGAGCCCATGGTCATGTCACGCACAGAGATTCCCCCACCCTTGCGACACCTGTGACGTGTCGCACACAGGGCACTTTAATGTGCACGCCACGTGTCTGTGGTGTGCTCACGGGTTTCCGCCCGCGGGCCTCTGCCCATTGCCCGGGCAAACCTCTGTGGCTAGCCTGTGTTCGTCATGCCGATCGCCTGTTGATATCTCGAACGTTGATATCTCGAAACACAGGCGCCTGAGACATATAGGGAGGGGGCCGGTCGTGGGACGCCTCGTACCAGCCGTGACCCGGGCTCTCGACATTCTCGAGCTCTTCCTCGACGGGGACGGAACGCTCTCCGCCCCCGACATCGTGCGCAAGCTCCAGCTGCCGCGCACGACCGTGCACGAGCTGGTGACCACGCTCGCCGCCCGGAAGTACATCGTCCCCGTGCCCGGCCAGCCCGGACGCTACCGGCTCGGTGTACGCCCGTACCAGCTCGGCGCCCGTTACTCCGAGCAGCTCGACCTCGCGGCCGAGGGCCAGCTCGTCGCCCGGTCCGTCGCCGAGACCTGCGACGAGACGGTGCACGTGGCGATCCTCGAGGACACGGACGTCATCTACATCGCCAAGGTCGACTCCACGCACGCCGTGCGGATGGTGTCGGCGGCCGGGCGCAGGCTGCCCGCCCACTGCACCTCCGTCGGCAAGATGCTGCTGGCCTCCCTTCCCGAGCACGAGCTCGCCGCGCGGGTCCCCGACGGCGCCGAGCTGGTCGCGATGACCCCCAACAGCATCACCGACCCGGCCGCCCTGCGCGAGACCCTGGCCGAGATCCGTGAGCGGGGCATCGCGGTCGAGAACCGCGAGTCCAACCCGGACGTGAGCTGCGTGGCCGCGCCGGTGCGCGACCGCACCGGCCAGGTCGTCGCCGCCCTGTCGATCTCCGTGCCCATGATCCGCTGGAGCGAGGAGCGCCGCGCGGAGCTGGAGCAGCTCGCCGCGAAGGGCGCCGCCGAGCTGTCCGAGCACCTCGGCCACCGGAGCATGGCATGACGACGACGCCGTACGAGGTCGCCGTACGGGCCGAGGCCGAGCTCGGCGAGGGACCGACCTGGGACCCGGCAACCGGCCGGCTCCTCTGGATCGACATCCTCGGCTGCCGGGTGCACACGTACGACCCGGCCACCGGGCGCCGCACGGTCCGCCGGACGGAACAGCACGTGGGTGCGGTCAAGCCGCGGGCCGGCGGGGGTCTGGTGCTGAACCTGCGGGACGGGGTCGGTCTCCTCGACCCCTCAGACGGCGGCTTCAGCTGGCTGCACCGCGAGCCCGTGCCCGGCCGGCGCGCCAACGACGCGGCCGTCGCGCCGGACGGCTCGCTGTGGGCCGGCACGATGCGCTACGACGAGGCGCCCGGGGGCGGCACGCTCTCCCGCGTCACCGGTGACGGATCGGTCGATGTCGTGCTCGACGACGTGGCCGTCAGCAACGGCACGGGGTGGAGTCCCGACGGCCGGCTCATGTACTACATCGACTCCCCGACGCGGCGGGTCGACGTCTTCGACTACGAGGACGGGCAGCTGTCCGGGCGGCGGACCCTCGCGGAGATCGAGGACGGCGCGGGGTTTCCCGACGGGCTGACGGTGGATGCCGACGGGTGTGTGTGGGTGGCGCTGTGGCAGGGGGCGGCGGTTCGGCGGTACACGCCGGAGGGGCGCCTGGACCGGGTGATCGAGTTGCCTGTGCCGCTGGTGACGGCGTGTGCGTTCGGTGGGGCCGGGCTGAGTGACCTGTACGTCACGACGGCCCGGACCGGACTGACGGAGCCGCCGGCGCTGGCGGGGTCGGTGTTCGTGGTGCCGGGGGTGGGCAAGGGGGTTGCCCAGCCGGCGTTCCAAGGCTGAGGTCCGCTCGTGGGGGTGGGTGCGCAGCCCGGCGCTGCGGGGTGCCGCTGCGCCCACCCGTGCCGCCCTGGGGGCACCTCCCAGGCCCTTAAGGCACTGGGGGAGGCACGACTGTCCGCAGCTAGGTAGCCAACCCCGCGGCCTTCCGTTCCTCAGCCGTCAGCGGTGGCCCGCTCAACGCCGGCCGCAACGGCCCCGCCATCGCCGCCGCCATCACCGACGGCGTCAGCAGCACCCCCGCCCCCCGCTCCAGCGACGTCACGTCCGTCACCCGGCGGGCGATGCGGCCGTTGCCCGTCGCCGTGTACATCAGCCGGTCGACGTACGCCGTCACGAGCCGGTCCCGCAGCGTGGGGCCCTGCTCCGTCGCGCCCGGGTAGAAGACGTCCTGCCCGATGGCCAGGTCCCAGGCCGCGCCGACCGGGCGGGACACCGCCTGCTGGATCAGCCGGGACAGTCCGGGAGCCGCCCAGCCGTGCCGCCGTACCGTGTTCCGCAGGAGCAGGGCGCTCTGCGCGGCGACGGCCAGACCGTGCCCGTAGACCGGGTTGAACGCGGCGAGGGCGTCGCCGAGGACGGCGAAGTTCGCGGGCCACACCGGCATCCGCTCGTAGAAGTGCCGGCGGTTGACGGTGGTGCGGGTGAACGCCACGTCGGACAGCGGCTCGGCCTGTTCGAGCAGTTCGCCGATGAGGGGGTGCCGCAGGTCCTCGCGGGCGAAGCGGACGAAGTCGTCGTTGTCCGGGGAGGGCCGGCCGCCCCGGGTGCCGCACAGGGTGACGATCCAGCGGCCTTCCTCGATGGGCAGCAGGAAGCCCGCCCGGCCGGGCCCGCCCTCGCGCCGGTCGGGCTGGACGTTGACGACGGGGAAGCCGTCGCGGGCCGCGGCGGGGGCCAGGTAGAGGCGGCTGGCGTACGCCAGGCCCGCGTCCACCTCGCGTCGCTCCGCCAGGGGCAGGCCGAGGGCGGTCAGCCACCGGGCGGCCTGGGAGCCGCGGCCCGAGGCGTCGACGACCAGGTCGGCGGTGAGGGTTCGCTCGGGGTCGTCGGAGGGCCGGATGCGTACGCCCGTGACGGCCGTGTCCGTGCCGGTCAGGCCCACCGCCTCGGCCCGCTCCACGACCTCGATCCGCCGGTCGGCCAGGACCCGGGCGCGGACCGTCGCGTCCAGCAGGTCCCGGCCGGCGAGGATCACGTGGTGGGACTCGGCCCAGCGTCGGAACCAGCCCCGCGTCCCCAGGGCGACGATGTCCGTCGTGACCGGCAGCCGGTTCGCCCCGGCGTCGCGGAGCACCCCGGTGATCCCCGGCAGCAGTTCCTCCATGGCCCGCGCACCGCCCGACCAGAGCATGTGCGCGTGCCGGGCCTGCGGCAGTCCCTTGCGGGGGCCGGGAGCGGCGGGCAGCGCGTCGCGCTCCACGACGACGACCCGGTCGGCGACGTCGGCCAGGGCACGGGCCGCGAGCATGCCGGAGTGGGATCCCCCCAGGACGACGGCGGTTCTGGCGGGGGTGGGACGGTCAGTCATGCGCGGGCGTTCTCTCTCCCGGGGGCGGCCGCGCGTGAGCGTACCGCCTCGATGTGGTCGCGGTGACGCAGGGCCAGGGCCACGGCCTGGATCTCCTGGAGCAGGTAGGCGGTGTCGGGGCCGGACGGGGAGGCGGCGCTGTCGGTCTGCGGGGCCCGCTCCCGCGCGGCGACGGCGTCCAGGATCGTGACGGCGGCGGCCAGGGCCTTGGCCCGGCCGGGCTCGAACCCGAGGTCCAGGGCCGCGGCGTGGGAACGCTCCCGCAGCTCCTCGTCGAGGTGCCGGGAGAGCTGGAGGAGCACGTCGCGGATGTACGTCTCGCGGCGGATCAGGCGCAGTTCGCCGGTGGCGCGCGGGGTGAAAGGGGCCCCGCCGCCGTTCACGGTGCGCAGCAGCAGGTAGAGGGGGCGCAGTTGCCAGTGGGCGAGCCGGATGCGCCAGCGCTCGTGCAGGTACTGGCCGCCGTGCGGGATGATGAAGCCGATCGCGACCATGGTGGCCGACAGACAGGCGGCCGAGGGTGCCAGGTAGGTGCTCAGCCAGTCCAGGTCGTGGCCGGTCATCCGGGCGATGACGGCGGTGAGTTTGGCGACGTCGAAGAGCAGGTTCGTCGCGTAGCCGACGCCCAGGAACCTCAGGCCCCAGCGCAGCCAGGCGTCGAGGCCGTCGGTGCGCACCCAGTTCCAGATCAGCCGGGCCGTGACCGAGCAGGCCACGGTGTGCGCGAGGAGGTAGAGCAGGATCTCCTCACGCATGAAGGGCGTGGTGGCGTAGTAGGTGTCCAGGTCCCGGCGGCGTTCCACGGGGACGTCCGCGAGCCAGAACAGCACCCACAGGGCGACGACCACGCCCGCGTAGGCGAAGACGACCCACCGGGCGGCGCGGCGCGTCGAGGCCGAGCGGTCGGCCAGGCCGTTGCGCCAGGCGACGATCAGCAGCAGCCAGGACGCGCACAGCGCGGTGAGCAGCGAGTACACCAGCGGTGCCGCGATGTTCGGCACGCCGGTGACGCGGTTGGTCCAGCCGATGACCGACGGGGACGCGAAGACGAACACGGCGCAGGCGAACAGCAGCAGCCCGCCGACGGCCCGCAGCATCGGGTCCCGCCACATCTTCACCAGGCTGGGCAGTTTCATGACCAGGGCGATGGTCAGCGCGCCGATCGGCAGCCAGAAGGAGACGGAGAAGGTGTCGAGGACGTCCCGTGCGTGGGTCATCGCGCGCCGCCTCCGCGTCCGCGGTAGCCCATCGACCGCCGCACCGGGTCGAGCGCGGCGTCCGGCTCGTCCGGGACGGTGCCGTCCGCGAAGGAACGGAACGCGGCGGCCAGCCGGTGCCCGAACGCGTCGGCCTCGGCCTCGTCCCGCTCGCGCGAGCCGTCCCGGGCCGCCACGGTCAGCGCCACGGACTTCCAGCCGGGCTCGCTGTCCAGGGCCCGGGCCGCCGCCGTACCGGCGACATGGTGGTGGCCGTGCCCCGCGTGCAGATGCCACAACTCATGCCCGAGGATGACCAGTTGCTGCACCGCCTCGGCCCGCTCCTCGACGATGACCAGGTCGAAGTCCTGGAACTCCACCCACAGCCCGGTCACTTCGATCTCGTCGGGGAACCGCTCGAAACGCAGGTCGACCGGACGGCCGCCCCGCCGCGCGCTCATCTCCTCGCACAGCGCCCGGCACAACGACCGTACGCCGTCCGGGACCTGCTCCCGCGCCCGGACCGCGGCGGCGAGCTCGGCGGCCAGGCGGCGCATGGCGGCCCCACGTCGCGAACGCCTGAGCGCGGTGACGGCTCGCACTCGCGCGCCCGCGATGTCCATCGCTCCCCCTTCTCAGCGCCGGCCGGCGGCTTGGCCGCGCGTCCGAGACTACGCGCCCGAAAGTGTTCGCGTCATGCGATCCCGTGCCGGTAGTTCAGCGGGGAACGACCGTTCCTGCCCGAAAGTCGTGACCAAACTTCCGGGCCGACCATTGACGTGCAAGCGCTTCCTATTTACCGTCCCGTTCGAAGTCACGAGCACCTTCCGATATATCGAACACGACAGCAAGGGCAGGGCATGGGACGACCTGACCTGAATCGCAGGCAGCTACTCGGCGGGCTCGGAGGACTCTTCGTCGCGAGCAGCTTCGGCTTCGCCGCGCTCGGCACGGGCGCCGACGCACTCGCCGCCGGCGCCGACACCCGCGTGCGCTACTGGAACCTCTTCAGCGGCGGCGACGGATCCAACATGATCGCGATGCTGGACGCCTTCCGCAAGGCCAACCCGGACATCGCGGTGAAGGACTCCACCCTCCAGTGGGGCAGCCCCTTCTACACCAAGCTCGCCATGGCCGCCGCGGGCAACCGCGCCCCCGACCTCGGCGTCATGCACCTCGGCCGGGTCACCGGATTCTCGCCCGGCCGCTTCCTGGACCCCTGGGACGTCGGCCTGCTCGCCAAGTACGGCGTACGGGAGGAGGACTTCAACCCCGCCCTGTGGAAGCGGGCCGTCATCGACGGCAAGCTCTACGCCCTACCGCTCGACATCCACGTCCAGCTCTGCTTCTACCGCAAGGACGTGCTGAAGAAGGCGGGCCTGCTCGGCGACGACGGCCGGATCGTGCCCGTCACCTCCGCCGACGAGTGGTTCGACGTGCTGAAGCAGGCGAAGCGGGCCACGAAGAAGGGGCTGCAGACCATCGGTCTGTGGGTCAACGACCAGAACTTCCAGTGGTGGTTCTTCGTCGCGTTCTACACCCAGTTCGGCGGCACCTGGTTCAACGCCGCGAACACCGAGGTCACCTTCGACACCGACAAGGCCACCCAGGTCCTTCAGTTCCTGCGCCGCCACATCACCGACGGGTACGCCAACCCGGGCTTCGCGGGGGCCGCGGGCGCCGAGCAGTTCCTCAACGGCTCCCCCTTCGTCTGGGAGGGCAACTGGTCGGTGCCGGTCTTCTCCGGAGCGAAACTCGACTACGGCGCCACCCCGCTGCCGCCCGTCTTCGGCGAGCCGGCCACCCACGCCGAGTCGCACGCCTTCGTCCTGCCGCACCAGTCCGACCGCGGCGGCCCCGCCAACGAGGGCGCCCACCGGCTCGCCGCCTACATCGTCCGGCACGCCCGGCAGTGGGCCGCCGGCGGCCACATCCCCGCCTACACGCCGACCCTGTCCACCGCCGCGTACAAGGCGCTGAACCCGCAGAGCGAGTACGTGTCGGCCATGGACCACCAGGCCACCGAGCCGAAGGTGTGGTTCGCGGGGTCCACCGGCATCCTCGCCCAGCGCGTCGGCCCGATCGTCGTCGCCTCGACGCTGGGCTCCGCCAAGCCGGAGACCGCCGCCCGCCGGATGAAGAGCGCACTCACCCAACTGCTCGCCATGAAGAACCCCATGGACGGCCGGACAGCCGCACAAGGAGGTGCGGCCGCATGATGGCGACCAGCGCCCAGACCGTCACCGCACCCGCCCGCGCCCGGACCGCCGCCGACAGCGCCACCCTCCGCCGGCCGCAGGGCTTCCAGCACGGCGGCTGGTTCGTGGCCCCCTTCCTCCTGCTGTTCGCGCTCTTCGTGATCTGGCCGCTGCTGCGCGGCGTCTACCTCAGCTTCACGGACGCCAACATCTCGGGCGAGGGCGCGAGCTTCATCGGCCTCGACAACTACCGCGAGGCCCTCAATGACCCGCTGATGTGGGACTCCCTCGGCCACAGCGCCTACTTCACGCTCCTGGTCGTCCCCTGCATCACGGTCCTGGCCTTCCTCCTCGCGATGCTCGCCCACCACATCGAGCGCGGCAAGTGGCTGTGGCGGCTGTGCTTCTTCGCCCCGTTCCTGCTGCCGTCCACCGTCGCGGCCAACCTGTGGCAGTGGCTCTTCAACCCCGGCACCGGAATGATCAACTACGTCTTCGGCATCGAGACGCCGTGGCTGACCGACAAGTCGTACGCGATGCTCGCCATCGTCATCCAGACGCTGTGGTGGACGGTCGGCTTCAGCTTCCTGCTCTACCTGGCCGCGCTCCAGGGCATCCCCGGTCACCTCTACGAGGCCGCCAAGCTCGACGGCGCGAACGCCTGGCACCGCACGGTCCACATCACCCTGCCGATGCTGCGCAACATCACCGGCCTCGTCGTCGCCCTCCAGATCCTCGCCTCGCTCCAGGTCTTCGACCAGGCCGTCGTGATGATGGACTTCCTCCCCGGGCCCGAGGGATCGACCCGTACCTTCGTGCAGTACACCCTCGAAGAGGGCTTCACCAGCTACCGCGTGGGCTACGCCTCCGCGATCTCCGTCATCTTCTTCGTGATCATCGCGGCCGTCGCCCTCGCCCGGATGTGGCTGCTGCGCAACCGTGAGGAGAGCGCCCGATGACCACCGCCGTACCGGTGAAGCCCCGCAAGCCGTGGACCCCCAGCCAGATCGTCCTGACCCTCCTCGGCACAGCCGTCTCGGTCGCCTTCCTGGCCCCCTTCGCCTGGGCCCTGTTCACCTCCCTGAAGTCGGAGACCGAGGCGGTGGAGGTACCGCCGCACTGGCTCCCCGAGGACTGGACGGGCCAGGCCTGGAAGGCCCTCTTCGAGACCGGCAACATCACCAACTGGTTCGTCAACTCCGTGGTCGTCTCCGTCTGTGTGACGTCCGTGGTGCTGCTGGTGAGCGCACTGGCCGGATACGGTTTCGCCCGCACCGAGTTCCGCGGCAAGAAGCCCCTGATGGGCCTGGTGATGGCCGGCCTGATGATCTCGCCCGCGGTCCTCGGCGTGCCGCTCTTCACCACCGTCCAGCAGATGGGCATGGTCGACACCTACTGGGGCATGATCCTGCCGCAGTGCGCACCCGCCGCGATGGTCTACATCCTCTACAAGTTCTTCCAGGGCATCCCGCGCGAACTGGAGGAGGCCGCCTTCATCGACGGCGCAGGCCGCTGGCGCGTCTTCTTCACCATCGTCCTCCCGCTCTCCCGCCCCTCCCTCGCCGCGGTCGGCATCTTCACGTTCATCGCCTCGTGGAACAACTTCCTCTGGCCGTACATGGTGACCAACAACCCCGACCTGATGACCATGCCGAACGGCATCGCGACCGTCATGAACTCCTACGGCATCCAGTGGGCCCAGCTCATGGCCGGCGGCCTGATGGCGGGCCTGCCCCTGATCATCGTCTTCGTGTTCTTCCAACGCCAGATAGTGGCGGGCGTGGCCCACACGGGCCTGGCCGGGCAGTAGACGGCCGCGCCCCGATAGGGGCGCGGGGAACTGCGTGAACAACCCCCACAAACCCGCAGCCGCCACCGAACAGAACCACCCACCCCGAAAGGCGAACATGCACACCGCCCGCTTCACCCTCGACCCCGCCTTCACCGTCGGCGAAGTAAACCCCCGCCTCTTCGGCAGCTTCGTGGAACACCTCGGCCGCTGCGTCTACACCGGCATCTTCGAACCGGACCACCCCACGGCCGACGCCAAGGGCCTCCGCACAGACGTCCTCGACCTGGTCCGCGAACTGGGCGTTACAGCCGTCCGTTACCCCGGCGGCAACTTCGTCTCCGGCTACAAGTGGGAAGACTCGGTCGGCCCGGCCGAAGAACGCCCCCGCCGCCTCGACCTGGCCTGGCACTCCACGGAGACCAACCGCTTCGGCCTCTCCGAGTACATCGACTTCCTCCGCAAGATCGGCCCCCAGGCCGAACCCATGATGGCCATCAACCTCGGCACCCGAGGCGTCGCGGAAGCCCTCGAACTCCAGGAGTACGCCAACCACACCGAGGGCACCGCCCTGTCCGACCTCCGCGCCGCCCACGGCGACAAGGACCCCTTCGGCATCAGGCTGTGGTGCCTCGGCAACGAGATGGACGGCCCCTGGCAGACCGGCCACAAGACCGCGCGGGAGTACGGCCGGGTCGCCGCCGAGACGGCCCGGGCCATGCGCCAGCTGGACCCCGGCGTGGAACTCGTCGCCTGCGGCTCCTCCAGCCAGTCCATGCCGACGTTCGCCGAGTGGGAGGCGACCGTCCTGGAGGAGACGTACGACCTCGTCGACTACATCTCGCTGCACGCCTACTACTGGCCCGAGAACGGCGACATCGACTCCTTCCTGGCCTCCGCCGTCGACATGGAGTCCTTCATCGACAACGTCGTCGCGACCGCCGACCACGTGGGCGCGCGCCTGAAGTCGAAGAAGCGGATCAACCTCTCCTTCGACGAGTGGAACGTCTGGTACCTGCCCGAGTGGGAGGCCCGCGCGAAGACCTTCGAGCAGGACGACTGGCCCGAGGCGCCCCGCCTCCTGGAGGACAACTACAGCGTCACCGACGCCGTCGTCTTCGGCTCGCTCCTCATCGCCCTGCTCCGGCACGCCGACCGCGTCACGGTCGCCTGCCTCGCCCAGCTGGTCAACGTCATCGCGCCGATCATGACCGAGCCGGGCGGTCCGGCCTGGCGGCAGACGACGTTCTTCCCCTTCGCCCAGGCCGCCCGGTACGGCCGCGGCCAGGTACTCGACGTCCGGGTCGACTCGCCGACGTACGAGACGAAGAAGTTCGGCGAGACGGACCTGCTGCACGCCACCGCCGTACGCGCCGAGGACGGCACGGTCACGGTCTTCGCGGTGAACCGCAGCCGCACCGAGTCGCTGCCGCTGGAGGTCGCGCTGAACGGGCTCGACCTGTCGTCGGTCGTCGAGCACAGCGCCCTCGCCGACGCCGACCCGGACGCCCGCAACACCCTCGACGACCCCGAGCGGGTGGCCCCGCACGCGGTCGACGGCACGGCCCTCCAGGACGGCACGCTGAGCGCCGTCCTGGAGCCGCTGTCCTGGAACGTGATCCGGCTGGCGTGACAGCCGGTCCGAGCCGACACGTCAGCGTTCGATGCGCGGCTGGGCGGTCGGGGACGGCGGAGGCGACGTCGTGCCGACCGCCCAGTAGCCGTCCGAGCCGGGCACCGTCGCAAGGGCGTTCATGACGACGGGGGTCGTGGCCACCGGCCCCCGCTCGCTCACCCACGCCGTGCCGTCCCAGCGCAGGTAGTGGGCCCGGGTCTGGTCCCAGAAGTCCCACCCGGAGATACGGTCGGGACGCCCCTGGGCGTCGCCCACGATGCCGGTCAGCACTCCCACGCCGAACGGTGCCGTGACGTACTCCCAGCCGGTGCCGTCCCCGTGCAGCAGCCGGACGCCCGGGGGCTTGCCGGGCGGGCCGCCGACGCCGTAGTCGTAGCCGGTCATCCAGATGTCGTCGCGCGCGACCGGAAGCAGCCCGGTGAAGCCGGCACGGATCCCGCCGGGCGCCGGCAGCACGGTCCAGGCCGCTCCGTCCCAGCGGGCGACGAGCTCGCTGCCGTAGACCCAGACGTCGCCGCAGGGCGCGCGGTGGATGCCGTAGGGCGGGATGGTGGTCGTGGCCGGGGGTGCCTCCAGCCAGGTCCACTTGCCCCGGTGGCCGTGCAGCAGCACCGAGCCGTCGCTGTTCCGGCCCGAGACCCAGACGTGGCCGCGGGGGCCGGTCGTGACGGCGGCGAGGGACGTGCCGGGCGCCCCGCGACCGGGGAAGTCGACTTCCCGCCACGTCGGTCCGTCCCCGGCGAGCAGCCGGGCGGTGCCGGAGGTGTCGGTGCCGACGGCCCAGGCGCGGCCGTCGGACGCGGCGACGGAGCCCAGATAGCCGCTGAAGCCGGGGGCGGTGCGCTGCCAGGCCGTGCCGTCCCACACGAGGGCCAGCGCCGTCCCCCGCACGCTGCCGCCGCGGCCCTCCTCGCCCACGGCCCAGGCGAGGCCGGGGCCCGCGGCCGCCACGTCGAGCAACTGGGCCGCGGGGGAGGCCGCCGGGGCGGCGACGGCCTGCCACTCGCGGGCCTCACCCAGGAGGCCGGGAGCCGCCCAGGCCGTACCACCCCGCAGCGGGGCGAGCCCGAGCCCGGCCCCGGCCACTCCGCCTAATCCACCTATGAAACGCCGTCTTCGCACGAGGTTCCCCTCCCTGTCGGCAGCCATGAAAGGCCAACACGGTGAACCAGCCTGCCGGAGAAGGCAATGCACACGGACGGCTCGATCCGGTCACACCGGTGTGACCGGCACTCCTCCCGCCGCCGCGCCCAGCAGGGTCAGCCGCGCCTCCCCGGGCCCCGACGGTGTGGTCCCGTCGGACAACACCGCCAACGCCAGTGTGTTGGCACCACGTGTGCGGAGGATCCCGTTCGGCAGCACGAACGTGTGCTGCGGACCTACGTCGTTGATGTACTGGCCCATGTTCCAGCCGTTGAGGAAGATCTGGACGCGGTAGGCCCGCTCCGGGTCGTCGTCGAGGACGAGCCCGATGGAGGCGTCGACGCCGGGCTCGACGTCGAGCCGGAAGTCCGTCCGGTACCAGGTGACGCCCTGCCGCCGGTCGGCACGCGGCAGTTCGGCGTCCTTCCAGTCCCCGTCGTCGTACTCCGGCAGATGCCAGCCCTCGCGCTCCCCGTAGAGCCCGCCGTTGTTCATCGGTCCGCGCACGGGATCGGGGGCCGACGCGCCCTGGATCCGCCAGGTCACCTTCGGGGAGGCGCCCTCGAAGGTGACGGCGGTCAGCCCGCGCGCCGCCTTGTGCGTGTCGCGCGCCGTGCCGTCCATGTCGTGCTGCATCCGCCGGACGAGCACGGACAGCACGTGCCGGTCGCCACGGTCGCGGCCGTCCTCGCGGAACCTCTTCCGCAGGTCCTCCGGCAGGTCGAAGGTGGCCTTCGCCGTCCAAGTGCCCTGCCGCGCCCGGTCCTTGTCCGGCACCGGCATCCGGTGCGTGCCCAGCGGCTTGCCGTCCAGCCAGGCCATCAGCAGGCCCTGCGTGCCCGTGCTGTAGTCGAGGGTCACGGACTCCAGGCCGCGTCCGTCCGTCCACTCGCCCCGGTACCAGACGTCGCCGTAGTGGAAGCCGTAGTCGTCGGCGAACAGGACGGGCTGCCCGTCGGGTACGGGCGTCGTGCTGAACGATGTCTTCTTGTCGGCCGCCGTCCAGCCGGAGTCGTCGAAGCCGGGGTCGGCCTCCGGGTTCTCGGTCCGCCGCCGCCAGCCGTCGAGGGCGGGCAGGGCCGGCCGGGTCACGCCGGGCAGCGGGCGCAGCGCCAGCAGACTGCCGGAGGCGCTGATCCGGGTGGGCACCGGGCGCCCGTTCCACGTGACATGGGTGATCCCGCGCGGCCCCCACACCTCCAGGCCGGTCTGCGCGGTGGTGTCGCCGGTGAGGTGGACCGTGGAGCCGCGCAGCGTGGCCGACCGCAGCAGCGCCGGGCCGTAGACGAGGAGCGGGCCGGACGGCGTCTCGTACGGCCACAGCCTGAGGGCCGTCGCGTCGTCGGCGAACAGCAGCAGCATCGTCGTGTCCACGCCGTCGCCCTCGACGCGCACCCGGCTCAGCCCGCCGGCGCCGAGCGGAGCGGTGACGTTGAGCTTGCCGAGGTTCCAGGACCACGCGGGCTCCGCGTCCAGCCGCATGGGCGTCGGCTCGTCCGCGCAGTCCAGGACGACCTGCGCCAGATCGCCCCGCCGGCCCGCGAACACCGCGATCTCCTGCCGCCCGGCGGTCAGGCTCAGCATCGGCTGCACGGTGGCGTGCACCAGCGTCCGCTTCCCGAGCTTCAGCCCGGCGGCGATCAGCTTGGCGTCCCGGGCCGGGACCGTGACCGGCACGTCGATCCCGGCGTCCGGCAGTGTCGAGGTGACCGCCTTCTCGGAGTCGTTGCGCAGGACGTAGAAGTGGGCGCCGGTGTCGGGGTTGGCCAGGTGGTAGACCTTGATCCGCTCGTCGGTGGCCCGTACGGCCTTCGCCCGGTCCAGCCTGGCGAGGTCCGGCACGTACCGCAGCAACTGCCCGATCTGGTGCATCGGGGCGAGCTTGGGTGTGGCGTTGCGGGCCTCGTCGAACGCCGCGCCGTAGTCGTAGGAGGTGTAGACGACCGGAGCGGGCAGCCAGCCCCAGGAGGTGCCGCCGTACGTCATGTAGACGTTGTGCAGCGTGATGCCGTTGGCGAGGTTGGTGAGGTAGAAGCGCCGCTCGTACGCCGCGTCCCGGGTCCGGCGGGCCTCGGCGTAGCCCTTCCCGTCGAACCAGGACCCGCCCCACGGGTCGAACCAGCCCCCGCCGAACTCGGGCACGAACCCGGGCGTGCGCGGACTGGCCGTGGCCCCGCCCTTCACCCCGCCGGTCCCGAAGTGCCCCCAGTCGGGCGGCACCTCGTCCGGCTCCGGATACCCGTCGAACCCGTACAGCCAGCGCCCCTTCTCACCGCCGGTGCCGAACGACCCCGGGACCCAGTCCCCGTTCCCCCCCTTGTCGTTGTGGAACAGCGGCACGTCGATGCCGTCGGCGCGGACCTTCTCGTACAGGTAGGACATGTAGGCGCGCCCGGTCGGCTCGTCGACGTGCGCGTCGTACTCGTTCTCGATCTGGTACAGCAGGACCGTGCCGGTGCCCCGGGTGAACAGGCGCTTGGCGACGATGGCGTTGACGGCGGTCAGCCACTCGTCGACGTACCGCAGATACGTCGGGTCGGAGGTGCGGGCCGTGCCCTCGGTCGCGGTCAGCCAGCCGGGGAAGCCGCCGGCGTCGACCTCGGCGTTGATGTACGGGCCGGGCCGCAGGATCACGTACAGACCGGTCTCGGCGGCCATGCGAAGGAACAGGTCCAGGTCCCGCACACCGGTGAAGTCGTACCGGCCGGGGGCGGGGGAGTGGTGGTTCCAGGCGACGTACACGCTGACGGCGTTGTAGCCGTGGGCACGCATCTTCTCCAGCATGTCCCGCCACAGGGACGGGCTCGGCAGCCGGAAGGGGTGCAGCTCGCCCGACCAGAGGACGAGGCGCCGGCCGTCGACCAGCAGCGAGTACCGGTCGAAGCCGACCTCGTGCCGCCTGCCGTCGGCGCTCGGCACCGGGGGCGGCGGGCCCGTGGGCACGGTCCGTGCCGGGTTGGCGGAGGTCGGCGACCCGCTGCCGGTCAGCGCGAAGCCGAGCGCCGCCGTGCCGGCGAGAGCGTGGAAGGTACGCCTGCTGAGCTCCAAGGGAGCGCCTCCTGTTGTGCTGCCGTGCCGTACGTGGTGCTGGTGGGTCATTGTCTACGGGCCGACCGCGACAATGGTCGTATGAGGATCTCGGCACGTGCGGACTACGCGGTACGAGCGGTCGTGGAACTGGCCGTCCGGCAGGGCGAAGGGCCGGTCAAGGCGGAGGCCGTCGCCACCGCGCAGGACATCCCCCACAAGTTCCTGGAGGGGATCCTCGGCGATCTGCGCCGCGGTGGTGTCGTCGACAGCCGGCGCGGCGGGGGCGGCGGTTACCGGCTGGCCCGGGAGGCTGCGGAGATCACGGTCGCGGACGTGATCCGGGCCGTGGACGGACCGATCGTCTCGGTGCGCGGCGAGCGTCCGACCGGCCTCGCCTACTCCGGCACGGCCGAGCCGCTGCTGCCGCTGTGGATCGCCCTGCGGGCCAATGTGCGCAGGATCCTGGAGGGCGTGACGATCGCCGACCTCGCGGCCGGCGCGCTGCCCGAGCCGGTGGAGCGGCTGGCGGCGGAGCCGGCGGCCTGGGAGAACCCGTAGCGGGCCGTGGCCCGGGAGAACCCGTGACGGGCCGCGTCCGCGGGGGAGCCGGTGGGTGATCCTCATCGCGTCCTCGGGGTGTCCTGGTCTGACGCACTGCTAACGCACCTTATGCGCCCCCCGGTACTGCTGGTGCCGACGGGGCCCGCGTGGACGGGCCGCGCGCCCCTTCCCCTGGTGTGATCCCGCCACTGTGAATGGCCGGAGACCGCCCTGGCCGACCCCCTCAGCCCTGCGTACGATGCGACCGCTCCCGGCCTTCACAGCTCCTCCATGGAATGGTCACAGGTCGGGCGCGCATGCGCTGTCGTCTTGACATGCTCATGTCTATTCGTGTTCCACCCCCCACGAACGGATGGGAGAACCATGGCCGGTGGCCTGCTCCTGAGCGGCGCGGTAGCCGCGCTCCTCACCAGCGCACTCCCCGCACAATCCCCGTCCTCCGGGTTCGTCGACCCGCCCCCGGACAAGATCGTCATCAAGGTCGCCACGGTGAACGGCTCCGGCTGTCCGCAGGGCACGGCGGCGGTCGCCGTCTCCGAGGACAACACGGCGTTCACGGTCACCTACAGCGACTACCTCGCTCAGGCCGGCGGGGGCTCCGACCCGACCGCGTTCCGCAGGAACTGCCAGCTCAGCCTGATCGTCCACGTGCCCCAGGGCTTCACCTACGCCATCGCCAGCGCCGACTACCGGGGCTTCGCCTCACTCCAGCGCGGCGCGAGCGGCTCCCAGCGAGCCTCGTACTACTTCCAGGGCTCGCCCAGCACGGTGTCCAGGAACCATCCCTTCAGCGGCCCCTACAACGACAACTGGCAGGCCACCGACGAGACGGACTGGGCCCAACTGGTCTACGCGCCCTGCGGAGTCCAGCGCAACTTCAACATCAACACCGAGCTCCGGGTCAACGCCGGTACGCAGTCGGCCGACAAGGTCAGCTTCATGACGATGGACTCGACGGACGGGGACATCAGCACGGTGTACCACATGGCGTGGAAGGAGTGCCCGGGGAAGTCCTGACGGGATGAGGGGCGGCTCACCGGGGCGTTGGGCCGGGTGGGCCGCCCAGGTCATGCGCTGTTGCCCAGCTGTCGGGCGAAGCGGCGGACCGCATCGCGGAAGGCGACCGGATCGTCGAAGTTCGCGAGATGCCGGGCTCCCGGGATCAGCTCGACGCGGGCGTGCGGATGCGCCCGGGCGAACTCCGCCTCGCCGGACCGGAAGACGCCGTCCTTCTCACCGTTCAGGATGAGCACCGGAGCCGCCACAAGACGCATCGCGTCCGCGTCGAAACGCCCCAGTACCTCGCCCCAGGCGGCGGACAGGGTGTGAAAGGCGTAACCGGACCGGATCGTGGCCTCGACGACCTCGGCGGGATACATCCTGCGCAGCAACCGGTCGTTCCCCGGCGGAACGGGACCCGTGCCCCGGCAGGTCGACGGCGACCACGGGGAACTCGCCTGCCGAGCTGGGTGAGCGTGAGGAGGCCTGATGCCGCGCCCCCGTCGTCGTAGATCGAGTCCTGGGCGAGGGTGGTCCGGGGGACCGTGTTGACGGCGTACTGGGGGAGCGACGCGACCCTCCTCGTGATCGTCTCGTTGAAGAAGAGCTGGCCTGTGTGGAGTTCCTGACCGCCGGTGAAGGAGCCGTCGGGGGTCAGGGTCACGTCCGTGTGGACCTTGATGTGGATGTGGACACAGCGGCCCTGGTACCAGCCGGGGCAGGCCGAGGTGATCTTCGCGATGCTGTTGGAGCCGGTGAGGACGCCCCCGCGCAGGAACGTGCCGTTGTCGGGTTCGTCGTGGCCGTTGTCGCCCACGAAGCCGGAGTACTCGCCGAGCGCGTCGGCGTGCCAGATCTCGACCAGGGACTTGTCCTCGCTGATGTCGGAGCGGAACGCCGTGCCGTCCTGATGGTGACCGGCGCCACCGCCGCCACCCTGGCGGTCGGCGCCGCCGCCAGGACAGACGCCGACCCCACCACCCCCGTGGCCTCCGCAGCCGCGGCTGGGAGTGGTTGCTGTCAGAGGACTGTGTGTTCGGCAAAGTGATGTGCCGTCAAGGGCTTTGCCGGTCGGGCCGTGTGGGGTGTGAGCTGCTCCCGGCCGGTCACAGTTGTTGCTGCGCGGACCATTGACGCGCAAGACGTTCGATTCTACGGTCCGTTCGAACTTGCGATCGCTGTTCGAAATGTCGGCCAGTGTCACCCCCACCGCAAGGAGGACCGTATGAGCCGCTCCATCCTGCGCAGGAGAACCGCCCTGCTCGCCCTCCCCGCCGCAGCCCTGCTCGCCCTGATGCCGAGTGCGGCGTCCGCGTATCCCAACCCCGGCCGGGTCACCGGTGACATCGTCACCCACGACCCGTCGATGCTCCGCACCTCGTCCGGTCAGTACCTGCTCTACGCGACCGGCGGCGGCATCGCCAGCAAATCGTCCGGTGACCGCACGGCCTTCCGCAACGGCGGCGACGCCTTCTCCAGCCGGCCCGGCTGGTGGCGGAACTACTCCTCCGTCCCGGAGGCCTGGGCGCCGGACATCTCGTACCACGGCGGCAAGTACCTGATGTACTACTCCGTCTCGAAGTTCGGCTCGAACACGTCCGCCATCGGCCTCGCGACCTCCAGCACCGGCCAGCCGGGCAGCTGGACCGACCAGGGCACGGTCTACACGTCGAACTCCGCCAGCGACTTCAACGCCATCGACCCGAACCTCTTCGTGAACGACGACGGCAAGTGGTGGCTGTCCTTCGGCAGTTGGTGGACCGGGATCAAGATGATCCAGATCAACCCCGCCACCGGGAAGCAGCTCTCCTCCAACACCACCCGCTACTCACTCGCCTCCCGCCCCACCGGGACCAAGGCCGTCGAGGCGCCCTTCATAGTCAAACGGGGCGGGTACTACTACCTCTTCGCCTCGTACGACACCTGCTGTGCCGGCACCAGCTCGACGTACAAGGTGAAGGTCGGGCGGGCCTCCAGTGTCACCGGGCCGTACCGCGACAGGAACGGCGTCGACCTGATGAACAACGGCGGCACGCCCGTCCTGGAGTCGCACGGCAGCGTCATCGGCCCGGGCGGCCAGTCGATCCTGAAGGACACCGACGGCGACCTGATCGTCTACCACTACTACGACGGCAACGACAACGGCACGCCCAAGCTCGGCGTCAACCTCCTGAACTGGAGCAGCGGATGGCCCGTCGCCTACTGACCCTGCTGGCCGTCCTGCTGCTCGCCCTCACCCTCGGCCAGCCCACCGCGAGCGCCGCCTCGTTCGCCAACCCGGTCAAGTCCGTCAAGGGCGCCGACCCCTGGATCTCCTACCACGACGGCAACTACTACCTGGTGACGACCAGTTGGACCGACGTGATCACCATCCGCAAGTCCGCCACCCTCGCCGGGCTCTCCACCGCGCCCAGCGTGCAGGTGTGGAAGGGCGACGCCGCCTCCCGGTGCTGCAACATCTGGGCACCTGAGCTGCACTTCGTGGGCGGCCGCTGGTACCTGTACTACGTCGCCGGGCAGAACGTGTCCGACTACAACCCCACGCAGCGCAGCCACGTGCTGGAGAGCGCCGGCTCCGACCCCATGGGCCCCTACACCTACAAGGGGCAGCTCAACTCCGCCTGGATGCTGGACCCGAGCCTGATGAACGTGGGCGGCCGGCTGTACATGCTGGGCAGCGCGATCACCACCGGCGGGACGCAGAACCTCGTCATCGCGCCGATGTCCAACCCGTACACCGTCAGCGGCTCCTACTCGACGATCTCGACACCGACGCACGCCTGGGAGCGGCAGGGCGGCACCGTCAACGAGGGCGCGGAGGTGCTGCAACGCGGCGGCCGGACCTTCCTGATCTACTCCGCGAGCGGCTGCTGGACGCCCGACTACAAACTCGGGCAACTGGAGCTGACCGGCTCCAACCCGCTGTCCGCATCCTCCTGGACGAAGAAGTCCACGCCCGTCTTCCAGCGCAGTGACGCCAGCGGGGTGTACGGGCCCGGCCACAACGGCTTCTTCACCTCACCCGACGGCCGCGAGAACTGGATCGTCTACCACGCCAACGACTCCGCGTCCGAGGGCTGCGACAACGGCCGTACGACCCGGGCGCAGAAGTTCACCTGGAACTCGGACGGCACCCCGAATTTCGGCACGCCGGTCCGGTTGGGAGCTTCCCTGCCAGGACCCTCGGGTGAGCCGTCCGCCGTCTCGACGACCTACACGGTCACCAACCGCAACAGCGGCAAGTGCCTGGACGTGGCGGGCAGTTCGTCGGCCGACGGTGCCAACGTCGTGCAGTACACCTGCAACGGCGGAACCAACCAGCGCTGGCGCCTGGAGGACCTGGGCGACGACACCCACCGCCTGGTGAACGCCGCCACCGGCAAGGTCCTCGACACGGCAGACTGCTCGACCGCCGACGGCGCGGACCTCCGCCAGTGGTCCTGGCTGAACAACACCTGCCAGCGGTACCAGTTCCTCGCCACGGACGGCGGCTACGTCCGCATCGTCAACAAGGCCACGGGCAAAGTAGCCGACGTGGCGAACTGCGCGACTACGGACAGTGCGGACGTACGCCAGTGGTCATGGCTCAACAACGCCTGCCAACAGTGGAGGCTGAACCCGGTTTAGCGTGATCGGCCCTTCAGGGGCGCGGGGAACTGCGCGACGAGCCACAACGGACCCGCACCCGCCGCGCACCGAAACCGCCTACGGCGAGGGGGCACTACCCGGCCTGCCCCATCCCCGCCGCGTTGGGCCACGCCTGCGCCCCCGGCCACCCGGTCGCCGGCGCAGGCGAAAGCCCATTCGTCCCTCTGACCTGCGCCGCCGTCAGCCCACCCCGCGCGGGAACCCCCGGCGGCGTGGGCCCGGTGGCGGCCGGCATGGGAGCCGGTGCAGGTGCCGGGACCGGAGCCGGTGTCTGTGCCACAGGGGCCAGTGGCGGCGCCGGCGCGGCCATGGGCTGGGGCGCCGGCTGAGGCGCAGGCTGGGGCACAGACTGCGGGACAGGCTGTGGGACGGACTGAGGCATCTGCTGCTGCCCCATCTGCCCGAAGTGCACACCCTGCCCGGTCTGTCCACCCTGCCCGACCTGCGCCGCCGCCGGCATCGGCATCCCGCCGCCCGGCCCGGCGGGCACGGCACCCGCCGGCACGGCGGACGCGGCGGCGGGGAGCGGCATACCGGTGCCGGCGGCAGCCGGAGCGACGGCGGGCCCTGGAGCGCCACCGCCGGTGGCCTGCGCGGCAAGGCCCCGCATACCGGATCCGTTGGTCTCGCTCACCAGACGGTCCACTGCCGCCGTACCCGAGCTGTAGCTGGTCCCATTGCCCAGCTCGGGTACGGCGGCTCCCCTCCTGGACGTCCCGTAGAGCACCTGTTCCAGGCCGGACACCAGGCGACGCACGTCCACCTGGGGGCGCACGACGAGACGCAGGAAGCGGCTGGACGAACCGATCTTGTTGCCGCACTCGCGGACCAGGATCCGGTGCTCGGTGAGCATCCGGTCCCGGACCACGGTGCCCTCGGCGCCCACGGGGAGGCGCACGAAGAGGAAGTTGCCCTGCGACGGGTAGACCGTCAGCCCGGGAAGGGAGGACAGCTGGCTGGCCATGTCGAGCCGGTCGCGCCGGACCTGCTGGAGGCTCTGCGCGTACTCGGCGCCGTGCTCCTTGAGCATGAAGACGACATGCTCGGCGAAGGAGTTGAGGTTCCACTTGGGCAGCATGGAGCGGACCCGCCCGGCGAGCGCGGGGTTGGCGACCAGGTAGCCGAAGCGGATGCCGTGCAGGCCGAAGTTCTTGCCGAGGCTGCGCAGCACGATGACGTTGGGCCGCAGCATCGCCTCCTGCACGACACTCGGCTCGGCCTCGGCGTCCGCGAACTCCAGGAACGATTCGTCGATGACGACCAGGTCGAGGTCGGCCATGGCGTCCATGAACTGCACGATGGCGTGCTTGTGCAGGAAGCCGCCGTCGGGGTTGTTGGGGTTGCAGATGACGGCGACGCGCGTGCCCCGGGCACGGATGAACTCGGCGTACTGCGCGAGGTCGAGGGCGAACCCGCTGGACTCCTGGAGCGGGAACATGTCGACCCGCTTGCCGGTCTCCATGGGCTGGTCGGTCCAGCGGCCGAAGGTGGGGACGGGGATGGCGAGGGACTCGCGGACGAGCAGGTGGTCGATCCAGGTGATGAGCTCGGTGGAGCCGTTGCCCATCGCCACGCACTGCGGCGGCAGCTGGAGCAGGCTGCACAGCTCGGCCGTGATGGTGTCCGCGCTGCTCGGGTAGTACGTGATGATGTCGCGGAGTCTGGCCGACATGTCGTCGAACATGGCCGGGGTGGGGAAGTACGGGTTGCAGGGGATACAGAAGTCCACCGGTCCCGCACCTTCGCCGCCCTCACGTGTCAACGCCGCCATCGACGGGCTGTGCGCCGCGGTGCTGCGGAACAGCGACGTGACGTTGTCGGCCATGGAACCTCCGTATAGGGCGGATCCGCTGGGGACGACCGGATCCGACGTTTGAGGACGGCCCGCGCGGGGGAGCGCGGGCCGCCCTTACATACGGAGGCTTCGGTGGCGCTGTTCAACCACTGAGGGTTCCCTCAGAAAATTGTGTGCCACCTGTGAAGACGATCAGCAGCCGAACGTGTGGACCGTCGTCGTCCGGTACGTCTGCCCGGGCCGCAGGACCGTCGACGGGAACGACGGCTTGTTCGGCGAGTCCGGGAAGTGCTGCGTCTCCAGGCAGAGCGCGTCACCCTGCCGGTAGGTGCGGCCGGACGGGCCGGTCAGCGTGCCGTCGAGGAAGTTGCCGGAGTAGAACTGCAGGCCCGGCTCGTTCGTGGCTATCTTCAGGCTGCGGCCGGAGGCGGGGTCGCGCAGGGTGGCGACGTGCTCGGGCCGGGCGGTGATGCCCTTGTCGAGGACCCAGTTGTGGTCGAAGCCCTTGGCGGTGACCAGCTGGGGGTGCGAGGTGCGGATGTCCCGGCCGATCGCCTTGGCACGGGTGAAGTCGAAGGGCGTGCCCACGACCTTCGCCAGCTCGCCCGTCGGGATCAGACCCGAGTCGGTGGGCGTGAAGCGGGAGGCCGCGATCTGCAGCTCGTGGTCCTCGATCGTGCCGCTGCCCTCGCCGGCCAGGTTCCAGTAGACGTGGCTGGTGAGGTTGACGACGGTGGCCTTGTCCGTGGTGGCCTCGTAGTCGATGCGCCAGTCGCCGTGCCGGGTGAGCGTGTACGTCACCTTCGTCTTGAGCGTGCCCGGGTAGCCCATCTCGCCGTCGACGCTCGTGTAGTACAGGTACAGGCCGACGTCGGAGCCCTTGGTGAACGGCTCGACGTCCCACACGCGCTTGTCGAAGCCCTTGGCGCCGCCGTGCAGGCTCTGCTCGCCGTCGTTCACGGAGAGCTGGTAGTTCTTGCCGTCGAGGGTGAACTTGCCCTTGCCGATCCGGTTGCCGTAGCGGCCGATCAGCGCGCCGAAGTACGGGCTCTTGGCGACGTAGTCCTCGATGTTGTCGAAGCCCGCGGAGACGTTGGCGTAGCGGCCGCGGCGGTCGGGGATCTCCAGCGACTGGACGATGCCGCCGTAGGAGAGGACCTTCAGGCGGGTGCCGCCGTTCTCCAGCGACCAGCTGTAGACCTTGGTGCCGTCAGCGAGCTTGCCGAAGAGCTTCTTCACCGGCTTCCTGCCTCCCGTGGCGTGCGCCGTGCCGCCGAGCGTGGTGGCGGCCATTCCCGCCGCCGCGGCTCCCGCGATGACCGTGCGTCTGTTCAGTTCCATGCGTGCGGCTCCCGATAAGGAGAGGGCCCCGCCTTCCGGCGGGGCCCCGATCTGACTTACGAACCGACCTTGCGCTTGTTCCACACGTCGAACCCGACCGCCGCCAGAAGCACGAGGCCCTTGATGACCTGCTGCCAGTCGGTGCCGATGCCGACGAGGTTCATACCGTTGTTCAGCACGCCCAGGACCAGGCCACCGATGATCGCGCCGAGGACGGTGCCGACACCGCCGCTCATCGACGCGCCGCCGATGAACGAGGCCGCGATCGCCTCCAGCTCGAAGTTGAGGCCGGCCTTGGGAGAGGCCGCGTTGAAGCGGGCGGCGAAGACCAGACCCGCCAGGGCCGCGAGCATGCCCATGTTCAGGAAGACCAGGAAGGTGACCTTCTTGTCCTTCACGCCCGACAGCTTGGCCGCGGGCAGGTTGCCGCCGATGGCGTAGATGTGGCGGCCGATGATCGCGTTGCGCATGACGTAGCCGAAGCCGACGAGCAGCACACCAAGGATCAGCAGGACGATCGGGGCGCCCTTGTAGCTGGCCAGCAGCATGGTCAGGGTCAGCACGGCGGCGCCGATCGCGACCAGCTTCAGCAGGAACAGCTTGACGGGCGGGACGTCCAGGTTGAACTCCTGCTGCCGCCTGCGGTCCCGGACCTCCTGGAAGATCACGAAGGCGATCATCGCGAAGCCCAGCAGCAGCGTGAGGTTGTGGTAGTTGGTGTTCGGACCGACCTCGGGCAGGAACCCGTTGGCGACCTTCTGCAGCCCGTCCGGGAACGGGCCGAGCGTCTGGCCCTCCAGGAAGATCTCGGTCAGACCGCGGAAGATCAGCATGCCCGCCAGGGTCACGATGAACGACGGTATGCCGCCGTACGCGATGAAGAACCCTTGGATGGCACCCGCGGCCGCGCCCACGGCCAGGCACAGCACCACGGCGATCGGCCAGGAAATATCCTGTTTGACCATGAACACGGCGGCCATCGAGCCCACGAACGCCGTCAGCGAGCCGACCGACAGGTCGATGTGGCCCGCGATGATGACCAGCATCATGCCGATCGCGAGGATCAGGATGTAGCTGTTCTGCAGGACCAGGTTGGAGACGTTGCGCGGCAGCAGCAGGTCGCCGTCGGTCCACACGGCGAACAGCACCACGATCAGGCCGAGCGCGAACAGCATGCCGTACTGCCGCATGTTGCGACGCATGCCGTCCAGCATCAGCTGCAGCAGTCCGCCGCCGGTGGCCGTCCCTCCCTTGCCGGGCGGCGCGGGGGCCGGCGTCTTGGCGGTCACGTCCGTGCTCATCGGGTTACCTCTTTGTCCTTCGTCATCTGACGCATCAGCGATTCCTGTGAGGCCTCGGCCCGCGAGAACTCACCGGTCAGCCGCCCGGCGGCCATCGTGTAGATGCGGTCGCACATGCCGAGCAGTTCGGGCAGCTCGGAGGAGATGAAGACGACCGCCTTGCCCTGGGCGGCCAGCTGGTCGATGACCGTGTAGATCTCGTACTTGGCCCCGACGTCGATCCCGCGCGTCGGCTCGTCCAGGATCAGCACCTCCGGGCCGGAGAAGATCCACTTGCTGAGGACGACCTTCTGCTGGTTGCCGCCGGACAGCTTCCCCACCGGCTCGAAGACGGTCGGCGCCTTGATGTTCATGGACTTGCGGAAGCCCTCGGCGACCTGCCGCTCCTCGTGCTCGTCGACCACACCGCGCTTGGCGACCTTGCTCAGGGCGGTCAGCGAGATGTTCCGGTTGATGGTGTCGATGAGGTTGAGGCCGTAGTGCTTGCGGTCCTCGGTGACGTACGCGATCCCGTGCTTGACCGCCTCGGGGACGGACTTCGTACGGATCTCCTTGCCGTCCCTGAGAACCGTGCCGCCCGCGTACCGGCCGTACGTCCGCCCGAAGACGCTCATCGCGAGTTCGGTGCGGCCGGCGCCCATCAGGCCCGCGATGCCGACGATCTCGCCGCGCCGGACCTGGAGGGACACGTCGTCGACGACCTTGCGCTGCTGGTCGATCGGGTGGAACACGGTCCAGCCCCGGATCTCCAGGGCGGGCGCCACGCCCTGCTCGGGCTCGTGCGGCGACCGCTCCGGGAAGCGGTGCTCCAGGTCGCGGCCGACCATGCCGCTGATGATCCGGTCCTCGGTGGTCTCCGGCGCCTTCACATCGAGGGTCTCGATGGTCTGGCCGTCGCGGAGGATCGTCACCGAGTCGGCGACCTTGCGGATCTCGTTGAGCTTGTGGGAGATGATGATCGAGGTGATGCCCTGCTTCTTCAACTCCAGGATCAGGTCCAGGAGTTTGTCGCTGTCCTCGTCGTTCAGGGCCGCGGTCGGCTCATCCAGGATGAGCAGCTTCACCTTCTTCGACAGGGCCTTCGCGATCTCCACGAGCTGCTGCTTGCCCACGCCGATGTCGGCGACGCGGGTGTCCGGGTGGTCGGTCAGGCCGACCCGGCGCAGCAGTTCCGTGGCGTGCCGCAGGGTCTCGGTCCAGCTGATGATCCCCCGCGTGGCGTGCTCGTTGCCGAGGAAGATGTTCTCCGCGAGGGAGAGGTAGGGCACCAGGGCCAGTTCCTGGTGGATGATCACGATGCCGCGCTCTTCGCTGGCCCGGATGTCCTTGAACTGGCAGACCTCACCCTCGAAGAGAATGTCTCCCTCGTAGGTGCCGTGCGGGTGGACGCCGGAGAGGACCTTCATCAGGGTCGACTTGCCGGCGCCGTTCTCGCCGCAGATGGCGTGGACCTCGCCCTGCCGGACGGTCAGGGTGACGTCCGACAGCGCCTTGACGCCGGGAAAGGTCTTGACGATCGAGCGCATTTCCAGGACGGGTCCCGCCATGGTCGTGCCTTCCAATCAGAGTGAGCCGGCGGTTACTTGAGGTCGCTTGCCTTGATGTAGCCGGAGTCGACGACTTCCTTCTGGTAGTTGGTCTTGTCGACGGCGACCGGCTCGAGCAGGTAGGCCGGGACGACCTTCGCGCCGTTGTCGTAGGTCTTGGTGTCGTTGACCTCGGGCTTCTTGTCGTTCAGCAGCGCGTCGACCATGTTCGAGGCGACCTTGGCGAGCTGGCGGGTGTCCTTGTAGACGGTCATCGACTGCTGGTCGGCGATGATCGACTTCACCGAGGCGAGCTCGGCGTCCTGGCCGGTGACGATCGGCAGCGGCTTGCTCTTGGAGCCGTAGTCGTCCGACTTCAGCGCCGAGAGGATGCCGATGGAGATGCCGTCGTAGGGGGAGAGGACCGCGTCGACCCGCTCGCTCTTGTAGGCCGAGGTCAGGATGTCGTCCATGCGCTTCTGGGCGGTGCCGCCGTCCCAGCGCAGGGTCGTGACCTGGTTCAGCTTGGTCTGGCCGGAGCGGACGACGAGCTGCTTCTTGTCGATGTAGGGCTGCAGGACGTTCATCGCGCCCTGGAAGAAGTAGCGGGTGTTGTTGTCGTCGTTGGAGCCGGCGAACAGCTCGATGTTGAACGGGCCCTTCTTGGAGCCGTCCTTCAGGCCGAGCTTCTCGACGATGTAGGTGCCCTGGAGCTCGCCGACCTTCTCGTTGTCGAAGGACGCGTAGTAGTCGACGTTCTTCGTGCCGAGGATCAGGCGGTCGTAGGAGATGACCGGGATGTTGGCGTCCTTGGCCTGCTGGAGCACGTTGTTCATCGACTTGTTGTCGATGGCGGCGACGATCAGCGCCTTCACACCCTGGGTGATCAGGTTCTCGACCTGTGAGACCTGCTGGTCCGGGTCGTCCTCGCCGTAGACCAGCTGGGTCTTGTAGCCCTTGGACTCCAGGTCCTTCTTGACGTTGTTGCCGTCGGCGATCCAGCGCTCGGAGGACTTGGTCGGCATCGCGATGCCGATGGTGCCGCCCTTGGCGCTGTCTCCGCTCTCCTCGCTGCCACCTTCGCTGTTCTGGCCGCAGGCGGACAGGGTCAGGGCGAGGGACGCGGCTCCGGCTATGGCGGCGAGAGCGGCTCTGCGGTTACGCATGATCATCATCCTTGATGTGTGGGTGCAGGGCTCGGTCTGGAGGCGCGAAGTCGCTCCGGAGGGTCGGGCCGGAAAGACCGAGAAGAGATGTGTCGGATTGTGGTCGGCTGTGTCTTCTTTTGTGAAGGCGAGTAGCCGGAACGTTATGACGAGATTTCGAACCGTTGCAGATCGCCCGGCAGCCGTGACCCGAGCGGCGCCATGTCGCCGTCGGCGCCGTGGCGGGCCAGGAGATCCAGAGCGAGGCGGCCGCGCCGCACGCGTTCCTTGGCCGTGGCCAGGGTCAGCTCCCGCATGTGGTGCCCGTAGGGGTAGATCCCGGGCGCCTTGGAGAGGCCGAACTTCAGGTAGAGCGGCGCGCCCCGCCTGATGAGCTCGGCGACCTCGTACATCCGGACGTAGCCGCCGAGGTCGTCGGGGGCCTCGATGTACATGTCCATCGGAGCGCCCGACACCCGGCGGATCTCGGTGAGGTGATCGAGCGTCAGGTCACTGGGCACGTTGATCGAGTCGCCGCCCAGCTTCTCGTACACCGCGTACGCCGCCGGGTTGACGGGCCCGATGAGCGCGCTCACCTTGAGCGTCGTGTCGGCCGGGATGATGCCGGCGGCTCTCGCCCGGTGCAGCGTCCACAGCACGCCCTCGTCGGCGACGAGGAGGCACTTGACGCCCAACTCCGTGGCCCGGACGGCGTCTTCGACGCATCCGGCGACGGCGTCGTGGCCGCGGGCTCTGAGGCCCGCGCCGCGCGAGTCGGTACGCGTGGAGCCGCCGATGTCCCACGTGCCGCGCGGGCCGGTGAACAGACAGAGCTCGATGTCGCGTTCGGCCGTCGCCTCGACCATCTCGGTGATCTCGGCGTCGGTCAGCATCCACACGCCGCTGCCCTGGCTGATCCGGTGGATCGGCACGTCCAGCCGCGAGGCCTCCTTCAGGACCACCGCCAGCGCCTCGGGCCCCTCGCACGAGGGGATCTCGGTGCGCCAGCGGCCGCCGCCGGGGAAGGAGTGCGGCGAGGCGTCGGCGGGGTCGAGGGCGGGCGCGCTCAGGCCCAGCGTGGTGAGCGCCTGCTCACCGGGCCTGCGGGCTGCCGTGGCGGAAGCGTCGGTCACAGGAAAGTCCTTCGGTTCGATATTTCGGACGAGGTTCGCGGCTCTGGGTATGACAAGGCTGGGAGTACGCCGGTACGGGAGCCGTCAGGTTGCCCCCGTACCGGCGTACGTCTAGGGGCGGAGCAACACCTTGCCCACCTTCGGATCGCCGGCTCCCACCAACTCGATGGCCTGCGAGAACTCGGCGAGCGGCAGCTCGTGCGTCACCAGCGGCAGCGGGTCGAGCAGCCCGGCGGCGAACACCCGCACCGTGTGCGCCCAGGCGTCCGGCGGAGCACCGAAGACGGTGTGCACCTCCAGCTGCCGTACGACGAGATCGGTCGGGTCGAGACCGTCGGCGCCCGGCGCCGGGATCCCGGTCAGGACCAGCCGGCCGCCGCGCCGGAGCAGGGCGGCGGAGATCCGGGCGGCGTCCGCGGACCCGGCCGTCTCGATCACCACGTCGAAGTCGTCCGGGAGGTCCTGGTCCTTCGTCCGGAAGTCCGTCGCGCCGTACTGCCGCGACAGCGCCTCACGGTCCCGGCGGGTGCCGACGACCAGCAGCTCGGCGGGCGAGTTCGCCTTGAGGAACTGCACGGCGAACATGCCGAGCGTGCCGGTGCCGACCACGGCGACGCGCTCGCCGGGCTGTGCGTTCCCCTTCAGCGCGGCGGCAGCGATGCACGCGGCCGGCTCCAGGAGGGCCGCGGCCGTGAGGTCGCAGTCGTCCGGAAGGGCGTGCAGGAGACGGGCGGGGAGCGTCAGCGTGGCCGCCATCGCGCCCGGCTGGGTGAACCCGGTCTCCTCGTACCCGGCCGTGCACAGGGTCGTGTCGCCCGCGTGGCAGCGGTCGCAGACCTGGCAGTTGCGGAAGCCCTCACCGACGACCTTGCGGCCGACCAGGGACCCGGGGACACCGGCGCCCACGGCCTCGACGGTCCCGGACCACTCGTGGCCCGGGGTGAGCGGGTAGCGGACGTAGCCCTCGGGGCGGTTGCCCTGGTAGACCTCGCGGTCGCTGCCGCAGATGCCGGAGGCGTGGACACGGACGAGCGCCTCGCCGGCCTCGGGCTGCCGGGGCTCGTGCGGGACGAGACGGTGCTCGCCCGGGGCGTCGATCACTACGGCGGTGCTCACGTCGCTCCTGGGAGTTTCGAAGCTTTCGGTTGCCGGTTCCGGGTTTCCGGGGGCGGGACGGTCACTGGGCGCCCTTGGGCTTGCGCTGCTCCCAGCCCTCCGCCCACAGGTCGAAGCGGGCCTGCTGCTGCGGGAACTCGGCGGCGGCGTCGACGTCCAGCTCCACGCCCAGGCCCGGGGCGTCGGAGAGGTGGAAGCAGCCGTCCTCCGGGTTCACCTGCGGCGCGCCCTTCACGACCTTCTTGATCTCCGCGTCCGCGAAGTCGTTGAAGTGCTCGAGGATCTTGAAGTTCGGGGAGGTGAAGCCGACCTGGAGGGAGGCGGCGGTCAGCACCGGGCCGCCGACGTTGTGCGGGGCCACCAGCATGTAGTGGGTCTCGGCCGTCGCCGCGAGCTTCCGGGTCTCCCAGATTCCACCGATATGGCCGACGTCCGGCTGGATGATGTCCACGGCCTGGCTCTCGAACAGCTCGCGGAACTCGATCCGGTCGTGGATGCGCTCGCCGGTGGCGACCGGCATGTCGACCTTGGCGGCCACCTTCTCCAGGGCCTTGAGGTTCTCCGGCGGGACCGGCTCCTCCAGCCACGCCGGCTTGAACGGCGCGAGCTCCTTGGCCAGGCGTACGGCCGTGGCGGGGGAGAAGCGGCCGTGCATCTCCAGCATCAGCTCGGCCTCGGGGCCGATGGCGTCCCGGACCGCCTCGATCAGGGAGACGGCGTACAGGGTCTGCTGGTGGTCCAGCTCGAAGTGCCCGGTGCCGAAGGGGTCGATCTTGAGCGCCCGGTAGCCGCGCTCCATGACCCCCTGGGCCGCCTTGTGGTACGCCTCCGGGGTGCGCTCCGTGGTGTACCAGCCGTTGGCGTACGCCTTGACCTTGTCGGTGACCTTGCCGCCCAGCAGCTGCCAGACCGGGACGCCCAGGGCCTTGCCCTTGATGTCCCAGCAGGCCATCTCGATCACGGCGATGCCGGACATCACGATCTCGCCGGCGCGGCCGTAGTCGCCGTACTTCATCCGCTTGACGAGGTCCTCGACAGCGAAGGGGTCGGAGCCGAGAATGTGGTTGACCTCAGCCTCCTTCAGGTAACCGAGGAGAGCGTCGGTGTGTCCCAGCATCCGGGTCTCGCCGACTCCGGTGATCCCCTCGTCGGTGTGCACCTGGACGTACGTCAGGTTGCGCCACGGCGTCCCGACCACGTGTGTGCTGATTCCGGTGATGCGCACGGCGGTTTTCCCTCGCAGCTTCGTCGGCTCGGTTCTGTCAGTCGCTCAGTTCGACGTGTTCGAGATTTCGGCACACGTTCGAAATGCTGGCGTGACAGTAAAGACGGGGCGGTGGGGGTGTCAATGGGTCGCGCGCATAACGGTTTCGACAGTTTCGAAACCATGGGGGCGGCGTGTCCCTACAGAACCTTCACAGCAGGATCTAGGAACGTGACCGGCGCGGAACTTAATCTTCCCGCGTCATGGACTACTGCGACCCGTGCCGACGGCACCTCAACGGCGCGCTCGCCTGCCCGGGGTGTGGCACCTCAGCCGATGCGCTGCGCTGGCGTGAGCCGGAATACGGCGGGTATGACGCCGTTCCTGAGGGCGGGGCTGGCGGGGAGGGCGTGCCTGACGTGCATGACGTGCGCGACGGGTCTGGTGAGCCCGATGAGGCGGACAGCCACCATGGTGAACACGGCGACGACGGTGCGCCGTTGGGGCGTGCCGCTCGGCGGCGCGGACGTGGACGCGGGCGCGAGCACGGGCCGGTCGGTGAAGGTCCGGGTGAGGGGCCGGGCGGTGGGACGAGCCGGCGGGACCGGAAGGCCGCGGCGCATCGCCGGCGGCGGCGCCGGACGCTGTTCGTCGCGGCGGGGTTCGTGCTGGCGGCGGGTGGGCTGAGCCTCGCCGAGCTCGGCATGGACGCGCCCAAGTCGACGCCGAAGCCGGCGGCGGCGGGAGGTGAGTCGGCGGACGGCGACGCGTCGGCGGAGGCGGGGGAGACGGGCGGCCAGGGCGAAGGAGCCCGGGCTGAGGAAGCATCAGGATCCCCTTCGCCCAGCGTGTCTGAGTCCCCGTCGGCTTCCAAGTCCCCGAAGGCCGACAAGTCCGAGGACGCGAAGGACGACGAGACGCCGAAGGGATCCGACCCGACGTCGGCGGACACGCCCCCCGCCCGCCCGACGTCGGCCCCGACGACAGACCGGCCGGACCCGGCCCCGACCCGAACCACGGCCCCGACGACCGCACCCCCCAGGCCGGAACCGTCCCCCTCGGAGACCTGCAATCGCTTCCTGTGGTGGTGCGCGTAGCGCCTGACGCCGGGGGGTGGGTCGGCGGGTGCGGGCGCCTCGGCTTAGCTGCGGGCAGTCGTGCCTCCCCCAGTGCCTTAAGGGCCTGGGAGGTGCCCCCAGGCGGCACGGGTGGGCGCAGCGGCACCCCGCTCCGCCGGGCTGCGGACCCACCCGGCCTCAGCCGCTACGCCGAGCACCCCGCAAAACTCAGCCCAGCATCCCCCGCAACGCATCCCGCAGAGCCACCCTCTCCCCCTCGGAAAGCCCGGCCAACGGCTCCCGAGCGAACCGCAGCGACTCCCGCAGACTCCGGGCCACCCGCCGCCCCTCACCCGTCGCCGCCGCCACCTTCACCCTGCGGTCCGCAGGATCCGGCCGCCGCTCCACCAGCCCCCGCGCCTCCAGCCGGTCCACGATCCCCGTGACGTTCGACGGCTCGCACTTCAACCGCCGGGCCAGCTTCCGCATCGGCAGCGGCTCAAGGCACAGCAGGCTCAGCAACCGCGCCTGCGCCCCGGTCAGCGCATGCTCCGCCGCCGCCTCCTCGTAGTCCTCGTGGAACCGCGCCACGACCTCCCCGATGAGCTCGACGACCTCAAGGGTCAGCGGATCGGGGCGGTGGCTGTTCTGGGAGGTGGATGTGGTGGAGGCCATGGAATCGAGGGTACCCGGTTATTTGACAACCTGAAATTTTCAGGAGCATGGTTGTTTCAGGTACTGAAACATTCGAGTCAGTGGAAAGGCGCACCATGACCGACACCCCCACCCTCCCCGCCGTCAGCCGCGAGTGGCACCTGGTCAGCCGCCCCGTCGGCTGGCCGAAGCCCGAGGACTTCGCCTTCGTCGAGGCGGAGATCCCGCAGCCGGGTGAAGGTCAGGTCCTCGTGCGGAACAAGTACCTCTCCGTGGACCCGTACATGCGCGGCCGTATGAGCGACGCGAAGTCCTACGTCGCCCCGTTCGAGCTCGGCAAGGTCATGCAGGGCGGTGCCGTCGGCGAGGTCGTCGCCTCCAACGCTGAGGGGCTGGCCGTCGGCGATCACGTACTGCACTTCCTCGGCTGGCGCGAGTACGCCGTCGTGGCCGCGAAGAACGCCGTGAAGGTGGACCCGGACGCCGCGCCGCTGTCGACGTACCTCGGCGTGCTGGGCATGACCGGCCTCACCGCCTACGCGGGGCTGCTGCGCACCGCCGCCTTCAAGGAGGGCGACACCGTCTTCGTGTCCGGTGCCGCCGGCGCCGTGGGCGGCCAGGTCGGGCAGATCGCCCGGCTGAAGGGTGCCTCGCGGGTCATCGGGTCCGCCGGGTCGGAGGAGAAGGTGAAGCTGCTCGTCGACGAGTACGGCTTCGACGCCGCCTTCAACTACAAGGACGGCCCGGTGGGCAAGCAGCTGCGTGACGCGGCTCCCGACGGGATCGACGTGTACTTCGACAATGTCGGTGGTGACCACCTGGAGGCCGCTCTCGGGGCGCTCAACGAGGGCGGGCGGATCGCCGTCTGCGGGATGATCTCCGTCTACAACAACACCGAGCCCGTTCCCGGCCCGAAGAACCTCTCCCGGCTGATCGCGACCCGTGGCCGGATGGAGGGCTTCCTCGTGAGCGACCACTACGACCTTCAGCCGCAGTTCGTGCAGGAGGTCGCCCCCTGGGTCGCCTCCGGTGAGCTGAAGTACCGGGAGACCGTCGTCGAGGGCATCGAGAACAACCTCGAGGCGTTCCTGGGTGTGCTGCGCGGTGACAACACCGGGAAGATGATCGTCAAGCTCTGACACCTTCTGATGGTTTCCGGTATGCGGTAAGTTTTTTCCGAATCCGCTCGGCCCGGGCGCGAGCCGCGGCGGACGACCGAAGGAACACAACCGCATGCCCATCCAGCAGTCCGACGTCCTGTACACCGCCGTCGCCACCGCCGAGAACGGGCGCGACGGACGGGTCGCCACCGACGACGGCAAGCTCGACGTCGTCGTCAACCCGCCGAAGGAGATGGGCGGCAGTGGCGCCGGGACCAATCCGGAGCAGCTGTTCGCCGCCGGCTACAGCGCCTGTTTCCAGGGGGCTCTCGGCGTCGTCGCACGTCAGGAGGGGGCCGACCTCACCGGGTCGACGGTCACCGCCAAGGTCGGCCTCGGGAAGAACGGGGACGGGTTCGGGATCATCGTGGAGATCTCCGCCGACATTCCCAAGGTGGACCGGGGCACCGCGCGGTCGCTCGTCGAGAGGGCCCACGACGTGTGTCCCTACTCGAAGGCGACTCGCGGGAACATCACCGTGACGCTGGTCTGACGACAGTCGTTGCGTACGCGGAGGCCGCACCCTTGGACGTGGGGTGCGGCCTTCGCCCGTGCCAGGACTCAGAGGGCGAGCGCCGCCGTGTGGATCGCCTGCGCCAGGCGGTCGTTCTCCGGGGCCGCGCCGCCCGGGAAGGCGAAACGGCGGCGCGTGTAGCCGTACGCCAGACCGCTCCACGGGTCCGCGAAGGCCTGCGAGCCGCCCGCGCCGCTGTGCCCGATCGTCCCGGCGCCGAGGAACGGGTGCGCCACGTCGGCCGTCATCTGGAAGCCGAGGCCGAACGCCCTGTGGGCACGTGACACCAGGTCGTAGCCGACCGAGTGGATCTGGCCGAACTCCGCCACCGTGTCCGGCTTCAGCAGCGGTGCCTGCTCGCCCACCTCGCTGATCGCCGCCGCGTACATCCCGGCCAGGCCCCGCGCGGACGCCACTGCGCCCACCGAGGCCGGGCCCTTGGCGCGCACCAGCGGCATGTTGGGCAGCGAGGCGAGGTCGGTGGGTTCCGTGGCGTGGCGGTTGAAGGCGATCGAGGCGAGCGTGTGCGGGCCCGTGGGCGTGGCGTCGAGGACGGCCTGCTGGGCCGGGGTCGGGGCCATCGGCTGGGTGGTGCGGAAGCGCGGCTCGTGGGGCGCGGGCAGGCCGAGGTGGAAGTCCAGGGCGTACGGGGTGCGGATCCGCTCCTGGTAGACCTCCTGGAGCGTGCGGCCCGTCGCGCGCCGCACGACCTCGCCGACCAGGGCGCCGCTGACCATCGCGTGATAGCCGAACGCCGTGCCGGGGCGCCAGAACGGCCGCTGGTCGGCGAGACGTTCGGCGAGCTGGCGGTCGTCGGCCAGCTCCGCGAGGGTGAAGCCGGTGTCCGTGCCGACCACGCCCGCCCGGTGCGCGAGCAGGTCGCGCAGGGTCAGGGTGCCCTTGCCCTCGGCCGAGAACTCCGGCCAGTAGTACGTCACCTTGCGGTCCAGTTCGAGCGTGCCGTCCTGGACGAGGAGGGCGACGACCAGGTAGGCGGCACCCTTGGTGGACGAGAACACGCCGTAGAGGGCGTCCGCCTCGGTCCCCGCCCACAGGTCGACGACCTTGCGGCCGTGGACGTAGGCGCACAGCTGGCCCTCGTAGTCGGGGCGCTCCCCGGCCACGAACGCGGCGAACTCCTCGCGCACCCCCTGGAAGCCGTCGGCCACCGTGCCGTGGATCTCCTGCGTCATCCGCTCTCCTCAACTGAACCGCTGTGTGCCACTGTGAACAATGCCCTCGCCACCTGCGGGAATTCCCCCTTGGGATGGTCCCGGAAGAGAGGTTCGGTGCCGAACAGGACCGTCCGGCCGCCGCTGACCACGGAGGCTTGTCCCGCTGCCGCCGCGGGGCCGCCGGTGCCGTCCCGGAGCGGGCGCCAGTGTCCGGAGACGAGCGGATTCCCGATCGCGTACGACTGCTCCACCCGCACTGAGGGGCCGAGGTCGGTGAACCACAGCGGGGCGTAGACGAAGGCGTGCGCGGGAGCGTCGTGCGTGAGGCGTCCCGTGTTCTGCGTTCTCACGACGCCGTTGGCGTCCGTGTTGCCCTCGACCGGCCGGACGGCCAGCCGGTCCGCCGCCGCGTTCAGGGCCGCTCCCGTCGCGCCCCGGCCGACCAGGCCGTGGTCTTCGAGGAAGGCGGCAAGAGCGCTGCGGGCGGGGGCGGTCAGGGCGGCGTGGTCCAGGCCGGCGGACACGAACAGCACGTCCGTGCCGGACCAGTCGAAGCCCGCGTTCAGCGCGGCCGTCGAGACCGGCGTGACGTCGAAGTCCATCTCCCGCAGGGCGAACAGCTCGCCGGGCGAGACGGCGGCGGCGACCCGGATGCGGCGCAGGGGCGTGCCGCCGGTGAACCGCGTGGCCGCGAAGGAGACGTCGTGGGCTCGGGCGGCCGCGACCGCCTCGCGGCGGGCCGACGCCGGGACGATCGCGCTGCCGTCCGGCCCCCGGCGTACCGGAACGCCTTGCCGGAGGAGGGAATTGAGGGCCGCGATCTCGCGCGGGTCGGTCAGGCGCAGGCGGAGGTCGCCATGAGCGGGCACACGGGCGACCGGCGTGGCCTCGGCGACCGGGCGCAGGGGCGCGCCCCGCAGGCTGCCCGACGTCACCCGTTCGACCGTGGCGCCCCACAGGCGGCCCAGGCTCCAGCCCGAGATGTCGTACATCACCGACACCTTGCCGCTGATGTCCCGCCCGTCGGCCAGCAGCACGTTCGCCATGCCGCGCTTGGGCTGGTGCAGGTCGACGACGTACGAGCCCTCGGGATACGTCCGTCCGGCGAGCCGGAAGGGGCGGGTGGCGCGGGTGACGCGGACGTCGTTGGCGAGGAGGTGGTCGACGAGGCGGGCCGCCGCCGGGGCCGACCGCTGGGTGCGGGAGTCACCGGGCGGGATGACGTAGGCGCGCGGGAACGTGGTCGTGTAGACGTCCTCCGGGCCGATGCCGGGGACGCCGGGGACCGTCCGCGGTGACACCGGTACCTGTGGGGCGCCGGCCGCGCCGCGGCGGAAGACCTCGATCTGGTCGGCGACGAGCGAGGTGCGGTGCTCCCGGACGTGGTTCAGGGCCGCGCGGATCGCCGCGCCCGCCACGGCCGTGTTGACCGCCGAGCGGCGGCGCAGCTCCGGGACGGGCAGTTCGTCGTACTCCTCGTTGTTCACCGCCAGCGGGATCTCCACCGTGTGCGCGGCGACCGTGCCGTGGAAGGCCGCGTACTGCGGGGTGAAGATCGGCGGCCAGTCGTCCCAGCCCTCCTCCTGGTCGCGGAACGGGATCTGGGCCGGTTCGACGCCGTCCTTCGCGGGCGTGTAGCCGAGGGCGTTGACGGCGGACTCCATGCCGAGGGCGTTGGCGTAGCTGTTCTTCAGGAAGAGGTCGTACTCGTAGTTCTCGCCGTGCGGGGGCGTGGTGGGCTCGATGAGGGTGCCGTTGACGTAGCCGTGCAGGTCGAGCAGGACGGCCGGCTGCTTGTCGAGCTCGATCTGCCGCATCGCGCGGGTCTCGGGCTGGGAGGCGGTGACGAAGTCGCGGTTCAGGTCGAAGCCGTTCGCGTTGGCGCGGGTGCCGGCGATACGGCCGTCCGGGTTGGCCGTGATGTTGAAGTACAGGCGGCTGTGCGCCAGGAGGTCGCGGGTCCTGGCGTCCTTGGCGGTCGCGAGCTGCTCGACGATCTTCAGGGAGGCGTCCGTGCCCTCCCACTCGTTGCCGTGGATGTTGCTGTTGACGAAGACCGGGGTCTTGTAATTCCGTTTGATGTCCGGGGACTTGGCCGCGGTCGCGGGCGCGTTCTCGATCAGCTCGCGCATGCGCTCCTGGGCGCGGGCCTGGCGGGTGGTCTCCGGGGCGGTCACGGTGACGAGGTAGAGGCGGTGGCCACCGGCCGAGCGGCCGGTCACCTCCACGCTGACCCGGTCGCCGAGGCGTTGCAGGGCGTTCAGCTTCGGAGCGATCGCGTGATACGGAGTGAGGCCCAGCTTCAGGGACTTGTCGCCCGGGTTCCCCGGGTCGGGGGAGAGGACCCGGCGGCGGGGATATCCGCGGGTGGTCGTGCCGGTGGAGGCTTCTTCGGGTGCGGCCAGGGCCCGCCGGGCCGCGCTCGCGGGAGCCTCGGCCGCGCGGTCGTCCAGGGCGGCGCCCTCGCGGGTGACGGGCTTCGGGTCCGCGCTTGCCGCGTCGGGGCCGAGCAGGAGCGAACCCGCCGTGGCGAGGGTGAGGGTGACGATCAGTACAGGTCTCGCAGGAACGGTTCTCGTGGTGCGCACGCGTACCTCCTCCGGGGCTTCCTGAGATCGGTACGGCGAGGTGTACCGGTTCGACTCAACGGCAACAAGGCCGCCTTGGTGTCACCGGTGACCCGTACGGCCCTGTCGGGGAGTGGCGTGGCCTGCCCCGATAGGGTTTTCCCATGAGCGATCTCGGGGTGGGTTTCCGGTACCTGCTGAAGGGCCAGCGGTGGGTGGCCCGGCACGGCAAGAGTTACGGCTTCGGGCTGCTCCCTGGCCTGATCACCCTCGTCCTGTACGCGGCGGCGCTCGTCGCGCTGGCGCTGTGGGGCGAGGACGCCGTCGCCTGGGCCACCCCGTTCGCCGACGGCTGGTCGAGCCCGTGGCTCGGGCTCTTCCGCGGCTTCCTGACCGCCGTGCTGTTCGCCCTCGCCCTGCTCCTCTCCGTCGTGACGTTCACCGCGGTGACCCTGCTGATCGGGCAGCCCTTCTACGAGAACCTCTCCGAGAAGGTCGACCGGGACGTGTCCCCGGACGGCCACGCCCCCGAGTCGGGCCTGCCGCTCTGGCGGGAGTTGTGGATCTCCGCCCGGGACAGCCTGCGGATCGTCCTCCGGGCCGCCCTGTGGGGCGTGCTGCTGTTCGCGTGCGGTTTCATCCCCGTCGTCGGCCAGACGGTCGTACCGGTGATCGGGTTCTTCGTCACCGGGTTCTTCCTCACCGAGGAACTGACCGCCGTCGCCCTCCAGCGCCGCAGCGTGGAACTGCGCACCCGCCTCGGCCTGCTCCGCTCCCGCAAGACCCTGGTGTGGGGCTTCGGCACGCCGCTGGCCGTGGCCTTCCTGGTCCCGTTCGTCGCGGTGTTCCTGATGCCGGGCGCGGTCGCCGGTGCCACCCTCATGGCGCGTGACCTGCTGGGCGAGGAGAACCGGGAGGACGGCGCGGAGGGCGACGGGGCCGTCACGACTCCTCCGCAGCCACCCTCAGGATCGTCCTCACCTGCGCGATGATGTCCAGCCGGTTCCGCACGAACTCCGGGTCGGTGACCTCCGTGGTGTTCCCGGTGCCGAACTGGAGCACGGGCGTGTGCACATGGCCGCCCGGCAGCCTGTCGTGCAGCCCCAGCCGGTCCCGCAGCAGCGTCGCCCGGTAGGCGATCTCGTTGGAGAGGTAGTCACCGCCGCCGCCCGCGCGAGCGGTCGAGCCGGGCGTCGGTCCGTCCGGGCGGACGACGGGCTCCGTGCCGCCCGCCGGGATCTCGGTGACGCCGGTGTTGTCGTACACGGGGAAACGGCCGGTGTCGGCGGTGACGATCGCCCGGTAGGGCAGCGTGGTCGTCGTCCACTGCGGCTGCGAGGCCGGGTCGGTGACGGGGACGGTCTCCGTACGGCCGATGTTGTCGTTGTCCGCGAAGCCGCCCCGCCAGGCCCCGTTGGTCCGCTCCACGTCGAACCGCCCGACCCGCCCCTGGCTCACGGTCGTGAACAGGTCGACCTCGGGCAGGTGCGGCCGCAGCGTGCGTTCCACCGTCCCCTCCGTGAAGTCCTGCCAGCGCACCGGGAACACGGCCGTCTCGATCCGGGCGGGGCCGTCCGCCGTCTCGATCACGGTGCCGTCGAGGGCGAGCGCGGTGGCGCCGGACGGGTTGGAGATACGGATGTCCCGGTCCAGGGTGAACGGGTCGAAGCCCGTGACCAGGATCCGCTTCAGGCCTTTGCCGTGCGGGTAGCCGATGGCCGTCCGGCCGCGTGAGGTGCGCTCCAGTTCGCCCAGCAGCGCGGTCCGCTGCCCGTCCGTCAGGCCGAACTCCGGCTCCCAGGTGCGTACTTCACGCGTCAGGGCGAGCCGTGCCCAGTACAGCGGCCGGTCGTCGTCCCGGCTGAGGTCTCCGTCGGCGGGACCGCGCCCCTGCGCCCGGTCGACGGCCCGCCGCCACAACTGAGTTCCCTCACGTACGACCGCCCGGCGGGCCTGCGCGTAGGAACGGGCCTCGTCGAGCGCCCGGGCGAACCTCGGGGCGACGGTGTCGAATCCGGAACGCCGCAGGATCTCCTGCGGGACGGCTCTGTCGAGCCGCCGCTCCTCGACGGTGGGGGAGGGGGCCGCCTCGGTGGCGCTCGCGGCCGTCGGGGTGCTGAAGCCGGTCAGCAGGGCCAGGCCGAGGACGCCGAGGCGAACGCGTATGGAATTCAAGGGGGTTCAGGCCTTCCGTCACGGTGGGGGTGGTGCGTGGTGCCGGACGGCGGCAGTATCGCGTGACCGCTGGTGGCCACGCCATGGGCGGGGCTCAGGCGGGGACCTTCGCCGCCGCCTCCCGCAGTGCGTCGATGAAGGCCACGGCCGCAGGGGTCGGGGACCGCTCTCGCACGGTCGCCGCGTACACCGCCCGGGCCGGGGCGCCCTCGTCGAGCACCCGCAGCAGCCTGACGTCCGGGCGGACGGCCTCGGCGGCGAGCGCCGGCACGAGCGTCACACCGAGCCCGGCGGCGACATAGCCCTGCTTGGCGGTCCACTCGCCGACGACGTGGGCCACACGTGGGCGAAAGCCCTGGCGCAGGGCCGCGTCCAGCAGCGTGCCTTCGGGCCGCGCGCTGCCGCAGATCCAGTCGGCGTCGGCGAACCGGCCGAGCGGCACCGGGCCTACGTGACCGGCGAGCGGATGCCCGGCGGGGACGGCGACGTACAGCGGCTCGTCGAGGAGGTGGTGCAGTGCGTACGCCTCCAGCGGGGCGCGACCGGTCGTCGACACGATCGCCAGGTCCAGGTGACCGGCCGTCAGCCGGTCCAGGAGAGCGGGGGTGAAGCCCTCCTCGCGGGTGACGCGGGCCCGGGGGTGGCGGGCGCGGAAGAGGGCCAGGGCGTGCGGCACCAGGGCCGCGTCGGCGGTGGCGAAGGCGCCGAACCGGAGCCGTCCGCCGGCCGCCTCGCGCAGGGCGTCGAGGTCGCGCCGGGCTTCGTGCAGCGCGGCGGCGACGGTCTCGGCGTGCGGCACCAGGAGCCGCCCCGCCTCCGTCAGCCGCACCCCGCGGGGCAGCCGGTCGAAGAGCGGGCCGCCGCCCAAGGCGGCCTCCAGCGAGGCGACTTGGCGGGACACCGCCGACTGAGTCCAGCCGAGCGTCCGGGCGGCCCCGGTGAACGAGCCGTGCCGGGCGACCTCCAGGAAGGCCCGCAGCCAGACGGTGGAGAGGTCGGGTATCTCGCCATGCGTGTACGGCATGTCTGCCATGCTAGACATTCGCTTGTCGCATCACCGGCACCCCGCCTAGCGTCGACGGCATGCAGATCACGCTGGACAACCCCGCCTCCGCACCCCAGCCCCTCAGCCCGTACTACTCCCAGGTCGCCCGCGTCGAACACGCCGACGGCAGCGCCCTGTTGTTCGTCTCCGGCCAGATCGCCGAGGGCGACACCCTCACCGAGCAGACCCGGGGCGTCTTCGAGACCCTCGCCGCACTGCTGGAGGCACACGGCGCCACCCTGGCCGACGTGGTCAGCATCCGCACGTACCTGACCGACATCGCGAAGCTGGAGGAGTACGGCACCGTGCGACGGCGGTTCCTCACCGGCACCCCGCCGACCAGCATGACCTTCGAGGTCTCCCGGCTCTTCCGCCCGGAGGCCCTCGTCGAGGTCGAGGTCGTGGCCGCCGTCCCCGTCCGCTAGGTCAGTCTGGTCGGTTTTCGCCCAGCAGCGTCAGGAAGTCCCGGAACGCGGACGGCATGTCCACGGACTCCGGGTCCAGCAGCCACTGGTACTGAAGGCCGTCCAGTACCGCCACGAGGAGGGGCGCGGCACGCTCGGGGGTGAGGCCGCTCGGCAGGCGGTCGCCGTACTCGGCGCGCAGCACCTCGGCCATGCCCTCGCGCACCCCGGTGTAGCGCTCCGTGAAGTACGTGCGCGCCGGATGGTCCTCCGTGACGCTCTCGCCGAGCAGCGCCGAGAAGGTCTGGATGATGGCGGGACGCATCGCGTTGTACTCGACGAGCGAGGCCAGCAGGTCCAGCCGCAGCCGGCCGGCGGGCATCGCGTCCCAGCGGTCCCGCTCCTGGAGCACCGCGACCAGCAGCCCCTCCTTGGTCGGGAAGTGGTGCAGCAGCCCCTGCTGGGTGAGCCCGACCCGTTCGGCGACCGCGGCCAGGCTGGCTCCCCGGTAGCCGCGCTCGGCGATCACCTCCAGCGCGGCCCGCACGATCTCCGCGCGCCGTTCCTCGCTCCTGGTCCTGGCCCTCATGGCGTCACCGTACGACATGCCGAACCGCTCATTATTACGAGAACATAACGAAACCTACCGCGTCACAGGTGGTCCGGGCACGATGGTGACGTCCAGCGGCTTTCGACGTGGAGGTGCCGACGTGGCGGAGACAGCAGAGGTACGGCGCGAGGCGGCGGTCGAGGCCGCCCTCGGCAAGCTCGACCTGGACGCCAAGGCACGGCTGCTGGCCGGCCAGGACATGTGGAGCCTGCCCGCCCTGCCGGAGGCCGGACTGGCCTCCCTGGTCATGTCCGACGGCCCGATCGGCGTCCGCGGGGTGCACTGGAGCGCCGACGACCCGTCCGTCGCCCTGCCCTCACCGACCGCCCTCGCCGCCACCTGGGACCCGGGGCTCGCCCACCGGGCCGGCGTGCTGCTGGCCCAGGAGGCCCGCCGCAAGGGAGTCCACGTCCTGCTCGCCCCCACGGTCAACCTGCACCGCTCCCCGCTCGGCGGCCGCCACTTCGAGGCCTACAGCGAGGACCCGTACCTCACGGGGCGGATCGGCGCCGCGTACGTCCGCGGCGTCCAGTCCGGCGGCGTCGGCACCACCGTCAAGCACTTCGTCGCCAACGACGCCGAGACCGACCGCCTCACGGTGAACAACCTCGTCGGCGAACGCGCCCTGCGCGAGCTGTACCTGGCCCCCTTCGAGGCGATCGTCGAGAACGCCCACCCCTGGGGCATCATGACCGCCTACAACACGGTCAACGGCACGACGATGACCGAGCACCACCACCTGGTCAACGAGGTCCTGCGCGGCGAGTGGGGCTTCGACGGGATCAACGTCTCCGACTGGACCGCCGCCCGCTCCACCACCGGCGCCCTCGCCGGCGGCCTCGACATCGCCATGCCCGGCCCGCAGACCGTCTACGGTGAGGCCCTCGCCCAGGCCGTACGGGACGGCCGGGCCGACGAGGCCCAGGTCGACGAGGCCGTCCGCCGCGTACTGCGCCTCGCCGCCCGCGTCGGCATCCTGGAGGGCGCCGAACCGGCCGTCACCGACCTGCCCGAGCCCGTCCACGGCGAGTCGCTCGCCCGCGAGATCGCCCGCCGCTCCTTCGTCCTCGTCCGCAACGAGAACGGCGCCCTGCCGCTGAAGCCCGGCCGGATCGCGCTGATCGGCGCCGCCGCCCGCGACGCCCGTGTCCTCGGCGGCGGCTCCGCCACCGTCTTCCCCGCCCGGACCGTCTCCCCGCTCGACGGCCTCACCGCCGCCCTCCCCGACGGCAGCCTCACCTACGCCCTCGGCGCCGACCCGAACACCGAACTCCCCGTCGCCGACCAGGGCTTCGACCTGCGGGCCGTCTGCCGCGACGGCGAGGGCACCGTCATCGGCACCCGCTCGGCCGCCGGCGGCCACATCCAGTGGATGGGCGACGACCTCCCGGACGGCGTCACCCACGACACCCTGGCGACCGTCGAGCTGACGGGCACCTTCACCCCGCGCGAGACCGGCACGCACACCTTCGGCATCAAAGGCCTCGGCCCCTTCAGGCTGGCCGTCGCGGGCACCACGTACTTCGACGACGTCCAGCGCCCCGCCGAGGACGGCGACCCCTTCGCGGCGTTCTTCGGATCCCCGGTGCCCCACGCCCGGGTCGACCTGACCACGGGCGAACCGGTCGAGGTCTCCCTGACCTACACCGTCCCGCCGCCCAGCGACCACCCCATGCGGACCATCGGCTTCACCCTCGCCCACCAGGATCCGCAGCGCGATCCCGACGAGCTGATCGCCGAGGCCGCAGCGGCCGCGCGGGCCGCCGACACGGCCGTCGTCGTGGTCGCCACCACCGACCGCGTCGAGTCGGAGGGCTTCGATCGCACGGACCTGCGCCTGCCCGGACGCCAGGACGACCTGGTCCGCGCCGTCGCCGCCGCCAACCCGGACACCGTCGTGGTCGTCAACGCCGGCTCCCCGGTGGAGATGCCGTGGCGCGACGACGTCGCCGCCGTGCTCCTCACCTGGTTTCCCGGCCAGGAGGGCGGCGCGGCCCTCGCGGACGTGCTCACCGGCGCCCACGAGCCCGGCGGACGGCTGCCCACCACCTGGGGCTCCCTCACCGACGCCCCGGTCACCCGGGTCGTGCCGACGGACGGCGAACTCCCCTACGACGAGGACGTCTTCATCGGCTACCGCGCCTGGGAGAAGCAGGGCCGCACCCCCGCCTACCCCTTCGGCCACGGCCTCGGCTACACCGACTGGACCTACGAGTCGGTCGAGGTCGAAGGGGCCGCCGACCGGGCCACCGCGAAGGTCCGCCTGCGCAACACCGGCGACCGCCCCGGCCACGAGGTCGTCCAGCTCTACCTCGCCCCGAGCGAGCCCGACCCCGCCCGCCCGGCCCGTTGGCTGGCCGGTTTCGCGGGCGTGGACGCCGGACCCGGCGAGAGCGTCGAGGCGACCGTCGAACTGCCGCGCCGGGCCTTCGAGATCTGGGACGAGACGACCATGTCGTGGTCGTTTGTGAAGGGTTCGTACGAGATCCAGGTCGGGCGCTCGATCACGGACCGCAGGATCACCGCGACGATTAACGTCTGATCCGGGACAAGTTCCCCACCGAGCAGCCCCGGTCCGGGACCTGACCCCTGGACCGGGGCTCGTGGTCTCTCAGGCCCCGACACCCTCTAGCGGATGCCGAACCCGTACACCGTCTCCGAGCGGTACACCCCGCCCTGCCGCAGCACCGTGTCCGGGAACTCCGGCCGGTTCGGGGAGTCGGGGAAGTGCTGGGTCTCCAGCGCGATGCCGTCGCCGGGCGCGAAGGGCTCGCCCAGATGGTCGGCGGTGTACAGCTGGAGTCCGGGCTCGGTGGTCGCCACCGTCAGCACCCGCCCGGACGCCGGGTCGTGCAGCTCCGCGACCTGTTCCGGAACGTCCGTCACACCCTTGTCGAGCACGAAGTTGTGGTCGTAGCCGGCGCCGACCTTACGGGCCTCGCGGAAGTCGAAGCGCGTGCCGGTCACGTCGTCCAGGCCGCCGGTCGGGATCAGATCCGCGTCCACCGGCGTGTACCGGGAGGCGGCCAGCCGCAGCTCGTGACCGCCCGCGTCGCCGGAACCGGCCAGGTTGAAGTAGCTGTGGTTCGTCAGGTTCACCACGGTCGGCGCGTCCGTCACCGCCTCGTAGGCGATCCGCAGCGCACCGCTCTCCTGGAGCGTGTACGTCGCCGAGACCTCCAGGCGCCCCGGGAAGCCCTCCTCCCCGTGCGGACTGACCCGCGCGAGCCGCACACCGTGCTCGACGGGCGTCCCCTCCCACACCCGCTTGTCGAAACCGCGTACTCCACCGTGCAGCGCGTTCGGCCCGTTGTTCGGTTCGAGTGCGTACGTCCGCCCGTCCAGCGGGAACCGGGCACCGGCGATCCGGTTGGCGTACCGCCCGACCAGGGCCCCGAGGTACGGCTCCGGATGCGTGAGATAACCGTCGAGGCCGGGGAACCCCAGCACCACGTTCCCGGCCCGGCCGACCCGGTCCGGCACCTCGACGGACTGCACGATTCCGCCGTACGACAGGATCCGCACCCGGACGCCCGATCGCTCCAGGGTCCAGCGGTGCACCGGCGTGCCGTCGGAAAGTGTGCCGAAGAGTTCGTTCATGTGCGGAACTCTAAGTCAGGCCCTGGGTCAGGGCCGCTGCGCCGTGACGGTCCGGTAGGCGATCTCCGCCAACCGGGCCTGTCCGTTCACGCTCGGGTGGAAGTAGTCCCAGCGGCTCAACTGGGCGGTGCCGAAGCGGTAGTCGTACACCGCGCCGCCGTCGTAGCGGCACCGCTCGTCCTTGGCGCAGACCTCCTTCAGGACCTTGTTGTAGTCCTCCACCCGCTTCTGCACCGTGTTCCGCCGCAGGTTCGCCGTCGCGTCCACGGCGTCCGCGTCACCCAGCATCGACGGGCAGATGCCCAGCTGCCAGACCTGCTTGCCCAGCGGGCTGGTGCGCCCCTGCGACCACAGCCGCTTCAGGTTCGGCACGCTCGCCACGAACACCTGGGCCTTGGGCAGCGCCTTGCGCAGGGAGCGCAGGGAGTCCTCGAAGTCGGCGCGGAACTCCGTCACCGGAGTCATCGCCGAGGGGGTGGCCCGGCAGGCGTCGTTGGCCCCCACCATCACCGTCACCAGCTGGGGCTTGCGCCGCACCGCCTGGGCGACCTGCCCGGGCAGGTCCGCCATCCGCGCCCCGGTCACGGCGTAGTTCCAGCTCCGCTCCGCGGCCCCGGCCCGCCCCAGCAGCCGCACGGCCAGGGAGTCGACCTCGGGGCTCGCCCCGGTCGCCCAGGACGCCTCCGGGCAGTCCGACAGCACGTCACAGGCGTCGAAACCCCGTGTGATGGAGTCGCCCACGGCCGCGACGGAACTCGGGCTGCGGTCCCAGAGGGGCGTGGGCCTGGGGGACGGCTTGGCGGTGGCGGACGGGGCCGGGGAGTCGCCCCCGACGGCGTCACACCCGGCGGCACCCAGGGCCGCCGCCACGGCCACGGCAAGAACGACGCGCGGGCGGTGGCTTCGCTTCCGCATCCCTGGTCCATCCCCTCGCCGCACCGTGCCTGTCTCCCCAACCAATAACAACGCACGAGGGTTCCCGACCGATCAGATGCAACGGCTCACACCCGTACAAGCGTCCCCCTGGGTGAATGGCGGGCGTTTCCCGGCACCGGGACCGACCGTACGTCACACTCCTTGCGTCACCGCACGGTAGCCTCGCCATCAACGTGACCCTCCCGGTCACAGCCGTTCCGCCCGTTTCCAAGATGTCCCGCTCTGCCCGGAGGTTCCGGTGACGACACGTGGAGTTCTGTACGTGCACTCGGCGCCGCGCGCGCTGTGCCCGCACGTCGAGTGGGCCGTCGCCGGGGTGCTCGGTACGCGCGTCAGCCTGGACTGGATCCGTCAGCCCGCCGCCCCGGGCACCTGGCGCTCGGAGTTCTCCTGGCAGGGCCAGGCCGGCACGGCGTCCAAGCTCGCCTCCGCACTCCGCGGCTGGCACCTCCTCCGCTTCGAGGTCACCGCGGAACCCTGCCCCACCGCCGAGGGCGAACGCTACAGCTGCACTCCCGACCTGGGCATCTTCCACGCGGTCACCGGCATCCACGGCGACATCCTCATCCCCGAGGACCGCCTGCGCGCGGCCCTGCAGCGTTCCCAGCAGGGTGAGACCAACCTGGAAGCAGAGCTCAACAAACTCCTGGGCAAGCCCTGGGACGACGAGCTGGAACCCTTCCGCTACGCGGGCGAGGGCGCCCCGGTCCGCTGGCTCCACCAGGTGGTGTAGGGCCTCCAGGGGCGCACTGCGCGACCAGCCCCTACCCGGCACACAACACGACACAAAACGGCGAGTGGCCCGAACTCACGAAGAGTCCGGGCCACTCGCCGTAAGGCAGGATCAAACCGTCCGGAACGCCAGCACCACGTTGTGCCCACCGAACCCGAACGAGTCGTTCAACGCGGCGATACGCCCGTCCACCGGCAGCTTCCGGGCCTCACCCCGCACCACGTCCGCGTTCGCCTCGGCCTCGGGGTCGAGGTTCTCCACGTTGATCGTCGGCGGAGCCACCCGGTGGTACAGCGCGAGCACGGTCGCCACCGTCTCGACACCGCCCGCACCACCCAGCAGATGCCCGGTCATCGACTTCGTCGCGGACACCGCGATGTGGTCGGTGTCGTCACCGAACACCTTCCGCAGCGCCTTCAACTCGGCGATGTCACCGGCCGGCGTCGACGTCGCGTGCGCGTTGACGTGCACGATCTCCGCCGGGTCCAGGTCGGTCCGCTCCAGCAGGTTCTGCAGGGCCTGCGAGATGCCCCGTCCCTCCGGCTCCGGCTGCACGATGTCGTGGCTGTCGGCGGAGATGCCCTGCCCGACCGCCTCGGCGTACACCCGGGCCCCGCGCTTGGCGGCGTGCTCGGCGGACTCCAGGACGACGACACCGGCGCCCTCGCCGAGGACGAAGCCGTCGCGGGCCACGTCGTAGGGACGCGACGCACCCTGCGGGTCGTCGTTGTTCTTGGACATCGCCATCATGTTGCCGAACGCGGCGATGGGCAGCGGGTGGATCGCCGCCTCCGTGCCACCCGCGACGACGATGTCGGCACGGCCGGTGCGGATCATCTCGATGGCGTAGCCGATGGCCTCGGCGCCCGAGGCGCAGGCGGAGACCGGCGTGTGCACGCCCGCCCGAGCACCCACGGCCAACCCCACGTTGGCCGACGGGCTGTTGGGCATCAGCATGGGAACGGTGTGCGGGGAGACGCGGCGGACGCCCTTCTCCTTGAGCACGTCGTACTGGTCGAGCAGCGTCGTCACGCCGCCGATGCCGGAGGCGATGACCGCGCCGAGCCGGTCCGGGTCGACGGCCGGGTCCTCGCCGGCCTTCGCCTCGAAACCGGCGTCGGCCCAGGCCTCCTTGGCCGCCACCAGCGCGAACTGCGCCGAGCGGTCGAGGCGGCGGGCCTGCGGCCGCGGGATGACCTCGGTCGGTTCCACGGCGACGGGCGCCGCGATACGGACCGCCTGCTCGGCGGCCCACTCCTGCTCCAGGGGCTTGACGCCGGAACGTCCGGCGACCAGGCCCTCCCAGGTAGAGGCTACGTCGCCACCCAGCGGTGTGGTTGCGCCGATACCGGTGACGACCACGGTGCGATTGGTCGGGCTCACGGGAATTCTTTCTCCAACGGATACGAGGATTAAGCGGCGCCACCGCCGGGTGGCGGGGCAGTCAGCCCAAGGGCCTGATCGACCGATCAGCCCTGGTGCTTGAGGATGTAGTCGGTCGCGTCGCCGACGGTCTTGAGGTTCTTGACGTCCTCGTCCGGGATCTTGACGTCGAAGCGCTCTTCGGCGGCGACGACGACCTCGACCATGGACAGCGAGTCGACGTCCAGGTCGTCGGTGAAGGACTTGTCCAGCTGGACGTCCTCAACCGGGATGCCGGCGATCTCGTTCACGATCTCGGCGAGACCGGCGACGATCTCTTCCTGAGTGGCGGCCATGTCGGCGCTCCTTCGTAGATGTTCCAGAGGGTGTGGCAGGTGTTTCTCCCGTGCCGGACCGCATGATCCGGCACGGAGTGCCTAGGGGAGGGTAACGACAGTCGCGGCGTAGACGAGACCCGCCCCGAAGCCGATGACGAGCGCGGTGTCGCCGCTCTTCGCCTCGCCGGTCGCCAGGAGCCGCTCCATCGCGAGCGGGATCGAGGCGGCCGAGGTGTTGCCGGTGGTGCGGATGTCACGGGCGACCGTGACGTGCTCCGGCAGTTTCAGCGTCTTCACCATCGAGTCGATGATCCGCACGTTGGCCTGGTGCGGGATGAAGACGTCCAGGTCGTCCGCGGTGATCCCGGCCGCGTCCAGCGCCTGCTGGGCGACCTTCGCCATCTCGAACACGGCCCAGCGGAACACCGCCTGGCCTTCCTGGGTGATCGCGGGGAACTTCTCGACCGTCCCGTCGCGGTAGTCCGTCCACGGCACGGTCTGCTTGATGGTCTCGGACTTGTCGCCCTCCGAGCCCCACACGGTCGGGCCGATCGCGGGCTCCTGGGCCGGGCCGACCACGACCGCGCCGGCGCCGTCGCCGAACAGGAAGGCCGTCGCGCGGTCCTCCAGGTCGGTCAGGTCGCTCAGCCGCTCCACGCCGATCACCAGGACGTACTCCGCCGAGCCCTCGACGATCATGCCCTTGGCGAGCGTGAGGCCGTAGCCGAAGCCCGCGCAGCCCGCCGAGATGTCGAAGGCGGCGGCCTTGTCGGTGCCCAGCTTGTCGGCGATCTCGGTGGCGACGGCCGGGGTCTGCTTGAAGTGTGAGACCGTCGAGACGATCACGCCGCCGATCTGCTCGACGGAGATGCCCGCGTCCGCGATGGCCTTGCCGGAGGCCTCCAGCGACATCGCGGCGACGGTCTCCTCGTCGGAGGCCCAGTGCCGCGTCTCGATGCCGGAGCGCGAGCGGATCCACTCGTCGGACGACTCGATCGTCTCCAGGATCACCTCGTTCGGCACGACCCGGGTCGGGCGGTAGCCGCCCACGCCGAGGATGCGCGCGTACGGGGCGCCCTTGCTGGGCTTGATCTTCGCCATGCTCTCGGGCTCCTTCTAAGCACTCTGCTCGGCGATGAGCTCGCGAGCCGCGTCGAGGTCGGCGGGGGACTTCAGAGCCAGCGTCTTCACCCCGGGCAGGGCACGCTTGGCGAGGCCGGTGAGGGTCCCGCCGGGGCACACCTCGATCAGGGCCGTCACACCGAGCTCCTTGAAGGTCTCCATGCACAGGTCCCAGCGGACCGGGTTGGCGACCTGGCCGACCAGACGCTCCAGCACCTCGGTGCCGGCGGCGACGGCCTGCCCGTCCTTGTTCGAGACGTAGGTGATCTTCGGGTCACCGGTGCCCCGAGCCTCGGCGGCGGCCTTCGCCAGCGATTCGACCGCGGGGGCCATGTGGTGCGTGTGGAACGCGCCGGCCACCTTCAGCGCGACGACCTTGCGCACGCCCTCGGGCTTGTCCGCCTCCAGCGCGGCGAGCTGCTCCTTGGTGCCGGCCGCGACGATCTGGCCCGCGCCGTTGATGTTCGCCGGGGTCAGGCCGAGCTTCTCCAGGTGCGCGACCGTCACGTCGGGGTCGCCGCCGAGAAGCGCCGCCATGCCGGTCTCGGTGACGGCGGCGGCCTCGGCCATGGCGAGCCCGCGGGTGCGGACCAGGCGGAGCGCCTCCTCGTGGGGGAGCACCCCGGCGAGCGAGGCCGCGGTGAACTCACCGACGCTGTGCCCGGCGACGGCGCCGACCTTCCGTGGGAGGTCGGCCGGGTCGTCGAACAGCATCGAAGCGGACGCCATTCCGGCCGCGACCAGCAGCGGCTGCGCCACCGCGGTGTCGCGGATCTCCTCCGCGCCTGCCTCGGTGCCGTAACGGATCAGGTCGAGACCCGCGGCGTCCGACCAGGCCTCGAGGGCACCGCGGACACCGGGGAAGTCGAGCCATTCAGTCAGGAAGCCGGGCGTCTGGGCGCCCTGGCCGGGAGCGACGAGTACGAGCACTCTCACACTCTCTCTTGGGGACGGGCACGGCCGCCCGTGGGGACAGGGACGAAGAACACGAGGGGGTTTTGTCGAGCCCCGACAAAACCTTAGGGCTGGAGATCTCCATCGACCAGACGCCCCAGGATCAGCGCGATCCGCAGTGTGAACGCAGAGCGTACATCGGAGGGTGACCAGCCGGTGACGTCAGTCACACGTCGAAGCCGGTAGCGGACGGTGTTGGGATGCACGAACAGCATCCGGGCGGCGCCTTCGAGGCTGCTCGCCTGTTCGAGATAGACGCTGAGGGTCTCCAGGAGCGCGGCCCCGGCCTCCTCCAGCGGTCTGTAGATCTCCTCCACCAGTTGCTCGCGGGCCGAGGGGTCACCGGCCATGGCCCGCTCCGGGAGCAGGTCGTCCGCCAGCACCGGGCGCGGGGCGTCCTGCCAGGCCGAACACGCCTTGAGGCCCGCCGCCGCGGCCTGCGCGGACCGGGTCGCGGCCTGCAGATCCGGCACCACCGGGCCCGCCACGACCGGCCCGGCGGCGAACGGGCCGATGAGCGACTTGGCGACGGCGAGCGGGTTGTCGCTGCCGCCCGCGATGACGACCAGCCGGTCGCCGAGCACCCCGGTGAGCACCTGGAGCTTGGCGTGCCGCGCCGCGCGCCGTATGGCCTCGACGGTCAGCTCGCTGTCCCCGTCGGGCGCGGTGCCGAGCACGACACACACGTGCTCGGGCGAGTTCCACCCGAGGGCGGCGGCCCGCGACACGGCGCCCTCGTCGGCCTCGCCGCTGAGCACGGCGTTCACGACCAGGGACTCCAGGCGGGCGTCCCAGGCCCCGCGTGCCTCGGCGGCCTGCGCGTACACCTGGGCGGTGGCGAAGGCGATCTCCCGGGCGTACACGAGCAGGGCCTCGCGCAGCACCCCCTCGTCTCCCGGGGCCGCGACCTCGTCGATCGCGGACTCCATGACCTCGATGGTGGTGCGCACCATCTCCACGGTCTGGCGCAGCGTGATCGCCCGGGTCAGTTCGCGCGGCGCGGTTCCGAACACGTCGGTGGAGATGGCCTGCGGGGCCTCCGGATGCCGGAACCACTCGGTGAAGGCGGCGATACCCGCCTGCGCGACCAGACCGATCCAGGAACGGTTCTCCGGGGGCATGGCCCGGTACCAGGGCAGCGTCTCGTCCATCCGCGCGATGGCCTGCGCGGCGAGCGATCCGGACGACTTCTCCAGCCGCTTCAGCGTCGCGGCATGCGGATGGACTTCGTGGGCTGCGGCCTGGTTCTTGCTGGTTTCGGGTTCGGGCACGGGACAAGACTGCCTTATCCGGACGGGAAGGTGCGTCGCCGGGTCTACGGTGGACTCCGTGATGGACATTCGGCGCGCCGAAGAGCGCTACCAGGGCGGTGACCCGGCGGCCGGAATCGAGAGCCGGCACGCCTTTTCCTTCGGGCCTCACTACGACCCGGACAACCTCCGTTTCGGCGCGGTGATCGCCTGCAACGAGGAGCACCTGGCGCCCGGCGCCGGCTTCGACGAGCATCCGCACAGCCACACCGAGATCGTGACGTGGGTGGTCGAGGGAGAGCTGACCCACCGGGACTCCACCGGGCACGAGTCGGTGGTGCGCCACGGAGACGTCCAGCGGCTGAGCTCGGCGGGCGGCGTGCGGCACGTGGAGCGCAACGACGGCCCCGGCCCCCTCACCTTCGTCCAGATGTGGCTGGCCCCGCTCCGGCCCGGCGGCGACCCGTACTACGAGGTCGTCCACGGCATCGCCGACTCGACGCCCTACGCCGTCCCGGAGGCCGGCGCGATGCTGCACGTACGGCGCCTGGGGGCGGGGGAGCGGACGGCGGTACCGGACGCGGCGTTCGCGTACGTGCACGTCGTGCACGGGGAGGTACGCCTGGACGGCGAGACGCTGGGCGCCGGCGACGCGGCCCGGATCACCGACGCGAAGGCCCTGGAAGCCGAGGGCGTGACGGAGGCGGAGCTGCTCGTCTGGGAGATGAACTAGGGCCTAGAGCTCGGCCAGCACCGCGTCCGTGAACGGCGGCCACGCCTCGATCGCCCACGGCCCGAACGCCCGGTCCGTCAGCGCGACGCACGCGGCCCGGGCGTCGGGGTCGATCCACAGGAACGTCCCGGACTGCCCGAAGTGCCCGAACGTGCGCGGCGAGGACGAGGAGCCCGTCCAGTGCGGCGACTTGGAGTCGCGGATCTCGAAGCCGAGCCCCCAGTCGTTGGGGTTCTGGTGGCCGTACCCCGGCAGGACGCCCTTCGTGCCCGGGTAGTGCACGGTCATCGCCTCGGCGACCGTACGGGGGTCCAGCAGGCGCGGGGCCTGCACCTCGGCTGCGAACCGCAGCAGGTCCTCGACCGTGGACACGCCGTCCTTGGCCGGAGAGCCGTCCAGGGTCGTCGACGTCATGCCCAGCGGTTCCAGCACGGCCTGCCGCAGGTACTCCCCGAACGGGATGTCGGTCGCCTTCGCGATGTGGTCGCCGAGCTGCTCGAAACCGGCGTTGGAGTACAGCCGCCGCTCCCCGGGCGGGGCCGTGACCTTGTGCTCGTCGAAGGCGAGGCCCGAGGTGTGGGCGAGCAGGTGCCGGACCGTCGACCCGGCCGGACCGGCGGGCTCGTCGAGCTCGACGGCCCCCTCCTCGTAGGCGACGAGCACCGCGTAGGCGGCGAGCGGCTTGGTCACCGACGCGAGCGGGAACCGCTGTCCGGCCGGTCCATGGGTGCCCAGGACGGTGCCGTCCGCCCGTACGACACCCGCCGCGGCGGTGGGAACCGGCCAGTTCTCGATCAGCGCGAGGCTCTTCAGCGACATGCGTTCGAGCCTATGCGCTCAGAGCGTCAGCTCCAGCAAGGGGTCGGGCTTGGGCCGGAAACCGAGGGAGACGTACAGCGGCTCGGCCTCGGGCGAGGCGGTGAGCTGCACACGCCGGGCGCCGCGCTCCCGGAACCATCCCAGCAGCGTCGTCATGCACGCGCGCGCATACCCACGGCGCCGCGCGGACGGGTCGGTGGCGACACTGAAGACGAAGCCCACCATGCCCCGCGGGTCGCCCGACTTCCCGATGCGGTAGTCGATCGTCCCGGCCACCAGCGACGCCAACGCCCCCGGCCGCTCCGGGTGGTCCACGACGAACGCCGTGAAGTCCCCGTCCGGCTCGCCCAGTTTGGCCCTCAAAGTGGGGAGCGACTCCCCGTGCCACACGGCGGAGGGGTCCCCGAACAACGAGTCGATCATGATCTGGCGCAGGCGGAGGACTTCCTCGGCGTCCTCGGGCAGGGCGCGGCGTACGGCACTCATGACGCCCTACGCTAACCAGCCGGATCAAGAGCCGTCCTGCCGATTTCTTACCGTCCGCGCTTGCTTGGAGTGCACTCCAAGGTTCTAGCGTTGGGGTCATGACGGTGATGGAGACCACGGGTACCAGGACCGACACCTGCGCCGGCCCGCCCCAGCAGAACCGGCGTCCGGACGGCGAGGACCGCTACACGATCAGCGAGGTCGTCGCCCTGACCGGCCTGACGGCGCACACCCTGCGCTGGTACGAGCGCATCGGCCTGATGCCGCACATCGACCGGTCCCACACCGGCCAGCGACGCTACACCAACCGCGACCTCGACTGGCTCGACCTCGTCGGCAAGCTCCGCCTGACGGGCATGCCGGTCGCCGACATGGTCAGGTACGCGGAACTCGTGCGTGAGGGCGATCACACCTACGGCGAGCGCTTCGAGCTGCTGAAGACGACCCGCGAGGACGTGCTGGCCAGGATCGACGAACTCCGGGGCACGCTCGCCGTGCTCGACCGGAAGATCAGTTTCTACGCGGACGCCGGGCGGGCCCTGGCGTCGGAGAGGTCCCGATGACGGACGGCAGGATCACGACGGCGAAGCTCGGCGACAACGGCCCGGAGGTGGGCGTCCAGGGCCTCGGCTGCATGGGCATGAGCTTCGGCTACGGCCCCTCGGACGCGGACGCGTCCCGGGCCACCCTGGAACGCGCCCTCGAACTTGGCGTCACCCTCTACGACACGGCCGACGCCTACGGCGCCGGCGAGAACGAGCGGTTCCTGGCGCCGTTCCTCAGGGCGCACCGCGACGAGGTCGTCATCGCGACCAAGTTCGCCCTGTCGATCCCCCCGGACGACCCGACGCGCCGCATCGTCCGCAACGACCCGCCCTACATCCGCCAGGCCGTCGAGGAGAGCCTGAAGCGCCTCGACGTCGACGTCATCGACCTCTACTACATGCACCGGCGCGATGTGAACGTGCCGATCGAGGAGAGCGTCGGCACCATGGCCGACCTGGTCCGCGAGGGCAAGGTCAAGCACCTGGGCCTGAGCGAGGTGACGGCGGACGAACTGCGCGCCGCCCACGCGGTGCACCCGATCGCGGCCGTGCAGTCGGAGTGGTCGCTGTTCAGCCGTGACATCGAGCCGAAGGTCGTCCCCGCGGCCCGCGACCTGGGCGTGGCCCTGGTCCCCTACTCCCCGCTCGGCCGCGGCTTCCTCACGGGTTCCTTCGCCAAGGCCGAGGACCTGACCTCCGGCGACTTCCGCCGCCAGCAGCCCCGTTTCACGGGGGACAACGCGGCGGCCAACGCCTCCCTGCTGGATCTGATCCGCTCGGTGGCCGACTCCCACGGCGCGTCGCTCGGCCAGATCGCCCTGGCCTGGGTCCAGCAGCAGGCGACGATCCACGACCTCCCGGTGATCCCGATCCCCGGCACCCGCAAGCCGTCCAGGGTGGAGGAGAACACGGCAGCGACCAGCATCGTCCTGACGGACGAACAACTGGACCTGCTGAACGGGATAGCGGCCCAGGTGGCAGGCAACCGCTATGCGGACATGGCGTTCACTTCAGCAGGCCGTGAGTAAAGGCTTTCAGGGGCGCGGGGAACTGCGCGACCGGCCACGAAGCACCCGCACCCGCCGGCGCGCAGCACCCCGCAGACGCTAAAGCTCCGCCAACAATTCCGCCTTTTTGACCGAAAACTCCTCATCGGTCACCAACCCGGCCTGATGCAACTCCCCAAGGTGCCGAATCCGCTCGGCGATGTCCGCGGGATCACGCCGCGGCCCGCCCGCGGACACAGCCGCCACCGGACTCGACGTCCGCACCGCCGCCAACACCGCCGCGGCGAACGGCAGCGACTCGTGCACAGGCCCGTACCCCAGCCCGAACACCACCGCGGCCGGATCCTGGTCGGCCTGCGCAGCAGCCCCGGCCCCCGACTCGTCGCGCCGCAGCAACCGCAGATGCCCTTCGAAGACCTCGGGCGACCGCCACTCCACCCCGTTCAGCTCCCCGACGGAGAAACTCTGGTCCCCGGCCTTCCACTTCGCCGACGACGCCCCGGTCCAGAACCACCGGAAGTTCACCGTCCGCCCGTCGAACGAGGCCTTCCCGTCGTACGCCTTGAACGACAACGGCCCCTTCGGCGGCTCCACGAGGAACCGCTCCGCCGGCCCGGACTCCGTCAGCAGCGACCGCAGCTCGTCGGCGTAGTACTCCGCGAGGACCTCCCGGTCGGCGGGCAGCACCAGCCGGTAGGGATCGCCGCTGTCCTTGAGCTGTCCGGCGGCCGCCTCCATCAGCGGATCCGCACCGGGCCGCGGCTCGACGCGCAGCACCACCGTGCCCCGCTTCCCGCGGGTCAGTGTCACCCCGGCGATCGCGTCCAGGGGCACACGCCGTTCCCCGAGTGCCTGGAAGAGCTTGGGTGTTCGAATCCCCCGTTCGTAACGGATGAGCATGGAGTCGGACTCGAACTCCCAGGCGGCATGAAATCCGGCCAGTACGTCACCCATGCGGCTCATCGTATGCGGCACGCGCTCCTCCGTCCCCCTCCCGAGCAGACCGCAGTTTCTTCGCCTCTACGCGCGTCAGGCCGCGGCCGTGCCGGACAAACCGGTCCGGCAGACGCCTTCTTCGTGCGCGCAGTGCACCGAGCGGTATGCGCCAACGCCGATCTCTGCGAAATTCATCAGACTTGCCGTGCCCGGCTCGAAGTAGCCGGCGTGACCCTTCGCACCCTGCGCGGACAGCACCCGCGCACCGAACCCGCTGGACACCGGGTCGGCCCCGTGGCCCAGCCCGCCGACCTCCAGGTACGGCACGTCCTGGATCCAGTCGTCGGCGTCCCGCATCGCCCACACCCGGGCGGTGGTGTGCAGCTGGGTGGCCTTCTCGACGCGCATGCCGGGGCTGCCGGCCACCGCGATGTCGGACACCCGGTCCGGCAGCGAGTGCGCGGCGACCCCGCACACCACGGAGCCGTAGCTGTGGCAGAACAGCGAGACCGGCGCACTGTTCGGCAGCGCCCGCACCAGCGCGTTCAGCCGTACCGCCCCCTCCTCGGCGCGCAACCCCGTGGCCGAGTCGATGCCGAGTCCGCTGGGTGCCGTGTAGTCGGCCCAGGCGATCACGGCCGTACGGGTCGCGGGGCTCGCTGTCCGCTCGGCCGCGTACAGGGACTCGGCCATGCCGACGGGCGCCGAGTACTTGCGCTGGGTGCGCTGGAAGGTGAGCAGGTTGGTGTCCACACCGGGTACGACGACCGAGACCCGGTCCGCCTCGCGCAGGTCGCCGAAGACCTCCGCCACCCGCCCCGAGCCCTCGGGGTCGAAGGCGAGGATGTGGCGGCCCTTCTCCATGAGGTCGTCGAAGCGGTGCATCCGGCGGGCGGCCTCGTGCTTCCCGGCCGGGGTGAGACGGCTGTCGTGCATGCGTTCCTGCTCGACCTTGCGTGCCTGGCCGAGCGCGACGCGATTGGCGCGGTAGCGCAGATCGACCGGGGCGCCGTTCATGTTGCCGACCGCGAGCGGGTACTCGCGGACCAGGCTCGCGCGGTCCCGCTCGGTGAGCGAGGCGAAGAAACGGGCCAGCTTCGTCGGCTGGGACTGCGGGTCCGGCAGCCGGTGACCGCCGATCCGGCCGTGCTCCCAGGCGGAGAGCGAGGCCTGGAGCGGCGTGTCGCCCCGCTGGTTGCGCAGGGCCGTCCAGCCGGTGGTCGCCAGCATCACGAACACGACGGCCAGAGCGAGCAGTGCGCGCCAGACGTTCAGTTGCGGGGTGGTGTCGAAGGAAGTCACTGAAAGGACACACTAGGAGAACGAAGGGGTCTCGCGTTAACCAAGTGACCGGGATCACGTTTCGGTGAATGGGCTAAGGGGACTGCTCCGTACGCCAGTTCCCGGCCAGGGCGGGACCCACCTGATCCAGGTAGGTGGCGGTGAGTTGGCGCATTCCTTCGAGCGTGAGGTCGTCCCCCGCGGACCACAGCCGCTCGGTGACACGAATCACTCCGCCGAAAAGGGCCACGACGATTCTGGGCCGCGGATCGGCGTCCACGTCGAGCCCCTCGCGTTCGGCGATGATGCGCGCGAGCTCCTCCTCCACTTCCGCCGCCCGCCGCAGATGGGCGGCGAGCAGTGCGGGCGTCGACTCGATCACCCGGTAGACGCGCATGTGGAGCTCGACCGGCACGATCTCCTCGATCGTCTCGTTGATCCTGTCCCAGCTCTCCAGCACGGCCCGGCGCAGCGCCTCCAGCGGGGCCTCGCCCGGCGGCCGGGCCCGTACGGCCTCGACGACCTGCGTCTCCGCGAGCCGCGGCACGTAGAACGCCGTCTCCTCCTTGCCGGCGAAGTAGCGGAAGAAGGTGCGCTGCGAGACGTCGACGGCGGCGGCGATGTCGTCGACGGTCGTCTCCTCGTACCCGCGCGTGGCGAACAGTTCCAGGGCGGCCCGCAGTAGCGCGTCCCGGGTGCGCCGTTTCTTGCGTTCGCGCAGGTTCAAGAGGTGCCTTTCTCTGAAGGGTTTGCCCAGTTCAGGCTATACGGGAGTGTCGTGTCAGTTACCGACTTGTGAATTGGTTTGTCAATTGTCAGTGACTGTCATTAGCCTCGAAGCATGACTAGTCAGACCACCATCGACACGACGGGGTCCGGGGGCGGGGCACCGGCGACGCCGTCGGACGCGACGCCGGGCAAGGGGCTGCGAGGGCACCCCTGGCTCACCCTCATCACCGTCGCAGTGGGGGTCATGATGGTGGCCCTCGACGGCACCATCGTGGCCATAGCCAACCCCGCGATACAGAAGGACCTCGGCGCCACCTTCGCCCAGGTCCAGTGGATCACCAACGGATACTTCCTCGCCCTCGCGGTCTCCCTGATCACCGCGGGCAAGCTCGGCGACCGCTTCGGTCACCGGCAGACCTTCCTCATCGGCGTCGTCGGCTTCGCCGCCGCCTCGGGGGCCATCGGTCTGTCCGACAGCATCGCGCTGGTCGTCACCTTCCGCGTCCTGCAGGGCCTCTTCGGCGCGCTGCTGATGCCGGCCGCGCTCGGCCTGCTGCGGGCCACCTTCCCGGCCGAGAAGCTCAACATGGCGATCGGCATCTGGGGCATGGTCATCGGCGCGTCCACCGCCGGCGGCCCGATCCTCGGCGGCGTGCTCGTCGAGCACGTCAACTGGCAGTCGGTGTTCTTCATCAACGTGCCGGTCGGTGTCCTCGCCGTCGTCCTCGGCGTCTGGATCCTGCTCGACCACCGCGCCGAGAACGCCCCGCGCTCCTTCGACCTCCTGGGCATCGCCCTGCTGTCCGCCGCGATGTTCTGCCTGGTCTGGGCCTTGATCAAGGCTCCGGAGTGGGGCTGGGGCGACGGCAGGACGTGGGCGTTCATCATCGCGTCGGTCGTGGGCTTCGCGTTGTTCGCCTTCTGGGAGACGAAGGTCAGGGAGCCGCTGATCCCGCTGGCGCTGTTCCGTTCCGTCCCGCTGTCCGCGGGCGTCGTGCTGATGATCCTGATGGCCATCGCCTTCATGGGCGGGCTGTTCTTCGTGACGTTCTACCTCCAGAACGTGCACGGCATGAGCCCGATCGACGCCGGACTGCACCTGCTCCCGCTCACCGGCATGATGATCGTCGGCTCGCCGCTCGCCGGCGCGATGATCACCAAGGCCGGCCCGCGGATCCCGCTCGCGGGCGGTATGGCGCTCACCGCGATCGCCATGTACGGGATGTCGACGCTGGAGACGGACACCGGCAGCGGCATCATGTCGGTCTGGTTCGCCCTGCTCGGCCTCGGCCTCGCGCCGGTCATGGTCGGCGCGACCGAAGTCATCGTCGGCAACGCCCCGATGGAGCTGTCGGGCGTGGCGGGCGGTCTCCAGCAGGCCGCCATGCAGATCGGCGGCAGCCTCGGCACGGCCGTGCTGGGCGCCGTGATGGCCTCCAAGGTCGACAGCGACCTCGCGGGCAACTGGACGAAGGCCGGGCTTCCTCCGCTGACGCCGGAGCAGGAGCACCAGGCGTCCGAGGCGGTCCAGGTCGGTGTCCCGCCGGTGGCGCCGGGCACGCCGGACGCGATCGCCGCGAAGATCACGGGCGTCGCGCACGACACGTTCATCTCCGGCATGAGCGCGGCGTCCCTCGTGGCCGCCGGCGTCGCCGTGGTGGCGGTGCTGGTGGCGTTCCTCACCAAGCGCGGTGAGAACGCGGGCGCCGGTGCGGGCGCGGCGCACATCTGACGGTCTTTTTCCGGGCGTTCGCCTATCAGGGTGAACAAGACCGCCGACCACTCCCCTCCGGCGGGCATCGCAGGTCACAGTGGGTCAAGTCCTCCGCAGGGCATGGAGGACGGACGCTGCGGCGCGCTGCCGGAGGGGGGCAGCGCGCAAGCAGCGGGATTGAGGCCCGCTGTGGGGGTACTCGCCATGTCGTACCCGAACGGAACCCCAACCGACTGAGGGTTTACGGGAGTTGATGATGGCGAGCTTCGGACACGGTACGCGCAGGCACCCCCGCTCACGTGGCCGGACGTGGTCACGGACCGGGCCGGATCGCGCGACGCTCGGAATCATCGGAGTCATCTGCGCGGTCGCCGGATTCTTCGTGCTGGGGATCATCCTCGGCCCTGTGGCGATCGTCTGCGGCTGGCTCGCCATGGGCCGCACGTGGGCGGGCTCCCGCCCGGCCACGGCCGTGGTCGCCCTCGTACTGGGCGCCATCGACACGCTCCTGGCCGTCATCTGGCTGTCCGGAGCGACAACCCCGGGCAACGGCATGCTGTTCTGACCCGGGGAAGTGAGGGAAGGACCCCTGGCCACCAGGCCGGGGGCCCACCTTTGTGCGCCGAGACTTACTCGACGGACGTCCCCTTCAACGCCGCCACCTCCCCCCGCAGCCGCCGCACCTCCTCCGTCAACTCCCGTATCGCCTCCGTCTGCCGCCGCTCCTCCACATCGTCCTTCTCGAACCGCGCGATGAACCACGCCGCGATGTTCGCCGTCACCACACCCAGCAGGGCGATCCCGGACAGCATCAGCCCGACCGCCAGCATCCGCCCCAGCCCGGTCGTCGGCGCGTGATCCCCGTACCCCACGGTCGTCATCGTCGTGAACGACCACCACACCGCGTCACCCAGCGTCCTGATGTTCCCGTCCGGCGAGTCCCGCTCCACCGACAGCACCGCCAGCGACCCGAACATCAGCAGCCCGACCACCGCACCGGCGACATACGTCGTGAGCCTTATCTGCGAGGCCATCCGCGCCCGCTGCCCCACCAGCAGCAGCGTCGACACCAGCCGCAGCAACCGCATCGGCTGAAGCATCGGCAGCAACACCGCGCCCAGGTCGAGCCAGTGCGTCCGTACGAACACCAGCCGCTGCTCGGCGAGCGCGAGCCGTATGACGTAGTCGAGCGCGAACGCGCCCCACACCACCCACTCGACGGCCGTGCACACGTCCACCACGTCCCGGCTCGCGTCGGGCCGGACGATCGGCACGGCATAGGCGACGGCGAAGGCCAGGGCCAGGCCGAAGAGGGGCCGCTGCGTGTGCTGTTCCCAACGGAGTCGGGCCGACTTCTGCTGCATGGCCGAATCGTAGAAAAGGTGAAGGGGTGGTGTGCCCACGGTGTACCCGTGAGGCTCACCACCCCTTGACAGCGCCTGACGCGTTACGCGTCGCCGCCCGCGACCCCCGGGTCGGCCGCCGACACGTCGAGCAGCTGGTACCGGTCGATGGCCTGCTTGAGCACCGACCGGTCGACCTTGCCCTCACGGGCCAGCTCGGTCAGCACCCCCACCACGATCGACTGCGCGTCGATGTGGAAGAAGCGGCGGGCAGCGCCCCGCGTGTCCGCGAAGCCGAAGCCGTCCGCGCCGAGCGACTGGTACGTCTGCGGCACCCAGCGCGCGATCTGGTCCGGAACCGATCGCATCCAGTCGGACACGGCCACGACCGGGCCCTCCGCGCCCGCCAGCTTCCGCGTCACGTACGGCACCCGCTGCTCCTCCTCCGGGTGCAGCAGGTTGTGCTCCTCGCAGGCCACAGCCTCGCGCCGCAGCTCGTTCCAGGAGGTCGCCGACCAGACGTCGGCCTTGACGTTCCACTCCTCGGCCAGGATCTTCTGCGCCTCGACCGCCCACGGCACCGCGACACCCGACGCCATGATCTGCGCCGGGATCGAGCCGCCGGTGCCCTCGCTGAAGCGGTAGACGCCCTTGAGGATGCCCTCGACGTCCACGTTCTCGGGCTCGGCCGGGTGCTGGATCGGCTCGTTGTAGACGGTCAGGTAGTAGAAGACGTCCTCGCCGTGCGGGTGCTCCTCGGAGCCGCCGTACATCCGGCGCAGGCCGTCCTTCACGATGTGGGCGATCTCGAAACCGAACGCCGGGTCGTACGCCACGCAGCCGGGGTTGGTGGAGGCCAGCAGCTGCGAGTGGCCGTCGGCGTGCTGGAGGCCCTCGCCGGTCAGCGTCGTCCGGCCGGCGGTCGCGCCCAGGACGAAGCCGCGCGCCAGCTGGTCGGACATCTGCCAGAACTGGTCGCCGGTGCGCTGGAAGCCGAACATCGAGTAGAAGACGTAGACCGGGATCAGCGGCTCGCCGTGGGTCGCGTAGGCCGAGCCGGCGGCGATCAGGGACGCGGTGCAGCCCGCCTCCGAGATGCCGTCGTGCAGCATCTGGCCGTTCGGCGCCTCCTTGTAGGCGAGCAGCAGGTCACGGTCGACCGACTCGTACTGCTGGCCGAGCGGGTTGTAGATCTTCGCGCTCGGGAAGAACGAGTCCATGCCGAACGTGCGGTACTCGTCCGGCGCGATCAGCACGAACCGCTTGCCGATCTCCTTGTCCCGCATGAGGTCCTTGAGCAGGCGTACGAAGGCCATCGTCGTGGCGATCGACTGCTGGCCCGAGCCCTTCTTCACGGTCGCGTACGTCTTGTCCTCGGGCAGCGGCAGCGGCTTGGACCGTACGACGCGTGTGGGGACGTAACCGCCGAGACCCCTGCGGCGGTCGTGCATGTACTGGATCTCCTCCGAGTCCGGGCCCGGGTGGTAGTACGGCGGGACGCCGGACTCCAGCTCCTTGTCGGAGATCGGCAGGTGCAGGCGGTCGCGGAAGCGCTTGAGGTCGTCGACCGTCAGCTTCTTCATCTGGTGCGTGGCGTTGCGGCCCTCGAAGTTCGGGCCCAGCGTCCAGCCCTTGATCGTCTTGGCGAGGATCACCGTCGGCTGGCCCTTGTGCTCCACGGCCGCCTTGTACGCCGCGAAGATCTTCTTGTGGTCGTGACCGCCGCGCCCCAGGTGCAGGATCTGGTCGTCGGTCATGCCCTCGACCATCGCGCGCAGGCGGTGGTCGTCACCGAAGAAGTGGTCGCGGATGTACGCGCCGGTCTCCGTGGCGTACGTCTGGAACTGTCCGTCCGGCGTGGTGTTCATCTTGTTGACCAGCACGCCGTCGCGGTCCTGGGCGAGCAGCGGGTCCCAGGTGCGGTCCCAGACCAGCTTGATCACGTTCCAGCCGGCGCCGCGGAAGATCGACTCCAGCTCCTGGATGATCTTGCCGTTGCCGCGCACCGGGCCGTCGAGGCGCTGCAGGTTGCAGTTGACGACGAACGTGAGGTTGTCCAGGCCCTCGCGGGCGGCGATGGACAGCTGGCCCAGCGACTCGGGCTCGTCCATCTCGCCGTCGCCGAGGAACGCCCACACGTGCGACTTCGAGGTGTCGGCGATCCCGCGCGCGTGCATGTAGCGGTTCATCCGCGCCTGGTAGATCGCGCCGATCGGGCCGAGGCCCATCGACACCGTCGGGAACTCCCAGAAGTCCGGCATGAGGCGCGGGTGCGGGTACGACGACAGGCCGTAGGGCGCCTTCGACTTCTCCTGGCGGAAGCCGTCCAGGTGCTGCTCGCTGAGCCGGTCCAGCAGGAAGGCGCGGGCGTAGATGCCCGGCGAGGCGTGCCCCTGGAAGAAGACCTGGTCGCCGCCGTCGCCCTCGTCCTTGCCGCGGAAGAAGTGGTTGAAGCCGACGTCGTAGAGGGAGGCGGAGGACGCGAACGTGGCGATGTGGCCGCCGACGCCGATGCCGGGGCGCTGGGCCCGGGAGACCATCACCGCCGCGTTCCAGCGGGTCGCGTTGAGGATCTTCCGCTCGATCTCCTCGTTGCCCGGGAAGAACGGCTCGCTCTTGGTGGGGATGGTGTTGACGTAGTCCGTGCTGCGCATCTCCGGCACGGCCACGCGCTTCTCGCGAGCCCGCTCGATCAGCCGCAGCATCAGATAGCGGGCGCGCTCGCGGCCGCGCTCGTCGACGGCGGCGTCGAGGGAGTCGAGCCATTCCTGCGTCTCTTCGGGATCGAAGTCAGGAACCTGACTCGGAAGGCCGCCAATGATGATCGGGTTGCGATCGGATGCGGAAGCCACGCTGTTCCTTACCTGTCAGAGGGCCTGCGAGGGCCGCTGTTTCGCTGGGGTCGCCGGTCGTTGTCGCTCTGGCCGCGCCGCTCCCCATGGTCCACCTCGGGGCCGTAAACGTCATCTCTACCCAGCGGTAACCCGGGCGTGGGACCGGCTCCGTGACGTATGGGGCGAATACCTTCGAGTCTCGTACCCGCAGACGATTCCCAAACGCCCAAACAGGGCAGAAAGGTGTGGTGTGCATCACCTCGGGCCATGATGGTGTGCCTGGAGTTGCGGTGACACCGCCAGGATCGTCACCGTTTCGGCGGTCTGAACGGCCGGGTACTTGCGCGATCCGCCCCGCCCGTGTGGACTACGGCCAATGCTTCGCGCACGCGCGTGGCTGAGATTCCCTCGAGCTCACAGGAGCAGGGGGTACCGACATCCCAAGAAATGATCAGGAGGCAACCCGTGAGCGCGACCGCGGACCACGCGGAGGAGCGGACGAACCCTGCCGCCAGGCTGGGGTTCCAGCCCGGGCAGGTGGTCCAGGAGATCGGCTACGACGACGACGTGGACCAGGAACTCCGCGAGGCCATTGAAGGCATCGTCGAGGGCGACCTGGTGGACGAGGACTACGACGACGTGGCCGACGCCGTTGTGCTGTGGTTCCGTGACGACGACGGCGACCTGACGGATGCGCTGGTCGATGCCACCACGTACATCGAAGAGGGCGGCGCGATCCTGCTCCTCACGCCGAAGACCGGCCGTTCGGGCTATGTGGAGCCGAGCGACATCTCGGAAGCCGCCACCACGGCGGGTCTGACGGCGTCCAAGAGCGTCAGCGTCGGCAAGGACTGGAGCGGCAGCCGGCTGGCGACGCCGAAAGCCGCCAAGTCGAAGCGTTAGCCGTACGGCACGTCCACACGTCAGCCGCACGGACGGGGCGGGCCGGCATCGTCGGCCCGCCCACCGGTCTGCGCCGGTCCCTGCGTAGGGTGGGGCCCATTCCAGAAGCCCCATGAAGGGACACCCACAACGATGGCGATCCAGGTCGGCGAGAAGGCCCCCGACTTCGAGCTCAAGGACAACCACGGCGCGAGCGTGAAGCTGTCCGACTTCCGCGGTCGGAAGAACGTGGTGCTGCTCTTCTACCCCTTCGCCTTCACCGGCGTGTGCACGGGCGAGCTGTGCGAGCTGCGGGACAACCTGCCGCAGTTCTCCGACCGCGACACCCAGCTGCTCGCCGTCTCCAACGACTCCATCCACACGCTGCGCGTCTTCGCCGAGCAGGAGGGCCTGGAGTACCCGCTGCTGTCGGACTTCTGGCCGCACGGCAACGTCTCGCGCGCCTACGGCGTCTTCGACGAGGACAAGGGCTGCGCCGTGCGCGGCACCTTCGTCATCGACAAGGAGGGCGTCGTGCGCTGGACCGTCGTCAACGGCCTGCCGGACGCGCGCGACCTCAACGACTACGTGAAGGCGCTCGACACCCTGTGACGCCGGTCGGGCGTCATGCGCTCGACACCCGCTGAATTGTCGGCTTCAGGGCCTGCGTGGGGCGGGAACCCGTCACTAGGATCGACTCGTTGATCCGACATCCGAGCACAACGGGGCTTCCCGCCCCTGGACACCAATGGAGGACTCGTGGGAGTCAGCCTCAGCAAGGGCGGCAACGTATCGCTGAGCAAGGAGGCGCCGGGCCTGACCGCGGTCATCATCGGTCTGGGGTGGGACGTCCGCACCACGACCGGCACGGACTTCGACCTGGACGCCAGCGCGCTGCTGCTGAACAACTCCGGCAAGGTCGGCAACGACCAGCACTTCATCTTCTTCAACAACCTCAAGAGCCCGGACGGCTCCGTCGAGCACACCGGCGACAACCTCACCGGTGAGGGCGAGGGCGACGACGAGCAGATCAAGGTCAACCTCGCCACGGTCCCGGCCGACGTCGAGAAGATCGTCTTCCCGGTCTCCATCTACGACGCCGAGACCCGCCAGCAGTCCTTCGGCCAGGTGCGCAACGCGTTCATCCGCGTCGTGAACCAGGCTGGCGGCGCGGAGATCGCCCGCTACGACCTGAGCGAGGACGCCTCCACCGAGACCGCCATGGTCTTCGGTGAGCTCTACCGGCACGGCGCGGAGTGGAAGTTCCGCGCCATCGGCCAGGGCTACGCCTCGGGCCTGCGCGGCATCGCGCAGGACTTCGGTGTGAACGTCTGAGCCATCTGAAGGGCCCTGGCGACAGGGCCCCCAGGTCTTCCTGTCCGGCGCCGCACGGTTTACGTGCGGCGCCGGACGTGCAGGACCACCTGAGAGACACCACCCGGGGAGGGACAGCATCATGGGCGTCACGCTCGCCAAAGGGGGCAACGTCTCCTTGTCCAAGGCCGCACCGAACCTCACGCAGGTGATGGTCGGGCTCGGCTGGGACGCGCGCTCCACCACCGGAGCCCCGTTCGACCTCGACGCCAGCGCGCTGATGTGCAGCGGCGGACGCGTGCTCGGGGACGAGTGGTTCGTGTTCTACAACCAGCTCAAGAGCCCGGACGGTTCCGTGGAGCACACCGGTGACAACCTCACCGGTGAGGGCGACGGCGACGACGAGTCGCTCCTGATCGACCTCTCCAAGGTGCCGCCCCAGTGCGACAAGATCGTCTTTCCCGTCTCCATCCACATGGCCGATGAGCGAAACCAGACCTTCGGACAGGTCAGCAACGCCTTCATCCGCGTGGTGAACCAGGCGGACGGCCAGGAGCTCGCCCGGTACGACCTCAGCGAGGACGCCTCCACGGAGACCGCGATGATCTTCGGCGAGCTCTATCGCTACCAGGGTGAATGGAAGTTCAGGGCCGTCGGACAGGGGTACGCGTCGGGGCTGCGGGGGATCGCACTGGACTTCGGGGTCAACGTCTCATAACGCGTTATGAGCAAAATCCGGGGCCCGGTGGGGTGCTGAGGGGGGCCGACTAGACTTCGGCTTCAAGAGTTCGCAAAGCCGGGTACGGCACGGGAGAGACCCGTACACACACGATTGGGTAGCCAGTGCTTCTGAAAACCTTCGGGTGGTCGTTCGCGGTCACCGCGCTCGGCCTGGTCGCAGCGGTCCTCTACGGAGGGTGGGCCGCCCTCGGGCTCGTAGCGATCCTGTCCGTCCTCGAGATCTCGCTGTCCTTCGACAACGCGGTGGTCAACGCCGGAATCCTGAAGAAGATGAGTGCCTTCTGGCAGAAAATCTTCCTCACGATCGGCATCCTGATCGCCGTGTTCGGCATGCGGCTGGTCTTCCCCGTCGTGATCGTCGCTCTCAGCGCACAGCTCGGGCCGATCGAGGCCGTCGACCTCGCGCTCACCGACAAGGACCAGTACCAGCAGCTCGTGACGGACGCCCACCCGGCGATCGCCGCCTTCGGCGGTATGTTCCTGTTGATGATCTTCCTGGACTTCATCTTCGAGGACCGGGACATCAAGTGGCTCGGGTGGCTGGAGCGCCCGCTGGCCAAGCTCGGCAAGGTCGACATGCTGTCGGTCTGCATCGCGCTGATCGTCCTGCTGATCTCGGCGATGACCTTCGCGACCCACGCCCACCAGCACGGCGGCACGCACGTCGACAAGGCGGAGACGGTTCTGCTCTCCGGTATCGGCGGCCTGATCACCTACATGATCGTCGGCGGTCTCTCCGGCTACTTCGAGGACAAGCTCGAAGAGGAGGAGGAACGCGAACACGAGCAGGAGGAAGAGGCCGCCCGCTCCGGCAAGCCGCGCTCCGCGGTCGTCGTTGCCGGTAAAGCCGCGTTCTTCATGTTCCTCTACCTGGAGGTCCTGGACGCGTCCTTCTCCTTCGACGGTGTCATCGGCGCCTTCGCCATCACCAACGACATCGTCCTGATGGCCCTCGGCCTCGGCATCGGCGCCATGTACGTCCGGTCGCTCACGGTCTACCTGGTCCGCGAGGGCACCCTCGACGACTACGTCTACCTGGAGCACGGCGCGCACTACGCGATCGGCGCGCTCGCCATGATCCTGCTCGTCACCATCCGGTACGAGATCAACGAGTTCATCACCGGCTCGGTCGGCGTCATCCTGATCGCCTGGTCCTTCTGGTCCTCCGTCCGCCGCAACAAGGCACTGGCGGCGGCCGAGGGAAAAGCCGGCTCGGACGAGAAGACTGAGGTCTCGTCCGGGGTGTGACACCCCTCCGGGTGAGGAACGCTCTGTGCGGGGCGGCCACCGAGGTGACTCCTCGGGGCCGCCCCGTCGGTCGTCAAGGGCCGCGGGTACGGCGAGGACCCGTGGTCACCAAGGGAACGTGGGGGCGGAATGGGCCTGTTCGACGGACTCCGGCGCGGGCGCGATGTGCAGTTCGACTCGGGTCACGCGGCAACCAACGCGATCGAACTGACCAAGCGGCGCGCGCAGATATCACTCACCAAACAGGGCGCGGCCACCGGCCATCTCCGGGTCAACCTGAGCTGGCGGATGCGCACCTCCGACATCGGCGGCCCGCAGCGCGAGAGCCTGCTGCGGCACCCCTTCAGGGCCCTCAAACCGCCCGAGGTCATCGGCCACAGCCAGAGCGTGGTCAACGTCGACCTCGACCTGGGCTGTCTGTACGAACTCCAGGACGGCAGCAAGGGCGTCGTCCAGCCCCTCGGCGGCTACTTCGGCGACGTCAACGCCCCGCCGTACGTCAAGCTCAGCGGCGACGACCGCTTCGGCTCCGCGTCCGGCGAGACGATGTACATCAACCTCGACCACCGCGACAGCATCAAGCGGCTCCTGGTCTTCGTCTACATCTACGACGCGACACCCGCCTTCGACCGCGCCCACGCCATCGTCACCCTCTACCCGAGCAACGGCCCCCGCATCGAGATCCACCTCGACGAACGCCAGCCGCAGGCCCGCTCCTGCGCCGTCGTCATGATCGAAAAGGTCAAGGACGAGATCATCGTGCGCCGCGAGGCGAAGTTCGTCTACGGGTTCCAGGCCGAGCTGGACCGGTTGTACGGGTGGGGGCTCCAGTGGGGCCGGGGCTACAAGACGAAGGTCGAGCGCTGAGGGCCAGGGCCGAGGGCCCTGGCCCTGCCTAGCGTCCGATGAACTGCGGGCCCTGCGGGGGCAGGCGGAAGTCCGGGTCGGGGGCCGCGGCCGCGACCGGCTCCGGGTAGCCGTAGCCGGACTGCGCGCCCGTGACGCCCGCGGTCGCCGGTGCCTGGGGGTAGCCGTAGGCGGGCTGGCTGGTGGGCTGCGGGTAGCCGTACGCCGGCTGGGTCGCCGGGGGCTGCTGGGGCGGATAGCCGTACGCGGGCTGCGCGGGCACCGCGGTCGGCTGCTCCGGGGGCAGCGGCCGGGACACCTCGGGGGCGGGCGGGGCCGCGGTCGCGGGCTGCTGGGTCGTGGCCGGGGGCTGCTGGGTCGTGGCGGAGGTCGTGGGCTGTGCCGGGTCGGCGGTCGCCGGCTGTCCGTCCGTCTCCTCCATCGCCTCCGACTCGTCCACGGAGATGCCGTAGTCGGTCGCGAGCCCCTGAAGCCCGTTCGAATAGCCCTCGCCCAGCGCCCGGAACTTCCAGCCCTCCCCGCGCCGGTACAGCTCGCCGCAGATCAGCGCGGTCTCCTGGCCCGTCTCCGGCTTGACGTCGAAGTACGCCAGAGCCTCCGCGCCGGTGCCCGCCGCGTCGTACAGCAGAATGCGCAGTGCCCGTACGCGGTCGAACGTGACGCCGTCCGCCGAAGCGACCAGCAGAATCCGGCTGACGCCCGACTCGACACCGGCGAGATCCGACTGGATCGTGTCGGTCAGACCCTCGGCGACCCGCTTCTTGCCGAGCCGCCACACCTTCCCGGACGGGTGCCGGGGCTGGTTGTAGAAGACGAAGTCCTCGTCGGAGCGCACATGACCGTCGGGGCCGAGGAGCAACGCGGAGGCGTCGACGTCCGGAACCCCCTGCCCGGGTGTCCAGCGCAGCACGGCGCGCACCGTGGTGGCTTCCAGCGGGACGTTCGACCCCTTCAGCATCGCGTGCGTCATGCCGTCATCCTGCCTTCTCGGTCCTGCTCACGACAACGCGGGGGCCCGCGGCGCCACGAGCGGCGCGGACGGCCCTCGCGGACTACCGTCGTCATGGCCGGGCCCGGCTGTGCTTGCCCGCGTTACCTGAAATTCATGCCTGATGGGAACCTCTGCCATGGACTTCTACGTACTATTACCGGCCAGCTTTCGACGATTCGCAGGTCGCACAACCACCACGGGGGAGTTCCATGCGTCATTTCGGGCACATCGCCCCTGAGGTGCGGAAGCGTCTCTTCTACCGCGAGCCGTGTACGTTCACCGCGGATTCGCCGGCCTGGCTGCTCTCGGCCGCCCTCGGCGCCACGCTCTACAGCCCGGCCACCCGGCCCCGCCTCGCCGACGACATCCTCAAGCAGGCCGGTCGCGGCGTGGTCTCCATGGTCCTGTGCCTGGAGGACTCCATCGACGACGCGGAGGTCGGCCCGGGCGAGGAGAACCTCGTCCGCCAGCTCACGGCGCTCGCCGACCGCCCGGGTGCGGACCTGCCGCTGCTCTTCATCCGGGTCCGCGTCCCCGAGCAGATCCCCGACCTGGTACGCCGCCTCGGGCCCGCCGTCCGGGTGCTGTCCGGATTCGTACTGCCGAAGTTCACCGAGGAACGCGGCATCCCCTTCCTGGAGGCGCTGGCGACCGCCGAGACCGGGACCGAGGGCGCCCGGCGCCTTTTCGCCATGCCGGTGCTGGAGTCGCCGGAGCTGCTCTACCGCGAGTCGCGCGTGGCGACCCTGGAGGGCATCTCCCGGGCGGTCGACAAGTACCGCGACCGCGTCCTCGCCCTGCGCCTCGGCGTGACGGACTTCTGCTCCTCGTACGGACTGCGCAGAGGCCCCGACATGACGGCCTACGACGTGCAGATCGTCGCCTCCGTGATCGCCGACGTGGTGAACATGCTGGGCCGCGCCGACGGGACCGGCTTCACCGTGACCGGGCCGGTGTGGGAGTACTTCCGGGTCCAGGAGCGCATGTTCAAGCCGCTGCTGCGGCAGAGCCCCTTCCTTGAGGTGCAGGCCGCGGAACTGCGCGAGAAGCTGATTGAGCACGCCATGGACGGCCTGCTCAGGGAGATCTCCCTGGACCAGGCCAACGGACTGCTGGGCAAGACCTGCATCCACCCCTCGCACGTGCTGCCCGTGCACGCCCTGTCGGTCGTCAGCCACGAGGAGTTCTCGGACGCCCAGGACATCCTGCGCCCCGAGCGCGGCGGCGGGGGTGTGCTGAGGTCGGCGTACACGAACAAGATGAACGAGGTGAAGCCGCATCGGGCCTGGGCCGAGCGGACCCTGCTGCGTGCCGAGGTTTTCGGCGTGGCGAACGAGGACATCGGCTTCGTGGAGCTGCTCGCGGCCGGCTTGCGCGACTGAACGCACGGCATCCGAGGAACGCAGGAACGCAGGCTCGCCGGGGAGACCGGCGACTTCGACGCAGGGAATTCATGGAGAAGGCAGTGAACGAGGGGGTGCACCACCAGGTGCGCGACGACGACGGCGACGGAGTGCGGGCCGGGAAGGCCGACGGTGCCGGCGGCGTCTGGTCGGGCAGCTGGGTCGCCGAGCGGCTCGGTGTCGAGCTCGTCGGCGACGACCGGCTCACCGGCCTGCTGGGACTGGCCCTGCGCCGCAATCCCAAGCGGGCCCACCTGCTGGTGTCGAACGTGCTCGGCAAGCACGTCCCGCAGTCGCCGTCCGTAATCTACGGCCACGGCTTCGAGCTGGGCCGCCGCGTACGTGACCTGCTGGGCGCCGACGAGGCGCGCCGCGCGGTCGTCCTCGGCTACGCCGAGACCGCGACCGGCCTCGGCCACTCCGTCGCCGACGGTCTGGGCCTCGCCCCCTACCTGCACTCCACCCGCCGCTCCGTCGCCGGTCTCGACCCGGCCGGCGGCTTCGAGGAGGCCCACTCGCACGCGACCTCGCACCTGCTGCTGCCGGAGGACCCCGCGCTGCTCACCGGCGACGGGCCGCTGGTCCTGGTCGACGACGAGTTCTCCACGGGGAACACGGTGCTGAACACCGTCCGGGATCTTCACGAGCGGTATCCGCGGCGGCGGTACGTCGTGGTGGCGCTGGTGGACATGCGGTCGGCGGCCGACGCGGGTCGCCTCGCGGAATTCGCCGGGGAGATCGGCGCGCGGGTGGATCTCGTGACAGCGGCTTCGGGGACCGTGCGGCTGCCCGAGGGGGTGCTGGAGAAGGGGCAGGAACTGGTGGCGCGGTACGAGTCAGAGAGTGCCGCGGAGGGTGGTTCGTCGTCTGCGGCATCGTCCGGGCCGGTCGCGCAGTTCCCCGCGCCCCTTGAGGACGTTGCCGCCGGCCCCCTGGGGGCGCGGGGAACTGCGCGAACAGCCCCCACCGGCCCGCAGCCGGACGACAACCTCGCCCACCCCCACGTCACCCGCATCGACCTGCGCTGGCCCGAGGGCCTGCCCGACGGCGGACGGCACGGCTTCACCCCCGCGCACCGGGAGCGCCTGGAGGCCGCCCTGCCCGCCCTGGCCGCCCGGCTCGCCGAGGCACTGCCCGCCGGCGCCCGCCGCGTGCTCGTCCTCGGCTTCGAGGAGCTGATGTACGCCCCGCTGCGGCTCGCGGAAGCCCTGGAGCTGGCCACGGACGTCGAGGTGCGCTACTCGACCACCACCCGCTCGCCCGTCCTCGCCGTCGACGACCCCGGCTACGCGATACGCACCCGCCTGCGCTTCCCCGCCCACGACAACCCCGCGGACGGCCCCGGCGAGCGGTACGCCTACAACGTCGCGGGGGCCGGGTTCGACGCCGTCGTCGCCGTCGTCGACTCGGCCGCGGACACGCCCCCGCTGCACGCGCCCGACGGCCTGCTGGCCCAGCTCGCCGCGCACACCCCCGAGGTCCTCCTCGCCGTCGTACCGTCGTACGTCCCCGAGGCCCCGCACGCCCCCGAAAGGCCCTCCATGCTGCCCGAGCCCCTCCGCGGCCCCGCCTTCTCCTCGTACGCGCCCGAGGAGGTCGGCTGGCTGCTCCAGGACCTCTCGGACGTGACGCTGGAGGCGCCGACCGAGGAGCGCGAGGAGGCGATCCAGAGCGGCGGCGCGCACTACGCCGAGTCGCTGCCCGTGGAGTACCAGCCCAGCGAGCAGTACCAGGAGCTGTTCCACGCCGCGCTGGAGGACTCGGCGGCCCGCATCGCCCAGGCGGTCGGCGTGGTCACCGAGACCGTCCTGGCCGAGCGGTCGCCCCGCCCGGTCCTGGTCTCCCTGGCCCGCGCGGGCACCCCGATCGGCATCCTGATGCGCCGCTGGGCCCAGCACCGGCACGGCCTCGACCTGCCGCACTACGCCGTGTCGATCGTCCGCGGCCGCGGCATCGACGCCAACGCGCTGCGCTGGCTCGCCGAGCACCACGACCCCCGGGACGTCGTCTTCGTCGACGGCTGGACCGGCAAGGGCGCCATCACCCGCGAACTCGCCCAGGCGCTGGAAGAGTTCGAGAAGTCCGACGGCATCACCGGCTTCAGCCCCGAGATCGCCGTCCTGGCCGACCCGGGCTCCTGCGTACGGACCTACGGCACCCGCGAGGACTTCCTCATCCCCTCCGCCTGCCTCAACTCGACCGTGTCCGGCCTGATCTCGCGGACCGTGCTGCGGGCGGACCTCGTCGGACCGCACGACTTCCACGGCGCCAAGTTCTACCGCGAACTCGCCGGCACCGACGTCTCGGTGACGTTCCTGGACGCCGTCTCCGCACGCTTCCCCGAGGTGGCGGACGCCGCCTGCGCCCAGGCCAAGGAACTGCTCGCCGCCGACCGCTCGCCCACCTGGGAGGGCTGGGCCGCCGTCGAGCGCATCAGCGAGGAGTACGGCATCCACGACGTGAACCTCGTCAAGCCCGGCGTCGGCGAGACCACCCGGGTGATGCTGCGCCGCGTGCCCTGGAAGGTCCTGGCACGCGCCGGGGCGGGCAGCGACCTCGACCACGTACGCCTGCTGGCCGGGCAACGCGGCGTACCCGTCGAGGAGGTGGCCGCGCTGCCGTACACCTGCGTCGGCCTGATCCACCCCAAGTACACCCGGGGCGCGACCGGCGCCGACGGCAAGGCGGTGACGGTCTGATGCCCGCACTCGTCGCCAGCGACCTCGACCGCACACTGATCTACTCCGCTGCCGCCCTGGCGCTGACCATGCCGGACGCAAGGGCGCCCCGGCTGCTGTGCGTGGAGGTGCACGAGAGCAGACCGCTGTCGTACATGACGGAGACGGCGGCCCAGCTCCTCACGGACCTGGGCGACACGGCCGTGTTCGTCCCGACGACGACACGCACGCGCAAGCAGTACCTGCGCATCAATCTGCCGGGCCCCGCGCCCACCTACGCGATCTGCGCGAACGGCGGCCACATCCTGGTGGACGGCGTGTCCGACCCCGACTGGCACGCACAGGTGTGTGCGCGGCTGGCCGACCAGTGCGCGCCCCTGGCCGAGGTGCAGGAACACCTGCTCAGGGCCGCCGACCCGGTCTGGGTGCGCAAGCACCGCGTCGCCGACGACCTCTTCGCCTACCTCGTCGTCGAGCGTGAACTGCTGGACGAGGACTGGGTGAAGGAGCTCGCGGTGTGGGCGGAGAACCGCGGCTGGACCGTGTCCCTGCAGGGCCGCAAGATCTACGCCGTGCCCAAGCCGCTCACGAAGAGCGCGGCGATGCGCGAGGTCGCCCGTAGGACCGGCGCCGATCTCACCCTCGCCGCCGGCGACTCCCTGCTCGACGCCGACCTGCTCCTCGCGGCCGACCAGGGCTGGCGCCCGGGCCACGGGGAGCTGGCCGACAGCGACTGGACGGCTCCCGCGATCAGGGCGCTTCCCGAGCGGGGCGTCCTTGCGGGGGAGCGGATCCTGCGGGAGCTTCTGCGGGCCGCTGCCGCTGGGCCTGGCCGGTTCGCCTAGGAGCTCGGAGGGGTGCGGTGTTGTGCGGGTGCGGGTGCGGGTGCGGGTGTGTTGTGGCTTGGCGCGCAGTTCCCCGCGCCCCTTTGGGGGCGTCGCAGCAGCCGTACGCCGGCGAACGCCACCACCGCCAGGGCCGCCACGATGAGGACCACCTTCGAGTAGGCGGAGACGATGTCCGTCACCTGGTGCCAGTTCGCGCCGAGGAGGTAGCCCGCGAGCACGAAAACCGTGTTCCAGATCGCGCTGCCCAGCGTGGTCAGCCCCAGGAACACCGGCAGGCGCATGCGCTCCACACCCGCCGGCACGGATATCAGGCTGCGGAAGATCGGGATCATCCGGCCGAAGAACACCGCCTTGGTGCCGTGCCGCAGGAACCATGCCTCCGTCCGCTCGATGTCGGAGACCTTCACCAACGGCAGCCGGGCTGCTATCGCCACCGTCCGGTCGCGGCCGAGCAGCGCGCCGACGCCGTACAGCGCGAGGGCGCCTATCACCGAGCCGGCCGTCGTCCACAGCAGGACGGCGAGCAGGCTCATCCGCCCGCTGCTCGCGGCGAACCCGGCCATGGGCAGGATCACCTCGCTGGGCAGCGGCGGGAACAGGTTCTCCAGGGCGATGGCGAGACCGGCACCCGGCGCGCCCAGCGCGTCCATGAGGTCGTTGACCCACTGCGGCCCGGCGTCGGCGGCCGCCCCGGCCGCGACCGCGTCCGCTGTGATCGTGTGCGCGATGGCTGTCATGCCGACCACGCTAGAAAATCGGAGCTGAAGGATCCCTGAGGAAATCCGCACGATGCCTTGCGGTTCTCCGCAGCCTCGAATTGCGGTTTTCCGCAGTGTGCGGCCCCCTCGCGCCCGGCTAGCCTCGCGATCATGCGAAACATGGCGCGGCGTGGAGTGCGGTGCGCGGTCGGTCTCATCCTGGGAGCCGCCGCGGCCGTCGTCGAGCTGGTCTTCATCGTTCTGGCCGGCCTGGCCCTGCTGCCCGTGGCGGCATGGCCGACCGGCCGTCGCGCCATACTCCGTCCCGTACTCGCGGGCGCACGAGGACTGGGGGAGTGGGAGCGAGCGCGGCTGAGGGCCTGGCTGGGCGTGCGCCTCCCGCCCACGCACGAGGACATGCGGGCCTTGCGGTACGTGGCCTGCCGCTGGCCCCTCGGACTCCTCGGCGGGGTCGTGATACTGGCGGTGGGCATCGGACTCGTCTACGGGACGTTGTGGATGTACGCGTGGCTGCTGACCGACATCCGCTTTCCCGGCTCGATCGTCAACAGCAGCCTGGCCGGGATGTTCCTGCTGTTTCTCTCGGCGCAGGGGATATTCGGAGTGGCCGGGCTGGAAGGGCAGTTGGCGCGCCGCGTCCTCGTGCCCCGCCATCAGGAGGACCTGGAGCGGCGCATCGCCGAGCTGTCCGCGAGCCGGGCCGCGGTGGTCGACGCGGTGCACGAGGAGCGGCGCCGTATCGAGCGGGACCTGCACGACGGCGTTCAGCAGCGCCTGGTCGCCCTCGGCATGCTGCTCGGCCGTGCCCGGCGCAGCCAGGACCCCGACCGCGCCGACCAGTTGCTGCGTCAGGCCCATGAGGAGAGCCGGCAGGCCCTGGACGAGTTGCGGGAGGTCGCCTGGCGGATCTACCCGACCACGCTGGACGAGGCCGGACTGCGCGCCGCGCTGGAGACGGTCGCCGAGCGGGCGTCCGTGCCGGTGAGGGTGGAGTACGGCCTCACCGAGGAACCGGAGAAGGCCGTGGCGACCGTCGCCTACTTCGTCGTCTGCGAGGCCGTCACCAACGCGGTCAAGCATGCCAAGCCGAACCGAATACGCGTCGCTGTGGGAGTGGAGGACGGCTTGTTGTACGTGTGTGTCGAGGACGACGGCTGCGGTGGCGCGAACGCGTCGGGGAGCGGGCTGTTCGGGCTGGCCCGGCGGGTGAACGCCCTTGACGGATCCCTCAATGTGGTCAGCCCGCCGGGCGGCCCCACCTTCGTGACCGCGGAGCTGCCGTGCGAGTGATCCTGGCCGAGGACTCCACCCTGCTGAGAGAGGGGCTGGTACGGCTCCTCGCGGAGGAGGGGCATGAGGTGCTCGCCGCCGTCGGCAACGCACAACTGCTGCTGAAGGCCGTTGCCGAGGACCCGCCGGACGTCGTCATCGCCGACGTGCGGATGCCGCCCACCCACAGCGACGAGGGCCTGCGCGCGGCCCTGGAGATCCGCGAGAGGTGGCCGGAGGTCGGGGTGCTGGTGCTCTCACAGTACGTGGAGAAGCGGTACGCGACGGAGCTGCTGACCGGCGACTCGGAAGGAGTCGGATATCTGCTCAAGGACCGTGTGGTCCAGGTCGACGAGTTCCTGGACGCGTTGGAGCGGGTGGCCCGCGGCCGTGCCGCGTTCGACCCGGAGGTCGTGCGGCAGCTGCTCGGCCGCACGACCCACACCGACCTGCTCGGCCGGCTCAGCGCACGCGAGCGGGACGTGCTCGCCGAGATGGCTCAGGGGCATACCAACGCGGCCATCGCTCAGCGGCTCCACATCTCCCAGAGCGGGGTGGAGAAGCACATCAACGCGATCTTCGACAAGCTGGAGCTGGCAGGGGGTGAGGGATACTCACGCAGGGTGCTGGCAGTGCTCCGCTACCTGGGGAGCTGAACCGGGGTAAGTCAGCCGCAGCAGCCGCCTCCGCAGCAGCCGCCACCGCCACCGCCGCCACCTGAGCGGGGTGCCGGTGCCGGGGCAGAGGCAGAGCCGCCGACCGCGACCGTGGAGAGGAGCTTCACCGTGTCGTCATGACCCGAGGGGCATGCCGCCGGAGCGGAGGACTGAGCCATGGGACGGCTGAGTTCGAAGGTGTCGCCGCAGGTCCGGCAGCGGTACTCGTAGCGAGGCATGCGCACAGACTAATCCGCGCCGGCAAAAATACCGCCCTTCGGGATTCCTTTTGATCACTCTTGCCATACCGGTGTGGAGAAACTGTAAAGGCCGCTGATAGCTTTCGATCGCCACGAGGGGCCGCAAGGCGGGGGACATGAGGGCTCGTTGCCGTCGACCACGGCAGCCATGCCCTTCCGTGCGAGCACCACCGTGAGCGGGAGGGAGACAAGCCGTGTACAAGGCTGGGCGGGAACCGGACGAGACCATGCAGTTGAAGGTCCCCGCTTCCATGAACGCGGACGAGACCGTGCTCTTACGCACCGTCGACGTGGCCGCCACCGACAACGCGAACCCATCCTCCGCCACAGCCCCGGACGGCAGCGCACCCGGCAGGTCGCGCCACCGGCGCCGGGTCCCCCGGACTGCCCGCCCGTCCCGGATCCCAGTCGCGGGCCCCAGGCTGAACCGGCTCGTCACCCGCGTCGGGTCGCACGCCCACCGCCTCCGCCCCCGTTACCCGCACGCCGACCGCACCGGCTGGCGCCGCTGGATGCCTTCCTGGCGGCAGTGGCTCGGTGCCGCGCTGACGTTCACCGGCCTGATCGTCGTCCTCCTGGGCTCCGCATACGCCGCCACCGACATTCCGGAGAACCTCAACTCGTACGCCACCCAGCAGGACAACGTCTACTTCTGGTCCGACGGGACGCCCATGGCCCGCACCGGCTGGGTGCGGCGGCAGGACATGCCGCTGAAGGACATCCCCGAGGACGTCCGGGGCGCGGTGCTGGCGGCGGAGAACGCGAGCTTCTACAGCGACCCCGGCATATCCTTCAGCGGCCTCACCCGCGCCCTGTGGCGCACCCTCGGCCAGGGGGACACCCAGGGCGGCTCCACCATCACCCAGCAGTACGTCAAGAACGTCTACCTCAACCAGGACCGCTCGGTGGGCCGCAAGTTCACCGAGGCGATGCTCGCCCTCAAGCTCGACAACGGGATGAGCAAGGACGACATCCTCGAGGGTTACCTCAACACGAGCTGGTTCGGCCGCGGCACCTACGGCATCCAGCGCGCCGCCCAGGCCTACTACGGCAAGGACGTCGGCGAACTCGACGCCGGCGAGGCCGCGTTCCTCGCCTCCCTCCTCAAGGGCGCCGGGCTCTACGACCCGGCCCTGAGCAAGGCCAACCACGACCGGGCGGTGGAGCGCTGGTCCTGGATCCTCGACCGCATGGTCGACACCGGGGCGCTGTCGAAGTCCGAGCGGGCCCGGTACAAGGAGTTCCCCGAGCCGTTGAAGCGGGCGCCCGGGTACGACACCGGCAAGCAGAGCGACTACCTCGTCGAACTGGCAGCCCAGTACGCCAAGAAGGCGGCGCACCTCTCGGCCAGGGAGTTCGACCTCGGCGGCTACCAGATCTACACGACCTTCGACAGCAAGCAGGAGACCGCGCTCACCGACGCCGTGGACAAGGCCCGCAAGCAGGCGCGGAAGGGCGACCCGGCCAAGGCGAAGTCCCTGCACTTCGGCGCCGCCTCGGTGGCCACCGACGGGCGCATCCTCGCCGTCCACGGCGGCCCCGACCACCGCGAACAGGGCTACAACGAGTCCAACGCCACCACCGTCCCCGCCGGTTCTGCCTTCCTGCCGTTCGTCTACGCCGCCGCCCTGGAGAACGGCGTGCACAAGACTCGTGAGGGCCCCGCGACCGAGGTGACCCCGCAGACGCTGTACGACGGGGACGACGGCATCGCCGTCACCACACCCGAGGGCCCCTACTGGGACCGCGGCGGCAAGAAGGTCACCTCCCACAACGACGGCGGGAAGTCCTACGGGCGCATCAGCCTGAGCCGGGCGCTCGCCCTGTCGGTGAACACGCCGTTCATGCAGCTCGGCATGGACACCGGCCTGGACACGGTGCGGGAAACCGCCCAGCGGGCGGGCCTGCTCTCCTCCAGCTTCGGCCCGCAGGTGCCCGCGATGTCCCTGGGCAGTGCCACGCCCAGCGCGATCCGCATGGCGAGCGGATACACCACGTTCGCCGCCGCCGGCCGGCACGTCGAGCCGTACTCGGTGGCCCGGATCACCCGCAACGGCTCCGAGGTCCCGCTGACGAAGCCCGCGTCCCGCCGTGCGGTGAAGGCGGCCGTGGCCGAGGCGGTCCAGTCCGCCCTCACCGACGCCTTCCGCACCGCCCGCCCGGGGGCGGCGACCACCGCCACGGTGGCCGGGAAGGCCGGCACCACGCAGAACGACACCGCCGCCTGGTACATCGGCACGGCCAACTCCGTGTCGACGGCCGTGGTGGCCTACCGCATCGACCTCGCCAAGAGCCTCGAACCCCTGCCGTTGAAGGGGACCGCGGGCTCCCCCGGCGACAGCGTGCCGTACCGCATCTGGTCCGGTGCCCGCGGCATCGGCTGAGCCCAGCCCGGAACCGTTCCGCCCCCCACCCCCCCTCGCAGAATGAGCCGCGCATGAAACCGCCGTCCGGCCGCCGCCGCCGACCCCGCCGCACCACACCCCCGGGGGTGCTGACCCTGGCGGCCCTTCTCGTCGTCGCGTCACTGGTCGCGGGCTATCTGGTCCTGACCCGCTCGGACACCCCCACCCCGACCGCCTCCTCCGGCGCTCGCAAGAGGGCCCCCGCCAAGCCGGATCAGAAGCCCCGGTGGGACGGCAGGGCGAAGGTCCTGGGGGACGGCTCCACCTCCTACACCGGTCCGCAGCGCGGGCAGTTGAAGCCGGTTCCGCTCAAGCCGGGCGAGAAGCCGCCCCAGTTCGTGGTCTTCTCCTGGGACGGCGCGCTGCAGGGCGACGACGGGCTCTTCTCGCACTACCGGGAGCTGGCCAGGGAGTACGACGCCCACATGACCTTCTTCCTCACGGGCATCTACCTGCTGCCCAGGGACAAGAAGGAGCTCTACTCCCCGCCTCAGCACGCCAGGGGCTCGGCGGCGATCAGCTTCGCCACCGACGAGCACATCCGCACCACGCTGGACCAACTCGGCAAGGCATGGCAGGACGGGAACGAGATCGGCACCCACTTCAACGGTCACTTCTGCGGCAAGAAGGGCGGCGGCGACTGGAGCGTCGCCGAGTGGAAGAGCGAGATCGACCAGTTCTACGACTTCGCCGAGAACTGGAAGACCAACACCGGCTTCCAGGACGTCGACCCCCTGCCGTTCGACGTCAGGAAGGAGGTCACCGGCGGCCGCGCGCCCTGCCTGGAGGGCCAGAAGAACCTGCTGAAAGCCGCCGAGGGGTACCACTGGCGCTATGACGCCAGCTCCGCGGGCGACTTCCAGATATGGCCCGGCAAGAAGAACGGCATGTGGGACTTCCCGCTGCAGATGCTCCCTTACGAGGGCGGCACGTACCAGGGCCTGTCGATGGATTTCAACTTCCTCTACAACCAGTCCGAGGGTGAGACCGAGGGTGACCCGGCGAACTACCCCCAGTGGGAAGAGCAGACCGTCGCCTCCTACATGTCCGGCTTCAACCGCGTGTACTACGGCAGCCGCGCCCCGCTGTTCATCGGGAACCACTTCGAGGACTGGAACGGCGGCATCTACATGCGGGCCGTCGACCGGGTCGTCAAGGCCATGTGCACGAAGAAGGACGTCAAGTGCGTGTCCTTCAGGGAACTGGCCGACTGGCTCGACGTGCAGAAGCCCGGGACCTTGCAGCGGTTCCGCGGTCTGGACCCGGCGCAGTCACCCGACTGGTCGACGGTCGTGAAGTGACCAGGTTCGAAGTAACAGAGGCAAGAGGGGAAACACCAGTGAAAGCAAGAAAATTGAGCGGGACGCGCCGTCGCGTCACGATAGTCGGGGCGGCGGCGACCTCGGTCGTCGCCGGACTCGCCCTGCTGCCCAACTGGAGCGCCGGTGCGGCGGTCAGCGACGACCCGACGGTGGACGCGCGCACCAAGGCCACCTTCCAGCGGCTGGCGGACGCGGTCTTCACCGACCGCACCGACGCTCTGGTCGACGGCGGGCGGACCGGCGCGGACAAGCCGCTGGCCGACGGCTTCTCCGGCGACGTCACGCTGTCCTCCGGCACGGCCCGCACCGAGGACGCCACCCGGTCCGCGCTGGGGCAGCGCAAGGAGAAGCTGGCGGAGGCCGGCGAGACGTACGGCAAGGCCGGCACCACCGTCACCCTGAACGCCACACGGGTGACGGGCCGTACGGCCAAGGCGGAGGTCACCGAGACCACGACCCTGACCTACGCCCGGCCCCGTGGCGACGCGCCGAAGACCACCGCATTCCAGGCGCGGCACGAGCTGACCTTCAAGGCCGACCGGCACGGCGACTGGCAGCTGACCGGCATCCGCGACGCCGACCAGGGCGGTCTCGCCGTGAACACGCTCTCCAAGCCGGCCCCCGTCAAGGCGACCGCTGCCGACAACAGCATGCCGAACGCCCCGCGCGCGGCGATCACCCGCAACCCGGCCGCCGCCCCGAAGACCGGCACGACGTACGACTACAAGGCCATGGCGGCCTATGCCGAGAAGTACTGGAACGTCTACAACAAGGACTACCCGGACTTCAGCGGCCACGGTGCCGGCGGCGACTGCACCAACTTCGTCAGCCAGTCCCTGAAGGCGGGCGGCTGGAAGCACGCCCCCGGCTACGTGTACGACTACACCAAGTGGTTCGGCAATGCCGACATCCAGTCGGACTCCTTCGTCGGCGTCAACGAGTGGTCCTGGTTCGCCCAGAACTCCAAGCGGACCAAGCCGCTCGCCAACGTCTTCCAGCTCGAGGTCGGTGACGTCCTCCAGATGGACTTCGACAGGGACGGGTCCAAGGACCACACCATGATCGTCACGTACAGGAGCGGCGGTGTGCCGTACGTGACCTACCACTCCAACAACACCCTCCGCAGGTCGGTGGCGAGCCTGGTCGCGTCGTATCCGAACGCGTACTACTACGCCTACCGCACCTGAGACCGGACGGGGGCCGGGCTCAGTGTCCGGCCCCGCGTTCCTCGCGGATCTCGGACACCACGCGGGACACGGCCCGGCGTACCGCTTCGGTTTCCGTGAGGAAGTGCCAGTAGTCCGGGTGGCGGCCGTCGAGGGTGGCGATGGCGCGTTCCAGGCGGGACACCGCGTCGTCCAGCGGGCGGGCGTGGCGCGGGTCGGGGGTGTTGCGGCCGGCCATGGCCAGGCGCTGGGCGTCGCGGATGGCGAAGCGGGTGCGGTCGATCTCCTGCTGGGGGTCCTTCTGCACGGTGTTCAGGCGGTGCAGGCGGTCGCCGGCGGCCGAGACGGCCTCGTCGGTGGTGTTCAGCAGGGCTCGTACGGTCGACAGCAGGGCCGTGGCGTCGGCCCAGCGCTGCTCGTCGCGGGCGGACTGGGCCTCGGCCAGTTTCGTCTCCGCCTGGCGTACGTTCTCGGCGGCGACATCGGGGACGCGTTGCAGGTCCTGCCAGCAGGCCACGGTGAAGCGGCGGCGCAGTTCGCTCAGGATCGGCTCGACCTGCTCGGAACGGGTGGTGAGGGCCTGGGCACGGGTGCGCAGGGAGACCAGCCGGTGATCGATCTCGGCGGCGCGCTCCGGCAGCCGCTCGGCCTCCACACGGACCGCTTCGGCCCCGCGGGTGACCCGCTCGGCCCGCTCCAGGGTCTGCGGTACGCCGTGCTGCCCGGCGCCCTGGTTCAGCTTGGTGAGCTCGGGGGACAGGGCGGCGAGACGGGCGGCGAGGTCGTCGGCCTTCAGCCCTGTCGCCCGTACGGAGTCGAGCGCGTTGGAGGCGGCGAGCAGGGCCTGGCGGGCGCGCTCGACCGCGGGGGCGAGGCGGGCCAGCTGGGTCTCGGCCTTGCCGAGCAGCGGGCCGAGGCCCTCGGTGAACCGGTCCAGCTCCTGCTTGACCCGGCCGAGCTCCTCCTTGGCGGCGGTCAGCTCGCTGCGGGCGCGGGAGGCGGCCGAGGCCTCCAAGTCGTCACGGTCGAGGTCGTGGGCGTCGACGGCGTTGATGTACTGGTGGCTGGCCTCGTCGATGCGCCGGCCGAGCGCGTCGAAGTCGGCGACGGCGCGCCGGGCGGCGGGGGAGGCGTCGACGGCGGTGATCGTCTCGATGGAGATGCGCAGGTCGCGCTGCGCGGTGTCGAGCTCGTAGAAGGCGGCCGCGGCGGCGTCCTTCGCGGCCTGCGCCTCGGCTCGCTGGCTCTCGGCCCGGCCGCCGAACCAGCGCCGGGTGCCGCCGCCCGCGAAGGCGGCGGGCAGCGCCAGCGCGGCCAGCAGGGGCAGCCCCATCAGGGTGAGCGCGTCACGGACCGGGCCCGGAGTGCGGGGGAGGCGGCGGCGCGGGCGGTGTGCGCGCGGCAGCGACGGCGAGTACGGCTGCGCTGGAGTCGCCGTCACATCCCTCTCCCGTGCTGTGGTCCACCCTGCCCGGTGTCATTCTCCCACCGGTTAAGGACGAACACACGGGCCGGTTAGTTCGCTGTTCGGACCGTCACTTTGCCGTCGCCGGTGTGGGCGGACACCACATGAGAGCTGCTCTCGTCGCGGGGGACGGACACATTCACGCCGCCGTCACCGGTCTCGGTGGTCACGCGGTAGGTGGCCTTGGGCAGTGCGATGGTCACGGAACCGTCGCCGCTGCGGGACTCGACGCGGTCCGGTACGGCGCCGAGTTCCAGGCGGACCGAGCCGTCGCCGGTGCGGGTGCGGACGTCACGGGAGGAGACGTCGGCCCGGATGGATCCGTCGCCGGTGCGCATCCGAAGGGGGCCGGTGGTGTCGGTGACGCGGACGGAACCGTCGCCCGTGCGGATGTTCAGGGGGTCCCGGAAGCCGTGGGCGCGCACGCTGCCATCGTCGTCCTGGACCTTCACGGTGACGCCCCGCGGTACCTCGATGCGGTGCTTGGCCGAGCAGTCGACGACGAAGCCGGAGCACTTCAGCCGCAGCACCAGCCGGTCGTCCCGCATGGACCAGGTGGCCCTGGGCTCCTTGCCGACGACGACCGAGCCCTGGAACCACCGGGTGACCTCGATCTTGCCCGCCGGGTTCTTGTCGGCGGCGACGATCTCGAGGGCCGAGTCGTCGGAGTCGATGGTGAGCGTGCGGCTCTGGAGGCCGAAGGACCGGTGGTCGGGGTCGGTGTCGTCCCCCGCGGACGCGCCGCAGGCGCTGAGACCGGCGACGAGCACCACGACGGCACCGGCGGCGGCGACCGCGCGGGCCGAGACAGTGCGGGTGGTGCCGGCGGTGCGAGTGGTGCGGGCCATGACGATCTCCCCCTGGACGGACGACGAGCGCTGTCGAGCGCTCTACGACCGTATGGATTCATGGCCCGCCGGGGGATCCGGACCGCTCCCGGATCGACGGTGGGGTTAACCCCCGGGCCGACCCACGGATCTGGTTTGCGGGACCGCGCCCCGGGCAATGTAGGCTGTCGACTCGTCCTGGGCACATGGCCCGGGAGCCGGGTGCGTAGCTCAGGGGTAGAGCGCCTGCCTTACAAGCAGGATGTCGGCGGTTCGAAACCGTCCGCGCCCACCGGTACCGAGCAGCAGGCCAGAGGCCTTTCGGACAGATCTCCGGAAGGCCTCTTTCTGCGTCCGCCCGGAATTCCAGGAGGCCGTAGCCCTGCCGGCACGGGCGGGCAGGGCCTTGGCGGTGGGGATCAGTAGTTCGCGTTGGCGAGCAGCTCGCCGTCCTTGTCGTACACGGTCACGAGACCGTTCTTGGACTCGTAGCGCGACGTGAACGCGGAAGCGATGAGCTTGCCCTCGCCCTGGTGCGGGCCACGTCTGACGGGGCCCGCGTGTCCGTACGGAGGCGGCATGGATCACTCGGCCTCGGGTCACTCCGGGATGCCCGGGGTCGGGCCGCTACGGCCCTGCCAAGGCCACGTTCAGCCGCTACGGGGCTCCGTCGGTCTCCTCCGGCGGAGCCTCGTGCGCGTGCTTCAGTTCCGAGCGCGCCGCCACCCGCTCGGGGCCGGTGAGTTCGGACCAGTAGCGGTGGGTGCTGATGAACACCGCCAGCTCGTGTTCCCGCCGCCGGAGCTTCTCCACTTCGGCCTGTTCGTCGGCTGTCCAGCCGGGGGAGGCGGGGCGCTCCACCTTGCGCCAGCCGTTGTCGTCGCTGAAGCCGTCCAGTGGTTCGACCGACCAGGGGAGCCGCTTCAGCAGGGCCGACAGCTCGGCCCGGACCTGATGGAGTTCCTCCTGACCGGCGAGGAGGTCACTCGGAAAGTCATAGGTCGTTGCCACGGCCCAATGATACGCCTGTTCGAATTGGCCAGGCGAGTTCCTTCCCGTGGCGAGAGGTACACCACCACCCTCGGCCTGCCCTGAACAGGGTGTTCACGGAAGGGGCGGAGGCTGCGCCTGACCGGCGGCGTTCGTCGTGTCCCGGGCGCTCCGGGCCACTGCCTTCATGTCCTCACTGTCGCTGCGCCGCAGCACGTAGAGCTTGCCCATGGCGATCAGGCTGGGACCGCAGAGCATGATCGCGAGCCACCACACGTCCCTGGCGACGTAGATACCGGCGCCGAGCATGGCGATGCTGATCACGGCGCCCACGTACAGACCCGTCATCCAGAGCGCGTGCTGGCGCTTCTCTCTCGCCAGCCGTGCCTCGCGTTCCGCGGCGGCCTTGGCGTTCTCGTCCTTGCGCTCGGCCGCCTCCCGCTGCATGTCCAGGTGCCTGAGCCGGACCTGGTGATCCCGCTTCAGCTGTGGTTCCAGGGCGGCTAACGCAATCTTGAGCTGCTCCGGTCCGCCGAGGGCGGCACCCCACTTCATGGCGATCTCCAGACCCACCGAGACGACGAGGTCGTCCGGCGGAAGGGGTGGAGCGCCGCTGCTTTCTTCCACACTCACTGCCGCGCGCCTCCGTCACCGCTGCCTGCGGGGTCGTACACGGGTGCTGTCGGTTCGGGAGGCGGTCCGAGACGTGCGAAGAGCCGGGCGAGGGCGTGCTCGAGTTCACCCGCTGCCCTGGCTACCGTTTCGGCCTCGTCCTGGCTGTGCGGCACGTACTCGCGCAGCAACTCAGCCGCTGCGAGCCCCGGTTCGGCAAAGGCGTCGCCGCTGGATGCGGCGCCCCGGACGTCGCTGCCCTCGAAGGTGGTTCCGGGCCGACTGCGCGGTACCGGGTAGTAAGCCGAGGACAGCGCTCTGCGTAGCCGGTACTCGTCCAGTGGCCCGGAGAACGCCATGCCCTGGCCGTGGGTGCAGCCCATCGCGCGCAGGGCGACGACCTGCTCGGGCAGGTCCACCCCGTCGGCCATGGACTGCAGCCCGAGGTCGCCGGCGATGCGCAGCAGCCCACTGGTGGTCTTCTGCAGCCGCGGGGACTCGACGATTCCCTCGACGAGGCTGCGGTCGAGCTTGAGGATGTCGACGGGGAGCCGCCTGAGGGCCGTGAGCGCCCCGTGGCCACTGCCGAACCCGTCGAGGGCGATCCGGACCCCGATACGTCTGAGGGCACCCAGACGGCGTTCCAGCTCGTCCAGGGAGAGACTCGGGTCGGCGTCGGACAGCTCGATGATCAGCGACCCGGACGGCAGTCCGTGCCGGGTGAGCAGCGCCTCGATGGTGCCGAGCGGCATCGACCGGTCCAGTGGCCGGCGGGCGCTCACCCGGACGACGACCGGCGCGGACAGGCCCGTAGCATGCCGTTCGGCGGCCTGCTCGACAGCCTGCTCCAGCATCCAGCGGCCCAGCTCGGCGGTCTTGTCGCTGTCCTCGGCCACGCGCAGGAACTCCGCCGGGGTGAACAGCACGCCCTGCGAGGAGCGCCAGCGCGCGTGCGCGGACACCGACGTGATCCGGCCGTCCTCCAGGGACACCACCGGCTGGTGCAGCAGGGTGAACTCACTGTCGTGCAGTGCGGCCCGCAGGCGCGTGGCCAGCTCCGCCTTCCGTACGACGTCCTGCTGCATCTGCGGCTTGTACAGCTCGACGCGGCCCTTGCCGCCGGCCTTGGCGCGGTACATCGCGAGGTCGGCGTTGCGCAGCAGCTCGCCCGCGCCGAGGCCGGCCTCCGCGAAGGCCACACCGATGGAGGCGTTGGCACGGACATCGTTGCCGTCGATGAGGTAGGGCTGGGACAGCGTCGTCCTGAGCCGGTCGGCGAGCTCCAGGATGTGCCGTTCCCGGGCGGCCCGGTCGCGGGTGTTGTCTCCGACGATCAGGGCCGCGAACTCGTCACTCCCCAGCCGGGAGGCGGTGTCGCCGTGCCGGACGGAGTCCTGGAGGCGGCGGGCGGCCTGGACGAGCAGCTCGTCCCCGGCCTGGTGCCCGAAGGTGTCGTTGACGGCCTTGAAGCCGTCCAGATCGATGAACAGCACGGCCGTGTTCCGCAGGGGCACGTCTGAGGCGGAGGCGCGGCGGGACAGGGCGTGCTGGACGCGCTTGGTGAACAGGGCCCGGTTGGGCAGGTCCGTGAGCGCGTCGTGCTCTGCGTAGTGCTGCAACTGGGCCTGGAGCCGCACCCTTTCGGTCACGTCCCTGCTGTTGAAGACGAGGCCGCCGTAATGCCGGCTGACGGTCGACTCGACATGGAGCCAGCTTCCGTCGCCGGACCGGAAACGGCACTCGATGCGCGTGGTGGGTTCCTCGACCGGGTCGGCGGCGAGGAAACGCCGCACCTCGTGCACGACGCCGCCCAGATCCTCCGGATGGATGAGGTTGGCCAGTTCCGTGCCCACCAGCTCCTCCGCCGGCCGGCCGAACACACCGGCGGCGGCCGGGGAGACGTACCTCAGGACACCGCTGGGTGCGGCGATCATGATGACGTCGCTGGAGCTCTCTACGAGGGAGCGGAAGTGGTTCTCCTTCTGGGCCAGTTCCCGGGTGAGTCTGAAGCGCTTGTGAGCTGCCCTGAGTAACGACGACAAGAATTTGCGCATGCCCATCCCCCTTCGCGCCGCTTGCACCATATCGAGACTCCGGCAGTACTGTCAGTTAGACAAGATGACTGCTCGTGGTCACTGTCGTGGTCGGCGTACGCGGCGCCACGCCGGATCAGCGCTTCCCCGAGGCCTCCGCCCCCGGGCCGGCGGCCAGCTCGCGCACCACCCGGGCCGTCACCGGAGCCGGTACGCCGTGTCGCTCGGCCGCGCGGAGCAACGCGCCGCCGATGGCGTCCAGTTCGAGCGGCCGGCCCGCTTCGGCGTCGCGCTGCATCGAGGACTTCATCGACGGCGGGAAGGCGTCGTAGCGGGCGAGGGACTGCGCCGGGTCCGCCGGGCCGCCGCACGCCCGGCTGATCGCGGCCGTCTCCTCGACCAGTGCGGTCAGTTCGTCGCGGTGACGGGTGCGGACCTCTCCGAGAGGGACGCCGTAACGGGTGGTCAGCAGGGCCATGGGGGCCAGGAACGACATCTTCGCCCACAGGGCCGCCGTCTCGTCGTCCTGGACCCGGGTGGCCGGGCCGGCGGCGGTGAGGGTCTCGGCGAGGGTGTCGAGGCGGGCCCGGGGCACCTCGGCGCCGGTCAGGTCGATCTCCGCGAAGGGGCTGCCGTGTTCGATGACGCCCGGGGCGACGCGGGTCGACTCGACGCGGATGACGGCGGGGGCGACGTGGTCGGGTCGGTAGCGGGCGCGCAGGGTCGCCGGGTGTTCGACGCCGTTCAGGAACGGCACGAGGAGTCCGTCGGCCAGTACGGGTGCGGGGACGCGCGCCAGGGCGGCGTCGAGGGCGGTGTGCTTGACAGCCACCAGGCACGCGTCGACGGGTTCGCGCAGCTGTGTGTCCGCCTCGACCCGGGCCGTGAAGTCGCCGAAGTGTGCGCTGCGGATCCGGATGCCGTCCGTGCGCAGGGTGCGGGCCGTCTCCTCGCCGGACAGGCAGATCACCCGGTGTCCGGCGCGGGAGAGCAGCGCGGCGAGCAGTCCGCCCACACCGCCGGGACCCAGGACGGCCACGGTGAGTTCGTTCCCCATGTCGGGTTCCTCTCGTCGGTCGGCCCCACGGTGGTGGCCGCCTCGCCGAGATCATCGCAGTCGTCGCTGTCGTACGCAGGCCGAAAGGGTGAGACTGGGGGCATGTGCCGGAGTATCAAGACCCTGCGCCCGCCCGCCCTGCCCGAAGAGGCCACGGAAGCGGACATTCGGGCTGCCGCGTTGCAGTACGTGCGGAAGGTGTCGGGTTTCCGCGCCCCCGCCGCTCACAACCAGGAGGTGTTCGACCGCGCCGTGGAGGCCGTCGCGCAGGCCACGGCCGAGTTGCTGGACGGACTGGAGATCCGCGGCGCCGGGGCCCGGCGGACATCCCCTGACGCCGCCTGACGACCAGGACCGGCCGGGACGCCTCCGAACGCCCTGGTGCTACGACACCCCGGACGCCCGCGGTTCCCTGCGCATCAGGTACGCCGCCCCCGCCCCGGCCCCGAACAGCGCCGCCACCGACACCGCCGTCCCCAGCCAGCTCGCGCCCAGCCAGTGGGCGCCGAAGTAGCCGAGGGCGACGCTGTACACGGCCCAGGTGAGACCCGCCAGGGCCGACCAGGGGAGGAAGTCGCGGGCGCGGCGGTGGGCGGCGCCCGCGCCCAGGGAGACGACCGAGCGGCCGGCGGGCGCGAAGCGGGCGAGGACGACGAGGGCGCCGCCGCCCCGTGCGAGGGCCGTGCCGAGACGTTCCTGCGCGGTGGTCAGGCGCCGGGAGCGGGAGATCGCCCGGTCCAGCCGGTCGCCGCCGCGCCAGGCGAGGCGGTAGGCGGCCAGGTCGCCCAGGACGGAGGCGGTGGCCGCGCAGAGGGTCAGCACCAGGATGTCGGGCACGTCGGCCGCCGAACCCGCGGCCGCCGCCGTCGCCGCCGTGATCACCAGGACGCCGCTGGGCAGTACCGGCAGGAACACGTCGAGCAGGACGGACAGCGCCACCACCGCGTAGATCCATGGGCTGCCGAACAGCGACCCGACATGCTCCAGCACCGCAACTCCCTGTGGTCCCCCGTGGGCCAGACCGTGCCGCGATGGCGCGGCGGAGCGGCAGGAGTGGCCGATGACAGCCATACAGCGTACGCCTGGGCGTGACGGGCAGTTCACGGGGGTTCGGCACGGAAACTCTCCGCATGCAGCAAGCAGAACGGCGCCTCCCCTCACACAAGGGGAGGCGCCGCCGGAGCGCGGTCCGAGCCGCGGCTCAGGCCGCCACCGGCGTCTGGTCCGTGGCCTGCCGGCCCTGCGCCGAGGTGCGCTTGGCCAGCAGCCGGTCCACGCCGAAGGCGCCGGAGCCGGTGAAGATCAGCAGGAACATCGACCAGCAGTACATGGCCGCGCCCTCGCCGCTGTTCTCGATCGGCCACAGGCCCTGCGGCTGGTGGACCTTGAAGTAGGCGTACGCCATCGCGCCGGAGGCGACGAACGCCGCGATTCGGGTGCCCAGGCCCAGCAGCACCAGGGTGCCGCCGACGAGTTCGATGACGGCCGCGTACCAGTTCGGCCAGGCACCGGTCGCCGCGGTGCCGCCCTTGCCGTCCACACCTCCGAGGACACCGAAGAGCGCTACGGCGCCGTGGCAGGCGAAGAGCAGGCCGATGACGATCCGGAACAGCCCGAGGGCGTACGGCTGCGCGCCATTGAGGCGTGCGGTCATGTGGGGGTCTCCTTCGGTCGGCCGGCCTGGGGACGGCCGGTCGGGGGACAGAACCGATGAGTAACCCACGTTAGGTGTGCCTAATTGATGCTTGCAAGTTCAACATTTGGCCACTGGTTCACCTGTGGTTGGGGGTCGCTTTGCGTCGCAACCGCACGTAGAGCGGCTCTCGCCACCGCGTCCGCATCCGAAAGCATGACCGAATCCACACCCGGACGAGCCCCCGCCGCCGTCACCCAGTGCACGCCCTCCGTCGGTACCCCGAAGGCAAACCGCCTGGTATGCGCGGCTCCTTGACGGTCTATCAGATGATAGGGGCGTGGCGTCACATCCAACCCGCCTGTCTCATAACCGTCGACGGTGTGCGGACGGCACCGTCCGGTCCGCAGCAGCTCCGCAAGGAGCCCGTCGGCCGATTTCCGCAGGTCGGGTTCCGGCAGACGGGCCTCTATGAGGGTTCTCACACGGACGGCCGACCCCGGCACGTCGGGTGAGTGCGCCGCCCAGGCACCGTCCGCCTCCGTCACCTTCAGGCGGGGCCCGAGCACCCGCACCACCCCCGCCTCCACCAGGGCCGCCAGTTCCTCGATGCGGCGCCGGGGCGGGCCGATGGACAGGTAGGCGTTGAGCGGGGTGTACCAGCGGTCCAGGTGGTCCCGGCGGGAGGCGCCCGCGAGGCCGCCGTGGTCGACGATCAGCCGGAGTTCGTTGCGCAGGTCGCGCAGCACGTCCAGGGCCGCCTTCAGCGGGCCGCGCACATTGCCCAGGGCGGCCTGCGCAGCGTCCTCGCGCAGGTACGACAGCAGCCAGTCACGCCACTCGCCGGGGTGCGCGAAGTCCCGTCCGGCATACGGCCGGGAGATCCGCTCCCAGCACCAGCGGTCGGCCTCCGCCACGCCGAACTCGCCCAGCAGTACGGCCTCTTGGGGATCACCGTGCGGTACGGACAGGAAGTGACCGGTGAACTCCCGGCACTGCCGTGCGGAGGCCCCCGCCCCCCGGAGCAGCGCGGTGCAGTACACCGTCTCCACCTCCTTCGCGACCAACGGCCATATCTCCGCCAGGAAGTCGGGCGCCTCCCCGGAGTCGGCGCGCTTGCGGAAGCCGGCGATCACCTCCGGTGTGAGGACCAGCGGGACGTGCCGGCCGTACGCCCCCTTCGCGTTGTCGCCGCGCGCCTGGTACGGGATACCGCGCCGCGAACCGGCGTACAGCCGGGGTTCGCGGCCGGAGGGGAGATAGCGCAGGCCCCGGGCGTCCCGGACGAAACGGCCACCGCGGCCGGTCGTCAGCAGGGCCGTGTGGTCGAAGAAGTTGAGGCCGAGGCCGCGCAGCAGGACGGGCTCGCCGGGCGGTATCGAGGACAGGTCGACGTCGGCCGGGTTGGCGGGCGGGACGTGCCGCAGGCCGTGGTGTGCGGCGTGGGCCGCCAGGCGCCGCTGCACGGGGTCCGCGGCCGTCGGCAGGTGCCCCTGGGCCAGGACCACGGCGGACAGACCGGTCAGGGTGCGGCCGTCGTCGAGGGTGAGGGCCTGGTGGCCGCCGGGGGTGTCGTCGAGCCGTACCGCGCGGGCCCGGTGCGTCTCGACGCGTACGCTCGCCGGCGCGTCCCGCACGACGCGCGCGAACACCCACTCCAGGTAACGGCCGTACTCCGCCCTGGTCGGGTATTCGTCCGGGCCGAGCGTGCCGCGCGCCCACTCGTGCAGGCTCGGGCCCGGACGGATCGGGCCCGAGCAGTCCACGCTGTCGTCGGTGAACAGGGTCACCTGGCAGGCCACGGTGTTCATCAGCAGCTCGGGCGACTGGTCGGTGCGCCAGACGCGGCCCGGGCCCGGCGGGTCCGGGTCGATCACGTGGACGGTCAGCCGGGCTCCGGGAGGGAGGAGCTCAGGGGCGGAGGCGCAGAGGCGTTCCAGGACGCTGGTACCACGCGGGCCGGCACCGACCAGCGCGACGGAAAACAGTGCGGATTCTGCGGTCGGCGCAGGCAAGGGTGGGACTCCCGGGCGTGTGGGGCGCGATCGGCGGTCCGTCGGTGGGGAAGCGGACGGTCCGCCTCATCATGCCGTCGCCGGGAGCGGGAACCGAGGACCGTGGCGAAGGATTGACCTCGCTGTGGGGCGCGTCACGAGCATCACGGTCACCGGGGCAGCAAACGGGCCGAACGCATCGGTTACGGGGCAAGCTCGGAGTCCAGGAGGGTCGTCAGGCGCGGGCCCTTCCCCTCCCGCGTCCGCGCCTGCTCCAGCCGCAGCCGCGCCGAACGGCCGCGCAGGGTCAGCGTCATGAGCTGGTTGCCGAACCAGGGGCCGCCCGTCTTGCGCCAGCCGACCGGCGGCCGGGGGAGGCGTCCGTGCCGGGCGAGACCGCGGCCCAGCCCGCGCGCCACCGCGCTCCAGCCGATGCGGAAGGCCATCCGGATCGACGTGGGGACGGAGTTGTGGACGGGCGAGCAGACGAGCTGCACCACCCGGGCGTCGGGGCCCTCGCCGGGCCACGAGGGCTCGGCGATGTAGGCGTGGTGCACGTCCCCGGACAGCACGCACACCGTCGCCGGGGCGTCCCGTCCCGAGCCGGCCTCGGCGATCAGCTCCGCCAGGCCGGCGAACGACACGGGGAACGCCGACCAGTGCTCCAGGTCGGCGGCCCGCCGCACCTTCTCCCCGAACCGCGCCCAGCGCTCGCCCCGTTCGCCCCGGCACAGCGCCGCGTTCCAGCCCTCGGCGTCGTGCACCAGGTGCGGCAGCAGCCAGGGCAGCGAGGTGCCGAGGAGGAGGTGGTCGTACGACCCGGGGCTGTCCAGCACCTGCTCGCGCAGCCAGGCCTCCTCGCCCGGGTCGAGCATCGAGCGGCTGTCCTCGTCGAGGACCCGGGCCGCCCGGCTGTCCACCATCAGCAGGCGCACGCGCCCGAAGTCGCGCCGGTAGCTCCAGCGGGCCGTGGCCGCGTCGGCGTCGGCCCGCGCGGCGAAGGTGCGCAGCACGTCGGTGCCGTCGGGGACCGTGCGGACGCCCTCGTACACCGGGTCGGCGGCCAGTTCCTCCGGTGAGAGGTTCCCCAGGTGCTGGTGGACCCAGTACGACATCAGGCCGCTCAGCAGCCGCTCCCGCCACCAGTCGGTGGCCCGCATGTCGGCGAGCCAGGCGGCGGAGGTGTTCCAGTCGTCGACGACGTCGTGGTCGTCGAAGATCATGAAACTGGGCACGGTGGACAGCAGCCAGCGGATGCGGGGGTCGAGCCACGACTCGTAGTAGAGGTGCGTGTATTCCTCGTAGTCCGCGACCCCGTTGCCCGGCGGTTCGTCCAGGTCGCGGCGGGCCGCCAGCCAGCGCTGCGTCGTTTCCGAGGTCTCGTCGGCGTACACCTGGTCGCCGAGCAGCAGCAGGATGTCGGGCCGCTCGCCCTCCGGGTCGGCCACGAGCCGGGTGGCCAGCGCGTCCAGGGCGTCCGGGCCCACGGGGTCGTGCCCGCCGGCCGGAGGGGCGGCCCAGCGGCAGGAGCCGAAGGCGACGCGGAAGCCGCCCTCGCCGCCCGGGGCGTGGATCGCCGAGGGCGGGAAGGGGGATTCGGGCAGCGGCCACACGCGGGTGCCGTCGAGGAAGACCTCGTACGTCGTGGCCGTGCCGGCGGTGAGCCCGGTCACCGGGATCAGCGCGTAGTGGTGGCCCGCGACCTGGAAGGTCGGGGCCGTGCCGCCGGCGCCGTCGGCGCAGCGCACCGCGGCCGTGCAGGGACGGCTCGTCTCGACCCATACGGTCGCGGACGCGCCGTCGATGTATCTCAGCAGCGGTCCGAGCCGCAGTCCGGCCATCGCCGATCCCCTCTCCGTCGCCCCGTACGGTACGGAACGACGGAGGTCAGCGGGGAGGTCCCGGCGCGAAATCGCGCGTGTCAGCAGTTCGCGAGGTAGTTCTGGAGCGCGGACTTCTCCGCGGAGTCGACCGAGAGGCCGTAGTAGTACTTCACCTGGACCCAGGCACGGACGTAGGTGCAGCGGTACGCCGTCCGGGAGGGCATCCAGGTGGCCGGGTCCTGGTCGCCCTTGGCCTGGTTGACGTTGTCGGTGACGGCGATGAGCTGCGGGCGGGTCAGGTCGTTGGCGAAGGACTGGCGGCGGGAGGTCGTCCAGGAGTCGGCGCCGGAGTCCCAGGCCTCGGCCAGCGGGACCAGGTGGTCGATGTCGACGTCGGACGCGGCGGACCAGGTGGCGCCGTCGTAGACGGAGTACCAGCTGCCGCTGGTGGCGGCGCAGGAGGAGTCCTGCTGGACGTTGGTGCCGTCGCGCTTGAGGACGACCTCGCGGGTGTTGCAGGCGCCGGACTGGGTGATCCAGTGCGGGAAGAGGTCGCGGTTGTAGCCGGTGCGGTCCTCGGTGGCCACGGTGAGCGAGGCGAGGTAGGAGCGGGCGGTGGCCCCGCTGACGGGGGTGGGCAGGGCGGCGGAGGCGGCCGGGCCGTTGAGAAGCCCGGCCGAGGCTATGAGACCGGTGAGGCCCGCGAGTATGCTGAGCCGTCGACGCGCGTAGAACTTCGGCATGCGAACTCCCTTGTGGGGTGGGGGCGTTGGGCTGCGAGCGAGGGAATGCTCGTCGCGCCGTGTTGCGGGGAGGTGTGCGCCCGGTGAGAAGTTAGTGACGCGTGCATGACATGACAAGCTTTAAGGCGGAACTTTTCACTCCAGGGGTGTCGCGTACGATGGACGGCGCAGAAGGGGAGTAGCTCTTCGCCGGACCGTCGACATACTGCTCAGCTCGTCTGAGCCGGCGCCCGGAGGCAGGTCCCACTGGTCCGTCCAGGGGCCCCGCCAGCGAGACCTTCGGCAAGCAGTGCACGCCCGTGCTCCACGGCACGGGTACCGAGTGTGCTGCCGTGCCGAGGTGTCGCGTGTGAAGATCCAGCACTCTCGGTGGGGCAGCCCCGACCGATTGAGGAACCCTTGATCAGCCTGACCGTGACAGCCGTCGTCTTCGGCGTCGTCTTTCTCGCCGAACTGCCCGACAAGACCGCCCTGGCCGGCCTCGTCCTCGGCACCCGCTATCGCGCCTCCTACGTCTTCGCCGGTGTCGCCGCCGCGTTCGCGCTGCATGTCGCGCTCGCCGTCGCGGCCGGCAGTGTGCTGACGCTGCTGCCGCAGCAGATCGTGCAGGCGCTGACGGGCGTGCTCTTCCTGGGCGGGGCCGCGGTTCTGCTGCTGAAGAAGGGCGAGGACGAGGAAGAGGTCCGTAAGCCGGAGAACCAGTCCTTCTGGAAGGTCTCGGGCGCGGGCTTCATGCTCATCCTGGTCGCCGAGTTCGGTGATCTCACGCAGATCATGACCGCGAACCTGGCCGCACGCTACGACGATCCGCTCTCCGTCGGCCTGGGCGCGGTGCTCGCGCTGTGGGCGGTGGCCGGGATCGGCATCGTCGGCGGAAAGGCGCTGATGAGGAAGGTGCCGCTGCGGCTGATCACGCAGATCGCGGCACTGGTGATGCTGGCTCTCGGGGTGTGGAGCCTGTGGGAGGCCGTGACCGGATGAGCCGGGGCGAGCTGAACGGCGGGTGAACGTCTGCGGGAGGCCCTGGCGCGATCCGGGCATGTTTTGTACCGTGGAGAAACAAAGTGGCTCCCGCCCGTTTTCCCTGACCGGCGGGCGGGGCCGCCTTGTCCCTCCCGGGGGCTGTCGTGCGCCCTCGTCCGAGCCCTGAGCCTTGGAGCTGCCGATGACGGCCACCGCCGTGCTCACCGCCCGCGCCCTCCTGCTGGACATGGACGGCACCCTCGTCAACTCCGACGCCGCGGTCGAACGCGTGTGGCGGCGCTGGTCCGAGCGGCACGGGCTCGACCCGGACGAGGTCATGAAGGTCGTCCACGGACGGCAGGGATACGCCTCGATGGCGCTCCTGCTGCCCGGCCGGCCGATGGAGCAGAACCACGCGGACAACGCCCGGATGCTCGCCGAGGAGACGGCCGACACCGAGGGTGTCGTCCCGATACCCGGGGCGCCGGAGTTCCTCGCCTCCCTGCGGGGGCTGCCGCACGCGCTCGTGACCTCCGCCGACGTTCCGCTGTCGACGGCGCGGATGGCCGCGGCCGGGCTGGACCTGCCCGAGGTGCGGGTGACCGCGGAGTCCGTCGGGGCGAGCAAGCCCGACCCGGAGGGCTTCCTGAAGGGCGCCGCCGAGCTGGGTGTGGCGCCCGAGGACTGTGTGGTGTTCGAGGACTCCGGGGCCGGGATCGCGGCGGGGCGCGCCGCCGGGATGACGGTGGTCGGGGTCGGGTCCCGGGCCGCGTTCCACGAGCCGGACGTGGTGGTGGACGACCTGACGCGGGTGCGTGTGGAGGCTCTGGCGGGCGGGACGATCCGTCTGCACATCGGGTGACGGACGCCACGGTCATCAAGGGCCGGTGCGGTCAGACGTGGGTGGCGATGGTGCGCGCGCACGCCAGGGACTCGGTGTGTGTGGTGTCCACCTCCAGGTCGTAGTGCACGCCCTCGTGCACGAGCTGTGCCTGGGACGCGGCCATGCCCCGGACGCGGTCCCCTCGGGCGATCTCACGGCCCTCGGCGACCGCGCTGTCGCACCTGACGCCGACCCACAGCACATCGAGTCCGGCCAGGGCCTTCTGCCAGCGCTCCTGGGAGTGCGGTCCGCCGAGGAAGACGTCGTCGACGATGATCCTGGCGCCGGCTCTGGCCATCGCGGCGATGCCCTCGGTCCAGGCCGCGTCCAGTGCGCGGAACTCCGCGCCGACGCTCACCCCGCCGTCCGCCGTGAAGGTGATCCCTCCCTCCGAGCCCCGCATCTTGGCGGGCAGCGCCTCGACGAACGAGTCGACGCCGAAGGCCGGCCACGGGTCGGGCAGCACCTCTTGCAGACACCGGACGATCCCGGACTTGCCCGAGCTCGAACCGCCGTTGAGAACGATCACCTGTGTGGTCACGGCGTCAGAGTAGGGCGGCCGGGACGGTCACGGCTTCTTGGTTTCCGACTCCAGCTTCGCCCGCGTCTCCCGGTCGTAGACGCCGAGGTCGTCGGTCTGGATGCCGCGTGACCACTGGTAATTGCGGACGGCCTCCTCGAGCCGGCCGTCGTAGTCGCCGTCGGGGTCCTCGCCGTAGAGGTACAACTGGCGCAGCCGGAGCTGGAGTTCGGTGACCTCCGGCCCGCGGTCGCCGAGGCGCAGGACGGTGGGGCCGCTGTTCTGGCGGGAGTTGTCCGGGGGCGCGTTCCCCGGGCCGGTGGCCGTGGCGGACGTCGGGGGCGCCGACGGGGTGGCCGACTGTGACGGGCTCGGCGAGGCGCTCGACGCGGACGGCGACGGGGAGGCCGACGGGCTCCTGGTGGCCGACGGCGACGGCGGCGGTGCCGCGGGGACCGGCGGCGTGGCCTGTGCGCTCCCCTCCGGGGGTGTGGAGGCCGGGCTGCTCGACGGGGCGTCCGGCACGCTCGCCCGGAGGTCGTCCGGCAGCGCGGTGTCCCGGGACGGAGCCTCGTAGGAGAACAGCCCGCTCGCGAGCCCGGCCGCGGCCACGACGGCGACACAGGCCCCGGCGGCCACACCGAGCAGCGCGCCACGCCGCCGACGCCCGGGCCTCCGGCCGAACTCGTCCGTTTCCGGCCTGCCCCGGCCCGGTCCTCCCGTGCCGTCGAAAAGCCGCAGGTCGGTGACGCTGGGTTCGGTCCCGGCGGGTGTCAGGGGGGTCGGCAGCGGCGCGGTGCCGGGTGCGGCGGGCACCCCGGGGGCGGCCGGGGAGGCCGGGGAAACCGGCAGCACGGTGGTCGCGTCCGGGTCGACCGGGCGCAGGGGCATGGTCGCGTCGGCGAGGGAGGGCGGCGGCGCGGCGCCTTCGGCGCGCTGCCCGGGGTTCGTCACGGGCCGTCGCGGAGCGCCCTCGGCTGCCCGCGCGGGCTCGTCGGTGTGCCGCCGGTCCGTCGGCTGGGTCTGGGGCGGTCGCGGGGCGTCGTCGGCCGTCTGCCCCGGGGCGCGGCGCGGGGCGCCTTCGCTCGCCTGCGCCGAGGCTTGGAGGTGTGAGTTCTCCGCGGGCGAGGGCCGACTGCCTGCCTGCGTTCGCCGTGAGGTGTCTTCGGTCGCTCGGGTGGGGTGCTCGGGGGCCGAGGCCGTCGTGTGCGGGGGCGCGGACGGGCCGTCCTGCCGGGCGCGTCGCGGGGCGCCCTCGGCCGCCCGGCCGGGAGCGTCGGCGGGCGAGGCCTGGCCGTACCGGGGCGAGGCGGAACGGTTCGCCGGGGACGGCTCGTCGGTGTGCCGGGGCTCCGTCGGGTGGGCATGGGGTGGTCGCGGGGTGCTGTCGGGTGTCCGCCCGGGGGCTCGGCGCGGGGCGCCTTCGCTCGCCCGTGCGGGCTCCGCGGGATCAGTGGGGCCCGTGGGGCCCGTGGGCGAGAGCGAACTGTCCGCGTGGGTCTGCGTGGGGGTGCCTTCGGGCGCCCGCGTGGGGCGCTCGGGGCCTGCGCCCTTCGCGTCCCAGAGCGTGGTCGGAACGTCCGCACGGAGACCGGCCGCCCGGGCCGGGGCGTCGGCAGGCGCGGTCTGGGCGCGCGGGGACGGGGTGGGTGCGTCCGCCCCGGACGGCTGTGCGGGACCGTCGGCGCGCCGGGGCCCCGCCGGGTGGGCCCGGGACGTTCGCGGGGCGTCGTCGGCCGGTCGCCCGGACGTCTGGCGCGGAGCGCCTTCGAGGCTCGACGCCGGGGACTCGGCGTGGGAGGTCCCCGTGGGCGTGGGCCTGCCGTTGGCGTGGGGTCGCCGTGAGGTGTGGTCGGCTTCCCAGGTGGGCTGCTCGGGGCCCGGGGTCGTCGCTTGTGAAGGCGTGAGCGGGTGGTCGGCGTGGGGTCGCCGTGGGGTGTCGTCGGCTGTCCAGGTGGGCTGCTCGGGGCCCGGGGTCGTCGCTTGTGAAGGCGTGAGCGGGTGGTCGGCGTGGGGTCGCCGTGGGGTGTCGTCGGCCGTCCGGGTGGGCTGCTCGGGGCCCGGGGTCGTCGTGTGCGAGGGCGTTCGCGGGGCGGCGTCGGCCGCCCGCGTGGGCGCGTCCGTGTGTGAGGGCGGCGTGGGCCGGCCCTCCGCGGAGGGGCCTCCCGGCGTGCCCTCGTCCTCAGGGGACCGTATGGGCGTGTCGGGCGTGAGTTCGACGTACGGGCGGATGCGGAGTGGGTCGAAGTCCTCCGCCGCTGCCGCCTCCGTCGTGCGGGCGTTGCGGAGGGCCTCTGCGGCGCGGTGCGTACAGGTGCAGGACGGGGTGTTGTCCGGCTTTCTGGGCGTGCCGCACTCCGGGCACGGGTGGCCGTTCGGCTGTTCCACGCGTTCCTCCCTCCCCTCGCGAACTCCAGCTCCCCTCGCGAACTCCAGAGATTATCCAGATCTTCTCCACAGTGCGGACGGCCAGCTCCCGGAATGAAAGCTTCCAAAAGGACTCGGCGGGCCATACCGCGTCACACCGGTCACGATGGAAAATGTCACAGGACCCTCGGGAGGTCTCATGGCCGGGCATGCGCACGTCACGAAAGCATCGGACCAGGGCGCCGCAGTCCAGGAGCAGGTGCCCGGGAACGTCCTGGTCTCCATCGGCGCCCTGCTCCTCGGGATGCTGCTCGCCGCCCTCGACCAGACCATCGTGTCGACCGCGCTGCCCACCATCGTCAGCGACCTCGGCGGCATGGACCACCTGTCCTGGGTGGTCACCGCCTACCTGCTGGCCGCGACCGCCGCGACCCCGCTGTGGGGCAAACTCGGCGACCAGTACGGCCGCAAGCGGCTGTTCCAGACGGCGATCGTGATCTTCCTCGTCGGCTCCGCGCTGTGCGGCGCGGCGCAGGACATGACGCAGCTCATCGCCTTCCGGGCCGTTCAGGGGCTCGGCGGCGGCGGGCTGATCGTGTTGTCGATGGCCATCGTCGGGGATCTCGTCCCGCCTCGTGAACGCGGGCGTTACCAGGGGCTGTTCGGGGCCGTGTTCGGCGCCACCAGTGTGCTCGGGCCGCTGCTCGGCGGGCTGTTCACCCAGCACGCGAGCTGGCGCTGGGTGTTCTACGTCAACCTGCCCGTCGGGGTCGTCGCGCTCGCCGTGATCGCGGCCGTGCTGCACATCCCGCGCCGGACGCAGCGGCACGTCATCGACTACCTCGGCACGTTCCTCATCGCGGCCGTCGCCACCTGCCTGGTGCTCGTCGCCTCCCTCGGGGGCACGACCTGGGGCTGGGGGTCCGCGCAGATCGTCGCGCTCGCGGTGCTGGGCGTCGTCCTCGCCGTCGCCTTCGTGGCCGTCGAGCGGCGGGCCGCCGAACCCGTCCTGCCGCTGAAGCTCTTCCGCGTGCGCACCTTCACGCTCGCCGCCGTGATCAGCTTCGTCGTCGGCTTCGCCATGTTCGGCGCGATGGTCTACCTGCCGACCTTCCTCCAGGTCGTGCAGGGCATCAGCCCGACCATGTCCGGTGTGCACATGCTGCCGATGGTGCTGGGGCTGCTGCTGGCCTCCACGGCCTCCGGGCAGATCGTCAGCCGGACCGGCCGCTGGAAGGTGTTCCCGATCGCCGGCACCGGCGTCACCACCCTCGGGCTGCTCCTGCTCCACCAGCTCGACGAGCACAGCTCCACCGCCGAGCTGAGCGGCTTCTTCTTCGTCTTCGGACTCGGCCTCGGCCTGGTGATGCAGGTCCTCGTGCTCATCGTGCAGAACGCCGTCCCGTACGAGGACCTGGGCGTCGCCACCTCCGGCGCCACCTTCTTCCGCTCCATCGGCGCCTCGTTCGGCGTGGCCGTCTTCGGCACGGTCTTCGCGGGCCGCCTCGGCGACCAGCTCACGGACGCCCTCCGGGGGACGCCGCTGCCGCCCGGCGTCTCCGTGGGCGCGCTGGAGGCCGATCCGCGCGGCATCGCCGCCCTGCCGCCCGGCCTGCGCCCGCCGGCCCTGCACGCGTACTCCGTGGCCATCACGGACGTCTTCCTGTACGCCGCCCCGGTCGCGCTCCTCGGCTTCGTGCTGGCCTGGTTCCTGAAGGAGGACCGGCTGCGCGGCTCGGTCACCGCGCCCGACGTGACGGAGACCCTGGCCAGCAACCCCGTCGAGCGGTCCTCGTACGACGAGGTGTGCCGTGCGCTGTCGGTGCTCGGCACCCGCGCCGGGCGGCGCGAGATCTACCGGAAGATCACCGCCCGGGCGGGCTACGACCTGCTGCCCGCGGCGAGCTGGCTGCTGCTGCGGATCAGGCGGTACGGCTCGGTGGAGCCGGCCGTGCTGGCCGAGCGGGTGCCGGTGTCGCTGCCCGTGATCATGGAGGCCGCACGGCAGGTCGAGGAGCGCAGGCTCGCCGTGCGCACGGGCCTCGACATGGTCCTGACCGACCGGGGACGCGAGGTCGCCGAGCGGCTGGCACAGGTGCGTGAGGAGTCCCTGGCCGAGCTGCTCGGTGACTGGTGGGGGCCGGACCGGCCGACCGATCTCGTCCAACTCGTGCGGGAGTTGAACGGCGAACTGTGCGGCTCGCGGCGGGAGCGGCCGGACGCCGAGCGGGCCTATGCCGGGCGCCCGGCCGAGCGGGTGGGCTGAAAGAGGACGTTGGGTCAGGTGAGGTGCTTGGTGAACCAGTGCTCGGCGTACGTGTCGTCGTTGTGCGGCGCGGTCTCCTCGTAGCCGAGCCGGGCGTAGAGGGCGCGGGCCTCGACGAGGTCGCCGCGGGTGTCGAGGATCATCCGCCGGGCACCGAGCGTGCGGGCGGCGTCCTCGGCGGCCCGGACGAGCAGCGCGGCACCGCCCTTGCCGCGCATCGGCTCGCGCAGGAAGACCCGCTTGAGCTCGGCGGTCGTGCCGTCCAGCAGCCGCACGCCCGCGGTGCCGGCCGGCTCGCCGCCGTACCGGGCGACCAGCAACTGCCCGCCGGGTGGGGCGAGATCGGCCCCCGGCTCCTTGGCGATCTCCCGCTCCAGCTCGTCCGGGTCGGTCCGGCGCCCCTCGTGCAGCAGGTACCAGCGGTCGCTGACCTCGGTGTAGTACGCCCGCCACAGGGCGGCGGCGACGGGGGAGTCGTACGGTTCCGGGGCCACGGTCCAGGTCATGACCGGCATTCTCCGCGAGGGCCGTAGCGGGGCCGCAACCCGATAACGCCGGGGGCCTCCGGGCCCGGACGCCGTTTGGGGCCCTGCTTCCGGGCTACCCGGTCGGCGAACCGGCTCGCGAGGAGAGCCGGTTGGGCCGAGAACCCGGAAGGCATTCATGTCCACTGGCCTGATCATTGCTCTGATCGTGATCGCGGCGGTCGTCGTCATCATCGCGGCCGCCATGACCCTGCGCGCCCGAGGGGCTCGGCGCGGCCCGAGCCTGAAGCGGCGCTTCGGACCCGAGTACGAACTGGCCGTCGCACGGCACGACGGTGACGCCAAGGCCGCCGAGCGCGAGCTCGCCGAGCGCGTGGAGCGCCACGGTGAACTGCGCGAACGCGCGCTGGAGCCGGCGCAGCGCGAGCAGTACGAGGCGCGCTGGACGGCCGCTCAGGAGCGGTTCGTCGACTCGCCGCGGGAGGCGGTCGCCGAGGCGGACCGGCTGCTCGCGGAGCTCGCCGGTGCCCGGGGCTTCCCGGACGGCGGGCAGTACGAGGAACAGCTCGCCGCGCTGTCCGTGCACCACGCCCACCACGTGGACGGCTACCGGCGCGTGCACCGCGCGGCGCACCTGCGCGCGGACGACGCCCGGGACGGCGGCACCGGTACGGAAGACATGCGTGAGGCCATGGTGGCGGCCCGCGCCCTGTTCGAGGAGCTGGTGCGTCCGGCCCGCCACGACGGCGGAGACCACGTCGCCGGCCCGCACCTGGGCGGCCGCCATGAGGGCGGACGGCACAAGGCCGGGCTGAACGGCGGCCGCAAGACAACGGCCGGCCGCGGCGGGCACATGCCGTGGGCGCTGCACCGACGTCAGGCGAAGGAGAGTTGAGATCGATGTCCGACATGACCCGACCGCCCGGCGACGACACCCGCGACGCGCAGGTCACCTCTGACACTCGCGTCACCCCCGTCACCTCCCACACCCCCGGCACCCGTGGCTCCTCCGCCGACCCCGATGCCCGCGGTGAGACCGCCCTGGGCACCGGCCACGGCACAGGCCTCGCCGGTGCCAAGGAACGGGAAGGCACCTCCCAGGGCTCCCACGGCACCCCCGCGCACCTGCTCCCCCACGACGAGTCCGACAAACTCACCTCGCAGTTGCACCACGCCGTCGCCGAGTTCGTCGACGCGCCCCGGGCCGCCGTCGAGGAGGCCGACCACGTGCTGGAGGAGATCGCGGCCCGGTTCACCGAGGCCGTGACCCAGCGCCGCCGCACCCTGCGCCACTCCTGGCAGGCGGTGGAGGGCGGCGAGGGCAAGCCCGTGTCGAGCGGCGACACCGAGCAGCTCCGGCTGGCCCTGAAGGACTACCGGGAGCTGGCGGAACGGCTGCTGCACGTGTGAGCTGCCCCGCTCACCGGTCCGCCCGGCGCTCCCGCCATTGCCGTACGACGTCCTCGACGTCGTACGGCTTCTTACCGAGCGGGGGCCCGGGCGGCGGCTTGAACATCATGTCGCGGATCTTGTCGTTGATCTCGCCGATGATCTTCCTGACGGCCTGCTCCGAGGGCGCCGCGTACGCGGCCAGGAGCGCGTCCTCCGCCTCCTTGCGCAGCGCCAGTGTCGGCGGCAGGACCGAGAGGCCCTCGCGGGCCATCTTCCGCTTGACCCACCACAGTTCGTCGTAGGTGGCGTCCACATCGGCCGGCAGCGGTTTGCCCGCCCCCGGCAGCCGCTCGAACTCCCCGCGTGTCTCCGCGTCACGGATCTGTTTGTCGACCCAGGACTCGAAGTCGACGCCGGGTGGCTTTCGCTCGGTCATGAACCCATTGTGCCGGACACCGTGCAGCCGGGCGTTCTATCATGCGGCGGGCTTGCAGTCCCACCAGGACGTCTCAGGAGGAGCGCACGTGCTCGAACTCACCATGGCCGCCGTGTCCGCGGCGGAGGAGGGTGCCACGGCCGGCATGCTCATGGCCGACGCGCCCAGCGAGCCGGGCGCCGTGCTGCGGGTGGGCCGCGACAAGTCGGTGTGCCGGCTCTCCACGCCGGACGACTGGCTGTTCGTCTCCCGCGTCCATCTGGAGTTCCTGTGCGGGCCCGACGGGACCTGGCAGCTGACCTGGCTGCGCGGTTCCCAGCCCGACCCGTCCTCCGAAGTCCGGCTCACGGTGGGGGAGTACGCCCAGCCCCTCGCCTACGGCGGCACCGTCCCGCTGCCCAGGGGCGGCAGCGGCGAGGTCATCGTCCAGGACCGCACCGCCCCGCGCAGCGTCAACGTCGGTTTCTTCCACGAGGTCTGACGCCGGTCAGGCCAGCACCCGGGCCAGCGCGAACCCGTCGTACCCCTTCATGCCGACCGTCTGGATCGCCGTGCCGCTCAGCCGCGGGTGGCTGCCGATCAGTTCGATCGCGGCGCGGGTGCCCGTCACGTCCGGTGCCGTGCTCGCCGCGTCGGTGACGCGGCCGCCGCGGACGACGTTGTCGAGGACGATCAGGCTGCCCGTGCTGGTGAGCTTCACGGCCCACTCCACGTAGTGCGGGTTGTTGGCCTTGTCGGCGTCGATGAAGACCAGGTCGAAGGGGGGCGGGTTCTCGTCGGCCAGCTTGGGCAGCGACTCCAGGGCCGGGCCCACCCGGACCTCGACGAGCTTGTCCAGGCCGGCGCGGGCGATGTTGCGGACGGCGACCTCGGCGTGCCTGGGGTCGTACTCCAGGGAGACCAGCCGCCCGTCGTCGGGCAGGGCGCGGCCCAGCCAGATGGTGCTGTAGCCGCCGAGCGTGCCGATCTCCAGGATGTGGCGGGCGCCCTGGATCTGGGCCAGGAGCTGGAGGAGCTTGCCCTGGTTGCCCGCGACGTTGATGTGCGGAAGCCCGGCGGCGTCGCTGTCGCGCAGGGCGGCCGCCAGGGCTTCGTCGTCCGGGGCGAGGTGGGTGGTGAAGTAGGCGTCGACCTCGTCCCAGACGTGCGACTCGCTCATGCACCTCTACCTTTCGTACGCATAGTTAGCATCCCTAACTACTGGCGTGACGAAGATACGTGGTGCATCGCCTCGGTGTCAGGGGGATTCCCCTCGGCGTGTCTCATCCGGCCACGGAGGCCGTGGATCAGCCGGCCACCGACGGCGCCGAGCCCGGCAGCGGACGCCCTGCCGACTCCGCCATGCGCCACACCGCGAAACCGCCGATGACGGCCGCGGCCATCATGTAGTAGGCGGGCATCATCATGTTCCCGGTGGCGCCGATCAGGGCCGTGACCACCAGCGGCGTCGTGCCGCCGAACAGGGACACGGAGACGTTGAAGCCGATGGACAGGGAGCCGTAGCGGACCTTCGTCGGGAACAGCGCCGGGAGCGCCGAGGGCATGGCCGCCGTGAAGCAGACCAGCAGCAGGCCGAGGGCGCCCATGCCGAGGGCGACCGCGAGCAGGCTGCCCTCGCGGATCAGCAGCAGGGCGGGGACGGACAGCAGCAGGAAGCCCGCGCAGCCGGTGGCGATCACCGGGCGGCGGCCGACCCGGTCGGTCAGCGCGCCGGCGAACGGCTGGACGATCATCATCAGCGCCATCACGCCGAGGACGACGAGCAGGCCGTGCGTCTCGTCGTAGTGGAGCTGACCGGTCAGGTAGCTCGGCATGTACGACAGCAGCATGTAGTCGGTGACGTTGAAGACCAGCACCAGGCCGACGCAGAGCAGCAGCGCGCGCCACTGGCCGGTGATCATCTCGCGCAGCGGCACCTTGGGGCGGTTGGTCTCGGCCTTCTCGACCTCGGCCGCGAACGCCGGGGTCTCCTCCAGCCGCAGCCGCAGGTAGAGGCCGATGATGCCCATCGGGCCCGCGATCAGGAACGGGATGCGCCAGCCCCAGGAGGTCAGGTCGTCGGTGGACAGCAGGGCCGTCATCACCGTGACCAGGCCGGCGCCGCCGATGTAGCCGGCGAGCGTGCCGAACTCCAGCCAGCTGCCGAGGAAGCCGCGCCGCTTGTCGGGGGCGTACTCGGCGATGAAGGTGGACGCGCCCGCGTACTCACCGCCGGTGGAGAAGCCCTGCACCAGGCGGGCCACCAGCAGCAGGATCGGCGCGCCGACACCGATCGTCGCGTACGACGGGATCAGACCGATCGCGAAGGTGCCCGCGGCCATCATGATCATGGTGAGGGCGAGCACCTTCTGGCGGCCGACCCGGTCGCCGAGCGGGCCGAAGACCATGCCGCCGAGCGGGCGGACCAGGAAGGCCGCGGCGAAGGCGCCGAACGTGGAGAGCAGCTGTGCGGTGGGGTTGCCCGAGGGGAAGAAGACCTTGCCCAGCGTGACCGCGATGTAGCTGTAGACACCGAAGTCGAACCATTCCATCGCGTTGCCCAGCGCCGCCGCCTTCACGGCGCGCTTGACGAGCGCGGGGTCGGTGACGGTGGTGCCGGGGGTCTTCGCTGCGCGGCTCTTCAGGCCGGACGCGGGAGCGACGACTGAGACAGTCGACAAGACTCGCTCGCCTACCTTTCGACGGGGACAGGGACGCGGTCCGCGCGGCGGCGCTGTCGTACGGGCCGAAAAGCGACGATAGGCGAAGAAAAGCCCATTACGGGCGGTACGCCTTTCGTTGCAGGATGCATCTAAACACCGGCTGTGCAGGCACGTATGCCCGGCTGGGAGCGGTTCCCACGAGATCTTGATGTGATCCTTCTCGCGCCACGAGAGGCAACCGCCCGTCTCGCGCACTATCGTCAACCGGACGAAGAGGGGCATACCGGGTAGAAGGCCGACGAGGCGTGGCGAATGCGGAGCGCAGCGGACGACCGACGGAAGCCTTCGGAGCGACAGCCGTCGGCGGGACCCGCACACGTCTGCGCGTGGCCTGTCTCGGGCTGTGGCTGATCGTCGCGGCCCTCGCCGCACGGCAGGTGGCCGCCGTTCTCGGCACCCCGCGCGGCGAGCGGCTGACGGATCTGGAGACCTGGGTCGGGCCGAACGGCGTCCTGCACGTGACCGGCTCGCTCTACGACTCGACCCGTTTCACCGGCACCCCCTTCGGCGGGCTCGCCCTCAAACCCCTCACCCGTTCGGCCGAACAGGCCCTCGGCTGGGGCTGGACCTTCGGCACGCTGCTGCTGGTCGTCGCCCTCGGCCTGATCGCCGCCCGCGCCCTGCCTCAGCCCATCGGCCGCCGCACGGCCCTGCTGGCCGCCCCCGTCGCCATCGGCCTGCTCATGCTGTCCCTGCCGGTCCGCAACACCCTGTGGCTCGGCCAGACCAGCATCGTCCCGGTCCTGCTCGTCCTGCTGGGCTGCTTCACCGCCCGCGGTCAGCGGACCAGCGGCCTGCTCATCGGCGTCGCGGCAGCGCTCCAGCCCACCCTGCTGCTCTTCACGCCCCTGCTGTGGTTCACCGGCCGCAGACGCGCCGTGCTCTCCACCGGCGTCACCTTCGCCGCCTGCACCGCACTGGCCTGGGCGGCGATGCCGCACGACTCCCACCGCTACTGGGTCCACCACATGGCGGGCGTGGGCCTCGGCGGCCCGGCCGACGACCTCGCCAACCAGTCCCTGCACGGCGCCCTGCTCCGGCTCGGCCTGACCGGCCCCCTGGAGGTCGCGCTCTTCCTGACGCTCGGCGCGGCCGTCGCCGTCCTGGCCCTGCGCCGCGCCGTGCGCTGCTTCGGCGACGGCCAGCTCCTCCTCGCCGTCGCGATCACCGGCTGCGCCGCGATCGTCGTCTCGCCCACGGCCTGGCAGCACCAGCTGCTGTGGGTGCTGCTCGCGGTCGTCGGCCGGGCCGGCAGACGCGCCGGTGACCGGTACGTCTGGCCGGTCACCGTCGTCCTGGTCATGACCCTGCCGGCCAGGATGATGCTGCCGGACATGCCGGTGCTGGACCCACTGCGCACCAACCTCGTCCTGCTCGCCGCCCTCGCCGCCGCCACGGCCGTGCCGTTCCTCTCCCGCACCTCCCCGCACTACCAGTCGCCGCTCCCGCCCGAGTACGCCCCCGCCGCCCCGGCCCGCTTCCGGCACCTCCCGCTCGCCCCCTTCCTGCGCCGGGTCCTCACCAGGCCGAACCTCCTCCTGGAACTCCTCCTCCTGCGGGTCACCTACGCCGCGTACGCCCAGGTCCGGCTCGCCGCGACCGGCGGCAGCATCTCGGCCGGACGGGCCGAGGCCGAGGAGAACGGCCGGCAGATCCTCGGCCTGGAACGCGCCCTGCACATCGACGTCGAGCACTGGGCCAACCACGCCGTCGTCACGATCGGCTGGCTGCGGGACTTCTTCGACCATTACTACACGTCGATGCATTTCATCGTCCCGCTGACCGTCCTCGCCGTCCTGTACTGGCGCCGCCCGGCCGACTACCGCTGGGCCCGCTCCGCCCTGGGCTTCGCCACCCTGCTCGCCCTGATCGGCTTCTGGCTCTACCCGCTGGCCCCGCCCCGGCTGATGCCGACACTCGGCTTCATCGACACCGTCCACGGCGTCCAGGACTTCTCCCAGCCCGACTACGGCACGCTCACGTCCCTGACCAACCAGTACGCGGCGATGCCGTCCCTGCACTTCGGCTGGTCACTGTGGTGCGGCGTCGTCATCGCCGTCCTGGCGCGCCGCTGGTGGATCAAGGCCCTGGGGTTGCTGCACCCGCTGCTCACCCTGTCCGCGATCGTGGCGACCGGGAACCACTGGGTGCTGGACGCGGTGGGCGGGGCCCTGGTGGCCGGGGCGGGCTTCGGTCTCGTGTACGTACTGACGGGCCCCAGGACGGCCGCCGCCGCTCCTCGACGCATTCCGTCTGAAGTCCGCGCCTAGACGAGTGGTGTCACGGGCGGTCGGTGGCTGTCCTGGGCGGCCCGGCCACGCCGACGCACGCCTCGTTGCCCTCGGGGTCGGCCAGCACCCAGTTCGACGGCGCGTCGGCGTCGCTCACCAGGCGGCCGCCGGCCGCGAGCGCTGCGGCTATCCGGATTTCGGCCTGGTCGTACGGCACCCAGACGTCCACGTGGACCCGGTTGCGCTGCGGGCGCGGTGCGTCCATCTGCTGGAAGTAGAACGGTGCTCCGCGGCGGCGCGGGTCCATCAGGTCCTCGCCGCTGTTCGCGCGGTCCTGGTAGCCGAGCAGGGCACGCCAGAACGCCACCACGTCGGGACCCGCGAGGGCGTCGATGGTGACCTGGACGGTCTGCACGGCGGACGGGTCGGCCGGTATGCCCAGCGCGCGGGCCACCGCCGAGATCTTCCGGGCCAGCTCGACGTGCCGTTCGGTCAGCCCGTAGTAGTCGTCCGTGACCGTGATCAGCCGTACGGTCACGCCCTCCCGCCGCACGTCGACGTCCGGGTGATCGTCCCCGACTCCCGGTATCTCACTGATCGCCTGCAAGAACTCGGCGCCGGCCGCGAACGATCCGGCGCGGAAGTACGCACACGCCCCCTCGCCCACGACGCGCCAGTCCTCCACGCCGACGGTCTCGTGGAACTGCTGCGGCCTCACGTGCTCCGTCTTGCGCTCTGGGTAGGTCATGCGCTCAACGTAGCTTGCAGGTCCGACAACTCCCTTCCAGCGGCTGCCGTACCCGGCCGCTGTCCGCGCGGGGTCACGAGCCCCGATGCGTAGGCGACGCGCATTCGAACCACACGGTCTTTCCGCCCCCGCGCCACAGCGACACGCCCCACTTGTCGGCCATCGCGTCGAGCAGGAGCAGCCCCCGGCCGCCCTCCGCCTCCGGGTCCAACCGGTCCGGGGAGACCGGCAGTCGATCACTGCCGTCCGTCACCTCGACCCGCACCCCGGCCGGCTGCCGCAGCAACAGCAGCGCACAGCGGCGGTCCGGGACGTGCTGTACGACGTTCGCCAGCAGCTCGGTCACGCCCAGCTCGACGGCGTCCGACAGCTCGGGCATCCGCCACTCTTCGAGGAAGGAGCGGACGATGCGGCGGACGTGGCGGGGGGCATGTTCACCGACGGTGAGGCGCATCGAGTACTGGGCGGGAATGTATTCGTTCACGGGACGAGGCTGACGTGCGGTGACTACCCTCGGCTACGGAACGGATACAACCCGTCCGGTGGTGGACGGAGTTGCGTGAGAGGGGCTCTGCGTGACCAACATCAATGCCCTTGACCCGGGTGCTTCCCCGCTCGATTACTACGGCTACGAGCTGCGCAGGCACAGGGAGGCGGCGGGGCTGACGCTGAAGCAGCTCGGGGGAATCCTCAACTACACCGGCTCGCTGGTGGGTCAGATCGAGACAGCGCGGAAGGTTCCGACGCCGGAGTTCAGCGAGCGGGTGGATGCGGCGCTGGGCACGGACGGTTTGTTCTCCCGGCTCGTCGAACTGGTGCTGCGGAGTCGGCTTCCGGCGTGGTTCCAGCAGGTGGCGGAGCTGGAGATGCGGGCGACCGAGATCTGCTCCTTCCAGACGCACATGGTGCTCGGGCTGCTTCAGACCCAGGGATACGCGCAGGCTGTGCTCGGCGCGCTCGACCGGAGCGACCTCGAAGACCGCACGGCAGTCCGCCTGGCTCGTCAACGCGTCTTCGAGAAGGGGGAGCCGCCGGTCTTCTGGGCAGTCCTGAGTGAGGCCGCGTTGCACTTGGAGATCGGTGGCCCGGAGGTGATGCGGGAGCAACTCGCGCACCTGTTGTCGTTCGAGAGCAACCCTCGGCTCAACATCCAGGTGCTGCCGTTCTCGGCGGGTGCGCACCCGGGTCTGCAAGGCTCGTTCGACGTCTACCGCTTTTCGACCGACCCCACCATCGTCTACACGGAGGGGTATGGCAGCGGGCATCCGACCGCGAACCCGGACACGGTCAGAGAGTGTTCGCTCCGTTACGATCACCTCCGGGCCGCCGCGCTTTCCCTCACCGACTCGGCGGAGCTCATCCGGCGCGTAATGGAGGATCGCTATGGAGATGCAGTGGCGTAAGTCGACGTACAGCGGCGACCAGGGCGGCCAGTGCCTCGAAGTCGCCGAAACCCCCCACACCACCATCGCAATACGCGACTCAAAGAACCCGGCGGGACCGATCCTCACGCTCGACCCCGCCACGTTCACCACGTTCATCAACTGGACGACGACTACAACCGCTGAATGATCGTGCCGGTGGCCAAACCGCCGCCCGCACACATCGTGATCAGCGCGAACTCCTTGTCCGCGCGCTCCAGTTCGTGAAGTGCCGTCGTGATGAGCCGGGCCCCGGTGGCCCCCACCGGGTGCCCGAGCGCGATCGCGCCGCCGTTCACGTTCACCTTCTCCAGGTCCTGCTCGAAGACCTGCGCCCAGCTCAGTACGACCGATGCGAACGCCTCGTTGATCTCCACGAGGTCGATGTCCTTCAGGGACATCCCGGCCTTGCCCAGTACGGCCCTGGTCGCGTCGATCGGGCCGTCGAGGTGGAAGTGGGGGTCGGCGCCCACCAGGGCCTGGGCCACGATCCGGGCCCGGGGCCGCAGCTTCAGGGCGCGAGCCATCCGCTTCGACGCCCACATGATCGCCGCCGCCCCGTCGGAGATCTGCGACGAGTTGCCCGCCGTGTGGACCGCCGTCGGCATGATCGGCTTCAGCGCGGCCAGCCCTTCCGCCGTCGTGTCGCGCAGGCCCTCGTCCTTGTCGACCAGGCGCCACATGCCCTGCCCGGCATGCTGCTCCTCCTCGGTCGTGGGGACCTGGACCGCGAACGTCTCCCGTTTGAAGCGCTCCTCCGCCCAGGCGTGGGCGGCCCGCTCCTGGGAGGCGAGGCCCAGCGCGTCGACGTTCTCGCGGGTCAGACCACGGTGGCGGGCGATGCGCTCGGCGGCCTCGAACTGGTTCGGCAGGTCGACGTTCCACTCGTCGGGGAACGGCTTGCCCGGCCCGTGCTTCGAGCCAGACCCGAGCGGCACCCGGGACATGGACTCCACCCCGCAGGAGATGCCGACGTCGATCACGCCCGTGGCGACCATGTTGGCCAGCATGTGGGAGGCCTGCTGGGAGGACCCGCACTGCGCGTCCACGGTCGTCGCGGCCGTCTCGTAGGGGAGCCCCATCGTGAGCCAGGCCGTGCGCGCGGGGTTCATGGACTGCTCGCCGGCGTGGGTGACCGTACCGCCGACGATCTGCTCGACGCAGTCGGCCGGGATACCGGTGCGGCCGAGGAGTTCGCGGTACGTCTCGCCCAGGAGGTAGGCGGGGTGCAGGTTGGCGAGCGCGCCGCCGCGCTTGCCGATGGGGGTGCGTACGGCTTCGACGATCACGGGTTCGGCAGCCATGGGTGCGGGTCCTCTCCGGGAGGCTACGCGGAACTAGTACGCGTTCTAGTTCTGACTGCAGTGTGCTGAGGGTCACTTACTCACCGCAAGGGTCGTGCGGGCAATTGAGGGGCCCGTGCCTCTTGCTACTTGTAGAACCCGTTACTACCGTCACCGCAACTCCGCACAGCTGATGGGCCGTCAGACTCAGAGTCGGTACGAGTGGTGGGAGCCGCCCATGTCCTGTCCCGCGCTGCCCGACGGGTTCGACTTCACCGACCCCGACCTGCTGCACAGCCGCGTGCCCCTGCCGGAGTTCGCCGAGCTGCGCCGGGTGGAGCCGGTCTGCTGGGTGCCGCAGCCGGCGGGTCTCGCCGGCTTCCAGGACGAGGGTTACTGGGCGGTCACCCGGCACGCCGACGTCAAGTACGTCTCCACGCACCCGGAGCTGTTCTCGTCGTACCTCAACACGGCGATCATCCGCTTCAACGAGCACATCGACCGCGACTCCATCGACGCGCAGCGGTTCATCCTGCTGAACATGGACCCGCCGGAGCACACGCGGGTCCGGCAGATCGTGCAGCGCGGGTTCACGCCCCGGGCGATCCGCGCGCTGGAGGAGCGGCTGCGGGCCCGTGCCCGGGCGATCGTGGCGAACGCCCGCGCGCACACCGGCCCGTTCGACTTCGTCACCCAGGTCGCCTGCGAACTGCCCCTCCAGGCGATAGCGGAGCTGATGGGGGTGCCGCAGGAGGACCGGGACAAGATCTTCGACTGGTCCAACAAGATGATCGCGTACGACGATCCCGAGTACGCCATCACCGAGGAGGTCGGCGCCGAGTCGGCCACGGAGATCATCGCCTACGCGATGAACATGGCCGCCGACCGCAAGCAGTGCCCCGCCCACGACATCGTCACGCAACTGGTGGCGGCGGAGGACCAGGGCAACCTCAACTCGGACGAGTTCGGCTTCTTCGTGCTGATGCTGGCCGTGGCCGGCAACGAGACCACCCGCAACGCCATCACCCACGGCATGCACGCCTTCCTCACCCACCCCGAGCAGTGGGAGCTGTACAAGCGGGAGCGGCCGTCGACGACAGCGGAGGAGATCGTGCGCTGGGCGACCCCGGTCGCCGCCTTCCAGCGCACCGCCACCCAGGACACCGAGCTGGGCGGCAAGCTGATCCGCAAGGGTGATCGGGTGGGGCTGTTCTACGCCTCCGCCAACCACGACCCCGAGGTCTTCGACGAGCCGGACGCCTTCGACATCACCCGCGATCCCAATCCCCACCTCGGTTTCGGCGGCGGCGGCCCGCACTACTGCCTGGGCAAGTCCCTCGCCGTGCTGGAGATCGACCTCATCTTCAACGCCGTCGCCGACGCCATGCCGGATCTTGAACTGGTCGAGGATCCGCGTCGATTGAGGTCGGCTTGGATCAACGGAGTGAAAGAACTCCGGGTTCGGGCCCAGTAGCGGTCACTGCGGTTGGCGCAGTCCCGCGACGAGGAGCGCGACCAGTCGGCGTGCGTCGTAGTGGGGGTCGCTGTCAGCGCCGACGCAGAGGTTTCCGATGCCGCGCATGAACGGGTAGGCGTCGAGGTCGGAGCGGATCTCGCCGGACGCGGCGGCGGCTTCGAGCAGTTGGGTGCACACCGGCAGGAGCTGTTCGAGGAAGTAGGTGTGCAGCGGTCCGAAGCAGGTGCTGTCCCCCTGCATCGCGGTGGCCAGGCCGTGCTTGGTGACCAGGAAGTCGACGAAGAGATCGACCCACCGCACCAGGGCGGCATGGGGTGTCGGGCTGCTCGCGAGCAGGGCCGGGCCGGCTTCGGCGCAGGCGTCGACCTGGTGGCGGTAGACGGCGATGACGAGATCCGCCCGGGTGGGGAAGTGGCGGTAGATCGTGCCCACCCCGACGCCGGCCCTGGCCGCGATGTCACGCACCGGCGCGTCCACGCCCGAACTGACGAAGACCTCGGCGGCCGCGTCCAGCAGGGCCTGCTGGTTGCGCCGGGCGTCCTTGCGCTTGGACCGGGCTGAGCTTCCGGCGCTCTGGCCGCTGTCGTTCACCGTGTCGTCCTTCCGTGCGGGTGCGTGCTGTTGCGGGCGGTTGTAAAGCGGAACCATGTTCCGTATCGTGAGCTCGTAATCGGAACGGCGTTCCGTTTCATTCATGATGACAGACCTGACCGGAAGGCACCCCCATGCCCGGCACTTCCCTGTCCGACTCGACCACGGTGATCTCCGCGAAGCCGGTGGTCCTGCCCGCCCCGGGCCGCGGTGAGGACCTCCAGGTCCGCGTGTCCGCTCCCGCGACCGGCGGCGATCTGCCCGTCGTCGTCTTCTCGCACGGCTTCGGCTGGTCGATGAACGGCTACGCCCCGCTGGCGGACCACTGGGCCGCCCAGGGCTTCGTGGTGGTGCAGCCCACCCACCTGGACTCCAGGACGCTGGGCCTGCCTCCCGAGGACCCCCGCACGCCGCGGATCTGGCGCTTCCGTATCGAGGACCTCACACGCGTGCTGGACGGACTCGACGTTCTCGAAGCCTCCGTACCGGGCCTCACCGGACGCCTCGACCGCGACCGCGTCGCCGTGGCCGGCCACTCCTGGGGAGCCCAGACGTCGAGCATGCTCCTCGGCGCGCGCGTCCTCGACTCCGACGGTGTTCCCGGCGAGGACATGTCCGACCCTCGTGTGAAGGCCGGTGTGCTGCTCGCCATGGCCGGCCTGGGCGACGACCTGACCCCGTTCGCCGTCGAGCACCTGCCCTTCATGAGGCCGTCCTTCGACACCATGACCACACCGGCGCTCATCGTCGCCGGGGACCACGACGACTCCGCGCTGACCACACGCGGACCGGACTGGTTCACCGACCCCTACACCTACAGCCCGGGGAAGAAGAGCCTGCTCACGCTGTTCGGGGCGGAGCACTCGCTCGGGGGCATCCCCGGCTACGAGGTGGCGGAGACGACCGACGAGAGCCCCGCACGCGTCGCACTGCTCCAGCGCCTCACCACCGCCTACCTGCGCAGCGCCCTCTACCCCGGGGACACCAGCTGGAAGGCGGCGGCCGTCGCGCTGGAGGAGGACCCGGAGCCGCTGGGGAAGCTCCAGAGCAAGTAGGCGAGGGCGCAGGGAGGGGCGAAGGCGACGGCCCCGGGGATCAGGGGGCCGCCGCCTTCGGTCTTGGGGGGGGCTCGGTTTTGGGGGTGGCCTGGCCAGAGAAACAGGCACGCGGGATGCCCGCAAGGAACCCGCTTACTAGGGGTGGCCGCATGTGCGCGGAAGGTCTGGTCGGTGACCGGGGGTTGTTCCTACGGCCCCACTTCGTAAGTGACGGGGGTCATGTGGGGGGCTTCACGTCCGGGGCGCGTCGAACGTGACCGGCGTCTCGAAGGCCGCCCGGCGGGTGGCCCGGCGCAGCGCCCGCAGGACCGCGGGGCCGAGCGTGAGGGTCAGTACGACCGTGACGACGGCCCGGCCCAGGTCCCAGCCCAGCGACGTGGCCAGGCAGTACGCGAGGAAACGGGCCAGGTTGGCGGCGACCGCCGCGTGCGGGTCGAAGCCGACGCCCGATGCGAGGGCACTCATGAAGGGCCAGCCGGCCAGGTTCATGATCGTGCCGTAGGCGAAGGCGGCGAGGAAGCCGTAGGACGCGAGCATCGCGAGCTCCGCCCGGCCGCGCAGCCGGTCCGGGCCCGGCAGCAGGCCCGCACCCATCGCGAACCAGCCCATCGCCAGCATCTGGAACGGCAGCCACGGGCCCACCCCGCCCGTGAGCAGCGCGGACGCGAACATCGTCACCGAGCCGAGGACGAACCCGAACCCCGGGCCGAGGACCCGACCGCTCAGCACCATCAGGAAGAACATCGGCTCGATACCGGCCGTACCGGCGCCGATCGGCCGCAGAGCCGCACCCGTGGCGGCCAGCACGCCGAGCATCGCGACCGCCTTCGGGCCGAGACCGGACTCCGAGATCGCCGCCGCCACCACCGCGACGAGCAGCACCAGCAGGCCCGCGAAGAGCCAGGGCGCGTCCTGCGCGTGCGCGCTGAGCCGCGAGGTGGGCGGGGTCAGGAACGGCCAGCCGAAGCCGATGACGCCGACCGCGCTGACGAGGACCAGGGCGGTGACGGAGCGGGGGCCGAGGCGGACGGCTCGGGCCTGGCGCTGAGTGTTCACGAGCTGGTCCCGGGCTGGAGCGCCGCGCGGACCTGGGAGACCGTGAGCCAGTGCTGCGTGGCGAGGATCTTGGTGACCTGTGGGGCGAAGGAGGGGGAGGAGACCACGATGTCCGCCGTCGGGCCGTCCGCGATCACCTCGCCGTCGGCGAGCAGGACGACCCGGTGGGCGAGCTCGGCCGCCAGCTCCACGTCGTGCGTGGCCAGCACGATGGCGTGCCCCTCGGCGGCGAGGGTGCGGAGCACCGTGACCAGGCGGGCCTTCGCCGCGTAGTCCAGGCCGCGGGTCGGCTCGTCGAGCAGGAGCAGCGGGGGCCGGGCGGTGAGTACGACCGCCAGGGCGAGGGCGAGGCGCTGGCCCTCCGAGAGGTCCCGGGGGTGAGTGTCGTCGGTGACGCCGGGGAGCAGTTCGGTGACCAGGGCACGGCAGGTGCCGGGTTCTGCGTCCGCGTCCTGGTCGGCCGCCGTGCACTCGGCGGCGACGGTGTCGGCGTAGAGCAGGTCTCGGGGTTCCTGCGGGACCAGGCCGACCTTGCGTACGAGGTCCTTCGGGCGTGTGCGGTGGGGGACGGCTTCGCCGAGCCGGACGGTTCCCGCGGTGGGGGTGACGAGGCCGACCAGGGAGTTGAGGAGGGTGGACTTTCCGGCGCCGTTGCGGCCCATGAGGGCGATGGTCTCGCCGGGGGTGATGGTGAGGTCGATGCCGCGGAGGGCTTGGATGCGGGCGCGGGTGACCGCGAGGGAGCGGAGTGCGCCTACCGGGGTGGGGGGTTCGGAGCGTTTGCGGGTGCGGGTTGTGTGGGGCTTGTCGCGCAGTTCCCCGCGCCCCTTGGGGGCGATGTCCAGCTGTCGGCGTAGAGGAGCTGCCCTTCGCCGCGCGTCGCGGACCGTCAGCGGAAGGGGGTTCCAACCCGCCAAGCGGCCCAGGGCCACCACCGGTGGGTACACCGGGGACACGGCCATCACCTCGGCCGGGGTGCCTACGACCGGCGGCTTGCCCGGGGCGGGCAGCAGGACGACCTGGTCGGCGTACTGGATGACGCGTTCCAGGCGGTGTTCGGCCAGGAGGACCGTCGTGCCGAGGTCGTGCACGAGGCGCTGGAGGACCGCCAGGACCTCCTCGGCGGCGGCCGGGTCGAGCGCGGAGGTCGGCTCGTCCAGGACGAGGACGCTCGGGTGCGGGGTGAGGACCGAGCCGATCGCGACACGCTGCTGCTGGCCGCCGGAGAGCGTGGCGATCGGGCGGTGGCGCAGATCGGCCAGGCCGAGCAGGTCGAGCGTCTCCTCGACGCGGCGCCGCATCACGTCCGGGGCCAGGCCCAGCGACTCCATGCCGTAGGCGAGTTCGTCCTCGACGGTGTCGGTGACGAAGTGGGAGAGCGGGTCCTGGCCCACCGTGCCGACGACATCGGCGAGTTCGCGCGGCTTGTGGGTGCGGGTGTCCCGCCCGGCGACCGTGACCCTGCCGCGCAGGGTGCCGCCGGTGAAGTGCGGGACGAGCCCGCTGACCGCGCCCAGGACGGTGGACTTGCCGACGCCGGACGGGCCGGCCAGGAGGACGAGTTCACCTTCCGGGACCTCGAAGTCGACGCCCCGGACGGTGGGTTCGGCGGCACCGTCGTACGTCACGGACACATCCTCGAAGCGGATCACCACGGCTCCTTGGGATCGGGGGCGACGAACGCGGGCAGCAGGCCGAGCAGGATCGCCGCCGCGGGCCAGAGGGGAAGCGTGGGGGCCACGAGCGGCACCACACCCGGGTGCAGGGCCGCGGGGTCGCGGGCCGCGGCGAGCGTGAGGAGCGCGGCGACCGCCACGCCGGAGGCGACGACCAGCCACGCGCGCACGTCCCAGCGGTCGGGGCGGTACCGGGTGCGCAGCGACCGCCGTCCGCCGAGCCGGAGACCCGCGAGGGCGGCGGCGAGGCCCGCGAGGAGGAGCGGGATGCCGTATGTGGCGCCCTCGGCGGTGAGCAGTCCGTACGTCCCGGCGCACACGCCGAGCAGGCCGCCGAGCGTGAGGGCGGCGGTGGTGCGGCGGACGGCGGCGGGGACCTGGGCGGTACGGCCGTAGCCGCGCGCGTCCATCGCGGCGGCGAGCGACACCGAGCGCTCCAGCGCGCCCTCCAGGACCGGCAGGCCCACGTGCAGCAGGCCCCGGAGGCCCTTGTCCGGGCGGCCGCGCAGGCGGCGGGCGGCGCGCAGGCGCTGGACGTCGGCGATGAGGTTCGGCGCGAAGGTCAGGGCCACGACGACCGCGACGCCCATCTCGTACAGGGCGCCCGGGAGGGACTTGAGCAGGCGGGAGGGGTTCGCCAGGGCGTTCGCGGCGCCGACGCAGATGAGCAGGGTGGCCAGCTTGAGGCCGTCGTACAGGGCGAAGGTGAGGGCCTCGGCGGTGACCTCGCCGCCGAGGCGGATGCCCTGGGCCCAGGCGGGGAGGTCGGCTTCGGGGAGAGTGAGGAGGGTGTGCGTGCCGGGGATGGGGGAGCCGAGGACCGTGGCGAAGAGCAGGCGGATGAGCAGGACGGCGAGGGCGAGTTTGACGAAGGCGCCGTAGGAGCGGGACCAGGGGGTGTCGGGGCGGCGGGTGGCGACGACGTAGGCGGAGACCGTGATGAGGAGGGTGAGGAGGAGGGGGTTGGTGGTGCGGGTGGCTGCGGTGCCGAGGGAAAGGGACCAGAGCCACCAGGCGCCGGGGTGCAGGGGGGTGGGCTGCGCAACCCGGCGCTGCGGGGTGCCGCCTGTGCCCACCCGTGCCGCCCCAGCGGCACGACTGCCCACAGGCTGGGGCGTTGTCCTACGCACGTCGGCGTACCTGCCACACTGCTGCTCCGCCCAAGGCCACCACCACTGCGATGCCCGCCACCAAGCCCAGGGACGGGCCGCCGTCCGAGGTGTGCTTCTTCTCTGCGGTCGGGGGCTGCTTCTTCGACACCTGCTCTCCGCAACCCTTCTCCGGGTAACCCGAGATGGCGCACAGGAGGGCGTTCGTGTCGTAGCGCAGGGGCTTGGCCACCGCTGCCAGGGCCTCGCCCGTCGTCGCGTCGGGGGAGACCTGGGCGCAGGCCGTTCGGGCCGGGGGCGGGGTCTCGCCGGACGGGGCGTCCTTCGTCGTGCCGAAGTCGAGGAGGAGAGCGACCCGCTTCTTGCCGTCCCGCGCGGGCGTTTTCGCGCAGATCGCCTTGAAGTCGGCCGTGCCACGCGGCCGGGCCGCGTCCTTGGAGTCCTCGCTCACCGCGAAGCGGAAGCCCTGGACGTCGCCGTCCGAGGGGCGGGCCGTGGACGGGCCCTGGGTGGCGTACACCCAGTGGTCGCCGTCGCGGTCCCAGAACGACCAGTACCGGTAGCCGGCGGCCTGGGCCTGGCCCACTCCCGCGCACAGCAGGAGCGAGGCCAGGAGAAGGAGAACGGCCCGGCGGATCACGGCTGCTGCCTCTTCCGGCGGCCGCTGAAGAGGAATCCGATGCCGACGCCGGCGACGAGGCAGACGCCGACGTACCACCAGACGCCGAAGACGTCCGAGTCGCTCTTTTCGTCCGTCGCGCGGGTCTTCTCGGTGGTCTGCGGGGCAGGGCCCGTCGCGTTCAGCCGCTTCACCAGGTCGGTGCCGCCGAAGTCGCGCGGGTTCGTGCCGGTCGCGTGCGCGGCGAAGATCAGTTGGGCGTAGGCGGCGGGGCCGTTCTGGGCGGCCCAGGCCGCGGAGTTCTTCTCCAGCCAGCGCAGGGACTTCGCCGCCTGCCCGGTGTCACCGTGCGCGGCGAGTGCGACGACCGCGTCGGCGGTGTTGCCGTAGTCGGGCTGGGGGTCCGAGCCGGGTGTGGGCGAGGTGAGGTGGCCGTCCTCGGCGAGAGCCTTGGCGAGGTAGCCGGCTCCGTTGGCCGCCGCCTGCTCCGGCGTCTTCTTGTTCTTGCCCTCGCAGGCCTGGCCCTTCGCGGCCTCGGTCCTCGCGCCGGGCTTCACCACCATGCCCTTGCCCAGGGTGCCCAGCACACCCGCAGCCGTGGCATCGGCGTTGGCGGCCAGTTCGCCCTTCTCGTCCGGCTGGAACGCGAAGGCGCCCGCGTCGTCGCCGTCACAGCCGAGGGCGAGGGTCAGCAGCGCGTCGTAGGGCGACTTGCCGCCCTTCTCGACCTGTTGCGGCTTCTCACCGGCGGCGGTCAGCGCGCCGATGACGACGGACGTGGAGTTGGTGTCGCTGGCGCCGCCGGGCGTGTAGCCCCAGCCGCCGTCCTTGTTCTGGACGGACTTCAGCCAGGTGACGGCCTTGCCGGTGACGGCGTCGTGCCCGCCGAGGGCGGTGAGGGCCTGTACGGCGGCGGCCGTCTGGTTGGTGTCGACCATCGTCTTGGCGTCGCACGCGGTGGTGGGATCGGCGCGGTACGGGGCGAAGGAACCGTCCGCGCACTGCTGGCGCACCAGCCACTCCACGGACTTCGCCGCCGGCTTCACCCCGACGGTGTGCTGCGCGAGCAGGGCGAGGGACTGGCGCCAGACGCCGTCGTACTGGGGGTCCTTGTCGCCGTACAGGGCGGACGGGAACGCCTGGGACGGGGAGGGGGACGGGGCGGCGGCGGCCGGTGTGGCGGCGCCGATCACGGCGACGGCGGCCAGGACCGCGGCGCTGCGGCGGACGTTCATGATCGGCGGGTGCCTCTCCCTGCGGGGAGCCGGGCAGCACGGGACACCCCGGCGGCTCGGCTCCGTATACCTCGACGGTGCCGTGCACCGGCTCTCTGCCGGGCACGTGAGCCGGTCACGAACCGTACGGGGCGATCCGGCTCACCACCTCGGGCGGCGGTACACGGTTGCGGGTCAGCGCCGGAATTGCACCGGCTTCCCCCCGTACGGGTGTGATGACGACCTGCTTACTGTACCCGCACGCCCAAAAACGGCCTGAGGGTGCCGGGGGGCCGGGATACCTTCGGCTCATGCCGACGACACCACCGGGACGCCTGCTCGGCTCGGGCCGCCGTGCCGACGTGTACGCGCTCGACGAGGGTTGGGTGCTGCGGCGTGAACGGGAGGGCGGGGGCGACGCGGCGGGCGAGGGCGCGGTGATGCAGCACGTGCACGCCCACGGCTACCCGGTGCCCCGGGTCCGCCCGACCGGCTCGCGCACCGACCTGGTGATGGAACGGCTCTCCGGCCCGACCATGCTCCAGGCCTGCCTGGCGGGCACGCTGGACCCGACGGAGGCCGGCTCGATCCTCGCCCGGCTGCTGCGCCGGCTCCACACCGTCCCCGCCCTGCGCTCCACCGACCCGGCCGTCCGCGTCCTGCACCTGGATCTGCACCCGGAGAACGTGATCCTGACCCCCGACGGCCCCCGCGTCATCGACTGGTCGAACACGGAGGAGGGCGAACCGGTCCTGGACCGGGCGGTGTCCGCCGTGATCCTCGCCCAGGCCGCCGTCGCCGGTGACCACCTCTCCAGCCCGGCCCGCACCATGCTGACCGCCCTCCTCGCCGACGCGTCCCCCCTCACCCGGCCCGCCCTGACGGAGGCCCTGCGCCGCCGGTCAGCCGACCCGACCATGAGCCGGGCCGAAGTCGAACTGCTGGTCCCGGCGGGGGAGTTGATCCTGTCTCAGGGGCGAACAAGCTGACGGACAAGCTAACGTGGGCCTCCACGACCACACGCAGGAGCGTCCATGACTGATCAGGTGGGAAACTCCGGGCAGGAGCCGCTTCCCAAGATCGACACCTCCGTGCCGCACTCGGCCCGGATCTGGAACTACTGGCTGGGCGGGAAGGACAACTACGAAGTCGACCGTGTGGCCGGTGACGCGTTCCGCGAGATCTTCCCGGGCATCGAGACCGGGGCCCGCGCCGCCCGCTACTTCCTCGCCCGCGCCGTCCGCCACCTCGCCGCCGAGGAGGGCATCCGCCAGTTCCTGGACATCGGCACCGGGCTGCCCAACGTGGACAACACCCACCAGATCGCCCAGGGGGTGGCCCCGGACAGCCGGATCGTCTACGTCGACAACGACCCGCTGGTGCTGGCCCACGCCCGCGCGCTGCTCACCAGCACCCAGGAAGGCGTCACCAACTACGTCGACGCCGACCTGCGCGAGCCGGGCACGATCATCCGGGAAGCCGGCAAGACGCTGGACTTCGACCAGCCCGTCGCCCTCATGCTGATGGGCATCCTGGGCCACATCGAGGACCACGACGAGGCACGCTCGATCGTGCGGCAGCTGGTGGACGCCCTGCCCTCCGGCAGCTACCTCGTCCAGTACGACAGCACCGACACCAGCGAGGACTACGTCCGGGCCATCCAGCAGTACAACGACGGCGGTTCGATCCCGTACATCCTGCGCAGCCCCGAGCAGATCGCCCGCTACTTCGACGGTCTGGAACTGCTCGAACCGGGCGTGACGTCCTGCTCGCGCTGGCGCCCCGACGCCGCGGCCCTGGATCTCCCGGCGGAGGTGCACCAGTACGGCGGTGTCGCCCTGAAGCGCTGACTTCCCAGGTCTCCCGGGGGATCAGGTCTCCTGGAGGATGCGGTGGAGGATGGTCGGGGTCTCGTCCGGTGACTCGGCTTCGACCACCAGCCGGTTCATCGCGTCCCAGTAGCACTCGATCTCGGCGGGCCGGTCGGGATAGAGCGCGGTGGTGAGCTGTTCGAGGTAGACCACGTCGGGCAGCTCCCCGCCGGGGAGGCGCAGAATCGTGACCGGACCGCCCTCCGCGGCGTGGCCGCCGACGCGGAACGGCAGGATCTGGACCGTGACCTGCGGCAGCCGGCAGATCTCGATGAGATACCTGAGCTGGGCGCGCATGACGGAGAGACCGCCCACCGGGCGACGCAGCGCCGCCTCGTCGATCACGGCCCACAGCCGGGTCGCGGGCTGCCGGTGCAGTATCCGCTGGCGGGTCAGCCGCAGCGCGACCCGGCGTTCCATCTCCTGCGCACCGGCGTCCGGGTGGGCGAGCCGGAGGGAGGCCCGGGCGTAGTCGGCGGTCTGGAGCAGCCCGGGAACGCGCTGGACCTGGAAGCAGCGGATGACGCTCGCCGCCTGCTCGGCGCCGAGGTACGTCTGCATCCAGGCGGGCACCACGTCGCTGTAGTACTGCCACCAGGCCGGGGTGTTGGCCTGCTCGGCCAGTGCCAGCAGGGTCGCGCGCTCGGCCTCGTCCGTGACGCCGTAGAGCGTGAGCAGATCGGTGACGTCCCGCAGTTTGAACCCGTGCCGGCCCGCCTCCATCCGGCTGATCTTGGACGAGGAGGCCCGGATGACATGCCCCGCGTCCGCCCGGCCCATGCCCCGCTCCTCGCGCAGTCGCCTGAGCCGGGCGCCCAGCGCCAGCCGCGGCACCATGGGCCCGGCCGATCGGCTGTCCAGGGCTCCACTGCCGGACGTCGTACGAGCGGCCTCTTCGGTGCCCATGGGCGTATCTCCTTGCGGTGGAACGCAACTCCGCAGGCCTGCGATTGCCGCGGCACAGTCATCCTAGGGCCCAGCCCGGACACCATCTGGCTTATGACAGAGGCGAGTTCGCCCGCGGCGTGGCTCCGCCGAAGGGAAGGTGCAGGGTTCGGGAGGCGAGCAGCCAGGCGCCGTCGGCCCTGTGGAACGTGTCCTCGTAGTGCCCGGCCTGGACCGGCGGCCCGGCCGGAACCACACCGCCGTCGTAGCCGTCGACGCGGTACGTCGTGAAGTACGAGATCGCCGTGGCCGCGTCCCGGGACGTCACCGTGACCAGAACGTTGGACATCATGCGCCGGGACAGCCGGTCGGCGGGGCGGGAGCCGAAGTACGCGCGCAGGGCGTCCCGGCCCTTGACCAGCCGCCCGTCCTCCGGCCACCGCCAGACGCCGTCCTCGGTGAACAGCTCGGCCACGGAGGAGGGTTCGCCCAGGTCGAGCCGGTGGACGAAGTCGATGATCAGGCGCTCGCAGGCGCGTTCGGCGAGGAGGCGTTCCAGGGGGTCCATGGTCGTTTCGTAGCACCCCGGCGGCCTGTCCTGCGCCGGGTTTGCCACGTCATTGCACCGCCGAGTACGTCACCGGATCACTCCCCGGCACCGCCTCCGCCCGGCCCGCCTTGACCAGGCGGCGCAGATGGGACTCGGCCTCCGAGACGGCGATGGTGCGGGAACCGTGGGGGATGTCGGCCCAGGGGCGGTTCCACTCCATGCGTTCGGCGAGCTGCCAGGGTGTGAGCGGCTCGGCGAGGAGGGTCAGCAGGTCCGTGAGGCGGGTCTCGTGATGGGCGAGCAGTTCGCGGACGCGGGCGGCGGCGTCGGGGAACGCGTGCTGGTGGGCGGGGAGCACCTCGGCGGGCGCGAGGCGGCCCACGCGTTCCAGGGAGTCCAGGTAGTCGCCCAGGGGGTCGGTGACGGTGGCGTCGTCGGGGTCCTCGTAGAGGCCGATGTGCGGGGTGATCTCCGGCAGCAGGTGGTCGCCGGAGAACAGGCGGCCGTGGCCGGGGAGCCGGGCGGGGTGGGTCTCCTCCAGGTGGAGGCAGACGTGGCCCGGCGTGTGCCCCGGGGTCCAGATCGCGCGCAGGCGGCGGCCGGGGAGGTCGAGGAGTTCGCCGGGGACGATGTCGCGGTCGGGCAGGGCGGGGGAGAGACCGGGCAGGGCGCGGGGCCGGGCCGCGCGCAGCGGGGCGACGTGCTCCTCCGGGGCGCCGGCGGCCGTGAGCTTGGCCGTCATGTACGAGAACCAGCGCTCGGGACGGGCCTCCCGGGTCCGCCGTACGACCGCCGTGTCGGCCGCGTGCATCGCGATCCACGCGCCCGACGCCTCCCGGACCCGGCCGGACAGGCCGTGGTGGTCCGGGTGGTGGTGGGTGACGACCACGCCGTGGATCTCGGCGACCGAGGTGCCGCACGCCGTGAGGCCGGACGCGAGGGTGTCCCAGGACGTGGGGTCGTCCCAGCCGGTGTCGATCAGTACCGGGCCCCGGTCGGTGTCGACGACGTACACCAGCGTGTGGCCGAGCGGGTTGTCCGGGATGGGGACCCGCAGGGACCGGACGCCTCCGCCGTGGTCGTACACCGCCGGTATGGGCTCGCGGTCCTGGCTGCTCTTCATCTGCCCTCCGATCCACGGCCATTGCCCACTATAACGAGAACTGGTATCAGTTTCTGAAACACCGTCAGATGTGAAGGCAGTCGGCCATGACCGAGCTCGTGGAACACGGACAGCTGTTCGTCGGCGGGGAGTTGACCGACCCCCTGGGAGCGGACGTCATCGAGGTGATCTCACCGCACACGGAAGAGGTCATCGGACGCGTCCCGCACGCCTCGACGGCGGATGTGGACCGGGCCGTGGGGGTGGCCCGGCGGGCCTTCGACGAGGGCCCCTGGCCGCGCATGAGCCTCGACGAGCGGATCGAGGTCGTGAGCAGGATCAAGGACGGGATCGCCGCCCGGCACGACGAGATCGCCCGCGTGATCTCCGGCCAGAACGGCTCGCCGTACTCCTGGAGCGTCCTCGCCCAGGCCCTCGGCGCCGTCATGGTCTGGGACTCGGCGATCACCGTCGCCCGGAACTTCACCTACGAGGAGCGGCGCGACGGCGTGCTGGGCAGGATCCTCGTCCGGCGCGAGCCCGTCGGGGTCGTCGCGGCCGTCGTCCCCTGGAACGTCCCGCAGTTCGTCGCCGCCGCCAAGCTCGCCCCGGCCCTGCTCACCGGCTGCACGGCCGTGCTCAAGCCCTCGCCGGAGTCGCCGCTGGACGCCTACCTGCTCGGCGAGATCGCGAAGGAGGCCGGGCTGCCGGAAGGCGTGCTGTCGATCCTGCCCGCCGACCGGGAGGTGAGCGAGTACCTGGTCGGGCACCCCGGCGTCGACAAGGTGTCCTTCACCGGCTCCGTCGCGGCCGGCAAACGCGTGATGGAGGTCGCCGCCCGCAACCTCACGCGCGTGACGCTCGAACTGGGCGGCAAGTCGGCGGCCGTCGTCCTGCCCGACGCGGACGTCGAGACGGCCGTGGCGGGCATCGCCCCCGCGGCCTGGATGAACAACGGCCAGGCCTGCGTCGCCCAGACCCGCATCCTCCTCCCGCGCTCCCGCTACGACGAGTTCGCCGACGCCCTCGCCGCCGCGGCGGGCGCCCTGACGGTCGGCGACCCGCTGGACCCCGCCACCCAGGTGGGCCCGCTGGTGGCCCGGCGGCAGCAGCGGCGCAACCTCGACTACATCCGCATCGGACAGGAGGAGGGCGCGAAGATCCTGACCGGTGGCGGACGCCCGGCCGGCCTCGACCGCGGCTGGTACGTCGAGCCGACCCTCTTCGGCGACGTCGACAACTCCATGCGCATCGCCCGCGAGGAGATCTTCGGCCCGGTGATCTGCCTGCTGCCCTACGACGACGAGTCCGACGCCGTGAAGATCGCCAACGACTCCGACTACGGACTGAGCGGCAGCGTGTGGACGGCGGACGTCGAGCACGGCATCGAGATCGCCCGGCAGGTCCGTACGGGCACGTACTCGGTCAACACCTTCAGCCTGGACATGCTGGGCCCCTTCGGCGGCTACAAGAACTCCGGCCTGGGGAGGGAGTTCGGGCCCGAGGGGTACGGCGAGTACCTGGAGCACAAGATGATCCACCTCCCGGCGGACGCGTAGCGATGGGCGACCGCTGGCACGTGGAGGTCGACCGCTCCCTGTGCATCGGCTCCGCCCAGTGCCTCCACCACGCGCCGGACGGCTTCCGCCTGGACTCCGCCCGGCAGTCCCATCCGGCCGCCCCGGACACGGACGCGAACGAGCGGGTGCTGGCGGCGGCGGAGAGCTGTCCGGTGGAGGCGATCACGATCACGCTGGGGGACAGCGGGGAGCCGGTGTTCCCGCCGGAGGAGTGAGGAAGCAGGGGCGGCGCCGCAGCCGCCGCCCCGGGGTCCGTCAGCCGCCGGCGGGGGCGGCCGGTTCGGGGTCCGTCAGGCGCCGGGGGCCCGGTAGTCCACCTGCTGCCGGACGGCCTCGTCGACCTCCTCGGGCGACAGCAGGACGACCGTGCTCGTGCGGACCCCGCCCGCCGCCGAGACGACCATGCCCATGGCCGCGGCGGAGGTGTTGCCCGGCAGCTCCGCCGTGACGTAGACGTCGTCGTCGCCGAAGGCCCAGTACATCGTCTCGACCCGGCCCCCGAGGCCCTCGACCATGCGCCCGACGACGTCACGCCGCCTGCTCCCGCCCTCCTTGAGCAGACCCTTCAGTCCGTCCGGAGTCAGCTTCACCTTGAAGAGGTACTTCGGCATGAGGGTGCCCTTTCACTTCCGCCCGAAAAGTCGCTTTGACTCCCTCATGTTCCTTCCGCCTCGGTGATTCGTCGCGGCGACGGGGCCTCAAGGGGGGCATATGGGTCACTCAGGAGATTTAGGTAAAAAATTCCACACAGGGGCTTTTCTTCGCGGCCAGAAGTTCTAGCCTGGAATCAGGCCTACGGGACGAGTGAGGGAGTCCGACCGGAGTTGGCCGACTCTGGCAGGAAGCTTCGGCTTCCGCCGGTGCCGACTGCGACGGTAGGGCTGAGAGGCCGGAAGGCCGAAGGGCCGAGAGGTCCGGCGGCTGGAAGGCGACCCCCATAACCTGATCCGGACCATGCCGGCGAAGGGAACCCGTCTCGTAGGTCATTCGTGTGCGTCGGGCGCCGTCAGGTCGATCAGCCGGCACACCGTCTCGATGTCGATCTTGACCTGGGCGATGGAGGCGCGGCCCGACAGCCAGGTGATGAGGGCCGAGTGCCACGTGTGCTCGATGACCCGGACCGCCGACAACTGCTCCGGAGTGGGGTGCTCCAGCCCCATCGCGTCCAGGATGATCGCCGTGGTCTGCCGCGAGACCTGATCGACCTCCGGACTCACACTGCGGTCGGCGAAGGTGAGGGCCCGGACCATCGCGTCGGCCAGGTGCGGTTCGCGCTGGAGGGCGCGGAAGGCCCGCATCAGCGTCTCCGCGACCCGCTCGGCCGCCCTCTCGCCCTGCGGGGGCTTCTTGCGCAGCGTGCCGTGCATGTGCTCCAGCTGGTCCTGCATCGTGGCGACCAGCAGATGGATCTTGGAGGGGAAGTAGCGGTACAGCGTGCCGAGCGCCACCTGTGAGGACTCCGCGACCTCGCGCATCTGCACGGCGTCGAAGCCGCCCCGGCTGGCCAGTTGCGCGCTCGCGTGCAGGATGCGGCGACGGCGGGCCTCCTGCCGCTCCGTCAGGGGCGGGGAGCCGGGGGCTGTGGCTCTGGCATCCACCTTGGCCGGCTTGTTCACCTTGGCGCTCACCTTGGCTTCCGCGGGCATGGGTCGGGCCCGTTCCGTGACCGTCCGTGAGGACGAGTGATCAGACAGCATGGCACGGCGTCGGCCGTGGCGTGAATCACCTGATCCACTGCTCACAGCGCCCCTACCTGCCGGTAGATTCAGAGCCTCCGAACGATCAAGTCTGAAACTTGTTCTAGATTAGCGTCCCGGCGTAATCTCGCGGGACAGAGCAGTCAGAAGGGGGCCCAGAGTGACCGCTGAGGCCAGGGAGGCCGGGGCCCCGGAGGATCCCGCCGCCGACGGCTTGCGACCGCTCCACATCGCGCTCCTCACCTATAAAGGGAACCCGTTCTGCGGCGGCCAGGGCGTCTATGTCCGGCATCTCTCGCGCGAACTGGCCCGCCTCGGCCACCGGGTCGAGGTCATCGGCGCACAGCCGTATCCCGTGCTCGACGAGGGATACGACGGGCTGAGCCTCACCGAGCTGCCCAGCCTCGACCTCTACCGCCAGCCGGATCCTTTCCGCACCCCGAAGCGCGACGAGTACCGCGACTGGATCGACGCGCTCGAAGTCGCGACCATGTGGACCGGCGGCTTCCCCGAACCGCTGACGTTCTCCCTGCGCGCCCGCCGCCATCTGCGTGCCCGCCGCGGCGAGTTCGACGTCGTCCACGACAACCAGACGCTCGGGTACGGGTTGCTGGGAGACGTGGGCGCCCCCCTGGTGACCACGATCCACCACCCCATCACCGTCGACCGGCAGTTGGAGCTGGACGCGGCGGAGGGCTGGAAGCGGCGCCTCTCGGTGCGCCGCTGGTACGGCTTCACGCGCATGCAGAAGCGCGTCGCGCGGCGGCTGCCGTCCGTCCTCACCGTCTCCGGCACGTCCCAGCAGGAGATCGTCGACCACCTCGGCGTCCGCCAGGACCGCATCCACGTGGTCCACATCGGCGCCGACACCGACCTGTTCTCGCCGGACCCCTCGGTGCCGGTCGTGCCCGGGCGTATCGTGACGACGTCCAGCGCGGACGTGCCGCTGAAGGGCCTGGTCCATCTCGTCGAGGCACTCGCCAAGGCGCGCACCGAGCACCCCGGCGCCCACCTCGTCGTCGTCGGCAAGCGCCCGGCCGAGGGACCCGTCGCCCAGGCGATGGAACGCTACGGCCTCGACGGCGCCGTCGAGTTCGTCAAGGGCATCTCCGACGAGGAACTCGTCGACCTGGTGCGTTCGGCCCAGGTCGCGTGCGTGCCGTCGCTCTACGAGGGCTTCTCACTGCCGGCCGCCGAGGCCATGGCGACCGGGACGCCCCTGCTCGCCACGACCGGCGGAGCGATCCCCGAGGTCGCCGGCCGGGACGGGGAGACCTGCCTGGCGGTGCCGCCGGGCGACTCGGAAGCACTGGCGGCGGGGCTGGTCCGGCTGCTGGGCGACCCGGAGTTGCGCGCGCGGCTCGGAGCGGCCGGGCGGGAGCGGGTGCTGCGGCACTTCACCTGGGCCAGGGCGGCGGAGGGCACGGTGGCGCGCTACCGCGAGGCGATCGCCCGCGCCGGAGGTGACACCGAGGGCCGCCCCGTGCCCCGGGCCTCCGGCGGTGCGGAGGCGGGCGACGACCGCTTGACGTCCTTGGCTTCCGGGGTTTTCGCATCTCCCGCTTCCGCCGGCTCCGCGACGGGGACTGGGGACTCCGCGCATCCGGCTTCGGCGGGCTCCGCGGCCGGGGTCTCTGGCGGTTCCGCGGTGGACGGCGACCGCTCGGCGTCGCGGGCTTCCGGTGGCTCCCCGAGGGGTGTTGACGGCTCCGCGCCCCTGGACTCCGGTGGCTCCACCAGCCTGGCTTCCGGCGGTTCCGCCGCTCCCGCCGGTGCTGTTCCCGCGGCCACCACAGATGTAGAAGGCGTCAACTCCGAAAGCAGGGCCACGTGCTGACCGTCGACTTCTCCCGGTTCCCGCTCGCCCCGGGCGACCGAGTCCTGGACCTCGGCTGCGGTGCCGGCCGGCACGCGTTCGAGTGCTACCGGCGCGGCGCGCAGGTCGTGGCGCTGGACCAGAACGCCGAGGAGATCCGCGAGGTCGCGAAGTGGTTCGCGGCGATGAAGGAGGCCGGCGAGGCCCCCGAGGGCGCCACCGCCACGGCCATGGAGGGCGACGCCCTCGCACTGCCCTTCCCCGACGAGTCCTTCGACGTCGTCATCATCTCCGAGGTGATGGAGCACATCCCGGACGACAAGGGCGTCCTCGCCGAGATGGTGCGCGTGCTCAAGCCCGGCGGGCGCATCGCCGTCACCGTCCCGCGCTACGGCCCCGAGAAGGTCTGCTGGACCCTGTCCGACGCCTACCACGAGGTCGAGGGCGGCCACATCCGCATCTACAAGGCGGACGAGCTGCTGGAGAAGATCCGCGAGGCCGGCCTGGAGCCGTACGGCACCCACCACGCCCACGCGCTGCACTCCCCGTACTGGTGGCTGAAGTGCGCGTTCGGCGTCGACAACGACAAGGCGCTGCCCGTGCGGGCGTACCACAAGCTGCTGGTCTGGGACATCATGAAGAAACCGCTGGCCACCCGGGTCGCGGAGCAGGCGCTGAACCCGCTGATCGGCAAGAGCTTCGTGGCGTACGCGACGAAGCCGCACCTGCCGCGTCTGTCCGGCACCGGGGCGGACGCCCAGTGACGACTCCCCGGACGGAACACCTGGTCCTGCCCGGGGTCCTCACCGCAGGACAGGCCGCCGCGACCGTCGCCGGGATCCTCGCCGTACAGCGCGAGGACGGCGCGATCCCCTGGTTCCGGGGCCACCACCTCGACCCGTGGGACCACGTCGAGGCCGCGATGGCCCTCGACGCGGCCGGTGAACACGAGGCCGCCGAACGGGCCTACCTGTGGCTGGCCCGGCACCAGAACGAGGACGGCTCCTGGTACGCGGCCTACGCGGACGGGGACTTCGCCGAGGTCACCGACCGGGGCCGGGAGACCAACTTCGTCGCCTACATAGCCGTGGGCGTCTGGCACCACTACCTCTCCACCGGCGACGACACGTTCCTGGAGCGCATGTGGCCGGCGGTGTACGCGGCGGTGGAGTTCGTGCTGCGCCTGCAGCAGCCGGGCGGGCAGATCGGCTGGCGGCGCGACGACGACGGCACGGACACGGCCGACGCCCTGCTGACCGGCAGCTCCTCCATCCACCACGCGCTGCGGTGCGCGCTGGCGATCGCCGAACAGAGGGAAGAGGCGCAGCCGGACTGGGAGTTGGCGGCGGGTGCGCTGCGGCACGCGATACGCCGGCATCCGGAGCGGTTCCTCGACAAGAACCGTTACTCGATGGACTGGTACTACCCCGTGCTCGGCGGCGCCCTGACCGGCGCGGAGGCCAAGGCCCGCATCGAGGAGGACTGGGACCGGTTCGTCGTACCGGGGCTGGGCGTGCGGTGCGTGGTTCCCAACCCGTGGGTGACGGGAGGCGAGTCCGCGGAACTCGCCCTGGCGCTCTGGGCGATGGGGGAGTCCGACCGGGCGTTGGAGGTGCTGCAGTCGATCCAGCACCTGCGTGATCCGGAGAGCGGGCTGTACTGGACCGGGTACGTCTTCGAGGACGACGCGATCTGGCCGCGGGAGCTGACCACGTGGACGGCCGGGTCGCTGTTGCTGGCCGTGGCCGCGTTGGGGGGCCATGAGGCCACGTGCCGGGTCTTCGGGGGTGAGGGTCTGCCTGTGGGGCTGGACTCGGAGTGTTGCGTCTGAGAGCTCGGGGGGTTGTGGCCTGATTGCGGGCGCGGGTTGTGTGTGGCTGGTCGCGCAGTTCCCCGCGCCCCCAAAGGTCAGTGCCGGTGAACCCTGTTGGCGATGGCGTGGCCCACGAACAGGTAGACCACCGCTGCCAGGCCATAGCCGGCGACCACTCGGGCCCAGGCCTCGTCGAACGTGAAGAGGTCGTGGGACCAGCCCGCGAGCCAGCGGGCCGCGTCGTGGATGAACTGGACGAAGTCGTTGGCGCGGTTGGCGTCCAGCAGGTACATCAGAATCCACAGGCCCAGGATGAGGGCCATGATGTCGGCGACGACGGCGATGACCGTGCCGGCCTGATTCGCACCGTTGCGATATCGAGGGGACATGCCCTCCGGGTTGCCCTTGAAGTCTGGATGAAACCCGTACGTGCGGAATTCGCTCAGGCGTTCAACTCTGCGAGGACGCGCAGTGTCTCCCGGTCCGGCGCCAGCGCCAGCAGGTCCGTCACCGGGCCCTTGCGCCACAACTCCAGCCGTTCGGCGATACGTTGGCGCGGCCCGACCAGGGAGATCTCGTCGGCGAAGGCGTCCGGCACGGCGAGGACGGCCTCCTCCCGGCGGCCGGACAGGAACAACTCCTGGATCCGGCGGGCCTGCTCCTCGTACCCCATGCGGGCCATGAGGTCGGCGTGGAAGTTGCGGGCCGCGTGTCCCATGCCGCCGATGTAGAAGCCGAGCATGGCCTTGACGGGCAACAGGCCCTCGGCGACGTCGTCGCAGATCCGGACCTGGGCCAGCGGGGCGACGAGGAAGCCTTCGGGAAGGTCGCGCAGCGCGGGGCCGTACACCTCCGGCCGCGTCGGCGACCAGTACAGCGGCAGCCAGCCGTCGGCGATCCGGGTCGTCTGGGCGACGTTCTTCGGTCCCTCCGCGCCGAGCAGGACCGGCAGGTCCGGGCGGAGCGGGTGGGTGATCGGCTTGAGGGGTTTGCCCAGGCCGGTGGCGTCCGGGCCGCGGTAGGGGTGGGAGTGGAAACGGCCGGCCAGCTCGACCGGCGCCTCGCGCCGCAGCACCTGCCGTACGACGTCGACGTACTCGCGGGTGGCGGTCAGCGGCGACTTCGGGAACGGGCGGCCGTACCAGCCCTCGACGACCTGCGGGCCGGACAGGCCGAGGCCCAGCATCATGCGCCCGCCGGAGAGGTGGTCGAGGCTGAGCGCCTGCATGGCGGTGGTGGTCGGCGGGCGGGCCGCCATCTGGGCAACCGCCGTGCCCACCTTGATGGTGGAGGTGTGGGCGGCGATCCAGGCGAGCGGCGTGAACGCGTCCGAGCCCCACGACTCCGCCGTCCACACCGAGTCGTAGCCCAGCCGCTCGGCCTCCTGCGCGAGCGGCACATGGCCGGGGGAGGGGCCGCGGCCCCAGTAACCGAGCGCGAGACCGAGCCGCACACCTGCCTCCTGACGGGGCGTCAGTCGATGTGGGCGATGACTGTACGGCAACGGCCCCCCACCCGGAAGGGCGAGGGGCCGTACGTCGTTCAGGGTCAGCCGCGCTGGATGCCCGACGTGTCCTGCAGGACACCGCGGCGGCCGTCCTGCGTCTGGGCGACCAGGGCCGCGCCGCGCTGCTCGACGGCCAGGTACCACGTACCCGGGGCGAGTTCGGCGATCGGCGTCGGCGAACCGTCCTCGGCGAACAGCGGCCGCGGCACCGGCACCGCGAACCAGAACGGCGAGAAGTCCCCGGCCGGCGGCTGCGGCGCCTGGGCCTGCTGGGGCTGGCCGGCGTAGGGCTGACCCGGCTGCCCGGGCCCGGGCTGTCCCGGCTGCGGGTGGCCGTAGCCGCCCGGCTGCTGGGCGCCCGGGTAGCCGTAACCGCCGGGGGGCTGGGCGCCGTAGGGCTGCGGAGCGGCCGGGCGCGGGGCGGGGATGAGGGCGCCCTTGAGGGCCGGGACCAGGGGCGTGGCGAGGGCGGCGGCGGCCAGGAGCAGCGTGGCGACGAGGGCGAGGGTCAGGCCGAGGCCGGCGCTGGGACCGTCGGAGGTGCTGCCCTCGAAGTTGTCGGCTCCGCCGGCCGGGTCGAAGATGTTGCCCAGCGCGCTCCACGCGGCGAACACCGTGAGGGCGACGCCGAACTGGGCCAGGTCGAGACCCGCGATCTTCGGGACCTGCGGCAGACTGCGGGTGACGATGACGAGCGCGGCGCCGATGATCCCCGCGAGAACGACACTGAGCACGACCGGCCCGCTTGCCCACAGACTGGGGAGGTCGGCGCTGTCGGGGACACCATCGAGCGAGTAGAGGTCGAGAAACGACGCGATGAACAGCAACACCGCTGCTCCGATCACCACGCCGTCGCCTCGAGTGAGGGAGCGGATATTCACTTCAGGTCCTTCGTAGGTCGTCTCATCGTCGGTAGAGGCGTCGCTGCCACCATGTCGCCGTCAGGCCCCGGTGTGAAGCGCGGGGGTGACCCCTCATCGTACGAACGGACCCTATCGTCCGCCCGACCAGGGTGTCCGCCCGGAACAGCCCGCCGAGAGCTACCCGCGCAGGAAACTCACGATTCCCTCAGAGATCCCTTGCGCCGCCTTCTGTCGCCACGCGCCGCTGGTCAGCAGCGCCGCGTCCTTGCTGTCGCGCATGTTGCCGCACTCGATGAACACCTTGGGAACCGTTGACAGATTGAGACCGCCCAGGTCCTTACGCGTGACGAGACCGGTGCCGTCGCCGATGTAGTTGGACGGCGCGCTGCCGGTGACGGCGACGAAGCGGCCCGCGACGCGCTCGCCCAGATCCCGGGAGGGTCCGACGATCGCGCGGGTGTCGGCGGCGCCCGCGTGGACCGCGCCGGGCAGGATGACGTGGAAGCCGCGGTTGCCGGCGCCCGAGCCGTCCGCGTGGACCGAGACCACGGCGTCGGCCTTCGCCTCGTTGCCGATCCGGGCCCGCTCGTCCACGCACGGGCCGTACGGCCGGTCGCCGTCCTGCGTCAGCTTCACGGTGGCGCCCTGCTCTTCGAGGAGCGTGCGCATCCGGTGCGCCACGTCCAGGGTGAACTTCGCCTCGGTGTAACCGTCGTTGGTGGACGTGCCCGTGGTGTCGCACTCCTTCCAGTTCGTCCCGATGTTCACCTTGCGGTTGATCTCGGAGGCGTGCTGGAAGTTCTCCGGGTTGTGCCCGGGGTCGATGACGACGACCTTCCCCTTGAGCGGGCCGGAGGCCGGGGCGGGTGCGGAGGTCGACGACGCCGTCGGTTTCCGCGACGGCGAGGCGCTCGGCTTCTTGGCGTCGTCGGTCGGTGCGCCCGACGCGGAGGACACGGGAGGCGGGGAGGACCGCACGGTCGCCCGGCCCGAGCCGCCGCCGTCGCCCGAGCCGCCCACCGTCTCGTACACGAGCCAGCCGAGCAGCGCCCCGGGCACCAGCGCGGCGAGCGCGACGGTCAGGGGGCCGCGGCGGGGGCGGCGGGGCTGGGGAGGTTCGAAGTCCGGGCCTACGTACGACACGTGTGCCACCCTAGCGGCCCTCGCCGGGCGGCAACGGGTGGAGGACGGCCCAACGGGTGGCGGCTACTCCTCGTTCCCGTCGGGCTCCCCGTGCCGTACCGCCTCCTTCACCCGTGCCTCGATCTCCTGGCGCGGGGTGCCCTCCTGCTTCGCGTACGCGGTCACCGCCGCCTGGACGTCGCGGGCGAGGTCGCGCCAGGCGCGCCAGGCGGTCTCCCAGGTGGTGGTCTGCTGGGCGCTCCACGTGGTCTGGGTGGGCGGGCCGTACGCGTCCTGCAGTTGCCGCACGCGGGCGTACGCCTCGTCCGCCGCGCGCTGCTTCTCCACGAGCTCTGCGAAGGTGTGTGCCACGCGCCCGGATCCTTGGGCAGCGGCGGCCGCCCACCCACGCGCCACGCCGCCCGTGGGCCGACCGGGAGGGGGTGCGGAGGGCGCAGTTCACCCGCCCAGCCGTTCTGCTAGATACCCGGGCCGGTGCGCCGCAGGACCCGCAGCGAGTCCGTCGCCGAGACCTCGGTGAACGCGCCGGAGGCCAGGGCCCGGAGGTAGACGCGGTACGGGGCCTGGCCGGTGAACTCGTCCTCCGGTTCGGGGAAGACGTCGTGGATGACGAGCAGGCCGCCCTCGGCCACGTGCGGGGCCCAGCCCTCGTAGTCGGCGGTGGCGTGCTCGTCGGTGTGGCCGCCGTCGACGAAGACGAAAGCGAGTGGGGTCTGCCAGATCGCCGCGATCTGCGGGGAGCGGCCGACCAGGGCGACCACGTGGTCCTCCAGGCCTGCCTTGTGCAGTGTGCGGCGGAACGTGGGCAGCGTGTCCATCAGGCCGAGCTCGGGGTCGACCGTCTCCGGGTCGTGGTACTCCCAGCCCGGCTGCTGCTCCTCGCTGCCGCGGTGGTGGTCGACGGTCAGCGCGGCGACCCCGGCCTCCCGGGCCGCGTCGGCGAGCAGGATCGTGGACCGGCCGCAGTACGTGCCGACCTCCAGGAGCGGCAGCCCGAGCCGCCCGGCCTCCACGGCCGCCGCGTACAGCGCCAGGCCCTCACCGACGGGCATGAACCCCTTCGCCGCCTCGAACGCGGCCAGGATCTCGGGTTTCGGGGCCGCGGGCATGGGGTTCCTTCCGGTCGTACGACGGTCCGGGCGCCCATGGTGCCGTACCCCCTGCCGGGGGGTGACAGGGGGTACGGGTGGGCGGCGGGGTCAGACGGAGACCGTCTCGCCCGGCAGCGACAGGTCCAGGTCGACCGGCCGCTCGTCGCCGGTGTGGGTCGCGGACGAGGCGAGCGGGGCGTGGCCCGTGGCGCGGGCGGCCACGACGTAGGAACCGCCGGCCGGGACGGCGAGGGCGTAGGCGCCGTCCTCGGCGGAGAGCGTCGCGCCCGCCTGGCGGCCCCGGCGGTCGATCAGCGTGACCTTGGCACGGGCGACCGGTGTGCCGTCCGCCGCCAGGACGCGGCCGCGGAAGCCGCGCAGGACCTGCTCGGCACGCTCCAGGTTGGCGTCCTCCTCGCTGCTGGCGCGCAGCTGCGGCTTGTCCGACGGGCGGCGGCCCGGCAGGAAGAGAGCCAGCAGCAGGCCCACGGCGACCGCGCCGGTCGCGATCAGGAAGGAGAGCCGGAAACCGTGCATGGTCGGGATCTCGACGCCGCCGACGTTGTCCGCGGTGTTCGCCAGCACCATGCCGATCACGGCGCTCGACACCGACGTGCCGATGGAACGCATCAGGGTGTTGAGGCCGTTCGCGGCGCCCGTCTCCGAGGCCGGGACCGCGCCCACGATCAGCGCGGGCAGCGAGGAGTAGGCCAGGCCGATGCCCGCGCCCAGCAGGACCGAGATGACCAGGCTCTGCCAGGGGGCGCTCATCAGGCCGAGGCCGGCGCCGTAGCCGATGGCGATGATCAGCAGGCCGAGGATCAGGGTGACCTTGGGGCCGTACTTCGCGGACAGCCGGGCGTAGACGGGCGCGGTGAACATCATCGTCAGGCCGAGCGGCGCGACGAGCAGACCCGCGACGACCATCGACTGGCCGAGGCCGTACCCGGTGGACTTCGGCAGCTGGAGCAGCTGGGGCAGGACCAGGGAGACGACGTAGAAGGAGACGCCGACCATGATCGAGGCGAGGTTGGTGAACAGGACGGCCGGACGGGCCGTGGTGCGCAGGTCGACCAGCGGGGCCTTGACGCGCAGTTCCATCACGCCCCACAGCAGCAGGACGACCGCGGCGGCGCCGAACAGGCCGAGCGTGGTGCCGGAGGTCCAGCCCCAGTCGCTGCCCTTGGTGATCGGCAGCAGGAAGAGCACGAGCCCGGTGGACAGACCGAGGGCGCCGGGCAGGTCGAAGGAGCCCTCGGCGCGCATCGGCGACTCGGGCACGACGAGCAGGGTGAGGGCGATGGCGAGGACACCGAGGCCGGCGGCGCCGTAGAACAGGGCGTGCCAGTCGCTGTGCTGGGCGACCAGGGCGGCGGCGGGCAGGGCGAGGCCGCCGCCGACGCCTATGGAGGAGCTCATCAGGGCCATGGCCGAGCCGAGCTTCTCCCGGGGCAGCATGTCGCGCATCAGGCCGATGCCGAGCGGGATGGCGCCCATCGCGAAGCCCTGGAGCGTACGGCCGGCGATCATGAGCAGCAGATCGCTGGTGAACGCGCTGACCAGGGCGCCGACGACCATGACCGACAGGCTCGTGATCAGCATGCGCCGCTTGCCGTAGAGGTCGCCGAGGCGGCCCATGATCGGGGTGGCCACCGCGCCCGAGAGGAGGGTCGAGGTCAGGACCCAGGTGGCGTCGCTGGGGGCGGTGTCCAGCAGTTGCGGCAGGTCCTTGATGACCGGGACGAGCAGGGTCTGCATCACCGCGACAACGATGCCCGCGAAGGCGAGTACGGGGACCACGGCCCCGCTCGCTCTGCCGGCGGGACGGACTGTCGTCGTCTGCGTCATTTGAGGGTGGCCTCCAGGCCGGGGGTTCGGGTGTTACGTGATTACGTGGGGCGTGAACCTCGTATGCGTAGGCAACTATTCCGTTGCTTCGGCACTCTAACGAAATCTTGACCTTCTCTTGGGGAAGGAGGCCCGGGGGTGCCGTGGCCCTAGGTCGAAATCCCGATGCAAGGAGCATGGAGTGGTTGAGAGCATGACACCCATGCTCGAAGCCGCCGAAATGACCCGTGCGCCACGCCGTGCCGCGCCGCCCACCTGGCTGGTGATCGCGCTCACCTGTGCCGGGCAGTTCCTCGTCGTGCTGGACGTGTCCGTCGTCAACGTGGCGTTGCCGTCCATGCGGACCGGGCTCGGACTGAGCGAGCAGGGCCTGCAGTGGGTGGTGAACGCCTACGCCATCGCCTTCGCCGGGTTCATGCTGCTCGGCGGGCGGGCCGGGGACCTCTACGGTCGCAAGCGGATGTTCCTCGTCGGGCTCGGCCTGTTCACCCTGGCCTCGCTGGCGGGCGGACTGGCGCAGGAGGAGTGGCAGCTGCTGGTGGCGCGGGCCGTGCAGGGGCTGGGGGCGGCGGTGCTGGCGCCCTCGACGCTGACGATCCTCACGGCCTCGGTGCCGGAGGGCGCCGCCCGGGCCCGGGCCATCGGGACCTGGACGGCGGTCGGTGCCGGTGGTGGCGCGGCGGGCGGCCTGGTCGGCGGGCTGCTGGTGGAGACGCTGTCGTGGCGGTGGGTGCTGCTGATCAACGTGCCGGTGGGCGCGGTCGTGCTGTGCGGGGCCGCCTGGTTCCTCACCGAGGGCAGGGCCGGGGACGGGCGGCGGCTCGACCTGCCGGGCGCGCTGCTCGTGACGGGCGGGCTCGGCACGCTGGCCTACGGCATCTCCCAGACCGAGGCGGCGGGCTGGACGGCGGCGGCCACACTGCTGCCGCTGCTCGCCGGGCTCGCGCTGATCGCCCTGTTCCTCGCGGTCGAGGCCCGCACGGCGAGCCCCCTGATGCCGCTCGGGCTGCTGCGCCTGCGGTCGGTGTCGTCGGCGAACGTGGCGATGTTCCTGTGCGGCTCCGCGATGTTCTGCATGTGGTTCTTCATGACCCTGTACGCGCAGAACGTCCTGGGCTACACCCCGCTGGAGGCCGGACTCGCCCTGGTCCCGAGCTCCCTGGCCGTCATCCTCGGCTCCAAGCTCGCCCCGCGGCTCATGCGGAGGCTGGGCCCGCGGAACGTGGCGGCGCTGGGCACGCTGGTCGCCGTGGCCGGCTTCGCCTGGCAGTCGACGATGACCCCCGAGGGCGCCTACGCGACGACGATCCTGATCCCCGGAGTCCTGATGATGCTCGGCGCGGGCCTGGCGGCGACCCCGCTGGCCTCCGTGGCCACGTCCGGCGCGGCACCCGAGGAGGCCGGACTGGTGTCCGGCCTCGTCAACACCTCCCGCACGATGGGCGGTTCGCTGGGCCTGGCGATCCTGTCGACACTGGCGGCGACCCGCTCGGCGGGAAGCGCGACACCGACGGCGCTGACGGAGGGGTACGCGCTGGCGTTCCGCGTGGGGACCGGGGTGCTGGCGGCCGGCGTGGCCCTGATGTGGGTCTGGCTGCCGCGGACGGCGGGTGAGCGGTAGGACTGCCGACTGCGGCTGAGTAGGCCGTGGTCTCACAGCCAGCCCTGGCGGCGGGCCTCGCGTAGGGCCTCTGTGCGGTTGCGGGTGCCTGTCTTGCCGATGGCGGACGAGAGGTAGTTGCGGACCGTGGACTCCGAGAGGTGGAGGCGGGTGGCGATGTCGGCGACCGTCGCGCCGTCCGCGGAGGCCTTGAGGGCGTCGCTCTCGCGCGTGGTGAGGGGGTTGGGGCCGGCGCTGAGTGCGGCCGTGGCGAGGGCCGGGTCGACGACGGTCTCGCCGGCCAGGACACGGCGGATCGCGGCGGCGAGTTCCTCCACGGGGCCGTCCTTCACGAGGAAGCCGGTGGCTCCGGCCTCCATGGCGCGGCGCAGATAGCCGGGCCGGCCGAAGGTGGTGAGGATCAGCACGCGGCAGTCGGGCACCCGGGCACGCAGGTCGGCGGCAGCGTCCAGGCCGCTCTTCCCCGGGAGTTCGATGTCGAGGAGCGCGACGTCGGGGCGGTGGGCGAGCGCCGCGTCCAGGATCGTGTCACCGGCCCCCACCTGGGCGACGACCTCGATGTCGTCCTCCATCCCGAGCAGCAGCGCGAGCGCACCCCGCAGCATGCCCTGGTCCTCTGCGAGCAGCACGCGGATGGGTCTGTCGGTCACGGGGCAAGGGTAGGGCTCCCGGGGCTCCCGGGGCGCTGGGGTGTGTCCAGCAACGAGGCCAGCGTCTCGGTGAACGCCGTCGCCGAGTAGTCGGCGTGAGCACGGATGCGCGCCGCCACGGCCTCGGCCCCGCCGCCCTCCACGAGGCGTACGAGCCGGTCGATACGGCGTTCGTGGCCTTCCCGGGTGTCGGGGAGGGTGGACACGTAGAAGTCCGTCGCGTCGTAAGCCATGTGGAAGACGTGCTTCTTCACATCGCTCAGCGTCAGGTAGTCGTCGTGGGTCTTGGGGGCCGGCTCGGGCGCGCCGACGCACACCGCGGGGGTGCCGGCGCCCCAGGCGTTGACGCACAGGTGGTAGGTGTCCGTGATGACCAGACGGTAGCGGGGGAGGACCTCCACCAGGTCGCCGATGGTGTGCCGGCCAGGGCGCTGCGCGATGTGACCGACCGGAGCGGGGACGTCCCGGTCGAACCAGGGCAGCCATTCGAGCGGCGCGCCCAGGCGCTCGGACAGGTCCTGGCAGAAGGCGGGCAGCCACTCGGGGATCTGCGTGCGCGCACCGAGGAACACGCCGATCGCACCGCCGTCCGGGACCGCCCGGGACCACTCCGTCGTCGGGAGGTGGCCGAGGTCGCCCGGGCGGGACAGCAGCGCCGCGTCCGAACCGAAGTGGTCGGTCGTACGGTCCCCGCGCAGGTGCGCGATCTTCGCCGCCGAGAGCGGGTCGCGCACCCAGACGCGGCGGCTCCGCGTCACCAGGCGTGAGAACAGGGGGCCGTACTCCTTGTCCTCGAAGTCCTCGTAGTCGGACTGCGAGTTGTGCAGGATCGTCCCGCCGTAGCTGAGGGTCCGCGCGAGGAGCTCGTCCGGCTGGTCCGCGAAGAGCAGGGTGCGGTTCAGCAGGGTGCGGGCCGCGGCACGGTCCTCGGCGAAACCGAAGTCGAGCAGGCGGTTCGTCGCGTCCTGCTCCAGGTAGTGCCGGGTGTGGAGGAAGTCGCCCCAGAAGACCACCGCGTCGTGGTCGCGGAGCGAGTCGAGGTGCTCGGCCAGGGGGTGGAAGCGGAACGGGAGGTCTGTGCCTCGTGCGCACTCGCGCAGCGGCACGGTCTCCGGCGTGTGCAGGGTGTACCAGGTGGCGTCGATCTCGGGTGTCATACGCCGCCGCAGCGACTCGAACGCCAAGTCGACGGTCAGCATGCCGGTGTTGCGGTACCCGATGTTCGGCGCGGTGATGACGGCGACGCGTGCCATGTGCTCCATTTCCCCTAGCCGTTGCCGGCGCCGTCGACGTGTACGTGTGCATCCACGTGTACGTGTGGCGCGCGCGGACCATCGGCCAACGTACACGCCGGCGCAGGTCGTACGGCGTCCCGCCCCCCGTCGAGCGGGAGTTCCGCCGCCACGGCGAAGCCGCCCCTGGCCCGCGGCCCCGCCGTCAGCGAGCCGCCCGCCGCCGCGAGACGCTCGGTCAGGCCTGTCAGCCCCGTGCCGGCCCGGGCGCCCGAGCCACCGGATCCACCGTCCGAGCCACCGGCCCCGCCCCTACCGCCGGCGACCGCCCCTTCCCCGCCGTCGGAGACCACCCCGACCCCGTCGTCCACCACCGACAGACGCACCCGCTCCGCCGCACCCGACAGCGTGATCTCACACTGCCGCGCCGCGCTGTGCCGTACGACGTTCGTGACCGCCTCGCGTACCACCCACCCCAGCAGCGCCTCGGTCTGCGGCCCGAGCGGGGGGCCGGTGCGGATCACGGCGAGCTTGATGCCGGCGGCCGTCAGGGCCGAGTGCGCGCGGTCCAGTTCCGTGTCGAGGCTGCCCCGGCGGTAGCCGGTCACGGCCTCCCTGATCTCGGTGAGCGCCTGGCGGCCCACGGACTCGATGTCCGTGATCTGGTCCAGCGCGGCGTCCAGGTCGCGAGCGGCGAGGCGGCGGGCCGCCTCCGACTTCACGACGATCACCGACATCGTGTGCCCGAGCAGGTCGTGCAGGTCACGGGAGAAGCGGAGGCGCTCCTTCTCGACCGCCCGGCGGGCCAGTTCCTCGCGGGCCGCGCGCAGTTCGCGCACCGCCTCGGAGAGCCGCATGATCGCCGCCGTCACCATCGTCGAGATCCACGTGGCGTACGCGATGTCGAGGCCGCCCCAGCCGTCGTGCAAGCAGGACACCGCACCCGCCAGCACCGCCACCGCCGTACCGGCCGGCCGCAGGTGCGACAGACGCAGGGCCGCGCCCGTCGCGAGGCCGAGCAGGGGGAAGAACAGCAGCCAGTTGCCGCCGTAGCCGGCGGCGAGCGCGCAGGTCACGGCCGCCAGCAGGGCGAGGGCCACCCGCGTGGAGCGGGCCTCGCGCGTCTGTCTGCGGAACGCGCGGAACGCCACGTAGATGTAGAGCGAGTTGAAGGTGAGCAGCCCCAGCGCGCCGATCCACGGGTTCGGCGTCTGGTCCTGGAAGAGGTTGGAGAGGGCGCCCATCCCCAGCAGCAGCCACGGCAGCAGGGTGAACCCGCTGGGCGGCGGACCGGGGTGCTCGGGAAGCTCGCCCGCCCTCCGGGCGGCTCGCCACTCGGCCCTGAGCCGCGTCCTGTTCGCCGTGTAGTGGCGCTGGTGCTCCCGGGCCTGCCGGACGGCCGCCCGGGTCGCCTCGAAGCGGCACCTGACCTTCTGTGTCCAGGACATGTCCCCGTCCCCGATCAGACGTTCGCCGCGCCGCGGCGGTACGACAGCACAGCGTACGAGCCGAAGGCCGGCAGCCGGACGGCCGGCACGAGGACCGTGCCCGGCCCCGGCGCGGGGCCCGCCGCGACCGATCCGCCGAGCTCGGCGAGGCGGTTGGCCGGCGTGTACGTGCCCGCGCCGTTCCTGCCGGGCAGGGCGACCGTCTCGCCCGGTGCGGTGCCGGGATCGATCCCGTCCACGGCGCGCACCTCGCCGTAGGTCTTGCCCGCGCCGGTGAAGGACACGGCCTGCTGGGCCCGCGTGGTGGTGGTCATGGCAGCGACGCTACGGATCCGCCGGGGCCGGGCGGCAGATGCGGTTGTACGGAGTTCGGCAGGACAAATGTCACGGGGCCGCGTGTCGCGCGGCGGCGATCTGACACGGTGTCAGGAGGCTTCACAAGTGTGGGGGCCTGGGCTATACAGGGGGCGCAGGACTGGAACGCGTTCCAGTTCGGCCGCAGACGGCCTCGGCGCGGCCGACGGTGCGGACGGCCGTGCCGAGGTCTTTCCCGCGGCGGTCCTTCCCACGGCGATCAGGAGCCCCATGCCCATCGACGCAGCCAAGGCGCTCGCCGCCGAACCCCGGACCGGCGAGCTCTCCTGGGACCACAAGGACGTGCAGCTCTACCACCTCGGCATCGGCGCCGGTGTCCCCGCCACCGACCCCGACGAGCTGCGCTACACCCTGGAGTCCCGGCTGCACGTCCTGCCGAGCTTCGCCACCGTCGCCGGCGCCGGATCCCCCGGCGTGATCAGCGGCCTGTCGATGCCCGGCGTCGACGTCGATCTCGCCCGCGTCCTGCACGGCGGGCAGAGCCTGCGGCTCCACCGCCCCATCCCGGCCCGGGGCCGCGCGACCGCCACCGGCCGGATCGCCGCCGTGTACGACAAGGGCAAGGCGGCCGTCCTCGTCATGCGCACCGAAGTGGCCGACGACGAGGGCCCGTTGTGGACCAACGACGCGCAGATCTACGTCCGGGGAGAGGGCGGCTGGGGCGGCGACCGGGGCCCGTCCACCCGGCTCGATCCGCCCGCCGGCGAGCCGGACCGGGTCGTCGAACGGCACGTCCGCGAGGACCAGGCCCTGCTCTACCGCCTCTCCGGCGACTGGAACCCGCTGCACGCCGACCCCGAGTTCGCCAAGCGTGCCGGCTTCGACCGGCCCATCCTGCACGGGCTGTGCACCTACGGCATGACGCTCAAGGCGGTCGTGGACACGCTGCTCGACGGCGACGTGACCCGGGTGCGCTCGTACGCCACCCGGTTCGCCGGCGTCGTCCACCCGGGCGAGACGCTGCGCATCCGCATGTGGCGCCCGGACGGCGAGGTCCGGGTTGCCGTCAGCGCCGTCGAGAGGGACGACGCGCCCGTCCTCGCCGACACCGTCGTCGAACACACCTGAAGTCCGGAACGCCGTACGAGAAGTCCAGAACGCCGTACGAGGGGAGCCGCACCATGCGCGCAGCCGTACTGCACGAGATCGGCCAGGACAAGCTGGAGGTCCTCGACGACGTCGAGGCGGTGGGGTTCGGACCCGGCAAGGTGCGGATCCGGGTGCGCGCCGCCGGGCTGTGCCACTCGGACCTGTCCGCGATGAGCGGGGTGCTGCCGCAGCCCGGGCCGTTCGTGCCCGGGCACGAGGGGGCGGGCGAGATCCTCGAAGTCGGCGAAGGGGTCGGCCACTTGAGGGCCGGTGACCGGGTCGTCGTGTGCTGGCTGCCCGCCTGCGGCGTCTGCCCCGCCTGCAAGCGCGGACAGACCGAGCTGTGCCTCGCCGGGTTCATGAACGCGGGCACCCCCAACTTCAGGCGGCCCGGCGGGGACGTCTTCGGCATGGCCGGCACCGGCACCTTCACCGAGGAGGTCGTCGTCGACGCCGGGTGCGCGGTCCCGATACCCGACGACGTGCCCTTCGACATCGCCGCCCTCATCGGCTGCGGGGTGACGACCGGGCTGGGTGCCGCGCTCAACACGGCGGACGTGGAGGCCGGTTCGTCGGTGGCGGTCATCGGGTGCGGGGGCGTGGGCATCTCCGTGATCCAGGGGGCGCGGCTGCGCGGGGCCGCCGAGATCGTCGCCGTCGATCCGGTCGTGACGCGACGCGAGGCAGCCCTGCGGTTCGGGGCCACGAAGGCCGTCTCGCCCGAGGAACTGCCCGACGCCAAGCAGCAGGTCACCGCCGGTGAGGGCTTCGACTACGTCTTCGAGGTCGTCGGCAAGTCGGCCACCGCACGCGCCGCCTACGAGAACACCCGGCGCGGCGGCACCCTCGTCGTGGTCGGCGCCGGCGCCATGGACGACTTCCTCCAGCTGAACATGTTCGAGCTGTTCTTCGACGAGAAGCGGATCCTGCCGTCCATGTACGGCGGCGGGGACATCCTGCGCTCCTACGAACGCACCATCGCCCTGTGGCGCGCGGGCCGCGTCGACCTGGCGGGCCTGATCACCCACCGGGTCCCCTTCGCCGACATCAACGAGGCCCTGGACCAGATGCGGACCGGGACCGCCCTGCGCACGTGCATCGAGATGTGAGGACACCGCCATGCCGCTGCCGCTGAAGGGACTGTCCGCGATCGTCACGGGCGCGGGCCGCGGGCTCGGCCGGGCCGAGGCGCTGGAACTCGCCCGGCTCGGCGCCGCCGTGATCGTCAACGACTACGGGCAGCCCGGCCGCGACGGCACCGGCGAGGCCTCCGCCGGGCCCGCCGAGGAGGTCGCCGCCGAGATCCGCGCGGCGGGCGGGACCGCGCTCGCGCACACTGGCGACGTCGCCGACTTCCGGCAGGCGCGCGAACTGGTCGAGTCGGCCGTCGCCGAGTTCGGCAAGCTCGACATCCTGGTCAACAACGCGGGCATCCTGCGCGACCGCATGGTGTTCTCGATGGCCGAGGAGGAGTGGGACGCCGTGCTCCGCGTGCACCTCAAGGGGCACTTCAACACCATCCGGTTCGCCGCCGCCCACTGGCGGGAGCGGTCCAAGCGGGCGGGGGAGCCGGTGTTCGGGCGGATCGTGAACACCTCCTCGGAGGCGTTCCTCGCCGGTTCCGCCGGGCAGCCCAACTATGCGGCCGCCAAGGGCGGGATCGTCGGACTGACCACGTCCACGGCCCTCGCCCTCGGCAAGTACGGCGTCACGGCCAACGCGATCTGCCCGCGCGCCCGCACCCGGATGACCGAGGACGTCTTCGCGGGCGTCGAGCAGCCCTCCGGGAACGGCCTCGATCCGCTCGCCCCCGAACACGTCGCCCCGCTCGTCGGCTATCTGGCCTCGCCCGCGGCCGCCCATGTGAACGGACAGCTCCTCGTGGTGCACGGCGGCATGGTGGCCGTCGTCGAACGGCCGCGCGTCGCCGCCCGGTTCGACAGCAAGCAGGACACCTTCACGTACGAGGAGCTGGAGGCCGTCCTCGGTCCGTACTACGCGGACCGGCCGACGGGGGAGACGTTCGCGGCGGCGGAGGTGCTGGGGCTGAAACGCGGCTGAAGAACGGGAACGGCCCCACCCGTCACACGGGTGGGGCCGTTCGCCGTACGGGCAGTACGGTCGGTACGGGCACTGACGTTCCGTCAGGCCGCCGTCTCGGTCCGCTCGGTCTCCGTCACCGGCTTGCGGTGGCGGCCGCGCGGAGCCGTCTCGCTGTCCTTCGTGGAGATCTCGCCACGGTGCCGGCCGTGGCCGGCGGCGATCTCCTGGACGTCGGAAGTGCGCAGCTGGTTCGTGCTGGCGTCGCTCATCGGATGGAATTCACCCCGTCAACATGATCTTTCAAACAGCCGGGCGAGTTTAACCGGCCCCCCGCACCCCGGATCCAGGCGGCCACGCCAACCGGCACTAGTTCGTTACAAGCCGTCCCAATGGCGCCTGCTGCAGCGGGACCGGGCGGGGGGCGGAGGGTGTCGGGGAGGGGCGGGATCGGCTGGTGGGGCGGGTTGCGGGGGTGTGGGGGATGCGGGGTGTGTGTGGGCTGTGCCGGTTCCGGGGCGTGCCCCGATGTGTGGGGCGCCGGTGTGTGGGGCGCCTGTTCCGGAGGGTGTCCCGTTGCGGCGGTCGCGTCGGCGGCTCGCGCGTCCGGCATCTGTCCCGGCCCCGGCCCCGCATCCGGATGCGGATGTGGATGCGGCGGCGTGGCACCGGGCTCGGGCGGCGCCACGGCCGCGGGCGGGCTCACCAGTGCCACGCCGCACGGCACGGCCTCCGTCGCGTACGGCAGCCGCAGCACCCCGTCCGGCGTCCACGTCCCGGCGCCCGCCAGCCACCCCTCGGGCGCCGGGAGATGGTGCACCCGCCGCTCGGCCGGCCGCCACACGCCGACCCAGCTGCCGCCTGGCCCGTCGACGCGCAGTGCCACCGCGCAGCTCTCCGGCGTCAGCATCTGCCCCGGCTGGATGGCGAACGGCGTGACGGTGCAGTCCGGCAGCCGCAGGCACTCCGGGAAGCGCACCGGCAGTGTGCTGCCCAGGACCCCCCAGCCCAGCCGGTCCTGCCCCGGCGAGGGCGCGTCCGAGCGGATGAGCAGCAGCCCGCTGTCGTGGTCGGCGAGCAGCAGCCGGTCGTCGCTGTCGGCGGCGATCTGGAGCAGCGGCGACACCTCCCCACCGCCCTCCAGGTCCACCACGACGGCCTTGGTGCGCCCGCCGGTCTCGCGGTCCAGGGCCAGCAGTCGTCCCGTTCGGTCCAGCCAGACCCCGCCCGAGCAGCGGCCGGGCAACTCGGCCAGCCGCTCGGGCCCGAACGCACCGCCCGCCACCAGCCACACCGTCGTCGAACGCGGGCCGACGGACAGGGCGTACGCCCGCTCGCCGCCGGGGGCGGGCGGCAGCAGTCGCAGCCGGGCCGTGTCGTGCGGGCACTCGACCACACCCAGGGGCAGCTCGCCGGTGCCCGGCCCGGTCGGGTACAGCAGCGAGAAGGCGTGCCGCCCGGCCACCAGACGGTGGATGAGGACCCGCCCGTCGCCCATCGGCTGCACCTCGGTGCCGGGTTCCTCCGGCTGGTTGCGGGGCAGGGGTACCGCGTACGGCTCGGGGCCGTCCAGGGTCCAGCGCTCCGGGAACCAGGAGTCGCCGGCCGACGCGAGGCGCGCGGCGTAGGCACCGTCCGCGGTGAGTGTGCATCCTGCCGGCGCGGCCTCGTCCTCGTGTCCCGCCGAAGGTTCGATCGCACACGCTGTCATCGTTCGGTCACCTCCAGTGACGAACGTAGTTTTCGTGTGCACGGCCGGGGAATCCGCAGGTACCCGACTTCACACATAAGGGTGTTCCAGGAACGATTCGCCTGAGGATGTGGGGGTTTCTGTGCTGGGCGGGCCGACAGCGGGCCGACGGGGCATGGAGCGGTGGCAGTGGCGGTGGGAGCGGCGGTGGCCCAGCAGGGCGGTGGCGGTGACGGTGGCGGTTCAACGCCACAGATCAGACGGGTAGCCTTGCACCCGTGCCCCGTCTGTCTGAAGTCATCGCCGAGCTGGAGAGCCTGTGGCCCGCCGAGCGGGCCGAGTCCTGGGACGCGGTCGGCACCGTCGTGGGCGACCCGGACCAGGAGGTCACGCGCGTCCTGTTCGCCGTCGACCCGGTCCAGGAGATCGTCGACGAGGCCGTGAAGCTGGGCGCCGACCTGCTCGTCACCCACCATCCGCTCTATCTGCGCGGCACGACGACGGTCGCGGCGTCGCACTTCAAGGGCCGTGTCGTCCACACCCTCATCAAGAACGACATCGCGCTGCACGTCGCCCACACCAACGCCGACACCGCCGACCCCGGCGTCTCCGACGCCCTCGCGGGCGCCCTGGACCTCAGGGTCACCGGCCCGCTCGTACCGGACCCCGCCGACCCCGAAGGCCGCCGCGGCCTGGGCCGCGTCTGCGCCCTGGACCACCCGCTGACCGTCCGCGAGTTCGCCGCCCGCGCAGCGGAGCGGCTGCCCGCCACCGCGCAGGGCATCCGGGTCGCCGGCGACCCCGAGGCGGTGCTGCGTACCGTCGCCGTCAGCGGCGGCTCCGGCGACAGCCTCTTCGACCACGTACGCGCGGCGGGTGTTGACGCCTTCCTCACCGCCGATCTGCGCCACCACCCCGTCTCCGAGGCCCGCGCCCACAGCCCCCTCGCGCTGCTCGACGCGGCGCACTGGGCCACCGAGTGGCCCTGGTGCGAGCTGGCCGCGAGCCAGCTCGACGAGATCTCCGACCGTCACGGATGGGACCTGCGCGTCCACGTCTCGAAGACGGTCACCGACCCCTGGACCGCCCACGCGGCGTCCAGTACTTCCTCTGACCCACTGGGAGCCCCCAACTGAACGCCGCGCCCGCCGACCAGATCCGACTCCTCGACGTCCAGGACCTCGACGTCCGCCTCCAGCAGCTCGCCCACAAGCGGAGGTCGCTGCCCGAGCACGCCGAGATCGAGTCGCTGAACAAGGACCTGACGCAGCTGCGGGACCTCCTCGTGGCCGCGCAGACCGAGGAGAGCGACACCGCCCGCGAGCAGACCAAGGCCGAGCAGGACGTCGACCAGGTCCGCCAGCGTGCCGCCCGCGACCAGCGGCGCCTGGACTCGGGCGCCGTCTCCTCCCCCAAGGACCTGGAGAACCTCCAGCACGAGATCGCCTCGCTCGCCAAGCGGCAGGGCGACCTGGAAGACGTCGTGCTGGAGGTCATGGAGCGCCGGGAGTCCGCGCAGCAGCGGGTCGCCGAGCTGACCGAGCGGGTCGGCTCCGTCCAGTCGAAGATCGACGACGCGACCGCGCGCCGTGACGCCGCCTTCGAGGAGATCGACGGCGAGATCGCCACGGTCACCAAGGAGCGCGAGGTCATCGCCGGTTCGATCCCCGCCGACCTGCTCAAGCTCTACGACAAGCTGCGCGAGCAGCAGGGCGGCATCGGTGCGGCGAAGCTGTACGCGCGCAGCTGCCAGGGCTGCCGGCAGGAGCTCGCCATCACGGAGCTGAGCGAGATCCGCAGCGCCGCGCCCGACACGGTGATCCGCTGCGAGAACTGCCGCCGCATCCTGGTGCGCACGTCCGAGTCCGGTATCTAGGCCGCGGGGAGCCCTTCCGGTGCGGGAGTTCATCGTCGAGGCCGACGGCGGGTCGCGGGGCAACCCGGGGCCCGCGGGCTACGGGGCCGTGGTGAGCGACGCGGCGACGGGGGAGACGCTGCGGGAGGCCGCCGAGTACCTCGGCGTCGCCACGAACAACGTCGCCGAGTACCGCGGCCTCCTCGCCGGTCTGCGCGCCGCCCACGAACTGGACCCGGCCGCGACGGTCCACGTCCGGATGGACTCCAAGCTCGTGGTCGAGCAGATGTCGGGCCGCTGGAAGATCAAGCACCCCGACATGAAGCCACTGGCCGCCGACGCGGCCCGGATCTTCCCGCCCGGGCGCGTGACGTACGAGTGGATTCCGCGCGAGCGCAACAAGCACGCGGACCGGCTGGCCAACGAGGCGATGGACGCCGGGGCCAGGGGGGAGCAGTGGTCGGCGTCGACGTCGACGGCGGACCTGGACACGCCCGCCGCGACCGTCGCCCCGCCTGATCCGCCGGGCGACGCGACGGCAGGCGCCGCGAGGGCCCGTGAAGCGCTGGCGGCCGGCAGGACTCCGGAGTCCGGGTCTTCTTCGCCCGCACCTTCTTCCGCCCCCGGGACGACGGAGCAGTCGGACGCCGGCGTCAGTGCGGCCAAGGCGGATGCCGATGCCCGGGCCGCCAAGGCCGTCGCCTCGCCCGGCTGGGCTCCCGCGGACATGGGCGCCCCCGCCACCTTCGTGCTGCTGCGGCACGGGGAGACGCCGTTGACGCCGCAGAAGCGGTTCTCCGGCAGTGGGGGCACCGACCCCGCCCTCTCCGACATCGGCAGGGACCAGGCCGAGCGCGCCGCCGCCCTGCTCGCCCGGCGGGGCACGATCCAGGCGATCGTGTCGTCGCCGCTCGCCCGCACCCGGGAGACCGCCGGGATCGTCGCCGCCCGGCTCGGCCTGGACGTCGGCGTCGACGACGGGCTGCGCGAGACGGACTTCGGGGCCTGGGAGGGCCTCACCTTCGCCGAGGTACGCGAACGCCACCCCGACGACCTGAACTCCTGGCTGGCCTCCCCGGACGCCGAACCCACCGGCGGCGGCGAGAGCTTCGCGGCGACCGCCACCCGGATCGCCGCCACCCGCGACAAGCTGGTCGCGGCATACGCGGGCCGCACGGTCCTGCTCGTCACGCACGTGACCCCGATCAAGACGCTCGTCCGGCTCGCCCTCGGCGCCCCGCCGGAGTCCCTGTTCCGGATGGAACTGTCGGCCGCGTCCCTGTCGGTCGTCGCGTACTACGCGGACGGCAACGCCAGCGTCCGGCTCCTCAACGACACGTCCCACCTGCGCTGAGCGCCGCCGCCTCGCGGGCCAGCGCCTCGACCCGGCCCCAGTCGCGCGCCGCGACCGCGTCCCGCGGCAGCATCCAGCTTCCGCCCACGCAGGCGACGTTGGGCAGGGCCAGATAGTCCGGGGCGGAGGCCGGGCCGATCCCGCCCGTGGGGCAGAACCGGGCCTGGGGGAGCGGCCCCGCCAGCGACTTCAGATACGCCGTACCGCCCGCGGCCTCGGCCGGGAAGAACTTCATCTCCCGCACCCCGCGCTCCAGCAGCGCCACGACCTCCGAGGTGGTCGACACCCCCGGCAGGAACGGCACGCCGGAGGCACTCATGGCCTCCAGCAGTACGTCGGTCCAGCCGGGACTGACCAGGAAGCGGGCGCCCGCGGCCACCGTGTCCGCGACCTGCCCGGGGCTGATCACCGTCCCGGCACCCACCACCGCCTCCGGAACCTGCCCGGCGATCTCCCGGATCGCCTCCACAGCCGCCGACGTCCGCAGCGTCACCTCGATCGCGGGCAGCCCACCGGCGACCAGCGCCCGCGCCAGCGGTACGGCTTCACCGGCATCCTCGATGACGACGACGGGGACGACGGGCGCGAGGTCCAGCACGGAGGCGGGCAGGGGAGAGGCCATGGCCGTATCCTGCCGTCGACTCAACAGCATGCGCAAAGGCCATTGCGTATGCTGCAACGCGTCACTTGATGCCGTGATGATGCTCAGTGGACCTCGGTCACCAGCACGTCCAGCGACCACGCCTGCCCCGCCTTCGCAGGGGCCTGGGCCTCCACGACGTACCCGAGATCCCGCAGAACCTCCACCAGCTCGGCCGGCCCCTTCGGAGCGGCCCCGGCGGTCAGCAGACTGCGCACCATCCGCCCCTTCGTCGCCTTGTTGAAGTGGCTGACGACCTTCCGCGTCGGCGCGTGCAGCACCCGCACGGACGCCGTCCGCCCGGCGACCTCGCCCTTCGGCTTCCACGCGGCGGCGTACGCGGCCGACCGCAGATCCAACACCAGCCCGTCCCCGGCCACCTCGGGCAGCACCGACGCCATCGGCGTACGCCAGTGCGCGCCCAGCGCACCGAGCCCCGGCAGCTTCACCCCCATCGAGCACCGGTAGGAGGGAATCCGGTCCGTCACCCGGACCGCTCCCCACAGCCCGGAGAAGACCAGCAGCGACCGCGCGGCACGCCGCTTGGCGGAGGCGTCCAGGGACGCCAGGCCGAGGGCGTCGTACAGCACCCCGGTGTAGATCTCCCCGGCCGGCCGTGCCCCCGCCGTGCGCAGCTCCGCGTTCTTCGCGACCTCGCCCCGCAGTCCCTCGCTCAGCCCGAGCACCTCGCGCGCCTTGTCCTCGTCGCCGGCGCACAGCTCGACCAGCTCGGTGAGGACGGCCTCCCGGGCGGCGGCCAGCCCCGGCAGCGACAGTGACTCCGGCTTCAGCGGGGCCCCGCGGCCGGAGGGGGCCTTGCCTTCGGACGGCGGCAGCAGGACAAGCACGCGTACTCCTTCGATCGAACTCCGCCGACAGCGTACGGGGAGCTCAGACGCGGGCCCGGCCGAGGGCGCGTACGAGGCCGTCGGCGTCGTCGGCGTGGAAGCGGACGACCCGTACCTCCCTCCGGCGCCCGAAGAAGGTGAGGTGCGTGACGGGTTCCGTCAGTTCGAGCGTGACGGTGGTCTGGGACCCGACCTCGACGTCGAGCTCACCGTCGGCCCGCTCGTGCGTCATCCGCAGCTCGCGCCGCACCGAGGCGATCCGCTCCAGCGGCACCCGCAGATCCACATGGACGTACCGGCGGATCCGCAGCGAGCCGTCGCCCGGATCCAGCACGTGCGGGCGTACGACGGACGAGGCGTGCAGCGCGACGACGATCACGATGCCGTACACGTCCAGGAAGAGGAACACGGCGTGCACGGTCGGCCAGTCGCGCAGCAGCACGGACATCGCGACGGTCTCGACGAGACACACGAACCCGAACCCGAACATCATCGCGCCCTGCCCACGCGCGTACCCGAAAGCCCGCCCACTCCTCGTCCCCTCGGTACGCCGCACCACCCACAGCGCGAGACTCACCAGCAGCCGCACCTCGTGCCGGACCAGCAGACGCGCGATCCTCATCGCCGCTCCTCGGCGAGGATGCGCAGCGCCCGGCGGATCGCCTCCGCCTGGGCCGGGGCCAGGTCCTCGTAGAAGGCGCGCAGGACACTGTCGTCGTGGTCGAGGTCCCCGATCTCCGGGAACAGGCCCGGCGGAATGCAGTCGGCGAGGGCCCGGGCGGCCCCGGCGACGCGCGGGTCGTCCGGCTCCGCGTCGGCGAGCGCGTCGAGCCGGGCATACACCTCGTCGGCCCGCGCCACGGCATCGGGCCGGCCGAGCACCTCACCCAGCGACGACACGAGCTGCTGCCGGGCCTCGTCGGGCATGGCCGTCTCCAGGAAGGCGATGATCTCGCGGTCCTTGGCGGCCATCGGCGAGTCCGACAGATGCGCGGTCCCCGCGAACAGCGCGGCCAGCTCGGGCGACACCGGCCCCTCGGCGGGCAGCCCGCCCTCCGCCTCCAGCAACGCCCGCAGCCGCCCCCGCCGTTCCCGGATGGCCTCCTCCTGCCGGGCCAGATCCTCGTCCAGCTCGGTCAGCACCTCGACGAGGTCCTTCCCCGCGTCGTCCGCCAGCACGTCCCGCACCTCCGCGAGCCCCAGCCCCAACTCGGTCAGCCGCCGGATCCGCGCCAGTACGACAGCGTGCCGCAGCCCGTACTCCCGATACCCGTTCGCCCGCCGCTCCGGCTCGGGCAACAGCCCCAGATGGTGGTAGTGCCGCACGGCCCGCGTGGTGACACCGACGACGTCGGCGAGTTCTCCGATCCGCATGGGACCAGTAGAGACGTTGACGTTGCGGCAAGGTCAAGGGACCACGATCGAGGGAACGGCCCTCGATCCCGCGGACGGGTCCGTGCCGGTGTCCCAGTCTGGCCGGTGATCGCGGAAGGGAGCGGCATCGCCATGGCGCAGGATCCGTACACGCAGCAGTTGCTGCTGGACTGGTTTGTCGAGCTGGACACTCACCAGGCCGGAGATCGATCGAGTGGTCAAGCGCCGTTGCTACGCCCGTGGCGGTATCCCTTTCTCCTCCGATTCACCACCGTGGCCTTCGGCAGACCGATCACCCTCCCGAACCCCTTCGCCTTCGACCTGGACACCACCGACTTCCTCTGATCCCCTGTGAGACGGGGAGGTAGTACGCGGTGAGCACACGGGGGCGGATACGGGAACAGGCCCGCTGGGCCAGGGCGCGGCTGGGGCGGGAGGGGCCGGCTCTCGATCTGCTCACCGCCCACTTCGATCAGCATGTCTACGCTCCGCACGCCCACAACGAATTCACCATCGGCGTCACCGTCGGCGGGTCGGAGGTCATCGCCTACCGGGGCGGGCTGATCCACTCCTACCCGGGCTCGATCGTCGTCCTGGAGCCGGGCGAGATGCACACCGGCGGTCCGGCCGCCTGCGAGGGGTACGCCTACCAGGCCCTGTACGCCGAGCCGTCCCTCCTCACCGACGGCACGCTCGGCGGCCTCCCGCACTTCCGCGACCCCGTCCTGCACGACCCGGAACTGGCCACCGCCCTGCGCGCCGCCCACACCGACATCAGCGCCTGCCCCGACCCGCTGGAGGCCGAGTCCCGGCTGCCCTGGCTGCTCACGGCCCTGGCCCGCCGGCACTCCACGGCCCGGGCGAGCGAGGACACGGTGCCCGGCGCCGGCCACATCGCCAGGGTCGTACGCGACCGCCTCGCGGACGAGCTGCTGGAACCACCCTCCCTGGCCGACCTCGCCACCGACCTGGGCCTGTCCCGCTACCAGCTGCTGCGCGCCTTCCGCACGACGATGGGCGTACCGCCCTACGCCTGGCTCGCCCAGCACCGCGTCGCCAGGGCCCGCGGCCTCCTGGAAACCGGCTTGCGCCCCGCCGAGGTCGCGAGCCTCGTCGGCTTCGCCGACCAGGCGCACCTCACCCGCTGGTTCCGCCGCGTGCTGGGCGTGACCCCGGCGGCGTACCGCAACAGCGTTCAAGACGCGGCGGGGTGAGGCGGCCGAGACTCGCCGTATGACTGCACGCGGCTGGTTCCTGTTCTCCCTGATGGGAGTGGTCTGGGGTGTCCCCTACCTGATGATCAAGGTGGCGGTGGACGACCTGTCCCCGTCCATGGTGGTGTTCACGCGCTGCGCTCTGGGCGCCGCGCTCCTGCTCCCCTTCGCCCTGCGCCAGGGCGGCCTGACCCGCACGGTCCGCACCCACTGGCGCCCTCTCCTGGCCTTCGCCTGCATCGAGATCATCGGCCCCTGGTGGACGCTGACGGACGCCGAACGCCACCTGTCCAGCTCCACGGCGGGCCTGCTGATCGCCGGCGTCCCCATCGTCGGCGTGGTCATGGCCCGCTTCTTCGGCGACACGGAACGACTCGGCGTACGCCGCGTGGCCGGCCTCGCGCTGGGGCTGGGCGGCGTGGCGGTCCTCACGATCCCGCACCTCACCGGCGGCGACGCCCGCTCCCTGGGCGAGGTCCTGCTGACGGTCCTCGGCTACGCGACGGCCCCCCTGATCGCCGCCCGGCGCCTGAAGGAGGTCCCGTCCCTCCAGCTCACGGCCTTCTGCCTGACCCTGGCCGCACTCGTCTACGCCCCGGCGGCCGCGCTCTCCCGGCCCTCCTCGGTCCCGGCCCCCGAGGTCCTGGCCGCCCTGGCCGGACTGGGAGTGCTGTGCACGGCGATCGCCTTCGTCGCCTTCCTGGAACTGATCAAGGAGGCGGGCCCGACCCGGGCGACAGTGATCACCTACGTCAACCCGGCGGTGGCGGTGGCGGCGGGGGCACTGTTCCTCGACGAGCGTCTGACCCCCGGCATCATCGCGGCCTTCACCCTGATCCTCGCCGGTTCGGTCCTGGCGACCGCCGCCGGTCCGCGGCCCCGCTCACGCCCGGTACCATGGTCGACACGGCAGACGAGCCGGGCGGACGGCCGCGTGGAGTCCCCCTGACGGGGAGCTCCCCGAGGAACGTCCGGGCTCCACAGGGCAGGGTGGTGGCTAACGGCCACCCGGGGTGACCCGCGGGACAGTGCCACAGAAAGCAAACCGCCGAGGGCTCCGGCCCTCGGTAAGGGTGAAACGGTGGTGTAAGAGACCACCAGTGCCTGGGGTGACTCAGGCAGCTAGGTAAACCCCACCCGGAGCAAGGTCAAGAGGGAGCACCTCGGTGCTCCTGCGCGGACGTTCGAGGGCTGCCCGCCCGAGTCCGCGGGTAGACCGCACGAGGCCGGTGGCAACGCCGGCCCTAGATGGATGGCCGTCGCCCGGGGCTCCGCGAGGAACCCCGGGAACAGAACCCGGCGTACAGCCCGACTCGTCTGCCGCTACCCCTGGCTCGCCGTCGCCCTCACGCTGACACACCCTCGTGGAAAGCCGCGGGCATGCTCACCCGGCGGCTGTACCGCTGCAAGGCGAGGTGGCCGTCGTGAGGTTCGCCCGCGTAGGTGTCCAGCATCTGGCCGAGTGGGGTGATGCGGAGAGCCCCGGCTCGGAAGAACTCCCCGGACAGGGCCACGTCGCCGTCCCCCGTCGCGGCGAGGCCGACTGTTTGCAGGTAGCGGCGCATGGGGTGCAGGACGCGCACGATGTCCTCGCGGGGCAGTGGCTTGACCCAGATGGTGCCGAACAGGGGCGAGGCACACAGACCCGGGCGCGTGTCGGCCAGGACGTGCCAGCGTCCGTCCGAGGCGCTGCGGGTGCGCGTCAGCCCCAGGTGCTCTTCGAGTCGGGCGACCTCGACCACGTTGGTGACCTCGGCCTGTTCCGCTGCGGTGGGGGCGATGACGGGAAGCCCCGGGGCCTCGTCGGCGAGAGCCGTGGCGAGTGCGTCGGCGACACCGAAGAGCCGGTCGTGGTCCGTGGTGTCGACGTACAGCACCTGAGGGCTGGTGCAGGTGCGCTGCGCGTTGCGCAGGATGTCGCGCGCCAGGCCCCGAAGGCCGGCGGGTTCGGCCGACGCCGTCCGGTCGAGGTACGCGAAGGAGATCTTCGGGCCCCACGCGACGACACGACAGCCCGAGGGGGCGTGCTGGGCGATCCCGGCGACAGCTTCCTCCGACCCCCATACCGCGACCGCGTCGGCGGATCGGCACAGCCGCCGCAGCCAGTCGGTGTTGCTGGAGGAGAACCGCAGGACGACGAGTCGGTCGCGGATCCGGCCCGTGGGGTCCGCGTCGGCCAGGAGGGCGAGTGCCCGCTGGGTGAAGAGACCGTCGGTCCCGCTCGTCTTGACGATGTTCGTGTTGCCCGCGAGCAGGCCTTCGACGGCGCTCAGCACACCGGCCGTGGCCACGTTGGCGGGTGAGATGTGGACGAGTGTTCCCACGGGTTGCCATACCTCGACCGCCTCGTTCGCGAACGGCGCGGGTACGGGGACGCCGGGGGCCGCACTGCCCAGTTCGGCGGTCAGCTGAGCGGCCAGCGACCGCGGATCGAGGGCCTTCGCGAGCCCGGCCAGGAGAGCGTCCGCGTCCTTTGCAGGCAGGGCCGTGGTGGAGGGATCGGTCAATTCGTCGCGGAGTCCTGCGTATGTGCTGCCCGTGGTGTCGTCGAGTTGGGAGGCCAGGTGGCGGCACGCGGCGAGGACGTCGTCCACGACGAGCGGCTCGCGCAGGCCGGGCAGGATGAGGCCGATGTCGTCGAGCCGGCGCCCCGCGCTCTCCTCGTCGACCCATTCGCCGCGCCAGTAGTAGGGCGTCACATGCTTCAGGAGCGTCATCGTTTCCCCAGGAGTTCGGCCGCGGCAACGGCACAGTTGCGGTTACGGCGTACGCCGGCTCGCCCATGGACGTCGAACCAGGGCGTGTCCACCTCACAGGCCCCCGGAGGGTGAAGCGTCCCCAGGTCGGCCATGAGGATGCTGTGAGCAGGCAGCGCCGTGATGTAGGGCGAGATGAACTGCAGATATCCGGGGTTTCCGTAGGGCAGTGGTTCGAGGGTGCGGACGTCACGAACGACGACGCGGGACCAGACCGGCACGTGGAAGTGGTGGTCGGCGCATTCGATGTACGGCAGGCAGTGCTCGACGGAGCCGTAGCAGTCGCGGATCCGGTCGTCCGGAATGCCCAGTCCGCTCCGGACGGCTTCGCGGAACGCCGGCTTGGTGATGGCCCGGTCGGCGTGCCCCTTCCAGCCGCCACCGGTGAGAACGAGGGACCCTTCCGGGAACCGCAAGGGCGGGACGCCCATCTGGCGCATGCGCTCGACCACCGCGTACACGAAGGCGGGGAAGCCCACGACGCGTACGGGTTCGTCGCGAGCGGCGTAGTCGAGGAGTGCGTCGACAGAGCCCATGGGGTTGAACTCATGGCCGCCGCCCGTGTTGCGCAGCGCGTGCACGGCGGAGGCGACCGGGGCGAAGTCGCAGAGCTCGTTGAGGCCGTGAGCGGCGCCGACCGTGAGGCGGGGATCCGGCTCGTAGCCGCACACCAGGTAGTTCGCGGGGCGATCGGGGTCGATCAGCCCCAGTGCCTTGAGGGTCCAGGCATCCATGCGCTGCGCCGATCCGATGGACCAGGCGTCGAAACCGATTTCCGTGCGCTCACCGCCCGTGCCCGAGGAGGTGAGGCGCAAGGCGACATCCGCGTCGGGCACGGAACCCAGGGCATGGCGCTTGAAGAGATTCACATGGAGGTACGGGAGGGCGTCCAGTTCCCGTGTCCTGCGAGGAACCGGGCTGCCCGCCTTCTCCCAGGCAGCCCGGTAGAGCGGTGACCGCGCCACGTGCCAGGCGTTGATCTCCCGCATCGCGGCGACGAAGAGGGAATCCGTGTCCTCTCCCGGCCGAAAGGGATCGTCCCTGTCGCACAGCTCCTGGACGTGCGGAAGTTCGAAGGGTGCCGGCACGGTGATCGGGCGGAAGTACTTGGCGAGGGTGGGCAGTCGTCGCGCGAGATCGGCGTCTGCGCTGATCGCGGTGGTCATGATGCTGTTTCGCTCCGGAAGTGGGTGGGGATTCGGTTGCCGGGTCCCGTTCTCGTGATGGCTCCGGGCAGGCCAGGCCGGATGATCTCCGATGTGCACCGACGGAGAAGCGGTGGTTCCGAGGCAGGGCGCTTCGAGGGGGCGCTGGTCAGATGTGGGCGATGGCCGGCAGGGCGGCGTGTTGCCGAGCCGCGTGGAGTGTGTGACGGACCAGGTTGAGGACGGAGACCGCTGTGCCGCCGCCCGGAACACGTTCCTCGCGGATCAGGCCGCGCAGCAGCAGGCCGTGCAGGGCCCGGGTGACCTCCTGGGGTGGTCCTCCGAGGCGGCGCTGTACCTCCTCGGTCGGGCAGGGGGCACGGTGGAGGGCCAGGGCGGCCAGCACTCTGGCCGGCGCCGGGCGCAGCGCGGTGATGGCGCTGCCGATCAGCGTGCCGAGATCGAGTCCCCCTCCGGACTCGCCGTCGAAGACGGGCTCCACCAGGTCGAGCGGGCTGTCCAGCGCCACGGAGTGCAGTTGCTCGGGCGAGTACATCGGCAGCCAGCCCGCCGCCAGGTTGAGGGCGAGGGGAATCCCGTCCAGTTGCCGGCAGAGCCCGGTCACCGCTTCGGTGACGGAAGCGGTCTGTTGCAGCGACGGCCGGGCGCAGCTGACGTGGGACAGCATGAGCCGCACTGCGGCCGACGCCGTGCCCTGCCCCGGTTCCGCGCTGGGCGGAGCCAGGGGCAACGGGGCGAGTGGCACGGCGCGGACGCCGAGGACCGGTAGCGGGCTCCGCATGGTGACCAGGACCTGGAGGCCGTCGCAGCCTGCGAGCAGCCGCAGGAGACGCCCCCCGTCGGCGGCGGGGTCGTCGTACCCGTCGATCACCAGAAGGGTGCGGCGGCCGCCGATCAGCCTGGCCAACTCGTCCAGCGGGCCGTTCCCGGTGAGCCGGTCCAGCATCCAGGACGCGAGCAGGCTCTGTGCGCGGTCAGGTCCCGCACCGGGCCCGAACGGGGTCGCCCCGCTGTCGGGTGAGGCCGGGAGCCAGATGACGCGGGCCTCCCGTTCCGCCTCGTAGCGGTGGGCCACCGCCAGCGCGAGCCGGCTCTTGCCCACTCCGGGGAGCCCCACCAGGGACAGCAGACGCTCCTGGCCGACGAGGAGGGCGCGGGCGAGCACGTCGAGTTCTCGTTCCCTGCCGACCAGCGGGTACATCGCCGCCGGAGCGGAGGCCGCGTCCTCCTCGTACATCTGCCGCAGCGTGGTGTCCACGGACGCGTGGCCGGATGCGTGGTCGAGCAGTACCCGGTGGGAGCCGGTGAGGTCGAGGGCGTCGGCCAGGAGCCGGATCGTCTCCCTGCGAGGGCGGTTGGCGCGGCCCAGTTCCAGGTCCCGGATGGCTCGGATGCTGACACCGGAGGCCGCGGCGAGCTGCTCCTGCGTCAGGCCCGCTCGTTTCCGTGCGAGCTGAAGGGTGCTGCCGAAGCGGGTGGGCTCGGCGCCGGGGTCCGAATGCATGAGCCTCACCTTCTGCCGCTCCGGCCGCGGTCTGCTGGGACGTACGTCATGCGGCGCCGCCAGGCGTCGGGACACCCTTCTCCATGGCGCCCGCACCCGGGGCGTTCCAGCCGAAGTCGCGCGGCTGACCGTTCCAGCCGATGTCCTTCCCCACGACCCGCTCCGCTGCCGGGTTCGAGGGGAGATTGCGCTTGGGACCGTCCCAGCCGATGTCCATCGCCAGGACGCGCTCAGCGGGGGAGTTCCAGCCGAAGTCATGGGGCCCGTGGGCGCCCGTGAGCAGGGCGCCGGCCCCCACGAGCAGTGCGCCGGTCAGGGTGACGGCGGCTACGGTCCGCCGCGCTCTGTGCAGCGCCTTGCCGGCGCCGTGCTCTTCGTCGATACCCGTCGCAGAAATCTTGATCATGGCGTTTTTCCCCCGCTTATGGCGCGTTATCTCGGTCACCTGGAGGCTAGGGTTCGACTGAGTAGGAACTCCACGGTACGGGGGGGACAGTTTTTTGCATCGCAGAGATCTGAGGGGGGCATATGGGGCCAGATAACCGCGAAACTTTACCGGAACTGTCGGAAGCAGCACTGGCCGCCTACGAAATGGCCCTTCGCGAAACGGCCTTGGCCCCCGACACCGATGTGCCGGGGGTTGACGACCTCGCCCGGATCGGCTTGCTGGAGCTGTCGCCCGACGACGCGTCCCTACGGCCGGTCGATCCGAGACTGGTGGAGGCCCGGCTCGCGGCCCAGTGGCGCACCGCGGCATGGGAGTTGGAGTTGCGGGCCTCGGAGGTCGAGCACAGGCTCGCACCGGCGCTCCGGATCTTCATGGCCCAGGCCCCGCCAGAACGCGCGACACCCGCTGTCGAGTACCTCCACGGCATGACGACGATCCGGGACTACATCACCCGGGTCACCGACGAGGCCACGGAGGAGATCCTCACCGCGCAGCCGGGCGGCGGGCGCCCGGCCACGGTGCTCAACGCCGTGCTGCCGCTCACCCTGGAGCACCTGCGCCGCGGGGTGCGCATGCGGACGCTGTATCAGCACCCGGCACGGTTCAACACGGCCACGAAGGCTTACGTCGAGGCCGTGACGGAGGGCGGTGGGGAGGTCCGCACCCTGGACGAGTTCTTCGACCGGCTCATCGTCATCGACCGTTCGCGGGCCATCGTGCCGACGGACGAGGACCGCACCACAGCGGTGGTCATCCACGACAGGGCTCTGGTGCGATTCCTGACGGACGTGTTCGACCGGAACTGGCAGCGCGCGACGCCCTTCGACCCCACGCACGCCTCACACGCCTCCACCGAGGTCATGCCGGACATTCACAGCATGATCAAGCGCCTCCTCGTCGAGGGTCTGACCGACTCCGTCATCGCCCGGCGGATCGGTGTCAGCGAGCGCACGTACCACAGCCACCTGGCACGGATCCGGGAGAGCATGGGGGCACAGAGCCGTCTGCAGTTGGGTTACCTGCTCGCCAGGGAGGAGCTGAACCAGGAGGAGACAGCTCCTCCCGAGCAGGGCGACTGAACGGCCCGGACGTGCGGGGGAACACGTCCGGGCACTCCGCTACCGGCCCGGGCGGCTTCCCCGGGCCGGCCCGCTCCCGAGGTGCGGCGCTTCGCCCATGCAAGCAGCCCGGACGACCGGCAGGACGTCGTCGATGCGGTCGTTCAGGTAGAAGTGTCCACCGGGGAAGACGCGCATCGCGTACCCGGCCGTCGTCAGGTCCCGCCACGCTGTGAGGCCTGTGACCGGCACTCCGGGATCGGCGGCCCCGCCCAGCGCGGTGACGGGAACGCTCAGCGGCGGACGCGGCCTGAACCGATAGCCGTCACACACCTGGTAGTCGGCTCGGAAGAGGGGCAGCAGCAGCTCCATCATCTCCGCCGATCGCAGCACGTCTTCGGGCGTGCCGCCCAGCGACCGGATGCGGTCGATCAACTCGGCGTCCCCGCGCGCCCCGGCCACGGGCCCGCTGCGGTGGGCCGCCAAGGGCGGTGCCGTCATCCCGGAGACGACGAGGTGTGCGGGCGGGCGGTTCGCAGCGGACATCCGGTGGGCCACCTCGTAGGCGATCAGGGCACCCATGCTGTGGCCGAACAGGGCCCAGTGCTGGTCGCCGCGCTCCGCCAACGCGGCGCACATGCCGTCAGCGATCTCGTCGGCCGTGGTGGCGGGTTCCTCTGCGAATCGTGCTTCCCGGCCCGGGAGCTGGACGGGCACCACCTCGATACCGTCGCCGAGCCGTCCTCCCCAGGCGCGGTAGGCGGAGGCGCCGGCTCCGGCGTGCGGCAGACAGTAGAGGCGCAGCCGGAACGGGTCGGCGGTGCCGCCCTCCGAGGGGAACCAGCCGGTGGCGACCGCCCGGCGCTTCATGTTGTCGGTCCTCCACCTGGAAGACCCGGTCGTTGTGATCGTCACTGGAGCATTCCTTAGAGTCGGCCGGAAGAGTCGGAGAGCAGGGCGTCGGTCTCCTCGTCGGAGAGGTGCTCGATCTCTGCGAGCAGCTCCTCGACGCCCACGGAGTGGTCACCGTCCCGGGCACCCGCTGCGACGAGGGTGGTGATCTCGGCGGCCAGGGGCTCCAGGACGGGGGTCTCGAAGAGTGTGCGCAGCGGGAGCTGGACGTCGAAGTCGGAGCGGATGCGGGCGATGAGCTGCGTGGCGAGCAGGGAATGGCCGCCCAGCGCGAAGAAGTCGTCGTCCAGACCGACCCGCTCGACACCGAGCACCTCGGCGAACAACTCGGCGAGAAGCCGCTCGTCCAGTGTGCGCGGCTCGCGGTGGGGGGCGCGCCGGGTCGTCAGATCGGGGGCGGGCAGGGCGGCCCTGTCGATCTTGCCGTTCGGGGTGATCGGCATCGCGTCGAGGCTGACGACGACGGAGGGCACCATGGCCTCCGGGAGTGTCCGGGCGAGCGCGGCCCGTGCCTGTTCCGGCTGCGCGGTGCCGGTCACGTAGCCGACGAGGGCGGTGCCGCCTGCGGCGTCGGGCCGGGCGAGGACGACGGCGTCGGTGACGCCGGGTTGTTCGCGCAGTGTGTGCTCGATCTCGCCGAGTTCGATGCGCTGTCCGCGGATCTTGACCTGGTGGTCGCGCCGTCCGAGGAACTCCAGCTCTCCGTCGGGCAGGTAGCGCACGACGTCGCCGGTGGCGTACATGCGGGCGCCCTGCGTCGTGCTGAACGGGTCGGGCACGAAGACGGCGGCCGTCTTCGCGGGATCGTCCAGGTATCCGCGGCCGACGCCCGTGCCGCCGACGAACAGTTCGCCGCGGGCGCCGACCGGCACCGGCCTGAGGGACGGGTCGAGTACGTACAGGCGCGTGTTGCGCACGACCCTGCCGATGGGAACCCTCGTCCGGCTGCCGGGGGAGCCCACGGTGAGGTGGGCGTGGGTGACGTCGTCGGAGCATTCGGTGGGGCCGTAGGCGTTGATGATGTCGATGTGGGGGTAGCGCGTGAACCAGCGGGTGCACAGGTCCGGTGGCAGGGTCTCACCGGTCACCACGAGGGTTCGCAGGTGGGGCAGTGCGGGCGCTGCTGTTGTTGTGTGGGGGGTGCGGGCTGCGTTGTCCAGGGTGTCCCAGGCGTCGAGTGTGGCGCGGAGGAGAGAGGGGACGACTTCGAGGATGGTGGCGCCGTCGTGGTGGGCGCGGGTGAACAGGCCGATCGGGTCCAGGGCGGTGTCGTCGCCGTAGACGGTGGTGCGGCCGCCTTCCATGAGCGCGGCGACCATTTGCCATACGGAGATGTCGAAGGTCAGGGCGGCGTTCTGGACCAGTACGTCGGAGTCGGTGAGTGTCAGGTCGTCCACCTTGGCCTGGAGGTGGTTGTTCATTCCGGCTCGGTGGACCATGGCGCCCTTGGGCCTGCCGGTGGATCCGGAGGTGTAGATGACGTAGGCCAGGTCGTCGCCTGCGCCTCGCACCGGCACCAGATCGTCCAGCCCATCGGCCGAGTTCGGACAGGCGAGCACGGCCACGTCCGGGCCGGCCGCTGCGGCGGTGACCGCAGCCTCCGCCGTGCGGTCGGGTTCCGCCACGATGTACCGCGCACCGGACGCGACGACCATGTCGGCTTGGCGGGTGTGGGGGGTGCGTAGGTTGAGGGGGACGTAGGCGCCGCCTGCGCCGAGGATTCCGAGGAGGGTGATGAGGGCGGTGGTGCCGCGTTGGCCGTGGTAGACGACTCGGTCGTCGGGGGTGATGCCGGCGGTGAGGAGTTCGCGGGTGAGGCGGCTGGCGCGGCCGGCGAGTTCGGCGTAGGTCAGTGACTGGTGGTCGTCGGTGACGGCGATGGCGTGGGGTGTGTGTGCGGCGTGGTGTCTGATGCGTTCCACGACGCATGTGAGGGTGTCGTTGCGGTCGGTGGCGTTCCAGGTGTGGAGCAGTAGTTGGCGTTCGGTTTCGGAGACCGCGGTGAGTTCGTGGAGGGGTTGGGCCGGGTCGGCGGCGGCTGCGTGGCAGGCGCGCAGGATGTCGTTGAGGATCGTGTGTGCGGTGTGTTCGGTGAACAGGTCGGTGCTGTATTCCAGGGTCAGTGACAGTTCGCCGGTGGGGTCTTCCTGGGTGATGAGCATCAGGTCGAACTTGGATGTGCCGTCGCCGGTGGGCAGGTGGGTCAGGTGGGTCTGGCCCAGGATCTGTTCGGTGGCGGGGGCGTTCTGGAAGGCGAGCATCACCTGGAAGAGCGGGTTGCGGGAGCGGTCGCGGTCGGGGACGAGGTGTTGTGCGAGTCGTTCGAAGGGCACGTCCTGGTGGGACAGTCCTTCTTGGGAGGTGCGGCTGACCTGGTCGAGGAGGGTGTGGAAGGTGTCGGTGGGTGTCACGTGGGTGCGCAGGGGCAGGGTGTTGACGAAGAAGCCGATGAGGTCTTCGGTTTCGATGCGGGAGCGGTTGGCGACGGGGACGCCGATCACGATGTCGTCTTGTCCGGCGCGTCGTGCGAGCACTGCGGCCAGGACGGACTGCATGACGTTGAAGAGGGTGCTTCCCCGGTCCTGGGCGATGTGCGTCAGCCGGGTGACGGCGTGTGTGTCGAGTGTGTCGGTGAGCTGGGCGCCCCGGTAGGTGGGTGTGGCCGGGCGGGGGTGGTCGGTCGGCAGGTCGAGTGCGGGTGGTGCGCCGGCCAGGGCTGTTTGCCAGTAGGTGAGTTGTTCTTCCAGTACGTCGCCGGTAAGCCAGGTGCGCTGCCAGGTGGCGTAGTCGGCGTACTGGACGGGCAGGGCGGGCAGGTGCTGGCCGGTGTAGGCGGCCTGGATCTCCTTGAGCAGGACACCGACCGACCAGCCGTCGGAGACGATGTGGTGCATCGACAGGGCCAGGACGTGTTCGTCGTCGCGCAGGCGCATCACGACGACCCGCATCAGTGGTCCGGTCTCGAGGTCGAACGGCAGTCGGGCCAGTTCGTCGGCGGCGGCGGAGGCGGCCGAGGCGGGGTCGGCGGTGTGGGAGAGGTCTTGTGCGGTGATGTCGATCATCGGCTTGTCGCCCACGATCTGTACTGGTCCTGAGGTGTGTTCCTCGAATCGTGTGCGCAGTGTTTCGTGCCGGCCGGCCACCGTGAGCAGGGCTTCACGCAGCCGTTCGACGTCCAGCGGGCCACTCAGGGCTACTGCGGCCGGGACGTTGTAGAGGGAGCTGTCCGGTTCCAGCTGGTGCAGGAACCACATCCGCTGTTGAGCGAAGGACAGCGGCAGTGGTCCCTCCCGCCGCACAGGACGCAACTCGGGCAGCGCTCCTACGCGTTTGGCCGACCGGACCACAGCGGCCAGGGGCTCCAGGACGGGGGTCTCGAAGAGTGCGCGCAGGGGGAGCTGGACATCGAAGGTGGAGCGGATGCGGGCGATGAGCTGGGTGGCGAGCAGGGAATGGCCGCCCAGCGCGAAGAAGTCGTCGTCCAGACCGACCCGCTCGACACCGAGCACCTCGGCGAACAACTCGGCGAGACGACTTTCCTCTGAGGTGCCGGGCGCGCGGTAGGCAGCCTGAGCCCCGGAGAAGTCCGGCTCCGGAAGGGCCGCGCGGTTGGTTTTGCCGTTCGGCGTGAGGGGCATCGCGTCGAGACGGATGAGTACCGAGGGAATCATCGCTTCCGGCAGGGTGCGGGCCAGCGCCAGGCGGACCTCCGCCGGGTTCACGTCGCCTACGACATAGCCGACGAGGGCGGTGCCGCCCGCGGCGTCGGGCCGGGCGAGGACGACGGCGTCGGTCACACCGGGTTGTTCACGCAGCGCGTTCTCGATCTCGCCGAGTTCGATGCGCTGTCCGCGGATCTTGACCTGGTGGTCGCGCCGTCCGAGGAACTCCAGCTCTCCGTCGGGCAGGTAGCGCACGACGTCGCCGGTGGCATACATGCGGGCGCCCTGCGTCGTGCTGAACGGGTCGGGCACGAAGACGGCGGCCGTCTTCGCCGGATCGCCCAGGTATCCGCGGCCGACGCCCGTGCCGCCGACGAACAGTTCGCCGCGGGCGCCGACCGGCACCGGCCTGAGGGACGGGTCGAGTACGTACAGGCGCGTGTTGCGCACGGCCCTGCCGATGGGAACGTGGGCGTGACGAGTCTCCGTACCGGCGGCGATGTTCGCGTGGGTGACGCGGTCGGAGCATTCGGTGGGGCCGTAGGCGTTGATGATGTCGATGTGGGGGTAGCGCGTGAACCAGCGGGTGCACAGGTCCGGTGGCAGGGTCTCACCGGCGACCACGAGGGTTCGCAGGTGGGGCAGTGCGGGCGCTGCTGGTGTGTCGGTCGTGGCGGCTGCGTTGTCCAGGGTGTCCCAGGCGTCGAGTGTGGCGCGGAGGAGAGAGGGGACGACTTCGAGGATGGTGGCGCCGTCGTGGTGGGCGCGGGTGAACAGGCCGATCGGGTCCAGGGCGGTGTCGTCGCCGTAGACGGTGGTGCGGCCGCCTTCCATGAGCGCGGCGACCATTTGCCATACGGAGATGTCGAAGGTCAGGGCGGCGTTCTGGACCAGTACGTCGGAGTCGGTGAGTGTCAGGTCGTCCACCTTGGCCTGGAGGTGGTTGTTCATTCCGGCTCGGTGGACCATGGCGCCCTTGGGCCTGCCGGTGGATCCGGAGGTGTAGATGACGTAGGCCAGGTCGTCGCCTGCGCCTCGCACCGGCACCAGATCGTCCAGCCCATCGGCCGGCTCAGGGCAGATCAGGACTTCCGGACAGGTGCCCGCATCATCGGCGACGGCGCGGGCAGCTTCTGCCAGGTCCGGCTGAGTGACGATCCAGCGCGCCCCGGATGCCGCAGTCATGTCGGCTTGGCGGGTGTGGGGGGTGCGTAGGTTGAGGGGGACGTAGGCGCCGCCTGCGCCGAGGATTCCGAGGAGGGTGATGAGGGCGGTGGTGCCGCGTTGGCCGTGGTAGACGACTCGGTCGTCGGGGGTGATGCCGGCGGTGAGGAGTTCGCGGGTGAGGCGGCTGGCGCGGCCGGCGAGTTCGGCGTAGGTCAGTGACTGGTGGTCGTCGGTGACGGCGATGGCGTGGGGTGTGTGTGCGGCGTGGTGTCTGATGCGTTCCACGACGCATGTGAGGGTGTCGTTGCGGTCGGTGGCGTTCCAGGTGTGGAGCAGTAGTTGGCGTTCGGTTTCGGAGACCGCGGTGAGTTCGTGGAGGGGTTGGGCCGGGTCGGCGGCGGCTGCGTGGCAGGCGCGCAGGATGTCGTTGAGGATCGTGTGTGCGGTGTGTTCGGTGAACAGGTCGGTGCTGTATTCCAGGGTCAGTGACAGTTCGCCGGTGGGGTCTTCCTGGGTGATGAGCATCAGGTCGAACTTGGATGTGCCGTCGCCGGTGGGCAGGTGGGTCAGGTGGGTCTGGCCCAGGATCTGTTCGGTGGCGGGGGCGTTCTGGAAGGCGAGCATCACCTGGAAGAGCGGGTTGCGGGAGCGGTCGCGGTCGGGGACGAGGTGTTGTGCGAGTCGTTCGAAGGGCACGTCCTGGTGGGACAGTCCTTCTTGGGAGGTGCGGCTGACCTGGTCGAGGAGGGTGTGGAAGGTGTCGGTGGGTGTCACGTGGGTGCGCAGGGGCAGGGTGTTGACGAAGAAGCCGATGAGGTCTTCGGTTTCGATGCGGGAGCGGTTGGCGACGGGGACGCCGATCACGATGTCGTCTTGTCCGGCGCGTCGTGCGAGCACTGCGGCCAGGACGGACTGCATGACGTTGAAGAGGGTGCTTCCCCGGTCCTGGGCGATGTGCGTCAGCCGGGTGACGGCGTGTGTGTCGAGTGTGTCGGTGAGCTGGGCGCCCCGGTAGGTGGGTGTGGCCGGGCGGGGGTGGTCGGTCGGCAGGTCGAGTGCGGGTGGTGCGCCGGCCAGGGCTGTTTGCCAGTAGGTGAGTTGTTCTTCCAGTACGTCGCCGGTAAGCCAGGTGCGCTGCCAGGTGGCGTAGTCGGCGTACTGGACGGGCAGGGCGGGCAGGTGCTGGCCGGTGTAGGCGGCCTGGATCTCCTTGAGCAGGACACCGACCGACCAGCCGTCGGAGATGATGTGGTGCATCGACAGGGCCAGGACGTGTTCGTCGTCGCGCAGGCGCATCACGACGACCCGCATCAGTGGTCCGGTCTCGAGGTCGAACGGCAGTCGGGCCAGTTCGTCGGCGGCGGCGGAGGCGGCCGAGGCGGGGTCGGCGGTGTGGGAGAGGTCTTGTGCGGTGATGTCGATCATCGGCTTGTCGCCCACGATCTGTACTGGTCCTGAGGTGTGTTCCTCGAATCGTGTGCGCAGTGTTTCGTGCCGGCCGGCCACCGTGAGCAGGGCTTCACGCAGCCGTTCGACGTCCAGCGGGCCACTCAGGGCTACTGCGGCCGGGACGTTGTAGAGGGAGCTGTCCGGTTCGAGCTGGTGCAGGAACCACATCCGCTGTTGAGCGAAGGACAGCGGCAGTGGTCCCTCCCGCCGCACACGGCGCAACTCGGGCAGCGCTCCTACGCGTTTGGCCGACCGGAGCACAGCGGCCAGGGGCTCCAGGACGGGGGTCTCGAAGAGTGCGCGCAGGGGGAGCTGGACATCGAAGGTGGAGCGGATGCGGGCGATGAGCTGCGTGGCGAGCAGGGAGTGGCCGCCCAGCGCGAAGAAGTCGTCGTCCAGACCGACCCGCTCGACACCGAGCACCTCGGCGAACAACTCGGCGAGAAGCCGCTCGTCCGGTGTGCGCGGCTCGCGGTGGGGGGCGCGCTGGGTCGTCAGATCGGGGGTGGGCAGGGCGGCCCTGTCGATCTTGCCGTTCGGGGTGATCGGCATCGCGTCGAGGCCCATGACGACGGAGGGCACCATGGCCTCCGGGAGTGTCCGGGCGAGCGCGGCGCGTACCTGTTCCGGCTGCGCGGTGCCGGTCACGTAGCCGACCAGGGCGGTGCCGCCTGCGGCGTCGGGCCGGGCGAGGACGACGGCGTCGGTCACACCGGGATGTTCACGCAGCGCGTTCTCGATCTCGCCGAGTTCGATGCGCTGTCCGCGGATCTTGACCTGGTGGTCGCGCCGTCCGAGGAACTCCAGCTCTCCGTCGGGCAGGTAGCGCACCACGTCACCGGTGGCATACATGCGGGCGCCCTGCGTCGTGCTGAACGGGTCGGGCACGAAGACAGCGGCCGTCTTCGCCGGATCGCCCAGATACCCCCAGGCGACCTGAGTGCCTCCGATGTAGAGCTCGCCCGGCACCCCTATCGGCGCCGGTGCCATCCGCTCGTCCAGAACGTACAGGGAAGTGCCTGCGATGGGCCGCCCGGCGGGGACGCCGGACCGACCGGGCACGGCATCGCCGGGGGCGAGCCGGTGGACGCAACAGCCGACGACGGTCTCGGTGGGCCCGTACTCGTTGACGATCGAGGCCTCGGGCGCGACCGCGCGGAACTGCTCCACGAGGACCGGGGAGAGCGCCTCACCGCCCACGACGAAGCAGGCTTCCAGACCCGCGAGGCCGTCCTCGGGGAGGAGCCGGCACAGAGCCTGAAGGTGGGAGGGGGTGAGTTTGACCAGGTTGGGCCGGGCCCCGCCGGTGAGCACGGACACCAGTCCGTCCAGGGGATCGTTCTCGTCGACGAGGTGGATCGTTCCGCCTGCGATCAGCGGCACCCACAGGCTGGTCACCGTGAGGTCGAAGGCCACGCTGGAGTGGACCGGGGCCACGGGGGCACGGCCCGGGCTGTAGGCGTCGGCGGCCCAGCGCACGTAGTTGGCCAGACCGCGGTGCGGTACGACCACTCCCTTGGGGCGGCCGGTCGAGCCGGAGGTGTACAGCACGTACGCCGCCGTCCCCGCGCCGGGAAGGTTCTGTGCCGGGTGCTCGGGGAGGACGGTGACGTCGACGACGGCGGTACCCCCCGCCACTTCCCGTGCCTGCTCCCCGATGCCGACGACGGCGGCGGCTCCGGCGTCTCGCACCAGGGAGGCCAGCCGCTCCATCGGCTGCCCCGCGTCGAGCGCCAGGTAGGAGGCGCCGCACTTCCAGGCGCCCAGCATCGCCGCGACGAGGTCCACCGAGCGCGGCAGCAGCACACCTACCACCTGTCCGGGGCGCACGCCCGCCGCGAGCAGCGCGGCGGCGATCCGGCCGGCCCGCTCGTCCAGCTCGCCGTAGGTGACGTGCCGTCCGCCCGCTACGGCGGCCACGCTGCCGGGCGCGGTGGCCACCTGCGTGTGGAACAGGTCGAGCGCCGTGGTGCCCTCGTCCACGGCGGCGGGGCCGCGTGACCAGCCGGACAGGCGAACCTGGTCTTCGACAGACACCGACGTCAGCGTGCACAGTGCCCGATCCGGGTGGTTGACGGCGTTGCGGCTGAGCGCGAGCACCGCGTCGAGCAGTCGCTCGGCGGTCTGTGCGGTGAACAGCTCGGTGCTGTACTCGAGGGTCAGGCGTGCGCCGCCGGGGCTGTCCGCGACGAACAGGGTGAGGTCGAACTTGGCGGTGGCGTTGGGGATGTCGAACCGCTCGGCGCGCAGCCCCGGAGCGAGGTCGAAGCCCTGTGGCATGTTCTCCTCGGCGACCATCGCCTGGAACAGTGGCTGCCCCGGGCGGTCCTGCCGGTGGCCGAGCGCCTGGACGACGTCGCGGAACGGAACGTCGGCGTGGCTGAGCGCCGTGGCCAAACGCGCGCGGACCTGACCGAGCAGGGCACGGAATCCCAGCCGGCGGTCGATCTCGGAACGTATGACAAGGGTGTTGGCGAAGAAGCCGATCAGCTCTTCGGTGTGCGCATGGCTGCGTCCCGCGGTGGGCACACCGATCCGGATCTCGCGCTGGCCGCTGTGCCGGCCGAGGGTGGCGGCGAACGCCGCCTGGAACGCGGCGAACAGACTCGTGCCCTGAGAGGCCGCCAGTTCCCGGAGCCGCTGGGTGTCCCGCTCGGACAGCGCGGCGGTCACCCGGGCGCCGCGGTGCGCCGGGACAGCGGTTCGAGGATGGTCGGTGGGCAGATCCAGGACGAGGGGTTCGGCCAGGTCGGCGCGCCAGTGGTCCAGTTGGCGTTCGGCCACACCGCCGGCCAGCCAGTCCCGGTGCCACACGGCGAAGTCGGCGTACTGCAGTGCGGGCGCGGGGAGCGCGTCGGCGTTCCGCTCCGAGTACAGGGCGCGTAGTTCGTTCATGATGACGCCCATGGACCAGCCGTCGGTGACGATGTGGTGCATCGCCATCAGCAGCACGTGGTCGTTCTCGGCGAGACGATAGAGCACCGGGCGCAGCAGCGGACCCGCCGCGAGGTCGAACGGGGCGGCCGCGCGAGCGGCACTGTCCTTGCGGCACTCCTCTTCGGCGGCCTCGGCTGTGAGGTGGTCCAGGGCGATGTGCTCCATGCGCCAGGTGGGCTCGGCGTGGATGAACTGGGACACCTCCCCCTCGGCCAAGCCGAACGTCGTGCGCAGGATTTCGTGCCGCACACCTAGGAGCCGTACGGCGTCGTCCAGCGCGCCGGGGTCCAGCGGGCCGGCGAGGCGCATCGCCACGGGCACGTGGTAGGCGCTCGACTCCGGCTCCATCTCGCCCAGGAGCCACAGGCCGAGCTGGCTCGGGGAGGCAGGCATGACATAGACCTGATCTGTGGACATGGGGTCCTCGCTGTTCCCTCTCGCGGTGTTGCCGGTCATTTCCGTACCGCTCGCTGGTCGTTCTCCTGGTGCGCCGTCTCGTCCCGGTGATCGCCGGGCGGGCCACAGGGTGGGCGCCCCGTCCGGCGGGTGCCGGACGGGGGGTTCGCGTCAGACGGCCGGGACGTCTGTCCCGCCGTCTGCTTTCTCCTGCCGGCTCTTCTCCTGCTCGCTCTCCGACCGGGCCGCCAAGGTGTGCAGCGCGTCCACCCACCGGTCGGCGAGTTCATCGGCGTCGTGCGGCGGCTCGCGGTCGCCCGCGAAGGTGAGCACGAGCGCGTCCTCCGCACCACGCAGCACGTCGACCCGGATCGGGAACTCGGTCTGCGCCACGGAGTAGCTCCGGTGTGCCAGGGGGTGGTCCGACTCCACAGCCGCGGACACCGCGCCGAGCGAGGCGTCCACCGGGTAGTTGTCGAAGACGAGCACGGACTCCAGCGAGCGCCCGCCGGTCATCACGGCCAACTCGACGCCGCCGTGCTCCTCCGCCTCAAGGCGTTGCAGGTGGAGCCGGCGCACGGCTGCCGTCACGGGCTCGTCCGGAGCGAAGCGGAACCGGACGGGCAGGGTGCTGATGAAGGGGCCCACCGCCGCCTCCGCCTCGGCGGTGGCCGGGCGGCCGTTCGACGTCACGCCGAAGACGACGTCCTCGCTGCCGCCGCGGTCGGCGAGGACCCGTGCCCAGGCGAGCTGTGCGAACGTGGCGAAGGTGGTGCCCGCGCTCTTGGCCGCCGCGTCCAGCCGGTCGGTGAGCCGCGGGTCGAGCGCGCGCTGCACCTGCGTCAGGCGCCCCTGAGTGCGTTGCGGCTCCCCGGCCCACGGCCCGGTGCTGCCCTCCATGACGCGGGCCCAGTACGCGGCCGCCGCGTCCCGGTCGAGGCTCTCCACCCATGCGACGTGCTCGGCGAACGGGCGCGCCGGGTCGGTCTCCGGCTCGGAGCCGGTCGCGAACGCCTGGTAGGCGAGGAGGAGTTCCTGCCGCAGCCGCATGCAGGACCAGCCGTCGAGCAGGCTGTAGTGGTGGTGCTGGACGAGGAGTTGGAGGTTGTCCGTCAGCCGGTAGCGCAGCAGCCTGATCAGCGGCGGGCGGCCGAGTTCGAAGCCGGCCAGCCGCAGCTCGTCCAGCTCGGACAGCAGGCGCTGCTCCTGCCCCTGCGGGTCGAGACCGCGCAGGTCGCGCTCCTCGAACCACGGCTCGACGTGGTCGGCGACGCGTTGCACCGGGGTGTCGGTGTCCAAGCCCTCGTAGTAGGTGCGGAGTACGGCGTGCCGGGCGAAGAGCCAGTCCCATGCCCGACGGAAGGCCGCCTCGTCCAGTTCACCGGGGAGCGGGAAGCCGGACTGGATGACGTACAGGCCGGGGAAGGGCCGCTGCCGGGCACTGGTGAGCATGTGGCGCTGGATCGGCGCCAGCCCGTACCGGTCGTGCGGCACTTCGGCATCGCCGTGCTGCCCCTTCCCGGTCTGCCCCTTCTCCGCGTGCTGCGTCGCGGCCGACTCGTCGACGACCCTGGCCAGGGCCTCGATCGTCTGATGCTGGAACACCATGCGGGGGGTGACGGCCAGGCCCGCTGCCTGAGCCCTGGTGACCATGCGGATGCAGGTCACCGAGTCGCCGCCGAGGGCGAAGAAGCCGTCCGTGGCGCCGATGTCCGGCAGTCCCAGCAGCTCCTGCCACACGCCTGCCAGCAGCTGCTCGGTGGGTGTCACGGGGGCGCGGCCCGCGGAGCGGGTGGTGGTGGCGGCCGGGGTGCCGGGTGCGGGGAGCCGGCCGCGGTCGACCTTGCCGTTGGGTGACAGCGGAAGCTTCTCCAGCTCGACCAGGAAGGAGGGCACCATGTAGCCGGGCAGCAGCGTGGCCAGGTGCTCGCGGACGGCATCAGCGTCCACCGGGCCCGCGCCCTCCTCGGGGACGACGTAGCCGACGAGGCGGCGCTGCCCGTCCATGGTCACGGCCGCGGCGACTGCCTGGCCGATGCCGAGCCGGCCCCGCAGGGCAGCCTCCACCTCACCCAGCTCGATGCGGTGTCCGGCGATCTTCACCTGGAAGTCGACGCGGCCCAGCAGTTCGAGGCTTCCGTCGGCCCGGTAGCGGGCCAGGTCGCCGGTACGGTACATCCGGTCGCCCGGCACGCCGCTGAACGGGTTCGGCACGAAGCGGTCCGCGGTCTGCCCCGGGGCGTCCGCGTAGCCCCAGGCCAGGCCGGTGCCCCCCAGGTACAGCTCGCCCGGCACCCCCTGCGGGACCAGGCGCAGGTCGGTGTCGGTGACGTACGCGGTCTGGTTGGCCATGGGCACGCCGTACGGGATGCTCTGCCATGCGGGGTCGACCCGTTCGACCTCGAAGATGGTGGAGTCCATCGATGCTTCGGTGGCACCGCCCAGGCTGATCACCCGGGCCCGGGCGGCTCGCGTGCGCAGCCGGTCGGGCAGCGTGACCGGGATCCAGTCGCCGCCGAGCAGCACCACCCGCAGGTCCGGGAGGGACTCCACGCCGAGGTCGTCCATGCCGTCGAGCAGCAGCCCGAGCAGGGCCGGTACGGAGTGCCAGACAGTGATCCGGTGTTCCTGGATCAGCTCGAGCCAGTGGCCCGGATCGCGATCCCGCTCCGGTGCGGGCAGGACGACGCAGGCGCCGGTGATGAGGGTGCCCAGCAGGTCGTACGCCGTCATGTCGAAGCCGAGCGAGGACACCGACAGGACGGCGTCACCGGCCGCGATGTTGAAGCGCCGGTTGAAGTCGCTGAAGTTGTTCACCCGGCCCCGGTGGTCGAGGAGGACTCCTTTGGGCCGCCCCGTCGACCCCGAGGTGAAGATCATGTAGCACAGGTCGCCCGCGTCGGCCGGGCAGGGCACGGGCGCGTCCGAGGCCGCATCGAGTTCGCGACGGACCTCGTCGGCGTCGAGCACGACCACCGGAACGTCCACGGCGGGGAGCCGGCCTCGCACCGCCTCGCTGGTGACGACGGCCCGGATCCCGGCGTCCTGGAGCATCATGGTGAGCCGCTCGGCCGGCTGGTCGGGGTCGACGGGCATGTATGCCGCTCCCGACTTGAGGGTGCCGAGCACCGCGAGCGGCAGGTCGGCGGTCCGCTCCACGGCGACGGCGACGACCTCGCCCCGCCCCGCTCCGCGCTCCGCGAGGACCCGGGCGAGCTGGGAGCTGCGCCGCTCCAGCTCCCCGTAGGTGACGGTGCCCGACGGGGTCCGCACGGCGGGGGCGTCGGGACGGGCGGCGGCTCGTTCGGCGAAGAGGTCCGGCAGAGTGCGCTCGCGGGGGTACTCCGCATGGGTGGCGTTCCACTCCAGGGCGGCACGCCCCTCCTCCTCGGCGGTGAGCACGCCGAGATCCCCGACGGTGGTGTCCGGTGCCTCGATCAGGGTGACCAGCGCCTGTTCGAGGTGGGCCAGCATGCGGTCGATGCGCTGGGCGGTGAAGATCTCGGCGTCGTACTCGCAGGACACGTCGATGCCGTCGGGTCCGTCGAGGAGGGAGAGGTCGAGGTCGAACTTGGCGGTGCCGTTGTGGGTGTCGAAGGTCTCGGACTCGACGCCGGGCAGGCCGAATCCGCCGCCGACGCGCTGGTAGACGAACATGACCTGGAACAGCGGGTTGCGGTCCAGGCTCCGCTCGGGGCTGGTGCGGGCGACGACCTTCTCGAACGGCACGTCCTGGTACTCGTACGCGGCGGTGACGTCGTCCCTGACGCGGCGCAGCGCGTCGGTCGCGGTGTGTGCGGCGTCCAGCCGCAGCCGCAGGGCGAGGGTGTTGGCGAAGCAGCCGATGAGGTGCTCGGTCTCGGCTGTGGGCCGGTTCATCGCCGGAGTGCCGACGAGCAGGTCGCTCTTGCCGCTGTAGCGGCGCAGCACCAAGCCGAGCGCGGTGAGCAACGTCATGAACGGTGTGGCGCCGTGCTCCCGGGAGAAGGCGTGGATGCGTTCAACGAGCTCCGGCTCCAGGCGGCGGCGTCTGCGCCCGCCACTGCGCTGCGCGTCAGCCGGACGCAGCCGGTCGGTGGGCAGGTCGAGGGAGGAGTCCGCGCCGTCCAGCCACGTGTCCCAGAAGTCCAGCCCCTGGCTGAGACGTTCGGCCCCGAGACCGGACTGCTGCCAGCGGGCGTAGTCGGCGTACTGGACCGGCAGGTCGGGCAGGGCGGGGTGCTCGCCGTCCTGCATCGCACGGTAGAGGGTGACGAACTCACGGAACAGGATCTCCACGGACGCGCCGTCGGTGGCGATGTGGTGCACGATGATGGCGAGGACGTGGTCCTCGTCATCGAGCCGTATCAGCACCGCTCGCACAGGCAGTTCGGCACCGAGGTCGAAGTTGTACGCCGCGCAGCGGTCCACGATCGCGCGGACCGCCTGCTCACGCTCGTCGGCGGGCACGGCGGTGACATCCTCCGTGGCCAGGGAGAATCCCGTGGCGTTCGGCGCGGTCACCGCGACGGGTCCCTCGTCGCCGTCGGCGTACCGGGTCCGCAGGATCGCGTGGCGCTCGACGATCCGGCGCAGTGCCAGGTCGACGGTGGCGGGGTTGATCGCTCCGCGCAGCCGCTGCGCCATCGGCACGTTGTAGACGCCGGAGCGTTCCGGGTCCTGCTTCCACAGGAACCAGAACTGCCGCTGCGCGGCGGACAGCGGGGCCGGGCCCTCCTCGCCGCTCGGGGCGATCCGCGGCCGGCCGGCCGCGCGGCGTTCGCGCAGCATACGGGCGAGCAGGGCCTGCTTGGCCGGGGAGAGCCCGGCGATTCGGGCGTCGAGGTCGCTCATGCCGAGACGCTCCCGTGACGCTCGCGCACGGAGCGGGGGGTCAGGTCGGTCCACACCTCGGCGATGTGGGCCAGGCACTCCTCGCGGGTGCCCGTGGTGCCGGTGTCGGTCCAGCCGGCCGGCATCGGGCGCTCCAGGAACCACACGGAGTACTGCTCCTCGGCGTTCACGACGACGCGGAACTGGACGGTGTTGCTGCTCATGGACTGCCTCACTTGGTGGTGACGGTGGATGCGAAGAAGTCGGGCACGACGTGGCCGGTGCCCGCGGCCCGGGCGCGGCTGTGCACCCAGGAGCCGACGGCCAGGTCCAGGACGCCGAGGCCGAAGGGGGAGAAGACGATCGGCCGGGAGCGGTCGACGTCGACCCGGCCGAGGAGGACGTCGGCGAGCGTGCCCGTGATGAAGTCACGTCCGCCCCGGGCCTGTTCGGCCAGGTGCAGGGAGGTGCGCTCCCGTACCGCGTGCTCGGTGTCGTCGGTGATGTTCTGAGAGGCCAGCACCATCTCGGGGGAGAGGTCGCGCAGGGAGAGGTGCAGCACCAGGGGGGCGTGGTCGAGCAGCTTGGGGTCGTGGATGTGCGGCTCCCCCGCGACGGTGGTGAGGACCACCAGGTCGCACTCGGTGAAGGCCTGCTCGACGTCCTCGGCGACGGTGAAGTCCTGGGCGCCCTCGGCGGTCAGCTCCTCGCCGAAGGCGCGGGCGGCGGCGGGGTCGAGGTCGTAGAGGGTGAAGCCGCCGATCTTCCAGTCCAGGTCGCGCAGGAACTTCCACACGTGCCGGGCGATCAGGCCGGTGCCGACGACGCCGACCCGGCGGGCGGTGCGGCCGCCGCCGAGGGTCTCGGCGGCGAGCACGGCGGAGGCCGCGGTGCGGGTGGCGGAGATGACGGAGGACTCCAGGCAGGCCGCCGGGTAGCCGGTCTCGGGGTCGTTGAGCAGCAGCACCGCTGAGGCCCGCGGGATGCCGTGCGTGCGCGGGTTGTCCGGGAAGCTGGCGATCCACTTCAGGCCCGCTGCTGCGAATTCGCCGCCCAGGTAGGCCGGCAGCGAGATGATGCGGGCCCGCGGGTTGTCGGGGAAGCGCAGGAAACCGCTCTGCGGGTTGACGCTGTCGCCGCTGTCGTGCGTGAGGTAGGCGCGGCGCACGAGATCGACGCACTCCTCGCGGTGGCCCTCGATCTGTGCCCCGACAGCGGCTTCGGAGACGAGGGTGAGGGAAGGCGGGGAATCCGCGGTGCCAACGGACACGGTGGTTCCTTTCCTTTCGTACGGGCAGGAAGGCCGGACGGGTTCAGACGATGGCCGTGGCCACGGCATCCGGGGTGAGGGTGCGCTCCACCCAGGCGGGGTTGTAGACGGTCCGGGCGTAGGGAATGCCGCGGTCGGCGCACAGGAAGACGGTGGTGGGCCGCTGTCCGGCGGGCGGCGGGCGCTCGGCGAAGTACCGGCCGATCGCCGCATAGACGCTGCCGGTCGAACCGCCCGTGTACAGGCCGTGCTCGGCGTACAGCGATCGGCAGCCACGCACGGTCTCGTACTCGCTGACGTGTATGACGTCGTCGATGACGGCCTGGGTGACCAGCGGTGGCACGATGCTTGACCCGAGACCGGGGATGTGGCGCCGGCCAGGCTCGCCGCCGAGGGCGACGGAGCCGAGGACGTCGACGGCGACGACCGTGACCCCGGGAAACCGTTCCTTGACGCGCCGCGACAGACCGGCGACGGTGCCGCCTGTGCCGACGCCGACGAAGAGGTAGTCGATGCGCGCGAGCGCTCTGTTCAGCTCGGCACCCGTCAGTTCGTAGTGGGCCGCCGCCGCGTCGGCGTTGGTGTACTGGTTGGGCCAGTAGACGTCGCTGATCTCCTCGCACAGCTCGGCGACCCGCGCCAGCCGGGCCGGCAGGTAGCCGTCGAGGCCCGGTTCCACGACCTTCTCCACCCGCTCGCAGCACGACCGCAGGACAGCCTCGGTCAGCGCGTTGCAGTTGGCGTCGATGACAGGTACGAACCGGATGCCGAGCGACTGGCAGAAGGCGGCGAGCGACGTGGCGAAGTTCCCCGACGACGACTCGACGACGGTGGTGCGCTCGGTGATGTCGCCGCGCTCGATGGCCTTCTTGAGGATCCAGTACGCGGAACGGTCCTTGGTGCTGCCGTTGGGGTTGACGTACTCCAGCTTCGCGAACAGGCTCAGCTCGTCGTCCGGGAGGCACAGCAACGGGGTGTCGCCCACGGAGGCGCCGATCATGTCCAGGCGCTTGCGCAGGGGGTTCACAGCTGACCGCCCGGCAGGTAGCGGGGCAGCGGGAACTCGGCTGCCAGCTTCTCCACCTCGGCACGCAGCCGGGCCGCCGTGAACCCGTCCAGGACGAAGTCACGGTCACCGACCGGCTCCATGGCGGTGAGGACGGCGTGGATGATGCCGGCGCAGGTGCGCATCTCCCGCGGGCCGAGTCCGCGCTGGGCGACGGCGTTCGTGCCGATGCGCACCCCGCTGGTGATCGCGGCGGGACGGGCGTCGCCGGGGACACGGTTCTTGTTGACGACGATGCCGATGGATTCCAGGGCCCGCTCCGCGGCGAGGCCGCTGACGTTGTCCCGGGTCAGGTCCAGCAGCACGATGTGGTTGTCGCTGCCACCGGTCACCACGTCGTGCCCGAGCGCCGTCAGCTCGGCCGCCAGCGCCGCCGAGTCGTCCAGGATGCGCTGGGCCGTGTCCCTGTAACCGTCGGTCGCGGCCAGCGCGAAGGCCCGCGCCTTCGCGGCGATCGCGGGGAGGACGGGCGCGCCCTGGAAGAACGGGAAGACGGCACGGTCCAGCGTCCTGGCGATCGTACGGCCGGTGCCGGGCAGCACCGTGCCGGCGTCCCGGCCGGACATGATGACGCCGCCGCGCGGCCCGGCGAGCTGCTTGTGGGTGCAGCTGGTGGTGATGTGCGCGTGGTCGATGGGGCTGGGGTGCAGGCCCGCGGCCACGAGCCCGGCGATGTGTGAGATGTCTGCCATCAGGAGCGCGCCGACGCTGTCGGCGATGGCCCTGAAGCGTGCGAAGTCGACCGTGCGCGGGTACGCCGTGGCGCCGCAGATGATCAGCTTGGGCCGGTGTTCGGCCGCGAGGGCGGCGACCTCGTCGTAGTCGATCTGGCCTCGCTCGTCCAGGCCGTAGTTGACCGGCGTGAAGTACGTGCCGGAGTAGGCGACGCTGTAGCCGTGGGTGAGGTGTCCGCCGTGGTTGAGCCGCATGCCGAGCACGCAGTCGCCCGGATCCAGGACGGCGGAGAGCACCGCGTAGTTGGCGGTGGTCGCGGAGTGCGGTTGCACGTTGGCGTACTGGGCGCCGAACAGGTCGCGGGCCCGGTCGACCGCCATGCGCTCGACGGGGTCGATCGCCTCGCATCCCGCGTGGTAGCGGGCACCGGGGTAGCCCTCGGCGGTGACGTTCATCGATGAGGTGGCCAGGCACGCCAGTACCGAAGGATCGGTGACGCTGGAGGAGGCCACGAGCATCAGGGAGTTGTGCTGGCGGGCGTGCTCCCGCTCCATGGCGGTGACGAGTTCCTCGTCGTCCGACGTCAGCAACTGTGCGGCGTGGCGGGCGAATTCTTCGGTGGCGAGCATGGTCGATACAGCCCCTCTTGCGGAATCGGAGAATGCGGGGTGAGAAAGCAGGAATCGGGTGCGGTGTGCCCCGTCTCAGACCTTCTGCGGCTCGGAGACGGGCGCGTCGAACGCGGGTGGCACGGGCACCGGGTCCATGAGGGAGTCGTCGGCGTCACGCCGGATGAACATGCCGGCCAGGCCGGTCGTGACCAGCGCCATCACCACCAGCATGGTGTAGAGCTTCTGGTCCAGCAGGCCCACGCTGACACCGATGTTGAGCACGATGAGCTCGGTCAGGCCACGCATGTTCATCAGCAGCCCGAGCGTCCCGCTCTGCCGCCAGGACAGTCGGAACAGCCTCGCGGGAACGGCCGCACCGACGAGTTTCCCCACGCAGGCGACCAGCAGGATGAAGAGCATCTCCAGCGAGTTCCCCGCCGAGAGCGAGCGGAGATCGATCGAGATACCGACGACGATGAAGAACAGCGGCAGCAGGAAGACGCTCACCTGCTCGATGGGCTCCAACGCGTGCTTCTGCAGCATCGGGTGCACCGGCCGCGGCATGACCAGTCCGAAGACGAAGGCACCGAAGATGGCGTGCACGCCGATCCACGTGGTCGCGCAGGCGGAGAGAAACACCCCGGCGCCCACCACCGCCGACATGTACGGTGCGCCCGCCCCCATGCTCATCCGCTCTGTCAGCCGTGCCAGCAGGGGACGCACGACCAGGGCCATCACCGCGAGGAACAACGCCAGCCAGCCGGCCATGGCGGCCACCCCGAGCAGCGAACCGGCCGTCACGATGACCACCACCAGCGCCAGCGAACACCAGGCGATGGCATCGCCGAGCGCGGCGCTGGCCAACGCGAGCACCCCCACCGGGGTGTGCAGCATCCGGCGGTCGGCCAGGAACTTGGCCAGCACGGGAAACGCGGTGATCGACATGACGACGCCGATGAAGAGGGCGAACGGCACAGCGGCGACTTCCTCGCCGTTCACCACACCGTGCTCGCGGTAGAGCCACAGCGCCAGGGGGAGCCCGAGCAGGAACGGCACGGCCATGGCCGACACCGAGACGCCCACGACCACCCGTCGCCTGCCCTGGAGCAGCCCGGTGTTGAACTCCCATCCGATGAGGAAGACGAACAGCACCACGCCCACCTGGGCGAGCACCGACAAGTAGGGGCGGACGTCGGAGGGGAAGAGCACCTCCGTCAGGTTGCCCGGCAGCAGGCCGAGCAGGGAGGGGCCGAGAACGAGGCCCCCGACGAGCTCACCGATGACGGCGGGCTGCCGGAAGCGGAGCGCCAGCCGGCGCAGTGCGGCGCCGGTCAGCAGGATGATCGCGATTCCCGCCATCACCATCGCAACGACCGTGTCGCTGTCTTTCACGGGGCCGGCCATCGCCGCACCACCCTTTCTGTTCAAAGGCCCGGTGCCCACCACCGCGGGCACCGGACAGGACGTCAGCGGGCCGCGGGGCTCCGGGCGTACCGGGCACGCGGCAGGGCCACGGGGCCGGCCGGAGCCGCGGGCTGCGCCACGGCGGTCCCGGCGTCCAGCAGCTCCTGGACGCAGCGCGCCACACCGCGGGCCGTCGGCTCGTCGAAGAAGGCGTTGAGGTCGATCTGCACGCCGTGGCGCTCGCGCAGCCGCGTCGTCAGCCGGATGGCCAGCAGCGAGTGGCCGCCGATGTCGAAGAAGTTGTCGTCCACCGCCACGTCGGGGACCCCGAGCACCTCGGCGAGCAGCGTCACCACCTCGCCCTCCAGCGGGGACATCTCCGCGTCCGGGGCCGCGGCCCCGGCGGTGTGGGCGGGCGGTTTCGGCAGTGCGGCGCGGTCGATCTTGCGGTTCGGGTTCTTCGGCAGCTCGGGCAGCCGCAGCAGGACCGGCGGGATCATGTACCGGGGCAGCCAGTCGGCCAGGTAGGCGGTCAGCTCCTGCGGGGAGGGCGCGCCCGCGTAGTACCCGACGAGGCGTTTGTGCCCGGCGCTCTCGTCCACCAGGGTCAGCGACTCCCGCACCTCGGGATGGGAGAGGACGGCGGAGTCGATGTCGCCCAACTCGATCCGGTAGCCGCGGATCTTGACCTGGAAGTCGATGCGGCCCAGGAAGTCGAGCATGCCGCCCGGCAGCCAGCGCACCTGGTCGCCGGTCGCGTACATCCTCGCCCCCGGTTCGTCGCCGAACGGGTCGGGCAGGAACGCTCCGGCGGTCAGTTCCGGCCGACCGAGGTAGCCGCGGCCGAGCCCGTCGCCACCGATGAAGAGCTGGCCGGGGACACCCACCGGCACCGGGCGCAGCCACTCGTCGAGCACATACACCCGGGTGTTGGCGATGGGCCGGCCGATCGGCACCCGCCACGTCCCCTCCGGCACCTCGCGGACGGCGAAGGTGGCGGCGATGCTGGTCGACTCGGTCGGGCCGAAATCGTTGATGAGCAGGGGCCCGCCGAGCTCGACGACCTCCCTGGCGCGCTTGGGGTCCATCGTGTCGCCGCCGACCACGAGTTCCCTGGCACCCTCGAACACCGTCGGGTCGTACGCCGCGACCTCGGTGAACAGGGGCGTCGCGAAGACGACGGTGTCGACCCCGCCCGCGCGCAGCGCCTCGCCGAGCACCGGCGGATTGAGCACCGTGGCCTGGTCGAAGCCGTGCAGCACGGCCCCGTTCAGCATGGCGCCCCAGATCTCCAGGGTGGCCGCGTCCCAGGCGGCGTTGGAGATCTGCGCCATCTTGTCGCCCGGTGCGATGTTGATGAAGTTGGTGTTGCGCACCAGGCGGATCACGTTGCGGTGGGTGATGCAGATGCCCTTGGGCCGGCCCGACGAGCCCGAGGTGTACATCACGTACAGCAGCGACTGGGGACCGGCTCCGCCGTCCACAGCGGTGTCGTACGCGGGGTCGACGGCGATGTCGGGACGCAGGTACGCGTCCACGTGGACCACGGGCACCGTGACGTCCACGCCGGGCAGCCGGTCACCGGACGGCGTCAGCACCACGGCCGGACGCGCCGCGTCCAGGATCTGCCGCAGCCGCCGCCCGGGGTGGGACGGGTCGAGCGGCAGGTAGGCGCCGCCTGCCTTCACCACGGCGAGCATGGCGACCACGACGGCCGGGTCCCGGTCCACGTACAGGCCGACCAGGGTCTCCGGTCCGACGCCCAGCTCCCTGAGGCGGGCCGCCAGCGCATTGGAGCACCGGTCCAGCTCCTGGTAGGTGCAGCGGAAGTCGCCGTACACCAGGGCAGGTGCGTTCGGTGTCGCGCGCACGTGCTCCGCGAACAGGGCGGTGAGCGTGCTGTCCTTCGGGTAGGCGGTGGCGGTCTCGTTCCAGCCGGCGGCCTCGCGCTGCTCGGCCTGCGAGGCGTGCGGCAGCAGCCGCAGGGGCTCGGCCGGTGCCGCCGAGACCTGGGCGGCGAGCTGGGCGAAGTGGTCGGCGAACCGGTCGATCGTCGTGCGGTCGAACAGGTCGGTGCTGAAGGTGATCACGCCCTCCAGGCCGTCGCCCGCCTCGGAGAGTGTCATCCCGAGGTCCGTCTGCGAGGCTCTGCGCGTCAACTCGACCGACTCCACCGCCAGGTCGCCGAGCCGGGCGCGCAGGCCGCCCTTGCCGGTCTGGAGCGCGCCGAGCCCGTCCTGCCCCAGCAGATGGGTGTTGGTGAGGCTGAACATGACCTGGTAACCGGGAGAGCGGGAGGCGTCCCGGTGCAGCCGCAGCCGCTGTACGAGCGCCGGGAAGGGCATCTCCTGGTGTGCGAGCGCGCCCACCACCGTCCGCTTGGTCTCCCGCACGAGCTCGGTGAACGTCGCCTCCTCGGTCACCCGCGAGCGGATGAGCAGCGGGTTCACGAAGTAGCCGATCACGTCGTGCAGGTCCGCGTCGTGCCGCCCCGAGCCGGGCACGCCGACGAGGAAGTCCTTCTCGCCCGTGTAGCGGTGCACCAACAGCTGGAAGACCGACAGCAGCGTGACGAACAGGGTGGACTCCTCGGCCTCCGCGCGGCGCCGCAGTGCCTGTGTGACGCCGGGGTCCAGGGCGAACGTCACCGTGTCGCCGCGGTGGCTCTGCACGGGGGGCCGCGGCCGGTCGGCGGGCAGTTCGAGGACCGGCTCGCAGCCGTCCAGCTCCGCCTTCCAGTACTCCCAGAGCCGTTCGCCGCGGGGCGACTCCAACAGCCGCCGCTGGCGGTCGGCGAGCGAGAGGTAGGCGGCCTCGGGCGGCTCGGGCAGTGCCGGGCCCTCTCCTCGTTCCGCCGCGTAGAGACGAGCCAGTTCGTCGGTGAGCAGCGCCATCGACCACATGTCGGCGGCAACGTGGTGGAGCGTCAGCGACAGGATGTCGCCGTCGGATCGACGCAGCAGGAGCGCGCGCAGCACGCGGCCTTCGTCGAGCACGAACGGAGTGCCGTCGCAAGCGCGCTCCAGACGGGCGGCGAGGGCGTCCTTGCCCAGGGTGTGCCCGTCCTCCACCGTGAAGTCGACGTCCAGGTGGGGCAGCACCGTCTGGTACGGCTCACCGTCCGCCCAGCGCAGGGCGGTGCGCAGTACGGGGTGGCGGTCGACGAGGCGCTGGAAGGTGCGGTGCAGGGCGTCGGGGTCGACGTCCGCGAGCAGCCGCACGGCGAGGGAGATGTGCAGTGCGGACGTACCGGGGTGCTGCTGTTCCATGAAGACCATGGCCTGCTGGTTCGTGGTCAGCGGCAGGTGTTCCCCGGGAGCGGCCGGCGTCGGCCGCGCGACCGGTGCGGCCGGGGTGTCGAGGGTGAGGTCGTCGACGGCGGCGCCGGCGAGCAGCTCGGCCAGCGACAGCTCCACGCCTGTCGTCTGTGCGACGGCGGCCTGGAGCTCCACGGCGGCCAGCGAGTCCAGGCCCTGCCCGACGAGCGGCGCCGTGCGGTCCACGCTGACGCCCAGGCGCCGCGCGGCCAGATCGGTGACGACGGCGCGCAGGGCGTCCGGGTCCGGCTGCCGCCCCGGGGCGGCAGCCGTGAGCACGGCGCTTGCGGCGGCGGTCGCCGCGGCGGCCGCCTGCGGCGGCGTCCCGGACGGCTGCGGGCCGCCCGTGTCGGACCTCCGCACCACCTTGATCGTGCCGGTGGCGAGCGCCGCGCGGGTCGCGGAACGCTGGATCTTTCCGCTGGTGGTACGCGGGATGCCGCCGGGCCGCACGAGCACGACCGACCCGGGTGCCACAGCGTGCTCCCGTACCAGCGCGGCGCGCACGGCTGCGATCACCTCGTCGGCCGTCTCCGCCACATGGCCGTGCGGCGTCTCCAGGACGAGACAGATCTCCTCACGGCCGTCCTGTTCGACGGCGAAGGCGGCGGCGCCGCGTCGCAGCGTGTCGTGGGCGGCGAGCGCGGTCGTCTCCAGGTCCTGCGGGTAGTGGTTGCGGCCTCGGACCACGATCAGGTCCTTGCTGCGGCCGGTCACGTACAGGTGGCCGTCGCGCACGAAGCCGTAGTCCCCGGTGCGCAGGTAGGTGCGTTCCTCGCCGGTCAGCCGGGCCCCGAACGTGCCGTCGGCGGCGGGTTTGCCCCAGTAGCCGTCGGCCACGTTCTCGCCGGCCACCCAGATCTCTCCGACGGCGCCAGGGGCGCAGGCCCTGCCGTGCTCGGCGTCGGCGACCGTGACGTCCAGGTCCACGGCGACGGGCCCGCAGTCGACGACGGGAAGCCCGTCGGCCGCCGGCTCGGGGAGGCGGCCGGGACCCAGCGAGTCCGCGGCGAAGGTATGGGCGATGTCCTCGTCGCCCACCCGCCTGCCGGACACCATCAGCGTCGCTTCGGCCAGCCCGTAGCAAGGGAAGAAGGCCTCGCGGCGGAACCCGAGTGGCGCCATGCGGGCAGCGAACCGCTCCAGCGTCCTCGCGCGCACCGGCTCGGCGCCGTTGAACGCCACCTGCCAGCGGGACAGGTCGAGCCCGGCGAGACGCTCCTGCGGAATGCGGTCCACGCACAGGTCGTACGCGAAGTTCGGCCCGCCGCTGATGGACGCACCCAGCTCGGATATCAGTTCGAGCCACAGCAACGGCCGGGTGATGAACGCCGTCGGAGCCAGCAGCGTCGCCGGGGCTCCGGCGTAGACGGGCTGCAGGATGCCGCCGATCAGGCCCATGTCGTGGTACGGCGGCAGCCAGCTCACCACACCCGTGTCAGGGCCGGATCCGAACCGTTCCTGGATCTGGGCCGAGTTGACCACCAGGTTGCGATGGGTGACGCGTACGCCGCGCGGTGTCCCCGTCGAACCGGAGGTGTACTGGAGGAACGCCACGCTGTCCCCGTCGATACGGGGCCGCCGCCAGTCGTCCGCTGCGGGCAGGTCGCCGTCGACCGAGATCAACTGAAGCCCCGGCGCCCGCAGTTCCTCGGCCAGTTCGGCGGCGCGCGCCAGCTGGCTGCCCGGCACCAGCGCGGCCGCGGGTCGTGAGTCGGCGAGCACGGCCAGGTGCCGGGCCGAGTACTTGCCGCCGCTCGGGGGGTACAGCGGGACCGCGACGGTGCCCGCGTACAGGCAGCCGAGGAACGCGGCCACGTAGTCCAGGCCTGGCGGCAGCAGTACGAGGACCCGCTCGCCGGTGAGTCCCCTGGCGGCGAGCATCGCGCCCACCGACCGGGCTCGGGCGTCCAGTTCGGGGAAGGTCAGCGAGGGCCGCTCGTCCCGGTCGGGGCTCACGAAGGTGTAGGCGGTGCCGCCGCTGAGCGTCGCACGCTCGGCCACGACGTCCACGAAGGTCGGGGCGCGCCTGACGGAGAGGTCCGTGGGTGGGGCGTTGGTGCTCGGCAGGTACATGACAGGGAGTCCTTAGGCGGATCGTACGGAGGTGTTGCCAGGGGACGTGCTCAGGCGGTGCGCCAGCGGATCCAGCGGCTGGCGCCGACCAGGCCGGCCGCGGTCATCGCGGCCAGGACGGCGATGTCGAACAGGAAGGTGGCGCCGAAGTCACCGACCAGGGCGAGGCGCAGGGACTCCGCCGCATACGTGGGCGGGAGCAGGTAGCCGAACACCTGGAGCGGAACCGGCAGCGACTCGATCGGGATGAGCACCGGGGCCACCAGCAGCAGCACGAAGATCATCAGGTTGACGATCACGAGCAGCAGGTCCATGCTGCGCACGAGCGTCCCGATGGCCAGTCCTATGGCCGACAGCGCCATGCAGGACAACGGCAGCACGAGCAGGAGCGCGGGCGAGATGACGAAGTCGGTGTCGTACATCAGCTTCGCCACGATCATCGGGGTGATCAGGCCCGGCAGGATCAGCAGCAGCCGGGAGAACACCATCGCGGCCAGGAACGAGATCCTGCTGATGGGCAGCGACGCGTAGTACACCATCATCCCGTCCTGGCGCAGGACGCCGATGCGCTGGGCGAGCGTGCCGATACCCTCGTTGGCCACGGAGAAGATGGCCGCGCCGCTGACGATGAACAGCAGACTCTGCTCGTCTGACAGACCATTGCCGATCCGGGTCAGGCCGAACACCATGGCCGTCGGCATCAGCAGGCCGAACATCAGCACCCACGACCAGGTGGTACGAACCTCCAGCATCTGTTCCAGCCACAGGTACTTGAGGTCGATTCCCATGCGTCGCAGCCGTGTCTTCGCACCACGGGCAGGCACCCCCTTCCCGTCCCGGGGCACCGGGCCCGCGGACGCGGCCTGTCGGGTCCGGGCGCCGGAAGCCGTCTCGTCGCCCGCCTCCCCGAAGGCGGAGGGCGGGGCGGGAGTCGTCGCCGGTGCGCTCGGCGCCGTCGTCAGGACGGCTGCCGCGGACGTCACCGCTCCCGCAGGCACGAGGCCGGCAGCGGTCTCGCTCGCCTCCGCGCTCGCCAGGCCCTCCGCGGCGTCCGGCTCCGTCGTCACCGAAGGGGCCGCATCCGGCACCGAACGGCCGTCCATCGTCAGATAGACGTCCTCCAGCGTCGGCCGGGTCAGCCGGAAGTCGGCCACCCGGTCCATCCCCACCTCGCCGTGGACGAGGCGCATCAGCTCCGGCATCCGCGCGGAGTCCGTCTGGACCAGGTAGCTGCCGTCCCGCTTGCCCGCGGTGATCGTGCCGACCGCGCCGAACCGTTCCCGCTCGTGCCGTGCCAGCCCGCCGTCGCCCTTGACGAACAGCTCCAGCCGGATGCTGTCGCCCAGCGCCTCCTTCAGACGGCCTGGCGTGCCCATCGCGGTGATGCGGCCACCGTTCATGACGGCGACCTGGTCGACGGCCGACTCGGCCTCCAGCACGTTGTGCGTGACGAGGACGACGGTCGTGCCGTCCGCGGCGCTGCGCCGCGACACCATGTCCCACACGAGCCGCCGGTTGTGCGGGTCGAGTTCGTTGGTCGGCTCGTCGAGGATGAGCAGTTTGGGCCGGCCCATGAGGGCCATGCCGAAGTTGACCAGACGTGTCATGCCGCCGCTGAGCTGGTCCACGTAGCGGTCCCTGACGTCGCCCAGGCCGAGTTCCTCGATGAGCTCGGCGGTCTGGCGGCGCGCGTCCGCCTCGGACTGGCCGCGCAGCCGACCGGTGTAGTGCAGCGCCCGCCGCACCTCGACCAGGCGCATCGACAGGCCGGTCTGCGGCAGAAAGCCGGTCATGGCCTTGACCTCGTCCGGCCAGGCGACGGCGTCGATGCCCTCGACCAGGATCTCGCCCGAGGTGGGCCGCACCAGGCCGAGGAGCTGCGACACCAGCGTGGTCTTGCCCGCGCCGTTTGCTCCCAGCAGCCCGAAGACCTGGCCGCGGGGAATGCTGAATGTCAGGTCGTCATTGGCCTTGACGAGCGTGTCCGAGCCCCCGGTCGGGAAGACCCGGGTGAGGTTACGGACCTCGATGGCGTTGTCCCGTGAGACGTGGTTCATGGATCCTCAGATCTCTTCCGCCGCACGGGCGATGACGGAGTCCTCCGGCAGGAAGCCGAACGCGACCGGGACGGTGTCCCGCGGCCGCGGCCCCACCAGATCCCGCACCTGCGGGGTCAGACCGATGGTGTAGTCCGCTACGTCCACGCGCAGCCGGGTCCCGGCCGGGACCTCACAGCTGACGTCGAAACCGCGCGCACCGTAGTGGTGGAAGACGACGTCGTTCGCGCCTCCCGTTTGCTCCTTCATCGCCGCCCGGTCCAGGCGGGTGCCCGCGACCGTGCAGGCGGCGAGAGGTTTTTGCGGCAGCCGCACCTGGATGCGCCAGGCGGGGCGCTGCGACTCGGCCCTGAAGCGGACCGTGCGGGTGCCGCCGCGGGTGGTGTCGTCCAGCACCGTGACCTCCGGGAGGGGGATGTCCAGCGCGGGCGCCTTCGCCACCATCGCCGGCTCGTCTCCGCGCGGAGGGAAGTAATCGTTCACGGCAGCCCGCCTCGGGTCGTCGCCCAGCGCTCCGCGCGTCCAGGCATCGGGTGCCGGGTCGCCGCTGAACCACAGCGTCCTGGCCTTCACGTCGTCGCGTACGTACAGCAGCGAGTCGGGCCTCGGCCGCTCCGCGCTGAACCCGTGCCGGACGACGCCGGTGCCCAGAAGGGCCAGCGCGACACCGGCCGCGACCACGGCACTCAGTCCGGTGGCAGGCAGCCGGACCAGCAGCGGCAGGGCCGAGACCAGACCGGCCGTGACGAAGACCATGGCCACCGAGGCGAGCGGAATACCGAGCGCCGTCAGCAGGCTGCCCGTGAGCGGCACGAAGAGAACGACGGCGACGGCGGGCCCGGCCGACCACAGCAGCGCACCGGCCCACATCTCCCGCGTCCCGGCCGCCGTCTCGCCCGTCGCGCGTCCCTCGGTCCGGCAGATCCACCACAGCGAGGGCAGCGCAGCGAGCAGCGGCCACTGCAGGAGATAGCCGGCACCGGGCAGCACCAGCGTCAGCACCGCGAGCAGCAGGCCCGCGAACAGCAGCACGCCACCCGTCGTCTCGGCCGGGCGCAGCCGGCGCAGCACCTTGGCCGCCGTCAGCAGGACGCCGCCCACGATCGCGCCGAACGCCGCCACGAACCAGCCCCGGTTGTACGGCTCGGCCAAGGGCAGCGCGGCCAGGTCGGGCGCGAGCAGCAGCGCCAGCGTCCACAGCCCGTGGACCACGGCACCGGCCGCCACCAGCGTGCCGAGTGCCGTCCCCGCCGCCGCGACGACCCGCAGGGGACGCAGGGCGGACCGGCGTGCCCCCCACACCAGCAGGCCGGCGAGCACCGTCAGCGTGAGCCCGGCCAGCGGCAGCGCCCACGACACCGGGTAACGCACGAGGACCCGCGCGAACAGGTCGAAGTAGACCCCGTTCTCGCCGCGGAGCTGCTCCGCGTCGGCGCCGTCCAGGGCCCGCACCATGCCGACCATGGCCTCACCGTGGTGCTGCATGCTGTCCCGGTCGAGCTGTTCGACGGTGTCGGAGCGCGAGTGGTAGTCGTGGAACCCCTCGATGAAGGCGGAGTTCAGGCCCGCGACGCCCTCCTTGCGGAAGACGGTGAAGTCGCTGTCGTTGGGCAGCCGCTTGTAGACCTCGTACGCCAGCGAGTTGGCGACCGGGCGCGGGTTGGCCTCGGCGAACAGGTCGATCAGCGGCAGATTCCCCTCGCCGGTCTCGAACAGCATCACCGGGCCGCCGCTGCCGCGCGCCTCCCAGTTGAGCACCGCACCGAACTCGTCGAGCCCGTGCTCCCGTGTGAAGAACTCGGCTCCCAGCGCTCCGAGTTCCTCCCCGTCGCTGAACAGGAAGACGACGTCGTTCTCGACCCCGCCGGACGCCTTGAGGGCGCGCAGCGTCTCCAGCATGGCCGCCACCGCGGCCCCGTCGTCCGATGCTCCCGGCCCGTTCGGCACGGAGTCGTAGTGGGCGACGAGCAGCAGCGCACCGCCCGCGTCGCCCTGACCGTCGCGCCCGTCCGGCCCGTTCTCGCCGGGCAGCCGGGCGATCACGTTGTGCACGGTCGCGGACGGGAACGGGCTGCCCATGTCGGGCTGCACGACCTCGCCCGACTGGACGACGACTTCTGCCCCCAGCTCCCGTGCCGTCCGCGCGAGGTACTCGCGGACCCGGGTGTGCTCGGCGCTCCCGAGCGGATGCGGTTTCCGGGCGAACTCCGTCAGGTACTCGGCCGCTCGGGCCGCCGAGAACTCTCCTTGTGGCGCGTCCGTTCCCTTCGCGGGCGGCGGCTGCAGCGCCAGTGTGCCCAGCAGCGCGAGGAGCGCCAGAAGCGATGAGACGGCAAGCAGCACCACGGGGTGGCGTCGCCGGGGAGGCACCACGCCGGGCGCGGCCGGCCTCACGTCGGTGGGGGCAGAAGACGTCGTGGTCATGGCGTGTCCGCGCCCTGCAGTTCGGGCTCCTCGGGAGCGACGAAGTCGACCTCGGCAGCTGTTTGGAGCCGGATCTCGTACGGCCGGCGCTCGACGTAGACGCCGTAGCCGTCGAGGATGCGGTGGTGATGGTCGATGATCGCCTCAAGGGGGAGGTGCTTCGCCGGAGTCGAGTGGCCGTCGGAGACCAGAGTCACGTCGTACCCGAGGGTCACGGCCTTGCGGCAGGTGGAATCGATGCACAGTTCGGTGACCAGGCCGGCAACCACCAGGTGCCGGATGCCGTGCGAGCGCAGCAGCTCATCCAGCCGGGTCTCGTGGAAGGCGTCACATTCGACCTTGCGTACCTTGAGGTCCCCCTCCTCCACGCCGAGTCGGGGGTCGATCTGCCACTCCTCGGAGTCGACGTCGCCGAGGTCGTCGTCCTGCACGTGGACGACGGGAACCCCGAGCGCACGCGCCTTCTCGGCGAGCGGACGCAGCCGGTCCAGCAGGGAGTCCGCCTCGGGTACCGCGTCTTCTCCGGTCAGCAGGCCTACCTGGAGGTCCACCAGGACAAGTGCCGTAGTCATCTGACTGATCTCATTTCGGTCGGGTGGGATCGGGTGGCGGCCGGGGCCGGTGCTGCTCGGGAGCGCGTCGGTGTGTCACCACCGAACGTGCGCGCCGAACCGCACCGGCCCGGCACAGGTGCATGCCTGCGCCGATCAGGCTGATCGCTGGGAATGGAACCCAAACCCGCTCGGTGCGGCGGGATCAGTTGAACATCGCCTGCATGGTTTCGTGGGTCGCCTTCTTCAACTGGTCCTGCTCGCTGCCCCAGCAGGTGTTGAGGATGATCCGCGTCTTGTCGGCGTTCAGCGGAATCGTGCGGTGCAGGGTGGTGTCCGACCGCAGGAAGTACATCTCGCCGGTGGCGTGCGGGTACGTGCTGATCGGGTGCTTGGCGAGGTACTCGTGGACCCGCGGGTCGTCCTTGTCCCAGTCCGTGTGCGGAACGGCCTGGAGCTGCCCGCCGAACTCCGGGCCCGGCGCCTCGATGATCCAGATGACGGTGAAGCTGAAGTCGCCCCAGTGCCAGCCGTGCGTGTCACCCTGCTTGTGCTGGCGGATGAGGACGTACTTCTCCTCGTCCCAGGGGCAGGGCAGGACCGGCTGGCCGGCGATGCGGGACAGAGTGCCCATCATCGCCTCGGAGTTGTAGACGGCCCGGACGAGTTCGCTGTCGTTCTCGATGGCCTTCTGGCTCACCGTGCTCATGAAGCGCGGCGAGTTGCTGGTCTCCTTCAGATGGATGTCGATGCGCTGCTGGTGCAGGTCCAGCAGCCTGTGGCACTCCTTCGTGATGGTCTGGAAGAGGTCCTTCGAGACGAAGTTCGACAGTTTCACGTAGCCGTTGCGCCGGAAGCTCTGCGACAGCTCACGCAGCGCGGCGTCGTCAAAAGCGCCCGCGAAGTGGTTCGCCAGCTCCTTCTCGATCTGCGCCGGGGCAATCTCGTCGAATGACATGTATTTCTCCCTGCTTTCACGCCGAAGCCCGTTGGCGGAAATCCGTCGGGCGATTCGTGAGTGAACCTACGCGGCGCCGAAGAGGCCCACAAGGAAAGGGGCAGTAACCCGGGCCGCGGTTGCCGGTAGCGAACGCATCCTGCCCACTCCTGCCGTAACTGCCGGAAGTCTGCCGCCCAACCGCCTTGCGCTGCGCCCCGGACGAAATCATCCTCAAGTGAGGCCTTACCGCGCTCATAACCGCCATGTGGGGGAGACGACGAGATGAACGAACCCCTGGACCCGACGCGGAGCGTTTCACCACGGGACCAGGTCGAAGCTCTCCTGGGGGACCTGGTCCACAGCGAGGGCACGCCATCCGACCCCCTCGGCCGCGCGCAGGTCAGCGGCCTGCGTACGGTCCTCTGCCTCCTCGACGCAGAGGAACAACCTCTCACTTCCGGGCAGCGGCTCGCGCGCCTTCGCAAGGCCCGCGCCCATGCCCGCACCACCACCTTCCTCACCGCATACCTGCTCAACGACGCCACCCTCCCCGGCAGCCCTGACGAATAAGGGAATTCGGGACGGGCGGCTACGCGACTCGAAGCCGTCGCGATTTCTTTCCGGGTATTCTTTTACATCGACGGGAGAGCTGTGTCCGCAGAAGCATCGGGGATGCATTCCGGGCTCGGGTCCTATGTGCGACTGCTGAGATCGCCCGGTGCGGCAACGTTGGCGCTCTCCGGGATGATCGGTCGATTTCCGATCGCCATGCGCTCCCTCAGCTGCCTGATGCTGGTATCGGCCGTCACCGGATCGCTGGCCGAGGCCGGGACGGTGGCGGCGGCGATGTTGGTCTGCCAGGGGGTGGCCAGTCCAGTGCTCGGCCGCCTGGCCGACCGGACGAGCCAGCGGCGGGTGCTGCTCACCGCATGCCTGGCGCACGCGGTGGGGATGGCGTCGCTGCTGGTGTCGATCGCGCTCAAGGCTCCGCTCTGGGTGCTCATCGCGGGGGCGGTCGCCGCCGGGTGCACCTCCGTGTCGTTCGGCTCGTTCGTACGGGCACGGTGGGCGGCGATGGTCGCCCCCGAGTCGCTCCGGACCGCCTACGCCATGGAGTCCATGCTGGACGACACGATCTTCCTGCTCGGGCCGCTGCTGGTCACGGCGTTGGCATCGGCGGTGCATCCGGTCACGGGTCTGCTCACGTGCTGGGCGCTGCACACCATCGGCTCCCTCGCGGTCGCCCTGCACCGCAGATCCGAGCCGGCGTCCGAGCCGGTACCGGGTCGCAGCCCCGTACGAGCGATCACCGTGACCGGGGTGTGGGTGCTGACGCTCGCGTATGCCGGAATGGGCTTCCTGTTCGGCGCCGTGGACGTCTCGATGATCGCGTTCGCCGAGGAGCAGGGGACACCCTGGTTCGGCGGCGTACTCCTTGCTCTGATCGCAGCCGGCAGCCTGGTTTCCGGCCTGGTCTACGGAGCGGTCGACTGGCGCGTCCCGCAGGACAGGATGCTCTCGATCACCACGTGCTTCCTGATACTCAGCGCGATCCCCCTCGCCCTCACCGACTCGTCTCTCGTGATGGCCTTCCTCGCCGTCGTCGCGGGCGTGGCCATCTCGCCCGCGCTGATCTCGGGAAGCACCCTCCTCGAGTCGGTGGCTCCGCAGGGCTCCCTGTCGGAGTCGTTCTCATGGCTCACCAGCGCCGGGGCCTTCGGCATCGGCTCGGGCACGGCAGTGGGCGGGGCGCTTTCCGACATGAACGGTTCCGCGCACGGGGTGTGGGCGGGCGTCGGCGGCGGGGTCGTCGCCGTGGCACTCAGCGTCGCGGGGCGGCGGGCGCTGCGGCAGGGCAAGCCGGACGTGCAGCCGGCATCGACATGGGCGGTATCCGAACAGTGAACGATGAGGACAGAGTTGTGAACACAGCGCATTCTGTGTCGGGGCGGGACACTCTCGGGGGCCTACCGGTTCCCCGCATCTCGTTCGACGAATTCATGGCCTTCGGGCGGCGGGCCCTCATCCGGGCCGACGTTCCAGTGATCATCACCCTGCCGAAGGGCACCGAGGGCCTGGGCCGGGAAGGCGTGGCCGAGCGCCTCGGCGACATGAGGGTGACCCTGTTCACCGAACCGAGCAACAAGCAGAACTCCAAGCGATGGACCACCGAGGAGATCAAGCTCCGCGAGTTCTTCGAGAACGACAAGTACCTGACCGACCCCGGTACGTGGAACCGCATCGTCTCGAACTTCCGCAACAGCCCGGACGACGTCAACGCGATCCTCGGGTTCGATGCCGGAAAGCTCTTCGACTATCGGGGCCCGATGAACGCCGCCAACCTGTGGATCAGCCACCAGGGCGTGTTCACCCAGAGCCACTTCGACGAGCTGGAGAACTTCAACATCTGCCTGGAGGGCCGCAAGCGGTTCGTGCTGGCTCCCCCCGGGTTCTGGGAGTACTACCCCAGGTCGCTCAAGGGAGGGTTCGGCGACAAGTCGCAGGTCTTCGACTTCGACGACGTGGACTGGGCGCGGCACCCGAAGGTGGCCGCCAAGCTCGCCCAGCGGCGCGAACTGGTCCTGGAGCCAGGGCAGATGCTCTACCTCCCGCTGGGGTGGTGGCACCAGGCCGAGTCGCTGGACGAGATGAACATCAACATGAACTTCTGGCTGCGTGACGCGAAGATCTTCCGTCGGCCCTACGTGCTGGGCGTGGCGCTCTACACCGCGGTGTTCCGGAAGCTCAAGGGCGTCTACAACTACGAGCCGGCGGTGACGAGTTCATGACCGAGCGGAAGACCATCACCCCCACGCACCGGTACCGCAACAACGACAAGCTGATCGGAATCGGCAACGAATTCTGGGACATGTCGGAACGCAACGGCCTGGCCGGAATCGTGGCCGACCTCGACGCCGGCTCGGGCGTGCTCCGCGCCACCGAGGGGCATGAATTCATCGCCGAGGGCCATGAGTTCGTCAACTTCAGCTGCTGCTCGTATCTGGACCTCGACTCACACCCCGAGGTGATCGAGGGCGGCATCGACGCGATGCGCCGCTACGGCGTCCTCGACCACTGCATCGCCCGCAGCCGGGTCCAGATCCCCGCCATGCGGGAACTGGAGACGTCCCTGGGCGAGCTGTTCGGCGCCCAGGTCGTCTGCTCCATCGCCGCGAGCACCGCGACGTTCGGCCTGCTCCCGCTGATCGCCTCCGGCCACCTGGGCAACGGCACCCGGCCCTTGATGATCTTCGACAGGAACGCCCATGTGTCGATGGCCGGCCTCAAGCCGGTCTGTGCCGACGAGACCGAGGTCGTCACCTCACGCCACCACGACCTCGACTTCATCGAGGACATGTGCAAGAAGTACGCCAAGGTCGCCTACGTCTGCGACGGCAGCGACAGCCTGGGCGGCTACGCACCGGTCAAGGAACTGGCCGAGCTGCAGGACAAGTACGGTCTGCTGGTCTACTACGACGACTCGCACTCCCTGTCGGCCTACGGCGAGCGCGGCGTCGGCTACGTCCGTACGCACAGCCCGGTCCAGGACGAGCGCACCATCACGGTGGTCACCCTGAACAAGGCGTTCGGCACCAGCGGCGCGGCGATCGTGCTCGACGGGCAGTCGAAGAAGACCCTGCGCGTCATCGAGCGATTCGGCGGCGCCCTGAACTACTCGCAGCTGCTGAACACCGCGTCGGTCGGTGCGAGCCTCGCCTCGGCACAGATCCACCGGACCGGCGAGCTGACCACCCTGCAGAACCGCCTCTACGCGAACATCGAGCTCTTCGACTCGCTGGTCCGCACGGAGCAGGCCGGCAGCACGTTCCCGATCCGGCTCGTGCCGATGAGCGACGCGACGGTGATCGAGGCGGGCCGTCGCGTGATCGAGGCCGGCTTCTACGTCTCGCCGGTGTTCTTCCCGATCGTCGCACGCGGTACGGCAGGACTGCGCGTCATGATGCGGGCGGGCCAGACCGAGCAGCAGATCCGCGATCTGTGCGATGTGCTGGTCGAAGTGGGCGCCGAGGCGGCCGCCCCGCTGTCCGGGGAGGCGGTCCTGTGACGAGCACGGCCCGAGCGATCCCGCGCAGCATCCTGTACACCCCCGCGCTCTCCCTCGACCGAGTGGTCAAGGCCTGGTCGTACGACGCGGACGTGCACCTGATCGACCTGGAGGACGGAGTCCCGCCGCAGGAGAAGCCCGCGGCGCGCGACGTGTGCCGGGCGGCCCTCGACAAGGCGCCGGAACCGGAGAACGTCGCCGTGCGCGTCAACGGACTCGGCACCATCGAGGCGGTCCACGACATCGAGCTGCTCGCCGGGTCACCGGTCCGGCCCGGCTTCGTCGTGATGACGATGGTGAAGTCCGCGGTCGAGGTGAGGCTGATGCGCGACACCCTCGCCTCGGCGGGGCTGCGCCCACAGATCTACGTGACCCTGGAGACCCCGGAGGCCGTCGCCTGCGTCGACGAGGTCGCGGCGGCCGCCGACGGGCTGATCCTCGGTTCCGCCGACCTGGCCGCCACCCTGGGCATCGAGATCACCTGGGCCGGCCTGCTCGCGACCCGGCAGGCCATGGTCATGGCCTGTGCTCGCTACGGCACCGCCTGCATCGACACCGGCAACTTCCGGCTCACCGAGCCGCTCGTCCTGGCCGAGGAGATCGCGCGGGGGCGCGAACTGGGCTTCCAGGGCAAGGCGACCGTGCACCCCGGTGAGCTGGACGCCATCAACCGGGCCCTGCGGCCCGACCCGGAGGGTCTGCGCCTGGCCCGGCGGGTCTCCGACGCGGTCCAGGCCGCGGGTGAGGGAATCGCGGTCCTGGACGGGAACATGATCGGCCCGCCGTTCGCCCGGATGGCCCGGATGACGGTGGCACTCGGGGACGCCTGGGCTGGTCGGTTCGGCCGGGCCGGCGGCAATCGTGAAGGGATGGACAATGACCGTCATTGAGGAGGCGACCGCCCCGAGGCCGGGTGCCGTCCGGGCCGTCTCCGTCGCCGTCATCGGCACCGGGGCGATCGGTCAGGACCTGGTCAGCAAGATCCACCAGTCCGACGTACTCGAATGCGGCCTGGTGGCCGGGCGCAGTCCGGAGTCCGCCGGCCTGCGGCGCGCACACCGGCTCGGCTACGCCACCACGGCCGGGGGGATCGACGCGGTCCTCGCGGTGCCACGCCCGTTCGACGTGGTGTTCGACGCCACCAACGCCGCTGCGCACGTCGAGCACTGGCGGCTGCTCCAGCCGCTGGACACGCTGCTGATCGACCTGACGCCCAGCAAGGTCGGGCAGATGGTGGTGCCGACCGTGACCGGGACGCACGCCCCGACCGAGCGCAACATCAGCCTGATCAGCTGCGGCGGCCAGGCGTCCACCCCGATCGCGCACGCGTTGGCCGGCCGGTTCGAGGTGGAGTACATCGAGGTCGTCTCCACCGCGGCCAGCACCATCGCGGGCCGGGCCACCCGGCTCAACCTCGACGAGTACGTGGCGACGACCCAGCACGCCATCAGCACGTTCTCCGGCGTGCGCGACACCAAGGTGCTCCTCAACATCAGCCCGGCCGTGCCCCCGGCGACCTTCCGGACGACCGTCCACGCGGTCGTCCCAGGAGCCACCGCCGAGGCGGTGCGTGCCGTGGTCGACGAAGCGGCCGCGCGGGTACGGGCGTTCGCGCCCGGCTACCAGGTCATCGGCTGCACGGTGGAGGGCGACCGGGTCGTGGTGTCCCTGGAGATCATCGCCAAGAGCGAGGTCCTGCCGCCGTACGCCGGGAACCTGGACATCATCAACTCGGCCGCCGTCATGGTCGCCGAGCAGCACGCGGCCCGGCTCGCCCTGGCCGCAGGGACGAAGGTGGGCCGATGAGCGCCGTCGTGATCCATGACCCCACGTTGCGCGACGGCCAGCACGCGGTGCGGCACCAGCTCGGTGTGGCCGCGCTGCGAGGGTACGCACAGGCGGCCGACGCGGCGGGCGTCCCGGTGGTGGAGGTCGGCCACGGCAACGGCCTGGGCGCCTCCTCGCTCCAGGCGGGACGGGCAGCGGTCAGCGACGACGTGATGCTGTCCACCGTGCGGGAGGCCCTGAGCACCAGCAGGATGGGTGTGTTCATGCTGCCCGGCTGGGGGACCTCCGACGAGCTGCGCAAGGCGGTCGCGCACGGCACCGACGTGGTCCGTGTCGGCGTGCACTGCACCGAGACGTCATTGGCCGAGCGCCACCTCGAATTCCTGCGGGAGCAGGAGACCGAGGCACACTGCGTGCTGCTGATGAGCCACATGGCCACCCCCGAGGAACTGGCCGAGCACGCCGCGAGCGCCGTCGGGTACGGGGCGCAGGCGGTGGGGATCATGGATTCCGCGGGCCACTTCCTGCCCGGGGACGTCGGCGAGCGGATCGGTGCGATGGCCGCGGCCGTGGATGTGCCGGTGATCTTTCACGGGCACAACAACCTCGGCATGGCCGTCGCCAACTCCGTGGCCGCCGCCGAGGCCGGGGCCAGGATCATCGACGGCTGTGCGCGCGGCTTCGGCGCCGGGGCCGGCAACACCCAGCTGGAGGTGCTCGTGCCGGTGCTGGAACGCACCGGGTTCACGACCGGCATCGACCTGTACGCGCTCCTCGACGCCGCCGAGTTCGCCGAGCGCGAGCTGATGCCCGCGCCGCCGGTCACCGGCTCGCTGAGCATCGTCAGCGGGCTGGCCGGGGTGTTCTCCGGGTTCAAGCACCAGGTACTCGACCACTCCGCGCGTGCCGGGGTCGACCCGCGCGACGTGTTCTTCGAGCTCGGCAGGCGGCAGGCCATCGCCGGGCAGGAGGACCTGATCCGGGACGTCGTGGCCGAGCTGAGCGAAAAGGCCGGCGCATGAGCGGGCAACTGATGATCGGCGCCGCGGACATGGCGGGCCGAGAGCGGCTGCTGCGGGTGATCGACGCGCTGGCCGATGTGTTCGTCGACCTGTCGGCGGGCCGTACCTCCTCGCCGCCCCGGACCCTCGTCCAGCACGGCCCGCAGCGGGAACTGCTGGCCGGGACGGCGGTCTGGGAACGGCGCGGGGTGGGCAGCGTCAAGATCACCACGCTCACCCCGGACAATCCGGAGCGCGGGCTGCCGCTGATCCACGGGGTGGTCGCGCTGACCGCCCTGGAGACCGGCCGGATCACCGCCCTCCTGGAGGGCGCCGAACTCACCGCCCTGCGCACCGGTGCGGTCGCGGCACTCGCGACCCGCCTGTGCGCACCGGAGCACGCCGAGGACCTGGCTGTCATCGGCGCCGGGGTGCAGGCCCGCGCGGTGGTGCGAGCGGTGTCCGCAGTGCGCCCGATCCGCTCCGTCCGGGTGTACTCACGCACCGCGGCCCGTACGCAGGAGTTCGCCCGGTGGATCCGCGACACGGCGGGCGCCCCGGTGCGGGTCACGGTGTGCCGCACGGCCGAGGAGGCCGTCACCGACGCCGCGGTCGTCTGCACGACGACCTCCACCAGCGGCCGTACGCCCCTCGTGGAGGCCGGCTGGGTGGCTCGAGGCGCACACGTCAATGTGATCGGCGGGACCCATGAAGAAGCCCTCGAAGTCGCCCCGGCGCTCCTGGCGGACGCGTTCGTCGTCGTGGAGCAGCGGGTCGCGGCTGTCGAGGAGGCGGGCGAGGTGCGGGCCGCGCTGGCCGCCGGGCTGATCGGCGAGGACCGGCTCCACGAACTGGGCGAGCTGGTCAACGCCCCGGCCGCGACCGGCGGCCGGACCTCGGTGTTCCGCTGCGTAGGCATGGCCATCGAGGACACGGCCGCGGCGGCAGCGCTCTACGAGGCCGCGAGCTGAGCCGATCCGGGCATCGGCCCTGTCGGTCAGTCCGTCTCGCGGCAGCGGACCATGAAGGAGCGCTCGAACACTATGACGGCTTCCCCGGTCGACTTCGTGCCGGTCGTCTCGACCGTGATGATCCCTTGCCCGGGCCGGGAGTTGGACAGCCGTTTGTCGAGGATCCGGCTCGTGGCGTACAGAGTGTCGCCGACGTACACCGGATCCTTCAGGCGCACCTTGTCCCAGCCGAGGTTGGCCACGGCACGCGCGGACAGCGCCTGTACGGTCATGCCGCCGACCAGGCACAGCGTGATGCCGCTGTTGACCAGCACCCGCCCGTACTCGGATCCCGCGCCGTAGTGCCGGTCGAAGTGCAGGGGGTGCTGGTTCATGGTCAAGAGGGTGAGCCAGGTGTTGTCGGTCTCGGTGATGGTCCGCCCCGGCCAGTGCCGGATCACCATGCCGGCCTCGAAGTCCTCGTAATCACCGCCGTGCTCCTCGACGTACTCGTTGTGCTGGACGCGGCGCAGAGTCATGGGTCGATCTCCCCTGTGAGATACGGCGGTTGCTATGCGATCAGACCGTACGTCATCCAGATCACGGCAGGTCAGAACAGTCCCGACGGGACGAAACAGGTAGGGGGAACAGCGGATGACCGCGCTTGAGGACCACGGAACGCACGGGGCGAAGGACCACCCGTGGTTCGGCAGGCACCGCTTGGCGCCCGCCGCTCCGGCGAAGACGATCAGCGAGATGCTGCGCCACGGGCTGCGGGACATCGGCTACCCGTACCAGCCGCTGCTGCCCGCCGCGCCGTTCGCTCTGCCGCGGGCGACCTATGCGGAACTGTTCCGCGTCTCCGCCGCGCTGCTCGACATGGTGCGCCGCACCGCCCTCGAGACCGCGCCCACCACGGAGGGCAGGCTCACGGCGTACAGCATGCCGCGCAGTGAACGCCAGTTGTTCATGGCCGACCCGTTCGTGGAGGAACGGTACGCGGACTGCGTGGCCCGTCCGGACGTCGTCATCGGGCCCAACGGGCCGCAGTTCCTGGAGTTCAACGTCAGCGGCGCGCTCTGCGGCGCGGTGGAGGTGCACTGCCGCATGGACGTCTGGCACAAGCTCTACGCGAGCGCGGGCCGGGTGCCGTTCACTTCTCCCGATCCGTTCGCGGCCCGTACCCGGATGTTCGAAGACCTGTGCGCGGAGCTGGGGGCGGAGCCCCGGGTGGCCCTGCTGGGCAGCGCCCGCGACCAAGGAGGCTTCACCCGCTACTTCGACCTGCAGACGGACTACTTCAACCGCCATGGACTCACGGCGCGCTTCTTCGAGCCCGAGGACCTGCATGAGGCCTGGGACTGTCCGCCGCACCTGCGCTACCCACTGGGCCTGCGGGACTTCACCATCCCCGACTGGGAGGCTCTCGGTCTCGACACGGCGCCGGTGCAGGCCGCGGTGGACGCCGGCTGTCTGCTGGTGGGCACCCAGACCTCCACCTTCCTGTCCAGCAAGCTCACCATGGGCCTGCTGTCGGAGGGGCGGCCGTGGATGAGCGCGGCCGAGCGGAATCTGGTCGACACGTACCTGCCGTGGACGCGAGTCCTGTCCGACAGGGGGACGCACCGGGACGGCCGCAAGGTCGACCTCGTCCAGTACGCCGTGGCCCACCGCGAGTCCCTGGTGCTCAAGGCGAGCGTCGGAATGAGCGGCAAGCAGGTCGTCATCGGCCGTGAGACGGAGCAGGCGCAGTGGGAGACGGCGGTGGCCGCAGCAGCCGAGGCGGGCACGAGCGTGGTGCAGGAGTACGTGGATCCGCAGACGTACCGGCTTGCGATGTGTGCCGACGGTGTCGACGAGCCGTACGAAGTCGACGTCGCCCCCGTGCTCGGGCCGCTGCTGTTCGGCGGCCGCCCGGCAGGGGTGTACGCGCGGTTCTACGGTGACGGCACGAGCGGGATCGTCAGTGTGTTCGGTGGCAGTAGCTCCGACAACTGCGTCGTCGCCGTCTAGGGCGTGTCCGTAAAGTCCCGTCGTCCGCCCGGACGCCGCAGGGCAGGCGGGACTTTGCGGACACGCCCTGGCGGTCGAGGGGCGCTCTCGTCGTCCCCAGCGACCTCTTCGCAACCCGCTCCAGATGCCGCCCGAACACCTCCCGCGCCTCAGGCGTCAGCGTCCGCAGCGCCAGCAGCGCGGTGATGACGACGTCGCACAGCTCCGACTGCACGTCGTCCCAGGTGTGTGTCACGCCCTTGCGCGGGTTCTGGCCGGTCGCGCCGATGACCGCCTCGGAGACCTCGCCGACCTCCTCGGACAGTTTCAGGATGCGCAGGAGCACGCCCTCGCGGCCCTCGACCGGGCGGTGGGTGTCGAGCCACTCGGACAGGGTGTCGACGGTGGCCCACAGGTCGGGCGAGGGCGGGGGCTGAGGCGTGTGATCGTCCATGGGGCGGCAGCCTGCCACGAGGGTCTGACAGCGAGGCGCCCCGGCGGCTACTCCATGTACTCCTCTTCGAACAGCGGGTCCTGCTCGCCTTCCTTCGCCTTCCGCAGCCGCCGGTTGCGCGCCCCGACGATCAGGGCCGTCCCCGCCGCCGTCGCCGCGAACGCCGCCGGGATCATCCAGCTCCGGTTCACCGCGTGCCCGAGCGCGTGGTCCAGGGAGAGCCGGCCCGGGCCGGTGACGGCGAGTCCGGCGGCCGTGAGGCCCAGTGACGCCGCGTACTCGTAGCCGCCGCCCTGGTTGAAGAAGCCGTTCGGTGTGTGCACCGCCGCCGCGCCCGCCATCGCGCCGGCCGCCGCGGCACCGGCCGCCGGTGTGGCCAGGCCCAGGGCGAGCAGGGTGCCGCCGCCGGTCTCCGCGAGGCCCGCCGCCGTCGCGCTCGCCTTGCCGGGGACGTAGCCGACGGACTCCATGAACTGGCCGGTGCCCTCGATGCCGTGCCCGCCGAACCAGCCGAACAGTTTCTGCGTGCCGTGCGCGGCCAGCACACCGCCCGTCCCCAGCCGGAGCAGCAGCAGGCCCAGATCACGTCGGTCGTAACGCCTCACGTCGTCTCCCGGAGCAGACATCAGGAACAGCAGGGAACAGATGAACCCTCCCCGTCGCGTTTCCACCGTCGCACTCCTGACACCCCGCGACACCCGGCGGACCCGCCCGGGACGCCGTTCGGGTGGCACGGGTGGCGTGGTCCGGTGGCCGGTACGAGGCTGACTGGCATGACGATTCAGACCACGCGTCTCAGCGACCCGGCCGTCCGCGCCTTCGTGACCGCCGTGAACAACCACGACCGCGAGGCCTTCATGGCGCTTCTCGCGCCGGGCGCGACCATGGCGGACGACGGCTCCGACCGCGACCTCGCCGACTGGATCGACCGGGAGATCTTCTCCTCCCACGGCCACCTGGAGGTCGACAACGAGTCCAACGGCGGCCGCGCCCTCATCGCCCGCTACAGCAACGACACGTGGGGCGAGATGCGCACCCGGTGGAGCTTCACCGTGGACGACGACGGCCGGATCTCCCGCTTCGAGACCGGCCAGGCCTGAAAATCCGCACCCCGCCGGGGCTTGTGTTCGCGTGCGCTCCAACTCCTAGCCTCCCGGGCATGGAAACCACACGGCAGCTCGGACGCGGCGGTATCGAGGTGAGCGCCCTCGGCTTCGGCTGCTGGGCGATCGGCGGCGAATGGCAGGACCCGGACGGGCAGCCGCTCGGCTGGGGCAAGGTGGACGACGAGGAGTCGGTACGGGCGGTGCGGCGCGCCCTCGACCTGGGCGTCACCTTCTTCGACACCGCCGACACCTACGGCGCCGGACACAGCGAACGCGTGCTCGGCCGGGCCCTGGGCAAGCGCAGGACGGATGTCGTCGTCGCCACCAAGTGGGGCAACGTGTTCGACGAGGACACCCGGACCCGCACCGGCAGCGACGCCTCCCCGGCCTACCTGCGCCGCGCCCTGACCGCGTCCCTGGACCGGCTCGGCACCGACTACGTCGATCTCTACCAGTTCCATCTCTCCGACGCGGACACCGAGCAGGCCGCCCTGCTCCGGGACGCGTGCGAGGAACTGGTCCGCGAGGGGCTGATACGGGCCTACGCGTGGAGCACCGACGACCCCGCACGCGCCGCCGTGTTCGCCGAGGGGCCGCACTGCGCCGCCGTCCAGCACACGCTCAACGTTCTCCAGGACGCGCCCGCGATGATCCGGCTGTGCGAGGAGGCCGGCCTCGCGAGCATCAACCGCAGTCCGCTCGCCATGGGGCTGCTCACCGGGAAACGCCGGGCCCGGCAGCCGCTGGAGGCCGGTGACATCCGCAGCAGGCCCCCGGCGTGGCTCCAGGGTTTCGGCGACGGATCCGGCGCCGACCCTGAGTGGCTCGCCCGCATCGACGCCCTCAGGGACGTCCTCACCAGCGAGGGCCGCACGCTCGGCCAGGGCGCCCTGGCCTGGTTGTGGGCGCGCAGCCCGCGCACGATTCCGATCCCGGGCTTCCGTTCGGTCGCCCAGGCGGAGGAGAACGCGGGAGCGCTGGAGAAGGGGGCACTGACCGGCGAGCAGCTGGCCGAGGTCGACCGGCTGCTCGGGCGGTGAGCATTGCGGGACCTTGGGCGAGTCTTTGAACGTTCCGGGCACGCCGAGGTGGCTCCGCTTCGTAACGTCGCGGGATGTGCGACTCCGCCCGGCTGTCCAGACGTTCCGTGCTCGCCCTGGCCGCGGCCGCCCCGGTGGCCGCCGCGGCACCGGCCCGGGCTTCCCGGCCCGTGCTCGGCGGTGACCGCCTCGGCGACGACGCGGTGCAGGTGGGCAGCACCACCGGACTGCCCGGCAGGCTCACCGCCCGTTCCTGGCTGGTCGCCGACCAGGACAGCGGCGAGGTGCTGGCCGCCTACCGGGCGCACCGGCGGCTGCCGCCCGCGTCCACGCTGAAGATGCTGTTCGCCGACACGGTGCTCGACCGGTTCCCGCCCGGCAGCCGGCACACCGTCACCGCCGCCGACCTCGCCGGAATCCCGGCGGGCTCCAGCCTCGTCGGCATCCAGGCCGGGACCACGTACACCGTCGGCCGGCTCTGGCAGGGCGTCTTCCTGCGCTCGGGGAACGACGCCGTGCACGTCCTCGCCCACATGAACGGCGGTGTGGCGAAGACCGTCGCCGAGATGCGGGCCAAGGCGCGGGAACTCCAGGCCCTGGACACGCACGTGGTCAGCCCGGACGGCTTCGACCACCCGGGGCAGCTGTCCTCGGCGTACGACCTGACGCTCTTCGCCCGGTACGGGCTGCGCGACCCCGGCTTCCGCGCCTACTGCCGTACGAGAACGGCCGACTTCCCGGCCGGGGGCGGGAAGACGTTCCAGATCCAGAACACCGACCGGCTGCTGGACGGGGCGTGGGGCCTGCGGGCGTATCCGGGGCTGATCGGGGTGAAGAACGGCTACACGACCCACGCCGGCAACACCTTCACCGGCGCCGCCAAGCGTGCCGGGCGCACCCTGCTCGTCACCGTCATGCATCCCGCCGACAGCGCCGACGCCGTCTACGAGGAGGCCGCCGCCCTGCTCGACTGGGGTTTCGCGCACGGTGCGTCGGCACGGGCGGTGGGCACGCTGGTCGAGCCGGTGAGCGCGGGGCAGGGAGCGGAGCCGGCGCCCGGGCGCGGGGGAGCCGCCGCCGGTACCGTCGTGCACGGACCCTCGGCGGGGCGGCTGGTGGAAGGCGCCGGTACGGCGGTAGCGCTCCTGGCGGGCGGGGCCTGGGCGCTGCGCTGGCGCGTGGCGCGCCGGCCCGCGAAGGGACGGCACCGCGAATGACGCCCAACGGCCCTACGGCACACCGCCCTTGACGTCAGCGGCAGCCGTTCCACGCATACCGGTGCGTACCCCGCGGTCCCACGCGGGGTCCACCCCCACCCGGTGTCGTGGAACGACTGCCGCCCACCCCCCCTGGATGTGGCCGACGGAAGCCCTCTGCTCCAACTGTGAAGCTTTCGTGTAGGAGATTTGAGCATAAGTGCCCGACCGGCCGCAATGGTGCGGACGTTCATATTCCGTTTGTGCAAGTTGACGAGTTGACGAATGCCCGCCCCGGGGTCAGCCGCGCCCGACGTACGGCATCGCCGTGGCCAGTACGGTCGCGAACTGCACATTCGCCTCCAGCGGCAGCTCCGCCATGTGCCGCACCGTGCGGGCCACGTCGGCGACGTCCATCACCGGTTCCGGGGCGACCTCGCCGTTCGCCTGGAGCGCTCCCGTCTGCATACGGGCCGTCATGTCCGTCGCTGCGTTGCCGATGTCGATCTGCCCGACGGCGATGCGGTACGGCCGCCCGTCCAGCGACAGCGACTTGGTCAGACCGGTCAGCGCGTGCTTGGTCGCGGTGTAGGCCGCCGAGTGCGGACGCGGCGTGTGCGCGGAGATCGAGCCGTTGTTGATGATCCGCCCGCCCTGCGGCTCCTGCTCCTTCATCTGCCGGTATGCCGCCTGCGCGCACAGGAACGCCCCGTTGAGGTTGGTGTCCACCACGTGCCGCCACGCGTCGTAGGGCAGCTCCTCGACCGGCACGCCGCCCGGCCCGAACGTGCCCGCGTTGTTGAACAGCAGGTCGACCCGCCCGAAGTGCTCGACGGTGGTGCTGAACAGGGTGCTCACGTGCTCGGGCCGGGCGACGTCCGTCCGGACGGCGAGCGCGGCGCCCTCGGGCACCAGGGCCGCCGTCTCCTCCAAGGTCTCGACGCGCCGTCCCGCCAGCGCCACCGACCAGCCGGCGCGGAGCAGTTCCACGGCGACCGCGCGGCCGATACCGGAGCCCGCCCCGGTCACCACCGCGATACCCGTTTGCTTGGCACCGGTTTGCTTCGCACCAGTTTGCTTCGCATTCATGGGCCCGCAGCGTACGGGAGGGCCTGCCCTGCGGAATGGGTCCGTCCGTCGGCGAGTGCCGGGTACGGGCCGGTCGGGCTCAGGCCGGCGTGAGCTCGGCCGTGAGGTCCTCGTCCGGGGTCTCGCCCGGGTAGCGGACGCCGACGCGGTCCCGGATGGCGTCGAGCGTCCGCATCACGGCGAGCGTGCCGTCGAGCGGGACGAGCGGGGACTCGGTCTCGCCGGCGCGCACGGCGCGCATCACCTCGGCCGCCTCGTGACGGAGGCTGTTGCGGGGCCCGTCCGCCGGGTCGGCCGTGAACTCCTCGGGGTCGCGGCCGTCCCGGTGCAGCACGAAGCGGTCCGGGAAGAAGAAGCCGTGCGGGATGTCGATACGGCCCTGCGAGCCGGTGACCGAGGCGGAGGTCGCCGTGCCGCCCACGATGGAGCAGTGCACCGAGCCGAGAGCGCCGCTCTCCCAGGAGAGCAGTGCTCCCGTCTGGAGATCGACGCCCTCCTCGGAGAGCACCGCTCTCGCCGCGATGTCCGACGGCTCCCCGAGCAGCAGCTGCGCGAACGACACCGGATACACGCCCAGATCGAGCAGCGCGCCCCCGCCCAGCTCCGGGTTGCGCAGCCGGTGCGAGGGCGGGAACGGCCCGGCCAGCCCGAAATCGGCCTGGACCGTGCGCACTTCGCCGATCGCGCCGTCGTCGACCAGCGACTTCAGCCGCCGCACCAGCGGATTGCAGTACATCCACATCGCCTCCATCAGGAAGCGCCCGTGCTCCCGCGCCAGCGCGACGAGTTCCGCCGCCTCGCGCACGTTCAGCGTGAACGGCTTCTCGCACAGCACGTTCCGCCCGGCCGCCAGACACAGACCGGCGGCGGTCCGGTGCGCCGTGTGCGGGGTGGCGACGTAGACGACATCGATGTCCTCGTCCCGGGCGAGCGCGTCCCAGTCGCCGTAAGCCCGCGGAATCCCGAACCGCTCCGCGAACGTCTTCGCCGACGCCTCCGACCGGGACGCCACCGCCACGACCTCCGCGTCCGGCAGGTCGATCAGGTCCGCGGTGAACGCGCCCGCGATCCCCCCGGTCGCCAGGATCCCCCACCGCACCGTGTCCGCCGTCATTCCCGCCCCGCCTTCACCACGTAACCCGAGCAGTACGTACGAGCTGAGAGCATAGGTGGCGATCGACTCGAAAAGGGAGGGACTCATGCCCGAGGGTGGGGCGTCCATATCGAACACCGCGCAGGGGGCCGCGACCGGGACGGAACCCCCCGACCTCACAGCGCACCGCCGCACCGGGCTCCTGGTCACCTTCCTCCTCGGGAGCCTGACCGCCGTACCCCCGCTGGCGATGGACATGTACCTCCCGGCGCTGCCGGAGGTCACCCGCGCCCTGCACGCGCCCGCCGCGACCGTCCAGCTCACCCTCACCACCTGCCTGGCCGGCATGGCGCTCGGCCAGCTCGTCGTGGGCCCGATGAGCGACCGCTGGGGACGCCGCCGCCCTCTCCTCGCCGGACTCGGCGTCTTCGTCGTCGCCACCGTCCTGTGCGCCCTCGCGCCCACCGTCGAACTCCTCGTCGCCTTCCGGCTGGCGCAGGGCCTGGCGGGCGCCGCCGCGATCGTCATCGCCCGGGCCGTCGTCCGCGACCTGTACGACGGCATGGCCATGGCCCGGTTCTTCTCCACCCTCATGCTGATCTCCGGCGTCGCCCCGATCGTGGCGCCGCTGATCGGCGGGCAGGTCCTGCGCGTGACGGACTGGCGGGGCGTGTTCGTCGTCCTCACGGCCATCGGCGTCCTGATCGGAGTCCTGGTCTGGACGAGGCTGCCCGAGACCCTGCCGCCCGCCCAGCGCCACAGCGGCGGCGTCGGCGAGGCCCTGCGCGCGATGCGCGGCCTGCTCGCCGACCGCTCCTTCGCCGGCTACACCCTCACCGGCGGCTTCGCCTTCGCCGCCCTGTTCGCCTACATCTCGGCGTCCCCGTTCGTCATCCAGGAGATCTACGGCGCCTCCCCGCAGACGTTCAGCCTGCTGTTCGGCGTCAACTCGGTCGGGCTGGTCCTCGTCGGCCAGATCAACGGCAAGGTGCTCGTCGGCCGGGTCAGCCTCGACCGCGTCCTGGGGATCGGCCTGACCGTCGTCATCACCGCTGCGACCGCGCTGCTGCTGATGTCCCTGGGCGTGTTCGGCGAGGTCGGTCTAGCGCCCGTCGCCGCCGCGCTCTTCGTTCTGATGTCCGCGATGGGCATCACCCTGCCCAACACCCAGGCCCTCGCCCTGATGCGCACCAAGCACGCCGCCGGCTCCGCCTCCGCCCTGCTCGGCACCTCGTCGTTCCTCATCGGCGCGGTCGCCTCCCCGCTCGTCGGTGTCGCCGGGGAGGACACGGCCGTCCCGATGGCCGTCGTCCAACTGGCCGCCGCGCTGGTGGCACTGGCCTGCTTCGTGGGAATGTGCCGCCCCTGGAAGACGGACGGAGAGACGGTCCGGAATACGGACGGAGAGACGGACCGGAATACGGACGGGAAGACCGACCGGAACACGGACGGGGATACGGACGGCAGGCGCGCGAGCGTGGAGGGAGCAGGGAGCTGAGCGCACCACGACTGCGCAACGGCACGCCGGAACGGGCCGGGCTCGACCCCGGGGAACTGCGTCACCTGGTCCGGGAGGTCCACGTCCTGACCACCGGGCAGCGCCCCTGGGCGCCGGGCGCGGTCGTGGTCGTCGGACGCGGTCCGGTGATCGCCGTGGAGGAGGCGGCGGGCTGGGCCGTGCGGTACTCGGCCTACGACGAGGACACCGACACCGGTGTGGAACTGCCCGTCGAGGACCGGGTCCCGATGACCGTCGGCACGCCCTTCGACCTCGCGTCCCTGACCAAACTGTTCACAGCCGTGGCCACCGTGCAGCAGATCGAGCGCGGCACCCTGGGCATCGACGCCAGGGTGGGCGCGTACCTGCCCGACTTCACGGCAGCCGCCCGGCACGGCATCACCGTACGGCAGCTGCTCACCCACACCTCCGGTCTGCGGCCCGACCTCCCGCTGTACGACTGCGCCGACGACGCCGGGCGGCTGGCCGCGCTGCGGACGGAGGCACCGGTCGGGGCACCGGGCGCGTACCGCTACTCCGACCTGAACATGCTGCTCCTCCAGCACCTCCTGGAACGCATCACCGGCCGCACGCTCGACGTCCTCTTCCGCGACGGCATCACCCGGCCGCTGGGCATGACGGCGACGGAGTTCGGGCCGTGCCCCGGGGCGGCGGCGACGGAGGACCAGCGGCGGCCGTGGGCCAAGGCGGACCGGGGGATGCTGCGGGGCGAGGTGCACGACGAGAACGCCTGGGCGCTGGGCGGCGTGGCGGGCCACGCGGGTCTGTTCTCCACCGGCCGCGACCTCGCGGTGTTCTGCCGCACCCTCCTCGCCGGCGGCTCCTACGGCCCCGCCCGCATCCTCGGCCCCGACTTCGTCGACCTCCTCTTCACACCCCCCGGCCTGGGCTTCTCCCTCGACCAGCCGTGGTTCATGGGGGACCTGGCGGGCCGCGGCGCGGCGGGCCACACGGGCTTCACGGGCACGTCCCTCGTCCTCGACCCGGCGACGGACACGTTCCTGATCCTCCTCACCAACGCGGTCCATCCCCGACGCCGCCGCCCGGACAGCGCGCCCAGGGCGGCGGCGGGGTCGCGGGTGGCGCGGGCGTTGCGGGGGATGTGAGATCTGTCCGCTCGCCCGTCAGCCCGCTCAGGCACCGATCAACCCTGCCCGGCCTGTCTTTGCACCTGCTCCAGGACCTGTTTCGCGGAGCTCGCCCCGTTGAAGAGTTGGGCCCCGTACTGGTTGAGCAGGTGGTTGACCTGCTCCCAGTGTTTCGTCGTACGCAGCGGAATCGACGTGGCGTTGGCGGCTTCGAGAACTTCTCGGGCGCCGGCGAGGCGGGCGCCCTCGTACCACGCGTGCTGTGCGGACTCACGTGACGGATAGGCACGTCCCACCCCGCCGAGCCACTCCAGTTGCTTCTTGGCCGTCATCAGCGTGATCGCCTTGAACGCCAGCTCCGGGTCCGGGCAGGACTTGGAGATGCCGAATCCGGAACCGGCCGAGTACGTCCTGCTGCCGTCCGGGCCGGCGGGAATCGTGGTCAGGCCCACCTGGAAGCCGGCCTGGTTCTTCAGGTTCAGCAGCGCCCATGGCCCGCTGGCACTCATGGCCACGTCACCGCTGAGGAACATCCTCTCGGCGAAAAATGCGGGATCGGACCCGGGTACGCGGGGGGCGACCTTCTTCCTGCCGGCCAGGTCGGCGTACCACTGCACGCCACTGGTCATGGCCGGGGTGGTCAGTCGCAGTCTGCCCGCCTCGTCGGTGGGTTGCGCACCGGTCTTGGTCAGCACCATGGGAAACATCCACAGATCCTGAGGCGCCGCCACGAACCCGTACTTCCGGTCTCCGGTCAGCTTGCGGGCGGCCGACTCGAACTCGGCCAGAGTCCATCCCGGCTTGGGCTCCGGCACCCCCGCGTTCCGGAAGATGCCCTTGTTGTACGTGAGGATCACCGGGCCGAAGTCGTACGGCAGCGCGTACTGCTTCCCGTCGGCACTCAGCCCCTCCATGATGGACTTGTCGAAATCCGTCACGTCGAAGTCGTTCTTGGCGATCAGCTCGTCGAGCGGCAGCATGCCCTGGGTGTAGCCCGCGGTGCGGAGCGACTGCATCGAGACGATGCAGGGCGCGTCGCCGCTGCCGAAACGGGTGCCGAGCTTGGCGAAGTAGTCGTTGAAGGACGAGGTCTCAAGCTTGATCGCGATCTGCGGGTCTTCGCGGGACACACGTTCCGCGAGTGCGCGCCAGACCTGATGTTCCTCACCACCGTCGGCCCACATCGACCAGGTCAACGTCTTCGAGTCGCCACCGCCGGCGCCGCACGCCGTGACCAGCGTCCCGGCCAGCGCCAGGGCGACGGCTGCCCGCACTGCGATGCGCGGCCCTTTCATAACACGTCCGCATTTCCCTTTTTTGTGGCATTTATGCGCACTATGGTATGTCCCACACTTGTACGCCTGTCTTCTGAGCCGTGCCCACGGCGTGCTCACGTACAGCGATCCGGGCCAGCTTCGTCAGCATCATCCCGTTGCGGACCGCGACGACGTAATCCACGGGGAGTCCGTGCATCCGGGTGCCGGGGCCCCGCAGGGGGTGCCAATCGAGGGTGAAGAGGGTGTGCTCGCCCCAGGGGAGCAACCTCATGGCGATGCGGGCCGCGCCGAAGGGATCCGCCTTCGCCTCCAGTTCCAGGCGGTGGGGCGGTTCGCAGGCGCGGACGACGCAGGTGTCGTCGAGGGTGAGAGGGCCGGCGCCGACGCGGACCTTCAGTCGGGCGCCCACCTCCGGCCAGTGCGGGTCCGCGGCGAGGACCTGCTGGGTTCCTGTCACCCACTCCCCGTAGCGGTGGCCGTCGCACAGCAGGCGCCAGACTTCGGAGGGCGAGCTCAGGATCAGACGGCGGTTCCGGGCCATGATCACGCTCCTGGACAGCTGTGAGCTCGACGCGAGAACTCGGCTTCCAGCGTCATGCCGACCGCACCACGTGCACAGTCCGACCGGTCCGGACGGGTGAGTCCCCGGGCTCGGGTCCCTCGTAGAATCGCCGGGTGAACGCCCCCGCACCCCCGGCCGAAACCCTCCGCGCCGCCCTCGCCGGTCTGCTCGACGGGCTGCCGCCCCGGCAGGCCGCGCAGGCGGTCGAGCGGCTGATCGCCAGTTACCGCGGGGCCACCCCGACCGACGCGCCGATCCTGCGGGACCGGGCGGATGTGGCCGCCTACGCGGCTTACCGGATGCCCGCGACCTTCGAGGCGGTCCGCTCCGCGCTGGAGGCGTTCGCGCAGGCCGTGCCCGGGTGGGCGCCCGGATCGCACACCGACGTCGGCGGCGGCACGGGTGCCGCGGCCTGGGCCGTGAGCGCGACCTGGGGCGGGGAGCGGCCCGTCACCGTGCTGGACTGGGCCGAGCCCGCGCTCGCCCTGGGGCGGGAGATCGCCGCGGCCGACCCGGCCCTGCGGGACGTACGGTGGCAGCGCTCTCGGATCGGAGCGGCGCTCACCCTTGAGAGCACTGATCTCGTCACGGTCTCCTACGTCCTCAACGAGCTGACCGTCCCCGACCGCACGGCCCTCGTCGACGCCGCCGCGGCCGCCGCCCAGGCCGTCGTGATCGTCGAGCCCGGCACCCCCGACGGCTACGCCCGCGTCATCGAGGCCCGCGACCGGCTGGTCGGCGCCGGCTTCCACGTCGCCGCGCCCTGCCCGCACAGCGCCGCCTGCCCCATCGCCCCGGGCACGGACTGGTGCCACTTCTCCGCCCGGGTCAGCCGGTCCTCCCTGCACCGCCAGATCAAGGGCGGCTCCCTCGCCTACGAGGACGAGAAGTTCAGCTACGTCGCCGCCGCCCGGTTCCCCGTCGCCCCGGCACCCTCCCGTGTCGTGCGGCGCCCGCAGATCCGCAAGGGCCAGGTCCTCCTCGACCTGTGCGAGACCGAACCGTCCCTGCACCGCACCACCGTCACCAAGCGCCACGGCGACCTCTACAAGGCGGCCCGGGACGCGGACTGGGGCGACGCCTGGCCTCCGGCACCTTGACCGGAGCCGGTCAACCCTGACCGGCCCAGCGAGACAGCGCTTCCTCCGCCGACGCCCGGTCGGCGGGGGACAGGTCGGCGATGTCGGCGCCGTGATTGCCGCCCCGTACCCACAGGACCCGTGAGCCGGCCCCGCCCGGCTGGAAGTGCTCGGCCACCGAGGGGTCCTGGGTGCCGTAGACGAACAGCAGCCGGCTGCCGCGGCGGCGGACCCAGCGGTCGATGTCCGGCATGGCCTCCGGGTCGAAGCGCATCGGGATGTCCCGGGGGACGAAGCTGCGCGCCTCGATGGCGTCCGGGTGCCGCAACAGATCCGCCAGGTGGGCCGTGGGGACGCTGCCGTACCCCAGCTGCGTGCCGATCTGGTACCAGTACGGGACGTAGTGCTGCGCCGTCCTGTCGGCGTACAGGGACAGGCCGGCGGTGTCGTCGAGCCACGCGTACAGCTCGTCGGCCGTCGCCTCCGGGCCCGGAATCGCGGCGATGTCGGCCGCCGTCCCGCGCTGCCAGAACATGAACGGCGCGCGCAGCACGGCGATTTCGAGCGCCTTGTCGGCGCCGCCGACGATACGGAAGGTGTCTTTGGCGGCAGCCGCCCAGGCCTCGTAGCGGGCGACCATCTCCGCCCGGTTCAGCAGGATGCGCCGCTGGACGGCCTCGATGGCCTCGCGGGCGGCGGGGGTGCCGACCGTCTCCAGGAAGCGGACGTAGGCGGAGTCCTCGCGGTCGTCGACGTTGTTCGGCGCTCCGTAGACCACCGTGCCGTCCACGTCGTGGGGATGGAAGCGACGGTGGTAGACGCTCGCCAAACCGCCCTTGCTGCCGCCGGTGGAGATCCACGCGCCGGGGTAGAGTCGGCGGAAGAGCCGGACGACGCGGTGGTGGTCGTCGGCGGCCTGGCGGATCGTGAGGTGCGCGTAGCCGGGGCCGGCCGGGCGTGAGGTGCCGAAGTAGCGGTGTTCGACCTGGAGTTGGTTGGCGCCCAGCAGGACCGTCGCTTCCGTGCGCCGGGGTGTGAGGACCGCCTGGTAGCCCGTGCTGAACAGCACCGTGGGCCGGTCGGTGGCGGTGTGCAGCAGGGTGAGGCGCTGCTCGAAGACGCCGGCCGAGGGGTTCGTGTGGTCGACCGGCTGGCGCAGGCCCAGGACGAAGTGCCGGTAGCCCGGTTCGGCGTCCTGCCGCTCCTCGATCAGCCGCAGTCCGGGAAGGGCCCGCAGCGCGTCCGCGATGTCGCCGGTGCCGGGACGGGCCGCTCCGGCCGCCGCCCGGGCGGGCAGGGCCGTCGTCGCGGCGAGACCCGCCGCCGAGACGGCCGTCGCCGCCGAGGTGAGCAGTCGTCGTCTCGTCCACACGCGCATCGTGAGTCCTCCCGGGTGTCCGTCGGCCGCGGTTTTCTCGGCCGCTTCAGTACATCCGCCGGACGTCCCGGGAGGATCCCGCGCGCGAGGGGACCGTCTCCCCCGGGCGGGGGAGGCTCACGACGATGTGTCGGTCGTACGGTCCTCCTGTCGTGCCTGCTGCTGTCGTTTCTCCTGAAGCTTGCGCAGCAACTCGCGCTTCTGGGCCTGCGGGTCGAGACCGCCGCCGATCCGGCCGCCCCGGCCGCCGCCGCGCAGCTCCTTGCGGCCGAGCTTCTGGCGCGATCCGCCGACACCCAGCAGGTTTCCGGCTCCGCCTCGGGTCATGTGGGGCTCCTTTTCCGATGCTGCTCCGCGACGAGACGGTTCGTCTCGCTCGTGTTGCTCCACTGTCCGCGAGACGCTCCGTCTTGTCAACCTGATAAGTTCGAGCCATGGCCGCACAGAAGTCCGCCCAGTCCGCCCCCGACTCCACTCGCCGCAGTGAGAAGTCCCGCCGCGCCATCTACGACGCCGCCCTCTCGCTCGTCGTGGAGGTCGGGTATCCGAAGACCACCATCGAGGGCATCGCCGCCCGCGCCGGCGTCGGCAAGCAGACGATCTACCGCTGGTGGTCGTCGAAGGCGGACGTGCTGATGGAGGCGTTCCTCGACCTGGGCGAGCAGTCCCTGCGGGAAGCGGGTCCGGAGCCGTACGCCTTCCCCGACACCGGCGACGTCGCCGCCGATGTCAAGGGCGTCCTGCGCGCCACCGTCGACCAGTTGCGCGACCCGAGGTTCGAGGCGCCGTCCCGCGCGCTGGCCGCCGAAGGCGTCGTCAACGAGCAACTCGGGCGCGAGCTGGTCGCCAAGCTGATGCAGCCCTCACTCGACCTGTACATGGAGCGGCTGCGCGCCGCACAGGACGCCGGGCAGGTGCGGCCCGACGTCGACCCGCGCATCGCCCTGGAGTTCTTCGTCTCCCCGCTCGCCCAGCGCTGGCTCCAGCACACGGGCCCGATCTCCTACGAGTACACCGACACGCTCGTCGACTACGCCCTTCACGGCCTCGCGCCCCGCTGAGCGGCCCGCGCGAGGCGCCCCGGCGCGTCCGTGATCACCCCGTCGCAGCCCAGCGCCAGCACCCGGTCCCGCTGCGCGTCCGTCACCACGGTGTGCGCCCACACTCGCCGGATCCCCGACTTCACCGCCCGCGCGAGATCCGCGTCACGCGCCCGGTGGTCCACGTCCAGCAGATCCACGTACGACCGCCAGCGCTCCGGGCGGTCCGTGCGCAGTTGCCGCGCCGAGCGCCACAACTGCGTGAGCAGGCCGAGGCGGTGGACGCGCCGGGCGACCTCGGGGTCGTTGGAGTTCACGAACACCGAGCGGGTCAGGCCGCGGGCCCGGATCAGTCCGGCCAGCCGGCCGAGGCTCCGCGGGTCCTTGGCCTCCAGCATCAGCACGATCCGCCCGCCGAAACGATCCAGTACCTCGGCGACCGTCGGCGGCCGTTCCGACCGCCAGCTGCCGGGCAGCGCGTCCTCAGGGCGCAGCCGGACGCCCCGCCACTCCCGGGCGTCGAGGCCGCGCACCTCGCCGCCCAGGTAGGTGGTGCGGTTCAGGGTCTCGTCGTGGAACACCACGGGCGTCCCGTCGCGCAGCAGCCGCGTGTCGAAGTCCAGCACCTGCGCCGTACCGCGCTCGTAGGCGGCCACCAGCCCCGTCATGCTGTTCTCGGGCACCTCGCGGGCGCCGCCGCGGTGGGCGACGTACGTGATCCGGGGGAGCGCCGCCACGGTCAGGGGGCCGGTGCCCCACTCCAGCGGGCGGGCGCGTCCCTCCAGCGGGCGGATGCCCGTCGGCAGGGCCGGGGCGGCGCCGGCCGGTCCCGTGAGGGTCAGCGAGACCACGGAAACCGCGGAGGCGAGGCCCGTCAGCGCGATCCTTGTGACCATGGCGACCACGGTAGGGCGCCATGTCATGGCAAAGCGGGCAATGACACCCGATCGCGGTGCGGAGTACCTCTCGCCCCACGGGCATATGCCTCGCCCCACCAGTACATGTCTCGGCCCTCCTGCCCCGGATGTGGGCACTGGCCCCCCGGCGCGCGGCAAGATGGGACCATGAGGCATGCTGTTCCGCACGACAGCGAGGCGAGGGGATAGATGAGCGCGGAGTACGGCGGCAGGACCGGCCTACAGGGCAAACTCACCCAGTGGCTGCGCGCCGGGCGCCGGCCGAAGGAGACCGCCGGTGACGGCGGCCGTGAGGCCCTGCTGCTCGCCGCCGCCGGAGCGGGACTGCCGCTCGCGCCCGCCGCACACCCGGCCGGCTACCGCTGCTCCTGCGAGCGCGTCGGCTGTCCCACCCCGGCCCGGCACCCGGTGTCCTTCGCCTGGCAGACGCAGTCGACCACCGACCGCGCCCAGATCGAACGCTGGGCCCGCCATCAGCCGCAGGCCAACTTCATCACCGCGACCGGCATGGTGCACGACGTCCTCGACGTGCCCCTGGATGCCGGTCGCAGTGCGTTGGAGCGGCTGCTCGCCGCAGATGTCGAGGTCGGGCCCGTCGCCGAGAGCGACGACGGCCGGATGCTGTTCTTCACGCTCACCCGCGGGACACCCGAGGACGAGGACGAGTGGTGGCCGTGCGAACTGGACTGCCACCCCGAGACGATGGACGAGCACCCCGGGCTGCGGTGGCACTGCCGTGGTTCCTACGTACTCGTCCCGCCGGCCCGGCTGCCCGGCGAGCACCAGACGGTGCACTGGGTGCGCGGACCCGAGCACCCGCTGCCGGATCCGCTGAGCCTGCTGGAGACGCTGACCGAGGCCTGCGCCCGGTACGCCGGTGAGGAAGCCGACCAGGCCGGGGCGGCCTGGCCGCTGCGGCACTGAGCCGACCCGGGCTTCGTTCTGCCTTTACGAGCCCTCTGCCGAGGTCATTCCCTGGATCCGGCCGAGGATCGTCACCTTTGGGCTGCCGCTGCCCTTCGGCGGGTCCAGCGCCACCTCGTTGGAGACGAACTCCATCAGGAGGGACTGCTTGACCTCGCCGTTCGTCAGCGCGAGGACGTCCTTGTTGGGGATGGGGAACGTCGTGCCCGCGTAGGCCGTCTGCTTCTCGTAGTGCCGTGTGGTGAAGAACACCAGTGCACCGCCGTCCGCCGTGCGCAGGGCGAGGGGCTGGTAGTCGCCGTTCGTCAGCGGTTCGTCGATGTACTGGGTGACCAGGCCCGGCCTCTTGGCGTTCTTCTCGCGCAGGGTGCGCCACTGGCTGGTGTGGGAGCCGTCGGCGAAGGTGTCTCCGCCGTTCTTGAGGTAGGCCGTGTAGTCCTGGCTCAGGTCGCCGGGGGTGGCGGCCAGGCCGGTCGAGTTCACGGGGACGGACTCGGCCCAGCCGTCCGCGTCCTTCTTGAACTGCGGGACCTTGCCCGGTGCGACGAGGGTGAGATAGGCGACCTGGAAGGGGTCGTCCAGGCTGCTGCGGGTGAACACGAGCAGCCAGCGGGCGGTGCCGCCCTTGTTGCCGGCCGCGTCGACGAGGAACCAGCGGGGCCAGCCGGCCTTCTTGGGGATCGTGTACTTCGCGTCCGTCAGCTTCAGGGGTGTGTGGTTCGGGTTGCCGTCCGGGTTGTTCGTCTTGCCGGCCTTCAGGCGTGCCGAGTCGATGTCGGCCAGGGCGCCGGTGGTGTGGTCGGCGTCCAGGGAGGCGTCGTAGGCCTCGTCGGCCTCGTTGTACGCGGTCGTGAACTCCTGGAGGGCCTTGGCGGCTTCGGCGCGGGTGGTGGACGGGAGGATCTCCCGTTCGCCGTGCACCACCACGCATCCGCTCGCCGTCAACGACAAAGCGGTCACCGAGGCTGCTATGAGGGCGCTCCGGGCGGACCTGCGGAGCGTTCGAGGGTCGCGATCCCTGCTCATCGGGTTCCTTCACCTTCCCCTTTCCGGAGGCGAACCCTACCGGGTGCCTCCGGCGGTTGGGCGGGGGGTGCCTGCGGGGGCGCGGGCCGCGGGCGCCTGACGCCGGGTGGTGGGTCGGGGCCGCGCCGGGGGGTGTCCGTCCTCGGAACGGCGCGATGGGCTTGCGTACCGACTGACTGTCCGTCGACGCGCCGACCGCTGCGGGCGGACAACCCCCGACACGTCCCCTTCTCGCCGTCGGCGGGTGCGGGCGCGTCGTGGTCGCCCCAGCTGCGGGCAGTCGTGCCGCTTGGGGGAGGGTGGGCGCGGCGGCACCTCGTCGCGTCGAGTTGCGCAGCGCCCCGCCTCAGCGGCGTCAGACCTTGTCGCGCACCGGTGTCGTGGTGGTCCGGCCGCGTCCGAAACCCGTCGGCGCAAGGAACAGGGCCAGCGTCGGGAGCAGGTACAGCAGCCACACCGCGACTTGGAGCACTGTCGGGTCCGGCTGGAAGTTGAACACGCCCTTGAGCAACGTGCCGTACCAACTGTCCGGCGGAATCGTGCCGGAGATGTCGAAGGCCTTGTCGTTGAGGCCGGGCAGGAAGCGGGCCTCCTGCAAGTCGTGGAAGCCGTACGCCAGTACGCCCGCGGCCACGACGACGAGCATGCCGCCGGTCCAGGTGAAGAACCGGGCGAGGTTGATGCGCAGGGCGCCCCGGTAGAACAGCCAGCCCAGCAGGACCGCCGTCAACAGGCCCAGGGCGACACCGAGAAGAGGACGCGGGCTGCCGTCGCTCGCCGCGTGGACCGAGGCCCAGACGAACAGGGCCGTTTCCAGGCCCTCCCGGCCCACCGCCAGGAACGCCGTGGCGACCAGCGCGCCCGTACCCATGGCGAGGGCCGCGTCCAGCTTGCCGTGGAGTTCGGACTTCAGGTGCCGGGCGGTGCGCCGCATCCAGAACACCATCCACGTCACCAGAGCGACCGCGAGGATCGACAGGGACCCACCGAGCGCCTCCTGCGCCTCGAACGTCAGCTCCTGCGAGCCGAATTCGAGGGCGCAGCCGAAGCCGAGCGCGAGGGCGACCGCGATGCCGATGCCGATCCAGATCGGGCGCAGCGCGTCCCTGCGGTCCGTCTTGACCAGGTAGGCGATGAGGATGCAGACGACGAGGCTGGCCTCCAGGCCCTCGCGCAGACCGATCAGGTAGTTGGAGAACAACGGGCTCAGGCCTCCTTGGAGAACAGCGTCCGGCCCCACCAGTCGTCCTTGTCACGGACGCCCGGCGGGATGGCGAAGAGCGCCGAACCCACGTGCTGGATGTACTCGTTGAGCGCGTCCGTGGCCAGGTTGCGCTGGATCGGGATGAAGCCCTCGCGGACGTCCCGCTGGTAGGCCAGGAAGAACAGGCCCGCGTCCAGGCGGCCCAGTCCGTCCGTGCCGTCGGTGAAGGAGTAGCCGCGGCGCAGGATCGTCGCCCCGTGGTTGGCGTCGGGGTGCGCCAGCCGGACGTGCGCGTCGGGCTTCATGGCCTTCAGGAACGGCTCGTCGCGCTCCTTCGCCTTGCCGACCGGGGCGCCCTCGCCCTTGTCCCGGCCGAAGATGTCCTCCTGCTCCTGGAGCGAGGTGCGGTCCCAGGTCTCGATGTGCATGCGGATGCGGCGGGCGACCAGGTAGGAGCCGTTCGTCATCCAGGACGGGTCGTCGTTCTCGGATACCCACACGAACTTCTTCAGCCGGTCCGTCTCCGTGCCCGCGATGTTGCGGGTTCCGTCCTTGAAGCCCATCAGGTTGCGCGGGGTCTGTGCCTCGGGTGTCGTCGACGACGTCTTGCCGAAGCCGAGCTGCGACCAGCGGATGACGACCTTGCCGAAGCCGATGCGGGCCAGGTTGCGGACGGCGTGCACGGCGACCTGCGGGTCGTCCGCGCAGGCCTGGACGCACAGGTCGCCGTCGCTGCGGTTCTTGTCCAGGTTGTCGCCCGCGAACTTCGGCAGGTCCACGAGGGCGTCCGGTCGTTGCTCGGCCAGGCCGAACTTCTCGAACAGACTCGGGCCGAAGCCGATCGTGAGGGTCAGGCGGGAGGGCTTGAGGTCCAGGGCCTCGCCGGTGTCGTCCGGGGGCGCCTCGGGGAGGCCGCCGAAGCCGCCCTCGCCCACCGGGTGCCCGGCCGTCATGCGGCGGGCGGCCTCCGTCCAGTCCTTCAGCAGCTGGACGAACTCCGCCCGGTCGTCGGTCGTCACGTCGAACGCGGCGAAGTGCAGCCGGTCCTGCACCGGGGTGGCGATGCCCGCCTGGTGCGCGCCGTGGAAGGGGATGGCGGTGTCCGGGGCGGGATCGTCGTCGGTGCGGGCCATCGCCACCGCTCCGCCCGCCGCGGCGGCGCCGAGGGCCAGGCCCGCGCCGCCCCAGCCGAGCAGGGCGCGCCGGGAGGGGGAGTGGGAGGGGGTGTCGTTGTCCGTCATGGCGGGCGGCCCCCCTACTTCGCGACTGCGGCGGCAAGCTTCGACAGCGGCTCCGCCAGCGCGTTGACCGCGTCCGAGAGCTCCTTGCGGTCGGCCTTGCCGACCTTGTCGTAGGAGGTGAAGTCGTACGACGCCGTGTCCGGGCGGTAATTGTCGAGCAGCTTGTTCAGGGTGGCGAACTGCTTGTCCAGTTCCGTGGTGAGGGCCTTGTCGTTCTCCTGCGCGACCGGCTTCAGCAGCTCGTACGACTTCTGCGCGCCCTCGACGTTGGCCTTGAAGTCGACCAGGTCGGTGTGCGAGTAGCGCTCCTCCTCGCCGGTGACCTTGCCGGTGGCGACCTCGTCGAGCAGTTCCTTGGCGCCGTTGGCCATCGAGGTCGGGGTGATCTCGGCCTTGCCGACCCGGTCCTGCCAGTCCTTCAGGTCGGTGATGAGCCGGTCGGCGAGCTCCTTCTCCCGGTCGCCGATCTTCTTGTCCTGCCAGAGGGCCTTCTCCAGGCGGTGCCAGCCGGTCCAGTCCGTGGCGGGGTCCTGGCCGTCCTCCAGGCCGTCCTCGCGGACGTCGACCTTGGGGTCGATGTCACCGAAGGACTCGGCGACCGGCTCGGTGCGCTCCCAGCCGATGCGGGACGGGGCGTACGCCTTCTTCGCGGCTTCCAGGTCGCCGTCCTTGACGGCGCGGGCGAAGGTCTCGGCCTTGGGCAGGGTCTCGTCGGCCTGCTCTTGCGTGTAGGCGCGGTAGGCCGCCACGGCCTTGTCCAGGCGCGGGTCGCGCTGGACCGCCTTGCCGCCGGTGGCCTTGACGGCCTGGCGGATGCCCTTGCCCTTCATGCCGGGCTTGCAGGCGATCTGGTAGTCGCCGGCCTTCACCTCGGCGGTGACCCGCTGCTTGGTGCCGGGGCCTATGTTCTCCCGCTCGGTGACCACACGGTCGTCGGGGAAGAGCACGTAGACCTCGGTGACCTTGGAGCCCTTGTTCTCGACGGCCAGTTCGACGTGTCCGGCGGGGAACTCCTTCTTCGACACCTCGCACTTGTCGTCCGTGGCCGTCACCTGCACCACGTGGTCGCCGTCCTCGGCGTTGCTCTTCTCCGTACAGCCGGTGACGGCGGTCAGAGCCGCCGCGGCGGCGATCACGACGGATACGGGGCTGGCGGGTCGCATGAAAGCTCCAGGAGGACGGGGAAGGTGAGGCTCACCTAAGCCAGATAAGGATTACTTAAGTGGCTCAAAATCGCTGTCATGGAGTGGTCAAGGGAAGGTCAAAGGTGGCGCTTCGGGATGATCAGGGGCGCCGGATGCCCGGGACGACCTGGACGCCGGGGCGGTGTTTGAATGCCCCCGTGACTGACTACGACGTGCTCCGCGTCTTCTGCGGGCCGAACGGTGGATACGGCAACGAACTCGGTGTCGTGCGCGAGGGTTCGGTGATGCCCGAGCGCAGTGAGCGGCAGGCCTTCGCCGCGAAGCTCGGGTTCAGTGAGACCGTGTTCGTCGACGACCCCGAGCGCGGGGTGATCGACATCTACACGCCCACCCTGCGCCTGCCCTTCGCCGGGCACCCGTGTGTCGGGACGGCCTGGCTGCTCGACGTGCCCGAACTGGTCACGCCCGCCGGGGTGGTCGGTGCCCGGCAGGACGGGGAGTTCTGCTGGATCGAGGCGCGGGCGGAGTGGGTGCCGCAGCGCACCCTGCGGCAGTACGGCAGCGCCGCGGAGGTCGACGACCTGGCCGTGCCCGCGCCGGGGGAGTGGGTGTACGCCTGGGCGTGGGAGGACGAGCCCGCCGGACGGGTCCGGGCCCGGGCCTTCCCCGGGCGCGGCGACGGGATCGACGAGGACGAGGCGACCGGGGCGGCGGCCCTGCTGCTCACCGACCGGCTCGGCCGGGCCCTCAACATCACCCAGGGCGCGGGCTCCCAGATCCTGACCGCACCCCAGCCGGGCGGCTGGACCGAGGTCGGCGGCCGGGTGCACCTCGAACGCTGACGCTCACGCCGACAGCGGGAACTCCTCGCCCAGCGCCTGGAACACCGCGTTGTTCAGCGCGTACGCCTGCTTGCACTCGGACACGACCCGCTGCCGCTCCAGCTGGTCTCCGGGCAGCGCGTCCAGCAGCTCCCAGTAACCCCGCTTGAAGGCGGCCGGGTTGGGGATCGCCTCGAACACATAGAAGCGGACCCCGTCGCCCTTCTTCGGCAGACCCCACGCCCTCTCGGCCGTGTCGCGGATGATCTGCCCGCCGGAGAGGTCGCCGAGGTAGCGGGTGTAGTGGTGGGCGACGTAACCGGCCGGCCAGGTGCGGGCGCAGTCGGAGATCCGCCGCGCGTACACCAGGGTGGCGGGCAGCGCGCTGATGCCCGCTCGCCAGCCGGGGCCGCGCAGGTACTCCAGGTCCTGCTCCAGTGCGGCCGTCCGGAACAGTTCCGGGCGGACGAAGGGGCCGGCCACCGGGTCCCCGGCCAGGCGCTCGGCGCCGGACTCCAGCGCCCCGTACACGAACCACAGCTGCTCCGTGTAGCGGGCGAACGCGTCGACCCCCAGCCTGTTCCCCAGCAGGTCGCTCATGAACGTCGAGCCCCTGACCTCCTCGTGCTGCTCTCGGGAAGCGGTCCGGATGAGGGTCGAGAAGGATTCCATGGGCCCACTCCCTGTTCCCGACACTGTGTCGGTAAAAACGATACCCCGGTGCCATGGAAAAAGCCCGCCCTCCGAGGAGAGCGGGCCATCAGCGGCGGGGCGTGGGGGTGCTACGGCAGTGTGAGGATCTCCGCGCCCGACTCCGTCACCACCAGCGTGTGCTCGAACTGGGCCGTCCGCTTGCGGTCCTTCGTCACGACCGTCCAGCCGTCGTCCCACATGTCGTACTCGTGCGTCCCGAGCGTCAGCATCGGCTCGATCGTGAACGTCATTCCGGGCTGGATCACCGTCGTCGCGTGCGGGCTGTCGTAGTGCGGGATGATCAGGCCCGAGTGGAACGAGCTGTTGATGCCGTGGCCGGTGAAGTCCCGGACCACGCCGTAGCCGAAGCGCTTGGCGTACGACTCGATGACCCGGCCGATGATGTTGATCTGCCGGCCCGGCTTGACCGCCTTGATCGCCCGGTCGAGGGACTCCCGGGTCCGCTCCACCAGCAGCCGCGACTCCTCGTCGACGTCACCGACCAGGTAGGTCGCGTTGTTGTCGCCGTGCACACCGCCGATGTACGCCGTCACATCCAGGTTGACGATGTCGCCGTCGCGCAGGACGGTGGAGTCCGGGATGCCGTGGCAGATGACCTCGTTGACCGAGGTGCACAGCGACTTCGGGAAGCCCCGGTAGCCGAGCGTGGAGGGGTAGGCGCCGTGGTCGCACATGTACTCGTGCGCCACCCTGTCCAGCTCGTCGGTGGTCACCCCGGGGGCGATCAGCTTCGCGGCCTCCGCCATCGCCCGGGCGGCGATCCGGCCGGCGAGCCGCATCGCCTCGATCGTCTCGGGCGTCTGCACCTCCGGTCCGGTGTACGGCGTCGGCGCGGGCTTGCCGACGTACTCGGGGCGGCGGATGTTTCCGGGCACGGGACGGGTGGGGGACAGCTCCCCCGGTACGAGCAGCGACTGGCCAGACATGCCAGCGAGTCTAACCAGCGGCCATGGGGGAACATGACGGTGGCGAGAGGAGCTGGTCATGGCCCTGTTCAAGAAGCGGACGGTCGGCAAGCCGGGTGAGTGGTACTACTGCCTGGAGCACAAGAAGGTCGAGGAGGGGCCGGAGTGCCCCAACAAGGACCGGTTCGGACCGTACGCCTCCCGTCCGGAAGCCGAGCACGCGATGGAGACCGCCCGCGCGCGCAACCTCCAGTGGGAGAACGACCCCAAGTGGCACGACGCCCCGGCGGGCGGCCGCAACGACGAGTAGGCGCACCCCGGCGGCTGCGCGCGACTCGCGCAGCCGCACCACCGGCGCAAGCACCGTGCCGGGACGGCCCCACCGCTCCTACCAGCGAGCCGGCGGCGGGGCCGTCAGGTGTTCCGCCAGTCTCGCCACCCTGTCCCGGAAGCGGCGGCGGCCGCGTGGCGTCGGCAGCGCGTTCTCCCCGGCCGCCGCGCTGACCAGGTGCTGGACCGTGTCCAGGTCCAGCTCCGAGCCGTCGGGGACGGCCAGGGCCTCGTGGGCCATCGCCGGCAGCTCGCCCCCACCCGGGCCGAGGGACAGCACCGTCGCCCCGGCGCGTCGGGCGTCGGACACCCGTTCGAGGAGGGGTGAGGCAGGGACCTCGGGGGACACCACCAGCAGCGTCTCGCCCCGCCGGGCCGCCTCCAGCCGCCCGAGGCCGACCGCCAGATGCGATGGATCCGAGGGGCGCGCGTCATGCCGAACCAGGGTCGGGGCCAGCTCAGGCGTGCCCGACCACGCCGCCTCGTCCACCAGGTGGGCCGCCAGGTGCCACGGCTCGTACTCCGGCGTGCCGACGAGCAGCAGCCCGCCGCCGTGCGACACCACCGACCCCCGCAGCGCACCGGCGAACCGCCGCGTGGCGCCCAGCCACTCCGTCCCGACGAGCACTTCCCGCAACAGCGCGACCCGTACGGCATCCATACGACCGCATCCTGCCCCAACCGGTCACTCGTGAGGTGGAATTCACCCCGCATTAGCCCGGCTTGGGCAGGGGGACCGGTCATCCGTACCCTCGTCGAACGTCCGGAGGAACCCGCCGATGACCGAGACCAGCGTCCCCTTCCGCGCCGGCCGGGAGGGATACGCCAGCTTCCGCATCCCCGCACTCGTCGCCACCGTCCCCCACACTCAGCCCCGCTCGAGCGGGGGCACCCCCATCGGCACCCTGCTCGCCTTCTGCGAGGGCCGCGTCGGCTCCCGGGACGACTTCGGGAACATCGACATCGTCCTCAAACGCTCCACGGACGGCGGCCGCACCTGGAGCCCGCTCCAGGTCGCCGCGGAGAACGGCGACGCCCTCGCGGGCAACCCGGCCCCCGTCGTCCTCGACACCGGCCGCGTCCTCCTCGTGCACGTACGCAACGCCGCCCTCGCCACCGAGGACGCCATCCGGCGCGGCAAGGTGAGCGCGGCCGACGGGCGCCGGGTCTGGGTGCAGCACAGCGACGACGACGGACTCACCTGGTCCGCGCCCAGGGAGATCACCCAGGAGACCAAGGAGCCGCACTGGCGCTGGTACGCCACCACGCCCGGCCACGCCCTCCAGTTGAGCACCGGGCGGATCGTCGTCCCCGCCAACCACTCCCTGCCGCCCACCGGCACGGACAACGGCACGGAGGGCAGGTACAACGGCGGCCACTGCCTGCTCAGCGACGACCGGGGCGCGACCTGGCGGATCGGCTACGTCGACGACAACACCGACGGCTACATCAACGCCAACGAGACCACCGCCGCCGAACTCCCCGACGGCCGCGTCTACTTCAACACCCGCAACGACTCCCCGTCGCCCGGCACCCGCGCGGACGCCCACTCCGCCGACGGCGGCCGGACCCTGGTGAAACCCTTCCGACCCCAGGCGGGCCTGTCCGCTCCCGTGTGCCAGGCGAGCGTGCTCCAACTCCGCGACCCCGACGTGCTGCTCTACTCCGGCCCCGCCGACCCGGGCTTCCGCGCGCTGATGACGATCCGCGCCTCCACCGACGGCGGCACCACCTGGCGCCCGGCCCACACCGTGGACGGCCTGCCCGCCGCGTACTCCGACCTCGTGCGCGTCGACGCGGACACCGTGGGCCTGCTGTACGAGACCGGCGACTTCGGTGCCTACGAGACCATCACCTTCCGCCGGGTGCCCGTGACGGAGCTGACCTGAGCCGATGACAGCGGCGGACGTAGAGTCTGGGCCATGACCTCTACCGACAGTGCTGCCACCGACAACGCCCAGAAGGCCCCCGCCAAGGACCCCTGGGACCTGCCCGACGTCTCCGGACTGGTCGTCGGGGTGCTCGGCGGGACCGGGCCGCAGGGCAAGGGCCTCGCCTACCGGCTCGCCAAGGCCGGGCAGAAGGTGATCATCGGCTCGCGGGCGGCCGACCGTGCCCAGGCCGCCGCGGAGGAACTCGGACACGGCGTCGAGGGCGCCGACAACGCCGAGACCGCGCGCCGCAGCGACATCGTGATCGTCGCCGTGCCCTGGGACGGCCACGGCAAGACCCTCGAATCCCTGCGCGAGGAGCTGGCCGGCAAGCTCGTCGTCGACTGCGTCAACCCGCTCGGCTTCGACAAGAAGGGCGCCTACGCGCTCAAGCCCGAGGAGGGCAGCGCCGCCGAGCAGGCCGCCGCCCTGCTGCCGGACTCCCGGGTCACGGCCGCCTTCCACCACCTGTCGGCCGTGCTGCTCCAGGACCCGGAGATCGACGAGATCGACACCGACGTGATGGTGCTCGGCGAGGTCCGTGCCGACGTCGAGATCGTGCAGGCCCTCGCCGGGCGCATCCCCGGCATGCGCGGCATCTTCGCGGGGCGGCTGCGCAACGCCCACCAGGTGGAGTCGCTGGTGGCGAACCTGATCTCCGTGAACCGCCGGTACAAGGCGCACGCGGGGCTCCGCGTCACCGACGTGTGAGCCGGTGAGGTCCATGGGGGACACTGGACGGCAGCAGCAGTGCCCACAGTGTCCCCCGACAGGAGCCGACCCACATGCCCCGCCTCGCCCTCTACGCCCTGATCGTCTGCGCCCTCGCCGTGGCCGCCGCCGTGGTCTCCTTCACGCGGGGCAGCTGGCTGGGGATCGTCTGGGTACTGCTGGCGGGTCTGTCGTCCAACATGTGCTGGTACTACGTGAAGCGCGGCAAGCAGGAGAGGTCCGTCACGGGCTGACGCCTCAGGGAGCGGCCGAGCAGAACTCGTTCGAGCCCTGCCAGAAGCGGTACAGCTCCTGACCGCAGTACGTCTCGAAGTCGCTGATCCCGAGCGACTTCAGGAGCGAGTCGACCACGTCGAAGAACACGCCGTTCACCGCCGGCAGCCACAGCAGCGCGAACACGAACAGCAGGCCGAACGGCGCGAACGGCTCCACCTGCCGCCGGATGTTGTACGACAGCCAGGGCTCGATGACGCCGTAGCCGTCCAGGCCCGGCACCGGCAGGAAGTTCAGCAGCGCGGCCGTCACCTGGAGCAGTGCGAGGAAGGCCAGGGCGAACCGGAAGTCGCTCGGCACGCCGTCCAGCGCGTCCAGCCAGAACGGGGCCGTGCACACGACCGCGAACAGCACGTTCGTCAGCGGGCCGGCAGCCGAGATCAGACTGTGCTTCCAGCGGCCCCGGATCCGCCCCCGCTCGATGAACACGGCACCGCCGGGCAGCCCGATCCCGCCCATGATCACGAAGATCACCGGGAGGACGATGCTGAGCAGCGCGTGCGTGTACTTCAGCGGGTTCAGCGTGAGGTACCCCTTCTCGCCGACCGAGATGTCGCCGCTGTGCAGGGCGGTGCGCGCGTGCGCGTACTCGTGCAGACAGAGCGAGACGATCCACGCCGCCGTCACGAAGAGGAACACGGCGACCCCGGGCTGCTGCGCGAACCCGGTCCAGGTCGCCCACCCCGTGACCGCCGTCACGGCCAGAATCCCGACGAAGACGGGACTGATCCGCCGCTCACTGTGGCGGCTGGTGGCGGTGGTCATGGGACTCCCTGCACTCTCGGACACGCGATGGGACGCCCGACGGTACCGGGCGCAGGGGGAAAACGTCTCGCGCGGGGCAGTCGGTTCCGGGAGGGTGGGGACATGGGGCTCTGGCACGTGATCTACGAGGACTGGCAGATGGAGTGCTGCGGCACACCGTTCTCGGTGGGGGACGAGGTGAGCTGGCCGCTGCTGCTCCAGGACGCGGACCGTGTGGTCGGCGGCGGCTGGCACGACCAGCTCACGAAGGTCGCGGGACCGGTCGAGGACGTGGGCGGCGTCCGGGTCGTGCGCGAGGAGACGGGCCTCACGGTCGCCCTGGGCGCGGACCCCGACGACGAGGAGGACCGGCGGCCGAAACCGGGGGACCGGGCCCGGTCGGTCGGGCTGCTGTCCGTCGAGCGGCACGGGGCGAAGTGGCCCCGGGCCAGCGGGCGGGTGCGGGCCGTGCAGGTGCTGGTCCAGACGTACGCCGAGAGCGCGCCCGGCTCGCGCTCCTGGGAGCCGGTCGCGCGCGGGCGGCGGCTGCGGAGGGTGGAGCGGTGCCCCAAGTGGTTCGCCGACGGCGAGGTGGAGCAGGACTCCGACGGCCGGGCACTGCGGCGCAGGGAGTCGGGAGTGGTGGTGACCCTGGAAGTCCCGGGCACGGACTCGTGGCTCTCGCACGCCGTCCGTGAGGCCCGGGGCATCCCACAGCGGGGTGCCGAGCCGGGCGCGGAGACGGCGGGCATCACGGCGGCCGCCCTGACGGACCTGCTGGAGACGCTGAGCACCGTCGCGGCCCCGCCGGGGAGCCACGGCCGGTCCGGCACCACCGGGCCCCGTCGGCACGCCTGAGCACCGTCCTGCCGGACCGCACTGCCGGAAGACCGTGCCCGTCGGCGCCTGCCGCCTGCGGCTCCCCTGCCCGGCGGTTCCCTCACGACCGGCCGCCGGAGTCACCTACCCCGGTGCCGGGCGCCATGAACGGTCACCGGCCCTCATGAACGGTCACCGGCCCTCACGACTCGGCACAGGCCCGCATGACCTGTCGCCCGGCCGTCCGTGGCCACACACCGGCCCCGGCGCCCGCCGCCCGCCGCGCCGCCGAATGCCGTGCCCCGCCCTCGTACCACCGGAGACAATGGACCCCGTGCGCTACCGCATCCTCGGCACGACGCAGGCGCTCCGCACCGACGGCACGGTCGTTCCGGTGGGCGGGGCGCGGCTTCGTGCGCTGCTGACCGTGCTGGCCCTGCGGGCCGGCCGTACCGTGCCCGTGGGGCTGCTGGTCGAGGAGGTGTGGGGCGGTGATCCGCCCGCCGACGCCCCGGGGGCGCTCCAGGCGCTGGTCGGGCGGCTGCGGCGGGCGCTCGGGGCGGACGCGGTCGCCTCCGACGAGGGCGGGTACCGGCTCACGGCCGCGCCCGACGACGTCGACCTGCACCGGTTCGAGCGGCTGGCCGGTGAAGGGCTGCGGGCCCTGGCCGACGGAGACCCCGACAAGGCGGCCGTGGTCCTGGACGACGCCCTCGCCCTGTGGCACGGCCCGGCCCTCGCCGACCTCCCCGACCGCGCCGCCGAGGCGGCCCGCCGGGACACCCGCCGCCTGGACGTGCTGCGCGCCCGCCACAGCGCCGCCCTCGCCCTCGGCCGGGCCGAACAGTCCCTGCCCGAACTGACCGCCCTGTGCGACAGCCACCCGCTGGACGAGCCCCTCCAGACCCTGCGCCTGCGCGCCCTGCGCGACGCCGGCCGCACGGCGGAGGCGCTGGACGCGTACGAGGACGTGCGGCGGCTGCTCGCCGACCGGCTCGGGGCCGACCCGGGGGCGGAACTGCGCTCCCTGCACGCGCAGTTGCTGCGGCTGGGAGACGACAGCGCCGGGTCCGCGCCCGTCGCGGACGCCCCGGCCGTCGGCAACCTGCGCGCCCGCCTCACCTCCTTCATCGGCCGCGAGGGCGACATCGAGACCATCCGCGGCGATCTCACCGCGGCCCGCCTGGTCACGCTGCTCGGGCCCGGCGGGGCCGGCAAGACCCGGCTGTCGCAGGAGGCCGCCGAGACCCTGCGGCACGCCATGCCGGGCGGCGTGTGGCTGGCCGAGCTCGCCCCGGTCGATGACCCCGCCGCCGTACCGGAGGCCGTGCTCACAGCCGTCGGCGCCCGCGAGACCGTGCTGTACGGTGCCGGCGCCGAGGGCATCCGGGCCGCCGTGGCCGACCGGCTCGACGACCCCGTCGCACGGCTCGCCGAGCACTGCTCCCGATCCCGCATGCTGCTGATCCTCGACAACTGCGAGCACGTCGCCGACGCCGCCGCCCGGCTCACCGAGGAACTGCTGGAGCGCTGCCCCGGCCTGACCGTCCTGGCCACCAGCCGCGAACCCCTCGGCGTGCCCGGGGAGTTGCTGCGGCCCGTGGAGCCGCTGCCCGAGCCGGTCGCGCTGCGGCTGCTCGCCGACCGGGGCGCGGCGGCCCGGCCCGGCTTCCGCACCGAGGACGACCCCGAGGCGTGCGCGGAGATCTGCCGGCGCCTCGACGGCCTGCCGCTGGCCATCGAACTGGCCGCCGCCCGGCTGCGGATGCTGACGCCACGCCAGATCGCCGACCGGCTCGACGACCGCTTCCGTCTCCTCACCTCCGGCAGCCGGACCGTCCTGCCCCGCCAGCAGACCCTCAGAGCCGTCGTCGACTGGTCCTGGGACCTCCTCGACGAGGACGAACGGGACGTCCTGCGACGGCTGTCGGTGTTCGCGGGCGGCTGTGACCTGCCCGCCGCCGAGGCCGTGTGCGGGCCGGTCGCCCTGGAGACGCTCGGCTCGCTCGTCGACCGCTCCCTGGTCGTCGCCACACCGCCCGGCGAGTCGGCCGACGGCGAGATGCGCTACCGGCTGCTGGAGACCGTCGCCGAGTACGCCGCCGAGCGGCTGGACGAGTCCGGGCAGCGCGCCCAGGCCGAGCGCGCCCACCTGACGTACTTCCGCGAACTCGCCCGCACCACCGACCCGTTGCTGCGCGGCCCGGGCCAGCTCACCGCGATCCGCCGGCTGGAGCGGGAGTACGAGAACCTGCGCACCGCCCTGCGCCACGCCGTCGCCCTGCGCGACGAACAGGAGGCGCTGTGCCTTGCGCTGTCCCTCGTCTGGTACTGGCAGATGCGCGACCTGCGCATCGAGGCCCGCAATTGGTGCCGCGAGGTCATGGCGCTGGGACCCGACCCCTTCACCGAGCCCGTCCGCCGCGCCGCCCCGGTCTGGCAGCGCTGCACCGACGCCCCGCCCCCGATGACCGGCGAGGTCCTCCAGGAGGCCCGGCGCGGTATCCACCTGGCCCATCTCGCCTGCATGGACACCGAACTGGACGCCTGGCAGAGCCCGCGCTCCCAGCAGAAGCTGCGGGCCATCTCCCTGACGTACGAGCCCGGCCTGCCGCAGAACTGCCGGCTCCCCGGTCTGCTCTGGTTCTTCGCCGTGATGCTGACCGGCGACATGGAACGGCTGCGCGTCATCATCGACGAATCCATCCGCACCTGCCGGGAGACCCCCGGCTTCGACTGGGAGCTGGCCGCCGGCCTCCAGATGCGGGCCAACTTCCTCGCCAACCGCACCGACTGGGCGGGCGACGCAGCCCGCGACGCCGACGAGTCGCTGGAGATCTACCAGCGACTCGGTGACGCCTGGGGCACCGCCGATGCCCTCTCCGCGCGCGCCGAGGCCCGCGAACGCAAGGGCGACTACGCGAGGGCCGCCGCCGACTACGAGGCGGCCATCGGGCACGCCGAACGGCTCGGAGCCCGCGCCCAGGCGGCCGTCCTCAGCGCCCGGCTGGCCAGCGCGCTGCTGGAGGCGGGCGAGGGCGAACGCGGCGAGCGGCTGCTGCGCGAGGTGATCGCCCACCACGAGGACTCGCACAGCGAGGCCATGCCCGCCGCCCGCCTCTTCCTGGCCGGCTGGCTCGGCATGACGGGCCGCGCCCCCGAGGCACGCGAACAACTGCGGCGGCTGCGCCAGGACTTCCGCATCGCCCACTTCATCGTCTTCGACGCGTTCATCCTCGGCGCGGAGGCGTGGCTGGACGCCACGGAGGGACGGTACGAGGAGTGCCTGGACCGGATCCGCAAGGCGATGGAGCGGGCCGCCGACCCGCTGACCGAGGCCATCGCGCCCCATATGCGCTCGGGCTACCTGATCATCGGTGCCTCGGCCCTGGCAGCCCTCGACGGCGGGCGGCGCGCCGTGGACGCGGCCCGCTGCCTGGGCGCCTTCGACGCCCTGCTGCCGTCCGGCCACGTCGCCCAGCGGCAGGAGCGCCAGACCCGCGAGTGGGCGGAGCGGCAGGCCCGTGCGCTGCTCGGCGACCAGGCGTACGAGACCGCGTACGCGGAGGGCGGCGGCCTCTCCCTGGAGGAGGCCACCGCCCTGCTCTGACGCGGACCAGGGCGCGCCCGGTCAGCTCTTCGTGCGGAACTTGTGGATCGCGACCGGCGCCATCACCGCGGTGATCGCCACCGACCAGCCGAGCGTCACCCACAGGTCGTGCGCGACCGGCCCGCCCACCATGAGACCGCGCGCGGCGTCCGCCAGCGTGGACAGCGGGTTGTAGTCGGTGAACGCCTGCAGCCAGCCCGGCATCGACGTCGTCGGCGCGAAGATCGACGAGCCGAACTGGAGCGGGAACAGCACCAGGAAGCCCATCGCCTGAACGGACTGCGCGTTCTTCAGGATCACGCCCAGGGTGAGGAACACCCACATGATCGACGAGGCGAACGCCGTGGACAGCGCCACGGTCGCGAACAGCCCCGGCCAGTTGGTGATCTCGAACCCGACCGCGACGGCGACGATCATCAGTACGGCGGTCGCGAACAGCATCCGCAGCAGTTCCACCGAGATCTTCGCGAACAGCACCGAGCCGCGCCCGATCGGCAGGGACCGGAAGCGGTCCATGACACCGGAGTTGAAGTCCTGGCTGAAGCCGGTGCCGACGCCCTGGGACAGCGTCATGCTCATCATCGCGATCATGCCGGGGATCACGTACTGCACATATCGGTCCTGCCCGCCGCCCAGCGCCTGCCCGATCGAGCCGCCGAAGACGAACACGAACAGCAGGGTGAAGATGACCGGCATCAGCAGCGCGTCGGCCATCGACTCCGGGTCCTTGCGGATCCACAGCAGGTTGCGGCGGATCAGGGCTCCGGTGTGGCGCAGGTGGCCGCGCAGCGAGATACGGGCGTCCGCCTCGGCGTCGTGGACGGTGACGGCGCTCATACGGCGGCCTCCTGAAGGTCTTCGGCGGGCATGGCGTCCTGCGGGGCACTGGCGCGGTGGCCGGTGAGGGACAGGAACACCTCGTCCAGGCTGGGCAGTTCGGTGGTGATGGAGGAGAGCGTGATGCCGCGCGCGGTGACCGCGCCGACCACGGCCGTCAGCTGCTCGTCGCTGAGGATCGGCACGAGGACGTCGCCCCGGTCGGTGTCCACGGTCGTGGTGGCGAGCCCGGTGATTCCCAGCTCGTCCAGCGCGCCGGCGAGGGGCCGCAGCTGCGCCGGATCGGCCGGGCGGACCCGCAGCGCCCGGCCGCCGACCTTCGCCTTCAGCTCCTCGATGGCGCCGCCGGCGATGACCTGGCCGCGGTCGACGACCGTCAGCTCGGAGGCGAGCTGCTCGGCCTCCTCCATGTACTGGGTGGTGAGCAGCACGGTGACCCCGTCGCCGACCATGCGCTTCACCTCGTCCCACACCTCGTTGCGGGTGCGCGGGTCGAGCCCGGTGGTCGGCTCGTCCAGGAAGAGCACGGCCGGCCGTCCGATCATGGACGCGGCCAGGTCCAGCCGGCGCCGCATGCCCCCGGAGTACGTCGCCGCGGGCCGCTTGGCCGCCTCGGTCAGCGAGAAGCGCTCCAGCAGCGCGTCGGCCCGGTTGCGGGCGTCCTTGCGGGGCAGGTCGAGCAGCCGCCCGATCATGTACAGGTTCTCCCAGCCGGAGAGCTTCTCGTCCACGGAGGCGTACTGTCCCGTGAGCCCGATCACCCGCCGCAGCTGCCGGGGCTGCCGCACGACGTCGTAGCCGGCCACGGTGGCCTGGCCCGTGTCGGGGGCGAGCAGGGTGGACAGGATCCGTACGAGGGTCGTCTTCCCGGCCCCGTTCGGCCCGAGCACCCCCATCACGGTGCCCTCTCGCACATCCAGGTCGACCCCGTCCAGCGCCTTGGTCTCGCCGTAGTGCTTCACCAGCCCCCGCACGGTCACAGCGGCGCCGCTGGTGTTCTTGTCGATTCGCGTCATGCCCCTGACGGTGTCAGCTCCCACCGACAAACCGCCGACAGACCGCCGACAGGGGCCCTGGAGCCACCGACAGAACGCGGCAGCCCGCCGACGGGGGAAGATCGGCGGGCTGCCCGTGGTACCGCAGTGGCTCTAGTGGACGGAGTGCTCCTCCTGCGGGAACGTTCCGCCGACGACCTCCTCGGCGAACGCCTTCACCGCGTTCCCCATGACCTCACGCAGGTTCGCGTACTGCTTCACGAACTTCGGCATCCGCCCGCCGGTCAGACCCAGCATGTCGGTCCACACCAGCACCTGGGCGTCCGTCTCGGCCCCCGCCCCGATCCCGACGGTCGGGATGTGCAGCACCCGCGTCACCTCGGCCGCCAGCTCCGCCGGAACCAGCTCCAGCACCACGGCGAACGCGCCCGCGTCCTGCACGGCCTTGGCGTCCCGCAGCAACTGCTGGGCCGCCTCCTCGCCCCGCCCCTGCACGCGATAGCCCATCGCGTTGACGGACTGCGGGGTCAGGCCGATGTGCGCCATGACCGGGATGCCGGACTCGACGAGCAGCCGGATCTGCTCGTGCGACCGCTCGCCCCCCTCCAGCTTCACGGCCTGCACGCCCGCCTCCTTCACCAGCCGGGTCGCCGAGCGCAGCGCCTGCACCGGACCCTCCTGGTAGGAGCCGAAGGGCAGGTCGCCGACGATCAGGGCACGCGAGGTGCCCCGTACGACCGCCGCCGACAGCATGGTCATCTCGTCGAGGGTGACGGGCACGGTCGTCTCGTACCCGAGGTGGCAGTTGCCCGCCGAGTCGCCGACGAGCATGACCGGGATCCCGGCCTCGTCGAAGACGGAGGCGGTCATCGCGTCGTAGGCGGTGAGCATGGGCCACTTCTCGCCGCGCTCCTTGGCGGCGGCGATGTCCCGCACGGTGATGCGGCGGGTGCCCTTGCCTCCGTACAGCGTCTTGCCGCCGTCGGAGGTCTTCGTCTGAGCAGTCTGGGCAGCCGGAAGCTGCGTCATTGCACGGCTCCTAACACGTCATCTCGAGGCGCCCTGACGGCGTCCCCGGACCACGTCCATGGTGGCACCTCGTGCCGGCAAGGGCTAGGGGAGGCCCTGTGAGTTCCCCTGGCGGCCTGAAGCACAGCGTGCGTAAGGGCTCGGTAAAAGCATTCCAATACGAGACGGTCTCGTATCGAAACGGTTCTAGGGTCCACGGCATGACTACTCCTGCCGACCGTGCCGCCCCCACCGGCCCCCGCATACCGGAAGCGGTGCACCGGCGCCGCTGGGCGATCCTCGGCGTGCTGATGCTCAGCCTGCTGATCGTCGTCCTCGACAACTCGATCCTGAACGTCGCCATCAAGACGATCTCCACCCCCGCCCCGACCGGCCTGGGGGCCACGCAGAGCGAGCTGGAGTGGGCGATCAACGCCTACACCCTCGTCTTCGCCGGCCTGCTGTTCAGCGCCGGCCTGCTGGGTGACCGGCTGGGCCGCAAGAAGGTGCTGCTCGGCGGTCTGGCCGTGTTCGGGGCCGGCTCCGCGCTCGCCGCCTTCTCCGGCTCGCCGGGGGAGCTGATCGCCTTCCGCGCCGTGATGGGCCTGGGCGCCGCGTTCGTCATGCCGGCCACCCTCGCCGTCCTCATGAACGTCTTCGAGCGCGAGGAACAGCCGAAGGCCATCGGCATCTGGGCGGGCGGCGTCGGCCTCGCCATCGCCATCGGCCCGATCACCGGCGGGGTGCTCCTCGACCACTTCTGGTGGGGCTCGGTCTTCCTCATCAACGTGCCGATCGTGCTGCTCGCGCTCGCGCTGATGCTGTGGCTGGTGCCCGACTCCCGCGACCCGCACCCCGGCCGCCTCGACCCCGTCGGCGTCGTGCTCTCCGTCGTCGGCCTGGTGCTGCTCGTCTACGGCATCATCAAGGGCGGCCAGCTCGCCGACTTCACCGACGCCACCGTACTGTCGACGATCGGCGCCGGGCTCGCGGTCCTCGTCGCCTTCGTGGTGTTCGAGAAGCGCAGCGACCACCCGTCCATCGACGTCACGTACTTCAAGAACAAGGTCTTCTCGGCCGCCATCGCCGCCATCGCGCTGGTCTTCTTCGCGCTGATGGGCGTGACCTTCTTCTCGGTCTTCTACACGCAGAGCGTGCGCGGCTACTCGCCGCTGCAGACCGGTCTGCTGATGCTGCCGCTGGCCGCCGCCCAGATGATCTTCGCGCCGCGCGCCCGGCTGCTGGTCGACCGCTTCGGCAACAAGGCCACCACGACCGCCGGAATGCTGGTCATCGCCGCGATGCTGGCCGCCTTCGCCACGCTGGACGCCGACACCCCCATCTGGATCCTGGAAGTGATCTTCTTCCTGATGGGCACCGGCATGGCGCACATCATGACGCCGGTCAGCGTCGTCATCATGCAGGCCCTGCCCCGCGAGAAGGCCGGCTCGGCCTCCGCCCTCAGCAACACCTTCCGGCAGGTCGGCGGCGCCCTCGGCATCGCCGTCCTCGGCTCGGTGCTGTCCACGGCCTACCGCACGGGCATCGAGGACAAGCTCGGCCAACTGCCGCCGGCCGCCCGGCACACCGCGGGGGAGTCCATCGAGGCCACCCTCGGCGTCGCCGCGAAGCTGGGCCCGCAGGGCAAGGCCCTGGTCACCCCGGCCCACGACGCGTTCCTGCACGCGATGCACATCACCGCCCTGTGGGGAGCGGGCGTCGCACTGATCGGCACGGTCGTCGTGGCGCTGTTCCTGCCCGGCAGGCAGCCGGCGCCCCAGGAGGGGGAGGAGGAGCGGGCGTTGTCGGACGCGCGGTCGTAGGGCTGCGCGAGAATCATCCCCGACTGCTCAGGAAAGGACGGAGCGACGTGAGCCTCGCCGAACGGCAACCCCGGCACGACGGCCCTGCGAGGGGCCGCCCCAGAAGCGAGGCCGTCGAGCGCGCCATCATCGAGGGCCTGATGAGGCTCCTGGAGGAGGGCGTGTCCCTCGCGGAGCTGTCCATCGAGCGGGTCGCCCGGACCGCCGGCGTCGGCAAGGCCACCATCTACCGCCGCTGGAGTGGCAAGGAGGAACTCTTCGTCGACGTCCTGCGCGCCGTCGAACCCCCCGAACCCCCGCTCCCCGGCACCTCCATGCGCGACGACCTGGTGGCCCTGCTGGAACAGGCGCGGCTGCGCGGCCTGGCCAAGCGCTCGTCGGCGATCCTGACCAATGTGCACGCCCAGATGAAGAGCAGCCCCAAGATCTGGGCTGCGTACGAGGCCACCGTCCTCGCACCGCGCCGCCGGCTCGGCCTGGAGATCCTGCGCCGGGGACAGGAGAACGGCGAACTGCGCACGGACGTCGACCTCGAACTGCTGGGCGACATGTTCATCGCCCCCGTGCTCGTGCGCTCCGTCCTGCGCCCGGACGCCGAACTCCCCGACGACCTCGCCGCCCAGGTCGTCGACACACTCCTCGAAGGCCTACGCCCCGTCACTTCCGCAGCTCACGGCTCCTAGTGTGCGCGTTTCGTCACAGACGGCGCTTACCTGGGGCCCGGTCGGAACTCGTCGCGCGGGCTCGAACGTCATCGCCCCCGTACGGCCGTCGAAGGACGGCGGGAACGGAACGGATCATCCCCTAGGGTCGTAGACACGGGGGCGATGGTGTGCACGGCAGGCAGTGAGGCGACGGTATGGCGCAGCAGGCGTACATGACGGAGACGGACAACGGCGGCTCGGGGCCCGAGCCCCGGGGAGACCGGCTTCGGCGCCTGTTCGACCGGCTGCTCGGCGGCCGGCTCGGCGGCCGGCTCCGCGACCGGCGGATCTGGCGGCGCGGCGTCGTCCTGGCCGCCTGCGCGGTGCTGCTGGCCGTGGTCATGATGCTGCACTCGCGCATCCCGAACACGATCGGGAACCTGGGCAGTCTCGTCGAGACGTTCCTGCCCTGGCTCGGTCTCCTCATCCCGGTGCTGCTCCTGCTCGCCGTGGTCCGCAAGTCCGCGACCGCGCTGATCGCGGTGCTGCTGCCGGCGCTGGTCTGGCTGAACCTCTTCGGCGGCCAGGTCAGCGACAAGACCGCCACCGGCGGCGACCTCACCGTGGCCACGCACAACGTCAACGCGGACAACCCCGACCCGGCGGGCACCGCCCGTGACGTGGCCGCCTCCGGCGCGGACGTGGTGGCCCTCGAGGAGCTGACGGCGTCCGCGGTCCCGACGTACGAGAAGGCGCTGGACTCGACGTACCCGTACCACTCGGTGCAGGGCACCGTCGGGGTGTGGAGCAAGTACCCGCTGACCGGCGTGCGGGCCGTCGACATCGACCTGGGCTGGACGCGGGCGATGCGCGCCACCGTGACCGCCCCGTCCGGGCAGGTCGCGGTCTACGTCGCCCATCTGCCCTCGGTGCGCGTGAAGATGGAGGCCGGGTTCACGGCCCGGCAGCGCGACCGGAGCGCCGACTTCCTGGGCGAGGCCATCGCCCACGAACCGCTGCAGAACGTCGTCCTGCTCGGCGACCTGAACGGCACCATGAACGACCGCGCGCTCAACGCCGTCACCTCCCAGATGCGCTCCACGCAGGGCGCCGCCGGCAACGGATTCGGGTTCAGCTGGCCGGCGTCGTTCCCGATGGCGCGCATCGACCAGATCATGGTCAGGGGCCTGAAGCCGGAGAGCTCGTGGACCCTCCCGCAGACGGGCAGCGACCATCTGCCCATCGCGGCCCGTGTGAGTGTCACCACAGGCGGCTGAGGAAAACCGCAGCTCAGGGCCTGTTCGGCAGGTTCCGGCAACCGAGGCTTCACCTCTCGGCGACCTCGCGGAATAGTGGGCCTGCGAGACTTTGTTCCGTACTTGAACATACGAAGTCGCAAGTACGAACCCCCGTAAGTCTCGAAAGGCTCCCTCATGCCCCTGGCCCTGCTCGCCCTCGCCGTGGGCGCCTTCGGCATCGGTACCACCGAGTTCGTGATGATGGGGCTGCTGCCCGACGTCGCGAACGACCTGAACATCTCGATACCCAGCGCCGGTCACCTGGTGTCGGCGTACGCGCTGGGCGTCGTCATCGGCGCCCCGCTGCTGGCCGCGGTCACCGCCCGGATGTCCCGCCGTACGGTCCTGATGGGGCTGATGGGGCTGTTCGTCGCGGGCAACGCGCTGTCGGCCCTCGCCCCCGACAACGGCTGGCTGCTGGCGGCCCGCTTCCTGAGCGGTCTGCCGCACGGCGCCTTCTTCGGCGTGGGCGCCGTCGTCGCGACGAACATGGTCGCGCCCGAACGCAAGGCGCGCTCGGTCTCCCTGATGTTCCTCGGCCTGACGGTCGCGAACGTCGTGGGTGTGCCCGTCGCGACCCTCATGGGCCAGCAGCTCGGCTGGCGGGCGACCTTCCTCGGCGTCAGCGCCATCGGCCTGGCGGCGATCGCCGCGCTCGCCTTCCTGATCCCGCACGACCACGAGCACGCCACCGCCAAGGGCCTGCGCGGCGAACTGGCCGCCCTGCGCTCCGTCCCGGTCTGGCTGTCGCTCGGCACCACGGTCGCGGGCTTCGGAGCCCTCTTCGCGGCCTACAGCTACATCACGCCCATGCTCACGGACGCCGCCGGCTACACCGACGCCAGCGTGACCCTGCTGCTGGCCCTGTTCGGCGTCGGCGCGACCGCGGGCAACCTGCTGGGCGGCCGCCTGGCCGACCACTCCCTGCGGGGCACGCTGTTCGGCGGCCTCGGCGCCCTGATGGCGGTGCTGGCACTGTTCCCGCTGCTGATGCGCACGGAGGTCACCGCCGCCGTCGCCGTGATCCTGCTCGGCATGGCGGCCTTCGCCACCGGCTCCCCGCTCCAGCTGATGGTCATGGACAAGGCGGCCTCGGCCCCGTCCCTGGCCTCCTCCGCCAACCAGGCGGCCTTCAACCTGGCCAACGCCGGCGGCGCCTGGATCGGCGGCCTCGCCCTGGCCGCGGGCTTCGGGGTCACCTCCCCGGCCCTGGCCGGCGCGGCCCTGGCCGTGCTCGGCCTCGGCGTGGCGTCGCTGGCGTACGCGGTGGACCGGCGCAGTGCGCCGGCCGGCGGGCGCGAGCGGGTCGTGGCGAGCCATGTCCCGCAGGAGGCGGAAGCGGTACGCCGCTGACGAAAGGCCGGTGCACCGGCACTGTGACTCGGGCGGCAGCCCGCGGGTGTGTTCCGCGGGCTGCCGCTCTGCAGGTACGGGACCGTCGCGCCTGCTTCTCGCTCAGGGATGGCCGCGTACGGCAACCGAGAGGGCGCGGCCGGTCGGTCTCTCACTTCGGCGCACGGGGAACACCCCACCGGTGCCGGGAGGTTCTCCGTGAACCACTCCCGGACATACGGAGGTTGCCAGTGCTGGCTGCGCGCTACCACCGCTACGGCGGTTCAGAGGTCCTCTCCGTGGAGGAGGCCGAGGAACCCCACGCCGGCCCGGGGCAGGTCCGCATCTCGGTGCGTGCCACGGGCGTCACACCCGCCGACTGGTACCTGCGCTCGGGGATGCTGAAGGAGATGGCCTTCCTGCGGTTCCCCCACATCCCCGGGATGGACGCCGCCGGAGTCGTCGACGAGGTGGGCGAAGGCGTGACCGGCACCGCCGTGGGAGACGCCGTGTTCGGCCTCGTCCCCCTGGCCCGGCTGGGCGGGGCCTGCGCTCAGTACGCGGTGCTGGAGGCATGGGCTCACAAGCCCCGGGCCTGGTCCTTCGAAGCGGCGGGCGGTGCCGCGGGCAACGTCGAGACGGCCACCCGTGTGCTGGACGCCCTCGGGGCCGCCGAGGGCATGACCCTCCTCATCGAGGGTGCGGCCGGCGGCGTCGGCACGATGACCGCGCAGCTGGCCAGGGCCCGCGGGCTGACCGTGATCGGCACCGCGAGCGAACGCAACCACGACTTCCTCGACGGACTCGGCGTCACCCCGGTCACCTACGGTCCCGGCCTGGCCGCTCGCCTGGCCCCGCTCGCTCCGCAGGGCGTCGACGTGGTGCTGGACGCGGCGGGCAAGGGCTCCCTCGCCGACCTGGTGGCCATCGCCGGTGACCCCCACCGCGTGGTGACGATCGCCGACTTCGACGCCGCCCGCCACGGGGTACGGCTCTCCCGTTCCGGGGTGGGGGAGCCCGGCTGGTCAGGGCTGCCGTACGCCGCGTCCCTCGCCGAGGAAGGCCGCCTCACCTTGCCGGTGCACAGGGTGTTCCCGCTGGGGGACATCGCCGCGGCGCACGAGGAGAGCGCAACCGGTCACGCGCGCGGCAAGATCGTCGTCACCGTGCCCTGAGGCACAGAACCTCGCGGTCAGACGCGACGTGCCGCGACGACCGCCGAACTGGACGGTGTGGTGAGGACTTCGGTGGCGTCCAGGGCCGGGTGGGTGAGGTAGAAGAGGCGGAGCTCGTCCACCTCGCCCTCGAACCGGGGCGGCCAGTCGGCCGAGGGGGTGAAGTCGTCCAGGACGAGGATGCCGCCGGGTGCCAGCAGCTCGACGACCCGTTCGGGGGCGTCCCGCTTGCCGCCGCCGTCGCAGAAGAAGACGTCGAACGGGGCGTGTTGCTCAAGGAGCCGCCAGTCGCCGGTCAGCACGCTGACGCGGTCGTCGTCCGCGAAGACGCCCGCCGCTCGCCGGGCCAGCTCCTCGTCACGCTCGACGGTGACGAGACGCGCCCCGGCCCCCAGACCGCTGTGCAGCCAGGCGGTGCCCACCCCCGAGCCGGTGCCGCTCTCGGCGACGACCCCACCGGGCTTGGCTGCGGCGGCCAGCCTGAGCAGCCTGCCCACTTCGGGGATGCAGCTCTTCTCGAATCCCGCCTCCGCGGCGATCCGCTCGGCGATCATCACGCGGTCCGGAACCACACGCTCTGCCATCATCAGCCCCCTGCCCGTGTCAGCCAGACGCTACCTGACCCTTCGTCAGCGAGCCGACCAGCTGGTCGAGTCCGTCGAACCGCCAGTCGAAGGCGTCGTCGCTCGCCGGCGGATCCCCGACCGGCCGCCGGACGTAGGCGGTCCGCATGCCGACCGCCTGAGCCCCGCGGAGGTCCCAGGCATGGGCGGCCACCATCAGTACGCGTTCCGGTGGGCAGCCGGCGGCGTCGAGAGCGAGCCGGTAGACCTCCGGCGCAGGCTTGTACGCCTGGACGGCTTCGGCGGACAGGGCCTGGTGCCAGCGCAGCCCGGCGTGCGCGTTGAGGCGCAGCAGTGCCGTACGGCCGGCGTCGGAGAGCCCGATCAGGGGGAAGTGCCGCGCGAGCTGTTCGAGACCGGCGACGGAGTCGGGCCAGGGCGGCAGCCGCCGGCCCGCTGTGGCCAGCCGGGCGATGGCCGCGGGGTCGGAGAGCCCGGCCCGCCCGGCGACGAGTCGCGCGGCCTCCGCGTCGAGGGCCTCGGTGCCGACGTACGGGCGGAGCCCCTGCCGGATGCGTCGCTGTTCGGCCTCGCAGTGCTGTTGCCGCAAGGCGAGCAGGTGGTCGACAGCCGCCTCGTCGGACGCGGGTACGGCTTCGCGCATCGCCGCTCGAAGCCCTCGGGGCTCATCGACGAGTGTGCCGAGGACGTCGAAGACGACGACCTCGATGTCACGGATCCCGGTCACGTGCCCCGCCTTTCGCGCTGCTGCCGTCACCACCTGAGGCGGTGACGATGCTGCCACCGCCTCCGTCACCGGTCAAGGCGGTGACGGAGGCGTCGCGTGGTGAGCGGCAAAGCGGCGCGAAGGGCTGTCAGACCGACTCCCGCCAGCCGTTCGTGATCGGCAGGCGGCGGTCCTTCCCGAAGCCCTTCGCCGAGATCTTCGTGCCCGGCGGGTACTGGCGCCGCTTGTACTCCGCCGTGTCGACCATGCGCAGGGTCTTCGTGACCAGCTCCCGGTCGAAACCGGCCGCGACGATCTCGTCGGCGCCCCGGTCCTGGTCGACGTAGAGGTCGAGGATCGCGTCCAGCACCGGGTAGTCGGGGAGCGAGTCCGTGTCGACCTGGCCCGGACGGAGTTCCGCGCTGGGGGGCTTGGTGATGGAGTTCTCGGGGATCGGCGGGGTCTGGCCGCGTTCCCGGGCGGCCCGGTTGCGCCACTCGGCCAGGCGGAAGATCGACGTCTTGTAGACGTCCTTGATGGGGCCGTAGGCGCCGACCGAGTCGCCGTAGAGCGTGGAGTAGCCCACCGCCAGTTCCGACTTGTTGCCCGGGGCCAGCACGATGTGGCCCTCCTGGTTGGAGATGGCCATGAGCAGCGTGCCGCGCAGGCGGGACTGGAGGTTCTCCTCGGCCAGGCCCGTCAGGCCCAGCGCACCCATGTACGCGTCGAACATCGGCTCGATCGCGACCGTGCGGTAGTTCAGGCCGGTCCGCCGGGCCATTTCCGCCGCGTCGTCCTTGGAGTGGTCCGAGGAGTACTTCGACGGCATCGACACGCCGTACACGTTCTGCGCGCCCACCGCGTCGCACGCGATCGCCGCCACCAGCGACGAGTCGATGCCGCCCGACAGACCGATCAGGACGGACTTGAAGCCGTTCTTCGCGACGTACGCCCGCAGGCCCACGACCAGCGCCGAGTAGACCTCCTCGTCGTCGTCCAGGCGGTCCGCGTAACCCCCGGTGAGCTCGGGCTCGTACGGCGCCAGAGGCTTCTCCGACAGGACCACCCGGTCGATGCGCAGCCCGTCGTCCACCACGCCTGTCGGCGCGTCCTCCGACGCCGCCGGCAGGTCCAGGTCCAGGACGATGCAGCCCTCGGCGAACTGCGGCGCCCGGGCCACGACCTCGCCGTCCTTGTCCACGACGATCGAGTCGCCGTCGAACACCAGCTCGTCCTGGCCGCCGATCATGGCGAGGTACGCCGTGGTGCAGCCGGCCTCCTGGGCCCGCTTGCGGACCAGCTCCAGGCGCGTGTCGTCCTTGTTGCGCTCGTAGGGCGAGGCGTTGATCGAGACCAGCAGGCCCGCCTGCGCCGAGCGTGCCGCGGGGACCCGGCCGCCGTCCTGCCAGAGGTCCTCGCAGATGGCCAGGGCGACATCCACGCCGTGGACGCGCAGGACCGGCATGCTGTCGCCGGGCACGAAGTAGCGGAACTCGTCGAAGACGCCGTAGTTCGGCAGGTGGTGCTTGGCGAAGTTCAGCACCACCTCGCCGCCGTACAGAACCGCTCCCGCGTTCTGCGGCGCGCCGGCCGGCTGGCCGTACTTCGGCTGGGCGGTCGCGCAGCGGTCGAGGTAGCCGACGATCACCGGCAGCTCGCCGAAGCCCTCGTCGGCCAGGCGGACGGCGAGGCTGCGCAGCGCCGCCCGGGAGGCCTCCACGAAGGACGACCTGAGGGCCAGGTCCTCGACGGGATACCCGGTCAGCGCCATCTCGGGGAACGCCACGAGATGCGCTCCCTGCTCGGCGGAGTGCCGGGTCCAGCGGACGATCGACTCGGCGTTCTGGGCGAGGTCGCCGACGCTCGAGTCGATCTGGTTCAGGGCGAGACGTAGTTGAGGCACGGGCCCAGTGTAATCGTCAGAGCGACGCAATGGGGTGGTGTGGGTCACCCACACCACCCCGTTCCCCTTGCGGAGGTCAGCCGGCGGAAGTCAGCGGCGCCGGTACGACTCCACGTAACCGCTCGCGGGCGTGCCCACGCCGGTGACGTCGTCGTAGCCCTTCACGGCGGACAGCGAGCTGTCCTTGCCCAGGCTGCGCACGGACGTGGCCAGGCCGCCCGTGGCGTCGTAGCCGTTCACGAAGTCCACGCGGGCCACGGCCAGGCCGGAGCCCGTCGGGTTGTCGGTGACGTCGTGGTAGGCCTTCGAGCCGGCCTTCGCATAGATCGCCGGGTTGGCGAAGCCGATCGCCTTGCCGCCGCGGGCCTCCTGGGCCAGGGCCTGGATGGCCGCGATGGTCGGTGCGGCGAGCGAGGTGCCACCGATGCGGTACTCGCTGTACGCCTGCGTCTTCCCGTCGGGCATCGTCTGGGTCTGGCCGACCAGGAAGCCGGTGTTCGGGTCGGCGATCGCCGCGATGTCCGGGACGACGCGGTTGCCCGCCGCGCTGTTGGCCTTCGCCAGCGCGGACGGCACGACGCCCTTCTGGTACGAGGGTTCCGCCACCGTCCTGCTGGTGCCGCCGCCCGCGCCGGAGGTGAAGGCGCCGGGGAAGTCCGTCCAGCTCTTGCCGTCGGCCGACAGGTTCGCCTTGTCGGTGCCCCAGCCGGTCTCCCACAGGTACGTGTCGCCCTTGCCGACGGCCAGCGAGGTGCCGCCGACGGCGGTGACCCACGCAGAGTTGGCCGGCGAGTCGACCTGCTTCGTCCCGGAGCTGGCGACCTCGTCCCCGTTGTCGCCGGAGGAGTAGTAGAAGCCGATGCCCTCGACCGCGCCCAGCTGGAAGACCTGGTCGTAGGCGGCCGCGAGGTCGGGCGTCTGCGCGGCCTCGATCTCGCCCCACGAGTTGGAGACGATGTCGGCCAGGTGGTGGTCGACGACCTTGCCGAGCGCGTCGAGCAGGTCGCTGTCGTTGCAGGAGGCGGCGCCCACGTAGGTGACGTCCGAGGCCGGCGCGACCGCGTGCACGGCCTCGACGTCCAGGGTCTCCTCGCCGTACCAGCCGGAGGCCGAGCACGCCTTGGTGTCCGTGTACTTCTTCGGCAGCACCTGGTGCAGCTGGCCGGTCTTCCAGGCCGCGTCGCCGTGCTTGCCGGCGTAGGTGGCCGCGTCGTAGGCGATCGTCGGCGAGGCGTACGCGTCCGTGATGGCGACCCGCACGCCCTTGCCGGTGCGCGTGCCCGCGCCGTAGGCGGCCCGCAGCTGCTTGCCCGTGTAGCCCTTGACCGCGTACGGGATCTTCGTGCCGTACGCGTCCGGCAGCGTGCTCGCGGTGTTCGAGCCGTAGTACGAGGAGAACGGCCCGGCGTTGCGGAACACGGTGTCCGGCGGCGGCAGTGCGTCGTCGTGCGTGACCATGTGCGGGGCGTTGTCCAGGCCGGTGACGGTCAGCACGGCGCCGGCCAGGCTCGCCGGCACGGAGGCGGTGCTCGCCGGGGCGCGGTAGGTCTTCGAGCCCTTGGCGAAGTTGTGCAGCTGGGCGCCGAACGCCTTCTCGGCGGCGGCCACGTCACCGGTGACGGAGACGTAGTGCGCCGTGACGCCCGTGACCTTCAGGCCGGCCGCCGTCAGCCAGGCCTTCACGGCCGCCACCTGAGCCTTGGTCGCGCCGAAGCGGGCCTGCGCCTGCTGGGCGGTCAGGTACTTGCCGTACGAGGCCGACGCCGGGTCGGAGACGGCCTTGGCGTACGCCGCGAGGCCGGCCGCGTCGCGCCCCCGGAGATAGACCCGGGCCGACACCCCGGCGCCGTCGGAGGCGGCACCCTTGTCGGCCTTGGGCGTGGCCCACGCGGGCTTGGTCCCGGCGAGCAGGTCGCGGAGCGGGTGGTCGGCGGCGTGCGCCGCGGGTATGCCGAGCGCCAGCGCGCCGGCGAGCATCGGCAGTGTCGCTGCCATGCTCAGCCCGGCACGCACCGTGGCGCGGTTGGATCTCATGGAACCCCCTGTGCGGTTCGTCGCGAGTGGATCACTCGACCGTCGCCACTCTCGCGACGAACCGTTCATGCCAGGGGAATGCGCACCCCAAGAAGCGCCCTACGGAGGCCAAGAAGAGCCCAAGAAGCAGCAACGGAGGGCGATTTGAGGCTTAAGCCCGTTGAGGCTTGCGCCCTACGAGCGCGGCGCGGCGCCCCGCTCCTTCAGCAGGTCCGCCATCAGCCCGATCTCCGACTGCTGCGCGTCCACCATGCCCTGGGCGAGCCGCTTCTCCACGCCGACCGTGCACTTCTCGACACAGCCCTCGGCCATGTGGATGCCGCCCTTGTGATGGTCCGTCATCAACTGGAGGTAGAAGATCTCCGCCTGCTTGCCGCTGAGTTCGCCGAGCTTCTTCAGCTCGGTGTTGGTCGCCATGCCCGGCATCAGCGCGCCGTCCTTGCCGGAGGCCATGCCGCCCATGTCCATCCAGGTCATCGGCGGCTCGGAGGACACCTTGGGCAGCCCCCACAGGTCGAGCCAGCCGAGCATCATGCCGCGCTGGTTGGCCTGCGTCTGCGCGATGTCGTACGCGAGGCGCCGCACCTCCTCGTCCTTGGTGCGGTCGCGCACGATGTACGACATCTCCACGGCCTGCTGGTGGTGCACCGCCATGTCCCGCGCGAACCCGGCGTCCGCGGACTCCGCGGAGGGGGTCCGGCCGCTGCCGTCGTCCCCGGCGACGGCGTAGGTGATCGCGCCGGCCGCGACGAGCGCCGTCGCCGCGGCCCCCGCGATCAGAGCGGCCTGCCTCACTGCGACAGCCCGTTCGTGCAGGCGGCGCCCGGCTCGGGGGTCTGCTCGCCCTGGACGAACTTCTCGAAGAACTTGTCGACGTTCGGGTCGCTCGCGCCCGTCACCGTGCGCTGGTGCCCCCACGCCGAGAGCATGATCGGGTCCTTCTGGTCGTCCATCGGGCTCATCAGCGTGTACGGCGTCTTCTTCACCTTCGCCGCGAGCGCGTCGACGTCGGCCTTCTTCGCGTCGGCGTTGTACGTCACCCACACCGCGCCGTGCTCCAGCGAGTGCACGGCGTTGGTGTTGTTGATCTTCTTGGTGTAGACGTCGCCGTTGCAGTTCATCCAGACCTGGTTGTGGTCGCCGCCGACCGGAGGCTCGGAGGCGTACTTCACGGCCTTGGTGACGTGGTTGCGGGACAGCTTGCCCTCCCAGGTCTTCACGCCGTCCTTGCCCGTGACGAACTTGCCCTTGCCCGAGGTGTCGGTGGCCGCCGTGTCGCTGCCGTCGTCGGACTGGGACCGCACGAGCACGACACCGCCGGCGACGAGACCGCAGACGATCACGACACTGGCCGTGATGGTGAGGATCCGGTTGCGGCGCTCACGGGCCTGCTCGGCGCGCCGCATCTCCTCTATCCGCGCCTTGCGATCCGTGTTGCTCTTCTTGGCGGAGCCCATGGGGTGTCCTTGGTGGGGAAAGTGGGACGGTCGGGTGAGCTGATCGTAATGGGGGAGACCGGGCCCCTCGTAGGGCGGCCGCGGGAATGGGCTGAATCGATACGGCACCGACAGGTGCCCGACAGCTTCCGCATTATTTGAACCTCAGATACCGATTACCTAGGCTGCGGGTATGCGGCTGCTGCGCTCCACCGACCTGGCCCTGCGGGTCCTGATGCGGCTCGCCGTCGCCGGCGAGTCGACTCCGACGACCCGGGACGTCGCCACCGGCATGGACGTGCCGTACACCCACCTGGCGAAGGTCGTCGCCGAGCTCCAGCACATGGGCCTGCTGGCCGCCCGGCGCGGCCGCGGCGGCGGCCTCACGCTCACCGAGCGGGGCCGCACCGCGTCGGTGGGCGACGTGGTCCGTGCCTTCGAGGGCGACGGCGACGTCGTCGACTGCGAGGGCCCCACCCCCTGCCCCCTGAACTCCGCCTGCCGCCTGCGCGGCGCCCTGAGCCGGGCCCAGGAGGCGTTCTTCGCCTCACTGGACCCGGTCACGGTGGCGGACATCGTGGCGGAGCCGACCGGGGCCCTGCTGCTGGGGATCTCGCGGGGCGCTGATCCCCGCGACCTCTAGGCCGTCCGCCCCGCCAGCCACAGGTCCGGCCCGAACACCTCGTAGTGGATGTCGGCCGGCGCCACGCCCTTGCCGATCAGCTGGGCCCGTACCGCCCGCATGAAGGGCAGCGGCCCGCACAGGTACGCGCGCGTGCCCGGCTCGACCGGGACGCCGGCGAGGTCGACCAGGCCGGAGCGGGCGCCCGCCGGGGCGTCCTGCTCGTACCAGAAGTGGACGGCCGCCTCGGGCAGCTTGGCGGCGTAGGCCTCGTGGTCGGCGCGCAGGGCGTGGGTGGCGGGGGAGCGGTCGCCGTGCACGACGGTGACCGGGGCGCGGTGCCCCGAGCCGGCCAGGTGGGCCAGCATCGCGGTCATGGGGGTCACGCCGATGCCCGCCGAGGCCAGCAGCAGCGGGGTGTCGGGGCCGGCGTCCAGGACGAGGTCGCCGTAGGGCTCGGACAGCTCCAGGACGTCACCCACCGCCACGCGCGCGTGGAGGTGGTTCGAGACCTCGCCGTCGGGGGTGCCCTCGCCGCGCACGCGCTTCACGCTGATCTGCCGGAGAGCTGGGCCGGACGCCCGGAGAGGAGCATGTGTTTCTTTTGCCGTCCGTAGCGATGCATCGTCGTGGGTTTAGTGCCGTGTGTCCGGTACCGGTCTCGGTGTCGTATGTCAGCGCGTGTGTCGAATGCGTGACCTTTCCTCGGGAGTGTCGTTGATCGGATGACCGCACCACGGGCAAGAAGGGGGGAGTGCCGATGAGCCGGAAGGTGCCGCTGGGCGAGGGCGAAACGGCCCGGACTGCCTGTGCTCGTGGAGTGCTGCGTAAGGGCGTGGTGGAGAAGACGGGTGAGGTGCTGTCGGCCGCTGTGCTGATGCAGCGGGTTGGCTGGGCGGCTGATCTGGTGTCCGGCATGGTTGCCGAATTGTTGGCCGAGCACTGGAACGCCGCCGATGTGGATGTCCTGGCCTCGGGTGAGGGTGGGGGCGGGCGGAAGCTGCCGTCGAATGCGTGGATGGCGCTGCGTCGACTGGGCTGGGCGGCCGTCCCGGCCGAGGGTGTGAGGGTCAACGACCGGATCGTGCGTATGGCCCAGGAACAGGCCGGGCGCGCTCTGCGCTCGGCTCGCTGGCGGGCCGAACTCACGGACGCAGTCCTTGGGACCTGGCCGTGCGATCCGGGCAAGCGCACGCCTGAGGAGTGGGACCGGGTCCGGGAGGCGGTGCCCGGCGGCCGGCATCTCCCGTCGAGTGTGATCCGCTCCCGCACCCGTCAGGTCACTACCTTCGCCGACAAGCACGGCCGTCTGCCAGTTGATCTGTTCGAGCTGGAGGCCCCGCCCCGGGCGGCACGGACGCTGCTGCTGTCAGCGTGCGACGGCCAGCAGGCCACCATCGAACGAGGCGAGGACGACCCACAACGTGCGCTGCTGCGCCTGCAGCTGCCCACTCGGCCCGACCCGCGTTCCTATGGCGACTGGACCTGGGTAGCCTGCTCCATCACGCTGCCGCCCATCATCCCGCCCGGCGCGGTGCTGCACCTGCCCACCCTCCGCCTCGCGGGCACAAAGGTGCGCGCCGATCTGGCCTACACCCACGCCGTGCCGAAGACGTCCCGTACCGGCCACACCGTGGCGCTCGGTGTGGACTGGGGTCTGAACACCCTGCTGTCCGCGGGTGCGGCCCGGCTGCACGATGACGGGCACATCACTGCTCTCGGGCACGGCGCCCAGTTCCGGGCCGCGGGAGTTCTGGCCAAGCAGCACCGCCTGCGGCGCCTGTCGGAACACCTGCACACCAAGGCCGGCCAGTATCAGCGGCTCATCGGCGCTGATACGCAGCATGAACTGTCCGGCAGACACCAGGTTCTGCACGAGGAGATCCGCTGCGTGTCCGACCGCAGGTCGAACCTCAACGACGCCCTCGCCTGGGCCGCCGCCCGCTGGGCCGTCGACCAGGCCATCACCGCCCACGCCACGGTCATCTACCTGGAAGACCTGCGCTCGATGGAAGCGGGCGGCATGGGCCGCACTCACAACACGCGCATGTCCCAGACGGTGCGCGGACAGATCGCCGACCGCATCCGGCATCTGGCCGCCGAGGCCGGGATCGCCGTCGTCACCGTCCCACCGCGCAACACCTCCAGGCACTGCCCCCGGTGCCTGACCCCGCTGCGGCACCGAAAGGCCCCCGATCGCCCCACCGAACCGGGCTGGAAATGGGCCCTCTGCCCCGACCGGGACGGATGCGGCTGGCAGGGCGACCGCGACCACGGCGCCTGGCAACGCATCACCGCACGCGGCCTCACGCACCAGGACAGGACCGTCACCGACCGGGCCACCGGGAGCATGGTGATCCGTACGGTGGTGAACACGGTTGAGACACAAGCGGTCATCACCCCGACCGCCCAGACCAGCCGGGCCGACCGGTCCAAGACCGGCCCCACCGGGCGGAAAACCACACGCCCCGCGCCCAGGCGACGCAGGGCACCCTCCCCCACCGGCCCCTCGGGTCCGGCGGGCAAGCGTCCGGAGGGACGCGCACCAACGGGCCGGAGGACGCTGCCCCGCGCAGCGCACCGGCACCAGGGCGTGGCAACGATCAGCACACCCACCACCCGCCGACACCGGCCACGAGGAGCAGCACTGGGTGCAGGTTTCCACCTGCACGCCCACGCCACTCCTCCACAGTGGGCACAACCCACGCCAGACGCTACGTCTTGCATGGGATCCCTAAGCTGATCAGAGACGCTGTACTGCCGTATCGATGCTCGGGCCTGATGCCGAGGGAGGCGTGCTTGTGGGCGATGCGGTGCAGCATCGCGTCCGGCCGCTGCTCCGGGTGGTCCAGCAGGTGCGTCGCGAAGGCGGCGACGGATCCGGCGAGCGCCTGCCGCTGGGTGCCGGCGGCCTGGTTGCCCCGGTTGAACAGGTCGTTCAACAGCTCGGGGCGGGCCGCGAACAGCCCGGCGTAGAAGCGCTCGGTGATCGTGCCCAGGGCCGCGCCGACGGCGGGGAGGGTGGCGCGGACGGTGGCGGCGGACTGCTCGGACAGCATCGGGACTCCTCAGGACTCGACTGCCGAGCACGGTATTTAAAGTTGCATCTGAAATGCAAATTAAGTGGGCGGGGTTGCGGAGCGGACCGGCCGTTACGGATGTCGGTGCGAGCAGGCACTATGGGCGGAAGAGCAGTTCACCCGCCGTACGTGAGGCGTTCGGTCCCGGGCCGGCCGGGCGATCATGGTGCGCAACGCGTACGAAATGCTCGTGTGGTGGGATGCTCAGGTGCCCGACCGCCTCCCGTGGTACGGAAGACAGGCGGCCTGACCAGCAAGGATGGGGAAGCGGAAGATGGACAAGCAGCAGGAGTTCGTGCTCCGGACGTTGGAGGAGCGCGACATCCGGTTCGTACGCCTGTGGTTCACGGACGTGCTGGGCTTCCTCAAGTCCGTCGCCGTGGCCCCGGCCGAGCTGGAACAGGCCTTCGACGAGGGCATCGGCTTCGACGGCTCCGCCATCGAGGGCTTCGCCCGGGTCTACGAGTCCGACATGATCGCCAAGCCGGACCCGTCGACCTTCCAGATCCTGCCCTGGCGCGCGGAGGCCCCGGGCACGGCCCGGATGTTCTGCGACATCCTCATGCCGGACGGCTCCCCGTCCTTCGCGGACCCGCGCTACGTGCTCAAGCGCGCCCTGGCCCGCGCCTCCGACCTGGGCTTCACGTTCTACACGCACCCGGAGATCGAGTTCTTCCTGCTGAAGGACCGGCCGCTGGACGGCAGCCGTCCGACGCCCGCCGACAACTCCGGCTACTTCGACCACACCCCGACCAACGTCGGCATGGACTTCCGCCGCCAGGCGATCACCATGCTGGAGTCGATGGGCATCTCCGTCGAGTTCTCCCACCACGAGGGCGCGCCGGGCCAGCAGGAGATCGACCTGCGCTACGCCGACGCGCTCTCCACGGCCGACAACGTCATGACGTTCCGCCTGGTCATGAAGCAGGTGGCACTGGAGCAGGGCGTCCAGGCGACCTTCATGCCGAAGCCGTTCTCCGAGCACCCCGGCAGCGGCATGCACACCCACCTCTCCCTCTTCGAGGGCGACCGCAACGCCTTCTACGAGTCGGGCTCGGAGTACCAGCTCTCCAAGGTGGGCCGCTCCTTCATCGCCGGCCTGCTGCGGCACGCGGCGGAGATCTCCGCGGTCACCAACCAGTGGGTCAACTCCTACAAGCGCATCTGGGGCGGCGCGGAGCGCACGGCGGGCGCGGGCGGCGAGGCCCCGTCGTACATCTGCTGGGGCCACAACAACCGCTCGGCGCTCGTCCGCGTCCCGATGTACAAGCCCGGCAAGACGGGCTCGGCCCGTGTCGAGGTCCGCTCCCTGGACTCCGGCGCGAACCCGTACCTGTCCTACGCCGTCCTCCTCGCCGCCGGCCTGAAGGGCATCGAGGAGGGCTACGAGCTCCCGCCGGGCGCCGAGGACGACGTCTGGGCCCTCTCCGACGCGGAGCGCCGCGCGATGGGCATCGAGCCGCTCCCGCAGAACCTCGGCGAGGCCCTGACCCTGATGGAGCGCAGCGACCTGGTCGCCGAAACCCTCGGCGAGCACGTCTTCGACTTCTTCCTGCGCAACAAGCGGCAGGAGTGGGAGGAGTACCGCAGCGAGGTCACGGCGTTCGAGCTGCGGAAGAACCTTCCGGCGCTGTAAAGACGGTGCCGTCTCCTGGACGGCAAGGGGCTAGGGGGCCGGCGGTCGGTGATCGCCGGCCCCCACGAGTACCGGTACGCGCGGTCAGCCCCCCTGCCGCTTCAGGTCCGCCAGCAACTGGTGCAGCGGCTCCGTCGCCCGGCGGCGGTACTCCTGGATCGCCCAGCCGTTGCCGTCCGGGTCCTGGAAGTGCATGAACGTGGCGCCGTCGTCGGGGGCGTACTGGACCGGCTCCGAGACGTCGAGACCGCGTTCGACGAGCTCCGCGTGGGCGGCCTTGATGTCGGCGACGCACAGTTGCAGGCCCTGGTAGGAGCCGGGTGCCGGGGTGGGGCCGGGGGTCATCTCCCAGATCGAGTCGCCGAGGGCGATCGAACAGCCGGAGCCGGGAGGCGTCAGCTGGACGATCCGCATGCCGGGCATGACCTCCTGGTCGATGTCCACGTGGAAGCCGACCTTGTCCCGGTAGAAGTCCCGGGCACGGTCGATGTCGGTGACGGGCAGCGGGATGACTTCGAGCGTGAAGTCCATGGCGTGACTCCTTCGTCAGGCATCAGGCGAACCGCCACCTCGTCTGGCTGAACGGCTCCCCCTTACCGAAGCCGAAAACTGTGCGCGGCGCCACCGCGTAGACGGCCGCGTGTCCCGCGCCGTGGCGGAAATAGCCCTCCCGTACCTCGAAGTGCCAGAAACTGCCGTACTTCGCCTCCCACGCGGCGGCCAGTTCGCGTAGCCGCCCGTCGTCCGTCACGCGCGTCGCCTCGCCCTCGACCACCAGGTCGTAGCCCTTGTTCCAGGTGTTCGTGCCGGTGGTCAGCACGACGTGCGGGTTCTCCGCGAGGTTCCGCGCCTTGCGCTCCTCCGGGCCCGTGCAGAAGTGCAGGGCGCCGTCCGACCAGACCGCCGGCAGCGGGGTCACGTGCGGACGGCCGTCGGGGCGCACCGTCGTGATCCAGAACAGTTCGGCGGCCGCGAGCCGCGCCTCGGCCTCCCGCCAGTCGGTCGCGGTGGCCGTCTCGTCGCTGTAGCGGCGGTCCAGGCGGGTCTCCTCGGGGTGCGTGGTGGTCATGAGCGTCCTCCCGGTCCGTGGTCTCACAAGTGCAGACCCTGTTCGTCCACCGAACTCATCGGAGCTTCCCCAGGGCTCTGCGGTTAGGCTCAAAGCCGTAGACCTTGATCCGATGCAAGTCCGAGGAAGAGTGCGAGGGAGGCCCGGATGACGGCGGCGCCGGGGCGCAGGAGCAGTACCTTCACGCGGCTGCTGCGGCACGGCTTCACCGACGCCTCCGCCGCCGAGCGGCTCCTGGACAGCGCCGAGCTCGCGCCCCTGCGCGACGACCCGGTGCTGCTGGACGCGCTGGGCGCGACCGCCGACCCCGATCTGGCGCTGCTCGGACTGGTCCGGCTGCTGGAGGCGCAGCCCGAGCCCGGCGCCCGCCGGGAGCTGCTCGACACGCTGATCTCGTCCAAGCCGCTGCGCGACCGGCTGCTCGGGGTGCTCGGCGCCTCCACCGCCCTCGCCGACCACCTCGTCCGGCACCCGGACGACTGGCAGGCGCTCGTCATGTACGAGGCGCACGACCTGCACCCCGGGGTGGAGGAGTTCGAGGCCGGTCTCGCGGAGGCCACCGACCCCGTCTCCCTGCGCGTCGCCTACCGGCGCTGCCTGCTGTCGATCGCCGCCCGCGACGTGTGCGGCACGACCGGCGTCGCCGAGTCCGCCGCCGAGCTCGCCGACCTCGCCACCGCCACCCTGCGCGCCGCCCTCGGTCTCGCCGGGGCGGCCGCGCCCGAGGACGCCGCCCTGTGCCGGCTCGCGGTCGTCGCGATGGGCAAGTGCGGCGGCCACGAGCTGAACTACGTCTCCGACGTGGACGTCATCTTCGTGGGGGAGGCCGCCGAGGGCGCCGACGAGACCAAGGCCGTCCGGGCCGCGACCCGGCTCGCCTCGCACATGATGCGGATCTGCTCCGAGACGACGGTCGAGGGGTCCATCTGGCCCGTGGACGCCAACCTCCGGCCCGAGGGCAGGAACGGCCCGCTCGTGCGGACCCTCTCCAGCCACCTCGCCTACTACCAGCGCTGGGCCAAGACCTGGGAGTTCCAGGCCCTGCTCAAGGCCCGGCCGGTGGCCGGTGACCTCGACCTCGGCGCGGAGTACGTCGCCGCGGTCCAGCCACTGGTGTGGAAGGCCGCCGAGCGCGAGAACTTCGTCCCCGACGTGCAGAAGATGCGCCGCCGGGTCGTGGAGAACATCCCCGTCGCCGAGGTCGACCGTCAGCTGAAGCTGGGCCCCGGCGGCCTCAGGGACGTCGAGTTCGCCGTGCAGCTCCTCCAGCTGGTGCACGGCCGGACCGACACCTCGCTGCGCAGCGGCACCACCCTCGACGCGCTGAAGGCCCTCGCCACCGGCGGGTACGTCGGCCGGGCCGACGCCGCCCAGCTCGACGAGGCCTACCGCTTCCTGCGCTCCATGGAGCACCGGATCCAGCTGTTCCGGCTGCGGCGCACCCACCTCGTGCCCGAGGACGAGGCCGAGCTGCGGCGCATCGGCCGCTCCCTCGGACTGCGCACCGACCCGGTCGCCGAGCTGCTGCGCGAGTGGAAGCGGCACGCCACCGTCGTACGCCGGCTGCACGAGAAGCTGTTCTACCGGCCGCTGCTCGACGCGGTCGCCCAACTCGCCACCGGCGAGGCCCGGTTGAGCGCCGAGGCGGCCCGGGAGCGCATGGTCGCCCTCGGCTACGCCGACCCGGCCTCCGCCCTGCGCCACCTGGAGGCACTGGCGTCCGGCGTCACCCGCAAGGCCGCCATCCAGCGCACCCTGCTGCCCGTGCTGCTGGGCTGGTTCGCCGACTCGGCCGACCCGGACGCGGGTCTGCTCAACTTCCGCAAGGTGTCGGACGCGCTCGGCAAGACGCCCTGGTACCTGCGGCTGCTGCGGGACGAGGGCGCCGCCGCGCAGAACCTCGCCCGCGTGCTGTCGGCCGGCCGGCTCGCGCCCGATCTGCTGATGCGCGCCCCGGAGGCGGTGGCGCTGCTCGGCGACGGGGACGGCGGCGGCCTCGAGCCGCGTTCTCGCACCCATCTGGAGCAGGAGATACTCGCCGCGGTGAACCGGGCCGACGGCGCCGCCCAGGCGGTCACGGCCGCCCGCGGTGTGCGCCGCCGCGAGCTGTTCCGTACGGCCGCCGCGGACATCGTCGGCTCCTACGGCACCGAGGAGCAGGCCGCCGAGGCCGACCAGGGCGCCCTGGTGGACCGGGTCGGCGGCGCGGTGTCGGACCTGACGGCAGCGACCCTGGCCGGCACGCTCCGCGCGGTCGTGCGCGACGGATGGGGGGACAGCCTGCCCACCCGGTTCGCGATCATAGGCATGGGACGCTTCGGCGGACACGAACTGGGCTACGGCTCCGACGCGGACGTGCTGTTCGTACACGAGCCGCGCGACGGCGTCGACGAGCGGGAGGCCTCCCAGGCCGCCAACAAGGTCGTCTCGGAGATGCGCCGGCTGCTCCAGATCCCCAGCGCCGACCCGCCCCTGCTCATCGACGCCGACCTGCGCCCGGAGGGCAAGTCCGGCCCGCTCGTGCGGACCCTCACCTCGTACGCGGCCTATTACCGCCGGTGGGCCCTGACCTGGGAGTCGCACGCGCTGCTGCGGGCCGAACCCGTGGCCGGGGACGAGGATCTGGGCCGCCGGTTCATCGAGCTGATCGACCCGTTGCGCTACCCGGCGGACGGGCTCGCCGACGAGGCCGTGCGCGAGATCCGGCGGCTGAAGGCCCGTATGGAGTCCGAGCGGCTGCCGCGGGGCGCCGACCCCAAGCTGCACGCCAAGCTGGGGCCGGGCGGTCTGTCCGACGTGGAGTGGACGGTGCAGCTGCTGCAACTGCGGCACGGCGCGGCCGAGCCGGGCCTGCGCACGACCCGGACGCGTCAGGCCCTGGCCGCCGCGCGTACGGCCGGTCTCATCACGGACGAGGACGCGGCGACCCTGGACGAGGCCTGGGTCCTCGCGACCCGCGTCCGCAACGCGGTCATGCTGGTACGCGGCCGGGCGGCCGACACGTTCCCCACGGAGCCCCGTGAACTCGCCGCCGTCGGCCGCTATTTGGGCTACGGACCCGGCCACGCCGGCGACATGCTCGACGCGTACCGGCGGACGGCCCGCCGGGCCCGGAGCGTGGTGGACGAGCTGTTCTACGGAGTGACGGAGCGTTAGGGACTCTCGCGGATCCCCCTAGGGGGTGTCGGCCCGCACCTCTCGCGCGTGCTTCATGAACGCCGTCAGGCCCATCTCGAACGCCCGGTCAGCCCGGTCCGCCCGGCCCTCGCTCGCCGCCGACAGTGCCTCGGCCAGCCGCGGGGTCGGTGACGAGGCGGTCAGTTCCCACATCGTCTCGGGGGCCGCGAGGTCGAGGGCCGAGCCGAGGACCAGGTTCTCCAGGGCGGTGAGCAGGGGCATCACATCGACCGGTGCGAAGCCCGCGTCGAGCAGCAGCGCCACCGCCCGCTCGTACTGCTCCAGCACGCGCGGTGCCCGCACGGGGGACGTCATCAGCAGCGGGATCGCCTTGGGGTGCGCGGCGAACGCGGCGCGGTAGGAGCGGGCCCAGGCCTCCAGGGCCGTGTCCCAGGGGCGCAGATCCAGGGTCGCCGGGTCGATCGCCGCCGCCACCCGCTCGCGCAGCAGCTCCACGATGCCGTCCCGGCCCTCCACGTGGTGGTACACCGAGCCGGTCTGCGCGCCCAGCCGCTTGGCCACCTGCGGCACGCTGAAGTCCCCGCGCTCGTCGACGATTTCGAGCGCCGTCGTCGCGATGCGTTCGCGGTCGAGGAGCGGTGTGCGCGGCCGTCCCATGGTCGGTGGTCCCCCTGAGGTCTTCCCGGATGCCGGGGTAGAGGCTACATTGCCAAAACCGAAAGCCTTTAGATTAACCCGCGGCGATCCCGCATGCCCGGATTCCCTCCACGCCCGGATTCCCTCCCCGTCCGCCGCTCGAAGGGCTTGCCCATGTCCGTCACCACCTCAGGGGAGCGCACCCCGCCCGCCACGGCGACCCTGCGCTCCGGCTCCCTCGGCACCGCCGACATCGCCTTCTTCGTCGTCTCCGCCGCCGCCCCGCTCACCGTCATGGCCGGCGTCGCCCCCCTCGCGATCCTGCTGGGCGGCGTCGGCGCCCCCGTCGGCTATCTCCTGGCCGGTCTCACGCTCGCCGTCTTCGCCGTCGGCTTCACCACCATGAGCCGCCACGTCCGCAGCGGCGGCGCCTTCTACGCGTTCATCACCCGCGGACTCGGCCGCTCCGTCGGCATCGGCGCCGCCCTGCTCGCCCTGGTCGGCTACAACGGCATGGAGATCGGCGTCTACGGCCTCCTCGGCTCCGCCGGCCAGGACACCGCACACGCCCTGTTCGGCACCGACGTCCCCTGGCTGCCGATCTCCCTCGCCGGTCTGCTGCTCATCGGCTACGGCGGCTACCGCTCCATCGACTTCGGCGCCAAGGTGCTCGGGGTCCTGCTCGTCGCCGAGACCGGCATCCTCGTCCTCCTCGCGGGCGGGGTCCTGATCAAGGGCGGCGCACACGGGCTGTCCCTCGCCTCCTTCGAGCCCGGCAACGTCCTGGTCCCGGGCACGGCGGCCGTCCTCGCCTTCGCCTTCGCCGCGTTCACCGGCTTCGAGTCGACCGTCATCTACCGCCGCGAGGCCCGCGACCCTCAGCGCACGGTGCCGCGCGCCACCTACGTGGCCGTCGGATTCCTCGGGCTGTTCTACGCCTTCATCGTCTGGACCGTCATCCAGGCCTTCGGCGACGCCGAGATCGCCGGAGCCGCCGGCAAGAACCCCGGCGAGCTGTTCTTCACCGCCATCACCACCTACGTGGGCGGCTGGGCGGCCGACCTGATGCACGTCTTCATCGTCACCAGCGTCCTCGCCTCGCTGCTCGCCTTCCACAACGCCATCAACCGGTACGCCCTCGCCCTCGCCGAGGAGGGCGTACTGCCCAAGGCGCTGGGCCGCATCCACCCGCGGCACGGCTCCCCGTACGTGGCCGGCCTCGCCCAGACGGTCCTCGGCGCGGTCGTCGTCCTGGCCTTCGCGGCAGCAGGGGCCGACCCGTACGGGCAGCTGCTGCTGTGGGTCAACACCCCCGGGATGATCGGCTTGTTCCTGCTCCAGCTGCTCGCCGCGATCGCCGTGCCCTGCTACTTCCGCCGGGTGCGCCACCAGGAGGGCGCGCTGCGGACGGTCGTGGCGCCCGTCGCCGCCGCCGTGCTGCTCGCCACGGCCATCGTGCTGGTGGTGAACCACATCGACCTGTTCACCGGGGCGTCCCCGGCCGTGAACACCGTCCTGATCGTCACGGCACCCGGCGTGTTCGCCACCGGCCTCGCCCTCGCCTGGTGGCTGCGCCGACAACGCCCGGACGTGTACGCCGACTTCGCCGCCGAACCCACCGAATAGCAAAGCCCGACAAGGGAGTTCCTCACATGCCCACCGCCCATCTGGTCCTCTTCGGCGCCAAGGTCCGCACCCTCGACCCGGACCGCCCGTACGCCACGTCCGTCGCCGTACGCGACGGGCTGATCGCGGCGGTCGGCGACGAGACGGACGTACGCGACTGGTGCGGCCCGGGCACCGAGGTCGTCCACCTGGACGGCGCGCACCTGGTGCCCGGCCTCGTCGACGCGCACAGCCACCCCGTGTGGGGGCTGGACATGGCGACCGGGACGGACCTGTCGGGCGTCACGGACCTGGCGGGGCTGCGGGCCGCCCTCGCGGACGCGGAGCGCACCGACGGGTGGGTGACCGGCTTCGGCCTCGACCACAACGCCTTCGCGGGTCGCCCCGTCGACCGGGAACTGATCGAGGACGTCCTGGACGGCACACCCGCCTTTCTGCGCCTCTACGACGGCCACTCCGCCCTCGCGACCGGCCCGGCCCTCACCGCGGCCGGCGTGCACGGCCCCCGGGGCTTCGACCAGCGCTCGGAGGTCGTCTGCGACGCCTCGGGCCGGCCCACCGGGCACCTCGTCGAGCACGCGGCGATGAACCTGGTGGCCGCGATCGCACCGCGCCCGTCCCACGCCGCACGCCGGGCCCGCCTGGTGGAGCTGCTGTCCGCCATGGCCGCGACCGGGCTGACCGGGGCGCACGTCATGGACGCCGGCGACCCGGAGCTGATCGACTCCGTGGCCGCGGAGAGGGTGCTGCCGGTGCGCTTGCGGTTCGCGCCCTGGTGCATGCCGGGCGCGGACCGGACCACCCTGGACGAGCTGGTCGCCGTACAGGGCCGGGGCGGCCGGCACTGGCGGACCGGCGGGGTCAAGTTCTTCATGGACGGCACCGTCGAGGGCGGCACGGCCTGGCTGGAGCACGCCGACTGCCACGGCCAGGGCACGGACGCGTTCTGGCCCGACCCGGAGGCGTACGCCGCCGCCGTACGGCACCTGCACGCGGCCGGCGTGCGCACGGCCACGCACGCCATCGGGGACGCGGCGGTACGGCACGTCCTGGACGTGGTCGAAGGGCTGGGGCCGGGCGGGCACGGGGCGCACCGCATCGAGCACATCGAGACCGTGCCGGACGAGCTGCTGCCGCGGTTCGCTCGGCTGGGAGTGGCGGCGTCCATGCAGCCGCCGCACACCGCGTACACCCGGGCCGACGGCACCGACGAGTGGTCCCGGCGGCTGGGCACCGGACGGGCCGGCCGCGCCTGGCGGCTGCGGGACCTGCGGGACGCGGGCGCGGTCGTGGCCCTCGGCTCGGACTGGCCGATCGCGCACTACGACGCCCGCGCCGTCCTCGCCACGGCCCGCACCCCCATGGGCGCGGCCTCGACACGAGCCGGTCTCACCGGCCTCGAGGCCCTGGAGGGCTGCACCACCCATGCGGCGCTGGCAGCGGGCGAGTCCCACAAGACCGGCCGCATCGCTCCCGGCCTCCGAGCCGACCTGACGGCCCTGGGCCTGGATCCGGTGACCGCCCCGGCGGACGAGGTGGCCCAGGCGCCGGTACGACTGACGGTGACCGGGGGGCACGTGGTGTATCGGGGGACGTGAGGCCCGTCCGGCTCCGCCCGGGCCCCGGCCCGGGTGTGCCGTCGGTGGCGGCAGTGTGGGCGGTGGTGCTGTCAGGTCAGAGCCGGTTGGGTACCGCCGTGGTGGGAGCGGGTCAGGCCTTGGTGGAGGCCACCGGTTCTCGTGGTCGCCGCGGCGTGCCGGCGTCCCGCCTCGGTGTGTCCCTCGGCAGTGCGTAGGGATGCCTTCCGTACCAGACCCCCGCCACCGCGAACCCGAAGGCCAGGCAGAGCATGCCACCGACCGCATCCAGCCAGAAGTGGTTCGCCGTGGCGACGATGACGACCAGCGTCAGCGCCGGGTACAGCAGGCCCAGCACCCGCACCCAGGGCACCGTCGCCAGGGCGAAGATCGTCAGGCCGCACCACACCGACCAGCCGATGTGCATCGACGGCATCGCGGCGTACTGGTTGGACATGTGTTTCAGGTCGCCGGACGCCATCGAACCCCAGGTCTGGTGAACCATGACGGTGTCGATGAAAGCGCCGCCGTTCATCAGCCGTGGCGGCGCCAGCGGATACAGATAGTAACCGACCAGGGCGACGGCGGTCGTCGCGAACAGCACCAGGCGGGTCGCCGCGTACCGGCCGGGATGGCGACGGTACAGCCACACGAGCACACCCAGCGTCACCACGAAGTGCAGCGTCGCGTAGTAGTAGTTCATGCCGATGATCAGCCAAGTCACCGAGTCGGCGGCGTGGTTGACCGACTCCTCGACGGCGATGCCCAGAACGTGTTCGGCCCGCCAGATCCAGTCGGCGTTGCGCAGCGCCTCGGCCTTCTGCTCGGGCACGGCGTTGCGGACGAGCGAGTACGTCCAGTAACTGACCGCGATCAGCAGGAACTCGAACCAGAACCGGGGCCGGCGGGGGGTGCGCAGCCGGGGGAGGAGACCCCGTCCCGGATCGGCCGCGACCGGGTCCGGAACGGCCGCTTTCCGGCCGTCCAGCGTCGTCACGGTCGTGTCACCCATAGGCACAAAGTCTGCCAGAAAAGCCCTGTCTCCCCGATCATCCTCCGCTCTGGTGCGGACCGCATGTTCTACGGCGAAATCCAGCCGAGAACCTCAGGGGCGAGCACGGTCCCCGGGCGCCGAAGCGGTCGAGCCGCGCACCACCAGTTCCGGCATGAACACGAACTCGCTGTGGGGTGCGGGCGTCCCGCCGATCTCCTCCAGCAGCGTGCGGACCGCCGCCTGGCCCATCGCCGGGACCGGCTTGCGGATCGTGGTCAGCGGCGGGTCGGTGAAGGCGATCAGCGGAGAGTCGTCGAAGCCGACCACGGAGACGTCCTTCGGAACCTCCAGGCCACGCTGCCGCGCCGCCCTGATCGCGCCCAGCGCCATCATGTCGCTGGCGCACACCACGGCCGTGCAGTCCCGCTCGATCAGCGCTGTGGCCGCGGCCTGACCGCCCTCCAGGGTGTAGAGGGAGTGCTGGACCAGCTCCCGCTCGACGGTCTCGGCGCCCAGGCCCAACTGGTCCTGCACGGTGCGTACGAACCCCTCGATCTTGCGCTGCACGGGCACGAACCGCTTGGGCCCCAGGGCCAGACCGATCCGCGTGTGCCCCAGGGACACCAGGTGCGTCACCGCGAGGTTCATCGCCGCGCGGTCGTCGGGGGAGATGAACGGCGCCTGCACCTTCGGCGAGAAGCCGTCGACCAGCACGTACGGCACGCCCTGCGCGCGCAGCCGGTCGTAGCGCTGCATGTCGGCGGTGGTGTCCGCGTGCAGCCCGGAGACGTAGATGATGCCGGCGACCCCGCGATCCACGAGCATCTCCGTCAGCTCGTCCTCGGTGGAGCCGCCCGGCGTCTGGGTGGCCAGCACCGGCGTGTAGCCCTGCCGGGTCAGCGCCTGGCCGATGACCTGGGCCAGGGCCGGGAAGATCGGGTTCTCCAGCTCCGGGGTGATCAGGCCCACCAGGCCCTCGCTGCGCTGCCGCAGCCGCACGGGGCGTTCGTAGCCCAGCACGTCGAGGGCGGCCAGCACGGACTGGCGGGTGGTGGCGGCGACGCCCGGCTTCCCGTTGAGGACGCGGCTGACGGTCGCTTCGCTCACCCCCGCCTGAGCAGCGATGTCGGCAAGCCGTGTGGTCACAGGAGTGGACTGTAGCGGCCGGGGTTCCGCTTGCACACCGACGGGACGCCTGGCGCGGGCCGGCGCACGGCCCGCTGGGGGTTGCTTGGTCATCGCGGTCCCTCGAAGTCGTGGTCGGCGTCCGCTCCGCAACGGATGATTCCCTCCGGCGGCAACGGATGGCAAGTGCTTGCAGAGTCTTGCACAACTGCCCCACTCCCCGCCGATCAGCCGGAAATCCCCGTTCCACAACGGTCAGGAGTAGGCCCGGAAGAGGTCACGGCAGGATAACCATCCGCACCCCTTGCAACTTTTTGCTGCAAGGTCTTTCGCAACTCCTTCCAGCGCGGCTAATCTCACCGACGCCCGGCGGCCAACGGCGCAGTCGGCAGCACGAAACGGGCTTTCACCCTCAAGGAGAACTCATGCGGCGTGGCATAGCGGCCACCGCGCTGGTGGCGTCCCTCGCCCTGGCGGCGACGGCGTGCGGCGGAAGCGACAGCGGCGACGAGGCCGACGGCCCGGTCACCATCACCTGGTGGGACACCTCCAACGCCACCAACGAGGCGCCGACGTACCAGGCCCTGGTCAAGGAGTTCGAGGCCGCCAACAAGGGCATCAAGGTCAACTACGTCAACGTCCCCTTCGACCAGGCGCAGAACAAGTTCGACACCGCCGCCGGCTCCAAGGGCGCCCCCGACGTGCTGCGCTCCGAGGTCGGCTGGACTCCGGCCTTCGCCAAGAAGGGCTTCTTCGCGCCGCTGGACGGCACCGAGGCCCTCGCCGAGCAGGACAAGTTCCAGCCCAGCCTGATCGAGCAGGCCAAGTACGACGGCAAGACCTACGGCGTCCCCTTCACCACGGACACCCTCGCCCTCGTCTACAACAAGGCCCTGTTCGAGAAGGCCGGCGTCGAGGCCCCCAAGACCTGGGACGACCTGAAGAAGGCCGCCGCCACCATCAAGGACAAGACCGGCGTCGACGGCTACTGGGGCTCCACCCAGGCCTACTACGCGCAGTCCTTCCTCTACGGCGAGGGCACCGACACCGTCGACGTCGACGCCAAGAAGATCACCGTCACCTCGCCCGAGGCCAAGAAGGCCTACGGCACCTGGCAGGGCCTGTTCAAGGGCAAGGGCCTGCACAAGGCCGACACCACCGCCGACGCCTACGCCCACATCCAGGAGGCGTTCGTCAGCGGCAAGGTCGCCTCGATCGTCCAGGGCCCGTGGGAGATCACGAACTTCTACAAGGGCTCGGCCTTCAAGGACAAGAACAACCTCGGCATCGTCACCGTCCCGGCCGGCTCCACCGGCAAGGCGGGCGCCCCGACCGGCGGCCACAACCTCTCCGTGTACGCGGGCTCGGACAAGGCCCACCAGGAGGCCTCACTGAAGTTCGTGAAGTTCATGACCTCGGCGAAGGCCCAGGAGACCATCGCGCTGAAGAACTCCACGCTCCCCACGCGCGAGGACGCCTACACCGCGAAGGTCAAGGCCGACCCCGGCATCGCCGGCTACCAGGGCGTGCTGTCCTCCGCCCAGCCGCGCCCGGCGCTGCCCGAGTACAGCTCCCTGTGGGGGCCGCTCGACGACGAGCTGATCGAGATCGCGGGCGGCAAGGAGTCCCTGGACAAGGGCCTCGGTGACGCCGAGACCGCCATCACCAAGCTGGTGCCGGACTTCTCCAAGTGACCGCCGCGTGGCTGCCGGGCCCCGGTCATGGGGGAGGGGTCCGGCAGCCACCGGCTCGCGCCTGCGCCCGTGCTTGCGCCCGGGCAGCTCCGTTGACCTCCTTGAACCTCCAGAAGGTGTCGAACCATGACCGTCGTCATCGACCGAGCGACCGGCAAGCGGCGCGGTGAGCGGGAGCCGCGGCCCGGGCCGGCCCGGCGGCTGAAGAACGGCTTCCACAAGCACTGGTACGCCTACGCGATGATCGCCCCGGTGGTGATCGTCCTCGGCGTCCTCGTGCTGTACCCGCTGGCGTACGGCCTGTACCTCACCCTCACCGACGCCACCAGCCTCAACACCGCCCGCACGATCGGCGTCAACGAGATCGACGCCACCTACAGGTTCATCGGCCTGGACAACTACGCCGACATCCTGTGGGGCCCGACGTCCTACGACCGCTTCTGGTCGCACTTCCTCTGGACGATCTTCTGGACGGCCGCCTGCGTCGCCCTGCACTACGGCATCGGCCTCGGTCTCGCGCTGCTGCTCAACCAGAAGCTGCGCGGCCGCACCCTCTACCGGATGATCCTTGTGCTGCCCTGGGCCGTGCCGACCTTCGTGACGGTGTTCGGCTGGCGGTTCATGCTCGCCGACAGCGGCATCATCAACTCCGGCCTGGACTTCCTCCACCTGCCGACGCCGCTGTGGCTGGAGGACACCTTCTGGCAGCGGTTCGCCGCGATCATGGTCAACACCTGGTGCGGCGTGCCGTTCATGATGGTCTCGCTGCTCGGCGGCCTGCAGTCGATCGACGCGAGCCTGTACGAGGCGTCCGAGATGGACGGCGCGAACGCCTGGCAGCGCTTCCGGTACGTCACCCTGCCCGGCCTGCGGTCCGTCAGCACCACGGTCGTGCTCCTGGGCGTGATCTGGACCTTCAACCAGTTCACCATCATCTTCCTGCTGTTCGGCAACACCGCCCCGGACGCCCAGATCCTCGTGACCTGGGCCTACCAGCTGGGCTTCGGGCAGCAGCCGCGCGACTACGCCCAGTCCGCCGCCTACGGAATCCTGCTGCTGTCCCTCCTGATCGTCTTCACGTCCTTCTACCGCCGCTGGCTGAACCGCAACGAGCAGCAGCTCGCGATCTGAGGCAGGAGTCCGAAAATGAGTACGACCACCGTCGAGACCTCCGCCGCGGACACCGAGCGGCGGCCCGCCGGCGCGCCCCGCACGGTCCGCCGGCGCGGCGACCGCAGCCGTGCCGCCTCCTTCGTCTCGCACGCCGTGCTGATCGGCGCGAGCCTGATCGCGCTCTTCCCGATCGCCTGGCTGCTCTTCCTGTCCCTCGGCCCGGACAAGGACGACTACCTCCACCCCGGGCGCATCTGGCGCAAGATGACGTTCGACAACTACGCGTTCGTCCTGAAGGACACGGGCTTCTTCGACTGGCTGACGAGCACGCTGGTCGTGGTGCTCGGTACGACGCTCATCGGTGTCGTCGTCGCCGCGTCCACCGGCTACGCGGTCTCCCGCATGCGGTTCCCCGGCTACCGGAAGCTGATGTGGGTGCTGCTCGTCACCCAGATGTTCCCCATCGCGGTACTGATCGTGCCGATGTACCAGATCCTCTCGGATCTGCAGCTCATCGACAGCTACCTTGGTCTCATCCTTGTCAACTGCACCACGATCGTTCCGTACTGCGCCTGGCTGATGAAGGGCTATTTCGACACCATCCCGTTCGAGATCGACGAGGCCGGGCGGGTCGACGGGCTGACCCCCTTCGGCACGTTCGCGCGGCTGATCCTGCCGCTGGCCAAGCCGGGCCTCGCGGTCGCGGCGTTCTACAGCTTCCTCACGGCCTTCGGTGAGGTCGCCTTCGCCTCGACGTTCATGCTGAGCGACGACAACTACACGTTCGCCGTCGGTCTGCAGACATTCGTCAGCGAGCACGACGCGCAGCGGAACCTGATGGCCGCGACGGCCGTGCTGATCGCGATACCGGCCGCCATCTTCTTCTACCTCGTGCAGAAGAACCTGGTGACCGGGCTCACGGCCGGTGGCACGAAGGGGTGACCCGGTGCCCTCCGGGGCGCTGTTCGAACGGCACGTCACAAACCCGAGGCGGCCGCGGTGCCCATCCGACCCCGCTGTGCCGCGGCCGCCTCGTCACCACCCCACGTCTCACATGACCACACCTCTGTTACGCATCAAGGACGACATGAGCCAGCACTCAGCTGCACCTGCCCCCACCTCCACGTCCGCCGTGGCCGTCGCCAGGCGTCGCGACTGGTGGCGGGACGCGGTGATCTACCAGGTGTACCCGCGCAGCTTCGCCGACAGCAACGGCGACGGCATGGGCGACCTGGAAGGTGTCCGCACCCGCCTGCCGTACCTGCGCGACCTCGGCGTGGACGCCGTGTGGCTCAGCCCCTTCTACGCCTCGCCGCAGGCCGACGCCGGCTACGACGTCGCCGACTACCGGGCCGTCGACCCCATGTTCGGCAACCTCCTGGACGCCGACGCCCTGATCCGCGACGCCCACGAGCTGGGCCTGAGGATCATCGTCGACCTCGTGCCCAACCACTCCTCCGACCAGCACGAGTGGTTCAAGCGAGCCGTCGCCGAGGGGCCGGGCTCCCCCCTGCGGGACCGCTACCACTTCCGCCCCGGCAAGGGGGAGCACGGCGAGCTCCCGCCCAACGACTGGGAGTCGATCTTCGGCGGCCCGGCGTGGACCCAGGTCCCGGACGGTGAGTGGTACCTGCACCTCTTCGCCCCCGAGCAGCCCGACTTCAACTGGGAGCACCCGGCGGTCGGCGACGAGTTCCGTTCCATCCTGCGCTTCTGGCTGGACATGGGCGTCGACGGCTTCCGGATCGATGTCGCCCACGGTCTGGTGAAGGCGGAGGGGCTTCCCGACCTTGGATCCCACGACCAGGTGAAGCTGCTGGGCAACGATGTCATGCCGTTCTTCGACCAGGACGGGGTGCACGAGATCTACCGGCAGTGGCGGCTGATCCTCGACGAGTACCCGGGGGACCGGATCTTCGTAGCCGAGGCGTGGACTCCGACCATCGAGCGCACCGCCCACTACGTCCGCCCGGACGAGCTGCACCAGGCCTTCAACTTCCAGTACCTCAGCACCCACTGGGACGCCGCGGAGATGCGTGAGGTCATCGACCGCACCCTGGACGCCATGCGCCCGGTCGGCGCCCCCGCCACCTGGGTCCTGTCCAACCACGACGTGACCCGGCACGCCACCCGCTTCGCCAACCCGCCCGGCCTCGGCACCCAGATCCGCCTGGCCGGCGACCGGGACCTGGGCCTGCGCAGGGCCCGGGCCGCGACCCTGCTGATGCTCGCGCTGCCGGGCTCGGCCTACGTCTACCAGGGCGAGGAGCTCGGCCTTCCGGACGTCGTGGACCTGCCGGACGAGGTGCGTCAGGATCCGGCGTACTTCCGGGGCGCGGGCCAGGACGGCTTCCGTGACGGGTGCCGGGTGCCGATCCCGTGGACCCGGACCGGGTCGTCGTACGGCTTCGGAGAAGGGGGCAGCTGGCTGCCGCAGCCGGAGGGCTGGGGCGAGCTGAGCGTGGAGGCGCAGACCGGCGAGCCCGGCTCGACCCTGGAGCTGTACCGGGCCGCGCTCGCCGTGCGCCGCGAGCAGCCCGACCTCGGTGCCGGCTCCCGTGTGGAGTGGCTGCGGGCGCCCGAGGGCGTGCTCGCCTTCCGGCGCGGGGAGTTCGTGTGCGTCGCGAACACCACCGGCGAGTCGGTGGCGATGCCGGCGTACGGCCGGGTGCTGGTCGCGAGCGGGGAGATCGTCCAGGTCGACGACGAGTCGAAGGTGCCCGCCGACACCACGGTGTGGTGGACCACCGCCACCGCCTGAACTCGCGCCGGCGCCTGACTTTCCGTTGAATTTCGCACGGCCCGCTGCCCATTCGGGCGGCGGGCCTTTACCATCTGCGTCACCGCAAGGTTTCTGAACCTTGCAGCAAGAACCTTCAACGAAGAAGGAAACCCCACATGGCACGCAGACACCTCTCCGCCGCCGTCGCGCTCGCCGCGGCTGCGGTTGTCATGAACCCGACTAGTGCACAGGCCTCCCCACCTGGCACCAAGGACGTCACCGCCGTCCTCTTCGAGTGGAAGTACGCCTCCGTCGCCCGCGAGTGCACCGACACCCTCGGCCCCGCCGGATACGGCTACGTCCAGGTCTCCCCGCCCGCCGAGCACATACAGGGCCCGCAGTGGTGGACCTCGTACCAGCCGGTCAGCTACAGGATCGCCGGCCGGCTCGGTGACCGCGCGGCCTTCCAGGGCATGGTGAACACCTGCCACGCGGCCGGTGTGAAGGTCGTCGTCGACACGGTGATCAACCACATGTCGGCGGGCAGCGGCACCGGCACCGGCGGCTCGTCGTACACCAAGTACGACTACCCCGGTCTGTACTCGTCGTACGACTTCGACGACTGCACGAGCCGGATCGGCAACTACCAGGACCGCTGGAACGTCCAGCACTGCGAACTGGTCGGCCTCGCCGACCTCGACACCGGCGAGGACTACGTCCGCAGGGCGATCGCCGGGTACATGAACGACCTGCTCTCCCTCGGCGTGGACGGCTTCCGCGTCGACGCGGCCAAGCACGTGGACGCCGCAGACCTGGCGAACATCAAGTCCCGGCTGAGCAATCCGAACGTGTACTGGAAGCAGGAAGTCATCCACGGCAGCGGAGAGGCCGTGCAGCCGACCGAGTACACCGGCAACGGCGACGTCCAGGAGTTCCGCTACGCCTACGACCTCAAGCGGGTCTTCGGCAACGAGAACCTCGCCTACCTGAAGAACTACGGGGAGGGCTGGGGCTACATGAACAGCTCGGTGGCCGGCGTCTTCGTCGACAACCACGACACCGAGCGCAACGGCTCCACCCTCAGCTACAAGGACGGCGCGAACTACACGCTGGCCAACGTCTTCATGCTGGCCTGGCCCTACGGCGCCCCGGACATCAACTCCGGCTACGAGTTCACCGACCACGACGCCGGCCCGCCGAACGGCGGCCAGGTCAACGCCTGCTGGCAGGACGGCTGGAAGTGCCAGCACAAGTGGCCGGAGATCAAGTCGATGGTCGGCTTCCGCAACGCCACCCGCGGTGAGGCCGTCACCAACTGGTGGGACAACGGCGGCGACGCCATCGCCTTCGGCCGGGGCGGCAAGGGGTTCGTGGCCATCAATCACGAGTCCGCCTCCCTGACCCGGACGTACCAGACTTCGCTGCCCGCGGGGACGTACTGCAACGGGCAGAACAACACGACCGTGACGGTGAACTCCAGTGGGCAGTTCACGGCCACGCTGGGCTCGAACACGGCTCTGGTGATCCACGCGGCGAAGCCGAACTGCTGAAAGTTCTTTCCAGCAGTTGCAGGACTCTTGCTGTAAGCGTTTCGGCGGCGATACGTTCGCGCGGGGTCGGACCCGAGAGAGCCGCAACGCAAGGAGTCCACGTCAGTGATACCGAGATGGCCGGTGCCGTCCAGGCGCCGAACCTCCCGTGCCGGACGGGTCGCTGCGGTCACCGCGACCGCGCTGGCCGCAGCACTCGTCCAGCCTCTCGCCGCCGGCGCGGCCACCCCGCCGGCGCCCCCGTCCGACGCGAAGCTCGCCGCCGAGCCCGCCCGGCACGACGCCACCCGTGAGCAGTTCTACTTCGTCCTGCCGGACCGTTTCGCGGGCGGCGACGCACGCAACGACAAGGGCGGGCTGACCGGTTCGCGCCTCGCCACCGGCTACGACCCCACCGACAAGGGCTTCTACCAGGGCGGCGACCTCAAGGGCCTGACCCGGAAGCTCGACTACATCAAGGGCCTCGGCACCACCGCCCTCTGGATGGCGCCGATCTTCAAGAACCAGCCCGTGCAGGGGACGGGCAGCAACGCCTCCGCCGGCTACCACGGGTACTGGATCACCGACTTCACCCAGGTCGACCCGCACTTCGGCACCAACAAAGACCTCGAGACCCTCGTCGACAAGGCCCACGCCAAGGGCATGAAGGTCTTCTTCGACGTCATCACCAACCACACCGCGGATGTCGTCGACTATGAGGAGAAGTCGTACGACTACCTCTCCAAGGGCGCCTTCCCGTACCTGACCGAGGACGGCGTGCCCTTCGACGACGCCGACTACGCGGACGGGCGGCGGGACTTCCCCGAGGTCGACAGCGGCTCCTTCCCGCGCACGCCCAAGGTGACCAGGAACAACAAGGTCCCGTCGTGGCTCAACGACCCGACGATGTACCACAACCGCGGCGACTCCACCTTCGCCGGGGAGAGCTCCGCCCACGGTGACTTCTCCGGCCTCGACGACCTGTGGACCGAGCGGCCCGAGGTCGTACGGGGCATGGAGCGGATCTACCAGCGCTGGGTGCGGGACTTCGACATCGACGGCTTCCGGATCGACACCGTGAAGCACGTCAACATGGAGTTCTGGACGCAGTGGGCCACCGCCCTGGACGCGTACGCCGCCGAGCGGGGCCGCGACGACTTCTTCATGTTCGGCGAGGTCTACTCGGCCGACACGTCCGTCACCGCCCCCTACGTCACCCAGGGCCGCCTCGACGCCACGCTCGACTTCCCCTTCCAGGAGGCGGCCCGGCAGTACGCCTCGCAGGGCGGCAGCGCGCAGAAGCTCGCGAGCCTTTTCCGCGACGACTACAAGTACACGACCGACAAGGCCAACGCGTACGAGCAGGTCACCTTCCTCGGCAACCACGACATGGGCCGGATCGGGCACTTCCTGAAGCAGGACGACCCGAAGGCCACCGATGCCGAGCTGCTGCAGAAGGACAGGCTCGCCAACGAGCTGATGTTCCTCAGCCGCGGCAACCCCGTCGTCTACTACGGCGACGAGCAGGGCTTCACCGGCGCGGGCGGCGACAAGGACGCCCGGCAGAGCATGTTCGCCTCCCGCACCGCCGACTACCTCGACGACGACCTGATCGGCACCGACCGCACCCACGCCGAGGACGCCTACGACACGAGAGCACCGCTCTACCGGCAGATCAGTGCTCTCGCGGGGCTCCGCAAGGCCCACCCCGCGCTGGCCGACGGCGTCCAGGAGCAGCGGTACGCGGCCGACGGGCCGGGCGTGTACGCCTTCTCCCGCACCGACGCGAGGAGCGGCATCGAGTACGTCGTCGCCGTCAACAACGCCGACGAGGCGAGGACGGCGACCTTCGCCACCGGTTCGGCCGGCATGGCCTTCAAGGGCATCTACGGCACCGACGCCCTCCTGAAGAGCGACGGCGACAGGAAGCTCACCGTCACCGTCCCGCCCGGCTCGGCGATCGTCCTCAAGGCGGCCGGCAGGCTCGCGAAGCCCGCCACCGAACCGACGATCTCCCTGGCGGCCCCCGCGGCCGGCGCCACCGGCACCGTGGAGGTCTCCGCGGACGTCGACGGCGGACAGCTGAACCGGGTCGTCTTCGCCGCGCAGACCGGCAACGGCAAGTGGCGGGTGCTCGGCTCCGCCGACCACGCCCCGTACAAGGTCACGCACACCGTCGGCAAGGACGTACCGCCCGGCACGGCCCTGCGCTACAAGGCCGTCGTGGTCGACTCGGCCGGCCGCACCGCGAGCGCCCTGGCCGCCTCCGCCACCGGCACCCCGCCCACCGAGGAGCCGCCCAGCGCCTCCTCCCGCGACTACGCGATCGTCCACTACAAGCGCGCCGACGGCGACTACGCCGACTGGGGCCTGTACGCCTGGGGCGACCTCGCCGACGGCGAGGCCACCCAGTGGCCCGACAGCCACCCCTTCGCCGGCCGGGACGCCTACGGCGCCTTCGCCTGGGTCAAGCTCAAGCCCGGCGCCTCGACGGTCGGTTTCCTCGTCATCGACAAGGACGGCGACAAGGACGTCGCCACCGACCGCACGATCGACGTCACGAAGACCGGCGAGGTCTGGATCGAGCAGGGCAAGGAGACCGTCACCACCGAGCGCCCGGACCACCCGGCCCCGGACAAGACCAAGGCCGTCCTCCACTACCACCGCGCCGACGGGAACCACGACGGCTGGGGCCTGCACGTCTGGACGGGCGCCGCACAGCCCACCGAGTGGTCGAACCCCCTGAAGCCGGTCAAGACTGATACCTATGGTGCGGTCTTCGAGGTACCGCTCAGCGACGGTGCCACCAGCCTCAGCTACATCATCCACAAGGGCGACGAGAAGGACCTGCCCGCCGACCAGTCGCTCGACCTCAAGGCGAACGGCCACGAGGTGTGGCTGTTGAGCGGCCAGGAGAAGTACCTGCTCCCGCAGCCGGCAGGCACCTCCGCCGCGCTCGACCTGACCACGTCCAAGGCGGTCTGGATCGACCGGAACACCCTCGCCTGGAACGGCTCCGAGGCCGCCGCCTCCACGCAGCTGCTGTACAGCCGGGACGGCTCGATCGCGGTGCGGGACGGCGCGCTGACCGGCGACGCCAAGTGGCTGCGCCTGTCGAAGAGCGAGCTCACCGACGCCCAGAAGGCGAAGTTCCCGCATCTGAAGGAGCACGACGCCTGGACCGTCGACCCGCGCGACCGCGACCGGGTCCGCGAGGCCCTGCGCGGCCAGGTCGTCGCGACGCAGCACGCGGTGAACGGGGCCGTGCTCGCGGCGACCGGCGTCCAGATCGCCGGTGTCCTCGACGACCTGTACGACGCGACGAAGGCCGACCTGGGTCCGACGTTCCCCAAGGGCCGTCCCACGCTGTCCGTGTGGGCGCCGACCGCACAGCAGGTGTCCCTGGAGATCGGTGACTCCACCGTCCCGATGCGGCGCGACGCCGGCACCGGCGTCTGGTCCGTCACCGGCCCGGCGTCCTGGAAGGGCAAGCCCTACCGGTACGTCGTGAAGGTCTGGGCGCCCAGCGTCCGCAAGGTCGTCACCAACAAGGTCACCGACCCCTACGCTCTCGCCCTCACCGCCGACTCCGAGCGCAGTCTCGTCGTCGACCTGGACGACAAGGCGCTGAAGCCCTCCGGCTGGTCGACGTACACCAAGCCCAAGGCCGTGCCGCTGCGGGACGCCCAGATCCAGGAGCTGCACATCCGCGACTTCTCCGTCGAGGACCGCACGGCGAAGCACCCGGGCACCTACCTCGCCTTCACCGACAAGGCGAGCGACGGCTCGAAGCACCTGCGCGAGCTGGCGAGGGCGGGCACCTCCTACGTCCACCTCCTGCCCGCCTTCGACATCGCCACGATCCCGGAGCGCAAGGCCGACCAGGCGAGCGTCGACTGTGACCTGGCCTCCTACCCGGCCGACTCCGACAAGCAGCAGGAGTGCGTCGGGAAGATCGCCCCGAAGGACGCCTACAACTGGGGCTACGACCCGTACCACTACACGGTCCCCGAGGGCTCCTACGCCACCGACCCGGACGGCACGGCCCGCACGGTCGAGTTCCGCAGGATGGTGAAGGCCCTCAACGACGACGGCCTGCGGGTCGTGATGGACGTCGTCTACAACCACACCGCGGCCGCCGGCCAGGAGCGGACGAGCGTCCTCGACCGGATCGTGCCCGGCTACTACCAGCGGCTCCTCGCCGACGGCTCGGTCGCGAACAGCACCTGCTGTGCCAACACCGCCACCGAGAACGCCATGATGGGCAAGCTGGTCGTCGACTCGATCGTCACCTGGGCCAAGGAGTACAAGGTCGACGGCTTCCGCTTCGACCTCATGGGCCACCACCCGAAGGCCAACATCCTCGCGGTCCGGGCGGCCCTCGACGCGCTCACCCTGGAGAAGGACGGCGTCGACGGCAAGAAGATCATCCTGTACGGGGAGGGCTGGAACTTCGGCGAGGTCGCCGACGACGCCCGGTTCGTCCAGGCCACCCAGAAGAACATGGCCGGCACCGGCATCGCCACCTTCTCCGACCGGGCCCGTGACGCCGTGCGCGGCGGCGGCCCCTTCGACGAGGACCCCGGCGTACAGGGCTTCGCGTCCGGCCTCTACACCGAACCCAACTCCTCGGAGCACAACGGCACTCCGGCCGAGCAGAAGGCGCGCCTGCTGCACTACCAGGACCTGATCAAGGTCGGGCTGTCGGGCAACCTCGCCGGCTACCGGTTCACCGACACCAGCGGCAAGGAGGTCAAGGGCTCCGAGGTCGACTACAACGGCTCACCCGCCGGCTACGCGGACGCCCCCGGCGACGCCCTCGCCTACGCCGACGCGCACGACAACGAGTCCCTCTTCGACGCACTGACCTTCAAGCTGCCCGCCACGACGAGTGCGTCCGACCGGGCCCGGATGCAGGTCCTGGCCATGGCGACGGCCGCCCTGTCCCAGGGCCCGGCCCTCTCCCAGGCGGGCACCGACCTGCTCCGCTCCAAGTCCCTGGACCGCAACTCCTACGACAGCGGCGACTGGTTCAACGCCGTCCACTGGAACTGCGCCGACGGCAACGGCTTCGGCCGCGGACTGCCCATGGCGGCCGACAACGCCGCCAAGTGGCCGTACGCCAAGCCCCTGTTGAGCAAGGTCAGGGTGGGCTGCGAGCAGATCGACGGCGCCTCGGCGGCCTACCGCGACCTGCTGCGGATCCGTACCACCGAGCGGGACTTCTCCCTCGGCACCGCCGAGCAGGTGCAGTCCCGGCTCTCCTTCCCGCTGTCCGGCGAGGACGAGACACCCGGCGTGATCACCATGCGGCTCGGTGACCTCGTCGTGGTCTTCAACGCCACGCCCGAGCGGCAGGAACAGCGCGTCCCCGCACTCGCCGGGACCGGCTACCGGCTGCACCCCGTGCAGGCGGCGGGGGCGGACTCTACCGTCAAGTCGGCCTCCTACGCGGCGGAATCGGGCACGTTCGCCGTTCCGGGGCGCACGGTCGCCGTCTTCACCCGGGCGGTCGGATAGCCGCACTACGTTGGGTGGGGCAGGCCGCGATCGACGGTCTGCCCCACCCACGTACGCCCCGAGGCGCCAGTCGAAGATGGACCGCAACGGCACGCAGCACAGCCCCGGCACCACCGTGCTGGTCGTGGACGACGTCGCGGCCAGCCGGTACGCCATGGGCGCGGTGCTGAGCCGCGCCGGCCACCGGGTCGTGCCGGTCGCCAGCGGCGGCGAGGCGCTCGTCGAACTCGACGTCCGGCTGCGGGACGGCACCCTGCCCGACGTGGCCCTCGTCGACGTGGGCCTGCCGGACATGAGCGGCTTCGAACTGTGCCGCCGGGTCCGGGCCCGGCCGCCCATGGCCGCCCTGCCCGTCGTGCACTTCTCCGCCGCCGCGACCGCGCCCGGCGACCGGTGCCGGGGACTGGACGCGGGCGGCGACGCCTATCTGACCGTGCCCGCCGAGCCACAGGAGATCCAGGCCGTCGTACGGGCCGCCGTGCGCGGGGCCCGCCGCAGCACGGGCGCCGAGACCGCCGTCCACCGTCTGACGCTGCTGTCCGAGGCCATCGTCACCGTGCAGACCGCCCGCTGCCCGCGGGAACTCGCCGCCGCGGCCGCCGACGGCGCCGCACGCCTCACCGCCTCGCCCGCCGTGGTGTTCGTGATCGGCCCGGACGGCGAGCCGTACCGGGGCACGGCCCGCTGCCGCCCCGCGCCCGAGGACAGCGGCGCCCACCAGGCGGCGGCACGGCTGGTCACCCGGCTCGCGGAGGACCGCACGGGCGTGACCAGCACGGTCGTCCCCGCGCCGCTGTGGCCGGCCGGGATGTTCCGGCCGGGCGTCGAGGAGGACGCCCGGCTGACCGTGGCGACCGCCCAGGACGGCCGGACGGCGGTCTGCCTCGCCACCCCCGTACGGCGGGCCGCGATCACCGACCCCGCGGCCGACGGGCTGCTCGCTCGCCTCGCCCAGGCCTGTGCGCTGGCCGCCGAGCCGCTGCTGCTGTACCAGGTGGAGCGGCACGTCGCTCTCACCCTCCAGCGCAGCTTCCTGCCCCAGCCGCACAAGCTGCCGCACCTGCCCGGCGTCGACATCGTCGTCCGCTATGTGCCCGCCTCCCGGCAGACCGAGATCGGCGGCGACTTCTACGCCGCCCTGCGCACCGGCGAGGGCGTGCTCATCGCGGTCGGGGACGTCGTCGGGCACTCGCTGGACGCGGCCACCGTCATGGTCGAGATCCGGCACGCGCTGCGCGCCTACTGCGTGACCGAGAGCGACCCGGTGGTCCTGGCCGAGCAGCTCGACCGGATGCTCCAGCAGTACCACCCCGACATCACGGCCACCGTGTGCCTGGCCCTGGTCGACCCCGGCAGTGGGCGGGTGCGGATCGCCAACGCCGGGCACATCCCCCCGCTGATCCTGCGCGAAGGGGGCGGTGCCGAGTACGTCGACGCGTGCGGTCCGCTGCTCGGGCTGGGCCTGGAACGGCCCGCGCCGACCGAGCGGCGCCTGGACCCCACCGACCGCCTCCTGATGGTCACCGACGGCCTCATCGAGACCCGCGGCACTCCCCTGGAGACCTCCATGGAACAGCTCCGCACGGCCGCCGCAGACGCCCCGGCCGGCCTCGACACCCTCTGCGACGTGCTGCTCGGCTGCTTCGGCCGGGACCGGGAGGACGACATCGCGATGCTGGCCCTCCGGTTGGCGCCTGTCTAAGGTGAGCCCGTTGCCCGCCCAGAACAGGAGTGCTCATGCCGCAGATCACCGTCGACTATTCCGCCGACCTCGCGGACGGCTTCGACCGGCCCGGGTTCGCGAAGGCGCTGCACGAGGCGACCGTCGAGATCGCGGCCGCCAAGCCGCCGGCGTGCAAGACCCGGTTCCGCCGGACCGAGGACGTCGTGGTCGGCCCCGAGACGGGGGGACACGCCCATGTGCACGTCCACATCGCGCTGCTCCCCGGCCGCACCGAGGAGACGAAGGCCCGGCTCACCGAGGCCACCCTGGAGTTGTTGCGCACCCACCTGAAGGCCGCCGAGGGACGCGTGCTGCACGCCTCCGCAGAGGTGCGCGAACTTGACGCGTCCTACCGGAAGTTCGAGAGCTGAGAAGTCCGAGAGCTGAGAAGTCCGGGCGCTGAGAGGTCGGGGAGCCGCGCGGTCTCAGGTCGCCAGCGCCAGCAGGCGGCCGGCCAGCTGGGCGAACGGGCCGTCCGCCGGCTCCTCCTGGGCGATGCGGCGCATCAGGGCGCCCATCTCCGCGTCCTGGGCGGCGCTGACCGCGGTGAGCGCGGCGAAGTCGTGGACGAGCTGGACCTCCAGCTCGGCCCGTGGGATGCGCCGGCCGTCCAGCCAGATCAGCGCCGTCGACTCGGCGAGGGAGATCCAGGAACGCACGACCAGTTCCAGCCGCGCGGGCGGATCGGTCACGCCCAGATGCGAAAGGATCTGGACATACGCGGCCTGCCGTACGGAGTCGATGAGCGCGTTGGTCGTCGAGGAGCCGACCGCCGGGCCGCCGCGCATGAGGGCGGAGAAACCGGGGCCGTGCTCGTCCACGAAGTCGAAGAAGCGGCGCATCACCCGCAGCAGCCGCGCCCCCAGCGGCCCCTCGTGCGGCTCCACGAAACGGGCCGCGAGATCGTCCGAGGCCCGCTTCAACGCGGCCTCGTACAAGCTGAGTTTGCCGGGGAAGTAGTGGTAGACCAACGGGCGTGAAATGCCCGCGGCCGACGCTATCTCGTCGATGGAGACCTCGTCGGGCGAGCGGCGGCTGAACAGTTCGAGGGCGACGCCGATCAACTGCTGCCGCCGCTCCTCGACTCCCATTCTGCGGCGAACCCCGATAGTCATGCGAACACCTTACCGATCGATTCCGGCCTTGAACGGATCGGATCGGTCAGGGATGTTCACCCGGGTGCACCGGGCGGGCGCCCGGGGCTGTCGGGTGGGCGCCCGGGCCCGTCGGTCAGCGCAGCCCGCCGATCGAACGCCCGTCCCGCAGCGTGCCCTTCAGCTCCGCCCGCGCGCCCCGCTCGGCCGGCACGGTCAGCAGACTGGTCTGCGACGACCCGGCGACCCCGCCCGTCGCCCGGACCGACGCGGTCTCCCGGCTGCCGGCGGCCAGCAGATACCAGTCGCCCGCCTTCGACTTCCACAGCACTCCGGCCAGGACGTGCGGCTCGCGCGCCCCGCACGCCGGGACGTTCTCGGCCTTGGCCGCCACCGCCCCGTACGTCCCACCCGGCGTGTGGAACTGGGCGAGCACCCGCGCCCCGCCGCCCCGCCAGGTCTCCGCCCGAGTGCACACCCACGCCGCCGAACCGCTCGCGTCCGGCAGCGGCTGCTCGTTGAACCCCCAGACGTTGACGCTCCGCACGCCCGCGGAGCGCACCGTGCCCAGCGAGCAGGCGAAGGGCTCCCAGGTGCGCAGGGCCTTGGCGCCGGACGCCTCACCCGGGGACCCGGGCCGCCCGGCGGTGAGCCGGGCCGGGACCAGTTCGCCGAGGTCGGTCAGCAGCCGCGTCCGCGTGCCGTCGGTCAGTTGCAGCACGTTCCACGACGTGCACGCGCCGGACCGCAGGACCGGGCTGGCCAGCGGCGCGGTCACACCGTCGGTGAGGGTCAGGTCCATCGCGCCGGCACCCGGCTTCATCAGGTCCCGCTCGCCCGCCTCCTTCACCCAAGGGGCGGTCAGATAGCGGACGTTGCCGTCGGCCCGGCCCAGGACCACCGCGCCTGCCTCGGCCCGGCCCGCGCCGTCGACCCGCGCGAAGTCGAGGGCGGCGCCCTGCGTGCCCTCCTTCGGCTCGGCGTACCGGGCGATGCGCAGACCGTCGTAGAGGATCACCACGCGCGCCGCGTCGACCGTCCCCGCGTACAGCAGCTGGGGCGGTCCGGCCGGCCCGCCGGACGCGGTGCCGGGCGTCGCGGAGACCCGGACCGTCTCGCCGGGGCGGGCCCAGACGGCCAGGGCGCGGCGCAGCAGGGCCGAGTCGCCGGTGAGATCGCCGCGCGCCGGCCACACCGAGAAGTCGGTGCGCGCCGAGCCGCGCCACGCGGTGGGGGAGACCCGGGTCAGCTTCGCCGGGTCCAGGGCGGCCTGGGCGGCCGGGTTGCGCGCATACGGCGGTGCGGCGGCGCCGTCGGGGCCCCAGCCGTCGCCGGGCAGACCCAGCAGCGCCCCGCACACCAGCAGCGCCGCCCCGGCGGCCAGCGCAGCCTTCAGGTGCTGGCGGCGCCGCATCAGGTCGGTGGGGCGGGCCTGCAGCGAGCAGGGGTCGAACTCGGGGGAGTCGAGCAGCCCGTACTGCGCGGGGATCCCGTCGGCCTCCAGCAGCGCGCCGTCCGCGTCGGCGACGCCCGCGGCCGTGAGCACCTTGCGCACGCCGTCGTCCGTCAGCCGCTCCAGGCCGCGCAGCGCGTAGGCGGCCCGGGCCGGTCCGGACAGGGTGGACAGCCGCTGGTCCAGGGCGAGTTCGTCGGCGCCGCCGGAGCGCGGGAACAGCTTCAGGCCCCACACCTGCGGCAGCACCGGCGGCAGCTGGGACCGCCTGGGCCATGCCTTGCGCTTCAGCGGCAGCCCCGCCTCCAGTGCCGTACGCAGCACCTGGAGACGGACCAGGGCGTAGCCCGGGTCGCCGTCCCGGCCGGTCGACTGGGCGGGGATGACCGGTGCCGGTGTGCGGTTGCGGGGGAGTGCCCGCTGGGTGAGGGCGTGTGCGGTGAGGACGCGCCTGCTGCGGCCCAGGCCCGGCGGCAGCACCAGATAGGCGAGCCGCACGAGCCGCGGATAGTGCTCGACGAGCGCGGCCTCGGCCTGCTCGACATCGACGACCGGGCCGGCGGGGGAAGGGGGCGCGGGGCGCTGGGCGACATCCTGTGACTGCACGTTCAGCAGAACGAGCGAATCGGGGGATGGTCACCTGACAGCGGGGGCGTCACGCCCCCGGCGACTCCTCGGGCTCCACGAGCAGCCGGGCGTAGTTCGCCATCGACCGCTGGTAGCGCGGCAGATGCGGGGCCAGGGCTCCGAGGGCCAGCGACAGCGCCTCGCGGTCGCGGCCCAGGCCGGACAGGCACAGCGCGAGCGTCGCGCGTACGGGGTCGTCCAGCTCGTCGGACGGGGCGTCCAGCTCCGCTTCGAGCAGCTTGACGCCCTCTGCCGCCTGCCCGGTGTTCCGCAGCGAACTGGCCAGCTGGATCTTCGTCCGTCGGACCTTGTAGGGGCTGACGTCGGCGAGGCCGAGCTCCAGCGCCTCCCGGTAGAGCGGGACGGCCTTGTCCGAGTGGCCTGTGGAGTCCCAGGCGCAGGCCTGCTCGAACGGCCCGAGCGGGCTGCCCTCCGGCAGCTCGGCGACGAGGGCGTCGACGGCGGCCCGGAAGCGGGCCTCGTCCTGCTCGGTTTCGGCGTAGTCGTCGAACCGGTCCCACAGGGCGGCCACGCGATCTTCCCAGTCCTGGTTCACCCGGACACACTCGCACGGGAGTGCCTACGCTGACACCCGAATTTGAGCGCTGCGCCCGCCACAGCCGTATCGAAGGCGAGAGCCTCTTGCCGGGGCTCCGTGCGGCATGCGTCCGGACCGTGCCGTGACAAGGACCGGAGGAACAGATGAGGGTGACCCGACCGATGCTCGCGCTGAGCGGCGCGGTGGCGATACTGGCGCTGGCCGGCTGCGGATCCGGCGGCAAGGACGAGGCGGCCGTGCCGGAGGCCGTGACCGGCAGCCTGGAGCACATCGCGGCAGAGGCCAAGTGCAAGCCGAACATGCAGACCGACGCCGACGAGATCCGCCAGGCCCTCTGCAAGAAGGGCAAGGAGAAGTACGTCCTCGCGACCTTCGCCACCGACCGTGGGCAGCGCGAATGGCTGAACAGCGCCAAGGACTACGGCGGCTACTACCTCGTCGGCCGCAAGTGGGTCGCCGTCGGCCAGGAGAAGACGGTCACGGCGCTTCAGGGGGCCCTCGGCGGAACCATGGAGGAGGGCTCCGAGCACATGAACCCCGGCGGCAGCCACAACAAGGGCGGCCACGACGGCGGCAGCAGCCATCACGGCTGACCACGCGGGCGGCAACCGCAAGCGAAAGCCGGCGGTGGGAAATCCCACCGCCGGCTTTCTGCTGTTCTTACCGCGTGAGGACTACTGGCAGTCCTCGCCGTTGTTGATGCACTGGACCATCTCGTTCATCACGTTGTCGTCGAAGAAGTTGATGAAGTCGTTGTGGTCGGTGATCGGCTTGTGCAGCTGCTCCGGGAAGGAGTCCACCGCGAAGGCGTTCTGCACCTGCCCGTTGTTGATCTGCGGCGCCTGGACGTCGTAGACCAGTCGGACCTGGAGCTGGGGGATGGCCTTGAAGCCGTTCGAGCAGCTGCCGTCCGCCTCCACGAAGTCCACGTGGGTGCGGTGGTTGGCGCTGTCGATGTTCTGGCCGTCCCAGCAGCTCTGGAAGTTGGACGTCCGCACCACGCTGCTGCCCTCGGGGCAGATCGGGTACTTGTCCGTCACCTGCCGGTCCTCGAAGCCGGTGCAGCTCCAGGAGGTGTTGGCGTTGTTCAGGCCGTTGGTGAAGGACTTGGCGTCACCCGTGATGATGCGCAGGGCCTTCGGCATCGCGACGACGTCGCTCGTCCGGTTGCCGACGAACTTCAGCTGCGCCTCGGCCGGCTCGACGATCTTGCCGACGTTGCCGTCCTGACCGCCGCCGGGCTGGCCCTGGTCGATGTCCTGCGTACCGTCCTGGATCCGGATCACCGGCCAGAAGTACGTCGACTTGTCGCCCTGGTTCTGGCAGGTCGTCTCGCCATTGGCCAGGTCTTCGTCGCTCGCGAAGGCGTTGTTGTTCTGGTTGCCGACGTAGTCGTGCTGGTGCTGCGCACCGTTGGAGACACCCGGCGCCACGATCACGTTGTCCGAGTTGCGGTTCTCGTTCTCGTTGGTACCGCAGTTCGTGGTGAAGGTGCCGGTGGAACCACCGTCGCCGTTCGCCGCGAGGCCGTTCGGCAGGTTGCGGGAGTTCGGCTGGACGTCCTCGATGTTGATGAAGTCGTCGGCCACCGGGCCGTTGCCGGCCTGACCGCCGTTGCCGCCCTGACCCTGGTCCTGGCCGTTGTCGCCGCCCTGGTCCTGACCGCCGTCCTGGTTCTGACCGCCGTCCTGGTTCTGGTCCTGGCCGTCCTGGTTCTGGCCGTCGTTGTTCTGACCGTCCCCGGCCTGGCCGTCGTTGGTGTTCGCGTCGGCGGCCATGCCCTTGCACTCGGCCATCTGGGCGAGGTTGTCCGGCGCCTGTCCGCCCACCCGCCGGATGTTGATGCCGATCCGGTCGATGGCCGCGGTCCGCTTCGACTTCAGCGGGCCGAGGATGGCGTTGTTGACGAAGCCCGGGTCACCGGCCTGGGCCTGGCGCGTGGAGGCGAGCCGGGTGTAGGCCTCGCTGATCTGCTTGTCGAGGTTCGCCAGCTCCTTGTCCACCCCCTGGCGCGCACCGTCCGGCACATCGGTCAGCTGCTGACCGACGTCCGGGCACTGGATCGTGGCGACCTGTGCGCCCGCGGACTTGGTCTGGTTCGCCGAGTTCTCCTCGTGCGCCGAGGCGTAGAAGTTTGCCCAGATCAGCCCGCCCCCACCGAGCGCTAGGGCCGCCGATGCGGCTATGGCCTTGGTGGCCATCGGCGTCCGGCGTTTTCTTGTGTTGCGTCCCATGGAACTCCTCTGACTTCCTTTTTCGGGGGCATCGAGGCGCCCGACAGGAGTGAAGCGGCGCCCTTCCATACGGAGGCCGTCCCAGGGGTGTTCAGATGTCTCGGAAATTGATGCGAGATTCGTGAGGGAGCTGTGTGCTCAACAGCCCCACAGGCACCGGGAGTTGTTGATCACCGACCGTGGGTGAATCAGCAGGTCCGATATCACCGGCCGTGGTCGAGATACGCGAGAACCGCCAGCACGCGCCGGTTGTCGTCGTCCGAGACCTCCAGTCCCAGTTTGGCGAAGATGTTCGCGGTGTGCTTGGCGATCGCCCGTTCCGTCACCACCAGCCGGCCCGCGATCGCCGCGTTGGTCCGGCCCTGCGCCATCAGCTCCAGCACCTCCCGCTCCCGGGGCGTCAGCCGGGCCAGCGGACGGTCGTCGCCCGACTGCCGCGCCAGCAGCTGCTGGATGACCTGTGGATCCATCGCCGTACCACCGGCGGCGACCCGCCGCACCGCGTCCACGAACTGCTCGGCGTCGAACACCCGGTCCTTCAGCAGGTATCCGACGCCGCCGCTGCCGTCGGCCAGCAGCTCCCGTGCGTACAGCTGCTCCACGTGCTGCGAGAGCACCAGCACCGGCAGCCCGGGCCGCTTCCTGCGGGCGTCCAGCGCGCACTGCAGCCCCTCGTCGGTGTGCGTGGGCGGCAGGCGTACGTCGACCACGGCGACGTCCGGCTCAAGCTCGGCCAGCGCGGCGGCCAGTTCGGGACCGGACTCGACGGCCGCCGCGATCTCGAAGTCGTGCGCCTGGAGCAGCCGGACGAGTCCGTCGCGCAGCAGGAAGAGGTCTTCGGCTAGGACAACGCGCAAGGGATCTCCATGGTGACCATGGTGGGACCGCCCGCGGGACTGCCGACGGCCAGGACGCCGTCGAATGTACCCAGTCGCCGCTCGACCCCGGCCAGCCCCGATCCGGCCCCGATCACCGCACCTCCCTTGCCGTTGTCGGTGACGGTCACCCGCAGATGGCCGTCCGCGTGGTGCAGGTCCACCCAGATCCGGTCGGCGCCGGAGTGCTTCACGGCGTTGGTGAGCACCTCGCTCACGGCGAAGTACGCGGCCGACTCCACGGGCGCCTCCGCCCGCCCGGGCAGGTCCACGTTCACCTCGGTGGCCACCGGCAGCCGCAGCGCCAGCGCCCGTACGGCGTCGCCCAGTCCGCGCTCGGCCAGGACCGGCGGATGGATGCCGCGCACCAGCTCGCGCAGTTCGGACAGCGCCTCGACCGAGGACCTGCGGGCCTGCGCGATCAGCTCCCTGGCCTTGGCCGGGTCCTTGTCGAGGAGCGCCTCGATGGTGCCGAGGTCCATGCCGACCGCGACCAGCCGGGCCTGCGCCCCGTCGTGCAGGTCCCGTTCGATGCGCCGCAGTTCGGCGGCCGAGGTGTCGACGGCATCGCGCCGCGTCTCGGTCAGGACCCGCACCCGCTCGGCCAGTTCGCGCTGGCCCGAGCCCAGGACGGCCTGGGTCAGCCGGAGGTGGACGTCCAGCAGCAGCGGCGTGAGGAAGCGCGCGGAGAAGAGGATGACCAGACCCAGGGCGGCGGCACCGAACGCCGACAGCTGCCCGGTGACCTCGACGAACCCGTACCAGTACCCCTCGGGAAAGACCCGCCACAGCCCGGCCGCGAGCGCGAACCCCTCCAGCGGGTACAGCCACAGCGCGGCCGGCAGCAGCGCGGTGAGGAACCCCGCCGTCATGTCGGCCGGCAGCCACATCAGGTCCCGCCAGGTCGCAGGGTCACGCAGCATCCCGAAGGTGCGCGACCACGGATTGGCGTCCCTCGGCAGCGGCCGGTACGCCGGAGGTATCCGCACCCCGCCCCACTCCGCCGCGAGCACCCGCCGCCAGTTCGCGAACGCCCGCACCCCCTGCAGTACGTACGGCGTCGTGACGAGCCCGATCCCGATCGGGATGAGCGCCATGGACACCAGGGACAGGGTGAAGCACAGCACCGCCCCCGGCAGGGAGACGAGGGCGACCCCCAGCCCCCGCACCGCGGCGAGTGCGAGGCTCCGCCCCTTCGTACGCCCGTTGCCGCTCTTCGTGTCGATGGTCATGGCGTCAGTCTCGCCGAGCGGGGGTGCGGGGTCACTGGGGCGGAACACCCGGTCACGGAGTGGTGCTACGTACACCTCCGCCGGCTGCGAGCACCTTGGCCTCCACCTCCGGGTCCAGGCCCGAGCGCGGCCGGTCCGGGCGCTGTGGCGCAGCGCCGCCGATGTCCTGGAGCCACTGCCAGGTGTCGGCCACGGTCTCCTCGACGGGCCGGCAGCTCAGCCCCGCCGCGACCGCACGTGAGACGCCTCTGTTGTGCAGGGCGTCGTGCAGGTCGCTGCCCGGCGGCACCCACACCGGCAGCTCGGTCCACGGCTGGATGCCCGCCTGGAGGATCACCTCCGGTTCGGTCCACCGGAGTTCGGCCGCGCCGCCGGTGACCGTCACGCAGGTGTCCAGCAGCTCGCCCATCGTGGTGTGCCCCTGCGGACTGGCCAGGTTGTACGGCCCGCTCAGCTCCCGCTCCGCCGCGTGCAGCAGCCACTCGGCCAGGTCACGGACGTCCAGGTACTGGAGGGGCAGGTCACGCGGGCCGGGCGCCAGCACCGGACCGCCGCGCGCCGTGCGGGCCAGCCACCAGGGCAGCCGGCCGATGTTCTCGTACGGGCCGAGGATCAGCCCGGACCGGGCGAGCACCGAACGGTCCTCGCCGAAGGCGTCCAGCACGGCCAGTTCACCACCGAGCTTGTCCTGTGCGTACGCGGTCTGCTCCGCGTCGGCCGAGGCGCCCTCCACCAGCGGCGCGTCCTCGGCGTACCCGGCGGGCCGGGCCGACGCGTACACCGAGCAGCTCGACACGTACACGTACCGGCGGGCGCGGCCCCGCAGCAGCCGCGCCGCGTCCCGGACCGCCCGGGGCGCCGCCGACCAGGTGTCGACGACGACGTCCCACTCGCCCGGGTCCTCGGCGAGGGCGGCCAGACCACCGGGCGTGGTGCGGTCGCCGAGCAGCGACCGCACACCCGGCGGCGCCTCGTGCCGCCCCCGGTGGAAGACGGTCACCTCCCAGCCCCGCCGCAGGGCCGCCTCCACGACGGCCCGGCCCACGAACTCCGTACCACCCAGCATCAGAAGTCTCATGCCGTCGACTCTGCCCGCCGGGGCGGCGGAACGGAACGCCCGTCTGCCGTCAGCAGACTGGCGGACAGCAGCGGCTCAGTGACCCACTGGAGGCACGTACTTGTAGCCGACCCGCCGCACCGTGCGGATCGTGTCGCGGTGCTCGGCACCCAGCTTGCGGCGCAGGCGGGCGATGTGGACGTCGACCGTACGGCCGTCGCCGACGTGCCCGTAGCCCCACACCGTGCCGACCAGCTGGTCGCGGGTGTGCACCCGGCCCGGGTGCGCCACCAGGTGGGCCAGCAGCTCGAACTCCAGATACGTGAGGTCGAGCGGCCGCCCGGCCACCTCGGCGGTGCGCTGCACGGTGTCGACCCGGATCGGCGGCTCGCCACCCGGCTCGGAGACTGCGGGACTTGCGGGGCTTTCAAGGCCTGTGGGCACTGCGGGGCCGGCGGTCTCGGGCCGGTCCGGCACCGCCACCGGGAACGGCGGCTGCTGATCGGCCGGGACGAGCACCAGATAGCCGATCATCGGCGGCTGCCCGGGGAGCGTGGGCAGGGTGTGCTGCGGCGCAGGCAGCCAGGTGGCTCCCGGAGGCAGCAGATCCGCGACCGTCACCACCTCGTCCCGGTCGACGGCACGCAACCGGTGCCGGGGCCCGGTGGCCGACGGGGCGTTGAAGGGGGCGGCGGTGGACAGGGAACGAGTGGTCGCCATGAGAGGTCAGCTCTTTCGCGCGAGGAGTTCGTCGGGGAGTTCGACGGCCGCGAGTTCGTGGTCGGGCTCGCCGAGGACGTACGCGGTTCGCGCTGGCCGAAGGCCGGGGGTACGGCTTTAGAGGGCCGGCGCGTTCGTCGCGCGGCAACACACCCGGTCGAAGTCGTGGTGCTGACGGGACGGCCAGAAGGGCTCGAGGTCATGGCGACCCGTCGCGGTGTACTTCTGGTAGCTGGCCATGGGGCCATTGAAGCAGACCGGTGCCGGGTGCCGGGACCCTCCTCTCACAGCTTGGACACCGGCCGGGAGGCGGACGGCCCGCCCGGCGTCTCATCCCACCAGGCGTTTGCGCCACTCCAGGGGCGTGACGTCGATCGCCTTGCCCGGGTCGCCGTCCCACTGCGCGGACAGCCCGGCCGCGGTCAGCGCCGCCACGACCTGGTGTCCGACGGCCTTCGTGGTCTCCTCGGAGTCGTCGAACCCGCCGTAGTAAAGCGACAGGCCGTGGCCCTGCGCCGCGCCGCGGGTGCCCTGGTGGTGGAAGAAGACGAACCCGCGCACCCCCGGCTTGCCGTCCGCCTCCGCGCCGATCTCCGACATGCCGCAGCCGCGGCAGCAGGTGAAGTCCTCCCGGGCGACGATGCCGTCGTCCTCCAGGGCCGCGAAAGCCCGCTCCAGCCGGTCCGGACCGGTCGGCCCGGCCCACTTCTCCTGCTCCGCCAGCCGCTCCAGCCACAGACTCTCGACCAGCTCGCGGGCCTGCTCCCGGGAAACGGGAGCGGTCTCCTCGCCGTCGTCCATCAGGTACACCGTCTCCCGGATCATCGCCTCGATGCCCAGATAGCCGTCCTGGAGCATGTCGCGGACATACTCCTCGGCCCGCGCGGCCACCTCGGGCGCGAGGGCGGGAGCCTCCTCGGGCAGCCCGAACTCCTCGCGCTCCCAGGTGACTGAGGCGTCCCAGCCGTCCTCCTGCCGCGCCCAGCGCACCATCACGTCGGCGACGAGACCCGGGTCGCTCACCCGGGCCACCCACATGTGGGGGACGCGGCCCGTGCGGTGCTGGAGGTCGTACGCCCCGTCCGCGTCGCGTGCCGTCTGGATGAAGACCAGCGGCCGGTCCGGTATCCGCTGCACCACGAGGAAGTGGTCGTCGTCCCCGCCGATCCGCTCCACCAGCCCGCGCAGTTGCCGCGCCGCGATCCGCGCGTACGTCTGCCCGCTCTCCGTCTTCACCTTGATGGCAAGGCCCCCGTCGATCTCCATGCCCTCACGATGACACGGCCCACTGACAACGCGAGGGGGCGCCCACCGCGAACGGTGAGCGCCCCCAGGAGCCTTGCGGGCGGATCAGACCTGGCCGGCCTTCTCCAGCGCCGAGCAGCAGGTGTCGACGAGCAGGCGGGTCACCACGTACGGGTCGACGTTGGCGTTCGGGCGGCGGTCCTCGATGTAGCCCTTGCCGTCCTTCTCGACCTGCCACGGGATACGGACCGAGGCACCGCGGTTGGAGACGCCGTAGGAGTACTCGTTCCACGGGGCGGTCTCGTGCAGACCGGTCAGGCGGTCGTCGATGCCGGCGCCGTAGTTCTTGACGTGGTCGAGCGGCTTGGAGCCCTCACCGAGCGACTCGGCCGCGGTGATGATCGCGTCGTAGGACTCGCGCATCGCCTTGGTGGAGAAGTTGGTGTGCGCACCGGCGCCGTTCCAGTCGCCCTTCACCGGCTTCGGGTCGAGCGTGGCGGCGACGTCGAAGTCCTCGGCGGTGCGGTAGAGCAGCCAGCGGGCCACCCACAGCTGGTCGGAGACCTCCAGCGGGGCCAGCGGGCCGACCTGGAACTCCCACTGGCCGGGCATGACCTCGGCGTTGATGCCGGAGATGCCCAGGCCCGCCTTCAGGCAGTTGTCCAGGTGCGCCTCGACGACGTCACGGCCGAAGATCTCGTCGGCGCCGACACCGCAGTAGTAGCCGCCCTGCGGGGCCGGGAAGCCGCCCTTGGGGAAGCCGAGCGGGTAGCCGTCCTTGAAGAAGGTGTACTCCTGCTCGATGCCGAAGATCGGCTCCTGGGCCGCGAACTTCTCCTCGACCTCGGCCAGCGCGGCACGCGTGTTGCTGGCGTGCGGGGTGAGGTCGATGTTCAGGACCTCGCACAGTACGAGGATGTCGTCGCCGCCGCGGATCGGGTCCGGGCAGGTGAAGACCGGCTTGAGGACACAGTCCGAGGCGTGGCCCTCGGCCTGGTTGGTGGAGGACCCGTCGAAGCCCCAGATCGGCAGCGCGTCGAGACCGGCGGGGGAGCCCGCGATGATCTTGGTCTTGGAACGCAGCTTGGCCGTCGGCTCGGTGCCGTCGATCCAGATGTACTCAGCCTTGAAGGTCACGGGCCACATCCTTCGGGGGTGTGTCTGGGCGCGTATCGCGGGTGCTTGCGGCGCTGCGGCACTGGGGCGCCGCTCAATGCCCGGCAGCCTGTCAACAGGCGATTTCCCGGCCATTGCTCGAATGTGAACCCCGTGTTACCTGGTGCCGCTGTGCCGCACCTCACGGTGTGAGGGGCGTTTGCCCGCGGGGGAGGAGCCGGTCACCGGCTTCCCTCCGTCAAGCCGGTGACCGGCGCCGCGTGTCCCACAGCGCGCCGGTCCTGCCGCTCCTGGCCGGGAGCGGCAGGACCGCTGACACGTACGAGGAGGCGGCCGAGGGGTGGGCCGCCGCCTCAGTGACTCACTTGTCCTCGTCCGTCCGGCGTCACCCCACCTTCTCGATCACGGCCCGGCGGATCAGGAACTTGCCGGGCTCGCGGACTTGTTCGAAAGCCGCGTTGTTCAGCAGCACACAGCTGCCGGAGACCGAAGTGACCTCCACCGTCGTGGACTTGTTGTTGTCCAGGTTGGTGACCTTCAGCTTCGTGCCGGCCGGGAACTGGTTGCTGGACGCGGCGGGCGCACCGCCCTCGCCGGAGAGCGTGACGGTGGAGCCGTTGCACACCTGCTGCCCGGAGGCGGCAGCGCCACCACCGGGGTTCGCCGCGGGGGCGGACTGAGCCGGCTGTGCGGGCTGCGCGGACTGACCGGGCTGCGTGGCCTGGGAGTCCTGAGCCGACTCCCCCACCACGCACCCCGACGCCTCCTGCTTCCGCTTGATCTCCGCGACGACCGCCTCGCGGTTGGCGATCCGCGCCTCGGACTGCGCGTCCGGGTTGGCCCGCTGATCCGCGATGAACTTCTGGTTGTTGCCGAGGGCGGTGGCGAGGCCCTGGCAGACCGCCGACTCCGCCGCCGACTTGGGGGCCTGCGCGGCGTTCGACGTGCTCGCCATGACGAAGGCCCCGCCTCCCGCCACGGTCGCCGCGCTCACCAGCAGCGCGATCTTCTTCTTCGTACCGAGCGTTCTCCTACGCGACATGCGCGCCTCCTGAAGAGATAGGGGAGCGTACGCCGCTATGTACGAGATACCGAACGAGGTTACTCAGCGGTTACAGGAGTCACTGAAGTAACCTCCGTCACACAAGAAGGAGATCTCCAGGGGCCTCTAACGGGACAGGGCGTCCCGTACGGCCTCGTCGGTGCGCCCGACCACCGCCGTACCGTCGTCCGCCGTGATGATCGGCCGCTGGATCAGCTTGGGATGCTCGGCGAGGGCCTTGATCCACTGCTCCCGCGAACCCGCGTCCCGTGCCCACTCCTTGACGCCGAGTTCCTTGGCGGCGTCCTCCTGGGTGCGGGTGATGTCCCAGGGCTCCAGCCCGAGCCGGTCCAGCACGCCCCGGATCTCGTCCTCGCTCGGCACGTCCTCCAGGTAGCGGCGGACGGTGTAGTCGGCGCCTTCGGCGTCGAGCAGCTTCACGGCACTGCGGCACTTCGAACAGGCCGGGTTGATCCAGATCTCCATGGGCCTACGGTACGCCCTCGTGACATCGGGGAGAGTGGGCTCAAAACCCGTTCTCCACTTGTGTCACCACACCCCCGAAAGCCCTTGTGGCCAGGGCCTTTTGTCAGTGGTGGGCAGTAGAATAGAAGCAGTGTTCGAGGGTGGCGCCGGGATCGCCGAGGACTCCGGAGTGCCGCCCTCACCGCGACAGGAGGATGCCTGTGCCCGCTGCCGCACTCAAGCCGAAGCCGCTGCCCACCCAGTCCACCGCGAAGCGCCCCGTCCTGCTCGACCTGCCCTACGCGCCCCTGGAGAAGCGGCCGCTGCCGCCGGGCCGGCCGCGCGAGTGGTACGTCATGCACAACCGTCGCCTCAAGGCGATGCGCCTCGCCATCGCCCTGCTCGACTCCGGCGTCCACACGCCGAACCAGGCCCGCAACGAGACCATCCGCGACACGGCGGAACTGATCGGCGTCCACCCGCCGTCGGACACGACGTGCCACATGGTGAGGGCGTTCATGCGCTACTCGCGCTGAGCCGCCTGACCTGAACAGAGCCGAACTGAGCGCCGGGTGCCCGTTCGCCAGGGCACCCGGCGTCGGAGTTCTCAAACGTCCTGCCCCGCCGCCAGCTCCTTCTCCAGCGGCGTCCGGAAGCGCGGCGTGATCCTGGTCGTCCCCACCCACCCGCTCAGCCGCTCCGCTTCCTTCTCGATCGCCGCGAGCGCCTCCCGGCCCACCCCCTCCTCGTCGAGGATCCGCCAGACGATCTCCCCGCCGGGCCGCTGGGCCCACCCGCCGACCACGCGTCCGTTCCACCACACCGTCGGCCCGACGTTCCCACTGCCGTCGAACAGCCGGGGCCGCAGCTCCGGCGCGAGATACCAGTCGCGCTGCTGCCACCCCATCGCCGTCGGGTCGAGGCCGGGCAGCAGCGCCGCCCAGGGCTCGCCGGGCTCGGCCACCTCGTCGAGGTCGCCGTCGGTCACCCAACCGGTGCCCTCGTCCAGCGACACCGGCCGTGCCCCGATCGCGGCCAGTGCCGCACGGACCTCCGTCACGCGCCACCCCGTCCACCACTTCAGATCGGCCTCGGTCGCCGGACCGCACGCGGCGAGCCACCGCCCCAGCAGCTCCGCCTGCGCCTGCGCCGGGTCCAGATCGGGATGCTCGGGCGCGACGGCCCAGCGGAACTGGCTGGATGTCCAGGAGCCGAGAGGCCGCCCGCGTACGACCTTCCCCTCGACGCCGAGCACCCTCAGCAGCCGGGTCGAGACCGTGTGCAGGCCCTCGTACTTCTTGCCGGCCGCGTACACGAACTGCACCCGCAGCCGCGGCTCGTCCTGGGCGAGTTCAGCGGCCGTGGCCTGCCCGCGCCGGGTGAGCGCCGCCAGCGCCGACTCCTCGACCTCCGTCAGCCACGCCGCGTCCGGCGCCCCGGCCGCCGCCATGTCGCTGAGCAGCTTGGCCCGCTCCCGGGCGGCGACCGTCAGGCCGGTCGAGGCGTGCACGACGGCCGTCAGGGCCGTGGGGAACACGAACACCGTGTGGCGCATGCCGTGCATCCGCACCAGGGAACGGTCGTCGTACAGGGCGCGCCCGGTCTCCGCCACCGTCTTCGCGGGGTCCGCGAGCCGTGCGCCCACGGCCAGGTACACCGTCGCCGGGTCCGTGCCGTGCAGGGCGACGAGCGAACCGGCGACCTCCTCGGGCGTCCCCGCCCGCGCCTGCCCGGCCAGCCGCTGCCGCAGCGCGAGCCGGGCCCGCCGCTCCGCCACCCCGATGTACCGCTGCGCCTCGCCCATACCGGCCTCCACTCGTTGTGCCCGTCCCACTCCCACTGCATCTTGGCGAACACCACTGACAGTCGACCGTCCGCGGCCCGGCTCAGGCGTACCGCTCCAACAGGCCCGCCACATACGCCTCCAGCCGCCCGCCCAGCACCTGGGGCGTCAGATCCGTCCGGCCCAGCTCCCGCCACGGGCCCGCCAGCTTCGTCGCGTCGGGGGCGTAGGCCAGGGCGTCGAGCAGCCGCCAGTACAGGTGGTCCGGGCCGTCGGCGAGCCGGTGGCCGCCGTGCGCCTCATAGCGCTCCCGGAAACCGAGGCCGTACTCCGGGCCGTGCAGCAGCGCGAGGGCCGTCGAGCAGTGGGCGACGTCCAGGTCGGCGGGGCCCCACGAGGTCTCCACCCAGTCGACGACACCGCTGATCCGCAGGCCGGCCCCCGAGCCGGTGAACAGCACGTTCCCCGGGTGGAAGTCGCGGTGCAGGAAGCAGCCCTCGTACGGCGGCGGGTCGCGGCGGATCACGTCCACCGCTCGTTCCCACATCGCACCCTCGGGTGCGAGCACCCGATCCGGGGACGTCCACGCCTGGTAAGGCCGCGGGCGCTCCTCGGGGACGACCCGGTGGATCCGGGCCAGCTGGGCCGCCAGCAGGTCCACCCGCGGGTCCAGGTCGTCCTCCTCGTCCACCCGGACCCGGCCCGGCAGCACGGACATCAGCAGGGACGGATGGTCGCACTGCTCGGCGGTCGCGTCCACGCCGGTCAGCTCGGGCGCCGGCACGCCCTCCTGCCCGGTCAGCAGCGTGAGCACCTCCGCCTCGCGGGCGAGCAGCCCTGGGGCGTGCCGCCGGAAGAAGGGCTTCACGAAGGTCCGCAGGGCGAGTGCGGTGCCGTCGTCGAGGGTGAGCCGGCGCATCTGGGCGCTCCAACCGCCCGTGAGGAAAGTGGACGTGGCGACCGTACGGCCCTGAGGGAGCTGTTTGGCCACCCACGCGCGGGTCGCCGTCCAGCCCTGGTCGCCGAGCCCGGTCAGCACGGCGGTGACGAACTCCCGCAGGTCTCCGGGGTGGTCGCGGAACCACCTGCCCAACCGGTGCTCCGCCTCGGGGAGTTCCCAGTGGGTGAACTGGGCGCGCCGGGCCAGTGCTTCCGAGACGGCGTCCGTCACGGCGGGCGGGATGACCTCGTCCGTGCCCGGCACCGCCAGCACCGCCCGCCCCTCGTACCCGCGCAGGACGTCGAGCGCGGGTGACTCCCGCCAGCTTCCGGGCCGCCGGATGACCTCGCTGAACCGGCCGTCCCCCGCGCCGAACGGCACGTCCCACGCCTGCGCCGCGTACACCGCCGGCGCGCACAGCCCCAGTGCCGCCACCCGGTCCCCGTAGTGACGGGCGAGATCGGCCACCGTCTGGCCGCTCATGCTGAAGCCGACGAGGACCAGCGGCCCGTCCACGCGCGCGTGGGCGTCGATGACGGACACGGCCTGCTCGAAGCGGCGGCGCAGGCTCAGCTCCCGCAGCAGGCCGGTGCTCTCCCCGTGCCCGGAGAAGTCGAAGGCGAGGGCGTGGCAGCCGCGGGCGGCGAACTCCCCCAGCAGGGGCACCAGCCGGTCCTTGCTGCCGTTGCCCGCGCCGTGCAGCAGTACGGCGGTCGCCCTGGCCGGCTCACCCGGGCCGGGTCCGCCGGACAGCCCGCTGAGTCGTTCACCGTCGACGGTGTGCGTGAAGGGGATCAGCTCACTCATACGGCCATTCACTCACGCACCCGGGCCGCGTGACGGGCGGTCACACCGGGACGATCACAGACCCGGCGCGCCCCACACCGGGAACCAGCGGCTCAGGTCCTGCTCGATCGTCAGGTCCTCGACGAGCGCCGCCCGCACCTGGAGTTCCAGCGCGTTGTCACGCCGCTGCGCCTTTCCGGGCAGGGGCGCGAACGGGTAGAAGGTGCCGCGCTTGTAGAGGTAGACGAGCCCCAGCCGCCGGCCCGACCGGTCCCGGAACCCGGCCAGGGAGCACAGGAGTTGGGGGCCGAAGCCGTTGACATCCATCTGGCTGTTCACGGCGTGCAGGTCCGTCACGAGCGGGGCCAGCTGGTCGGGGGCGCGGTGCGAGACCAGCCAGGAGTAGCCGTAGTCGTCCTGCCGCAGTTCCACCGGCGGGCCGTCGCGGTCGGTGTCCGCGTCCAGCAGAGCCTGCACCTCGCGGTGGGTCTGCTCGAAGGCCGCGCCCTCGACCGTGGCGAAGCACACCGCGCCCTGCCCGGTCGGGGTGAAGCCCGCCGCGGCCTCCAGCGTCACGGCCGCCGACGGCAGCGCGAAGAGCCGGTCGAGATCCGGCGCGACCGGCTTCGTGCGGCCGAGCAGAATGTCCAGCAGCCCCATGCCCCGCTCACACCCCTCCGGGTGCCGTCGCCTCGCCCAGCTCGGCGGAGATCCGGCCGAGCTGGTCGAGCCGCTGCTCCAGGCTCGGGTGGGTCGAGAAGAGCCGCGCGACACCGGGCTCGCGGCCCAGCGCCGGCGTGAAGTAGAAGGCGTTGAAGGCCTGTGCCGTGCGCAGGTCCTTCGTCGGGATGCGGGCGATGTCCCCCGACACCTTGGTGAGCGCGGAGGCCAGCGCCGAGGGCCGGCCGGTGAGCAGTGCCGCCGCCCGGTCCGCGGCCAGCTCCCGGTACCGGGACAGGGACCTGATCAGCAGGAAGCTCAGCGCGTACACGGCCGCCGACACGCCCATCACCGCGGCGAAGACCACCGCCGTGTTCTGGTCCCGCCGGCCCCCGCCGAACAGCTGCGAGTAGAAGGCGAACCGCACGATCAGCCCGGCGAGCACACCGAGGAACGAGGCGACCGTGATCACGGCGACGTCCTTGTGCGCCACATGCGACAGCTCGTGCGCGAGCACGCCCTCCAGCTCGGCCGGCTCCAGGCGCCTGAGCAGCCCGGTCGTCACACAGACCACGGCATGGTCGGGATTCCGCCCCGTCGCGAACGCGTTGGGCATGTCCATATCGGACACGGCCACCACCGGCTTGGGCATGTCCGCGATGGCGCACAGCCGGTCCACCACACCGTGCAGCTCGGGAAACTCCTCCCGCTCCACGACCCGCCCGCGCATCGCGAACAGCGCGACCCGGTCCGAGAACCAGTACTGGGCCCCGAGCACCGCCGCCGCGACCAGCACGACCAGCACCCACGACTTCAGCAGCACGATCAACGCCGCGACGAACCCCACGTACACCAGCCCGAGCAGGAACAGCGTGATCCCCATACGGGTGGTCAACCGCCGGTCGCTCCGGAAGCGGCTGTGCATCTGCATCACCCCGCAGTCAGGCACTCGTCCCACTGCCAGTGTGCACCCGCACAGGCCCATGAACGGGTCGCGATCACCCCCAGGCCCGGCAAAGGCGTCAGCCGCCCGCGGCCACCGCGTACCCGGGCACGGACGGCCACCGAACCGTCAGCACCACCGACTCCTCCTCGGCGCACCAGGAGTGATCGACCCCGCGCCCCCACACGACGTAGTCGCCCTGCCGCTCCAGCAGGACACTGCGACCGGGGAGCTCCACCCGGAAGCGCCCGCTGACGAGAACCAGCAGCGCGGTCCGCTCCTCGCCCCGCACCCACTGCGACCGTTCGTCGCCGGCCGGATGGACACCCCACTTGATCTCGACGGCCTCGCTGTGACGCGGATCGCCGACGTCCTTGAAGTGCCCGAGGAGCCACCCCCGGTCCAGCGCCGCGTCCTTGCCCGCGTTACCCACGTACACACCGTCATCCACGCGGCCGGACGCTAGCACCCGCCTGGACGGCCTCCCTAGTACGGCGCCCGGAAGTTGAGGTACCCGAGCAGCACGATCACCGCGGCCACACAGCCGAGCACCACGGCCGTCGACACCCACGACGAGCGGGACCCGCGCCCGCGCGACCTGTGGTCGGGCTCGGGGCGGAAGGGCACGGGCCCGGGCGGGTTGTGCTTCCACCGGGCGGCGAGCATACGGGCCCGCGCGGAGGGCTCCTTGTGCTCGGCGCTGTCCGCCCATCTGAGGTCGAACTCGCGCTCCTGGCCGTCCTGTTCGTGCTCGGGCATCTCCTGCTCCACCCCCGTGAGGTCCTGGCAGCAGAATAGAACAAACGACCGCGCCCCCGCTGCCCGGACGGACAGCGGAGGCGCGGTCGTGATGCCTCGATCAGGCGTCGATCACACGGATCGGGCGTCGATCACACGTCGAAGTACAGCTCGAACTCGTGCGGGTGCGGACGCAGCTGAAGCGGCGCGATCTCGTTCGTGCGCTTGTAGTCGATCCACGTCTCGATCAGGTCCGGCGTGAACACGTCGCCCTGGAGGAGGAACTCGTGGTCGGCCTCGAGGGAGTCGAGGACGGCCGGGAGCGAGGTCGGGACCTGCGGGACGCCCGCGTGCTCCTCGGGGGCCAGCTCGTAGAGGTCCTTGTCGATCGGCTCGGCCGGCTCGATCTTGTTCTTGATGCCGTCCAGGCCCGCGAGCAGCAGGGCCGAGAACGCCAGGTACGGGTTGCCGGAGGAGTCGGGCGCGCGGAACTCGACGCGCTTGGCCTTCGGGTTCGAGCCCGTGATCGGGATACGCATGGCCGCGGAGCGGTTGCGCTGCGAGTAGACCAGGTTCACCGGCGCCTCGAAGCCCGGGACCAGGCGGTGGTACGAGTTCACCGTCGGGTTGGTGAAGGCCAGCAGCGACGGGGCGTGCTTGAGGATGCCGCCGATGTAGTAGCGGGCGGTGTCCGACAGGCCCGCGTAACCGGCCTCGTCGTAGAAGAGCGGGGAGCCGCCCGACCACAGGGACTGGTGGACGTGCATGCCCGAGCCGTTGTCACCGAAGATCGGCTTCGGCATGAAGGTCGCCGTCTTGCCGTTCTTCCACGCCACGTTCTTCACGATGTACTTGAAGAGCTGGAGGTCGTCAGCGGCGGCGAGCAGCGTGTTGAACTTGTAGTTGATCTCGGCCTGGCCGGCGGTGCCCACCTCGTGGTGCTGGCGCTCGACCTGCAGGCCGGCCCGGTTCAGCTCCAGGGAGATCTCGGCGCGCAGGTCGGCGAAGTGGTCGACCGGCGGGACCGGGAAGTAGCCACCCTTGTAGCGGACCTTGTACCCACGGTTGTCCTCGACGGCACCGGTGTTCCAGGCGCCGGCCTCGGAGTCGATGTGGTAGAAGGACTCGTTCGCGCTGGTCGCGAAGCGGACGGAGTCGAAGACGTAGAACTCGGCCTCGGGACCGAAGTACGCCGTGTCGGCGATACCGGTGGAGGCGAGGTAGGCCTCGGCCTTCTTCGCCACGTTGCGCGGGTCACGGGAGTACTGCTCGCCCGTGATCGGGTCGTGGATGAAGAAGTTGATGTTCAGCGTCTTGTCACGGCGGAACGGGTCGACCCGGGCGGTCGACAGGTCCGCGCGCAGCGCCATGTCGGACTCGTGGATGGCCTGGAAGCCGCGGATGGACGAGCCGTCGAAGGCCAGCTCCTCGTCCGCGTCGAACGCCTCAGCAGGCACCGTGAAGTGCTGCATCACGCCCGGCAGGTCGCAGAAGCGGACGTCGATGAACTTGACGTCCTCGTCCGCGATGAACTTCTTGGCCTCGTCGGCGTTCTGGAACATCCAGCTCCTCCTACTCCCGACCGTCCCGCCGGGGTGGTAGTTCGTTCGTGCGGCCAGTGCGGGTGGCACACGCTGACCTCGACCCTAGGGACGGGTGGTTTCTCGGGCGTGACTCATTTGTTTCGCACAAGTTAACCGGCTCGGGTTCCACCGTAGCCCCGACGCACCCCGGCGTGCCCTGGTCATTTCCGGGCGCAGTACCGTGGACGGGTGGACAACAGGCAAGCACTCGGATCGTGGCTTTCCGGGCCCCGCGCGGCGGCGGAAGAGGCCGGTGTCGACTTCGGATACCGGGGTGAACAGCTCGGTCTGCCCGAGGAGGGACCCGGCTCGATCGCCCGCCCGGGGCGGCGGCTCGGCGCCCTCGCCGTGGACTGGGGCCTGAGCCTCCTGATCGCATACGGTCTCATCACCCAGAGCTACAACGAAGCGGCCCAGATCTGGGCGCCGCTCATCATGTTCGCCTTGATGGTCCTCACGGTCGGTACGGTCGGCTTCACACCGGGCAAGCGGCTCCTCGGCCTGCGGGTGCTCGCCCTGGACACCGGCCGGGTCAGTCCCTGGCGGGCCGTGCTGCGCACGGTCCTGCTCTTCCTCGCGATCCCCGCCCTGATCTGGGACCGCGACGGCCGGGGCCTGCACGACCGGCTGGCGGGCACGGTCGAGGTCCGCATCTGACACGAACGAACGGACATGAAAGAAGGGGCGCCCGGAGTGGTCCGGGCGCCCCTTCGTGTGTCTCGTGAGCGGGCGGTCAGCGCGCCTTCGGCCCGCCGCCCCTCGGCATCCGCATGCCCTTCGGCATCGGCCCCTTCGGCAGCGGCATGTTGCTCATCAGGTCGCCCAGGGCCCGCAGCCGGTCGTTGGTGGCGGTGACCTGCGGGCCGGTCAGCACGCGCGGCAGCTTCAGCATGGTCGTGCGCAGCTTCTTCAGCTCGACCTGGCCCTCGCCCGTGCCCACCACCAGGTCGTGCACCGGGACGTCCGCGACGATGCGGTTCATCTTCCTCTTCTCGGCGGCGAGCAGGGACTTCACCCGGTTCGGGTTGCCCTCGGCGACCAGGACGATGCCGGCCTTGCCGACCGCGCGGTGCACCACGTCCTGGTTGCGGTTCATCGCCACCGCGGGGGTCGTCGTCCACCCCCGGCCGACGTTGTCGAGCACCGCCGCCGCGGCACCGGGCTGGCCCTCCATCTGCCCGAAGGCGGCCCGCTCGGCCCGGCGCCCGAACACGATCGCCGACGCGAGGAAGGCGAGCAGGAGGCCCAGGATGCCGAGATAGATGGGGTGACCGATCAAGAAACCGATCGCGAGGAAGACACCGAAGGTGACGATTCCGACTGCCGCGAGTACAAGACCGATCTTCTTGTCGGCCTTGCGGGTCATCTTGTAGGTCAGGGCGATCTGCTTCAGTCGCCCGGGGTTCGCAGCGTCCGCTGCAGGTTCCTTCCTCGCCATGCCACGAAGTCTACGTGGCCCCACAAGCGCCTACGACGGCAGTGTCCGCCGGGCGACTCGCGGGGGAGGGGAGCGGGCTCATGGGTGGACGGAGAGGGACCGGGACACGGACTGCTCGAGGACGCGCTGCGCCTCGACCCGGTCCTTGGCGCGGCGGCGGTCCTCCAGCACGGAGGTCCAGGCGTTGCGGCGGGCGGTGCGCTGACCGCTGCTCAGCAGCAGCGACTCGACGGCACGCAGGGCGGTGGTGAAGGACGGAATCGCGGTGGCGCGAACGGGCGCGGCCTGCATGGGTCAGGTCCCCCCTCGGGAGCGGTGTACGTGCTGTGAGTTCAGCGTCACTGATTGGTGTTACCAGGGCGTGTCCGACCGGTCAAACACCCATGAAGCCCCGGCGGGGATCCGTGGAACGCCGACGCGGCCCTGACATACGCCCTCATCTGCGAGGACGGTCAGGACCGCGTCATATCGGTCACTACCGGCGAGTAGTCTCTTGTGCGCGAATTCACACGCTTGTCTCGCCCTGTGGCGGGAAGGGCGGTGACGGTTCGTCAGACGGTTTGGGCCGCGATGCGCGCGTCCCGCTGCTCCATGGCCATCCGGTAGAGCCGCCCGGCGCGGTACGAGGACCGCACCAGCGGGCCCGACATCACACCGGAGAAGCCGATCTGCTCGGCCTCCTCCTGCAGCTCCACGAACTCGTGCGGCTTGACCCAGCGCTCCACCGGGTGGTGGCGCACGGAGGGCCGCAGGTACTGCGTGATGGTGACCAGCTCGCAGCCCGCGTCGTGCAGCTGCTTCAGCGCCTCGCTGACCTCCTCGCGGGTCTCGCCCATGCCGAGGATGAGGTTCGACTTGGTGACGAGGCCGTAGTCGCGGGCCTCCGTGATGACCTTCAGGGAGCGCTCGTAGCGGAAGCCGGGGCGGATCCGCTTGAAGATCCGCGGGACCGTCTCGACGTTGTGCGCGAAGACCTCGGGACGGGAGGAGAAGACCTCCTCCAGCTGCTCCGGGACGGCGTTGAAGTCGGGCGCGAGCAGCTCGACCTTCGTCCGGCCGGCCTCGCGGCCCGCCGTCTGCCGGTGGATCTGGCGGACCGTCTCCGCGTACAGCCACGCGCCGCCGTCCTCCAGGTCGTCGCGGGCGACGCCGGTGATCGTGGCGTAGTTCAGGTCCATGGTGACCACGGACTCGCCCACGCGGCGGGGCTCGTCGCGGTCGAGCGCCTCGGGCTTGCCGGTGTCGATCTGGCAGAAGTCACAGCGCCGGGTGCACTGGTCGCCGCCGATGAGGAAGGTGGCCTCGCGGTCCTCCCAGCACTCGTAGATGTTGGGGCAGCCGGCTTCCTGGCAGACCGTGTGCAGGCCCTCGCTCTTCACGAGGTTCTGCATCTTGGTGTACTCGGGGCCCATTTTCGCCCGGGTCTTGATCCACTCGGGCTTGCGCTCGATGGGGGTCTGGCTGTTGCGGACCTCCAGGCGCAGCATCTTGCGTCCGTCGGGTGCGACTGCGGACACGACCGGCTCCCTAGCGATTGATTCTTCGGCGTCCTCAAGGGTACGCCCGTTGATTTGAATGCCTGTGTGGGTGCCAGCCCCTCCACGGCCCGTTTTATGCCGCCGGCGCCTTCTCGATCTCCCGCGGCTTCAGCTCGGCGTTCTCCAGGACGTCCCGCAGGTGCCGTTCGACGACCGGCAGGACCTCCTCGATCGTCACGTCGCGGCCCAGTTCGTTCGCCAGGGAGGCGACCCCCGCGTCCCGGATGCCGCACGGGATGATCCGGTCGAACCACTTGTTGTCCGGGTTCACGTTGAGCGCGAAGCCGTGCATGGTGACGCCCTTGGCCACGCGGATGCCGATCGCGGCGATCTTGCGGTCCTCACGGCGCTGGCCCGCGTTGGAGGGCGCGTACTCCGGCCCGTTCAGGCGCGGGTCGAACTCCTCGTCGTGCAGCCGCGGGTCGAAGTCCAGGGCCAGGCCGCCCAGCGCCGGGCGCTGCTCGACCGGGTCGCCCAGGACCCACACCCCGCTCCGGCCCTCGACCCGGGTGGTCTCCAGGCCGAACTCCGCGCAGGTGCGGATCAGGGCCTCTTCGAGGCGGCGCACGTGCGCCACGACGTCCACCGGGCGCGGGAGCTTCTGGATCGGGTAGCCCACCAGCTGGCCGGGGCCGTGCCAGGTGATCTTGCCGCCGCGGTCCACGTCGATGACCGGCGTGCCGTCGAGGGGCCGCTCGTTGTCCGCCGTGCGCCGTCCCGCCGTGTAGACCGGGGGGTGCTCCAGGAGCAGCACGGTGTCGGGGACCTCGTCCGCGAAGCGCGCCGCATGCACCCGGCGCTGTTCGTCCCACGCCTCCTGGTACTCGACGGCCTCGTCACCGAACCCCATGCGGACGAACCGCAACTCACTCACGGCAAGCGCCTCCCTAGGACGGGTGTGTCAGGCACGTATCGCGCCCCAGCCACTGTACGTCCGGCCCGGACACGTCAGTCCTGGGGGCAATCCTCACACGATCGGATGAATGTCCGCGAAAATGTGTGATGGGGTGTTTACTCTCCGCTACATTCGCGCCGTCCAGCAAGCCATAAGGCCTGCTCACAGGCAATCCGGCAGATCACCCACACCGGAAGGCAGGAGACCGCACCGCACCATGACGGAACGACCCGCGCAGCGCACCCCCAACCGACAGCTCGCCGCGCTCATCGCAGAAGCGGGGTTCTCCAACGCGGGTCTCGCCCGTCGCGTGGACCAGCTCGGTCTCGAACACGGGCTCGATCTGAGATACGACAAGACATCCGTCACCCGGTGGCTGCGCGGCCAGCAGCCCAGGGGCACCACGCCCGCGCTGATCGCCGAGGTCTTCACCCGGCGCCTGGGCCGCCGCCTCACCGCCCAGGACCTCGGCCTGGACGCCTGCGCGCCCGTCTACGCGGGGCTTGAGTTCGCCGCCACCCCCGAGGAGGCCGTCGACATCGTCAGCGGGCTGTGGCGCAAGGACTCCGGCAGCCACGCCGAGCTGCGCAAGATCGCCTTCACGCCCGCCGGGCTCGTCGTGCCCAGCCGGGACTGGCTGATCGGCCGCGCCGACGAGAAGGTGGCCCGGGGTGAGCCGCCCGCCGCCCGCATCCCGGCGCAGGGCCGCGTCGCCCTCCGTCCCCCGTCCGAGCAGGGCGTGGCGTCCCTGCCCCGCCAGCGCGGGCAGGCCGAACGCGGACCGGGCCAGAAGGTGACCGCCGGCGACATCGCCGCCCTGCGCTCGGTCGGCGAGCTGTTCCGCACCCTCGACGACGCCTACGGCGGCGGTCACGCCCGCCAGGCCCTCGTGCGCTATCTGGAGCACGAGTGCGAGCCCATGCTGCGCGGCACCTACGGCGAGCAGACCGGCCGCCGGCTGTTCGCCGCCGCCGCCGACCTGACCCGGCTCGCGGGCTGGACGTCGTACGACATCGCCGCGCACGGACTCGCCCAGCGCTACTTCGTGCAGGCGCTCCGCCTCGCCCAGGCGGCCGGGGACCGGACGTACGGGGCGTACGTGCTGGTCACCATGAGCCGGCAGGCCGTCTACCTAGGGCACGGGCGGGAGGCGGTGCAGCTCGCGCGGGTGGCGCAGCAGGGCGTCGGCACCTCGGCCCCGCCGGTCGTACAGGCGCTGCTGCACGCCTCCGAGGCACGCGGGCACGGCGTGCTCGGCGAGGTGCGGGCCTGCACCGCCGCACTGGTCCGCGCCGAGCGCGCCCTGGAGACGGCCCGGTCCGGGGACGACGTCCCCCACTGGGCCAAGTTCTTCGACGAGGCGCAGCTCGCCGACGAGTTCGGGCACTGCCACCGGGACCTCCAGCAGTTCCGCGCCGCCGCCCAGCACGCGGAACGCTCACTCCAGCTCCGTGCCCCGTCCTACGCCCGCAGCCGCCTGTTCTGCCGCGTCGTCCTCGCCACCGCCCGCCTCGGCCTCGGCGAACTCGACCAGGCCTGCCAACTGGCCGCGGAGGCCGCGGGCCAGGCCGCGGAGATGCGCTCGGTGCGGGCGGTGGAGTACGTGCGGGACTTCGAGCGACGACTGGAGCCGTACAAGGACGCGGCGCCCGTGCGGACTTACCGCGACAAAGTAGCGGCCCTTGGGTGAAGGAACTCAGGGGCGCGGGGAACTGCGCGACAAGCCACGACGCACCCGCACCCGGCGAACCACCTACGCAGCCCTCGGCACAGTCGGCAAGGGGTCGGCGACATGCATGGACCGCCCGACCCCCAGGTCCGCCAAAATCGCCGCCGACGCCCGATGCCCAGAGTGCAGAGCACCCTGAACCGTACTGGTGTCCCGGTGATCCCCACACACATACAGCCCCGCAAGCAACCGCACCGGCCGCCGCAGATCATGCGGCGGCCGCATCGCCGGCACAGCCTCCGCCGTGTGATGCACCGCCAACGTCTCCCACCGCGCCGTCGACACCCCGTACAACCGCGCCAGATGCATCCGCACAGCCGTGTCGACATCCCCCGGCGGCCGCCCCAGCACCGTCGAGGACACCAGCGCCCGCCCCGCCGGAGCCCGGGACGGATCGACCCGGCTCACCACAGCCGTGTGCGCGACCGGCCCGCCCAGGTCCGCGTCGAGCAACAGCGACGCCCCCGTCGCCGGCGGCTCGTCGGTCGTGTGATGCACCACCGTCACCGGATGGAATTCCGGCACCCGCAACCCGGGAAGCAGCTCGGCCGCGGCCCTGGCGTCCGTCGCCACCAGTACCGCCCGGCAGCGGATCTCGCCGTGCTCCGCGGTGGTCACCGAGGTCGTGGACACGGAGGTGACGCGCACGCCGGTGTGCACCGTGCCCGGCGGCAGCGTGCTCGCCAGCAGCTCCGGCAGGGCCTCGGCGCCGCCCTCCGGCAGACACAGCCGGCCGCCCGCGAAGGCGCGCAGCGCGAGGTCCGCGCACCGGCTGGACGTCGTCAGGTCCGGGTCGCACAGCAGGGCGGCGAGCAGCGGACGCAGGAAGCCGTCGATCGTACGGGCCGGCAGCCCGCGGGCCGCCAAAGCCTCACCGGCGGGCAGCTCCGGGCGGGCCAGCAGCCGTTCGGCCGGTGTGCCCGCCAGCCGGGTCAGGGCGGCACCCAGGCGGGCCTGGTCGACGGCCGTGCCCAGTGGCGCGCCGGACCGGCTCCGGGGTGCGGAGACCTGCCGGCCGGGCACCGCCACCGGCCTCCTGGGCGGCCTGGGTGCGGACGGCGGGCGGGGAGCACTCGCCAGGGCGCGCACCGCATGCAGTGCGCCCCGTGCGCCCCCTGTGCCTGCCTGGACGCCCGCGCGATGGTGGCGTCCGTCCCCGTGCAGCAGGACCCCCGGCGCGAAGGGGCGCAGCACGAGGGTGCCGAGGCCGGGTGTCAGTCGTAGTTCCGGGTATGCCGTGGACAGCAACTGGCCGATTCTGTCGAGCCGGAAGCCGTCGACCTTCTCCGTCGCCATGCGGCCGCCGACCCCGTGGGCGGCCTCCAGGACCATGGTCGTCACTCCTGCGCTGGTCAGCCGGTGCGCGGCCGAGAGTCCGGCGACCCCGGCCCCCACCACGACCACGTCCGCCTGGTAAGCGGGCTCAAGCACGTGCCCCTCCTCGAGGTTGCGCGGGCGCTGGAGACGTCATGCCCTCAACAGGCCCCAGGGATACGCCAGTTCTGGTCGAGGGTAGGGCCGTGATCGGTCATGGGGAGTCGCGCATCGGCAGGGCACGGTCGCACAGCGGTCGCATACGGACGCCTTGTGGGCATGGAGTGGTCATAGGTGGCTGGTGTGCGGCGCGAGGGGCTGTCTCGGAACGGTCGGTCGGCGGTCTCGGAGTGCGTCACAACGCCGCCCGGATAGCCCCCTCGATCTCCGGGAAGGCGAACCGGAACCCCGACTCCAGCAGTCGCGTCGGCAGGGCCCGGGCGCTGCCGAGCACATCCCCGGCCATCTCGCCGAGCACGGCCTGCAGGACGGGCGCGGGCACCGCGAACAGCGTCGGGCGGTGCAGCACGCGCCCCATCGCCGCCGTGATCTCACGGTTCCTCAGCGGGTTCGGGGCGGTGAGGTTGAACGGCCCGGACAGGCCGTCGGTGTCCATGAGATGCCGGATCGCGGCGACCTCGTCGTGCAGCGCGACGAACGACCAGTACTGCCGCCCGTCGCCCATCCGCCCGCCGAGGCCGGCCCGGAACAGCGGGAAGAGCCGCCCCCACGCACCGCCCTCGCGGGACACGACCAGCCCGGTCCGGGTGAACACCGTGCGGACACCGGCCTCCTGGGCGGGGGCTGTCGCGGCCTCCCACTCCACGCACAGCTCGGGCAGGAAGCCCTCGCCCGCCGGCGCGCTCTCGTCGACGGTCCGGTCCCCGGTCTCGCCGTAATAGCCCATGGCGCTGCCGTTCACGAAGACCCGCGGCCGGTCCTTCTCGTCCAGCGAGGCGACCGCGCGGGCGAGCGCCGCCGTGCCGTTCACCCTGCTGTCGCGGATCCGCTGCTTGTAGGCGTCGGTCCAGCGGCGGTCGCCGACCCCCGCACCGGCCAGGTTCACCACCGCTTCGCATCCGGCGAGCCCGGCCGCGTCCACACGCCCGCCCTCGGGATCCCAGCGGACCTCGTCCGCGGCCCGGGGCGCATGGCGCACCAGGCGCACCACCTCGTGCCCGTCCGCGGCCAGGGACCGCACCAGGGCGCCGCCGATGAGACCGGACGCACCGGCCACTGCGATTCGTGAGCGTTCCATGGGCCCCATCCTGCCTGCCGGCGCGATAAATCCGGCGTACGGCCACAAGCCATCGCCGTAGGGTGACGCCATGCCCGAGTCCCGCGATCTCCGTATACGCGTCGCCATGCCCGATGACGGCGAAGGGCTGGCCCTGCTGGACCGGCTCGCGTGGTCGCACCTGCACGCCGTGGTGCCCGAGCCGCAGCCGCCGTACCCGCCGTTCTTCAGCGAGCGGCACGCCCCCGAGGACTGCCTGGTCGCCGAAGCCGGTGACCGCCTGGCGGGCTACCTCCACCTCGGCTTCCCGACGCCGGTCGACTCGAACCGGCACGTCCGGCAGATCCAGGGCCTCGTCGTCTCGGAGGAGGCGCGCGGCCGGGGCGTCGGGCGGGCACTCGTCCGGGCCGCCGTGGACGAAGCACGCCGGCGCGGGGCCCGCCGCCTCACCCTGCGCGTCCTCGGTTACAACACCCCGGCGCGCAAGCTCTATGAGGCCGAGGGATTCGTGGTGGAGGGAGTCCTGCCCGAGGAGTTCCGGCTCGACGGACAGTACGTGGACGACGTACTGATGGGACGTTTCCTCTGAGCGGGTACCAGGACGCCTACGACGCGGCCAGCTCGCCCGTGTCCACCGGCGCCGTCGCGTTCGCCGCGCGCTCGGCGTCGGAGGAGACCTCGGCCGCCGTCAGCACGTAGCCCGTCTCGGCGTCCGAGGTGGAGCGGGCGAAGACCACGCCGAAGACCCGGCCGTCCGTGGTGAGGAGCGGGCCGCCGGAGTTGCCGGGGCGGACCGTGGAGCGGATCGAGTAGATCTCGCGGGTGACGGTGTCGTCGTTGTAGATGTTCTGGCCCGTCGCCCGGACCCGGTTCGCGACCGTCGCCGCCTGGAGGTTCAGGTCGCCGTCCTGCGGATAGCCCGCGACGACCGCCGAGTCGCCGCGCTCGGCGTTGTCGTCGAACCGCAGCACGGGCGCCTTGAGCCCCGGCACGTACAGCACGGCCACGTCCTTCTGCGGGTCGAAGAGCACCACCCGCGCCTCGTACGTCCGCCCGACCCCGCCGATCTGCACGGTCGGCTCGTCGATGCCCGCCACCACGTGGGCGTTGGTCATCACGTGCTCCCGCGCGTACACGAACCCGCTGCCCTCGCGGCCCTGGGTGCCCGCGACGCCCTCGACCTTGACGGTGCTCAGCTTGGCGGCGTTCGTGGCGGCCGCCGTGACGCTGTCGCCGGAGGGTGCGGCGACCTCGGCGGTCGACTCGTTCTCGAAGGGGTTGAAGACCTGCGGGAAGCCCGCCTCGGTCAGCGCCGACGTGGCCCGCGAGAACCAGGCGGGGGTGGTGTCCGGCATGGTCTCCTGCACCGCGCCGAGCAGCCGCGAGTCCCGGATCGCCGAGGTGACCAGCGGCGAGGAGGACGCGCCCAGGACGCTCGCGGCCACCCACGCCACGATCAGGACCGCGACCGAGTTGGCCACGGCCCCGCCGATCCCGTCCGCCACTCGGAGCGGCCCCCGGTCCAGCTCCCGCCGCAGCCTGAGCGCGAGACGCCCCGCCAGCTCGTGGCCCACCACCGCCGGGAGCAGCACCGTGAACACCGCCGTCACCGTCGCGCGGGTCGTGCCCGGCGGCACCAGGTCCATCACCCACGGCAGGATCCACACGCCGACGACCGCACCGCCCACGAAGCCCGCCAGCGACACACAGCCGGCCACCAGCCCGCGCCGGTAGCCGGACGCCGCATAGGCCAGGACCACCAGCAACAGCAGGATGTCGAGCAGGTCCACGCAACGCCGCCTTTCTGTCGGAACCCTTTAATACGCGGGGGGAGGGCCCGGTGATCAGTCACACGCGCGTGGATGATCAGAACCGGCCACGCGCCCGTGCACTCGGAAAAACGTCGCGGACCGTGACGATGGTTCCACCGGGTGGCACATCACACATCGCGGACGGACCGGATCAGGCCGACAGTGGGTCCATGCGTGTCTTCCGAAGACGGCGGGGCACGCGCCGGCACCGCGCCGCCGGGACACCCGGCACAGCCGGTATGCCGCGCGCGGCCCGGGTGCTGCTCGGCTGTCTGCCGGGCGTCGCCGCCGTCGCGGCGCTGGTGCTGTGCGCCCACGGCGTCGAGAACGCCGCCGAGACCAGCGCCCGCCCGGCCACGCACCGCCCCGCCGCCACGCCCTACGCCGCACCGCGCCCGCACATCGTGCCGAGATCGCAGTGGCTGGGCGACGCCGCCCGCAAGCAGCCCGGCCCGCGCTACGACGACCGGGTCGCCGCCGTCTTCGTCCACCACACCGACTCGCCCAACGGCTACGACTGCGCCGACGCGCCCCGCATCCTCAGGGACCTGTACACCGGCCAGACCGGCACCCGCGACTGGGACGACATCGGCTACAACTTCGTCGTCGACCGCTGCGGCACCGTCTACGAGGGCCGCGCCGGCGGCGTCGAGCGGGCCGTCACCGGCGCCCATACCCAGGGCTTCAACCACCGCACCACCGGCATCGCCGCCCTCGGCACCTTCACCGCGGGCATGCCCGTACCCCGGGCGATGATCCACGCCATCGCCGCGCTGTCCGCCTGGAAGCTGGGCCTGACCGGCACCGACCCGCGGGCGAGCGTCCGCCTGGTCTCCAGCAACGGCCTGAGCCGGTACGCGGCGGGCACCACCGCCGAGCTGCCCGCCCTCGCCGGCCACAACGACGGCTACATGACCAGCTGCCCGGGCGCCGCCCTGCACGCCAGGCTGCCGGAGATCAGGCAGCTGGCCGCCCGGTTGCAGGGCCGGCCGGCGGGTCCACAGGAGGGCCACAGCCGGCGCGCAGCGTCCTCCGATCCCGGCGCCCTACCGTCGTCCCCACAGCGGGCCGACCGGAGGTGGGGATCATGAACAGCAGCCGTACGGAGGACCCGGCGCGCACCCGGCCGGGCGGCCCCTGGGCGGTCCTGTGCGCGGTCGCGACCGTCGTCCTGGGCCCGGCCGCGGCCACCGCGTCCGCCCTCGACCAGGCCAACGCCGCCCCGCTGCACCAGGCGGGGACGGGCGACCAGACGCACGCGCTCCCCTCCGACACGAGGCGCCGCCCCATCGCCTGATTCAGCCCCTGAAGCGCTCCCACAGCCGGGGATAGCGCTCGGCGAGCAGGTCCTCGTTCTCGAAGTCCAGCGGGGTGCCCTCCGGTTCCGGGGGCGCGGGCGGGATCGCCAGGTCGGGGGCGACCGTACCGGTGAGCTGCTCGTAGGCCTCGTCCGCCGCGTAGCCGAGCTCCTCGCCGTCGCCGTCGATCTCCTCGTCGAAGTCGCCCAGCAGATCGGCGAGCGAGTCCGGGTCGTGCACGGCGCCCTCGAAGACATGGCGGCCTTGGCCGATCAGCCAGCACCGGAAGAAGTCGAAGGCGTCGTCGCTCGCCCCGTCGAGCAGCACCCAGGCGGCGCCCCACAGGTCCCAGCGGTAGGCGCGGTTGTAGCGGGACTCGAAGTGCCGGGCGAAGTCCAGGACCGAGTCCGGGTCCTTCTGCGTGAGCCGCTCCACGAGCAGGTCGGCCTGCTCCTCCGGGTCGCCCTCGGCGGCCTCCCGGGTGTCGTCCACCAGCTCCCAGAACTCCGTCTCGTCCATCACGGGTCCAGCATCGGCCCTGGGGCACAGGGGCGCACCCGGAGTGCGCGGGATCGTTATACGCCGTCCCGGGGGTGGTACAGCCCGGCCAGCCGCAGCGCGTCCCCTGCGAACCGCTCGCGCAGGCTCTCCGGCGCCAGTACCTCCACCTCCGGGCCCAGTGCCGTCAGCTGGGTGTGGGCGACGTCCTCGGACTCCACCGGAAGGGCCACCGTCACCCAGCCGTCGTCGTCCGGGGCGTCCGCGTCCGCCAGGGCCTCACGGGCGGACAGCGAGTCGAGGGCGTGCGGCAGTCTGCGTACACCGTCCGGGGACAGCCGCACCACGATCCGCGCCCGCAGGATGGACCGCGCGAACTGCTCCGCCCGCTCCTCCCAGAAGGCCGGCAGATCGAACTCCGGCTCCCGCTCGAAGCGCTCCTCGCCCGGGTCCACCGCAGTGAACCGGTCGATCCGGTACACCCGGAAGGAGCCGCCCCCGGCCACCCGTGCGCACAGGTACCAGACGCCCGCCTTCAGCACGAGCCCGTACGGCTCCAGCTCCCGGACGACCTCGTCCTCCCCGCGCCGGTAGCGCGCGGTGATCCGCCGGTCGTCCCACACCGCGTCGGCGACCGCCGGCAGCAGCACGGGCGTCTCCGGCTCCCTGAACCAGTTCGGCGCGTCCAGGTGGAACCGCTGCGCCGCCGTCCTCGACGCGTCCCGCAGGGAGGGCAGCAGAGCCGCGGACACCTTCAGCCGGGCCGCCGAGGCGGCGTCCTCCAACCCCATCTCGCGCAGCGCCCCCGGCACCCCGGACAGGAACAGCGCCTCGGCCTCGCTGCGGTGCAGCCCGGTCAGCCGCGTACGGTACCCGCCGACCAGCCGGTACCCACCGACCCGGCCCCGGTCCGCGTACACCGGCACACCCGCCTCCGACAGCGCCTGGGCGTCCCGGGTGACCGTCCGCTCCGACACCTCCAGCTCACGGGCGAGCTCGGCGGCCGTCATGGAGGGCCGGGACTGGAGCAGCAGCACCATCTTGATGAGCCGGGCAGCGCGCATGGACCACATCATGCAGGAGGAGGCCCCCGCCGCAGCGGGAGCCTCCTGCACACAAGCCCTTACAGGCCGTACTTCGCGCGCGCTTCCTTCACGGCCGTCGCCTTGACCTCGCCGCGCCCCGCGAGCTGTGCCAGGGCCGCGACGACGATCGACTCGGCGTCGACGCCGAAGTGGCGGCGGGCCGCCTCACGGGTGTCCGAGAGGCCGAAGCCGTCGGCGCCCAGCGAGGACCAGTCCTGCTCGACCCACTGCGCGATCTGGTCCGGGACCTGGCGCATGTAGTCGGAGACCGCCAGCACCGGGCCCTCGGCACCCTGGAGCGCCTGCCGGACGAACGGCATCCGCTCCTCGCCGCGCAGCAGCGCCTCGTCCGCCTCCAGGGCATCCCGGCGCAGCTCGCTCCACGAGGTCGCCGACCACACGTCGGCCGCCACGCCCCACTCCTCGGCGAGCAGCGCTTGCGCCTTCAGCGCCCAGTGGATCGCCGTACCGGAGCCGAGCAGCTGGATCCGCGGGGCGTTGGCCGGGGGCGTGATGCCCGCCGACTCCGCCGTGTTGAAGCGGTACAGGCCCTTGACGATGCCCTCGTCGATGCCGTCCACGGACGGCTTCGCGGGCTGCGGCAGCGGCTCGTTGTAGACGGTCAGGTAGTAGAAGACGTTCTGGTCCTCACCCGGGGCCGCCTCGCCGTACATCCGGCGCAGACCGTCCTTGACGATGACCGCGACCTCGTACGCGAACGCCGGGTCGTATGTCAGCGCCGCCGGGTTCGTCGCGGCGATGACGGGGGAGTGGCCGTCGGCGTGCTGGAGGCCCTCACCGGTCAGCGTCGTGCGGCCCGCCGTGGCGCCGACGAGGAAGCCGCGGCCGAGCTGGTCGCCGAGCTGCCACATCTGGTCGGCCGTGCGCTGCCAGCCGAACATCGAGTAGAAGATGTAGAACGGGATCATCGTCTCGCCGTGCGTCGCGTACGACGTCGAGGCGGCGATGAAGTCGGCCATCGAACCGGCCTCGGTGATCCCCTCGTTGAGGATCTGGCCGTTCTTGGCCTCCTTGTAGTACATCAGCTGGTCGCGGTCGACCGGCTCGTACGTCTGGCCCTTGGGCGAGTAGATGCCCAGGGACGGGAAGAGGCTCTCCATACCGAAGGTGCGCGCCTCGTCCGGGACGATCGGCACCCAGCGCTTGCCGGTCTCCTTGTCGCGGACCAGGTCCTTGACCAGGCGGACGAACGCCATCGTCGTCGCCACGTTCTGCGAACCCGAGCCCTTGTCGAAGGACGCGAACGCCTTCTCCGCCGGGGCGGGCAGCGGCGCGGCCGGGTGGACGCGGCGGGCCGGGGCCGGACCGCCGAGGGCGGCACGCCGCTCCTGGAGGTAGCGGACCTCGGGGGAGTCGGCGCCCGGGTGGCCGTAGGGGACCACGCCGTCGACGAAGTCGCTGTCCTTGATCGGCAGGCCGAGCAGGTCGCGCATGTTCTTGAACTCGTCCACCGTCAGCTTCTTCATCTGGTGGTTGGCGTTCTTCGACGCGAAGCCCTCGCCGAGGGTGTGGCCCTTGACCGTCTGGGCCAGGATCACCGTCGGTGCGCCCTTGTGCTCGACGGCCGCCTTGTACGCGGCGTACACCTTGCGGGACTCGTGACCACCGCGCGAGAAGTGGAAACACTCGAGGATCTTGTCGTCGCTCAGCAGCTTCGCCAGCTCCGCCAGCGCCGGGTCGGCGCCGAAGAAGTCCTGGCGGATGTAGGCCGCGTCGCGGGTCTGGTACGTCTGGATCTGCGCGTCCGGTACCTGGCGCAGACGGCGTACCAGCGCGCCCGTGGTGTCGAGCTGGAACAGCTCGTCCCAGGCCGTGCCCCACAGCGTCTTGACGACGTTCCAGCCGGCGCCTCGGAACTGGGCCTCCAACTCCTGCACGATCTTGAAGTTGGCGCGGACCGGGCCGTCGAGGCGCTGCAGGTTGCAGTTGATGACGAAGGTGAGGTTGTCCAGCTCCTCACGGGCCGCCAGCGCGAGTGCCGCCGTCGACTCGGGCTCGTCCATCTCGCCGTCGCCGAGGAACGCCCACACGTGCGAGGCGGAGGTGTCCTTGATGCCGCGGTTGGTGAGGTAGCGGTTGAAGCGCGCCTGGTAGATGGCGGAGAGCGGGCCCAGACCCATGGAGACGGTCGGGAACTCCCACAGCCAGGGCAGGCGGCGCGGGTGCGGGTAGGAGGGCAGGCCGTTGCCGCCCGCCTCGCGGCGGAAGTTGTCGAGCTGCTCCTCGGTCAGACGGCCGTCGAGGAACGCGCGGGCGTAGATGCCGGGGGAGGCGTGGCCCTGGATGTAGAGCTGGTCGCCGGAGCCGTCGGCCTCTTTGCCTTTGAAGAAGTGGTTGAAGCCGGTCTCGTAGAGCCAGGCCGCGGAGGCGAAGGTGGCGATGTGGCCGCCGACGCCGTACTTGCTGCCCCGGGTGACCATCGCGGCCGCGTTCCAGCGGTTCCACGCGGTGATCCGCTGCTCCATCGCCTCGTCACCGGGCACGGCCGGCTCGGCGGCGGTGGGGATGGAGTTGACGTAGTCGGTCTCCAGGAGCTTCGGCAGCGCGATGCCGGCGCCCTCGGCACGCTCCAGCGTGCGCCGCATCAGGTACGCGGCACGGTGCGGCCCGGCCGCCTCGGTCACCGCGTCCAGGGAGGCCTGCCATTCGGCGGTCTCCTCCGGGTCCCGGTCCGGGAGCTGGTCGAGCTCGCTCGGCTGGATGGCGTTGGGGTCGGTCATGTCGCCGCCTTCCTCAGTCGAAGGGGGTTCCCTCACGTAAGGGGATCGGGGGTGCCCTTTGTCTTTGGCAGGACAGGGCTGGAGCTTGGGTGGCAAGCCCGTCGGCGACTGTAACTCGCTGATCGATGATCGATCAAAGGGTTGAGGGGCAAAACCTCTTGATCACGAGAAAGTAGGCACGGGGTGCCTCCGGCTGTGGCACGCGGTGACGGCGTTGCTGAGGGTTTTCGCAGGTGGGAGGCGTTTGAGCGGGGGTGTGCTCGGGTGTCACGCCCGGGGCGCGCAGCCCAGGACGTGCGCCTTCACGAGCTCGGCGATCCGGGGGTCGCGGCGCTTGAAGGCGGCGACCAGCTCCTCGTGCTCCTCGGCGTACGACTGCTGCCGGGTGCCCAGCCAGCGGATCGACAGGGCCGTGAACACCTCGATGCCGAGGCCTTCCCAGGTGTGCAGCAGGACCGAGTTGCCCGCCGCGCGGACCAGTTCGCGGTGGAACGCGACGGTGTGGCGGACCTGGGCCGTGCCGTCGGAGATGCGGTCGGCCTCGTAGAGGGCGCTGACGTGCGGTTCCAGGGCCGAGCAGTCCTCGGCGAGGCCCTGGGCCGCCAGTTCCGCGGCGATGGCCTCCAGGCCGGCCCGCACCGGGTAGCTCTCCTCCAGGTCGGCGGCCGTCAGGTTCCTGACGCGGACGCCCTTGTTCGGGGCGGACTCGATCAGGCGCAGGGACTCCAGTTCGCGCAGGGCCTCACGGACGGGGGTCTGGCTGACCTCCAGTTCGGTGGCGATGCGGCGCTCGACGATCCGCTCGCCCGGCTGCCAGCGTCCGCTGATGATCCCCTCCAGGATGTGCTCGCGGATCTGCTCGCGCAGCGAGTGGATGACGGGCGCGGTCATGTGGGCTCCTTAGGCGGGATTGACGTTTAGACAATACGGCCGGTTCGCTCCGCGGGTGGGGTGGGTGACGGCGCTTTGGTGCAGGTGAGACGAGGCTTACACGGGGTGTTCGCCCAGCAAAGTGCCCCCGCCCGGAGATGTCCGAGCGGGGGCACCGTGCAGCCGTACCGGCGATGGAGGTCAGAGGCCGAGCTCGACCTCGAACTCGCCCGCCTCCAGGATGGCCTTGACCGCCGTCAGGTAACGGGCCGCGTCGGCGCCGTCCACCAGGCGGTGGTCGTAGGACAGGGTCAGGTACGTCATGTCGCGGACGCCGATGACCGGGCCGTCCTCCGTCTCGATGACGGCGGGGCGCTTGACCGTGGCGCCGATGCCGAGGATGGCGACCTGGCCCGGGGGCACGATGATCGTGTCGAAGAGCGCGCCGCGCGACCCGGTGTTGCTGATGGTGAAGGTCGCGCCGGACAGCTCGTCCGGGGTGATCTTGTTGGCGCGGACCTTGCCCGCGAGCTCCGCCGTGGCCTTGGCGATACCGGCGAGGTTGAGGTCACCGGCGTTCTTGATGACCGGGGTCATCAGGCCCTTCTCGGAGTCCACCGCGATACCGATGTTCTCGGTGTCGAAGTAGGTGATGGTCCCCTCGGCCTCGTTGATCTTGGCGTTGATCGGCGCGTGCGCCTTCAGCGCCTGGGCCGCGGCCTTGACGAAGAACGGCATCGGGGAGAGCTTGACGCCCTCACGGGCCGCGAACGCGTCCTTGGCACGGCCACGCAGCTTCATCAGCCGGGTGACGTCGACCTCGACGACCGAGGACAGCTGGGCCTGCTCGTGCAGGGCCTTGACCATGTTGTCGCCGATGACCTTGCGGATCCGCGGCATCTTGATGGTCTGGCCGCGCAGCGGGGACGCCTCCAGCGTGGGGGCCTTCTTCGCGGCGGCCGGAGCGGCGGCGGCCGGAGCCGGGGCAGCGGCGGCGGCCTTGGCGGCCTCGGCGGCGGCCATGACGTCCTGCTTGCGGATACGGCCGCCGACGCCGGTGCCCTTGACGGTGGACAGGTCGACGCCGTTCTCGGCGGCGAGCTTGCGCACCAGCGGGGTGACGTAGGCACCGTCGTCGGCCGGCTTGGCGGCGGCCGGAGCGGCCGGGGCCTGGGCCGGAGCCGGGGCGGGAGCAGGAGCGGCCGGGGCCGGCTCGGGAGCCGGGGTGACCTGCTGCTGCGGAGCTGGGGCCGACGGAGCCTGCGGAGCCGGGGCGGGCTGCGCCGGAGCCGGAGCCGGAGCCGGGGTGGGCTCGGGCTGGGCCGGGGCGGCCGGGGCCTCCTGCGCCGGGGCGGCGGCCGGAGCGGCACCCGCCACGCCGATGACGGCGAGCTTGGCGCCGACCTCGGCGGTCTCGTCCTCGCCGACCACGATCTCCAGCAGCGTGCCCGAGGTGGGCGCCGGGATCTCGGTGTCGACCTTGTCGGTGGAGACCTCGAGCAGCGGCTCGTCGGCCTCGACGCTGTCACCGACCGACTTCAGCCAGCGGGTGACGGTGCCCTCGGTGACGGACTCGCCCAGGGCGGGCAGGACGACGTCCGTGCCCTCGGCGGAGCCGCCGCCGGCAGCGGCGTCGGCGGTGGGAGCGGGCGCCGGGGCGGCCTGCTCGGTGGACGGGGCGGCCGGGGCCGGCTCGGGGGCGGGCTCGGCGACCTGCTCGGCCTGCGGGGCCGGGGCGGCGGCGGGCGCGCCGCTGCCGTCGTCGATCAGGGCCAGCTCGGCGCCGACCTCGACCGTCTCGTCCTCGGCGACCTTGATGGAGGACAGCACGCCGGACGCGGGGGAGGGGATCTCGGTGTCGACCTTGTCGGTGGAGACCTCGAGCAGCGGCTCGTCGGCCTCGACGCGCTCACCCTCGGCCTTCAGCCAGCGGGTGACAGTGCCCTCGGTGACGCTCTCGCCGAGCGCCGGAAGGGTTACGGAAACCGCCATGGTTTCGGTTGCTCCTTACGGAAAGTGCGGAAGTCTGTGTCGTCGCGTTCGTCGACCGAGGGGTCAGTCGTGCGCGTGGAGGGGCTTGCCGGCCAGGGCCAGGTGGGCCTCGCCGAGCGCCTCGTTCTGCGTCGGGTGGGCGTGGATGAGCTGCGCGACCTCGGCGGGCAGCGCCTCCCAGTTGTAGATCAGCTGGGCTTCGCCGACCTGCTCGCCCATGCGGTCGCCGACCATGTGGACGCCGACGACGGCACCGTCCTTGACCTGGACGAGCTTGATCTCGCCCGCGGTGTTCAGGATCTTGCTCCTGCCGTTGCCCGCGAGGTTGTACTTCAGAGCGACGACCTTGTCCGCGCCGTAGATCTCCTTGGCCTTGGCCTCGGTGATGCCGACGGAGGCGACCTCCGGGTGGCAGTACGTCACCCGCGGGACACCGTCGTAGTCGATCGGAACGGTCTTCAGACCGGCCAGACGCTCCGCCACCAGGATGCCCTCGGCGAAGCCGACGTGCGCGAGCTGGAGGGTCGGGACGAGGTCACCGACGGCGGAGATGGTCGGGACGTTGGTGCGCATGTACTCGTCGACCAGGACGTAGCCGCGGTCCATCGCGACGCCCTGCTCCTCGTAGCCCAGGCCCTGGGAGACCGGGCCGCGGCCGATGGCGACGAGCAGGACCTCGGCCTCGAACTCCTTGCCGTCGGCGAGGGTGACCTTGACGCCGTCCTGCGTGTACTCGGCCTTCTCGAAGAAGGTGCCCAGGTTGAACTTGATGCCGCGCTTGCGGAAGGCGCGCTCGAGAAGCTTGGAGGAGTTCTCGTCCTCGACCGGGACGAGGTGCTTCAGGCCCTCGACGATGGTGACGTCGGTGCCGAAGGACTTCCACGCGGAGGCGAACTCGACGCCGATGACACCGCCGCCGAGGATGATCGCGGACTTCGGCACGCGGTCCAGGACGAGGGCGTGGTCCGAGGAGATGATCCGGTCGCCGTCGATCTCCAGGCCGGGCAGCGACTTCGGCACGGAGCCGGTCGCCAGCAACACGTGGCGGCCCTGCACGCGCCGGCCGTTCACGTCCACGGAGGTGGGGGAGGAGAGACGGCCCTCACCCTCGATGTAGGTCACCTTGCGGGAGGCGACGAGCCCCTGGAGCCCCTTGTACAGGCCGGCGACGACGCCGTCCTTGTACTTGTGGACGCCGGCGATGTCGATGCCCTCGAGGGTGGCCTTCACACCGAACTGCTCGCTCTCGCGGGCCTGGTCGGCGATCTCACCCGCGTGCAGCAGGGCCTTGGTGGGGATGCATCCCCGGTGCAGGCAGGTGCCGCCGACCTTGTCCTTCTCGATCAGGGCGACGTCCAGGCCCAGCTGCGCCCCGCGCAGGGCCGCGGCGTAACCACCGCTGCCACCGCCGAGGATCACTAGGTCGAAAACGGTGCTGGCGTCGTTCGCCACGTCACGTCCTCCATGCATGTGCGCCGTACGCCGGTCTTCACTGACCGGCAGGCGGCTGGTGTCCGGCCGCTCGTTCTTCGGCCCTTCGGTGGGGCCCTGTCCTGCCGAGCCCCATCTTCGCACTTGTCAGCACAGAAGGAGACGCCGGGCTGCTGTGTGAGACGCCCCACGTTCAGATGAGAGGCCCAAGGGGCGCGGGGAGCTGCGCGACCAGCCCCCCGCGACCCGTACCGAGAACTCAGCCCAGGTCGCCCGAAGCCGTCAGCTCCGCCAGCCGCACCAGCGTCCGCACACCGCTGCCCGTGCCGCCCTTCGGCGTGTAACCGAACGGCCCGCCCTCGTTGAAGGCCGGCCCGGCGATGTCGAGGTGTGCCCAGGTGATCCCCTCGCCCACGAACTCGCGCAGGAACAGCCCGGCGACCAGCCCGCCGCCCATCCGCTCGCCCATGTTCGCGATGTCGGCCGTGGGGGAGTCCATCCCCTTGCGCAGGTGTTCCGGCAGCGGCATCGGCCACGCCGGCTCCCCGACCTCCTGCGCCGCCTCGTACAGCGCCGTGCGGAAGGAGTCGTCGTTGCCCATGATCCCGAACGTCCGGTTCCCCAGCGCCAGCACCATCGCCCCGGTCAGCGTCGCGACGTCCACGATCGCGTCCGGCTTCTCCTGGGACGCCGCCCACAGGGCGTCGGCCAGCACCAGGCGGCCCTCCGCGTCGGTGTTGAGCACCTCCACGGTCTTGCCGCTGTACATCCGCAGCACGTCACCCGGACGGGTCGCGGACCCGGAGGGCATGTTCTCGGCCAGCGCCAGCCAGCCGGTGACGTTGACCTCCAGCCCCAGCCGGGCGGCCGCCACGACCGCGGCGAACACCGCGGCCGCGCCGCTCATGTCGCACTTCATCGTCTCGTTGTGGCCGGCCGGCTTCAGCGAGATGCCGCCCGAGTCGTACGTGATGCCCTTGCCGACGAACGCGAGGTGCTTCTTCGCCTTGGAGGAGGTGTACGACAGCTTCACCAGGCGCGGGCCCGCCGCCGAGCCGGCCCCGACGCCGAGGATGCCGCCGTAGCCGCCCTTCTCCAGGGCCTTCACGTCGAGCACCTGCACCTTGATGCCGTGCTCCTTGGCCGCCGCCTGGGCGATCGCGGCGAACGACTCGGGGTTCAGGTCGTTCGGCGGGGTGTTGACCAGGTCGCGGGCGCGGTTGAGCTCCTCGGACACGGCGACGGCACGCTCGACGGCGGCCTTGTAGGCCTTGTCGCGGGGCTTGCCGCCGAGCAGGGCGACCTCGGCGAGGGGGGCCTTGCCGTTCTTCGCCTTGGGGTCCTTGCCGTTGTCCTTGTAGGCGTCGAAGGAGTACGCGCCGAGCAGTGCGCCCTCCCCGATCGCGCCGGCGTCGGCGGCGTCCGTCAGGGGCAGGGCGAAGGCGGCCTTCTTGGACCCGGTCAGGGCGCGGGCGGCGATGCCGGCGGCCTTGCGCAGGGCCTCGGTGTCGTAGCCGGCGTCCTTCTCGGGCACCGCGCCCAGGCCCACCGCCAGCACGAGCGGTGCCTTGAAGCCGGACGGCGCCGGCAGCTTCGTCACCTCGCCCTCGGCACCGGAGGCGCCGAGAGTCTCCAGAACGCCGGCGAGCCTGCCGTCGTACGCCTTGTCCACGGCCTCGGCGCCCGGTGCGACGACCGGCCCCTTGGCACCCTTGGCGACACCGATCACGATGGCGTCGGCCCGCAGACCGGGCGCCGCGGCGGTGCTGAGAGTGAGAGCAGTCACGGTGGTGAAATCTCGCTTCCGATGTGAAGTTTCTGGGGTCGAACGGTGTGGGTCGACCGGGCCCGACAGCCGACCCTATTCCGACCTCAGGGTTCCGGTGTCACGGGGCCTTCCCCGGTGCGGCGAACACTCGACGACGAGACTACGCGCGTGGCCGTGTTCGCTCATTCCTGCGGGCGTTCACCTGACGGTGGCGTAGTGGCCATTTCTTGATCCTCCATGTCGGTGAACTGAGTCACACTCATCGTGATCCGGTGAGCGCCCTGCTCGCCGCTTTGCATGATTTCCACGGATCCTCCTCTGTTCGACCGCAAGGGGATCTCTGGGATCTTCTGGGGGAGGAACCATGGCGCAGCGTGCGCGCAGATGGAGAAGCACGGCCGCCGCGGTGACGGTGACCGGCATGATCACGGCCGGGGCGGTGGCGCCCGGGGCGGCGGCCGCGGAGGAACCCCGCATCGATCTGAAGGTGCTGGTGGTGGACAACGGCGACAGCCCCGTCCGGGCCGTGACCGCCCAGCTGAGGAGCACGGGCGTCCCGTACACGACCGTCGACCTGAACGACGCCGGCCGCCCGAAGATCACCGAGTCGTTCCTGAGCGACACGGTCAACGGCAGCCCCCGCGCCAAGTACCAGGGCGTCGTCCTGCCGAACGAGTCCCCGTTCGGCGCGGGCTCCGCCGAGCAGACCGCCCTGGAGACGTACGAGCGGACGTACGGCATCCCGCAGGTCGACGCCTACACCTGGGCGCACCCCGAGGTCGGCCTCGACTACACCAGCGAGGGTGGCTGGGCGGGCACTCTTGACGGGCGCGAGGCATCCGTCACCGCGGCCGGGAAGGCGGGCTGGTTCGGCTACCTCGACGGCGCGTTCCGGTTCGAGGACAACTCGGGTGCCGTCCAGGAGAGTTACGGCTACGTGGCCCGGCCCCGCGCCGGCTTCACCAGCTACGTCGACATCCCCGTGCCCGGCGGCACCGGCCGCGGCAGTCTCGTCGGCGAGTACGCCCACGACGGCCGTCGCGAACTCGTCGTGACCTTCGCCTACAACGGCAACCAGCAGCAGTTCCGGCTGCTGGCCCGGGGCATCGTCGAATGGCTCACCCGGGGCGTGCACCTCGGGCAGACCCGCAACTCCTTCGCCGTGCACATCGACGACGTGTTCGCCCCGGACAGCCGGTGGGACACCGAGCGCAACTGCACCCCGGGCGACTTCGACTGCGCGGGCGGCGACGGCGAGGGCACCACGCCGATCCGCATGACCGCGGACGACGCCGCCCACGCCGCCCAGTGGCAGCGCGAGCACGGCTTCACCATGGACATGGTCTACAACGCGGGCTCGGGCGAGGAGTGGAAGACCGAGCACGGCGGCACCGACGCCCTGGCCGACCGGCTGCTCGCCGACAAGGCCCAGTACCGCTGGGTCAACCACACCTACACACACCCCTTCCTGGGCTGCGTGCAGGACACCTCCACCGTGCCGTGGAGCTGCGCGAAGAACACCGACGGCTCGACCAAGTACATGAGCCGCGCCGAGATCGCCGCGCAGATCCGCGACAACCACGCCTGGGCGGTGAACAAGGGCCTTCCAGTCGATCGCACGGAACTGGTCACCGGTGAGCACTCGGGCCTGAAGACGCTGCCCCAGCAGCCCGCCGACAACCCGAACCTGGCCAGCGCCCTCGCCGACACCGGCGTCAAGTGGGTCGCCTCGGACAACTCCCGCGAGCCTGAGCAGCGCGCGATCGGCAACGCCCTCACCGTCCCGCGCCACCCGATGAACGTGTACTACAACGTGGGCACGGCGGCCGAGATGGCCGACGAGTACAACTGGGTCTACACCTCGCGGGCCGACGGCGGGAGCGGTGTCTGCGAGGACAACCCCTCCTCGACCTGCCTCGACGAACCGCTCGACCCCGCCACCGGGTACGCCGAGCACATCGTCCCGCAGGAGGCGCGCACCGCCCTCGGACACGTCCTCGCCGGCGACCCCCGGCCGCACTACGCGCACCAGTCCAACCTGGCGGAGGACCGGCTGCTCTACCCGGTCATGGAGAAGGTGCTGGACGACTACCGGGCGCTGTTCGCCGACAACACCCCACTGGAGAACCCCCGGCACAGCGCCATCGGCACCGAGGTGCAGCGCCGCGCCGCCTGGCAGACCGCCCTGGCCGACGGCCGTGTCACGGCGTACCTCATCGGCAACACGGTCACCGTCACGGCACCGTCCGGAACGCAGATCCCGGTGACCGCGCCCGACGGCACCCAGAAGCAACTCCTGCTGGGCACGGCCGCGTTCGGCACCCCGTACGCAGGAGCCCGCTCGGCCTGGACGACCCCGGCAGCACTCCAGTCGGCTCTGACACTGAAGTTGCCCTAGAGCTTTTAGGGGCGCGGGGAACTGCGCGACCAGCCCACAAGAAGCCGCACTCGGCATCCGGGCATGCAGTTCCCCGCACATCATCCGCACCACAGGGGGAATCACCGCATGAGGCGAACAGGCCGTCATGTCACCATGCTCACGGAGGGCACCTACCCGCACGTCCACGGCGGCGTCAGCACCTGGTGCGACCAGCTCGTCAAGGGCATGCCCGAGGTCGACTTCCACCTCGTCTCGCTCACCGGCAACGGCCGCGAACCCATCACCTGGGAACTGCCGCCCAACGTCTACGCGCACACCTCGGTCCCCACCTGGGGCCCGCGCCCCGGCCGCGCCAGACCCCCGTACGGCAGGGCCCGCCGCCGCTTCACCGAGACCTACGAGCGCTTTCTGCTCTCCTTCCTCGACCCCGGCTCGCACGCCGACTTCGGCGAGTCCCTGACCGAGCTGGCCGAACTCGCCCGCGACGGACGCCTGCCGGCCGCGCTGCGCACCGAGTCGGCGCTGCGGTCGCTGATGTGGATATGGACCATGCCGCATCTGCCGACGGCCGCCGCCCGCCCCACCGTGCACGACGCGCTGACCGCGACCGACCTGCTGGAACACGCCCTGCGCCCGCTCGGCGTCCGTATCCCCGAGGACTCCGTCGCGCACGCCGTCAGCAGCGGCCTCGCGACCCTGCCCGCGCTCGCCGCCCGCCACCTGGACGGCGTGCCGTTCCTCCTCACCGAGCACGGCATCTACCTGCGCGAGCGCTACCTCGGCTACCGCCAGGGCGCCCAGCGCTGGCCCGTGAAGGCCTTCATGCTGGGCTTCTACCGCGAGCTCAACTCCCACGGCTACCGCGCCGCCGACCTGATCACGCCGTGCAACCAGTACAACCGCCGGTGGGAGGAGCGCGGCGGCGCCGACGCCGACAAGATCCGCACGGTCTACAACGGCGTCGACCCGGCCGCCTTCCCGCACGCCGGCCCCGAGCCCGAGGTCCCGACCCTCTCCTGGTGCGGCCGGATCGACCCCATCAAGGACCTGGAGACCCTGATCCGCGCCTACGCGATGGTGCGCGCCGAGATCCCGGCGACCCGGCTGAGGCTCTTCGGCCCGGTCCCGCCCGGCGGCGAGGCCTACCGCACCCGCCTGGAGAAGCTCGCCGCCGAACTGGGCGTCACCGACGGCCTGACCTTCGAGGGCCGCATCAGCGAGGTCTGGCGGGCCTACGCGGCCGGGCACCTCGTCATGCTGTCGTCGATCTCCGAGGGCTTCCCGTTCTCCATCATCGAGGCCATGTCCTGCGGCCGTACGACGGTGTCCACGGACGTCGGGGGAGTGCGCGAGGCCGTCGGCGACACCGGTCTGGTCGTGCCGCCGCGCGAGCCGGAGAAGATGGCCGCCGCCGCGCTGACCCTGCTCAAGGACGACGGGCGACGCATCGAGCTGGGGGAGTTGTCGCGCCAGCGGGTCATCGACCGGTTCACGCTGCGCCGCTCGGTGGACGCCTTCCGCACCATCTACAAGGAACTCGCGGGCGAGGACGAGGTGTACGAGCCGACGCTGGAGACCGTGGCCGACTGGACCCTGGAACTGCGCGATCCCTGGTACGCGGCCGTCGCGACGGACGGGGCCGGCTGGTGAGCGGAAGCGTCTGGCTGCCCCCGGGCTCCCGCCCGGACACCCTCCCGGGAATCCCCCGGCAGCGCACCCCCAGCTGGGCCCAGCCCGACCCGGTCGACGAACTCGCCGTCCGCCTGGAGGACTTCATAGCCGCGGCCGTCCACCCGGACGAGATAGCCGCCCTGCTGGAGTCCGACGGCCTCTCCGACGACCAGATACGCCAGCGGTACGGCGTGAAGAACTCCTTCGCCCTCGCCGAGACCCTCTACGAACGGGTCGAGCGCCGCCACCCCGAGCCCGACGGCCCGGTCCACGACCCCTGGCGGATCGGCCTGCTGGGCTGCCTGCTGCGCGGTGTCGTCTTCGCCCTGCCCGGCCTCGCCTACGTCCTCGGCGCACCCCTGTTCACGGGCCCCGGCGACCTCGGCCTCCCCGCGGGCACGGTCCCGCTCCTGGCCGGGGCACTGTGCGGCTGGACGTGGAACCAGGGGCTCGCCCACCGGGCGTACGCCTGGCTGGGCCTGGGCGACCGGATGGCCGCCCGGCGAGCCCTGCTGCTCGGCGCCCCGGCCGGTGCGCTGCTCGGTTCACTGGTCGCGCTGGCGTTCGCGGGCGGGGCCACCCGGACCGTGGTCGCCTTCGCCGCCGGGCAGTCCTGCTACCTGGCGGCGGCGACCGTCCTGCTGGTGATGGGCCGCGAACGGTTCCTGCTGGCCGCGCTCGCACCGATGGCGACGGGCGCGGTCCTGTCCCTGGTCGGCCCGCTGCCCGAGGCCGCGAGCCTGGCCCTGCTGCTGGGCTCCCTGGTGGCGGTCGCGGCGCTCGGGCTGCGGGAGGTGGCGCCCGCCCTGAAGGACGAGACCGGCTGGACCGCGGGACTCGTCGCCCTGCTCCCCTTCGGCGCGTTCGGCACCGCCCCCGCACACCTCCGCCCCGCCGGCCCCCGGCTCACGGGCTCCCTGCCGTACGCCCTGTTCGGACTCGGCACCGGCGTCCTCGTGCTGTACGCGGCGCTCGGCGACGCCCTCGCCGGCGAGGAGCACAGCGCGGTCGCCGCGCCCGCCGCCGTGGCGCTCACCCTCAGCATGGGCCCCGCCGAGTGGTTGCTGTACCGCTTCCGCAGCGACAGCCTCGCCGGGCTGCGCTCCAGCGGCACGGCCCGGGACTTCCGGCGGACCACGGCCCTGACGGTCGTCCAGTGCCTGGCCGCCTATCTCGCCGCGCTGCTCGCGCTGAGCCTCGCCGTCTCCGCCCTGTGGCCCCAGTCCCCGGTCCCGGGCGGCGTCCGGCTGGCCGGGCTGCTCCTGCTGGGCGTGGTCCTGTGGACGGGCCTGCTGCTCCAGTCGTTCGGCGCGGTGACCGGCGCGACGGCGGTGTGCTGCGCCGCCGCCCTCGCCCAGACCGTGCTCCTCGCCACCCGCACCGGCGATCCGCACCTGGCCGGTGCGGCCGTCTGCGGCACGGCGGCCGTCGTCCAGGCCGTCCTGGTGTGCGCCCTGCTGGGGAGGGCAACCGCCCACCGATGAGCACTCTCCTGGTCCCGTACTACGAGCACCCGTCCGCCCGCCCCGCCGAATGGGACGCGATCGTCGCGGCCGCGCCCCGCCTCTACGGGGTCGTCCTCAACCCGGCCAGCGGCCCCGGCGACCGCCCCGACGAGGCCTTCGCCGAGGTCGCCGCCCGGCTGAAGACGGCGGGTGTCCGGGTGCTGGGGTACGCCGACACCGACTACGGCCGCCGCGCCGCCACGGACGTCGTCCGCGACCTCACCCGGCACCGCGACTGGTACGGCACCGACGGCGCCTTCCTCGACCAGGTCCCGTCCGGGCCCGAGCAGTTCGAGCACTACCAGCGGCTGGCCGTGGCCGCCTGGGGCGTCGGCTGCGGCACCCTCGTCCTCAACCACGGCACGGCACCGCACCCCTGCTACGCCCGCATCGCCGACGTCCTCGTCACCTTCGAGGGCACCTGGGCGGCCTACCGCGCCCTGCCTCCCCAGCCCCGGCCCGGCGACAGCGGGGTACGGCTGTGCCACCTGGTGTACGGCGTGCCGCCCGGCGCCGACCCCGAGCGCCTGGCGCGGGAGCGGGGCGCGGCGGTGCACTGCGCGGTGCCCGGAAGCGGAGATCATCCTTGGGGCACACTGCCGTACACCCTGCACAACCCGGAGAACGCCCCGTGAGACGCCCCCTGCTCGTCGCCCTGCTCGTCCTGCTCCTCGCGGGATGCACCCAGGGCCCCGACGACAAGCCCGGTCCCCGCTGGCAGCCCCGCCCCGGCACGGCCTGGCAGTGGCAGCTCAGCGGCCGGCTGGACACCTCCGTCGACGTGCCGGTCTACGACATCGACGGCTTCGACCACTCCGAGGCCACCGTCGCCCGGCTGCACCGCGAGGACCGCAAGGTCATCTGCTATCTGTCCACCGGCGCCTGGGAGGAGTTCCGCCCGGACGCGAAGAAGTTCCCGAAGCGGGTGCTCGGCCGGGGCAACGGCTGGGAGGGCGAACGCTGGCTCGACATCCGCCGCACCGACGTCCTGGAGCCGCTCATGGCGGCCCGCATGGACATGTGCCGCGACAAGGGCTTCGACGCGGTGGAGCCCGACAACATGGACGGCTACCGCAACGACACGGGCTTCCCGCTGACCGCCGCCGACCAGCTCCGCTACAACCGCCTCATCGCCCGCCTGGCCCACGACCGGGGTCTGGCCGTCGGCCTGAAGAACGACCTGGACCAGATCCCGGAGCTGGTCGGGGACTTCGACTTCGCGGTCAACGAACAGTGCGCCCAGTACGACGAGTGCGGGGCCCTGAAGCCGTTCGTGGAGGCGGGCAAGGCCGTCTTCCACGTCGAGTACGAGGTGCCCACCGGCCGCTTCTGCGCCGAGTCCCGCCGTCTGAAACTGAGTTCGCTGCTCAAGAAGTACGAACTAGGGGCGTGGCGACAGGCGTGCTGAGCCAGAGCCCCGTGACCGCCGTACCCGCCACCCGATCGGCGAGGGACCGGCCGCTGGGGGACAGGACCGGCAGCGCGTTCAGCAGGAACAGCACCACCGCGACCGCCCACACCAGCACCGACAGCACGACCTGACCCTCGACCAGCAGCACACAGGCCACCGCGTACACGGCGACGTCCGTTGCGGTGGTGACGGCGGCCCGCCGCGCCGCCCGGCGCGGCAGCCGCGGCGTGACCTTCAGCCCGACCAGGCCCTTGCCGACCGTCCGCCCGGCCAGGGCCAGACACGCCCACTGGTAGAGGAACACCGCCAGCACCAGCAGCCCGAAGGCCTGCTCGACGTACAGCACCGACTTGTCCCACAGCGTCAGCCCCAGGTCCTGGGAGGCGTCGAGCACGTCGCCGCGCGAGGTCAGCAGGTCCAGGCCGCTACGGGTGGCGAGTTCGGGCACGTCGGTGACGAGCGCCGAGATCCGGTGGAAGGTGAGCACGGCGAGCGCCGAGGCCAGCGCCACCACCAGTGCGAAGTCGACGGCCCAGGCCACGGCACGGCGCAGCTTCGGCATGAACGTCCCCCGATCACTTGTGTGTTCCGGGGCAGGAAGCTAGCGGCTGGGCGGCCCGGGCAGGAGGGGGACCGAGAGATCGTTTCAGCCCGGTGACAGAAGTCCGGCTCAGCCCAGCACAAGAACGACCAGCGCCGTGGTCGCCGCCGTCTCCGCCAGACCGCCGAAGACATCCCCGGTGACCCCGCCGAAGCGGCGGGTGCAGTGGCGCAGCAGCGCCTCGGCTGCGGCCAGGGAGAGGACGACCGCGAGCACGCTCCTGGCCATGTCGTACGGCCCGAGGAGGGCACCGGCCGCCGCCGCGGCTCCCGCGACGGCCACGGCGGCGACCACCGCCCCGCGCACCGGCACCACACCCGCCACCGCCGCCCCCAGCCCCTCCGGCCGCGCCGCCGGCACCCCGGTCCGGGCCGCCAGGGTCAGGGCCAGCCGGGCGACCGTCGCGGAGACGACGGCGGCCCACGCGCCCCGGGTCCAGGAGGCGTCGTAGGCCTGGGCGAGCGCGGCGACCTGCGCGAGCAGAGTGAGGACGAGGGTGAGGACCCCGAACGGCCCGATGTCCGACTGCTTCATGATCCGCAGGGCGTCCTCGGCCGGCTTGCCGCTGCCCAGCCCGTCGGCGGTGTCCGCGAGCCCGTCGAGGTGCAGCCCCCGGGTCAGGACGGCGGGGACGGCGACGGTGGCCACGGCGGCGAGCAGTCCACCAGCACCGAGGAACAGCAGCACCAGCCCGACGGCGGCGGCGGCGGCACCGACCGCGAGCCCGGTCAGAGGAGCGCCCAGCATGCCGCCACGCGCGGCCTCCCGGTCCCACCGGGTCACCCGGACCGGGATCACCGTGAGGGTGCCGAAGGCGAAGCGGAGACCGTCGAGGGGCGAGATTCTGGGCACCGGCGCAGGCTACCCGCCGGTCAGAAGAGCGGATGCGGTGGCCGAGGATAAAGTTCACATATGGGATGGCTGGAGCGGAACATCATCGAACCCGGCAAGCTGCCGCTGCTCCTCGCCCTCGTCTCCTTCGTGCTGACCTTCCTGATCACCCGGGGGATCACCCGCCTCATCCGCGCGGGCAAGGGTCCCTTCCGCAACGTCAGCAGCAGCAGCGGTGTCCACGTTCACCACGTGGTCCCCGGGGTCATCCTGACGATCGCCGGCGGCTTCGGCGCGGTCGCCGCCGGCCAGCACGGCTTCGGCTCGGGGCTGGCCGCGGTGATCTTCGGCATCGGCGCCGGGCTCGTCCTCGACGAGTTCGCCCTGGTCCTGCACCTGGCCGACGTCTACTGGACCGAGGCCGGCCGCAAGAGCGTCGAGATGGTCGTCCTCACCGCCTCCCTCGTCGGACTGCTCCTGATCGGCTTCTCGCCCCTGGGCGTCAACGACCTCTCGGACGACCAGGAGCAGAACCGCGCCACTGTGATCGTGAACATCGTCGTGAACTTCGTCTTCGCTCTCATCGCCCTGTTCAAGGGCAAGACCCGCCTCGCGGTCTTCGGCGTGATCGTCCCCGTCATCGCCCTGATCGGCGCCGTACGGCTGGCCCGCCCCGGCTCCTACTGGGCCAAGCGCTTCTACCGGCGCCGCCCCCGCGCCCGCGCCAAGTCCGGCCTGCGGGCCTACCGCCACGACCGCCGCTGGCTGGGCCCCCGGCGCGCGTTCCAGGACTGGATCGGCGGCGCGCCCGACCAGCAGCCGACCCGGTCCCTCGAACACCACTGACGCGCCGCCGGCGCACCGCTCCGCCCGCGCACACCACCAGTACGGCCGCGATCGCCGCCAGGTGCTCCTTGCCCGCCAGGTTCTCCTTCACGGCGACCTCGGCCACCATCGCCACGATCACCGCCCCGGCCGTGACGTACGCGCGGTAGTGCCATCCCAGGTAGACGGCGAGTCCCACCACCGCCGCCGACGGCCCGGTGTCGACGACCTGAGCGTCCGAGGCGGGCAGTCCCAGCGGGGAGTCCGGGCCCAGCCAGATGCCCAGGCGGGCGTACAGCGTGCCCGCGAGCGTCGCCAGGTACGCGATGAGCAGCGTCCGCCGCCCGCCCAGGCAGAGCTCCGCGATGCCGAACACCAGCAGGAGCTGTGCCAGCGCGCCCCACACCGGCAGGTCCAGGGCGGGCACGAACAGCGACAGCGGAGTACGCAGGAGTGCGAGCCACAGCGGGTCCTCGGCCCGAACCGCCCCGATGTCCTGCACGAACCGGTAGCCCCAGGACTGGTTGTGCACCACGTGCAGCGCGGCCGTGAGGCACACGGCCGTGACCGCCGTCGGCACGGCCCGCAGGCGCCGCTCCCGCAGCGGCCCGCGCACGGCCGCGTACAGGGGCCCCCATTCGGCGCGGGCCCAGCGGGCGAGCGTGGTCATCGGGTCGTCCTCGTCCGGATGTCGGTACGTCGGCGGGTGTGCGCGGTGTCTGTGGCTCAGTCAAACCGACACCACACGCGAAGACCGACCGGAAGGGGACGAAGTTGAGCCAGGTGTGCGTGACCAGGATCTCCCGGAACGCTACTGCTCGGTGGGAACCTCCGAGGCCTCCGACGCGTCGGGAGCCTCCGCGGTCTCCGGCGCCTCGGACTCCTTCGGCTTCTCGGGCAGCTCCGCCGCCAGCGCGGCCGCGGCCTGCACCAGGGGGAGCGCGAGCAGGCCGCCCGCGCCCTCGCCGACGGTCACGCCCTGCGTCAGCAGCGGCTCCAGGGCCATCCGGTCCAGCGCCTTGGCCTGTCCGGGCTCGCCGCTGTCGTGCGCGGCCAGCCACCAGTCCGGCGCCCGGAACGCGATCCGCTGCCCGACCAGCGCGCACGCGGCCGTCACGACCCCGTCGAGCACCACCGGCAGCTTCCGCACCGCGCTCTGGAGCAGGAAGCCCGTCATCGCGGCGAGGTCGGCTCCGCCCACCGCCGCCAGCAGCTGCAACTGGTCCCCGAGCACCGGCCGGGCCCGGCGCAGCCCGTCGCGGATCGCCGCGCACTTGCGCATCCACGCCAGGTCGTCGATCGCCAGCCCGCCCCGGCCGGTGACGACCGACGCGTCGACCCCGCACAACGCCGCGACCAGCACGCCCGCCGCCGTGGTCCCGCCCACGCTCACATCGCCGAGCACCACCAGATCCGTACCGGAGTCGGCCTCCTCGTCGGCCACCGCGACCCCGGCCCGGAACGCCGCCTCGGCCTCCTGAAGGGTCAGCGCGTCCTCGACGTCGATGCGCCCGCTGCCACGCCGCACCCGATGCCGCACGACGTCCTCGGGCAGGGACTCGGGGTCGCAGTCCAGGGCCATGTCGACGATCCGCACCGGCACGCCCAGCCGCCGCGCCAGCACCGACACGGGCCGGCCGCCCTCCAGCACCTCACGCACCAACTCCCCGGCGCCGCCCGCCGGCCGGGCCGAGACGCCCAGCTCGGCGACGCCGTGGTCACCGGCGAAGAGCACCACCCGCGGCCGTTCGATCGGCCGCACCGGCACGGCGGACTGCGCCGCCGCCAGCCACTCACCCAGGTCATCGAGGCGGCCCAGCGACCCGGGCGGCACGATCTGCCGCTCCCGGCGCGCCTCGGCGTCACGGCGCACCCCGCCGTCCGGACGCTCGATCAGATCGGTGAAGTCGTCGAGATTAAGCGAGCTCATTCGCCGAACAGTACCGGCACCGGTCGAACAGCACGGCGCCACATCACGACTCCGCGGCGGCGACGTCGTTGCACCCGAGATCCCCATCCCATACGTTCCGGTTTGCAGTGGATTGTCGTACGCGGTGGGTCGGACGTCCCTGCCGTACGCCTCGCGCCCGGGAGCCGCCCATGCCCACACATCCCGCCCCCTCCGCACTCCCCGCCTCCCAAGCGACCACACGGGTCCACGAGCCGCGCCGCGAGGACTGCCCCTGGTGCGGCTCCGCCCGGCTGCGGAACCGGCTGCGCACCAGTGACCTGCGGCGATACAACCCGGGCAGCTTCACCGTCGACGCATGCCGGGACTGCGGCCACACGTTCCAGAACCCCCGCCTCACCTTCGAGGGACTCGCGCTCTACCACCGGATGGTGCGCGGAGCGCCCCGGGACGTCGCGGCCGACACCCTCCTGGCGCTGCGCGGCAGCCGGCTCCGCCACCGCTCGGCCGCCCGCGCGATGCTGCGGTTCGGGGAGCCGGAGAGCTGGCTGGACGTGGGCACGGGCCACGCCCGCTTTCCCGTGACGGCCCAGGAGTTCTTCCCCTACACCTCGTTCGACGGCCTGGACCACACCCCGCGCGTGGTCCGCGCCCGCTCGGCCGAACGCGTCGAGGAGGCCCATGTGGGCCGACTGACGGACCCCCGGATCTCGGCGCCCCTGCGCGCCCGCTACGACGTGGTCAGCATGCTCCACCACCTGGAGGGCACTCCCGACCCCCGTGCGGAACTCCACGCCGCCCTCGAAGTCCTGCGCCCCGGCGGCCACCTGCTCATCGAGACCCTGACCCCCCGCAGCCTGTACGCCGCCCTACTGGGCCGCTGGTGGCTCGCCTACGACCAGCCCCGCCATCTGCACCTGATCCCCCCGCACAACCTCCGCGCGGAACTGGAGGCGGCCGGCTGCACGATCGCCCTCCTGGACCACCGCCCCGTCCACATCCCCCACGACCTCTCCGGCGCCACGGCCCTGGCCCTCTCCCACACCCTCCCCGCCCCCGACACCCCCTGGCGAGCGGTCCCCCCGCCCCTGGCCCGCCAACACCTCCGCGAGGCCCTGCTCCGAGCGGGCATCCCACTCGTGACCCTGGCAGCGGTGGCAGACCACCTCCTGGCCCCCGTGGCCCGCCGCACCCGCTTCGCGAACGCGTACCGGGTGATCGCCCGCAAAGCCACCTAGCTGCGGGCCTTACCCCAGCCCGGAGGCCGCGCACCGTTCACCCCCGCAGCACCACAGCCTGCCCCGCCACCACCAACAGCACATGCTCACACTCGTCCGCGAACCCCGTGTTCAACCGCCCGAGTTCATCCCGGTACCGCCGCCCCGACGCCGTCGACGGCACGATCCCCGACCCCACCTCGTTCGACACGGCGACAACGGTCCGCCGAGTCGACCGCACCGCCTCCGTCAACTCCCGCACCCGCTCCCGCAACGCCTTCTCCCCCCGCTCCGCCCACACCGCGTCGTCCCAGGCCCCCACCGCATCCATCGCATCCGTCAGCCACAACGACAGACAGTCGATGAGCAACGGCGGTCCCTCCGCCTCCAGCAACGGCACCAGATCGCACGTCTCGACCGTCTGCCACGACCCCGGCCGCCGCTCCCGGTGCGCGGCCACCCGCGCCGACCATTCGGTGTCCCCGTTGCGCGACCCGCCCGTCGCCACGTACAGCACGTCCGGAAAGGCCTCCAGCCTCCGCTCGGCCTCCACCGACTTGCCCGACCGCGCTCCGCCCAGCACCAGCGTCCGCCGAGGCACGTCCGGCACGTCCTCGTAGGCCCCCACCGCCAGCGTCGTCCCGTCCGGCACGGCCCGCGCCCCGGCCGCCGCGAGCCGCCGCCCCAGCTCCGGCCCGGGCGGCACGTCGTGGTCCAGATGGACGGCGACCACATCGGTCGTCGGCCCCACCGCGCCCACCGCCCGCAGTTTCGCCAGCGCGTCCGGCCGCCCCACGACATCCACGAGCACCATGTCGTACGACTCGGCCGGCGCCTCGAGCCCCGCCGGCGCCCCGCCCGGCGGCAGATACAGCAGCCGCTGCCCCTCCGGCCCGGTCACCGCGTACCCCGTCCCCGGCGCGTCCATCGCCACCGCCCGCACCCGATGCCCCGTCAGCAGCGTCAACTCCCGCCCGTCCGGCACCCGTCCGGGTTGCGGCAGCCCGGCCGGCACCTCGAGGGCCGGCCCGTGGTGCGGATGCGACAGCAGCACCTGCCGCACGCCGGTCAGGGAACGGCCCGCCCGCGCCGCCGCGAAGGCGGCCCCGGGCGTCAGGTCGAGCAGCAGCGCCCCGTCCAGGAGCAGCGCGGTGGCCGCCCGCGCGTCGGGGCCGAGGGCAGCCGCACAGGCCGCGCAGGGACAGTCGGGGCGGGGGAGCCCCGCGGGGGCGCCGGTGCCGAGCAGAGTCAGTTCCACGCCCCGATTCTCACCCGTGCGCATGGGACATGCGTGATGGAGACGCCCCGATAGGGGCGCGGGGAACTGCGTGATCAACCCCCACGACCCGCACGCGCCCGACCACCCGCGCTCCCACCAGGCCTATAACGCCGAACCCAGCGGAGCGCATAGGCTCTGGACAGGAGCCGGACCAAGATCCGGCTTCCGCTGTGCAGTGTGCTCACACACATGGGAGGCGTACATGGCGGCATGGACGTGGCGGTTCGAGAAGACCGACGGGACGGAGGTCCAGCCCGCGGTGCCGCCGGAGGAGTTCCCCACCCAGGGGGACGCCGAGTCCTGGATCGGGGAGCACTGGAAGGCCCTGCTGGAAGGCGGTGCCGACCAGGTGCGGCTGTTCGAGGACGCCACGGAGATCTACGGGCCGATGAGCCTGCACGCGGCCGAGGCGTGAGCCCGGGGCGGGGGCCGACGGCCCTCGCCCCTCCTCCGGGTGCGTCAGCCGCGCACGCCGCACAGGTGCAGCAGCGCCGCCACCCCGCGGTACGGATCCGTCCGCCCGGCCTTCTCCTCCACCGCGAGCAGCGTCTCCACGTCGGCCGGGGCCTCGGCGCCGTCCGCCGCCGTGTCCGTGAACACGCGCACCCCGTACCAGGCGTGCAGCGGTGCCCCGATCCCGGCGAGTGTCGACGTCAGGTCCTTCAGCCGGTCGGCCCGTACGTCGAGCCCCAGCCGGTTGCGATAGGAGACCGTGTCGAACGCGGCCAGCGCGCCCGCCCAGTCGCCGGACAGCCCCGGCCGGATCGCGAGCGCGTCCCCGTTGCGCACGAGCAGGGACAGCAGCCCGCCGGGCGCGAGCATCCGGGCCAGGCCCGCCAGCAGCGGGTCGGGCTCCTCCACGTACATCAGCACCCCGTGGCACAGGACCACGTCGAAACTCCCCGGCAGGAAGTGCACGCCGGTGTCCCGGCCGTCGCCCTCGATGATCCGCATCCGCTCCCGGATGCCCTCCGGCTCCCCGGCGAGGGACTCCCGGGCCACGGCGACCATCTTCGCGTCCTGCTCCAGACCGGTCACCTGGTGCCCGGCCCGGGCCAGCCGCAGCGCCTGCGTGCCCTGGCCCATGCCCACGTCGAGCACCCGCAGCCGCTGCCCGACCGGGAACCGTCCGACTATCTGCTCGTCCAGCTGCCGGGCCACCAGCTCCTGCCGGACGACATCGCGCAGCCCGCCCAGCTTGTCCAGCCAGGCATCCGCCGCACCCCCGGAGAACGCCGTCGCGGTCAGGGCCGTTCTCCGCGCTTGACCTGCGGCTTCGGCAGCCGGAGCCGGCGCATCTGGAGAGAGCGCATCAGGGCGTAGGCGACGGCACCGCGCCGGTTCTCACCCGCGAAGCGCTCGTTCAGCTGCTTCTTCAGGCGGAACGCCGTGACGAACGAGTCGAGCACGATCAGCACGATCACCACGAGCCACAGCAGCAGCGCGATGTTCTGGAGGGCGGCCACCCGCACCATGCTCAGCACGAGGATGACGACGGCCATCGGCAGGAAGAACTCCGCGATGTTGAACCGCGAGTCGACGAAGTCGCGCGCGAACCGGCGGACCGGTCCCTTGTCCCGCGCGGGCAGGTACCGCTCGTCGCCGCTCGCCAGCGCCTGGCGCTGGCGCTCCAACGCGCTGCGGCGCTCCTCGCGCTGCCGCTTGGCAGCCTCCTTCCGCGTCATCGACGTGTTGGCGACGCTGCGGCGCTGGGACTGGGCCTCACTGCGCTTGGGCGTGGGCCTGCCCTTCGGGGCCTGCGGGTCGCGGGGCTGCTTGGAGAAGTTCACCGGCGCCTTGTCGGCTGCCTGGGCCTTCTCATCCTTCGCACGGCTACGGAACACAAAACCCAAGGGTAAGGGCTTCCCGGGCATGGACCCCAGTCCCGTGGGGAACGATCCGGCAACACCAGTCGTCTGTAAGGGGACAGAGGGGACGTTGCGTACGCACCCGGTCGTTCCCCGGGAGGTACGGCTCCGGTTACCGGGGGTATCCCCGGTGACCCCGGGGACCACCTACTCCCTACGCCGGAGCGGGAGCGTGTTCAGTCGTCCTTGGGGATGAGCGCATCCGTCCCCGAACAGTGCGGTAATGGATGCAGGGCCCGTACTGTGGGTTCTGTCGCAGGTGCTGGAGCCGGAGTCGGTCAGAAGGGGGCGCGCGAAGCCCATGAGCGGTGTCATGAAGCGTATGGGGATGATCTTCCGCGCGAAGGCGAACAAGGCCCTTGACCGGGCCGAGGACCCGCGCGAGACCCTCGATTACTCGTACCAGAAGCAGCTGGAGCTGCTCCAGAAGGTCCGCCGCGGCGTCGCCGACGTGGCGACTTCGCGCAAGCGACTGGAACTCCAGCTGAACCAGTTGCAGTCCCAGTCCACCAAGCTGGAGGACCAGGGCCGCAAGGCGCTCGCGCTGGGCCGTGAGGACCTGGCCCGCGAAGCGCTGTCCCGCCGTGCCGCCCTCCAGCAGCAGGTGACCGACCTGGAGACCCAGCACGCGACGCTCCAGGGCGAGGAGGAGAAGCTCACCCTCGCGGCCCAGCGGCTCCAGGCCAAGGTCGACGCCTTCCGTACGAAGAAGGAGACGATCAAGGCGACGTACACCGCGGCCCAGGCGCAGACCCGGATCGGCGAGGCCTTCTCCGGCATCTCCGAGGAGATGGGCGACGTCGGCCTGGCGATCCAGCGCGCCGAGGACAAGACGGCCCAGCTCCAGGCCCGCGCCGGCGCGATCGACGAGCTGCTCGCCTCCGGTGCCCTCGACGACCAGTCCGGCATGCACAAGGACGACATCCAGGCCGAGCTGGACCGGCTCTCCGGTGGTACGGATGTAGAGCTGGAACTGCAGCGGATGAAGGCCGAGCTGGCCGGTGGTTCGAGCAGTGGGCAGCAGGCCCTCGAAGGTGGCACGAGCCAGCAGCAGTCCCAGCAGCAGCCGCAGGACACCCCGCGCTTCGACAAGCAGTAGGGGCCCACGCCTAGGAGGGCGACATGATCGTACGGATCATGGGGGAGGGCCAGGTGAGGCTGGCCGACGGCCACCTCACCGAACTGAACAAGCTGGACGACGAGCTCCTGTCGGAAATGGAGAACGGCGACGGCCCCGGCTTCCGCCGCACCCTCCAGGCCCTGCTGACCAGGGTCCGAGACCTGGGCGAACCGCTGCCCGACGACTCCCTGGAACCGTCGGAACTGATCCTCCCTTCTCCGGACGCGACTCTGGACGAGGTCCGGGACCTGCTGAGCGACGACGGCCTGATCCCGGGCTGAAGCTGCGTAACCGCGGGCATACGTGCCTCCCCCAGTGCCTTGAGGGCCTGGGAGGTGCCCCCAGGGCGGCACGGGTGGGCGCGGGCGGCACCCCGCCGCGCCGGGTTGCGCAATCGCCCCGCCCCAGCCCCCACGCCGAGCCACCTCACAACCGGCCTTCCGACCCCCGGCCCCCCATACCCCCGCACACCCACCCCGGCTACCGTGAACCCCCGTGAGCACCCTCCAGCGGGTCAAACGCCAGGCCAAAGCACATCCCCTGGCCATGGACGCGGTCCTGGCCGCAGCCGTCCTGGCCTGCATGGTCGCCGGCTCGTTCGTGGAACCCCGGCATCGCGACAGCGTCAGCTGGGCCCTGCGCACCCCCGACCCCCTCAGCCTCGTCCTCATGGCCCTCGGCGCCGCCGCCCTGGTCTTCCGCCGCCGCGCCCCCATGACGGTCCTCTGCCTCACCGGCACGGTCTCCGTCGTCGAGTCCGTCACCGGCGACCCCCGCGCCCCCGTCGCCATGTCCGCGGTCATCGCCCTGTACACCGTCGCCTCCACCACCGACCGCCCCACGACCTGGCGCGTCGGCCTGCTCACCATGACCGTGCTGACCGGCTCCGCCATGGCCGCCGGCAGCCTCCCCTGGTACGCCCAGGAGAACCTCGCGATCTTCGCCTGGACCGGCATCGGCGCCACCGCCGGCGACGCCGTCCGCAGCCGCCGCGCCTTCGTCCAGGCCATCCGTGAACGCGCCGAGCGCGCCGAACGCACCCGCGAGGAGGAGGCCCGCCGCCGGGTCGCCGAGGAGCGCCTGCGCATCGCCCGTGACCTGCACGACGTCGTCGCCCACCACATCGCCCTGGTCAACGTCCAGGCCGGCGTCGCGGCCCACGTCATGGACAAGCGCCCCGACCAGGCCAAGGAGGCCCTCGCCCACGTCCGGGAGGCCAGCCGCTCCGCGCTCAACGAACTCCGCGCCACCGTCGGCCTGCTCCGCCAGTCCGGCGACCCCGAGGCTCCCACCGAACCCGCCCCCGGCCTGGACCGCCTCGACGAACTCACCGGCACCTTCCGCCACGCCGGCCTGCACATCGAGGTCGCCCGCGCAGACCAGGGCACCACCCTGCCCGCAGCCGTCGACCTGGCCGCCTACCGGATCATCCAGGAAGCCCTCACCAACGTGCAGAAGCACGCCGGGCCGCAGGCCAAGGCCGAGGTCAGCGTCGTACGGGTCGGACCGAACATCGAGATCACCGTCCTCGACGACGGCACCGGCGAGAACGAGACCCGGGACGACAACGGCGGCGGGCACGGGCTGCTCGGCATGCGCGAACGCGTCACCGCCCTGCGCGGCACCCTCACCACCGGTCCCCGCTACGGCGGCGGTTTCCGTGTCCATGCGATCCTGCCGGTCAAGAACCGCACACCCGGGGAGGACCCCGCATGACGATCCGTGTCCTGCTCGCCGACGACCAGGCGCTGCTGCGCAGCGCCTTCCGCGTACTCGTCGACTCCGAGCCCGACATGGAGGTGGTGGGCGAGGCCTCCGACGGTCTGGAGGCGGTGCGCATGACGAAGGAGCAGCGCGCCGACGTCGTCCTCATGGACATCCGGATGCCCGGCACCGACGGCCTCGCGGCGACCCGCATGATCAGTGCGGACCCCGACCTCGCCGACGTCCGCGTGGTCATCCTGACGACGTTCGAGGTCGACGACTACGTCGTGCAGTCGCTGCGCGCCGGCGCCTCCGGCTTCCTCGGCAAGGGCTCCGAGCCTGAGGAACTGCTGACCGCGATCCGGACGGCGGCCGGCGGTCAGGCACTGCTGTCCCCGGCGGCCACCACGGGCCTGATCGCCCGTTTCCTCGCCCAGGAGGACCCGGCCGACGACGACCGCGACCCGGCACGCGGCGAACGCCTCGACTCGCTCACCGGCCGGGAGCGCGAGGTGCTGGTCCAGGTCGCGGGCGGCCACTCCAACGACGAGATCGCCGAGCGGCTCGAAGTCAGCCCGCTGACGGTGAAGACGCACGTCAACCGGGCCATGGCCAAGCTGGGTGCCCGGGACCGGGCCCAGCTGGTGGTCATCGCGTACGAATCCGGCCTGGTCCGTCCAAGGGTGGAGTGAGCTCTACCCGGGCGTACTGCGGCCGGAGTATGCAACGCATAAGGAACGGGACCTGGGGCCTACGGATCGGCCCCCACCGATGGCTCAGGGTGTAAGGGCGGGCGCTCATCTGCGCGCCCGCTGCCGCTTCTGCCGCTAAACAGAAGAGAGACCCTGACCCATGTCCTGGCTGTCGAGATTCAGCCTCGCGCAACGGGCCCTGATAGGGCTGATGTCGATCATCGCGCTCGTCTTCGGGGCGATCGCGATACCCCAGCTCAAGCAGCAACTGCTGCCCACCATCGAACTGCCCATGGTGTCCGTGCTGGCGCCGTACCAGGGCGCGTCCCCGGACGTGGTCGAGAAGCAGGTCGTCGAACCGATCGAGGACAGCCTCGAAGCCGTTGACGGCATCAGCGGGGTGACCTCCACCGCCACCGAGGGCAACGCCGTGATCATGGCGTCCTTCGACTACGGAAACGGCACCGAGCAGCTCGTCGCCGACGTCCAGCAGGCCGTCAACCGGGCCCGTGTGCAGCTCCCGGACGACGTGGACCCGCAGGTCGTCGCCGGTTCCACGGACGACATCCCGACCGTCGTCCTCGCCGTCACCTCCGACCGGGACCAGCAGGCCCTGGCCGACCAGCTCGACAAGACCGTCGTGCCGGACCTGAAGAGCATCGACGGCGTCGGCCAGGTCACCGTCGACGGCGTGCGGGACGTTCAGGTCTCCGTCACGCCCGACGAGGCGAAGCTCGCGAAGGCGGGCCTCACCTCGCAGTCCCTCGTCCAGGCCCTCCAGGCGGGCGGCGCGACCGTCCCGGCCGGCTCCTTCGACGAGGGCGGCGCCAACCGCACCGTCCAGGTCGGCGGCGGCTTCACGTCGCTGCAGCAGATCCAGGACCTGATGGTCACGGGCGAGCCCGGCAAGGGCAAGCCGGTGCGCCTCGCCGACGTCGCCACGGTGAAGCAGCAGGAGGCCCCGGCCGACTCCATCACCCGCACCGACGGCAAGCCCAGCCTCTCCGTCGCCGTCACCATGGACCGCGACGGCAGCGCGGTCGCGATCTCCGACGCCGTCCAGGACAAGCTCCCCGACCTCCGCAAGGACCTCGGCTCCGGCGCGACCCTCACGGTCGTCAGCGACCAGGGCCCGGCCGTGTCGAAGTCCATCAAGGGCCTCACCACCGAGGGCGCGCTCGGTCTGCTCTTCGCCGTCCTGGTGATCCTGGTCTTCCTGGCCTCGATCCGCTCGACCCTCGTGACGGCGGTGTCCATCCCGCTGTCCGTCGTCCTCGCCCTGATCGTGCTGTGGACCCGCGACCTGTCGCTGAACGTCCTCACGCTGGGCGCGCTGACCATCGCCATCGGCCGCGTCGTCGACGACTCGATCGTGGTCCTGGAGAACATCAAGCGCCACCTCGGCTACGGCGAGGAGCGCCACTCGGCCATCCTCAACGCGGTGCGCGAGGTCGCGGGCGCGGTGACGTCCTCGACGCTCACCACGGTCGCGGTGTTCCTGCCGATCGGCCTGGTCGGCGGCATGGTGGGCGAGCTGTTCGGCTCGTTCAGCCTCACCGTCACGGCCGCGCTGCTGGCGTCTCTGCTCGTCTCGCTGACGGTTGTGCCGGTGCTGTCGTACTGGTTCCTGCGGCCCCCGAAGGGCACTCCGGAAGACGCGGACGAGGCCCGCCGGCTCGCCGAGGAGAAGGAGGCCAAGAGCCGCCTCCAGCGCATCTACGTCCCGGTCCTGCGCTTCGCGACCCGCCGCCGGCTCACCAGCGTCGCCATCGCGATCGTCGTCCTGGTCGGCACGTTCGGCATGGCACCGCTGCTGAAGACGAACTTCTTCGACCAGGGCGAGGTCGAGGTCCTCACCGTCAAGCAGGAGCTGAAGCCCGGCACCAGCCTGGAGGCGACCAACGCCCAGGCCAAGAAGGTCGAGCAGCTCCTCGGCGACACCAAGGGCGTGAAGAACTACCAGGTCACGATCGGCTCGTCCGGCTTCATGGCGGCCTTCGGCGGCGGTACGGACACCAACCAGGCCTCGTACCAGGTGACGCTGGACGACTCGGCGTCGTACGAGGACGTCCAGGACCGTATCGAGAAGGGCCTGGCCGGTCTGAAGGGCATCGGCACGACCACCATCACCGCCGGTGACGGCTTCGGCGCCCAGGACCTCAGCGTGGTCGTGAAGGCCGCCGACGCCGACGTCCTGCGCACGGCGTCCGAGGAGGTCCGCAAGACGGTCGCCTCGCTCGACGACGTCACGGACGTCACCAGCGACCTGGCGACCAGCGTGCCCCGGATCTCCGTGAAGGCCAACGACAAGGCCGCCGCGGCCGGCTTCAACGACCAGACCCTCGGCGCCGCCGTCGCCCAGGCCGTCCGCGGCACCACGGCCGCCAAGGCGGTCCTGGACGACACCGAGCGCGACGTCGTCATCCGCTCGGCCAAGCCCGCCACGACGCTGAAGCAGCTCCAGGACCTGCGCCTGGGCCCGGTGAAGCTCGACGACATCGCGACGGTGAAGCTGGTCGACGGCCCGGTGTCGATGACCCGTATCGACGGCCAGCGCGCGGCCACCATCACCGCGAAGCCGACCGGCGACAACACGGGCGCGGTGAGCACCAAGCTCCAGTCGAAGATCAACGCGCTGAAGCTCCCCGACGGCGCCACGGCGTCGATCGGCGGTGTCTCCGAGGACCAGGACGAGGCGTTCGCCAACCTGGGCCTGGCGATGCTCGCGGCCATCGCGATCGTCTTCATGCTGCTGGTCGGCACCTTCCGGTCCCTGGTCCAGCCGCTGATCCTGCTCGTCTCCATCCCGTTCGCGGCCACCGGCGCGATCGGCCTGCTGGTGGCCACCGGCACGCCGATGGGCGTCCCCGCGATGATCGGCATGCTGATGCTGATCGGCATCGTGGTGACGAACGCGATCGTGCTGATCGACCTGATCAACCAGTACCGCAAGCAGGGCTACGGCGTCGTCGAGGCCGTGGTCGAGGGCGGCCGGCACCGTCTGCGCCCGATCCTCATGACGGCCCTGGCGACGATCTTCGCCCTGCTGCCGATGGCCCTCGGCATCACCGGCGAGGGCGGCTTCATCGCCCAGCCGCTGGCCGTGGTCGTGATCGGCGGCCTGGTGACGTCGACCCTGCTGACGCTGCTGCTGGTGCCCACGCTGTACGCGATGTTCGAACTCCGCAAGGAGCGCCGGGCGAAGAAGCGGGCGGCGAAGAAGGGCCTGCCGGCCCAGCGCACGGACGCGGCGGAGCCGGAGCACGCGGGCGTGTGACGGCCTGATCCGGCGGCGGCCGGGCACCGGACCTCCACGGTCGGTGCCCGGCCGCCGCCATGTGCCGTTACGTATCCTGTGGGCTCGAACGGCTTTACGGGGGAAGGTGATTCGGGCGTGCCGCTGCACAGCGACGACCCGAAGTCGATCGGCGGCTACAGGCTGCTCGACCGGCTCGGGGCCGGGGGCATGGGCGTCGTCTACCGGGGCCGGGCGCGTTCGGGCCGGGACGTGGCCATCAAGGTGGTGCATGCCCAGTACGCCGCGGACCCCGTCTTCCGCACCCGGTTCCGGCAGGAGATCGCGGCCGTCCGCAAGGTCAGCGGAGCCTTCACCGCACCGGTCCTGGACGCGGACCCCGAGGCGGCGCTGCCCTGGATGGCGACCCAGTACGTGCCCGGGCCCTCGCTCGCCCGGCGGATCCGGGACCGGGGCGCCCTGCCGGACGCCGAAGTGCGCGGGCTGGCCCTGGGCCTGGTCGAGGCACTGCGCGACATCCACCGGGCCGGTGTGGTGCACCGGGACCTGAAACCGGCCAACGTCCTGCTCGCCGAGGACGGGCCCCGTGTCATCGACTTCGGCATCTCCCGCGCGGCGGAGAACCACCAGACGCTGACCGAGACCGGCCAGATGATCGGCACTCCGCCCTTCATGTCGCCCGAACAACTCGTCGACGCCCGTACGGTCGGCCCGGCCTCGGACGTCTTCTCACTGGGTTCCCTGCTGGTGTACGCCGTGACCGGCCGCGGCCCCTTCGACGCGGACAGCCCGTACCTGACGGCCTACCGGGTGGTTCACGACGTACCCGTGCTGGAGGGGGTGGGGCAGCCGCTGCGCGAGCTGCTGGAGCGCTGCCTGAGCAAGGACGCCGCGGACCGGCCCGGACTGGACGAGCTGTCCCGGGGGTTCGCGACGGCCCTGCCCGGACCGGAGGCGGACGACGCGTCCACCGTGCTGCTGCGGAGGGACCGGCCCGGACCCCGTCCCGGCCCGGCGGACACCTCGGCCCCGGCCCGCCGCGGGCGCCCCTGGCCACTGCCGGCCGCGATCGGCACGGTCGCGACTCTGGTGCTCGGACTGACGGCCTACTCGCTGATCGGCCCGGGACAGGCGGGCGGCGGGAGCCCGGAGGCCTGGCGGCCCTGGCAGACCACCGTGTACGAGTCGGCCGCGCGCGGCGCGAAGCAGGCACTGGACGGCGCCGACGGCGCCGACTCCGGTCCCGTCTGCCAGGTCTCCGAGGACGCGGTCTACTGCGGCGGCGACCGGATTCTTCCCGTACGTCTGGACGGGCGGACCGGCAGGACCGTCTGGCGGGCCGATGTCGCACCCTCCGGAACCGGTGAGGGGGCGTACTCCTCCACCGTCCTCGGTGTCCGCGACGACACCGTGCTGGTGCGGCAGGTGTCCTCGCGGGGCTCGCTCGGCCACGATCTGACCAGTGTCGTCGCGCTCGACGCCACGACGGGCGAACGCCTGTGGTCCCGTGCGGTGCGTGACACGCACGCCGCCCCGGTCATGGTCGGCGACCTGGTGGTGCTGCCGGACGGCGGCAGCGGCCGTACCCTGACCGCGCGTTCTCCGCGCACCGGCACCGAGCGCTGGACGGCCCCGCTGCCCAAGGATCATTCCTGCGGACTCACCCCGGCCGGCGGGAGCCTGTATCTGGAGTGCTTCTCGGAGTCCCAGGGGGACCGTCAGGACTCCGTCATCGTCGCCCTCGACCCGGCCGACGGATCGACGCGGCGGCTCACGGCACCGGCGGACGACACCGACCTGCTCGGAGCCTACGACGGGCAACTGGTCTTTCTGAGGGAGAGTTCGACGCAGGCGCCGGGCGGTGAAACGGCGTACGACGAGATCGTGCTGATGGACGCCACGGGCTCTCTCACCCTGACGAGGCCGGCCGAGAGGCTCCACGGGGACGCGACCCTGGCGGGCGGCACCCTGTGGTTCACCTCGTCGGGCGGCGAGGTGACCGCCGTGTCGCCCGCGTCCGGCAGCGCGCGGTGGAAGACCCGGAGCAGCGTGGGGCAGCCGGGTCCGGCCGCCTACGACGCGCGGACGCGCACTGTCTACGTGGCGGGTGCCGACGGCCGCATGGCGGCCCTCGACGCCCGCAAGGGCACGCCGCTGTGGCAGACGCCGCCGCGTGCCGGACGGGAGCCGTCCGCCGCCGAGAACGGCCCCGAGGTGCTGGTCAGCGGGCGCACCCTGATCCTGGCCACGCCGGGCGGCGGCGTCTTCAGTATCGACCCCGCCGACCCCGAGCGGACAGCCGTCCCGGGGTGACGGCGAAGGGACCGACGGCTACGGCAGCGCCAGCATCCGCTCCAGCGCCAGCTTCGCGAACGCCTCCGTCTCCTTGTCCACCTCGATGCGGTTGACCAGGTTGCCCTCGGCCAGCGACTCCAGGGCCCAGACCAGGTGGGGGAGGTCGATGCGGTTCATGGTCGAGCAGAAGCAGACCGTCTTGTCGAGGAAGACGATCTCCTTGCCCTCCGGCGCGAAACGGTTCGCCAGACGGCGGACCAGGTTCAGCTCCGTGCCGATGGCCCACTTGGAGCCGGCCGGGGCGGCCTCCAGGGCCTTGATGATGTACTCCGTCGAGCCGACGTAGTCCGCCGCGGCCACGACCTCGTGCTTGCACTCGGGGTGGACCAGGACGTTCACGCCCGGGATGCGCTCGCGCACGTCGTTCACCGAGTCCAGGCTGAAGCGGCCGTGCACCGAGCAGTGGCCGCGCCACAGGATCATCTTCGCGGCGCGCAGCTCGTCGGCCGTCAGCCCGCCGTTCGGCTTGTGCGGGTTGTAGACGACGCAGTCGTCCAGGGACATGCCCATGTCCCGCACCGCGGTGTTCCGGCCAAGGTGCTGATCCGGCAGGAAGAGGACCTTCTCGCCCTGCTCGAAGGCCCAGTCCAGGGCGCGCTTGGCATTGGACGAGGTGCAGATCGTGCCGCCGTGCTTGCCCGTGAACGCCTTGATGTCCGCGGACGAGTTCATGTACGAGACGGGCACGACCTGCTCGGCTATCCCGGCCTCGGTCAGCACGTCCCAGCACTCGGCGACCTGCTCGGCCGTCGCCATGTCGGCCATCGAGCAGCCGGCGGCCAGGTCGGGCAGGACGACCTTCTGGTCGTCGGACGTCAGGATGTCGGCGGACTCCGCCATGAAGTGCACACCGCAGAACACGATGTACTCGGCCTCCGGACGCGCCGCCGCGTCCCGGGCGAGCTTGAAGGAGTCCCCCGTGACGTCGGCGAACTGGATGACCTCGTCGCGCTGGTAGTGGTGGCCGAGCACGAAGACCTTGTCCCCGAGCTTCTCCTTCGCCTTGCGGGCGCGCTCCACCAGGTCCGGGTCGGACGGCGAGGGCAGGTCGCCTGGACACTCCACGCCGCGCTCGCTCTTCGGGTCGGCCTCACGGCCGAGGAGCAGCAGGGCGAGGGGCGTCGGCTGTACGTCGAGCTCCTGGGTTTGGGCGGTGGTCACGACACGCACCCTTTCTGTTCCGCGACTTTTCGTCGATTTGACGCTATCTATCATAACTGCTTCACGTCACTTTGACGATGGCCATAGCGTCTGTGTGACGTGAATCCCGGTGAGCCGCCGTTCATTCCCGGGAAGGCCCGGAAAGAGCCGTTTTCCGGTTCCGGGCGCGTGTGCGAGCATGAAGAGGAGCCGAGATCGAGCGCCCGGCCCGGAATGAATCCGCGGCCCCGCCGGTTGCAACCGTCGGCAAGCAGTCTCCGTACAACCCGGGAGAGATGTAGATGTCCGTATCGGACGAGACCAGCACCGTCACCGACGGCATCATCCTGACCGACGCCGCCGCGTCCAAGGTCAAGGCGCTGCTCGACCAGGAAGGCCGCGACGACCTCGCGCTGCGCGTCGCCGTCCAGCCCGGCGGCTGCTCCGGCCTGCGCTATCAGCTCTTCTTCGACGAGCGTTCCCTCGACGGTGACGTGGAGAAGGACTTCGGCGGTGTGAAGGTCGTCACCGACCGCATGAGCGCCCCGTACCTGGGTGGTGCCACGATCGACTTCGTGGACACGATCGAGAAGCAGGGTTTCACGATCGACAACCCGAACGCGACGGGCTCCTGCGCCTGCGGCGACTCCTTCAGCTGAGCCTGCCGAGCCGCTTCCCGCGGCCGCGGACATGACGAAGGCGGCGGCCCCCTCCGACGGGGCCGCCGCCTTCGCGCTGTGCCGTAGCCTGCGCGCTGCGCCGTAGATGCGCGCTGCGCCGTGCTACCGCGCCCGCGTCGGGGGAGCCGGCAGCCGCGCGCCCTCCTTGGCCAGCGGGACTCCCTTGCCGTCCGAGCCCACGACCGCACGGTCGCCGAGCGGCTCGTCCAGCTGCACGGTCTCCTGGAACTGCTTCGCGATCATGATGCAGATGTCACCCGGCCGCGAGGTCGAGGTCACCGTGACCTTCACCTCGTCCCCGCTCTCGCTCGCCTTCACGTCGTAGTCGGAGCACACCCCGCCCGTGAAGGTCACCGTCAGCTCCGAGCCCTCGGCCCGGTAGCCGTCCACCTTGACGTCACGCTGCTCGGGAGCCGACGTCGGCTTGTCACTCGGCCCGCTCGGCGTGGGGGAGGTCAGGTACTTCGGGTCGACCGCCGGGTACGTCACCGTGAACGGGTCCTTCGCGCCCGGCGCCGTCACCTCGAACAGCCAGGACGGCACCAGCGCCTGCCGCCCGTCCACGAAGTGCGAGGCCAGCCCGAACACCGCGTTCCGCACCGTCACCGCGTCCTGCTCGGGCGCGCCGCTCGCCGACGACCCGCAGGGCTGCTCCAGCCGGTCCTTCAGTGGCACGGGACTCGCGCAGCCGCCGATGCCCATGCGGTGGTCGCCCGCCGGCCGCTTCTCCATCAGCTCCAGCGCCTTCGCCGCGCCGACCACGGGGTACGTGTCCCCCTTCAGCGGCGTCTTCAGCTGGCCGCTGCCGCCGACGACCTCACCGTCCGAGCCGACCGTGACCCCGGTCGTCCAGCCGTGCGTCGGCAGTCCGCCGATCTCGGGAGCGGCGTTCACCACCCGCTGGGCGCCCATGACCTGGCTCGCGTCGAGCTTCGCGTCGTCCTGACCCAACGCCTTCAGCACGGGCGCCGCGGCCTTCTCGGCCTCCGCCTCGCTCACCGGGCTGCCGCCGGACCGTGGTGCGGTACACGCGTCGGTGCCCTTGCAGTCGTCGGTGCCGGGGGCGTACCGGCTGAAGGTCCAGGCTCCCGGCGCCTGCCTGTTCACCTGGAGGCTCGGCCCCGAACCGTCCTGACCGGCCCCGACCTTCCAGGCCTCGCCCTGCGCCACCGGCGTCCCCTCGACCCCGAGGGCCTTCGCCAGCCGGGCCACGTCCTCGGCGGTGACCTGGCCCCGCGCCCGGTACACCGGGGCTTCGCCGGGACCGTCCGGAAGCGGGCCGTCGACCCGGTAGGTGGCGCCGTAGGGGTTCGGCTCACCGGGCGCGATGCCGTTGCCGCCGCCCGGGGCCGATTCCGAGTACCCGTCGAGCGCGAGGGGCGGGGGAGTGTCGTCCCCACCGGGCGCGCCGGACGTCGCACCGCCACCGGATCCGCCGGAGGCGTTGGCCGCGAGCCAGGCCCCGCCACCGCCGATCAGCAGCACGGCGGCGGCGACGGAGGCGATGATCGCGGGCGTCCGCGACCGCCCACTGCCCGGACGCACCAGGTGCTCTTCGTCGCGGGGCAGGTCGCCGTCGGGTGCGGCGGGCGTTTCCTCGTGAGCTTCCGGGGCCGGGTCGGCTTCCTCTGCGCCGGTGATGTCCGTAGCGGCGTCTTCGGCGTCTTCGGCGTCGGTTTCCCGGCCCTCGGGCGCGTCGGCCTCCTCGGCTGCGGTCTCCGATGCGCCGGCCTCTTCGGCCGCCGCGGCCGCGTCGTCCGTCGTCTCCGCCTCGGAAGCCGGCGCGTCATCCCCCGACGTCCCGGAAGTCTCAGTGGCCCCAGTGGCCCCAGTGGCCTCAGCGGCGTCCGCCGAACCCCGCTCCTCGACCTCCGGGGTGTCGGCGGATCCGGCGCCGCCCACATCCCTGGCGTCGTCGTCGTTGTCGGGTCGCTCGGTGTTCACCGCATCGCTCCTTCGGCTGCACAGCTGTCCCATGGGACTCGGCCCGGTCCGACACGGGCAGCTGTCGGGTCGTATCCCGCCTCCCCTTTACGGGGGACAGCGATGGGACGCAGCGGGGGAGCGCACGGTTCCCGTCAGCGCGCCGCTCAGTCCCCGTAGTCCGACATCGCGTCGAGCAGCCGAGCCGACGCCGGGGGTACGGTCACCCCGTGGATCAGGGCCGGGGAGACCGGCCGGGCGGCGACCCGGTCGGGAACCGCCCAGTGGGGAGCCATCCGGGCCCCGTCACCCGGCAGGGACGCCAGGTCGCCTTCGAGATCGACCGGAACGGGCACCTGGACCTTGAGGTTCGTCATATCCGCACCGTAGGCACGCCGGACCTCACGGAGAAAGATCTACTATCGGGTAGTTTCCATGCCTTCAGAGCAGCCCCGCCCACCCGATAGCGTGAAGCGTCAAGGTCCGCCTCCCTCAGGAGAGTCCACGCCGTGCGCATCGCAGTCACCGGCTCCATCGCCACCGACCACCTCATGACCTTCCCCGGCCGCTTCGCCGACCAGCTCGTAGCGGACCAACTGCACACGGTCTCGCTGTCGTTCCTGGTCGACAAGCTCGACGTCCGCCGCGGCGGCGTCGCCGCGAACATCGCGTTCGGCATGGGACAGCTCGGCACCCGCCCGATCCTGGTCGGCGCCGCCGGCGCGGACTTCGACGAGTACCGTGCCTGGCTCGACCGGCACGGCGTCGACACCGACTCCGTCCGCATCTCCGACACGCTGCACACCGCCCGCTTCGTGTGCACCACCGACGCCGACCACAACCAGATCGGCTCCTTCTACACCGGCGCCATGAGCGAGGCCCGCCTCATCGAGCTGAAGACCGTCGCCGACCGCGTCGGCGGGCTCGACCTGGTCTCCATCGGTGCGGACGACCCGGAGGCCATGCTCCGCCACACCGAGGAGTGCCGCTCCCGGAACATCCCGTTCGCCGCCGACTTCTCCCAGCAGATCGCCCGGATGGACGGCGAGGAGATCCGCATCCTGCTGGACGGGGCGACGTACCTCTTCTCCAACGAGTACGAGAAGGGCCTCATCGAGTCCAAGACCGGCTGGACCGACGCGGAGATCCTGTCCAGGGTGGGCCACCGGGTGACGACCCTCGGCGCGCAGGGCGTGCGCATCGAGCGGGCCGGCGACGACCCGATCGAGGTCGGCACCCCGGACGAGGAGCGCAAGGCCGACCCGACCGGTGTCGGCGACGCCTTCCGCGCCGGGTTCCTCTCGGGCCTCGCGTGGGGTGTCTCCCTGGAGCGCGCCGCGCAGGTCGGCTGCATGCTGGCGACTCTCGTCATCGAGACGGTGGGGACGCAGGAGTACCAGTTGCGCCGCGGGCATTTCATGGAGCGGTTCACCAAGGCCTACGGAGACGAGGCTGCGGCGGAGGTTCAGGCTCACCTGGCTTGAGAGGCCGGTGCCGACCGCGTGGGGGCTGGTCGCGCCCACGCGGCGGAGCCGCACATCGACACAGCCCCGCGCCCCTGAAGAGGGGCGTTCAGCTCACCCGGCGGATCAGGTACGCCGTTCCCTTGTCCGCCGGCTCCTCGCCCACGTACTCCTGGCCCCGCATCTCGCACCACGCCGGGATGTCCAGGCGAGCCGCCTCGTCGTCCGACAGGACCCGGACCAGGCCGCCCACCGGCACGTCGCCGATGACCTTCGCCAGCTCGATCACCGGGATCGGGCAGCGCTTGCCGAGGGAGTCGACGACCAGGACGTCCTCCTCGCGGGCGACCTCGGAGGCGACCGGCGCCCCCAGCTTCTCCCGCACCGCCGCCACGGCCCCGGGGAGGACGGTCAGGAACCGCTCGACATCCTCCTCCGCCGCCCCCGGCGGCAGCGACACCCGCACGTTCCCCTCACTCAGCACGCCCATCGCCCGGAGCACATGGCTCGGCGTCAGCGTGCTGCTCGTGCAGGACGATCCGGACGAGACGGAGAAACCCTCCCGGTCCAGCTCGTGCAGCAGGGCCTCCCCGTCGACATAGAGACAGGAGAAGGTGACGACGCCGGGCAGCCTGCGCACCGGGTCGCCGACCACCTCGACGTCCGGCACCGCCTGCGGCACCCGTACCCGGATCCGCTCCGTCAGCTCCCGCAGCCGCGGGGCCTCCTCGGCCGCCTCGGCCCGTACGGCCCGCAGCGACGCGGCCGCCGCCACGATCGCCGGGATGTTCTCGAAACCGGGCGCCCGCCCCGACTCCCGCTCGTCCACCGGCCCTTGCGGCGCGAATCGCACACCCTTGCGGACGACGAGCAGGCCGACCCCGGACGGCCCGCCCCACTTGTGGGCGCTGGCCGCGAGCAGCGACCAGTCACCCTCCACCGGCCCCCACCCCAGCGACTGTGCCGCGTCCACCAGCAGCGGCACGCCCGCCGCCCGGCACGCCTCGGCCACCTCGGCCACCGGCTGCTCGGTCCCCACCTCGTGATTGGCCGACTGCAGACAGGCCAGCGCCGTGTCCGCGCGCAGGGCGGCCGCGTACGCCGACGGCTCCACCAGTCCGGTGCGGTCCACCGCGATCTGTGTGACGGTCCCGCCGGCGGACTCGTGGAGCTCCGCCGAATGCAGTACAGACGAATGTTCGACTGCTGACACGATCAGGTGGCGCCCGACCCGCCTCCGCCCGGCCAGCGCCCCGGCAATCCCCGTATGCACGGCACGCGTTCCGGACGACGTGAAGATCAGTTCGTCCGGCCGGCAGCCCACCGCCTCGGCAGCGGCCTCCCGCGCCGCGTCCAGCAGCACCCGGGCACGCCGTCCCTCCCTGTACAGACGCGCGGGATCCGCCCACCCTTCGTCGAGCGAGGCCTGCAGGGCCTGCCGGGCGATCGGATGAAGCGGAGCAGCGGAAGCAGCATCGAAGTAGGCCACACAGCAACGCTAGAACGTCCACCAGTGAGACGTCCCCCAGGGGCGCGGGGAACTGCGCGAACGACCACGACGAATGCCGCACCCGCCAATCAAGCGAACACCCCGACCCAGTAGGCACCCCTCCCCGAGAACCCCCGGAGGGCGTCGGCTAGGGTTTGGTCCGCATAAACATCCAAACCCCTGCCCGACGCAGGGCGGCGACCGACCAGCGAGAAGGCCAGGCCGCAGCCGATCCGCGCGGGCGAGACTCTCGGGAAGGCGCTACGTGAGTCCCAACGGCTCCGACCGCTCGCCGCGGCGCCCGATGCGGCGGAAGCTGCTGCAGGCACTGACCGCGGGCCTGGTCTTGGCGACAGCCACCGGTTGCTCGTACAACTGGGAAGACTTCCCCCGCCTTGGTATGCCCACCCCGACCACGGAAGAGGCTCCGCGGATCCTCTCCCTGTGGCAGGGGTCCTGGGCGGCTGCGCTCGCCGTTGGCGTGCTGGTGTGGGGTCTGATCCTGTGGAGTGCTTTCTTCCACCGGCGCAGCCGCACCAAGGTCGAGGTTCCTCCGCAGACCCGGTACAACATGCCCATCGAGGCGCTGTACACCGTGGTCCCGCTCATCATCGTCTCGGTGCTGTTCTACTTCACCGCCCGCGACGAGTCAGAGCTGCTCAGCCTCAAGAAGAAGCCCGACGTCACGGTCAACGTGGTCGGCTTCCAGTGGAGCTGGTGCTTCAACTACATCGAGCCGGTCGCCGGTTCCACGGGTGACGCCAAGAAGTCCCCTGAGCTGGACGCGATCCCCGACCGGTTCAAGGACGACTTCCCGGCCAACGCCGGCGGCGTCTACGACTGCGGTACCCCGGGCACGCGGAACCCGCAGACCAACAACCCGGGTCCCACGCTCTGGCTGCCCAAGGGCAAGACCGTCCGCTTCGTCCTCACCTCGCGTGACGTCATCCACTCCTTCTGGGTGGTGCCGTTCCTGATGAAGCAGGACGTCATCCCGGGCCACACCAACGCCTTCGAGGTGACCCCCAACAAGGAGGGCACCTTCCTGGGCAAGTGCGCCGAGCTCTGCGGCGTCGACCACTCTCGGATGCTGTTCAACGTGAAGGTCGTCTCCCCCGAGCGCTACGAGCAGCACCTCAAGGACCTCGTGGACAAGCAGCAGAACGGTTACGTTCCTGCCGGCATCGCGCAGACGAGCCACGAGAAGAACCGGGAGACGAACAACCTGTGAGCATCCTCAACGAACCCCAGGGTGCCGCGGCAGCAGGGTCCCACTACCAGGACGAGCTGCCGGTCAGGCGCCAGAACCGCGGCAGCGTCGTGGTCAAGTGGCTGACGACGACGGACCACAAGACGATCGGCACGCTGTACCTGGCCACGTCGTTCGCGTTCTTCGTCATCGGCGGCGTGATGGCGCTGTTCATGCGCGCCGAGCTCGCCCGGCCCGGTCTGCAGATCATGTCGAACGAGCAGTTCAACCAGGCGTTCACGATGCACGGCACGATCATGCTGCTGATGTTCGCGACGCCGCTGTTCGCCGGCTTCGCGAACTGGATCATGCCGCTGCAGATCGGCGCGCCGGACGTGGCCTTCCCCCGGCTGAACATGTTCGCCTACTGGCTGTACCTGTTCGGCTCGCTCATCGCGGTGGGCGGCTTCCTCACGCCGCAGGGCGCGGCCGACTTCGGCTGGTTCGCCTACAGCCCGCTCTCGGACGCGGTCCGCTCCCCGGGCATCGGCGCCGACATGTGGATCATGGGTCTGGCCTTCTCCGGCTTCGGCACCATCCTCGGCTCGGTCAACTTCATCACCACGATCATCTGCATGCGCGCCCCGGGCATGACCATGTTCCGCATGCCGATCTTCACCTGGAACGTGCTGCTGACCGGTGTGCTGGTCCTGCTGGCCTTCCCGGTCCTGGCCGCGGCGCTGTTCGCCCTGGAGGCGGACCGCAAGTTCGGTGCGCACGTCTTCGACTCCGCCAACGGCGGCGCGTTGTTGTGGCAACACCTCTTCTGGTTCTTCGGCCATCCAGAGGTGTACATCATCGCGCTGCCGTTCTTCGGCATCATCTCCGAGGTCATCCCGGTCTTCTCCCGCAAGCCGATGTTCGGTTACACGGGTCTGATCGGCGCGACCATCGCGATCGCGGGTCTGTCCGTGACGGTGTGGGCGCACCACATGTACGTCACCGGCGGTGTGCTGCTGCCGTTCTTCTCCTTCATGACCTTCCTGATCGCGGTCCCGACCGGTGTGAAGTTCTTCAACTGGATCGGCACCATGTGGAAGGGCTCGCTGTCCTTCGAGACACCGATGCTGTGGGCGACCGGCTTCCTCATCACCTTCACCTTCGGTGGTCTGACCGGTGTCATCCTGGCTTCGCCGCCGATGGACTTCCACGTCTCCGACTCGTACTTCGTGGTGGCCCACTTCCACTACGTCGTCTTCGGCACCGTGGTCTTCGCGATGTTCTCCGGCTTCCACTTCTGGTGGCCGAAGTGGACCGGCAAGATGCTGGACGAGCGCCTCGGCAAGATCACCTTCTGGACGCTGTTCATCGGCTTCCACGGCACGTTCCTCGTCCAGCACTGGCTGGGTGCCGAGGGCATGCCGCGCCGGTACGCGGACTACCTCGCGGCCGACGGCTTCACCGCGCTGAACACGATCTCGACGATCAGCTCGTTCCTGCTCGGCATGTCGATCCTGCCGTTCTTCTACAACGTGTGGAAGACGGCCAAGTACGGCAAGCCGGTCGGCGTCGACGACCCGTGGGGCTACGGCCGCTCCCTGGAGTGGGCGACCTCCTGCCCGCCGCCGCGGCACAACTTCATCACCATGCCGCGGATCCGCAGTGAATCCCCGGCGTTCGACCTGCACCACCCGGAGATCGCCGCCCTCGACCAGCTCGAGAACGTCGGTCACGGCGAGAAGGCCATCGCTGGTGGCAAGGAGGCCGGCAAGTGAAGATCCAGGGCAAGATGTTCATGTGGCTGAGCGTCTTCGTCCTCGCCATGGCGGTCGTCTATGGCGTGTGGTCGAAGGAGCCGGCCGGTACCACGGCCCTCTTCCTGGCCTTCGGCCTGTGCATCATGATCGGCTTCTACCTCGGCTTCACGGCCAAGCGGGTCGACGTCGGTGCGCAGGACAACAAGGAGGCGGACGTCGCGGACGACGCCGGCGAGGTCGGGTTCTTCAGCCCGCACAGCTGGCAGCCGCTCTCGCTGGCCATCGGTGGCGCCCTCGCCTTCCTGTCGATCGCGATCGGCTGGTGGCTGATGTACTTCTCGCTGCCGATCATCCTGGTCGGCATCTGGGGCTGGGTCTTCGAGTACTACCGCGGTGAGAACCGCACCCAGTAACACGAGCCGAGCGCTCCAGGGCCCGGACACTCCGCAAGGAGCGTCCGGGCCCCTGCTTTTTGCCGCAATCCGTGTCACTCGTACGAGTCACCCGGCGTGCCACAGTTGACGCGGCTTCCTAGCGTGAGGTCATGAGCCACACAGCGATCTCCCGCCCCGTCGTCAGCTGCGCGCTGCTGGTGATAGCCCTCTGCGCGGGCGTCACCGCCTGCGGCTCCGACGGCAACCCGCTCTCCCACCGCCCCTACGACGCGGCGGACCAGATCTCCTTCAACGGCCCCTCCGAGGGCCGCAAGAAGGCCGACCCGGACAAGCCCCTGGAAGTGGTCGCCGAGGACTCCGACGGGCGCATCACGGACGTCACGGCCCACGACGCCTCCGGACGCTACGTGGCCGGCGAACTCGCCGCCGACGGCGGCCGCTGGCACAGCACCTCACCGCTCGCCGCCAACGCCAGCTACACGGTGCGGGTGAGCACCGAGGACGAGGACGGGGCGCCCGGCCGCAAGGTCCTCACCTTCGACACTGGCAAGCCCACCGCCAACAAGCGGCTGAACGTCACCTTCGGCCCCAAGGCGGGCACCTACGGCGTCGGCCAGCCCATCACGGCCGAGCTGAGCCAGCCGGTCAAGGACAGATCCCAGCGGGCCGTCGTCGAACGGGCCCTGAAGGTCTCCTCCATGCCAGCAACGGACGGCGCATGGCACTGGGTGGACGACAAGAAGCTCCACTACCGCCCGAAGGACTACTGGCCCACACAGGCCACCATCCAGGTCCGCAGCAACCTGGAGGGCATCAAGATCGGCGACCGTATGCGGGGCGGCAAGGCCAAGCCGCTGACGATCAGCACGGCCGACAAGGTCATAGCCGTCACGGACGCCGCGGCCCACCAGATGACCGTCTACAAGAACGACGAGATCGTCCGGCAGATCCCGGTCACCACGGGCATGCCCGGCTACGACACCCGCAACGGCGTCAAGGTCGTCCTGGCCAAGGAAGGCACCGTCCGGATGACCAGCGCCAGCATCGGCGCCTCGGACTTCTACGACCTGATCGTCCACCACTCCGTGCGGGTCACCAACAGCGGCGAGTACGTCCACGCCGCCCCCTGGTCCGTCGGCTCCCAGGGCTACGCCAACGTCAGTCACGGCTGCACCGGCATGAGCACCGAGAACGCCGCGTGGTTCTACGAGACCATCCGCGAGGGCGACATCGTCAAGGTCATAAACTCCGGCGGCGACTCGATGCCCGCCTTCGGCAACGGCTTCGGCGACTGGAACCTCGAGTGGAAGCAGTGGCGCACAGGCAGCGCCCTGACAGCCGGCACCCCGGAGGGCCCGACACCAGCCGACAGAGCCCGTCTACGCCCGCAGAGTGTCTGAACGCCCTCAGGGGCATCGCCCCAGGGGCGCGGGGAACTGCGCGACGAGCCACGCACCACCCGCAGGTCGCCACCCAACCGGACGTCCCGAGCTCCTAGGCGTTCAAAGCCGCCCTCGACCGCAACAGGGAAGCCAACGCCGCAGCAAACTCCACCGGCTCCACCGGCAACGTCACCGCCGATTCAGCGCGACTCCAGGTCGCGAGCCACGCATCCTGCGGCCGCCCCATGAGCAGCAGCACCGGAGGACAGTCGAACACCTCGTCCTTGATCTGCCGGCACAGCCCCATGCCCCCCATCGGCACGGCCTCACCGTCCAGCACACAGACGTCGATCCCACCCCGGCCCAGCTCCCTGAGCACCGCGTCCGGAGTCGCACACTCCACGAACTCCACCGGAGGAACGTCCGGCGCCGGCCGCCGCCCCGTGGCGAGCCGTACCTGTTCGCGGGTGTTGGAGTCGTCGCTGTAGACCAGCACCGTGGCGGTCGGCTGCATTGTTCCTCCGTGACGTCAGCGTCGTAAGGACAGGCCCGTTGGGCCGGATGCTACTCCCTTGAACACCACGTCAACACCGGTACGACCGGCTTAGACACTCCGAACGGCACCCCCCGGAGTGAGGGCGGGATAAGCGACCGACATAATGTCGGTCGTGGCGACAGCAACGACAGTAGAAACCGGGCACGCGCACCCGTCGGTCAATCGGCCGAACCTCACCAGCGTCGGAACCATCATCTGGCTGAGTTCCGAGCTGATGTTCTTCGCGGCCCTCTTCGCGATGTACTTCACCCTGCGATCGGTGACGGGTCCCGATCACTGGAAGGAGATGGCTGCCCATCTCAACTTCCCGTTCTCGGCGACGAACACCACGATCCTGGTGCTCTCCTCACTCACCTGCCAGCTCGGCGTCTTCGCCGCCGAGCGCGGTGACGTGAAGAAGCTCCGGATGTGGTTCATCGTCACCTTCGTGATGGGTGCGATCTTCATCGGCGGTCAGGTCTTCGAGTACACCGAGCTGGTCAAGGACGCGGGCCTGTCCCTGTCCTCCGACCCGTACGGCTCGGTCTTCTACCTGACCACCGGCTTCCACGGCCTGCATGTGACGGGCGGACTCATCGCCTTCCTGCTGGTCCTGGGCCGGACCTACGCGGCCCGGAGGTTCACCCACGAGCAGGCGACCGCCGCGATCGTCGTGTCCTACTACTGGCACTTCGTCGATGTCGTCTGGATCGGCCTCTTCGCCACGATCTACATGATCAAGTAGCGGGACCGCAGCGCGCGCCCGACGAGGCACGCATCCCAGAAGCACCGACGCAGAAGATCCTGACACCGGGGTAATCCGTGAAAAAGCTCTCCGCACGACGACGCCACCCGTTGGCGGCGGTCGTCGTCCTACTCCTCGCGCTGCTCTTCAGCGGGGGGCTGTACGCCGTGTTCGCACCCACGAGCAAGGCTGAGGCCGACGAAACCGCCCAGTCCCTCACCATCGAGGAGGGCAAGAAGCTCTACTCGGTCGGCTGCGCCAGTTGCCACGGCACCGGCGGTCAGGGCACCTCCGACGGGCCGAGCCTGGTGGGTGTGGGCGCCGCCGCCGTCGACTTCCAGGTGGCCACCGGCCGTATGCCGGCCGCCACCTCCCAGGGCCCGCAGGTCCCGAAGAAGAAGAACGTCTACAGCCAGGCCGAGATCGACCAGCTCGCGGCCTACATCGCCTCGCTGGGCGCCGGTCCTGCCATCCCGACGGAGGAGCAGTACGGCCCCCAGGGTGCCGACATCGCCAAGGGCGGTGAGCTGTTCCGCACCAACTGCGCGCAGTGCCACAACTTCACCGGCAAGGGCGGTGCGCTGACGCACGGCAAGTACGCGCCGACCCTTGAGGGTGTCGCCCCCAAGCACATCTACGAGGCCATGGAGACCGGCCCGCAGAACATGCCCTCCTTCCCCGACACCACGCTGTCGGAGAAGAACAAGAAGGACATCATCGCGTACCTGGACGCGGTCAACAGCAGCAAGTCCGAGAGCCCCGGCGGCCTCGAGCTCGGCGGCCTCGGGCCGGTCAGCGAGGGCCTGTTCGGCTGGATCTTCGGTCTCGGCGGGCTGATCGCCGTCGCCGTGTGGGTCGCCGCCCGGACCGCAAAGGCCAAGAAGTCATGAGTAGCCAAGACATTCCAGAAGAGAACCTGCCTGCTGAGCAGTCCGAGCAGACCGCAGGACATGACGAGCACGGGCACGGGGCGCTGAGCCCCACGGACGAGCACCCGTTCGCCGACCCGGGCCTTCCCCCCCACGAGCACCGCATCCAGGACGTCGACGAGCGGGCCGCCAAGCGGTCCGAGCGCTCGGTCGCCCTGATGTTCACGGTGTCGATGCTGGCCACCATCGCCTTCATCGCCGCGTTCGTGGCGATCCCGGTCGACAAGTCGGTCTACATCTTCCCGCTGGGCCACATCAGCGCGCTGAACTTCGCGCTGGGCATGACGCTCGGCATCGCGCTGTTCTGTATCGGCGCGGGCGCGGTCCACTGGGCCCGCACCCTGATGTCGGACGTGGAGATCGCCGACGAGCGGCACCCGATCGAGGCGGAGCCCGAAGTTCGCGAGAAGGTCTTCGCGGACTTCCAGCAGGGCGCCAAGGAGTCCGCGCTCGGCCGCCGCAAGCTGATCCGCAACACCATGTTCGGCGCGCTCACGCTGGTGCCGCTCTCCGGTGTCGTGCTGCTGCGCGACCTCGGCCCGCTGCCCGAGGACAAGCTGCGTCACACGCTCTGGTCCAAGGGCAAGCTGCTCGTCAACATGAACACGAACGAGCCGCTGCGTCCGTCGGACGTCGCGGTCGGCTCGCTGACCTTCGCCAAGCCCGAGGGCCTGGAGGAGCACGACCACGAGTTCCAGAACGAGATCGCCAAGGCCGCCCTGATGATCGTCCGGATCCAGCCGGAGAACATCAAGGACAAGCGCGAGCTCGAGTGGTCGCACGAGGGCATCGTCGCGTACTCGAAGATCTGCACCCACGTCGGTTGCCCGATCTCCCTGTACGAGCAGCAGACGCACCACGTGCTCTGCCCCTGCCACCAGTCCACCTTCGACCTCTCCGACGGTGCCCGAGTGATCTTCGGTCCCGCTGGTCACGCTCTGCCGCAGCTCCGCATCGGCGTGAACGACGAGGGCTATCTTGAGGCGCTCGGCGACTTCGACGAGCCCGTCGGCCCTGCTTTCTGGGAGCGCGGATGAGCACTGCACAAGACCGACGCAAGGCGCCCGCCGGAGAGCGGGTCGCCGACTGGGCCGACGGCCGCCTGGGGATCTACTCCCTGGCCAAGGCCAACATGCGCAAGATCTTCCCGGACCACTGGTCCTTCATGCTGGGTGAGATCTGCCTCTACAGCTTCATCATCATCATCCTGACGGGTGTGTACCTGACGCTGTTCTTCCACCCGTCGATGAACGAGGTGGAGTACCACGGCAGTTACGTCCCGCTCCAGGGGCAGCTGATGTCGGAGGCGTTCGCCTCCACGCTGGACATCAGCTTCGACGTGCGCGGCGGTCTGCTCATCCGGCAGATCCACCACTGGGCGGCGATCATCTTCCTCGCCGGCATGTTCGTACACATGATGCGCGTCTTCTTCACCGGCGCGTTCCGCAAGCCGCGCGAGATCAACTGGCTGTTCGGCTTCCTGCTGTTCGTCCTGGGCATGTTCACCGGTTTCACCGGCTACTCGCTCCCGGACGACCTGCTCTCCGGCACCGGTGTCCGCTTCACGCAGGGCGCGATCCTGTCCGTGCCGATCGTCGGCACGTACATCTCGATGTTCCTGTTCGGCGGGGAGTTCCCGGGTACCGACTTCGTCGCCCGGTTCTACTCGATCCACATCCTGCTGCTGCCGGGCATCATGCTCGGGCTCGTGGTCGGCCACCTGATCCTGGTCTTCTACCACAAGCACACGCAGTTCGCGGGTCCCGGCCGGACCAACAAGAACGTCGTCGGCATGCCGCTGCTGCCGGTCTACATGGCCAAGGCCGGAGGCTTCTTCTTCCTGGTCTTCGGTGTCATCGCGGCCCTCGCCGGCATCGCGACCGTCAACCCCATCTGGGTCCTGGGCCCCTACCGGCCCGACCAGGTGTCGACCGGCGCGCAGCCCGACTGGTACATGGGCTTCGCCGAGGGTCTGGTCCGGGCGATGCCGGGCTGGGAGATCAACTTCTGGGGTCACACGCTCGTCCTGGGCGTGTTCATCCCGCTGGTCCTCTTCGGCCTGTTCCTCGGGATCATCGCCCTCTACCCGTTCATCGAGTCGTGGGTCACCGGGGACAAGCGCGAGCACCACATCCTGGACCGCCCGCGCAACGCCCCGACGCGCACCGCCTTCGGTGTCGCGTGGGTCACCGGCTACATGATCATGCTGATCGGCGGTGGCAACGACATCGTCGCCACCCACTTCCACCTGTCGATCAACGCGGTCACCTGGTTCGTCCGGATCGGGTTCTTCGCCGGGCCGGTCCTCGCGTTCATCGTCACCAAGCGCATCTGCCTCGGCCTCCAGCGCCGGGACAAGGAGAAGGTGCTGCACGGCCGCGAGTCGGGCATCATCAAGCGCCTGCCGCACGGTGAGTTCATCGAGGTGCACGAGCCGCTCAGCCAGGAGCAGATGTACACGCTCACGGCGCACGAGCAGTACGAGCCGGTCGAGATCGGCCCGACGGTCGACGAGAACGGTGTCGAGCGCAAGGTGAAGGGCTCCGAGAAGCTGCGCGCCAAGCTCAGCGAGTCCTACTACGGCGAGGGAGCCCAGATCCCGAAGCCGACCGCCGAGGAGTACCGGGAGATCACGAGCGGCCACGGCCACCACTGATCACTGCTTCGCCACGCCACTGAAGGGCCCCGTCCGATGTTCGGACGGGGCCCTTCGCGCTGCCCCGGGCTGGATAGGGTGGACCTCGTTGAGACTCTCGTCCCGTAGTGCGGGACGCCTGACCCTGGAGCGGCTTATGAGCGCTGTGACCCCCGCTGGAGGCGACACCGCGGCGGGCCGCTCCTGGCCCCTGCTGTTGAACGGTCTGCTGGACCGCCGGGACCTGACCGCCGACGACACTGCGTGGGCGATGGACCTGATCATGCGCGGCGAGGCGACGGACGCCCAGATCGCCGGACTCGTGGTGGCGCTGCGGGCCAAGGGCGAGACCGTCGAGGAGATCGCCGGATTCGTCCGGGCGATGTACGAGCACGCGAACGTGATCGAGGTGCCGGGCCCGGCCGTCGACATCGTCGGCACGGGCGGCGACGGGGCGAAGACCGTCAACATCTCCACGATGTCGGCGATCGTCATCGCCGGCACCGGTGCCAAGGTCGTCAAGCACGGCAACCGCGCGGCGTCGTCGGCGTCCGGGGCGTCCGACGTGCTGGAGAAGCTCGGCGTCAACCTGGAGCTGCCGACGCACCGGGTGGCCCGGGTCGCCGAGGAGGCCGGGATCACCTTCTGCTTCGCGGCGAAGTTCCACCCGGCGATGCGCCACGTGGGCGCCGCACGCGGCCAGTTGGGCATCCGGACGATCTTCAACGTCCTCGGTCCGCTGACCAACCCCGCGAGGGTGCGGGCCCAGGCAGTCGGAGTCGCGGACCCGCGCATGGCACCGATCGTCGCGGGCGTCTTCGCCGAGCGCGGCCACTCGTCCCTGGTCTTCCGGGGGGACGACGGCCTCGACGAACTGACCACCACCGCCACGTCCAGAGTGTGGGTCGTGCGCGACGGCAAGGTGACCGAGGAGGCCTTCGACCCGCGCGACGTGGGCCTCGAACTCGTCCCCGTGGAGGCCCTGCGCGGTGCGGACGCCTCCTACAACGCGGAGGTCGCCCGCCGGCTGCTGGACGGCGAGACGGGCCCGGTGCGCGACGCGGTCCTGCTGAACTCGGCGGCGGCCCTGGTGGCCCTCGATCCCGGCCCGGGGACGCTGGCCGAGCAGATCCGCGCCGGCATGGCGAAGGCGGCCGAATCGATCGACTCCGGGGCCGCCAAGCGGACCCTGGAGCGGTGGGTGGCGGCGAGCAACGCGTAGGGCTGTCCGACGCCGGGTGTCCCGCAATCCGGACGCGGGTTGCGGGACCTCGATCATTCTCGTAGGTTCCTTTCCAGGTCATGAGTGACAGTCATGAGGCCCCGGCCGACTGTCCGGCAACCCTCCGTCCGTGGCGGGGTGCCCCGGGTGAAGACCAGGCCGCAGGCAGCGAGGTCTGCGGCAAGCGCGGACCCCTCGCGAAACCAGGGGTCCTGGTCGTCGAGGAGTTTCCCGTGAATCAGCGAATGCGTTAGGGCCGCAGAGCCCCGCCTCCGCACCCTTCCTCTCCTTCGCCCCGCTTGCAGCCCTACGGCTCGCGGGCGCATTCCACCTGCCTTCACGGGAGTTTTGCCATGTCCGTTTCCACCGTCTCCACCGTCGCCGCCGACCAGTCCGTCTGTGCCCCGCTGCCCGTGCTGGGCCGGGACGTCACCGTTCCGCTCGTCACCGGAGGCGAGGTCGCCTACGCCGCGCTCGACTACGCCGCCAGCGCCCCGGCGCTCCAGCGGGTCTGGGACGACGTCGCCGCCTACGCGCCGTACTACGGCAGCGTCCACCGCGGTGCCGGGTACCTGTCCCAGCTGTCGACCGACCTGTTCGAGAACGCCCGCCGGACCGTCGCGGAGTTCCTCGACTGCCGGGACGGTGACCAGGTGGTCTTCACCCGGTCCACCACCGACTCCCTCAACCTCCTCGCCGCCGCGCTCCCGGCCGGCTGCCAGGTCTTCGTCTTCGAGACCGAGCACCACGCCTCCCTGCTGCCCTGGCGCGACGCCCGCGTGACGTACCTCGACGCCCCGCGCAGCCCCCGCCAGGCCGTCGAGACCCTGGAGCGCGCCCTCGCCGACCGTGCCCCCTACGGTCCGGCCCTCGTCTGCGTCACCGGCGCCTCGAACGTCACCGGCGAGCTGTGGCCCGTACGGGAACTCGCGGCGGCCGCGCACGCCCACGGCGCCCGGATCGTGCTCGACGCCGCCCAACTGGCCCCGCACCACCCCGTGTCCGTCGCCGACCTCGACGTCGACTGGGTCGCCTTCTCCGGGCACAAGCTGTACGCGCCCTTCGGTACCGGCGTACTGGCCGGGCGGGCCGACTGGCTGCGCGAGGCCGAGCCGTACCTCGCGGGCGGCGGCGCCAGCCGCAAGGTCACCCGGCGCACGGACGGGGGAGTGGACGTGGAGTGGCACGACAGCGCCGCCCGTCACGAGGCCGGATCGCCCAACGTCATCGGCGCCTACGCCGTCGCCTCCGCCTGCAAGGCGCTGACGGAGGCCGGCTTCGACACGCTCGTCGCCCGCGAGCAGTACCTGGTCGCCAAGGTGCGGGAGGGGCTCGCCGACGTGCCCGAGGTGCGGTTCCTGTCCCTGTTCGGGGACGACGCCCCGCGTGTCGGTGTGCTCTCCTTCGTCGTCGAGGGCTGGAACAGCTCGCACTTCGCCGCCGCACTCTCCGCCGAGTACGGCATCGGCGTGCGGGACGGGCTGTTCTGCGCCCACCCGCTGGTGCGCACGCTGCTCGGCAGCGACCCGCAGACGCAGGGCGAGTGCGGTTCCCCGGAGGCCGCGCCCGGCGAGAAGTCCCTCAACGCCATCCGCGTCAGCTTCGGTGCGGGCACGCCGGACGAGCACGTGGAGCGGTTCGTGCGGGCAGTGCGGGAACTCGTGACGGACGGGGCGCAGTGGAACTACCGCACGGAGGACGGGCGTTGCGTGCCGGACACCTCCGCCTGAACGGGTTCGGACACCAGGGGTAGCCGGGTGCCGAGGACGATCATCCGCAGGGCGCGTTCCGTGGCGTCGGTGAGCAGTTCGCTCGCCCGGAGCAGCGCCTCGGCCAGCTCCATCGGGGCGGGCAGGATGCCGTGGCAGGCGTCCACGCCCGGCACCTCGTGCGCGCCCTCGCCGAGCGTGCCGGCCAGGGCCAGGACCGGGCGGCCGTAGAGCTTGGCCCGGCGGGCCACCTCGGCGGGGACCTTGCCGCGCGGCGTCTGGTGGTCCAGGGCGCCCTCGGCGGTGACGACCAGGTCGGCGCGGGCCAGCCGGGCGTCCAGGTCGAGGTGGTCCAGCAGCACGTCGAAGCGGGGGAGGAGACGGGCGCCGAGGGCGGCGAGGCCGGCGCCCAACCCTCCGGAGGCTCCGGTTCCGGGACCGTGCCGGAGGTTGGTGTCCGGGACGGCGACGTCACGGGTGAGGACGAAGGCCCAGTTCTCCAGCCCGGCCGACAGCTGCTCGACCTGCTCGGGCGTCGCGCCCTTCTGCGGGCCGAAGACCCGGGCCACGCCCCGTTCGCCGCACAGCACGTTGTACGGGTTGCAGGCGACGAGCAGTTCCACGTCCGCCAGGCGGGTGTCCAGGCCTCTCGGGTCGATGCGGTGCAGCCGCGTCAGTTCCCGGCCACCGGCCGGGAGTTCCTCGCCCCGCTCGTCCAGCAGCCGGGCCCCGAGCGCCTGGAGCGCGCCCGCGCCGCCGTCGGAGGTGCCCGAGTCGCCGCAGCCGACGAGGATCCGCCTCACGCCCCGGTCGAGCGCGGAGCGGATCAGTTCGCCGACGCCGTACGTGGTGGTGGCGCCCGGGTCGCGCAGGTCGAGCGGGACGAGGGACAGACCCGCGACCGCCGCCATCTCCACGACCGCCGTGTCCCCGGAGCCCAGCAGGGCGAAGTGGGCGCCCACGGTCTCCCCGACCGGGCCGGTGGCGGGCACGGTGACGAGCCGGCCCCCGGTGGCGGCGGCCAGGGCGACGGCCGTGCCCTCCCCGCCGTCCACCAGCGGGACGAGGTCGAGCTCGGCGTCGGGCAGGACCCGGCGCACGCCCGCGGCGATGGCGTCGGCGGCGGCCTCGGCGGACAGGGACTCCTTGAAGCCGCTGGGGGCTACGACGACACGGGTCAGCATGGGTGGGGCTCCTTAACGGGTGACGGAGACGCCGAGCAGCGGCCACACCGCGACGGCGAAGAGCAGCACGAGCGCGGCGGTCAGCGGGGCCAGGAAGGCGGACAGCCGCAGCAGGTCGCGCGGGGTGTAGGTGGGGGTGCCGGGGATCTGCGCGAAGAGCGTGACCGGCTTGGCGGAGGCGGGCAGCGTGTGGCAGAAGCCGGCGGCCGCGGTGGAGGCGAGCGCGGCGGCGACCGGGTTGACCCCGACGCCGACGGCGGCGGCCACGACGAGCGGGACCAGGACCGAGGAGCGGGCCGAACGGGACTGGAGGACCAGGTGGGCCGCCGTGCTGACCGCGATCACGACCGCGAGGAACACCACGGGGGCGCCACCTGTCGGCAGCCCGGAGACGAGCCACTCAGCCGCTCCCGAGTCGGCGAGCGCCACGCCCATCGCCATCGTCGCCGCCATGAACAGCAGCAGCGACCAGGGGACGGTCTTCAGCGCGTCCTTCAGACGTACGGTGCCGAGAGCGGGTGAGGAGGCGATGACGGCGCCGATCAGCGCCACCAGCGCGGGCGGCACGCGGTGCAGCGGCTCGCTGCACCACAGCAGCACCACCGTGGCCATGAGCAGGGCGCAGCGCTTCTCGGCCTGGCTCCAGGGGCCGGTCACCGGCTGCTCGCTGTGCTGCTGGATCTGTTCGGGCGTGATGTGGACCGGGCCGCGGCGGTCCGCCCGCCGGGTCGTCGTCAGCAGGACCAGCTCGGCGGCCAGGTGCGAGGAGGCCACGGCCAGCGGCAGGCCCAGCAGCAGCCACTCCGTGAAGCCGATGTGCTGCCCGGTCGCCTCCCACAGGACCGACACGGTGATCAGATGCGCGCCGGCGCCGATCAGGGTCGCCACCGCCGACAGCAGGATCACGGTCGGGAACAGCAGCGCCAGCATCACGACCAGTCGCTTCCGGTCGGCCAGGACCTTGGCGAGGGCGAGGAACACCGGCAGTGCGAGCGCGGCCCGGCCGGAGGTGGCGGGCACCGCGAACGCGGTGACGACCAGGGCCGCCGTCGTCAGGTGCACGAGCTGCCGCACCGTGCGCGCCCCGCTGACCAGGAACACCGCCGCCCGCCCGGCGAGTCCGCTCCGGCTCACCGCGGCCGCCAGCACGAACGCGCAGATCAGCAGCCACACCGTGGCGTCACCGAGGGTGCCGAACAGGGTGTCGCTGCTGATCACCCCGGTCACCGTGAGCGCGAGCCCGGCGCCCAGCGCGATGTAGGTGTCGTCGATCGACGTCCCGATCCAGGCGCAGGTCGCCAGAACGAACACGGCGAGCGTGAAACGGGCGTCGGCACCGAGTCCCGGGAAGTTCCCGGGGATCGCGAGCAGCAGGCAGACGGTCAGTGCCGCGCACAGAGAGGCAGTGGTTCGCAGGTTCAGGGCCACGCCGTCGAGAATCCGCCCGGGCGGTGAGTCGTCGATGAGTTCCACATGAAGGAACTTTCACTACGGTGCCTCAGGGGCGCGGGGAACTGCGCGAACAACCACGACGAACCCGCACCCGGCAACGGCGACCGAGTGGCACTCACGGCAACCGGTACCCCATCCCCCGCACCGTCTCCACCCGCTCCGCCCCCAGTTTCTTCCGCAGCGTCCGCACGTACACGTCCACGATGTTGGACCCCGGGTCGAAGTCGTACCCCCACACATGGGAAAGGATCTGCTCCCGGGACAGCACCTGCCCCGGATGCCGCAGGAACAGTTCCAGCAGCACGAACTCACGGGCCGTCAGATCGACCGTCCGCTCCCCGGACCGGGCACGCCGCGTACGGAGATCGAGGCTCAGGGAGCCCGACCTGAGCACCGTCACCTCCGGCGCCCGCGCAGCCGTCCGCAGCCTCAGCCGCACCCGGGCCAGCAGCTCCTCGAAGCGGAACGGCTTGGTCATCCAGTCGTCGGCGCCGCCCTCCAGGCCCGCCACCGTGTCCCGTACGGAGTCCCGCGCGGTCAGCACGATCACCGGCACCGTCACTCGCGCCTCACGCAGCTCGCGCAGGATGGTGAAGCCGTCCCGGCCGGGCAGTCCGATGTCCAGGACGACGAGGTCGAAGCCGCCGGTCAGGGCGTACTCGTAGCCCGCGTCGCCGTCGGTGACGACGGTGGTGGTGAAGCCGTTGGAGCGCAGGCCCTTCTCCACGAAGGAGGCGATGCGCTCCTCGTCCTCGACGATGAGGATGCGGTTCACGAGGGGTCCCCTTCCGGTGCCCGGGGTGCGTGCAGAACGAGGGCGAAGGCGGCGCCGCCACCGGGCGAGTCGCGGAGCCGTACGTGCCCCCGGTGGCCCTCGGCGATCGCCTTGACGATGGACAGCCCGAGCCCGGCGCCGGAGCCCCGGGCGCCGCGGCGGGCCGTGCCGCGCCGGAAGCGTTCGAAGATCACCTCGGTGTCCTGGGGCTGCACGCCGGGTCCCGAGTCGGCGACGTACAGCTCCAGGTGCGGGCCGTCGGCGCGGGAGCCGATGCGGATGGTCTGGCCGGAGGTGGTGTGCTGCACGGCGTTCTGCGCGAGCTGCACCATGGCCTGTGTGATCCGCTGCGGATCCAGCTCGGCCTCCAGGTCGGCGACCTCGGCGAGCCGCCAGTCGCGTTCGCCGAGCGTGCGGGCCTTGACGTAGACGTCGGCGGTGAGTTCGGCGACCTGGACCGGCTCGGGGGAGACGAAGTCGGGGCGTTCGGCCTTGGCGAGCAGCAGCAGGTCCTCGACGATGCGGCTCATCCGGTCCAGCTCGTCGGTCACCAGCCGGACGGTCTCCTCGCGTTCGGCCGGGTCGTCGCCCATCACCTCCAGATGGCCGCGCACGATGGTGATGGGGGTACGCAGCTCGTGGCCCGCGTCGTCGACGAACTCGCGCTGGGCGGCGAAGGCCCGCTCCAGCCGGTCGAGCATGCCGTTGAACGTCTCGGCGAGAGCCGCTATGTCGTCGTTGCCGTGCACCGGGATCCGCCGGGTGAGGTCCTGCTCGGTGAGCTGCGCCGCAGCGGTGCGCACCACCCTTACGGGTTTGAGGATCCGCCCGGCGACCGCCCAGGCGATGCCGACGGTCAGCAGCAGGGCGACCCCGGAGATGACGAGCAGTGTGCGGAACATGCTGTTCACGCGGGCCTGCTCGCGCTGTGGATGGAAGGCGACGACGAACGCGGCGTCCGGCTCCCGGCCCTGCTGGGCCACGGTGACCTTGGCCCAGCGGATCTCGCCCTCGGGCCGGTGCAGCACACCGGAGGACGCGGGCGAGTCGAAGATGCCGCGCTTGGCACCGGGGTCCCGGTGCAGGGGCAGAGCGACGGGCAGGTCGTGCCGCTGGCGGATCTGCCGGGGAGTGCCGTCCGCCCCGCGGACCAGGCCGATCAGCTCCTCGTCCGCGTCGGGGTTCTGCCTTTCCAGGAACACCGTGAGCAGCCGGTCCGCGTCGGTGAACGGCCGGCCCGTCTGCGGATCCCCGCCCCGCTCCTCGAAGTTGGCGAACTCGCCGGTCTCCTGCGTGAGCAGGCGGTTGATCCGGTTGTCGACGTCCCGCAGCAGGAACGAGCGGGTGGTCATGGCGACGGAGGCGAGCGCGACCGCCATCACGAGCAGCAGCCAGAGCAGGATGCGGACCCGGGCGGAGACGCGTCGGCGGCCGGGGTCAGTTGTCAGAGCCTGCGCCGTCGTCGTCGCCCGGTCCGTCGTCTCCGGCGCCCCGGCCGCGGTCGTCGTCGTCATCGTCACTCGCTGAGCTGTCGGTCACCGGGGGCCGCGAGACGACCTCGTCGCCCGGCGTGGACTCCGGCCGCGTCGACTTCGCGGGGGGTGTGAGCGTGGAGGTGGGCGTGGGCGAGCGGTTGTCCAGCTCCACCTGCTGGGACGGGACCTTGGGCGCCTCGGGGCTGTCCGCGAGGGCGTAACTGGTCGCGGCGATGCCCAGCGGGATCAGCACGACGGCGGACAGGGCCGCCATACGACGGGAGAAAGCCATGCGCCCGATCCTGCGGCCGGAACCGGGAGCCGATGATGAACCCCGGATGAAGAACTCTTCATCCGGAGTACGGGCCCGTCCGCCGAGGCGGGGTCCTCAGTTGTCCAGCCCGATCGAGAACGCCGCCTCGAGGTCGTGCTGCGAGTACGTACGGAACGCCACGTGCGTGTCCGTGCCCTCCACCCCGGGGATCTTGCTGATCCGGCCCGGGATGACCTCCGCCAGGTCCTCGTGGTCCTTCACCCGGACCATCGCGATCAGGTCGTAGGTGCCGGTGACGGAGAAGACCTCGCTGACGTTGTCCAGCGCGGCGATCGACTCCGCGATCTCGGGGATCCGGTCCACGCTGGTCTTGATGAGGACGATCGCGGTGATCACGGCTGGTTCTCTCCCTCGGGGGCCGGAGCAGGGGCGGGCTTCACTCTAGTAGGGCTGGTGGGGCGGCCGTAGCGGACCGAGGCGTAGCCGAAGCCCAGCCCGAAGCCCACCAGGTGGGCGAGGTAGGCCACCCCGGGCCCGTCCGAGGCCCGCCCCGCAGCCAGCCACTGGAGCGCCGCCCAGAACGGCAGGACGACCCAGGCCGGGAAGCGCACCGGCAGGAAGAAGAGGAACGGCAGGAGACTGGTCACCCTGGCCCGGGGGAACAGGTAGAGGAACGCACCGAGGACCGCCGAGATCGCCCCCGAGGCACCGACCAGGGACTGTCCGGAGTCCGCGTTGACGGCGGCGTAGCCCAGCAGGGCCAGACAGCCGCAGCCGACGTAGAACAGGGTGAACTGCACCCGGCCCATCCGTTCCTCGGTCATCGCCCCGAAGACGTAGAGGAAGAGCATGTTGCCGAGCAGGTGCACCCAGCTGCCGTGGACGAAGAGGGCCGTCGCGGGGGTGAGGGCCGATCCGGCGGACCCCTCGAACAGTTCTGCGGGGATCACGCCCCAGCGCCGGAAATAGGCCCGCTGCGCGGCGAGCAGGTCGTCGCCCGTGCCGTACGCCGGACCGAGGCCCGAGGCGGGGCCGACCAGGAAGACCGCGCAGCACAGGGCGATCAGTGAGTACGTCACCGGCGCCGACGACCCCGCGACCGATCTGCCGGCCCGGACGAACGACGCACTCCACTTGCTGATCATGGACACAGAGCATGACGTAACGGGACGCAACCGCACAGACCGCCTCGCCGCCGTGGACGCGTGGGCGGCGAGGACCCGCCAGGCCGTAGGGTTACGAGCCATACGCACCGGGGATGCCGGTGGCGTCACGGACACTAGAAGGAAAGAGAACAGGTCACGATGACGGTTCCCCTGCCGACCGCCTCGACGCGGTGGCGCTGCGCCCTCTGCGGCAACCTCACGAGGTTCGACGTGACCCGCTCGTCGAAGGTCGTCGAGTACGTCCACCTCGACCTGGCCGGAGAGCCGAAGGTCGAGGAGCGCGAGGTGCTCAGTGAGACCATCGAGTCGGTGCGCTGCCGCTGGTGCAACGCGGTGGACCAGGTGGAACTCGTGGACAGGCCGGGCGCCGGCTCCTGACGGGAGCCGGCCCGCACAGGCATTGGGGTGTGTGACGGATGGTGGAGACCACAGGCGGGGGGCCGGGCGACGGCGCCGCTGAGGTGCTCGACCGTCCGCTGCCCGACGGTGTGCGCCGCAGGGTCGTCCAGATCGTCTCCGACGGCTTCGGTTCGCTGACGGTCGGCGAGCTGCCCGCGCAGCTCAGGCAGTACGCCCGGTTCGCCCCGAACCGCCGCGCCAAGTTCGCCGGCAACGCCATGGCCGCCGCGCTGGAGACCGACCCGCTGTTCCGGCAGCGCATCGGGGAGAAGCTCAGAGAGACCCAGCCGGAACTGACCGGCGCCCTCGACTCAGGCTCCCCGCCCCCGGCCGCGGACCCGCTCGACGTGGCGGCCGCGGCCTACGTACTGCGGCCGCTCGGCTGGGTGAAGCTCGTGACCGCCGCCGGCGAGGAGGCCCAGCGGGCCGACGCCGAGCGGGCCGACGAGGAGAACCGGGCCGAGCTGGAACGGCTGCGCGCGGAGCTGGACCGGGCCCGTGACAACACCAGGGCGGAGACGGAGCGGCTGCGCACGGAGCTGGATTCGGCCAAGAAGGAAGCCGAGTCCCTGCACCGCAAGCTGCGCGCCGCCCTCAGTGACGTCAAGCGCGGCGAGGCCGCCCTGCGCAAGGCGCACGGCGAGATCGAGGCCGTCCGCGCCGAGGGGCAGGCCCAGGTGTCCGCCGCCGAGAGCGAGAGCCGGCGGCTCAAGGCCCGGCTGGGGGAGACCGAGGCCGCCCTGGAGGCCACGCGCCGGGCCGCGCGCGAGGGCCGCAGCGTCGAGGACATGCGGGTGCGGCTGCTGCTGGACACCCTGCTGGACGCCACCCAGGGGCTCAGGCGCGAACTGGCCCTGCCGCCGGTGTCCGTGCGGCCCGCCGAGACCGTGGACGCCGTCGAGCCGGGCCGGATGAGCCCCAAGGACATCGCCGCCCGCGCCCTGTCCGAGGACGACCCACAGGTCCTCGACCAGCTGCTGGCGCTGCCGCAGGCCCATCTCGTCGTCGACGGTTACAACGTCACCAAGACGGGTTATCCGCAGATGCCGCTGGAGAAGCAGCGCCTGCGGCTGCTGGGGCAGCTCTCGCAACTGGCGGCGCAGAGCGGCGCCGAGGTGACCTGCGTCTTCGACGGGGCCGAACTGGCCGCGCCGGTCCTGCTCGCGCCGCCGCGCGGAGTCCGGGTGCTGTTCTCGAAGCCGGGCGTCACCGCGGACGAGCTGATCCGCCAGCTGGTGCGTGCCGAACCGCCCGGCAGGCCGGTCATCGTCGCCTCCACCGACCGCGAGGTCGCCGACGGCGTGGCCCGCGCAGGCGCCCGCCCGGTGGCCTCGGCGATGCTGCTGAAGCGCCTTTCGCGGGCCTAGCGACCGTTCGCACCATGCGTAACTTACGGGCTTCATGCCCGAATTGGTGAGGTCTGTGTGCCACGTTGCGTCAAATGGGTCTCACTGCCTGTGAGTCAAGATGAAAAGATGGCTCACCGTGACGCAATTTTTCAGCTGAGGATTTGAACTGATCACAGGAAGGTCACTAGGGTCGGGCCGAACCTCCGCTCGGGTGATCACTCATCGGGAGAGACGGCGGAGGGGCCAGAAGGAGCTTTTCACCCGTGGCGTCCCACCGTCGTCCCAAGCAGCCGAGCCGCGCACGTGTGACCGTGTTGACCACCGCCGCCGCCGCTGCCGTCGCCTTCAGCTCGCAGGCCGCCAACGCGGCCCCCAGTGAGAAGCCGAGCAAGGACGAGGTCAAGGCCAAGGTCGACAAGCTCTACGAGCAGGCGGAGCAGGCCACCGAGAAGTACAACGGGGCCAAGGAGAAGCAGGAGAAGCTCCAGAAGGAGATCTCCACCATCCAGGACAACGTCGCCCGTGGCCAGGAGGAGCTCAACGAGCTGCGCGACAGCCTGGGCCTCGCGGCCGCGTCGCAGTACCGGACCGGCTCCATCGACCCCTCCGTCCAGCTCTTCCTCTCCGCGAACCCGGACGACTACCTCGACAAGGCCTCCACGCTCGACCAGTTGAGCAGCCAGCAGGTCGAGGCGCTGAAGAAGGTCCAGGAGAAGCAGCGCGAACTCGCCCAGGAGCGCGCCGAGGCCTCCGAGAAGCTCAAGGACCTCGCCTCCACCCGCGCCGAACTCGGCAAGAAGAAGAAGGAAGTCCAGGGCAAGCTCGCCTCCGCGCAGAAGCTGCTCAACAGCCTCACCGCCGCCGAGAAGGCGGCACTCGCCGCCGAGCAGGACCGCGCCAGTCGCGACAGCGAGCGCGACGCCCTCACCGGCAACGTCCCGCCCGGCTCCGGCCGCGCCGCCGCGGCCTACGCCTTCGCGCAGAGCCAGCTCGGCAAGCCCTACGTCTACGGCGCCACGGGCATGAGCTCCTTCGACTGCTCCGGCCTCACCTCCCGGGCGTACGCCGCGGCGGGCGTCCAGATCCCGCGTACCTCCGAGGCGCAGGCCCAGATCGGCACCAAGATCTACTCGGTCAGCCAGCTCAAGGTCGGCGACCTGGTCTTCTTCTTCAACGACCTGCACCACGTCGGCCTCTACGCCGGCAACGGGCAGATCATCCACGCCCCGCGCACCGGCACGGTCGTCCGCTACGAGTCGATGGACACCATCGGCGGCCCGTTCATGTTCGGCGTCCGCGTCTGATCCCAGCCCCTGGGAGTCCCTCGGCGACTCCAAGATCAGGACACCGTGTCCGCCGTTCGGGCGAATCACGGCAGCCTCGATTCGAGCCCACGCCCCGCCAGTGACCTGCGTCAGTGGCGGGGCGTCGTGCCGCATACCCACGGATGGTCGTTGGCGGTCCCCCGTCGCGGGGCTACTGTCTGCCGCGTTTCCTAGTCCGCCAGCGGAAGGAGAGCGGCTTCCCGTGGGGTCCCATCGCCGCCTAGCACCGTCCGGGTTCGACCGGGGCGCCGGTGCCGCGGTCAGCATCCTGTCCGTCGCGGCCGCCGCCCTGGCCTCGGTACCGGCCGGCGCCGCACCGTACGACGACACCCGGGCCGAGATGGACCGGCTCTACGAGCAGGCCGAGAAGGCGACCGAGGCCTACAACGAGGCCGACGAACGCGCCGACGAACTGCGCGACGAGGTCGGCACCGCCCGGGACCGGATCGCCCGGCAGCAGCAGCGCATCAACTCCATGCGGGAGTCGCTCGGTTCGCTCGCCGGTGCCCAGTACCGGTCGGGCGGCATCGACCCCTCCCTCGCCCTGCTGTTCTCCGACGACCCGGACGACTACCTCGACAAGGCCTCCCGGCTGGACCGCATCACGGCCCACCAGGCCGGTGAGCTGAAGGAGCTCCAGCAGGCCATGCGCGAACTCGCCCAGGACCGCGCGGAGACCGCCGGCAAGCTCCGCGATCTGGAGAAGAGCCGCAAGGCCGTCGCCGCCCACAAGAAGACCGTCGAGCACAAGCTCGCCACGGCGCGGCGGCTGCTCAACTCCCTTCCGGACAGCGAGCGTGACGCCTACGGCCGTGCCTCCCGCTCCGGCCGCTACGGCATCCCCGAGCTCGGCGGCGCCACCGCCGCCTCGGGACGCGGAGCCGCCGCCGTCGCCGCCGCCCGCAGCGCGCTCGGCAAGCCCTACATCTGGGGCGCCAACGGCCCCTCCGGCTTCGACTGTTCGGGCCTGACACAGTGGTCGTACGCGCAGGCCGGGGTCGCCCTGCCGCGCACCTCGCAGGCCCAGCGGTACGCCGGCCGGCAGGTCCCGCTGTCCGAGGCGCGCCCCGGTGACCTGGTCCTCTACCGGGGCGACGCGAGCCATGTCGGGATGTACATGGGCAACGGCCAGGTCATCCACGCGCCCTACCCCGGCGCACCCGTGCGCTACGACCCGGTCGGGATGATGCCGGTCTCGTCGGTCACCAGGGTCTGACCGGCGCGGCCCGGCGCCCGTACGATCGGGAGCGTGGCTGGTCGAAGGTCGGTGTCCCCGGTGGTGGCGACGCTCGTCGCGCTGCTCGTCCTCCTGACCGGATGCGGCGGCCGGTCCGCCGCCGACAGCGCCACGGCCGACGTCCAGCGCCTCCTCGAGCGGCGGGCCGCCGCGGTCCTCGACCACGACGAGCGGGCCTACGCGCGCACGGGCACGGGGGTGGATTTCAGCCATCTGCGCGCGCTGCCCCTGGCGAGCTGGTCGTACCGCGTGACCGGCCTGCACCGCACCGGCGACACCGCCACCGCCGACGCCGAACTGCGTTACCGCGTCGCGGGGTACGACCGGATGCCGGTGACCGCGGGCCGTACCCTGCGGCTGAGCCGCGGCGCGGACGGGCAGTGGTCCGTCGACGCCGACCGGCCCGCGAGGAAGTCCGCCCAGCAACTGTGGGACCAGGGGCCGGTCCAGGTCGTCCGGGGCAAGCGCAGCCTGGTCCTCGGTGTCGGGCAGCCCGGCCGGTCGCTGCGCGGCTACGCGGACCTGGCCGACCGTGCGGTGCCCGCGGTCACGGAGGCGTGGGGCACGGACTGGGGCCGGCGCGTCGTCCTGCTCGTACCGAAGTCGCTGGAGGGGATGGCGGGGCTGCTCGGCTCACCCGCCTCCTCCTACCGCGGGATCGCGGCGGTCACCACCGGCGAGACGGGAGCACCGGCGCAGGCGCCCGCCGACCGCGTCATCGTCAACCCGGACGCGTTCGCACTTCTCGGCACCCTCGGCGAGCAGGTCGTCGTCACCCACGAGACGACCCATGTCGCCACCCGCGCGCACACCACGCCCGCCACCCCGCTGTGGCTGTCCGAGGGCTATGCCGACTGGGTCGGCTACCGGGCCGCCGGCCGCACCCCGCCCGAGGCCGCGCCCGAACTGTCCCGCGCGGTGACGCAGGGCCAGATCCCCTCCGCCCTCCCGGACGACAGGGACTTCGGCTTCACCGGCGACGCGAGCCGTCTGGCCCGGGCCTACGAGAGCGGCTGGACGGCGTGCCGGCTGATCGCCGACCGCTGGGGCGAGGCCCGGCTGGGCGAGTTCTACCGGGCCGTCGGGGAGCACCGGAAGCGGGCCGGGGCGGTGGAGGAGGCGATGCGCGACGTGCTGGGGACGACGCCGGAGGCCTTCACGGCGCAGTGGCGGGACTATCTGCGGGTCCAGCTGGGCTGATCGCCCGCGGCCTCAAACCGGCTGTTCGAGCAGCGCGATGGCCTCCCGCAGCCAGGCCCGTTCCGCCTCGCCCGTCGCCCGGGCGACCCGCAGCATGCCCTGGCGGAACAGGTCGTCCGTCTCCTCGGCGCGGACCGGCTTGCCGGACTCGTAGAAGAAGCTCGCCGGCGTCTCGAGGAAGTCCAGCCGGCGGCGCAGCACAGCTGCCTGCTCGTGCCGGTCGGGCAGGTGGCGCAGGAACGCCAGGACCGTGTTGAAGCGGACGTGGTCGGTGATCTCGGTCTGCTTCGGACGGCGCAGCCGCTCCAGCAGTTCCTCGCGGCCCTTGCCGGTGAGGGCGAGGATCCGGCGCGGGGCCGCGCTCGCGCCGGGCTCTGTGCGCTGGTCGAGCAGGCCCGCCCCGACCAGGCGGGTGATCGCCGGGTAGAGCGCGCCGTCGCTCACCGGCCGGACATGGCCGGTCAGCGCCTTGATGCGCTCCTTGAGCTCATAGCCGTGCAGCGGCTCCTCGGCCAGGAAGCCCAGGATCGACAGCTCCAGCATGGTCCTCCCAGTCCTCCTTGCGGGGCGTGAGATCCCATGCTACCTCTTATCGAGATACCTCGAAGCGAGGTACGGCCTCAGGGGGACAGTCACCGTGAACGCCCACCGCAAGCAGCTCCTCCAGCTCGCCCGCCCGGTCTACTTCTCGCTCCTGGCGTCCGTCGCCGCCGGGATCATCAACACCGTCTGGGTCGCCCGGCTCGGCGGTCCGGCCGTGGCCGCCGTGGCCGTGGCGACCACCACGGAGAACGTGCTGCTCGGCATCGCCCTGGTCTTCGGCTCCGGCACGACCGTGCTCGTCGCCCACGCCCGGGGCGCCCGCGACCCCGCCGCCGTACGGGCGGCCGTGCGCGGCGGCTGGGCGTTGTGGGCGCTGGTGACGCCGCTGGTGGTGGCGGGCGGCCTGCTCGGCCGCGAACCGCTGGCCCGGCTGGTGCTGGGCGGGTCCGACGGCGCCGCCCTCCCGCTCGCCGTCGCCTACTTCACGCTCTCCATGCCCGGCATGGCCGTCTTCTTCGCCCAGCAACTCGTCGACGGCATCCTCAAGGGCGCCGGCGACACCAGAACCCCGCTGCGGCTCGCCCTGCTCTCCAACGGCCTGATCCTGGCCCTCGACCCGCTCCTCATCCACCTCCACGGCGTCCAGGGCGCCGCCGCAGCCACGGTGCTGTGCCGGTCCGTGGCGCTCGGGGCCGGACTCGTCGCGGTCCGGCGCACCGTGCTGCTGAGCAGCGCCCGTGAGGCGGCACCGGCCGAACCCCTGGCCGTCTCCCTGCGCCGGACGCTGACGACCGGCCTGCCCATGTCCGCCGACTTCACCGTGCGGCAGACGGGCACCCTGGTCCTGGTCGCGATCGTGGCGCGGCTCGGGGTGACGGCGGTGGCCGCGTACTCGATCGCCTACAAGGTCATGTACATGGCGACCATGGCCTTCTATGCCGTGCGCCAGGCCGCGTCCATCCACACCGCGCACACGCGGGGCGAGGGGAGGGACGCGCGCCGGGAGATCGGGCGGCAGGCGGTGCTGCTCTCCGGAGCCATCGGCCTCACCGCGGGCGTCCTGCTGGCCGTCACCGCTCCGTGGCTCATGGCCGCCTTCGGCGCCGGACCCGGGGTCGCGCGCGAGGGCGTGCTGTTCCTGCGCTGCGTCGGGCCCTACCTGCTGCTGATGGCCTGCCTCATCGCGCTCGGCGGGGTCTTCGAGGGCAGCGGGGGCGCCCCGAAGCTGCTGCGCGTCACCGCGCTCGGGACGGCCCTCCAGCTGGCGCTCGCGTACGGCCTGACAGGGCTCGGGCTGCCCGGTGTGTGCCTGGCGCTGGCGGTGGCGACGGCGGTGCAGTGCGCGCTGGCGGGCGTGCTGTTCCGGCGGGCCCCGGCTCAGGTGGATACCGGGGTCTCGTCGGTGCGGGTCGTGGGCTGAGCCGGCACGCGAGCCGGGGCCGTGCGCGGCACCGTCGCCCGCCACAGGGCGCGGGCCGCGAGAAGCGTGGCGGCGAGGAGCAGGCCGTTGCGCAGGAACAGCAGGGTCAGGCCGAGGCCGTCACTGGCCACCACGTTGGCGAAGTAGAGCGGGAACTCCAGCACCGTCACGAAACACGCCACCAGGACGAGCCCGACCGGCAGCCGCATCCGGCTCCCGGGGAAGTACAGGCAGACCGCGGCCAGCCCGACCAGCCACACCATGTACTGCGGGCTGATCACCCGGCTGGTGGTGGTGAACATCAGCACCGCCACGAAGGCCGCGTCGGCGACCGTGTGCTCCTCGAAGGTCCGGGCCAGCAGCCGCCACAGCACCAGCCAGCCGAAGGCCGCCCCCGTCAGGAACAGCGCGCCCGTGCTCACCTCGCTCACGTACGGCCCGAGGAACTCGATCGAGCCGTAGTTCAGCCGCACCTCGCCCCGCCAGCCGAAGTGCCGGGCGACGTGGAAGACCAGCGCGCCCAGCGACTCCACCTCGGTGCCCCGGTCGCGCTGGGAGGTCAGGAAGGTGAACGCCCCCGGCGCGGCCAGGGCGAACACGCCCGTCACCGCGACGCCGGTCACCGCGGCCGACACCCAGGAGGCGGGCCGGCGGACCGCCAGCAGGAGCATCGCCGGCCAGACCTTCAGCAGCGCGCCGAACGCGGCCAGCACCCCCATCACCTTGGGGTGCCGGGCGCCCGCGAGCAGCGCCGCCACGGCCACCGCCGTGACCATCACGTCGTAGCGGGCGTACACCGTCGGCCCGAGCAGCGGCACGCCCGCCACCCACACCCAGGCGCCCCGCAACGACCTGCCCGGGCGGCTGCCCGCGTACGCCAGCAGGGCCAGGACGGCCAGGTCGGTGACGCAGACCAGCACGAAGAACGCGGTCGCGTAGGGCAGGAAGGACAGCAGGCCGGGGGAGAGGATCGCCAGGGCGGCGGCGGGCGGGTACTGCCAGGTGACGTCGTCCTGAGGGAACGTTCCGCTGCGCAGGACGTCGTACCAGCCCTGGTAGATCACGGACACGTCGCTCGTCACGTCCGGGCCCGGGAAGACGTACACCTTCAGCACGAACAGCAGCAGCACCAGTCTCGTGAGACACCAGGCCACCAGCAGCCATGCCAGGGACCGCTTCGCGCCCGTCGTACTCACCAGATCCCTGCCCGTCGCGTGCCGTGTCGAGGAGGCCATGATGTCCCCGACAGCTGTGAGGGTGCCACACCTGCCGGTGCGTACGGCCGTGCGGGGCGGTTCGGTAGGGTCGGCGGCGTGCGCAAGACCCTGATCGTGACCAACGACTTCCCGCCCCGGCCGGGCGGCATCCAGGCGTTTCTGCACAACATGGCGCTGCGGCTGGACCCGCAGCGGCTGGTCGTCTACGCGTCGACCTGGAAGCGGGGCCGGGAGGGCATGGAGGCGACCGCCGCCTTCGATGCCGAGCAGCCCTTCACCGTCGTACGGGACCGTACGACCATGCTGCTGCCGACGCCGGGCGTCACCCGGCGGGCGGTCGGGCTGCTGCGGGAGCACGGGTGCACGTCGGTGTGGTTCGGGGCGGCTGCCCCCCTTGGCCTGATGGCGCCGGCGCTGCGGAGCGCGGGTGCCGAACGGCTGGTCGCCACCACGCACGGCCATGAGGCCGGCTGGGCGCAGTTGCCCGCCGCCCGGCAGCTGCTGCGCCGGATCGGCGACTCCACGGACACGATCACCTACCTCGGCGAGTACACGCGCTCCCGGATCGCCGGCGCGCTGAGTCCGCAGGCGGCCGCGCGGATGGCGCAGCTGCCGCCGGGCGTCGACGAGAAGACCTTCCACCCCGGTTCGGGCGGCGACGAGGTGCGGGCACGGCTGGGCCTGACGGACCGCCCGGTGGTGGTGTGCGTCTCCCGGCTGGTGCGGCGCAAGGGTCAGGACACCCTGATCCGGGCCATGCCCCGGATCCTGGCGGCCGAGCCGGACGCCGTACTGCTGATCGTCGGAGGCGGCCCGTACGAGAAGGACCTCCGCAAGCTGGCCCACGACACGGGCGTCGCCGCCTCCGTCCGCTTCACGGGCCCGGTGCCCTGGTCGGAGCTGCCCGCCCACTACGGCGCCGGCGACGTCTTCGCCATGCCCTGCCGGACCCGACGCGGCGGCCTGGACGTCGAGGGCCTCGGCATCGTCTACCTGGAGGCCTCGGCGACGGGCCTGCCGGTCGTCGCAGGCGACTCGGGCGGCGCCCCGGACGCGGTCCTCGACGGCGAGACGGGCTGGGTGGTGAGGGGTGGCTCTCCAGCGGAGGCAGCCGACCGCATCATCACCCTCCTCGCCGACGCCGAGCTGCGCCGCAGAATGGGCGAGCGGGGGCGCGAGTGGGTCGAGGAGAAGTGGCGCTGGGACCTGCTCGCCGAGCACCTCAAAAACTTGCTGTAGACACTCAGGGGCGCGGGGAACTGCGCGACGAGCCACAACGCACCCGCACCCGCCCACGACGAATACGCGGCACCCCACTAGGCGGAACCAGATAATCCGCCGATGCTGCGCCCATGACATCAAACCTGACGCATCGTCATCTGACAAGACGTCAAATCCTCGGCATGGCAGCCCTCCAGACCGCAGCCACCCTGGGATTCACCCGCATCGGCCTCGACTCCGCCCGAGCGGCGCAGCCCACCGCAGTCGACACCGCCCCCGCCATCGTCATCGGCTCCGGCTACGGCGGCGCCGTAGCCGCCCTCCGCCTCGCCCAGGCCGGCATCCGCACGCTCGTCCTGGAGATGGGCCGGCTCTGGAACACCCCCGGCCCCGACGGAAAGATCTTCTGCTCCACCCGCACCCCGGACCAGCGCTCCATGTGGTTCCGCACCCGCACCGAGGCACCCCTGGGCACCTTCCTCTGGCTGGACGTCGTCAACCAGGACATCGGCCGCTACCCGGGCGTCCTGGACCGCGTGCACTTCGCGGAGATGTCCGTCTACGTCGGCCGGGGCGTCGGCGGCGGCTCACTCGTCAACGGCGGCATGGCGGTCACGCCGCCCAGGGCCTACTTCGCCGAGCAGTTCCCCACCGTCGACGCCGACGAGATGTACGGCACGTACTTCCCGCGCGCCCGCGCCGCACTCGGTGTGAACAGCGTCGACCCGGCCTGGTTCGAGTCGACGGAGTGGTACCGCTTCACCCGCGTCTCCCGCAAGCATGCCGAGAAGGCCGGCCTGCGGACCACCTTCGTGCCGAACGTCTACGACTTCGGCCACATGGCGCGCGAGGCGGCCGGCACCGCCCCGAAGTCGGCACTCGCCGGCGAGGTCATCTACGGCAACAACCACGGCAAGCGCAGCCTCGACAAGACCTATCTCGCCACCGCGCTCGGCACCGGCCACGTCACGATCCACACCCTGGAGAAGGTCCGCGCGATCAGCCGGGCGCCGGACGGGAGCTACGTCCTGACCGCCGACCGCGTCGACGAGACCGGCCGGGTCGTCGAGACCAAGGAGTACGGCTGTACGTACCTCTTCCTCGGCGGCGGCAGCCTCGGCACCACCGAACTGCTGCTGCGCGCCCGGGAGACGGGCACCCTGCCCGATCTCGACCCCAGCGTCGGCGCCGGCTGGGGCACCAACGGCAACGTGATGCTCGGCCGGGCCAACCACCTGTGGGACACCGTCGGCGCGAACCAGTCGACCATGCCGGTCATGGGCATCGACGACTGGGCCAACGCGGCCAACCGCGTGTTCGCCGAGATCGCCCCGCTGCCGACCGGGCTGGAACACTGGGTGAGCCTCTATCTGGCGATCACCGGCAACCCGGAGCGGGCGTCCTTCTCGTACGACACCGGCTCGGGCGCGGTACGGCTCGGCTGGACGGCCGCCCACAGCGCGGTCTCCGTCGCCATGGCCAGGAAGCTGTTCGACCGGATCAACGCGGCCAACTCGACGATCTACCGCTACGACCTCTTCGGATCGAGCAGCAGGGTCTTCGCCGACGACTTCACCTACCACCCGCTGGGCGGCTGTGTGCTGGGCCGGGCGACGGACGACTACGGGCGCGTGAAGGGCTACCCCAGGCTCTACGTCACCGACGGCTCGCTCGTGCCCGGGTCGATCGGGGTCAACCCCTTCGTGACCATCACCGCGCTCGCCGAACGCACGATGGCGCGGGTCCTCGCCGAGGACGCCGCGCCATGAATGCCCGAGGAAAGCCCTGTTACTTCGCGTAGATCGTCTCGACCTCGTGCGCGTAGTCCTTCGCCACCACGTTCCGCTTCAGCTTCAGTGAGGGGGTCAGGTGGCCCGACTCCTCCGTGAACTGGGAGGACAGAATGCGGAACTTCCGCACCGATTCCGCCTTCGACACCGCGGCGTTGCCGTCGTCGACCGCCGCCTGGATCGCGGCCAGCAGATCCGGGTCCTCGCACAGCGACGCCGCGGTGGAACCCGCCGGCTTGCCGTGGTCCGCGCACCAACGGCCCAGGAACTCCTCGTCGATGGTGATCAGCGCGCCCACGAACGGCCGCCCGTCGCCCACCACCATGCACTCCGCGACCAGCGCGTGCGCCCGGATGCGGTCCTCGATCACGGCCGGGGCGACGTTCTTGCCGCCCGCGGTGACGATGATCTCCTTCTTGCGGCCGGTGATCCGGAGGTAGCCGTCCTCGTCGAGGGTGCCGATGTCACCCGTGTGGAACCAGCCGTCGGCCAGCGCCTCGGCGGTCGCGCCGGGGTTGTTCCAGTACTCCTTGAACAGGTGCTCGCCGTGCAGCAGCACCTCGCCGTCGTCGGCGATCCGGACCACGGAACCGGGCAGCGGCTGGCCTACCGTGCCGATCTTCTGCCGGTCCCAGGGGTTGAACGCGGTGGCCGCGCAGGACTCGGTCAGGCCGTAGCCCTCCAGGACCGTGAAGCCGATGCCGCGGAAGAAGTGGCCGAGGCGCTCGCCCAGCGGGGCGCCGCCGGAGATGGCGTACTCGCCCCGGCCGCCGAGGACCGCGCGCAGCTTGCTGTAGACGAGCTTGTCGAACGTCTTGTGCTTGATCTTCAGGCCGAGGGACGGGCCCGACGGGGTGTCCAGCGCCTTGCTGTACGCGATCGCCGTGTCGGCGGCCTTGTCGAAGATCTTGCCCTTGCCGTCGGCCTGCGCCTTGGCGCGCGCCGAGTTGTAGACCTTCTCGAAGACGCGCGGCACCCCGAGGATCAGGGTCGGGCGGAACGCGGCCAGCTCGTCGGTGAGGTTCTTGATGTCCGGGACGCAGCCCAGCTTGATCGGCGCCATCATCGGCGCGATCTGCACGAGCCGCCCGAAGACGTGCGCGAGCGGCAGGAAGAGCAGCACCGAGCACTCGCCCGTGCGGAACAGCGGACGCAGCCGCTCCACGATGTTGCCGCACTCCGCGAAGAAGCTGCGGTGGGTGAGCACACAGCCCTTGGGACGGCCGGTCGTGCCCGAGGTGTAGACGATGGTCGCCGGGTCGTCGGCCTTGGCGATCGAGCTGCGCTCCTCGACCGTCTGGTCCGTGACGTCCTGTCCGAGCCGGCCCAGCTCGTCGATGCCGCCGCCCTCGATCTGCCAGACGTGCTTGAGCGCCGGCAGCCGGTCGCGCACCGACTCGACGGCGGCCGTGTGACCGTCCGTCTCCACGATGCACGCGGTCGCGCCCGAGTCGCCGAGGATCCACTGCACCTGCTCCGGCGAGCTGGTCTCGTACACCGGCACGGTCACCGCGCCCGCGCTCCAGATCGCGAAGTCGAGCAGCGTCCACTCGTAACGGGTGCGGGACATCAGGCCCACCCGGTCGCCCGGCTGGACCCCGGCGGCGATCAGCCCCTTCGCGGCCGTGCGCACCTCGGCGAGGAAGGCGGTGGCCGTGACGTCCTGCCAGGTGCCGCCGACCTTGCGGGCGATGACGGCGACGTCCGGGTGCTGCGCGGCGTTTCTGCGGACGATGTCGGTCAGATTGCCGTCCGCAGGGACCTCGTACAAAGCCGGAAGGCTGAACTCGCGCAAGACTGCTGCTCCTCATAGGGCGCCGGCGCCACGACGTTGTGTGATGCGACGGTCCGGTCCAAGGCTCGGGCAGGTGCTCCGGCATTCACTTGTTGAAATGCAGAGCACGACTGGACTGCCCGGACGTTACCCGCCGGTATGGCTCCTCCGACAGGGGGTGCCGTCGAGATGTTCGCTGCGTCACACAGTTGGGTATTCCTTCGCGCACAGTAGTCCACGCACTAACTGACTGGCCAGTAACCGCAGGTAGGGCCGCCACTGTTCACAACTGCGCCGCTCGACCTACCCTTGATCACCATGGCACCCACACCAGCCGGAAACCACAGGACGCGCGTGCATGTGGTGAGCGACGTGCACGGCAACGCCCGTGACCTGGCCAGGGCCGGCGAAGGCGCCGACGCCCTGATCTGCCTGGGCGACCTCGTCCTCTTCCTCGACTACGCCGACCACTCGCGCGGCATCTTCCCCGACCTGTTCGGCGTCGAGAACGCCGACCGCATCGTCGCGCTGCGCACCGCCCGCCGCTTCCAGGAGGCGCGGGAGCTCGGGGCCCGGCTGTGGGCCGGCGTCGGCGAGGACCGCGCCTCGGTGATCGAGAAGGCGGTGCGCAAGCAGTACGCCGAGATGTTCGCCGCGTTCCCCACTCCTACGTACGCGACCTACGGCAATGTCGACATGCCGCCCCTGTGGCAGGAGTACGCCGGCCCCGGGACGACCGTCCTCGACGGCGAGCGCGTCGAGATAGGCGGCTGGGTCTTCGGCTTCGTCGGCGGCGGCCTGCGGACACCGATGCGGACGCCGTACGAGATCAGCGACGAGGAGTACGCGGCGAAGATCGAGGCCGTCGGCGAGGTCGACGTGCTGTGCACGCACATCCCGCCCGAGGTACCCGAACTGGTCTACGACACCGTCGCGCGCCGCTTCGAGCGCGGCAGCCGGGCCCTGCTGGACGCCATCCGCCGCACCCGGCCCCGCTACTCCCTCTTCGGGCACGTCCACCAGCCGCTGGTGCGGCGGATGCGGATCGGGGCGACCGAGTGTGTGAACGTGGGTCACTTCGCGGGGACCGGGACGCCGTGGGCGCTGGAATGGTGAGGACGTCCCAGGTCGGGTGAGATCGGCGGGCTCCGTGCGCGGTAGCCTTCACGCTGCACACGCTTGCGCACGACGACCTCATACCGGCCCGTATCTGGAGGAGCCACGGCGATGGCGGAACACACCAGCTCGAGCATCACCATCGAGGCGGCCCCGGCCGACGTCATGGCGGTCATCTCCGATTTCGCCCGTTACCCGGACTGGACCGGCGAGGTGAAGGAGGCCGAGGTGCTCAAGACCGACGAGCAGGGCCGTGCCGAACAGGTCCGGCTGGTCATGGACGCGGGTGCGATCAAGGACGACCAGGTCCTCGCGTACACGTGGACCGGCGAGAACGAGGTCTCCTGGACCCTGGTCAAGTCCCAGATGCTCCGGTCCCTGGACGGCACGTACCTGTTGAAGCCGGCGGGGGCGGGGGGTACGGAGGTCACGTACGCGCTGACCGTGGACGTCAAGATCCCGATGCTCGGCATGATCAAGCGCAAGGCGGAGAAGGTCATCATCGACCGGGCGCTGGCGGGTCTGAAGAAGAGGGTCGAGTCCGCCTAGCCGCCGCTGGGGTTTCTGACGGAGCTCCCGTGCGGGCCCGTCGTGGCTGGTCGCGCTCACGCGGCGGAGCCGCACGTCTGCACAGCCCCGCGCCCCTGAGGGCGTGTCGATTACCGTTCACCCCCATGCGCACCATCCTGATCACCGGCCCCGGCGGCAGCGGCCGTACCACCCTCGCGGCCGCGACCGCCCTGGCCGCGGCAGCGCAGGGCACCCGCACCCTCGTCCTCGGCACCGACCGCACGGACACCCTCGGTGCCGCCCTGGGCACCGGCACCGGCCCCGAGCCGACCGAGGCCGCACCCCGGCTCACGGCCTGGCGTCCCGACCCCGCCCAGGACTTCCGCACGGACCTCACCGCCCTCCAGGACCGCGCCTCCTCCGCCCTGGACCTCCTCGGCGCCTCCCGCCTCGACCCCGAGGAACTCACCCCCCTGCCCGGCGCCGGGGAACTCGCCCTCCTGCGCGCCCTGCGCGACGCCGCGCTGTCGGAGTCGTACGACCTGCTCGTCGTCGACCTGCCCCCGGCCCCGCAGGCCCTCGCCCTCCTCGCCCTGCCCGAGGAGCTCCGCCGCTACCTGCGCCGTCTGCTCCCGCCCGAACGCCAGGCCGCCCGCGCCCTGCGCCCCGTCCTCGGCCGGCTCGCCGGCGTGCCCCTGCCCGCCGAGTGGCTGTATGAGACGGCCGCCCGCTGGGACCTGGAGCTGGCCGCCGCCGAGGCGGTCGTCGCCGACCGCGACACCGTCGTACGACTGGTCGCCGAGCCCGGCCCGGCCGGTGCCGACGCCCTCCGCACCGCCGCCCTCGGCCTCGCCCTGCGCGGCCTGCGCACCGACGTCGTGGTCGCCAACCGCGTCCTGCCCGAGGCGGACCCGGACACCTGGCTGGCCGGCCCGGTCGCCCAGCAGCGCAAGACACTGGACGAGTGGCGGGAGTCGTACGACGTCCGGACCGTCGCCCACCTCGGACGCGACCCGGTCGGCGCCGACGACCTGGCCGCCCTCGCCGTGCCCGGCGCCGACCCGGACGCCCCCGTCCCGCCGGTCGCGTGGCCGGTGGGCGACCGGCTCGCCGAGGACGGCGTGCTCGTCTGGCACATCCCGCTGCCCGGAGCCATACGCGAGGAGCTGGACCTCGTCCGGCGCGGCGACGAACTCGTCGTCACGGCGGGGCGGTTCCGCCGTATCGTTCCGCTGCCCTCCGCGCTGCGCCGCTGCACCGTCGACGGGGCCGCCCTGCGCGAGGGCGAGCTGCGCATCCGGTTCGCGCCCGACCCGAAGCTCTGGCCGCAGACCCGGTGAGAGGGGGTAACGTCGTAGGGACGAACCGTAGTCAGGAGTCCGTCATGAGCGAAGAGCTCCCCCCGTTCGACGCCGCCCGCGAAGAGGCCGCGGACGAGGTGCGGGCGACCGACGCCGACGCCTGGGCGACCGCGTGCGCCGAGGACCTCGAAGCGGAGAAGGCCCGCCGCCGCACCGAGTACGGCCCGCCCCCGGGCTCCGCGGCCGAGGAACTGAAGAAGCTCGTCGACGCCGTCGCGGACAAGCTGTCGGGGATCCAGTCCCCGCTGTTCGGCGCGGTCGCGGGGCCAGCCGCCGAACAGGTCGTCCGCCAGGTCGTCCAGCAGGCCAAGGCCGCCGTGGAACCCGTCATCGAACGCAACCCGGACGTCTTCGACCACCTGGCCGCCGCCGGGAACGAACTGCTCGCCGCCTACCGCTCCGCCGTCGAGGCCCAGGAGCGGCGCTGGACCGGCCGTGACGACCGGATCGACCCACGTGACCTGGACGAACGTCATGACCGGGGCGACGACACCGGCCCTGGGGAGCACATCGACCTGGACTGAGCCCCCCTCCTCGAAACGAGCCGCGACCGGCGTGCCGCCGCCGGTCCCGCCCAGCGTGCGGACGACAGCGAACCCGACGGCGTGCCTCGGGTACCGTTGGCCGTAGCGGGGCTCGACCGAAACTGAGGGATTCATGGGACTCACCATCGGCGTCGACATCGGCGGCACGAAGATCGCGGCCGGCGTGGTCGATGAGGAAGGCAACATCCTCTCGACCCACAAGGTGCCGACCCCGGGCACGCCTGAGGGCATCGTGGACGCCATCGCATCGGCGGTGGAAGGCGCACGCGTCGGGCACGACATCGTCGGCGTGGGCATCGGCGCGGCCGGCTATGTGAACCGGCAGCGCTCCGAGGTCTACTTCGCGCCCAACATCCACTGGCGCAACGAGCCGCTCAAGGAGAAGGTCGAGGCCCGTGTGGGCCTCCCGGTGGTCGTCGAGAACGACGCGAACGCCGCGGCGTGGGGCGAGTACAAGTTCGGCGCGGGCAAGGGCCACCGCAACGTCATCTGCATCACGCTCGGCACCGGCCTCGGCGGCGGCATCATCATCGGCAACAAGCTGCGCCGCGGGCACTTCGGCGTGGCCGCCGAGTTCGGCCACATCCGCATGGTGCCGGACGGCCTGCTGTGCGGCTGCGGCTCGCAGGGCTGCTGGGAGCAGTACGCGTCGGGCCGGGCACTGGTGAGGTACGCCAAGCAGCGCGCCAACGCCACCCCGGAGAACGCCGAGATCCTGCTGGGCCTCGGCAACGGCACGCCCGACGGCATCGAGGGCAAGCACATCTCCATGGCCGCCCGCCAGGGCGACCGCGTGGCCGTCGACTCCTACCGCGAACTGGCCCGCTGGGTCGGCGCGGGCCTCGCCGACCTCGCCTCCCTCTTCGACCCGTCCGCCTTCATCGTCGGCGGCGGCCTCTCCGACGAGGGCGAACTGGTCCTGGGCCCGATCCGCAAGTCCTACAAGCGCTGGCTGGTCGGCGGCAACTGGCGCCCGGTCGCCGAGGTCCGCGCCGCGGAACTGGGCAACAAGGCCGGCCTGGTGGGAGCAGCGGACCTGGCGAGGGAACCCGACCCGATCATGTGACGCCCTCAGGGGCGCGGGGAACTGCGCGAGCAGCCACGAGCAACCGGCACTCGCGCACCATCCCCGCGCCCCGAGCCATTGGGCGTAAATTGATCACATGCCCCTGCTCCCCAACTCCCGTACCGAACCCGACGGTTCCGCGGTCATCAGGGTCCTGAGCTACAACATCCGGTCGATGCGCGACGACACCGACGCCCTGGCCCGTGTCATCCGCGCCTGCGAGCCCGACCTGGTCCTGATCCAAGAAGCCCCCCGCTTCTTCCGCTGGCGCAAGAAACTCGCCCGTCTGGCCCGCGAATCCGACCTGGTCGTCGTCACCGGGGGCGCCACCACCACCGGCCCGGCGATCCTCAGCTCACTCCGGGCGAGCGTCGAACGCACGGAGGACATCCTCCTGCCCCACACCCCCGGCCTGCACCGCCGTGGCTTCGCCACCGCCGTCGTCCGCTTCGCCGGCACCCGCCTCGGCGTCCTGAGCTGTCACCTGTCGCTCCAGAAGGACGAGCGCTACGACCAGGCCGGCATGCTCCTGGACCGGCTCGCCGGCATGGGCGTGGAGCACGTGATCGCCGGCGGCGACCTGAACGAACGCCCCGACGGCCCCGCCTTCCGCCGGCTGACCGACACCCTGACCGACTGCCGGGCCGCGTCCCCCTGGGGCGGCGAGCACACCTGGACCCCCGCCGACCCCTACCAGCGCATCGACGCGATCTTCGCGACCAAGGGCATCGAGGTGCTGGGCTGCGGCGTGCCGTCCGGGCAGCCGGGGGTGACCGACACAGACCTGAGGGCGGCCACGGACCATCTCCCGGTCCTGGCCGCCCTCAAGATTCCAGCCGCCTGAAAACGAGCCGCCTAGACGACGGCACCGCGCCCCGGGTCGTCATCGTCCTCGTCGTCCGTCCGCATCCGCATCACCAGCGTCGCGAACCCGCCGACGAACCCGCCGATGCTCAGCGTGGTCAGCCACCAGGTCATCTCCCAGTCGAGCAGCACGGCCAGCAGAAGCAGCACCGGCCCGCCCAGCACACCGAGCCAGGCGAACTTCGCGGTGGGATCGGCGGACGGCAGCGGGGGCGGCTCCGGCGGCACGAAGTGGCCCTCGTCGTCCTCGTCGAAGTCGTCCTCGGCGGGCTCGGGCGCGGTGTAGTCGCGCGGGCCGACGCCGGGCGCGAAGGAGACGGAGCCGCCCAGCGGCTTGGCCGGCTTGTCGCCGGATTCCTTCGGCTCCGGCCCGTCCGGCTCGCCGGGCTTCCCGGCCTCCGAGGGCGCCGACGCGGCCGTGTCCACCCGGTCGACCCGGTCGTCGTTGGTCGGAGGCTCCAGCAGCGCCAGGTCCTCGACCGACTTGAACGGCTTGGCGCCCGGCGGGTCCGGCGGCTCCTCGCCGTACCCGGCGACGATCGCCGCCCAGGCGGCCTCCTCGTCGAACGGGACGCCCTTCTCGTCCGGCTCGCGGCCCTCGCGGTCGGAGTCGTGCTCAGCCACCTGCGGTCGTCCCTTCCTTGCCGAGACCGGGCTCCTTGCCGAGGCCGGACGCGAGCCGACCGATGAAAGCGGTGCTCTCCTCGAAGATCCGGTCCGCGTCATGGTCCAACGTGGCGACGTGGTAGCTCTGTTCCAGGAGGACCTCTTTCACGTCCGTCGACGAGATGCGGCTGAGGATACGGGCCGAGTCGGCCGGCGGCACCACATGGTCCTGCGGGCTGCGCAGCAGCAGCACCGGCTGGGTGACCTGCGGCAGCTCACGGTCGGCGACCTGGAAGAACTGGCGCAGGGAGTGCGCGGCGTGCAGCGGCACCCGGTCGTAGCCCAGCTCCCTGCTGTCCGGCTTGGCGATGTCGCTGGCGATGCCCTTCGTCGCGGGGACGAGGTGGCGGATCACCGGGAGGGCGTGCGCGGCCAGGCCGTGCACCTTGTTCGCCGGGTTGACGACCACCACACCGCTGACGGCGTCGCCGTGCCGCGCGGCGAGCCGCAGGGCCAGCGCGCCGCCCATCGACAGACCCGCCACGAACACCTGCTCGCGGCGCTCGCACAGCAGGCGCAGCTCGCGCTCCACTTCCGCGTACCAGTCCTGCCAGCCGGTGATCCGCAGGTCCTCCCAGCGCGTGCCGTGCCCGGGCAGCAGCGGCAGCGAGACGGTCATGCCGCGTGCGGCGAGATGCTCCGCCCAGGGGCGCAGCGACTGCGGTGAACCGGTGAAGCCGTGGCAGAGGAGCACGGCGATCTCCCCGCCCTCGTGGCGAAACGGCTCGGCTCCGGCAAGGACCGGCACCTTCGGCCTCCTGGTCGTGAGAAGGGACGGACACGATCACGGATGGTCACGGAACGTCATCGCAGGGATCGCACGGCGTTCGCGGGACCTTCACCGTACGCGACGGCACTGACACCGACCAGGGCCGTCGGCGCCTTTGACGGCGTGCCGGGTTAAGGTCTGATCGACACATACAGGAGGCACTCGGTTGTTGTACGGCGCGATGAAGGTCGCTGTTGGGGGACCGCTGAAGGTCGCCTTCAGGCCCTGGGTGGAAGGCCTGGAGAACATTCCCGACGAGGGCCCCGCGATCCTGGCGAGCAACCACCTGTCCTTCTCGGACTCGTTCTTCCTGCCCGCGGTCCTGGACCGCAAGGTCACGTTCATCGCGAAGGCCGAGTACTTCACCACGCCCGGGGTGAAGGGCCGGCTGACGGCCGCGTTCTTCAAGGGCGTCGGCCAGCTGCCCGTGGACCGCTCCGGTGCGCGCGGCGCGGGTGAGGCCGCCATCAGGAGCGGCATCGAGGTGCTGGAGCGCGGCGAGCTGTTCGGCATCTACCCGGAGGGGACGCGCTCGCCCGACGGGCGGCTCTACCGTGGCAAGCCGGGCGGCCTCGCGCGCGTGGCGCTGGCGACCGGCGCGCCCGTCATCCCCGTCGCCATGATCGACACGGAGAAGATCCAGCCGCCCGGGAAGGTCATGCCCAAGCTGATGCGTCCTGGCATCCGGATCGGCAAGCCCCTGGACTTCAGCCGCTACCAGGGCATGGAGCACGACCGGTTCGTGCTGCGCGCGGTGACCGACGAGGTCATGTACGAGATCATGAAGCTCTCCGGCCAGGAGTACGTCGACATGTACGCGACGGCCATGAAGAGGCAGCTCGCGGAGGCGGCGAAGGCGGAGAAGGAAGCCGAGAAGGCGGCGAAGGCCGCGCTCGCCCGGGCGGAGAAGGAACAGGCGGAGAAGGAACAGGCCGACAAGGAAAAGCCGGAGCGGTAGGAGCCGGAGAAGAGGCGGACGGAGCCCTGGTCGGGGGCGCGTTCCGGGGGTGGGGGAGATGGCCAGGCGCGAGCGAGTCATGAGGATGTCGGTCGAACAGCCGCTGTGGCGTGCGCTGACCGCCTACCGGGTGCTCACGATGCTGTACGCGATCGGCCTGTTCGCCACCGCCTACGAGGAGTTCGTCCGGCCCTGGGTCGCCGTCGCCTACTACGTCGTGCTGGCCGCGTGGACCCTGGCCACACTGCCCCGGGTCGCGAGCGCCGCCCGCTGCACCAAGGGGTTCCTCGCCGCCGATCTGACCGTCGCCCTCACCGGCATCCTGCTCACGCCCGTCGCCGACGCGCACGAGCGGGTCCAGGCGGGCGGCCCGACGCTGCCGTCGATATGGACCGCCGGTGCCGTCCTCGCCTTCGCCGTCAAGGGCGGCTGGCGCTGGGCGGCCCTGGCCTCCAGCCTCGTGGCCGCCGCCAACCTGATCGAGCGCGGCAGCCCGGCCCGCGACACCGTCCACAACGTCATCCTCGTCTGCATCGCCTCCATCGCCATCGGCTACGTCGTGGAGGTCGCCCGCGCCTCCGAACGCACCCTCGCCCGCGCCCTGGAGATCGAGGCCGCGACACGCGAGCGGGAGCGCCTCGCCCGGGACATCCACGACAGCGTGCTCCAGGTGCTGGCGATGGTGCAGCGGCGCGGCGCGGTGATCGGCGGTGAGGCGGCCGAGCTGGGCCGGATGGCCGGTGAGCAGGAGGTCGCGCTGCGCACCCTGGTCTCCGGCGGAATGGTGCCCGTCTCCCGGGTCTCGGAGGACGCCACCGAGGGAGCCGTCGTCCGGGCCGTCGAGGAACAGCCGGAGGAGAGCGGCCCCGTCGACCTGCGCGCCCTGCTCGCGCCGTACGCCGGAGCCAAGGTCAGTCTCGCCGAGCCCGGCGCGCCCGTGCCGCTGGTGCCGGTCGCCGCCCGGGAGGTGGCCGCCGCCGTCGGGGCGGCGCTGGACAACGTCCGCAAGCACGCCGGGGAGCAGGCGCGCGCGTGGATCCTCGTCGAGGACGAGCCGGACGAGGTGATCGTCACCGTACGGGACGACGGACCCGGCATCCCGGAAGGGCGGCTCGCCCAGGCCGAGGGCGAGGGGCGGCTCGGTGTCGCCCTGTCGATCCGCGGCCGGCTGCGCGACCTCGGCGGCAGCGCGGAGCTGATCTCGGTGCCGGGCCAGGGCACGGAGGTCGAGCTGAAGGTACCGAAGGACGTGACGACCGTACGGGGGAAGGCGGAGCAGCGATGACGGAGAGCACTGCGGACCTGCGGGACGCGATCAGGGTCATGGTGGTCGACGACCACCCCATGTGGCGCGACGCGGTCGCCCGTGACCTGGCCGAGTCGGGCTTCGAGGTGGTCGCCACCGCGGGCGACGGCGAGCAGGCCGTGCGCCGCGCCAAGGCCGCCGCACCCGAGGTGCTCGTGCTCGACCTGAACCTGCCCGGCAAGCCCGGCGTCCAGGTCTGCAAGGAGGTCGTCGCCGCGAACCCCGCGCTGCGCGTCCTGGTGCTGTCCGCGAGCGGTGAGCACGCCGACGTCCTGGAAGCCGTGAAGTCCGGCGCGACCGGCTATCTGCTGAAGTCGGCCTCCACCGAGGAACTCCAGGACGCGGTCCGCCGCACGGCCGTGGGCGACCCCGTCTTCACCCCCGGCCTCGCCGGGCTGGTCCTCGGCGAGTACCGCCGCCTGGCCTCCGAACCCGCTCCCGCTCCCGACACCGACGAGCCGAAGGCGCCCCGGCTCACCGACCGTGAGACCGAGGTGCTGCGCCTCGTCGCCAAGGGCCTGAGCTACAAGCAGATCGCCGAACGCCTGGTCATCTCCCACCGCACGGTGCAGAACCACGTTCAGAACACTCTCGGCAAGCTCCAGTTGCACAACCGCGTGGAGCTCGTGCGGTACGCGATAGAGCGCGGCCTCGACGACGAGTGAGGCGCACGTCACACTGACCCTTCGTCAGGCACCTGCGGCGAAGGGACTGTTCCATGCGCGTCGGAGTACTGACCGGAGGCGGCGACTGCCCCGGACTCAACGCCGTCATCCGGGCCATCGTCCGCAAGGGCGTGCAGGAGTACGGCTACGACTTCACCGGCTTCCGGGACGGCTGGCGAGGGCCCTTGGAAAACGACACCGTCCGTCTCGACATCCCCGCCGTGCGCGGCATCCTGCCCCGCGGCGGCACCATCCTCGGCTCCTCGCGGACCAACCCGCTGAAGGAGCGGAACGGCATCCGCCGGATCAAGGAGAACCTCGCCGAGCTGGAGGTCGAGGCGCTGATCGTCATCGGCGGCGAGGACACCCTGGGCGTGGCCGCCCGGCTGTCCGACGAGCACGGCGTGCCCTGCGTGGGCGTGCCGAAGACGATAGACAACGACCTGTCCGCCACGGACTACACCTTCGGGTTCGACACCGCGGTCGGCATCGCGACCGAGGCCATCGACCGGCTGCACACCACCGCCGAGTCCCACATGCGGGTCCTGGTCTGCGAGGTGATGGGCCGGCACGCCGGCTGGATCGCCCTGCACTCGGGCCTGGCCGGCGGCGCGAACGTCATCCTCATCCCCGAGCAGCGCTTCGACGTCGAGCAGGTGTGCGCCTGGGTGACGTCCCGTTTCCGGGCGTCGTACGCGCCGATCGTGGTCGTCGCGGAGGGCGCCATGCCCAAGGACGGCGACATGGTCCTCAAGGACCAGTCGCTGGACTCCTTCGGGCACGTCCGCCTGTCCGGGGTCGGCGAGTGGCTCGCCAAGGAGATCGAGAAGCGCACGGGCAAGGAGGCCCGCACCACGGTCCTGGGTCACATCCAGCGCGGCGGCACCCCCAGCCCCTTCGACCGCTGGCTCGCCACGCGCTTCGGCCTGCACGCCATCGACTGCGTCCGCGACGGCGACTTCGGAACCATGGTCGCCCTGCGCGGCACGGACATCGTCCGTGTCCCCATCGCGGACGCGACGGCCCGTCTGAAGACGGTGGACCCGACGTTGTACGAGGAGGTCGGGGTGTTCTTCGGCTGACCGCCTGGTCCAGGTGCCGGTCGGGGCCGCGCGGCCCCGACCGGACCCCGTGCTACACCGAGGGCGCGCTCGTGCCCCGCAGCTGCCCCACCAGGTCCCGCACGACCCGCGCCCCGTTCAGCGTCAGCACCGACTCGGGGTGGAACTGCAGCCCCGCGAACCCGGGCCCCCGCAGCGCGTGCACCTCCCCGTTCGCCGAGCGGCTGACCTCCACGCCGTGCGCGGCCAGCTCCTGTCCGGCCCCTTCGTCGCAGCGCGCCACGAAGCTGTTGTAGAAACCGACCGTCTCCGGCCGCCCGAACAGATCGATCGTCGTCTGCGCCCCCTGGTAGGGCACGTCCTTCCGTACGATCTCCAGCCCGAGCTCGGCCGCGATCAGCTCGTGCCCGAGGCAGACGCCGAGCACGCCGTGCGGGTGCTCACGGATGACCTCGGCGGTGAGGCTCCGCAGGAGCCGCATCTTGGGATCGGTGAGGTCGGAGGGGTCGCCGGGGCCCGGGCCGAGCACGACCGGGCCCTCGTGCGCGAGCACCCCCTCGCGGAGCCCGTCCTCGTCGTACCGCCGGACGGTCACCTCCAGTCCGCCCGACCGCAGCACATGCGCGAGCATCGCCGTGAAGGTGTCCTCGCCGTCGACGACCAGGGCGTGTCCGGCGAGTTCCCCGGACGGCTCCTGCATCCGCAACCAGAACGGCGCGAGCGAGGCCCGGCGCCCGTCGAGCGCGTCCTGTACGCGCGGATCTTCGGCCAGCCGCGGCCGTACGGACTCCTCGCGCGGCCGTCCCGGCCGCACGCCCAGCGCCGTCAGCACTCCGGCCGCCTTCGCATGCGTCTCCGCGACCTCGCCCGCCGGGTCGGACCCGCGCACGAGCGTGGCGCCCACCGGCACCCGCAGCCGGCCGCCGGCGTCGATGTCGGCCGTGCGGATGAGGATGGGGGAGTCGAGCGTCTGGGCCCCGCCCGAATCCCGCCCGAGGAGGGCCAGCGCACCGGCGTAGTAGCCGCGCCCGCCGACCTCGTGCCGCTCGATGACCCGGCAGGCGTTCTGCACCGGCGAGCCCGTGACGGTCGCCGCGAACATGGTCTCCTTCAGGACCTCGCGCGCGTCCAGGGAGGACTTCCCGCGCAGCTCGTACTCGGTGTGCGCGAGGTGCGCCATCTCCTTCAGCCGGGGCCCGACGACGACCCCGCCCATGTCGCCGACGGTGCACATCATCTTGAGCTCCTCGTCGACGACCATCGACAGCTCCTCGATCTCCTTGCCGTCGGCGAGGAAGTCCAGCAGGTGCTCGGGCGTCGGCCCCTCGGCGGGGTAACGGTACGTGCCGCTGATCGGGTTCATGACGACCGTGCCGCCGGACATCCGCACGTGCACCTCGGGGCTCGCCCCGACCAGCGTCCGGTCGCCGGTGTGCACGACGAACGTCCAGTACGCGCCCCGCTCGCCCTCCAGCAGCCGCCGGAACAGCGCCAGCGCGTCGGCCCGGCCGAACCCGGGGATCTCACCCTCGTACGTCCGCCGGATGACGAAGTTCGCGCCCTCGCCCCGCCCGATCTCCTCCCGCAGCACGCGCCCGACGATCTCCGCGTACTCCTCGTCACCGACGTCGAAGCCACCGCCCTCGACCCGCACGTCGTGCGCCGGGAGCTGCTCCAGGGCGTCGGCGAGCGGGACGGCGTGGGACTCCGCGGGTGTCAGCACCGACAGCGGCGTGCTGTCGTCGCGGACGTCGAAGCCGCGCTCGCGGATCTGCCGGAAGGGGACGAGCGCCAGGCCCTCGTCGGGGAGGTCGGCGAGGCGGTCGTACGTGGTGACCGGGCCGATGAGGACCTCGATCAGGTCGTGGTCGTGGCCCGGGGTGCGGCGGCGGAGCAGGGCGAAGGGGCGGGGCTCGTGCAGCAGCTGTGTCAGGTCCATGGTTCCTCCGTGGCTGTCGATCGACGGCGATCGATGTCGGTGAGGAGCGGACCTAAGGGAAACACCGAAGGCCGCCCTCGGGCGGCCTTCGCGAAGTCTGTCGTACGCGCAGTCAGTGGGCCGCCGGATGAGCGGTCCACCACCAGGTCTGGATCGAGTGCGCGAACATGACAGGCACCCTACCCCATGTCCGAGTCGTGTACCCCGTGTCTCAATTGCTGGGCATGGGTCAGGACGCCCGACACGACCCCGTAATGTTGAGGCCGTGACCGTGAACGCTAAGTCCAGCGCGAGTGCTGGCAACACCTGGCGAGACCTGCCCGCGGCGCAGCAGCCCGAGTACCCCGACACCGAGGCTCTGCGCGCAGTCGTTGCGGACCTCGAGTCGTATCCGCCGCTCGTCTTCGCGGGCGAGTGCGACCAGCTGCGCGCCCGGATGGCGGCCGTCGCCAAGGGAGAGGCGTTCCTCCTCCAGGGCGGCGACTGCGCCGAGGCCTTCGACGCGGTGTCGGCGGACCAGATCCGCAACAAGCTCAAGACGCTGCTCCAGATGGGCGCCGTGCTGACGTACGCCGCGTCCGTGCCGGTCGTGAAGGTCGGCCGCATCGCCGGCCAGTACTCCAAGCCGCGCTCCAAGCCGACCGAGACCCGCGACGGCGTGACGCTGCCCACGTACCGGGGCGACTCCGTCAACGGCTTCGACTTCACCGAAGAGGCCCGCATCCCGGACCCCGAGCGGCTGAAGCGGATGTACCACGCCTCGGCCTCCACGCTGAACCTGGTGCGCGCCTTCACCACCGGCGGCTACGCCGACCTGCGCCAGGTGCACGCCTGGAACCAGGACTTCGTGAAGTCGTCCCCGTCGGGGCAGCGCTACGAGCAGCTGGCGCGCGAGATCGACAACGCGCTGAACTTCATGCACGCCTGCGGGGTCGACCCGGAGGAGTTCAAGACCGTCGAGTTCTTCTCGTCGCACGAGGCGCTGCTGCTCGACTACGAGTCCGCCCTGACCCGGGTCGACTCGCGCACCGGGCAGCTGTACGACGTCTCCGCGCACATGGTGTGGATCGGCGAGCGCACCCGGCAGCTGGACCACGCGCACATCGAGTTCGCGTCGAAGATCCGCAACCCCATCGGGATCAAGCTGGGTCCGACGACCACGGCCGAGGACGCGCTGCAGTACATCGAGCGCCTCGACCCGGAGCGTGAGCCGGGCCGGCTGACGTTCATCGTCCGCATGGGCGCCGACAAGGTCCGCGACAAGCTCCCCGAGCTGGTCGAGAAGGTCACCGCCTCGGGCGCCACCGTGGCCTGGGTGACCGACCCGATGCACGGCAACACCTTCGAGGCGGCCTCCGGGCACAAGACCCGCCGCTTCGACGACGTGCTCGACGAGGTCAAGGGCTTCTTCGAGGTCCACAAGGCGCTCGGCACCCACCCCGGCGGCATCCACGTGGAGCTGACCGGCGACGACGTCACCGAGTGCGTGGGCGGCGGCGACGAGATCTTCGTCGACGATCTGCACCAGCGCTACGAGACGGCCTGCGACCCGCGGCTCAACCGCAGCCAGTCGCTGGACCTGGCGTTCCTCGTGGCCGAGATGTACAGGGACCAGTAACGGGTTCGCCTGTTACCCCGACATCGACTGGGGCGCGGATCACATACGATCCGCGCCCCTCTCCACTTTTGCGCCTCCCACCCGGCGGGTAAGGTTAGGTTAGCCTCACCGATCAACGGGGACGGCGCCTTGGAAACGACCCTGCCGGGAGGTGGACCGCGTGTACGTGTGCAGTTGCTTCGGGATCACCGAGCAGCAGGTCAAGCAGCACGCGGACGGCGGTGCCTGCACCCCTCGGCAGATAGCCTCCGCCTGCAAGGCGGGCACGGACTGCGGGTCTTGTGTACGCCGCATCCAGGCGATTCTGGGCAGGGGTGCGTGCCCTCGCCGTGAGATGGCCGACCGGGGCCAGCCGGTGCTCGCGGAGCTGGAAGACGCCGCCTAGAGCTAGCTCGGCTGCTCGATCTGCTGTGCGATGTACAGTGCCTCGCCGATCTTGTCGATGAGCTCCAGCTGTGTGTCCAGGTAGTCGATGTGGTGCTCCTCGTCCTCGAGGATCGACTCGAAGAGGTTCGCGGACGTGATGTCGCCCTTGCTGCGCATCACCTCGATGCCGCGCTTGAGGCGGTCGATCGCCTCGACCTCGACCTGCCGGTCCGCCTGGAACATCTCGGTGACCGTCTGACCGACCCGGACATGGAAGAGCCGCTGGTAGTTGGGCAGGCCGTCCAGCATGAGAATGCGTTCGGTGATCTTGTCCGCGTGTTTCATCTCGTCGATGGATTCTTCACGCGTGTACTTGGCGAGCTTGGTCCAGCCCTTGTTGTCCTGGATCCGGTAGTGCAGCCAGTACTGGTTGATCGCCGTCAGCTCGCCGGTCAACTGCTCGTTCAGGAATTCGAGTACCTCGGGGTCGCCCTGCATCGCAGAGGCTCCTTCCGCGCGGGGGGAACTGGCAGGTTGCGCCGCATGATTCCATCGGCGACGAAGATCGTCCAGTAAGTCTTCACTTAGTAAGTAAGGGCATGCTTAGTTCTCAATGTCCTGTTTTGGGGTTGCCCCGGTCAGGGGCATCACCGGGGGTCTGTCAGGATGGAGTCATGGGTCAGCCGGTGGGACACGAATCGGGAGAAGGGCGCGATCCGGCAGGAGCGACGCAGCCCGGGCTTCCGCCGGGACAGCGGGTGCAGCGCGGCTGGCCGGTCACGCACTACGGGCCCGTCCCCAAGTTCCGGCCCGAGCGCTGGGAGTTCAGGGTCTTCGGCGCCACGGCGGACGGCGGCAAGCACTGCTGGACCCACGAGGAGTTCACGGCCCTGCCGTACACCACCGTCGTGGCCGATCTGCACTGCGTCACGAAGTTCAGCATGCTGGGCGCCGAGTGGGGCGGTGTCCCCGCGCGCACGATCCTCGACATCGCGCCGCCCGCGGACGACGTCACCCATGTGATGGTGTGGGCCGAGTACGGATTCAGCTCCAACCTCCGGCTGTCCGACTTCGCCTCCGAGCACGTCCTGTTCGCCACCCACAAGGACGGCGAACTGCTCACCGCCGAGCACGGCTTCCCGCTGCGCCTGATCGTGCCCCACCTGTACGCCTGGAAGGGCCCCAAGTGGGTGCGCGGCGTGGAGTACATGACCGCCGACCGGCGCGGCTTCTGGGAGGAGCGGGGCTACCACAACATCGGCGATCCGTGGCAGGAGCAGCGCTACTCGTACCAGGAGGAGCCGGGGGACGGTCCCGACCTGTGAGGCCTTTGAGGCTCTGACGCCTCCGGGATCTTGGCCTCCCGGATCTTCGAGGTCTTCAGCAGTCGCGCAGCTTCTTCAGCCGCTCCACGTCCGCCGCGTGCCCCTCCTTGCCGCCCGGCGTCTCGATGATCAGCGGCACGCCCTCGGTCGCGGGGTGCGTCATCAGGGCGCGGAACGGGTCCTCGCCGATGTGGCCGACGCCGATGTTCTCGTGCCGGTCCTTGTGGGCGCCCACCACGTCCTTGGAGTCGTTGGCGTGGATCAGCTTCAGCCGGCCCTCGCCGACCGTGTCCACCAGCAGGTCCAGCGTCCGGTGCATGCCGCTGGGGCCGGTCAGGTCGTGCCCGGCGGCGAAGATGTGGCAGGTGTCCAGGCACACGCCGAGCATCGGGTGGGCGTCCAGCGCCTCGAAGTACGGGCCGAAGTCCCAGGTCCGCGAGCACAGGGAGGCGCCCTGCCCGGCGGTCGACTCCAGCAGCAGATACGGGTCGTCGTCGTGGGTCAGCTCGTCGAGCAGCGGCAGCAGCTGCTCCCGGACCTGCTTCAGCGCCACCGACCGCTCCCGGCCGCCGGTCGCACTGCCGGTGTGCACGACCACGCCCAGCGCCCCGATCTCCCGCCCGCGGCGCAGCGAGTGCCGCAGCGACTCCACCGACCGCTCCACGGTCGCCTCGGTGTGCGAGCCGAAGTTGATCAGGTAGGGGGCGTGCACGTACGCCGGGATCGACTCGGCCTCGCACGCGGCGCGGAACGCCTCGTCCTGCTTCGGATTGCCGGCCGGTGTGGCCCAGCCGCGCGGGTTGGCGACGAAGACCTGGACGGTTTCCGCCTTCAGGTCACGGGCGTAGGTCAGGCCGACGGAGTGGAGCCCACCGGCCACGGGGACGTGGCCGCCCACGGGGTTGCGGGAGGGGCCGGACAGCTGATTGTTCACCCGTTCAGGGTGTCATGCGTCCGGCCCTGCCCCGTCCACGGGCCCCCTGCCCGCATCCGTCACCTGATCTTGATGGTGATCGTCGAGCCCTTGGGCGCGCTCTCCCCGCCCTTCACGGACTGGTCCTTCACCGTGTCGCCGAACAGTCCGAGCAGTCCGCGGTCCTCGTCGACCTGGAACCCGGCGCTCTCCAGCTCCCGCGTGGCGTCGTCCACGCTGTCGCCGACCACGTCCGGGACCTCGATCATCTCCGGGCCCTTGGACACCGTCAGCGTCACCGTGTCACCCTCGGCGGCCCGGCCGCCGGGGTTCGGGCTCTGCTTGGCGACCTGGCCCTTGTCGAACTCGGAGGAGGTGACCCGCTCGGCGGCGACCTTCACCTTGAGACCGGCGTCCGTCAGCTCGGCCCTGGCGTCGGCCAGGTCGTCACCGGTGACGTCGGGAATGTCGATGGGGCTGCCCTTGCTGACGACGAGCGCCACGGCCGTGCCCGCGCGCACCTTCGTGCCGTCCGCCGGCCGTGCGTAGATCACCGAGCCCTTGGGTACGTCCTCGCTGAACTCCCGGGTGACCATGCCCGGCTCCAGCCCGTCCCCCTGCAGCAGGGACCGGGCCTTGTCCAGCCGCTGCCCCTCCAGGGCGGGCACCCGCACGTTCTCCGGGCCGTCGGAGACGGTGAAGGCCACCGAGTCGTTGAGGCGGATACGGGTGCCCGGCTCAGGGTGGGTGCCGATGATCGTGCCGCGCTTGACGGTGTCGCTGTAGGCGTGGCTGACCTTGCCGACCTCGAGCCCGGCATCGTCCAGCCTGGCCCGGGCCTGCTCTTCGGTCTTCGACAGCAGCGGGGGGACCTCGGTGAACTGGCCCGAGTTGATGTACCAGATGCCGGCGCCGAGTCCGAGCACGAGCAGGACGGCGGCGACGATCGCCATCGGGCCGCGGCGGGGCCCCGAGCGGCGCCGGGACGGCGGGGGCGGCGGGGACTCGAAGCGGCTGGTGCGGTTCAGCGCGGCCGCGGAGCCCTCCTCCGCGTCCTCGTTGACGGGCAGCGGGCGCGGTGTGGCAAGCGCCCGCGGGATCACGCTCGTACGGTCGTCCGCGTTGACGTGGTCCGCCGCGAGCGCCTGCGGCGGCACCGCGTCCAGCTGCTCCACGGTCAGCCGGCCGCGCCCGTCACGGACCTGCGCGAGCAGCGCCACCGCGTCGTGCGGGCGGATGTCCGGGGTGCGGGCCGTCGCCGAGGCCACCATCTCGTCCAGCTCGTACGCCAGACCGGGCACGGCGGCCGAGGGCGGCGGGACGTCCTCGTGCAGATGCTTGTAGAGGATCACGGCCGGGGAGTCCCCGTCGTGCGGCTTGTCGCCGGTGAGCATCTCGTACAGCATCACGCCGCACGCGTACACGTCGACGCGGGGGTCCGCGGTGCCGTTCTCTATCTGCTCGGGGGCGAGGTACGAGACCGTGCCGAGCACCGTGCCGGTGGTGTTCGTCACCGTGTCGACGGCCCGTACGAGACCGAAGTCGGCGACCTTGACCCGGCCGTCGTCCCCTATCAGGACGTTCTCCGGCTTCATGTCCCGGTGCACGAACCCGGCGCGGTGCGCGGCGCCCAGCGCGGCCAGCACCGGCTCCAGGATGTCCAGGGCGGCACGCGGCTGGAGGGCTCCGCGCTCGCGCAGCACGTCCCGCAGGGTGCAGCCCGCGACGTACTCCATGGCGAGGTAGACGTAACTGCCGTCGGTGCCCTGGTCGAAGACCTGCACCACGTTCGGGTGCGCCAGCCGGGCCACCGACTTCGCCTCGCGGATGAACCGCTCGACGAACGAGCCGTCGACCGCGAGCGAGGGGTGCATCACCTTGAGCGCGAGGACCCGGTCGAGGCGGGTGTCCACGGCCCGGTAGACCGTGGCCATCCCGCCGACCGCGATCCGCGCGTCAATGCGATACCGGCCGTCGAGCACCTGCCCGACCAAGGGGTCCTGAAGGGTCGTGTCCACGCAGGCGAGTGTACGAGCCATGACTGACAGCTCCATCGCCCCGCCTGCTTTCGGAGCGCGACTGAAGCGGACCTGTGACGTGCGTCCCACCGCCGCTGCTCCGGCTCACTGAAAAGCAGGCCGCTCCGGATCCAGCACAGCCCTGCCCTCAGTCGGCGAGGACGCCTCCGCGAAGTGCCGCCGAGGAATACGCCCTGCCCGATAAGCCAACCTCCCCGCCTCGACCGCGTTCCTCATGGCGGCAGCCATCAGCACCGGCTCCTGCGCCCGCGTCACCGCCGAGGCGAGCATCACACCCGCACACCCCAGCTCCATCGCCAACGCCGCGTCCGACGCCGTACCGGCCCCCGCGTCCAGGATCACCGGCACACGCGCGTGCTCGACGATCAGCTGGAAGTTGTGCGGATTGCGAATGCCCAGCCCGGAGCCGATCGGCGAGCCGAGCGGCATGATCGCCGCGCAGCCGACGTCCTCCAGCTTCCGCGCCAGCACGGGATCGTCGTTGGTGTACGGCAGCACCGTGAACCCGTCGTCGACCAGCGTCTCGGCCGCTTCCAGCAGCTCGATCGGATCCGGCAGCAGCGTGCGCTCGTCGGCGATGACCTCCAGCTTGACCAGGTCGGTGCCGAGGGCCTCGCGCGCGAGGCGGGCCGTGAGGACGGCCTCACCGGCGGTGAAGCAACCCGCCGTGTTGGGCAGGACGCGGATGCCCAGCTTGTCCAGGACGGACAGCACCGAGCCGTGCACCGAGGCGTTCACCCGGCGCATCGCGACCGTCGTCAGCTCCGTCCCGGACGCGACCAGCGACCGCTCCAGCACATCGAGGCTGGGAGCCCCGCCCGTACCCATGATCAGGCGGGACGTGAAGGACGTACCACCGAGGACAAACGGATCGTCGGCCATGGTCAGCCTCCTTGGACGGCGGTGAGGACTTCCACGCGGTCCCCCTCGGCGAGGGGCGTGGACGGCCACTGCGCGCGCGGGACGACGGTTTCGTTCAGGGCGGCGGCCACGCCGGACGGCGCGGCGGTGAGGGACTTCACGACGGTGTCGAGAGCCGTGCCGGGCCGGACGTCCCGGGGCTCTCCGTTGACGGAGATGTTCATGCGGGCTGCTCCGTGAGGGCGGTGGCGGTGCTGAAGCGCTTCGGCGTGAAGGGGCGGGCCTCTTCGGGGAGTTCACCCGTCGCCAGGACGTGCGCCAGGGCGTCGCCGGTGACCGGCGTGAGCAGGACGCCGTTGCGGTAGTGCCCGGTGGCCAGCAGGAGCCCTTCGAGACCGGTCGGGCCGAGCAGCGGAGCGTTGTCGGGGGAGCCGGGGCGCAGTCCGGCCCGGGTCTCGGTGAGGGGCAGCTCGGTGATGCCCGGGACCAGCTCGTGCGCGTCGCGCAGCAGCTCGTACACGCCGCCCGCGGTCACGGTGGTGTCCCAGCCCAGCTCCTCGCTGGTCGCCCCGACGACCAGCTCGCCGCTCTCGCGGGGCACCAGGTAGACGTGGCTGCCGCGCACGACCGCGCGCACGGTCCGGCTCAGGAACGGCCCGTGCCGCTGCGGCATGGTCAGCCGTACGACCTGCCCCTTCACCGGCCGCACGGGCGGCAGCACGTCCTCCGGGACGCCCGCGAGCCGCCCGCTGAGGCTGCCCCCGGCCAGCACGACCTGCCCGGCGTCCAGCGGGGTGCCGTCGTCCGTGACGGCACCCGTGGCCCGATCGCCCACGACGGTCAGCCGCTCGGCCCACGCCCGGTGGAAGACCACACCGGCCCGCTCGCACGCGGCGACCAGCGCCCCGGCCAGCCGCCGCGGGTCGATCTGGTGGTCCCCGTCGACCCGCAGCCCGCCGCGCACGCCCGGCGCGAGCATCGGCTCCAGGCGACGGCACTCCCGCCCCGACAGCCACTGCGACTCCAGGCCCGACTGCTGCTGCAGGGCATGCAGGTCGCGCAGATGGGCCCGGTCGTCGGCGTCCAGGGCCACGGCGAGCGTGCCGCAGCGGCGGTAGCCGAGGTCGTGGCCGGTCTCCTCGGTGAGCTCGGCCGCGAAGTCCGGATAGCGCCGGGCGGAGGCCAGATTGAGGGCGAGCAGGGTCTGCTCGCCGTAGTGCAGTTCCGTGACGGCGGCCAGCATCCCGGCCGCCACCTGTGCGGCTCCGCCGCCCGGCTCCGGGTCCACCACGGCCGTGGCGAGCCCGCGCTGCGCGGCCCGCCACGCGGTGACCAGGCCGATGATCCCGCCCCCGATGACGAGGACGTCTGACGTTCGCGTACGCGACATGGGCGTCCAGCCCCTCCCTTCGCCGGCATGACCCGGATCAGGTTCGTACGGTCGGAGGCCGCCAGCCTCCCTCTCAGCCCGGTGCGTCCGGGCTCCCGCGAGTGCCTTGCGTTGGCCACCCACCCTAGCCCGATGCCGTACGGCGCAGTAAGGGAGCCACCGCCATGGGCCCGGTCCCTGAACGGTCATGTCCTCGTCCCGGTCGCGTGTGGAGCAGGTCACTGCACATGAGCACTGACTGACAAAATGTCAGTTGTCTATGGTGATCAGGTGAGCGAGCAGACGCAGGAACCAGGTTCGTCCGCGCCGCGGCGCGTGGTCGTGGCGGGCGCGGGCATGGCCGGGGTCCAGACCGCGGTCGCCCTGCGCGAGCAGGGCTTCACCGGCACCGTGAGCCTGATCGGTGCCGAGCCCCACCAGCCCTACGACCGGCCCCCGCTGTCCAAGGCCGTCCTGCTCGGAAAGGCCGAGGGCTCCGCCTTCGACGTCGACTTCGAGGCCCTCGGCATCGAACTGCGGCTCGGCTGCGAGGTGCTCGGCCTGCGCCCCGGCGACCACGAGCTGGACACCGAGGACGGGCCCGTGCCGTACGACGTCCTGGTCGTCGCGACCGGTGCCGAACCCATCCGGCTGGCCGGCGCGGAGGGCGTGCCGGGCGTGCACCTGCTGCGCACCCTGGACGACGCCGAGCGGCTGCGGCCGGTGCTGGCCCGCCGGCACGACATCGTGGTCGTCGGCGCGGGCTGGATCGGCGCGGAGTTCGCCACCGCCGCGCGCGAGGCGGGCTGCGCGGTGACCGTGGTGGAGGCCGCCGAACGGCCCCTCGCCGGGGCGCTGCCCGCCGAGGTCGCCGCGCCGATGGCCGGCTGGTACGCCGACGCGGGCGCCGTGCTGCGGACGCACGCGCGCGTGGAGCGTGTGGAACCCGGCACGGTGGTTCTCGACGACGGCTCGCGGCTGCCCGCGGGCGCGGTCGTCGTCGGCATCGGCGCCCGCCCGGCCACGGCCTGGCTGTCCGGCTCCGGGGTCGAGCTGGGCACGCACGGCGAGATCGTGGCCGACCAGCACCTGCGTTCCTCGGTGCCCGACGTGTACGCGGTCGGCGACTGCGCCTCCTTCCCCTCGGGCCGGTACGGCGAGCGTCTGCTGGTGCACCACTGGGACAACGCCCTCCAGGGGCCGCGCACGGTCGCCGTGAACATCGTCGGCCGGGCCTCGGGGGAGACCCCGGCGGTGTACGACCCCGTGCCGTACTTCTGGTCGGAGCAGTTCGGGCGGTTCGTGCAGTACGCCGGGCACCACGCGGCCGCCGACACGACCCTGTGGCGGGGCGACCCGGCCGGACCGGCCTGGACGGTCTGCTGGCTGCGCGGCGACCGGCTGGTCGCGCTGCTGGCGGTGGGCCGCCCCCGGGACCTGGCGCAGGGCCGCCGCCTGATCGAGTCGGGCACGCCGATGAATCCGACCCTGCTCGCGGACCCGGCGAGGCCGATGAAGGCGGCGACCGCGTAGCTGTCGAGGCGTGCGTGTCCGCCCAGGTGGGCGGTCCCGACTTCCGACTGTCAGTGGGGGATGGCAGGCTGGTTTCCGTGACCGAGATTGACGCAAAGATCGATGCTCTCGTCCCTGCCTGGCTCACCCTCCCCGACATCGCCGAACAGCTCGGCGTCGAGGTGACGCGCGTGCGGCAGCTGGTCAAGGAGGGCCAGCTCATCGCCGTACGCCGCGGTGAGAACCGCGCGCTGCACGTCCCCGCGGCCTTCATCGACGGGGACAAGGTCGTCAAGGGCCTGTCCGGGACCCTGACGCTCCTGCGGGACGACGGTTTCACGGTCGAAGAGATGCTGGAGTGGCTCTTCACCCCCGACCCGAGCCTGCCCGGCACGCCGGCCCAGGCCCTGAGCGAGAACCGCGGCACGGAGGTGAAGCGCCGCGCCCAGGCGCTCGCGGTCTGACCCGACGACGACCGAACAACGGTCCGGTGCCGCTCGCGCGGGGCCGGACCCGAACAACCGCCCGGTGTGGGCCGGGACCCGTGGGGCGACCCGTGGGTCCCGGTCACGGGTTGGCACGTGCCCGGCACGGACGCGGGCGCCCGGTGCCTCGTAATGTCACCGGCACGGGCGCACCCCGCACCCGTCCGCCACCGACACTAGGGGGACCACACGCATGGCCGCCACCACCCGCACCACCGCCCGCGCCCAGCTCGCCGACGCCCGGGTCTACCTCTGCACCGACGCGCGCAAGCGGCAGGGCGATCTCGTGGAGTTCCTGGACGCCGTCCTGGCGGGCGGGGTCGACATCGTGCAGTTGCGGGACAAGGGCATGGAGGCGGCCGAGGAGCTGGAGCACCTGGCCGTCTTCGCCGACGCCTGCGCCCGGCACGGCAAGCTGCTCGCGGTCAACGACCGCGCGGACGTCGCCCACGCCGCCGGCTCCGACGTACTGCACCTCGGCCAGGGCGACCTCCCGGTCCCCGCGGCCCGCGCCATCCTCGGCGGCGACGTTCTGATCGGCCGCTCCACGCACGCCGAGTCCGAGGCCGCCGCGGCCGCCGTCCAGGACGGCGTGGACTACTTCTGCACCGGCCCCTGCTGGCCCACCCCCACCAAGCCCGGCCGGCACGCCCCCGGCCTGGACCTCGTCCGGTACACCGCCGCTCTCGGCACCGACCGGCCCTGGTTCGCCATCGGCGGCATCGACCTCGGCAATCTCGACCAGGTCCTGGAAGCGGGAGCCCGGCGCGCCGTCGTCGTACGGGCGATCACCGAGGCCGACGACCCGGGCGCGGCGGCGGCCGAGTTCGCGAAGAGGCTGCGGGAAAAGCAGGCGACCGGTCTGCAGGCCGGTCTGTAGGCCGGTTTGTAGGCCGGTTTGTCCAAGGGGTGGACAACAAGTACACAAATCGGGCAAAAGCCGGTGCCCGGTTGGGGGACCGACCGCCCCTGGCTAACCTGCCGGTATGGCCCTCGGCACCGCATCCATCAGGTCGGACCACGCGCGCACCGTCCGCGACATGCTCGCGACCGGCAAGACGACGTACTCGTTCGAGTTCTACGCCCCGAAGACCCCGAAGGGCGAGCGGATGCTGTGGAACGCGCTGCGGCGGGTCGAGGCCGTGGCGCCCGACTTCGTCTCCGTGACCTACGGCGCGGGCGGCTCCACCCGCGCGGGCACGGTCAAGGCGACCGAGGCGATCGCCTCCGACACCACCCTCACGCCCATCGCGCACCTCACCGCGGTCGACCACTCCGTGGCCGACCTGCGCAACATCATCGGCCAGTACGCCGACGCCGGGATCCGCAACATGCTCGCCCTGCGCGGCGACCCGCCCGGCGACCCGATGGGCGAGTGGGTGCCGCACCCCCGGGGCCTGGCCTACGCCGCCGAACTGGTCGAGCTGATCAAGGCGTCCGGCGACTTCTGCGTGGGCGTCGCCGCCTTCCCGGCGATGCACCCGCGCTCCACCGACTGGGACACCGACGTCCGCCACTTCGTCGACAAGTGCCGTGCGGGCGCGGACTACGCCATCACGCAGATGTTCTTCCACCCGGAGGACTACCTCCGGCTGCGCGACCGCGTCTCGGCCGCCGGCTGCGACACCCCGATCATTCCCGAGGTCATGCCGATCGCCAGCGTGCGGTCGCTGGAGCGGATCGGGTCCCTCACCAACGCCGCGTTCCCGGCCGCCCTGAAAGAGCGGATCCTCACAGCAAAAGACGATCCGGCCGCTGTACGCTCCATTGGTATCGAATTCGCCACGGAGTTCTGTGCGCGGCTGCTCGCCGAGGGAGTGCCCGGCTTGCACTTCATCACGCTCAACAACTCCACGGCGACGCTGGAAATCTACGAGAACCTGGGCCTGCACCACCGACCGCAGGCCTAGACCGTTCGCACCGGTATACGACACACTGCGTAGCGGCGACTGGGAGAGGGGCGTACATGGGCTGGGCGGTCCTCTACATCGCGTTCGGCATCGTCGCGCTGTGGCTGTTGGGCGAGGTGCTGTTGCAGTACAAGGCGCGGCTGCGCTGGCGACTGCTCGCCTTCCTCGGTTTCCTCGGTGTCGTGGTCGGTGTGCTGATCCCGTCCGTCATCGTGATCGGACTGGGTGCGGCCGCCTTCGCGGTCGGGCAGACGTACGTCACCCTGTCGTTCCGCAGCGGCTTCTCGGCCGGCTGGGCGATGAACGCGCCGATGCTGGGCGGCGGCAAGGGCCGCCGCGGTGAGCGCGGCCGTCAGGAGCCGAGCCTCGAGGTCTCCGGCATGGAGGCGGCCGACGGCGGCTACGGCGACGAGGGCGCCGACTACCGTCGCGACGCCACCGCCCCCGCCTACGGCCAGGACGACGACTACGACCGCGACGACGTCTTCACCCCGTCGCGCCCCGTCCATCCCACGTCCGCCGAGACCACCGCCGTCTACGAACCGCAGCCCGTGCCCGACGACACCGGCTCCTACGGCGTGTACGGCGACACGGGGTACCAGCCGGGCCCGTCCCACGACCAGTACGCCGCCACGGCCCAGGGCACCGACCAGTCCTACGGCTACGACTACTCGGGCTACGGCCAGCAGCAGGGCTACGACGCCACGGACCAGCAGCAGTACGCCGCCTACTCCGACCCGTACATCGGCACGCCGACCTACGGCGGGGCCTCGTACGACACCTCCTACGGCGACCAGCAGTACTACGCCCAGCAGGGCTACGGCCAGGACCAGTACGCCGGCACCTACGGCGGCGAGAGCCCGCCCGGCGGCGTGTGGGTCCCGCAGCAGCGCACCACCGACGAGTACGGCCAGGAGCTGCCGCCGGAGCAGCAGTCGTACCCGTACCAGGGCGACGGGCAGCAGCAGACGCCCGGGAACGGCTTCGACGAGCAGTACCGTTTCTGAAGCCTGAACGCCGCCGGGGCGGCGAGCCTACTGGGAGCCCCGGAACTCCGGTCCCTCCACGATCAGTCCCGCCACCAGTGCGCCCGACATGCCCGCGTGCGGCAGTCCGCCACCGGGATGCGCCCAGCCGCCGACGGCGAACAGACCGGGCACGCGTGTGTTGTTGGACGGGTGCAGCAGCCGCCCGCCGTCCGCCGCCAGGGCGGGCACCGGCACCGCTCCGCCCTCCGCGCCGGTCGCTTCGGCGATGTCGGCCGGGGTGCGCACCTCCTGCCAGAGGAGGCGGTCGCGCAGGTCCGGTATCGCGCGTTCGGCGACCGTGATCATGCTCTCGGTGAGGGCGTCACAGGACTCGCCGGGCCGCGCGGGCACCACCGTCGTGAGGGTGACCGCCTCGTGCTCCGGGTCCGGGACCAGCCCCGGGTCGTCGGGCCGCAGGACCGTGACCGTAGGACGAGGGTTCCGCGCCGCCGGGCCGAAAAGGGCGTCCAACTCGGCCTCGCGGTCCGCCGCGTGGACCACCGTGCGGTGTGCCGTGCCCTCGGGGCGGGCACCGCGCAGAGCGAGCAGCACCGTGACCCGGCTCGCCGTCGCGGGCTGCGGCGGCACGTCGCCGTCACCCCGCACCACGGCCTGTGCCGACAGCCGGTCCAGCGTGCCGGGCGCGACACCGGCGATCACGAAGTCCGCCTCCGCGACCGTGCCGTCGGCGAGTTCCACCCCCGATGCCCGGCCGTCCTTCTCCAGCACCCCGGTCACATCGGCGCCGAAACGGAACTCGACCTTCCGGGCCAGACACCGCTCGTACACCGCGCGGGCCAGCTCGCGCAGGCCGCCGCGCACGTACCAGGTGCCGAAGGCGTGCTCCATGTACGGCAGTACGGCCGCGCTCGCCGGGGTGGTCCGGGGGTCCAGGCCGTGCGCCAGGGCGTGGCTCTCCAGGAGGGCGGTGAGCCGGGCGTCCCGCAGCTCCCAGGCGCCGACCTCGGCGAGCGTGCCGGCCCGACGGGTGCGCAGCAGCCGCTTGTGAGGCACCGCCGGGTACGGCTCGCGCTCGGCCAGCACCTGCCAGTTCGGCCACAGCGGCTCCTCCAGGAGGGGCCGGCGGGTGCGGTCCCAGGCCTCGCGGGCCCGCACCAGGAAGTCGCCCCACCGCTTCCCGGCCCCGGAGCCGAGCGCCTCGTCCAGGGCCGCCACGACGCCGGCGCGTGAGGCGTTCGGCAGCGACACCCGGGTGCCGTCCGCGAACACGTGCCGGGACGACGGGTCGACCTGGACCAGGTCGACGCAATGCTCCAGCGGCTCCTTGCCGGTCTTGACGAACAGGTCGCGGTAGACGGCGGGCAACGGGAGCAGGCCGGGGCCGGTGTCGAAGGAGAACCCGTCGCGCTCGAGGCGGCGCAGCGCTCCGCCGTATGTGTCCGTCCGCTCGTGGACCACCACCCGGTGGCCCGCGACGGCCAGCCGGGCGGCCGCCGCCAGCGCGCCCATCCCGGCGCCGATCACCGCAATCCGTGCCATGCCAGGGACTTTATCGGCCCCCACTGACAGCCCGCGCTGACAGCCCTCCCGCGGCCGCCTCCGAGTACGGGCGCGGAGGTGATCGTGACCAGTCGGCCACGGAGCGTTCTGGGGCCGCGTGCGCAGGGCTGAGTACCCGTACCTAGTGAGGGAGTTGAGTACGCGCGCGGATGGGAGACGACCTGCGAGAACGAGAGAGTGGAGGCACGGAGAGGGGGCACGGCCCCGGTACCGGCGACACGGGGCGCCGGAACGGGACCGGGCCCACGATCCGCTCCTTCCGCCGACGGTGTCGGCGGGAGCGAGGCACGGGGGAGAACCGGGGGACGACCGAACGGGGGTCCTGCGGGGGGACGTACGGGGGAGCAGGAAAACGGGGGAGCAGGGAAGGCGCCGGTTCGAGGTGGCCCGCGGGGGACGCGGCCACAGCGGACCGGCGCTTTCGCATCTGCGCCGGGGCGCCCTCAGCGGCAGCCGCTCAGGGCGTGTCCTCAGCGGCAGCCGCTCACCCGTCCCTGGAGCAGCCGGGACAGCGCCGCGTGGACGTCGTCCAGGGAGCGTTCCGGCTGGAAGGACTTCCAGTCCAGCGCGGCCACCAGGACCATGCCGACCAGCGCGGCCGCCGTCAGCGGGACGTCGATCTCGTCGCTGAACTCGCCGCCCGCCACACCCGCGCGCAGCACGTCCTCCACGACTGCGACGGCCTGCTGCCGGACCACCATCAGCGTCGACTGCCAGGCCCGGTTGGTGCGCCACAGCTCGGCCACGTACAGCTGCGTGAAGGCCGGGTAGCGGTCGATGAAGACCAGCCCCGCGCGGATCATCGCGTCCAGGGCGTCGACCTTGGTGCCGCCCTCCCGGGCGGTCCGCTCGGCCGCTTCCCGCAGGGAGGCGGTGAGGAGGCCCACTCCGTGCCGCAGCAGTTCCTCGAAGAGGACGGACTTGCTCGCGAAGTTGTAGTAGACCGTGCCCTTCGCGACTCCGGCACGCTCGGCGATCTCGTCCACGGTCGTGGCGGAGAACCCCTGCTCGGCGATGAGCGTGACGGCCGCCTCGTAGAGCTTCTGCCGGGTGGCCTCGCGGCGCGTGCTGCCGCCCGACGCGGCACTGCTGCTTTCCATGGCCCTGATTGTCACAGGAACCTTTCCGGGGGATGTCACCGAAGGGCTCACAGGGGGTGTCACCGCAGGACTCACAGGCTCAGCTCCGGGTGCAGCCGGTCCAGCGTCCAGACCTGGCGGCGGCGGGCCGCCACGGCGGTCAGCGCGAGGGCGCCGGCGGTGAACGCCGTCAGCACCACGCACGCGTGCCACACCGGTTCCAGACCGCCGCCCGTGATGAGCCTGCGCAGCGCCTCGACGACGTAGCTCATCGGCAGGAACGGGTGGAGCGCGTTGAAGAAGCCGGGGCTGGTCTGCACGGGGTACGTGCCGCCCGCCGACGTCAGCTGGAGCATCAGCAGGGCGAGGACGAGGATCCGCCCCGCCGCCCCGAAGCGCGCGTTCAGCCACTGCACGATCGCCGCGAAGCACGCCGTCACCAGGAACAGGAAGCCCACCGTCCCGGCCGCCCGCGCCATCTCCAGGCCGACCGCCCAGTGCAGCACCGACATCAGGGCCACCGTCTGGAGCACCCCGATCGCCACCACCGGCAGCCAGCCGGCCAGCGCGATCCGCCATGCCGGGGCGCCCGCGGCGAGCGCGCGCCGGTTCATCGGCGCGATCAGCATGTAGGCCACCATCGCGCCCACCCACAGCGACAGCGGGATGAAGTACGGGGCGAACCCGGTGCCGTAGTTGGGCGCCTTGTGCAGGTCCTGGGAGGCGAGCCGCACGGGGTCGGCCATGACCTCGGTGCGCTGGTCGCGGTCCTGCTTGTCGTAGTCGGGGATCCGCTCCGCCCCGTCGTGCAGCCCGCCGGCGAGCTTGCCGGAGCCGTCGACGAGCTTGAACATGCCGCCGTTGAGGTCGTCCGCGCCCGTCTTCAGATCGCCGACGCCCTTGTCCAGGTCGACGGCACCGGTCTTGGCCGTGCCGAGGCCCTTGTGCAGCTTCTTCGCGCCGGCGGCGACCTCGGCCGCCCCGTCGTTCAGCTTGTTGATCTTCTTGACGGCGTCGTCGAGGTCCTCGGAGAGGTGCGGCGCGCGGTCGGCGAGGGCCTGGGACTGCTTCTGGAGGGTGGCGAGGTTCTTGTCGAGCTTCGTCAGATCGCCGTTCTGGTCCGCGATCAGCGTGTTGACGTCGCCTGCGATGACGGCCGCGTCGGCCGCCGCGTCCTTGGCCTTCTTCAGGTCGGCGCAGGCGGCGTCGGGCAGGACGGGGTCGTCGCAGCGCCTGGCGTAGACGCCGTTCAGCGTGTCCGACGCCGTACGGGCGCCCTTGGCCGCGGTCGGGGCAGTCTTCGCCAGGGTGTCCAGGTGTTTGCGGATCGCACCGGAGGAGTCGGCGACCAGCTGGGCGGTGTCGCCGATGGTCTTCTCGTTGCCCTTGAGGAAGGGGCCCACCTTGCCGTCGTACGTGTTGACCTTGTCGGCGAGCTTCCGCGTGCCTTCCGCGACCCGCTTCGAGCCGTCCGCCACGGCGCCCGCGCCCTTGTGGAGCTTCTTCAGGCCCGTGGACAGATCGCCGCTGCCGTCCTTGGCGTCCTTCAGGCCGTCGGCGAGGTCCTTGGAACCCTTCTCGGCCTTGCCGATGCCGCCCTTGAGCTGGTCGGCACCCTTCGCCGCCTTCACGGTCTTGCCGTGGATGTCGGAGAACGAGACGAAGATCTTGTCCAGGAAGGACCGCGACGTCTTCGTGGACGCGGCCTGCCGCACCTCGCTGAACACCGTCCGGGAGATCTGCCCGACGATGTAGTTGTTGGCGTCGTTCGTGTGCACCTGGAGGGCGCCGGTCTCCGGGGAGTTCCCGGAGCTGGAGGCGATCCGCTCGCTGAAGTCGGCGGGCAGGGTGAGTGACAGGTAGTACGTGCCGTCCTCGACGCCCCTGCGGGCCTCGGCGGCGCTCACTTCCTGCCAGTCGAAGGTCTTGCTGTCGTGCAGGCCCTTCGTGATGTCGTCGCCCGCCGTGATCTTCTTCCCGTCGGCGGTCGCCCCCTTGTCGTCGTTCACGAGTGCCACGGGGATACGGTCCAGACGGCCGTACGGGTCCCAGAACGACCACAGGTACAGCGCGCCGTACAGCAGCGGCAGCACCAGCAGCGCCACCAGCGCGGCGCGCGGCAGCTTGCCCCGGCCGAAGCGGCGGAGCTCAAGCGCGGCCAGTCTCGGCGAGCGCATCGGCCTTCTCCTCTCCCTGGTCGGCCTTTTCGTCCTCGTCGGCCGGGTCGTCCTGGATCTCCTGTGCGTCCTGGCTTTCCTCGGTGGACACCCTGACGGCGCCCTCGGGGGCCTCACTGCACACCGCCACGACCGTCGTCCCGGCGTCGGCGAGGGACCTGAGCAGGGACCAGACCTCGTCCCGCTCGCCGTCCGAGAGCTTGAGGTCGGTGTCGTCGACCCCGAGCAGCCGGGGCCGGCCGACGAGCGCGAGGGCGATGGACAGCCGCAGCGCCTCCACGCGCTCCAGATCGCGTACGGCGGTACGGGGCCCCTTGGGCAGTGCCTCCAGGTCGAGGCCGACGGCGGCCAGTGCCGCGTCGACGCGCTGACCGGCCTCGGCCGCCCGCTCGCCGCGGGGCCGCAACAGCCCGCGCAGGGAGTCGCCGAACCGCCGCTGGAGCAGCGCCCGTTCCCGCAGGTGCTCGCCGACGGTCAGGGCCGGGTCGAGGTCGCTGACCCCGGGCACATGGGCCAGGGCACTGACACGGCGCACCGCCGACAGCTGCTTGGGGAGCCTGGCCTCGCCGACGGTCGCGGTGCCCTCCGCGATCTTCATCCGCCCCGTCAGCGCGAGCAGCAGGCACGTACGGCCGGACCCGGACGGGCCCTCGACCGTGACGAGCGATCCCGGCTCGGCGTCGACGGAGATCCCGCGGAACGCCCACCCGCGCGGCCCTTTGACCCCAAGGCCCGCAGCGGCGATCCGCGCCCCTCCCACTCGTTCCCCCACGAGTCTCCCTCGATCTCTCGGAGAATTTGAACTGACTGGTCAGTGCAAAAACTACTCCGAACCTACGATCGAAGCAAAACCGCAGGTCAGAACGGATTGTCAGTGCCATACCTCACGATGGGTCACATACGGCACTCCGTGGCCGGACGTGCCGTCACACAGACGACAGGAGGTTCGTCATGGCCAGCTACCACGCAGCAGCCGCCCGCCGGCGCCGCGCCACCGGCCCTGCCCCCTCACTGACCGGCCCGGCGAGCGACGTGCACCCCGTGCTGCGCCGGGCCACGGCCCCGCCCGCCGCTCTCGACCTGCTCGCCCAGGCCCGCGCCGGCCTCGAAGAGGCCGCCGTCCTGGAGACACCGAACGAGCGCTATGCGACGGCCCATCTCGCCGCCCTCCGCACCGCCGCCGCCGTGCTCGCCGCCCGGGGGCGGCCGGAGACCTCGCCCCGGGCCCGGGCCAAGATCAGGAGCGCCTGGGAAGTGCTCCCCGAGATCGCGCCCGAACTGTCCGAGTGGAGCGCGCTGTTCGCGTCCGGCGCCCGGCGCCGCGCCCGGGCCGAGGCGGGCATCCAGGACGCGGCCAGCAGCCGGGACGCCGACGACCTGATACGGGACGTGGCGATGTTCCTCCGCCTCGTCGAGCGCATGCTGGTCCTCCAGCCGGTCCTCCCACAGCCCCGCGCGGACCAGGACCGGCCCGAGGGGCCGGGGGAGGGGCGGGACATGCCGGACGCGGGCTGAGCGGGCAGCGGGCGGCGCGTGTCCGCCCGGTCGTGCCGACGCGCGTCCGGGTGAGCACCGGGCCATGCCGGCTGCCCTGCCGGAGGCAATAGGGTGGGGGACGCCTGAAGTCTTCCCTCCCCGCCGCCGGGGCCGGGGAAGACACCCCGTTCGCTCCGCCGTGCAAGAGGCGGTGCCGCGCCGAGGAGTCAACTGCCGTGTCGGACCCGATGCGCCCCCGCGCCTCACTCCGTACCGCCGTGGTCTGGGAGGTCCTCCAGGACGCCCTGGACCGCCGGGTCAAGGCCACGGGTCGGGAGTCGCTGGACGTTCTCGACACCGGGGGCGGCAGCGGCAACTTCGCGGTGCCCGTCGCCCGACTCGGCCACCGGGTCACCGTCGTCGACCCCAGTCCCAACGCCCTGTTCGCCCTGGAGCGCCGCGCCGCCGAGGCAGGAGTCGCCGAGAGGGTGAAGGGCGTGCAGGGCGACGCCCACGGCCTCTTCGACGTGGCCGAGCGCGGCGGCTACGACGTGGTGCTGTGCCACGGCGTCCTGGAGTACGTGGACGACCCGGCCGAGGGCGTCCGCAACGCGGTGGCCGCCCTGCGCTCGGAGGGCGTCCTCAGCCTGCTCGCCGCCGGTCTCGGGGGCGCCGTGCTGGCCCGCGCCCTTGCCGGTCACTTCAAGGAGGCCCGTCAGGCGCTCGACGACCCGAACGGTCGATGGGGCACGGGTGACCCCGTCCCGCGCCGCTTCACCGCCGAACAGCTCACCGGGCTGGTCGAGGGCGCGGGCCTGCGCGTCGGCGCCGTGCACGGCGTGCGGGTCTTCGCCGACCTCGTGCCCGGCGTCCTCGTCGACACCGAGCCCGGCGCCCTGGAGGCGCTGCTGAAGCTGGAGGAGGCCGCCGCCGAGCTTCCCGCCTTCCATTCGGTGGCCACGCAGCTTCATGTGCTGGGCGAGACCGCTGAGACTGCTGAGACCGGTGAGGCGATCGAGACCGGTGGGTCCGCCGAGGCCTGAGGCCCCTCCTGAGGTACCGCCGCTGATCAGCGCCTTGGCTGCGCATGGAGTACGCCACAGGCCCCCCGAACGGCGGCTTGGCGCCGTATGATCGAGGGAGACCGTTCCGGCATGACGGGTCGGCCGCCGGGGAATGGAAGCCTCAGCGAGCCGGGTCGTGCGTGGCGGATTCCGGTTGGCCAATTGGCGCAGAGGGGCGGGTTTCACGGGGGCGATTCCCTGCCTATCCTGAAGAGACCCCCCGGGTCGCCCCGGCGACTGCACGATGAGGAGGACTCCGTGCCGCTCTCGGAGCACGAGCAGCGCATGCTCGAGCAGATGGAGCGAGCGCTGTACGCCGAAGATCCCAAGTTCGCGTCGGCGCTTGAGGGAAGCGGGCTGCGTACGTACACCCGGCGGCGGGTCTACCAGGCGGTCGCGGGCTTCCTCGTAGGTATTGCGCTCCTCATGGCCGGTATGGTCGCCAAGCAGGTCTGGCTCAGCGTTGTGGGCTTCCTCGTCATGCTGGGTTGTGCGGTGCTCGCCGTGACCGGCTGGCGCAAGGCCCCCAAGCCGGGCGAACAGGCGGCCGGGGCCGGCGGACAGCCGGCCGCCCGCCGACAGGGCCGGCAACGGCGCTCCATGATGGACCGCATCGAGCAGCGCTGGCAGAAGCGCCGCGACGAGCAGGGCGGCCATTAGCCCGGAGCGCAGCTCTCCAGGACAAGCAAAGACATGAGTCAGGGGTGACCACCGACTGGGTGGTCACCCCTGACGTGTGCGTAGCGGGCGGGACGGCCTCGCGAGGGTGCCCGTCAGCCCTGCTGCCCCGATGCCTTCCGCCACGTCGGCCGCAGCGCCAGGGCACGTGACCGCACGCCCGACCACCGGGCCGACGCCGCCCACACCACGCGCACGGTGGAGCGCGGGACGAGGACCGCACGGAGCCTGGCGCCGCGGCCGACCCCGGCGCTCAGGCCCGCTGCCGCACGGCGGACATCGTCCGTGAGGCCGGCCGTCGGGCGGGGGTGCGGTGCGTACAGGACCTGCTCCACCGCGTTCGCCACCCGGTGCACCGAGGCCGCGGCCGTTTCGTCGAGGGAGCCCAGCCGGACGATACGGGCGGCTGCCTTGCGCGGCGTCTGCGACTCGTCCGGCGCGATGCCGAAGTCCCACGCCGTGTCGGTGAGCTCCTGCCAGACGGCCAGTGTGTGCGGCACCGCGTCCGCCTCACCACGGCCGTGCGCCCCCAGCCGGACCGCGCGGGTCCGCAGGCGCCACAGCATCGGTGCCAGCGGGAGCGTCAGGAGGGCGAGGCCGCCCAGCGCCCAGGCCAGGATCGCGTACCACTTCGGGCCGTCGTCGCCCGTGGGCAGCACCGCCTGCGGGGACTCGCTCGCGCACCCGCCGTCCAGCTTCTTCTGCTCCGGTGTGCAGCTGTCGCTCGTCGAGGGCGTCGGGGACGGCGCGGCGGACGACGTCTGGGACGGGCGTGCCACGTCCGGCACCGAGCTGCCGGGGTTGTCCGGCAGGGTGTACGGCGGCATCGAGCCGCGGTTCGGAGTCGGCTCGAAGCGGGTCCAGCCCACGCCCTCGAAGTACAGCTCGGGCCAGGCGTGCGCGTCGCGCAGCCCCACCGACACCGAGCCGTCCGCCTGCGGGGAACCGGGTGCGAAGCCCACCGCGACCCGGGCCGGTATGCCCAGGGAGCGGGCCATCGCCGCCATGGCGAAGGAGAAGTGCACGCAGAAGCCCTGCTTGTCCTTCAGGAAGCGGGCGATGCCCTCCGAGCCGCTGCCGACCTGCACCTGGGTGTCGTACTCGAAGCCGCCGGTCACGGCGAACCAGTCCTGGAGCTTGACCGCCTGGTCGTAGGGGTTGGCGGCGCCCGCGGTGACCTGGCGGGCGGTGCGGGCCACCACCGGCGGCAGCGAGTCGGGCAGCTTGGTGAAGTCGCGCTCGATGGCCGCCGGCGGGGGCCCGGCCGAGGCCAGCTGATCCGCCGTCGGCTGCACGTCCAGGCTCTTGACCTGATATGTCAGCCCTCGTGTGTTCTGGCCGTGGTCGCCGACCAGCGTCATGCCCAGGGGCTCGTAACGCCAGTTGCCCCGGATGCTGACGCCGCTCGGCGGGTACGGCATGGGCAGCCAGTCCTGGGCGTACCAGCCGGCCGCCGTGATCGTGGTGTCGACCTCCGTGCGCTTGACGTCGGGGCCGAGGCCGATCGGGGTCGGGAAGGTGCCGTCGGGCACGGCGGTGATGGAGCGCCGGGCCGGCTTCCAGGTGGTGCCGTCGAAGTCGTCCAGGGAGACGATCCGCAGATAGAGGTCCGAGACGTCGGCCATCTTCGTCTTCACGGACAGGACCTGCCGGTCCTCGTCCACGTTCAGGTTGTCGCGCAGCGACACCAGCGGGTTCACGGCGGAGATCGTGCCGCCGTTGCCCGTGCCGCCGCCCGCGCCCGTCCCCACGGAGTCCAGCAGGCCGCCGTTCATCGCGGGCAGGCCGAGCGGCACCACCAGGGCGATGCCCAGAGCGACCACGCCGATGCGCCGGCCGGTCCGGACCGGGGCGACGGCGCCGCTCGGTTCCCCTCCGGCCGTGCGCGGGGCCCCGCCGAAGACCCGGCCCCACTGGGAGAGCCGGTCCCGGCCCTCGGCCAGCAGCAGCATCAGATAACCGGCCGCCGCGACCAGGAACCACAGCCAGTCCGCACCCCCGTCGGACAGCCCCGCGGCCACCGAATACAGGGCGAGCAGCGGCAGACCGGCCGGGGCGGCGCTGCGGAAGGTCACCGCGAGGGTGTCCACCAGCAGCCCGATGATCAGGACACCGCCGATGAGCATCAGCCGGATGCCGTCGGACTCCAGGGGCGCCGGGATCGCGTACCGCGCGATGTCGTCCCCGCCCTGCCTGAGCAGCAGCGCGAAGCGGTCGAAGGCCTCCGGCCCGGGCACCAGCCCGGCGAGGGCCTGCTCACGGGCGAACACGAACGTCAGCAGCACCACCGTGACAACGGCCTGGGCCGCCACCGTCAGCGGTCGCGCCAGCGGCACCCTGCGGGCCGCGGCCCCCACGCCCGCCTGCACGGCCAGCAGGAAGGCCGCCTGCACGATCCAGGTCGCCGGTTTGACGAGGGGCAGCAGGGCGCACGCGGCCATCAGCGTGGCCGCCCACGCGCCCAGCGTCAGCCGTACCCGCCCGCTCATCACGGTCCCTCCCCGCCGCTCGCGGCGGCCACGCCCCTGCGCTCCCGGTCGGCCTGCCGCCACAGCTCGTCCAGGGCGGCACCCCGCGGCACCCCGAGGGCCGTCCAGCCCGCCTCGCGCAGCATGCGCAGCCGCTCCCCGCTCCGGTCCAACGGACCGGGTACGTCGCTCGGTTCCCGCACCCAGGTGTCGCTGTCCAGCACGAAGGCGACCGCGCCCGGGCTGCGCTGCCGCATCCGGCCCAGCACGGCCGCCTGCTCCTCGTCCAGGTCGCCGAGGAAGGCCACCAGCAGCCCCTCGTTCCCGCCGCGCAGCACGTCGTAGGCCCGGGACAGACCCGCGCCGTCGGAGTGGTCGATCACCGCGAGGGTGTCCATCATCAGCCCGGCCGCGTCCGCCGAACCCTGGCTCGCGCCCGCGAAGCCGTCACCGCCCTCGCCGGGCACCGCGTTGCCGGTGTCCGTCAACAGCCGTACCGAGAAGCCCCGTTCGAGCATGTGCACCAGCACGGACGCGGCGCCCGACACGGCCCACTCGAAGGCCGAGTCCGGGCCCGCGCCCTGGTAGGCGATGCCCCGGGTGTCGAGCAGCACCGTGCAGCGGGCGCGCTGCGGCTGCTCCTCGCGGCGCACCATCAGCTCGCCGTAGCGGGCCGTGGAGCGCCAGTGCACCCGGCGCAGGTCGTCGCCGTAGCGGTACCCGCGCGGGATCACGTCGTCCTCGCCGGCCAGCGCGAGTGAGCGCTGCCGCCCGTCGCCGTACCCCTTCGCCTCGCCGCTGAGGCGCACCGGCGCCAGCGCCTCCACGCGCGGGATCACCGTCAGGGTGTCGTACGTCGAGAAGGACCGGGTCAGCTCGCACATGCCGAACGGGTCGGTCAGGCGCAGCTGGAGCGGGCCCAGCGGGTAGCGGCCGCGCAGGTCGGAGCGCACCCGGTAGGACACCTCGCGCCGGCCGCCCGCCTCCATCCGGTCGAGCACGAAACGGGGCCGGGGGCCGAGCACGTACGGCACCCGGTCCTGGAGCATCAGCAGGCCCGTGGGCAGCCGCGAGACGTTGTCCATCCGCAGGTGGACCCGGGCCTCGCTGCCGGCCGGCACGCGCGCGGGGGAGAGGCGGCGGCTGCCCGCGACCCGGTAGCGCGTGCGGTACAGCACCGTCGCGCACACCAGCGGCAGCACCGCCAGCAGCAGGCCCACGCGCAGCAGGTCGCTCTGCCCGAGCACATACGCACAGACGGCGGCCGCGACGCCGGCGGCCAGGAAGGAGCGTCCGCGGGTGGTCAGACCGGCCAGGGCGGTGCGGATGCCGCCCTTCTCGTCCCGGTCGGCCTCCGCCTGCCCCGCCCCCGCGGTGGTCATCACAGCCTCCGCGGCGGCTGCTGGGGATACGCCGGCACGCCCCGGCCGAGGCCGCCGAAGCCGCTCTGCTGCTGGGGCGCGGCCGGCACCGGGGTGCGCTGGAGGATCTCCTCGACGACCTGCTCGGCCGTGCGGCGGTTGAGCTGGGCCTGGGCGGTGGGCAGCAGACGGTGGGCCAGGACGGCGACCGCGAGTGCCTGCACGTCGTCCGGCAGCGCGTACTCCCGGCCGCTCAGGGCCGCGGACGCCTTCGCCGCGCGCAGCAGGTGCAGCGTCGCGCGCGGGGAGGCGCCCAGTCTCAGGTCGGGGTGCGTGCGCGTGGCGCCGACCAGCTCCACCGCGTAGCGCCGGACCGGCTCGGCCACGTGGACGCCGCGCACCGCCTCGATCAGCTTGAGGATCTCGTGCGCGTGGGCCACGGGCTGGAGGTCCTCCAGCGGCGAGACGCCGCCGTGCACGTCCAGCATCTGAAGCTCGGCCTCGGCGCTCGGGTAGCCGACCGAGACCCGGGCCATGAAGCGGTCGCGCTGGGCCTCCGGCAGCGGGTAGGTGCCCTCCATCTCGACCGGGTTCTGCGTCGCCACCACCATGAAGGGGCTGGGCAGCTCGTAGGTCTTGCCGTCGATGGTGACCTGGCGCTCCTCCATGGACTCCAGGAGCGCGGACTGCGTCTTGGGCGAGGCGCGGTTGATCTCGTCGCCGATCACCACCTGCGCGAAGATCGCGCCCGGCTTGAACTCGAAGTCGCGGCGCTGCTGGTCCCATATGGACACACCGGTGATGTCCGAGGGCAGCAGGTCGGGCGTGAACTGGATGCGCCGCACCGAGCAGTCGATGGACCGCGCCAGTGCCTTGGCGAGCATCGTCTTGCCGACACCCGGGACGTCCTCGATCAGCAGATGTCCCTCGGCGAGCAGTACGGTCAGCGAGAGCCGTACGACCTCGGGCTTGCCCTCGATCACGCCTTCCACCGACTCCCGCACGCGTTCCACCACGGCGGTCAGATCAGTGAGGCTCGCTCGATCGTCATAGGTCGTCACCCGGCCCTCCTCGGCCTTTCCCTTGCTCCCAGGGAGCACGGGATACCCCATTTTCCCGGGTCGACGCCGCATGACGCGGGCCGGCCCACCCCGAACCACGGACACCACGCGTGAAAAGTTCCGCGTGACGCCACTCCCGCATTCTTGCTGCCGTTACCGATTCGTGTCACTCGACTGTGGACAACTGGCCGCGATATGTCGGTCTTGCGAGCATTCGAACGTGTGACTGACAGGCTTTCGACAGCTACAGCAGGTTGTGTCCGGGGCGGGCGACCGGGTCAGGCGGCGGGGTCGACCTCCCGCAGCCGGCCGGTCTTCACGTCGAAGACGAAGCCCCGCACGTCGTCCGTGTGCGGCAGGAACGGCGAGGTGCGCACGCGCTGCATCGACTGCCGTACGTCCTGGTCGACGTCCCGGAAGGACTCCACCGCCCACGCCGGGCGCTGGCCGACCTCGGCCTCCAGCTCGTTGCGGAAGTCCTCGGTGAGGCTCTCCAGGCCGCAGCCCGTGTGGTGGATGAGGACGATGCTGCGCGTCCCCAGCTTGCGCTGGCTGATGGTGAGGGAGCGGATCACGTCGTCGGTGACGACGCCGCCCGCGTTGCGGATCGTGTGGCAGTCGCCCAGTTCGAGACCGAGCGCCGCGTGCAGGTCGAGGCGGGCGTCCATGCAGGCCACGACGGCGACGTGCAGCACGGGCCGGGCGTCCATCCCCGGGTCGGTGAACTCGGCGGCGTACCGGGCGTTGGCGTCGACCAGGCGGTCGGTGACCGTGCCACTGTCGGCTGGGGCGTTCTCCGAGGCTGTGGGAACCGATGCAGAAGTCGTCATATCCATGACGTTACTGGTCACACCCCGTCCGGGCCTCTTGTGAGAGTGGACAAAGAATGTCAGCGAGCCTGTGGTGTGAGGTAACCCACAAGGGTGGTGTGCCGGCGGTCGCGACGCGCAGGCCGGTTGATTGACCGGGAGACAGGGTGGACTAAAGTGACGCGAAGCGGGAGGCGAGACTCTCCCCGCTGGACTGTTTTCCCCGGAGACCCCGGCGACGACCGGAGATCTCCCCACGTGCGCGGCGCGTACGTACGGCTCGGCCTCCTCCCGCTCGCGGTCGGCTGACGCTTCCGGCGCCGGCAGGCCTCCCCTTCACGAGCGGGCGGGGACCCGGCGGTGCGTAGGGGCCGCGCCGGATCTGAGAGGGCCCCTTGAGCCAGAGTCGACACGTCCCGGTGATGCTCCAGCGGTGCCTGGATCTGCTGGCACCCGCCCTGGAGGACCCGGAGGCCGTGGTCGTCGACTGCACCCTCGGCCTCGGCGGTCACAGCGAGGCTCTCCTGGCGAGGTTCCCCGGGGTCCGCCTCGTCGCCCTGGACCGCGACAAGGAGGCCCTGCGCCTGTCCGGCGAGCGCCTCGCGCCCTACGGGGAGCGCGCCACCCTCGTCCACGCGGTGTACGACGAGCTCCCCGAGGTGCTGCGCAAGCTCGGCATCGCGCGCGTGCAGGGCGTGTTGTTCGACCTCGGCGTCTCCTCGATGCAACTCGACGAGGCCGACCGCGGCTTCGCCTACGCCCAGGACGCCCCGCTCGACATGCGCATGGACCAGACGTCCGGGGTCAGCGCCGCCGAGGTCCTCAACACGTACCCGCCGGGCGAGCTGGTGCGCATCCTGAGGGCGTACGGCGAGGAGAAGCAGGCCAAGCGGATCGTGTCCGCGATCGTGCGCGAGCGCGAGAAGGAGCCGTTCAGCACCAGCGCGCGGCTGGTCGAGCTGATCAGGGACGCACTGCCGCAGGCCGCCAAGCGCACCGGCGGCAACCCGGCCAAGCGCACCTTCCAGGCTCTGCGCATCGAGGTCAACGGCGAGCTCGCCGTCCTGGAGCGGGCGATCCCGGCCGCCGTGAAGGCGCTGGACGTGGGCGGGCGGATCGCCGTGCTGTCGTACCACTCGCTGGAGGACCGGCTGGTCAAGCAGGTGTTCGCGGCGGGCGCCGCCACCACGGCGCCGCCCGGGCTGCCCGTCGTGCCCGAGCGCTACCAGCCGCGGCTCAAGCTGCTCACGCGTGGTGCCGAACTCCCCACCGAGGAGGAGATCGCGGAGAACCGGCGGGCGGCACCGGCGCGGCTGCGCGGCGCCCAGCGCATCAGGGAGGACATCGAGTGAGCCACGTGCAGGGCGGGCGGGTGTCCCGGACCCGGAGGAGCGTGAGTGAGCAGTAAACCCGAACTGAAGGGGAGGGCGGCACGTCTCGCGCAGCTCTTCCCGACCGGCCCCGGGCAGGCGGCCCGCACCCCCTTCGTCCTCCTCGTGGTCCTCCTCCTCGGCGGTGGTCTCATCGGCCTCCTGGTGCTGAACTCGGCCCTGAGCGAAGGCGCGTTCAAGCTCGACGACCTCCAGCGCGAGACCAAGAGCCTCACCGACGAGGAACAGGCCCTTCAGCGGGACATCGACGCCTACTCCGCTCCCGAGGCCCTCCAGCGCCGCGCCCGCGAACTCGGCATGGTCCCCGGCGGCGACCCCGCCTTCCTCGCCCCCGACGGCACGGTCAAGGGCGTCCCCAGCCCCGCCCCCGGCCTCTGGCAGACCTCGGCCCACATCCCCCTGGTCCTGGCCCCCGAGGCCATGTCCAACGGCTCCACCTCGACCTTCGGCAGGTGACGGAAGTGACCGACAGGGAACCCCCGCGCCGTCGCGTGCCGAGCCTCGCCGGGCCCGGCTGCGCTCCTGGTCCCGGCGTTCGTCAGGTCCTCGGCGCGGCTTCCGTTGCTGGGTGCGCGGCGGACCGGGCTTTCGGCCGACTGACGGGGGCGCCTGCCGGGCAGTCGCCGCACCGCCCCGTGCCCGGCCCCGCCAGGGCCGCCGGTCCCGAGGCCCGCGGCCGGTGCGGTGCGCGCCTGCCGGCGGCGGAGAGGCCGTCGCCGACCGTCGCCCGTGGTGCCGGGTGCCGCCCAGGCCCGCGTCCGAGTGCCGCCGCGTCCGCCAGTCCTCAGCTCACCCCGACCCCAGGCAGGTGACGGAAGTGACCGACAGGGAACCCCCGCGCCGTCGCGTGCCCGGCCCCGCCAGGCCCGCCCGTCCCGACGCCCGGCGCCGTCCCGGCCCGGGTGCCCGTCCGGCCCGTCGTCCGGGCCCGGCCCGGACGACGGCGCCCAAGCCGCTCCGGCTGGGCAGCCCGCGTCCCCGGCTGCGTCTGGTCGGGCTCGCGCTGACGCTGGTGCTGATCGCCTTCGTCGTGCGGCTGTTCCAGGTACAGGCCGTCGACGCGAGCACGTACGCCGCCAAGGCCGAACAGAACCGGTACGTCGGGCAGGTGCTGGCCGCCGACCGGGGGGAGATCACCGATCGGTCCGGTGTGGCCCTGGCGACCAGCGAGGACGCCTACGACATCACGGCCGACCCCACGATGTTCGCCCCTGATCAGGTGAAGGTCGGGGACGGCCCCGAGCAGGCGGCCGCGCTGCTCGCGCCGATCCTGGGCCAGGAGCAGGAGGCCCTGGTCAAGAAGCTGCGGCCGAAGAACAAGGCGCTGCGGTACGTGAAGCTGGCCTCCCGCCAGACCCCGCAGGTCTGGAAGCAGATCAAGGACCTCAAGTCCGCGCTCGCCAAGAAGCAGGAGACGGACAAGTCCGCGCACAACGTCCTCGCGGGTGTCTTCTCCGTCGCCACCAGCAAGCGCGTGTACCCCAACGGCGACCTCGCCGCCGGGATACTGGGCTGGGTCAACGGCGAGGGCAAACCGGGCGGCGGCATCGAGCTCCAGCTGGACAAGCGGCTGGCCGGCAAGGACGGCAAGATCCGCTACGCCCAGTCCGGCGGCCGGCTCGTCCCCACCGCGGGCTCCACCGAGACACCCGCCGTGCCCGGCAGCGACGTCGAGCTCACCATCGACCGCGACATCCAGTGGGCCGCCCAGAAGGCCATCAGCGACCAGGTGAAGGAGTCCGCGGCCGACCGCGGCTACGTCATCGTCCAGGACACCCGCACCGGCCAGGTCCTGGCCATGGCCAACTCACCCGGCTTCGACCCCAACGACCTGTCCGGCGCCGACCCCACAGCCCTCGGCAACGCGGCCCTCCAGGACGCCTTCGAGCCCGGCTCCACCGCCAAGGTCATGTCGATGGCGGCCGTCCTCCAGGAGGGCGCCGCCACCCCGATGACCCACGTCGTCGTGCCCAACCGGCTGCACCGCGGCGACCGGCTCTTCAAGGACGACGTGAACCACCCGACCTGGCACCTGACGCTCAACGGCGTCCTCGCCAAGTCCAGCAACATCGGCACCATCCTCGCCACCGGACAGCTCGGCAGGACCCAGGCCCAGTCCAACAAGGTCCTCTACGACTACCTTCGCAAGTTCGGCCTCGGCAGCTACACCGGCCTCGGCTTCCCCGGCGAGACCAAGGGCATCCTCGCACCGCCCGACAAGTGGTCGACCTCGCAGCAGTACACGATCCCTTTCGGCCAGGGCGTCTCCATCAACGCCATGCAGGCGGCGTCGGTGTACTCGACCATCGCCAATGGCGGCGTGCGCGTCGAGCCCACGCTCGTACGCGGCACCAAGGGCCCCGACGGACGCTTCGTCCCGGCCCCCAAGCCCGAGAAGACCCGGGTCGTCAGCGCCAAGACGGCGAAGACCCTCGCCCAGATGCTGGAGTCGGTCGTGGACGACGAGGAGGGCACGGGCACCAAGGCGCGCATCCCCGGCTACCGCGTCGCAGGCAAGACGGGCACCGCCAACCGCGTGGATCCGGCCACCGGCAAGTACAAGGGCTACACGTCGTCGTTCGCCGGGTTCGCCCCCGCCGACAAGCCCCGCATCACCGTCTACTGCGCCATCCAGAACGCCACCAAGGGCAACTACTTCGGCGGCCAGATCTGCGGCCCCGTCTACAAGCAGGTCATGGAGTTCGCACTGAAGTCCCTCCAGGTCCCGCCGACCGGGGCCAAGCCCGCGAGGCTGCCCGTCACGTTCAAGAACTGAGGACCGCCCCGACCCGCCCCCGAGGACCGACCCAATCCGCCCCCGAGGACCGACCCGACCCCGAACCGCCGAGCCCCTGATCAGCACCGAGCACCACCGAGCCACCAGGACCGCCCCCGTGACAACGATCACCCCCGATCCCGGGAACCAGAGCGCCCCCCGCCCCTCACTTCGCCCGGAGGCGGGTACGCCCGGTACGCTCACCGCCGTGCCACACGCTGATCAGTCCCAAACCACCCAGAAGGGCCATCCCGTGACATACCCCGGGCCGCCCAGGCCGGCGCAGGTCTCCGCCACACCCCTCGCGGAACTCGCCGGTCAACTGGGTGCCCCCGCGCCGGAGGGCGCCGCCGACGTCACGGGCATCACCCACGACTCACGCGCGGTGCGCCCCGGCGACCTGTACGCCGCCCTCCCGGGCGCCCGTCTGCACGGTGCCGACTTCGTCGAGCAGGCCGCGAGCCTCGGCGCGGCCGCCGTGCTGACCGACCCCACCGGCGCCGAGCGTGCCGCCGCCTCCGGGCTGCCGGTCCTGGTCGTCGACGATCCCCGCGGGCGGATGGGCGAGCTGGCCGCCACGATCTACGGGCACCCCGGCCGGGACCTGCTCCAGATCGGCATCACCGGCACGTCCGGCAAGACCACCACCGCCTACCTCGTCGAGGGCGGCCTGAAGACCGTCAGGTCCACCGGCCTGATCGGCACGGTCGAGATGCGCATCGGCGACGAGCGCATCAAGTCCGAGCGCACCACCCCCGAAGCCACCGACCTCCAGGCCCTGTTCGCCGTCATGCGCGAACGCGGTGTCGAGGCGGTCGCCATGGAGGTCTCCAGCCACGCCCTGGTCCTCGGCCGCGTCGACGGCTGCGTCTTCGACATCGGCGTCTTCACCAACCTCAGCCCGGAACACATGGAGTTCCACTCCGACATGGAGGACTACTTCCGGGCCAAGGCGCAGCTGTTCACGCCGGAACGCGGCAAACTCGGCGTGGTCAACGTCGACGACGAGTACGGCCGCAGGCTGGCGAACGAGGCCACTGTCCCGGTCGTCACCTACTCCGCCGAGGGCCACCCCGACGCCGACTGGCGCGCCGAGGACGTCGAGGTCGGCCGGTTGGACTCGACGTTCACCGTCGTCGGGCCCAAGGGCGAGCGGATCAGCGCCAAGTCGCCGCTGCCGGGCCCCTTCAACGTGGCCAACACCCTCGCCGCGATCGTCGCCCTCGCCGTCGCCGGCCTCGACCCACAGGCCGCCGCCGACGGCATCGCCGCCGTACCCGGCGTGCCGGGCCGCCTGGAGCGCGTGGACGCCGGACAGCCGTACCTCGCGGTCGTCGACTACGCCCACAAGACCGACGCCGTCGAGTCCGTCCTGCGCGCCCTGCGCAAGGTCACCGAGGGCCGGCTGCACATCGTCCTCGGCTGTGGCGGCGACCGCGACACCACCAAGCGCGCCCCCATGGGCGCCGCCGCGGCCCGGCTCGCCGACACCGCCGTACTGACCTCCGACAACCCCCGCTCCGAGGACCCCCTCGCGATCCTCGCCACGATGCTCCAGGGCGCGGCCTCCGTGCCCGCGCACGAGCGCGGCGAGGTGCAGGTCTTCGAGGACCGGGCCGCCGCGATCGCCGCCGCAGTCGCCCGCGCCGAGCCGGGCGACACCGTGCTCGTCGCGGGCAAGGGCCACGAGCAGGGCCAGGACATCGCCGGGGTGGTCCGTCCCTTCGACGACCGCCAGGTGCTTCGCGAAGCCATTCAGAAGACCCAGGGATGAATTCCCGCATGATCCAGGGGATGAACTTGTGATCGCCCTCTCCCTCGCCGAGATCGCAGAAGTCGTCGGCGGGCAGACGTACGACATACCGGATCCGACCGTCCAGGTCACCGGCCCGGTCGTCCGGGACTCCCGCGAGGCGGGGCCGGGCAGCCTGTTCGTGGCCTTCGCCGGGGAACGCGCGGACGGCCACGACTTCGCGGCGGCGGTCGTCGAGGCGGGAGCGGTGGCCGTGCTCGGCACCCGGCCCGTCGGCGTGCCCGCGATCGTCGTGGACGACGTCCAGACCGCCCTCGGCGCCCTCGCGCGGCACGTCGTACGACGTCTCGGTGCCACGCTCGTCGCCCTCACCGGCTCGGCCGGCAAGACCAGCACCAAGGACCTCATCGCGCAGGTGCTCCAGCGTAAGGCGCCGACGGTGTTCACGCCCGGCTCGCTCAACAACGAGATCGGGCTGCCGCTGACCGCGCTCAGCGCCACCGAGGAGACCCGGTTCCTCGTCCTGGAGATGGGCGCCCGCGGCATCGGGCACATCGCCTACCTCACGGGTCTGACGCCCCCGAAGATCGGCCTCGTCCTGAACGTCGGCAGCGCCCACATCGGCGAGTTCGGCGGCCGGGAGCAGATCGCACAGGCCAAGGGCGAACTCGTCGAGTCCCTGCCGTCCGAGGCCGACGGCGGCACGGCCGTCCTCAACGCGGACGACCCCTACGTACGGGCCATGGCCACCCGTACGAAGGCGAAGGTGATCTTTTTCGGAGAGTCCGGCGAAGCGGACGTTCGCGGCGAGAACGTGCGACTCACGGACACCGGACAGCCCGCCTTCAGGCTTCACACACCCTCCGGTGCAAGTGATGTGACCATGCGCCTGTACGGTGAGCACCACGTGTCGAACGCGCTCGCCGCGGCCGCCGTCGCCCACGAGTTGGGCATGTCCGCAGACGAGATCGCCGTCGCGCTCTCCGAGGCGGGCTCCCTCTCCCGCTGGCGGATGGAGGTCACCGAGCGCCCGGACGGCGTGACGGTCGTCAACGACGCCTACAACGCGAACCCCGAGTCCATGAAGGCCGCGCTGCGTGCGCTCGTGGCCATCGGCAAGGGGCGTCGTACGTGGGCGGTGCTCGGCCAGATGGCCGAGCTCGGGGACGAGGCTCTCGCCGAGCACGACGCGGTCGGACGGCTCGCCGTCCGGCTCAACGTCAGCAAGCTCGTCGCGGTCGGTGGCAGGGAAGCCGCCTGGCTGCAACTGGGCGCATATAACGAGGGTTCGTGGGGTGAGGAGTCGGTGCACGTGTCCGACGCACAGGCGGCGGTCGACCTGTTGCGCAGCGAGTTGCGCCCGGGGGACGTCGTGCTCGTGAAGGCGTCCCGTTCGGTCGGCCTCGAGCGCGTTGCCCAGGCGCTGCTCGAGTCCGGTGCCGAGGGTGAGGTTTCCGCCCGATGATGAAGCAGATCCTGTTCGCAGGAGTCATTGGCCTCTTCCTGACGCTGGTCGGCACCCCGCTGCTGATCAAGCTCCTCGCGCGCAAGGGCTACGGCCAGTACATCCGCGACGACGGCCCGCGCGAGCACGCCAGCAAGCGCGGGACGCCGACCATGGGCGGTATCGCCTTCATCCTGGCGACGGTCGCCGCGTACTTCCTGGCCAAGGTGATCACGGGCTATCTCGACCCGGACGTCGACGCGGCGCCGACCTTCTCGGGTCTTCTGGTGCTCGGCCTGATGGTCGGCATGGGTTTGGTGGGCTTCCTCGACGACTACATCAAGATCGTCAAGCGGCGTTCGCTGGGTCTGCGGGCCAAGGCGAAGATGGCCGGCCAGCTGATCGTCGGCATCGGCTTCGCGGTGCTCTCGCTCCAGTTCGCGGACAACCGCGGCAACACCCCGGCCTCCACGAAGCTGTCGTTCATCACGGACTTCGGCTGGACGATCGGACCCGTGCTGTTCGTGGTCTGGGCGCTGTTCATGATCCTCGCGATGTCGAACGGCGTGAACCTGACCGACGGTCTGGACGGTCTGGCCACCGGCGCCTCCGTGCTCGTCTTCGGCGCCTACACCTTCATCGGCGTCTGGCAGTTCCAGGAGTCCTGCGCCAACGCGCAGACGCTCACCAACCCGGGCGCGTGCTACGAGGTGCGCGATCCCCTCGACCTGGCGGTGGTCGCCTCCGCGCTGATGGGCGCCTGCCTGGGCTTCCTGTGGTGGAACACCTCGCCGGCCAAGATCTTCATGGGTGACACCGGATCGCTCGCGCTCGGCGGTGTGCTCGCCGGCCTCGCGATCTGCTCGCGCACCGAGCTGCTGATGGCCATCCTCGGCGGCCTCTTCGTCCTGATCACCATGTCCGTGGTGATCCAGGTCGGCTCCTTCCGCCTCACCGGGAAGCGTGTCTTCCGGATGGCGCCACTCCAGCACCACTTCGAACTCAAGGGCTGGTCCGAAGTGCTCGTCGTGGTCCGCTTCTGGATCATTCAGGGCATTTGTGTGATCGTCGGACTAGGCCTCTTCTACGCAGGATGGGCAGCGGACAAGTGACCTCCTCGGTGTCTTCGGAGCTCAAGGGCAAGCACGTCACCGTCGCCGGGCTCGGCGTCTCCGGCGTCCCGGCGGCCAAGGTGCTGCACGGCCTCGGCGCGATCGTCACGGCCGTCAACGACGGCGCCGACGAGCGCGCGCGGGCGCAGGCCGCCGAGCTGGAGGCGCTCGGCATCACCGTGCGCCTCGGTGACGGCGACACCCTGCCCGAGGGCACCGAGCTGATCGTCACCGCGCCCGGCTGGAAGCCGGACAAGCCGCTGTTCGCGGCGGCGGAGCGGGCGGGCGTCCCCGTCTGGGGCGACGTCGAGCTGGCCTGGCGCCTGCGCGGCCCCGACGCCGCCCCCTGGCTGGCCGTCACGGGCACCAACGGCAAGACCACCACCGTCCAGATGCTCGCCTCGATCCTGAAGGCCGCGGGCCTGCGCACGGCCGCCGTCGGCAACATCGGTGTCTCCCTCCTGGACGCGGTGCTCGGCGAGGAGCAGTACGACGTGCTGGCCGTGGAGCTGTCCAGCTACCAGCTCCACTGGGCGCCCTCGCTGCGCGCCCACTCGGCCGCCGTGCTCAACCTCGCCCCCGACCACCTCGACTGGCACGGCTCCATGGAGGCGTACGCCGCCGACAAGGGCCGTATCTACGAGGGCAATCGTGTCGCCTGCGTCTACAACGCCGCCGACAAGGCCACCGAGGACCTGGTCCGCGAGGCCGACGTCGAGGAGGGCTGCCGCGCCGTCGGGTTCACCCTCGGCACGCCCGCGCCCTCCCAACTCGGCGTCGTGGAGGGCATCCTGGTCGACCGTGCCTTCGTCGAGAACCGGCAGAAGAACGCCCAGGAGCTGGCCGAGGTCGCCGACGTCAATCCGCCCGCCCCGCACAACATCGCCAACGCCCTCGCGGCGGCGGCCCTCGCGCGGGCCTACGGCGTGCCCGCCAAGGCCGTACGGGACGGGCTGCGGGCCTTCACCCCGGACGCCCACCGCATCGCGCACGTGGCCGACGTGGACGGGGTCGCGTACGTCGACGACTCCAAGGCCACCAACACCCATGCCGCGGAAGCCTCGTTGGCGGCCTACGAGCCGATCGTGTGGATCGCGGGCGGGCTCGCGAAGGGCGCCACCTTCGACGAACTGGTCACCAAGTCGGCGCCCCGGCTGCGCGCTGCCGTGCTGATCGGCGCGGACCGCGCGCTGATCCGCGAAGCCCTGGCGCGACACGCCCCCGAAGTACCCGTCGTCGACCTCGACCGGACCGACACTGGGGCGATGCGCGCGGCGGTTCAGGAGGCGCGACGGCTCGCTCAGGCCGGTGACACGGTGTTGCTGGCTCCGGCCTGCGCCTCCATGGACATGTTCGCCAACTACAACAAGCGCGGGGACGCTTTCGCGGACGCCGTTCGCGAGCTCGGCTCCGTCGACGGCTGACCCGGGTCCGCCTCGCCCGGCGGCGGTGCCGGGCGTATCTGGGAGGGACGCGTGACACGGATGTGGCTGGTGCCCGAGCGGCCGGGGAGCGTGCGCGGCACGACCTTCCCCTCCGGCAAGGCGGGGTGAGCGGCGATGCCCACCAGCCGCACCGGACGGCCCCCGGCCCCCCGCGCTCCCCGGCGCCCCGCCGCTCCCCGGCTCGCCCGCGAGAACCCCGTCCTGGCCTTCTACAGCCGTGCGCGCAGGGGCTGGGACCGGCCGCTGACCGCCTACTACCTCATCTTCGGCGGCAGTCTGCTGATCACCGTGCTGGGCCTGGTGATGGTCTACTCGGCCTCCCAGATCACCGCGCTCCAGATGTCGCTGCCCGGCTCGTACTTCTTCCGCAAGCAGATGCTGGCCGCCGTGATCGGCGCCGGGCTGCTCCTCGCCGCCTCACGGATGCCGGTGAAGCTGCACCGGGCCCTGGCCTACCCGATCCTCGCCGGCGCCGTCTTCCTCATGGCCCTCGTGCAGATCCCCGGGATAGGAGTGTCGGTCAACGGCAACCAGAACTGGATCGCGCTCGGCGGCTCCTTCCAGATCCAGCCCAGTGAGTTCGGCAAGCTCGCGCTCGTGCTGTGGGGCGCCGACCTGCTCGCCCGCAAGCAGGACAAGAAGCTGCTGACCCAGTGGAAGCACATGCTGGTTCCGCTCGTGCCGGCCGCCTTCATGCTGCTCGGGCTGATCATGATCGGCGGCGACATGGGCACCGCGATCATCCTCACGGCCATCCTGTTCGGCCTGCTCTGGCTGGCCGGCGCACCCACGCGGCTGTTCGCCGGAGTGCTGTCGATCGCCGCCGTACTCGGCCTGATCCTCATCAAGACCAGCGCGAACCGCATGGCGCGCCTGCAGTGCCTCGGCGCCACCGAACCCCAGTCGGGACCGGTCGACTGCTGGCAGGCCGTGCACGGCATCTATGCCCTCGCCTCCGGCGGAATCTTCGGTTCCGGGCTGGGTGCGAGTGTGGAGAAATGGGGGCAACTCCCCGAAGCCCACACCGACTTCATCTTCGCCGTCACCGGTGAGGAACTGGGCCTGGCGGGGACGCTGTCGGTACTCGCCCTCTTCGCGGCTCTAGGCTATGCGGGTATCCGCGTGGCCGGACGCACGGAGGACCCCTTCGTGAGGTATGCCGCGGGAGGCGTGACCACCTGGATCACGGCCCAGGCCGTGATCAACATCGGTGCGGTGCTCGGTCTGCTGCCGATCGCCGGCGTCCCCCTCCCGCTGTTCTCCTACGGGGGATCCGCCCTGCTGCCGACCATGTTCGCCATCGGGCTGCTGATCGCCTTCGCGCGCGACGAGCCCGCTGCGCGGGCGGCGCTTGCGATGCGGCAACCCCGCTTTGGTAGAAAGCGGGGGGCTGGGGGAACCGGTTCCGGCCGGAGTCCCCGGAGATGGAACACGATGCGACGGCGCGCCTCGGTGGCGCGCTCGTCCGGAGAGCGGTGAATTTCGGTGCATGTCGTACTCGCCGGCGGAGGAACCGCGGGCCACATCGAGCCCGCGCTCGCCCTCGCGGACGCCCTGCGCAGGCAGGACCCGAGCGTGGGCATCACGGCCCTGGGCACGGAGCGCGGCCTCGAGACCCGTCTCGTACCCGAGCGCGGGTACGAACTCGCGCTGATCCCCGCCGTCCCGCTGCCACGCAAGCCCACCCCCGAGCTGATCACCGTCCCGGGCCGGCTGCGCGGCACGATCAAGGCGACCGAGCAGATCCTGGAGCGCACCAAGGCGGACGCAGTGGTCGGCTTCGGAGGCTACGTCGCCCTGCCCGGCTATCTCGCGGCCAAGCGCCTCGGTGTGCCGATCGTCATCCACGAGGCCAACGCCCGCCCGGGCCTGGCCAACAAGATCGGCTCGCGCTACGCCAGCCAGGTCGCCGTCTCCACCCCGGACAGCAAGCTGCGCAACTCCCGCTACATCGGCATCCCGCTGCGCCGCTCCATCGCCACCCTGGACCGGGCCGCCGTGCGCCCCGAGGCCCGCGCCGCGTTCGGGCTCGACCCCAACCTGCCCACGCTCCTGGTCTCCGGCGGCTCCCAGGGCGCCCGCCGGCTCAACGAGGTCGTGCAGACGGTCGCGCCCTGGCTCCAGCAGGCCGGAATCCAGATCCTGCACGCGGTCGGCCCGAAGAACGAACTGCCGCAGGTCCAGCAGATGCCGGGAATGCCCCCCTACATCCCGGTAAGTTACCTGGACCGGATGGACCTCGCGTACGCCGCGGCCGACATGATGCTCTGCCGCGCGGGCGCGATGACCGTCGCCGAGCTCTCCGCCGTCGGGCTCCCCGCCGCCTACGTCCCGCTGCCGATCGGCAACGGCGAACAGCGGCTCAACGCCCAGCCGGTGGTCAAGGCCGGTGGCGGCCTGCTGGTCGACGACGCGGAGCTGACCCCCGAGTGGGTCCAGCAGAACGTCCTGCCCGTGCTCGCCGATCCGCACCGGCTGTACCAGATGTCCCGCGCCGCCGCCGAGTTCGGCCGCCGGGACGCCGACGACCTGCTCGTCGGCATGGTGTACGAGGCGATCGCCGCCAGTCGTGCACACCGCTAGGACCGTATGACGGAAGGCAGGGGAGCGTGGCCGGATCGACCACCGCCGAGCGCGGTGAACGCCAGCAGGAGTCGTCCGGCCCGCCGCCCGTCAGGCGTCTGAGGCGACGTCACCTTCGTGTGATCGTCATCCTGGGGCTGGTCCTGGTGTTCCTCGGCATCCCGACGGTTTGGCTGTTCTACGGCTCCGACTGGCTGCGCGCCGAGCAGGTCTCCGTGTCGGGGACACGGGTCCTGACGCCGGATCAGGTCGAGGCGGCCGCCGACGTCCCCCTCGGGAAGCCGCTCATTTCCGTCGACACCGATGCGATCGAGACGCGACTGCGGCAAAAATTGCCCCGAATTGACTCGGTTGACGTGGTCCGCTCCTGGCCCCATGGAATCGACCTGAAAGTGGTCGAGCGGACTCCGGTTCTGATTGTCCAAAAAGCCGGAAAGTTCATCGAAGTGGACGATGAAGGTGTCCGTTTCGCCACGGTTTCCCAGGCGCCGAAAGGCGTGCCCGCACTGGAATTGACGCTCTCCCGGTCCAGCTCCGCCGCCGCGAGCCTGCGCCGCTTCGGCGAGACCCGGCTGGTGCGCGAGGCGGTGCGCGTCGCCCGTGCCGTTCCGGCCGCCGTCGCACGCGACACACGGACCGTCAAGGTCCGTTCCTACGACGACATCTCGCTGGAGTTGAGGGACGGCCGTACGGTCGCCTGGGGGAGCAGCGAGAAGGGCGCCGCGAAGGCCCGTACGCTCACCGCCCTGATGAAAGCCTCGCCCGGCGCGCGGTACTTCGACGTGAGTGTTCCCACCGCGCCCGCGTCATCAGGGAGTTGACGCACATCCGCGCAGGCCAGCACCCTGGTTGGGCAGTGCTACGGCTGATCACATAGGGTGAAAAGAAAAACGGGAGGTTCGGCGTGTTCGTTGAAGGAGCGCCACTTGTCGACTTAGTGTCCTGTTCAGAAGACTCCAAGGAACAGACACACTGGTAACCCTAAACTTCAGGGTTAGGGTTCGGGTCGGCGATACGGACCGTCCCATTCGGCATCAGTCGTCGGGTCGCGGGGCGCAGCGCGCCACGGTGATTCGGCGACACGTAACTCGAGGCGAGAGGCCTTCGACGTGGCAGCACCGCAGAACTACCTCGCAGTCATCAAAGTCATCGGTGTCGGCGGCGGTGGTGTCAATGCCATCAACCGGATGATCGAGGTCGGTCTCAAGGGCGTCGAGTTCATCGCCATCAACACCGACGCGCAAGCTCTGTTGATGAGCGACGCCGACGTCAAGCTGGACGTCGGCCGTGAACTCACCCGCGGACTCGGCGCCGGAGCCAACCCGGCCGTGGGCCGCAAGGCCGCCGAGGACCACCGCGAGGAGATCGAGGAGGTCCTCAAGGGGGCCGACATGGTCTTCGTGACAGCCGGTGAAGGCGGCGGCACCGGCACCGGCGGCGCGCCCGTCGTGGCCAACATCGCCCGCTCGCTCGGTGCCCTCACCATCGGTGTGGTCACGCGCCCGTTCACCTTCGAGGGACGGCGCCGCGCGAACCAGGCCGAGGACGGCATCGCGGAGCTCCGCGAAGAGGTCGACACCCTCATCGTCATCCCGAACGACCGGCTGCTGTCCATCTCGGACCGCCAGGTCTCGGTGCTGGACGCCTTCAAGTCGGCCGACCAGGTCCTGCTCTCCGGTGTCCAGGGCATCACCGACCTCATCACCACCCCGGGCCTCATCAACCTCGACTTCGCCGACGTCAAGTCGGTCATGTCCGAGGCCGGCTCGGCCCTGATGGGCATCGGCTCCGCTCGCGGCGACGACCGCGCGGTGGCCGCCGCCGAGATGGCGATCTCCTCGCCGCTGCTGGAGGCGTCCATCGACGGCGCCCGCGGTGTGCTGCTCTCCATCTCCGGCGGTTCGGACCTCGGTCTGTTCGAGATCAACGAGGCCGCCCAGCTGGTGAGCGAGGCCGCCCACCCCGAGGCCAACATCATCTTCGGTGCGGTGATCGACGACGCCCTCGGCGACGAGGTCCGGGTCACCGTGATCGCGGCCGGCTTCGACGGCGGCCAGCCCCCGGCCCGCCGGGAGAACGTGATCGGCTCGACCTCGGCCAAGCGCGAGGAGCCGGCCCCGGCACGGCAGACCGAGAGCCGCCCGTCCTTCGGTTCGCTCGGCAGCGTGACCCCGAAGGAGGACCCGGAGCCCGCTCCGGAGCCGGTCAACGACATCCCGGTCGCGCCGCCGGTCCCCCCGGCGCCGCGGACCTACTCGGACAGCGCGGCCGAGGAACTGGACGTACCGGACTTCCTCAAGTGATCCTTCTGACGTGATAGGACAGCGCGAAAGCGTGAGCGGCGCCCACTTCGCCTTCACCGACCGGTGGGGCGGGGTGAGCGCCGCTCCGTATGAGGAGCTCAATCTCGGCGGAGCGGTCGGTGACGACCCCGACGCCGTACGCACCAACCGCGAACTGGCGGCGAAGTCCCTGGGCGTCGATCCGGACCGGGTGGTCTGGATGAACCAGGTGCACGGGGCCGATGTGGTGGTGGTGGACGGGCCGTGGGGATCTTCGTCCGAGATCCCGTCGGTCGACGCGATCGTCACGACGCGGCCGGGGCTCGCCCTCGCCGTGCTCACCGCCGACTGCGTGCCGGTCCTGCTCGCCGACCCCGTCGCCGGGATCGCCGCCGCGGCCCACGCGGGCCGGCCCGGCATGATCGCCGGAGTCGTCCCGGCCGCGCTACGCGCGATGACGGACCTGGGGGCCGAGCCCTCCCGGATCGTCGCCCGCACCGGACCCACCGTCTGCGGCCGGTGTTACGAAGTGCCCGACGCGATGCGCGCCGAGGTGTCCGCCGTCGAGCCGGCGGCGTACGCCGAGACGAGTTGGGGCACACCGGCGGTCGACGTGAGCGCCGGAGTGCACGCACAACTGGACCGGCTCGGAGTACGTGACCGGGCGCAATCGCCGGTGTGCACGCTGGAGTCGGACGATCACTTCTCGTACCGCCGCGACCGTACGACCGGTCGGCTCGCGGGTTATGTGTGGCTGGACTGATAGGCATGACGGACCGTAAGGACGAACTCGCCGCGAATCTGGCGAAAGTGGAGCGGCGTATCGCCGACGCGTGCGAGGCCGCGGGGCGCGGGCGTGACGAGGTGACCCTGATCGTGGTCACCAAGACCTACCCCGCGACCGATGTGCGGATCCTCGCGGAACTAGGCGTGCGCCACGTCGCCGAGAACCGTGACCAGGACGCGGCGCCGAAGGCCGCCGCCTGTATGGATCTGCCCCTTTCTTGGCATTTTGTCGGTCAACTCCAGACCAACAAGGTGCGATCCGTGGTCGGTTACGCGGACTTCGTGCAGTCCGTCGATCGTTCCAAGCTCGTCACAGCTCTGTCGAAGGAGGCCGTCCGCGCCGGACGAGAGCTCGGGTGTCTCATTCAGGTCGCACTCGACGCCGGCGAGAGCGAGCGGGGTGAGCGCGGAGGCGTCGCGCCCGCCGGGATCGAGGAGTTGGCCGACCTCGTCGCGCAGGCTCCGGGGCTGCGGCTCGGCGGACTGATGACCGTCGCACCGCTCACCGGGGAGTACGCGGGGCGCGAACAGGCGGCGTTCGGGCGGTTGATGGATTTGTCGACTGACCTGCGCCGGAGCCATCCGGCTGCCACCATGGTCTCGGCAGGGATGAGTGCGGACCTCGAACAGGCCGTGGCGGCCGGAGCGACACATGTGCGCGTCGGCAGCGCGGTACTCGGAGTCCGCCCCAGGCTCGGGTAACGTCGCCAGGAAGTCGGACCACAGCAGAAAATATGGTCATTGCCGCCGATAGGCGGATTCAAGGACCACGTGGATCGCGGGCACTTGGCAGTCGTCAGCCGATCCACCACAGAGCGGAGGACTCAGAGCATGGCCGGCGCGATGCGCAAGATGGCGGTCTACCTCGGCCTCGTGGAGGACGATGGGTACGACGGCCGCGGATTCGACCCCGACGACGACTTCGAACCCGAACTGGACCCGGAGCCCGAGCGGGACCACCGACGGCACGAGCCGTCCCACCAGCCGCACGTCTCACATCAGCCCCAAAGGGACGAAGAGGTACGAGTCGTACAGCCGTCCGCACCTCGTGAACCGGCCGCCCGTTCCGCTTCGCTACCCGCGGAATCCGGCCGCCCGGCGCGCATCGCGCCCGTGGCATCCATCACACAAGAACGCGCAAGTCTGGAGAAGAACGCACCGGTGATCATGCCCAAGGTCGTGTCCGAACGAGAGCCTTACCGGATCACCACGCTCCACCCACGGACCTACAACGAGGCCCGTACCATCGGGGAACACTTCCGTGAAGGCACTCCGGTGATCATGAATCTGACTGAGATGGACGACACAGACGCGAAGCGACTTGTCGACTTTGCGGCCGGTTTGGTGTTTGGTCTTCACGGCAGTATCGAGCGGGTGACGCAGAAGGTGTTCCTGTTGTCGCCTGCTAACGTCGATGTCACGGCGGAGGACAAGGCCCGCATCGCAGAGGGCGGGTTCTTCAACCAGAGCTGAGACGTAACACCGGAAGCAGCAGCAACAGCAGGGCACAGGGGAGAGGGAAGCAACAGGTCATGAGCGTGGTTTTGGATGTCGCCTACATCGCGCTGATGTGCTTCCTCATCGTGCTCATCTTCCGGTTGGTCATGGACTACGTCTTCCAGTTCGCCCGCTCATGGCAACCAGGCAAGGCGATGGTGGTCGTTCTGGAGGCCACCTACACTGTCACGGATCCACCGCTCAAGCTTCTGCGGCGGTTCATTCCGCCGCTGCGTCTCGGGGGCGTGGCGCTCGACCTGTCCTTCTTCGTGCTGATGATCATCGTCTACATCCTGATCTCGATCGTGAGCCGGCTGTGAGCGATGTGAACTACGGTCTTGCCGAATGCCGACGACTACGTTGAGGTGAAGAGATGCCGTTGACCCCCGAGGACGTGCGGAACAAGCAGTTCACGACCGTCCGCCTCCGAGAAGGCTATGACGAGGACGAGGTCGATGCCTTCCTCGACGAGGTCGAAGCCGAACTGACCCGCCTGCTCCGCGAGAACGAGGACCTGCGCGCCAAGCTGGCCGCGGCCACGCGCGCTGCTGCCCAGAACCAGCAGAACATGCGCAAGCCTCCGGAGCAGCAGGATCAGCAGCAACAACAGCAGCAGCAGGGCATGCGCGGTCCTGGTGGTCCTGTTCCCGCCGGCATATCGGGCCCGCCGCAGCAGCAGATGGGTGGCCCCATGGGTGGTCCGCCCCAGCTGCCGAGCGGTGCCCCGCAGCTGCCCGCCGGTCCCGGCGGTCAGGGTGGCCCGCAGGGGCCCGGCCCGATGGGCCAGGGTCCGGGCGGTCCGGGCCCGATGGGCCAGCCCCCCATGCAGCAGCAGATGGGTGGTCCGATGGGCGGCCCCATGGGCGGTCCGATGGGCGGCCCCGGTCAAGGAGGCCCCGGTGGCGACAGCGCCGCCCGTGTCCTCTCGCTGGCCCAGCAGACCGCCGACCAGGCGATCGCCGAGGCCCGTTCCGAAGCCAACAAGATCGTCGGCGAGGCGCGTTCGCGTGCCGAGGGTCTGGAGCGTGACGCCCGTGCCAAGGCCGATGCCCTGGAGCGGGACGCGCAGGAGAAGCACCGCGTCGCGATGGGCTCCCTGGAGTCCGCCCGCGCCACGCTGGAGCGCAAGGTCGAGGACCTGCGCGGCTTCGAGCGCGAGTACCGCACGCGCCTGAAGTCGTACCTGGAGTCGCAGCTGCGTCAGCTGGAGACCCAGGCCGACGACTCGCTGGCCCCGCCGCGCACTCCGGCGACCGCGTCCCTCCCGCCGTCCCCGGCGCCTTCCATGGCACCGGCCGGCGCGAGTGCCCCGTCGTACGGCGGTGGCAACCAGACGATGGGCGGCGGTCCCTCGCCGTCCGGTCCGTCCTACGGCGGTCAGCAGCAGATGTCTCCGGCGATGACCCAGCCGATGGCGCCGGTGCGTCCGCAGGGCCCGTCGCCGATGGGCCAGGCGCCCTCGCCCATGCGGGGCTTCCTGATCGACGAGGATGACAACTGACGGCCTGATGGCCAGTAGTACGGCATAGACGTCGGCAGCGTTCAGGGCGGGGCCCCGGGTTTGCACCCGGGGCCCCGCCCTTTGTCGCGCGCGCCGTCCCTTTGCCACACGCGTTCGTGCGCACACAACGCCGAAGGCCCGGTCCCGCCAAGATCTTTGGCGGGACCGGGCCTTCGGTCCGTGGCTTACCCCCTGTGGGTTACGCCTTGCGCAGGCGGAACGTCAGCGTCAGTCCCTCGTCCGTGAACGGGCTCCCGTAGCTGTCGTCCGCATCACCTCCGGCGAAGTCCGTCGCGAGGACCTCATCGGCGATCAGGCCGGCGTGGTCGGTGAGGGCCGCGACCGTCGCCGGGTCCGTGGCGGTCCAGCGCAGTGCGATGCGGTCGGCCACGTCGAGGCCGCTGTTCTTGCGGGCCTCCTGGATCAGGCGGATCGCGTCACGGGCCAGACCCGCACGGCGGAGCTCCTCCGTGATCTCCAGGTCCAGGGCGACCGTCGCGCCCGCGTCGGACGCCACCGACCAGCCCTCGCGCGGGGTCTCCGTGATGATGACCTCGTCGGGGGCCAGCGTGATGGTCTCGCCGTCGACCTCCACCGACGCCGTACCCTCGCGCAGGGCCAGGGACAGGGCGGCAGCGTCCGCGTTGGCGACGGCCTTGGCCACGTCCTGGACCCGCTTGCCGAACCGCTTGCCCAGGGCGCGGAAGTTGGCCTTCGCCGTGGTGTCCACCAGGGAGCCGCCGACCTCGCTCAGCGTCGCCAGGGACTCGACGTTCAGCTCCTCCGTGATCTGCGTGCGCAGTTCGGAGTCCAGGGTCTCGAAGCCCGTCGCCGCGATCAGGGCGCGGGACAGCGGCTGACGGGTCTTGACGCCCGACTCCGCGCGCGTGGCACGGCCCAGCTCCACGAGCCGGCGCACCAGCACCATCTGCTTCGACAGCTCCGGGTCGATGGCGGTGAGATCCGCCTCGGGCCAGGACGACAGGTGGACCGACTCCGGTGCACCCGGGGTGACCGGAACGATCAGGTCCTGCCACACCCGCTCGGTGATGAACGGGGTCAGCGGGGCCATCAGCTGCGTCACCGTCTCGACGACCTCGTGCAGGGTGCGCAGCGCGGCCTTGTCGCCCTGCCAGAAGCGGCGGCGGGAGCGGCGCACGTACCAGTTCGACAGGTCGTCGACGAACGCGGACAGCAGCCTGCCGGCGCGCTGGGTGTCGTAGGCGTCGAGGGCCTGGGTGACCTGGTCGGTGAGCGCGTGCAGTTCGGACAGCAGCCAGCGGTCCAGGACCGGGCGGTCCGCCGGGGCCGGGTCGGCCTCGGACGGGGCCCAGCCCGACGTGCGGGCGTACAGGGCCTGGAAGGCGACCGTGTTCCAGTACGTGAGGAGCGTCTTGCGGACGACCTCCTGGATCGTGCCGTGGCCCACGCGCCGGGCCGCCCAGGGGGAGCCGCCGGCGGCCATGAACCAGCGGACCGCGTCCGCGCCGTGCCGGTCCATGAGCGGGATCGGCTCCAGGGTGTTGCCCAGGTGCTTGGACATCTTGCGGCCGTCCTCGGCGAGGATGTGGCCGAGGCAGACCACGTTCTCGTACGACGACTTGTCGAAGACGAGCGTGCCGACCGCCATCAGCGTGTAGAACCAGCCGCGGGTCTGGTCGATGGCCTCGCAGATGAACTGCGCCGGGTAGCGGGCCTCGAACAGCTCCTTGTTCTTGTACGGGTAGCCCCACTGTGCGAACGGCATCGAACCCGAGTCGTACCAGGCGTCGATGACCTCGGGCACGCGCGTGGCCGTCTTGCCGCAGCCGTCCTGCGGGCAGGCGAAGGTGACCTCGTCGATGAACGGGCGGTGCGGGTCCAGGCCCGACTGGTCGGTGCCGGTCAGCTCGGTCAGCTCGGTGAGGGAGCCGACGCAGGTGAGGTGGTCGTCCTCGCAGCGCCAGATCGGCAGCGGGGTGCCCCAGTAGCGGTTGCGGGACAGGGCCCAGTCGATGTTGTTGTTCAGCCAGTCGCCGTACCGGCCGTTCTTGACCGTGTCCGGGAACCAGTTGGTGTTCTCGTTCTCCGCGAGGAGGCGGTCCTTGACCTCCGTGGTGCGGATGTACCAGGAAGGCTGGGCGTAGTAGAGCAGCGCGGTGTGGCAGCGCCAGCAGTGCGGGTAGCTGTGCTCGTACGGGATGTGCTTGAAGAGCAGGCCGCGCTGCTGGAGATCCTCGGTGAGCTTTTCGTCCGCCTTCTTGAAGAAGACGCCGCCGACGAGGGCGACGTCCTCCTCGAAGGTGCCGTCCGGGCGGACCGGGTTCACGACCGGCAGGCCGTACGCGCGGCAGACCTTGAGGTCGTCCTCACCGAAGGCGGGGGACTGGTGGACCAGACCCGTACCGTCCTCGGTCGTGACGTACTCGGCGTTCACCACGAAGTGCGTGCCGCCCTCGGTCTCCGGGAACTCGACGAGCTCGAACGGGCGCTGGTACGTCCAGCGCTCCATCTCGGCGCCCGTGAAGGTCCGGCCGGTGGTCTCCCAGCCCTCGCCGAGGGCCTTGGCGAGGAGCGGCTCGGCGACGACCAGCTTCTCCTCGCCGTTCGTCGCGACGACGTAGGTGACCTCGGGGTGCGCGGCGACCGCGGTGTTGGAGACCAGCGTCCAGGGCGTGGTCGTCCACACCAGGAGCGCGGCCTCGCCGGCCAGCGGGCCGGAGGTGAGCGGGAAGCGGACGAAGACCGACGGGTCGACGACCGTCTCGTAGCCCTGCGCCAGCTCGTGGTCCGACAGGCCCGTGCCGCAGCGGGGGCACCAGGGGGCTACGCGGTGGTCCTGGGCCAGCAGGCCCTTGTTGAAGATCTCCTTGAGCGACCACCAGACCGACTCGATGTACTCGGGGTCCATGGTGCGGTAGGGCTCGGTGAGGTCGGTCCAGTAGCCCATGCGGGTCGTGAGCTCTTCGAAGGCGTCCGTGTGCCGGGTCACCGACTCGCGGCACTTCGCGTTGAACTCGGCGATGCCGTACGCCTCGATGTCCTGCTTGCCGGAGAAGCCGAGCTCCTTCTCCACCGCGAGCTCCACCGGGAGGCCGTGGCAGTCCCAGCCGGCCTTGCGGGCCACGTGGTAGCCGCGCATGGTGCGGAAGCGGGGGAAGACGTCCTTGAAGACGCGGGCCTCGATGTGGTGGGCACCGGGCATGCCGTTGGCGGTGGGCGGGCCCTCGTAGAACACCCACTCGGGGCGGCCCTCGGACTGCTCCAGGCTCTTGGCGAAGATCTTCTGCTCACGCCAGAAGTCGAGCACGGCGTGCTCGAGGGCGGGCAGGTCGACCTGGGCGGGCACCTGGCGGTACGTCGGCGATGTCATCAGCGGGCTTCCTCCGGCGGACTTGCTGCCTTCCGTCCGGAGGGACGAGAGCTACGTCTGCCTGCGCCGCCTTCGGCGCGCTCCCGCGGTACCACCCTCCTTGGCCCTCCGGCGCGGGGTGTGCGTCGGTGGGCCCCCTCATTGGGGTCGCGATGCCGGTTCTACTGGCCGCCGCGCTCGGCGGCGGTTTTCTTCCGGCGGCTCCGGGGTGATCTTCACGTCGCGCTCGCCCCCGGGCTTCCACCGTCCCCGGGTCGCTCTGGGCTGCGTACGCCGCTACTCGTCCCCATCCACGCTTTTCGCTCCGCCCAGTGTACGGCGCCGCGCGGACAGCGGCCGACCGCTTTTTCGGGGCGGTCGGGGACAGAGGGCCGTAAGGGACGTCGCAATGGGTGGCGTATGGGTTTGATGACCTGAATGGAGTGGTATGGGTGTTCGGATCCTGGGACGTCCGGCTCGGCGGATTACCGGGCGGGGAGCTGGGCACAACGGATGCAGGTTCGCCGCGCGGCGTGCGCGAGGTGGGCGAATCGGGCGGTGTGCCCCGTTGCCGCGGGACTCAAGTCGATTTATCGTCCCAGCACGATTCGCGCACAAGATCACAATATGTGAAGGGGCCGCGGCCATGGTGGCGAAGAAGACCGCCGTACAGCAGCCGGCGTCCGGCAGGTCCGCGGAGGCCTCCGGCGGTGCGGCCAAGGACGTGGGCGGGAAGAAGACCACGCAGGGGGGCTCGGCGGGGCGGGCGGCGAAGGGGGCGGCCGGGAAGGCGACCGAGGGGACGAAAGCGGCTGTCAAGAAGACGAAGGCGGCTGTCAGGAAGGTGACGGCCAAGAGGGCCGTGGCCGAGGAAGCGCTGGCCAAGGCCGGGAAGGCTGTGACCAAGAAGGCGGCGACGGAGCCTCCGGCTGAGAAGGCGACGGTTGAGAGGGCCCCGGCGAAGCATGCGGCCGCCAAGGCGGCGGCCAGGAAGACGGCAGGCAGGACGGCGGCAGGCACGGCTGCGGTGGGGAGAGCCTCGGCCAAGGGGACGGCTGCCAAGAAGACGGTGGCTGAAACTGTCGCCAAGAAGACGGTGGCCAAGAAGACGGTGGCCAAGGAGACGGTGGCCAAGAAGACGGTGACCAAGGAAACGGCAGCCAAGGCCGCGGCCGGGAAGGCCCCGGCCAGGAAAGCGGCTGCCAAGGCCCCGGCCAAGAAGGCCCCGGCCAAGAAGGCCCCGGCCAAGGAGGCGGCGGCCGACGAGGCGGTGGCGAAGAAGGCCGTGGCCAAGGAGGCGGCGGCGAAGAAGGCCGCTGTCAAGCGGGCGAAGGCCGCCAAGGCCGGCGCCGCGAAGAAGGCCGGCGTCGCCAAGAAAGGCGGCGCCGCGAAGAAGCGCGTCGAGGCCGAGGGCGTTCGCGCCGGAGGCGAGAGCACCACCACGAAGGGCGCTGTCGGGAAGGGCGCTGCCCGGACCGGCGCGGTCACACAGGACACGGCCGGGAGCAGCACGGCCAAGAAGGCGGGTGCGGCCGAGGCCGCGCAGCAGACGGGAGCGACGACCGTGGGTGCGAAGAAGACTCCTGGCACGGCGACGGCGGCCAAGACCGCTGTTCCGAAGGCACGGGCGGCAGCGGCGGAGCCCGGTGAGCTCGCGGTTCGCCCGGGCGAGGACCCCTGGACGGAGGCGGAGGTCGAGGAGGCGCGTGCCGAGCTGACGTCCGAGGAGATCCGGCTGCGTGAGGAGATCACGTCGTCGGAGCGGTCGCTCGTCGGTCTGATGCGGGACTCCGGGGACGGCGCGGGCGACGACCAGGCGGACACCGGCACCAAGAACATCACCCGCGAGCACGAGCTGGCGCTGGCCGCCAACGCGCGCGAGATGCTCGTCCAGACCGAGCGCGCCCTGGAACGCCTGCACGCGGGCACCTACGGCCTGTGCGAGAACTGCGGCAATCCCATCGGCAAGGCCCGCATGCAGGCCTTCCCGCGGGCGACCCTGTGCGTGGAGTGCAAGCAGAAGCAGGAGCGCCGGTACTGACCGGCGGCCGAATGCCTCCTGAGCACGTGGGACGCCCGGGGTGTGCCGTACCCTCGTCCTCAGTCAGGCACCTAGGTTGAGGGACTCACGTGGCAGAGGCGGAGCGCATCATCGGTACGCCGGACACACCGGACGCGACCGGCAACGGGCGGGAGCGCCCCGACGAGGCGGCGGCCGCCGGGGCGTCCGGCGCGGATGAGCCGGCGGCGGCCGGGCGGCCCCGGGGCAAGCGCCGGATCGCGGTCCTGTTCGCGGTCGCCACGTTCGCGTACGCCCTCGACCTGATCAGCAAGATGATCGTGGTGGCCAAGCTGGAGCACCACCCGCCCATCGAGATCATCGGGGACTGGCTGAAGTTCGAGGCGATCCGCAACGCGGGCGCGGCCTTCGGCTTCGGCGAGGCCTTCACGGTCATCTTCACCATGATCGCGACTGCGGTGATCGTGGTCATCGCCCGGCTCGCCCGCAAGCTCTACAGCCTGCCCTGGGCGATCGCGCTCGGGCTGCTGCTGGGCGGTGCGCTGGGCAACCTCACCGACCGGATCTTCCGGGCGCCGGGCGTCTTCGAGGGCGCGGTCGTGGACTTCATCGCGCCCAAGCACTTCGCCGTCTTCAACCTGGCCGACTCGGCGATCGTGTGCGGCGGCATCCTGATCGTGCTGCTGTCGTTCAAGGGGCTCGACCCCGACGGGACCGTCCACAAGGACTGAGCCCGCGAGGGGTTGTCCACAGGCGCGGTACGGGGCTGTCGGACCCGTCCGGCATACTCGACGGGTGAGCACGATTCCCGAGATCCGTACCCTGCCCGTGCCCGACGGCCTGGAGGGCGAGCGCGTCGACGCCGCCATCTCCCGCATGTTCGGCTTCTCCCGGACCAAGGCGGCCGAGCTCGCCGCCGCGGGGAAGGTCACGGTCGACGGATCGGTGGTCGGCAAGTCGGAGCGCGTGCACGGCGGCGCCTGGCTGGAGGTCGAGATGCCGCAGGCGCCCGCGCCGGTGCAGGTGGTGGCCGAACCGGTCGAGGGCATGGAGATCGTGCACGACGACGATGACGTGGTCGTGATCGTCAAGCCGGTGGGCGTGGCCGCGCACCCGTCGCCGGGCTGGACCGGCCCGACCGTCATCGGGGGCCTGGCCGCCGCCGGGTACCGCATCTCGACCTCCGGCGCCGCGGAGCGCCAGGGCATCGTGCACCGGCTCGACGTCGGCACGTCCGGTCTGATGGTGGTCGCCAAGTCGGAGTACGCGTACACGTCGCTGAAGCGCCAGTTCAAGGAGCGCACGGTCGACAAGCGGTACCACACGCTCGTCCAGGGCCATCCCGACCCGACCAGCGGCACCATCGACGCGCCCATCGGCCGCCACCCGCAGCACGACTACAAGTGGGCGGTCACCGCCGAGGGCAAGCCGTCCGTCACGCACTACGACCTGATCGAGGCCTTCCGCGCGGCGTCCCTGCTCGACGTGAAGCTGGAGACCGGCCGCACCCACCAGATCCGCGTCCACATGGCCGCCCACCGGCACCCCTGCGTCGGCGACCTGACGTACGGCGCCGACCCGACGCTCGCCAAGCGGCTCCATCTGACCCGTCAGTGGCTGCACGCGGTGCGGCTCGGCTTCGAGCACCCCGGGGACGGGCAGTGGGCGGAGTTCGCGTGCGACTACCCGGAGGACCTGCAGAAGGCCTTGGACCAGGTCCGGGAGGAGACCTACGCATGAGCGTCCCGTCGTACGTGGTGCGCGTCGCCGAGAACCCGGCCGACCGTGAGGCGTGCTTCGCGGTGCGCAAGGAGGTGTTCGTCGGCGAGCAGGGTGTGCCGGAGGACATCGAGTACGACGCGTACGACCCGGGGGCCGTCCATGTGCTGGCGGTCCGGGAGGACGGCGTTCCGCTCGGGACGGGGCGGCTGCTGCTCGGGGATGCGGCCGTGGCACAGACCGGAGCCGACGCGTCCGTGGGCTCCCTCGGCCGGCTCGCCGTGGCCGCCCACGCGCGCGGACTCGGCGTCGGCGTTGCCCTGGTGCGGGCCATCGAGGACGCGGCACGCGCGCGTGGTCTGGCGGCCGTGGACCTGCACGCCCAGACGCACGCACTGGGCTTCTACGAGCGGCTCGGCTACGAGCCGTACGGGCCGGAGTACTTGGAGGCGGGCATTCCGCACCAGGGGATGCGGCGTTCGCTTTAGCCCGTCATGAAAGGTGCCGAAACGGTTTGTCCCGGGAGTTGCGTGGCAGGCTTGAGATCAGTCGTGTGAACGTTTGACCTTCCGGAGCGCTGACCGTGGATCAGTTGGCCCTGCTGTTCGTGCTGCTGCTCGGGGCCGTGATCAGCGTCCCGGTCGGGGACCGGTTCAGCGTGCCCGCGCCGGTGCTGATGACGCTCCTGGGCATAGTCCTCGCGCTGCTCGACTTCGTACCGAACGTCGAGATCCCGCCGGACCTGATCCTGCCGCTGCTGTTGCCGCCGCTGCTGTACGCCGCGGTGCGGCGCACGTCCTGGCGGCAGTTCGCGGCGAACAAGAGGCCGATCTTCCTGCTGGCCGTGGCGCTGGTCTTCGTCACCATGGCCTGTGTGGCCGCCGCGGCCAACGCGATCGTGCCGGGACTGCCGCTGGCCGCCGCGTTCGCGCTCGGCGCGCTGGTCGCGCCGCCGGACCCGGTCGCGGCCACGGCAGTGGCCGGGCAACTGGGGCTGCCGCGCCGACTGGTGTCGATCCTGGAGGGCGAGGGGCTGTTCAACGACGTGACGGCCATCGTCCTTTACCACGTGGCGATCGCCGCCGCCGTCAGCGGGACGTTCTCGCCCTGGAAGGCCGGGCTCGACCTCGTGCTGTCGGCCGTGGTGGCGGTGGCCGTGGGCCTCGCGCTGGGCTGGGGCGCGAACAAGCTGATGGAACTGCTCGGGGACGCGACCCTCCAGATCGGGCTGACCCTGCTGGTGCCGTACGCCTCGTACGTCCTGGCCGAGGAGATGCACGGGTCCGGGGTGCTCGCCGTGCTCACCACCGCGCTGTTCCTCGCGGAGTACGGGTCCGACGCCGACGACGTCATGACGCGGCTGGCCGGGCACACGTTCTGGAACATCGTCGACACGCTCGTCACCGGCGTCGCGTTCGGGCTGGTCGGGCTGGAGCTGCACAACGCCATCCACACGGCGTCCGGCCGGTGGGGCGAGTTGCTCGGGTGGGCGGCGGTGGTCGTCTGCGTGGTCGTGTTCGTCCGGCTGTTGTGGCTGCTGCCGGCGACCTGGCTGACGAAACGGCTGCACGCGCGGCGGGACTACGACGAGGACATCCCGGTGAGCTGGCGCGAGACCGTGGTCATGTGGTGGTCGGGAATGCGCGGGGTGGCCTCGGTGGCGCTGGTGCTGGCCATTCCGCTGGAGACCGACGCGGGGGCGCCGTTCCCCAGCCGGGACGAGATCATCTTCATCGCGTTCGGGGTGATCGTGGTGACGCTGGTGGTGCAGGGGCTGACCTTGCCGTGGCTGGTGCGGCGGCTGGGGGTGCGGGCCGACACGGACGTCGAGAAGGAGTTCGCGAAGGCGCTGGCGATCCGGGCGTCCAAGGCGGCCAAGCGCAGGCTCCAGGAGATCGAGGAGGTCGAGGAGCTTCCGGAGGAGCTGTCCGAGCAGATGGTGCGGCGGGCGTTCGACATCGCCGTGCGGATCAGTCCCGCGGTGGCCGAGGACGAGCGGCGGGAGGCCTATCGGGAGCGGGCGCGGCGGCTGAAGCGGGTGCGGCGGATCCAGCAGGAGATGCTGAGCGCTGCGCGGCACGAGGTGCTGGCGGCGCGGAGTGAGCCGGGGGCGGACCCGGAGGTGGTGGACCGGGTGCTGCGGCATCTCGATGTGCGGTCCATGCGGTGAACTCGGGTCCCCGGGCCCGCCCCTGGCTGCCCGCCTCGCGTCAGCGCTCCGGCCTCGTAGAGCCGTGGTAGCGGCGCTGCTGGTGCGGGACGCCGTCCTGGGACGGGCGGTGGCCGTTGCGGGACGGGGGCTGGGCCGCGTCCGCCGTGTTGACCCGGGGCAGCGCGTAGGGGTGCTCTTCGGACAGCCAGCGGAGCATCTGCTCGCGGACCGACACCCGCACCGTCCAGATGTCGTCCGCGTCCTTGGCGGTCACCAGGGCTCGCACCTGCATGGTGTTCGGGGTGGTGTCCGTGACGGACAGGTCGTAGGCGCGGCCGTCCCAGGCCGGGCACTGGCGCAGGATGTCGCGGAGCTTCTCGCGCATCGCGTCCACGGGGGCCGTGTGGTCGACGTGCCAGAAGACGGTGCCGGTCATCTGCGGCGTGCCGCGCGACCAGTTCTCGAACGGCTTGGACGTGAAGTACGACACGGGCATGGTGATCCGCCGCTCGTCCCAGGTGCGCACGGTCAGGAACGTCAGCGTGATCTCCTCGACCGTGCCCCACTCGCCGTCCACGACGACGGTGTCTCCGATGCGGACCATGTCGCCGAAGGCGATCTGGAACCCCGCGAACATGTTGCTCAGCGTGGACTGCGCGGCGACACCGGCGACGATGCCGAGGATGCCGGCCGAGGCCAGCAGCGAGGCACCCGCGGCGCGGAACGCGGGGAACGTCAGCAGCATGCTCGCCGCGGCCACCACGCCGACGATCGCCGACACCACCCGCATGATCAGCGTCACCTGGGTGCGCACCCGGCGGACCCTGGCCGGGTCGCGATGGGCCCGGGCATTGGCGTAGCGGCTGTACGACGTCTCGACGATCGCCGCCGCGATACGGATCACCAGCCAGGCGGTCGACCCGATCAGCACCAGCGTCAGCGTCTGGCCGACGGCCTGGTCGCGGCTCTGCAGCAGTTGCGCCTCGTCGTACGACCCTCTCAGCAGGGCCGCGAGGAGCACGAGCTGGTAGGGGATGCGGCCGCGGCGGAGCAGCCCCCACAGCGGGGTCTCGTGGTGCCGTTCGTCGGCCTTGCGCAGCAGGAAGTCGGTGGCCCAGCCGATCACCAGCGTGAGCACGACCGAGCCACCGACCACGATCAGCGGTCGCAGCAGGTTTTCCATGCCCCCGAACCTAACCGGCTCGCGGGGTACATGAACATGTGACTTCGGCGGCGTCCTGGGTAGTGCCGTGATCCCGGGCTGTCACACCCGGCTGGCACCATGGGCTCATGAACATCATGCTCTTTCACTCGACCCATGGGCTGCGGCCCGCGGTGCTCCAGGCCGCCGACCGGCTGCGCGCGGCCGGACACGAGGTGTGGACGCCCGACCTCTTCGAGGGACGCACGTTCGACACGGTCGAGGAGGGCATGGAGCACAAGGAGAAGATCGGCAAGGAGGAGCTGCTGAAGCGGGCCGTGCTGGCCGCCGCGCCCTACTCGGAGCGCGGGCTGGTGTACGCCGGGTTCTCGCTCGGTGCCTCCATCGCCCAGACCCTCGCCCTCGGCGACGACAAGGCGCGCGGTCTGCTGCTCCTGCACGGCACGTCGGACATCGCGCCGGGCGTCACGGCGGACGAGCTGCCGGTCCAGCTGCACGTGGCGGAGCCCGACCCGTTCGAGACGGACGACTGGCTCAGCGCCTGGTACCTCCAGATGGGCCGCACCGGCGCCGACGTCGAGGTGTACCGGTATGCGGGCGCGGGCCACCTCTACACCGACCCCGACCTGCCGGACTACGACGAGGAGGCCGCCGAGGCCACCTGGCGGGTGGCGCTCGGCTTCCTCGACAGCCTGTAGCCGACGGTTGTCAGGGGCTCACACGGCGTCGTAGACGCGCTCGATCTTCTGCGTGCCGCTGCGCGTGCGGTACGAGCGGGACCACGTGGCGGTCGCGTCGCGCTCGGCGCGGTCCGAGATGACGTAGTAGTCCATCTGCGCGCGCTCGGCCGTGATGTCCAGGACGCCGAAGCCGTGGCGGTCGGTGTCGACCCAGTGGACGTGCCGGTTGGCGGCGCGGATCACGGGTGCGGCGACCGCGGAGACGGTGCCCTGAGGGACCTTGACCATGTCGTCGAGGTTGTCGGAGGTGACCGAGGTGACGACGAACTCCGTGGCCGCGGAGGGGGACAGCGGGTACGTACCGGCGTCCACCGGCACGTCGTTGGCCCACGCCATGTGGATGTCGCCGGTGAGGAAGACGGTGTTGCGGATGGCGTTGGACCGCAGGTGCGCCAGGAGCTCGCGGCGGTCGTCGGTGTAGCCGTCCCACTGGTCGGTGTTGAGGGCGAGGCCCTCCTGCGGCAGGCCCAGCAGCTTGGCCAGCGGCTTCAGCAGATCGGCGGAGAGCGAGCCGATGGCGAACGGCGAGACCATCACCGAGTTGCCGACCAGCCGCCAGGTGGTGTCGGACGCCTTCAGGCCCGCCTTGAGCCAGTCGAGCTGGGCACGGCCGGTGAGGGTGCGGTCCGGGTCGTCGACCTCGCCGTTGCCGACCTTGACCTGCTGCGAGCGGAACGAGCGCAGGTCCAGCAGCGAGAGGTCGGCCAGTTTGCCGAAGCGCAGCCGGCGATAGGTGGTGCCCGCGATCGCCGGGCGCACCGGCATCCACTCGAAGTAGGCCTGCTTGGCGGCGGCCTGGCGGGCGGACCAGGTGCCCTCGGCGCCCTCGGTGTGGTTCTCGGCGCCGCCCGACCAGGCGTCGTTGGCGAACTCGTGGTCGTCCCAGATCGCCACGACCGGGGCCGCCGCGTGCAGCGCCTGGAGGTCCGGGTCGGTCTTGTAGCGCGCGTGCCGGACGCGGTAGTCGGCGAGGGTGACGATCTCGTGGGCCGGGGCGTGCGGGCGGACGACCGTGCCGCGGGTGCCGTACTCGCCGGTGCCGTACTCGTAGATGTAGTCGCCGAGGTGCAGCCAGGCGTCCAGGTCGCCGCGGGTTGCGAGGTGGCGGTACGGGGAGAAGTAGCCGGCCTCCCAGTTGGCGCAGGAGACCACGCCGAAGCGGAGGCCCGTGACGGCCGCGTCGTGCGCGGGCGCGGTGCGGGTGCGGGCGGCGGGGGAGTCGGTGCCGCCGGCGGAGAAACGGAACCAGTAGTCCGTGCCCGGTTCCAGGCCGCGGATGTCGGCCTTCACGGTGTGGTCGGACGCGGCCGTCGCGGTGGTGGAGCCCTTGGCGACGACGGTGGTGAACGCCCGGTCCCTGGCGACGACCCAGCTCACCTCGGTGTCCGGGCCGAGTCCGGAGCCGGGTATGGCCTCCGGGACGGGGGTCACGCGGGTCCACAGCAGGACGCCGTCCGGCAGGGGGTCCCCGGAGGCGACGCCGTGCAGGAAGGCGGGAGCCTGGTCGACGGCGCGCGCGGGCAGGGTCGCTGCCAGCGGTCCGGCCAGGACAGCGGTCGCCGCCGCGGCCTTGACGACCGTACGGCGGCGCGGAGTGAGGGAGTTGAGGTCCTCTGACGGCTTCGATGATCTGTATCGACTGGTCACGGACGATCAGGTTACTGATCGGTACGCGCCAGAGCGGGCGAACTCCCGAAGTTCGCCCGCTCTTCACGTGGTGGCCGGTCCCGGACCCGCCGTCACTTCTTGAGGGCCTCGCCCACGACCCTGTTGAAGTCGGCCACTGTCATCAGCGGCGTGCCCTGGTTGTCGGCGGTGAGCTGCTTGCCGTCCATGACGAAGCCCGGGGTGCCCGTGACTCCGTCCTTGTTGTCGTCGAAGGTCTTCGACATGGCCATCGCCCAGGCGTCGTAGGTGCCCTTCTCGACCGCGTCCTGGAACTTCTTGTTGCCCTTCAGGTCCGGGACGGTGTTCGCGACCTTGATGAGGTAGCTGTCGTCCTTGAACTTGTCGGTCGTCTCCTCCGGGTGGTACTTCGCCGAGTACAGCGCGGCTTTGTAGTCGAGGAACGCCTCGGGGCTGACGTTCAGCGCGGCGCCCAGGGCGCTCAGCGCGTTCTTGGAGCCCTCGCCGTTGTCCTTGTTGTCGATGAAGGTGGCGCCGATGAACTGCATCTTGAACTTGCCGTCGTCGATGTCCTTCTTCACGGTCGGACCGACGGTCTGCTCGAACTGGGCGCACACGGGGCAGCGCGGGTCCTCGTAGACCTTCAGGGTCTTCTTGGCCGAGTCCTTGCCGATGACGACCGTGGTGCCCTTGGCGCCCGTGGTGTTGGCCGGGGCGACGACCTTGGCGTCCTTCTGGGCCTCCCAGTAGGTGGGCTTGTTGGCCTGGACGACCGCGTAGCCGATGCCGCCGGCTATCGCGAGGACGCCGACGATGGAGGCGGCGACGATGATCTGCCGCTTCGCCTTCGCCCGCTTGGCCTCGCGCTCGCGCTCGATGCGCAGCCGCTCACGGGCCGCCGTCTTCGCCGCCTGGGTGTTCCGCTTGCTCATGGTGATGTTCTCCGTCGGGGACGCGCACACGTCGTGTGCGGAATGGGTAAGGGGGACTGCCGGTGCTCGAAAGGTGCCTCACGCGAAGGCGGGCGAGCACGGCGGTCCACGCCGTCCCAGACAGTGGGCGAGGATCCGCTCGCGGGCGGTGGGCGTGCGGTCGGCGGCCCGCGACGGCAGCCGGCGCCCGGCCGGGGCCCGCGTCACCGTCACGGCGGAGACCGCCAGCAGCAGCGGCCGGAACGTGGTCGCCCCCACGGCCCGCAGCAGCTGGGCCAGGGCCCGCTCACCCCGGCGCAGCCAGACGGCGGCGGTCAGTCCCACGCCGACGTGTGCGCACAGCAGCAGCCAGGCGGTGGCCGGGTCGGCGTGCGCGACCGCGGCCGCGAGCCGGTCGGTGCCGGTGGCCCCTGCCATCCGGGCCAGCGGTGTGCCGATCTCGCCGCCCCCGCACAGCACGTCCAGGCCGACCGACCGCAGCGGGCCGGCGACCGGGCCGCCCGAGCGGCCGTAACAGGCGTGCTGCCCCGTGGTGAACACCGTGTCGGCGGCCAGCTCCAGCGGGATCAGCAGGGCCGCGATCCGCCCGAAGGAGCGCTCGCGGCCCGCCAGGGCGTAAGCGATCACGAACACGGTGGCGGCGACCGCGGCCACCGTGCCCAGCGGGAGCGGGACCCGGGACAGCAGCACGTGCGACGCGGTGCTGAGCGTCACGACCACTGCCGTGAACAGCGCCGCGCGTACGGCTCTGAGCTGGATCCCGGATATGTCCATAGCGAAAGGAGACCTTACAGACCCGGGATCCGGCCGTTGCGGAACAGGTCCACGAAGGTCTGGTGGTCGGCACGCGCGCGTGCGCCGTAGCCGTGCGCGAAGTCGGTCAGCAGCGGCGCGAAGCCCTCCTCGTCGGCCGCGATCGCCGCGTCGATCGCCCGCTCCGTGGAGAACGGCACCAGGGACTCACCGGACTGGTCGTCCGCCGCCGAGTGCATCGTGGCCGTGGCCCGGCCGAGGTCGGCCACCACCTGGGCGATCTCCTCCGCGTCGTCGATGTCGCCCCAGTCGAGATCCACCGCGTACGGCGAGACCTCGGCGACCAGCTGGCCCGCGCCGTCCAGCTCCGTCCAGCCCAGCCACGGGTCGGCGTGCGCCTGGAGGGCGCGCTGGGAGATGACCGTGCGGTGCCCCTCGTGCTGGAAGTAGTCGCGGATCGCCGGGTCCGTGATGTGCCGGGAGACGGCCGGGGTCTGGGCCTGCTTGATGTAGATCACCACATCGTTCTCCAGGGCGTCGCTGTGGCCCTCCAGCAGGATGTTGTACGACGGCAGCCCCGCCGAGCCGATGCCGATGCCGCGCCGGCCGACGACGTCCTTCACGCGGTAGGAGTCCGGGCGGGCCAGCGAGCTGTCCGGGAGCGTCTCCAGGTAGCCGTCGAAGGCGGCGAGGACCTTGTAACGCGTGGCCGCGTCCAGCTCGACGGAGCCGCCCCCGGACGCAAAACGGCGCTCGAAGTCGCGGATCTCCGTCATCGACTCCAGCAGCCCGAAGCGGGTCAGCGACCGGGCGTCGCGCAGCGCGTCCAGCAGCGGGCCCTGCGCCGTGTCCAGCGTGAACGGCGGCACCTCGTCGCTCTTGGCGCCGGTGGCCAGGGCGTGGATCCGCTCGCGGTACGCGACCGCGTAGATCGCCACCAGCTCGGAGATCTGCTCGTCGCTGAGCGCCTTCGCGTACCCGATGAGGGCGATGGAGGCGGCGAAGCGCTTCAGGTCCCAGGTGAACGGGCCGACGTAGGCCTCGTCGAAGTCGTTGACGTTGAAGATCAGGCGGCCGTTGGCGTCCATGTACGTGCCGAAGTTCTCCGCGTGCAGGTCGCCGTGGATCCACACGCGCGACGTGCGCTCGTCCAGGTACGGCCCGCTGAGTACTTTCCCGCCACCCCGCCCGGCGTTCTCCTGATCGAGATCGTGGTAGAAGAGGCACGCCGTGCCCCGGTAGAACGCGAAGGCCGAGGCCGCCATCTTCCGGAACTTCACGCGGAACGCGGCCGGGTCGGCGGCCAGGAGCTCGCCGAAGGCGGTGTCGAAGACGGCGAGGATCTCCTCACCGCGGTGCTCGTCGTCGAGCTGCGGGAACGACATCGCTGGGTGCCTCCTGGTGCATACGTCTCGGGGCGGCAGGTCCGCCCTCCGGCTAACGTGCGGCGGTCCGCGGGAGTGCCCGCGACCCCCGCACGAAGGTACGCGGGTCAGGCCTCCGAGTGTCAGTGTCGAGGCATAGACTTCGACGCTGTCCCCCAGACTGTCCGCAGCCTGTCGGGCCCCATTCCGCACATGTTTTCTCTGGAGGCCGCAGCCGTGTCAAAGCCGCCGTTCACGCACCTGCACGTCCACACCCAGTACTCGCTGCTGGACGGTGCCGCGCGGCTGAAGGACATGTTCAACGCGTGCAACGAGATGGGCATGACGCACATCGCCATGTCCGACCACGGCAACCTCCACGGGGCGTACGACTTCTTCCACTCCGCGCAGAAGGCCGGGGTCACCCCGATCATCGGCATCGAGGCGTATGTCGCGCCCGAGTCGCGCCGCAACAAGCGCAAGATCCAGTGGGGCCAGCCGCACCAGAAGCGGGACGACGTCTCCGGTTCCGGTGGTTACACCCACAAGACGATGTGGGCGGTGAACAAGACCGGCCTGCACAACCTCTTCCGGCTCTCCTCGGACGCCTACGCCGAGGGCTGGCTCCAGAAGTGGCCCCGGATGGACAAGGAGACCATCGCCCAGTGGTCCGAGGGGATCGTCGCCTCCACCGGCTGCCCCTCCGGCGAGGTCCAGACCCGGCTGCGCCTCGGCCACTTCGACGAGGCCCTCAAGGCCGCCGCCGACTACCAGGACATCTTCGGCAAGGACCGCTACTTCCTGGAGCTGATGGACCACGGCATCGAGATCGAGCACCGGGTCCGCGACGGCCTGCTGGAGATCGCCAAGAAGCTCGGCATCCCCCCGCTGGTCACCAACGACTCCCACTACACCTACTCGCACGAGGCGAGCGCCCACGACGCGCTGCTGTGCATCCAGACCGGCAAGAACCTCTCCGACCCGGACCGCTTCAGGTTCGACGGCACCGGCTACTACCTGAAGTCCACGGACGAGATGTACGCCATCGACTCCTCGGACGCCTGGCAGGAGGGCTGCGCCAACACCCGGCTGATCGCCGAGATGGTCGACACCACGGGCATGTTCGAGAAGCGCGACCTGATGCCCAAGTTCGACATCCCGGAGGGGTACACGGAGGTCAGCTGGTTCCGCGAGGAGACCCTGCGCGGCATGCACCGCCGCTTCCCGGACGGCATCCCGGACGACCGCATGAAGCAGGTCGAGTACGAGATGGACACCATCATCTCGATGGGGTTCCCGGGCTACTTCCTCGTGGTCGCCGACTTCATCATGTGGGCCAAGAAGCAGGGCATCGCGGTCGGCCCCGGCCGAGGCTCCGCGGCCGGCTCGATCGTCGCCTACGCCCTCGGCATCACCGACCTCGACCCCATCCCGCACGGCCTGATCTTCGAGCGGTTCCTCAACCCCGAGCGCATCTCCATGCCCGATGTCGACATCGACTTCGACGAGCGCCGGCGCGTCGAGGTGATCAGGTACGTGACGGAGAAGTACGGCGCCGACAAGGTCGCCATGATCGGCACGTACGGCACCATCAAGGCCAAGAACGCGATCAAGGACTCCGCGCGCGTGCTGGGCTACCCGTACGCGATGGGCGACCGCCTCACCAAGGCCATGCCCGCCGACGTCCTCGGCAAGGGCATCAACCTCGACGGCATCACCAACCCCGAGCACCCCCGCTACTCGGAGGCGGGCGAGATCCGGGCGATGTACGAGAACGAGCCGGACGTGAAGAAGGTCATCGACACCGCCAAGGGCGTCGAGGGCCTGGTCCGGCAGATGGGTGTGCACGCCGCCGGCGTGATCATGTCCAGCGAGACCATCACCGACCACGTCCCGGTCTGGGTCAGGCACACCGACGGCGTGACCATCACGCAGTGGGACTACCCGAGCTGTGAGTCGCTCGGCCTGCTGAAGATGGACTTCCTGGGCCTGCGCAACCTGACGATCATGGACGACGCCGTCAAGATGGTGAAGTCCAACAAGGGGATCGACATCGATCTCCTGAGCCTCCCGCTCGACGACCCCACGACCTTCGAACTGCTCCAGCGCGGCGACACCCTCGGCGTCTTCCAGTTCGACGGCGGACCCATGCGCTCCCTGCTCCGGCTGATGAAGCCGGACAACTTCGAAGACATCTCCGCCGTGTCGGCCCTGTACCGGCCGGGCCCGATGGGCATGAACTCCCACACGAACTACGCGCTGCGCAAGAACGGGCAGCAGGAGATCACGCCGATCCACCCCGAGCTGGAGGAGCCGCTCAAGGAGGTCCTGGACGTCACCTACGGCCTGATCGTCTACCAGGAGCAGGTGCAGAAGGCCGCCCAGATCATCGCCGGCTACTCGCTCGGCGAGGCCGACATCCTCCGCCGCGTGATGGGCAAGAAGAAGCCCGAGGAACTGGCGAAGAACTTCGTGCTGTTCAAGGAGGGCGCCCGCAAGAAGGGCTACAGCGACGAGGCCATCCAGGCGCTCTGGGACGTGCTGGTGCCCTTCGCCGGCTACGCGTTCAACAAGGCGCACTCCGCCGCGTACGGGCTGGTCTCGTACTGGACGGCGTACCTCAAGGCGAACCACCCCGCCGAGTACATGGCCGCGCTCCTCACGTCCGTGAAGGACGACAAGGACAAGTCGGCCGTCTACCTCAACGAGTGCCGCCGCATGGGCATCAAGGTGCTCCCGCCGGACGTCAACGAGTCGATGTCCAACTTCGCGGCCCAGGGCGACGACGTGATCCTCTTCGGCCTCTCCGCCGTCCGCAACGTCGGTACGAACGTCGTCGAGTCGATCATCAGGTGCCGCAAGGCCAAGGGGAAGTACGTCTCCTTCCCGGACTACCTCGACAAGGTGGAGGCGGTGGTCTGCAACAAGCGCACCACCGAGTCCCTGATCAAGGCCGGCGCCTTCGACGCCATGGGCCACACCCGCAAGGGCCTGACTGCGCAGTACGAGCCGATGATCGACAACGTGGTCGCGGTCAAGCGCAAGGAGGCCGAGGGGCAGTTCGACCTCTTCGGCGGCATGGGCGAGGCCGAGAGCAGCGAGCCGGGCTTCGGGCTCGACGTGGAGTTCACCACCGAGGAGTGGGACAAGACCTATCTGCTCGCCCAGGAGCGGGAGATGCTCGGTCTGTACGTCTCCGACCACCCGCTGTTCGGTCTGGAGCACATCCTGTCCGACAAGGCCGACGCGGGCATCTCCCAGCTGACCGGCGGTGAGCACTCCGACGGCGCGGTCGTCACCATCGGCGGCATCATCTCCGGCCTCCAGCGCAAGATGACCAAGCAGGGCAACGCCTGGGCCATCGCCACCGTCGAGGACCTCGCGGGCTCGATCGAGTGCATGTTCTTCCCGGCGACGTACCAGCTCGTCTCGACCCAACTCGTCGAGGACGCCGTGGTGTTCGTCAAGGGCCGCCTCGACAAGCGCGAGGACGTACCGCGGCTGGTCGCGATGGAGCTGCAGGTCCCCGACCTGTCGAACGCGGGCACCAACGCGCCCGTCGTGCTGACCATCCCGGCCACCCGGGTCACTCCGCCGCTGGTCAGCCGCCTCGGCGAGGTCCTCAGCCACCACAAGGGCGACAGCGAGGTCCGGATCAGGCTCCAGGGACCGACCAAGACGACCGTGCTGCGCCTGGACCGGCACCGGGTGAAGCCGGACCCGGCGCTCTTCGGTGACCTGAAGGTGCTGCTCGGTCCGTCCTGCCTGGCGGGATGACCCAGGGGGTGTCCGCCTAGCCCGCGGACGGCGCTTGAGGCGCGTGAGGGGCGTACCCGGTACCTGGTACGCCCCTCACGCATGTGCGTGGGTCTCAACAACCCGTTACACAGATGTCAGTTGTGGCCGAAGCTGCGCTTCCGCTTGCGGGACGCCACGTCACCGGGGGTCAGCTCGACCTCGGGCTGGGGCTCCGCCTCCGCCCCGGGGCTGCGGTCCGCGCGCTGCCCGCGCTCGGTCGGACGCTGCTGCTTACGGTCACGGTTCTTGTTCTTGGCCATGGTGATGCCTCCTGTGGGGGATCTAGGGGCCAGGGCCGGGACCAGATTCACACAGGCCGACAACGATCGCATGTCGGACAATTACCCTGCGTGACAGGGGTAGTCGGAGCAGGCCGGAGCGAAACGCCACGCCGAAGATCGAGTTCCGGCCGTTAACCTCCGCGCCGTCGGGCAGACTCGAAGCAAGCCCGAAGCAAACCTCCCGGGAAGAGGGTGAGTCGTGTGGACCGCTGCATCGTCCTGGTGGACGCGGGGTATCTGCTGGGGGCGGCGGCGAGTCTCCTCGCCGGGGAGCCCTCACGATCCCGGATCACCGTCGACCACACCGCCCTCATCCAGGGGCTGCGCGAACGCGCCGAGTCGGACACGCAGCAGCCGCTGCTGCGGATCTACTGGTTCGACGGCGCCCCCGACCGCGTCCCGCAGCCCGAGCACCGCAGGCTGCGCGTGATGCCCCGGGTCACCGTCCGGCTGGGCGCGCTGACCCGCAGCGACGGCCGCTGGGCGCAGAAGGGCGTGGACGCCGCGATGCACGCCGAGCTCACCGAGCTGGCCCGCAACCGCGCCTGCTCCGACGTCGTCCTCGTCACCGGCGACGGCGACCTGCTGCCCGGCATGATGGCCGCCAAGGAGCACGGCGTCGCCGTCCACCTGTGGGCCGTGCAGGCCGCCGACGGCGACTACAACCAGTCCGAGGACCTGGTCGCCGAGGCCGACGAGCGGCGCGTCCTGGACCGGACCTGGATCACCAAGGCCGTCCGCGCCAAGGAGCACACCGGCGTGTGCGCCCCGCAGCCCGCGCCCCGGCCCGAGATCGCCGCGATCCTCTCCGCCCCGCTGCCCGAGTCCGCGCTCGCCGCCGCGACCGAGCGCCCCGCCCCGCAGCCGCAGCACCCCGCGGCCGGCGCCGGGCAGAACGGCGCGGAGGAACGGGCACCCGCCCCCAAAGGCGTCCCCACACCCAAAGACCTGGCCGCCCTGCGCGCCCCCGGCCCCCAGTCCGCCCAGCAGCCCGCCGCCACCCTCCGCTGGTCCTCCGACAAGGGCTGGGTCGACCGGCCCACGGCCGAGCCCCCCGAGGCCGCCTCGATGCCGACGCTCGCCCAGCTGACCACGGCCGAGCAGCGGTGGGCCGACCGCGAGGAGGACATCACCACCGTCGGCGGTGACCCCTACGAGGTGGGGCAGGTCTTCGCCCGGCGCTGGGTCGAGCGCCTCGGCGACCAGAGCCACCTGCAGAAACTGTCCGGGATGTACCCGCGCATCCCGCACCGCGTCGACGGGGAGCTGCTGCGCTACGCGGCCCGCTTCGGCCTGCTCGCCCACAAGGACGACCAGATCGACGAGCGGGACCGGTACGCCATCCGGGCCGGCTTCTGGAAGGAGATCGGCGTGCGCACGGGGGTGGAGCACGCGCCCGTCGGCGAATGAGAACTTTGCCGACGGATTTCCCGTTGTGGACCGACCCGAGAGCGGGCCGGGGCAGTCGACCCCGTAGTCTCGTTGCTTGTGAGTAAGCGCGCGGCACAGGCATTTCGGCACGATGGTGACGTCGTGTGCGCGGTGCGCGGGCTGACCAAGACCTATCCGGCAGTACGCGGCCGGCGCGGCGCGCCCGGAACGCCCGAGGTCCGCGCCACGGACGACGTGACCCTGGACATCCGGCGCGGCGAGATCTTCGGCCTGCTCGGGCCGAACGGCGCCGGCAAGTCCACCCTCGTACGGCAGCTCACCGGGCTGATGCGGCCCGACCGGGGCAGCGTGGAGATCCTCGGGCACGACATCGTGCGCCACCCGGAGCGGGCCGCGCGGATCCTCGCCTACCTCGGCCAGGAGTCCACCGCCCTCGACGAGCTGACCGTGTCGCTCGCCGCCGAGACCACCGGGCGGCTGCGCGGTCTGGCCGTACGGCGGGCGCGGGCCGAGCGGGACGACGTACTCGACGAGCTGGGGCTCGTGCCGCTCGCCGGGCGGCCGCTGAAGAAGCTCTCCGGGGGCCAGCGGCGCCTGGCGTGCTTCGCCGCGGCGCTGGTGGGGGAGCGGCCGCTGCTCGTGCTCGACGAGCCGACCACCGGCATGGACCCGGTGGCGCGGCGGGCCGTGTGGTCCGCCGTCGACCGGCGGCGGGCCGAGCGCGGGACGACCGTGCTGCTCGTCACCCACAACGTCATCGAGGCCGAGACCGTGCTGGACCGGGTGGCCGTCCTCGACCGGGGGCGGGTGATCGCCTGCGACACCCCGGCCGGGCTCAAGGAGCAGGTCGCCGGCGAGGTGCGGGTCGACCTGGTGTGGCGGGACGCGGCGCCACTGCACGTCCCCGAGGTGGCCGCGCTGCGGGACCGCGCCGTGGAGGCGGGGCGCCTGTGGACGCTCCGGCTCGGACCCGAGGAGGCCCGGGCGGTCGTCGCCACCGTCACCGGAGGGGCCGCCTTCGCCGCCCTGGACGACTTCACGCTGGCCACGCCGAGTCTGGAGGACGTGTACCTGGCCCTGGGCGGTGCCGTGCAGCAGGGGCTGGTGAAGGCGTGAGGAGTACGAAGGCCTTGAGTACGCGGGCCGCCGCATACGTACCGAACACATACGTACCGAACAGGGCGACTGCCGCACCGGACCCGACGAAGGGGAGCAGCGCGACGTGAGTGTCGTACCCGCCGATGTCCTGCCGGGCAGTGCCCTGGCCGTGGACGAGCCCGCCGCGTGCGCGGCCGAGCTCGGGCCCCGGGCGCGGCTGTGGCCGTCGCTGGCGGCCGTGTACCGGGCGCAGCTGTCCCGGGCGCGGGTCGCGCGGATCCCGCTGCTGTTCGTGGCGACGTTCCAGTCGGTCGGGATCATGATCCTGATGCGCGGGGTCGTGGACGACGGGTCCGAGGCGCAGGCCGTCGTCGCCGGGTCGTCCGTGCTGGTGGTGGCCTTCGTGGCGCTGAACCTGCTCGCGCAGTACTTCGGGCAGCTGCGGGCCAGCGGCGGGCTCGACCACTACGCGACGCTGCCGGTGCCGCCGGCGGCGGTGGTGCTGGGCGCGGCGGGCGCGTACGCGTCGTTCACCGTGCCGGGCACCCTCGTGACGGCGGTGTTCGGCTGTGTGCTGTTCGGGCTGCCGCTGGCCCATCTGTGGATCCTGGTGGCCGTGATCCCGCTGGCGGGCGCCGCGCTCGCCGGGCTGGGGGCGGCGCTCGGGCTGCTCGCGCCCCGGCCGGAGCTGGCCACGCTGCTCGGGCAGCTGGGCATGTCGGCGGCGCTGCTGCTGGGCGTGCTGCCGGCGGACCGGATGCCGGAGGTCGTGCGGTTCGCGCGGGATCTGCTGCCGTCGACGTACGGGGTGGAGGCCTTCGCGCGCACGTTCGGGCCAAACCCCGACTGGGCCTTCGTGCTCGGTGACCTCGCCGTGTGCGGGTTCGTGGGCGTCGTCTCGCTGGCCGTGGCGACCTGGGCGTACCGCCGGGCGGCCGTCCGGTGAGCGGGGAGGGATCGTCCGGTGACGCGGGGCACAGGCGGGCCTGGCACGATGGCAGGGTGACCGCACCACTGAATCCGCCACCGCCGCCGCATGAACGTTCCACACAGGACGCGTGGCCGCCGCCGGGCACCGGGTCCGGGGCGCATGGATCGCAGGCCCCCGGGTCTCAGCACGCCGAGTACGCCGCGTACTCCGGGCACGGCTGGTACTGGCAGGACGGGCCCGGCATGAAGACGGAAGTGCGGGAGGCCGGACTGGTCGCCGTGGCGGTGGCGCTCGGCGGGGTGCTGCTGGGTGTGCTGTGGTGGTGGCTCGCGCCGCACGTGCCGCTGGTCGGTGACGTGGTCGAGGGCAAATGGATCGTCTTCCTCAAGGACACCGAGGGGGAGCAGGCCGTCGGGGTCGACGGCACGTTCGCGTTGCTCGGGCTGGCCTTCGGGGTCGTCAGCGCCCTGGTCGTGTTTCTGCTGCGGCGGCGTGGGGGCGTGCCGCTGGTGGTGGGGCTGGCCGTCGGAGGGCTGCTCGGGTCGTTGCTGGCCTGGCGGATCGGGGTCTGGCTCGGGCCTGCCGAGGATGTGGTCGCGCATGCGCGGGACGTGGGGCGGGGGGTGACGTTCTCCGCGCCGTTGAAGTTGGGCGCGAAGGGGGCGTTGCTGGCCTGGCCGCTTGCCGCGCTGGTGTTCCATCTCGGGTTGACGGCGTTGTTCGGGCCTCGGGATCCGGAACCGGAGTTTCCCGACGGGCCGTATCAGGCACCGCCGGTCGCGTAGTGCTCGGCGCTGGTGCTGCCGGCGGGTGGGTGCGCAGCTAAGCGGCTGAGCGGCTAAGGGCGTCCGATCGGGGCCAGCACCGCCTCCGTCAGCCTCGCCAAGTCCTCCGGGGACAGTTCCACCTCCAGGCCCCTCCTGCCCGCCGAGACGCAGATGGTCGGGTGCGCGGAGGCCGACGCGTCCAGCACCGTCGGGAGCTTCTTGCGCTGGCCCAGGGGTGAGATGCCGCCCCGTACGTAGCCCGTCGTGCGTTCCGCCAGGGTCGGGTCGGCCATGGTCGCGCGTTTGCCGCCGACCGCCGCTGCCAGGGCCTTCAGGTCGAGTTGGCCCGCCACCGGGACCACCGCGACCGTCAGCGCGCCGTCGATGTCCGCCACCAGGGTCTTGAAGACGCGGTCCGGTGAGACGCCCATCGCCTCGGCCGCCTCCTCGCCGTAGGAGGGGTGGGCGGGGTCGTGGTCGTAGGAGTGGACCGTGAACTCCGCGCCCGCCGCCGTGAGGGCGACCGTCGCCGGGGTGCCGCCGGGCTGGTGCTGCTTCTTCGACTTCTTCGCCATGGGCGTCCGCTTCAGTTGAGACTCGTCGGGCCGCGCGTCAGGTCCGACGCCGGCAACGACGGCAGATTACGGATGATGGCCGTCTCGGAGCGAAGGAGTTTCAGCTCGTCCCGCAGGCGGGAGGCCGTGTCGGGGGCCTGGAGCAGGCGTTGCTTGGTGGGGGTGTCCAGCATCATCGCCGCGGCCACCAGATACGACACCACGCCGGGCTCGTCCGGCAGGTCGGAGCCGGTCGTCAGGGACCGTTCCCGCGCGCCCGCCAGCCGCTTCTGGTACTGGCGGAAGGACCGCAGAACCCCTTCGGCCAACGGCGCCGCCTCGTCGCCGGGTTCCTCCGGCAGGGTCTCCAGCTCGGCCGTCAGGAAGGGACCCGACTCCTCGACCGAGAGCAGCCGCACCCGGGTCGTGCCGGTCGCCAGCACCTCGAAGGAGCCGTCGGTCCGCTCCCGGATCGTCGCGGCGTCCGCGATGCAGCCGACCTTGTGGAACGCCTTGGCCGGGTCCGTGCCGAAGCCGGCGGCGGGCCCCCGCTCGGGCAGGGACGTGGGGTCGGGCATGCCGGGCGCGCTCGGGGCCACCTCGTGGCCGTCGCGGATCGCCACGACGGCGAACCGGCGCGGCTCGTCCTCCGGCGTCTTCAGCAGTTCGCGCATCATGGCGCGATACCGCTCCTCGAAGACGTTGAGCGGGAGCACGAGCCCCGGGAACAGCACCGAGTTCAGGGGGAAGAGGGGGAGCCGGACGGTGGTCACGACGCAAAAGCCTAATGGTCGCCGGAGCGGACTCGTCCGCCCCGTTCACTCCGTGGATGCCCGGGCGGCCGGCCGGCTGCCGCTGACCGGATGTCGTCGCGGACCCGCAGGAAGTGGCCGAGCGGGTCGTCCGACACCTGGTCCCAGGGGAACGAGGTGGCGTACGGGCCGTTCAGGCGCAGCTGTTCCCGGGCGTCCGGCCAGCGCTCCAGGTACACCAGGACGAAGACGAGCAGGTTCCGCATCCGGGCCGGCCAGGGGTCGGCCGCCGGCAGGCGCGGGGACAGCGCGATCGCCCGGTCGGCGGCGGCGTCCAGCCGCTCCCTGGGCAGCTCGGGCCCGCAGCCGTCGGTGAGGTAGCCGAAGGCCGCCCGCAGCGGGAGCGCCTGGACGAGCGAGTCGGCGGGCGCGTCCTGTGCGGCCCGGTCGGCGAAGTCGAAGCACTCCTGGTGCGAACCGTGCCAGGACGCGGCCAGATAGCGCAGGGCCGACTCGTGGCAGCCGTAGTGGTGCGGGGCGCGGCGGACGGCCGCCGCCCACAGTTGCTCGAAGTAGCTGTGTCCGGCCCGGGCGCCGCGCGCGTGGTCCAGCGCGAGTCGCCAGGGCACCGGGTCGGCGTGGTCGGCCCGGGCGGCGGCCGTGATCAGCGGGCTGACCTCGCGCAGCATCTCGGCCCGGGCCGGTGACTGCCAGGCGCGGTCCACCGCCAGCTGGGCCCGGAGCAGCAGCGCGTCCGGGTCGTGCGGGGCGATGGCGAGCCAGGCGTCCAGCCAGTCGGGGCGCGAGCGGGCGAAGGCGGCCAGCCGGGTCACGTACCGGTCGCGCCGCTCCCACTCGGCCGCCGCCCGGGTGGCGCGGAGCAGCCCGGAGGCCGGTCCGTGGTCCCCGCGGGCGGCCGCGACCAGTGCCGGACTGAGCCGGGCGTCGGGCGCGTCGAGCAGCACCTCGTCGTCGGCGCGTGGCCCGCTGACGGGGTGGGAAGCGGTCCTTGTCATCCGGCTCGGGCGGATGAACGGCAGCTGCATGGCCATGGTGCCGACCATTGAAAGTCCGCTGGTCACGGCGGCGCCAGATCGTTCGGTGAACTCGCGGAAAGTTGTACGCCCTATGGTCAAGAGAACGTAAAGGTGTGACAGTTCAACAACACTGATCACACCGGCATCATCAGTTACGCCGCAGCAAGCGGGTCGCCCCCGCCGCCACCGTCGTCGCCAGGATCCAGCCCAGCAGGATCATCGCCGTCGCCAGCCACTGCCAGCCCCCGCGCAGCTGCCAGAAACCCACCTGGCCCAGGTCGATGACCGGCAGCAGCAGATCGAGCGTGAACAGCGTGGGGTTCCACTCCGGATGCTCACCGCGCTTCAGCGGCGGATGCCCGGCCTGCGCGAAGGCGAACGAGCCCGCCGCCCACAGCACCGCCATCCATACCGCGGCCCGGCCCGGCCGGTACCCGTAGGCGACCGTCAAGTCCTGCGCGTAGCCCCACAGCTTGGCGGCCGGCGGCAGGCTCTCCCGGTGCCGGCGCTGCTTGGCGAGCAGCACCTCGCGGGCGTCCTCGTCCTCCCCGCCGGCCCGCAGCACGGCCGCGAGCCGCTCGTACGGCTCCGGGTTGTACTCGGCGGTCGCCGCCGCCACCCAGTCCAGCCGCTCGGCCAGCGGGAACGGCCCGCGCGGCACGAGGTTCTCGTAGGCGAAGCCGCCCATGTGCAGCCGCCCCGGGCCGGGCCAGGCGTCCGCCCGGTCCATCAGGTTGACGATCTTCGCCCCCGACAGCACGACACGCCCGCGCGCGGGATGCTCGCCGAGGAACCGCAGCTCCGGCGTCTGCACCCGGCGCAGCGACAGCTCCTGGTCGTCGGTGAGGGTGAACCTGGCCCGCTCGAAGTCGACCGCGTCGCCGAACCGCCCGTCGTCCAGCCGGATCCCGCCCTCGCACGAGAACCGCTGGATCCGCGTCCCGCGCGCCGGGGTCATCCCGCTCATCGCCTGGGCGCCGACGCCTGCCGGGGTCAGATACAGGCTGCGCTCGACGGTCAGCTGGGGTGCGTTGAGGGCGAGCCGCTCGTACGGGTTGGCGAGGCGGGCGCCGCGCAGGCTCAGGGAGACACCGATGGTGGCGGCGCGCAGGCTCAGCTCGCCGTGCGACTCCAGCAGCTCGGCCTGTAAGTCCTGGCCGACGGTCAGGCCGTCCGCGGCGATCGACCGGCCGCTGCGGTCCCGGTGCGCGATCGCCTGGTTGAGCATCAGGTCCGTGCCGATCTGCGCGTCCGTGAGCCTGATGCCGCGATGGAACCGGCAGCGCGGCAGATGCAGATCGCCCTCCGTCTGCACCCGGGCGGCCTCCAGCCGCGGCACCGAGCAGTCCACCATCCGTACGGTCGTGAAGCGGGCCTCGGGCAGCAGCACGTCCTGCTCGAACCGGCACTGGCGCATCTCGACGTACGGCACCACCGTGCCGCCCGCGAGGTCCAGCGAGCCGCTGATCAGTACGCCGGCCAGCTTCAGCGACGACACCCGGCCGGCCAGGGCGGGCGGGCCGTCCAGGAGCAGCCAGCAGACGATCCGGGCCCGCACGGTCCGCTCCTCGCCCCAGGGGTGGCCGCCGTGCGGATCGTCCACCACCGGGTCGCCGCTGCTCAGGTCGTACACGCTGCCGTTGCGGAACGCCTGCCACATTCCGGCCTCGGCCGCCGTCAGGTCGTCGGGCACATCCCCGGCACGCACGCCGGCCCCCTCGGTCACGTCTCTTCCTTCCTCCCCGGATACTCGCGGGTCAGGTGCTTCGTACAGCTGTTCATGCCCGCTGGGTGACGCCCCGAACGCGAAACGTGAAGGGGATCTTCCGGGTGCCGGCGGCGTTCTGTATCAGCCATTGATACGAGCGGACGGCGCGTCATCGGGGTCTGAGAGAATTGAGCACGTGATCTCCCGAATCGATCTGCGCGGCGACGCCCTCCCCGAGGGCCCCGCCCTGCGTGACCTGCTGCCCCGAGCCGAGTTCGACGTAGCGGCCGCCCTGGAGAAGGTGCGTCCGATCTGCGAGGACGTGCATCATCGGGGCGACGCGGCGCTGATCGATTTCGCCGAGCGGTTCGACGGGGTCAGGCTCGACCAGGTGCGGGTGCCGGCCGCCGCGCTCACGCGCGCGCTGGAGGAGCTCGACCCGGCCGTATACGCGGCCCTTGAGGAGTCCATCCGGCGCGCCCGGACCGTCCACCGCGAGCAGCGCCGCAGCACGCACACCACCCAGGTGGTGCCCGGCGGCTCCGTGACCGAGAAGTGGGTTCCGGTCGAGCGGGTCGGGCTGTACGCGCCCGGCGGCCGGTCCGTGTATCCGTCCTCCGTGGTCATGAACGTGGTGCCCGCCCAGGAGGCCGGCGTCGAGTCCATCGCGCTCGCCTCCCCGGCCCAGGCCGAGTTCAACGGCCTGCCGCACCCGACGATCCTCGCCGCCTGCGCCCTGCTCGGCGTCGACGAGGTCTACGCGGCCGGCGGTGCCACGGCTGTGGCGATGTTCGCGTACGGCACCGAGTCCTGCCCGCCCGCCAACATGGTCACCGGCCCCGGCAACATCTGGGTCGCCGCCGCCAAGCGCTACTTCACCGGCAGGATCGGCATCGACGCCGAGGCCGGACCGACCGAGATCGCGGTCCTCGCCGACGACACGGCCGACCCGGTGCACGTCGCCTCCGACCTGATCAGCCAGGCCGAGCACGACCCGCTGGCCGCCGCCGTGCTCGTCACGGACTCCGCCGAGCTCGCGGACGCCGTGGAGAAGGAGCTGGCGCCGCAGGTCGCGGCCACCAAGCACGTCGACGACCGGATCGTCCCGGCGCTGTCCGGCAAGCAGTCCGCGATCGTCCTGGTCGACGGCATCGACGAGGGCCTGAAGGTGGTCGACGCGTACGGCGCCGAGCACCTGGAGATCCAGACGGCCGACGCGGCCGCCCTGGCCGACCGCGTCAAGAACGCCGGCGCGATCTTCATCGGCCCGTGGGCCCCGGTCTCCCTCGGCGACTACGCGGCCGGCTCCAACCACGTCCTGCCCACCGGCGGCTGCGCCTGCCACTCCTCGGGCCTGTCCGTCCAGTCCTTCCTGCGCGGCATCCACATCGTCGACTACACGCAGGACGCGCTGGCCGAGGTCGCGCACCACGTGGTCACGCTGGCGGAGGCGGAGGACCTGCCCGCGCACGGCGCGGCGATCAAGGCCAGGTTCGGCTGGAAGGTGCCGGAGAGCAAGTGAGCGACGTACGCATCGACGATCTGCCCGTACGGGACGAGCTGCGCGGCAAGTCCCCCTACGGCGCGCCCCAGCTGGACGTCCCCGTCCGGCTGAACACCAACGAGAACCCCTACCCGCTGCCCGAGCCGCTCGTCGAACGCATCGCCGAGCGGGTCCGTGAAGCGGCCCGCAACCTCAACCGCTACCCCGACCGGGACGCGGTCGAGCTGCGCACGAAGCTCGCCGAGTACCTGACGGACACGTCCGGCCACGAGGTCGGCCTCGCCAACGTCTGGGCGGCCAACGGCTCCAACGAGGTCATCCAGCAGCTGCTCCAGACCTTCGGCGGGCCCGGCCGCACCGCGATCGGCTTCGAACCGTCGTACTCGATGCACGGGCTCATCGCGCGCGGCACCGGCACCGGCTGGATCTCGGGCCCGCGCAACGACGACTTCACGATCGACCTCGCCGCCGCCGAGAAGGCGATCGCCGAGCACCGGCCCGACGTCGTCTTCATCACCACCCCCAACAACCCCACCGGCAACGCGGTCCCGCCCGAGACGGTCCTCGCGCTCTACGAGGCCGCGCAGGCGGCGAAGCCGTCGATGGTCGTGGTCGACGAGGCGTACATCGAGTTCAGCCACGGCGACTCGCTGCTGCCGCTGATCGACGGGCGCCCGAACCTCGTCATCTCCCGCACGATGTCGAAGGCGTTCGGCGCCGCGGGCCTGCGCCTCGGCTACCTCGCCGCGCACCCGGCCGTCGTCGACGCCGTCCAGCTCGTCCGGCTGCCCTACCACCTGTCGGCCGTCACCCAGGCGACCGCCCTGGCCGCCCTGGAGCACACCGCCACGCTGCTGGGCTACGTCGAGCAGCTCAAGGCCGAGCGGGACCGCCTCGTGCGCGAACTGCGCGCCATCGGCTACGACGTCGTCGAGTCCGATGCCAACTTCGTGCAGTTCGGCAGGTTCGAGGACGCGCACACAACCTGGCAGAAGATCCTCGACCGGGGCGTCCTGGTCCGGGACAACGGCATCCCCGGGTGGCTGCGGGTGTCGGCCGGCACCCCCGAAGAGAACGACGCGTTCCTCGACGCGGTACGTGCACTGAAGAAGGAGCAGAGTTCATGAGCCGCACCGGACGCGTGGAGCGGACGACCAAGGAGACCTCGGTCCTCGTCGAGATCGACCTCGACGGCACCGGCAAGACGGAGATCTCCACCGGCGTCGGCTTCTACGACCACATGCTCGACCAGCTCGGCCGGCACGGTCTGTTCGACCTGACCGTGAAGACCGAGGGCGACCTGCACATCGACTCGCACCACACCATCGAGGACACCGCCCTCGCCCTCGGCTCCGCCTTCAAGCAGGCCCTCGGCGACAAGGTCGGCATCTACCGCTTCGGCAACTGCACGGTCCCGCTGGACGAGTCCCTCGCCCAGGTCACCGTCGACCTGTCCGGCCGCCCCTACCTCGTGCACACCGAGCCCGAGAAGATGGCGCCGATGATCGGCGAGTACGACACCACGATGACCCGGCACATCCTGGAGTCCTTCGTCGCCCAGGCCCAGATCGCGCTGCACGTGCACGTGCCCTACGGGCGCAACGCCCACCACATCGTGGAGTGCCAGTTCAAGGCGCTGGCCAGGGCCCTGCGCTACGCCTCCGAGCGGGACCCGCGCGCGTCCGGCATCCTCCCCTCCACGAAGGGCGCCCTGTGAACGGCATCTCGACCCTGCTGATCGTCGTCGGCCTGTTCCTCGTCGGCGGGATCTACTCCTTCGTCAAGCAGAAGATGCCCAAGGGCCTGATCGTGCTGCTCTCCATCGGCGCCGCGATGTGCCTGGCGGCCGGTGTCGTGAGGCTGGAGGTGTGGAATTGAGCGCCCCGTCGAGCTCCCCCTCGAAGAAGCAGAAGAAGGTAGTCGTCTTCGACTACGGCTTCGGCAACGTCCGCTCCGCCGAGCGTGCCCTCGCCCGCGCGGGAGCCGACGTCGAGATAACGCGTGACTACGACAAGGCCCTGAACGCCGACGGGCTGCTCGTGCCGGGCGTCGGCGCCTTCGCCTCCTGCATGAAGGGCCTGCGCGAGGCACGCGGCGACTGGATCGTCGACCGCCGGCTGTCCGGCGGCCGCCCGGTGATGGGCATCTGCGTCGGCATGCAGATCCTCTTCGCCCGCGGCATCGAACACGGCGTGGAGAGCGAGGGCCTCGACGAGTGGCCCGGCTCGGTCGAGCCGCTCCAGGCCGAGATCGTGCCCCACATGGGCTGGAACACCGTCGAAGCAGCGGCCGGCTCGCAGCTGTTCGCGGGCCTGGACGCGGACGCGCGCTTCTACTTCGTGCACTCCTACGCCGTCCACGACTGGTCGCTGGAGACCCACAACCCCGCGATGGAGGCCCCCAAGGTCACCTGGTCCACGCACGGCAAGCCGTTCGTCGCGGCCGTCGAGAACGGCGCCCTGTGGGCCACGCAGTTCCACCCCGAGAAGTCCGGCGACGCCGGAGCCCAGCTCCTCACCAACTGGATCGGAACACTGTGAGCAAGCTCGAACTCCTCCCCGCCGTCGACGTCCGCGACGGCCAGGCGGTGCGCCTGGTGCACGGCGAGTCCGGTACGGAAACCTCCTACGGCTCGCCCCTGGAGGCCGCCCTGGCCTGGCAGCGCTCCGGCGCCGAGTGGCTGCACCTGGTCGACCTGGACGCCGCGTTCGGCACCGGCGACAACCGCGAGCTGATCGCCGAGGTCGCCCGGGCCATGGACATCAAGGTGGAGCTGTCCGGCGGCATCCGCGACGACGACAGCCTGGCCGCCGCCCTGGCCACCGGCTGCACCCGCGTGAACCTCGGCACGGCCGCCCTGGAGACCCCCGAGTGGGTCGCCAAGGTCATCGCCGAGCACGGCGACAAGATCGCGGTCGGCCTGGACGTCCGCGGCACCACCCTGCGCGGCCGCGGCTGGACCCGCGACGGCGGCGACCTCTACGAGACGCTGGAGCGCCTCAACAAGGAGGGCTGCGCGCGGTACGTCGTCACGGACATCGCGAAGGACGGCACGCTCCAGGGCCCGAACCTGGAACTGCTGCGCAACGTGTGCGCCGCGACGGACCGCCCTGTCGTGGCCTCCGGCGGCGTGTCCTCGCTGGACGACCTCCGGGCCATCGCCGGCCTCGTGCCGCTCGGTGTCGAGGGCGCGATCGTAGGGAAGGCGCTGTACGCGAAGGCGTTCACCCTGGAAGAGGCATTGGAGACTGTGTCGTCATGAGCGATGCCGTACGGCGCGTGCAGAGCGGAAGTCCCTGGGAAGAGAGTTTCGGTTTCGCGCGCGCCGTGGCGGCGGGCGATCGGGTGCTGGTGGCGGGTACGACGCCCTTCAAGGGCGACGTGCTGTACGGGGAGGGCGACCCGTACGAGCAGGCCAAGGCGGCCTTCACCAGCGCCCTCGAAGCGATCGGCGAGTTCGGGCTCGGCATCGGGTCCGTGGTCCGGACGCGGATGTATCTGGCACACACGCGCGACCTCGACGAGGTGGGCCGGGCGCACAAGGAGCTGTTCGACTCCGTGCGTCCGGTCGCGACCTTCCTCGTGGTGGACGGCTTCGTCGACCCGCGCGTCCTGGTGTCGGTGGAACTAGAGGCATTCAGAGGAACGGTGGATTCATGACCCTGGCGGTCCGAGTCATCCCCTGCCTGGACGTGGACAACGGCCGGGTCGTCAAGGGCGTCAACTTCCAGAACCTGCGCGACGCGGGCGACCCCGTCGAGATGGCCAAGGTGTACGACGCAGAGGGCGCCGACGAGCTGACGTTCCTGGACATCACCGCCTCGTCGGGCAACCGCGAGACGACCTACGACGTCGTGCGCCGCACGGCCGAACAGGTGTTCATCCCGCTCACGGTCGGCGGCGGGGTGCGCACCGCCGAGGACGTGGACAAGCTGCTGCGGGCCGGCGCGGACAAGGTCGGCGTCAACACGGCCGCGATCGCCCGCCCGGAGCTGATCCGGGAGATCGCGGAACGCTTCGGCCGCCAGGTCCTGGTCCTGTCGGTGGACGCGCGCCGCACCGAGTCCGGCTCCTTCGAGGTGACCACCCACGGCGGCCGCCGCGGCACCGGCATCGACGCCGTCGAGTGGGCGCACCGGGCCGCCGAGCTGGGCGCCGGCGAGATCCTGCTCAACTCCATGGACGCGGACGGCACCAAGGACGGCTACGACCTGGAGATGATCCAGGCCGTCCGCAAGCACGTGACCGTGCCGGTCATCGCCTCGGGCGGCGCGGGCAAGCTGGCGGACTTCCCGCCGGCCATCGCGGCGGGCGCGGACGCGGTGCTGGCCGCGTCGGTGTTCCACTTCGGGGACCTGCGCATCGGCGAGGTCAAGCAGACGCTGCGGGAGGCGGGCCACCCGGTGCGGTGACCCGCCTGCCGGGAGCCCCGAACCGCTGCTTCAGATCCCGAGCTGCTTCGCCTCGTGCAGCTTCGCGATCGCGTCCTCGTCGCCGTCCAGCTCGACCTTGGCCTTGCTCTGCCGGCCGTAGGAGAACAGCACCAGCTCCGAGGGCTCACCCGTCACCGTGACCACCGGCGCGCCCCGCTGCGCGACGACCGTCTGGCCGTCCGGGCGGCGCAGCACCAGGCCCGTCGGGACGCCGCGCCCCATCAGCCGGGCGGTGCGCTCCAGTCGGGACCACAGGGCGTCCTGGAACACCGGGTCGAGCTCGCGCGGCGACCAGTCGGGCTGGGCGCGCCGGACGTCCTCCGTGTGGACGTAGAACTCGATGATGTTCGACATCTCGTCGACCGGCTTGAGCGAGAAGGGCGAGAACCGCGGCGGCCCCGTGCGGATCAGCTGGATCAGCTCCTCGTACGGCTTGTCGGTGTACTCGGCCATCACCCGGTCCAGGCGCGGCGCGAGCTGCTTGATCAGTATCCCGCCGGCGGCGTCCGGGCGGCGCTCGCGCACCACCACGTGCGCGGCGAGGTCCCGCGTGGTCCAGCCCTCGCACAGGGTGGGCGCGTCCGGGCCCGCGGTCTCCAACAGATCGGCGAGGAGAAGTCGTTCACGCTTGGCATGGGTCGACATGCGGCCCAGCCTACGACCGCAGATCAGGTCCGCACAGTGGACACTCCACCTGGCCTGTCAGTGGCGCGCGGCACAATGGTCGGCATGACCAGCACGTCCCCCCGGCCCAGCCGTCTCGACCCGGAGATCGCCGCCCGCCTCAAGCGCAGCGCCGACGGCCTCCTGCCCGCCATCGCCCAGCAGTACGACACCGGAGAGGTGCTGATGCTCGGCTGGATGGACGACGAGGCGCTGCATCGCACCCTCACCACCGGCCGGTGCACGTACTGGTCGCGCAGCCGCCGGGAGTACTGGGTCAAGGGCGACACCTCGGGCCACTTCCAGTGGGTGAAGTCCGTCGCCCTCGACTGCGACGCCGACACCGTCCTGGTGAAGGTCGACCAGGTCGGCGCCGCCTGCCACACCGGCGCGCGCACCTGCTTCGACGAGGACGTGCTCCTCAAGGACGGCGGCTCCGACGCCCCCGCCTCGGATCAGTAAGGTCAGCGGCCATGGACCTCGAGACGTTCCGCAAGCTCGCCACCGACCGGCGGGTCATCCCGGTCACCCGCAAGCTCCTCGCCGACGGCGACACCCCGGTGGCGCTCTACCGCAAACTCGCCGCCGAGCGCCCCGGCACCTTCCTGCTGGAGTCCGCGGAGAACGGCCGCTCGTGGTCCCGTTACTCCTTCGTGGGCGTGCGGTCGGCGGCGACGCTGACCGAGCGCGACGGGCAGGCCCACTGGCTCGGCGCCCCGCCCGTCGGGGTCCCCGTCGACGGCGACCCCCTCGCCGCGCTGCGCGCCACCATCGAGGCCCTGCACACGCCCCACCAGGACGGCATGCCGCCCTTCACCGGCGGCATGGTCGGCTACCTCGGCTACGACATCGTCCGCCGCCTGGAGAAGATCGGCCCCGGCGAGCGCGACGACCTGAAGCTGCCCGAGCTCACCATGCTGCTCACCAGCGACCTGGCGGTCATGGACCACTGGGAGGGCTCGGTCCTGCTGATCGCCAACGCGATCAACCACAACGACCTGGAGACCGGCGTCGACGAGGCCTACGCGGACGCCGTGGCCCGGCTCGACGTCATGGAGGCCGACCTCTCCCGCGCGGTCGCCCAGCCCCCGGCCGCCCTGCCGCCCTCCGAGCTCCCCGAGTACACCGCGCTGTGGGGCGGCCCCGACTTCCAGGTGGCCGTCGAGGACATCAAGGAGCGCATCCGGGCCGGCGAGGCCTTCCAGGTGGTCCCCTCGCAGCGCTTCGAGACGCCGTGCACGGCGAGCGCGCTGGACGTCTACCGGGTCCTGCGGGCCACCAACCCGTCCCCGTACATGTACCTGTTCCGCTTCGACGGCTTCGACGTCGTCGGCTCGTCCCCAGAGGCCCTGGTCAAGGTCGAGGACGGACGCGCCATGGTCCACCCCATCGCCGGCACCCGCTGGCGCGGCGCCACCCCGCAGGAGGACCAGGCCCTCGCCGACGAGCTGCTCGCCGACCCCAAGGAGCGCGCCGAGCACCTCATGCTCGTCGACCTGGGCCGCAACGACCTGGGGCGGGTCTGCGAGCCCGGCTCGGTCGAGGTCGTCGACTTCATGTCCGTCGAGCGGTACTCGCACGTCATGCACATCGTCTCGACGGTGACGGGCCGCGTCGCCCCGGGCCGCACGGCCTTCGACGTCCTCACCGCCTGCTTCCCGGCCGGCACTCTCTCCGGAGCCCCCAAGCCCCGCGCCATGCAGATCATCGACGAACTCGAACCGTCCCGGCGCGGGCTCTACGGCGGCTGTGTCGGCTACCTCGACTTCGCGGGCGACTCCGACACCGCCATCGCCATCCGCACGGCCCTCCTCCGTGACGGAACCGCCTACGTGCAGGCCGGTGCGGGCATCGTCGCCGACTCCGACCCGGTCGCCGAGGACACCGAGTGCCGCAACAAGGCGGCGGCGGTCCTCAGGGCCGTACACACGGCGAACCGGCTGGGAAAGGCCTGAGATGAACCCCGGGTGACGGTTCGCCCGGGGTTCAGGCGATAGTGGGGTACGTGACTGCTGTACCTCACCCCCGTTCCGAAGCCGCCGGATCCGCCCGGGCCGGTCGCCTGAGCCTCGCCGTCGCGCTGCTGTGCGGCGCGCTCGGCGCGGCCGTGGCGCTGCTCGCCACCCGGCAGCGCTGGGCGGAGGGCACCGCGACGGTGGCCGGCGGCGCCTTCCCCCTGACCGCCAAGGGCAGCGACGTCACGGGCGTACCCGCGGCGCTCGCCGTAGTGGGCCTCGCCGCGCTCGTCGCCGTCTTCGCCGTCCGCCGGGCCGGTCGCCTCATCGTGGCCGCGCTGCTGGCGCTCTCCGGCGCGGGCATCGTCGCCGCCGCCCTGCTCGGCGCCTCCGACGGCTCCGCGCTCGACGAGCAGGCCGCCCAGGCCTCCGGCGACACCTCCGCCTCCGTGGCCACCCTCAGCCACACCGCCTGGCCGTACGTCGCGGCCGTCGGTGGCGTCCTGATCCTCCTGGCCGGGCTGCTCGCCCTGCGCTACGGCCGACTGTGGCCCGCGATGTCCGGCCGCTACGAGCGCGGCGGCACGCCCCAGCCGCGCCGCAAGGCCCCCGCCGTCGACCCCGACCGGCCCGAGGACCTGTGGAAGGCACTCGACCGGGGCGAGGACCCGACCGGGGCGTGAGCCACCCGGGGGAGCGGGGACACCCCCGCTCACGGCGGGCGCGCACGTGCGGGACAATGGGCCCGAGCGTCCTGCTCAGACACGCACACAGCAACGAGGAGCAAGCAATGGCGGGCAGCAGCCACGGTCACACCCCGGCCGCCTGGACCGGTGTCACGATCGCCTTCATCGGTTTCTGCGTCGCGGGCGCGTTCATGGTGATGGACCAGCCCGTGGGCTTCTGGGCGGGCATGGTCGTCGTGCTCCTCGGTGGTGTCGTCGGCGCCATCATGCGGATGATGGGCCTCGGCCAGCCGAAGGACCTGCACCAGCCGCACGCGATGACGGGCGACCGCGAGCCCGCGCGCGCCGAGGGCTGACCCCCGCGGAGCACCGCGCTGTCGCGTGAGGGGCGGCCGGCACTTGGGTGCCGGGACCGCCCCTCACGCGTGCGCCGGGCACAATGCCTACCGTGAACGCCGACAGCCGAAGGGTGACGCGCAGCGTCCCGGGCCGCCTGGCCGTCCCCGCCGGGGTGCTCGCGGCCGTCGCCGCCGCGTTCGCCTACGTGGGCGCGGTCGATCCCAACGAACCCGGCCACTACCCCGCCTGCCCGCTGCTGCGCTACACCGGCCTGTACTGCCCCGGCTGCGGCGGACTGCGCAGCGCGCACGCCTTCGTCCACGGCGACGTCCCGGCGGCACTGCACGCCAACGCGCTCGCCGTCCTCGGCTATCTGGCCTTCGCCGTGCTGTGGACCGTATGGGTGGTCCACGCGGTGCGCGGGCGTGCGATGCGGATCGACCCCCGCCCGGGGCTGGTGTGGAGCCTCGGCGCGTTGCTGCTGGTCTTCACCGTTGTCCGGAACCTGCCCTTCGGAGGCTGGCTCCATCCTTGATCAACCAGCGGAAGTCCAGGTAGTGGGACCGGCGTCAACCGGATGCGAAGCCTACGCCCCGCTGCGGATACCATCGCAGTGACCATCGGTTTTCGATCGGTCGCTGGAACTGTCAAGAGTCTGGAAGGGGGCCGCTCGCGTGAGTGTGCTCGACGAGATCATCGACGGAGTCCGTGCCGACCTCGCGGAGCGGCAGGCGCGCGTCAGCCTCGACGAGCTCAAGGAGCGTGCGGCGAAGGCTCCCGCGGCCAAGGACGGTGCGGCCGCACTGCGCGGCGACGGCGTCAAGGTCATCTGCGAGGTCAAGCGCTCCAGCCCCTCCAAGGGCGCGCTGGCCGCGATCGCCGACCCGGCCGGACTCGCCGCGGACTACGAGGCGGGCGGCGCGGCCGTCATCTCCGTCCTCACCGAACAGCGGCGCTTCGGCGGCTCGCTCGCCGACCTCGAAGCGGTCCGCGCCCGCGTGGACATCCCGGTCCTGCGCAAGGACTTCATCGTCACGTCGTACCAGCTGTGGGAGGCCCGCGCCTACGGCGCCGACGTCGTCCTGTTGATCGTCGCCGCCCTCGACCAGCCCGCCCTGGAGTCCCTCATCGAGCGCGCCGAGTCCATCGGGCTCACGCCGCTCGTCGAGGTGCACGACGAGGACGAGGTCGAGCGCGCGGTCGACGCCGGCGCCCGTGTGATCGGCGTCAACGCGCGCAACCTCAAGACCCTCGAGGTCGACCGTGGCACCTTCGAGCGCGTGGCACCCGAGATCCCCGACCACATCATCAAGATCGCCGAGTCCGGCGTCCGCGGCCCGCACGACCTCATCGCCTACGCCAACGCCGGCGCCGACGCGGTCCTGGTGGGCGAGTCCCTCGTCACCGGCAAGGACCCCAAGACGGCGGTCTCCGACCTGGTGGCGGCAGGCGAACATCCCGCACTCCGGCACGGCCGGGGCTGATCTCCCGCTAGGCTTGCCCCGATGACTCTCACCATGACGACCGTGGACCGGTACGCCCGCCTCGCGCGCGGCTGCCGCCCCCGCGGCTGCCGTGCGCCCGCGCGCCGCGTACACGGCCGCCGCGTCCGGTACGTCATCGGTGACGAGCCCGGGCAGGTCAACGGCATGCGATGGCAGGGCTTTTAGGGGCGCGGGGAACTGCGCGACCAGCCCCAACGGGCCCGCAGCCAACTGACAATCCCTGCCCCCACGGCGATCAGTGCATTCACACACACTCACCGTGAAGGTTTCCGCATGCCCAGCCAGTTCTTCATCCCCGACCCCGAGGGTCAAACGCCCAACCCCGAAGGCTACTTCGGGACATTCGGCGGCAAGTTCATCCCGGAGGCCCTCGTCGCCGCAGTCGACGAGGTGGCCGTCGAGTACGACAAGGCCAAGCACGACCCCGAGTTCGCCAAGGAACTCGACGACCTCCTGGTCAACTACACCGGCCGCCCGTCGGCCCTCACCGAAGTCCCTCGTTTCGCCGCGGAAGCGGGCGGCGCTCGCGTCTTCCTCAAGCGCGAGGACCTCAACCACACCGGCTCCCACAAGATCAACAACGTCCTCGGCCAGGCCCTGCTCACCAAGCGCATGGGCAAGACCCGGGTCATCGCCGAGACCGGCGCCGGCCAGCACGGCGTCGCCACCGCGACGGCCTGTGCCCTCTTCGGCCTCGAGTGCACGATCTACATGGGCGAGATCGACACCCAGCGCCAGGCCCTCAACGTGGCCCGCATGCGCATGCTCGGCGCCGAGGTCATCGCCGTGAAGTCCGGCAGCCGCACGCTGAAGGACGCGATCAACGAGGCGTTCCGCGACTGGGTCGCCAACGTCGACCACACGCACTACCTCTTCGGCACGGTCGCCGGCCCCCACCCCTTCCCGGCCATGGTCCGCGACTTCCACCGCGTCATCGGCGTGGAGACCCGCCGCCAGCTCCTGGAGCGCGCGGGCCGCCTCCCCGACGCGGCCGTCGCCTGCGTCGGCGGCGGCTCCAACGCCATCGGCCTCTTCCACGCCTTCATCCCGGACGAGTCCGTCCGCCTCATCGGCTGCGAGCCGGCCGGCCACGGTGTCGACACCGGCGAGCACGCGGCGACCCTGACCGCAGGCGAGCCCGGCATCCTGCACGGCTCCCGCAGTTACGTCCTCCAGGACGACGAGGGCCAGATCACCGAGCCGTACTCGATCTCGGCCGGTCTGGACTACCCGGGCATCGGCCCCGAGCACTCCTACCTCAAGGACTCGGGTCGCGGTGAGTACCGCGCGATCACCGACGACGCGGCCATGCAGGCCCTGCGCCTGCTGTCCCGCACCGAGGGCATCATCCCGGCCATCGAGAGCGCCCACGCGCTGGCCGGAGCCCTGGAAGTCGGCAGGGAGCTGGGCAAGGACGGGCTGATCGTGGTCAACCTGTCCGGCCGCGGCGACAAGGACATGGACACCGCCGCCCGCTACTTCGGCCTCTACGACACCGACGCCGAGGTCGCCGCCGACGCGGACACCGACACCGCCGAGATCGAAGGGGACGCCAAGTGAGCGGCAACATCGAGCTGTTGAGCGACACCCTCGCCGCGGCGAAGTCCGAGGGGCGCTCCGCGCTCATCGCCTACCTCCCGGCCGGGTTCCCGACCGTGGACGGCGGCATCGAGGCGATCAAGGCCGCCCTGGACGGCGGTGCCGATGTCGTCGAGGTCGGTCTGCCGCACAGCGACCCCGTCCTCGACGGCCCCGTCATCCAGACCGCCGACGACATCGCCCTGCGCGGCGGGGTGAAGATCGCCGACGTGATGCGCACGGTCCGCGAGGCCCACGCGGCCACCGGCAAGCCGGTCCTCGTCATGACGTACTGGAACCCCATCGACCGCTACGGCGTCGAGCGGTTCACCGCCGAGCTCGCCGAGGCGGGCGGCGCCGGGTGCATCCTGCCCGACCTGCCCGTACAGGAGTCGGCGCTGTGGAGGGAGCACGCGCAGAAGCACAACCTCGCCACCGTCTTCGTCGTCGCGCCCAGCAGCAAGGACGAGCGGCTCGCGCAGATCACCACGGCGGGCAGCGGCTTCGTCTACGCCGCCTCCCTCATGGGCGTCACCGGCACCCGCGAGTCGGTCAGCTCGCAGGCCGAGGACCTGGTGGCCCGCACCCGGGCCACCGGCACGGACCTGCCGGTCTGCGTCGGGCTCGGCGTCTCCAACGCCACCCAGGCCGCCGAGGTCGCCGGCTTCGCCGACGGCGTGATCGTCGGCTCGGCCTTCGTCAAGGCCATGCTGGACGCCCCGGACGACGCGGCCGGTGTCGAGGCCGTCCGCACCCTGGCGGCCGGCCTGGCGAAGGGCGTACGCCGACAGGCGTAAGAAACCGGGTAGTCGTACAGGTCCCTCGTACGGGTGGACCTGGGGCCGGGGAGGCGCGGTGCGCCTCCCCGGTTCGTTTCCGGGGTGTGAGCGAGAAGAACCGTGAGGGAAAGCGCACCGCCCGGGAGAAGCTGGCGGTGGAGCGCGAGAAGCAGAAGGCCTCGGAGAAGCGCAGGCGCGCGCTGATCGTGGGTGGTGCCGTCGTGGCCGTCCTGGGGCTCGCGGCGGTGATCGGCGTCGTCGCCGCCAACGCCGGGAAGGACGACGACAGCGAAGCGGCGGGCCCGGTCGTGGCGCCCTCGGGAGCACAGGGCAAGGACGGCCTGGCCATCCCGGTCGGCAAGGACAGCGCCAAGTCCACGCTCACGGTGTGGGAGGACTTCCGCTGCCCGGCCTGCAAGGCCTTCGAGACGGCGTACCGGCCGGTGATCCACGAGCTGACGAACGCCGGCAAGCTGAAGACCGAGTACCACCTGGTCACCCTCATCGACGGCAACATGGGCGGCAGCGGCTCCCGCAACGCGGCCAACGCCGCGGCCTGCGCCCAGGACGCCGGGAAGTTCCCCGCGTACCACGACGTGCTCTTCGACAACCAGCCCCAGGAGGTCGAGGACGCCTACGCCAGGAACGACAAGCTGATCGAGCTGGCCGGCAAGGTCGACGGCCTGGACACCCCCGCCTTCCGCAAGTGCGTCGAGGACGGCACGCACAACAGCTGGGTCGCCAAGTCCCACCAGGCGTTCAACAAGGGCGGCTTCTCGGGCACGCCGACCGTCCTGTTCGACGGCAAGAACATCTACCAGGACCGGACGATGACCCCGGCCAAGCTGAAGCGGATGGTGCAGGAGCAGAACAAGGGGTGAAGGCTTTTCTCACCCGCCCGTTATGGACCCGTAGCCGGGCTGCCTGCCGCGGCCCCGGCCGGGCACGGTAGCGTCGACCTTGCCATGGAACTTGCCTTCATTCCCAGCCCGTCACGCGGGGTGCTGTATCTCGGCCCCATTCCGCTGCGCGGCTACGCGTTCTGCATCATCATCGGCGTCTTCGTTGCCGTCTGGCTCGGCAACAAGCGCTGGATCGCCCGGGGCGGGCGGGCCGGCACGGTGGCCGACATCGCGGTCTGGGCCGTGCCCTTCGGCCTCGTGGGCGGCCGGCTCTACCACGTGATCACGGACTACGAGCTGTACTTCAGCGAGGGCCGTGACTGGGTGGACGCCTTCAAGATCTGGGAGGGCGGCCTCGGCATCTGGGGCGCGATCGCGCTGGGCGCGCTGGGCGCCTGGATCGGCTGCCGGCGCCGGGGCATCCCGATGCCGGCGTACGCCGACGCCGTCGCGCCGGGCATCGCCCTCGCCCAGGCGATCGGCCGCTGGGGCAACTGGTTCAACCAGGAGCTGTACGGCAAGCCCACCGACCTGCCCTGGGCCCTGGAGATCACGTCCACCGCGGACGGCCGGGTGCCGGGCACCTACCACCCGACGTTCCTGTACGAGTCGCTGTGGTGCATCGGCGTCGCGCTCCTGGTGATCTGGGCGGACCGCCGCTTCCGGCTGGGCCACGGCCGGGCGTTCGCGCTGTACGTCGCCGCGTACTGCGCGGGCCGGGCGTGGATCGAGTACATGCGGGTCGACGACGCCCACCACATCCTGGGTGTCCGGCTGAACGTGTGGACCGCGATCCTGGTGTTCCTGCTCGCCGTGACCTACCTCGTGCTGTCGTCGAAGAAGCGGCCGGGCCGGGAAGCGGTGGTGGAGCCGGGCGTGGAGGCTGCCGGCGGTGAAGCCGACGGCGACGACGAGTCCGCCGGCGAGTCCGTCGGGGAGGGCAAGGACGACGAGTCCAAGGCCGACGAGGCCAATGACGAGGCCGGGTCGGCGAAGAAGACCTGACGATCAGCCGCGCTACACCGAGGGGTGCCCGGAGATGTCCGGGCACCCCTCGGTGCGTCTAACGACGGCGTGCCAGGGACAGGGTGCGCTGGGCCGCCGTCACCACTGCCGTGTCGATGAAGCGGCCGTCCCGGAGGGCCTGGGCGCCCGGTTCCGTCGCCGCCGCCTTGACGATCGTCTCCGCTTTCTCGATCTCCTCCTCGGTGGGGAGGAAGGCCCGCTCGATGACCGGGAGCTGGCGGGGGTGGATCGCGGCCCGGCCCAGGAAGCCCAGGGCGCGGCCATGGGCGCAGGACGCGGCCAGCCCTTCCAGGTCACGGACGTCCGGGTGGACCGACTGGGCCGGAGGGGGCAGGCCGGCGGCCCGGGCGGCCACGATCACCCGGGAGCGGGACCAGTCGAGCCCCTCGTCGTGTCGTACGCCCAGGTCGGCCCCCAGGTCCGCCTCCCCGAGCGCGATGCCCCGCAGGGACGGGTGGGCCGTGGCGACGGCGTACGCCTGTTCCACGCCGAGGGCCGTCTCCAGGAGGGCGTACAGGGGCAGCCCGGCGGGTACGGCGTGCTGGGCGATCCGGACGACCTCGGCGGGCGAGCCGATCTTGGGGAGCCGCAGGGCGCAGAGGCCGGGAGCCGGGGCCACGGCGGCGAGGTCCTGCCCGGCCCAGGGGCTGTCCAGGGCGTTGACGCGGACGTGGACCGGGACCGGCGGCAGGTCGGCGAGCAGTTCGGCGGTGGCGGCACGGGCGTATGCCTTCCGGTCGGGGGCGACCGCGTCCTCCAGGTCGACGACGACGATGTCGGCGTCGGAGGTGAGGGCCTTGGCGACCACCTGGGGACGGTCGCCCGGGGCGTAGAGCCAGGTGAGCGGGAACGCCGTCACAGGGCGCCCTCCGCGCGCAGCGCCGTGAGGTCGGCCGGGGTGAGGCCCAGTTCGGTGAGGACCTCGTCCGTGTCCGCGCCGTGGGGACGGCCGGCCCAGCGGATCGCGCCGGGCGTGGCGGAGAGCCGGAAGAGGACGTTCTGCATGCGCAGGGGGCCCAGCTCCGGGTCGTCGACGGTGGTGATGGTGTTCAGGGCCTGGTACTGCGGGTCCGCCATCACGTCGCGGACGTCCTGGACCGGGGCCACGGCCGCCTCTGCCTTCTCGAAGGCGGCCAGGACGTCCGTGCGAGTGCGTGCGGCGATCCAGGAGCCGACCGCGTCGTCCAGGACGTCGGCGTGGCGGGCGCGGTCGGCGCCCGTGGCGAACCACGGCTCGTCGATCAGTTCCGGGCGGCCCACCAGGTGCATCACGCGTTCCGCGACCGACTGGGCCGACGTCGAGACGGCGACCCAGGTGCCGTCCGCGGTGCGGTAGACGCCGCGCGGGGCGTTGTTCGGGGAGCGGTTGCCGGTGCGGGGCTGGACGTGGCCGAGCTGGTCGTACCAGAGGGGCTGGGGGCCGAGGGCGGCCAGGATGGGCTCGATCAGGGCCATGTCGACGACCTGGCCCTCGCCGGTCCTGTCCCGGGCGGCGAGGGCCGTCATCACGGCGTACGCCGTCGTCAGGCCGGCGATGGAGTCGGCCAGGCCGAACGGCGGGAGCGTCGGGGGCGCGTCCGGCTCGCCGGTGATCGCGGCGAAGCCGCTCATCGCCTCGGCGAGGGTGCCGAAGCCGGGGCGGTGGGCGTAGGGGCCGAACTGGCCGAAGCCGGTGACCCGGGCCAGGACCAGGCGGGGGTTGGCGGCCGACAGCTCCGGCCAGCCCAGGTCCCACTTCTCCAGGGTGCCGGGGCGGAAGTTCTCGATGATCACGTCGGCGCCGGCGGCGAGGCGCAGGAGGGTGGTGCGGCCACCGGGCTTCGACAGGTCGAGGGTGATGGTGCGCTTGTTGCGGCCGAGCATCTTCCACCACAGGCCCACGCCGTCCTTCGACGGGCCGTGGCCGCGGGACGGGTCCGGTTTCGACGGGTGCTCGACCTTGACGACCTCCGCGCCGAAGTCGCCGAGCAGGGTGGCGGCGAGCGGGCCGGCGAAGAGGGTGGCGAGGTCCAGGACGCGGAGGCCGGTGAGGGGCGCGGTCATGAGCGGTGGGTCTCCCGGTGGGTGAGGTGGGCGAGGGTGTCGAAGCCGATGCCGTTGAAGTCGCCGATGGAGGTGGACAGGCGGTTCTTCAGCGGGGCCGTCCAGCGGTCGGGGAGCGCCGCTGGGTCTCCGGCCAGCAGGCCGGCGATGCTGCCGGCGGTCGCGCCGCCCGAGTCGGTGTCCCAGCCGCCGCTCACCGCGCGGCAGACCGAGCCGGAGAAGTCGCCGTTCGCGTGGGTGAGGGCGGCGGCGATGAGAGCGGTGTTGGGGACGGCGTGCACCCAGTGGTGGGTGCGGGCGTGGGTGGCGTGCAGTTGGTCGACGACCGTGTCGAAGTCCTTGTGGTCCTGGGCCAGTTGGATGGCGTGGTGGACGGCTCGGGCGAGGCGGGAGCGGGGCGGGACGACGGTGAGGCCGGTGCGCAGGCAGGCGTGGACGTCGTGGTCGCCCGTCGCGGCCTGCGCGATGGTGGCCGCCGTGAACATCGCCGCGTAGACGCCGTTGGCGGTGTGGGTGAGGGTGGCGTCGCGGTGGGCCTGTTCCGCGGCGGTGGCCGGGTCGCCGGGGTTGGTCCAACCGTGCATGTCGGCGCGGATCAGGGCGCCGATCCATTCGCGGAACGGGTTGCGGTGGCGGGCGGTGTGCGGGGGTTCCAGGCCGGTGAGGAGGTTGCGGTAGGCGATGCGTTCGGCGGTGAAGGTGCGGCCGGCGGGGAGTTCGTCCAGCCAGGTGCGGGCCACGTCCGTGGTGGTGAAGGACTTGCCGTGGCGTTGCAGGAGGACGAGGTTGAGGAGGGGGTAGTTGAGGTCGTCGTCCTCCGGCATGCCGTCGATGTTTTCGGCGAGGGAGGTTTTCGCCGAGCGGCGGTTCCAGGGGTGCTTCTGGAGGAGGTCTTCTGGGACGCCTCGGGCTGTGAAGTAGGTGGTGAGGGGCCAGTTGCCGGTGGACTTGGCCAGTTGGCGGATGGCTTCGAGGGGGAGTTTCTCGACTGGTTTGCCCAGGAGGCAGCCGACGGCACGGCCCAGCCAGGCGGCTTCCAAGTGCTGCTGGGTTGTGGCTGGAGTTGGGGTGGGGTCGCTCGCCGGCGCTGGCGGGGTGCCGCCTGACCAAGCCGGGCACAGCGACTTGATCGCTGCCAGGTCCGTCGGCTCGTCGTCCGCCAACCTGCTTGGGAGGTCGGCCAGTTCGTCCAGGAGGTCTTCTGCCAGTTGGCGGAGGTAGCGGGACCCCGGAGTCGGGGACGCGCCTGCGGTGCGTGGGGCCTCTGGGCCGCCCGCCGAGCGCCAGCGGGCTGCGATTGCCTTGGGTTCGCGGCCGTCCTGGGTCGCCTGGTGGAGTTCGTGGCCGATCAGGTCCTCCGGCTGGACCCAGGTCAGGCGGAGCATTCCGGGCCTCCGAGGGATGCGAAGGCCTGTTCGTGGGTGCGTCGGCGGGAGATGTCCCGGGTGAAGATCTCGCGGGTGACGGCCGTGAGGGTCGTGGCCGGTTCCCAGAGGTCCAGGCGGCTGGCCTCCGCGACCGTCTTGGCCCAGTCCTGGGGGACCGGCGAGCCGAGCGCGCCCGCCAGGGCGCCGGCCATCGTGGCGATGGAGTCGCAGTCGCGGCCGTAGTTCACGGCGCCCAGGACCGCGTGCCGGTAGTTGCCCTGGGCCACGAGCAACAGGCCCAGGGCTACGGGGAGTTCCTCGATCGCGTGGAGGCGGGAGGGGCGGCGGGCGCCGAGGGACGGGGCGCGGTAGTCGGGGCCGACCGTGTCGTAGGGGGCGACCGCCTCGCGCAGGGGGGCCAGTGCCGACTCGAAGTCCGTGTGGCGGGAGGCCTCCTCGCAGACCCGCTCGATCGCGGTGCGTGTGCCGTCCTTCGCCAGGGACAGGCAGGTCGAGACGACCGAGTCCGGGGTGGCCCCCGGGGTGCACGCCGCCGCGACCGCCGCGGCCAGAACACCCGCCGCCTCGCGGCCGTACGACGACTGGTGCGCGCCGGCGATGTCGAGGGCCTCGGCGTAGGCCGCCCGCGGGTCGGCCGCGTTGACCAGGCCGACCGGGGTCATGTACATCGCCGCACCGCAGTTGACGATGTTGCCGGTGCCGGCCTCGCGCGGGTCGGCATGGCCGTAGTGGATCCTCGTCACCAGCCATTTCTCCGCCAGGAAGACGCGGTGCAGGGGGAGTGTCTCGGTCTCCAGCTCCGGGATCCAGCGGGGCTCGGTCATCAGGTCGGGGACCAGGTGGTCGGCGACCGCGTACGCGTCGAGGTGGTCGCGGACCCGTGCGTAGACGCGGATCAGGGCGTGTGTCATCAAGGTGTCGTCGGTGACGTGGCCGTCGCCCTTGTGGTACGGGGCGAGGGGGCGGGCCGTGCGCCAGTCGTCGCCGTGCCAGGGGCCGACGATGCCGTGGACGCGGCCGCCGTGGCGTTCCAGGATCTGCTCGGGCGAGTAGCCCTCGACGGGGCCGCCGAGGGCGTCGCCGACGGCGGCGCCGACCAGGGCTCCGGTGATCCGCTCGTCCAGGGTGGCGGTTTGGTGCGGTTTGGGCTGCATGGCCGCATCATCCTCCGGGGTGGGCCGGTTGTGCGGCTTCCAGGAGTTCGGCGAGTTCCACGAGGTCCGTGCCGGTGAGGCGGGGCAGGACGCAGCCGGAGAGGGTGCGGCAGGTCTCCCGCCAGGAGGCCGGGATCGAGGCGCCGCCGCCCAGCGCGCCGGTGAGGGCGCCCGCCAGGGCCGGGGCGGAGTCCGCGACGCGGGACAGGCAGGCAGCGGCGGGGACCGCCTCCGCGATGTGGCCGCGGGCCGCCGTGGCCAGGGCGAGGGCGACCGGGACCGTTTCGGCGGCGGCGATGCCGTAGCTGTAGACGTGGTCGACGATCTGGTGTTCCAGGGGCGGGACCAGGGCGAAGGCGCTGTCCGCATCGGCCGCGAGGTGCAGTGCGTGCCGGGCATTGCGGCCGATCTCCGTCTCCTCGGGCAGTTCGGCGAGCGCTGCGGTGACGCAGGCGTGGACGTCCGCGCCGGCCAGGGCGAGGGCGAGGGCCGCGGCCATCGCGCGGGCGCCGTGGACTCCGTCGCCGTCCTGGGTGTACCGGGCGTCGAACTCGGCGAGGTCGGCGGTGCGCCGAGGGTCCCCCGGGTGGGCCACGGCCAGGACGCACGCCCGTACGCAGGCCGCGTCGTCGAAGTAGTGGGGGTTGTCGTGGCCGGTGGCGGGCGGGCGCAGGCCGGTGGCGAGGTTGCCGAGGCCGGCGCGGACGGAGATGCGGGCGCGCAGGGGGAGGACGGCGGACTCGATCTCGGGTGCGCGGTCCGCTGCGGCGGCTACTTCGCAGGCGATGGCGTTCCAGGTGAGGTCGATCGCGGCGCGGATGCGGCGTTCTCGGCTGAGGTCGTTCAGGACGGTGTCGTCACCGGCGCGGAGGAGGGCTTCCGCGGCGAAGGCGGCCCATTCGGCGTCGTCGGAGGGGCCCAGGCGGAGGGGTTCCGGGGGCTGGTTCAGGGCGATGGGGACGGGGAGGGTGGTGGTCGCGTTGTGTTCGGCGAAGGTGTCCAGTTCGCGGGTGAGACGGCGGGTCCAGTCGGGCATGCGGGCGGCTCGGTGGCGGGCGGCGGGCCAGCCGGCGGCGTCGCCGGCGGCCAGGCCGAGCAGGAGGCCTTCGGCCTTTTTGTCTCCCACCCGCGCACCGCGCGTAACGGTCGCCTGAGGGGGCCTGGTCTCCGGTGGGGCGCCTTGTCCGTCGGCGGCTTCCGGTTCGTGCGTCGTCACGAGGCGGCCTCCGTTCCGTCGGCCGCCAGGACGAAGTCCGTCGGGCCCGGCTCCTCGGCGCCCACCGCGGTCCAGCCGTCCTGCGCCGGCGTCAGCAGGTCCGCCACGTCAAGGACGTGGTAGCCCGCCATCGCTGGCAGGCATGACCCCCGGGCCGGGGTGATGGCCGCCGCCCAGGCCGGTGGGATCGCCGAAATGCCCCGGGTCGCGCCCGCCAGGGCACCCGCGACCGCCGCCGTCGTGTCCGCGTCGCGGCCCATGTTCACCGCCGTCAGGACCGACTGTTCGAAGTCGCCGTCGGCCGCCGCGTACGCGCCGAAGGCGAGGGCGACCGCCTCGGGGGCCAGGTCGGTCCACGGGTAGCCGCCGATGACGACCGCGGAGCGGACCGCGCGTTCGCCGCGGTGGGCCACCGCCACCGCGCGGCGCAGGCAGCGGGCCGTCCAGGAGTCGTCGGGCACGACGGCGAGGGCGGCGGCCACGACCGCGATCGGCTGGGCGCCCGCCATCGCCGCCGCCACGCCCGCCGCCACCGCCTGGCCGCCGTAGATGCCCTCGCCGTCATGGCTCACCGAGCCGTCGATCGCCACCAGCCGGGCCGCCTCCGCCGGGCGGCCCGGCGCGAACACCCCGAAGGGGGCCGCGCGCATGGCCAGGCCGTCGCTCCAGGCGTGCCGGTGCTGGGCGGAGATGGGGGCCGCCAGACCCCGGCGGAGGTTCTCCAGCGTGCCGCGTTCGCTGAAGCCGGCGCCTCGGAAGGGGCCCTCGTCGCGGTCGGCGATCCACTCGTGCCAGGCCGCTTCCACATGCGCGGGGGTGAGTGCCGAGCCGTGCCGGGCCAGGAGGAGGCCGGAGAAGATCGCGTACTCGGTGTCGTCCGTGCCGGCGGGGTTCTCGGCGACGTAGCCGGTGATGCGGCCCCACCGGGCCCGGATCTCGGAGGGCTTCATGTTCTCGGCCGGGGCTCCGAGCGCGTCACCGACGGCCAGGCCCAGCAGGGCGCCGCGTGCTCGTTCGCGGAGTTCGGTGGCGTCCCCGGGCGCCGGGACGGAGGGAATGCAGGCGATCGATGCCATACGGGATGTGTCCCACTCCGGTGACCGCCCCGAGCCTCGGGAGCCTCAGCATCACCCGGTCGACATCTGTGCATGATCGCCATCAAGTGAGCGGCAAAGGGTAAAGCCGCAGGTTAGCGCAGCCTTTCCTTGCTGGCGGCGCCGGAATTCACGGCGTACTTTGTGTGTTGTAAAAATCTGGAACTCGTCCAGAGAAGCTTGGTTCGGTAAGGGGATCGGGGACTTTTCATGGCCATCATCGAGACCGAGGCGGCGCTGCACGAGGCGCACCGGGACAACCACACCCACCGGGACGTCAACGGCGGCTGGCTGCGTCCCGCGGTGTTCGGTGCGATGGACGGCCTCGTCTCCAACCTGGCCCTGATGACCGGTGTCGCGGGCGGCTCGGTCAGCCAGCACACCGTCGTCCTCACCGGACTCGCAGGCCTGGCCGCCGGTGCCTTCTCCATGGCCGCCGGCGAGTACACCTCCGTCGCCTCGCAGCGCGAGCTCGTCGAGGCCGAGCTGGACGTGGAGCGGCGCGAGCTGCGCAAGCACCCGAAGGACGAGGAGGCCGAGCTCGCCGCGCTCTACCGGGCGCGCGGGGTCGAGCCGCGGCTGGCCGACGAGGTCGCCCGGCAGTTGTCGAAGGACCCCGAGCAGGCGCTGGAGATCCATGCCCGGGAGGAGCTGGGCATCGACCCCGGCGATCTGCCCTCGCCCACGGTGGCCGCGGTGTCGAGCTTCGGCTCCTTCGCACTGGGCGCGCTGATCCCCGTACTGCCCTATCTGCTGGGTGCGAGCAGCCTCTGGCCGGCCGTGCTGCTGGCGCTGCTCGGGCTCTTCCTGTGCGGCGCCGTGGTGGCCAAGGTGACGGCACGGACCTGGTGGTACAGCGGGCTGCGGCAGCTGCTCCTGGGAGGCGCGGCGGCCGGTGTGACGTACGCCCTGGGCAGCTTGTTCGGGACGGCCGTAGGATAGCTCGGCTCGGACTTATGCGATGGGCCGCATAAGTAGCCGTTACTCGCTGGTTTCGAATGCGCAATCACCGGGCATGAGCCGTAAGCGCTGCGGGCAATGAGGCCCGTGGACGCACTCAGCGGGGTGGGCGAAGACGCCTGTCCCGCTCTCGGGCCCGACGGGCATCGATCTCACCCGGTCGTTCCGTACAGGCCCCCCATAGCTTCCACCGCCGGTGCGGTACCCCCGCCGCGAGCCGCCGGTGTCCGCATGTTGGAACGGATTATCCCGGTTCCCGAGAACCGCTCCATCATGTAACCTGCACGAAATTTTGCGATCACGCGAGGGCCAACGTCGTCCCTCGGCACTTGCACATGCCACATGACGACGACGGGAGAGCCGATGCGTACGCCGCGCCAGCCGTCCCAGCATTCCGCGAATGGCCAGAACTGGTCCTTCATGGATGCTCGCCCTGCTGCGCAGGGTATGTACGACCCCCGCAACGAGCACGACGCCTGTGGCGTCGGCTTCGTCGCCACCCTTACCGGCGAGGCGTCCCACACCCTGGTCGAGCAGGCTCTGACCGTCCTGCGCAACCTCGAACACCGCGGTGCCACCGGCTCCGAGCCCGACTCCGGCGACGGCGCCGGCATCCTGTCGCAGGTCCCGGACGCCTTCTTCCGTGACGTGGCCGGATTCGAACTGCCCGCGGCCGGCGCCTACGCCGTCGGCACCGCCTTCCTGCCGGAGGACTCCGCCGCCGAGGCCGTCTCGCAGATCGAGACGATCGCGGCCGACGAGGGCCTGACCGTCCTCGGCTGGCGCGAGGTGCCGGTCGCTCCCCAGCTGCTGGGTGCCACCGCCCGGTCGACCATGCCGGTCTTCCGCCAGATCTTCGTCGGCGACGGCGTGTCGGAGGGCATCGCCCTCGACCGCAAGGCCTTCGTGCTGCGCAAGCGCGCCGAGCGCGAGGCCGGCGTGTACTTCCCGTCGCTGTCCGCGCGGACCATCGTCTACAAGGGCATGCTGACCACCGGCCAGCTGGAGCCCTTCTTCCCGGACCTGTCCGACCGCCGGTTCGCCTCCGCGATCGCGCTCGTGCACTCCCGGTTCTCGACGAACACGTTCCCGTCCTGGCCGCTGGCCCACCCCTACCGCTTCGTCGCGCACAACGGTGAGATCAACACCGTCAAGGGCAACCGCAACTGGATGGTGGCCCGCGAGTCGCAGCTCGTCTCGGACCTGTTCGGTTCCGACGACAAGGCCATAGAGCGGATCTTCCCGGTCTGCACGCCGGACGCCTCCGACTCCGCCTCCTTCGACGAGGTCCTGGAGCTGCTGCACCTGGGCGGCCGTTCGCTGCCGCACTCCGTGCTGATGATGATCCCGGAGGCGTGGGAGAACCACGACTCCATGGACCCGGCCCGGCGCGCCTTCTACCAGTTCCACTCCACGATGATGGAGCCCTGGGACGGCCCGGCCTGTGTCACCTTCACCGACGGCACCCAGGTCGGCGCCGTGCTCGACCGCAACGGCCTGCGCCCCGGCCGCTACTGGGTCACCGACGACGGCCTCGTCGTCCTCGGCTCCGAGGTCGGCGTCCTGGACATCGACCCGGCCAAGGTCGTCCGCAAGGGCCGCCTCCAGCCCGGCCGGATGTTCCTCGTCGACACCGCCGAGCACCGCATCATCGAGGACGACGAGATCAAGGCCGAGCTCGCCGCCGAGAAGCCGTACGCGGAGTGGATCGAGGCCGGTGAGATCGAGCTCTCCGACCTGCCCGAGCGCGAGCACATCGTGCACACGCACGCCTCGGTCACCCGCCGCCAGCAGACCTTCGGGTACACCGAGGAGGAACTGCGCGTCATCCTCGCGCCGATGGCCAAGGCCGGTGCCGAGCCGATCGGCTCGATGGGCACCGACTCGCCGATCGCCGCGCTGTCGGACCGCCCGCGCCTGCTCTTCGACTACTTCACCCAGCTGTTCGCGCAGGTCACCAACCCGCCGCTGGACGCGATCCGCGAGGAACTGGTCACCTCCCTGCGCTCGTCGCTGGGCCCGCAGGGCAACCTGCTCGAGCCGAGCGCCGCCTCCTGCCGCAGCGTCCTGCTGCCCTTCCCGGTGATCGACAACGACGAGCTGGCCAAGCTCATCCACATCAACGCCGACGGCGACATGCCCGGCTTCAAGGCCGCGACGCTGTCCGGCCTGTACCGGGTGCACGGCGGCGGTGACGCGCTGGCCGCGCGGATCGACGAGATCTGCGCCGAGGCCGACGCCGCGATAGAGAACGGCGCCCGGCTGATCGTCCTGTCGGACCGCCACTCGGACGCCGAGCACGCGCCGATCCCGTCGCTGCTGCTCACCGCGGCCGTCCACCACCACCTCATCCGCACCAAGCAGCGCACCCAGGTGGGCCTGCTGGTCGAGGCCGGTGACGTCCGCGAGGTCCACCACGTCGCCCTGCTCATCGGCTACGGCGCCGCCGCCGTCAACCCCTACCTGGCGATGGAGTCCGTCGAGGACCTGGTCCGCGCCGGCACCTTCCTGCCCGGCGTCGAGCCCGAGAAGGCCATCCGCAACCTCATCTACGCCCTCGGCAAGGGCGTGCTGAAGGTCATGTCCAAGATGGGCATCTCGACCGTCGCCTCCTACCGCGGCGCCCAGGTCTTCGAGGCCGTCGGTCTCGACGAGACCTTCGTCGAGAAGTACTTCAACGGCACGGCCACCAAGATCGGCGGCGTCGGCATCGACGTCATCGCCAAGGAGGTCGCCGCCCGGCACGCCAAGGCCTACCCGGCCTCCGGCATCGCCCCGGCGCACCGCGCGCTGGACATAGGCGGCGAGTACCAGTGGCGCCGCGAGGGCGAGCCGCACCTGTTCGACCCGGAGACGGTCTTCCGCCTCCAGCACTCCACGCGCTCCGGCCGCTACGACATCTTCAAGAAGTACACCGAGCGCGTGAACGAGCAGTCCGAGCGGCTGATGACGCTCCGCGGGCTCTTCGGCTTCAAGTCCGACCGGAAGCCCATTCCGATCGACGAGGTCGAGCCGGTCTCCGAGATCGTCAAGCGGTTCTCGACGGGTGCCATGTCGTACGGCTCCATCTCGCAGGAGGCGCACGAGACCCTCGCCATCGCCATGAACCAGCTGGGCGGCAAGTCCAACACCGGTGAGGGCGGCGAGGACCCGGAGCGGCTGTACGACCCGGCCCGCCGGTCGTCCATCAAGCAGGTCGCCTCCGGCCGCTTCGGTGTGACCTCCGAGTACCTGGTCAACTCCGACGACATCCAGATCAAGATGGCCCAGGGCGCCAAGCCCGGTGAGGGCGGCCAGCTGCCCGGCCACAAGGTCTACCCGTGGGTCGCCAAGACGCGGCACTCGACGCCGGGCGTCGGCCTCATCTCGCCGCCCCCGCACCACGACATCTACTCCATCGAGGACCTGGCCCAGCTGATCCACGACCTGAAGAACGCGAACCCGCAGGCGCGGATTCACGTGAAGCTGGTCTCGGAGGTCGGCGTCGGCACGGTCGCCGCGGGTGTGTCGAAGGCGCACGCGGACGTCGTCCTCATCTCCGGCCACGACGGCGGTACGGGCGCCTCGCCGCTCACCTCGCTCAAGCACGCGGGCGGTCCCTGGGAGCTCGGCCTCGCCGAGACCCAGCAGACGCTGCTGCTCAACGGCCTGCGCGACCGCATCGTCGTGCAGACCGACGGCCAGCTGAAGACCGGCCGCGACGTGGTCATCGCCGCGCTGCTCGGCGCCGAGGAGTTCGGTTTCGCGACCGCGCCGCTCGTCGTCTCCGGCTGCGTCATGATGCGCGTCTGCCACCTGGACACCTGTCCGGTCGGCATCGCCACGCAGAACCCGGTGCTGCGCGAGCGGTACAACGGCAAGGCCGAGTACGTCGTGAACTTCTTCACGTACATCGCCGAAGAGGTCCGCGAGATCCTCGCCGAGCTGGGCTTCCGCTCCATCGAGGAGGCCGTCGGCCACGCCGAGGCCCTCGACGTCACCCGCGCGGTCGACCACTGGAAGGCGCAGGGCCTGGACCTGGAGCCGCTGTTCCACGTGCCCGAGCTGCCCGAGGGCGCGGTCCGCCACCAGCTGATCGCCCAGGACCACGGCCTGGAGAAGGCGCTCGACAACCAGCTGATCAAGCTGGCCGCGGACGCCCTGTCCGCCTCGGACGCCACCGAGGCCCAGCCGGTCCGCGCCCAGGTGCAGATCCGCAACATCAACCGCACGGTCGGCACCATGCTCGGCCACGAGGTGACGAAGAAGTTCGGTGGCGCGGGCCTGCCCGACGACACCATCGACATCACCTTCACCGGCTCCGCCGGCCAGTCGTTCGGCGCATTCGTGCCGCGCGGTGTCACGCTGCGCCTGGAGGGCGACGCCAACGACTACGTCGGCAAGGGCCTCTCCGGCGGCCGGATCGTGGTCCGCCCGGACCGCGCGGCCGACCACCTCGCCGAGTACAGCGTCATCGCCGGCAACACCATCGGCTACGGCGCGACCGGCGGCGAGATGTTCCTGCGCGGCAAGGTCGGCGAGCGCTTCTGCGTCCGCAACTCCGGTGCGACGGTCGTCTCCGAGGGCGTGGGCGACCACGGCTGCGAGTACATGACCGGTGGTCACGCGGTCGTGCTGGGCGAGACGGGCCGCAACTTCGCGGCCGGTATGTCCGGCGGTATCGCGTACGTCATCGACCTGGACCCCGACAACGTCAACGTCGGCAACCTGGACGCGGTCGAGGCGCTGGACGACACCGACAAGCAGTGGCTGCACGACGTGGTCCGCCGCCACCAGGAGGAGACGGGCTCGACCGTCGCCGAGAGGCTCCTGGCCGAGTGGGACACCGCCGTCGAGCGCTTCAGCAGGATCATCCCCAGCACGTACAAGGCAGTGCTCGCCGCCAAGGACGCCGCCGAGCGAGCCGGTCTCTCCGAGACCGAGACCCACGAGAAGATGATGGAGGCGGCGATCAATGGCTGACCCGAAGGGCTTCCTGAACCACGGGCGCGAGGTCGCCAAGTCCCGCCCCGTCGAGGAGCGCGTCAAGGACTGGAACGAGGTCTACGTCCCCGGCTCCCTGCTGCCGATCATCAGCAAGCAGGCCAGCCGCTGCATGGACTGCGGCATCCCGTTCTGCCACAACGGCTGTCCGCTCGGGAACCTGATCCCCGAGTGGAACGACTATGCCTACCGCGAGGACTGGGCCGCCGCCTCGGAGCGCCTGCACGCGACGAACAACTTCCCGGAGTTCACGGGCCGTCTGTGCCCCGCTCCGTGTGAGTCGGCGTGTGTGCTGGGCATCAACCAGCCGCCGGTCACCATCAAGAACGTCGAGGTCTCGATCATCGACAAGGCGTGGGAGACCGGGGACGTCGCCCCGCAGATCCCGGAGCGCCTGTCCGGCAAGACCGTCGCCGTCATCGGCTCCGGCCCCGCGGGCCTGGCCGCCGCCCAGCAGCTGACCCGGGCCGGTCACACGGTCGCCGTCTACGAGCGCGCGGACCGCATCGGAGGCCTCCTCCGGTACGGCATCCCCGAGTTCAAGATGGAGAAGCGGCACATCAACCGCCGTATCGAGCAGATGCGCGCGGAGGGCACCCGCTTCCGCACGGGCATCGAGATCGGCCGCGACCTGAAGGCGACGGACCTGAAGAAGCGGTACGACGCGGTCGTCCTGGCCGTCGGTGCCACCACGGCCCGTGACCTGTCGGTGCCCGGCCGCGAGCTCAAGGGCATCTACCAGGCCATGGAGTACCTGCCGCTGGCCAACAAGGTGCAGGAGGGCGACTTCGTGGCGCCTCCGATCTCGGCCGAGGGCAAGCACGTCGTGGTCATCGGCGGCGGCGACACCGGCGCCGACTGTGTCGGTACGGCCCACCGCCAGGGCGCGGCCTCCGTCACGCAGCTGGAGATCATGCCCCGCCCGAACGACGACCGGCACCCGGTCAACCAGCCCTGGCCGACCTTCCCGATGCTCTACAAGGTCACCTCGGCCCACGAGGAGGGCGGCGAGCGCGTCTACTCGGTCTCGACGACCCACTTCGAGGGCGACGAGGACGGCAACGTGCAGTGGCTGCACCTCACCGAGGTGGAGTTCATCGACGGCCGGCTGACCCCGAAGCCGGGCACCGAGCGCAAGATCCCCGCCCAGCTGGTCACCCTCGCCATGGGCTTCACCGGCACCGACCGGGAGAACGGCCTGGTCGAGCAGTTCGGCCTGGAGCTCGACGAGCGCGGCAACATCGCCCGCGACGACGACTACCAGACCAACGTGCCGGGCGTGTTCGTCGCCGGTGACGCGGGCCGCGGCCAGTCGCTCATCGTGTGGGCGATCGCCGAGGGCCGCTCGGCGGCGCGCGGGGTGGACCGCCACCTCACGGGCGCCAGCGAGCTGCCGGCGCCGATCCGCCCGACGGACCGCGCGCTGATGGTCTGACGGACCACCGAGAAGACGTCCCGTACAAAGGCGTACGGAACACTGACGGCGCCTGCCCCACAGTCCCCGACCGGACGAACGGGCAGGCGCTGTCGCCTTTCCCCGCTACTTTCCGCCGGGCGCGACCCAGGTGACGATCACCGCGCCGGCGACGCACAGGACACCGGCCAGGGCGAGCCAGCGCGCGCACTCGACCAGCAGCCAGATGGTCTTGGTCCGCTTCTTCTCGTACCGCAGCAGCCGGCCCGCCTCCAGCAGGACCTCCTCACCGGGCCGTCCGTGCACGGCCAGAACGCCCAGCCAGGAAGCGGCGATCAGGGCGAGGAACCCGGCGATCAGCAGCCCGGTCACCCACCAGCGGGGCGCGTCCGCCAGCTTGCTCAGATCCTCCTGGCCCTTCAGCACGAACACCGCCGCGAGCAGGCCCGTGAGCGTCGCGAGGAAGTTGCGGTACCCCTCGGCCTGGTGCAGCGCCGCCTGCAACTGCCGCTCCGGGGAGGCCATCTCGCGGCAGCGGCGGTCCGCGTCGCGGAGCTGCTGCGGCGTGGGTGTGAAGGTCATGGCGTCGCCCCGGACTGCCCGGGCGAGGGCGGCGCCGCGATGGTCAGCAGGGCGCCGCACCCCCGCGGCTCGCTCGCGGGGCGGTTCATGTGCAGGGTGCGGCACTGGCACAGGGTGTGGAACGGCGCGGGCCCCGGCTCCTCGCGCCGGTTGAAGAAGCCGCCCTTGGCGACCGGGGGCTGCCCGAAGACCCACGTCCTCGTCATCGGGCAGGTGCAGACCGGGCAGGTCCCGGAGGCTTCGTACTGGGCGTCGTCGCCGGTCCTGCGCACGACCCACCGGAAGGTGAGGACGGAGGTGTGGACGGCGTCGGGGTCGTACTCGATCGGGGGCGTCACTCGGCGGTGCCTTCCAGGTGCGGGGCTTCGGTGGGGAGTTCGAGGGAGAAGAGGGCCGCGTACCGGGCCAGCCGCTCGCGCACCTGGCTCTCGGGCAGATCCGTCTCCTCCGCGCAGAGGGTGATGTGGTCCTCGGAGACGGCGCCGGCCAGGGCGGGCGCCCGGCCGGTGAGCTGCTCCGTGAGGATGATCAGGTCCTGCCAGTCGGGGACGCGGTCGGCCACCGCGCCCTCGGGCCTGCCGACGGTGACGTCCAGGCCGAGGCAGGCGAAGGGGGCGTAGCGGTCGTACGTCTTGGCGAGGCTCCAGTCGAAGCGGCCGGCGGTGCGGACGAGTTCGAGGGGGCCGAGGGTGCAGGACTCGTCGTCGGCGCAGAGGAGGCCCGGGCTGAAGGCGGCGAGGTCGTACAGGTCCGGTTCGCGGTCCCGTACGGCCGCGAACCCGGGGGTGTCGGGAGCGCAGGGGGGCGGCGGGCCGCCGAGCGGGACGAACCGGGTGAGGTGCTCGATGGAGGCGGCGAGGGTGCGGCGCGTGCTGTACGCGTGGTGCAGCAGTCGCCTGAGCCGGAGGGCCGGCACGAATCCGTTCGACGGGTGCCGCACGAGCGCACTGACGTCCTGGTTGGTCGCTTGCAGGTCCAGGACTGCGGGATCCGGCTGAGTGACGGAGACGGGCAGTATCTGGTCCTGGCCTGTCAGCCGTTGCACGATGTCGCCGATGGGGCGCCGCTCCGTGGCGCTGAGCTGGACGAGGACCGGGGGTGTCACGCCCTGCTCGTCCAGATGGCTGCCGGACGCCCCGATCGTGTGTCCACGGGTGAGGGGGTGGTCCCAGACCTCCAGTTGCCGCACGGTCTCGTCGATGCGGTCCTCGAAGCCCGGGGCGAGCAGGCCCGCCGTACTCAAGCGCCGCAGGACCTTGTCGACCTCGTCGAGGTCGATGTCCGACCGGGGCGACAGGCTCGGGGTGCGAGAGGCTCTGCGCGTGATGACCCTGATGAACTCCCAGGGCGTGACTCCGGTGCCACGGCGACGGATCGCAGAGAGCACTTCGGCCGCCAGGGAGGAGGGGATCCAGTCGGCCACCTCGGCGGGCGGCTCGTCGGCGCGCATCCCGGTCACCGGCGTGAGGGCGTTCAGACGTGAGGCCACTTCCCGGGGCGGAGTCTGCAACTCCGCGGCGAGCAGGAGCAGGTCGGCGATGCGGAGATCGTCGCCACGCCATCTGGCCACCTCCAGGCGGCCACCGACCGAGCGAACGAACAGGGAACGTTCCATCGCATCGAGCGGACCGTGCTCGATGGCGGCAGGCGAGGGGGCTTCTCGCAGCGAGAAGCCGAGCGGCTCGAACCGCCGGACACGAGCCGCCAGGTCGCTGACCGGCACTCCCGGTTCGCCCCGGACGAGAAGATCGACGACCCCCAGCTCACCGGGCCACACATGCAGTTCCTCGTCCAGTTCCTTGCTCACCAGTAGCGCGGCGTCACCGCGAGTGGGGACCTCGGCGGCCAGGTCGGCGTCCAGAACGGGCGGAGGCGGCAACTCGGGCTGCCAGGTCCGGAGTTCCTCCAGGAGAGAGACCGCGTCCCCGAGGGTCAGGCGGTGCCGTACGGCGATCAGGAGGAGCGGGGCGTACCGGGCCGGCTCGTTCCAGGCCCCCGAGGCCAGCATGGAACGCCACATCCCGGACAGCTCCACCAGTTCCGCCGTGGGCCGGGCGGTCCGAAGTCCGCGGATGTCCGCCGCGGCGGGAACCTCCATACCCAGGATCGCGTAGCGGCGGAGGGCCTTCAGGGGCTCAGCCGACGGCGTGTGCGTCAGGTATGCGGCCCGCAGCACCGTCTCCCATCCGCGCGGGGTGTTGGCGTCCTTCGGGAAGAGGACCGCGTCCATCGCGGTCGGAGGGGGGTAGCCGGGCGGCAGGAACGCCTTTCCCTCCTGGTGGAGAGCGAGCCGTGCCTTCTGCCACTGTCTGGCGAGGGCGCTCTGGTACTCGCCGAGCAGCCCACGCCAGGGGCCTCGGCTGTTCCCGGCGCCCTCGTCCATGGGCAGGCACCCAGCGGTCGCGAGAGGCACCGTACGCGGCAGGGTCTCATGGGGGAGCGCTCCCGGGGGAAAGATGATGGCCATGGTGTCGTCGGGCAGCGAGTCGAGCACGGTCAGGGCGAGCCGGGGCGACTTCGCCGCGAGCTCCCACAGCCACGACAGGAGGACCTCCCGCCACCGCGCGGCGGCCCTCGGCGCGGCCTCCAGCAGCTCGGACGTCACCGCCTCACGGCCGTAGGAGATCAGGCTGTTGCGGTCCACACTGGGTTCCGGCCGATGCCGCTCCCGCAGATTGACGATGTGGCCGTAAGACTCCGGCGCGTCCTTGATGACCACTCCGTCCAGCAGCCACCCGCCTTGCCCCTGCACCAGCCAGATGTCGCGGGCGCCCTGGACGGCGTCTCCGAACCAGGGCTTGGGGGTGGGAGGCGTGAGCGCCCCGGGCTCCCAGCGCCGGTGCCGTACGACCGTCCGGTTGTCGTCCTTGGTGAGCTCCCGTGCCTCCACCTCGAAGTCCGCCACCCACAGGAAGGACTCGAGCGTGTCCACCAACGAGGGCGGGACGGCGGAGTCCTCGCCCAGATAGAGCCGCACCCGCGTCCCGCCGTCCAGCGCCACATGCGGATCCTGGCCGATCCGCAGCAGCCCCGAGCCCGACTGGATGTCGGCGCGCAGCGGCTCCAGTTGGAGCGTGCGGCCGTAGTGGTCCACCGGGCTCGTCCAGACGACGACTTCCTCGGCCAGCATGAAGTAGCTGAACACGCCGATGCCGAAACGGGAGTTGAGGGGCATCTCGCCGAGCTCGGCGCGGCGCCAGTTGCGGCGTTCCTGGACGAACTCGGGGTCCTGCTCGTACCGCTTGCCGGCGCGGGCGAACATCGAGGTCAGCTTGGCGCGGTTCATGCCGGAACCGTTGTCCGTGCACTCGATGTACGGCCTGCCGTCGGCGTCCCAGCCCTGCGTGAACGTGATGCTCGGCTGCCAGTCGGGCCCGGGCCGCCCCTGCGCCGCGCCGTACTGCCGGCGCATGTCACGGTAGCGGCAGGCGTCCAGGGCGTTCTGGTACAGCTCGCGCACCGCCAGCATCGGATCGCCGTAGAGCTGGGTGCCCATCAGCAGGGGCCGGATCTCGTCCTCGGCCAGCCGGAAGCGTTCCAGCGGCTGCTTGTACCGCTCGGCCACGGGGACGAGCTGGTCGGTGGTGACGCGCTCGGGGAATCCGCGCAGCAGGGCCGGCGGGGTCGTACGGGCCTTCTGGCACTCCTGGTGCAGCAGGCTCACCGTCGCGTTCGTCCGCGCGGCGAGCTCCTCGACGGCCACGTGCAGCGCCGGATGGGGGCAGGCGAACCGGACGGTGAGTTCGTAGGGGCCGTCGTCCTGTTCGCCCAGGAGCGTCACGTCGTAGCCGAAGTCGGCGGACAGGGCGGCCACCACATCGTCCGGGTCCAGGGGTTCATGGGCGCCGAGGTGGTCGACGAGGACGCTCGACATCCGGCGCGGGTCGGCGGCCTGGAGGCCGGCCGTCCACAGCAGACGGGCGAGGTCCGAGGCGCGCCACTGGTTCCCGGGCACCGGCGGGTAGGTGCTCCAGTCGTCACCGCCGCGCGCGTCGTTGATGCGCGGGCTGGTACTCGGATGGACCGTCAGATGGCCGAGGACCTGGCGCACCTGGCCGTCGATGGTGAGCCTGGTCGCCTCTCTGACCGGTGCTCCCGTGGGGGCGGCGGCCGCGTCCAGGATCGCGCTCACCAGCAGGTCGAGGATCGTGTCCACGGCCGAGTAGTCGCCCGTGCGTTCCCACAGCAGGTCCCAGTCGGTGATGAAGCGGTGCCGCAGCCAGTGGTCGGCGGCCGCCGTCTGCTCCTTCAGGCCGCGGCGGCGCAGCGTCGCGACGGTGCGCCGGACCTGGGAGTGCGCGCGGGCCACGTCGTGGGCGGCGTCCCGGACCAGGCGGTCGTGGCCTTCGAGGGCGTCGTCCGCGGCGCTCTTGACGTCCATGCCCTCGGGCATCGTCCGGCGCAGCTCCTCCAGCGCGATCGCGACGACGCCCTCCTGCACGACGGGCGCGGCGAGCAGCGCCGCCGTCTCAGCGGGCGAGAGCAGGTCGCGGCCCTCCAGACGGGCCCGCTTGACCAGCGTTTCCATCCGGTCGACCACCCGGACCGGATAGGTGGGGTCGGTCCACGGGTCGTCGCGGTGCGCGCCCTCGGTGGAGAGCGAGTCCACGATGTGCTCGACCAGCTCGCCGAGCCGCTTCTTGACCCGCTCGTGCACAGCCGGGGTGCCCGACGTGCAGTGCCACAGGGACGACTGCTCGATCATGGTCGTCCACCGGTACGCCTCCTGCGCGCCCTCGCACAGCACGGGGCCGGGGCCGTCCGCGTTGAGGCCGTGCGGGAAGTACCGGTCGACGGTGGGCGGCATGACGCCCGCGTCGGACGCGTTCCGGCGCACCGTCGTGCGGGTGTAGCGGACGAGGTCGGCGAAGGTGGTCGGCTGGGTCGTCGGCGCGAGCGCCTTGGCGAGCGCCCGGCCGAACCAACTGCCTTCCTGGGGGTCGGCGTAGGAGCGCTCGCCCCGGCTGCAGCTGTACAGCCAGTACACGTCCTCGGTGGCCGAGAGCACGGTCTTCCTGCTCTGCTCGGCCAGGGGCGTGGGCTCCTCGGTGCGGCAGATGTCCAGGCAGACGACCGTCGTCACGCCGGCGGGCAGCCCGTCGAGCAGTCCCTCGGGGTCGGCGGCTATGAGCGTGCGGTCGAGGAGCGACCGGCCACCGGCCGGGTCCATGCGGCCCGGCTGTACGTCGGCGGGCAGGAGATGGTCCCGCTTGCCGACGGTCGTACCGTGACAGGACACGTAGAGGAACGCCGTGTCGCCGGGGGAGCACTCGTCGAAGAACTCCTGGAGGGCCCCGAGCAGTTCGAAGCCGCCCGGGTCGTGCAGCGGCCGTACCTCGTAGTGCGACTGGCGCAGCGCACGGCTCACCAGTTCGACGTCCTCGACGGCGCTCTCCAGGGCGGGGAAACGCCGGGCCAGGTGCTCGTCCCGCTCCAGCGCGGGGGTCCGCCCCACCCCGACGACCAACGCCCGCCGTCTGCCCGCTCCAGGGGTCTCAGCCTGTCCCGGTTGCACACGTCCCCCTCATGCAATTCACGAGTAGGACATCATCGCAGAGCACGGGGGCCGGGGTGCCGTACTCTCAGGACCCGTCCCGGTGATCGGCAGCCGGTGACCGAGGGGGGAGGGCCCGGATGGCCGCGATCAGTCTCAGCAAGGTGGAGGAGACCGCGCCCGCGCTGGTCAGCCTGTACAAGAGCGCCGGGGTGTCGCTGCGCAAGCACGGCCTCGACGGGCTGCGGGCCGCGGTCTACCTCGTGGTCGACCACTCGGGCTCGATGAGGCCGTACTACAAGGACGGCAGTGTGCAGGCGCTGGCCGACCGGGTGCTCGGGCTGTCGGCGCACCTCGACGACGACGGCACCGTGCCGGTGGTGTTCTTCTCCACCGACGTCGACGCCGAGACCGATATCGCCCTGGCCGGCCACCAGGGGCGGATCGACCGGATCGTGGCCGGGCTCGGGCACATGGGCAAGACCAGCTACCACCTGGCGATGGACGCCGTCATCGACCACTACCTCGACAGCGGGGCGACCGAACCCGCCCTGGTGATCTTCCAGACCGACGGCGGGCCCATCAACAAGCTCGCCGCGGAGCGGTACCTGTGCAAGGCGGCGAGGCTGCCGCTGTTCTGGCAGTTCATCGGCTTCGGTGACCCGGGCAGCAAGCAGTTCGACTTCCTGCGCAAGCTCGACGAGCTGGCCGTGCCGGGCAAGCGGGTCGTGGACAACGCAGGGTTCTTCCACGCGGGTGAGGACCCGCGGAGCGTCTCGGACGCCGAACTGTACGACCGGCTGGTGGGCGAGTTCCCGAAGTGGCTCGTGGCCGCCAGGGCACAGGGGATCGTGCGGGATCCCGGCAGCCGCTGAGCCGCCTGCTCGCTCCCCTGGCCCAACCGAACCGCCCCTTGGCCCAACCGCCCATACGCCCCGTTTGCGCCGCCGCGCTGCCGTGCCACGCTGGGAAGGATCCCACGGGGAGGCGACGACGTATGGGCGACGACGGCGCACGACGGGTGTACAGGACGGCTTCCGCTCGCCGGAGCCCTCCGGCCGGCAAGGGCGAGAAGCTCGCCGACTGGGCGGACGGGCGGCTCGGGCTCTACGGGCTGGCCAGGGCCAACATGCGCAAGGTCTTCCCGGACCACTGGTCCTTCATGCTGGGCGAGGTCACCCTCTACAGCTTCATCGTCCTGATCCTCACCGGCGTCTACCTCACCCTGTTCTTCGAGCCGAGCATGCAGGAGGTCGTCTACCAGGGGTCCTACACGGAGCTCAACGGCGTGCTCATGTCCAGGGCGTTCGAGTCCACCCTGGACATCAGCTTCGACGTGCGCGGCGGGCTGCTGATGAGGCAGATCCACCACTGGGCGGCGCTGGTCTTCATCACCGGCATGATGGTGCACATGATGCGGGTGTTCTTCACGGGCGCCTTCCGCAAGCCGCGCGAGCTCAACTGGGTGTTCGGCTGGACCCTGCTGATGCTGGGCATCATCACCGGCCTGACCGGCTACTCCCTCCCCGACGACCTGCTGTCCGGCACCGGCCTGCGCTTCGCGCACGGCGCGATCCTGTCGATCCCGATCGTCGGGACGTACGTGGCGTTCTTCCTCTTCGGCGGGGAGTTCCCGGGCGACGACATCATCTCGCGCCTCTTCCCGGTCCATGTGCTGCTGCTGCCCGGGATCATGCTGGGCCTGGTGACCGTCCATCTGATCCTGGTCTTCTACCACAAGCACACCCAGTTCCCGGGACCCGGACGCAAGGAGCGGTCGGTCGTCGGGATGCCCTTCCTGCCGGTCTACATGGCCAAGGCGGGCGGCTTCTTCTTCCTCGTCTTCGGTGTCCTGACCGTCATGGGCGCGATCGCCCAAATCAACCCCGTGTGGGCTTTCGGCCCCTACCGCCCCGACCTCGTCACCACCGGCGCCCAGCCCGACTGGTACCTCGGGTTCTCGGAGGGGCTGATCCGGGTGATGCCGGGATGGGAGATCAACCTGTGGGGGCACACGCTGGTGCTCGGCGTGTTCATCCCGTTCGCGCTCTTCCCGCTGGTCATGCTCGCCATCGCCGCCTATCCCTTCATCGAGGCGTGGATCACCGGTGACAGACGCGAGCACCACATCCTGGACCGGCCGCGCAACGCGCCCGTGCGCACCGGCCTGGGCGTGGCCTGGCTGACCCTCTACGCGGTGCTGCTGATCGGCGGCGGCAACGACATCGTGGCCACGCATCTGCATCTGTCCATCAACGTGATCACCTGGTTCGTGCGGATCGGTGTCTTCGTGCTGCCGGTCGTCGCCTTCATCGTCACGAAGAAGATCTGCATGGGCCTCCAGCGCCGCGACCGAGCCAAGGTGCTGCACGGCAGGGAGACCGGCACCATCAAACGGCTGCCGAACGGCGAGTACACCGAGGTGCACGAGCCCCTGTCGCAGGCCGAGCTGTTCACCCTCACCCAGCACGAGCAGCGTCCGCCGTACGAGATCGGGCCCCTGGTCGACGCGGGGGGCGTCCGCCGCAAGGTCAAGCGGTCCGAGCGGCTGCGCGCCCGGCTCGCGAAGGCGATGTTCGGGCCGGACGCGCGGATCGAGAAGCCGACCGTGGAGGAGTACCGGGAGATCACCAGCGGCGATCACCAGCCGCACTGACGACCAGGGCCCGGCACGCGTGGGGATCGCCCCAGGCGGTGCGCAGGGCCCGGGCCTTGGTCAGCCACAGCGACAGGCCGTACTCCGCCGTGTAGCCGATCGCGCCGTGCAGTTGCAGCGCGGTGCGTGCGGTGCTGTACGCCGCCTCGCACGCGGCGGCCTTGGCGGCGGCGACCTCGGCCGGCCGCATGGTGAGGGCTGCTCCGAAGACCAGCGGGTGGGCGAACTCCAGGGCGATCTTCGCGTCGGCCAGCCGGTGCCTGACCGCCTGGAACGAGCCGATGGGCACCCCGAACTGGCAGCGCCGCTTCACGTGGGCGACGGTCCGGTCGAGGAGTGCCAGGCCCACGCCCAGGGCCTGCGCGGCGGTGGCGAGGCGGGCCCAGGCGAGGGCCTGTTCCGTGAGCGGCCCGGCGAGGAGGAGTTCGCCGCCGGGGGTGAGGGGCGTGAGGCGGCGGGCCGGGTCGAGGGACGGGCGGACGGGGCCGTGGCCGGGGGAGAGGCGGATGCCGTCGGAGGAGCAGGCGAGACGGAGACCGGCGGCGTCGCCGTCGAGGGCGTACGACCTCCCGACCCCTACCGTCGCGAGCGTCCCGCCCGACGCCAGCGGCGGCAGCAGTCGCTTGGCCGTGCCCGGGTCCGCACCGCTGAGGATCACCGCCGCCGTGACCGTCTCGACCAGCGGCCCCGGTACCGCGTGGCGGCCCAGCTCCACGAACGCGACGGCCAGCTCCACCGGTCGCGGCCCCAGGCCGCCGTCGTAGGTCTCCGGAACGGCCAGCGCGAACACGCCCGCCTGTGCGACACGGGACCACAGCGCCCGCCCGCTCGTGTGGTCGCCCCGGCTCCAGTCCCGTACCACCGCCGGTGTGTCCGCCGCCGTGAGCAGGGCGTCCAGCGAGGCGGCGAAGGCGCGCTGCTCGGCGTCGAGGAGGAAACGCATCAGCGGCGGCCCTTCGGCAGTCCGAGCAGGCGCTCGGCGATGATGTCGCGCTGGATCTCGTTCGTCCCCGCGTAGACGGGACCGGCCAGGGAGAAGACGTAGCGCTCGGCCCAGTCCGTGTCGGCCAGCTCGCCCTCCTCGCCGAGAAGGTCGAGGGCCGTCTCGTGCAGCGCGATGTCGTACTCCGACCAGAAGACCTTGTTCAGGCTGGACTCCGGGCCGATCGACTCGCCGTCCAGGAAGCGGGAGGCCGCGGCGTAGGTGAACAGCTGGTAGGCGCGGGCGCCGATCAGGGCGTCGGCCACGCGGTCCCGGGTGCTCTCCGGGCTGCCCTGTGCCCGCCAGAGCCGGTGGAGCCGGTCGGCGGCGGCGAGGAAGCGGCCGGGGGAGCGCAGCATCAGACCGCGTTCGTTGCCCGCCGTCGACATCGCGATCCGCCAGCCCTGGCCGGGCTCGCCGATCACGTCCTCGTCGGGCACGAACACCTCGTCCAGGAACAGCTCTGCGAAGGCCGGCTTTCCGTCGAGGCGGGCGATGGGGCGGACGGTCACGCCGGGGGCGCGCAGGTCGAACATCAGGTACGCAAGGCCCTGGTGGGGCTTCGGCGCGTGCGGGTCGCTGCGGAACAGGCCGAAGGCGCGGTCCGCGAAGGTGGCCCGGGACGACCAGGTCTTCTGCCCGGTCAGCAGCCAGCCGCCTTCGGTGCGCACGGCTTTCGAGCGCAGGGACGCCAGGTCCGAGCCCGCCTCCGGCTCCGACCAGGCCTGGGCCCAGATCACCTCACCGGTGGCCATGGAGGGCAGCACCCGGGCTCGCTGCTCCCGCGTGCCGTGCTCGAAGAGCGTCGGGGCGAGCAGATGAATGCCGTTCTGGCCGACTCTCCCGGGCGCGCCCGCCGCGTAGTACTCCTCCTCGAACAGCAGCCACTGGACCAGCGTGGCGTCCCGGCCGCCGAACTCCCCCGGCCAGTTCACCACCGACCAGCCGTCCGCGGCCAGCTCCGCCTCCCAGGCGCGGTGAGCGGCGAAGCCGTCCGCGGTCTCCAGGGAGGGGAGCGGCTCGGACGGCACGTGCGCGTGCAGCCAGGCGCGGGCCTCGGCGCGGAACGCCTCGTCGGCGGGGGAGTGGGTGAGGTCCACGACCGGCGTCCTCCTTCCCTCACCGACGGGCTTCCCTAACAAGTGTTTGGTAGGTTAGCGTGCTGCCATGACAAACGTCGAGGCGCCGACGAGGGTTCCCGGACACGGGCTGCTCGACGGGCGCACGGCCGTCATCACCGCGGCGGCGGGCGCGGGGATCGGCGGGGCGACCGCACGTCGTTTCCTGGAGGAAGGCGCCCGCGTGCTGATCAGCGACGCGCACCCGCGGCGGCTGAAGGAGTACGAGGCGGAGCTGACCCGGGAGTTCGAGGGCGCGGTGGCGTCCGCCGTGTGCGATGTCACCGACGAGTCGCAGGTGCGCGCGCTGTTCGACACCGCCGTCCAGGAGCACGGCCGGCTCGACGTGGTCGTCAACAACGCGGGCCTCGGCGGGACCGCGCCGCTCGTCGACATGACCGACGAACAGTGGTCGACGGTCCTCGACGTGACCTTGAACGGCACCTTCAGGTGCACCCGGGCCGCCCTGCGCCGGATGCGGGACACCGGCGGCGTGATCGTCAACAACGCCTCCGTCGTCGGCTGGCGCGCCCAGGCCGGACAGGCGCACTACGCGGCCGCGAAAGCGGGCGTGATGGCGCTGACCCGGTGCGCCGCCATGGAGGCCGCCGAGTACGGAGTGCGGGTCAACGCGGTGTCGCCGAGCCTCGCCATGCATCCCCACCTCGCGAAGGTGACGACCCCCGAACTGCTGGAGGAACTGACGGCCCGCGAGGCCTTCGGGCGCTGCGCCGAGCCCTGGGAGGTGGCCAATGTGATCGTGTTCCTGGCGTCGGACTACTCCTCGTACATGACGGGCGAGGTCGTCTCCGTCAGCAGCCAGCACCCCTAGGGCACCCCTAGGACAATGGACAGCGTGCCGACCAAGAAGAAGCCCCAGGTGACCGCCGACCCCCCCGCCGCCCCGGACCGCCGCAGCGAACTCCTCGGCACCGCCGCCGAGGTCTTCGCCGAGCAGGGCTACAACGCCACCACCGTCCGCAAGATCGCGGACCACGCGGGGATGCTCGCGGGCAGCCTCTACTACCACTTCGACTCCAAGGAGTCGATGCTGGAGGAGATCCTGCGCACCTTCCTCGACGAGCTCTGGGACGGCTACGACGCCGTCCTGGGTGCCGGACTCGGGCCCCGCGAGACACTTCAGGCCCTGGTCACCGAGTCTTTCCGGGAGATCGACCGGCATCGCGCGGCCGTCGCGATCTACCAGAAGGAGAGCAAGCAGCTCGTGGCGCAGGAGCGGTTCGCGTTCCTCGCCGAGTCGCAGCGCAGATTCGAGAAGGCGTGGCTGTCCACCCTGGAGCGCGGCGTCGCCGAACGGGCCTTCCGGGCCGACCTCGACGTCCGGCTCACCTACCGGTTCGTGCGCGACACGGTGTGGGTGGCCGCGTCCTGGTACCGCCCGGGCGGCCAGCACAGCCCGGACGAGATCGCCCGGCAGTACCTGTCGATGGTGCTGGACGGGATCGCCGTACGCGAATAGCCCTTATCTGTGAGGGAGTTGCCATGGCCGAGGCCTACATCGTCGAAGCGGTCCGCACGCCCGTCGGGCGGCGCGGGGGAGGACTGAGCGGGGTCCACCCGGCTGACCTCGGCGCCCACGTGCTCAAGGAGCTGATGACCCGCTGCGGCGTCGACCCGGCCGCCGTGGAGGACGTCGTCCTCGGCTGTCTGGACGCCGTGGGGCCCCAGGCCGGGGACATCGCGCGGACCTGCTGGCTGGCGGCCGGGCTGCCCGAGGAGGTGCCGGGCGTGACCGTCGACCGGCAGTGCGGTTCCTCGCAGCAGGCCGTGCACTTCGCGGCGCAGGGCGTGCTGTCCGGCACCCAGGACCTGGTCGTCGCCGGCGGCGTGCAGAACATGTCGATGATCCCCATCGCCTTCGCCACCCGGCAGGCCGCCGAGCCGCTGGGGCTGACCGAGGGCCCGTTCGCGGGCAGTGCGGGCTGGCGGGCACGGTACGGGGACAGGCCCGTCAACCAGTTCGCGGGCGCCGAGATGATCGCCGCGAAGTGGGGGATCGGCAGGCGGGACCAGGAGGAGTTCGCCCTGCGGTCCCATCAGCGGGCGGTGCGGGCGATCGACGAGGGCCGCTTCGACCGCGAGACCGTGCCGTACGGGGGCGTCTCCGCCGACGAGGGCCCGCGCCGGGACACCTCCCTGGAGAAGATGGCCGGACTGGGGCCGGTCATCGACGGCGGCACGATCACCGCCGCCTGCTCCTCGCAGGTCTCCGACGGGGCGGCGGCGATGCTGCTGGCCTCCGAGCGGGCCGTGCGCGAACACGGGCTCACCCCCCGCGCGCGGGTGCACCATCTCTCGGTGCGCGGCGAGGACCCGATCCGCATGCTCACCGCGCCGATCCCGGCCACCGCCCACGCCCTGAAGAAGACCGGCATGACCATCGGCGACATCGACCTCGTCGAGATCAACGAGGCCTTCGCCCCGGTCGTCCTGGCCTGGCTGAAGGAGACCGGCGCGGACCCGGAGAAGGTCAACGTCAACGGCGGTGCCATCGCCCTGGGCCACCCGCTCGGCGCGACCGGCGTGAAGCTGATGACGACCCTGCTGCACGAACTGGAGCGCACCGGCGGCCGGTTCGGCCTGCAGACCATGTGCGAGGGCGGCGGCCAGGCCAATGTGACGATCATCGAGAGGCTGTGAGGCGCCGCCGGGTGTCCTCGGCCTCCTTCATGATCCGCTCCACCAGCTCCGCGCACGAGGGCAGGTCGTCGATCACCCCGACGACCTGCCCGGACGCCATCACCCCGAGATCCGTACGGCCGTCCACCATGGACGCCTTGAGCAGCATCGGTGTGTTCGCGGCGAGCAGGACCTGGCTCCAGGTCAGGTCCTTGCCGTGCCTGAGGGCGAGACCGTCGCGGACCATGCGACGCCAGGTGAGGCCGGAGAGCCGCCGGAAGCGGGACGCCCTGCGCGTCGCGTGGAACAGGGCCCGCACCCGGCCCGAGTTCTCCAGCGCGTCCACCAGCTCCGTCCGGAGCATGCGGTGTGGAAGTCCGTCCACCGCCCTGGTGACCGTCACGTCCCGCACCGTCGCCTCCAGGTACCGCGCCTTCACCGCCTCCGGCACCGTCGAGTCCGAGGTGAGCAGGAACCGCGTGCCCATGGCGACGCCCGCCGCGCCATAGGCCAGCGCCGCGACCAGTCCCCGCCCGTCGAAGAACCCGCCCGCCGCCACGACCGGTATGTCCACGGCGTCGACCACCTGCGGCAGCAGCACCGTCGTGGCCACCTCGCCGGTGTGCCCGCCGCCCTCCGTGCCCTGCACGAGGACCGCGTCCGCGCCCCACCCGGCGACCTTCTCGGCGTGCCGGCGCGCCCCGACGGTCGGTATGACGACCACTCCGGCCTCCTTGAGCTCGCCGATCAGCTCCCGGGAGGGGGCCAGGGCGAAGGAGGCGACCCGGACGCCCTCCTCGATCAGGATCCGCACCCGGTCGCCGGCGTCCGCCGCATCGGCACGCAGGTTCACCCCGAACGGCGCGTCGGTACGCGCCCGGACCTCCCGGACGGCCGCCCGCAGCCGGTCGGGCGTCATCGTCGCGGAGGCCAGGATGCCCAGAGCGCCCGCGTTCGCCGTGGCGGAGACCAGGCGCGGCCCCGCCACCCAGCCCATCCCGGTCTGCACGATGGGGTGGCGGACGCCGGTCAGCCGGGTCAGCGCCGTCTCCATCACGCGGCGACCTCCCTGGTCCGCGTGCCGGCCGGGTCGACGACCTCGCGGATCAGCCGGAGCTCCCCGGCGGTCGGCTCGCGGGTCGGCGGCACCTCGTCGGGGACGGTCAGCTCGAAACCCGTCGCCTCCCTGACCTGCTCCACCGTGACACCCGGATGCAGCGAGGCCAGCCGCATCGAGCGGTCGGGGGTGGCGAAGTCGAAGACGCCCAGGTCGGAGACGACCCGCGGGATGCGGTGGTGACGCGCCCCGGCCGCGCGGTCGTACCCCACTCCGCAGACCATGTCGACCCGCTCGACGAAGACCCGCCGGGAGTGCCGCGGGATCCAGTAACTGGTCGGATGGTTGAGGGTGTTGACCGGTGCGCCGCGCACACCGAGCAACTGCCGCCGCGGCCGCTCCCAGTCGCCGATGCAGGAGATGTTCTGGTTGCCGAACCGGTCGATCTGGCTCGCGCCCATCATCACGTGCCGCCGGCCCCCGGTGACCAGGGCCAGATGCTGCCGGTACGGCAGCCAGCCCTCCGTCGTCCCGTCCGGGCGGACCAGCAGCGCCTCACCGTCGGTCAGCAGCAGGTCCGGCGCGAAGGTGAGCCGGGCGAGCCGGGCGCCGACGGAGGGGATCAGCCCCATGGGACTCGCGAGCACCTCACCGTCGCCCCGCCAGGCCTCGGCGCACGCGATCACGCAGTACTCGGCACGGGTGACGCCCGTCATGTCCCCTCCCTGACGGCCGTCCGGTACGCCTGCTCGTCCCCGGCGAGGAACCGGGCGGCGAACTCCGGCCAAGGTGTCGTCGCGTACGTCTTCTGGAAGGCCTCGTCCCGGCCGTAGTCGGGCGCGCAGGACGTGAAGTGCGCCCCGTTCGGCGCCTCCACGACGCCTGTCACCGTGTGCCGCTTGACCAGGAGGCTCTGCGGCGGTGCCGCCTTCGTCAACTCGGCCGTGTCGACGATCCGTTCGCAGCTGACGTACGCCGTGTCCGCCGCCTCGCAGAACAGGTCGTCGAAGTACGGGTCCGGGCCCAGGTACTGCCCGTTGCCCAGCCGGTCGGCGCGGTTCATGTGCACCAGGGCCGCGTCGAGGCGCAGGGCGGGCATCGCCACGAAGGTCTCCCCGTCCTCGTACGGTGAAGTGACCGTCCGCAGGCCGGGGTTGACCCGCATCACGTCCGAGCCGAGGCCGGCCCGCACGGGCAGGAACGGCAGCCGGTTCGCCGCCGCGCGCAGGCCCCACATGAACATCGCCTCGTCGATCTCCGTCAGCGCGAACGCGCCGCGCTCGCGGGCCGCGCGGTAGTGCGGCTCCAGGGGGATCGAGTCCAGGGTGACGAAGGCCGTGACCAGCCTCCGGATCCGCCCGGCGGCGGCCAGCATGCCGACGTCCGGGCCGCCGTACGAGACGATCGTGAGATCGGTGATCCGGGACCGGAGCAGTGCTCTCACCAGGGCCATCGGCTTGCGGCGCGAGCCCCAGCCGCCGATGCCCAGGGTCATGCCGCTGTGCAGACGGGAGACGACCTCATCGACGGTCATCGTCTTGTCACTCACCTACCTGCCCTCCTTCCCGAAGCCTGCCCGCACCCGGGCGCCCACCCCGCTGAGCCCCGCCTCGAAGGTGAAGCCCTGCTCGAAGCGGTAGCTGCGGCGCACGTCGACCGGGTCGATGCCGTTGAGGGCGGCCTTGGCCAGGCGCAGCAGCCGCCCGTCCTTCGCGGCGATCTCGCGGGCCAGCTCCAGGGCGGCCGCCCGCAGTTCCTCGCGCGGCACCACCCGCCACACCGAGCCGTGCGCGTGCAGTTCCGCCGCGCTCGCCGTACGCGCCGTGTAGTACAGCGCCCGCATCAGGTGCTGGGGGACCAGCCGGGCCAGGTGCGTGGCCGCGCCCAGCGCTCCGCGGTCCAGCTCGGGCAGCCCGAACACCGCGTCCTCGCTCGCCACGATCGCGTCCGCGTTCCCCACCAGGCCGATGCCGCCGCCCAGGCAGAAGCCCTGCACGGCCGCGACGACCGGCACCTCGCACTCGTACACCGCCGCGAAGGCCTCCGCGCAACCGCTGTTCGCGCCGAGCAGCGTCCCGTGCCCGTCGTCCGCCTGGATCTCCTTGATGTCCACGCCCGCGTTGAACCCCCGCCCCTCGGCCGTCAGCACCACGCACCGCACCTGCGGGTCGCGCCCGGCCGCGCGCACCGCGTCGGCCAGGGCGAACCAGCCGGCCACCGGCAGGGCGTTCACCGGCGGGAAGTCGACGGTGACGACGGCTACGCCCTTTTCCCCGCGCGAGGTGGAGACACCCATGGCCGCATCAGCTACCTTTCCACCAAACGTTTGTTAGGTGGAAGGTAGCAGCGAATGGAGCTGGACGGGAAGGTCGCCGTCGTCACGGGCGGGACCCGGGGCGTCGGAGCCGGCATCGCGCGTGCCTTCGTACGGGCGGGCGCCGAGGTCGTGGTGTGCGCCCGACGCCCGCCGGAAGTCCCGGTGCCGGGAACGGAGTTCGTGCCGCTGGACGTCCGGGACGCCGAGGCCGTCCGGCGCCTGTGCGGCGAGCTGCCGCGGCTGGACGTACTCGTCAACAACGCGGGCGGCAGCCCCCACCGCCCGCTCGCCCACGCCGACGCCGACCGGCACGCGCGCGTGGTGGAGCTCAACCTCGTGGCTCCGCTGACCGTGTCCCTCGCCGCGTACGAGCACCTGCGGCGGGCCCGGGGCTCGATCGTCATGATCGGCAGCGTCAGCGGAGGCCGCCCTTCCCCGGGCACCGCCGCCTACGGCGCCGCCAAGGCGGGCCTGGAGAGCCTCGCCCGCTCGATGGCCGTGGAGTGGGCCCCCGACATCCGGGTCAACACGCTCGTCGTCGGCATGGTCCGCACCGAACTGTCCCACCTCCACTACGGCGACCAGGACGGCGTCGCCGCCGTCGCCCGCACCGTCCCGCTCGGCCGTCTCGCCGAGCCGTCCGACGTCGGCCGGGCCGCGGTCTTCCTCGCCTCGGACGCCGCCGCCTACATCAGCGGGGCGAGCCTGCTCGTCCACGGGGGCGGGGAGCGCCCCGCGTTCCTGGACGCCTCGACGGCGAACGTTCCCGGACGCCCCGACCGCGGACAAGGAGACCTGAGATGAAAGGAGAGCTGGGATGAGCGGGATCTGTGACGGGCGGGTCGTCGTCGTCACCGGCGCGGGCCGGGGCCTCGGCCGCGCCCACGCTCTCGCGTTCGCCGCCGAGGGCGCGCGGCTCGTCGTCAACGACCTCGGCGTCGGCCTCGACGGCACACCCGGAGCCGACGGGATGCCCGGACCCGACAGCCCGGCCGCCCGAGTCGCCGAGGAGATCCGCGCGGCGGGCGGCGAAGCGGTACCGCACGGCGGCGACATCGCCACGACCCAGGGCGCGGCCTCCCTCGTCCGGACCGCCCTGGAGACGTACGGCCGGCTCGACACCCTCGTCAACAACGCGGGCTTCCTGCGCGACCGGATGCTGGTCAACCTCGACGAGGACGACTTCGACGCCGTCGTACGCGTCCACCTCAAGGGCCACTTCCTCCCCCTGCGGCACGCCGCCGCGCACTGGCGCTCCGAGGCCAAGGCGGGCCGCCCGCCCAAGGCCCGGATCGTCAACACCAGCAGCGGAGCCGGCCTGCTGGGCTCGGTGGGACAGGGCAACTACAGCGCCGCGAAGGCCGGGATCGTGGCCCTGACCCTGGTCGCGGCGGCCGAACTGCGCCGCTACGGCGTCCAGGTCAACGCGATCGCCCCCGCCGCCCGGACCCGTATGACGGAGCGCACCTTCGCCGACACCATGGCCGCGCCCGACTCGGGCTTCGACGCGATGGCCCCGGAGAACGTCTCCCCCCTGGTCGTCTGGCTCGGCTCGGCCGCGAGCGCGGGGGTCACGGGCCGGGTCTTCGAGGCGGAGGGCGGCCGGATCACGGTGATGGAGGGCTGGCACCCGGGCCCGAGCGCGGACAAGGGGGAACGGTGGGCTCCGGCGGAGGCGGGGGAGGCGGCCCGGAAGCTCCTGGCGGAGGCGGGCGAGCCGGGGGGCGTGTACGGGGCGTAGGAAGACCGGCGAACGATCCTTCCCCCACCCCCGCGCGCACATCTACGTGTCGCACTCCAGCACGCTCCGGCACAACGCACACCGCGCCCGCACCCGCCCCCGCACCGGCACCCTGATCCGCTGATGGCAGGTCGGACAGGGAAACGACACCCGCAGCCGCCCGCCCCCGTCGGGAGTGAACGAGTACCGCACACCCGGCTGCGGCGGCCCGGCCGGCGCATGCCGCCGGTCGCGCGCGTACCGCCGTCGCCCCGCCCACCCCGCCGCCGTCAGCGGCGGCTGCTGCTCATCGCGCCGGGCCAGCTCCATCCCCTTCACGTACGCCGTGTACGCCTGCGGGCTGGTGAACCACACCGACGGGTCCTCCCCGAAGACCAGCGCGCGCTTGGCCAGCACGTACCCGAACTCCTCCGGAGTGAGATACCCCAGCTTCTGGGACGACGCCCGGTCCTCCCGGTACGCGTCCAGCAGCAGCCAGCCCGCGCCCAGATACGTCGTCGCCGTGTCCGTCAGGATCTCGTTGTCCCTCACGCCGGGGAACGACAGGTCGAGGCGGTGCAGGTACACATGCATCACCTCGTGCGCCAGCGCCGCCCCGATGTCCCGCCGATGCGTACGGAACCGGTCGTTCAGCTCCACGAAGTACTCCGGCCCGGCCGCCAGCTCGACATTCGCCGCGTGCCGCATCTCCCGGAAGCTCACGATCAGCCGGGCGTCCGGCAGCCGGTAGTGCCGCACCAGCTCGTGCGCCACACGCTGCGCCCCCAGATACAGGTCGTCGGTGTCGCAGAACGCCACGTCGGCGGGGAGCACACTGGTCGCGAACGTCTGGATCGTGTCGTACGACAGCCGCCTGTACAGCGCCGTGATGGCGGCCCGCACCGTCTCCAGATGCGGGTAGCCGTGCTCGACCGGCCCGTCGTTCGCCACGCCTCACCCCCAAGACGCCCTGAACCCGGTTCCACTGTACGAAAGTGTGACGCCCACGGGGCCGCTCCGCCGCCGCGAAAACCGGTCGTCGCCGCCCCGGGCCGCTGGCAGAATCCGGGTCGTGACCGGCGAACAGCGCTCCGCCGCCGCCTCGCTCCGGGTGGGCGGCCAGGACGACACACTCGAGAAGCGGCTCGACGAGGAGCTCACCGCCTTCAACACCGCGGCCGCCGACGGCGCCACCACCGAGCCCCTCTCCGTCCGCGCCACCGACGAGGCCGGCGACCTGATCGGCGGGCTCACGGCCTGGACCTGGGGCAGCCTGGCTTGCGTGGACATGCTCTGGGTGCGCGCGGACCAGCGGCTCGCCGGCTGGGGCGGCCGGCTGATGCGCGCCGCGGAGGAAGAGGCCGTCCGGCGCGGCTGCACGGACATGATCGTCTCCACGTACAGCTTCCAGGCGCCCGGCTTCTACCCGCGGCTCGGCTTCCGGGAGCGGGCCCGCATCGAGGGCGTGCCCGGCGGACACGAGGACGTCTACTTCCACAAGCGGCTGAGCCCCGCCGAGTCGTGAGACGGCCCGCGGCCGCCGGGCGTGCGCCCCTTAGGCTGACCTGCCATGACCACCAGCAACACCGGCACCGGTGACGTCGACCCTGCCGTCGTTACGGAACTCGCCCGCCTGCGCGACAGCATCGACAACATCGACGCGGCCGTCGTCCACATGCTCGCCGAGCGCTTCAAGTGCACCCAGCAGGTCGGCCACCTCAAGGCCCGGCACCAGCTGCCGCCCGCCGACCCGGCCCGTGAGGCCCGCCAGATCGCCCGGCTGCGCGCCCTCGCCGAGAACGCCAAACTCGACCCGGCCTTCGCGGAGAAGTTTCTGAACTTCATCGTCGCCGAAGTCATCCGTCACCACGAACGCATCGCGGACGAGACACTCAACGGCTCGGCGCCCGGCCTCGACTGACCTCGCGCGACCACCCCCGGGGGGAGTGACACGGCGCCCCGCGCGGGGCATGCTGCGCTGTGCACAGCATGTCAGCTGACGAGTACTGCGCGTCAGTGTCCCGGACTACTCTGGATCCTCCACGAGGGAGGGGCGTCGGGCCATGCCGTCGGATACCAGGATCCTCATCGTCGACGATCACGAGGACACGCTGTACGCGCTGGAGAGCGCCCTGGCCCCGCTGGGCTATCAGCTCGGCCGGGCCACCAGCGGCGACGAGGCGCTCAAGGAGGTGCTGCGCGGCCAGGTCGGCCTGCTCCTGCTCGACGTGCGCATGCCCGGCGTGAGCGGACTGGAGGTCGTGCGCTACATGCGGCGCGTGGAACAGACCCAGCACATCCCGGTGATCCTGCTCACCGGCTTCGGCCCCGACCAGGAACTGACCACCGCCGCCTTCGGCCTCGGCGTCGCCGACCTCGTCATGAAACCCGTGGACCCCTGGGCCCTGCGCACCAAGGTCCGCTACCTCTACGACGCCCACCAGCACCACCTCGCCCTGGAGCAGGAGGTGCGCCGGCTGCGCGCCCAGCTCCGGGAGCACACCGAGACCGCCGCACACCCCCAGCGGCCCGCCCTGCCCCACCCCGAGGCGCGCGTACCGCCCCAGCGGCCCGCGCAGGCGCACGCAGGGGAGCTCGAAAAGGACCGCACGTAGAACCGGACATCGGTCGCATACCGATCCGCCTCTGTGCCATGCCAGTGCCATCAGGCAGCATGTCCTGCATGTCCGTACTGACGCGCGACGAAGCGCAGACCCGAGCAGGGCTCCTCGACGTCCACCGCTACACGATCGAACTCGACCTGACCACCGGGGACGAGACCTTCGACTCCCGCACCCTGATCAGGTTCAGCGCCCGCGCGGACGGGGACACCTTCGTCGAGGTCAGGCCCGCCGAGCTGCACTCCGTCACCCTCGACGGACAACCCCTGGACCCGGAAGCCCTCGACGGCAACCGGCTGCCCCTGAAGAACCTCACCGTCGGAGAACACGAACTGCGCGTGCACGCGCAGATGCGCTACTCCCGCACCGGCGAGGGCATGCACCGCTTCACCGACCCCACCGACGGCGAGACCTACGTCTACACCCAGCTGTTCATGGAGGACGTCCAGCGCGTCTTCGCCGCCTTCGACCAGCCCGACCTCAAGGCCGTCTTCGAGCTGTCGGTGCGCGCCCCGCAGGACTGGACCGTCCTCGCCAACGGCATCACCGAGCACACCGGCGACGGCCTCTGGAAGGCCGCCGCCACCCCGCTGATCTCCACCTACCTCGTCGCCGTCGCCGCCGGCCCCTGGCACTCCGTGCGCACCGAGCACCGCGGCCTGCCCTTCGGCCTGCACTGCCGCCGCTCGCTGGCTCCCTACCTGGACACCGACGCCGACGAACTCCTCGACGTCACGCGCGCGTGCTTCGACCGCTACCACGAAAAGTTCGACGAGCCCTACCCCTTCGACTCCTACGACCAGGCCTTCGTCCCCGAGTTCAACGCGGGCGCCATGGAGAACCCCGGACTGGTCACCTTCCGCGACGAATTCGTCTACCGCTCCGCCGTCACCGACACCGAGCGGCAGACCCGCGCCATGGTCGTCGCCCACGAGATGGCCCACATGTGGTTCGGCGACCTCGTCACCCTCAAGTGGTGGGACGACATCTGGCTGAACGAGTCCTTCGCCGAGTACATGGGCTACCAGACCCTCACCGAGGCCACCCGTTTCACGGACACGTGGACCGACTTCGGCGTCAACCGCAAGGCCTGGGGCTACGACGCCGACCAGCGCCCCTCCACCCACCCCGTCGCCCCCGAGGCCGTCGACGACACCGCCTCCGCGCTGCTCAACTTCGACGGCATCTCCTACGCCAAGGGCGCCTCCGCGCTGCGGCAGCTGGTCACCTGGCTCGGCGAGAAGGACTTCCTGGCCGGTATCAACACCCACTTCGCCCGCCACAAGTTCGGCAACGCCACCCTCGCCGACTTCATCGACTCCCTCGCCGGCGCCACCGAACGCGACGTCCACGCCTGGGCCGACGCCTGGCTGCGCACCACCGGCGTCGACACCCTCACCCCCCGCGTCACCCCCGGCGAGAACGGCACCTGCGCCCTCACCGTCGACCGCACCGGCAGCCGCCCCCACCGCATCGTCGCCGGCCTGTACGACCGGGACCTCGGCGACGACGGCAGGCAGCTCGTCCTGCGCGAACGCCTCCACCTGGACCTTCCGCACACCGACGCCCGCCCCATCGGCAAGCGCCCCGCGCTGCTCCTCCTCAACGACGGCGACCTCAGCTACGCCAAGGTCCGCTTCGACCCCGAATCCTTCGAGACCATCCGCAAGGACCTGTCCGGCCTGCCCGAACCGCTCACCCGCGCGGTCGTCTGGAACGCCCTGCGCGACGCCGTCCGCGACGGCGAACTGGCGCCCGCCGCCTACCTGGAGACCGCCCGGGCCCATCTCCCGCTGGAGACCGACCTCGCGATCGTCCAGGGCGTGCTCGCCTTCGCGTCCACGTACATCACCGACCGCTACGTCACCCCCGAGGAGCGGCCCGCCGCGCTCGCCACGCTCTCCGAGCTGTGCCGCGACCTCATCCGCCGCACCGAGGACGGCGACAACCCCGGCCTGCGCCTGATCGCCGTACGCCACCGCATCGACGTCACCGCCCACCCGGACACCATCGCCGCCTGGCTCGCCGACGGCACCGTGCCCGGCGGCCCGGAACTCGACCCCGAGCTGCGCTGGCGCGTCCTGGGCCGGCTCGCCGTCCTCGGCGCCGTCGACGAGGCCGCCGTCGCCGCCGAACTGGAACGCGACCCGAGCGCCACCGGCCTGGAGGGCGCCGCCCGCTGCCGGGCCGCCCTGCCCGACCCGGAGGCCAAGGCCCGCGCCTGGGAGTCCATGTTCGGCTCCGACGGCCTGTCCAACTACCTGTTCACCGCCACCGCCCAGGGCTTCTGGCAGCCCGAACAGGCCGACCTGGTACGCGCGTACGTGCCGCGCTACTACACCGACGCGGTCGACCTGGCCGACCGACGCGGCCCGGCCATCGCCGAAGCCGCCGGCCGCTGGGCCTTCCCCGCCGACACCGTCGACCCCGCGAACCTCCGCCTCGGCGAGGAATGCCTGCGGGACGCCGCACCGATCCCGGCGCTGCGCCGCAAGCTCGTCGACCAACTCGACGACCTGGCACGGGCGTTGCGGGTCCGCCAGGGCAAGGAGGTCTAGGACCGGCGACGTAGGGCGCGGGCGGGCCGGCTGGTCCCTTTCGACGATGCGGCGGGCCGGCCGGCCTTCATAGCCTCGGGCGGACAACGACGACCGAGCCCGAGGAGCCCTTCGTGATCGTAGTGACCGGACCCACCGGAAACGTCGGCCGTGCCCTGGTCGAACGCCTCGTCGCCGCCGGACGGCCCGTGCGGGCGCTCACCCGCGACCCGCAACGCGCCCGCCTGCCCGCGGGCACCGAGGCGGTACGACTCAGCCTCGACGAGCCGGCCGCCCAGTTCGAGGGCGCGACCAAGCTCTTCCTGTACGTCCAGGCGGGCGGCGACCGCACGGCCGGCCTCCTGGCGGCGGCCCGTGCCGCCGGAGTGCGTCACGTGGTCCTGCTGTCCTCCGGAATCATCGGCTCGGGCGCCGACGAGACCCACCCCATCCACGTCATGCACGCCACCGCCGAGCAGCAGGTCCGCGACAGCGGCCTGGAGTGGACCTTCCTGCGCCCCAACGCGTTCGCCGCCAACGCCTTCCAGTGGGCCCCGCAGATCCGCACCGGCGACACCGTCCGAGGCGTCTTCGCCGACGGCCAGGCCGCCCCGATCCACGAGGACGACATCGCCGCCGTCGCCGAACGCGCCCTCCTCGACGACGGCCACGAGGGCGCGGCCCACCGCCTCACCGGGCCCGAGGCGATCACCAACGCCGGGCAGGTCGCGGCGATCGGCCGGGCCCTCGGCCGCGAGCTGCGCTTCACCGAGATCCCACCGGACCAGGCGGGCCCCGGACTGTTCCCGCACGTCCCGCCGGACATGCTCCGGGCCCTGATGGACAGCTTCGCCGCCACGGTCGGTACACCGCCGGAAATCACCGGCACGGTAGGGGAGATCACCGGCCGGCCCGCCCGCCCCTTCGCGGTCTGGGCCGAGGACCACGTGGACGAATTCAAGGCCTGAGACGGGAGAGGTGCCTCCATCCGGTTTTCCCGTACGGAGGTACCTCCATCCGGGTCCGGTCGTTGGGCTTTCCGGGCGTGTAGCCCCCGCTCCCCGGAGGAACGCCCATGAGCACGCCACCCCTCGCCTCAGGCCCCGAGGGCCCGCGCGCCCTGCGGCCGTTGCTCGACACCGTGCTCCAGGCACTGGACGAGGGCACCCGGGCACGCGGCGGACCGCTGCCGACGGGCGGGCCGGAGGCGGTCGCGGCACGGATGCGGGAGGCAGTCGGGGACGTGCTCCCCGACCACGGCGACCCGCACGCCCCGCGCACCCTGGTCCACGCGTTCGCCGAAGGCGCCGCCGACCCGGCCCACCCCCTGTGCGCCGCCCACCTCCACTGCCCGCCCCTGGCCATCGCCACAGCGGCCGACCTCGCCGCCTCCGCCCTCAACCCCTCCCTCGACTCCTGGGACCAGGCCCCGGCGGCTTCGGAACTGGAACTGCTGGTGGCGGCGGCACTGGCCAGGGAGATCTACGGGCCCCGGCACAACCCGGGCACCGCCCCCGACTCCCTGATCACCACCGGCGGCACCGAGTCCAACCAGCTCGCCCTCCTCCTCGCACGGGAGACCCACGGCGGGTCCGTGCGGCTGGTGTGCGGGGCGAACGCCCATCACTCGCTGGCGCGGGCCGCCTGGCTGCTCGGACTGCCCGACCCCGTCGTCGTACCCGCCCCGGCCGGCACGCTCCACCCCGCCGCGCTCGACGAGGTCCTCTCCCACCTGCCCGGCCCGCTGCTCGTCGCCGCCACCGCCGGCACCACCGACGCCGGACTCATCGACCCCCTGCCCGAGATCGCCGCCCGCTGCGCGGCCCACGGCGCCCGGCTGCACATCGACGCCGCCTACGGCGGAGGCCTCCTCTTCAGCGACCGCCACCGCACCCGGCTCGCCGGGCTCGACACCGCCGACACCGTCACCCTCGACCTGCACAAACTCGGCTGGCAGCCGGTCGCCGCCGGCCTCCTGGCCGTCAAGGACCGCCGCGACCTCACCGCCCTGCGGCACCGCGCCGACTACCTCAACGCCGCCGACGACACCGAAGCCGGCCTGCCGGACCTGCTCGGCCGGTCCCTGCGCACCACCCGCCGCCCCGACGTCCTCAAACTCGCCGTCACCCTCAGGACCCTCGGCCGCAGCGGCCTCGGCGCGCTCGTCGACCAGGTCTGCGCCCGCGCCCGGGAGTTCGCCGCCCTCGTCGACGAGCACCCCGGCTTCCAACTCCACGCCCGGCCCGCCATCAGCACGGTCCTGTTCCGGCCCACCGGCGCCACCGACGACACCGTCGCCGCCGTACGCCGCGCGCTCCTCACCGACGGCCGCGCCGTCCTCGGCCGGGCCCGCCTCGACGGCCGGCTCTGGCTCAAGGCCACCCTCCTCAACCCCCACACCGGGCCCGCCGACCTGGCCGCGCTGCTGCACCTCGTGGCAGCGCGGCAAGCGACACTCGTGGAAGGACACACCCCCCGATGAACCCCGCACAGACCCCCGGCCCCGACGCCCCCCGCGACCTGGTCGGCATCGGCATCGGCCCGTTCAACCTGTCCCTCGCCGCGCTCGCCCACCCGCTCGGCGAACTCGACACCGCCTTCTACGAGCAGCGCCCCGCCTTCGGCTGGCACCCGGGCCTGCTCATCGAAGGCGCGACCATCCAGGTTCCCTTCCTCGCCGACCTGGTGAGCCTCGCCGACCCCACCAGCCCCTGGACCTTCCTCAACTACCTCAGGTCCCGTGAGCGGCTGTTCCCCTTCTACTTCGCCGAGCGCTTCCACATCCAGCGCACCGAGTACGACGCCTACTGCCGCTGGGTCTGCGAGAACCTCCCGGCGCTGCACTTCGGCCACCAGGTCGACGCCGTCCGCTGGAACCCCGAACAGGACGTCTTCGAGGTCGACTTCACCCAGCTCGACGCCGACGGAGAAGCCGAGGCCCTCGGCCGTACCCACGCGCGGAACGTCGTGCTCGGCATCGGCACCGAACCCTACGTCCCCGACCCCCTCAAGCCCCTCGTCGAGGCCCCCGGCGTGCCCGTCGTGCACGCCGCCGACTACCTCCACCACCGCGAGGCCCTCCTCGCCGCCGAACACGTCACCGTCGTGGGCATCGGACAGTCCGGCGCCGAGATCTTCCTCGACCTGCTGCGGGGCAGGCCCGCGGGACGCGAGAAGCTCCACTGGCTGGGTCGCACCGAGGCCTTCGCACCGATGGAGTACTCCAAGCTCGGCCTGGAGCACTTCACCCCCGACCACACCCGCTACTTCCACGCCCTGCCCGAGCCCGCCCGCGACCGGCTCGTCACCGGGCAGTGGCAGCTGCACCAGGGCATCGACGCCGCCACCATCGCCGCCATCCACGACGAGCTGTACCGCCGCACCCTGCACGGCGGCTGGCCCGACGCCGTCCTCACCCCAGGCGTCCGGGTCCGCACCGCCGGCCGCGTCGCGACGACCAAGGTGGAACTGCACCTGGAGCACGGCCCGCAGGACAGCCGCTCCCGCCTCACCACCGACGCCGTCGTCCTCGCCACCGGCTACCGCGAACGCCCCCTCGACCGCATCCTGGCCGGCCTCGACCCCTACATGCGCCGCGACAGCCAGGCGCGCCCGCGCATCGACGAGGACTACCGCCTCGTCCTCGACCCGTCCGTCACCGGCACGGTGTACGTCCAGAACGCCGGGACCCACGCACACGGCGTCGGCACCCCGGACCTCGGCCTCGCCGCCTGGCGCAGCGCGATCATCCTCAACTCCCTGACGGGCAGGGAGGCGTACGCGCTCCCGCGCCGCACCGCCTTCACCACCTTCGGCCTCACCCAGCGCGCGCAGGTCCCGCCGCCCCGTGAGGCACCGGCGCTGACCCCGCTCGTCGACGACCGAAGGTGACGAAGCACGCGGCTCAGAAGACGGGCGTCCCGTCCCGCGTCAGCTTCCAGTCCACCGCCGCGAACCCGGCCGGATCGATGGACCCCTTCGCCTTCACCCAGGCGATCATGGTGTTGCGGATCTCCTCCGAGTTCGACCACAGCACCGGGGCGGCGGCGACATGCGGGAAGTTGCCGCCGCCGTTGGCCCGGTAGTTGTTCACCGCGAACACGAACTTCGCGTCGTCCGCGAGCGGCTGCCCCTCGAACCGCACGTTCGTCACCCGCGAACCGGCCGGCTTCGCGATGTCGATCTCGTACGAAAGCCCGCTCACCACGTCGTAGTTGTAGTCCGGCGTGCCGTTCGCGTTCGTCAGCTTCGCCGGATCCACCGGAGCACCCGGAGCCGTCTGCACGTAGTAGTTCGCCGAGAACTCCAGGTACGCCTTCATCTGCGCACCCGTCATCAGACGCGCCTCCAGCGTGTTCTCGAAGACGTACAGACCCGCCACGTCCCGGATGGTCACCTCGCCCGCCGGGATCCGGGCCGACCGCGAGAAGCACGCCGCCTGCGACAGCACCGGCAGCGCGGCGTGCTCCGTGCCCGCCAGGGCCTGCTTCACCGTGTCCGCCTGGATGTGGTTGATCAGATCGATGATCGGCACGTCCTTGTACGGCGCCTCGGCCGACGTCATCTCCGCCGCGTTCGTGCCGATGACCTGGTTGACGTACGCCACGACCTTCTCGTGCTCGTCCGACAGCAGCCGGACGATCTTCGGGTCCTCCGCCACGGTGTTGGAGTTCAGGACCTGCGCGCCCACCTTCTCGACCGTCCAGCAGCCCTTGGCCCACACCAGCTCGAAGTCGAACAGCGTCAGCCGCTGACCCCACTTGAGCGGCTCCGACAGCACGACCTGCTTGCCGGTCTTCTTGTTGGTGACGAAGTACTCGGGGATCTCCGTGTGCGCGTGCCCGACCAGGATCGCGTCGATCCCCGGCACCTGCTCGGCCACCAACCCGGCCGCGTTCTCGATATACGGCAGCTGGTCACCGTAGGACGACGTCCCCGACGAACCGCTGTGCGCCGACACGATGACGACGTCCGCGCCCATCGACCGCAGCTTCGGCACCCACTTCGCCGCCTGCTCCTCCAGCCCCGGGAACGTCATCTTCCCCTGCACGTTCGCCTTGTCCCAGATCGCGATCCCCGGGTTCGTCAGACCCAGCACCGCCACCTTCACGTCCCGCCCGAACGGCGTGCGCAGCCGGTGCATGCTGTACGGCGCGAACGCCGGCCGCAGCGTCTTCGCATCCAGCGCGTTCGCGCCCAGCAGCGGGAAACGGCACTGCTGCTCGAACTTCCGCAGCACCGGGATGCCGTAGTTGAACTCGTGGTTGCCGAGCGCCGCAGCGTCGTAGCCCATGGCGTTCATGGCCTGCGCCATCGGGTGCACCGGGCCGCCCTCGGCCGTGATCGGGTCGACCTTCGCGTAGTAGTACGACAGCTGCGTGCCCTGGATGGTGTCACCCGCGTCGATCAGCAGCGTGTTGCGACGGCCCTTCTCCGCACGGACGCGGTTCACCAGGGTCGAGACCTTGGCCAGACCGACGTCGTTGTGGTCCTTGTCGTCGAACTCCTTGTCCGTGAAGTAGTCCCAGTTGAAGACGTTGCCGTGCAGATCCGTCGTCCCCAGCACGGTGAACGCGTACCGCTTGGCGCCGCCCTTCGCCTCGGCCGCCTGCGCACCCGGCGCCCCCACCGCACCGGCCAGCGCCACCCCCGCCCCGGTCACGGCGGACTTCTCCAGGAACTTCCGGCGGTTCAACGGCATGTCTGGCTCTCCTCGCGGAATCTGTGAACGACGCGCGTAGATAACGCGCGTAGATTCTGACCCGGACACGACCGCCAGCAACAGACCCGGCAGGTTGCGATCTGATGACCCGTCCCACCGACTCCACCCCTGTGGCCAGCCAAGACATGACAGAGTGGGACGTATGACCGCGCCCACGGCAGACGCCTCCCAGCCCGCCGTCCCCTACGGCACACCCGACGCCCCCCGCATCGCCGTCCGAGGCGAAGCCCGCCTCGAAGTCGACCCCGAGATCGCCCGCATAGGCATCACCGTCGCCGCCCGCGGCCGCGACCGCCGCTCCGCCCTCGACGACCTCACCCGCCGCAACGCCGGCGTCCTCGACCTCGTCAAGTCCTACGGCGACGCCGTCGAACGCCTGGAGACCGGCGCCTTCTCCATCACCCCCGAACTCACCAAGCACGGCCGCGGCGAACGCGTCCGCACCTACCACGGCACCGTCCACGTCACCGCCGAACTCACCGACTTCACCGCCCTCGGCGAACTCACCACCCGCCTCGCCGACCTGGAACTCACCCGCGTCGACGGCCCCTGGTGGGCCCTGCGCCCCGACTCGCCCGCCCACCGCGAAGCCCGCAAGAAGGCCGTACGCGAAGCCGTCCAACGCGCCCGCGAGTACGCCGAGGCACTCGGCACCACCCTCTCCGCCTTGGTCGAACTCGCCGACATCGGCGCCGAGAACGCACCCCCGGCCTACCCCCAGGCCCCCGGCCGCGCCCGCTCCGCCGCCTACGGCAGCGCCGCCGAGAACGCCCCCGCCGCCCCGCTCGACCTCGAACCCCAGCGGCAACGGGTCCACGCCCAGATCAACGCCCGCTTCACGATGGTGCCGCCCGAGCTCTAGGGGGCGTCAGCCTGTCAGTCCCATTTCCGAAAACCCGTCCGAAAACCCGACCGAATTCCCCTGGGGTGCTCATCAGAGCACCCCGCCGCACAATTCAACACTTGTCAATAACGTTTCATGCAAAGTCTGTTGAGTAGTCACTCACGACCAATTCTCTACCAGTCGGTAACTCATAGGCTCAGACCATGCGCCGAGCAAAGATCGTCTGCACACTGGGGCCCGCCACCGACTCGTACGACCAGATCAAAGCCCTGGTCGACGCCGGAATGGACGTAGCCCGCTTCAACCTCAGCCACGGCGAACACGCCGAACACGAGGAGCGCTACCACCGGGTACGAAAGGCCGCCGACGAGACCGGCCGCAGCGTCGGCGTCCTCGCCGACCTTCAAGGCCCGAAAATCCGACTCGGCCGCTTCACCGAAGGCCCCGTACTCCTCGAACGCGGCGACACCTTCACCATCACCGTCGAAGAAGGCGTCGAAGGCGACCGCGACATCTGCGGCACCACCTACGCCGGCCTCGCCGACGACGTCACCACCGGCGAACGCATCCTCGTCGACGACGGCAAGGTCTGCCTCGAAGTCACCGAGGTCGACGGCCCCCGCGTCCACACCACCGTCGTCGAGGGCGGCGTCATCTCCGACCACAAAGGCCTCAACCTCCCCGGCGTCGCCGTCTCCGTCCCCGCCCTCTCCAAGAAGGACGAGGCCGACCTGCGCTGGGCGCTGCGCACCGGCGCCGACGTCATCGCCCTCTCCTTCGTCCGCACCGGCCGCGACATCCAGGACGTCCACCGCATCATGGACGAGGAAGGCCGCCGGCTCCCCGTCATCGCCAAAGTCGAAAAACCCCAGGCCGTCGAGAACATCGACGACATCGTCGCCGCGTTCGACGGCATCATGGTCGCCCGAGGAGACCTCGGCGTCGAAATGCCACTGGAACAGGTCCCCATCGTCCAGAAGCGCGCGATCAAACTGGCCAAACGCAATGCCAAACCGGTCATCGTCGCCACGCAAATGCTCGACTCCATGATCGACAACGCCCGCCCGACGCGGGCCGAGGCCTCCGACGTCGCCAACGCGGTCATCGACGGCACGGACGCCGTCATGCTCTCCGGCGAAACCAGCGTCGGCAAACACGCGATCGAAACGGTCAGGACGATGGCCCGCATCGTCGAAGCGGCGGAAGAAGACATCCTCGCCAAGGGCCTGCCGCCCCTCACAGAACGCAACAAACCCCGCACCCAGGGCGGCGCGGTAGCCCGAGCGGCGGCGGAAATGGGCGACTTCCTCGGCGCCCGCTTCCTGGTCGCCTTCACCCAGTCCGGCGACACGGCCCGCCGCCTCTCCCGCTACCGCTCCCCGATCCCCCTCCTCGCCTTCACCCCGGACCAGGCGACCCGCTCCCAGCTCAGCCTCACCTGGGGCGTCGAGACCTTCCTCGGCCCGGAGGTCGGTTCGACGGACGCGATGGTCGACCAGGTCGACGAACTGCTGCTCCGCTACGGCCGCTGCGGCAAGGGCGACACGGTCGTCATCACGGCGGGCTCGCCCCCCGGCGTCTCCGGCTCGACGAACATGGTCCGAGTCCACCACATCGCCGAGGACGACAGCCCGAAGTAGGCGTCGTCAGTACTTGGGGCCTACGTGGGCGTCCATGAGGGCTACGGAGGCTTTGCGGGCGATGGAGATGTTGCATGCGTTCGCCTGCTTCCACTCGACGCCGACCCGGTCGAGGGTCGTGGTGAAGAGCCGGATGATGTCGGCCGAGTGGTTCGTGAAGAAGTACCGGGGATATTCGTAGCGCTTCCGTTCACCGCCGACGAGCCGAGTGGTCCAGTTGGTGACCCGGCAGCCGTCGGAGTGGATGAGGCCGCGAATGAACTCCCAAGGGTGGGCGTCGATGATCGCCTGCTGCCAGGGTTCGAGTGCGATGCGTCGCTCGTGCTTCTTGCCGGGGCCGTGCTGAGGGAAGAGGCACGGCCAGTGCTTGCTGTAGCTGACCACTGAGACGTAGCCCTCCGCCTGGATGCGGTGGGCACGCCCGGTTGGGTTGATGGCGCGCATGGCGCTCTCGCACGCGTCGATGAGGCCGGGCCATGAGTTCGCGCACGCGATTCTCAGGTAGTAACCGACGCCGCGAGGGTGGCCGCTGATGCAGCCATCGCCCAGATAGAGGCCCAGTAAGTAGGAGTATGCGCAATGATCGGCGGGGGGCCCGGGGTCTGGAGGCGCCAAGCGGGGCAGCGGCTCGAGGCGGTACTGCCAGGAGCGGATCGCGGCCCGTGAGATGCCTGTCTCACGGCTCACCGAATTCAGGCTGCGGCCTTGACCGACCAGCGCGAGCGCTCGCTTGCGTGTGCTGATGTCGTACATGGAGGCCACTGTGAGGTGGTGATCACGACGACACGCAGAAAGAAGCGGATGTTCACGAGAACGTGGACATCCGCTTGTAAACAGTGACCTTGGAAATGAAGGAAAAGTGCCCCGGGTCGGACTCGAACCGACACTGTATGGGTTTTGAATCCATTGCCTGCTGCCAATTGGGCTACCGGGGCCCGGGAATCGAAGGTTGACCTCGACCCTCCGCCTGACCACCATACCGCAGCTAGGTACGCTCTTGGGAGCAGTACCGGCCTGCCCCTACCAAGGAGCCCACGTGAGCGCCCCCGAGTCGCCCCAGCCTGTTGACGTGCCTGAAGACGACAAGTCGCACGTGCCTCCGATGACGACGCGGGTCGTCATCGCCGAGGACGAGGCCCTGATCCGGCTCGATCTCAAAGAGATGCTGGAGGAGGAGGGGTACACCGTCGTCGGTGAGGCCGGGGACGGGGAGCAGGCCGTGGAGCTGGCCCGTGAGCACCGGCCTGACCTGGTGATCCTGGACGTGAAGATGCCGAAGCTGGACGGTATCTCCGCGGCCGAGAAGATCGCCGAAGAGAGCATCGCGCCGGTGCTGATGCTGACGGCGTTCTCGCAGCGCGACCTGGTGGAGCGGGCCCGGGACGCCGGTGCCATGGCCTACCTGGTGAAGCCGTTCAGCAAGACCGACGTCGTGCCGGCGATCGAGATGGCCGTTTCGCGTTTCACGGAGCTGAAGGAGCTGGAGAAGGAGGTCGCGGACCTCACGCTGCGGCTGGAGACGCGGAAGCTGGTGGACCGGGCCAAGTCGATCCTTCAGACGGAGTACGGGCTGACGGAGCCTGCCGCGTTCCGGTGGATTCAGAAGACGTCGATGGACCGGCGGATGTCGATGCAGCAGGTCGCGGAGGCGGTCATCCAGGACGCCGAGGAGAAGAAGTCCAACAAGGGCTGAGAGAGCAGAGCGAGAGGCCCGCCACCCTGCGACAGGGGGGCGGGCCTCTTCGTGTTCAGGCCGGACGTCAGTCCTCGCCGAGGTACGCCTTGCGTACCGACTCGTCGTGCAGCAGGTCCTGCCCCGTCCCGGAGAGGACGACGTTGCCGACCTCCATGACGTGGCCCTGGTCGGCGAGAGAGAGCGCCGCCTGGGCGTTCTGTTCGACGAGCAGGATGGTCGTGCCCTGGGACTTCAGCTCGGAGATCGTCGCCATGATCTTCTGCATCATGATCGGGGAGAGGCCCATGGAGGGTTCGTCGAGCATGAGGAGCTTGGGGCGGGACATCAGGGCACGGCCCATGGCGAGCATCTGCTGTTCGCCGCCGGAGAGGGTTCCGGCGGCCTGCTTGCGGCGTTCCCCGAGGATGGGGAAGAGGTCGTAGGCGCGCTGGATGTCCTTCTCGATGCCTTCCTTGTCCTTGCGGAGGAACGCGCCGAGCTGGAGGTTCTCGGCGATGGTGAGGCGGGGGAAGATGTGCCGGCCTTCGGGGGAGTGGGCGAGGCCGAGGGCGACGATCTTGTGGGCGGGGACCCCGTTGAGGGGCTTGCCGTCGAAGAGGATCTTCCCGGACGTCGGCTTGAGCAGGCCCGACAGGGTGCGCAGGGTGGTCGTCTTGCCGGCGCCGTTGGTGCCGATGAGGGTGACGACCTGGCCTGCGTCGACGCTGAAGGAGATGCCTTTGACGGCTTCGATCTTGCCGTAGGAGACCCGGAGGTCCTCGACCTCGAGGAGTGCGGTCACTTGGCTTCTCCCTTGGTGCTGCTGGCGGTGCTGGGCGCGTCGGCGGCGGCTTCGGCCGCGGCCTCGGCTGCTTCGACCTCCGCGGCTTCGGCCTCTCCGGGGTCGCCTTCGAAGGGTTCGCCGAGGTAGGCGGCGATGACGCGCTCGTCGGCCTGGACGACGTCGGAGGTGCCTTCGACGAGTTTCTCGCCCTGGACGAGGACGGCGACGCGGTCGGAGAGGTTGAAGACGAAGCGCATGTCGTGCTCGATGAGGAGGACGGCGATGCCCTTGTCACGGATGGCGAAGACGAGTTCCTCGGTGGCCCGCGTCTCCTGGGGGTTCATGCCGGCGGTGGGCTCGTCGAGGAGCAGCAGGCCGGGCTCGGAGGCCATGGCGCGCGCGATCTCGAGCTTGCGCTGTTCGCCGTAGGGGAGGTTGCGGGCGAGGTGGTCGCGCTTGTGGGCGAGGCCGATGAACTCGAGGAGTTCCATGGCGCGTTCCTCGCTGGCGCGTTCGGCCTTCTTGAAGCCGGGGCCGCGCAGGAGGGCTGACCAGAGGCCTTCCTTGGTCCGCGTGTGACGGCCGACGAGGACGTTCTCCAGGACCGTCATGTTGGCGAACAGGCGGATGTTCTGGAAGGTGCGGGCGATGCCGGCCTTCGTGACGAGGTGGGGCTTGGGCGGCAGGACGGTGCCCTTGTAGGAGACCGTGCCTTCCGTCGGGACGTAGAGGCCGGTGAGGCAGTTGAAGAATGTCGTCTTGCCGGCGCCGTTGGGGCCGATCAGTCCGACGATCTCGCCGGCGTTGACCGTGAAGTCGACGGAGCGGACGGCGGTGAGGCCGCCGAAGCGCATGGTGACGCCGCGGGCTTCGAGTACAGGTGTGGGCTGTGTAGTCATGATGGTTACGCCCCCGCCTTGGTGACGGCCGGTTCGTCGGTCAGCGTGGTTTGTTTGGGTACGTCGAGTTGGCCGGTCTCGTGGAATTCGAGCTGGCGCCGGCGGTTGGCGATGATGCCTTCGGGGCGGAAGCGCATCAGCAGGATGAGGGCGATTCCGAAGGCGAGGAGCGACTTGTCCTGGAGGAACACCAGCTTTTCGGGGAGCAGGTAGAGCAGGGCCGCGCCGAGGAGGGGGCCTGCGACCGTGCCCATGCCGCCGAGGACGACCGCGGCCAGGAGGAACGCGGAGTTGGGCGGGGTGGAGCCGGCGAACTGGTACGGCGTGGGGACGACGCTGTAGGTGACGTGGGCGCTGACGGTGCCGGCGAGGCCGGCGAGTGCGGCGCCGAGGGCGAAGGCGACGAGCTTGACGCGGAAGCCGTTGATGCCCATGGCGGTGGCGGCGGTCTCGTCCTCGCGGATGGCGATCCAGGAGCGGCCGATGCGGGAGTCGGCGGCGCGGGTGTAGACGAGGACGACGATGGCCATGATGAGGACCATCAGCAGGTAGTAGTTGGCGAACCGGCCGAGGGTGAATCCGCCGATGTCGTGGGCCTGGCCGAAGTTGAAGCCGAGGAGGTTCAGGTCGGGGATGTTGGCGATGCCGTTGGGCCCGTTGGTGACGTCGGGTCCGGAGTCGCCGTCCATGTTGTTGACGGCGATGCGGAAGATCTCTCCGAAGCCGAGGGTGACGATGGCGAGGTAGTCGCCGCGCAGCCGCAGGGTCGGGGCGCCGATGAGGACGCCGAAGACGAGGGAGGCTGCGGCGCCGGCCAGGGCGGAGGCCCAGAAGGGCAGGTGGACGCCGGAGATGGTGGAGAACTCGGAGCCGGAGACGAGGGCGGCGGTGTAGGCGCCGACGCCGAGGAAGGCGACGTATCCGAGGTCGAGGAGTCCGGCGAGGCCGACGACGATGTTCAGGCCGAGGGCGACCGTTCCGAAGATCAGGATGTTGACGCCGATGTTGGCGTAGTGGTCGTCGGTCTGGGTGAAGGGGAAGGCGATGGCCGCGGCGAAGCCCATGGCGAGGGTGAAGCTGCGGTTGGCGGCGATCAGTTGGGAGAAGCGGTCGAGCAGGCCGGCGGTGTGCAGTGCCCACATGGCGAAGGTGACGACAAAGAGGTAGCCGACGAAGAGTTCGCCGTACTCGGTGTCGATGCCGTAGGTGAAGACGCCGAGGCCGATGATGGTGACGGCGGTGATCACGGCCCGCTGGACCCAGCCGCTGGTGGCCTGGGGTGCGGGGATGCGGTCGGGTTTGGCGATGTAGGCCTTGAGGGCTGCCTTGGTGCCGTCGGTGCCGGTCTTCTCCTGGGGGAGGGCGAAGGCGCCGAGGAGGGGCAGGAGGGAGGCGATGGCCGCGATCCAGCCGCCGGGTTCGAGGTTGACGACGCCGCCGAGTTCGGCGCTGATGGCGATGACCGTGAACCAGGTGACGGCGAAGCCGCCGAGGGCGGTGAGGACGAGGGGTGCGTTGTTGCGGGCGGGCAGCAGCCAGCCGAGGCCGCGGATGCCGTATGAGGCGAGCGCGAAGAGTGCGGTGAGGACGCCGGCGGTGAAGGTGAGCCACTGCAGGCCGCCGGGGTAGCCGTTGATGGTGAGGTCGCCGGGGAACTCGGCGGTCCAGGTCCAGGCGAGGAACGCGGAGGCCGCGGTGGCGATGCCGCCGGCGAGCAGGAGGGCGCGGGCGGCCGCGGCGGGCAGCGGTATGAGTCCGCGCAGTGCGGGCGGGGTGGGCACGGCGTCCGGGGCGGGGGTCTTGGTCGTCTCGGTCATGTGATCACGCCCTGTCCGCGACGCGCTCGCCGAGCAGGCCCTGGGGCCGGAACAGGAGCACGAGGATGAGGAGGCAGAAGGCCCACACGTTGGCCCAGCTCTGGCCGCCGAGCTGCGACATGCCGGGGATCTCGTCGATGTAGGCGGAGGCGAGGGTCTCGGCGATGCCGAGGACGACGCCGCCGAGCATGGCGCCGTAGATGTTGCCGATGCCGCCGAGGACGGCCGCGGTGAACGCCTTGAGGCCCATGAGGAAGCCCATGCGGTAGTCGACGTTGCCGTACTTGAGTCCGTAGGCGACGGCCGCGACGGCGGCGAAGAAGCCGCCGATGGCGAAGGCGATGACGATGATGCGGTTGGTGTCGATGCCCATCAGCTGCGCGGTGTCGGGGTCCTGCGCGGTGGCCTGCATGGCGCGGCCGGTGCGGCTGCGGCGCACGAAGAGGGCCAGGGCGGCCATGCAGAGGACGGCGGCGAGGATGAGGAAGATGTCGGCGTCCTTGATGGTGACGGAGCCGATGTCGTGGGTGGTGTCGAGGCCCGGGAAGGCGCGGGCGCGGTCGGCGCCGGGGTAGAAGTTGCGGACGACTTCCTGGAGGGCCAGGGAGAGGCCGATCGCGGTGATGAGGGGTGCCAGGCGTGGTGCTCCGCGCAGTGGCCGGTAGGCGAACCGTTCCGCTCCGACGGCGATGAGGATGGCCACGATGGCACCGCCGAGAAGCATCAGGGGTACGGCGAGGGCCATCGAGGTGCCGTCGGGGAGGATGTAGAAGTAGACCGTGAGTGCGCCGAACGCGCCGGTCATGAAGATCTCGCCGTGCGCGAAGTTGATGAGCTGGACGATGCCGTACACCATCGTGTAGCCGATGGCGATCAGCCCGTACATCGAGCCTAGAAGCAGCCCGTTGGCCAGCTGCTGCGGCAGGGTGTTCACCGCATGGCCTCCATGTCGCTGGTGGTCGTGTGCACTGGATGCGTGCGTGGTCGCGTGCTGTGTGGGGGTGTGAAAACGGGCCGCGCGGTCGGGGTCCTCCTCCCGCGCGGCCCGTGGTGCGGCTAGTGGGGGCCGGAACTACTGGAGGTCGTCGGGGGTGCCGGTCTCCACGGCCTTCCAGGCGCCCTTCTCGACCTGGTACACCGTCAGCTGCTTGTTGGTGGTGTCGCCGTACTGGTCGAAGGAGACCTTGCCGGTGAGGCCTTCGAAGTCGGACTTCTGGACTCCGTCGACGACCTTGGAGCGCAGGTCGTTGATGTCGGTGGGCACCTTGCCGCCGTTGGCGTCGGCCGCGGCCTTGACGGCCTTGATGATGGCCGTGGTGGCGTCGTAGGCGTAGGCGCCGTACGCGCCGTAGTCGCCCTTGTACCCCTTGTCCTTGTACGTCTGGATGAACTGCTTGGCCGCGGGCAGGGTGTCGGCGGGGACACCGATGGCGGTGACGAGGTCGCCCTCGGCGGCCTTGCCGGCGGCCTCGATGTAGGTGGAGGCGTACATGCCGTCGCCGCCGAACAGCGGGATCTTGACGCCGGCATCCTTGAGCTGCTTGGTGATCAGCGCGGACTCGTCGTACTGGCCGCCGTAGTAGAGCAGGTCGGCACCGGAGTTCTTGATCTTGGTGACGAGGGAGCCGAAGTCCTTGTCGCCGGTGTTGACGTGGTCGGTGCCCACGACCTTGCCGCCGAACTTCTTGAACTGCTCGTTGAAGATCTTCGCGAGGCCGGCGCCGTAGGTCTGCTTGTCGTCGACGACGAAGGCCTTCTTCTTCTTGAGGCCGTTGTACGCGTAGCCGGCCGCGAAGCTGCCCTGGAGTTCGTCGGTGGTGGCGGTGCGGAAGTACGTCTTGAACGGACGCTTCTTGTCCGTCTGCCAGTTCTTGCCCTGGGTCAGCTCGGGGGCGGTGTTCGCGGGGGAGATCTGGACCATGTTGGCCGAGGCGAAGACCTGCTGCATCGTCTGGGCGACGCCGGAGTTCAGCGGGCCGACGGCGCCGACGGCGGTCTTGTCGCCGGTGAAGGTGGTGGCGTTGGACTGGCCGGTGGCGGGCTGGGCCTTGTCGTCCAGGGCCTTGAGCTTGAATTTCACGCCCGGGACCCAGTTGTTCTTGTTGGCGTCGTCGACGGCGATCTGAGCGCCGTACTGGATGCCGAGGCCGGTGGTGGAGTTCTCACCGGACAGGGGTGCGTCCACGCCGATGGTCAGTGTGGTGGCGCCGCTGTCTCCGCTCTTGTCACCGCTGTCGTCTCGGGAGCCGCAGGCGGTGAGAGTCAGAGCTCCGGTCGTAAGAACGGAGGTAAGAATCACCAAGGAACGCTGTCGCACGATCAGTCCTTTCACAGGCAGGCCCGCCCTGGTCGGGGGGTGAGTGCCGCGCTGGTACCGAACTCCCGATGGAGCGGTGACTGGCCGTGACTCTAAGCCCGGTGTGGAGGCAGGGTCAGCGGCGTGGGGCGGCTTGTGACTTTCTTGTTATGACGTGATGGATGCCCGGCTTCGACGGAGGGGCCTCTCGGCGGGTTTGGTGGGCTTTCTCCGAAGTCCGCATTCTGAGAACGTGCACTTCCGGTTGGCCGCGGCTGGGGTCGCCGTGGTTGCCGGGTCGCGGGCGGTGCGGACCGGATCGGAAAGGTCCCGGGGGCGGGCGCGGCCGAGGGTGAAACCGCGGTGTTGTATTGCGCGCGCGTTACGGAGCGTTACAGAGAGAAAGGGATGGTCCGCGTCCATCGGCCTCCATCCGCGTCCAGGGGAGTTCCGAGCGAATGGAAACGGCTATTGCGCCGGTGGCGTCTCGGGTTTTTCGCGGGGGAAGTTGAGGGTTCGGTAAGGGCGAGGTGGAGCTGGGCGGTGGCCTTGGCGGGCCGGGGGAGCCGGGGCGCGCCGGCTCAGGCGGGCGGGGGCGCCGGTCGGTCGGGCGGGCCGCGTCGGCGCCGAGGACGTCGTACTGCCGTCCGTCTCGGTCGAGTTGGCGGGTTCGCCGGGTCCCGTACAGGGCGGTGCCCCGCCGCTTCGGGCGGTACCCGAGGCGGCGGGGCGGTGGTCGTGCCGGGCGGCCGGTGGCCGTCGGCGCGGGGTTACGGCAGCTTCGTGAACGGCGAGAGGAAGGCGCGGGCGCCGGGGGTGTCCAGGCGGTACGTCACGTTGGTCGCGTAGCAGGGGGTGTCGCCGGTGATGGTGGTGGCGGCCAGGATGCTCCTGCCGCCGATGACGGCGAAGTTGGGGCCGCCGGAGTCGCCGTAGCAGGCGCCTCCGTTGCCCTGCGGCGCCGTCATCGCCAGCCGTGCCCAGGAGTCGTTGAGGGCGTTGAAGGTGACGGGTGCCTTCATGCGGACGCCGCCGCCGGGGTGGGTCTGGCCGCCTGGGCCGTTGACGGCCTCCTGGGTGCCGTAGCCGGCGACGAGCCAGTCGGTGGCGTTCAGCCCCTGCGGGCCGAGTCGGCCGAGCTGGTTGGCGGTGGGCAGGGTTGCCGGGGTGAAGCTCCAGCGGGCTTTGACCTTGGCGGCGGGCAGTTCGATCACCGCGATGTCGTGGGTGTCGGAGGCGGGCCCCGGATAGCCGGGGTGCGTGTGGGCGGTGCCCGGGACGGCTACGGCGGCGGCCTGCGCGGCCGGGTCGCCCGGGTACTTCTTCGCCGCCGCGTCGAGCCCGGACTGCACGTCCTGGTCCAGGGACACGTAGAACCGGACGTTGTCGGGCCAGTCGGAGGTGCAGTGCGCGGCGGTCAGGAAGGTGTCCGCGTCGATCATGGTGCCGGAGCAGACCCAGTCGACCCGGTCGGGGGTCGCGGGGTCGCCGTCGTTGTCCCAGGTGGCCACGAGCGCGCCGACCTCGGTGCGTTCGGGGGCGGGTGTCGCGTTGTAGGAGTTGATGGCGGAGGACGGCAGCGCGGTGGCGAGCACGGTGGCACCGGCCGCGGCGATGACGGCGAAGGCACGTACGGAGGTCAAGAGAAACCCTTCTACGGGTGGGACGGGTCTTCTCCTGTGGGGGTGGAGCGTCAGTGAAGCGCGCGGGGGCGGCCGCGACAAGAGCGCGCCCGCCCCTCCAGGGTTTTCCCTACGTCGGTCAGCTCGCGGCGCGGATGAGCTGCTCGTCGCCCGGGGTCACGTCGCGCAGCAGGCAGGTCAGCCGGGCCGTGCACACCCTTTTGTCGCTTTCGTCCGTGATGACGATTTCGTACGTGGCGGTCGAGCGCCCCCGGTGCACGGGCGTGGCCACACCGGTGACGAGGCCGGAGCGCACCCCGCGGTGGTGGGTGCAGTTCAGGTCGACGCCCACGGCGATCTTGGAGCTGCCGCCGTGCAGCATCGAGCCGACCGAGCCGAGTGTCTCGGCCAGCACCGCGGAGGCCCCGCCGTGCAGCAGTCCGTAGGGCTGGGTGTTGCCCTCGACCGGCATCGTCCCGACGACCCGGTCCGCCGACGCCTCGACGATCTGGACGCCCATCCGGGTCCCGAGGTGGCCTGCGGAGAACAGGGCCAGGAGGTCCACGCCGAGTGCGGCGTACTCGTCGATGACCTCTTGCGGGAATTTCACATGCTGCTGCTCACCCATGGGGCCCGGTCTCCGTTCGTCCAGATCATGCGGTTACCACTATGGCTGAGCAAACGCTCAGTCGGTCGCCGATTGTTCCAGACGCACCAGGACGGACTTGCTGGCCGGGGTGTTACTGGTGTCCGCCGTGGCATCCAGCGGCACCAGCACGTTGGTCTCCGGGTAGTACGCGGCGGTGCAGCCCCGGGCCGTCGGGTAGTGCACGACGCGGAAACCGGGCGCCCTGCGCTCCACGCCGTCCTTCCACTCGCTGACCAGGTCGACGTAGTCGCCGTCCGCCAGCTTCAGGGCCCGCGCGTCCTCGGGGTTGACCAGCACCACCCGGCGGCCGTTCTTGATGCCCCGGTAGCGGTCGTCCAGGCCGTAGACCGTGGTGTTGTACTGGTCGTGCGAGCGCAGCGTCTGGAGCAGCAGGCGGCCCTCGGGCAGTTCCGGGTACTCCACGGGCGCGGCGGTGAAGTTGGCCTTGCCGGTGGCCGTGGGGAAGCGGCGCTCGTCGCGCGGGGCGTGCGGGAGTGTGAAGCCGCCGGGGCGGGCCACGCGCGCGTTGAAGTCCTCGAAGCCGGGGATCACACGCGCGATGCGGTCCCGGATCGTCGCGTAGTCCTTCTCGAACTCCTCCCAGGGCGTGGCGCTGTTCTCGCCCAGCACCCGGCGGGCCAGGCGGCAGACGATGGCCGGCTCGGACAGCAGATGCCGGCTCGCGGGCTCCAGCCGGCCCCGGGAGGCGTGCACCATGCCCATCGAGTCCTCGACCGTCACGAACTGCTCGCCGCTGCCCTGGAGATCGCGCTCCGTGCGGCCGAGGGTGGGCAGGATCAGGGCACGCGCGCCCGTGACCGCGTGCGAGCGGTTCAGCTTCGTCGACACGTGCACGGTCAGCCGGGCCCGCCGCATGGCCGCCTCGGTGACCTCCGTGTCCGGGGACGCGGAGACGAAGTTGCCGCCCATGGCGAAGAAGACCTTCGCCTCGCCGTCGCGCAGCGCGCGGATCGCGCGTACGACGTCGTAGCCGTGCTCGCGCGGCGGGGCGAAGCCGAACTCCTTCTCCAGGGCGTCCAGGAACGCCGGGGCGGGGCGCTCGAAGATGCCCATCGTGCGGTCGCCCTGCACGTTCGAGTGGCCGCGCACCGGGCACACGCCCGCGCCCGGGCGGCCGATGTTGCCGCGCAGGAGAAGGAAGTTGACCACTTCCCTGATCGTCGGCACCGAGTGCTTGTGCTGGGTGAGACCCATGGCCCAGCAGACGATGGTCCGCTCGGAGGTGAGGATCATCCGGAGGGCCTTCTCGATGTCCTCCCGGGTCAGGCCGGTCGCCGCGAGCGTCTCGTCCCAGTCGGCGGCGCGGGCGGCCTCGGCGAACTCCTCGTAGCCGTGCGTGTGCTCCCGGACGAACGCCTCGTCGACCGCGCCCTCGGTCTCGACGATCAGCTTGTTGAGCAGACGGAACAGGGCCTGGTCGCCGCCGATGCGGATCTGCAGGAACAGGTCGGTCAGCGCGGCGCCCTTGAACATGCCCTGCGGGGTCTGCGGGTTCTTGAAACGCTCCAGGCCCGCCTCGGGCAGCGGGTTGACGCTGATGATCCGCGCCCCGCCGGCCTTGGCCTTCTCCAGGGCGGACAGCATGCGCGGGTGGTTCGTCCCCGGGTTCTGGCCGGCGACGATGATCAGGTCGGCCTTGTACAGATCCTCCAGCAGGACGCTGCCCTTGCCGATGCCGATCGTCTCCGACAGGGCCGAGCCGGACGACTCGTGGCACATGTTCGAGCAGTCGGGCAGGTTGTTCGTGCCGAGCTCGCGGGCGAACAGCTGGTAGAGGAACGCGGCCTCGTTGCTGGTGCGGCCGGAGGTGTAGAAGACGGCTTCGTCCGGGGAGCCGAGGGCGGCGATCTCCTCGGCGACGATGTCGAAGGCGCGCTCCCAGGTCACCGGCTCGTAGTGCGTGCCCCCCTCGGGGAGGTACACGGGGTGGGTGAGGCGCCCCTGCTGGCCCAGCCAGTAGCCGCTGCGGCCGGCCAGGTCGGCGACCGGGTGCGCGGCGAAGAACTCGGGCGTGACCCTGCGCAGCGTGGCCTCCTCGGCGACGGCCTTCGCGCCGTTCTCGCAGAACTCCGCCTTGTGCCGGTGCTCCGGCTCCGGCCAGGCACAGCCCGGGCAGTCGAAGCCGTTCTTCTGGTTCACGCTCAGCAGCGTCAGCGCCGTGCGCTTCACACCCATCTGCTGCTGGGCGACTCGCAACGTGTGCCCGATCGCGGGGAGTCCCGCTGCCGCGTGCTGCGGCCCGGCGACCTGCGGCGCGTCCTGAACCGGATCACTCTTGGGCGGCTTCGTCGCCATCGCACGCTCCCCTTCGACTGCACTGTGAGGTACGTCTCCGATCCTCGCACGCTGCGGTGACATCGCGTGAGGGGAGGGCCGGGGCGATGGCCCGCCCCCGCGGGGCACGTGTCGGGAGGGCCGGGGAGGCGGGTCCGTTCCGGGGCACGCGTCGGGAGGGCCGGGGCGACGGTCGTCCCGGGCACACGCGGCGTCGGGGCCGGGGCCGAGTGTCAGTGGGGCGTGGCAGGATCGGGGGCGTGGCAGAGACAGCATCGAAGACGACCGACCAGACCTCCGGCGGCAGCCGCCCGCGACTGATGCTCATGGACGGGCATTCGCTGGCCTACCGAGCGTTCTTCGCGCTGCCCGCGGAGAACTTCACCACCGCGACGGGCCAGCCGACGAACGCGATCTACGGCTTCGCGTCGATGCTGGCCAACACGCTGCGCGACGAGGCGCCCACGCACTTCGCGGTCGCCTTCGACGTCTCCCGCAAGACCTGGCGGTCGCAGGAGTTCACGGAGTACAAGGCGAACCGCTCCAAGACCCCCGACGAGTTCAAGGGCCAGGTCGAGCTGATCTGCGAGCTCCTCGACGCGATGGGCGCCGCCCGCTTCGCGGTCGACGGCTTCGAGGCCGACGACGTCATCGCCACGCTCGCCACGCAGGCCGAGGCCGAGGGCTTCGAAGTGCTGATCGTCACCGGCGACCGGGACTCCTTCCAGCTGGTCAGCGAGCACACGACCGTGCTGTACCCGACCAAGGGCGTCTCCGAGCTGACCCGCTTCACCCCCGAGAAGGTGTTCGAGAAGTACGGGCTGACGCCCGCGCAGTACCCCGACTTCGCGGCCCTGCGCGGAGACCCCTCCGACAACCTCCCCGGCATCCCCGGCGTCGGCGAGAAGACCGCCGCGAAGTGGATCAACCAGTTCGGCTCCTTCGCGGAGCTCGTCGAGCGCGTGGACGAGGTCAAGGGCAAGGCCGGGCAGAACCTCCGCGACCACCTGGAAGCGGTCAAGCTCAACCGCCGGCTGACCGAACTGGAGCGCCGGGTCGAGCTGCCCAAGGGCGTCACCGAGCTGGAGCGGACCGCGTACGACCGCAAGGCCGTCGCGATGGTCCTGGACACCCTGGAGATCCGCAACCCCTCCCTGCGCGAGCGGCTCTTCGCCGTCGACCCCGGTGCCGAGGAGGCCGAGACCACCCCCATCAGCACCGACGGCGTGCAGCTGGACGGCACGGTGCTCGGCACCGGCGAACTGACCGGCTGGCTCACCGAGCACGGCACCGGGCCCCTCGGCATCGCCACGGTCGACGCCTGGGCGCTCGGCACGGGCTCGGTCGCCGAGGTCGCGCTCGCCGCGCCCGGCGGAGCAGCCGCTTGGTTCGGCCCCTCCCAGCTGGACGAGGCCGACGAGAAGGCCTTCGCGGCCTGGCTCGCCGACGCCGGGCGGCCCAAGATCTTCCACAACGCCAAGGGCGCCATGCGGGTCTTCGCCGAGCACGGCTGGAGCGTCGAGGGCGTGACCATGGACACCGCGCTCGCCGCCTACCTGGTCAAGCCGGGCCGCCGCTCCTTCGACCTGGACGCGCTGTCCCTGGAGTACCTGCACCGCGAGCTGGTCCCCGCCGCCGCGGCCGACGGCCAGCTCGCCTTCGGCGCGGACGAGGGCGCCGAGGCCGAGGCCCTGATGATCCAGGCCCGCGCCGTCCTCGACCTGGGCGAGGCCTTCGAGAGCCGCCTGGAGGAGGTCGGCGCCGCCGACCTGCTGCGCGACATGGAGCTGCCCACGTCCGCGCTGCTCGCCCGCATGGAGCGGCACGGCATCGCGGCCGACAGGCCCCACCTGGAGGCCATGGAGCAGATGTTCGCCGGCGCCGTCCAGCAGGCGGTGAAGGAGGCCCACGCGGCAGCCGGGCACGAGTTCAACCTGGGCTCGCCCAAGCAGCTCCAGGAGGTCCTCTTCGGCGAGCTGGCCCTGCCCAAGACCAAGCGGACGAAGACCGGCTACACCACGGACGCCGACGCGCTGGCCTGGCTCGCCGCGCAGACGGACAACGAGCTGCCGGTGATCATGCTCCGCCACCGCGAGCAGGCCAAGCTCCGCGTCACCGTCGAGGGCCTGATCAAGACGATCGCCGCGGACGGCCGCATCCACACCACGTTCAACCAGACGGTCGCCGCCACCGGCCGCCTGTCCTCGACGGACCCGAACCTCCAGAACATCCCGGTCCGCACCGACGAGGGCCGCGCGATCCGCCGCGGCTTCGTCGTCGGCGAGGGCTTCGAGTCCCTGATGACGGCCGACTACAGCCAGATCGAGCTGCGCGTCATGGCCCACCTCTCCGAGGACGAGGGCCTGATCGAGGCGTTCACCTCCGGCGAGGACCTGCACACCACGGCCGCCTCCCAGGTCTTCTCGGTCGAGCCGACCGCGGTGGACGCCGAGATGCGCCGCAAGATCAAGGCCATGTCCTACGGCCTGGCCTACGGCCTCTCGGCCTTCGGCCTGTCCCAGCAGCTGAACATCGAGGCGGCGGAGGCCCGCGCCCTGATGGACGCCTACTTCGAGCGGTTCGGCGGCGTACGGGACTATCTGCGCCGGGCCGTCGACGAGGCCCGGGCGACGGGCTACACGGCGACGCTCTTCGGACGCCGCCGCTACCTCCCCGATCTCAACAGCGACAACCGCCAGCGCCGTGAGGCGGCCGAGCGGATGGCCCTCAACGCGCCCATCCAGGGCACGGCGGCCGACATCGTCAAGATCGCCATGCTCAAGGTGGACGGCGCGCTGAAGGACGCCGGACTCGCCTCCCGCATGCTGCTCCAGGTCCACGACGAAATCGTGCTGGAGATCGCCCCCGGGGAGCGGGCCGCCGCCGAGGAGCTCGTCCGCCGGGAGATGGCGAACGCCGTCCACCTCCGCGTCCCCCTGGGAGTCTCGGTGGGCGCGGGCCCGGACTGGGAGTCGGCGGCCCACTAGTCCGGACCGCTGTGCGCACCAGGCCGGTGTGCTGTGCGCACCAGGCCGGTGTGCTGTGCGCAACAGTCCGCAGCGCTGTGCGCACCAGTCCCGCGCTGCGCGAAGCGGTCCCGGAGGAGACGACGCGGGGTGCCCTCGGCCGAGCTCGGGCCGGGGGCCACGCCGCGTGACGACGCTGGTCACCGCTGCCGACCCGCCCCCTGTCCCCGCGGAACGCCCGCGGATCCGTCACTCGCGTGGCCCACGAGAAAGGGCCGCCGCCTCTGGCGGTCGCAAAGATGCGGCCATGGGTATACGCACGCTCCTCCGCGGTACGGCCCCAGGCGTGGTGCTCCCGCCGGTCCCGCCGTTCGCGGTCGCCGCAAGCACGGTCCGCGTCCCCGCCGGTCTCACCACTGTCTTGCGCCGCACGACGGCGGACCTCAGACAGCGCCTGGCCGACGGTGGGCGGCCGGCCGGCCTCACGCGCGCCGCCGTGGTGCCCGCCGCGACCGGGCGCACCGGCGCCGGCGACGTGACGGCCGTCCCGGGTGTCACGGGCGCCCGCGACGTGTCCGCCGTCCCGGGTCTCGCCGGGGCCGGAGACGTGTCCGCCATCCTCGGTCTCACCGGCGGCCCGGCCCCGGCCGCTCAGCAACCGGGCAGTGCCGAGCGCCGGGGCAGGACCGGCCGCCCTTGGGCGGACCTGGCCCGCAGCTACCTGACGCTCGTCCTCACCCTGCTGCCACGGCCCCGCCGCCCTGCGCACACCACCATCACCGTGTACATCACGACGACCGAGCCGCTCAGCGAGCGGCCGACCGGCTCGGCTCCGCGTCATCGACGCGGCCAGGACCGCCCGGGGCCGGGACCGGAGCCGGACGCCACGCCCTGACCCCCACGGCGTACAGCAGCAGCGCCGGGACGAGCCCCGCGCCCGCCCCGAAGCACACCGTCGGAACGATCTCCCACGGTTTCGCGCTCGAACCCCAGTAGGCCCACCACCGCGACGCCCGCTGCACCGCCCCCACCAGCGCGAAGCCGCCGATCACCGCACCGGCCAGCCACCGGTCCCGCACCGACAGCGCCGGGACCCCCACCGGCTCGCGCACCGGCGCCCGCCGCACGGCCCGCGCCAAGAACACGGCGATCACGACAGCGGCCACCGCCGAACCGCCGTACTGCAAGTACCAGTACAGCGGCGAGCCCGCCACCTCCCGGCCCAGCACCGGAAACACCCGCATCCCCCACCGGTCGAGATGCGTGAACGCGTCCCACACGACGTGCGTCAGCGCGCCGAGCACCGCGGACACGTACCACCGCAGCACCAGGGGCGGCCGCACACGCGCGCGTGGCGTCCCGCACCGCACCAGCGCGGAGACCCGTCCCTGCCGGGCCCGCGGCAGCAGCGCCACAAGCGGTTCGCGCACCAGCAGCCACATCCCCACCAGCGCCCAGGCGACGAGCACATCGACCGTGAAGACACCCGGGAACGAGTGCGTGACGTCACCGAACTCCATCGCCCCGGACACCACACTCGCCGCGTAATAGGTCATGTCGGGCGCGAAGGAACCCGCCACGAGCACGGCGGGCACCAGCGGGCCCCGGCCGGTGCCGTCGGTGCGTACGGCGGGCAGTACGGCTGCCGCGTGGCTCAGTGTGAACGGCAACTCGGCTCCTCGTGACGGTCGTTGCCAGGGCGATCGAAGGGCCCAGTATGCGGGATGCCGATTCACCGGCCGCCCAGCCTGCCGGCCACATGACCAACTGGTGAAAAACGGGCACGAACGGGTGCCCGAGCAAAGGAAGTTGTCGTAGGGTCGCCAGGGTCACCGTGCCGGTGGCAGGAGACAGGCCCGGGGAGGGCAACCACTCGGGCCGGTCGATCGTCACAACAGAGCGAGCGCAACAGAAGTACGCGTACGCAACACAAGCGCGCGACAGACGGAGACGGGCGCTCGGGCGTCCACGGGAGGGGTTCACTCTATGGCGGCGCAATTCGGCAGGAGGCTGCGCAAGGGGGCGGCAACCACCGCCGTGGCCGCGGTTGCGGTCGCGGCCCTGTCCGCCTCCCAGGCTCCGGGCGTGAACGACCACGGCAGACAGACGGCCGCGGACGCCACACCCTCACCCGACGCGAGTGCCTCCGACGGCAGCGCCACCGGCAACTCGCCGTACTACACGGACCTGCCGCCGCTCAACAGCCCGAGCCCGTCACCGAGCACGGGGCCGGGCCCCACCCCCTCCGGGACCTCGGAGGCGGGCATCCCCGCGACCGTCCTCGACGCCTACAAGAAGGCCGAGGCCGCGCTGCGCGACTCCAAGCCCGGCTGCAACCTGCCCTGGCAACTCCTCGCGGCCATCGGCCGGGTGGAGTCGGGCCAGGCCCGCGGCGGCCGCGTCAACGCCGAGGGCACCACCATCTCGCCGATCCTCGGCCCGCAGCTCGACGGCAACGGCTTCGCCCTCATCAAGGACACCGACAACGGCGCCTACGACGGCAACAGCACCTACGACCAGGCCGTCGGCCCCATGCAGTTCATCCCGTCCACCTGGGCCTGGGCGGGCCGCGACGCCAACGGCGACGGCAAGAAGGACCCCAACAACATCTACGACGCCGCGCTCGCCGCCGGCCACTACCTGTGCCGCAACAACTGGGACCTGTCCGACCAGGACGACCTCGACCGCGCGATCCTCAGCTACAACAACTCGCGTGAGTACCTGAACCTGGTCATGCGGTGGCTGGACTACTACCGCAAGGGCACGCACGAGGTCCCCGACGGCACCGGCACGCTGCCCGACAACCGCAGCGACGACGGCGCCGGAACGAGCCCCTCACCGTCGACGCCGTCCACGCCCGGCGCGCCGGCTGCGGGCGGCTCCAAGCCCAAGCCCAGCCCCAGGCCCGAGAAGCCCGGCGGGGGCGGCACCACGACTCCGCCGAAGCCGCCCACCACCCCGCCCGACTCCCCGAGCACGCCGCCCCCGACGTCTCCCACGCCCACCGACACGGTGCACCACCTGGAGGACGCCGGGACGGCCAGGCTCACCGCGATGGCGGGCGACGCGTTCGCCAAGCGGATCAGCACCCGCGCCGAGACGAAGGCCGGCAAGGCCGTCGCCAAGGTCAGGATCCGTTTCACGATCGTCGGCGAAACGGACACCACGTTCGCGGGCGGCGAGAGCGTGGCCACGGTTGCCACCAACAGCTCCGGAGTGGCCGTCGCGCCCGCACTCCAGGCGGGGGAGAAGACGGGCGACGTCACCGTCCGGGCCACCGTCGTGGGCCGTACGGTCGCGGGCCTCGACTACACGGCCACCGTCACAGAGCGCGCCGCCGACACCCTGGCCCGCACCGGTGACGCCGCGCTGACCTGCACCCCGGGCGGCGAGTTCGCGAACCAGGTCGAGGTGAAGGCCACGTACAAGGGCGCCGTCGCGGACGGCGTCGCGGCCACCGCCACGCTGATCAAGTCGGCGGACGATCCGACCGTCAACGACAAGGGCCCCTACTTCAAGGACGCCGACGGCAAGGCCGTACGCACCCTGACGGGCCTGAAGACGGACGCGAAGGGCCTGCTGAAACTGCCCAAGCTCTACGCGGACGACACCACCGGCACGTTCCTGCTCCGCGTCAACACCGAGGGCGGGGCGACGCTCACCGTCGAACTGACCGTGGCGGCTGCCGAGACGTCCTCGCCGAGCCCTTCGGCCGGCCCGAGCGCGTAGCTCTCAGGTACGACGGACGACGCCCCTCTTTTCAAGAGGGGCGTCGTTGTGTGTGCAACGTGTTCTCATCTCCGCCGTGCGTTGCTACGGTGCCGAGAAACCTGACGGTGTATCAGCTCAACCGTGGGGAGGCCCCGCATGCGCGTACTCGTCGCCGCCGCCACCGGTCTCGCCGTCGCGTTCGCCGTGGTCCTGACGCTGACCGCCTTCGGCACCCCCTCGGGCGGGACGTCCCCGAAGCCGCTGCTGACGACGGTGCCCGCACACCCCTGACCGCCCGCCCGGGAGGGAGGCCGAGATGCGCCGCAAGGCCGGCCTGGTCCTGCTCGCCCTCGCCGTGTTCTTCGCGGCACTGTCCCCGCTGCTGCGCTGGTACGCCTTCCCGCGCCTCGCCAAGGTCCCCGCGCACCAGTACCAGGACATGGTCCTGGAGGCGGAGAACGCCACCCTCCTCGACTACGGCACGATGCGGGCCCGCACGGTCCCCAAGGTCACCATCGTGCAGACCCTCAAGGGCAACGTCGAGGCCTCCGACCGGATCGAGGAGTCGGCGGGCCGTGACGTGGTCGTCTGGGACGGCCTGTCCTACGTCGTCGGCCCCGACGGCGAGATGGTGTCGAAGATCCCCGAGCGCTACATCTTCGACGCCCACACCCAGGAACCCGTCCACGCCACCGGCGAGACGGTCGACGGCGACCCGGTGCGCCGCGAGGGCATCGAGTTCAAATGGCCGTTCCTCACGGAGAAACGGGACTACGAGTACTTCGACGCCCAGGCCCGCGTCACCGCCCCCATCCACTACAAGGGCACCCAGGACTTCCGCGGCCTGGAGGTCTACTACTTCGAGCAGACCATCCCCTGGACCAAGGTGCGGATCCCGAAGACGCTGCCCGTGGAGGGCTTGACCCCCGAGTCGGTCGCCGGGACCGGCACGACCCGCTGGTACACCACGGTCCGCAAGTTCTGGGTCGAACCCCTCACCGGCGCCCCCGTCTACGGAGAGGAACTCCACAAGGAGGAACTGCGCGGCGGCACCCTCCTCGGCGACCGCGACAAGGTGACCGCGTTCGCCGGGCACGTGAAGATGCGCGAGGACTACATCACGCACACGGTCGACCTGGTGAAGTCCCAGCGCCTGCTCATCCTGCTGCTGACGTCCTACCTGCCCTGGGGGACCCTGACCCTCGGCGTCCTCCTGCTGGCCCTCGCGCTGTACCTGGAGGCCCGCAGCCGCCGCCCGTCCGGCCCGGCCCCCACGGAGGCCGAGGAACCGTCACCGGTCAGCGCCTGAGCCGTGCGGTGGTCAGCGCCTGAGCCTGGCGCTGGTGTGCCGGGTCGGCTCGGCCCCGGCCGGGTCCTCGGGCCACGGGTGCTTCGGATACCGCCCGCGCAGCTCCGCCCGCACGGCCTTGTAGCCGTCCTCCCAGAACGAGGCGAGGTCGGCGGTGACGGCCGCCGGACGCCCGGCCGGGGACAGCAGATGCACGAGCAGCGGCACCCCCGCGACCCTTGGCGACTCCTGGAGCCCGAACATCTCCTGCAGCTTCACCGCCAGTACGGGCTGCTCGGGCCGGGAGTAGTCGATGCGGATCCTCGACCCGCTCGGCACGGTGATCCGCTCCGGGGCGAGCTCGTCGAGCCGCCCGGCCTCCCCGGAGGCCCAGGGCAGCAGCCGCGTGAGCACCTCCCCGGCGTCGATCCGCGCCAGATCGGCCCGCCGACGGGCCCGGCTCAGCTCCGGCTCCAGCCACTCCTCCACGCGCGCGTGGAGCGCGTCGTCGGACACGTCGGGCCACGGATCACCGAGGTGCAGCCGCAGAAACGCCAGCCGCTGCCGCAGGACACCGGCCTCCGGCGGCCACCGCAGCACCCCGAACCCCTCCCGCCGCAGCCCGTCGAGCAGCGCACCGCGTACGAGCCCGGGGTCGGCGTCCCTCAGCGGCCGCACCGCCAACTCCACGGCCCCCAGCCGCTCCACCCGCCGCGCCACGACGTCCCCGCCGTCCCACCCGACCTCGTCCCGCTCCTTCAACAACGCGCCGGCCGCGAGCCGGGCCGTCTCCTCGTCGACGACAGCCCCGAGCTGCACGCGCGCGTGCCCCTTGCCGACGGGCCGGTCGGCCACGGCGACAGCGACCCAGTCGGCCCCCCGCAGCCCGCTGCCCTCGCCGATTTCGGCACGTGTCCCGGACACCATCAAGCACGCCCCGCCGTCGACCCTGCCGACGCGCTCGGGGAAGGCGAGCGCGGCAACGAGCCCCACCTGCCGATCCTCCGAGGCGTTGTCCCACTTCCCGACCTCAACCCCTGGACCCGAGATACGGGTGGGCGGGTGGGAAACGCCTGAAACGACGGCCCGCAGTCGCCGAACCTCGCTCCGCCACCGCGAGGCATAGGCGTCACCCCCACGCCGAGCGCGACGCAAAGCACCCGCCAGATCATCGCCGTACTCCCGCGGAGGCTCCTCGCTCAACAGGGCGACGACCTCCGAGGCACGCTCGGCCCCCACGAACGGAACAGAATCCACCAAAGCCCGCCCCAGCCGGGGATGAAGCCCCAGCCGGGCCAGCGCAGCGCCCCGCTCCGTGGCCCGCCCGCCGGAGTCGACGGCCCCGACTGCCGCCAGGACATCCCGCGCCGCCGCCATCGCCCCACCCGGCGGCGGATCCAGCAACGCCAGCCCGGACGCGTCCGGATCCCCCCAGCACGCCACCTGAAGCGCGAACGCGGTCAGGTCGGCCACCTTGATCTCCGGCGACGGAAAACGCGGCAGACGCGCGTCCTCGGCCTCCGCCCAGCACCGGTACACCGCCCCCGGCGCCTCACGCCCGGCCCGCCCCGCCCGCTGCCGCCCGGCCGCCTGTGACGCCCGTACCGTCGTCAGCGCGCTCAGCCCGCGCGCGTGGTCGACGCGAGGCTCCCGCGCCAGCCCCGAGTCGACGACCACGCGCACACCGGGAACCGTCAGCGACGACTCCGCCACCGACGTGGCCAGCACCACCCGGCGCCGCTGACCGCCGGCCAGCACGGAGTCCTGGACGGCCGCGGGCGCCCGCCCGTGCACCTGGAGCACCTCGACGTCCCCGAGCTCCCCGAGCTGACCGGCGACCCGGGCGATCTCGCCCACGCCCGGCAGGAAACACAGCACGTCCCCGTCCCGCTCGGCCAGTGCCCGCCGCACCACCGACGCCACATGCGTCAGCAGCGCCGGATCGACCCGCATCCCGTGCGGCGGCCGTACGGGCCGCACCGGCGGCGCCCACACGACCTCCACCGGATACGCCGCCCCCCGGGCCTCGACCACCGGAGCGCCGCCCAGCAGCTCGGCCCACCCCTGCGCGTCGGTCGTCGCCGAGGCGGCCACCAGCCGCAGTTCCGGACGGAGCGTCTGCCGTACGTCCCACAGGAACGCCGCCGCCGTGTCCGCGTCCAGATGCCGCTCGTGGCACTCGTCGAGCACCACCGCATCGGCACCGGCCAGCTCCTGGTCCCGCTGCAGCCGCTGCACCAGCACACCGGTCGTGACGACCTCCACGCGCGTGTGCCGCCCGACGACGCGTTCCCCGCGCACCGTGTAGCCGACGCTTTCGCCCACCTTCTCGCCCAGCAGCCACGCCATGCGCCGCGCCGCCGCCCGTGCCGCGATCCGCCGCGGCTCGGCGACGACCACCCGCCGCCGGGGCCCCTCCCCGAGCAGCCCCGCCAGAGCCAGCGGCACCAGGGTCGTCTTGCCGGTGCCGGGCGGCGCCACGAGCACGGCGGTGCCGTGTCCCTCCAGGGCGTCGTCCAGGGCCGGCAGGGCACCGCGCACGGGCAGGGCGTCCAGGGCGTCGTAACGGATCACGCACTCAGTCTCGTACGCACACGAAGATCGCCGTCCCCGGGATCAGGTTCCCGCGCAGCGGCGACCAGCCGCCCCACTCGGACGTGTTCCAGGCCGGCCACTCCGGCTCCACCAGGTCCACCAGCCGGAAGCCCGAGGCCACCACGTCCCGGACGCGGTCGCCGAGCGTGCGGTGGTGCTCGACGTAGACAGCGCGGCCCTCCTCGTCCTGCTCGACGTAGGGCGTGCGGTCGAAGTACGAACCCGACACCGACAGTCCCTCCGGTCCAGGCTCGTCCGGGAAGGCCCAGCGGATCGGGTGCGTCACCGAGAAGACCAGACGGCCCCCGGGCCGCAGCACCCGGCGCACCTCCCGCAGCACCAGCCGCGGATCGGCGACGAAGGGCAGCGCCCCGTACGCCGAGCAGACCAGGTCGAACGAGCCGTCCGCGAAGGGCAGCGCTCCGGCGTCGGCGCACACCAGGGGGAAAGGCCCGCCGATGCGCAGCGCGTGCTGCAACTGCCGGTGCGAGATGTCCAGGGCCACCGGGCGGGCTCCCTGGCCGGCCAGCCAGCGCGAGCACTGCGCCGCGCCCGCGCCGATCTCCAGGACGTCCTTGCCCTTCAGCTCCTCCGGCGGGCCGAGCAGCTCGGCCTCCACCTCGTCCAGACCCTCGGGGCCCCACACGAAGCGGTCGTCACCGAGGAAGGTGCCGTGCTCGGTCTGGTACTCGTCCGCGTTGCGGTCCCACCAGCCCCGGTTGGCCCGGGAGCTCTCCGTGACATCTGCGTCACGCCGGGTCGCCTCCGGTTCGGACGCTTCGGGCTCTTGGATGATCGGCTCCCTCGTCGTACTCTTCCGTCCAGCCGGTCCCGGAGGGGGCACGAAAGGGGCGTCGCACGCCCTGCGTGGCCTCGGACGACACGACTTGTGCCGGGTATGCGGTGTTCCGCCCCGGGTGGGCGGCTTCGCGCATTGACCCTGCCCGGCTGCCCCCGTATGCTACAAGTTGCGCTGCGGGCCTGCGCACCTCAGACGTAGCAGGCTGCGCTCGCATCTGTATGTATGTCCCCTCGGTTGTCGAGGCGCCACCGATCTTGTGTGGCGCTTCCTTGGCTGTCCGGCTTCTGCAGAGCGAAACGGGCTCCCGGCGTAGCAGTACCTACGACTTCAATGTCCGTACCGGAGCCCTTTCCCACATGACGAGCAGCACCGAGACCACCGCCACCACCCCGCAGGTAGCGGTCAACGACATCGGTAACGAGGAAGCCTTCCTCGCCGCGATCGACGAGACGATCAAGTACTTCAACGACGGCGACATCGTCGACGGCGTCATCGTGAAGGTCGACCGGGACGAGGTCCTGCTCGACATCGGTTACAAGACCGAAGGTGTGATCCCGAGCCGCGAGCTCTCGATCAAGCACGACGTCGACCCCAACGAGGTCGTCGCCGTCGGTGACGAGATCGAGGCCCTTGTTCTCCAGAAGGAGGACAAGGAAGGCCGCCTGATCCTCTCGAAGAAGCGCGCCCAGTACGAGCGTGCCTGGGGCACCATCGAGAAGATCAAGGAAGAGGACGGGATCGTCACCGGTACCGTCATCGAGGTCGTCAAGGGTGGTCTCATCCTCGACATCGGCCTCCGTGGCTTCCTCCCGGCCTCCCTGGTCGAGATGCGCCGCGTTCGCGACCTCCAGCCCTACGTGGGCAAGGAGCTCGAGGCCAAGATCATCGAGCTCGACAAGAACCGCAACAACGTGGTCCTGTCCCGCCGTGCCTGGCTGGAGCAGACCCAGTCCGAGGTTCGCCAGACGTTCCTCACGACCCTCCAGAAGGGTCAGGTCCGTTCCGGCGTCGTCTCCTCGATCGTCAACTTCGGTGCCTTCGTGGACCTGGGTGGCGTCGACGGTCTGGTTCACGTCTCCGAGCTGTCCTGGAAGCACATCGACCACCCCTCCGAGGTCGTCGAGGTCGGCCAGGAGGTCACGGTCGAGGTCCTCGACGTCGACATGGACCGCGAGCGCGTCTCCCTGTCGCTGAAGGCGACCCAGGAAGACCCGTGGCAGCAGTTCGCCCGCACCCACCAGATCGGCCAGGTCGTGCCCGGCAAGGTCACGAAGCTGGTTCCGTTCGGTGCGTTCGTCCGCGTGGACGAGGGCATCGAGGGTCTGGTCCACATCTCCGAGCTGGCCGAGCGCCACGTGGAGATCCCGGAGCAGGTCGTCCAGGTCAACGACGAGATCTTCGTCAAGGTCATCGACATCGACCTCGAGCGCCGTCGCATCAGCCTCTCGCTGAAGCAGGCCAACGAGTCCTTCGGTGCCGACCCGTCCGCGGTCGAGTTCGACCCGACCCTGTACGGCATGGCCGCGTCCTACGACGACCAGGGCAACTACATCTACCCCGAGGGCTTCGACCCCGAGACCAACGACTGGCTCGAGGGGTACGAGAAGCAGCGCGAGGAGTGGGAGCGCCAGTACGCCGAGGCGCAGCTGCGCTTCGAGCAGCACCAGGCGCAGGTCATCAAGTCCCGCGAGGCGGACGAGAAGGCCGCTGCCGAGGGTGGTGGCGAGGCCGCCGCTCCGGCCGCGTCCGGCGGTGGCGGTTCGTACTCCTCCGAGGGCCCGGACAACTCCGGCGCGCTGGCCTCGGACGAGGCGCTCGCCGCGCTCCGCGAGAAGCTGGCGGGTGGGCAGAGCTGAACGCCCACTGAGCTGTAGCTCCTGACTGAGGGCCCGCACCTTTCGAGGTGCGGGCCCTCAGCGTGTGTCAGGGGGCGCTGTCCCAGCTGCCAAGATCAATGTTCTCCTTCTCCGGGGAATGCCCATGCCCGCAACGGCGTTGTGGAGTATGAACACGAGGAGGAGCGGTCACTGTGCTAGATCCGCAGGGCTTGTACGCATGGGAGCCGAAGGGGCTGGCCGTCGTCGACATGGCGCTGGCCCAGGAGTCGGCCGGACTTGTCATGCTCTATCACTTCGACGGATACATCGACGCGGGCGAGACGGGCGACCAGATCGTCGACCGGCTGCTCGACTCGCTGCCCCACCAGGTCGTCGCCCGATTCGACCACGACCGGCTCGTGGACTACCGCGCCCGCCGCCCGCTGCTGACGTTCAAGCGCGACCGCTGGAGCGACTACGAGGACCCCGCCATCGAGGTGCGACTGGTCCAGGACGCCACGGGAGCGCCGTTCCTGCTGCTGTCCGGCCCCGAGCCGGACGTGGAGTGGGAGCGTTTCGCCGCAGCCGTCAAGCAGATCGTGGAGCGGCTCGGCGTCCGCCTCTCGGTGAACTTCCACGGCATCCCGATGGGCGTCCCGCACACCCGGCCCGTGGGCCTGACCCCGCACGGCAACCGCACCGACCTCGTCCCGGGCCACCGCAGCCCGTTCGAGGAGGCGCAGGTTCCCGGCAGCGCCGAGTCGCTCGTCGAGTACCGCCTGCTCCAGGCCGGGCACGACGTCCTGGGCGTCGCGGCCCACGTCCCGCACTACATCGCCCGCTCTCCGTACCCGGACGCGGCACTGACGGTCCTGGAGGCCATCACGGCGGCGACCGGACTGGTGCTGCCGGGCATCGCCCACGCCCTGCGCTCGGACGCTCACCGCACCCAGACGGAGATCGACCGGCAGATCCGCGAGGGCGACGAGGACCTCACCGCACTCGTCGAGGGCCTTGAGCACCAGTACGACGCGGTCGCGGGCGCCGAGACCCGGGGCAACATGCTCGCCGAGCCGGTGGACATCCCCTCGGCGGACGAGATCGGCCGCGAGTTCGAGAAGTTCCTGGCGGAGCGTGAAGGCGACGGCTGACAGCCGTGCCCCGACAGGGGCGCGGGGAACTGCCCGACGAGCCCTCCACCGGCCCGCACCCTCCACACGGCATCCCGAGCGGAGCGTCTAGGCTCGGCTCATGCTGAAGGTGGGCCTGACCGGCGGTATCGGCGCCGGCAAGAGTGAGGTGTCACGGCTGCTCGTCGAGTGCGGTGCCGTGCTGATCGACGCGGACCGCATCGCGCGGGAGGTCGTCGAACCGGGGACCCCGGGGCTCGCCGCGGTCGTGGAGGCCTTCGGCGAGGAGGTGCTCGCGGCCGACGGCAGCCTGGACCGGCCCAGGCTCGGCTCCATCGTCTTCGCCGACGCGGCGAAGCTCGCCACGCTCAACTCGATCGTGCACCCCCTCGTGGGAGCCCGCTCCCGCGAACTCGAGGAGGCCGCCGCCGCGGACGCGGTCGTCGTGCACGACGTCCCGCTCCTCACAGAGAACGGCCTGGCGCCGCTGTACGACGTCGTGATCGTCGTCGACGCGAGCCCCGAAACCCAGCTCGACCGCCTCGTCCGGCTGCGCGGCATGACCGAGGAGGACGCACACGCGCGGATGGCCGCCCAGGCGACACGCGAGCAGCGCCGGGAGATCGCGGACATCGTCATCGACAACGACGTCCCGCTGGCGGACCTGGAGCGCCGCGTGAAGGACGTGTGGGCCGAGCTGGCACGCAGGTCGCAGGCGTCCCGGCCGTCCGCACAGGAATAGCGGCATCGCGCGGGGGCGTTGAACCCCTGCAGTGAGGGAAGGACTCTGCCGTGCCCGAGACCAGCGGTTCGACCGGACGTACCCCGGAGACGCACGTCATCGACTTCCGTGCCGCCGAGCAACTGCTCGCGGCGCGGGACCCGCGGGGCGCTGTGAAGCTGCTCGACGGAGTCATCGCCGCGCACCCGGAGAACACCGCCGCGCGGCTGCTGCGCGCCCGTGCCTTCTTCGCGGCGGCGCAGCTGCGGCCCGCGGAGCTGGAGTTCTCGATCGTCCTGGAGCGCGAGCCGGACAACGCGTTCGCGCACTTCGCGCTCGCCCGCACATATGAGCGGCAGAACCGCCCCGACCAGGCCAAGCGCCACTTCCGCCTGGCCGCCGCGCTGGATCCGAACCCGCGGTTCCTGAAGGCGGCGCGCTTCGACTCGTGAGCGGCCCTCCCCGCCTGGCCTGGCGGTGATCGGTCCGCCTCAGGGACGATCTCGCGGTGGACGGTAGGGCGGGATGTCGGGGCCCGGCTGGTAGTGCGGGCCCTGGCGGATGTGCCTGAGGACGATGACGAGGTCGATCGTGACGACCAGCAGCAGCGCACCACACGCGATGGCCCAGCCGGTCCGCCCCGCGAGCGTGAAGGCGACCGTCCCGAAGAGCGCCCAGACCAGCCCCCACAGGCTCAGCCAGAAGCGCGCCCGCAGGGCACTGCGCGCGGTCGTCGGTTCACTGCCTGTACGCATCACGATCTCCGCTCCTCTCTGCAACGTACTCCTCGCCGCGGACGCCGACCAACGGGGGAGCCGGGCCGGCGCGGGACGTCGTTCACTCGGGCGGGTGAACAGGGCGCGGACGGGAACGGGCGTGCGGGTGCGGTCCGTTGGGCGGGCATGGAGCTGAAAATGCGTGAGGGGTACGAGGGGACGGGACCCGGGGCCATCACCCCGGACGGCTGCGCGGTGGAGTTCTACTCACGGCTGCCCGTCGGGGACGAACCGGAGATCATCGCGGCGGCGGTGCCGACGGGCGCGCGCATTCTGGAGCTGGGCAGCGGTGTCGGGCGCATGACCCATGCCCTCCTGGAGCGCGGGTTCGAGGTCACGGCTGTGGACGAGTCCGCCGACATGCTGGAGCGCGTACGCGGGGCGCGGACGATATGCAGCCCGATCGAGGACCTGGACCTGGGCGAGACGTTCGACGTGGTGCTGCTCGCGTCGTTCCTCGTGCACGCCGGGGACGCCGAGGTGCGGCGGGGCCTGCTGCGCACGTGTGTGCGGCATGTCGCGGAGGGCGGCTCCGTGCTGATCCAGCGGGAGGGCGAGGACTACCACGCGAACGTGCCGCGCGAGCGGGTGGACCCCAGCGGTTTCACCGTCCGGATCGTGTCGTCGGAGCCGGTCGGCGACGGGGTCAACTCGGTGCGCGCGGAGTACGAGTTCCCGGACGCGGTCTGGACCCAGACGTTCCGGGCACGACCGCTGACCAGGGAGCAATTCGAGGAGGCACTGAACGAGACGGGCCTGAGGGTGGACCGGTACCTGACGGAGGACCGGGTCTGGGTGCGGGCGGTGCCGGACGTTCCAGGCGGCTGAGGTGTGTGAGAGGTCGTACGGGGTGGGGAGGCCGGGCGACCGACCCACTTCGCTCGGCTCGAGTCGGTGAAAATCCGCCGGAGGGCGATGAGTTCCAGGACGAGGGGCGGTCTATCCCTGCGACATCATCACGGACCGCTTCCCCCAGGAGACCTCCATGTCCGAGACCAACGCTTCCGCCACCGCCGCGCCCTCGGTCCCGGCCGGTGTCCTCGCCGCCGAGTCCGCGACCGCCCGCGGGCGGCGTGCCCGGATCGCCTTGCGTGGTCTCCAGGTGCTGCTCGCCCTCATGTTCGGGATTGCGAGCGCCGTGCCCAAGCTGATCGCGCACCCGTCGGCTGCCGAGTCGTTCGAGAAGCTCGGCTGGGGCAGTGCGGGGATGTACACCATCGGCGTGCTCGAACTGGCCGGAGCGGTCGCCCTGTTGATCCCCGTGCTCCAGTCGGTGGCGGCGATGGCGCTGGGCGCGCTGATGGTGGGCGCGTTCGTCGTCCAGATCGCCGTCATGGACGGGCAGTACGCGGCGACGCCGGTCATCCTGCTGGTGCCGCTGGTCCTCATCGCCTGGGCGCGGCGGAAGCACAACGCGGAGCTGCTGCGCCTGCTGCGGCTCCGGGCGTGACCGTGCCAGGTGCGCTGCTCACGGCCTCGGTTTGTGCGACCCTCCGCCGGGACCGGGACCACCGGGGCCGGGGCCGAAGCCGCCACCCGGGCCGGGTGCGGGGCCTGGACCGGGGCCGGCCAGGCCGCGCAGGCGTTCCATTTCGCGGCGGTCCCGCTTCGTCGGGCGGCCCGCGCCGCGGTCGCGGACGCCGGCCGGGGTGATGGCCTCGCGGGGCGGTGGCGGCGGCGAGTTGTCGACGTAGCACTGGGCGGCCACGGGGGCGCCGACCCGCTTGCGGATCAGCCGTGTGACGACGACGACCCGCTCCCGGCCCTCGTGCCGCAGGCGTACCTCGTCGCCGACGCGTACCGCGTGGGCCGGCTTCACGCGCTCGCCGTTGACGCGGACGTGCCCGCCCCGGCAGGCGGTGGCGCCCAGGGAACGGGTCTTGACGAGGCGTACGGCCCAGATCCAGCTGTCGACCCGGACGGTCTGGCCGCTCTGCGGCCCGGCGGCCTCGGCAGCGGCGATGGCCGCCGCGATCTTCGGGTCCGCGGTCTTCGGGTCCGCGGTCTTCGAGTCCGCGGTCTTCGAGTCCGCAGCCTTCGTGTCGCCCGCCCCGTCGTACTCCGCGCCTTCAGAAGCCATGTCCCCGACCTTAGTCCTTCGAGTCACCGGTTTTCGGGCCGTCCGGGCGGGGAACCGGCCTCCAGGCGTTTCTGCAAAACAAGTTTTGCAGAAACTCTTTGGTAAATGCCCGTGGCGGCCTACTCTCCCGGCATGGACAGTGACGAGCACAAGCGCGTACTCGACCCCGAGCACGACACGGACGCCCTGAAGGCCCTCACCCACCCCCTGCGCATCCAGCTGCTCGGGCTGCTGCGGCAGGACGGGCCCGCCACGGCCAGTGAGCTCGCCGCGCGGACGGGGGAGTCGTCGGCGTCGACCAGTTACCACCTGCGGGTACTGGCGAAGTACGCGTTCATCGCCGAGGCCGAGCACCGTGACGGGCGGGAGCGGCGCTGGCGTGCCCGGCACACCGTGACGTCCTGGAGCAACGAGGCGATGGAGTCCTCCGAGGCGGGCCGTGCCTTCGTCAGCCTGGCGCGGCGGCGGCAGCTGGAGCACCTGGAGATGTCCCTCGCCCGGCACGAGGCGGACATGGCCGCCGGGCGGTTCGGCCAGGAGTGGGTGGAGCCGTCCGGGATCAGCGACCTCATGCCCCGGCTGACGGCCCGGTCGCTCACCGAGCTCTGGGACGCCGTGGCCCGGAAGCTGGAGGAGTTGACGGCCCGGGACGCGGACGACCCCCGCGCCGAGAACGTCCTGTTCCTCACCGCCGGGCTGCCGCTCGCCCCCCACGACCGTGGGGACACGGGCCGCGAGGAGACGGGCCGTGAGGACGCCTCGTGACCGAGCTGACCCAGCTGACCGAGCTGCGGACCGTTCGCCGCCGCTACGTCACCGTCTGCGCGCTCTTATGGCTGCCGGCAGGCCTCGGATTGGCCTCGATGGTCCTGCTGTTCAGCGACCGCGGCATGTCCCTGGCCGCGGTCGCGGGGCTCTTCGCCGCCCACTCGCTGACCGTGGCCGCGCTGGAGCTGCCCACGGGCGGGCTCTCCGACGTCGTGGGTCGCCGGCCGGTCCTGGCCACGTCCGGTGTACTCAACGTGGTCGCCTGCGTCCTGGTCGGCCTCGGTACCACCGCGTGGGTGCTCACCGCCGGCATGGTGCTCATGGGCGTGGCCCGGGCCCTGGCCAGCGGCACCGCCGAGGCCTGGTACGTCGACACCGTCCAGGAGAACTCCGGCCCGGACGCCGAGCTGCGCACGGGCCTTGCCCGGGGCGGCTCCGCGACCTCCGCCGCGCTCGCGGCCGGCATCCTGCTCGGTGGTGCCCTGCCCTGGCTGCTCGGTCTCGGGCCCGGCCTCGGCGGCCGGTTGAGCGAGGCGACATCCGGTGCGGTACTGCCCCTGTCCGTTCCCATCCTGCTGGCGGCTGCCGTCAGGGTCGTCTTCGTCTGCTACGTACTGGCCGTGCTGCGGGAGCCGCCGCGACCGCCGGCCACCCTGCGTTCGGTGCTGCGCGGCGTCCCGGTCACCGTCCTGGACGGGCTGCGGCTGGGCGGCCGGGACACGCTGGTCCGCCGGGTTCTGCTCACCGCCGCGGCCGTCGGCTGCGCCCTGGCCACCATCGAACTGCTCATCCCGGGCCGCACCGTCGAGCTGACCGGAGCGCCCGGCTCCGGAGCGATGGTGTACGCCGCGCTCGCCTGCGCGGGCTTCGTCTGCAACGGTGTCGGCAGCCACCTCGCGCCGCTCGCCGCCCGGACCGCGGGCAGTGGCGAGCGGGCCGTGCTGGTCTGTCTCGGGACGGGCGCGGGCGGCATGCTGCTGCTCGGTGTCACCGCGGCCACCACGCACCCGCTCGCCACGGCCCTCGCGGTCGTCGGCTTCTGCTTGCTCTACCTCGGCATCGGCGCCGCGTCCCCGAACCAGAACGACCTGCTGCACCGCCGCGTCGCCGGCGCGGGCCGCGCCACCGCCCTGTCCGTCCAGTCCCTCGCCCTGCAACTGGTCGGCGCGCTCACCGGCCTCGTCGTCGGCGCGTTGCGGCCGGGCCCGCTGCCGTGGCTGCTGACCGGTGCGGTGCTGTTGTCCGGTGCCCTGCTCTGGCTACGCCGCGTCGAGGCACGGTCCGCGCCGGAGACGACCACCACCCCGGGCTCACGTGCCGGCCTGTCCTGAGCCTTCTGCCTCCCGGTGAGGGGGGCGGCCCCACCGCCGCCTACGGTGGAGTCATGGACGCCAGCGGTCTTCCCCTCCTGGACCAGCGCATCGCGGACTGCCGGGCCTGTCCGCGACTCGTCTCCTGGCGTGAGGAGGTGGCCCGGGCGAAGCGAGCCGCCTACGCGGACTGGACGTACTGGGGACGGCCGGTGCCCGGGTTCGGTCCGGCGGACGCCCGGCTGCTGATCGTCGGACTCGCCCCCGCCGCGCACGGCGGCAACCGCACCGGCCGGATGTTCACCGGCGACCGCTCGGGGGACGTCCTGTACGAGGCGCTGTACGACGTCGGCCTCGCCTCCCGACCCACCGCCGAGCACGCCCACGACGGCCTGGAGCTGTACGGCGTACGCGTCACCTCGCCCGTGCACTGCGCCCCGCCCGCGAACAAACCCACCCCTCAGGAGCGGGACACCTGCCGCCCCTGGCTCGTGCAGGAGCTGCGGCTGCTGCGTCCGACGCTGCGGGCCGTGGTCGTGCTCGGCGCCTTCGGCTGGCAGGCCGCGCTCCCCGCGTTCGCGGAGGCGGGCTGGTCCGTGCCCCGGCCCCGGCCCGCCTTCGGCCACGGCGCCCGGTTCCACCTGGACGGCCTGGAGCTCTTCGGCTGCTTCCACGTCAGCCAGCGCAACACCTTCACCGGCCGGCTCACCCCGGCGATGCTGCGTGACGTCCTGCGGACGGCCGCGCGGGCGGCGGAACTGCCCACCGAAAGCGGCTAAGGAGCCTCCTCCCCGAAAGTCTCCTCCTCGAAAGCCTCCGCCCCGAACAGATGCCGCACCGTGGAGCGGTAGTTGGTCCGCACGTGTGTGAGCGCGTGCGCGCGGGCCCGGTCCGGGTCGCCCGAGGCGATCGCCTCGTACAGCTCGCGGTGCTCCACGAGCAGCTGCGGCCATTCCTCGTTGCGCCGGGTCATCCAGCGCAGCCGCCCGGCGACCGGTTCCAGGGCCTCGGTCAGCAGGCTGTTGGCGGCCATCGCCACGATGCGGTCGTGCAGGCGGCTGTTGAGGTCCGTGATCAGCTCGGCGTCCCCGGCCTCGGTGGCGGCGGCCGCCCGGTCGAGGAGCTCCTGGACCTCGGCCAGGTCCTGCGATGTCGCGCGGGACGCGGCGAGTCCGGCGGCGTAGACCTCCAGGGCCTCGCGCAGTTCGAACAGTTCCTTGACATCGTTCGGGGTGAGACGGCGTACGACCGTGCGGCGGGGCGTCTCGAAGTGGACGAAGCCCTCGGCGACGAGCGCCCGGATCGCCTCCCGGACCGGAACGCGCGAGACGCCGAAGCGCTCCGCCAGCTCGCGTTCGACCAGGCGGTCGCCGGGACGGAGGCTGCCCGCGATGATCTCCTGCCGCAGGTCGGCCGTGACGCGTTCGCGCACCGCTCCGAGGGGTTCGATCTTCGTCATGGAACCCATCCTCGCCGACGCGGAGCCTCTTTTACGGAGCGTTAACAAGAGCGACATCGGTCAGAACGGTTGACGGCGAGACCATGTGCGCAGTTTGGTATACCAAACCCCTCATAGAGCAGTCCTCCTTCGTCCCCTTGCTCATGGAGGCCCCCGTGTCCCTCGCCGACCGTGCCGAAGCCACCGGCACACCAGCGTTCGTCCCCGATCCCCGGCTCACCAACGAAGACCTCGCGCCCGCCAAGAAGCGCAACTGGAAGGTCTTCGACCTCTTCGCCATGTGGATGTCCGACGTCCACAACCTCGGCAACTACACCTTCGCCGCCGGACTGCTCTTCCTCGGCATGAACGTCTGGCAGATCTTCACGTCCCTGCTCGTCGGGTTCGTGATCATCTACATCGGCATGAACTGGATGGGGAAGATCGGGCAGCGCCACGGCGTCCCCTTCCCGGTCGTCAGCCGGATCGCCTTCGGCGTCTGGGGCGCCAACATCCCGGCGCTGATCAGGGCCGTGATCGCCATCATGTGGTACGGCATCCAGACCTACCTGGCCTCCGTCGCCGTCAACGTGATGCTGCTCGCGGCCTGGCCCAGCCTGGAGTCGTGGACGCACAACTCGTTCCTCGGGCTGGACGCGCTCGGCTGGGTCTCCTTCATCGCGCTGTGGCTGGTCCAGGCGGCGATCATCAGCCGGGGCATGGAATCGGTCCGCAAGTTCCAGGACTTCTGCGGCCCGGCGATCTGGCTCGTGATGATCGCGCTGGCCGTGTGGATCCTCGCCAAGGCCGGCTGGACGATCTCGCTCACCTCCACCCCGCACCCGGTGTCCGTCGGTGAGCAGTGGCGCCAGTGGTTCGGCGCGATCGGCCTGGTCCTCGCCACGTACGGCACGCTGATGCTCAACTTCTGCGACTTCTCCCGCTTCGCGCCCGACTACAAGTCCGTCAAGCGCGGCAACTTCTGGGGCCTGCCCGTCAACTCCACGGCCTTCGTGATCGTGTCGGTCATCGTCACCGCGGGCGCCTTCGAGGTCTTCGGCAAGGAGATCACGGACCCGGCCTACCTCGTCGCGGAGATCGGCAACACCTGGGTGCTGGTGCTGGGCGCGCTGACCTTCGCCATCGCCACCATGGGCGTCAACATCGTCGCCAACTTCGTCTCGCCGGCGTACGACCTCGCCAACGTCTGGCCGCAGAAGATCACCTTCAAGGTCGGCGGCATGATCAGCACGGTCGCGGCCCTGCTCGTCACGCCCTGGAACCTCTTCTCCAACCCGACCGTCGTGAACTACTTCCTCGGCGGCCTCGGCGCGTTCCTCGGCCCCCTGTTCGGCGTGATCATGGTCGACTACTACTGGGTCAAGCGCGGCCGGGTGAACGTGGACGAACTGTTCGACGCCACACCCGGCTCCCGCTACCACTACCGCAAGGGCTTCAACCCGAAGGCACTGTGGGCGTTCCTGCCGGCGGCCGGTGTCGCGGCGGTCCTCGCGCTGGTGAAGACCTTCAGCGACGTGGCGCCCTACTCCTGGTTCATCGGCACGGCCATCGCGGCCGGCCTGTACGCGGCCCTGTGCCGCCCCGAGCGCGCCACCGCGGAGGTCTGAGAGACGTGCGGATCGTCGTCACCAACTGCAACACCACGCAGGAGATGACCGAAGAGATCGTACGAGGTGCCCGGGCCGCCGCAGGCCCGGGCACCGCCGTGACCGGTCTGACCCCCGCCTGGGGGCCGGAGTCCGCGGAGGGCTGGCTCGACAGCTACCTGTCCGCCGCGGCCGTCCTGGACACACTGCGCACCTACGACGGACCGCCCTACGACGCCGTGGTCATGGCCGGCTTCGGGGAGCACGGGCGCGAGGGCGTCCGGGAACTGGTGGACGTACCGGTCGTCGACATCACCGAGGCGGCCGCGCACCTGGCCTGTCTGCTGGGCCGCCGCTACGGCGTGGTCACCACGCTGGAGAGGTCCGTCGGCCAGATCGAGGACAGCCTGGAGACGGCGGGCGTGGCCCGGAACTGCGCCGCGATCGTCGGCACGGGCCTGAACGTGCTCGACCTCGGCGACGACGAGCGCACCGAGACGGCGTTCCTGGCCGCCGCCGAGCGGGCGTGCGCGGCAGGGGCCGAGGTACTGGTGCTGGGCTGCGCCGGCATGACGGGGTTGCAGCGGCTGGTCGGCGAGAAGCTGGGCCTGCCCGTCGTCGACGGGGTCGCCGCCGCGGTCAAACTGGCGGAATCGCTGGTGGCGCTGGGGCTGAGGACGAGCCGAGTGGGGAGCTACGCCGAGCCGCTGGCGAAACGGAGGGTGTGGGGGAGGCCCGACAGGCCCTAGGCCACACCGGGTCATGCCGAGTCATGCCGGGCCGTCGTCGAGTGTGACGTCGTCGTGATGAGCCCCGTAGAACGCCACCTGGCGGGCCATGACCTCCCGCATCGACGTGCCGCGCGGGATGCCGTACACCGTGCCGGGGAAGTCCAGCGCCTCCTGCACCTGCCACAGCTCGTCGTGCTCGCCGGGGGCGAAGAGCCGGGCCCGGGGCGCTCCCGCCGCGATCCAGCCGATGGGCAGGACGGTGCCGGGCGGCAGCACGGAGTTGACGTGCAGCACGCTGTGGATCCGCAGTTCGGATCCGGCACTCGCGACGGCGCCCGGGAAGACGCAGGCGCCGGTGGCCACGAAGACCTCGTCCTCCAGGGTCGCCCCGTTGACATGGGCGTGCGGGCCGACGAGCACGGTGTCACCGATCACCGTGGGGTGCCGGGCCCGCCCCCGCACCAGCGCGTTCTCCATGACGACGACGTCCGAGCCCACTCGCACCTCCCCGTCCTCGGCGGTGAGCACGGCCCCGTGCAGCACCCGGCTGCGCTCACCGAGGACGACCGCCCCGCACAGGACGGCCGTCGGGGCGACGTACGCGGACTCGGGGACGACGGGGCGCCGCCCTCGGTGTTCGATCAACATGGCGTTCTCCTCAGGCCTCAGGCCGGCGGCTCGCCGGGCACGACCGCTGTCGCCGTAATCTCCACCAGCTGCCCCGTGTACCCGAGGCACGCCACGCCGATCAGCGTCGACGAGTGCGGACCGGCACTGAGCCCGGACGCCTCGACGACGCCCCAGACGGCGGACAGCACGGCCGGCTCACTGCCCACGACGTACACGTCGGTCGCCACGACGTGCGCCAGGTCGCTGCCGACGGCGCGTAGTTGCTCGCGAAGGTTGTCGATCACCTGCTCGGCCTGCCGCACGGGATCCCCGGGGCCGACGAGTTCGCCGTCGGCGTCCAGTGGGACGGACCCGGCGAGGAAGGCGAGTTTCGTGCCGGCCTCCACGACGGAGGCGTGGGAGTACGTGGGCGGTGGAAACAGGCTCGGGACAGTGACTCGCTGGATCACGGGGATCTCCGATCTACGGGCGGCAGCCGAGGGCAACCCACCGATCATGCGAGCCCCGGCACGCGGACGCACCCGTATTTCGGTTCACCCCGACCGGGCCGTCCCCCTACGCTTCTCCGGACCCCGTCACCCGCCCGCCCAGGAGCAGTGCCCGTGCCCACCCTCCCGGACCAGACCTTCCTCGGCACGACAGCCGACCGCCTCGCCGCCCTCCCGACCGTCAAGGCCGTCACCCTCGGCGGCTCCCGAGCCCAGGGCACCGAACGCCCGGACAGCGACTGGGACCTGGCGATCTACTACCGGGGCGCCTTCGATCCGGACGACCTGCGGGCTGTCGGCTGGGAAGGCGAGGTCTCCGAACTCGGCGCGTGGGGCGGCGGCGTCTTCAACGGCGGCGCCTGGCTGACCGTCGACGGCCGGCGCGTGGACGTGCACTACCGCGATCTCGACGTCGTCGAACATGAGGTGGCGGAAGCGGAAGAGGGCCGCTTCCGCGTAGAACCGCTGATGTTCCACCTGGCGGGCATCCCGACGTATCTGCTCGCCGCCGAACTCGCGATCAACAAGGTGCTGCGGGGCGAACTGCCGCGCCCCGCGGCCTACCCGCCGGCCCTGCGCGAGACCGCCCCGGCCCACTGGCACGGCATGGCCACGGCCACCCTCGCGTATGCGAAGGCGGGCCACGCCCCGAAAGGCGCCGTCACCCAGGTCGCGGGCGCGATCGCCCTCGCCGCGACCCAGACGGCGCACGCGGTGCTGGCGGCACGGGGGGAGTGGGTCACGAACGAGAAGGGCCTCGTCGCGCGTGCCGGGCTGGATGAAGCGGACGCACTGGTCGGGAACCTGACGGCGAGTCCGGACCTCCTCGCCCGGGCGACCGCCGACGCGGAAGCACTCTTCGCCCGCGCCGTGGAGTCGGCCCTCTGATCGCCGGCCCCTGGGACGCGATGCGGTACACGACAGCTGAGGCTCCTTCACCCGAGCATGGTCCACGTCATGACGCCGAGTGAGAGCGCGGCGATCGCCGTGGGCCAGGCCATTCTCGACAGGCGTCCGGACTCCAGGAAAGCGGCTGCCAGGAACTCCGCCACCAGCGCCAGCGCGGTGGCTGCGGCGAGGTACAGGCCTCGATCACCGGCCGCGTCCGCCGCCTCCTTCTGGCGGTTCTGCTCGGCCCGCATCTCCGGCCAGTCTTCGGGCCGGGCCCGCAGGGCGACCACGGACGCGGAGGAAACGCCGTCGCGGACGCCGGGTGGGCGGCCCATGTACTCCGCCGTGAGACGCAACCGGGAGGCATGCCGCGTCTCGGCTGCGGCGACGGCCCGTTCGTGTACTGCGCCAGGAGTGTCCTCCTGGTAGAGGACCGCGGCTTCGCGGGCCGCCGCATGGATATCGGCGACCTGGGACGCGGTGACGGCTTGCGCCAGAAAGGCCTGCCGCTGTCCGCTGGCCACGATGGCGGCTCCGAGCCGGAGTGCCTGGCGGGACGCCTCGGCCTGCGCACGCTGCTCGCCGGAGGCGGCCGCCAACTGGAGCAGGGGCAGCAGGAACAGCAGCAGGACCACGAGCAGGTGCATCCAGGTGCCGCGTCGGTGTGCGCACGGGGCGGTCGCCGGCTGCGGAATGGGGTCGACACCTCTCAGGAAGCGGCGCGGCCGACCGGTGGATGGCGGGTTGCGCCACGACTCGGGGCGCAGAACGCTCGCGGCGACCAGGGCCGAGAGGATCGCCGCGCCGGCCACGGCCAGGGAGACACGCCCCCACGCCGCCCAGCTGTCGCCCTCCGCCATCGTCTTGTCCGGTGAGAGGCGGTAGACGCCCGGAGTCCGTTCCTCCTGGTGGGCCAGGCGACGGGGAACGTCGTAGCCCTTCCGGGGATCCAGGTACTGATCGGTGCCGATGATGCTCTCAGGGGCGGCACTGTGACGGAGGCTGACCGCCTCCTGCTCGGCCAGATAGAACTCCGATGCCGCGAGCCGGCCGTCGTCCTTGAGCGCCTGGAGCGCTTCGGCCCGGGTCGTGGCAGCCGCCACTCTGAACGCGAGCGGTGCCTCGTCGGCGTACACGTGCCGGGCCTCCTCCTGCACCGCCGCGTGCAGTTTGAGTTCCTCGGCGACCGCGTCCTGATAGGAGTCCCCGGCCATCTTGAACTGCCAGGTGGCCAGCAGCGTCGCCAGCGCGATCGCGGCTATCAGCCCGAACTGAACACGCGTACGCAGACAGAACCGCCGCCGGGACGGAGACGAGCCGGCCGGGCCGGTGGGCGCGGGGCTCGTCATTCCGACACCCACCTGAAGGTGAAGCGCGTTTCGTCCTCACGGATGAGCGACAGTTCCCGATCCGCGATCTTCCACTCGAAGCGCTCCGTCTTGAACGGGGCGGGGCTGCTCGTGAAGTCCCGCTCGGGGTTCTCGGGGTTCTTCCTCGTCAGGGTCGCGGAGTGGGGCTTGAGGACGAGGGCGTCCGTCGAGGCCTCGTACGTCCCCTCGACCACGTGGATGAGTTGGTAGACCTCCTGTCCCATGGGATACGAGGTCATCCCGAAGTACTTGTACTTCCCCTCGTCCGTGAACCGGTACGCCAGTGTGGTGTTGCTGCCCGGCTGCGCGCTCTCCCACGCCCCCACGAGGTCCCGGGGCGTGGCGGCCCTGGTTCGTGAGCCGGGCGTCGAGGGCCCTTCACCGGTGCCGCCGTCCGAACAGGCAGCGACGCCGGAAAGCAGCAGCACCACGAACGTGAGGAGCGGCGCGCGAAGCCGCCGGCCGGTGATCCTGCCCAACCCCGGGCTGGTCATGAGCACTTCCCCCGTACGTAGCTGAAGCCGTCGATGTACAGCAGGTCGCCCAGGGTCGGGTCGGAGTACATGGACCACGGGTAGGAGATGACCGGCCGGCCGTCGACGATGAGCGTCATCTGCGCACTGTCGAAGCGCGCCATCCCGGAGTCACCCTGCCCGCTCGCATTGCGCCGGACGTACTGCCCGTCGCCGCCGAAGACGTAGGTCCAGTGCGGCGCCTTGTCCGTTCCCCCGCACCAACTCCCCACCACGCGCGGTGGAGTACGGAAGGAGACGCCGCTCGACGTGTTCCCGGCCGAGCCGGATTCCCGTGTCTCGTTGCCCTTGCAGGCCCCCATGGCCATCAGAGCCGGAGCGAGCAGCACAACGCAGAAGAGACGTGAGACGAAAACATGGGCACGCAACTCTTCCCCCCAATCGTTCGTGTGTGGTGGGCAGGAACGCTACGGAGGAGCAGCCCCGGAGCACCCCAGGGGCGAACCCGGGGGAATCCCGGGGGCGCGAGCCGGCGTGAGCGAGGGCGGGACGGGCGCCCCGGGACGCCTGTGCCGCGCCACGTCGTCAGGCGTCAGGGGCCAGCTGCTCGATCAGCCCCATGCGCGAGGTGATGCCGAGCTTGGTGTAGCTGTTGCTGAGGTGGTACTCGATGGTCTTCACGCTGAGCACGAGTTCGCGGGCGATCTGCTGGTTGGTCATTCCCCGCACGGCCAGTCTGGCGACGGTGAGCTCCTGTGCGGTCAGCACCGGATGCCCGGCGTTCCGAGGACGTACCGTCACGCGTCCGCACCCGGACAGTTCCCTGGCACACCGCTCGAGGTACGGCGTGGCCCGGAGCCGCTGGAAGGTACCGTGCGCGGCTTCGAGCTCGCCCGCCGCTTCCCTGCGCCGGCCGGAGCGCCGCAGAAAAGTGCCGTAGGAGAGGCGCACCAACGCCTCTTCCCAGCAGCTCTCTCCTTGCGAGCAGTGCCGTAGACCGTCCCGGAACGCCCGGTCGGCGGCGTCGGAGTGGCCGCGGGCCTCCTCCAGCAGCCCGCGGCAGCGCGCGGCCGCCGCCTGGTCGATGGGCCGGCTCCGCTCGGTGGCCCGCCTCTCGTACGGGGTGAGCACCTCGTGGGCTTCCTCGGTGCGCCCGGTGCGGGTCAGGGCTTCGGCGAGCAGGGGGCGCCAACCGACGAGGCCGGGTTCCTCGATGCCGTACCGGTGGACGATCTCCGGGCTCAGGAAGGGGTTCAGCTGCCGGATCACCCCCTCGTGATCGCCGCGGGCGGTGTGGACCAGAGCGAGTGCGGTGGCAGCGAAGGCGGAGTCGTTGACGTCTCCGAGCACGCGGGCGTGCTCGGCCGCCGCTCTGGCGTGTGCTTCGGCGGCCCGGAACTCGCCCCGGCCGGCGAGGGGGCATGCGGTCATGGCGTGCACCACGGCGAGGATGGAGATCTGGTCGGTGTCCTCGGCCAGGGACACGGCATGGGTGCCGTGAGCGATGGCTTCGTCCCACTGCCCGGCCCGGTACGCGGCATCCGTGAGGAAGCCCAGCGCCACCAGGGCCGCGTAGGGCAGGCCGCCACGACGGTGGGAGGCGAAGGCTTCCTCCAGGTCCCTGCGCGCCTCACGGAGCTGCCCGTTCCACAGGTGCAGCATGCCGCGGGCGAGGAGGCCGTCCAACTGCTCCGGGGTGTCCCGTGGCCCCGCGTCCGGCAGGTGGGCGAGGGACCGCATGCCTTCTTCGTAGTCGCCGGAGACGGCCAGGCCGATGGCGAGGGAGTCGCGCAGGAAGGACGACCGCTTGCCCGGGGGCAGGTCGAGTCCGCGCCGGGCCCAGTGGATGATGTGCGGCGCGTCCCCCTGGATCAGACACAGCCAGGCCATCTGCTCGGCCGCTTTGCGGAGCGTCTCCGTCCCCGTGGTCGCGTCACAGGTGTCCCAGCAGGCGGCGAGCTCTCGACGGGCTTCGTGGAGCCGGCCCGTGGTGAGCGCGAGATGCCCCAGCACATAGTGCTGTTCCGCGTCGGGAGTCATGCCGCGGATGGTCTGCTCGAGTTCGGCGGCCTGGCTGACGTCTCCGGCGAGCAGCAGGTACTCGGCGCCTCGGAGCAGCCACCGAGATCGCCGGCCGGGCTCGGCGGTCATCCGGGCGGCGGCCATCGCGGCGGAGGCCGCCGCGGACCAGACGCCTCTCGCGGACTGCTGCGCGGCGAACAGGGCGAGTTCCTCGGCGAGTTCCGCGTCCGGCCCTACAGCGGCGTGCAGCCGGTGTTGCAGTGCGATCCACGGCTCGTGCACGAGTCCGGCGGCCGAGCGGTGCAGGCGCGACCGTTCGGTCGGCTCCAGCCCGCGGTAGACGGCCGCGCGCAGCAGGGGATGGGGGAAGACCACCTGCGGCGGAGTGCCCACCGGGCTCTCGTCCAGCAGTTCGCACGCCATCGCCTCGGTGAGCGCTCCCAGGGGCTCCGGTACGGCGCCCAGCTCCGCCGCCAGATGGAGGGGGCCGGACATGCCGAGGACGGCGGCGGCCTGAACGAGGTGACGCGCCCCGGGGCCGCAGGCGCCGAGTCGCTCGGTGATGATCCGCTCGTACCTGCGGGGTGCCGGCAGGACGGAGTGGCCGCCGAGGACGTCGGCCGGGAACTGCTGGAGCAGTGCCCTGACGTGCAGAGGGTTTCCCTGCGTGTGGTCCCGCAGTCTGGCCATGGTCCGGCGAGGCAGCGGCGCGGGTCCGAGGGACGCGTTCAGCGCCATCAGATCCGGCACCGGGAGGCCGTCGAGGCTCAGCCTGAGCGTGGTGTCGTCATTGATCAGCCGGTGGAGTCCCTGCGGCAGCCGCAGATCGGCCGAGTCCCGGGTGGCCAGCACGGTCAGTACCCGGTCCACACGCAGCCGCCGGAGGACGAAGGTGAGGGCATGCAGGGAAGGAGTGTCCGCCCAGTGGATGTCGTCGATCACCATGACCACCGGCTTCCGGCCGTGGAACCGTCCCAGGGCGTCCAGGAACGCGGCCCCCGCGGCGACGGGGTCGTGCCCGGCGATGCCGGAACACGCCCCGTGAGCCGTCCCGGGCAGCGTCGCACCGGGCGTCTCGGGAAGGTGGTGCATCAGTTGCGTGATGACGCCGTAGGCCAGTTCCCGCTCCATTTCCTCACCGCTGGCCGTCACCACGCGGCAGCCCCGGGCCTTGTCGGCGAGAAAGCGACGGATCAGAGAGGTCTTTCCGATCCCGGCGGCACCGTCGATGACGACGATCCGGGGCTCGCCGCCCGCCGCTCGGTCCAGCCAACCGCCCATCCTGGCGAGCTCCTCCTGCCTGCCCAGGAACAGCGCGTCGGTCGTCTGCCGCATTCATCCCCCCCAAGCCGGCACTTCGCCGGGCAGCACTCACCCAGCATCAGGGCTCTGCCCGGGGCCCGCGCAGGCTTCCGCGGAAGTGCTGACGCGGTGCCGGAGAATGTGTTTAGGGGCGGAATCCGGATTGCGTTCATAAAGAACCCGGCTCTCCCGCACTCCGTCACGTTCAGGAAACCTTTCCTCCAGGAACCCCGCCTACTGTGGGCACCCACACCCCCGCCCCGGCCACCGTCGCCCGAAGGCCCACCCCTGCCCTCGACGAGTCGACAGGAGCCCTGTGTCCCGGTCCCGCCGTGCCCATCTCGCCTTGCCGCCCTGGCTCGCGCACGCCCTGCGCGCTCAGCGGGGGCCGGTGCCCTGGAGCGCGGTGACGCGGGGGGCTCTCTCGGCGGGGCCGCTGCTGCTGGTGGCCGTGCAGGTCGGGCGTACCTCGCTCGGGGTCGTCGCCGCGATCGCCGCCATGCTCGCCGGGATCAACGACCGGCCCGGGAGCCGGCGGGCCTCGGTCAAGCGGATCGGGGTGCCCGCGCTGGGCGGTGCCCTGGGGCTCGTGGCCGGGACGTACGCCGGGCAGCAGACCGGCGCGGTCGTGCTGACCGTGCTCCTCACGTTCGTCGGGCTCGTCGCCGGGAGCATCAGCGCGATCGGGCCCGTCGCGTCCGCCGTCGGGACCCAGTTGCTCGTCGCCTCGGCGATCGGCGCCGGGATGCCCCTGCCGGAGGCGGGGTGGGAGCGTGCGCTCGCATACGTCGCGGGCGCCGGATGGCTGCTCGTGCTCCGGCTCGTGGTGCCCACGCCCGGCTCCCTCGCCGGGGACTTCCGGTTCGACGGGGAGCGGGAGGCCGTCGCCGGCGTGTACGAGGCCGTCGCCGAGCTCCTCGACGCCGTCGGCGGGCCCGAGGCCATGCGCCGCCGGGCCGCGCTCACCGCCGCCCTCGACCACGCGCAGGACGCCCTCGCCGGGCCCCGGCTGCGGAGGTACGCCTCCTCCTCCGCCGAGCGGCGGCTGCATGCGCAGTACGCCGCCGCCCTGCCCCTCGCCGAGGCCGCCACCGCGCTCGCGTGGGCCGGAGAGGCCGTCGCCGAGCGGGCCTCCGAAGGACCCCGGCGGCTCGCCGCCGCCGTGCGCGGCAACAGCCACACCGGGCCGCTGCCCGCGCCCTCCCGCTCGGCGCCCGCCCTGCGCGCCCTCGACGACGCCCTCCTGCACGCGGCCGAGGTGTTCGACCAGGGCAGGGGCGGCGATCTGCACACCCGGCCCCGCACCCCCAGGGACCGGCTGCGCGCCGCCTTCGGCAGCGCCGGACGCGAGTACGGGCTGCGGGTCGCCCTCTGCTTCGGGGCCAGTTCGGCGGTCGCCCAGGCCCTGCACCAGGGCCAGTGGTACGGGCAGCACGAGCACTGGTACTGGCTGCCGGCCACCGCCGTCTTCCTCGTCAAGCCGGACCTGGGGCCGCTGGCCTCGCGGGTACTGAACCGGGCCGCCGGGACCGTGCTCGGCGCTGTCGTCTTCGCCGGATTCGCCGCCGTCCTGCCCCGGCCCGAAGGGCTCATCGCGCTCGTCGCCCTCAGCGGGGCGCTCATCCCGGTCGCCACCCGGCACTTCGCCGCCCAGACGGCCGTCGTCACGGTCCTCGTCCTCGCCCTGGTCATGGTCGGCGGCGAGCCGCAGGCCTCCATGGGGCGGATCGGCGAGACGCTGCTGGCCTGCGCGATCGTGCTGATCACCGGGCACCTGCCGATGCCGGGACAGCGGGGCGGGGGAGTACGCGCCCGGCTCGCCGCGGCGAGCGACGCCGCGTACGCCTACCTCACCCACGTCCTCGACGAGGCCGACGCCCCGCGCATCGGCACCCCCGGCACGCCCTCCGACCCCGGCGTCACCCCCGCCGACCACCGCGCCACCCGCTGGACCCTGCGGCGCGAGGCCTACCGCACCCTCGCCGAGGCCCGGACGGCCATCTCCCTGGCCGCGCACGAACTGCCCGCCCTCGCCCGGCACACCGAGGGCGCGGACGAGGTGGCCGACCTCCTCGAACGCCTCGTCGACACCACCACCGCCTGCGCCGTCCACCTCGACGACACCGGACGGATCGGTCCCGAGCACACCGAGCGCCTCACCGCCCTCCTCGGCGAACTCGCCGGACCGGGGGAGCGGGTGGGGCTGCGGCTGCCCAGGACGCGCCGCGTCGGATGACCCACAGCAGATCCCTCAGCTGAGCCCTCAGCCGACGCGTATCCACACCGGCGCGTGGTCCGACCCGGGGGCGCCCCGCCGCTCCGCCGGGTCGGAACCGACCGACGGCAGACCGGGCGGGCCCTCGCCGGGCAGGCCCGTGCCCGCCGCCGTCACCCGGTGCACCAGCCGGTGGCTCACCAGCACATGGTCGATCAGCTCGCGCCGCCCGGAGTCGACGCGGGAGTAGCGCTGTCCGGGCGGGATGAGCGGGGCCACGTCCCACAGCCGGGTCGCGTCGCCCTTGTCGGCCTGCTCGTGGCCCGGCGTGCCGATCTCGGAGCCGGGCGGGCCGAGCAGGATCTGTGTGGTGGCGGCCTGTACCTCGTCGTTGAGGTCGCCCAGTACGGCCACGTCCCTGCCCTGCCCGTCGCCGTCCAGGAGTTCGTCGGCGAGGGCGCGCAGGGCCGTCGCCTCGGCGGCCCGCCGGTACAGGGCGTAGGCGCCGTAGCGGGCCCGTTCGCCCTCGTCGCGCGGCTGGAACCGGCCGTTCGGGTACGACAGCAGCTTGGACTTCAGATGGCAGACGGCCACCCGCAGCGGCCCGTCCCCGACCTCCACGACCTCCACGGCAAGGAAGCCCCGCCCCGCCCGCGTCACCGTCGCCCCCGAGTCGTCCACCTGCACAGGCCGAAACTCCGCCGGGAAGGCCGTCGTGTCGGCCAGCACCTTCACGGCCTTACGGCTCAGGAACCCGACCCGTGTGCCCCGGCTGTCCGGATGCTCGGACAGAGCGACATGCCAGTCGTCGTCGAGCATCCCCGCCAGGTCCTCCAGGGCCTCGGGGTCCCCGACCTCCTGCACGCCGAGCAGCGTCGGGTCGAGTTCCGTGATCACGGCGGCCAGCGCGGCGAGCTTGGCCCGGTACGCGGCCTCGTCCTTCGGACCGAACGGGCCGCCGGGCCGGTAGAGGTTCTCCAGGTTCCACGTGCCGAGGAGCATGCCGGGCTCCTTTCAGAAGCCGACAGGTCGTACGTTGGCGCGATGACGCCTTCCGCCGCGGACAGTCCCACGGACCTCATCATCAGCGCATGTACCGTCCTCGTGCACGACGATCAAGAGCGCATCGGGTTCGAGGAGGACGCCGCGATCGTCGTACGGAACGGGGTCGTCGAGGCCGTGACGACCACCGCCGGGGCCGCGGACCTGCCCGCCGCCGAGCGCCTCGACGCCCGCGGCCAGGTCGCCCTGCCCGGTCTGATCAACTGTCACACGCACGCGCCGATGGTCGCGCTGCGCGGCCTCGCCGAGGACCTGCCGACACAGGAGTGGTTCAACGACGTCGTCTGGCCCATGGAGTCCAACCTCACCGAGAAAGACGTCGAGTTGGGGGCGCGGCTCGCCTGCGCCGAGATGATCCGCGCCGGTGTCACCTGCTTCGCCGACCACTACTTCGCCATGGCCGCGGTGGCGGACGTGGTCGCGGACTGCGGCATGCGGGCGCTGCTGGGGGAGGCCTATTTCTCCTCGCAGGGCCCCGAGGGCCGTGAGCGGTCACTGGAGTTCGCGCTGCGGCACCGCGGCTTCGCCGACGGCCGCGTCACCACCGCCCTCGCCCCGCACTCCCCTTACACGGTCGGCGACACCGACCTCGCCGCCACCGCCCGGCTCGCCGGCGAACACGGCCTGCCCGTGCACCTCCACGCCGCCGAGAACCGCGACCAGACCGAGGCGAGCCTCGCCCGCCACGGCGTCACCCCGATCGAGGTCCTGGAACGCACCGGCATCCTCGACACGGACGTGCTCCTCGCCCACGGCACCGGCATCGTCGACCGCGATCTGCCCGTCCTGGAGCGGGCGGCCGGTTCTGCGGCCGTCGCCACCGCGCCCCGCGGCTACCTCAAGTTCGCCTGGCCCGACACCACCCCGGTCCGCGCCCTGCGCGACATCGGCGTCGACGTTGGGCTCGCCACCGACGGCGCCGCCTCCAACAACTCCCTCGACGTATGGGAGTCGATGGCCCTCACCTCCCTGGTCCAGAAGTCCTCCGAGGGCGACCCCCGCTGGCTCACCTCCCGCCAGGCCCTGCACCACGCCACCCTCCAGAGCGCCCGTGCCGTGGGACTGGGGGACAGCGTCGGCAGCATCGCGCCGGGGCGGCGGGCGGACATCGTCCTGGTCGACCTCACGGGACCGCACACCCAGCCCGTCCACGACCTCGCCGCCACCCTCGTGCACAGCGCCCGCTCCGCCGACGTCCGCACCACGATCGTCGACGGCCGGATCCTGATGCGCGACCGGACGCTCCTGACGATCGACGTGCCGCCGGTGGTACGGGAACTGGAGGAGCGCCTGCCCGCCCTCGTCGACCGCAGCCACGGCCGGCGTATCCAGGACTACGACACCTGACGCTCTCGACGGACCCTCCGAATTATCACGACGAGTGCGACGACTGATACGTAAAGTGAAAAGATAGGCCAAGCGGCTGAGAGTTTGGTCACACTCAGCGGTGAACGAGTGTCAACTACGTCTCAGAACCGTCACTTCGCGAGCCGTTCACCCCATGGTTGGCGTTTAACTCTACGAGTACAGCGCGACATGGAGGTGCAGGGTGAACGGGCGAACGGTGCTCGAGAGCTTTCCCGCCGGTGGGCCGCGTGGCTCCTGGCCGGCGGAGGAGTTCGCGCAGGCGCGGCGTCTGGAGGGCCTGCCTGCCGAGGTCGTCATGGATCTCGCAACGGACATGTTCCTGGTGATCGTGCGCAGCGGGGACGGCGCCGACGCCGCGGCCTGACGCGTGCCCCGAGCCGGGCGTGGCTCAGCCCGCCTTCGGCGCCGGCACCGTCGGGACCGTCGGGACCGGTGCGACCGGCGCGACCGGCTGGACCGTGGAGGGCTGCGGGGCCGTCGCCGGCTGCAGAGCCGTCGTGGGTGACGTGGCGAACTGCTCCGCCTGGAGCGCGTACAGCTCGGCGTAGAGACCGCCGGTCGCCAGCAGCTCGTCCGGAGTGCCCGACTCCACGAGCCGGCCCTGGTCCAGGACGTGCACGAGATCCGCGTGGCGGACGGACGCCAGCCGGTGCGTGATCAGCACGACCGTCTGGCCGCTGTCGGCCAGGGCGCGGATCCGCTCGAAGACCTCCAGCTCGGCCCGGGCGTCCAGGGCCGCCGTCGGCTCGTCCACGATCAGGATGCGGCCCCTGCGGTAGGCCGCCCGGGCGATGCCCAGCCGCTGCCACTGGCCGCCCGACAGTTCGTGACCGCCGCTGAAGTTGCGGGCGAGCAGCGTGTCCAGCCCGCGCGGCAGGTCCGCGATCACCGTCTCGGCACCGGCTTCGGCGATCGACGCGGCCAGCCGCTGCTCGCACACCGGCGCCGACGTGCGCCCCAGGGCGACGTTCACCCGGGCCGTGAACGGCCACCGCTTGAAGTCCTGCGCCACCATCGCGATCCGCTCGGCCAGCCGGTGCCGGTCGGCGGTCGCCGTGTCCACGCCGTCCCACAGGATCCGCCCCTTCTCCGGTGTGTAGAGCCCGGCGAGCAGCTTGACCAGGGTCGTCTTGCCGGAGCCGTTCTCGCCGACCAGTGCCACGATCCGGCCCAGCGGGAGGGTGAGCGACACGTCGTCGAGGGCGGGGCGGGCGGAGTCACCCGGGTAACGGAACGTGACGTTCTCGAAGCGGATCTCGCGCGGATCCTCCGGCAGGGGTGCGCCGCCCGCCGGGATCGCCCACTGGTCCGCCTCGGTGTACAGCCGATGCAGATCGCCGACGAAGAGGGCCTCCTCGTGCAGCGCGTTGACCTCCACCACGAGCGTGTCGAGGCTCTGCGAGCCGGTCCGGATCGCGATCACGGCCGTACCGGCCACCGACAGGGCCATCGCGCCCGCCAGCAGCAGCCCGCCGAGCGTCGCGTACGTCGCCACCGTCGCCAGGCCCGTCCACGCCGCCGCGATCAGACCGGTACGGGCGGCGAGCCGGGCCAGACGGGCCTGCTCGGCCTCCGCCGTCTCCGACATCGCGCGGAAGTGCCGCAGCAGGAACGCGCCCACCCCGTGCACCCGGATCTCGGGGGCCGCCTCGGGCTCGATCAGCAGATTGCCGAGCAGCCGGCCCGCACGGGCGTGCTGCACCCAGGCGTGGAAGGACTCGTAGCGCCGCCGGGCCACGGTCAGCGCGCTCCAGGCGCTCGGCAGCGTCATGGTCACCAGCAGCGGCAGGAGCGCCGGGTGCAGCACGGTCAGCACACCGGCCGCGGCGACCAGCGAGATCATCGCGTTGATCACGCGGGTCCCGTACATGATCATCCGGCGGGCGGAGGCAGCGCCGTACTGGGCGGTGTCCAGCAGCTTGTGGAAGGCGTGGTCCTCGATCGCGGCCAGCTCGACGGCCGCGGCCCGCTCCAGGTACTGCTCGGTCGCCACCCGCTCCACCTTGGGCTCCAGCCGTCCGGTGGCGTAGGTGCTCGCGGCCCGCAGCAGCGCCGCGAGCAGCATCACGACGGCCACGGTGGCCAGCGCGGGGACGGCGCCGCGCAGCCGGTCCTCGATCGCACCGCCGCCCATCAGCCGTGCCAGCACGCTGTTGACCGCGAGCAGCGCCACCGCCTGTGCCACGCCCCGGCCCGCCTCGGCGGCCAGTACGACCCGCGCGGCGCCCCGGTCGGCCTGCCGGGCGAGCCGCAGGCTGGACGCCAGCAGGGACGGCAGCCGGGTGATCATGGCACGGAAGTTCAGCTCCAGGAAGGCGTCGGCGTGCTGGTTCCAGCCCATGTCGTAGCGCAGCGGTCCGCCGAAGAGCAGCCGCTCCGACTCGGACACCTCCGGCGCGGTCCGCTTCTTCGCCACCGTCGACCGACCTCCCTGCTCATGCCCCGCTCGTGGACGAACGGTCACTATGGCGGGGGCGGAGCCCGTCCGGGCAGGGCGCAGCCCGGGGCGCCGGAGGCGCGCGGGCGCACGACCCGACGGGGGGAGGCGTGGGGCGGCGCGGAGTCGTAGGGGTGGTGAGGAGTCGTAGGGGTGGTGCGTACGCCTCGACCGGGCCGCGTTCTACGAGGCCGACGAGCCGTACGAGTTCCAGGAGTTCTCGAGCTGTACGAGTTCCAGGAGTTCTGCGAGTTCTGCGAGTTCTACGCGCTGACCGGCCGCGACCAGGCCGGCGCGGTCCCCGTCACCCGGCACAGCGCCAGATACAGCGGTATCGGCGGGGTGTACGGCAGCGTGCCGTGCGGGCGGTGGATCAGTTCGGGCAGCTCGGGGACGTCCGGGACGACCGCGCCGGTGGCGTAGTGCGCCGGGACGGGCCAGTCCAGGGCTTGGTCGGAGTCGGACGGCACCAGCCACCACCAGTGCGTCTCGTCGGCGTAGACGCAGCCCACGCGGGGCAGCCGGGGCATGACCAGCGGCCCGAGACGGGCGGGTACCGCGACCGCGTCGCAGCCGAGCGGGGCGGTCATGCCGTCGGGCACGGGCAGCCGCAGAGCCGGGGCCGTCGTCCGCAGCTCGCGCCGGAGCCGGGCCAGGGTGTCGAGGTGCAGGACGCGGCCACCGCGCCCGGGGCTCATGCCGGCCCCCGCTGTCGGCGTCGCTCCTGCGCGGGGACTTCCCCAGCGCCCTTCGCGCGGCGCGCCCGGTGTGCTCCGTCCCCGTCGTCCGAGTCGTCGGACGGGCCCGGCTTCGGACGCGCGCCCCAGCCCAGGTCGTTCCGGGGCTCCGCCGGGTCGCGCGGGGTGTCGTCCTTGCGCGGCAGCTCGGCCCAGACCAGCAGCCCGGGGCCGTGCTCATGGGCACCCCAGGCGTCGCAGAGGGCGTCGACGAGGAGCAGTCCCCTCCCGTGCTCCTCCTCGGGCCGGGTGCGGCCGGCCGCGTGGGGCTGGCCCGGGGCGCAGCCCTCGTCACGCACGGCTATCCGCACCAGGTCGTCCCCGTCGTGCAGCTCGCACACTATGTGCGTGCTCGCCGTGTGCACGATGGCGTTGGTGACCAGCTCGGAAACCACCAGGGCCGCGCTGTCGCACGTGTCCTCGCACACCGACCAGCCGGTCAGCCGGGCCCGCGTCAGGCGTCTGGCCTGTGCGGGAGAACCCGGATGTGCGGCCAGCTCGAAACGGAACCGGCGCTCGGCAGCGGCCCTGACGGGGCCTGCTTCCGGGCTGGCACCCAGGCCGTAAGGGCCTGCGGCGGCGTCTGTTCCTAAGGGCGCGGACGGAATCACGCTTGCCACTATCGCCCCGCCGTGAACACTTGGCAAGTGTCACTCTGAAAATTGCAGAGTGCTGTGTGACGGTCTGGAAGGCCGTGGCACACTGCTCGCAACAGCACCCCGCACGGCGCCAGTTGAGACCATCGAAGTCCTGTTCGGAACACGTGTTCGGATAGTCGACTCTTCGAAAAGGCCTTCGAATGGCGCCGCCGGGCTGTCAGCGTTCTTCTGTGGCCGGCTCGTCAGAACTCTTGGTGGAGGTGGGGCGTGAGCGAACCGCGGTCCGCGCCGACGGTGGGCCAGGTCGTCCTCGGCCGGCGCCTGCTGGACCTGCGGGAACGCGCCGGGATGAAGCGTGAGGAAGCCGCCCGCATCCTCCGCGTCGCCCCGGCCACGGTCCGCCGTATGGAGACGGCCGAGGTCGCGCTCAAAATCCCGTATCTGCAACTGCTCCTGAAGGCCTACGGAATCTCCGGCGAGGAGGCCGACGCCTTCGTCCTGCTGGCCGAGGAAGCGAACAAACCCGGCTGGTGGCAGCGTTTCCACGACATCCTGCCCGGCTGGTTCTCGATGTACGTGAGCCTGGAGGGCGCGGCCGGCGTCATCCGCAGTTACGAGCCCCATTTCGTCCCGGGGCTGTTGCAGACCGAGGACTACGCGCGCGCGGTGCTCCGCTCGGGCGCCATCGGCCAGACCCGGCCCGACGACATCGAGCGCCATGTCGCCCTGCGGATGCAGCGCCAGGAACTGCTCACCCGCAAGGACGCGCCCCGGCTGTGGGTCGTGATGGACGAGACCGTGCTGCGGCGCCCGGTCGGCGGCCCGGAGGTGATGCGTGCCCAGATCGACAGACTGCTCGAGGCCACGAAGCTGCCCCATGTGACCCTGCAGGTCGCCCCGTTCGCCAGTGGGCCGCACCCGGGCACGTACGGGCCGTTCGTGCTGTTCCGATTTGCCATGCCCGAACTGCCGGACATGGTCTACAGCGAGTACCTGACCGGCGCGGTCTATCTCGACGCGCGCGCCGAGGTGGCGACCCACCTCGAGGTCATGGACCGCATGGCGGCGCAGGCCGCCACGGCACAACGCACGAAGGAGATCCTCAGGGATCTCCGCAAGGAGCTGTGAATGGATCGCATCAAGCCGCGCAAACACGTCTACAACGGCATGCCCGCGCGCGACTTGGGCAGCGAAGGCTGGCACAAGCCGTGGAGCGGCGGGAACGGCGGGAACTGCCTGGAGGCGATGAAGCTCGCCGACGGCCGGATCGCCGTCCGGCAGTCCACCGACCCGGACGGTCCGGCGCTGATCTGCACCACCGACGAGATGACGGCCTTCATCGAAGGGGCGAAGGCGGGGGAGGCGGACTTCCTGCTGTCCTGACGCGATTGCCTTTTCTGACGCTCGACTTTCTGACGCTCGACTTTCTGACTCTGGTGCTGAATTGACCACCCTTTGTGCCTTACGGAGTGCCTCATGACCGGGCAGGACCCCATACCGGCCGTCCAGATCGACACGACCAGACCCCACCCCGCGCGGATGTACGACTGGTACCTCGGCGGCAAGGACAACTACCCGGTCGACGAGGCGATGGGCCGGCAGATGCTCACCCTCGACCCGAGGGTGCCGGTCATGGCGCGGGTCAACCGCGCGTTCATGCACCGGGCCACCCGCTGGCTGGCCGGGAACGGCGTACGGCAGTTCCTGGACATCGGCACCGGCATCCCGACCGAGCCCAACCTCCACCAGGTCGCCCAGGAGATCGCCCCCGACGCCCGGGTCGTCTACTGCGACAACGACCCCATCGTGCTGGCCCACGCGGCGGCCCTGCTGCGCGGCACGGACGACGGGGCGACCGAGTACCTCCAGGCCGACGTGCGCGACCCCGACGCCATCCTGGAGGGCGCGAGGAAGGCCCTGGACTTCACCCGGCCCGTGGCGCTGTCGCTCATCGCGCTGCTGCACTTCGTCTCCGACGAGGACGGCGCGCACGACCTGGTCCGCCGGCTGCTCGCCGAACTGCCCTCCGGCAGCTACCTGGTCATCACCCACGCCACGGCCGATTTCACGCCGGAGGAGTCGAAGGCGGCCACCGAGAAGCTCCGCGCCGCCGGTGTCACCCTGGCCCTGCGCTCCCGAGAGGAGTTCACCCGCTTCTTCGACGGCCTCGACCTCGTCGAGCCCGGCGTCGAGGTGCCCCACCGCTGGCACCCCGAACTGGGCGAGCCCGTACCGGGGCAGGACGACGGGGTGATTCCGGGGTACGGGGCGGTCGCGCGCAAGCCGTAGCTCCACGCGCTTCACGGGCCGGTCACGGCGGCGGCAGTGCACGGCACAGCGCCTCCAGGGCCGGCCCGTACGCATGTTCGGAGGGTGTCGCGTACCCCACGACGAGGCCGTCGCCCGCCGCCGTGTCCGTGTCCGGGTGCCGGAACGCCGCGAGGCCGTCCAGGGCGATGCCCTGCCAGGCGGCGGCCTTGACCGTGGACGCCTCGGTGCCGGGCGGCAGCCGCAGCACCGCGTGCAGCCCGGCCGCGATGCCGGTGGCCTCGATGTGCGGAGCGTGCTCGGCGAGCGCCGCGAGGAGCCGGTCCCGGCGGCCGCGGTACCGCTGCCGCATCCGCCGTACGTGACGGTCGTACGCCCCGGAGACGACGAAGTCCGCGAGGCTCAGCTGGTCGAGGACGCTCGCCCACGCCTCCCGGTCCCCCTTGACGGCCAGGACGGTGTCGACGTACCGCTCCGGGAGCACCATCCAGCCCAGCCGCACCGCCGGCGAGAGGCTCTTGCTGACCGAGCCGATGTGGATCACGTGCTCGGGGTCGAGGCCCTGGACCGCGCCGACCGGCTTGCGGTCGTAGCGGAACTCCCCGTCGTAGTCGTCCTCCAGGACCAGCCCGCCACGCGCGCGTGCCCAGTCGATCACGGCGGCCCGGCGCGCGGGGTGCAGCGGGCCGCCGGTCGGGAACTGGTGCGCCGGCGTGAGCAGCACGGCACGCTCGCGCCCCAACCGGTCGACCCGGGCGCCGTGTTCGTCGAGGGGGAGCGGCACGGTCCGCACCCCGGCCGCCGCGAGGACCTCCCGGTGGAATCCGAGCCCGTACGCCTCCACCGCCAGGGGGCCGCGCAGGACGCCCCCTCCGAACAGCAGCCGCAGCGCGTGCGCGAAGCCGGAGCAGATCACGATCCTGCCCGGTTCGGTGCGCACACCACGCGCGCGTGCCAGGTACTCGGTGAGCGCCTCCCGCAGTTCGGTCCGGCCGGCCGGATCACCCGGGCCGAACACCTCGTTGGGCGCCTGCTGGAGAGCTCTCCGGTAGGAGGCCAGCCACGCCGTGCGCGGGAACGACGAGGTGTCCGGCGTGCCCTGCGTCAGGTCGTGCCGGGGTCCACGCGCGCGGGCAGGTGCCTTTCGGGGCACGCGCGCGGCGGACCGCAGCGGCTCGGCACGCTCCGCGACCCGGGTGCCCGAGCCCTGCCGGGCGGTGAGCCAGCCCTCCGCGACGAGTTCCGCGTAGGCGTCGGCCACCGTGTTGCGGGCGACGCCGAGATCGGCCGCGAGCGAGCGGTACGGCGGCAGCCGCGTGCCCGGAGCGAGCCGCCCGCTCAGCACGGCCTCCCGCAGGGCCCGGATCAGCGCCGCGCGCCGGCCACCCGGCCCGGTCAGCTCCAGATGCAGGTCCGACCCGATCCGTTCCGCGGAATTGACCCACGAAGTCGCCATGGAAATGCACCCTACAGCGGGTCTTTCCGGCTCGTAGGTTGAGGGACATGACGACGCACACGAGCACGAACAGCACGCAGGTGAAGGCGCCCCGGCTGGAGTTCGCCAAGTCGGCCCCGAAGGCCTTCCGGGCTCTCATCGCCTTCGACGCCGCCGCCCGCGAGGGTCTCGACCCGGCCCTCGTCGAACTGATCCAGATCCGCGCCTCGCACCTCAACCACTGTGCGTACTGCCTGCACATGCACACCAACGACGCCCGCAAGGCCGGCGAGAGCGAGGACCGGCTGCACATGGTCGCCGTGTGGCGCGAGGCCCGGCACTTCTTCACCGAGCGGGAACAGGCGGCCCTCGCCCTCACGGAGGCGATGACGCTCGTCGCCGACGCGGGTGTCCCGGACGAGGTCTACGCACAGGCCGCGGCCCACTTCGACGAGCGGGAACTGGCCCAGGTCCTCGCCCTGATCTGCACGATCAACACCTGGAACAGGGTGGCGCTGTCGACGGGGAAGGTGGCGGGGACGGACGAGCGGTGATCGCCCCCCGGGGGGATCGGACCGGCCGTGTGCCTAGACCGCCATGGGCCGGTCGTACGGTCCGATCGGCGCCGGGAGCCTCGAACTGCCCGTCAGATGGCGGTCGACCGCCGCCGCCACGGCCCGCCCCTCGGCGATCGCCCAGACGATGAGCGACTGGCCGCGGGCGGCGTCTCCGGCGGCGAACACGCCGGGCACGTTCGTGGCGAAACCGGCGTCCCGCGCGATCGTGCCGCGGGGCTCCAGGTCCAGCCCCAGCTGGTCGACGAGCCCGTCCTTCCGGTCGGGCCCGGAGAAGCCGAGGGCGAGCAGCACGAGGTCGGCGGGGAGCGTCCGCCCGGTGCCCTCCACCGGGCGGCGCCGCGCGTCCACCTCTGCCAGGTGCAGCGACCGCACACGGCCTTCCGCGTCGCCCTCGAAGCGCAGCGTGGACGCCGCGAACAGCCGCGCGTCCGCGTCGGCCACCGGAGCTGTTCGCAGGTCACGGGCCTCCTCGTGCGCGGCGGACAGCCGGTAGACCCGCACCGGATACGTCGGCCAGGGCTCGGTGTCCTCGTCGCGCTCGGGGTCCGGCAGCGCGTAGATGTCCAGCTGGGTCACGGACGCGGCGCCGTCCCGGACGGCCGTGCCCAGGCAGTCGGCCCCGGTGTCGCCGCCGCCGACGATGACGACGTGCTTCCCGGCGGCCGACAGCGGGGACGTCTCCAGATCGCCCTCGCACACCCGGTTGGCCAGCGGCAGGTACTCCATCGCCTGGTGAATGCCGGTCAGTTCCCGTCCCGGCACGCCGAGTTCGCGCCAGGTGGTCGCCCCCGTGGCGAGCACCACGGCGTCGTAGCGGGTCCGCAGCTCATCCGCCCCGATGTCCCGCCCGACCGACGTCGACGTACGGAACTTGGTCCCCTCGGCCCGCATCTGCTCCAGCCGCCGCTCCAGATGGTGCTTCTCCATCTTGAACGCGGGGATGCCGTACCGCATCAGCCCGCCGAGCCGGTCGTCCCTCTCGTACACGGCGACCGTGTGCCCCGCGCGGGTCAGCTGCTGGGCCGCCGCCAGCCCGGTGGGCCCCGAACCGATCACCGCGACCGTCTTGCCCGACAGCCGCTCCGGCGGCCTCGCCGGTGCGAAGCCCTCCTCCCAGGCCCGGTCGGCGATCGCGCACTCGACGTTCTTGATGGTGACGGCCGGCTGGTTGATCGCCAGCACACAGCCCGCCTCGCACGGGGCCGGGCACAACCGGCCGGTGAACTCCGGGAAGTTGTTCGTGGCGTGCAGCCGGTCGGCGGCCGCCCGCCAGTCCTCCCTCGACACCAGGTCGTTCCACTCGGGGATCAGGTTGCCCAGCGGGCAGGCCTCGTGGCAGAAGGGGATGCCGCAGTCCATGCAGCGGTCGGCCTGCTTACTGATGATCGGCAGCAGCGCCCCGGGGACGTAGACCTCGTCCCAGTCCCGGACCCGCTCCTCGACGGGCCTGCGCGGCCAGTCCTGACGGGGGGTGGTCATGAAACCCTTGGGGTCGGCCATGGCCGTCTTCCTTGCGTGCGCGTGTGACAGGCCGTGCGTCGCCGGGCGGCGCTCCTTCCGGCCACGATACGTCCGCGGCGGCACACCCGCAGGGGACGGGACAGGACCTGCCGGCGCGCTCAGGTGAGTGCCAGCACGTACGCCACCGCCGCCCCGGCCGAGGCGGCCGTGCGGACGTGGTTCCACATCGTCCACTCGCGCACGTACGCCGGCCAGTACGCGGCCGCCTCCGAGGTGCCCGGCTCCAGCTTCAGCAGCGTGTCATTGCGCGGCACGTTGGCGACCATGGTGAGCCCGAACGAGCCGAACAGGTACAGCGCGCTGCCCACCAGCAGCTCCACCGTCCCCTCCTCCGGCCACAGCACGAACGTCACCACGGCGATCACCGCGCACAGCACGGCCGACCCGAGGAAGACGACCATGAAGGGCGGTGTCACCGCGGCCACGTTGATCGCGTTCATCGCGGCGACCCCCTGTGCGGGCGGCAGCGTGGCGAGGCCCCGCATGACGAAGGTCGAGAAGCCGCAGAACACCCCGGCCACCAGGCCGGTCCCGAGCACACCCAGCACCGTCAGCACGAAGTACGGTCCGTCGATCATGTCAGCCTCTCCCGCCCGTCGAGCCGGATCCTGCCCCGGCGCCCTTCCTCACCACAAGTGAAATCCTGTACGAGCACAGTGACCATGGCCGAACGGCGCGGGACCATACGCGTACGTCCACGGCCCACCCGGTGGGCCGGACCAGCATTCGGCGGCCACACGGATCGGGTTCGGCCGCCACACGGATCAAGGTTCGGCGGCCACACGGATCACGGTGCACGTGAGCATCACCGAATGACCGACCGGCCCGGGTCACCCGGCGGAACCGAGCCCCGCCTCGGTCCACCGCCTGAGCACCGTCTCCACCGCCGCCGCGATCCGCCGCCGCGCCTCGTGCCGCGGCACCCCGCTCATCAGCAGCCGGTCGTACGGCGTGTCCAGATGCCGTACGGACGCCACGACCGCCGAGGTCACCGCCCCCTCCGTCAGGGCCCGCCCGGCCGCGCTGCGGCCCACCCGTCCACTGCCCCGCTCCGAGGCGTGCGCCGCGATGGCCCGCGCACGGTCGGCCGGACAGCCGGGAAACAGCCGCCGTATCTCCGCCGAGAACGCCTCGGCGAACAGGGCGTCCTGAGCCGCCCGCCGCCGCGCGTCCCGCACCCTGCGCCGCCGTCGCGCCTCGGCGTCCGCCAGACACCGCTGCTCGGCCCTCGCGAGCGCCGCCTCCTCGACCAGAACGCCCTGCCGCTCGTAGCGGCTCCTGCGCCGGTTGAACCGTACGACCACCGCCGACAGCGTGCTCTCCTCCCTCGATCTGCGCGTCAGCGCGGTGTCGCCGCGCGGCAGGAACACCAGGTGCCCGAGGTCGGCACAGTCGAGGCAGCGCGGGGCAGCGTCCTCCAGGACGAGCAGGGACAGCGGCCCTCGTCGGCACTCGGCGCAGTGCCGGCGCTTGAGCGGCTGGAAGACGAGGAGTCCGGTGGGGGGGTGGGGCGGGAGCGTCGCGCGCGGGGCCATACGGCGGTCCGGGACCATAGGGGGTTCCTTCCCGCTGACGCGGCGCACACTGCATCCGCCGGAGGAGACCCCGGCGATCGCGGCGCCTCTCGTTCCGCCGCCTCCGCCCCGGTGTCCGCGGTGCTCGTGGGCCCGGCACGTCCTGCCGCGGTCTGGCGCATCATGGGCCGTGTGCGACTCGAAGCGATCACCTGGGACCGGCTCGGCGACACGCTCGCCGAGCGCCTGCTCGATCTGAAGCCCGCCGACGGCAGCCCCTGGCCGCGGATCGCCTTCGACGGCGCTCCGGCCGCCCGCCCGGGAGACCTCGCCCGGCGGGTCTCCGAGGCGCTGCGCATACGCGGCCGCTCCTCGCTCGTCGTGGGCACGGAGGGCTTTCTGCGCCCCGCCTCCGTGCGACTTGAGTACGGCCACCGGGACGTGGAGTCCTACTACAGCGGCTGGTACGACACCAACGCCCTGTGGCGCGAGGTGTTCGGCCCTCTCGAAGCCGGGGGTGACGGCCGCGTCCTGCCGGATCTGTGGGACCCGGACGCCGACCGGGCCACCCGCAGCCCTTACGTCCAACTCCCGCCCGGCGGCGTGCTGTTGCTGCACGGGCCCTTCCTCCTTCGACACTGGTTCCCCTTCGACCTGAGCGTCCACTTCCTGCTCTCCCCGGGCGCCCTGCGCCGCCGCACGCCCGAGGACGCGCACTGGACCCTGCCGGCCTTCGAGCGCTACGAGCACGAGACCGACCCGGCCGACACGGCCGACGTCCTGGTACGGGCCGATGATCCGCGCCATCCGGCGTGGGGCGGCTGAGCCGCTGTCGCGCCGGACCGGGGGCGCTGTTCCGTGTGCGGGCGCCGGGTGACGCGGCGAGAATGAAGGACGCCGGGACTCGCGGTGCCTCCCGCGCCGCGCCGGCCGTCCGGCACCGGGAGGTACTCCATGACCACCGCCGGAGACATCATGCACCGCGGCGCCCAGTGGATCCCCGCCCACGAAACCCTCGACCGCGCCGCCCAGCTCATGCGCGAACTGAACGTCGGCGCCCTGCCCATCAGCGACGAGAACGAACGGCTCTGCGGCATCCTCACCGACCGCGACATCGTCGTCGGCTGCGTCGCCATGGGCCACGACCCCGCCGAGGTCACGGCGGGCGAGATGGCCAAGGGCACGCCTCGCTGGATCGACGCGGACGCCGACGTCGGCGAGGTGCTCCACGAGATGCAGGAGCACCAGATCCGCCGGCTGCCCGTCATCCAGGACAAGCGCCTGGTCGGCATGATCAGCGAAGCCGACCTGGCCCGGCACCTGGCGGGTGACCAGATCGCCTCCTGGGCCGAGAGCGTCTACGCCAGGACCACCCCGCGCTGACCGCGCCTCACCCCACCACGACCCCGCGGGGCACGGCCTTCGTCAGAGCCAGCCGCTGCGCCGGAACCCCCGGTACAGCACCAGGCACGCGACGGATATGACGCCGATGACCATGCCGTAGCCGTACCGCCAGTGCAGCTCCGGCATGTGGTCGAAGTTCATGCCGTACACCCCGCAGACCATCGTCGGCACGGCGATGATCGCGGCCCACGCCGTGATCTTCCGCATGTCCTCGTTCTGCGCGACCGTGACCTGCGCGAGGTGCGCCTGGAGGATGGAGTTGAGCAGTTCGTCGAAGGAGGCGATCTGCTCCTTCGCCCGCAGCAGGTGGTCCGAGACGTCCCGGAAGTACGCCTGTATCTCCGGGTCGATCGCCCGGATCGGCCGGGTGGCGAGATCCTCCAGTGGCCGGCTGAGCGGCACCACCGCCCGCTTCAGCTCCAGGAGTTCACGCTTGAGCTGGTAGATGCGCCCCGGGTCGGCCCGCGCGCCGGTCTCCGCGAACACGTCCGTCTCGACCTGGTCGATGTCCTCCTGCACGGAGTCCGTGACGGTCAGGTAGTCGTCCACCACGTGGTCCGCGATCGCGTGCAGCACCGCGGACGGGCCCTTGGCCAGCTGGCCGGGGTCGGACTCCAGCTCCTCGCGCAGCGGGCCCAGCGAGCCGTGCATGCCGTGCCGCACCGTGATCACGAAGTCCTTGCCGACGAAGACCATGATCTCGCCGGTGTTCACCACCTCGCTGGTGGCCGTGAGTTCCTCGTGCTCGACGTAACAGACCGTTTTGAACACCGCGAAGAGCGTCTCGCCGTAGCGCTCCACCTTGGGGCGCTGGTGGGCCTCGACGGCGTCCTCCACGGCCAGGGGGTGCAGGTCGAAGAGCTCGGCGATGCCCGCGAACTCCCGGTCGGTCGGCTCGTGCAGGCCGAGCCAGACGAAGCCCTCGCCCTTCTTGCGGACCCACTCCATGGCGTCCACCAGGTCGCCGCGCGCCGTGGTGCGGACACCGTCCCGGTACGTCACGCAGTTCACCACCGAGGAGCCCAGCGGGGAGCGGGCCGGGTGACTCAGGTCGACGCGCGGGCGCCGCCGGGCCAGCCGAGCCACCTTGCGGAGGCCGCCGACCCCACCGAGGCCGGTGACCTTCCGCAGATTCCCTGCCATGGACATCTCGATCTCCCCGCGTGGGTTTCTCGCGCTTTCCCGCGCCTTGGCGCGCCAGTCTGCCAGGCCGACGTGAGCTGCGGGTAAGCCTGTGGAAATGGCTCGTTCCGCTTTGTTCCCGGCTGTGGATGAACGACTCCGGGTGCCACTGCCCCGAGACTTCGACGCGTATCGGACGCCGTGCGGTTCTCCGCACCGGAGCGTCGACCATCACGGACAAGTCGGACAACTGGGATGATCGCGGCATGACGCGAACCGACGGGTACCTCCTGGACAACCGGCAGACCGCGGCGGCAGAGCACTTCAGCGCCTTCGCCGCCCTCTTCGACCCCACGACGTTCCGGCACCTCGAAGCGCTCGGCGTCGGATCCGGCTGGCGGTGCTGGGAGGTCGGAGCCGGCGGCACCTCCGTGGTGTCCTGGCTGGCGAAGAAGGTCGGCCCGACCGGACGCGTCGTCGCGACCGGCACCGACACCTCACGGCTCGTCCCCGCCGCCCGGCCGCCCGTCGAGGTGCGTGTGCACGACCTCGGCGCCGAGGAGCCGCCGGGAGAGGGCTTCGACCTGGTGCACGCCCGGCTCGCCCTCGTCCACGTGGCCGACCGACCACGGGCGTTGCGGTCCATGGTCCAGGCGCTGCGCCCCGGCGGGCGCATCCTCGTCGAGGACGCCGACCCCGCCCTCCAGCCGCTGCTCTGCCCCGACGAGTACGGCCCCGAGCAGCAGCTCGCCAACCGGCTGCGGCACGGCTTCCGCAGACTGCTCGCCGACCGCGGGACCGAACTCCCCTGCGGCCGCGTCCTCCCCCGGCTGCTCCGGGAGGCCGGCGCGACCCGGGTGCACGCCGACGCCTACTTCCCCGTCGCCTCACCGGCCTGCGCCGCCCTGGAATCGGTGACGATCCGCCAGATCCGCGACCAGCTCGTCACCGCGGGCCTCGCCACGGACCAGGACATCGACCGGCATCTCGCGAACGTCACGTCCGGCGTCCTCGATCTGACGACGGCCCCGATGATCTCGGCGTGGGGGCGCAAGCAGTAGCCAGGGGTGTGCGGGGCACCGGGGATCAGCCGGGCAGCGGCGGTCTGCCGCCCACCCGTTCCACCGCCGTCGCACCCGCCCGGCAGCCCTCTACCGCCGCCTCCTCCGGCCCGGCACCCGCGAGCAGGGCGGCGAGGAACGCGCCGGTGAAGGCGTCACCGGCCCCCGTGGTGTCCCGAGGCGTCGCCGCTGCGGCGGGCACGCGGGCGCACACCTTTCCCGAGCGGGCCACGAGCGCCCCCTCGTGCCCCTGCTTGGCGACCACGAGCGGAACATGCAGGCTCAGCTCGGCCGCCGCGTCGGCCGCGTCGGTCAGCCCCGTCAGCAGACACGCCTCGTCCCGGCTGGGCAGCAGCACGTCCACGCCCTCCACGAGCGCCAGGAACCGCCCGGCCCCCAGCTGCCCGAGGAAACCGGCCGACGCGGGATCCAGACTCACCGGCACGCCACACGCGCGTGCGGCCCGCAGAACCACCGTCACCAGGGCGCGGCTCGGCTCGGAGAACAGGAGGTAGCCCGACAGATGCAGCCGGGCGACGCCGTCGAGCAGCGCGTCCGACCAGTCGGCGGGTTCGAGCCGCAACGACGCGCCGCTGTCGGTGAGTAACGTGCGCTCCGCCGAAGCGCCCCCGTCCACCAGACAGATCACCGTCCCGGTCGGTGCCCGCGGGTCGACGACGAGCCGCGGACGCACACCGTGGACCACCAGCTCACGCTCGTGCCAGCCAGCGGCCTCCGCCCCCACACGACCGAGCAGCCGAACCTCTGCCGCGCCCCGGTGTGCGGCCCAGCACGCCACGTTGGCGCCCGCCCCGCCCGGCACCGTCCGGATCGATGCAGCCGTGTCCGTACCGGCAGCGAGCGGCCCCGCATGCCGCGCGACGACGTCCGTGATGACGTCCCCGACGACCAGCAGCGCCCCGCCCGCCGGGAAGGTCCCCGCCGAGTCGGCTCCGGCCGCCGCACCGCGGTCGGCCCCGGCCCCGGTCATCCCCGTGCCCAGGCCGCCGCGATCCGCGCCGCCAGGCGTACGTTGCCGCGGACCGCCGCCAGGTTGGCGCTCAGGGAGGCGCCGTCGGTGTGCCGTACGAGGTGGTCGAGCAGGAACGGTGTGACCGCCTGGCCGGTGACTCCCTCCGCCTCGCAGGCATGCAGCGCGTCCGCGAGCACGCGCGCGTGCAGCTCCGGATCGAGCTGCTCCCCCTCGGGGACGGGGTTGGCGACGATCAACGCCGATTCAGGCCCGGCGAGCGCGTCCTGGGCGCGCATGACGTCCGCCACCTGCTCCGGCGTCCGCAGCGTCCAGTCCACCGGATGCCCCGAGTCGGACAGATAGAAGCCGGGGAACCGATCGGTGCCGTAACCGGCCACCGAGACACCCAGCGTCTCCAGCCGCTGCAAGGTCGCCGGCACGTCCAGGATCGACTTCACCCCGGCACACACCACGGTGATCCGCGTCCGCGCCAGCAGCCCCAGGTCGGCCGACTCGTCCTGGGTCACCGTCCACTCCCGGTGCACGCCGCCGAGCCCGCCCGTCGCGAACACGCGTACGCCCGCCAGCGCCGCCAGCAGTGCCGTCGCCGACACCGTGGTCGCCCCGCTCGCCCCGGAGGCCGTCGCGAGCGGCAGGTCGCGGTGGCCCAGCTTGCGGATGCCGTCCTCGTTCGCGACCCGCTCCAGCTGCTCCTTGTCCAGCCCGACGTGGGGCCGCCCGTCCAGCACGGCGATCGTCGCGGGCACCGCGCCCTCCTGCCGCACCGCCGTCTCCAGCTCCAGCGCCACCTGGAGGTTGCGCGGCCGCGGCAGCCCGTGGGCGATGATCGTGGACTCCAGGGCCACCACCGGCCGACGCGCCTCGATCGCCTCACGCACTTCTTCTGACACCACCAGCACCACGCGCCTGCCTCCTGTCGGTCGGTCTTCCCTCATCTCTGGCGGGCGGCGCGCCGGGCCAAACCCTTGCGGGCTGTCGGCGACGTCACGAGCCTGGAGGGCATGACGGACAACACACCGCGACTCGACCACGTCGTCCTCTGGGTGCGCGACCCGGTCGCCGCCGCAGACTTCTACGAGAAGGCCGTCGGCCTGGAGACGGTCAGGCTCACCGAGTTCGCCGCCGGTGAGGTGCCGTTCCCCTCCGTACGCGTCAACGACGGGACCATCCTCGACCTCATGCCGCTGACCTTCGCGGAACGCATGACGATGCTGCCCGGCGCCGCCGACAGCGCGGGGCACCCCGTCAACCACGTCTGCCTGTCACTGCCCCGGGGAGACTTCGACGCCCTCCTCAGCCGCCTGGCGGAACGCTCCGTACCGGTGTCGGACCTCTCGTACGACTCCTTCGGGGCCCGGGGCAAGGCCACACGCAGCTTCTACTTCCGCGACCCGGACGGCAACGTCTTCGAGGCGCGGCACTACGACTGACCGGGCCCAGGCTCAGAACAGCGGCTCGGGCAGCACCCCTTCGAGGGCCAGCAGCTTCCGCTTGGTCTCCAGGCCGCCCCCGAAGCCCCCGATGCCGCCGCCGCTCTCGACGACCCGGTGACAGGGCACCACCACCGGCAGCGGATTGGCGCCCATCGCCGTGCCCACGGCCTGGGCGGCGCCCGGCTGGCCGACGCGCCCGGCCAGATCGCCGTACCCGACGACCGTGCCGTACGGCACACCGGACGACAGCTCGCGCAGGACCTCACGGTTGAAGCCGGAGATCAGCGACCAGTCCAGCGGCAGGTCGAAGTCGCGGCGCTCACCCGCGAAGTACGCCTCGACCTGACGTATCGCCTCGGCCAGCAGCGCGGAGCCGGGCGCCTCGGCGGGCTCGGTGCCGAGCCGTGACGCCAGCCGCTCGACCGCCCGGTCCCGCACCGCGTCCGTGGCGTGGAACACGACGTTCACCAGGCCCTCGCGGGTCGCCGCGAGCAACAGCGGGCCGATGCCGCTGTCGACGACGGCCCACACGACCCGCTGCTCAACCTGCCCATGGCTGTCCATGCGCCCACCGTACGACCCACCACTGACAACGCCGCCCGGCCGGACGCCCCGCCCGCCGGCCTGCCTCACCCGCCCACGGCCTCCCGGACCACATCCGGCTTGTTCGTGATGATCCCGTCGACCCCGTACCCGGCCACCCGCTGGGCCGTCGCCGCGTCGTCGACCGTCCAGGTGAGGACCTCCAGAGGCCTGCCGTGCGGTCCGGTGAACGCCTGGACGGAGGAGGTGTACGCCGCGGAGAGCGAGCCGTACGACGGGTTGATCTGGTCGGCGAAGCCGGCGTAGACCGGCAGGTCCGCCACGGGCGGCGTGCCCAGGAAGCCGGTCTTCACGGCGGGCTTCAGCTCGTGCACGGTCCGCACGCTGTCCGCGCTGAAGCTCTGCACGATCAGCCGGCCGGCCAGATGCGAGCGGTCCAGCCAGCCCTCGTTGCCGAGGACCTTGAGGGTCTGCCGCTCGATGCCCGGATACAGCTCCGGGTTCTTGATCTCCAGAAGAAGCTTCTGGTGATGATGCTCGACGCGGTTCACGAACTGCTCCAGCGTGGGCACGCGCGCGCCCGCGTACGCGGGGGCGAACCAGCTGCCCGCGTCGAGGCGGGCGATCTCGGCGGCGGTGAAGTCCTTCACCTTCCAGGGAGCCCGGTCGGGATAGACCTCCTCCACGTCGGTGGTGCGCCGCAGGTTGTCGTCGTGGAGGACGACGAGCTCACCGTCCCTGGTCCGCTGCACGTCGTTCTCCACCCAGCGGATGCCCAGCCCGGCCGCCCTGTCCACGGCGGCCAGCGTGTTCTCGGGGGCGTACGCGGAGGCCCCCCGGTGCGCGATGACCAGCGGCGAACCGCCGGCGGCCCGCGCGGGGGAGACGGGGAACAGGAGTGCGGCGGTCCCCAGGAGCGCGGTGGTCGAGGCGGCAACAGCGCGCGCGTGCATACGTACTCCTCGCGTCGAGCGATCACACCGTCACAGACAGCTCAACTGTGACAGCAGAGGGTCAACGAGAGAGGGGTGCAGGATGGCCACAGGTTGAACGGAGAGGACCCAACTCCGCTCACCGGTACCGCACAACTGGGGCAAGGGCGTGTTTCTTTGCCGGAAAGTCGTTCGACCATTCCGGTGGGGGTCATACTCTCTGCGTCAACCCTGACCGCTGCAGCGGTCCTGGGAGGGAGCGCACATCGGGAATTCCGGGACGCAAAGGGCGGGAAGGGCAGCCGCGCATGCAGGGCACGGTCGACGGATTCAGCTACGGCCTGGTCACACCCCTGGTGGCCTACCTCATGGCCTGCCTCGGAGGTGCCCTGGGCCTGCGCTGCACCACCAGATCCATGCTCGTCGCCCAGTCCTGGCGCCCCGGCTGGCTCGCCCTCGGCTCGGCCGCCATCGGCTCCGGCATATGGACCATGCACTTCATCGCCATGATGGGATTCACGGTCCGGGGGGCCACGATCCACTACGACAAGCCGATGACCTTCGCGAGCCTGGCCGTCGCGATCGTGATGGTGGGCATCGGGATCTTCATCGTCGGCTACAAGGGGGCCCGCGGGACGGCCCTCTTCACCGGCGGCACCATCACCGGCCTGGGCATCGCGTCGATGCACTACCTCGGCATGGCCAGCATGCACCTGGACGGGAAGCTGGAGTACGACACACTCACCGTCGGCATCTCCGTCGCGATCGCCATGGCCGCCGCCACCGCCGCCCTGTGGGCGGCCGGCCAGGTCAGGGGCCTGCTGTGGAGCGTGGGCGCCAGCCTCGTCATGGGACTCGCCGTCAGCGGCATGCACTACACCGGCATGGCCGGCCTCAGCGTCCACCTGCACGGCACGGCCGAACCCACCACGGGAGAATCGCCCGCGGCCCTGCTCGCGCCCATGCTGATCGGCCCGCTCGCCTTCCTCCTCCTCGCGGGCGTCGTGGTGATGTTCGACCCGCTGATGGTCATGGGGAAGCCCACGGTCGTGCCCGTCGAACAGAGGCCGGGCGTTCCCGCCCACATCCACACCGCCCACAATCCCCAGCGCCTGCGGTTGCGCCCCCGCCGCACCGTGGAGCACCGCGGCTCCCGAACCCCGCAGAACCGCTGATCGGAACCCATTGTCAGTGCGGGGTCGTACGGTGGATCCCATGCGGCCCGTTTCCCAGATCGAACGCACGGTGGCGCCCTTCGAGGTCGTCAGCCCCTACCAGCCGAGCGGCGACCAGCCGACGGCCATCGCCGAGCTCGCCCAGCGCATCCAGGCAGGTGAGAAGGACGTCGTCCTCCTGGGCGCGACCGGCACCGGCAAGTCCGCCACCACCGCGTGGATGATCGAGAAGCTCCAGCGCCCCACGCTCGTGATGGCGCCGAACAAGACGCTGGCCGCCCAGCTGGCGAACGAGTTCCGGGAGCTCCTCCCGAACAACGCCGTCGAGTACTTCGTCTCGTACTACGACTACTACCAGCCCGAGGCCTACGTCCCGCAGTCGGACACCTACATCGAGAAGGACTCCTCGATCAACGAGGAGGTCGAGCGCCTGCGCCACTCCGCGACCAACTCGCTGCTCACCCGCCGCGACGTCGTCGTGGTCGCCTCGGTCTCCTGCATCTACGGCCTCGGTACGCCGCAGGAGTACGTGGACCGCATGGTCCCGCTCCGCGTCGGCGAGGAGCACGACCGCGACGAGCTGCTGCGCCGCTTCGTGGACATCCAGTACACGCGCAACGACATGGCCTTCAGCCGCGGCACCTTCCGCGTCCGCGGCGACACCATCGAGATCTTCCCGGTCTACGAGGAGCTGGCCGTCCGCATCGAGATGTTCGGCGACGAGATCGAGGCGCTGTCCACGCTGCACCCGGTCACCGGCGAGATCATCAGCGACGACCAGCAGCTGTACGTCTTCCCGGCCTCCCACTACGTCGCAGGGCCCGAGCGTCTGGAGCGGGCCATCAACGACATCGAGAAGGAGCTGGGCGAGCGCCTCGCCGAGCTGGAGAAGCAGGGCAAGCTCCTGGAGGCCCAGCGCCTCAGGATGCGCACGACCTACGACATCGAGATGCTCCGCCAGATCGGCTCCTGCTCCGGCGTGGAGAACTACTCGATGCACTTCGACGGCCGCCTGCCCGGCTCCCCGCCCAACACCCTGCTGGACTACTTCCCGGACGACTTCCTCCTCGTCATCGACGAGTCGCACGTCACGGTCCCGCAGATCGGCGCCATGTACGAGGGCGACGCCTCGCGCAAGCGCACCCTCGTCGACCACGGCTTCCGGCTGCCCTCCGCCCTGGACAACCGCCCGCTGAAGTGGGAGGAGTTCCAGGAGCGCATCGGCCAGACGGTCTACCTGTCGGCCACCCCGGGCGCCTACGAGCTCTCCCGCTCGGACGGTTTCGTCGAGCAGATCATCCGCCCCACCGGCCTCGTCGACCCGGAAGTCGTCGTCAAGCCCACCGAGGGGCAGATCGACGACCTGGTGCACGAGATCCGGCAGCGCACCGAGAAGGACGAGCGCGTCCTGGTCACCACGCTCACCAAGAAGATGGCCGAGGACCTCACGGACTACTTCCTGGAGCTGGGCATCCAGGTGCGCTACCTGCACAGCGACGTCGACACCCTGCGCCGCGTCGAACTCCTGCGTGAGCTGCGCGCCGGCGAGTACGACGTGCTGGTCGGCATCAACCTCCTGCGGGAGGGCCTCGACCTGCCCGAGGTGTCCCTGGTGGCGATCCTGGACGCCGACAAGGAGGGCTTCCTGCGCTCCGGCACCTCCCTGATCCAGACCATCGGCCGCGCCGCGCGCAACGTCTCCGGTCAGGTCCACATGTACGCCGACAAGATCACCCCGGCGATGGAGAAGGCCATCGAGGAGACCAACCGGCGCCGGGAGAAGCAGATCGCGTACAACAAGGAGCGGGGCATCGACCCCCAGCCCCTCCGCAAGAAGATCAACGACATCGTCGCCCAGATCGCCCGCGAGGACATCGATACCGAGCAGCTGCTCGGCTCGGGCTACCGCAAGGCGAAGAAGGACGGCGGGGGCACCAAGGCGCCCGTCCCCTCCCTGGGCAGGGGCGCCGAGGGCGCCAAGCCGGCCAAGGGCAAGGGCAAGGCCAAGGAGACGGTGCCGACCGACCGCCCCGCGGCCGAGCTCAGCGAACAGATCGAGGAGCTCACCGCACGCATGCGGGCCGCCGCCGCGGACCTCCAGTTCGAGATCGCGGCCCGGCTGCGCGACGAGGTCTCCGAGATGAAGAAGGAACTGCGCCAGATGAAGGAGGCGGGCCTGGCCTGACAGCGGACCGCGTACGCGCAGTGTTGCAAGACCGACACAAAGTGCGGACCGGGGTACGTCACTGTCAGTGCCCCTGCGTAGTGTTCTGATCAACCGCGACTGCGCGGCAACAGGGGACGTCCGAGAGGGGAATCAGCGCGTGACCGTCAACATGACCAAGGGTCAGGCCATCAGTCTGCAGAAGAACGACGGTGGCAGCCTGACTGCGGTGCGCATGGGTCTCGGCTGGCAGGCGGCTCCCCGGCGCGGCCTGTTCGGCTCGCGTACGCGAGAGATCGACCTCGACGCCTCGGCCGTCCTGTTCGCCGACAAGCAGCCGGTCGACGTCGTCTTCTTCCGCCACCTGGTGAGCGACGACGGCTCGGTGCGGCACACCGGTGACAACCTGGTCGGCGGTGTCGGCCAGGGCGGCGACGACGAGGCGATCCTCGTCGACCTCTCACGCGTCCCGGTCCACATCGACCAGATCGTCTTCACCGTGAACTCCTTCACGGGCCAGACGTTCCAGGAGGTGCAGAACGCGTTCTGCCGCCTGGTCGACGAGACCAACGGCCAGGAGCTCGCCCGCTACACACTGGCCGGCGGCGGCCAGTACACGGCCCAGATCATGGCCAAGGTGCACCGCTCGGGCCCGGGCTGGACGATGACGGCCATCGGCAACCCGGCCAACGGCCGCACCTTCCAGGACCTGATGCCGGCGATCCTGCCCGTCCTCTGAGGCGCCGGGGGCAACCGGCCGAGGCGGGCCGGCGAGCGGCACACGACACCACACAACGACACAGGGGGAGAAGGCGATGACGGCCGAGCTGGTGCGGGGGCAGAACCACCCGCTCTCCCAGGTCCGTCTCGAGATCCGGGTCTCGGCCGGCACGCCGATCGTGGCCGCGGCCGCGCTCAGCGACGAGAACGGCCGGATCCACGGCGTGGAGTGGGTCGCCCACCCGGGCGCGCCCACCCAGCCGGGTCTCGAGGTCTCCCGGCAGGCTGCCGCCGACCATCGCCTCGCCGTGGATCTGGACGCCGTGCCGGAGGCCGTCCACCGTGTCGGTGTGCTGCTCGCCCTGCCCGCCGCCGGGGCGGGCCCGGCCCGTTTCGGCGCCGTGGCCGCCCCGTTCGTCGCCGTCACCGGTCTCGACGGCGCCGAGATCGCCAGCTACACCCTCACCGGCCTGGAAGCCGAGTCCGCGGTCGTCGCCCTGGAGCTCTACCGCCGGCAGGGCGCCTGGAAGGTGCGCGCCGTAGGCCAGGGCTACGCGGGCGGCCTCGCCGAACTCCTCGCCGACCAGGGCCTGCCCGAGGCCCGTCGGCTCGCCGGCAGCATCGACGACGCGGTGGCCCAGGGGCTGGCCCGCTCGGTGCAGGCGCCCCCGCCGCGCACGGCGGACGGCGACCGCTCCCGGCAGACGGCGGCCCCGGCCCTCGGCCCGGACCAGGGTGGCACCGCGCCTCAGCCGGGCCAGGCACCACCGATGGCGCCGTACGGCGGTCAGACGCCGGGCGGTGCGGGGCAGCCCGCGCCGCAGACGCCGTCGTATCCCGGCGCGGCACCGGACCCCAACGCCGTCACCCAGCCCTCCACGCCCACCGCGGGCGGCCCGATCGACTACAGCCACCCGCGCCGCCAGAACGGCGCCCCGCCCCCGCCGCCGCCCACCGCACCCACGGCCGCACCCGGGCAGCCCGCCCGGCCCGTCGCGGGCGACGCGACCGGATGGTCCATGGACGAGCGGCTCTACAACCAGGTGTGGGGCATGTTCGAGGACCTGGCCCGCAGCACCGCCGCCTATCGCAGTGCCGTCGACTTCGCCGAGTCCCGTATGGACAAGGAGCTGGAGCAGGTCCTCTCCGACCCGCGCAGCCGGATCGGCGGACAGGGCGACGCCGCCCGCGAGGCGGCCCGCGCCCGGCACGACCAGCTCGTCGCCCAGGCCGGCGAGGCCCTCGACCGGGACCTCACCCAGCTCACGGCCGAGGCCGAGGTCGTCGAACCGGCCCTCCCGCCGGCGTACGCCCGCTGGGACAGCCCCGTCTGGCACGCCTACCGGGTACCGATGGAGATCCCCATGGCCCTGCGCCTGGGCGATCTCCATCTGCCCGAGGCGGACCGGATCCGCATCCCGATGCTGGTCCGGCTGCCGCTGGAGCGCGGCCTGTGGATCGACAGCGGCCGGACCGGTTCGTCCGACGGTTCGTTCGCGGACTCGCACGCACTGGGGCGTCTCGCCCTGGAGACGGCGGTCGCGCACGCGGCCCGGCTGCTCGCCGTCTACCCGGCGGGGGAGTTCACCGTCCACGTCATCGACCCGGCCGGCTCGGGCGCGCAGCCGCTCGCGCCCCTCGTGCAGACCGGTGTGCTCGCGGCCCCGCCCGCGCTCGGCGCCGCAGGGGTGGCGGACGTGCTGAGCCGGCTCACCCAGCGGGTCGACCTGGTGCAGATGGCGGTACGGGGAGGGGCCGCCGACTCCCTCCCGCCGGGCTTCGACACCTCCCAGCAGCTCCTGATCGTCAACGACTTCCCGCACGGCTTCGACGACCGGGCCGTGAACCAGCTGCGCTACCTCGCCGACGAGGGCCCCGCCTTCGGCGTCCATCTGATGATGGTGGCCGACCGCGAGGAGTCGTCCGGGTACGGGCCTTTGCTCGACCCGCTGTGGCGTTCGCTGCTGCGACTGACGCCGGTGCCCGACGATCACCTCGCCGACCCGTGGGTCGGTCATGCCTGGACGTATGAGCCCTCGCTCGTGCCGCCGGGCAGCCAGGTCCTCCAGCAGGTGCTCACCCAGGTCGCGGCCGCCCGCACCAAGTATGTGTAAAGCCTCCTGGTAGCCCTCTGACCAGGGATTTTGGTCTTTCTTTTGCCAAGCGCTTTACCTGTTCTTGGTGATTGGGTACTGTTGACGGCACGGAGGGGAGTACTCCCTGTCTGCTGCGGCGTACCCGTCAATACGGATCAGGCCAGATCCCGGGGCGTCGGCCCATCCTTGGGTGGAAGAGACCTCCGGCAGCGACGACGCTGACATTTGCCGTTACGACTGCCGGAGGCGCAGTGGATGTTTCCGTGACCCTATGGGTCCTGACGATCGTGGGGCTCGCCGCCCTCATCGCGGTCGACTTCTTCATCGGCCGCAAGCCGCACGACGTATCGATCAAGGAAGCCGGGATCTGGACGGTCGTCTGGATCGTCCTGGCCGCCCTCTTCGGGCTCGGCCTGCTGATGTTCGGCGGCGGTCAGCCCGCCGGCGAGTTCTTCGCGGGCTTCATCACCGAGAAGTCGCTGAGCGTCGACAACCTCTTCGTCTTCGTCCTGATCATGGCGAAGTTCGCGGTGCCCTCGCAGTACCAGCAGCGCGTCCTGCTGATCGGTGTCCTCGTAGCCCTGGTCCTGCGGGCCATCTTCATCGCGGCAGGCGCGGCGATCCTCGCCAGCTTCTCGTGGGTGTTCTACCTCTTCGGCGCCTTCCTGATCTGGACCGCCTGGAAGCTCATCCAGGAGGCCCGGGCCGACGAGGAGGACGAGGACTGGGAGGAGAACAAGCTGCTCAAGGCCGCCGAGCGCCGCTTCGGTGTGGCGGACCGCTACCACGGCACCAAGCTGTGGATCCAGGAGAACGGCAAGCGGGTCATGACCCCGATGCTGGTCGTGATGCTCGCGATCGGTACCACGGACGTGCTGTTCGCGCTCGACTCCATCCCCGCGATCTTCGGCCTGACGCAGGACCCGTACATCGTCTTCACGGCCAACGCGTTCGCCCTGATGGGTCTGCGTCAGCTGTACTTCCTCATCGGCGGTCTGCTGAGGAGGCTGGTCCACCTCTCCTACGGCCTGTCGATCATCCTGGGCTTCATCGGCGTGAAGCTGGTGCTGCACGCGCTGCACGAGTCCGGGGTGCACGTGCCCGAGATCAGCATTCCGGTCTCGCTCGGCGTGATCTGCGCCGTCCTGATCGTCACCACGATCACCAGTCTGCGAGCTTCGAAGAAGCAGGCGGCGGCCGAGGCGGCGCAGGCGCAGAGCGGAGGCGCTCCGAAGGACAGCATCGACGTCTGACCACGTCGGACGTAGGAACAACCATCACCGGGACCGGTGGCCGGCGAATTGCCGACCACCGGTCCCGGTGCTTTTTTGTTCTTGAGCGCGTTCCCCGGCCCGGGGACGCCGTGGCCGGCCGGAGGTGCCATGAAGTTCGTACAGATCATCGACTTCGAGACCGAGCGCTTGGACGAGATGGAGCAGCTGCTCGACGACGCGGCGAAGCGCTTGGCCGGCCGGCCGGGCGGCCCCACACAGCGGATGCTTCTCAAGGACCGTGACAATCCGCGCCGCTATCTGGCACTGATCGAGTTCGATTCCTACGAGGAGGCCATGCGCAACAGCGAGGACCCCGAGACCAGCAGGATGGCCGAGCACCTGGCCGCGCTCTGCATCGGCGAGCGGGTGTACACCAACTGCGACCTCCTGGACGAGCGGGAACTCGCATAGTCCCGCGGGACCCGTGGAGGAGCTCCGCGCGACCGGAGTGCGGGGCCTCTTCACGTCTGCGACGATCACTGCATGATCGCTCGGCGCAGGCCGCTCACGGCACGGTGGACGACCCTGGTGCCCTTGCTCGCGGCCGTGCTGCTGATCTTCACCTGGGGGCGCGATCTGCCGGCCGTGGTCGTCGCGCTGGTGACCCTGGTCCTCGCGGGAGCCGTCCTGGCCGCCGTGCACCACGCCGAGGTGGTGGCCCACCGGGTCGGCGAACCGTTCGGCTCGCTCGTCCTCGCCGTGGCCGTCACGATCATCGAGGTCGCCCTCATCGTCACCCTGATGGCCGACGGCGGGGACAAGAGCTCGACACTGGCCCGCGACACGGTCTTCGCAGCCGTGATGATCACCTGCAACGGCATCGTCGGCCTCTGCCTCCTGGTCGCCTCCCTGCGGCACGGAACGGCCGTCTTCAACCCCGAGGGCACCGGCGCCGCACTCGCGACCGTCGCCACCCTGGCCACGCTCAGCCTGGTCCTGCCGACGTTCACCACGAGCAAGCCGGGCCCGGAATTCTCCACCGTCCAGCTGACCTTCGCCGCGCTCTCCTCACTGGTCCTGTACGGACTGTTCGTCGCCACGCAGACCGTGCGGCACCGGGACTACTTCCTGCCGATCACCCGGCAGGGCGAGGTGATCACCGCGGAGGAGCACGCGGCGGCGCCGACCGCCCGTACCGCCATGATCAGCCTGGGGCTGCTCGGCCTCGCACTGGTCGGCGTGGTCGGCCTGGCCAAAGGGGTGTCGCCCACGATCGAGTCAGGGGTGGAGGCCGCCGGGCTGCACCACGCCGTCGTCGGTGTGATCATCGCGCTGCTGGTGCTGCTGCCGGAGACCATCGCCGCGCTGCGCTCCGCGCGTCGTGACCGGGTGCAGACCAGCCTGAACCTCGCCCTCGGGTCGGCCATGGCCAGCATCGGCCTGACCATCCCGGCGGTCGCGCTCGCCTCCGTCTGGCTGTCCGGCCCGCTGGTGCTCGGCCTCGGCGCCACGCACATGGTGCTGCTCGCCCTGACCGTGGTGGTGGCCTCGCTGACCGTGGTACCGGGCCGGGCCACACCGCTCCAGGGCGGGGTCCATCTGGTGCTGTTCGCGGCGTATCTGGAGCTGGCGATCAACCCGTAGACGCTCGCCGGGGACGCGCATATGAACGCGTAAACGCGTAAACGCTCACGCAAGCGTTTACGCGCCTCACCGCCAAGGTCACCCCGAAGCCGGCTCCGCAGCCGCCCCCACCGGCACCGGACGCGTCTCCGGCAACAGCGCGAAGCACCCCAGGCTGAACAGCGCGATCGCCGTCAGATACGCGGCCACGCCCCAGGGCACCCGCCCGCCCTGCTCGGCCAGTGCCGTCGCCACGATCGGCGTGAGCGCGCCCCCGACAACCCCGCCGAGGTTGTAGCCGACCGCGGCGCCTGTGCAGCGCACCCGCGGCTCGTACAGCTCCGGCAGATAGGCGGCGATCACGGCGAACATCGTGATGAACGAGAGCATCGCCCCGAGGAAGCCGAGGAACATCGGCAGCGGCGCGCCGGTGGCGAGGAGCGCGACCATCGGGAACATCCACAGGGCGGCGGCCGCGCATCCGGCCAGGCACAGGGGCCGCCGGCCGTACCGGTCCCCGAGCAGCGCCACCAGCGGCGTGAGCGCGCCCTTCACGACCACCGCGCCCATGATGCAGGTCAGCATGACGCTGCGGCTCACCCCGAGCCGTTCCGTCCCGTAGGCGAGCGACCAGGTCGTCACGGCGTAGAAGATCGCGTAGCCGATCGCGAGCGCCCCGCCGGTCAGCAGCAGGAGCCGCCAGTGGTCGCGCAGGACCTCGATGAGCGGCACGCGCGCGTGGCCGTCGATCTCGAGGAAGCTGGGGCTCTCGGCGAGCGAGGAGCGCAGCCACAGCCCCACGACGGCCAGCACCCCCGCCGCCCAGAACGGCACCCGCCACCCCCATGAGGCGAACTGCGCCTCGGACAGCGTCGCCGAGAGCCCCAGCACCACACCGTTGGCGAGCAGGAACCCCAGCGCGGGCCCGACCTGCGGGAAGCTCGACCACAGCCCGCGCCGCCCGGCCGGCGCGTGCTCCACCGTCAGCAGCACCGCCCCGCCCCACTCCCCGCCGAGCCCCAGCCCCTGCAGGAAACGCAGCACCAGGAGCAGCAGCGGAGCGACCACGCCGATCGCCTCGTACGTCGGCACGCAGCCGACCGCGACCGTGGAGGCGCCGGTCAGCAGCAGGGAGGCGACGAGGACCGGCCGCCGCCCGTGCCGGTCCCCGATGTGCCCGAACAGCACCGACCCCAGCGGCCGCGCGATGAAGCCCACGCCGAAGGTGGCGAAGGCGGCCAGCGTCCCGGCCACCGGCGAGAAGGTCGGGAAGAACAGCGGCCCCAGGATCAGGGCCGCCGCGGTGCCGTAGACGAAGAAGTCGTAGAACTCGATGGCCGTGCCGGCGAGCGAGGCGGCCGCGAGACGCGGCATGGAAGGTGCCCTTACGGTGCGTACGTCGTGCATGCCGCGTCAACTACCCACCGTGACGGCGGGTTACGGGGGCGCGCGGAGGCCCCGGGGGCCCTCAGTACGTGACCGTGATGCGCCGGGCCGGTCCGTCCACGCGCACGGTGCCGCCGTACGGGATCACCAGCTGCGGATCGGTGTGCCCGAAGTCCACGTCGAAGACGATCGTGGTGTCGGGTGCGTAGGTACGCATGGCTCGCAGCACGGCCTCCCGCTGGTCGGACGCGTGACGAGCGGCCTCCTCGGGGCTGTTGGGGCGCTCGAAGGACCAGGTCTTCGGGCGGCCCATGAGGAGGGCCGAGAAGCGCTGGAGCAGCCCGCGTTCGCCCATGTTGCGCAGGGTGCGGAAGACCTCCGTGGCGCTCGGCATGTCCTCCGAGGTCTCCAGGAGCAGCACGCCGCCGTCGTACTCGGACAGGTCGTGCGCGATCTCCAGGTCGGCCATCAGCAGCCAGCCGAGGATCTCCAGGCAGCCGCCCCAACTGCGGCCCTCGACCACCCGGTCGGCGTTGACCCAGGTCCAGCCGGTCCCGGGCCGGGTCTCCGGCTCCGCGTCGAAGGTCGCCGGATCCGCCCAGTCCCGGTCGATGTCACGCCACCGCTCGGCCGGCCGCAGCTCGTAGGGCCCGGAGGTGAACAGGGCGGCGCGCAGGGACTCGGCGGTCTGCGGATGCATGGCCACCGGGCGGCCCAGCTCGCACATCACAGTCGCCCCGTGAAAGGCGACGATGCCGCTGTTGTGGAGGTAGGCGAGCAGGTTCGTGTTGTCGCTCATCCCGAAGAACGGCTTCGGGTTGGCCCGGATCAACTCCCGGTCCAGCAGCGGCAGCACGGTGATCTGGTCGTCCCCGCCGATCGACGCGATGACCGCCTTGATGTCCGGGTCGGCGAAGGCCGCGTGGATGTCGTCGGCGCGTTCCTGGGCCGACGAACCCATCTTGCGGGTCGCCGGATACTCGACCGGTTCCAGTCCGTACTCCTTCCGCAGCCGCTCCAGGCCCAGCTCGTAGGGGAGCGGTAAGAGCCCGGGCAGGCCGGAGGAGGGCGAGAGCACGGCGATACGGTCACCGGGGGACGGCTTGGGAGGGTAGGAGCGTCTCGTCATGCCGGGAGGCTACGGCCCGGCGGGCTGCCGACGCACCGTGATAAACCGGGTCCGAGCAGCGGTCCGCCACGGGCCGCTCGACCTCGAACGGACCGGAGGAACCGTGCCCCGCACCCTGGCCAACGCCCCGATCATGATCCTCAACGGCCCCAACCTGAACCTCCTCGGCCAGCGTCAGCCCGAGATCTACGGCTCCGACACCCTCGCCGACGTCGAGGCCCTGTGCGCCAAGGCGGCGGCCGCGCACGGCGGCACGGTCGACTTCCGCCAGTCCAACCACGAGGGCGAGCTGGTGGACTGGATCCACGAGGCGCGGCTCAACCACTGCGGCATCGTGATCAATCCGGGCGCCTACTCGCACACCTCCGTCGCCATCCTGGACGCCCTCAACACCTGTGACGGCATGCCGGTGCTGGAGGTCCACATCTCCAACATCCACAAGCGTGAGTCGTTCCGGCACCACTCCTATGTCTCGCTGCGCGCCGACGGGGTCATCGCGGGGTGCGGGGTGCAGGGGTACGTCTTCGGCGTGGAGCGGGTCGCGGCGCTGGCCGGGGCGGGGCGCGCCGACACCTGAGGTCTTCCGCGACCGTCCCGCCGCCGGATCACACCGCCGCGGATCACAACCGCCCCGCCTCCACGATCCGCCGCAGAAAGCGCTGCGTTCGCTCCTGTCGCGGTTCCCCGAAGACCTGCTCGGCGGTGCCGCGTTCCAGCACCACGCCGCCCTCCAGGAAGCACACCTGGTCGGCGACCTCCCGTGCGAAGGCCATCTCGTGCGTGGCCAGCACCATGGTCATGCCCTCGTCCTTCAGGCCGCGCACGACGGTGAGGACCTCGCCCACCAGCTCGGGGTCGAGGGCGGCGGTGATCTCGTCGAGCAGCAACAGCCGGGGGCGCACGGCCAGGGCGCGCACGATCGCCACCCGCTGTTGCTGTCCGCCGCTCAGCCGGTCCGGGTACTCGCCCGCCTTCCCGCCGAGCCCGAGCCGTTCCAGCAGCTCACGCGCGCGTGCCTCGGCCTCGGCGCGGGGCACGCCGTGCACCCGGCGCGGCGCGAGTGTGATGTTCTCCAGCACCGTCAGGTGCGGGAAGAGGTTGTACGCCTGGAAGACCACGCCGATCCGGCGGCGCACGGCGTCCTGGTCGGCGCGCGGGTCGGTGATCTCCTCGCCGTCCAGCCAGATCGCCCCGTCGTCGATCTCCTCCAGCAGGTTCGCGCACCGCAGCAGCGTGGACTTGCCGGAGCCGGAGGCGCCGATCAGCGCGGTGACCGTGTGCGGGGCGACCTCCAGGTCGACGTCCCGCAGGACGACCGAGCCGCCGAAGGACTTGCGGACGGCCTCCATGCGCAGCACGGGCGCGTCGGGCGCGTCGCTCATGTGATTCCTCCCTGGGCCCGTCGGCGGTCCATCCGCGCCGTCACCCAGTCCGTGAAGCGGGTCATGGGGATGGTCAGCGCGACGAAGACCAGACCCGCGACGATGTACGGCGTGTAGTTGAGGCTGCGGCCCACGATGATGTCGGCGGCCCGTACGGCGTCCACCGCACCGCCGATCGAGACCAGCCCGGTGTCCTTCTGGAGCGACACCAGGTCGTTCAGCAGCGGCGGCACCTGACGGCGCACCGCCTGGGGCAGCACCACGTACCGCAGCGCCTGCCGGTTGCTGAGCCCGAGGGAGCGGGCCGCGGCGCGCTGCGAGGGGTGCACGGACTCGATGCCGGCCCGGAACACCTCGGCGACGTACGCCGAGTACGTCAGGGTGAGCGCGGTGCCGCCGAGGAGCACCGGGTCGACGGTCACGCCCTGGAGCCTCAGTGCCGGGACGCCGAGGACCACGATCATCAGGTTGATGATCAGCGGCAGTCCCCGGAAGAAGTCCGTGTACGCGGCGGCCAGGACGCGCAGCGGGAAGAACACCGGGCCGCGGAGCGTACGGGCGACGGCGATCAGCATGCCGAGGACGAGCACCGCGGCCCCGCAGACCAGCAGCAGCCGGACGTTCAGCCACAGCCCTTCGAGGACCTTCGGGAACGCCTCGCGCGCGTACCCCCAGTCGAAGAAGGTCTCCTTGGTGCGCGGCCAGCCGGGGGCGTTGACGACGACCAGGTAGAGGACGGCTCCGGTGGCGAGGGTCGAGAGCGCGCCGATCGCGGTGGCGCGCCGGGCGCGGGCACGCTTGTAGCGCTCACGGTCCAGGCGACGCTGCGACGGCACGTAGCCGTCCCGCGCGTCGTGTGCGCCGGAGCCGACCGCCGGCTCGTCCTTGTTCACCGTCACTTGAGCACCGGAGCGTCGACGGCGTCCGACAGCCACTGCTGCTCGATCCTCGCCAGCGTGCCGTCCTCGCGCAGCGCGTCGACGGCCCGCGAGACGCAGGAGGTGAGTGCGCTGCCCTTGTCGAGCACGAGTCCGAACTGCTCCGGCGTACCGCCCTGGTTCTCGAACTGGCCGACGATCGTTGCGTCCGTGACCTCGGCCCCGGTGATGTAGAAGGCGGTCGGCAGATCCACGACGATGGCGTCGACCTGGCCGTTCTTCAGTGCGGACTTGGCCTGGTCGTTCTTGCCGAACACGGCGGCCGCCCGGGTGGGCCGCACCACGTCGTCGATGTAGTCGAGGCTGGTCGTGCCGACCTGTGCGCCCAGCTTCGCGTCCTTCAGGTCCGCGACGCTCTTCGCCTTCGCCGCCCTGGAGCCCTTCAGGGCGACGACGGCCTGGCGCACGTCGTAGTAGCCGGACGAGAAGTCCACGGCCTTCTTGCGCTCGTCGCTGATGGACACCTGGTTGATGTCGAAGTCGAACGTCTTCTCACCGGGCGCGAAGGCCTTGTTGAACGGGACGGTCTGCCAGACCACCTTGTCCTTGCCGTAGCCGAGCTGCCGGGCGACGGCGTACGCGACCGCCGACTCGAAGCCCTTGCCGCTCGCGGGGTCGTCGTCCTCGAACCACGGCTCGTAGGCGGGTTCGTCGGTGGCGATCGTCAGCTTGCCGGAGGCCCGGGTGTCCAGCTTGCCCTTCTCGCAGGTGTTTCCGGCCGAGGGCGTGCCGGATGCGGGCTCCTCCGGCTGCGGTGCACAGCCGACAGCGGTGGCGAGCAGGGCGACGGTGACGGCGGCGGCAGCGCGGCGCAGGGCACGCGAGGCAGGATGCATGGCGCGAGATTGGCAGCCGCCGGTCCCGTTTGTCGAGGTCACGACGGCATCTGCTCGCATCGTGGGAGCGGGTGTTGCGTTCTCGTGAACTCTCCGTGGCGCGCGCCGAGTTCGGCGGTCGCCGGGGCCGCCGGTCGAGGGCGGGGATCGACAGACCGGCGGCCCATCCGCCCAGGAGCCGTCATCCTGCGCGGGGCTGCTACCAGTTGACTGCGCAACTACGTACAGGGGGAGCGTACGTACGACACCGGCGTGTGCGAATGATTCACACGGGGCGCGTGCGCGGCCCACTGCTCCACACGCGTGCGCTTCGCGAGGTCCCTCACCACCCGCGCGCAGCACTCACCGCCCGCGCGCGGCACTCACCGCCCGCGCGCGGCACTCACCACCCGCGCGCGTGCCACTCCGGCAACTGCGGACGTTCCGCGCCCAGCGAGGTGTCGTTGCCGTGCCCCGGGTAGACCCACGTCTCGTCCGGAAGGACGTCGAAGATCTTGGTCTCCACATCGTGGATGAGGCTGGCGAACGCCTTGGGGTCCTTGTGGGTGTTCCCCACACCGCCGGGGAAGAGGCAGTCCCCGGTGAACACATGGGGATGGCCGTGAGGGTCGTCGTAGACGAGGGCGATCGAACCGGGCGTGTGCCCGACCAGGTGGCGCGCGGTGAGCTCCACGCGCCCCACCCGGATGGTGTCACCGTCGTCGACCAGCACGTCGGTCCGCACCGGGATGCCCTCGGCGTCGTCCCGGCCCGCGTAGGTGCGGGCTCCGGTGGCCGCGACGACCTCGGCGAGCGCCTGCCAGTGGTCGCCGTGCCGGTGGGTGGTGACGACGGACGCGATGCCGTCGTCACCGATCATGCCGAGCAGCGTCTCCGCCTCGTTCGCGGCGTCGATCAGCAGCTGCTCGTCCGTGGCCCGGCAGCGCAGCAGATAGGCGTTGTTGTTCATCGGACCGACCGCGATCTTGGTGATCATCAGGTCCTTGAGCTCGTGCACGTCGGCAGGTCCGCCGACCGTCACCTGTCCGCTGTACGTCATGTGCGCCAGCCTATAGCGGGGGAGCGGCCCGGGGCCTACAGCGGGGGCAGTGCCGGAAGGGCTCCGCCGTCCACCGTCAGCGCGGCTCCCGAACGGCGGCCGGCGAGCCAGCCCAGCAGGTCCGCCGGGGAGCCGGTGACGGTCACCTCGGGCCCGTCGTCGGCCTCCCGTCCCGTGCTCCACGCGCGCGTGCCGTCCGTGAGGCGCGTGGGCGGTACGTCGCGATGCCCGGCGAACCGGTCGGAGAGGAAGGCGATCTCCCGCTCCGTGAACTCCGCCGGCAGGTGCTCCAGCTCGTACCCGATCCCAAGGTCCACGTGATGCAGCTCCACCTCCACCCACCGCCGGAACGGCACCCGGGACGCCGAGTCCGTGACCCCGTTCCGCAGCTCCACCGTGCGCGACCAGTCCGCCGGAGCGGCTCCGGCCTCCTGGAAGCGGGCCGCGCTCTCGCGCAGGTCGGTGAGGTGGACGTCGAGCGGGCACGGGGCGTCCCGCTCGATGTCGGCGTCCCGGGCCTCGCCGGAGACGTACATGGGACGGCCCTCGAGGACGTTCACGAGAGCGTCCGCGTTGCGGGCGAGGTGGGCCAGCACGTGGCCCCGGGTCCAGCCGGGAAGCCGTGACGGCTGCGTCACAGAGGCGTTGTCCAGTTTGCCGACTGCGATGAGCAGCCGTTCCGTAGCGGCTTGTACAGACGCCAGGTCATGACCGTGATCAATCATGGTGCTGACCCTAGCTCCGCCACACCTTCGGGTGAAGGTGGTGAAGCAGTGCCGGTAATCGAATGCACGTGCTATATGGTCGGACGTGACGTCGGGCATGCTGGAAAGCCGGGGTTTGTTGGCAACCCGTGAATCCGACCGGCGTTGTCAGTGGCTCCCCCTAGTCTGAGAAAGCACGGGGGCCCCGCCCCTGTCACTTCTCTCAAGAAAGGTGCGGACCGGCGTGGCCGACCGTCTCATCGTTCGTGGAGCGCGCGAGCACAATCTCAAGAACGTCTCGCTCGACCTCCCGCGCGACTCGCTCATCGTCTTCACGGGCCTGTCGGGGTCGGGCAAGTCCTCGCTGGCCTTCGACACCATCTTCGCGGAGGGACAGCGGCGCTACGTGGAGTCGCTGTCCTCGTACGCCCGGCAGTTCCTCGGCCAGATGGACAAGCCGGACGTCGACTTCATCGAGGGCCTCTCCCCGGCCGTCTCCATCGACCAGAAGTCGACCTCGCGCAACCCGCGCTCCACGGTCGGCACCATCACCGAGGTCTACGACTACCTGCGTCTGCTCTTCGCGCGCATCGGCAAGCCGCACTGTCCCGAGTGCGGCCGCCCGATCACGCGCCAGTCGCCGCAGGCCATCGTCGACAAGGTCCTGGAGCTGCCGGAGGGCAGCCGCTTCCAGGTGCTGTCGCCGCTGGTGCGCGAGCGCAAGGGCGAGTTCGTCGACCTCTTCGCCGACCTCCAGACCAAGGGCTACTCCCGCGCGCGGGTGGACGGCGAGACCATCCAGCTGTCGAACCCGCCCACGCTGAAGAAGCAGGAGAAGCACACCATCGAGGTGGTCGTCGACCGCCTCACGGTGAAGGACAGCGCCAAGCGCCGTCTCACCGACTCCGTCGAGACCGCCCTCGGCCTGTCCGGCGGCATGGTCGTGCTCGACTTCGTCGACCTCCCCGAGGACGACCCCGAGCGCGAGCGGATGTACTCGGAGCACCTGTACTGCGCGTACGACGACCTGTCCTTCGAAGAGCTGGAGCCGCGCTCCTTCTCGTTCAACTCGCCCTTCGGCGCCTGCCCGGACTGCTCCGGCATCGGCACGCGCATGGAGGTCGACGCGGAGCTGATCGTCCCGGACCCGGACAAGAGCCTCGACGAGGGCGCCATCCACCCCTGGTCGCACGGCCACACCAAGGACTACTTCGGCCGCCTGATCGGCGCACTCGCCGACGCCCTGGGCTTTAGGACGGACATCCCCTTCGCGGGCCTGCCGCAGCGTGCCAAGAAGGCCCTGCTCCACGGCCACAAGACCCAGGTCGAGGTCCGCTACCGCAACCGCTACGGGCGCGAGCGCCGGTACACCACGGCCTTCGAGGGCGCCGTCCCGTTCGTCAAGCGCCGGCACAGCGAAGCCGAGAGCGACGCCAGCCGCGAGCGCTTCGAGGGCTACATGCGCGAGGTGCCCTGCCCGACCTGTGAGGGCACGCGCCTGAAGCCGATCGTCCTCGCGGTCACGATCATGGACAAGTCCATCGCGGAGGTCTCCGCGATGTCGATCAGCGACTGCGCGGACTTCCTGAGGGAGCTGAAGCTCAGCGCCCGCGACAAGAAGATCGCCGAGCGCGTCCTGAAGGAGGTCAACGAGCGGCTGCGGTTCCTCGTGGACGTCGGCCTCGACTACCTCTCCCTGAACCGCGCGGCCGGCACGCTGTCCGGCGGCGAGGCCCAGCGCATCCGCCTGGCCACCCAGATCGGCTCCGGCCTCGTCGGCGTGCTGTACGTCCTCGACGAGCCGTCCATCGGCCTGCACCAGCGCGACAACCACCGGCTGATCGAGACCCTGGTCCGGCTGCGCGACATGGGCAACACGCTCATCGTCGTCGAGCACGACGAGGACACCATCAAGACCGCCGACTGGGTCGTCGACATCGGCCCCGGCGCCGGTGAGCACGGCGGCAAGGTCGTGCACAGCGGCTCCCTGAAGGAGCTCCTCGCCAACGAGGAGTCGCAGACCGGTCAGTACCTGTCCGGAAAGAAGGCCATCCCGCTGCCCGAGATCCGGCGCCCGCTGGACCCGTCCCGGCAGCTCACGGTGCACGGCGCCCGGGAGAACAACCTCCAGGACATCGACGTCTCGTTCCCGCTGGGCGTGTTCACCGCCGTCACCGGCGTGTCCGGCTCCGGCAAGTCGACCCTGGTCAACGACATCCTGTACACGCACCTGGCCCGCGAGCTGAACGGCGCGAGGAACGTACCCGGGCGGCACACGCGCGTGGACGGCGACGACCTCGTCGACAAGGTCGTACACGTCGACCAGTCGCCCATCGGCCGCACCCCGCGCTCCAACCCGGCCACCTACACCGGCGTCTTCGACCACATCCGCAAGCTGTTCGCCGAGACCACCGAGGCGAAGGTCCGCGGCTACATGCCCGGCCGCTTCTCCTTCAACGTCAAGGGCGGCCGCTGCGAGAACTGCGCGGGCGACGGCACGATCAAGATCGAGATGAACTTCCTCCCGGACGTCTACGTCCCGTGCGAGGTCTGCCACGGTGCCCGGTACAACCGGGAGACCCTGGAGGTCCACTACAAGGGCAAGTCCATCGCCGACGTCCTGAACATGCCGATCGAGGAGGCCACGGAGTTCTTCGAGGCGGTCCCCGCGATCTCCCGTCACATGAAGACCCTCAAGGACGTCGGCCTCGGCTATGTCCGGCTCGGCCAGTCCGCGACCACCCTGTCCGGCGGTGAGGCCCAGCGCGTCAAGCTCGCCAGCGAGCTCCAGCGCCGCTCCACCGGCCGCACGGTCTACGTCCTGGACGAGCCGACCACCGGTCTGCACTTCGAGGACATCAGCAAGCTGCTGACGGTGCTGTCCGGACTGGTCGACAAGGGCAACACGGTCATCGTCATCGAGCACAACCTCGACGTGATCAAGACCGCCGACTGGATCGTCGACATGGGCCCCGAAGGCGGCGCCGGCGGCGGCCTGGTCGTCGCCGAGGGCACGCCCGAGGAGGTCGCCGCGGTCCCGGCCAGCCACACCGGCAAGTTCCTGCGCGAGGTCCTCGGCGCCGACCGGATCACCGACGCGTCCTCGGTGAAGGCCCCGCGCAAGACGGCGGCGAAGAAGACGGTCCCGGCACAGACCAGGGCGACCAGGACGGTCAACAGCACCGCAGCGAAGAAGGCAGCCGCGAAGTCCACGAAGGCCGCCGCGAAGAAGACGACGCGGACGACCAAGGGCTGACCGGCCAAGGGCTGAAGGCTCCCGCCGACGCGCCGTGCCCCACAGGAACTCCCTGTGGGGCACGGCGCGTTGTTGTGCGGTCAGGCGCTCTTCGGCTCCACGAACTGCATGTCGAGCTGGATCTTCACCACTTCCCCGAGCAGACCGGGAGCGAAGTCGAGCCCGAACTCGCTGCGCCGGATCTCACCCGTCGCCTCGAACCCGGCATGCCGGCTGCCGTCCATGGGCACGTCGACCAGCCCGCCGAACTCCACGGCGAGCGTCACCGGGCGGGTCACCTCGCCGATCGTCAGCTCGCCCTCCATCGTCCAGTCCTCACCCGCACCCGACACACGCGTCGAGCGGTACGTCATCGTCGGGCGCTTCTCGACGTCGAGCAGGTCGGAGGCGCGGACATGCGCGTCCCGGTCGGCGTTGCCGGTGTCGATCGAGGCCAGGGCGACGGTCGCGGAGACCCGCACGTCCTCGACGCGCTCCCCGACGAACAGTTCGGCCTCCAGCCGCTCGAAGCGCCCCCTCACCTTGGCGATGCCCAGGTGACGGACGGTGAAGCCGACGGAGGAGTGGAACGGGTCCAGGGCCCAGTTCCCCGGGGCCAGTGGCAGAGCGGTGGCGGAAGCGGCGCTAGCGGTGTCATTCGTCATGGCCTCCACCCTGAGGGGCGTGCGGCCCGGGAGGGAGACCGGCCGGAGCCTGGTAGTGGCAGGGACACCCTCTCCGCGCGCGGGGAGGGTACGTTCGGCGGGTGAGCGACAACGAGTTGGGCACGTTCCTGCGCACCTGGCGTGAAGCCGTCAGCCCCGCCGAGGTGGGCCTGCCCACCGGTCCGCGCCGTCGCACCCCGGGCCTGCGGCGCGCCGAACTGGCCACGCTCGCCGGCATCAGCGTCGAGTACCTCACCCGGCTGGAACAGGGGCGGGACCGCCACCCCTCCGCCCAGGTGCTCGGCGCCCTCGCCGACGCCTTGAAGCTGTCTCTGGTCGACCGGATGCTGCTGCGCCGCCTGACCAAGGAGGCGGACGGCGGCGACCCGCTGCTCTGCGCGGCAGCCCCGCAGCTCGGCCGCACGGCCCGTCCCACCGTCCGGTCCGTGCTGGACCGCCTCGAACCGACCCCCGCGCTGGTGGTCAACTGGATCGGCGACGTCCTCGCCCACACCGCGGGATACGAGCGGCTGGCCGGCCCCATCGGCTTGCTCGACGACGAGCCGCCCAACCTGCTCCGCTACCTCTTCACCGACGAGCGGGCCCGCAGCGCCTACCGCGACTGGGACCGGGTGGCCGACGACCTGGTCGCCCAGCTGCGGCACGAGGTCCCGCTGCGGGACCCGTACGTCGCCGAGCTGGCCGACGAGCTGACGGTGACGGCCGGGGCGGACTTCGCCGACCGGTTCGCCGACCTGGCCACGGCGCCGCGGCGGACGGGCTCCCAGCACATCGAACACCCCGAGGCCGGATCACTGCGCCTGCTGCACGAGACGTTCGCGCTGCCCGACGAAGGCCAGCGCGTGATCGTCCACCTGCCCGCGGACGATGCCACGGCCGCCGCCCTGGACCGCCTCAACGGCCGTCGCCCCGGCGCGCTGCGGGCCGTGGGGGCGGCCGGCTGAGCGACGCGCCCGGGACGCGTTCTGTGTTGTCCGCCCTGATCGCGGGAGGCGTCAGCCCTCCAGCTCGTGTGCGTACGGCGGCTCCGCCCCGGCCCGGGAGCAGGTGATCGCCGCCGCACGGGCCGCGAAGCCCAGCAGCCCCGTCCAGCCGTCCGGCCCCAGCGCGGCCAGCGCCGGCGCACTGAGCGCGTCGCGTGCCGCGAGCCCGTGCAGCAGCGCCGCGTTCACCGTGTCGCCCGCGCCGATCGTGTCCACGACCTCCACCCGCTCGCCGGGCACCGAGTACTCGCCGCCATCGGCGGTGAAGGCGGTCAGCCCGTCGCCGCCCCGGGTGATCACGACCGCCGCCGGACCGGCCGCCAGCCACTCCTGGGGCGTGCCGCCGAGCCACCGGGCGTCCTCCTCGGACAGCTTCAGCACAGACACCGACGGCAGCCAGCTCTTGAACCGCGCCCGGTAGGCGTCCGCGTCCGGGATCAGTCCGGCCCTGATGTTCGGGTCCAGCGCGGTGAACACACCCTGCGCGGCCGCCGCACGCATCAGCTCCTCGTAGGCGCTCGCCCCCGGCTCCAGCACCAGCGAGCAGGTCCCGAAGGAGACGGCCCGGGTGCCGGGCGGCAGCGCGGAGGGGGCCGTGAACAGCCGGTCCGCCGTCCCGTCGACGTAGAAGGAGTACGCCGCCGAGCCGTCCGCGCCGACCGTGGCGACGGCGAGGGTCGTGGGCTCGGCGCCGCGCTGCACCGACGACACGTCCACCCCGGTCTCCCGCAGCCGGTCCAGCAGGGCCTCCCCGAAGGCGTCGTACGACACCCGCGAACAGAAGGCGGCGGGGGAACCGAGACGGCCCAGCGCGACCGCCGTGTTGTACGGGCCGCCGCCGAGCGCCGGCTGGAGTGCCGCCAGGGCACCCGTGCCCCGCGGTACCAGGTCGATCAGTGCCTCACCGGCGACGACGATCATGCGACGGTTCCTCTCTCGGACTGCTCGGGCTGCTCGAACCGCACGGACTGCTCCGGCTCCTCGGGGCAGCCGCACGACGTGCGGTGGACGAAGGTGCAGGGGAGCCGCACCGTCCGGGCGGGCCGGTCCGGCTCGGTGAGACGCTCCAGGAGCACACGTACGGCCTGGGCGCCGATGTCCCTGCTGGGCTGCGCGATCGCGGTCAGCCGGGGCGAGAACAGGTCCGCCCAGGCGAAGTCGTCGAAGCAGCACAGCGCGATGTCGCCGGGCACGGACAGGCCGTGCGCGCGCAGGGCGCGCAGCGCCCCGATGGTCATGGCGTTGTTGCCGGTGACCAGCGCGGTGGGCGGCACGGCGAGGGACAGCAGGGCGGCGGTGGCCTGTTCGGCACCGGCCGACTCCGAGTCGCCGTGCACCAGGAGCCGTTCGTCGTAGGGGAGTCCCCCGAACGCGAGGCCGGTCCGGTAGCCGGTGATCCGTTCGCTCGTGGTGCTGAGGCCCGGCCGTCCCGCCACCATCCCGATCCGCCGGTGACCGAGACCGGCGAGGTGGGTGACCAGCCGGGACGTCGGTTCGGCGTTGTCGGCGCAGACCTGGTCGAAACGCGGTCCGCCGTCCGCGGCGTCCACCAGCCGGTCGAGGAACACGGCCGGTACGTCGTGCCGCCCCAGGTAGGCGAGCAGCCCGCGCGGCTCCGCGGAGGGCGCGACGATCATGCCGTCCACCCGGCGCTCGTGCAGCAGCTGGACGACCTTGCGCTCGTGCTCCGGGTCGTCGTGCGGATCGGCGATCAGGAGGCTGTAGCCGTGCTCCAGGGCACTGGCCTCGACGCCCTGGAGGATCTCCGTGAAGTACGGGTTGCTGATCGCCGACACCGCCAGTCCGATGGACCGGGTCCGGGCGGTCACGAGGGAGCGGGCCAGCGTGTTCGTCGTGTAGCCGAGTTCCTCCACGGCGTCCAGGACCGCCTGGCGGGTGTGCGGCAGCACCGGACGGGTGCCGTTCAGGACGTGCGAGACGGTCGCCACGGAGACTCCGGCGCTCCGCGCGACGTCGGCCATGGTCGCCATGCTGCTCCCGCCTCCTCTGTCAGGTCCCGGCGGGAACGTATCGCATCCGGAGGGCAGACGTAAACGCTTACGCAAGCGTTTACGTCTGAGCGCTTACGTCGAGCCGAGAGGGCACGGGGCGGAGGCCGGAAGAGAAGGCGGCGAACCGCAGCCGCCCTCGGTGCCCCTACTCCCAGTCCCAGCCGATCCCCAGGAACCCGGTGCGCACCCGCGGCTCGACCAGGTGCACCGACCGGTGCCGTCCGCTCAGTGCCAGGTCCTGGCAGCCCGTGCGCGGGGCCGCCGCCGAGTGCTGGGTGAAACGGTGACAGCGGGCCGGGAGGGCCGCCGCGTCGAAGCACACCTGGAGGGCGTACTGGCCGCCGGGGGAGTCGAAGCCGCGGAGGTACTCGTGCGACACACCCGCCGTGCCGTCCTCGACGCCGTAGCGGAACAGGAACGTGTCGCCGGCCCGCAGCCGGGTGTCGAAGAGCAGCTCGGCCGCGAGCACGCCCGTGTCACGGTGCCAACGGACGCGTCCCGTACGGCAGTTCTCCAGCGCGTGCACCCTCATGCGCTCCGGTGCGGCTCCCCGGTCGCCGTGGTGGACGGCCACGAAGCGGTCGACGCCGTCCCGGTGGGCGCGCACGATGTGGTGCGACTCCCGCTCGGCCAGTTCGCGCCGCGCCCCGATCCGCAGCCGCTCGTGGTGCCCGAGGGTGTGCAGACCGCCGTCCGGCGGGCAGTCCAGCTCGGCCAGCAGCTGGTCCAGGACTCCGGAGGCCTCGACGAGGGAGCGGTAGGAGCGGGCCGCGGACCGCTGCCCGGCCGGGCCTTCGCCGGAGCCGGCGAGCAGCCGGATCAGCGACTCCTCGGGAAGTTCGAGGATCTCCTCCAGCGCGCGCACGGCCCGCAGGGACTCGGGGCGCTGCGGGCGCCTGGCCCCCTGCTGCCAGTAACTCAGGCTGGTGACGCCGACCTTCACCCCGTGACGGGACAGATGGTGCTGCACGCGCTGCAGCGGCAGCCCGCGGGCGGCGATCGCGGCACGCAGGGCGACGTGGAAGGGGCCGCCGCGCAGAACCGAGTCCAGTTCCGCGGTGGCGACGTCCGCGTGCTGTGGGGCGTGCGGCATGCAGGGGCCTCTCTGTGAGTCGGCGACGGCTGGTCAGACCGTTCGCGCGGGCCGCCCGGGACCGTCCCGCCGGCGCAGGGGAGGTCTTCACATCCGTAGGCCGTCGTTCAGGGGTCCCGAGTTCCTCCGCATTGAAGCGTGTTGACCTGGTCCCGACAACACCTGATGCCGGACAGTGATGTACTCCCCGCCGGGCCCGTCCGGACAAGCGACCGCCCGGGGCGCGTGGCACCCCGGGCGGTCTCTGCCGACGGCGAGCCCGGCTTCCGCCGAGGCCGGCGTCGTCTAGGAGCGGTCGCTCGCGCCCCGTTCCTCGACGGCCAGGCGCTTGGCCCGCACTATGTCGGGGTCGCGCGGGTCGAGGGCGTCGTGCAGCGCGAACGGTTCGTCCGCGTACCGGCGGGCACGGACGGCCCGCCGGGATTTCTCGATCCGCATCCGCTTCATCTGCGCAGCCCTCCGACCCGTGGCCCGCCCGTTTCGCATCGAAACGGCCGGTCCGCACCGACAACCTGTGCCTGCACCGACACGGACTCCGCCCGCCGGACGTCGCCGTGTACCCGTGGGAAGCCTGCATTCCCGCTCCCGGCGTGCCGTAACCCCGGGCGGAGCATGCCGTTGGAAACTGCCCCTCGCAGAGGCCGTGGTCGTGTCCGGCCGTCACGCCGGACTGTCGGTGCTCGCCAGTAGGGTGTGAGACATGGCCGACCCCTCCAGCTACCGCCCCAAACCGGGTGAGATCCCCGACTCGCCGGGGGTCTACAGGTTCCGTGACGAGCACCGCCGGGTGATCTACGTCGGAAAGGCGAAAAGCCTGCGCCAGCGCCTGGCGAACTACTTCCAGGACCTGGCGGGCCTGCACCCGCGCACCCGCTCCATGGTGACCACGGCCGCGTCCGTGGAGTGGACGGTGGTGTCCACGGAGGTCGAGGCGCTCCAGCTGGAGTACTCCTGGATCAAGGAGTACGACCCCCGGTTCAACGTCAAGTACCGCGACGACAAGAGCTACCCGTACCTCGCGGTGACGATGAACGAGGAGTACCCGCGCGTGCAGGTGATGCGCGGTCACAAGAAGAAGGGCGTCCGCTACTTCGGGCCGTACGCGCACGCGTGGGCGATCCGCGACACCGTCGACCTGCTGCTGCGCGTCTTCCCCGTGCGCACCTGCTCGGCCGGCGTCTTCAAGAACGCCGCCCGTACGGGCCGCCCCTGCCTCCTCGGCTACATCGGCAAGTGCTCGGCCCCGTGCGTGGACCGGGTCTCCGCCGAGGAGCACCGCGAACTGGCCGACGAGTTCTGCGACTTCATGACCGGCCGTACGGCCACGTACATCCGCCGCCTGGAGAAGCAGATGGGCGAGGCGGCCGAGGAGATGGAGTACGAGCGGGCGGCCCGGCTGCGCGACGACATCGAGGCCCTGAAGAAGGCCATGGAGAAGAACGCGGTCGTGCTCGCCGACGCGACCGACGCCGACCTGATCGCGGTCGCCGAGGACGAGCTGGAGGCGGCCGTCCAGATCTTCCACGTACGCGGGGGACGCGTGCGCGGCCAGCGCGGCTGGGTCACCGACAAGGTGGAGGAGATCACCACCGGCGCCCTCGTAGAGCACGCCCTGCAGCAGCTGTACGGCGAGGAGACGGGCGACGCTGTTCCCAAGGAGGTCCTCGTCCCGGCCCTGCCCGACCCCGTGGAGCCCGTCCAGGAGTGGCTCGCCGGCCGGCGCGGCTCGGGCGTCTCCCTGCGCGTCCCGCAGCGCGGCGACAAGAAGGCCCTCATGGAGACGGTGCAGCGCAACGCCCAGCAGGCGCTCGTCCTGCACAAGACCAAGCGCGCCTCCGACCTGACCACGCGCTCGCGCGCCCTGGAGGAGATCTCCGACGCCCTCGACCTGGACAGCGCCCCGCTGCGCGTCGAGTGCTACGACATCTCCCACCTCCAGGGCGACGACGTGGTGGCCTCCATGGTCGTCTTCGAGGACGGCCTGGCCCGCAAGAGCGAGTACCGCCGCTTCCAGATCAAGGGCTTCGCCGGGCAGGACGACGTCCGCTCCATGCACGAGGTGATCACCCGCCGCTTCCGCCGCTACCTCGCCGAGAAGGAGAAGACGGGCGAGTGGTCGGACGCCGAGGACGCCGAGGACGCCGAAAACGGCAGGCTCACCAGCACCAGCGCCGGCACCCTCACCGAGGACGACGGTCGCCCCAAGAAGTTCGCCTACCCGCCGCAGCTCGTCGTCGTCGACGGCGGCGCCCCGCAGGTCGCGGCCGCCCAGCGGGCCCTGGACGACCTGGGGATCGACGACATCGCCGTGTGCGGCCTCGCCAAGCGCCTGGAGGAGGTCTGGCTGCCCGGCGACGACGACCCGGTGGTCCTGCCCCGCACCAGCGAGGGCCTGTACCTGCTCCAGCGGGTCCGTGACGAGGCCCACCGCTTCGCGATCAGCTACCAGCGCACCAAGCGGTCCAAGCGCTTCCGGTCCAGCCCTCTGGACGACGTCCCCGGCCTCGGGGACACGCGCAAGCAGGCACTCCTGAAGCACTTCGGTTCGTTGAAGAAACTGCGATCCGCCACCATCGACCAGATCTGCGAGGTTCCCGGCATAGGCCGCAAGACCGCCGAGACCATCGCGGTGGCCCTCGCCCAGGCGCCCCCGGCCGCACCCGCCGTCAACACGGCGACTGGAGAGATCATGGAGGAGGGACCCGGCACCATGGGTTCCAGTGGGGAGCCCGCGACGATGGGTGCCCCGGACGAACGACGGGGGCAGGAGACATGAATGTGAACGAGCACGACGGACAAGAAGAGCAAGCCGGAGACGGAGCACAGGTGAGTACGGGCACGACCAACGACAAGGCCGGAGTCCCGGACGCGGCCATCCCCGAGCTGGTGATCATCTCCGGCATGTCCGGGGCCGGCCGTTCCACGGCCGCGAAGTGCCTGGAGGACCTCGGCTGGTTCGTCGTCGACAACCTGCCGCCCGCGCTGATCCCCACCATGGTGGAGCTCGGCGCCCGCTCCCAGGGAAACGTGGCCCGGATCGCCGTCGTCGTCGACGTCCGCGGCCGCCGGTTCTTCGACAACCTCCGCGAGTCCCTCGCCGACCTGGAGGCGAAGAACGTCACCCGCAGGATCGTCTTCCTGGAGTCCTCCGACGAGGCCCTGGTGCGCCGCTTCGAGTCGGTGCGCCGCCCGCACCCCCTCCAGGGCGACGGCCGCATCGTCGACGGCATCGCGGCCGAGCGCGAACTGCTGCGCGAGCTGCGCGGCGACGCCGACCTGGTGATCGACACCTCCAGCCTCAACGTGCACGAGCTGCGCGCCAAGATGGACGCCCAGTTCGCCGGCGAGGAGGAGCCGGAGCTGCGGGCCACGGTCATGTCCTTCGGCTACAAGTACGGGCTGCCGGTCGACGCCGACCTGGTCGTCGACTGCCGCTTCCTGCCGAACCCGCACTGGGTGCCGGAGCTGCGCCCGTACACGGGCCTCAACGAGGAGGTGTCGGGTTACGTCTTCAACCAGCCCGGCGCCAAGGAGTTCCTCGACCGGTACACGGAGCTCCTGCAGCTCGTCGCCACCGGCTACCGCCGTGAGGGCAAGCGCTACGTGACCATCGCCGTGGGCTGCACGGGCGGCAAGCACCGCTCGGTCGCCATGTCGGAGAAGCTCGCCGCCCGGCTCGCCGCCGAGGGCGTGGAGACGGTGGTCGTACACCGGGACATGGGACGCGAATGACACGACGTACTCCGCGGCTGAGCCGGCTGCGCCGGGTGGTGCCCGACGGCAGCACCGACGGAAAGGGCGGCCGGCCCGCCGAGGCCCGGGGCGGCAGACCCCGCCGCCGGGGCACGCAGCCCAAGGTCGTCGCCCTCGGCGGCGGCATGGGCCTGTCCGCATCGCTCGCCGCCCTGCGCCGGATCACCGGCGACCTCACCGCCGTGGTCACCGTGGCCGACGACGGCGGCTCCAGCGGCCGGCTGCGCGACGAGCTGGGCGTGCTGCCGCCCGGCGACCTGCGCAAGGCACTGGCCGCGCTCTGTGGTGACGACGACTGGGGCCAGACCTGGGCGCGCGTCATCCAGCACCGCTTCCAGTCCAAGGGCGACCTGCACGAGCACGCGGTCGGCAATCTGCTGATCGTCGCCCTGTGGGAGCAGCTCGGTGACCACGTCCAGGCCCTCGACCTGGTCGGACGGCTGCTCGGCGCACAGGGCCGCGTGCTGCCCATGTCCGCCGTCCCGCTGGAGCTCCAGGCCCTGGTCAAGGGCCACGACCCGGCCCGCCCGGACGAGGTGGACACGGTCCGCGGCCAGGCCACCGTCGCCCTCACCCCGGGCGAGGTGCAGTCCGTGCAGGTCGTGCCGCACGACCCGCCGGCCGTGCCCGAGGCGGTCCAGGCCGTCCTGGACGCGGACTGGGTGGTGCTCGGCCCCGGCTCCTGGTTCTCCTCGGTCATCCCGCATCTGCTTGTGCCCGAGCTGCTGGACGCGCTCACGCAGACCAAGGCCCGCCGGGTACTCTCCCTGAACCTCGCCCCGCAGCCCGGAGAAACAGAGGGCTTCTCCCCGCAGCGTCATTTGGAGGTTTTGGGACGACACGCCCCTAAACTCGCCCTGGACGTGGTGCTGGCCGACGAGGCCGCCGTGCCCGACCGCGACTCCCTGACCGATGCCGCCAAGCGGTTCGGGGCCGCGGTCGAGCTGGCGCCGGTGGCCCGGCCCGACGGGACCCCGAGGCATGACCCGGAGCTGTTGGCCGCCGCGTACGACCGTATTTTTCGGATGCATGGAAGGATCGGCCCATGGCGATGACGGCAGCGGTGAAGGACGAGATCTCCCGGCTCCCCGTCACCCGGACCTGCTGCAGAAAGGCGGAGGTCTCCGCCATTCTGCGGTTCGCCGGCGGCCTTCACCTGGTGAGCGGTCGGATCGTGATCGAGGCGGAGCTGGACACGGCGATGGCGGCCCGCCGCCTCAAGCGGGACATCCTGGAGATCTTCGGCCACAGCTCGGAGCTGATCGTGATGGCACCGGGCGGACTGCGCCGCGGCTCGCGCTACGTGGTGCGCGTCGTCGCGGGCGGTGACCAGCTGGCCCGCCAGACCGGCCTGGTCGACGGGCGGGGCCGCCCGATCCGCGGCCTGCCCCCGCAGGTGGTCTCGGGGGCCACCTGCGACGCCGAGGCCGCCTGGCGGGGCGCCTTCCTGGCGCACGGCTCGCTCACCGAGCCCGGCCGCTCCTCCTCGCTGGAGGTGACCTGCCCGGGCCCCGAGGCCGCGCTCGCCCTGGTCGGCGCCGCCCGCCGCCTGTCGATCGCCGCCAAGGCCCGCGAGGTACGCGGCGTGGACCGGGTCGTCGTCCGCGACGGCGACGCGATCGGCGCCCTGCTCACCCGCCTCGGCGCCCACGAGTCGGTGCTGGCCTGGGAGGAGCGCCGGATGCGCCGCGAGGTGCGCGCCACGGCGAACCGGCTCGCCAACTTCGACGACGCCAACCTGCGCCGCTCGGCCCGCGCGGCCGTCGCCGCCGGTGCCCGTGTGCAGCGGGCGCTGGAGATCCTCGGCGAGGACGTCCCCGAGCACCTCGCCGCGGCCGGCCGGCTGCGCATGGAGCACAAGCAGGCCTCCCTGGAGGAGCTGGGCGCGCTCGCCGATCCGCCGCTGACCAAGGACGCCGTCGCCGGCCGGATCCGCCGCCTGCTGGCCATGGCCGACAAGCGCGCCTCCGACCTGGGCATCCCGGGCACGGAGGCCAACCTCTCCGAGGAGCTGGCCGACAATCTCGTAGGCTGATCCCACAGTTCGTCAAGAAGCCGGTGCCGACATCCACTTGGGTGGTCGGCACCGGCTCTTGCGTGTCGTTCGGGCACTCTTGACTCGATCATGGACTGTCATGAGCCTGGCATCTGTTCGCTACTGTGGCGAACCCACGCTAGGGGGGTTCATGAGACGAAGAGCGAGATCGATCCTCGCTGTCGGCGCGCTCCTGATCGGCGGAGCGAGCGTCGCACCCATCGCCCAGGCACAACCGGACAGTTCACCCCCGCCCGACCCGGACGAAGTCAAGGTCTTCCGCGCCGACGTCACCCACGAGCAGGTACCCCTGCTGCTCGCGGCCGGCCAGGACGGCCACGAACTCAGCGAGCAGGTGCCCGAGAAGGGCACGGCCACCATCGAGGTCATCCTGACCGACCAGCAGGCGAAGAAGCTGGCGAAGCAGGGCGTCGACCTCACCGAGCACGAGCTCTCCACCAAGGCGGAAGCCCGTGTGGAGGACGCCGCCGAGGGCGTGTTCCGTCCGTACAGCGGCAAGGGCGGCATCAAGGAGGAGATCCTCAAGGCCGCTCAGGACAACCCCGGCCTCACCAAGGTCGTCTCCATCGGCAAGACGGTCAGGGGCCAGGACATCCTCGCGCTGAAGCTCACCAAGGGCGCCAAGAAGACGAAGGACGGCTCCAAGCCCTCCGTCCTCTACCTGTCCAACCAGCACGCCCGGGAGTGGATCACGCCGGAGATGACCCGGCGCCTGATGCACCACTACCTGGACAACTACAAGAAGGACCGGCGCGTCAAGAAGATCGTCGACTCCACCGAACTGTGGTTCGTCATCTCGGCCAACCCCGACGGCTACGACCACACCCACACCGGTGACGCCAACCGCCTGTGGCGCAAGAACCTGCGGGACGTCAACGGCGACGGCGTCATCGGCACCGGCGACGGCGTCGACCTCAACCGCAACTTCGCCTACAAGTGGGGCTACGACGACGAGGGTTCGTCCCCCAACCCCACCAGCGAGACCTACCGCGGCGCCGGACCGGGCTCGGAGCCGGAGACCAAGGCCCTGGACGCCTTCCAGAAGCGGATCGGCTTCACGTACGGCATCAACTACCACTCCGCCGCCGAACTCATCCTCTACGGGGTCGGCTGGCAGGTGGCCACAGCCACCCCGGACGACGTCGTGTACGAGGCGCTCGCCGGTACGCCCGAGAACCCGGCGGTCCCCGGCTACCACCCGCAGGTCTCCTCCGAGCTGTACACCACCAACGGCGAGGCCGACGGCCACGCGGCGAACGTCAACGGCCTGGCGATGTTCACCCCGGAGATGTCGACCTGTCAGACGGCCTCCAACGCCGACCCGAACGACGAGTGGAAGGCGTCCGACTGCCGGTCGATCTTCACCTTCCCGGACGACGAGAAGCTGATCCAGCAGGAGTTCGCCAAGAACGTCCCGTTCGCGCTCTCCGTCGCCGAGTCCGCCGCCCACCCCGACCGGCCGTCCTCGTCGGTCGGACTGAGCGCCGCCGACTTCACCCCGGCCGGGTTCCCGGTGTCGTACTCCCGCGGCGCCGACCAGGAGGTCTCCGTCGTCGCACGCAAGTCGCTGCGCGACAAGGAGCTGAAGTACCGCGTCAACGGCGGCCGCACCGAGGACATGGCGCTCAAGCCCTGGAAGGGCGGCGAGACCTACGGCGGTGAGGACAACCTCTACTTCGACGAGTACCGGGCGAAGGTGAAGGACGGCGACCCGGGCGACAAGGTCGAGGTGTGGTTCACCGCGGAGACCAGGAACGGCAAGAAGGTCTCCAGCAAGCGCTTCACCTACACCGTGGCCGAGCGGCCCAGGGCGGACACCCTCGTCGTCGCCGAGGAGGGCGCGGCCGCCACGCAGGCACAGAAGTACGTGGACGCCCTCAAGGCCAACGGCCGCAAGGCACTCGTCTGGGACGTCGCCGAGCGCGGGGCACCGGACGCACTGGGCGTGCTGAGCCACTTCGACACCGTCGTCCACTACACGGGCGCCGGTGTCCCCGGCAACGCCACCCAGCTCCAGCTGCGCGCCTTCCTCAACGAGGGCGGCAGGCTGATCGAGGCCGGTGAGCAGGCCGGCGGCAGCGTCGACCTCGGCGGTGGCGTCCTGTCGAACGACTTCAGCCAGTACTACCTGGGCGCCTACAGCCGTACCTCGGCCGCCGGAGCCACCGGCTTCACCGGCTCCGGCGAGCTGGGCGGCTTCACGGGCCCGCTAGCCGCCGCGCCCGGCAACCCCCTGGACAAGGCGGGACGGTACGGCGTCACCTCCGACGAGCTGCCCGCCGACGAGTTCCCGCAGTTCGCGAGCAAGGGCGCCGGACAGTTCGCCGGCGCGGTCAACCCGTACGGCCCGTACGCGGGCTCCTCGATGGCCGCCGCCGTCCACACTGACGACGCCTACAAGCGCCTCACCCGCACCGTGGACCTCACCGGCGTCGCCGCGGCCGACAAGCCCACCCTGCGCACCCAGCTGATGTGGGACACCGAGCCCGGCTACGACAACGTCCTGGTCGAGGCCCACACCGCGGGCGCCGAAGACTGGACGACCCTGCCCGAGGCGGGCGGCGCCACCAAGGCCGCCGTTCCGGCCGAGTGCGGGGGCGGCTTCTACGTCCGTGAGCACCCCTGGCTGAAGCACTACCTGACCCTGTCGGACGACGGCTGCACCGCGACCGGCAGCACCGGCTCGTGGAACAGCCTCACCGGTGCCTCCGGCGGCTGGCAGCGGGTGGACTTCGACCTGAGCGCGTACGCCGGCAAGACGGTCGAGGTCTCGATCAGCTACGTCACCGACCCGGGCACCGGCGGGCACGGCGTCCTCGCCGACGACGCCTCGCTCGTCGTCGGCGGCACGGCGAAGGAGACCGAGGGCTTCGAGACCTCGCTCGGCGCCTGGAAGGCAGCCGGACCGCCCGCGGGCAGCCCGGCCGTCCTCAAGGACTGGACCCGCACCGGGGCCCTGTTCCAGACATACGGCGCGGTGACCACGGACGACACCGTGCTGCTGGGCTTCGGCCTGGAGCACGTCGCCACCGCGGCCGACCGGGCGGCACTGATGAGAAAGGCGCTCGCCTCCCTCGACGTGTGACCGCAGACGTGTGACCCCGCAGGAGCTGGGAACTCTCCGTCAACAGGCACCACACCGTGTAGCGAAATCGAGTGATCTCGCTCTCGGTGACGGGCGGTCCGTACCCCTACTGGCGGGTACGGACCGCCCTGCCGTGTATGGGGCATCTGGATGTCACCACCGCAGCCTCAGGGAGGTAGGGTCGTAGGCGGTCGGGGACATCCCAAACAGAGCTCGCCGGCTCTTCATGGCCGGCGTACCAACGAGGAGATCGGTTCGTGACGATCCGCGTAGGCATCAACGGCTTCGGCCGCATCGGTCGTAACTACTTCCGCGCGCTGCTGGAGCAGGGTGCAGACATCGAGATCGTGGCTGTCAACGACCTGGGTGACACCGCGACCACCGCTCACCTGCTGAAGTACGACACCATCCTCGGCCGCCTCAAGCAGGAGGTCTCGCACACCGAGGACACCATCACCGTCGGCGACAAGACCATCAAGGTCCTCGCCGAGCGCAACCCCGCCGACATCCCGTGGGGCGAGCTGGGCGTCGACATCGTCATCGAGTCGACCGGCATCTTCACCAAGAAGGCCGACGCTGAGAAGCACATCGCCGGCGGCGCGAAGAAGGTCCTCATCTCGGCTCCGGCCAAGGACGAGGACGTCACCATCGTGATGGGCGTCAACCAGGACAGCTACGACCCGGCGAACCACCACGTCATCTCCAACGCCTCCTGCACCACCAACTGTGTGGCGCCGATGGCGAAGGTCCTCGACGAGAACTTCGGCATCGTCAAGGGCCTGATGACGACGGTGCACGCGTACACCAACGACCAGCGCATCCTGGACTTCCCGCACAAGGACCTGCGCCGCGCCCGTGCCGCCTCCGAGAACATCATCCCGACCACCACGGGTGCCGCCAAGGCCACCGCGCTGGTGCTCCCGCAGCTCAAGGGCAAGCTGGACGGCATGGCCATGCGCGTCCCGGTCCCGACCGGTTCGGTCACCGACCTGGTCCTCGAGCTCGGCCGCGAGGTCACCAAGGAAGAGGTCAACGCCGCCTTCCAGAAGGCGGCCGAGGGCGAGCTGAAGGGCATCCTCGAGTACACGGAGGATCCGATCGTCTCGTCCGACATCGTCAACGCCCCGGCGTCCTGCACCTTCGACTCCTCCCTGACCATGGTCCAGGAGGGCAAGAACGTGAAGGTCATCGGCTGGTACGACAACGAGTGGGGCTACTCCAACCGCCTCGTCGACCTGACGGTCTTCGTCGGCAACCAGCTCTGATCCACAGAGCAGGCACGTCCATGTGAGAGCAGGGCTCGGGCAGCGCGAGAATGCGCTGTCCGAGCCCTGACTCACGTACAGATCAGAGCTGTTCGATCACGAGCGCTTACGAGCGATCACGAGCTCTTCCAGGAGTCCCCTCATGAAGACGATCGACGAACTCCTCTCCGAAGGGGTGGCCGGCAAGCGGGTCTTCGTCCGCGCCGACCTGAACGTGCCGCTGGACGGCACCACCATCACCGACGACGGCCGGATCCGCGCCGTGGTGCCCACGGTCAAGGCCCTCGCCGACGCGGGCGCCCGGGTGGTCGTCGCCTCGCACCTGGGCCGCCCCAAGGGCGCCCCGGACCCGGCCTTCTCCCTCGCCCCGGCCGCCGCGCGCCTCGGTGAGATCCTCGGCACGGACGTACGGTTCGCCACCGACACGGTCGGCGAGTCCGCCCGGGCCACCGTCGCCGCCCTCGCCGACGGCCAGGTCGCGGTCGTCGAGAACCTGCGCTTCAACGCCGGTGAGACCAGCAAGGACGACGCCGAGCGCGGCGCCTTCGCCGATCAGCTCGCCGCCCTCGCGGACCTCTACGTCGGCGACGGCTTCGGTGCCGTGCACCGCAAGCACGCCTCCGTCTACGACCTCCCGGCCCGGCTGCCGCACGCCGCCGGCTACCTCATCGCCAAGGAGGTCGCCGTCCTGAAGAAGCTGACGGACGACCTCCAGCGGCCCTACGTCGTCGCCCTCGGCGGCGCCAAGGTCTCCGACAAGCTCGCCGTCATCGACCAGCTGCTCGGCAAGGCCGACCGCATCCTCATCGGCGGCGGCATGGCCTACACCTTCCTCAAGGCCAAGGGCTACGAGGTCGGCGCGTCCCTCCTCCAGGAGGACCAGATCGCGGCCGTCCAGGAGTATGTCGAGCGGGCGGAGAAGACCGGCGTCGAGCTGGTCGTGCCCGTCGACGCCCTGACGGCGACCGAGTTCCCGGACCTGAAGACCAAGGCTGCCGCCCACCCCACGACCGTCGCCGCGGACGCCATCCCGGCCGACCAGATGGGCCTCGACATCGGGCCCGAGACCCGCAAGCTGTACGCGTCCAAGCTCGCCGACGCCGCCACCGTCTTCTGGAACGGACCCATGGGCGTCTTCGAGCACCCCGACTACGCCGAGGGCACCAAGGCGGTCGCCCAGGCCCTCGTCGAATCCAAGGGCTTCACCGTGGTCGGCGGCGGCGACTCCGCCGCCGCCGTGCGCACCCTCGGCTTCGACGAGACGGCATTCGGCCACATCTCGACCGGTGGCGGCGCCTCCCTCGAATACCTCGAGGGCAAGACGCTCCCCGGCCTCGCCGCACTGGAGGACTGACCTAGATGAGCACGCGCACGCCGCTGATGGCGGGCAACTGGAAGATGAACCTCAACCACCTCGAGGCCATCGCCCACGTCCAGAAGCTCGCCTTCGCCCTGGCCGACAAGGACTACGAGGCCGTCGAGGTCGCCGTCCTGCCGCCCTTCACCGACCTGCGCTCCGTACAGACCCTGGTCGACGGCGACAAGCTCAAGATCAAGTACGGCGCCCAGGACATCTCGGCACACGACGGCGGTGCCTACACCGGCGAGATCTCCGGCCCCATGCTGGCCAAGCTGAAGTGCACGTTCGTCGCCATCGGCCACAGCGAGCGCCGCCAGTACCACGCCGAGACCGACGAGCTGGTGAACGCCAAGGTCAAGGCCGCCTACAAGCACGGCCTGACCCCCATCCTGTGCGTCGGCGAGGAACTGGAGGTCCGCGAGGCGGGCAACCACGTCTCCCACACCCTCGCCCAGGTCGAGGGCGGTCTGAAGGACCTCCCCGCCGAGCAGGCCGAGACCGTCGTGATCGCCTACGAGCCCGTCTGGGCCATCGGCACCGGCAAGGTCTGCGGCGCCGAGGACGCCCAGGAGGTCTGCGCGGCGATCCGCGGCAAGATCGCCGAGCTGTACTCGCAGGACCTGGCCGACAAGGTCCGCATCCAGTACGGCGGCTCCGTGAAGTCGGGCAACGTCGCCGAGATCATGGCGCAGGCCGACATCGACGGCGCCCTGGTCGGCGGCGCCTCGCTGGACGCCGACGAATTCGTCAAGATCGTGCGCTTCCGCGACCAGTGAGTATGCGCTAACGGCGATCCGTCGTACCCTTGCGGGGTCCAGCACTGTGCTGGGCCCCGCGTCGTCCATCCGAATCCGAGGAAGTTGGTCCAGCCGTGGTTTTGGGGTTCTCGATCGCCCTGATCGTCTTCAGCCTGCTGATGATGCTGCTGGTGCTGATGCACAAGGGCAAGGGCGGCGGTCTCTCCGACATGTTCGGTGGCGGCATGCAGTCCTCCGTCGGCGGCTCCTCGGTCGCCGAACGCAACCTCGACCGGATCACCGTCGTGGTCGGTCTGCTCTGGTTCGCGTGCATTATCGTGCTCGGCATCCTGATGAAGGTGAACAACTGACCGGCCCGCATCCCGCACGCAATACGTACGCTCGCAATACGTACGTGAGGCCCCATGTTCGGTACGCGCGGCAAAGCGCGGCCTATCATGGGGCTTGCGTCTAGGTGTGAGGGTTGTAACTCCAATCACTGGACGCGCGTTGGGCCTTACGTAGACTGAGGCGCTCGCAGCGAAGCGGAACGCCGACTCGCTTCGCGGCACCATCACGCAGGGAGTTACGACCGTGGCAAGTGGCAACGCGATCCGGGGAAGCCGGGTCGGGGCGGGGCCGATGGGCGAGGCCGAGCGCGGCGAGTCCGCGCCGCGGCTGCGCATCTCCTTCTGGTGCTCCAACGGACACGAGACCCAGCCGAGCTTCGCCAGCGACGCGCAGGTGCCCGAAACCTGGGACTGTCCCCGCTGCGGATTTCCGGCCGGCCAGGACCGGGACAACCCGCCGGACCCGCCGCGCACCGAGCCCTACAAGACGCACCTGGCGTATGTGCGGGAGCGGCGCAGCGACGCGGACGGCGAGGCGATCCTCGCCGAGGCGCTCGCCAAACTGCGGGGCGAGATCTAGGACTTGAGACCGGCCGGGCACCAGCAGGTGCCCGGCCGGAGCTGCATTCCGCAACCCACGGACGGCCGCTCGCGGACCGATTGTCAGTGGTGCCCTCTACGGTTTGTGTATCGGGCGAACCATGAGGGGGAACAGTGGCGACGGTCGAGGTGGGGAGCGTGCGCGCGCCCGCGTGGCGCGGGAGCTTCGGACGGCTGTGGAGCGCCGCCGTGCTGTCCAGTTTCGGTGACGCGCTGCGTACGGCCGCGCTGCCCCTGCTCGCCGTCACGCTGACCGACGAGCCGCTGCTCATCGCCTCCGTGACGGCCTGCGGCTATCTGCCCTGGATCGTCTTCGGGCTGCTCGGCGGGGCCGTCGCCGACCGCGTGGACCAGCGGCGCGCCATGTGGAGGGTGGACGTCTTACGAGGGCTGCTGGTCGCCGCCTTCGCGCTGGCCGTCGCCCTCGGTCATGCCTCGATCGGCCTGCTCATCGTGCTGGCCTTCGCCCTGACCACCCTCCAGACCCTCTTCGACAACGCCGCCACGGCCCTGCTGCCCGCCCTGGTAGACCGGGACGCCCTGGGCAGCGCCAACGCCCGGCTGCTGACCGGCCAGCGCATCGCGGGCGGCCTGCTGGGCGGGCCCGTCGTCCCGTTGCTGCTGGCCGCCGGGGCCGCCGTGCCCTTCGCGGCCGACGCCGTGACCTTCCTGGTGGCCGCCGCGCTGGTGGCCTCACTGCCGGCCGCCGAGCCCGACCGCGAGCCGCGACGATCGGGCAGCACCCTGCGCCGCGAGATCGCGGAAGGGCTGCGCACCCTGTGGCGCGACCGCGCCCTGCGCGGCCTGTGCGCCGCCACCGCCCTGTGCAACATCGGCATGGGCACACAGCTCGCCATGCTGGTCGTCCTCGTCACCGACTGGCTGGAAGCGGGCCCCGCGGGATACGCGGCGGCGGGCGCGGCCTTCACGCTGGGCGGCCTGGCCGGGGGAGTGGTGAACGGCCGGCTGGTCGCGCGCCTCGGCCGGCTGCGGTCCGTGCTGCTCGCCGGCTCGGTGCAGACCGCCGCCCTCGTCGTGATGGGCACCGTGCGCAGCCTGGCCGTGGTGGTGGGCGCGCTGGCCGTCTTCGGGCTCATGGGCATGGTGTGGAACGTCAACACCACGACACTCATGCAGGAGCGCAGCCCCGCCGAGCTCCTGGGCCGGGTCAGCTCGGCCTTCCGGACCCTGGCCTTCGCCGGGGTGCCCCTCGGCGCCCTGCTGGGCGGGGCCGTCGCCACCGCCTGGGGGCCGAACACCCCGCCCCTGCTCACGGCCGCCTTCTTCGTCCTGTCCGTCCTCGCACTGATACCCGCGCTCAAGGTGAACGTAGTTGTTGTCGAGCCGGACGACGGCGCCACGACAGCCGATGTCGCGCGCTGATCAATTACGTTGGGACCGGCAGCGGGGCAAGGTACGCAGGCAGGACAGGAAAGAAGGCTGAAGCCCGAGATGAACGCAGACGGCCGTACCAGGCTCAACCAGACGTCCGAGTGGACGGCACTGGCCAAGCACCGCGAGGAGCTGGGCGACGTCCAGCTGCGCGAGCTGTTCGCCGCCGACTCCGGCCGCGGCACCGCGTACACCCTCCGGGTCGGCGACCTGTACGTCGACTACTCCAAGCACCTCGTCACCGACGACACCCTGAGGCTGCTGCGCGAACTGGCCGCCGCCACCGACGTGTTCGGGCTCCGGGACGCCATGTTCCGCGGCGAGAAGATCAACACCACCGAGGACCGGGCCGTGCTGCACACCGCGCTGCGCGCCCCGCGGGACGCGGTGATCGAGGTCGACGGTGAGAACGTGGTGTCGGGTGTGCACGCGGTCCTCGACAAGATGGCCGACTTCGCGAACCGGGTGCGCTCCGGGGAGTGGACAGGGCACACCGGCAAGCGGATCCGCAACGTCGTCAACGTCGGCATCGGCGGCTCCGACCTGGGTCCCGCGATGGCGTACGAGGTGCTGCGCGCCTTCACCGACCGGGACTTTACGGTCCGCTTCGTGTCGAACGTGGACGGCGCCGACCTGCACGAGGCGGTGCGGGACCTGGACCCGGCGGAAACGCTGTTCGTCATCGCCTCCAAGACCTTCACCACCATCGAGACGGTCACCAACGCCACGTCCGCGCGCGGCTGGCTGCTGGACGCGCTCGATGGGGGTACCTCCCGCTCGAGCGAAGTCGAGAGTGGGGGAGAGGCCGCCGTCGCCAAGCACTTCGTCGCCCTGTCGACGAACGCCGAGAAGGTCGCAGAGTTCGGTATCGACACGGCCAACATGTTCGAGTTCTGGGACTGGGTCGGCGGCCGCTACTCGTACGACTCCGCGATCGGCCTGGCCTTGATGATCGCCATCGGCCCGGACAACTTCCGGGAGATGCTCGACGGCTTCCGGATCGTCGACGAGCACTTCCGGACCGCGCCCGCCGAGTCCAACGTGCCGCTGCTGCTCGGCCTGCTGGGCATCTGGTACGGCAACTTCCACGACGCCCAGTCGCACGCGGTGCTGCCCTACAGCCACTACCTGTCCAAGTTCACCGCCTACCTCCAGCAGCTCGACATGGAGTCCAACGGCAAGTACGTCGGCCGGGACGGGCGTGAGGTGGAGTGGCAGACCGGGCCGGTGGTGTGGGGTACGCCGGGCACCAACGGGCAGCACGCCTACTACCAGCTCATTCACCAGGGCACGAAGCTGATTCCGGCGGACTTCATCGGCTTCGCGCGGCCGGTCGGGGAGCTGGGCGACCGGCTCAAGGCGCAGCACGACCTGCTGATGGCCAACTTCTTCGCCCAGACGCAGGCGCTCGCCTTCGGCAAGACCCCCGAGGAGGTACGGGCCGAGGGTGTGCCGGAGGAGCTGGTGCCGCACAAGACGTTCAAGGGCAACCATCCGACGACCACCATCCTGGCGCCCGAGCTGACGCCGTCCGTGCTCGGCCAGCTGGTCGCCCTCTACGAGCACAAGGTGTTCGTGCAGGGCGCCGTGTGGAACATCGACTCCTTCGACCAGTGGGGCGTGGAGCTGGGCAAGGTCCTCGCCAAGCGCGTCGAGCCCGCACTGACCGAGGGAGCCGAGGTCGAGGGCCTGGACGCGTCCACCAAGGCACTGGTCGCCACGTACCGGGAGCTGCGCGGTCGGCAGTGACGTGCGCCGGGCGGTGGGCGGGCGGCGGCGCGTCGCCCGCCCACCGCCCGGTGGCGTGGCGATTCCACCCGCCGCTCGGCGCGCGCTGTTTCGCTCACCGCCCGGCGGCGCCCCTTCCGCTTCCCGTAGACTCCCCGTCGATCATCACGGCGAGTGCTCGGGGGAGCGCGAAGTGGCACGCACACGCGGAAGTTGGACAGGCGGCACGCTGACGGTCCGGTCCGTCCTGAAGCCCCAGGACGTGGCCCGGGCGGTGTTCCACCCCGCGTGGATACCGCAGCCGCTCGATCCGTCCGTGGAGCGGCTGAAGAGGTTCCGGGTCATCGCCGGGGCGGTCGCGTCCCTCGGGGTCTACACCTTCATCGAGGGCGGCTTCGACTTCACGGAGCTGCTGGAGAACGCGATGACGGCCTCCGTCGTCCTGCTCTTCCTCACGCCGCTGACGGTCGGGGCGATGCTCTGGGTGTGGCGGCGCGGCGGCACGGTGCGGCAGCTGCGGGTGCCGCTGGTCAACTCCCTTCTGCTGCTCCTGCTGTTCGTCGGGTGCGTGGCCGCCCTGCTGTTGCTGGTCCAGACGGTGAACGGCTCGGCGAACCCCGTCGTGATCATCGGGGTCGGCCTGACGATGATGTGGATGCTCATCTTCACCGCCTACGGCGCGGTGCGGGTCTCCGGCAACTTCTTCGGCACAGCCGCGACGCACCGCTGCCTGCCGCCGCTGCTCGCCATGGTGACCAGCTGGCTGGTGGCCGTCCCGGACCTCGTCACCGGTGATCTGCACGGGCTGAGCCTCACCCTGGGCATCGTCTTCATCCTGGGTGCTCCGGTGACGGTCACCGCCATCGCACTGCTGGAGATGGGGAGGCTCAAGCGGCGGTACGGGATCCGGCTGAAGGCCCATCCGGCGACTCTGGCACCGGCGCCCGCACCCGGGCCGGTCCCGCCGATGCCGCCGGGGATGCATCCGGGGATGCCCCCGGCGGGGTCGCCGTACCTGCCGCCGCAGGGGAACCCGTACGGCCATCCCTACGCGCCGGGCGGGCAGCACCCGTACGCCCCGCATCCGCAGCCGCCGTACAACCCGCAGCACCCCTACGGGGGCTGACCCCCCGCAGCGGCCAGGACGTCAGGCGACCGCGCTGAGTGTGTCCGCCAGTCGGCGGCGGGCCGCGCGGGCCGCGGGTACGGCGGCCAGTGCGGCCGCGCAGAGTACCGCCGCCGCCCCGAGCAGCAGCATCAGCGAGGCGGACGGGCCCTGGGCGATCCCGGCGCCGATGCCGCTCGATCTGCCCTGGGCGTCGATCAGCCAGTGGGCGAGCGGCAGGCCCAGGGCGGTGGCGGCGAGCACGGCCGCCAGTGCCGTACAGCCGGTGGCCGTGACGGTGATGGCCGTGATCTGCCGGGGGGACAGGCCGATGGCCTTCAGCGCGAGCAGGTCCCGTTCGCTCTCGCGGACGGTGCCGCCGATGGCGGTCAGCAGCTCGATCAGCCCGATGAGGGCGAGGACCGCGATCAGCCCGGCGATGACGGCGCGCAGTGGGGAGAGCCCGTCGGCGGGGTTGGTGACGGTGTGCACGTCCAGGTGTCCGCGCCCGGCCGTGGCCAGCCGGTCGGCGACCTCCCGCGGGTCGGCACCGGGATCCAGGCGCAGCTCGTAGAGGGTCGGGCGGAGCCCGGGGTCGTTGGCGCGGAGGGTGTCGAGGGACGTGGAGATGACCCGGCCGGCGTTCTCCGGCTCGATGCTGCGGCCCACGATGTGCAGGATCTGCGGCTGGTCGCCGACGGTCATCCGCACCCAGTCGCCGACGCGCACGTCCAGCAGGTCCAGCAGCCCCTGCCCGGCCACGGCCTCGTCGGCGCCGCGGGCGGGGCGGCCCTCGGCGAGGGTGTACGGGTAGGGGTCCTGGTCGGTGCCGAGGCCGCGCAGGGCGATGGTCGCCGTCTGGCCCGGGACCAGGGCGGCCGTCTCCACGCCGGGGTAGGCGGCGGCCACCTCCGGGTCGCGTTCCAGGAGGGCGCGGGACTGCCGCTCGGTCAGACCGGCGTCGGCACGGACGCTGAGGGCGGTCGGCAGGCCGATCTGTTCGGGCGTGCTGTGGAAGCGGTCGATGGTGGTCCACGCGCTCATCGCCACGACGATCAGCAGCAGCGGCAGGGTGAGGCGGGCGACGGTGCCGAGGGACCGGGGGCGGCGCGTGAACGCCTTGTGCCAGCCCAGCACCAGCGCGGGCGGAACCCGCGCGCCGAGGGCGCGGCGCGCCAGGTCGGAGAGCTGCCCGGCCCGGGGAGCCGCGGGCCGCAGCCCGAGGACCCGGCGCAGGCCGTTGGCCAGTCGGCTGCCAGGCGGTGCCGCTGCTGGTTGTGGGCTGAGGGCTCGGGATGTTGTCTCGGTCGGCTGCCGGTCAGGTGCGGTCGCCGCGGGCCGCAGCCCGAGGACTCGGCGCAGGCCGCCGACCAGCCGCCCACCAGGCGGAGCCGCTGTGGGCTGCGGTCCGGGGACGGACGCAGCCGTCGCGGGGCCCGGTCCGAAGGACCGGCCCGTGCTCGCCCCGGTGAGCCGTCCGCCGAGCGCCGCCGCGGGGCGCTGCACCGGCACCGGCGGTACGCGGCCCGCCCGCCAGGCGGCCAGACCGGTGGTCGCTCCGATGAACAGCACCGCGCCCACCGGGATCACGAACAGCGCCACGGTGTGCCCGGGCAGCCCCTGCCACACGCCGACCGCGTCCCCGAGCCGTCCCGGGATCCGGCTGCCCAGGGCCTCGGCCAGCGCGGCGGCGGCCACGGCACCCAGGAGCGCGTAGGCGAGGTGCTGGAGCAGGAAGATGCGGACCACCTGGCCAGGGGTGAAGCCGATCGCCTTCAGCACGGAGAGGTCCCGCAGGTGGCCGCGGATACGCGTGCCGATCGCGCCGTGGACCGCGAGCCCGGCGGCGACCAGCGCGCCCAGCCCGAACAGGCCCAGCACCTGGCCGAGGAGCCGGTTGTCGCCCTGGGCCTCGGCCCGGGCCTGCTGCCAGGTGGACACCTCCCCGATGGCCCCGGCGCCCAGTACGGTCACGGCACGCTGGACGACGTAGGACGTGTCGCCGGGGTCCGTCAGCCGCAGTCCGATCACCTGGCCGCCGGGGTCCGGCACGGCCGACGGCAGGGCCCACACCAGGCCCGGCTGCTCGCCGGGCCGGTAGCGCGGCTCGGCGCTGTCGGCGAGGCCCACCACGGTCAGTTCGCGGGCGGTGCCGGGCACGGTGAGGGTGTCGCCGGGCTCGGCCAGCAGCGCGCGGGCGAGGCGGCTCTCCAGGACCACACCGCTCGGGGTCGCGGGGTCCAGCCAGTGGCCGGAGACGACCGGCGGGCGGCCGACGGACGGGCGTTCCGCAGTGGCGCGCAGCTCCACGGCGGCGCGGCTGCCGCGCGAGGCGACGGTGGTGGCGGCGGTGGGGTACGGGCCGGCGACGGAGTCGACGCCGTCCAGTTCGGCCAGCTTCCCGGTGTCGGCAGCGGTGTCGGTGTGCAGCCACACATGCGCGCCGTGCGACTGCGTGAACACGCGCTGCCAGGGGTTGGTGGCGTACCCGAAGAGGGCCGTCGCCAGGAGCAGGGAGGCGACGATGCCCGCCGTGGCGAGGACGAGGAACAGCGCCTCGCCGCGGTGCGTGCGCAGATCGGAGTGTGCCCAGCGCAGGGTGGCTCGCACGGGCCTCAGCCTCTCGGCCCGGACGCCGGGCAGCCGTCGTACAGCCGCATGTCAGTCCTTCACCCGCATGTCAGTCCCTGAGTTCGAGCACACCGGATATGCCGGACCGGCGCGGCGGTGTGCCGCCGTCGAGTTCCGCGTCGTCGGCGATCCGGCCGTCGAAGAAGCTGATCACCCGGTCCGCGGCGCTCGCCAGCCGCGCGTCATGGGTGACCAGCAGGATCGTCTGGCCGCGCTGGTGGAAGCGGGACAGCAGCCGCATCACCTCGCGGGTGCCCTTGCTGTCGAGGCTGCCCGCGGGTTCGTCGGCCAGCAGCAGCGGGGGATGGTTGACCAGGGCCCGGGCCAGAGCGACGCGCTGCTGCTCACCGCCGGACAGCTCGCCCGGCATGCTGCGCTCCTTGCCCGTCAGGCCCAGCTCGGCCAGCAGCTGCTCCCGCTCGGCCCGGGCCTGCTTAGGCGAGGACCCGGCGAGCAGGGCGGGCAGCTCCACGTTGTCGGCGACGGACAGGTTGGACACGAGGTTGAAGAACTGGAAGACGATCCCGATCCGCTTCCTGCGCTCCACCGCCCAGCGGGCCTCGCTGTAGGTGTCGGTGGACTCGCCGTCGAGCCAGATCCGGCCCGCGTCCGGCCGCTGCAGGCCGCCGAGCAGATGCAGCAGCGTCGACTTGCCTGCGCCGGACGGGCCGGTGATCGCCACGAACTCGCCGGGCCGTACACACAGGTCGACCCCGCGCACGGCATGGGCGGGCGCGCCCTCGCCGTGGTGCGTCTTCACCAGGCCCTCGGCGCGCAGCACAGGAGCGGGACGGTCGTCGCTCACTCCAGCTCCTCCAGCTCTTCCTGGCACCGCTCCAGCCAGTCGAGATCGGCCTGCAGGTGCAGCATCGCGCCCTCTATCAGCAGGTGGGCGATGCGGTTGTCGCGGTCTTCGGCGGCGGCCAGCTTCGACAGCTGCCGCATGGTGTTCAGGTACTGGCGCCGCTGGTGGTTGATCAGGGAGATCTGGTCGGCGAGCCCGGTCTGCGGGGCGAGCGCCAGCTTCATGAAGAAGTCGTCCCGCACCCGCGGCTCGTCCTCGGGCTCCTCGAACCAGGCGCGCAGCGCCTCCCGCCCGGCCTCGGTGAGGTGGTAGACCTTTTTGTTGGGCCGGCTGGACTGCGCCACGTCCTCGCCCTCGATCAGTCCCGACTTCTCGAGGCGGCCGAGGGTCACATAGATCTGGCCGACATTCGGCTGAGGGTACGCGGAGCCCAGCAGTTGCTCAAGGTCCTGCTTGAGCTCGTAGCCGTGGGCGGGTCCGCGGGCGAGGAGTGCCAGGAGGGGCAGGCGCACGCGTGCAGTCCTCCTGTCCGGTCCAATGTGCTCCAGGCCCTAGTATCGCCCATACCTAACAGGTATACATGGCCTCTGATTCCGGGCAAGGGTGCCCGTCGCCGGTGTACAGGGAGGAACCTATGCGGTGGATCCATGCCGCGGGTAGGGGCCTTCTCGTTCTCGTCGTGGTCCTGACCGGTTACGTTGCCGCCGGAGCGCAGGCGGGCGAGCCTGCCGGCGGCGGCCGTGGACCGCTCACCCTCGCCACCGCCGGAGACCTTACCGGCTACCTCGGCCCTCTGCTGGAGGGCTGGAACCGCACCCACCCCGGCGAAAAAGTGACCCTCGTCGAGCTGCCGGACTCCGCCGACGAGACCCAGGCCCAGATGGTCACCGACCTGCGCGACGGCGACCGCAGCCGGTTCGACGTGCTCAACATCGACGTCAACTGGACCTCGGAGTTCGCCGCGGCGGGCTGGATCCGGCCGCTGCCCCGCGACCGTTTCCCGCTGAAGACCTTCCTCCCCCCGGTCGTGGACACGGCGACCTACGACGGACAGCTGTACGCCGTCCCGTACGTCACCAACGCGGGCCTGCTCCTCTACCGCAAGGACGTCCTCGCCAAGGAGGGCGTCGAGCCGCCGCGCACCTGGGCGGAGCTGGAGCGGTACGCGAAGACCATCGCCCCGAAGTACGGCCTCGACGGCTACGCCGGGCAGTTCCTGCCCTACGAGGGCCTCACCGTCAACGCGGCCGAGGCCGTCTACTCGGCGGGCGGCTCGATCCTCGGCGACGAGGGCGAGCGCGTCACCGTCGACTCGGCGGCGGCCCGCGAGGGCATCGGATTCCTGGCGCGCGGGGCGCGCGAGGGCTGGATCCCGAAGGAAGCGCTGACGTACAAGGAGGAGGAGTCCAAGCAGGCCTTCCAGGACGGCCGGCTGCTCTTCCTGCGGAACTGGCCGTACGCCTACGTCGGCGCCTCCGCGCCGGGCTCCGCGGTCGCCGGGAAGGTCGGCGCCGTACCGCTGCCGGGACCGGACGGGCCGGGGACGAGTGTCCTCGGCGGCTCCAACCTGGCTGTCAGCGCGCACGCGCGGCACCCCGACTCGGCCGCCCGCCTGATCGCGTACCTCACCAGCGAGCGCGTCCAGCGCCAGGTCCTCACGCGCGGCGCGCTGCCGCCCGTCCGGGCCGATCTCTACGAGGACCCCGCGCTCATCCGCAGGTTCCCCTATCTGCCGACGCTGCGCGAGAGCGTGCGCACGGCCGCGCCGCGCCCCAAGAGCCCGCGCTACGACCAGGTCAGCCTCGTCGTGCAGGCGGTCGTGCACGACGCGATGGCCGGGCACGAGACGCCCACGGCGGCGGTGCGCCGGCTCGCCCGCGAGCTCGCCGTCATTTCGCGCGGCTAGCGCAGTCGGCGAGTCTTCTACTTACTTGTTAGGTAACGCGGACGTCTCATCTGCCTGAGTTATGTCCGGAAAATACCGGATTGCACCACCTCAACTCCTCGGTAGCTTCTGCCTTTTCATTGACACCCTCTCGACACGCCTACTTAACATGCATGCATAACCGCTGCCCTCCTCAGAGACAGGTCGATGGGTTGAACAGGCACCACTGGTGGCGTGACGCAGTGATCTATCAGGTGTACGTCCGCAGCTTCCTGGACAGCACCGGCGACGGCATCGGCGATCTCGCCGGAGTCAGGGCCGGGCTGCCCTACCTGAAGAAGCTCGGCGTCGACGGGATCTGGCTGAGCCCCTTCTATCCCTCACCGCAGCACGACCACGGCTACGACGTGGCCGACTACTGCGGCGTCGACCCGCTCTTCGGCGACCTCGACGAGTTCGACCTGCTGGTCGGGGCCGCGCGGCGGCTCGGCATCAAGGTGCTGCTCGACATCGTCCCGAACCACTGCTCCAGCGAGCACCCCTGGTTCCGTGAGGCGCTCGCCGCGGCTCCCGGCAGTCCCGCCCGGGCCCGTTTCCACTTCGCCGACGGCCGCGGCCCGGACGGAGCCGAGCCGCCCAACAACTGGCACTCCATGTTCGGCGGCCCCGCCTGGAGCCGCGTGACCGAGCCGGACGGCCGGCCCGGCCAGTGGTACCTGCACATGTTCGCGCCCGAGCAGCCCGACTGGAACTGGCGCAACCCCGAGATCGGCGCCGAGTTCGACCGGATCCTCCGCTTCTGGCTGGACCGGGGCATCGACGGCTTCCGCATCGACGTCGCCGCCGGCCTCTTCAAGCACCCGGAGCTGCCCGACTCCGACGACCCGGAGGCCGACGCCCGCACCCGCGACTCGGTCAACCCGCTCGCCTGGAACCAGCCCGAGGTGCACGATGTGTGGCGCCGCTGGCGCTCCATATGCGAGGAGTACACCGAGCGCGACGGCTGCGAACGCCTCCTCGTCGGCGAGGTCTCCGTCCCGACGGCCCGCGAGCACGCCCAGTACGTCCGCCCCGACGAGCTGCACCAGGCCTTCTTCTTCGACCTGCTCAGCGCCCCCTGGGACCCGGACGCCTTCCAGAAGGTCATCTCCGAGGCCATGCAGGACATCGCCGGGACCGGCTCGACCGTCACCTGGGTCCTCAACAACCACGACCAGGTCCGCACCGTCACCCGCTACGGCGAACCCGCCACCGAGGGCAGCGGCCTCGGCGCAGCCCGCGCCCGTGCCGCCGCGCTGCTGATGCTGGCGCTGCCCGGAGCCGCGTACATCTACCAGGGCGAGGAGCTCGGCCTGCCGGAGGTCGTGGACCTGCCCGACGACGTGCTCACCGATCCGATCTTCCGCCGCACCGGCAGCCGGGCCCGCATCCGCGACGGCTGCCGGGTGCCGCTGCCCTGGTCGGGGCAGGCCTCGCCCTTCGGCTTCACCTCCGGTGAGGAGAGCGCCAAGCCGTGGCTGCCGCAGCCGGAGTACTTCGCCGAGTACGCCACCGACCGGGCCCTCGCCGACACCCGATCCTTCTGGCACCTGTACCGCGACGGCCTCCAACTGCGCGCCGCTCTGCCCCAGTTGGGCGAGGGCACGCTGCGCTGGCTGGACTCCCCGCCCGGAGTCCTGGCCTTCACCCGCGGTGACGACCTGGTGTGCGCCGTCAACTTCGGTACGGCCCCCACCCCCGCGCCGGTCTCCGGCACCCCGCTGCTCGCCAGCGGCCCCTGTCCGCCCGGGGTGCTCTCCGGGTCGACGGCCGCCTGGTGGATCCGTTCCTGAACGCCCCGCAAGTCAACTCCCCGAAGGGACATCAACGATGATGCGACGACGTACCACCCTGCTCACCAGCTGCACCGCTCTTGCCCTGGCGCTCGGCGCGACCGCCTGCGGCGGCGGCCCCGTCGCGGCCGGCGGCGGCGACAAGGCGCTCAGCGGCCAGTCGATCACCGTGGCCGGTGTCTGGTCCGGCACCGAGCAGAAGAACTTCCAGAAGGTGCTGGACGCCTTCACCGAGAAGACCGGCGCCAAGACGCAGTTCACGTCCACCGGCGACAACGTCTCCACCGTCGTCGGCAGCAAGATCGAGGGCGGCAACGCCCCCGACGTCGTGATGGTCCCGCAGGTCGGCGTGCTCAAGCAGTTCGCGCAGAAGGGCTGGCTCAAGCCGCTGTCCAAGAAGACCGAGCAGGCCGTCGACGCCGGCTACGCCCCGGTGTGGAAGGAGTACGGCAGCGTCGACGGCACCCTCTACGGCCTGTACTTCAAGGCCGCGCACAAGTCGACCGTCTGGTACAGCCCCGACGCCCTCGAGCAGGCCGGCGTGAAGCCCCCGAAGAGCTACGACGAGATGCTGAAGGCCGGGCAGACCGTGTCCGACTCCGGCCTCGCCGCGTTCTCCGTCGCCGGGCAGGACGGCTGGACCCTCACCGACTGGTTCGAGAACGTCTACCTCTCCCAGGCCGGACCCGAGAAGTACGACGCCCTCGCCGCGCACAAGCTGAAGTGGACCGACGCGTCCGTCGTCGACGCCCTGACCACGCTCGGCAAGCTCTTCAAGGACAAGCAGCTCATCGCCGGCGGCCAGAAGGGCGCCCTGAACACCGACTTCCCCGGCTCCGTGGAGAAGGTGTTCGGCCCGAAGCCCGAGGCCGGCATGGTCTACGAGGGCGACTTCGTCGCCGGCGTCGCCAAGGACCAGTTCGGCAAGAAGGTCGGCGAGGACGCGAACTTCTTCCCGTTCCCGGCGGTCGCCGGCGGCGAGGCACCGGTCGTCAGCGGCGGTGACGCGGCCGTCGTCCTCAAGGACGGCAAGAACCAGAAGGCCGCCCAGGCCCTCCTCGAGTTCCTGGCGACCCCGGAGGCCTCCGCGGTGTGGGCGGAGGCGGGCGGCTTCCTCTCCCCGAACAAGAAGCTCGACCTCGCCTCCTACGGCGACGACGTCACCCGCGCCACCGCCAAGTCCCTCGTCCAGGCCGGGGACTCGGTCCGCTTCGACATGTCCGACCAGGCCCCGGCGGCCTTCGGCGGCACCAAGGGCACCGGCGAGTGGAAGCTGCTCCAGGACTTCCTGCGCGACCCGTCCGACCCGAAGGGCACCGCGGCGAAGCTGGAGGCCGCGGCGGCCAAGGCGTACCAGGACTGATCCGCCATGACAGCGACCCTCGTCAAAGAGACGAACCCCCCACCGGCCGTCACGGTCGCCGACCGCACCCGGCGGCTGCGCCGGCGCGGGAAGATCGTCGCCCTGCTGTTCGTGCTGCCCGCCCTGTTGCTGCTCGGCGCGCTCGTCGTCTACCCCGTGCTGTTCAGCGTCGGCCGCAGTTTCTTCGACGCCTCGGGGACGACCTTCGTCGGCGGCGAGAACTACACCGAGATGTTCCGCGACCCGGCGACCCTCACGGCCGTCCGCAACACGGCCATCTGGGTCGTCGTGGCCCCGGCCCTGCTGACCGGCCTCGGGCTGATCCTGGCCGTCCTGGTGGAGAAGGTCCGCTGGGCCACCGCCTTCAAGCTGCTCCTCTTCATGCCGATGGCGGTCTCCTTCCTCGCCGCCGGCATCATCTTCCGGCTCGCCTACGACGAGGACCCCGACAAGGGCGTCCTGAACGCCGCGGTCGTCTCCGTCCACGACGCCTTCAAGGGGGAGTCCTCGTACCCGACGGCCCGGGCGCGTGACGGGCAGGGCCTGACGAAGGACAAGGACGGTTCGTACCGCACGAGTACGAGCGTGTCCCCGGGCGACGCGGTGACGCTGGGCCTGGTCGGGGTATTGCCCGACGACCTGCCGGGCGGGACGGAACCCGCGTACGCAGCGGCGGGACGGAAGGCCGGCCCCGACGAACTGCGCGGCGTGGTCTACCTGGACTTCACGCCCGGCGGGGGAGGGGAACAGGGCAAGGTCGACCGGCGGGAGAGCGGACTGCCGCAGATGAAGGTCGAGGCGGTACGCGACGGTAAGACGGCCGCCACGGCGACCACCGCCTCCGACGGCTCCTTCCGCTTCGAGGGCCTCGCACCGGGCTCCTACGAGGTGAAACTGCCGTCGTCCAACTTCGCCCCGCCCTACGAGGGTGTCTCCTGGCTCGGACCGGCGCTCGTCACACCGGCGATCATCGGGGCCTACCTGTGGATCTGGACCGGCTTCGCCATGGTGCTGATCGGGGCCGGCCTGTCCACGCTGCCGCGGGACGCGCTGGAGGCGGCGCGGATCGACGGCGCGAACGAATGGCAGATCTTCCGGCGGATCACGGTGCCGCTGCTGGCCCCGGTCCTCACGGTCGTCTTCGTCACCCTGGTCATCAACGTGATGAAGGTCTTCGACCTCGTCTACATCATCGCGCCCGGGCCGGTGCAGGAGGACGCGACCGTACTCGCGACGCAGATGTGGCTGGTGTCGTTCGGCGGCGGCAACAACCAGGGGCTCGGCAGCGCACTCGGAGTGCTGCTCCTGCTGCTGGTGGTTCCGGCCATGGTGTTCAACGTCCGCCGTTTCCGAAGGAGTCAGCGATGAACGCGGTGCGGCGCGGGTTGGGCAACGGAGTCGTCCAGGCCTTCCTCGTGGTGATCGGCCTGGTGTGGATGACGCCGCTGGCCGGGCTGTTCCTGTCCTCGCTGCGGTCCGCCGAGGACACGGCGAAGGGCGGCTGGTGGACGGTGTTCTCCAGCCCCGGGCAGCTGTCCTTCGACAACTACTCCTCGCTGTTGCAGAACTCGGGCATCACGCAGGCGTTCTGGAACACGGTGCTGATATCGGTGCCCACGACGGTGCTGGTCGTGGTGATCGCGGCGCTCGCCGGCTACGCGTTCGCGTGGCTGGACTTCCCCGGGCGGGAGGCGGTCTTCCTGGTCGTGGTCGCGCTGCTGGTGGTGCCCGTGCAGATCGGGCTGCTGCCGGTCGCCAAACTCTTCGGACAGCTGGGCCTGTTCGGCACGATCCCCGGGGTCGTCCTCTTCCACGTGGCCTACGGCCTGCCGTTCGCGGTGTTCCTGCTGCGGAACTACTTCGCCGAGATGCCGAAGGAGATGCTGGAGGCGGCTCGGATGGACGGCGGCAGCGAATGGCGTATCTTCACGCGGCTCGTGCTGCCCGTGGGGCGGCCGGCGATCGCCTCCCTGGCCATCTTCCAGTTCCTGTGGGTGTGGAACGACATGCTGGTGGCGCTGCTGTTCGCGGACAGTTCCTCACAGCCGCTGACGGTGGAACTCCAGTCGCAGATACGGCAGTTCGGCAGCAACATCGATGTCCTGGCGCCCGGGGCGTTCGTGTCCCTGGTCGTCCCTGTCGTCGTGTTCTTCGCGTTCCAGAGGCACTTTGTGCAGGGCGTCATGGCCGGGTCGGTGAAGTAAGCACTGTCGATGCACGACCAGGGGCTCCGCCCCCTGGACCCCCGCCTATGCCCACCCACCACCCGAAACTGCCCTTGAAAGGGGCAACGGTGGGGCGAAGGTCCGGGGTCCAGGGGGCGGAGCCCCCTCGTTGCCCTAAGCCGAAGCCGGCGGGTACAGCGACCGAGGCAGTTGGGAAGCCGCTGCCGCGTCCAGCAGCCACAACGTCCGGCTGCGGCCGTACGCCCCGGCCGCCGGCGCCTGGATCTCGCCCGCGCCCGAGAGCGCGATCGCCGCGGCCTGGGCCTTGTCCTCGCCCGCGGCCAGGAGCCACACCTCCCGCGCCGCACGAATCGCCGGCAACGTCAGCGTCACCCGCGTCGGCGGCGGCTTCGGCGCGCCGTGGACACCGACCACCGTACGGTCGACTTCCCGCACCGCCGGCAGCTCCGGGAACAGCGACGCCACGTGCGTGTCCGGGCCGACGCCCAGCATCAGCACGTCGAACGTGGGGACGGGCCCGTGGTTCTCCGGGCCCGCCGCCCGCGCCAGTTCCTCCGCGTACGCGGCCGCCGCCGCGTCCACGTCGTCGCCGTAGGGGCCGTCCGACGCGGGCATCGCGTGCACCCGCTTCGGATCGAGCGGCACCGAGTCGAGCAGTGCCTCCCGTGCCTGCGTGACGTTGCGATCCGGATCGCCCTCGGGCAGGAACCGCTCGTCGCCCCACCAGAGGTCGAGCCGGCTCCAGTCGATCGCGTCCCGGGCGGGCGCCGCGGCCAGGGCGGCCAGCAGGCCGTTGCCGTTGCGGCCGCCCGTCAGGACCACGGACGCCGAGCCCCGGGAGGCCTGCGCGTCCACGATCCTGGTGATCAGCCGGGCCGCCGCGGCCTGCGCCATCAGCTCCTTGTCGCGGTGGACGACCAGCTGCGGTGCCGTGCTCACTTCGTCGTCGCCTTCCGTACCGGTTCCAACTGGGGCGGTTCCTGCTTCACCGGTGCCTGCGCCGTCGCTTCCGCAGCGGGAGCTTTCGCAGCCGTTTCGACGGGAGCGGGGAGGGCGAGCCGCCCCCGTCCGTCACTTTTGGGCTCCCCTTTGGCCACCGGCTCTTCCTTTTCGGCAACCGGCTCTTCCTTCGCCTGGGCCGGCCAGGACGCCTTCAGCCGGTCCACCCCGTACCGCAGGGCGGACGCGTACGTGTCGTCCGGGTCCAGCCGCCGCAGCTCCTCCGCGATCAGCTCGGCCGTGTCCCGGCGCTTGAGCGCCACACCACGGGCCGGCTGGCCCTCGATGGAGAGCGTCGCGAGGGACCCGTCGGCACGGTCCAGGGTGATCGCGCCGCAGGTGGTGTCCATGCGGACCGCCGTCAGACCGGGGCCGCCGGACAGCGAGCGCTTCACTGGGACGTCCAGCCGGTCCGCGAGCCACATCGCCAGCAGCTCGCAGCTCGGGTTGAACTCCTCGCCCTCCACCTCGACGGCCCTGACCTCGCAGGTGACCTGGTCGAGGGCCGCCGCAAGCATGGAACGCCAGGGCGTGATGCGGGTCCAGGACAGGTCCGTGTCGCCGGGGGTGTAGGTCCCGGACCGGGTGGCCAGGTCCCGCACCGGCTGCTCGGAGGCGTAGGTGTCGGTGACGCGGCGCTGGGCGAGGGCACCCAGGGGGTCCTTCGCCGGGTCGAGCGGCGCGTTCACCGGCCACCACACCACCACCGGGGCGTCCGGCAGCAGCAGCGGCAGCACCACCGACTGGGCGTGGTCGGCGACCTCGCCGTACAGCCGGAGCACGACCGTCTCACCGGTGCCGGCCTCCGCGCCGACCCGGACCTCCGCGTCCAGGCGGGACTGCGTACGGTCGCGGGGTGAGCGGGAGACGCGCTTGATGACCACGAGCGTGCGCGAGGGGTGCTCGTGTGAGGCGTCGCTCGCGGCCTTCAGGGCGTCGTAGGCGTTCTCCTCGTCGGTCACGATGACCAGCGTGAGCACCATCCCGACCGCCGGGGTGCCGATCGCCCGGCGGCCCTGCACCAGCGCCTTGTTGACCTTGCTGGCCGTGGTGTCCGTGAGGTCTATCTTCATGGCCGGCGCCAGCTCCGTCCGTGTCGCTCGAGCATTTCGTCCGCCTCGACGGGGCCCCAGGTGCCGGCCCGGTACTGGGCGGGCTTGCCGTTCTTGTCCCAGTACTCCTCGATCGGGTCGAGGATCTTCCAGGACAGCTCGACCTCCTCCGTACGCGGGAAGAGGTTCGAGTCTCCGAGGAGGACGTCCAGGATGAGACGCTCGTACGCCTCCGGGCTGGACTCCGTGAAGGACTCGCCGTACGCGAAGTCCATCGACACGTCCCGGATCTCCATCGACGTGCCCGGCACCTTCGAGCCGAAGCGGACCGTGACGCCCTCGTCCGGCTGGACGCGGATGACGATCGCGTTGGAGCCCAGCTCCTCGGTGGCCGTCGTGTCGAAGGGGGAGTGCGGGGCTCGCTGGAAGACGACCGCGATCTCCGTGACGCGGCGGCCCAGGCGCTTGCCGGTGCGCAGGTAGAAGGGGACGCCCGCCCAGCGGCGGTTGTCGATCTCCAGCTTGATGGCGGCGTAGGTGTCGGTCTTCGAGGAGGCGTTGATGCCGTCTTCCTCCAGATAGCCGCGCACCTTCGTGCCGCCCTGCCAGCCGGCCGCGTACTGGGCACGCACGGTGTCCGCGCCCATGTCCTTGGGCAGCTTCACCGCGCCGAGCACCTTCGTCTTCTCGGCGGCCAGCGCGTCCGCGTCGAAGGAGGCCGGCTCCTCCATGGCGGTGAGCGCCAGGAGCTGGAGCAGGTGGTTCTGGATGACGTCACGGGCGGCGCCGATGCCGTCGTAGTACCCGGCCCGGCCGCCGATGCCGATGTCCTCGGCCATGGTGATCTGCACGTGGTCCACGAGGGACCGGTTCCAGATCGGCTCGAACATCGTGTTGGCGAAGCGCAGCGCCAGGATGTTCTGGACGGTCTCCTTGCCCAGGTAGTGGTCGATGCGGAAGACCTGGTCCGGGGCGAAGACCTCGTGGACGACCTTGTTGAGCTCCTCGGCCGACTTCAGGTCGTGCCCGAAGGGCTTCTCGATGACCGCGCGCCGCCAGGAGCCGCCCTTCTGGTCGGCCAGCCCGTGCTTCTTCAGCTGCTGGATGACCACCGGGAAGGACTTCGGCGGCACGGACAGGTAGAAGGCGAAGTTGCCGCCCGTGCCCTGTGCCTTGTCCAGTTCCTCGATCGTGGAGCGCAGCCGCTCGAACGCGTCGTCGTCGTCGAACGTCCCCTGCACGAAGCGCATGCCCTGGATGAGCTGCTGCCAGACCTCTTCGCGGAAGGGCGTGCGGGCGTGCTCCTTGACCGCGTCGTGGACCTCCTGGGCGAAGTCCTCGTGCGCCCACTCGCGGCGCGCGAAGCCCACGAGTGAGAAGCCCGGCGGCAGCAGACCCCGGTTGGCGAGGTCGTACACGGCGGGCATGAGCTTCTTGCGGGACAGGTCGCCCGTGACGCCGAAGATGACCAGGCCCGACGGCCCCGCGATACGCGGGAGCCGTCGGTCCGCGGGGTCACGCAGCGGGTTGCTGCTCGACACCTGTTCAGCCCTCCGAAGGGGCGAGGCGCTGAAGCTCGGCCTCGGTCGACTTCAGCAGGTCGGTCCAGGACGCCTCGAACTTCTCGACGCCCTCGTCCTCCAGCAGCTGCACCACGTCGTCGTACTTGATCCCGAGCTGCTCGACCGCGTCGAGGTCGGCCCGGGCCTGCTCGTACGTGCCGGCGACGGTGTTGCCGGTGATCTCGCCGTGGTCCTCGGTGGCGTACAGGGTCGCCTCCGGCATGGTGTTCACCGTGTTCGGCGCGACCAGCTCGGTGACGTACATCGTGTCCTGGTACGCCTTGTCCTTCACGCCGGTGGAGGCCCACAGCGGACGCTGCTTGTTGGCGCCCTCGCGCTCCAGCGCGTTCCAGCGGTCCGAGGAGAAGACCTCCTCGTACGCCTGGTAGGCGAGACGGGCGTTGGCGATGGCGGCCTTGCCGCGCAGCGCCTTGGCCTCGTCGGTGCCGAGCGCGTCGATCCGCTTGTCGACCTCGGTGTCGACGCGCGAGACGAAGAAGGACGCCACGGAGTGGATCTGGGACAGGTCCAGGCCCTTGGCCTTGGCCTTCTCCAGACCGGACAGGTAGGCGTCCATCACCTCGCGGTAGCGCTCCAGCGAGAAGATCAGCGTGACGTTGACGCTGATGCCGTTGCCGATCGTCTCGGTGATCGCCGGGATGCCCGCCTTGGTGGCCGGGATCTTGATGAGGGTGTTGGGCCGGTCCACCAGCCAGGCCAGCTGGCGGGCCTCGGCGACCGTCGCCTTGGTGTTGTGCGCCAGCCGCGGGTCGACCTCGATCGAGACCCGGCCGTCCTGGCCGCCGGTGGCGTCGAAGACCGGGCGCAGGATGTCGGCGGCGTCGCGGACGTCCGCCGTGGTGATCATGCGGATGGCTTCTTCGACGGTGACCTTGCGGGCAGCGAGGTCGGAGAGCTGCTGGTCGTAGCCGTCGCCCTCGGAGATCGCCTTCTGGAAGATCGTCGGGTTGGTCGTGACGCCCACGACGTGCTGCTGGTCGAGCAGCTCGGCGAGGTTGCCGGACGTGATCCGCTTGCGCGACAGGTCGTCCAGCCAGATCGCGACGCCTTCCTCGGAGAGGCGCTTGAGTGCGTCTGTCATGGAAATTCCATCTCCTACGTGTCGTATGTAAGCGTCAGCGCTGAGCTGCGGCGATCGATTCCCGCGCGGCGGCGGCGACGTTCTCGGCAGTGAAGCCGAACTCACGGAAAAGGACCTTGCCGTCGGCCGAAGCACCGAAGTGCTCCAGGGAAACGATGCGGCCGGCGTCCCCGACGTACTTGTGCCAGGTCAGGCCGACCCCGGCCTCCACCGCGACGCGAGCCTTGACGGACGGCGGCAGAACGCTGTCCCGGTACCCCTGGTCCTGCTGCTCGAACCACTCCACCGACAGCATGGACACCACACGGGTGGGCACGCCGGCGCCCTGGAGCTGCTCGCGCGCCTCTACGGCGACGTGCACCTCGGAGCCGGTGGCGATGAGGATGACCTCGGGCTCGCCGCCGTCGGCCTCGAACAGGACGTAACCGCCCTTGGCGGCATCGTCGTTGGGCTCGTACGTCGGCACACCCTGACGCGTCAGAGCCAGACCGTGCGGCTGGCCCTTGCCGAACTCCTTCGTCCAGCGCCTCAGAATCTCGCGCCAGGCGATGGCGGTCTCGTTGGCGTCCGCCGGGCGCACGATGTTCAGGCCCGGGATGGCGCGCAGCGAGGCCAGGTGCTCGACCGGCTGGTGGGTCGGGCCGTCCTCGCCCAGGCCGATGGAGTCGTGCGTCCACACGTACGTCACCGGCAGGTGCATCAGCGCCGACAGCCGCACCGCGTTGCGCATGTAGTCGGAGAAGACCAGGAACGTGCCGCCGTAGATCCGGGTGTTGCCGTGCAGCGCGATGCCGTTCATCTCGGCGGCCATCGCGTGCTCGCGGATACCGAAGTGGATCGTGCGGCCGTACGGGTCCGCCTCCGGCAGCGGGTTGTCCGCCGGGAGGAAGGAGCTGGTCTTGTCGATCGTGGTGTTGTTGGAGCCCGCCAGGTCGGCCGAGCCGCCCCACAGCTCCGGGATCACCGCGCCGAGCGCCTGGAGGACCTTGCCGGAGGCGGCACGCGTGGCCACGCCCTTGCCGACCTCGAAGACCGGGATCTTGTCCTCCCAGCCGGTGGGCAGCTCACCCTTGGCGACCCGGTCGTACTCGGCGGCGCGCTCGGGGTTGTTGTCCCGCCACTGCTGGTACGCCTTCTCCCACACCGCGCGGGCCGCCTGGCCCCGCTCCAGCGCCTTGCGCGTGTGCGTGATGACCTCGTCGGCCACCTCGAAGCTCTGCTCCGGGTCGAAGCCCAGGACCCGCTTGGTGGCCGCGACCTCGTCCTCGCCCAGCGCCGAGCCGTGCGCGGCCTCGGTGTTCTGCGCGTTCGGGGCCGGCCAGGCGATGATCGAGCGCATCGCGATGAACGACGGCCGGTCCGTGACCGCCTTGGCCTTCTGGACCGCCTCGAAGATCGCGGCCGGGTCCAGGTCGCCGTTCTCCTGCGGCTCCACCCGCTGCACGTGCCAGCCGTAGGCCTCGTACCGCTTGACGGTGTCCTCGGACACGGCCGTCTCGGTGTCGCCCTCGATCGAGATGTGGTTGTCGTCCCACAGCAGGATCAGGTTGCCCAGCTTCTGGTGGCCCGCCAGCGACGAGGCCTCGGAGGAGATGCCCTCCTGGAGGCAGCCGTCACCGGCGATGCAGTAGACGAAGTGGTCGAAGGGGGACTCGCCCTCGGGGGCCTCCGGGTCGAACAGGCCGCGCTCGTAGCGGGCGGCCATCGCCATGCCCACCGCGTTGGCGACACCCTGCCCGAGCGGGCCGGTCGTCGTCTCCACACCGGTGGTGTGCCCGTACTCGGGGTGGCCCGGGGTCTTCGAACCCCAGGTGCGGAAGGACTTCAGATCGTCCAGCTCCAGGCCGAAACCGGCCAGGTACAGCTGGGTGTAGAGGGTCAGGGACGAGTGGCCTGCGGACAGCACGAAGCGGTCCCGCCCGACCCAGTCGGCGTCCGCCGGGTCGTGCCGCATCACCTTCTGGAAGAGGGTGTAGGCGGCAGGCGCCAGGCTCATCGCCGTACCCGGATGGCCGTTACCGACCTTCTGTACGGCATCGGCGGCCAGGACACGCGCGGTGTCGACGGCCCGCTGGTCCAACTCGGTCCACTCGAGGTCTGTGGTGGTCGGCTTGGTGCTCACCCTGGGTCAGGGCTCCTCTCACAAGTCGGATGCCGGTGTATCGGGGCGCCCACCGGCCGCAGTCGAGCCTACCCCCGCGGGACGTGCGTTCTTTCGGGTCACTCCAGAGTGCCGGGACTCGTTGCGATCCGCTTCCTGACTGGGCCGTATCCCATTCGGCAAGTGAATACGGAGCCGCTCATCCGGGTGCTCAATCGAGCTTCCACGCGCCCTTCGGGAGCCGCCCTCCAACACGACCCGACCCCCGCGAATGTCCGACTCTGGGCAACGTCTAAAGTGGCGTGGTACGCGCGAGCCTTTACCGGGACTTCACACGGGTGAGGCTTGCTGGGATGTCTCTGTAGGGGTGTGCGTGACGGCCGTTGAATCCCGTCCAGCGGGGATGCTCGGGACGGACCAGAGCCCGGCCCACCGGCCGTTCGGGGCCCGTGTCAAGGCGTTCGTGGCTCTCACCAAGCCGCGGATCATCGAGCTGCTCCTGATCACCACCGTTCCGGTGATGTTCCTGGCGCAGCAGGGTGTGCCCGACCTGACGCTGGTGCTCCTGACCTGCGTCGGCGGTTACATGTCCGCGGGCGGCGCCAACGCGCTCAACATGTACATCGACCGCGACATCGACGCCCTGATGGACCGCACCTCGCAGCGGCCGCTGGTCACCGGCATGGTCAGCCCGCGCGAGTGCCTCGCCTTCGGCATCACCCTGGCGATCACCTCCACCCTGCTGTTCGGCCTCACCGTGAACTGGCTGAGCGCCTGGCTCTCCCTCGGCGCGCTCCTCTTCTACGTCGTCGTCTACACGATGATCCTCAAGCGCCGTACCTCGCAGAACATCGTGTGGGGCGGCATCGCCGGCTGCCTGCCCGTGCTGATCGGCTGGTCCTCGGTCACGAACTCCATGTCGTGGGCGCCGATCATCCTGTTCCTCGTCATGTTCTTCTGGACGCCGCCGCACTACTGGCCGCTGTCCATGAAGGTCAAGGAGGACTACGCGCGCGTGGGCGTGCCCATGCTGCCGGTGGTCGCCTCCAACAAGGTGGTCGCCAAGCAGATCGTGATCTACAGCTGGGTCATGGTCGCCGTCTCGCTCCTGCTGACCCCGCTCGGCTACACGGGCTGGTTCTACACGTCGGTGGCACTGCTGGCGGGCGGCTTCTGGCTCTGGGAGGCGCACGGCCTCCAGAACCGCGCGAAGGCGGAGGTGACGGGCGCGAAGCTGAAGGAGATGCGCCTGTTCCACTGGTCGATCACCTACGTCTCGCTGCTGTTCGTGGCCGTCGCGGTCGACCCCTTCCTGCGCTGACGCAACGCTGACGTACGTCACAGGGCCCTGCTCTCGCCAGTCGATCTACCCGTGAGTAGCATCGCCACCATGGCAGACACGCAGCAGGTTGACCCGAAGACCGAGCGCAAGGCGGCCCGGCTCGCCAAGCAGATCAGCTCCTTCTCCAAGGCCCACGGCGGCGCCGAGGGCCAGGTCGCCTACCTCGGCGAACGCGGCGCCCGCATCGTCCTCGTGGGTGAGGACGGCAACTGGGGCGACCTGGTGGCCCCCTCGTACGAGATCGCCGAGCAGGCCGTGGAGAAGTCGGGCATCACGACCCACGAGTCCTTCGACGGCGAGTTCGCCGCGAAGGTCAAGACGGGCCGCTACGAGTGGTCGCGCATGGCGGGGATCCAGGTCGGCGGGCCCAAGAACAACTGACCCTTTTCAGGGGCGCGGGGAACTGCGCGACCAGCCACAGCCGTCCCGCACCCGCCGAACACACCGGTCCTCCCACGACGGCCCCGCGACCTCAACCCCGGTTCACCCGTTAAGACCCTCAGGAACAACAGGGTCCACACGGGGGAGCCCGGATGATCGAAACGCCGTCCCTAGTGGACCAGTACTGCCACGGAGTACTCCGCACGGAGCTGGGCCTCGGCACCTTCGAGGCCCACCTCTCCCGCACGGAGGGCCCACCCGCCCCCGGCACCACCCTCTTCGACACCCAGACCGGCTTCGCCGTAAGACGCTGGTGCCCACCCCTGCTCGGCCTGGAACCCCACTGCACACCCGCCCGCTACCTGGCACGCCGTCGCGAACTGGGTGTCCTGGAGTCCGCCCGCCGGCTCCTGCGCGGCAGCGGCATCACGACGTACCTGGTCGACACGGGCCTGCCCGGCGATCTGACCGACCCCGGGGAACTGGCCTCCGCCGGAGCCGCCGAGGCCCGTGAGATCGTCCGCCTGGAACTGCTCGCCGAGCAGGTCGCCGACACCTCCGGGACCGTCGAGTCCTTCCTCGCCAACCTCGCCGAGTCGGTGCACGCCGCCGCCGCGAACGCCGTCGCCTTCACCTCGGTCGCGGGCCTGCGGCACGGCCTCGCGCTCGCACCGGAGCCGCCCGGGCCGGGGGAGGTGCGGGGGGCCGTCGGCCGCTGGCTCGCGGGGCGGGAGGTCGGCGGGGAGCTGAGCGACCCGGTGCTGCTGCGGCACCTGCTGTGGAGCGCCGTCGCCTCGGGGCTGCCGCTCCAGCTCCACGCGGGGCTCGGCGCGCCGGGCCTGCGGATCGACCGTACGGATCCGGTGCTGCTGACGGATTTCGTACGGGCCACGGCCGGTCTCGGCACGGATCTCGTCCTGCTGCACGGCTACCCGTACCACCGGCACGCCGCACACCTGGCCGGTGTCTTCCCGCACATCTATGTCGACTCCGGCGCCGCCCTGGTCCGCACCGGCGCCCGCGCCGCGACCGTCCTCGCGGAGATCCTGGAGCTGGCCCCGTTCGGCAAGATCCTCTTCTCCACCGGTGCCCAGGGGCTGCCCGAGCTTCACGTCGTCGGCGCCCGGCTGTTCCGCGAGGCGCTCGGCCGGGTGCTCGGCACCTGGGTCGCCGAGGGCGCGTGGTGCCTGGCCGACGCGCAGCGCGTGGCGGGGATGCTGGCGTCGGGGAACGCGCGCCGGGTGTACGGGCTCGACTGAACCCCGGTCAGGCGGCTTCTAAGCCTTGGTCAGGGTCGCCTCGGCCGCCGGGCCGGGCACATCGGCCACGACCTCCGGCCGTTCGCGCAGCGACAGCACCACCCGCAGCACCCAGATCCACATCACGGCCGAGCCGAGCATGTGCAGGCCGACCAGGACCTCGGGCAGGTCGGTGAAGTACTGGACGTAGCCGATGACGCCCTGTGCGAGCAGGATCAGGAACAGCTCGCGGGTGCGGTTCAGCGGGCTCTTGGGGGCGTCGACCGCCTTGAGGACGAACCACAGGGCGAACGTCAGCGTCACCACGATCCACGCCAGGACGGCGTGCAGCTTGCTCACCGTCTCCCAGTCGACCGGCATCCGTTCGACCTCGCTGGAGTCGCCGGCGTGCGGGCCCGCGCCGGTGACCACCGTGCCGACCAGGATGAGCAGCACGGCGGCGGCGACCAGGAACCAGACCAGCTGCTGCACGGCTTTGCCGACCAGTGGGCGCGGCGCGGCGTCGCCCTCACGGGTGCGCTGCCACATCACCGTCGCCACCGCGATCAGCGCGGACGTCGCGACGAAGTGGGCGGCGACCGTGTACGGGTTGAGGCCGACCAGCACCACGATGCCGCCGAGCACCGCGTTGCTCATCACGATCCAGAACTGCGCCCAGCCGAGCCGGGTCAGGCCGCGGCGGTACGGCTTCTGCGAGCGCGCGGCGATGATCGCCCAGCCGACGGCGGCGCACAGCACGTACGTCAGCATGCGGTTGCCGAACTCGATGGCGCCGTGGAAGCCCATCGCGCTGGTGGCGGTGAGCGAGTCGTCGGTGCACTTGGGCCAGGTCGGGCAGCCGAGGCCCGAGCCGGTCAGCCGTACGGCTCCGCCGGTGACCACGATGAGCACCGACATGACGATTGCGGAGAGGGCCGCACGCTGGACCGTCCGGGGTTGCGGGGTCCAGCGCTCGGCGATGAAGGCGAGCGGATTGCGCAGGGCCGCCCTGGCGTCGGCGCGGGTCACTTTTGGCACGCGACCCATCGTAGGACGCCGCTTGTGCACGCTTTCACGAGGGTCCGTCATGGCCTTGCTCCCAGCGCTTATTCCCAGCGGAAGAACCGTCCGGCCGCCGCCAGCCCGACGACCGCCCAGACGGCGAGGATCCCCAGGTCGGCCCAGGGCATCCCGGCTCCCTGCTGGAGCACGTCCCGCAGGCCGTCGGACAGGGCCGAGATGGGCAGCAGGCCGAGCAGGTCCTGCGCGCCGGAGGGGAACTTGTCGAGCGGCACGATGACCCCGCCGCCGACGAGCAGCAGCAGGAACACCAGGTTGGCGGCGGCGAGCGTCGCTTCGGCCTTCAGCGTCCCGGCCATCAGCAGGCCGAGGCCCGAGAGGGCCGCCGTACCGAGGACCAGGAGCAGCAGCACGGCGAACGGGTTGCCGTGCGGCGACCAGCCGAGCGCGAAGGCGATCACCGTCAGCAGGACCACCTGGAGCACCTCGGTGACCAGGACGGACAGCGTCTTCGCGGTCATCAGGCCCCAGCGCGGCAGGGGCGAGGAGGCGAGCCGCTTCAGCACGCCGTAGCGGCGCTCGAAGCCGGTCGCGATCGCCTGCCCGGTGAACGCGGTCGACATCACCGCGAGCGCGAGGATGCCGGGGGCGAGGAAGTCCACGGCCTCGCCGGCGCCCGTGTCGACGATGTCCACGGTGCTGAAGAGCACCAGGAGCAGGGTCGGGATGACGACGGTCAGCAGCAGCTGCTCGCCGTTGCGCAGCAGCATCTTCGTCTCGAGCGCGGCCTGGGCCGCGATCATGCGGGTCAGGGGCGCGGCCCCCGGCTTCGGCGCATAGGTGCCGGTGGCGGTCACGAACGCAGCTCCTTACCCGTGAGTTCCAGGAAGACGTCCTCCAGGGTGTGCCGCTCCACCGAGATCTTCTCCGGCATCACGCCGTGCTGGGCGCACCAGGAGGTGACCGTCGCGAGCAGTTGCGGGTCGATCTTGCCGACGACGCGGTACGAACCCGGCGTCAGCTCGGCGGCCGAGCAGTCGGCGGGCAGGGCCTTCAGCAGCGAGCCGACGTCCAGCCCGGGGCGGCCGGAGAAGCGGAGCGTGTTCTCGGCGCCGCCCCGGCACAGCTCCTCCGGGGAGCCCTGGGCGATGACCCGGCCCGCGTCGATGATCGCCACGTCGTCGGCGAGCTGCTCGGCCTCGTCCATGTAGTGCGTGGTGAGGATCACGGAGACGCCGTCGTCGCGCAGGTCCCGGACCAGGTCCCAGGTGGCGCGGCGGGCCTGCGGGTCGAGCCCGGCGGTCGGCTCGTCGAGGAAGACCAGTTCCGGGCGCCCGACCACGGCCATGGCCAGCGCGAGCCGCTGCTGCTGTCCGCCCGACAGCCGCCGGTACGTCGTACGGCCGCAGGAGCCGAGCCCGAGGCGTTCGATGAGCGCGTCCACATCCAGGGGGTGGGCGTGCAGCTTGGCCACGTGGCGGAGCATCTCGTCGGCGCGGGAGCCCGAGTAGACGCCGCCGGACTGGAGCATCACGCCGATCCGGGGCCGCAGGTCCCGGGACTGCCCGACCGGGTCGAGGCCCAGGACGCGCACCGTGCCGGAGTCCGGCTTCCGGTACCCCTCGCAGGTCTCGACCGTGGTCGTCTTGCCCGCCCCGTTGGGGCCGAGCACGGCGGTCACACCCTCCCGGGCCACCAGGTCCAGCCCGTCCACCGCGGTCTTCGTGCCGTACCGCTTCACCAGGGCCTGGACCTGGACCACGGGCTCACTTCGCATGGGTCCAGAGTCTAGGTTCGTGCGGCCCGGCTCAGACCGGCGGGTGCAGGTACTCCTCCTCACGAGGGCGGTGGACCGCCAGCCACTGTTCGGCGTAGGCCACCGCGTCCGCCACCGGGAACAGCCGTGCCTCGGCCGCCCCCACCTTTCCTCGTACGACAGGACGGTCCCGCTCGAAGTCGTAGCCCAGCTCGTCGAACCGGTCCGAGCTGATCGACACCTCCGTCACGGTCTCCCAGCCGTCGGGACCCGGCCGGCCCACTGCGACGCGCGGGGACGGTATCCGGTACTCGGCGAGGTGGAAGCTCGTGCAGGAGGCGTAGCCGGCACCGAGCAGCAGGACCCGGGCGCCCATGGCCTCCAGCTTCGCGAGCGGGCTGCGCTCGCCGAGCCGGCAGTCGGGCGCGTGCCCCTCGATCACCTCCGCCGCGCGCGGGCCGACCGCCGCGAACGAGGTCTGCGGGTGCGCGCTGCGCAGTGCGCCGGGCCAGGTGCGCACGGTCTCCGGGACGACGCCGACCCCGCGCGTGGGCGTGATCCGGGGGTCGTATGCGGGCATCGTGGCGCGGATGGTCTCCCACCAGTCCGGGGGCACGGGCGGGTTCCCCCACAGGGCCGGGTCGGAGAGGTCCCCGGTCTGTGTCGGAACCACCAGGGTGCCCTGCGGGCCGAGCGCGTCGAGCAGTCCCTGCACCACCGCGACGGCACCGCCGTTGACCCAGCCGAGGGAGCTGAGCGAGGAGTGCACGAGGAGGGTCTCGCCGGGTCGCACGCCCAGCTCGCACAGCTGCGCGCGCAGTGTGTCCCGGGTGACAAGAGGGCCGGTCGGAGGGGGTGTGGACATGGTTCGGGAGTGTCCCCGAAGCGCCATCGGCATGCCACCGGTTTGATCGATCAGAGATCGTTTTCGCAGGTCAGGTTAGCTTTACCTAAGTGACGCAGGGCACCCACTGGGTGGCCGAACGCCGCTTGCCCGCCCCCGATGAATTACGCAACAATGGCGTTGTGAAAAACGTCGGCGAGGCTCGGGAGACCCCCACGGGGGCCCCTCAGGAGGAGCTCGCGACCGGGGAGCGGTCCACCCGCAACCGAGTCGCGCGGTCCATCCTGGACCACGGGCCGTCGACCGTCGCCGAACTCGCCGAGCGGCTGGGCCTCACCCAGGCGGCCGTGCGCCGGCACCTCGACGCCCTTGCGGGCGACGGTGTCGTCGAGGCGCGCGAGCAGCGGGTCTACGGCGCGCGCACCCGCGGCCGGCCGGCCAAGGTGTTCGCCCTGACCGACTGCGGCCGGGACGCCTTCGACCAGTCGTACGACAAGCTCGCGGCGGACGCGCTGCGCTGGATCGCCGACCGCGAGGGCGGGAACGAGGCGATCGCCGCCTTCGCCCGCGCCAGGATCGCCGCGCAGGCGAGCGCGTACCGCGAGGCGGTCGAGACCGCCGCGCCCGAGCAGCGGACGGAAGCCCTGGCCAAGGCCCTGAGCGCCGACGGGTACGCTGCTACGGCGCGCAGTGCGCCCCACCCGCAGAAGGGTGAACAGCTCTGCCAGCACCACTGCCCGGTCGCCCACGTCGCCGAGCAGTTCCCGCAGTTGTGCGAGGCGGAGACGGAATTTTTCGCCGAGCTGCTCGGTACGCACGTACAGCGGCTCGCCACCATCGCGCACGGCGACGGCGTCTGCACGACGTTCATCCCCAAGATTTCCCACAACGCATCTGCAAGCACGGCCGGGAGGAACCCCGCATGACTCTCCCCACGGAGACTGCCCACCCTGAGCTCGAGGGCCTGGGCAAGTACGAATACGGCTGGGCCGACTCCGACACGGCCGGCGCCTCTGCCAAGCGCGGCATCAACGAGGACGTCGTCCGCGACATCTCCGCCAAGAAGAACGAGCCGGAGTGGATGACCAAGCTCCGCCTCAAGGGCCTGCGCCTGTTCGAGAAGAAGCCCATGCCGAACTGGGGCTCGGACCTGTCGGGGATCGACTTCGACAACATCAAGTACTTCGTGCGCTCCACGGAGAAGCAGGCGGCCTCCTGGGAGGACCTGCCCGAGGACATCAAGAACACGTACGACAAGCTGGGCATCCCCGAGGCCGAGAAGAACCGCCTCGTCGCCGGTGTCGCCGCGCAGTACGAGTCGGAGGTCGTCTACCACCAGATCCGTGAGGACCTGGAGGAGCAGGGCGTCATCTTCCTCGACACCGACACGGCCCTGAAGGAGCACCCGGAGCTCTTCAAGGAGTACTTCGGGACCGTCATCCCCGTCGGCGACAACAAGTTCGCGTCGCTGAACTCCGCCGTGTGGTCGGGCGGCTCCTTCATCTACGTGCCGCCGGGCGTCCACGTGGAGATCCCGCTCCAGGCCTACTTCCGCATCAACACGGAGAACATGGGCCAGTTCGAGCGGACCCTGATCATCGTCGACGAGGGTGCCTACGTGCACTACGTCGAGGGCTGCACCGCCCCGATCTACAAGTCGGACTCGCTGCACTCCGCGGTCGTCGAGATCATCGTCAAGAAGAACGCCCGCTGCCGCTACACGACCATCCAGAACTGGTCGAACAACGTCTACAACCTGGTCACCAAGCGCGCCGTGGCCTACGAGGGCGCGACCATGGAGTGGGTCGACGGCAACATCGGCTCCAAGGTGACGATGAAGTACCCGGCCGTCTACCTGATGGGCGAGCACGCCAAGGGCGAGACGCTGTCCATCGCCTTCGCCGGCGAGGGCCAGCACCAGGACGCGGGCGCCAAGATGGTCCACATGGCGCCGAACACGTCGTCCAACATCGTGTCGAAGTCCGTCGCGCGCGGTGGCGGCCGTACGTCCTACCGCGGTCTGATCGAGATCGGCGAGGGCGCCGCGGGCTCCAAGTCGAACGTGCTCTGTGACGCGCTGCTGGTCGACACGATCTCCCGCTCGGACACCTACCCCTACGTGGACGTCCGTGAGGACGACGTGTCCATGGGTCACGAGGCCACCGTCTCCAAGGTCTCCGAGGACCAGCTCTTCTACCTGATGAGCCGCGGTCTGAGTGAGTTCGAGGCGATGGCGATGATCGTGCGCGGCTTCGTCGAGCCCATCGCCAAGGAGCTCCCCATGGAGTACGCGCTGGAGCTCAACCGGCTGATCGAGCTGCAGATGGAAGGCGCGGTCGGCTAACACCCGCCGCAGTCCCATCAGGCCCCTTACGCAACGGAAAGCGAGCACTACGACAGCCATGGCTGAGGCCCAGAACATCCCGGTGGGCTCCACCACCACCGGCTCGATCGCGGTGGCGGCCGAGTCGACCGTCGCCACCCGCATGAGCGCGCCCCCCTCCTTCGACGTGGCGGACTTCCCCGTCCCGCACGGCCGTGAGGAGGAGTGGCGGTTCACCCCGCTGGAGCGCCTGCGCGGGCTGCACGACGGCACCGCCGTGGCGAACGGCGACGGCGTGAAGGTCGACGTCCAGGCCCCCGAGGGCGTCACCGTCGAGGCCGTCGGCCGCGACGACGCCCGGCTCGGCAAGGCGGGCACCCCGGTGGACCGCGTCGCCGCCCAGGCCTACTCGGCCTTCGAGAAGGCCTCGGTCGTGACCGTCCCGAAGGAGACCGTCCTCACCGAGCCGATCCGCATCGCGGTGCACGGCCAGGGCGGCACCGCCTTCGGCCACCAGGTGATCGAGCTGGGCGCCTTCGCCGAGGCCGTCGTGGTCATCGACCACACCGGTGACGCGGTGCTCGCCGCCAACGTCGACTACCTCCTGGGCGACGGCGCCAAGCTGACCGTCGTCTCCGTCCAGGACTGGGACGACAAGGCCGTGCACGTCGCCCAGCACAACGCGCTCGTCGGCCGCGACGCCTCCTTCAAGTCCGTCGTCGTCACCTTCGGCGGCGACGTCGTCCGGCTCCACCCGCGCGTGCAGTACGCCGGCCCCGGCGGCGAGGCCGAGCTGTTCGGCCTGTACTTCACCGACCAGGGCCAGCACCAGGAGCACCGCCTCCTGGTCGACCACAACGTCCCGCACTGCAAGTCGAACGTCGTCTACAAGGGCGCGCTCCAGGGCGACGGCGCCCACGCGGTGTGGATCGGCGACGTGCTCATCGAGGCCAAGGCCGAGGGCACCGACACGTACGAGATGAACCGCAACCTGGTCCTCACGGACGGGGCCCGCGTGGACTCCGTACCGAACCTCGAGATCGAAACCGGCGAGATCGTCGGCGCCGGCCACGCCTCGGCCACCGGCCGCTTCGACGACGAGCAGCTCTTCTACCTCATGGCCCGCGGCATCCCGGAGCACGAGGCCCGCCGCCTGGTGGTCCGCGGCTTCTTCGCCGAGCTGGTCCAGCAGATCGGCCTCCCCGACATCGAGGAGCGCCTGATCGCCAAGATCGAGGAGGAGCTGGAGGCGGCAGTCGGATGACCTTCGTACGCGCCTGTGGACTGGGCGAGCTGGAGGAGGACACCCCGAAGCGGGTGGAACTCGACGGCACGCCCGTGTCCATCGTGCAGACCGAGGGCGAGGTGTTCGCGATCCACGACATCTGCTCGCACGCGAACGTCTCCCTGTCGGAGGGCGAGGTCGACGACTGCCACATCGAGTGCTGGCTGCACGGCTCGCGCTTCGACCTCCGCTCCGGCAAGCCCGACGCCCTTCCCGCGACGCGCCCCGTCCCCGTATATCCCGTAAAGATCGAAGGGGACGACGTGCTCGTCTCCCTCACCCAGGAGTCCTGAGGCACCCATGGCTACGCTTGAAATCCGAGACCTGCACGTCACCGTCGAGGTCGAGAACGGCACGAAGGAAATCCTCAAGGGTGTCGACCTCACCGTGAAGCAGGGCGAGACGCACGCCATCATGGGCCCCAACGGCTCGGGCAAGTCGACCCTCGCCTACTCCCTCGCGGGACACCCGAAGTACACGATCACCGGCGGCACCGTCACCCTCGACGGCGAGGACGTCCTGGAGATGTCCGTCGACGAGCGGGCCCGCGCCGGTCTGTTCCTCGCGATGCAGTACCCGGTCGAGGTCCCGGGTGTCTCCGTGTCGAACTTCCTGCGCACCTCGGCGACCGCCATCCGCGGCGAGGCCCCCAAGCTGCGCACCTGGGTGAAGGAGGTCAAGGAGGCCATGGAGCGCCTCAACATCGACCCGTCCTTCGCCGAGCGCAACGTCAACGAGGGCTTCTCCGGCGGTGAGAAGAAGCGCCACGAGATCCTCCAGCTGGAGCTGCTCAAGCCGAAGATCGCGGTCCTCGACGAGACCGACTCCGGCCTCGACGTCGACGCCCTGCGCGTCGTGTCGGAGGGTGTGAACCGCGTCCGTGACACGGGCGAGGTCGGCACCCTGCTGATCACGCACTACACGCGCATCCTCCGCTACATCAAGCCCGACCACGTGCACGTCTTCTCCGGCGGCCGGATCGTCGAGTCCGGCGGTGCCGAGCTCGCCGACAAGCTGGAGGAAGAGGGCTACGAGGCATACACGAAGGGTGGCGCATCCGCGTGACACAGCTGCCGGGCCTCCTCGACACAGAGGCGCTCCGCAAGGACTTCCCCATCCTGGACCGCCAGGTCCACGACGGTAAGAAGCTCGTGTACCTGGACAACGCGGCGACCAGCCAGAAGCCGCGTCAGGTGCTGGACGCCCTCAACGAGTACTACGAGCGCTACAACGCCAACGTCCATCGTGGCGTGCACGTCCTCGCCGAGGAGGCCACGGCGCTGTACGAGGGCGCGCGCGACAAGGTCGCGGAGTTCATCAACGCGCCCTCGCGCGACGAGGTGATCTTCACCAAGAACGCCTCGGAGTCGCTCAACCTCGTGGCGAACATGCTGGGCTGGGCCGACGAGCCCTACCGCGTGGACTCCGACACCGAGATCGTCATCACGGAGATGGAGCACCACTCCAACATCGTCCCGTGGCAGCTGCTCGCGCAGCGCACGGGCGCGAAGCTGAAGTGGTTCGGCCTGACCGACGACGGCCGTCTGGACCTGTCCAACATCGACGAGGTCATCACCGAGAAGACGAAGATCGTCTCCTTCGTGCTGGTCTCCAACATCCTGGGCACCCAGAACCCGGTCGAGGCGATCGTGCGCCGCGCCCAGCAGGTCGGTGCGCTGGTCTGCATCGACGCCTCGCAGGCCGCGCCGCACATGCCGCTGGACGTGCAGGCCCTGCAGGCCGACTTCGTGGCCTTCACCGGCCACAAGATGTGCGGTCCGACGGGCATCGGCGTCCTCTGGGGCCGCCAGGAGCTGCTGGAGGACCTGCCTCCGTTCCTCGGCGGCGGCGAGATGATCGAGACGGTGTCGATGCACTCCTCGACCTACGCCCCGGCGCCGCACAAGTTCGAGGCGGGCACGCCCCCGGTCGCCCAGGCGGTCGGTCTCGGCGCGGCGATCGACTACCTCAACTCGATCGGCATGGACAAGATCCTCGCCCACGAGCACGCCCTCACCGAGTACGCGGTGAAGCGGCTGCTGGAGGTCCCCGACCTGCGCATCATCGGCCCGACCACGGCCGAGGAGCGGGGCGCGGCGATCTCCTTCACCCTCGGGGACATCCACCCGCACGACGTGGGCCAGGTCCTCGACGAACAGGGCATCGCGGTCCGGGTCGGCCACCACTGCGCGCGGCCGGTCTGCCTGCGGTACGGAATTCCTGCGACCACGCGAGCGTCGTTCTATCTGTACTCCACGCCGGCCGAGATCGACGCGCTGGTCGACGGCCTGGAGCACGTACGGAACTTCTTCGGCTGAAGGGCGTGCTGAACGGTGAAACTGGACTCCATGTACCAGGAAGTCATCCTGGACCACTACAAGAACCCGCACGGGCGGGGCTTGCGGGATGGCGACGCCGAGGTGCACCACGTCAACCCGACGTGCGGTGACGAGATCACACTGCGCGTGAAGTACGACGGAACGAAGATCGAGGACGTCTCGTACGAGGGCCAGGGCTGCTCGATCAGCCAGGCCTCGGCCTCCGTACTGAACGAACTCCTCGTCGGCAAGGAGTTCTCCGACGCGCGGAAGATCCAGGAGACCTTCCTGGAGCTGATGCAGTCCAAGGGAAAGCTCGTGCCCGACGACGCGATGGAGGAGATCCTGGAGGACGCGGTCGCGTTCGCCGGGGTGTCCAAGTACCCGGCCCGGGTCAAGTGCGCCCTGCTGAGCTGGATGGCCTGGAAGGACGCGACGGCCCAGGTGCTGGGCGGCGCCGACGCCGAGAAGGAGACGACGGCATGAGCGAGACCGTGGAGATGAAGCCGGCCTCGGAGGAAGAACTCCGTGAGGCCCTGATGGACGTCGTCGACCCCGAACTGGGCATCGACGTCGTCAACCTCGGCCTGATCTACGGCATTCACGTCGACGAGTCGAACATCGCGACCGTCGACATGACCCTGACCTCCGCGGCCTGTCCGCTGACGGACGTCATCGAGGACCAGGCCAAGTCCGCCACGGACGGCCTCGTCAACGAGCTGCGCATCAACTGGGTCTGGATGCCGCCGTGGGGCCCCGACAAGATCACGGACGACGGGCGGGAGCAGCTTCGGGCGCTCGGGTTCAACGTCTGAGAACCCCGTCTGGGATCCACGTCTGAGGTTCACTGACTGACGAAGGGGCGGCACCCTCCCGGGGTGCCGCCCCTTCGCGTGTGTCAGTCCGGTTCGCCTGTCAGTCCAGCCCGGCCACCAGCCGGAACGCCGAGTCCGCGCGGTACAGGCCGTCGTACTGGTACGGCTCGAGGCGGAGTTGGAAGTTGCGGTGGCGGAGGAAGCGGCCCGGGTAGTTCGCCGACTCCAGCATGATCGCGCCCGAGTAACTGGCGGGGCGGGGGCAGAAGGTGGCGTCCTTGCGGAAGAGGGACGAGCCGTCGTTGCGTTCCGCGCGCAGGACGAAGTTGCGGTGGCGGAGGTAGGTGCCGTCGGCCGTGGTGAAGGAGTAGCAGGAGGGGTCGGCCAGGCCCGCCACCCGTTCGAAGGTGGCGTTGCGGCGGGCCGAGGCCGAGCCGGCCTGGGCGAGGGTGACGTAGCCGCCGCTGGTCTGCCAGTAGCGGTCGGGGTAGTTGACGGAGCGTATGGAGGTCCCGCTCTTGGCGGCCGGGGGCTTCGCGCTCGGTGAAGTCCTCTGGGACGCCGGGGGCTTCGGCGCCTTCGTGTGCGGCTCCGGACTGGCGTCGGGGCGGGGCGATGTGCTTCGGGTGGGCGTCGGGGACGGGCGCTTGTGGTGCTTTGCGGGCGCTTTCCCCGCCTTGGAGGGCGTCGCGAAGGAGATCAGGCCGCCCGGCGCCGAGCTGCTGAGGGTTGTCGGCTGCGCCGCCGACGGGGTCGGCTCGCCGGTCCGGCTGTCCATCACGGCGATCGCCGTCACGCACGCGGTGACGGTGGCCAGGGCGAGAGCGCCTGCCATCCAGAGCCGTCGCGTCCCCGGTGCCCGGGTGGTGTCCGGGGCCCAGCCGCTCTCCCACGGGCGGTCCAGCGGGGGCCGGGACTTCTCTTCTGACATGCGCTTTTTCCTCCGGCGGGCACCCTTGACGGCGGCGCAGTTGTGGTGGCCCGGTGTGTGATCGGGTGACACCGTAGTGGACCAGTGGGATCCCTGGGGGGCGTTTGTTGAAAGCGGTATCTCTTCTCTCGTCGCGTCCTCGTTGCGTACGGATGTACAGATGTTGTGTACGCTCGTACATATGGGTTATCTGCTGCTGGCCGGGGCCATCGCCGCCGAGGTGGGTGCGACGACCGCCATGAAGTACAGCGAGGGCTTCAGCAGGCTCGGACCCTCGCTGCTGACGCTCCTCGGCTACCTCGTCTCCTTCGCGCTGCTCGCGCAGACGCTGAAGACCGTCTCCGTCGGAACGGCCTACGCGATCTGGGCCGGTGCCGGCACCGCCGCCATCGCCACGATCGGGTTCGTCTTCCTGGGAGAGGGGATGACCGGCGCCAAGGCCGCCGGGATCGCGCTGATCATCGTCGGGGTCGTGGTGCTGAACCTGGGAGGTGCCCACTGATGCCCCGGCGCTACGACCCCGAGCGGCGGCAGCGGATCATCGACGCGGCGATCCGGGTCGTCGGGGCGAAGGGCATCGCCGGGCTGAGCCACCGCACGGCCGCCGCCGAGGCCGATGTGCCTCTCGGCTCGACGACGTACCACTTCAAGACCCTCGACGAACTGCTGGTCGCCGCCCTGCGGCAGGCCAACGAGGGCTTCGCCAAAGTCGTCGCCGGGCGGGGCGCGCTGGAGGATCCCCGGACCGACCTGGCCGCCGAGCTGGCCGCGTGGATGGGGGAGTGGCTCGCGGGCGACCGCACGGGCGTCGAGCTGGAGTACGAGCTCTATCTCGCCGCCCTGCGCCGGCCCGCCCTGCGGCCCGTCGCCGCCGAGTGGGCCGAGGGCGTCGCCGAGCTGCTGTCCCGGCGTACGGATCCGGTGACCGCGCGGGCGCTGGTGGCGGTCGTCGACGGGATCTGTCTCCAGGTGCTGCTGACCGGGGTGCCGTACGACGAGGCGTACGCCCGGGAGGTGCTGGGGCGGGTGGTGGCGGGGGCGGGGGAGTGAGGCCGGTGGTGGGGACGCCGCTGTGTGCCGTCGACCTGCACCGGGACGTACCGCCCGGCACGTGAGACGTCCCTGCACCGGTTCGCATCGACCGCTGTCCGCCGGTTAGGTTGCCCTCATGACCGACACGACTGCTCCTCGTACCACCGGCGCCGTGGCCGCCGGCCTCGCCACGGTCGCCGCCGACGGCACCGTCCTCGACACCTGGTTCCCCGCGCCCGAGCTGGCCGACGCGCCCGGCCCGTCCGGCACCGAGCGGCTCTCCGCCGAGCAGGCCGCCGAGCTGCTCGGCGGCGGTGCGACCGCGGCGATCGGTCCGGACGCCCGCCGGGGCGTCGAGGTGGTCGCGGTCCGCACGGTCATCGCCTCGCTCGACGAGAAGCCGATCGACGCGCACGACGTCTACCTGCGTCTGCACCTGCTCTCCCACCGCCTGGTCAAGCCGCACGGCCAGAGCCTGGACGGCATCTTCGGCTTCCTCGCCAACGTCGCCTGGACCTCGCTCGGCCCGGTCGCCGTCGACGACCTCGAGAAGGTGCGGCTGAACGCCCGCGCCGAGGGCCTGCACCTCCAGGTCACCTCGGTCGACAAGTTCCCGCGCATGACCGACTACGTGGCCCCCAAGGGCGTCCGCATCGCCGACGCCGACCGGGTCCGCCTCGGCGCGCACCTCGCCGAGGGCACCACCGTCATGCACGAGGGCTTCGTCAACTTCAACGCCGGCACGCTCGGCACGTCGATGGTCGAGGGCCGTATCTCCGCGGGCGTCGTGATCGGCGACGGCTCGGACATCGGCGGCGGCGCCTCGACCATGGGCACGCTGTCCGGCGGCGGCAACGTCATCATCTCCATCGGCGAGCGCTGCCTGGTCGGCGCCGAGGCGGGCGTCGGAATCGCCCTCGGCGACGAGTGCGTCGTAGAGGCCGGCCTCTACGTCACCGCCGGCACCCGCGTCACCATGCCCGACGGCCAGATCGTCAAGGCCCGGGAGCTGTCCGGCGCCTCCAACATCCTCTTCCGCCGCAACTCGGTCACCGGCACCGTCGAGGCCCGGCCGAACAACGCGGTGTGGGGCGGACTGAACGAGATCCTGCACAGCCACAACTGATCACGGGCGGCCGTGACCTGCGGCCGCCTCATTGATCAACGTCCTGAACCTGCTTCTGAGCTGTCGTAGCTGTCGACGTTGGTCATCGTTGAGCGCCCTTCCACGGCCCATGGCCGGCCCGGGAGGGCGCTCATGCATTGCCTCGTGTGCCTCGCCAGGCGTCTGAGGGCTCGGAAGCCGGCGGGAAGAGCGGCTCCACTTCACCGGTCCAGACGCGATAGAGGTGGCGGATGGCCGTGATGTCGGCGTGATCCTTGGGTCTGGCAGCGGCGATCTTCCACCGCAGGATGTCACCCAGGCGCATGAACGGGACGCCATCGATGACGTCCGCATCCTCGATGAGCCGGTCCGTTGACCAACCCGGGGTCCAACGGTCCACGATCTCTATCGAGGCAGTCGGGTGGACGACTCTGAGTCCGTACCCGGAGATGGTGGGCTCCGGTGCGCCGAGACGAAGGGCGCGCTGCCAGGCCTCGCCGCGTGCGAGCACATCAAGGTCGCCCATGCGCGCGCGTAACCCGCGTACGTAGAGGGCCGCAGAGCCGCACACCACGTAGTCGCTGCGTGGGAGTTTCAGGGCAGCCAAGGCAGCGAAGAGCCCATCGGCATCGCTGAGAAGCAACTGTTCTCCTCGGAGGGACGGAAGGAGCTGTGGCTCGGAAGCGGACCACAGACAGTGACGCTTACATGGTGTACGTCGGCGGCGAACGAGGTCGGTGCCTGGTTGTCACCGGCCACGTACGAGTTACCCGGCGTGACCTCGTGGTGGCTTTTGCAGATGAACGGGTGGGCGCAGGGTCCTATGAACGGGTGGACGCCGTGTCCGATCAGAAGCCGAAGCTACGAAACGAGGACCGGGGCATGAGGAACGAGCGGGGGCGGGCCGTGGCGCGCTGTCTGGCCGGGGCGGTCACGGCGCTGGCGGTGTGCTGGCTTCCGGCGGGGGCCGCGCACGCCGACGAGACCAACACGGGCTCGCACAACGGCCACCGGGTCGGGCTGGTCAACGTCAACGTCGGCCAGGTCGACGACCCGGCGGAGGACGTGCTGGAGCACACGCTGCTGTTCGGTGACGGGTACGCCTGGAACTGAGCGGCAGTTCGACGGGCCGGGGTCCGTACCGCGCACACTTGCGGTACGGGCCCCGGCCCGTTTTTCGTGTCCGGCAGGTGGCATAGCGGGAGAGTCCCGCGCGCGTCACAAGGGGTACGGGGGCGGACAGCGGGTCCGTCCCGGGGGAAAGCGAAGGTGACGATGGATGCCGAAGCGCAGGAGAGCTTCCGGGAATTCGTGGCGAACAGATCGTCCGCGCTGCTGAAGACCGCGGTCCTGCTGAGCGGCGGCGACCGGCACGCGGGCGAGGACCTGCTCCAGAACGCGCTGATCAAGGCGGCGGGCCGCTGGCACCGGATCGACGAACCCGAGGCCTATGTCCGGCAGGTCCTCTACCGCCAGCAGGTCAGCCGCTGGCGGCTGAAGTGGCCGAGGCGCGAACTGAGCGTCGCCGAACCGCCGGAGACCTCCGCCGCCCCGGACGCCTCCGGCGCGGCCGAGCTGCGCCTGGTGATGCGGGGTGCGCTGGCCCGGCTGACCGCGCGGCAGCGCACCGTGCTCGTGCTGCGCTATTTCGAGGACCTGCCCGAGGCCGAGGTGGCCCGCATCCTGGGCTGCTCCGTCGGCACCGTACGGTCCGCCACCCACCGCTCCCTGGCCCGGCTGCGCGCCCTCGCCCCCGAGCTCGCCGCCCTGGGGCCGGCCGCCGCGGAACAGCGGCCGTCCCATGACTACTCGCCCGTGGAGGTGCGTCAGTGAACGTCGACGAACTCGTGCGCGACGCGCTGCGCGACCAGGCCGACGGGCAGCCGCCCGCGGCACCCGGCTTCGCCGACCGGGTGCTCGCGGTCCGCCGGCGCCGCCGCAGCCGCCGGCTCGCCTCCGCCGCCGCGGCGGCCGCCGCCGTGGTCGCCGTCGCCGTGGCCGTGCCGATGCTGGACTCGGGGAAGCAGGACGTTCGTCCCTCGGGCGGCGTGGAGCAGACCGGCGTCACCGCCCGTCCGGACCAGTCGCCGCCGCGCGATCTGATCGCGGCCGGCCGGGTCGCCCTGGCCGCGTACTTCACCAGATCGATCGTCGAGCAGTCCGCCGACCGTGCCGTTTCCAGGCGCACGTACTGGCTGCTGAACCCGAAGACGAACAAGTACGTGAAGGACGACCGGTGGTCGTACGTCGCCGTCGCCCCCGGGATGACGACCGCCGCCGTTCTCGAACGGGACCTGCCCGTGCCGCGTATCGGGCTGCTCGACCTGGCGAGCGGTCAGGTCAAGCGGTGGATCCCGGTCGACCGGCCGGTGGCTGGGGTGGAGTTCTCCACCGACGGCAGGAAGCTCGTCGCGACGACGTACAGCAAGAACCCCGACCGCCGGGTGAAGATCGACGGGTCGGAGGGCTGGGACGCCCCCTTCATGCAGTCGGACCGGACCGGGTTCCACGTCATCGACGTGGCCTCCGGAAGCAGTTCCTGGGCGGGGGTGGAGATCGGCGGGGGTGCGCACAATCCCGAAGTGTTCATCAACTCGCGCCAGGACTTCGCGTTCACCCGCGACGGCCGTCTCGTCTGGTCGGGGATGCCCACCGAACCCGGCGAGAAGTTCTACGACTTCACCGGCAAGGAAGTCCCCGCGCCCGAGCTGGAACGGTACCGGGACTGGTCCGTCGACGCGGGCGTGTCGCCGGACGGGCAGCTCGTCGCCGGCCCGTTCGCGGGGCAGAAGTGGAAGACGTCGTCCTTCGTGCTCGACGCGCGCACCGGGAAGCAGCGCGAGGTACGCGGGCAGCAGTTGCTCGCCTGGGCGGACGGAAACTCGCTCGTCGCCTGGGACATCGGGCCGGACGGGAACGAGTACCACCAGCGGCTGGTGCTGGTGTCCATCGGCGGCGAGAAGACGACCCCGCTCAGTGATTTCCGGTCGCCCAAGGACAACACCGAGGGGCGGTGGGAGCCGGTGTTCGCGGAGCGGTGATCAGGTCCGGGTGAGGTCCGCGTGGAGCGCCAGCAGGGCGTCGGCCGTGGCGGGGCCGGCCGGCCGGAGCGGGGCGCGGACCGGGCCCGCGGGCAGGTCCAGGGCGGTGAGGAGCGCCTTCGTCGTCACCGTGCCCGGCAGGCCCGCCGACATGATCGCCTCGATGAGCGGGGTGGCCTGCTGCTGGAGGCGGGCCGCCCGGGTCGTGTCGCCCGCGTCGAACGCGTCCAGGACGGCTCGCAGCCGGGCCGGGATCACGTTCGACACCGTGCTGACGTAGCCGGCCCCGCCCACCGCGTACAGGGCGAGGTTGTGCTCGTCGCAGCCCGCGTAGTACGCCAGGTCCGTGCGGGCCAGCACCTTCTGGGCGGCCAGGAAGTCGTAGGAGCAGTCCTTGACCGCCACGATCATGGGGTGCGCGGAGAGGCGGAGGATCGTCTCCGCTTCGACTCGGACGCCGGTGCGGTTCGGGATGTCGTAGAGCATGAGCGGGAGCTCACTGGCGTCGGCGATCTCGCGGAAGTGCGCCTCGATCGCGTCCTGCGGGGGTCTGCTGTAGTACGGCGCCACCACCAACAGGCCGTCCGCGCCCGCCTTTTCCGCCTCCCGGGCCAGGTCGACGGTGTGGCGGGTGTCGGGCGTGCCGACGCCCGCGACGATCGACGCCCGGTCGGCCACGGCCTCGCGGACGGCTGCGATCAGGGCCGACTTCTCGGCGTCCGTGGTGGTGGGTGACTCGCCCGTCGTGCCGGACAGGACGAGGCCGTCGCAGCCCTGTGCGACCAGGTGGGCGGCGAGGCGCTGGGCGCCGTCGAGGTCCAGTGCGCCGGACGTCGTGAACGGGGTGATCATGGCGCACAGGGCGCGGCCGAAGGGGGTCGTCATGTGAGTAGTGTCGGCAGCATGACTGTGTAGCTCTAGTTAATTCTGCTACCTGGTATTCCTAAGAGATGCTTTCCGGCCGTGCCGACTCCGGGGAGTCCAGGCAGGCCGTCCGCAGGGGTAGCCGGGGATGGGCCGGGTACTCGGGGGTTCCTACTTCGAGAGGAGGCGGAACACCGTGACCGGGACCATCGATCATCGGGCCGTGCACGACGAGCACCACTCCGTGGGCGAGCTCGTCTCACAGGCCACGGAGCAGCTCTCCCGGCTCCTGCGGCAGGAAGTTGCTCTGGCCAAGGAAGAACTGGCCGAGAAGGGGCGGCGTGCGGGGCGTGGCGGTGGGCTGCTCGGTGCGGCGGGTGCCGTCGCCTACGCCGGGCTGCTCGCGCTGGCCGGGACGGGGGTCGCCGCCCTCTCGCTGGTGCTGTCCGTCTGGGCCGCGGCGCTCATCGTGACGGGGGTGCTGTTCGTGATCGCGGCCGTGCTGGGCGCTGCCGGCCGGGCGCAGTTGCGCCGGGCCACGCCTCCCACGCCTGAGGCGGCTCTCGGCAGTGTCAGGGCGGACGTGGAGGAGATCAAGGAAAGGGCACATCGATGACGGACGCGACGGGTGGGGCCAAGGGGCCCGACGAGCTGCGGCAGCAGATCGAGCGGACCCGTGGTGAACTCGGGAACACGGTGGAAGAGCTGGCGGGGAAGGCGGATGTGAAGGGGCGTGCGCGGGCGCGGGCGGCCGATCTGCGGGACAAGGCCGGGGCGATGACGGTGCAGTTGCGCAGCAGCGCCGCGCAGGCCGGGCATACGGTGCAGGACAAGGCGACGCATGTGACGCATGCGGGGCCTCGGCATCCCAAGCCGGTGCTGGTTGCCGGGGCGGCTGCGGGGGCTGTGGTGGTGACTGTCGGGGTGTTGCGGCGTCGGCAGCAGGCCGCTCACGGACGTCTCTGGCATCTCGTGCATCGCTGAGCGGGTGGGGGTGCGCGTAGCGCCTGCTCGCCGGGTGGTGGGTCGGGGCCGCGCCGGGGGGTGTCCGTCCTCGGAACGGCGCGATGGGGTCACCTACCGACTGACTGGCGTTGACGCGCCAACCGCTGCGGGCGGACACCCCCCGACACGTCCCCTTCCGTGCGTACGCGGGTGCGGGGTGCGTCGTGGTTGCCCTGGCTGCGGGCAATCGTGCCGCTGAGGGCGGCACGGGTGGGCGCAGCGGCACCCGGCTCCGCCGGGTTGCGGACCCACCCGACTCCAGCGGTAGGTGTCGGGCTGCGCAGCAACCCCGCTTGACCTCAAGCTTGGTCGAGGTTGAAAGGTGGGGTGTGCAGCAACCGGCGCATACGACTGGAGTGTTCCATGAGCCGTCGAACCGAGCAGCACCCCGACCTCACCGACCCCCGGATCGGTGCTCCCTTCTTCAGCACCTGGCGAGTCGGCACACCCGAGCGGCAGCAGCAGACCGTGGAGGTGATCGGGCGGACGTGGGAGCGGCGGCCGTGGCCCACCGGTGATCTGCTGGGCTACCACGTCTACACGGGGCACGACGGCTCCACGCTGATGCATCACTCGCAGTGGAGCAGCGAGCAGGGATACGAGGCCTTCGTCAAGACTCATCGGCAGGAGCGGGTCGACGAGATCGACACCGCCGTGCCGGGGATCGAGCGCGTGGGGCTCGGCCGGTACCGGCGGTATCGCAGCCGGGAGCGGAACATGGGGGACGTGCGGGTGCCGGGACTGATCGTCACCGTGCGGATCGACTTCGAGGAAGGGGCCGGGGAGCGGCGCGAGGAGTGGGTCGATCTCGTGCTCAAGGCCCTGGGGGACGATCCGGAGGGCCACGCCGGGCTGATCTCCGCCCATTTCCATCTGAGTACCGATGGCGGGCACGTGCTGAACTACGCCGAGTGGGAGAGCGATCAGGCCTATGACGAGGCCTTGGCGGCGCCCGGGACCGACATGTGGGAGCGGGTGCGGACGTACCCGGGGGTGGGCGCGGTGAGCGGGAGCCGGTACCGGCATGCCCTGGGGCTCGTGTCCGGATGAGTGGGGTGTGCCCTGGGGCCGGCTGGACCCATGGTGCAGCCGGCCCCTGGCCCGTGATTACGGGCGGAAGCGCAGGACCTGCGGGTCGTGGTCGCTGATCTGGTCGTTGAACTCCGCGTTGACGTGCACGCTGTCGTACGCGAAGTCGCAGTCGCGGCGGATCGACGGGCTGATCAGGATCTGGTCGAGGACCTGGCTGTTGCCCTGGTAGACGTACGAGTAACGCTCGCTCCTGGGCAGCGACTTGATCGCCGACCAGAGTTCGCCGCGGCCTTCGAGGAGCTTGGTGGTGCCGGAGAACTCGAAGTCGTTGATGTCGCCCAGGGCGATGACGTCCGCGTTCTTCTGGGTGTCGAGGATGTCCTTGACGAAGGCGTTCACCAGCGTGGCCTGCCGGTGGCGCTGGGTCTCGGAGCTGCGGGCCGGCGGCTGGTACTGGGAGGTCAGGCCCTGGTCGCCGCCCTTGGAGTTGAAGTGGTTGGCGATCACGAAGACCGTGCGGCCGCGGAAGGCGAACTCGCCGGCCAGCGGCTTGCGGCTGTTCTTCCAGGCCTCGTCGGCGGGCGCGATGCGGCCGGGGCTGAGCGTCAGGTGCGCCTTGCCGTGGATCTTCGTCACGCCGGTCGCCGTCGTGGCGTCGCCGCCCGCGCGGTCAGTGAAGGAGACCCGCTCCGGGTTGAAGAGGAAGGCCTGGCGGATGTTGCCGCCGGGCTCGCCGCCGTCCGTGTTGTCGGCCGGGTCGATCGAGCGCCAGTCGTACCTCGGGCCGCCGGCCGCGACGATCGCGTCGATCAGCTTGGTCATGGTCTGGTCGGCGGCGACCGTACCGTCGTTCTTCGCGCCGTTGTTGTCCTGGATCTCCTCCAGGGACACGATGTCCGGCGACTTGAGGTTGTTCACGATCGCGGAGGCGTGCTCGGCGAAGGTGTCGTCCGTCGGGTCGAGGTTCTCGACGTTGTAGGTGGCGACCGCGAGTTCCGAGGAGCGCTGCTTGCGCGTCGTCTCGCGCTTCAGGCCCGCGGACTCGAGGGTGCCGAGTTCGCTCGCGACCAGGGTGTAGCCGCCGAACTGGTTGTAGTCCAGCGGGCCCGCCGTCGTGCCGGTGAGCGTGTCGCCGACGTTCGCCTTCGGGAAGTCCGCCGTCGAGCCGATGGACTGGATCTGGAGCCGGCCGGTGTTCTGGGCGTCGTAGGAGCCGTAGACCGTGCCGCCGTGGCGGTTGCGGTTCTCGTGCGGCTTCACCGTCACCCAGAGTTCGCTGTACGGGTCGGTGGCGCCGACGACACGGGTGTCGGTGACGCGGACGGTCATGCCCTCCAGGGCCTCGTAGTGGTCCAGGGCGTACTTCGAGGGCTTGAGTGGCAGGGCGTTGATCGAGCCGTTCGCCGTGGTGTCGCCGGCCGGCGCGTAGGCGGCGGGGACCGACCTGGCGTCGATCGTCGTGGCGGCCGGGAGCTGGTTGCCGCTGGAGACGACCGTGGTCGTCGGCTTGGTGATCTCCGTCAGGGACTGGTTGCCGGAGGCGGTGCCGCCGGGGACGTACTCCGAGACCGTGCCGCTGACCGTGACGGAGTCGCCGACGGCGACCCCCTTCGGCGTCGAGCTGGTGAAGACGAAGACGCCCTCACTGGTCGCCGGGTCGGCGTCCGGGTCCGGGTCCTGGATCCAGAAGCCGCGGGACGAGCCGTAGGTCCGGATGCCGGTGACGATTCCGGTCACATCGGTGACCTGCTTGCCGGCGTACGGGGATATCCGGGTGCTGCCCTGGATGTCGTGGATGCGGACCGAGTCCGCGTGGGCAGGGGTGGTGAGGACGATCGTGGATGCCGCGGAGCACACGGCGGCGACGGTGAGCGCGGCGAGGCGCGCGGACGACTTGCTCGGCAACGGGAATCCCTCCGGGGACGTGACAGGGCGCCGGGACGAGGGTGGTGCGTGGACTGTCTGCCGCTACCTGTGGGGCGGGCGGTGTGACGCGCGTAGAGGACGGTGGACGGCGGGACTGGTGGGGCCGACCCGGTGAACAAGTGTCCGCCGACTTCTACGCGCGTCAATCTCCAGCCTGCTCAGGTCACTTGTCAAGGTTTCGGCCATGTACAGCACCTGACGGGGACATGAAGTAGGCGGCATGGGTGTAAATCCGTCTAGGCTGAGCGGCTGAGTCGTATGAGGCGCCGCTAGGAGAAACCCCCGATGTCAGACAGCTCCCCCCTGCCGCCGGTGCGGCTGACTTCCGAAGCGGAGCTGGCGCGCGACGCGCTGTCCACGCCGTTGCTGTCCCGGGCCGCCCGGCTGGCCCGCTGGGCCGGGCCGGAGACCCGGGTCGACGCCGGGGGAGGGCTCGTCGACGAGCAGTTGCCCGCGGCCGCCGAGGCGCTCGGACTGAGCGGGGACGACGCCGCCGCCGACGCCAGCGAGGCGTGGCGGGTGGCCGTGGACACCGGGCTCGTCGAGATCGTCGACGAGGAGGAGGGCACGGTCACGGCGGGCGAGGACCTCGCGCTCCTCACCGGCGGCTCGCCGCAGGACGTGCTCGCGGTGTGGCTCGCGGCCCTGGAGACGGTGCTCGCCGACGCGAGCGTGCCCGACCTGGACGGACTCGTGGCCGAGGACGGCGAGGTCGACCTCTCCGCCCTCGACTGGGACCCGGAGGCCGAGGCCGAGTTCCTCGACGGTGTGCTCGGCAACCTCTACCTGCTGACCGCCGGCGAGGACACGCCCGCCGGGGCTCCGGTGCCGCTGCCCGCGCTGGCCGCGTCGGTGATCGTGCCCAGCGACATGAGCGAGCCGACCAACGACGTCCTGGAGCAGGTGTCCGACGCGATGATGCGGCTGGACGACCAGTTCCGGATGCTGGAGCCGGTGGGGCTCGTGGCGTACCAGCCCGTGGACGAGGCGCTCATGGCCGATGCCGACGAGGAGCCCGCGGCGCCCGTCGACGACACCGACGTCTCCCGGTACGGCATGGTCCGGCTCACCCCGCTCGGGCTCTACGGCCTGCGGGCCCGGCTGCTGGAGGCCGGATTCGAGGCGCCGGCCGTCGGGGACCTCGCGGACAAGGGAGCCGACGCGCTGCTCGACGGTACGGCGGCGTTCCCGCCGGGTGCTGCGCAGGCCGAGACGGAGCAGTGGCTTCAGCGGCGGGAATCGCTCGCGGCGGCGCGGGAGTTGCTGGCGGCGGCCCGGGGGTCGGACGCCGGGGCGCCGCTGCGGCGGTTGCGGTGTCAGCAGGCGTTGTCGCTGGTGGGTGCTTCGGCCGAGCCGGCGCTGCGGGAGGTGCTCGATGACGCCGAGCTGGGCGGGCTCGCCCGGGTGTGGCTGACCGAGCACGGTGCGGTGGATGTGCCCCCGCCGTCGGAGGCGATGGTCTATTGGCTGACCATCGACACGGTGGCCGCGCAGCTGGCTGCCGAGGGGAACTCCGAGGAGTTGCGGGCGTTGGTCGAGGGGCTTGCGCGGCAGCACGGTGGGTTTTTCGAGGCTGTCTGGCGGGTTGAGCACCCCGCGACGGCTGATGTGCTGGAGGCGATGGGGCGGTTGCATCCGGACAAGAAGGTTGCGAAGGAGGCGCGGAAGGCTGCGTTCAAGGCGCGGTCGCAGCAGGGGGGCTGAGTTCGTATTGCGGGTGCGGGTGCGTTGTGGCTTGTCGCGCAGTTCCCCGCGCCCCTGGGGTGTTGTTCAACCGGCGTTCATGGATGAGCGGGACGGTGGCGGTGATCGAGGTCCGCCACCCTCCACGGCATATCCACCGTCACAGGAGACACCATGTCGCTCACCCGCAGGGACTTCGCCAGAACCTCCGCGATCACCGGTGCCGGTGTCGCGCTGGCGGGCAGTGTCGGCGCCCTCGCCACCGCGCCGAACGCCCTCGCGTCCTACGACACCGACAGTGCGCAGGGCGCGGCGGACGCCCGGCACGGTGTCGGCTACGGCCCGCTCGTGCCGGACCCCGAGGGGATCCTCGCCCTGCCCGCGGGCTTCACGTACCGCATCATCACCCACAGCGGAAAGACCAAGCTGGAGTCCGGTGAGTTCACGCCGTCCAACCACGACGGCACCGCCACCTTCGACGGCCCCCGCGGTACCACCCTGCTCGTCAACAACCACGAGCTGAAGGGCCCGCGCGCCAACTGGAAGTACCCCGTTCCGCTCACCGAGGGCCTCGTCTACGACCCGGCCGCCGCCGGCGGCTGCACGGTCGTCGAGATACGCCCCGACGGACGGGTCGCCGAGTGGGTGGGCATTGCGGGCACCTCCACCAACTGCGCCGGTGGAAGTACGCCGTGGGGCACCTGGCTCACCTGCGAGGAAAACTCCGACAAGGCCGGCGTCAACGGCATGACCAAGGACCACGGTTACGTCTTCGAGGTCGACCCGTGCGACCGGCGCGCCAACCGCGGCCCCAAGCCGCTGAAGTTCTTCGGCCGCTACGACCACGAGGCCGTCGTCATCGACCCCAGGCGCGGCCACGCCTACCTCACCGAGGACGCCGCCGGCCCCAACGGCCTCTTCTACCGCTGGACCCCGCCCAAGGGATTCGCGTACGGCCCCGGGAAGTTCCGCGAGCTCGCCGACGACGCCGGTGTCCTCCAGGCGCCCAAGTGCTTCGACTCGGGCGGGAAGTTCGTCGACGACCTGTCCCGCGCCACGAAGATCGGCACCGTCTACGGCGTCGACTGGGTGGACGTACCCGACCGCGACGCCCGTACGACCCCCGTGCGCAAGCAGTTCGCCGCCGACGAGGTCACCCGCGCCCGCAAGCTGGAGGGCATGTGGTGGGGCGACGGGGGCGCCTACATCGTCTCCTCGTACGCCCGCGAGGAGAGCCCCGGCCGGCACGACGGCCAGGTCTGGTTCTACGACCCCAAGCGCCGGACGCTGACGTTGAAGGTCCTGCTCGGTGTGAACCCCGACCCCTCGAAGGACGGCGCGTTCGACGGCCCCGACAACATCACCGTCTCCCCGTACGGCGGCATCGTCCTGGCCGAGGACGGCGAGGGCGTCTCGCACCTCTTCGGCGCCACCGAGAGCGGCCGCACGTACCCGATCGCCCGCAACGACCTGAACGTCGGCACCGAAGAGGAGCCGGAGTACAGCGAATTCGCCGGTGTCACCTTCTCGCCCGACGGCAAGACCCTTTACGCCAACATCCAGGACCCGGGCATCCTGCTCGCCATCACCGGCCCCTGGAAGCGGCAGAAGCGGTAATTAATTCACTCGCAGGTCCCGCACTGCGCCTCCTACAGTGAGATCACAACGTCACGCACCTCCCGGTGCGATGGCAGCGGCTACTTCTCTTCCAAAGAATCCGACGCCGCCGCCGACTTGATCTCGGGAGGCGCAGCATGGGGTGGGTGCCCGGTGCGCAGGCAACGGTTACTTCATTTGATCGGAATGTTGCGGGTTCGAATCCCGTCAGCGACTTCGGGTCGCTGTAGCTCAATCGGCAGAGCATCCGGATAAGTCCGTCGCCGAATTCTGTCCTCGGGCGCCCACCTTTCTCATGCGCGCTTCCCCCGGAAACCTCTCAAGCATTCGGGAACCTGTAAAGAATTCGGGGGAATTCATCATGGCGCGATTCAACGGCAAGGCGGCGCGGGCACGTCCCGTCTCCCGTGTGACCTCCACCGGGCGTGTGCTGCGCACCTACGAGGGCGGCCGGGGCCGCGAGCGTGACGCACGCTCCGAGCTCTTCCTGCTGGCCGTGTCCAACTTTGTTTCCCAGCAGACCTTCTACGAGACCGGCGCCGACCGCGACGACCGCTTCGCGAAGCTCTTGCGCGAACTCGCCGTCACCGACCCTGCGTGGACGGCCGGCCTGCTCGGCTGGCTGCGCGGCGAGGGCAACCTGCGGACGGCCTCCGTCGTCGGCGCCGCCGAGTACGTCAAGGCCCGCCTGGACGCGGGCGCGACCGGCGGGCCGACGGGCCGGCAGGTCGTCGCCTCCGTGCTCCAGCGGCCCGACGAGCCCGGCGAACTGCTCGCCTACTGGACGGCGACGTACGGCCGCAATGTGCCCAAGCCGGTCAAGCGCGGCATCGCCGACGCCGTGCGCCGGCTCTACCACGGCAAGGCGCTGCTGAAGTACGACACCGCCTCCAAGGGCTACCGCTTCGGCGACATCCTCAACCTCGTGCACGCCGCGCCGGACCCGGACAAGCCCTGGCAGGGCGAGCTGTTCCGGTACGCCCTCGACCGGCGGCACCACCCCGACACCGCGGTGCCGCCCGCGTCGGACCGCGTCCTCACCGCCCACCGCGAGCTGATGGCGCTGCCGGTGGCCGAGCGGCGCGCGGTCGTGACCGCCGAGGGCGGTGCCGAGCGGCTGGCCGCGGCCGGGATGACGTGGGAGACGCTGGCGGGCTGGCTCCAGGGGCCGATGGACAAGGCGGCCTGGGAGGCCGTGATTCCGTCCATGGGCGTCATGGCGCTCGTGCGCAACCTGCGGAACTTCGACGAGGCCGGGGTGTCCGACGAGGTGGCCGAGCGGGTCGCCGCGCGGATCAGCGACCCCGCGGAGGTCGCGCGCTCGCGGCAGTTCCCCTTCCGGTACCTCGCCGCGTACCAGCACGCGCCGTCGCTGCGCTGGTCGTACGCGCTGGAGCGGGCGCTCGGCCACTCGCTGGCCAACGTGCCCGCGCTGCCCGGCCGGACCCTGGTGCTCGTGGACCGCTCGGGCTCGATGTTCTGGTCGCGGCTGTCCGACCGCTCGGAGCTCAACCGCGCCGACGCCGCCGCGATCTTCGGCACGGCGCTCGCGCTGCGGGCGGAGTGCGCTGACCTGGTCGAGTTCGGCTCGACGAGCGACCGCGTGAAGTTCCGCAAGGGCGAGTCGGTGCTGAAGATCCTCGGCCGCTTCGGCGATCTGGGTGGCACCGACACCACCGAGGCGGTGCGCCGGCACTACCGGAAGCACGACCGGGTGCTGATCGTCACCGACGAGCAGTACACGCACCACCACCGCGGCGACCCGACCGAGCAGGTCCCGGCCGACGTGCCGGTCTACACCTGGAACCTCGCCGGATACCGGGCGGGCCACGGCCCGTCGGGAACGGGGAACCGGCACACCTTCGGAGGCCTGACGGACGCGGCCTTCCGGATGGTTCCGCTGATCGAGGCCTCCCGGAACGCCGACTGGCCCTGGGCGGCCTGAGAGACCGTGGCCCGCACCGCGAGGGGAGTGCGGGCCACGATCTTGTCAGGGCCCTTGTTCTCACATGGACTGACATCTAACATTTCAGTCCATGGAGGCCATCCGGCCCGTGCCCCGGACCCTGCTCAGGGACCGGGCGTACGAGGCGATCCGGGACGCCATCGTGGCCGGGGAGATCGAACCCGGCGCGGCGGTGCGGGACGCCGAGCTCGCGGAGCGGCTGGGGCTGTCCCGGGCGCCGGTGCGGGAGGCGTTCTCCCGGCTCGTGGACGAGGGGCTGCTGGAGAGCAAGCCGCAGAGCTACACCCGGGTGACCCCGCTCGTGGCCTCCGACGTCAGGGACGCCGCCGCCGTGGCCGGCGCCATGCACGAGCTCGTGACGCGGGTCGCCGTGCCCCGGCTGGGTGCCGCGGACATCGAGGCGATGCGCGCCGCCAACCAGCGGTTCGCCGCCGCCGTCGGCACCGGAGACGTGGACGGGGCCCTGCGTGCGGACGACGCGCTGCACGACGTCCTCGTCCGGGTGAGCGGCAACCGAGCGGCGGCCGCGACCGTCGCCCGCTACACCCCGCTCATCCGCCGCCTGGAGCGACAGCGCTTCGGCGAGGGCGGCAGCTGCCGTTCGGCCGGACTGCACGAGCGGCTGATCGAGGCCTGCGCGGCCGGTGACGTGGCCGAGGCGGTCCGCGTCACGGCGGAGATCTGGCGAGGGCTCGAAGAGCTCGCCGACTGAGACCGATCCCCATCCCGTCCCGACCCCGGGAGGACCACCCATGTCCCTTTCCTCGTCCCCCTCCCTTGCCTCCTACGAGCGTTACCCCCTGCTCTTCGGGCCCTCGCCCGTCCACCCCCTGGAGCGGCTGACCGCGCACCTCGGCGGTGCCGCCCTCTGGGCCAAGCGTGAGGACTGCAACTCCGGTGTCGCCTACGGCGGCAACAAGACCCGCAAGCTGGAGTACCTGGTCGCCGACGCGCTCGCCCAGGGCTGCGACACCCTCGTGTCGATCGGCGGGGTGCAGTCCAACCACACCCGCCAGGTCGCGGCGGTCGCCGCCCGTGCCGGGCTCAAGTGCGTCCTCGTGCAGGAGAGTTGGGTGGAGTGGCCGGACGCCGTGTACGACAAGGTCGGCAACATCCTGCTCAGCCGCCTCGCCGGGGCCGACGTACGGCTGGTGAAGGCCGGGTTCGGGATCGGGTTCAAGGAGAGCTGGGAGCAGGCGCTCAGGGAGGTCGAGGAGGCGGGCGGCAAGCCGTACGCCATCCCGGCCGGGGCCTCCGACCATCCGCTCGGCGGCCTCGGTTTCGCCGGGTGGGCGTACGAGGTCGCCGAGCAGGAGCGTGAGCTGGGCGTCTTCTTCGACACCGTGGTCGTGTGCTCGGTGACCGGCTCCACCCAGGCCGGCATGGTCGCCGGGTTCGCCGCGCTGGAGGAGGCGGGCGGGCGGCCCCGGCGCGTGCTCGGTATCGACGCCTCGGCGAAGCCGGCCGCGACCCGCACCCAGGTCGCCCGGATCGCGCACCGCACCGGGCAGCTCATCGGCGTCAAGCGTGAGTTGACCGAGGCCGACGTCGAACTCGACGAGCGGTACCACGCGGGCACGTACGGCATCCCCGACGAGTCCACCCTGGCGGCGATGCGGCTCGCGGCCCGGACGGAGGGGATGGTCACCGACCCCGTGTACGAGGGGAAGTCCATGGCCGGGATGATCGACCTGGTCTCGCGGGGCGAGATCGGCCGCGACTCCACGGTCCTCTACGCCCACCTGGGCGGACAGCCCGCGCTGAACGCGTACAGCGCGCTGTTCTGAGCAGTGACTGTGAGAACCCCGCCGTAGCGCTGCGCCGGCTGGGCCGGGCTGCTCGTCTGCCGGGGTGCGGTGGTGGCAGGCTGCGGGTGCGTCGTGGTTGTTCGCGCAGTTCCCCGCGCCCCTGACGGGGCGCGGGAATCACCCGGCCGGCAGGTGGGTTGTCAGCGGTTGACCGAGCCCTTGGAGGAGCCCCCATGCCCGACGAACCAGCCGTGCGAGAACTCCGCCTGGTCGTGACCGCGGACGACTACGACGCCGCGCTGCACTTCTACCGGGACGTGCTCGGCCTGACCGAGCAGGGCGCGTTCGCGTCGGAGGACGGACGGGTCACGATCCTCGACGCCGGGCGGGCCACCCTGGAGCTGACCGACCCGAACCACGCCGCCTTCATCGACGAGGTCGAGGTGGGGCGGCGGGTCGCCGGACATGTCCGGGTCGCCTTCCAGGTGGACGACTCCGTCGCCGTCACGGCGAAGCTGGCCGCCGCCGGAGCCGAGGTGGTCGCCGAGCCCACGCGCACCCCCTGGAACTCCCTGAACTCCCGGCTCGAAGCCCCGGGCGCCCTCCAGCTGACGCTCTTCACGGAGCTCGACGGCTGAGAGGCCCGCGCGGTCGCCCCTGCCGGACGGCGTCCCCCGCCGGATAAGGTGCTCAGCGTGTGGACCGACAATCAGGGGGCAGAGCCGGGTGCCGAGCGGCCCGGCAGTGCCCGGCGCCGGGCCACGATCCACGACGTCGCACGACTGGCGGGGGTGTCACGGCAGACGGTCTCCCGGGCGGTCAACGACAAGGGTGAGATCGACCCGGCCACCAAGGAACGGGTCCTGGAGGCGGCCCGGCTCCTGGACTACCGGCCCAGCCGTTTCGCGCGCGGACTCGTCCAGAAGGGGGCGGTGACGGCGGGCCTGGTCATCCCGGACCTGCGCAACCCCTTCTTCCCCGAGGTGGCCGCCGGAGTGCTGGAGGCGGCCGAGCAGCGCGGCTGGCAGGTGGTCGTGTGGGACTCCCGTATCGACGAGGCCCGGGAGCGGCAGGCGCTCGACGTGCTCTCCCACCAGGCGGACGCGGTCGTGGGCTACTTCAAGGACCCGGACGACGTCCTCACCCGGCACCTCGGAGGCGTGCCGCTGGTGCTGCTGGAGCGCGGGCCGCAGCAGACCCGGTTCGCCGCCGTGGGCATCGACGCCGCCACCGGAGTCGAGCAGGGCATGAACCACCTGTTCCGTGCGGGGCACCGCAGGATCGGCATGCTGGACGGCGTGCACGGCCCCGGCCCCCGCAGGCTGGCCTTCCTGGAGCAGGCGCGGCGGCTCGGACTGCCGGTGGACGAGGACTGGGTCGTGGTGTGTCCCGAGCACAGCGTGGCCGGCGGCGAGGCCGGCATGGAACGGCTCCTGGCGGCGCGGCCCGAGATCACCGCGGTCTTCGGCTTCAACGACCTGATCGCGGTCGGCGCCATGCGCACCGCCCGCCGCCGCGGCCGGAGTGTCCCGGACGATCTGGCGGTGCTGGGCTTCGACGGTCTCTCCCTGGGCGAGCTGGTGGACCCCGCCCTGACCACCCTGCACATCGACAAGCGGCGGCTGGGACGGCTGGCCGTGGAGCAGGTGGCCCGGCTGCGCGCGGGTGAGGAGCCGCTGCGGGGCGCGGACGCCTGGGTGGTGCCCGAGCTGGTGATCCGCGCCTCCGCCTGACCTCGCCACCGCCCGACCTCCCCGGGCGTGGGCCCGCGAGATCGTTCCGTGCAGTTCCCTTGACACCGGTTTTCGGGCGCCCCGATACTCGACGGCAACGCTCACGTGAACGTTCACGAGCCACCGGAAACCCCCACGCGAGATCGTCGGTCGACCCTCACCCGCCCGCCCGCCGACATCGTTGTCTTCACTTCACTTCCTCACCAGGGAAGCCTCCCCCCATCCCGTGAAAACGGGCTCGCGGCAGCGTTGTGCCCGGCCGCGGCACGCCCGGAAAGCGAGTGCGCTCCCATGCAACTCCGAACGATGTCCCGCAGACGCTTTCTGGGGGTCTCCCTGGGCGGTGCGGGGGCGGGCCTGGCCGGACTGACCGGATGCGGGTCCGCGGAGGGATCGGCCTCCGCCGGCAGCGACCACCTGAGCCTCTGGTACTGGAAGGGCTCGCTCAGCGACAAGCTGCTCGCCACCGCCAGGCGGGGCGTACCCGGGGTGCCGGGGCTGAAGGTGCGGGGCTCGCAGATCCCTGACGGCGACATCGACTCGAAGGTGCGCACCAGCCTCGCCGCGCGCGCCTACGTGCCGGACGTGACGGTCGTGAACAACGACAACCTCGCCACGTTCTTCCCCGACGAGAACGAGTTCCTCGACCTGCGGGAGCTGGGCGCCCAGTCCGTCCGCGACCAGTACCTCGACTGGAAGTGGAAGGCCTGCTTCACCCCGACGGGCAGGATGATCGGCTTCCCTCTGGACGCCGGCCCCACCGCGCTCTACTACCGAAGGGACCTCTTCCGGGAAGCCGGACTGGCCCACGAACCGGCGGACGTCGCCGAGGAGATGCCCACCTGGGAGAAGTTCATCGCCGCAGGGCGGACCCTGCGGGCGAAGGGGCCCGGCAAGCCCTACCTGGTGAGCAACATCGGCAACGTCTTCCAGCAGGTCCTGCTCCAGAGCTCCCGGCAGTTCGTGGACGCCGACAACCGCTTCATCGGCGATCAGGAGCACATCCGGCGTGCCTGGGACCTGTCCGTGGACATTCTCCGCCAGGGACTCAGCGCCAGGATCACGGACGGCACCCCCGACTTCAGCGCGGCCATGAGCGGAGGCCGGATCGCCACGATGACCACGGCGGTGTGGGCCATCAACGGCCTGAAGGACACCGCCCCGAAGACCTCCGGATCCTGGCGGCTCACCACCATGCCGGACGGCCCCGCCAACTACGGCGGCTCGTACATGACGCTGACCCGCTACTGCCGGGACCCCGAGGCCGGCTTCGCCTTCCTGAAGTGGCTGCTCAGCCCGGCGAACCAGCTCGAGAGCTACCAGGAGATGGCCCTGTTCCCCACCACTCCGGCCGCGTACGCCGACCCGGCGATGCACAGGCCCGACCCGTTCTTCGGCGGTCAGCAGCCCATCGACGTCTTCGGTCCGGCCGCCCGGAAGGCCCCGGTCGTCTACTTCAGCCCCTACGAGGAGTCCGCCAACACCCCGTTCTTCCAGGAGCTGACCAATGTGGAAATGCTCGGCAAGAACCCCGACCGGGCCTGGCGGGACGCCGTGCACACCGCCGAGACCACGCTGTCCCGGGTGGGGGTGAGCTGACATGGCGACCGTGCTCGAACCGGCCGGAGCGCCGGCGGCGGACGAGAAGCCGCCCGCCGGCCGTACGGAACCCACCACCCCGGGCGGACGCCGGCGGCACCTCCCGCCGCTGCTCGCCATCTCCCCGTTCTACGTGCTGTTCGCCGTCTTCGGCGCCTTCCCGATCCTCTTCTCCGTCTACCTGTCCTTCCAGGACTGGGACGGCATCGGCGACATGCGCTACGTCGGGCTCAAGCAGTACGGCTGGCTGCTCCAGGACTCGGTGTTCTGGCACTCGGTGCTCAACACCTTCGAGATCTGGTTCCTGTCCACGGTGCCGATGCTGTTCCTGGCCCTGGTGCTGGCGTTCCTGCTGCATTCGCAGGTCCGCTTCGCCGGTGCCTACCGGGTGGCGTACTTCGTCCCCAACGTCACCTCGATGGTCGCCATGACCGTCGTCTTCGGCTCGGTCTTCGCCCAGGCGGGCCTCGCCAACTCGGCACTGCGGGCGATCGGGCTGGACGGGGTCGGCTGGCTGTCCTCGGAGTGGGGCATCAAGTCGTCCGTCTCCATCATGATCATCTGGCGGCGGGTCGGCTACAACGCGCTGATCTTCCTGGCGGGCCTCCAGGCCATCCCCACCGAGCACTTCGAGGCCGCCCGCGTCGACGGCGCGAACAGCAGGCAGACCCTCTTCCGGGTCGTCCTGCCGCAGCTGCGGCCGGTGGTGCTCTTCGCCGCCGTCACCTCCACCATCAACGGCCTGCAGATCTTCACCGAGTCCCAGGTGCTCTTCCAGTCGACCGACGTCGGAACCACGGGCGGGCCGGGCCAGGAAGGGATGACCATCGTGCTCTATCTGTGGCAGAAGGCCTTCAAGGAGCACCAGTTCGGCTACGGCGCCGCCATGGGCTGGGTGCTCTTCGCGATCATCGCCGTCTTCACCGTCATCAACTGGCGTCTGGTCGCCGGCTCGGACGACGACCGCCGGCCGGGCATCGCCGGTCTGCTGCGCCGCAAGGGGGCTCGCCGTGGCCGCTGACGAGAGGTCGACCGGGAACGCGGGCCTGGCCATCGGCTCCGGCAGCAGGCTCAGCCGCATCTGCGTCCGGGCGGTGCTGCTGCTCGGTGTGCTGGTCTCGCTGTTCCCCTTCTACTGGCTGGTGGTGCTGGCCTCCGGCACCACGCAGGACATCTACCGCTATCCGCCCAAGCTGGTGCCGGGGCCGCATCTGCTGGACAACATGGGGCGGGTGCTCGACACCGTCGACTTCTTCGGCTCGCTGTTCAACACCGTCGTCGTCGCCGTGCTCGGGACCGTGCTGGTGCTGTTCTTCGACTCACTGGCCGCGTTCGCCTTCGCCAAGTACGAGTTCCCGGCGAAGAAGTTCCTCTTCGGCATGCTGCTGGTGACGTACATGATCCCCGCGCAGCTCTCCCTGGTGCCGCAGTTCGTGACCATGGCCGAGTTCGGCTGGGCCGGATCCCTGAAGGCGCTGATCATTCCCGGCGCGGCGAACGCCTTCGGCATCTTCTGGATGCGCCAGTACGCGCAGAACTCGCTGCCGGACGAATTGCTGGACGCCGGGCGGATCGACGGCGCCGGCTTCTTCCGCCTCTACTGGACGGTCGTCCTGCCACTGTTCCGGCCGGCCCTCGCCTTCCTCGGCATCTTCACGTTCATCGGCCTGTGGAACGACTACATCTGGCCCCTGGTCGTCATGATCGACCCCGACAAGGTCACCCTCCAGGTCGCCCTGGCGAATCTCAACATCCTCTACAACACCGACTATTCGCTGGTGATGGCCGGGGCGCTGATGAGTGTCATCCCGCTGATCGTCGTGTTCCTGATCGGGGCGCGGCACTTCCTGCGGGATCTGGCGGCGGGGGCGATGAAGATGTGAGGTGTGCAGTGCGACATCAGGTAGTGCCTTGGAAAGAGCTCGCCGGCGACGAGCCTCCCGTGGAACTCGGCGACCACAGCGCCGATGAGCTGGTCGGATTCCTCGCCCGGCGCGACCGGGACCGCGGCCGGGACGACAGTGTCGCGGTGCGCTACGGCACGAGCGCGGACCTGTCCTGTGCCGTGGCGTACGGGGAGTGGCCCGGGCGCATGGGGCCCATGCACACCTGGTCGCACGAGATCACCGGTCCTCGTCCTGAGCTGCTCGGCGAAGCGGTGCGGGCCGTGGGCATCCTGGACGAGGACGACAGGGACGCGGCCCATGCCAAGTCCCTCGCCGTCGTGGAGGAGACGTTCCGCCTGACGCTCCCTCGCGAGCAGGTGCTGCACCAGGCCGTTCCGGCCGCTCTGATCAAGGGGCAGTTGCCGGCGTGACGGGCCGGCGTTCGCGGCTCCGACTCCGAATTAAGGTACGGAGAGGTTTCCCCGGTTCGTGAGGAGTGGCTGCATGGCGCAGGTCAGGCCCATGCGGGCGGATGCTCGGCGCAACTACGAGCGGTTGCTGAACGTGGCCGTTGAGGCCTTCGCCGAGCACGGGGAAGGGGCGTCGCTCGACGACATCGCCAAGCGTGCCGGGGTCGGTTCCGGCACGCTGTACCGGCATTTCCCGACCCGGCACGCGCTGCTGGAAGCCGCGTACCTCGACCGTGTCGAGGCGATCGCGGCCCGGGCCGACGAACTCGCGGCGGAACTGCCGCCGGGTGAGGCGCTGGCGGAGTGGCTGTACGAACTCGGCGCCGGGATGATCCGGATGCGCGGCCTGCGGGCCCTGCTGGGCCCGGCCGTCACGCAGAGCGGCTCGACCGTGGCCACGGCCTGCGGCGACTCGGTGAGAAGCGCGGCGGGGCGCCTGGTCCGGGCGGCACAGGAGGAGGGCACGCTCCGGCGGGACGTCGACCCGATCGACGTACTGCGACTGGCGCACGGCGTGTCGACGGCGGCGGAGCTCGCGGACGGGGAGGGCGGGCACATCCGGCGGTACCTGGCGCTGCTGACGGAGGGGCTGCGGCCTTCGGCGCGGAGCTGAGTCCGCTGACCGGCGCGGTGTCGTCGGTTTCTTCAGGAGTTACGCGGGTACTCCGGCTCTCTCCGTGCCCGACCGACACAGGTGGCGAGAACGATCGACAGCCCGGCCCGCAGGACGGCACACCGGTACGCGGACGTCGACGGGACCCGTGTCTTCTACCGTGAGGCCGGTCCACCCGACGCCCCCGTCGTACTGCTGCCGCACGGCTATCCGTCCTCCTCGTACCAGTTCCGCGCCTTCATGCCGGCCCTGGCCGACCGGTGGCGGCTCGTCGCGCCCGACTTCCCCGGCTTCGGCTACAGCGACACCCCGGACCCGGCCGGCTTCTCGTACACCTTCGACGGGTACGCCGGCTTTCTGGAGCGGTTCACCAGCGCGCTGGAGCTACGGCGGTACGCCCTCTACCTGCACGACTACGGCTCGCAGATCGGGCTGCGGCTGGCGATGCGCGCACCTGAGCGGGTCGCCGCGCTCATCGTCCAGAACGGGGACATCTACGAGGACGAGCTCGGCCCGAAGTACAGCTCGCTCCGGGAGTACTGGGATCACCCGACGCCCGAAGGGCGGGCGCGGCTGCTGGAGGCGGTGACCGAGGAGGGGCTGCGCGACGAGTTCGTCGGCGAGATCGACGAGCGGCTCGTCGAACGGATCAGTCCGGACCTGTGGAAGCTGTCCTGGCCGCTGCTGGCCTCCCCGCAGCGCCGCGAGATCATGGTCGGGCTGATGGAGGGCCTGCGGGAGAACCTCGACTGGTTCCCGAAGTACCAGGCGTATCTGCGGGAGCACCGCCCCCCGACGCTGATCGCCTGGGGCCCTCAGGACGGCTACATGCCCGAGGGCGCCGCACGTGCCTATCTGCGTGACCTGCCGGACGCCGAGCTGCACCTGCTCGACGGCGGGCACTGGCTGCTGGAGACCCACCTGGAGGAAGTCGTCGCCCTGGTGCGGGACTTCCTCGACAGGGTGCATGTCCAGCAGCCGGCCCCCTAGCTTCGGCAGGTGCCGGCTCCGGCCCCTCGCTACAGGGACTGGGCCGCCGGCTTCACCATTCCCCTGACCGTGCGGGACTTCACGAAGTCGCCGATCGCGGTCATCTCCCACTCGCCGGAGAACTGGCGGATCAGCTTGGCCATCATCACGCCGGTCTGCGGCTCGGCGCTGGTGAGGTCGAAGCGGACCAGTTCCTCGCCGGTCGAGGCGTCCAGGAGGCGGCAGTAGGCCTTGGCGACCTCCGTGAACTTCTGGCCGGAGAAGGAGTTGACCGTGAAGACCAGGCCGGTGACCTCCTGCGGGAGGCGGCCGAGGTCGACCACGATCACCTCGTCGTCACCGCCGCCCTCCCCCGTGAGGTTGTCGCCGGAGTGCTTGATCGCGCCGCCGACGATGGACAGCTTGCCGAAGTAGCAGCTGTCGATGTGGTTGCGCTGCGGGCCGTAGGCGATGACCGAGGCGTCCAGGTCGATGTCCTTGCCCCGGTACGCCGGCTCCCAGCCGAGGCCCATCTTGACCTGGGAGAGCAGGGGGCGGCCACCCTTGATCAGGGAGACGGTCTGGTTCTTCTGGAGGCTGACGCGGCCCTTGTCGAGGTTGATCTTCCCGGCGCCGGGCGCGGGCGGCGGAGGCGTGGCCGGAGCCGGGGGCGCCACGGGCGTGGTGACGGGCGGGGCCGGGGGAGCCACCGGCGGCTGCGGCGGGGTCACCGGCTGGGCCGGGGCTGCCGCGGCCGGCTCCTCCACCGTGACTCCGAAGTCAGTGGCGATGCCCGCGAGGCCGTTGGCGTATCCCTGGCCGACGGCCCGGGCCTTCCACTGGCCGTTGCGCAGGTAGATCTCCACGATCACCAGGGCCGTCTCGTCACCGAGCTGCGGGGGCGTGAAGGACGCCAGGACGGAGCTGTCGTCCGCGTTGCGGATCGTGGCTGTCGGTTCGATGCCCCGGAAGGTCTGGCCCGCGGCGTCCGGGCTGGCCGTGACGACGATCTTCTCGATGCCGGGCGGCACGGCCGCCGTGTCGACCACGATCGCGTCGGGTGCGGTGCCGCCGCCCGAGCGGTACGTCACGCCCGCGCCCGAAGGCTGGTTGTAGAAGATGAAGTCGTCGTCGGAGCGCACCTTGCCGTCGGCGGTGAGCAGCAGGCCCGATACGTCGAGCCGCACCGGGGCGGCGACGTCCACCGTCACGCGGGCGGCGGACAGGGGGATGTTCGAGCCGGGGGTCATAGCTGTCATGACCCGTGAACGAGCGAGGTGGTTTTGCCGTTCCCTTACCCTGGGGCCAATCGGGTCAGCGGCGGTTGCGGGGGTGGTCGCGGGCGGTGCGTTCGTTGCCCCGCTTGTAATTGCCGGTCCACCGGGCCATGACGAGCTGGGGGTCGGAGGTCTCCACCTCGGCCAGGAACTGTGCGGCCCGGGGGCCGTTCAGTGTGGTGGCGGGGCGGCCGTGGTGGGTGATGCGGACGGTTCCGCCCGCGTGCTGCTCGTAACCGAATCCGTGGGGTCGTGGCATGCCGTGAGCGTACGGGGGGCGGGGCAGGCGCCCCAGCGGATTTCGCCTGCCCCGCCCGCAGCGGTCCGTTTTCCTGCCCCGCCCGCAGCAGGCCGTTCCCTACGGCACGACCACGATCTTGCGGCCGACCCCGGACGCGAACTGCTCCAGCGCCTGCGGGTAGCGCTCCAGCGGGATCCGGTCGCTGATGAAGATCTCGGGGTCGAGGACACCGTTCGCGAAGAGTTCCGCCGCCCGCTCGAAGCTGTGCAGCACCGCCATCGAACCCGTGATGGTGATCTCCTGGTTGTAGATGCGGTACGGGTCGATCGTCACGCGGGTCGCGTAGTCGGCCACGCCGAACTGGAGGAACGTGCCGGCCTTCGCCACCCGGTCCAGGCCGTCCTGGATCGCCGCCGCGTTGCCCGTGGCGTCGACGACCAGGTCCCAGCCCTGCGGGCGGTCCAGTTCGTCCGGGCTCGCCGCCGACGCCGAGACGCCGAGGCGGCGGGCCGTCTCCAGGCGGGCCGGGTTCACGTCGACGACGTCCACGCTGGCCGCGCCCGTGCGCTTGGCCAGCTCCAGCATCATCAGGCCCATCGTGCCGGAGCCGTAGATCAGGACGTGCGCGCCGAGGCGGGAGCGGAGCACGTCGTAGCCGCGTACCGCGCAGGACAGCGGCTCCACGAGGGCCGCGTCCTGCGTGCGGACGTGCTCGGGGAGCTTCACGCAGTTCGCCACGGGGGCGACCGCGTACTTCGCCGCGCCTCCGGCCGTCGTGACGCCGATCGCCGCCCAGCGTTCGCAGAGGTTGTTGTGGCCGGTACGGCAGTAGCGGCACTCGTAGCAGTACAGGGACGGGTCGACCGCGACCCGGTCGCCCACCGACACCTCGGTGACCTGGGTGCCGACCCCGACCACCTCGCCCGCGAACTCGTGCCCGGGCACGATCGGCAGCTCGGGGGCGAACTCGCCCTGGAGGATGTGCAGGTCCGTGCCGCACAGCCCGCAGGCCGCGACCTCGACGACGACCTCGCGCGGCCCTGGCGTCGGGTCCGGGACCTCGGCGACGACGGCCTTGCCCACGGACTCGATGACGGCGGCCTTCATTTGACGGCTCCCAACGACAGGCCCTGGACCAGCTTGTCCTGGGCGGCGAACCCCGCGGCGAGCACCGGCAGGGAGATGACGAGCGACGCGGCGCACACCTTCGCCAGGAACAGGCCCTGGCTGGTGATGAAGCCGGTCAGGAAGACGGGGGCGGTCTCGGCGACCACGCCCGTGAGCACCCGGGCGAAGAGGAGTTCGTTCCAGCTGAAGATGAAGCAGATCAGGGCGGTGGCGGCGATACCGGGGAGGGAGATCGGAGCGACCACGCGCGCGAGGATCGTGGGCAGCCGGGCCCCGTCCACCTTCGCCGCCTCGATCACGGCGACCGGGATCTCGGCGAGGAACGACTGCATCATCCACACCGCGATCGGCAGGTTCATGGAGGTGTAGAGGATGACCAGCAGCCAGATGTTGTCGAGCATCCCGGCGTTCTTGGCGAAGAGGTAGATCGGGAGCAGGCCCGCGACCGCCGGCAGCATCTTCGTGGAGAGGAAGAAGAACAGCACGTCGGTCCACTTGCGGACGCGGTTGATCGACAGCGCGTACGCCGCCGGGAAGGCCAGCAGCAGGACCAGCAGGGTCGAGGCCACCGATGCGACCGTGGAGTTGATCAGCGCCGGCCAGGGGCTCGCGCCGCCGCCCGCGCCGAAGAACTCGCGGTAGCCGTCCAGGGTCAGGGCGGCGGCGAAGGACGGCGGGTTGGTCGCCGCGTCCTGCTCGGAGTGGAAGGACGTGAGTGCCATCCACGCGATGGGCAGGAAGAACGCGATGCCGAGCAGCCAGGCCAGCAGGCCCAGGCCCGCACCTTTGCCACGGACACGGCGGACACGCAGGGCGTTCGTGCTCATGCGCGGGACACCTCCTCGCGGAACAGGGACGACACCACGCGCAGGGCGAAGGTCGCGATGACGATCGAGCCGATGACCACCAGGACGCCCGCGGCCGAGGCGAGGCCGTTCTCGTGGGCCTGGTAGAAGCTCTGGTAGACGGTGTAGGGGAGGTTGGCGGTGCCCAGGCCGCCGGACGTGATAGTGAAGACCGCGTCGAAGTTCTGGACGATGTAGATCGAGCCCAGCAGGGCGCCCAGTTCGAGGTAGCGGCGCAGATGCGGGAGCGTCAGGTGGACGAAGATCTGCCAGTCGCTCGCGCCGTCGACCCGGGCCGCCTCGATCTGCTCGTGGTCGCGGCTCTGCAGACCGGCCAGCAGGATCAGCATCATGAACGGCGTCCACTGCCAGACGAGCGACGCCTCGACCGCGAGCAGCGGGGTGTTGGAGATCCAGTCGGGCTGTGGGCCGCCCACATAGTGCAACAACCCGTTGAACAGGCCGTATTCAGGGTTGTAGAGCACATGCTTCCAGAGCAGGGCGGCCGCCACCGGGACCACCAGGAACGGAGCGATCAGCAGCGTCCGTACGATGCCCCGGCCGCGGAACCTCCGGTCCAGCAGCAGGGCGAGCACGAGTCCCAGCACCAGGCTGGCCAGGACCACCGCCACCGTCAGCAGGACGGTCGTCCACACCGACTGGCGCAGGTCCGCGTCGGTCAGGACCTCCTGGTAGTTGCCGAGGCCCGTGAAGTGGCGGGCGTCGGGATAGAGGGAGTTCCAGTCGAAGAAGGAGATCACCAGCGTGGCCACGAAGGGCAGCTGGGTGACGACGATCATGAAGATCAGGGCGGGGAGCAGCGGGGCGCGGGTGGCCCAGGCGCGCAGGCGGGCGGAGGGCCGGCGGGCCGGGGTGCGGGTCTCGGGAGCGGCCAGGGGGGCCGTTGTCATGGCGGTCATCGTCCCTCGTACTCCTCGGAGATCTTCTCGGCGAGCGCCTGCGACTTCTTCAGGGCCGACTCGACGGACTGGCGTCCGGCGATGGCCGCGCTGATCTCCTGCGAGACCTTGGTGCCGAGGTCGGTGAACTCGGGGATGCCGACGAACTGGATGCCGGGCGCGGGCCGCGGCTGCACGCCGGGATCATTGGGCCGAGCCCCCTCGATGGCCTCCTTGGTCATCTCCTGGAAGGCGGCGGCCTCCTTGCGGTAGTCGGCGTCGGCGTAGGTCGACGCCCGCTTGCCGGCCGGGACGTTGGACCAGCCGATCTGGTCGCCGACCAGCTGCTCGTACTTCTTGCCGGACGCCCAGGAGACGAACTTCCAGGCGTCGTCGGAGTTGCGGGAGGCCTTCTGGATGCCCCAGGCCCAGGTGTAGAGCCAGCCGGAGGACTTCGTCTGCTCGACGGGGGCGGGGGCGTAGCCGACCTTGCCCTTGACCGGGGAGTTCGACGCCTCCAGGGATCCGGCCGCGGAGGTGGCGTCGTACCACATGGCGACCTTGCCCTGGGTCATGTTGTTCAGGCACTCGGCGAAGCCGGACTGGGCGGCGCCGGACTCGCCGTGCTCGCGGACCAGGTCGACATAGAACTTCGTCGCCTTCACGAAGGCGGGGGAGTCGAGCTGTGCCTTCCAGTTCTTGTCGAACCAGGTGCCGCCGAAGGTGTTCACGACGGTGGTCAGCGGGGCCATCACCTCGCCCCAGCCGGGCAGTCCGCGCAGGCAGATGCCCTTCATGCCGGGCTCGGCGCCGTCGGCCTTCGCCGCGAGGTCCGCCACCTGTTGCCAGGTGGGGTGCGCGGGCATCGTCAGGCCCTTCTTCTCGAAGACGTCCTTGCGGTACATCAGGAACGACGACTCGCCGTAGAAGGGCTGGCCGTAGAGCTTGCCGTCGTCGCCGGTGAGGGACTGGCGCATCGGCTTCAGGACGTCCTGCTCGTCGTAGGCCGGGTCCTTGGCCACATAGCCGTTCATCTCTTGCAGCCAGCCGTTGCGTGCGTAGATCGGGATCTCGTAGTTGGACAGCGTGGCGACGTCGTACTGGCCGGCCTGGTTGGCGAAGTCCTGGCTGATCTTGTCGCGGACATCGTTCTCGGGCAGCACGGTGAAGTTGACCTTGATGCCGGTCTCTTTGGTGAAGTGGGCGCGGGTGAGCTTCTGGAGCTCGACCATCTGGGGGTTGTTCACCATCAGGACGTTGATGGCGTCGCCGCCGGATCCGGCCCCGCCCGCGCCGACCCAGCAGCCGGAGAGCAGCGGGGCGAGCAGCGTCCCTGCGGCGGCCATGGCGAGCGTGGCTCGCGGTGGCCGTCGTCGGCTCTGGGTTCGCATGGATCGCTCCTGGATGTATGGGGAGATAAGGGGCATCGCAGGGCGTGGAGGTGCCCTGGGACAAGGGGTGGTGGGGTGGTGGGTGGGTCAGACCCGGATGACCTGCGGTCCGAGCAGTGAGTAGCGGTGGGCCTCGGCGACGGGCAGCAGGGTGCTCGTCACGATCGTCTCCAGCGCGCCGACCTCGGCGAACCGGCAGAAGCTGACCGCTCCGAACTTGGTGTGCACGCCCGCGAAGACCGTGCGGCGGGCGGCCCGGATCGCCTGGGTCTTGACCTCGCTGACGGCCGGGTCGGGGGTGGTGAGGCCGTGTTCGCGGGAGATGCCGTTGGCGCCGATGTACGCCAGGTCGACGACGAAACCGGCCAGCATCTTGGTCGTCCAGTGGTCGACGGTGGCGAGGGTGCCGGAGCGGACCCGGCCGCCGAGCAGCAGCACGGACACGCTGTCGGTCTCGGCGAGGGCACCGGCGACCGGCAGGGACGCGGTGACCACGGTCAGCGGCCGGTCCCGGGGGAGTGCCTCGGCGATGAGCTGCGGGGTGAAGCCCTCGTCGACGAAGACGGTCTCGGCGTCGCCGAGAAGCTCGGCGGCGGCGGTCGCGATGCGGCGCTTCTCGGGGACGTGGCTGGTGGCGCGGAAGGCGAGCGTCGTCTCGAAGCCGGCGCTCTCCACCGGGTAGGCACCGCCATGGGTGCGGCGGAGCAGGCCGTGGTCCTCCAGGACGCGCAGGTCCCGCCGTACGGTTTCCTTGGCCACGCCGAGTTCGGTGGCGAGGGCGGTGACATCGACCGAGCCGGCGCGCCGTGCGGCCAGCACGATCTCGCGCTGGCGTTCTTCCGCGGTTCTGGTCATGGCCGTCACCCGCCTTCCTGCTGTGCTGCCCGTTCGGACCCTCGGTGGGCCATGGGGGAAGTTCTACAGCGGGTGTTCCACGGCGACCAGGTCTGTTGCGGAAGTGTTCGTGCCCGTGTGTGCCCGTTCGGTCTCGGAGGCGCGCGGCGTGCGGCAGGGGGCTCGCGGGCGTCCGCGGGTGCGTTGTGGCTGGTCGCGCAGTTCCCCGCGCCCCTGAGGGCGCTGTCCGACCGTATCCGGGCCGTGCCCGAATGCCCGAGCGGGCGGGCCCGTTCTCTGCCCGCCCGCCCTCTCGCGGCGACTCTTTCCGGTCAGTACGGCCAGATCGGCGGGTCCGTCACGAAGTGGCCGCCCAGGTAGGCGTGCGCCTCGTTCTCGGGGTCGAGCTCGCCCTGCTCGGCGATGAGCTTCTCGGCCCACGGCTCGGAGTCGTCCTGCGGCTCGTAGCCGAGCGCCCGGGCGGTGGTGAGGTCCCACCACAGCCGGGTGTTGGCGGAGGAGCCGTGGACGACGGTGTGGCCGACGTGCTCGGCGGTCAGGGCCGCGTGGAAGAGGCGGGCGCCGTCGGCGGGGCTCATCCACACCGAGAGCATGCGCACGCTGGTCGGCTCGGGGAAGCAGGAGCCGATCCGCACCGAGACCGTCTCCAGGCCGTGCTTGTCCCAGTAGAGCTGCGCGAGGTCCTCGCCGAAGCACTTGGACAGGCCGTAGAAGGTGTCCGGGCGGCGGGGGGTGTCGACCGGGATCAGGGGGTCGTCGCCCTGGGGGCGCGGGGTGTAGCCGACGGCGTGGTTGGAGGAGGCGAAGACGATCCGGCCGACGCCCTCCTCGCGGGCGGCCTCGTAGAGGTGGTAGGTGCCCTCGATGTTCGCCTTGAGGATCTTCTCGAAGGGGGCTTCCAGGGAGATGCCCGCGAGGTGGATGATCGCGTCGACGCCGCGGACCGCCTCGCGCACGGCGTCCCGGTCGGCGAGGTCGGCGGTGATCGCGTCCGGCGCGCCCTCGATCGGGCGCATGTCGAGCAGGCGCAGCTCGTAGCCGTAGTCCGGGAGCAGCTCCCGCATCAGGGTGCCGAGGCCACCGGCGGCGCCGGTGAGCAGGACGGTGCGGGGAGCGGGCATCCTCGGTCTCCTTGAATCTCCCACCGTGCAGATGGGTGCACGGCATTCATATTCGTGGACACGCTAAGGATCTCGAGTGGAGCCCGTCAAGTATGCCGCGGAAAGAGCGAATCCGCTGGTGCGTGGCGGGTTCGCGCGCTTGACCGGCGCCGCGGAGGCGCCTTAGCGTGGGGGCGTTCAGAAATATAGACGGCAATCATGAATATGGAACCGGGAGAGCTCGTGACGTCAGCCCCTCTCGCCGCTCGACTCGACATCCCCAGCGGACCGCTGTTCTTCCCGGTCACCGCCTACGGCCCCGACGGCTCCGTGGACCTCGACACCTACCGCACGCACGTGCGCCGCGGGGTCGAGGCCGGAGCCGCCGCCGTGTTCGCCTGCTGCGGCACCGGCGAGTTCCACGCGCTCACGCCCGAGGAGTTCGAGGCCTGCGTACGGGTCGCCGTCGAGGCGGCCGAGGGGCGCGTGCCGGTCGTCGCGGGCGCCGGGTACGGCACCGCGCTCGCCGTGCGCTACGCCCGGCTCGCCGAGGCGGCCGGGGCGGACGGGCTGCTCGCCATGCCGCCGTACCTCGTCGTCGCCGGGCAGGAAGGCCTGCTGCGGCACTACCGGGAGATCGCCGCCGCGACCGCCCTGCCGGTCATCGTCTACCAGCGGGACAACGCCGTCTTCACCCCCGAGACCGTCGTCGAACTCGCCCGGACCGACGGGATCATCGGCCTCAAGGACGGGCTCGGCGACCTCGACCTCATGCAGCGCGTCATCAGCGCCGTGCGCTGCGAGGTCCCCGGCGACTTCCTCTACTTCAACGGCCTGCCGACCGCCGAACAGACCCAGCTCGCCTACCGCGCCCTCGGCGTCACGCTCTACTCGTCCGCCGTGTTCTGCTTCGCGCCCGAGATCGCCCTCGCCTTCCACCAGGCGCTCCGCAACGGCGACGACAGCACCGTGGAGAAGCTGCTGGACGGCTTCTACCGCCCCTTCGTCGAGCTGCGCGCGCAGGGCCGCGGCTACGCCGTCGCCCTCGTCAAGGCCGGCGTACGGCTGCGCGGACTGGACGTGGGGGAGGTGCGGCCCCCGCTGCACGAGCCGACCGAGGATCATGTCAAGCAGCTCGCCGAAGTGATCGAGCGCGGCTACGCGCTGCTTGAGGAGGCCAAGTGAAGGCGTCGGCATTCGTCTACCCCTGGGACGTCAACGGGGACCCGGAGGCGCCCGCGCGGATCGCGGCGCTCGGCGTGGAGCAGGTGACGCTCGCCGCCGCCTACCACTCCACGCGCGCGCTCACCCCCCGCCACCCGCGCCACCGCATCGTCACCGCCGAGCACGCCGCCGTGCACTACCCGGCGGACGACCGCTGGGACGGACGGGAGCTGCACCCCTACCCGGCCGGTGACTGGGCCCCAGGTGACGCCTTCGGCGAGGCCGCCGCCGCGCTCACGGACGCCGGCCTGGAGGTGCACACCTGGGTCGTCCTCGCGCACAACTCCCGTCTGGGCGCCGAGCACCCGGGCACCTCGGTCGTCAACGCCTACGGCGACCGCTACCCCTGGGCGCCGTGCATCGCGCAGCCCGCCACGCGCGCGTACCTGACCGACCTGGCGGCGGAGGCGGCCGTACGGCCCGGGGCGCGCGGCACCGAACTGGAGTCCCTCGGCTGGTACGGCCTCCAGCATCTGCACGCCCACGACAAGACCGGCGGCGTCGGCCTCGGCGACGCCGGGCAGTACCTGATGGCGCTGTGCTTCTGCCCGGCCTGCCGGGAGGGCTACGGCCGGCACGGCCTGGACGGCGACGAGCTGGCCGCCGCCGTACGCACCGCGCTGGAGCCGGTGTGGCAGGGGGTGACGCCCTCCGACGGCGGCTGGACGGGCGTCGAGAAGCTCCTCGGCGAGACGCTCGCGAACACCACGCGCGCGTACCGGGACGAAACCGCCCGCACGCTCCAGGAGACGGCGGTCCGGGCCGTGCGCGAGGCCGCGCCCGAGGGCTTCCAGGTGCTGTTGCACGCGGACCCGGTGTCCTACCACGTCGGCGCCAACCCCGGGGTCGACCCGGCGCACATCCTGTCCGTCGCGGACGGTGTGGTCGTGCCCTGCGCGGGCGGCACCGGCACCCTGACGCCGTTCGCCCGGCAGGGCAGGGAGGGCGCGGTCATCGCCGCCAACTTCACTGTCGTCTCCGGCATGGGCGGCAGCCCCGGCACCCTCGCCGCCGACGCGTCCGAGGCACGGGGGCTCGGCGCCACCGAACTGCGGCTGTATCACGCCGGGTTGGCGTCCGACGACGACCTGGAGACCGTCCGTTCCGCTCTCGCCGGGCGCTGAAACAGCGGGGCCGCCGTCACCAGCAGGGCCACGCCCAGGGCCACCAGCACCAGCCGGTGGCTCACCAGCTCGACCAGGGCCGCCCCGGCGGCCAGCCCGACCACGTTCGGCGTGTACACGAGCGTCGTGGCCGTGGCGGTGACCCGGCCCAGCAGCGGACCCGGCGTCTCGCGCTGCACCGAGGTCAGCGCGGCGATCAGCACCGCGGGCAGCCCTGCCCCGATCGCCGCGCTGCACACCAGCGCCAGCGGGTCGGACGGCACCGCCCGCAGGGCCACCGCGACGGCCAGCAGGGCGATGCCGTACGCCGCGAAGCGCCGCTCGCCCAGGCGGCGCAGGGCGCTGCCGGAGAGCAGGCCGACCGCCACCGACCCGGCGCCCTGCACGGCGTACAGCACACCGGCGTAGGCCGGGGAGCGCCCGAGGGCGTCGACGACGGCGTAGGCCATCGCCCCGTTCAGGCCGGCGCACAGCATGGTGGCGCCGCCCGCCAGCACCAGGGGGCGCAGCACGGGGTGCGCCCACAGGTGGCGGGCGCCCTCGGCGGTGCGCTCCCGGCGGGTGCCGGTGGGCGGCGCGGGCTTGTCCTCCCGCACCCGCAGCAGCGCGTACAGGCCTGTGGCCAGGACGAACGTCGCCGCGTCCAGGAGGGCGACGCTCGCGCCGCCGTATGCCGCGTACAGGCCCGCGCCCGCCAGCGGGGCCAGGAGTTTCATGCCCTCGGTGGCCGTCATGCGCAGGCCGTTGAAGTCGCCGAGCAGGGACGGGTCGACGGCGGTCGCCACGAGCGCCGACTCGGCCGCGTCGTGTACGACGCCCGCCGCTCCGTACACGAACAGCACCGCGTACAGCAGCCACAGGTCGCCCGGGGTGTCGACGCCCACGAGGGTGAGCAGGAGGGCGCTCAGGAGCAGGTTCACGCCGATCAGCAGGGGTTTGCGGCGGCCCCGGTCCGCGAGCGTGCCCAGCAGCGGTCCGGCCAGGGTCGGCAGCCACATGGCGAGCATGCACAGCGCGGCCAGGCCGTCCGAGCCGGTGAGGTCCTTGACCCACACGCCGGACGCCAGCCACAGCGCCGAGGTGCCGAAGCCGGAGACCACCACGCCGGAGAGGTAGAGCCCCGCGTCGCGATCGCGCAGTACACGCACCACGGGCCAGGTCGTTCTGTTCGTCATGCCTGGTCATCGTGGCGCTAAGGCCCGTGGGGAGAGATCGGGAAAGTGCCGTAGAAAACGGGCGGCCGGGCGATGAGTTCCGCCGTCGCGGTCGGTCTACCTCCCAGGAACGAAACCAGGAGGCACAGCGGATGACCGACACCACCCCGACCCTCGACCTCGGACCGCAGACGTGGGCCCTGGCGCACCTGGCCGAAGGCGTCACCGACGAGCAACTGGCGGACCCGACGCCCTGCCCGGAGTACACGGTGCGCAACCTGCTGGGCCATATGGTCGGGCTGACCGTCGCCTTCCGCGATGCCGGCCGCAAGGACCTGGGCGTCACGACCGACACCAGCCCGGACTCCGCCCTCCCGGACCTGGGGCCCGGCTGGCGGGAGGAGTGGCCCAAGGCCCTCGCCGAACTGGCCGAGGCCTGGCGCGACCCGGTCGCCTGGACCGGTATGACCCGGGCCGGAGGCGTGGACCTGCCCGGCGAGATCGCGGGGCTCGTCGCCACCGACGAGCTGGTGATCCACGGCTGGGACCTGGCCCGCGCGACCGGCCGGACGTACACCCCCGACCCGGCCGCGCTCCAGGTCTGCCACGACTTCCTCGCCGCGTCGGTCGACGACCCCAGCCGGGGGGAGATCTTCGGCCCCGTCGTCCCCGTCGAGCCGGACGCGCCCCTGCTGGACCGGGCGGTGGGGCTGAGCGGGCGGGATCCGAGGTGGACGCGGCGGTGATGAGGCCGCAGGGCCGGGCACCGGCGAGGCGGCGGGAGGCGGTGGGCTGAGGTTCGGCCGTGGGGTTTGGGCGCTCGGGGAGTGCCCCGTGGCGAGGAACGCGTGACGGGAAACGGCCGACCGCGACCGGCCCGGGGCGTGGGTGGCGTGCCCGCGGGGCGGGCCGTCGGCCACGGTGGGCGTGGATCCGGTGGGGCGGACGGATCGCCGAGGCCTCCTGCCCGGGGGGGGCGGTGGGCTGGGGGCCGGCCCTGGGACTCACTGTTCCGTACGCCCGGGAAGAATCAGGCGGCGCGTACGGCGAGGCAGCACGTAGCCTCCCCGCATGTCCCTCACCCTCACCGTCCTCGGGACGGCCTCCCCGCACCCGCGGCCCGACCGTCCCTGCTCCGGATACCTGCTGCGCGGCGGGGGCGCCGAGGTGTGGGTTGACGCGGGGCCCGGGACCTTCGCCGAGTTGCAGCGGCACACCGATCCGGCGCGGCTCACCGCCGTGTGGATCTCGCACCTGCACGCCGACCACTGTGCCGACCTGCTCTCCGCGGTGTACGGCCTGGCGTACGGCGGCCTCACCCCGCCCGCACCCGTACCGGTGTACGCCCCGGCGGGGTGCGCGCAGCGTCTCGCCGGGTTCTTCGGGCGGCCCGACGCGGACTTCCTGAAGGGCATCCTGGACTTCCGGACCCTGCACGACGGTCACCTGGCACACCACGGCGACCTGGTCCTCACGGCCCGGGCCGTCGATCATGACGTCGAGGCGTACGGCCTGCGTGCCGAGGCCGCCGGGCGGGTTCTCGCCTACTCCGGCGACAGCGGCCCCTGCCCGAGCCTGACCGAACTCGCCCGGGACGCCGACCTGTTCCTCTGCGAAGCCGACATCGACGAGCATCGCGAAGGCGAACAGGTTCATCTCACCCCCGAGGACACCGGCACGACCGCCCGCCGGGCGGGCGCAAGGGAGTTGCTCGTCACGCACGTCGGGCCCACGCTCACCCCCGAGGAGGCGACCGCACGAGCCGCCTCCGCCTTCGGCGGACCCACCGCCACCGCGCACCCGGGTCTCACCAGGAGCGTGTGAACGGCGGCACATCTTCTTCGTCAGAAGCATTGACGAAACAAACGCGCCCTCCTACCGTCATCGCGTCGTACTTCGTACGTCATATATGAGACGCGATACGCGAGATCCGATACGCGATCCCTCCGGGGACGCGAGATCCGAGAGGCGCGCATGACCTCTGTGCCCACGCCGATCCCCTCCCGCACGCAGTACGTGCTGGAGGGGATCAAACACCGCATCCTCACCGGGCAGTTGACGCCGGGCCAGGCGCTGGTCGAGACCGAGCTCGCCGCGCAGTTCGGGGTGTCGAAGACCCCGGTGCGCGAGGCGCTCAAGACCCTCGCCGGGACCGGGCTGGTCGTGATGAGCCAGTACAAGGGCGTCACGGTGCGCATGGTGGACGCGGACATGGCGCGCGAGGTCTACGACGTCCGGCTGCTGCTGGAGCCCGAGGCGCTGAAGCGGGCCGTGCACCGCGGGGCTTCCCTGGAGGCCGCCCGCTCTGCGCTCACCAGGGCCGACGCCGCCACCGACACCGCCGAACGCTCCCTGGCCAACCGGGAGTTCCACCGCGCCCTGTACCTGCCGTGCGGCAACCCGCTGCTCGGCCGGATGCTCGACGAGGTCCGTGACCAGGCCGCCCTGGTCTCCGCCGTCGCGTGGGCCGCCTCGCCCTCCTGGGAGCGGGAGGCCGGCGAGCACCGCGAGATCCTCCGGCTCGCCCTCGACGGCGACGCCGACGGCGCGGCCCGCGCCCTGCACTCCCACATCGCGTCCTTCGTGCAGCGTGCTTTCCCCCAGGCAGGACTGGAACAGGAAGGTCAGGAATGAGCAGCGTGGCGTTCGAGACCCAGCGGGCGGCCCTGGCCGACGTGGTGGCGATCCCGGTGACGCCGTTCGCCGAGGACGGCTCCGTCGAGCAGGACACCTACCGGGCCCTGCTGCGCCGTCTGCTCGACGGCGGCATCACCACCCTCACCCCGAACGGCAACACCGGCGAGTTCTACGCCCTGACGCCCGAGGAGCGCCGGCTCGTCACGGAGCTGACGATCGACGAGACCGGGGAGCGGGCCGTCGTCCTGGTCGGTGTCGGGCACGACATCCCGACCGCCGTCGCCTCCGCCCGGCACGCCCGTGACCTCGGCGCCCAGATGGTGATGGTCCACCAGCCCGTCCACCCGTACGTCTCCCAGGCCGGCTGGGTCGACTACCACCGGGCCATCGCGCAGGCCGTGCCGGAGCTGGGCGTCGTTCCGTACATCCGCAACGCGCAGCTCCCCGGTGCCCGGCTCGCCGAGCTCGCCGACGCCTGCCCGAACGTCATCGGCGTGAAGTACGCCGTCCCGGACGCCGCCAGGTTCGCCGCCTTCGCCCGCGACGCCGGGCTGGAACGGTTCGTGTGGGTGGCCGGGCTCGCCGAGCCCTACGCGCCCTCCTACTTCTCCGCGGGCGCCACCGGCTTCACCTCCGGGCTGGTGAACGTCGCCCCGGCCGTCTCCCTGAACATGATCGAGGCGCTGCGCTCCGGCGACTACCCGGCCGCCATGAAGGTCTGGGAGCAGATCCGCCGCTTCGAGGAGCTGCGCGCCGACAGCGGCTCCGCCAACAACGTCACCGTCGTCAAGGAGGCCCTCGCCTCCCTCGGCCTGTGCCGCCGCGAGGTCCGCCCGCCGAGCAGGCAACTGCCCGAGAGCGAGCGGGCCGAGGTCGCCGCGATCGCCGCCGGGTGGTCGATATGACCGACCGGAAGCCCCCCGAGGAGCTGCGCAGCCACCAGTGGTACGGCACCGAAGGGCTCCGTACCTTCAGCCACCGGGCCCGCACCCGCCAGCTCGGCTATCTGCCCGAGGAGCACCTCGGCAAGCCCGTCATCGCGATCCTCAACACCTGGTCGGACATCAACCCCTGCCACGTGCACCTCAGGGACCGTGCCCAGGCGGTCAAGCGCGGTGTCTGGCAGGCGGGCGGTTTCCCGCTGGAGTTCCCGGTCTCGACCCTGAGCGAGACCTTCCAGAAGCCGACCCCCATGCTCTACCGCAACATGCTCGCCATGGAGACGGAGGAGCTGCTGCGGTCGTACCCGGTCGACGGGGCCGTACTGATGGGCGGCTGCGACAAGTCCACGCCCGCCCTGCTCATGGGCGCGGCGAGCGCGGACCTGCCGGCGGTGTTCGTGCCGGCCGGGCCCATGCTGCCGGGCCACTGGCGCAACGAGGTCCTCGGTTCCGGCACCGACATGTGGAAGTACTGGGACGACAAGCGGGCCGGCGTCATCGGCGACTGCGAGATGCAGGAGCTGGAGAGCGGCCTCGCCCGCTCGCCCGGCCACTGCATGACGATGGGCACGGCCTCCACCCTCACCGCCGCCGCCGAGGCCCTCGGCGTCACGGTCCCGGGCGCCTCCAGCATCCCGGCCGTGGACTCCGGGCACGACCGGATGGCCGCCAGGGCGGGCATGACGATCGTCGACCTGGTCCACAAGGACCGGAAGCTGAGCGACATCCTCACCGCCGACGCCTTCCACGACGCCGTGACGACCGTCCTCGGTCTCGGCGGCTCCACCAACGCCGTGATCCACCTGATCGCCATGGCCGGCCGCGCGGGCGTCCGCCTCACCCTCGACGACTTCGACCGCATCGCCCGCACGGTCCCGGTGCTGGCCAACGTACGGCCCGGCGGACAGACGTACCTGATGGAGGACTTCCACTTCGCGGGCGGTCTGCCCGGGTTCCTCTCCCGGATCACGGACCTGCTCCACCTGGACCGGCCGACCGTCTCGCACGACACGCTGCGGGAGCAGATCGCCGGCGCGCAGGTGCACAACGACGACGTCATCCGGACCCGGGACAACCCGGTCGCCGCCGAGGGCGGGGTCGCCGTGCTGCGCGGCAACCTCTGCCCGGACGGCGCCGTCATCAAGCACATCTCTGCCGAGCGGCACCTGCTCAAGCACACCGGGCCCGCCGTCGTCTTCGACGACTACAAGACCATGCAGCGCACCATCAACGACCCGTCGCTCGGCATCACGCCGGACCACGTGCTCGTGCTGCGCAACGCCGGCCCCAAGGGCGGTCCGGGTATGCCCGAGTACGGGATGCTGCCCCTGCCCGACTACCTGCTCAAACAGGGAGTCCGGGACATGGTCCGCATCTCCGACGCCCGGATGAGCGGCACGAGTTACGGCGCCTGCGTGCTGCACATCGCTCCCGAGTCGTACGTGGGCGGACCGCTCGCCCTCGTCCGCACCGGCGACTCCATCACCCTCGACGTCGAGGCGCGCACGCTCCACCTCCACGTGGACGACGAGGAGCTTGAGCGGCGCAGGGCGGACTGGACACCGCCGCCCACCCGGTACGAGCGCGGCTACGGCGCGCTCTACAACGAGCAGATCACGCAGGCCGACACCGGCTGCGACTTCGAGTTCCTGGCCCGCACGGGCAAGGTGCAGGACCCGTACGCGGGCTGAACCACCGCACCACCCCGGCACCACCTTTGCTCCTCAGCACGACCCGGCACGACCCTGCCCGGGAAGAAAGCGCTTCCCGCGCACTGACGCACGACGTACCACGACGTACTGAGAACGGAGAACAGTCATGGCCCAAGCCGCAGCCGTGGCGAAACCGCCCGCGCCACCCCGGCGGCGCCGGGCCTCCGCCACCCCGCGCAGGCTCCCGTACCTCCTGATCGCACCGGCCGCCCTGCTCATGCTGGGTTTCATCGCCTACCCGGTCATCAGCGTCTTCTACTACAGCCTGCAGAACTACAACCCCACCAAGCCGTGGCGGAACGGATACGCGGGCTTCGACAACTTCGTCCACGCCTTCACCGAGGACCCGGTCTTCTGGGACACCCTCGTCTTCAGCGCCAAGTGGGTCTTCGTCGAGGTCGGCCTGCAGCTGCTGTTCGGTCTCGCGCTGGCCCTCATCGTCAACCAGACCTTCGTGGGCCGGGGCCTGGGACGCGCGATGGTCTTCTCCCCGTGGGCCGTCTCCGGCGTGCTCACCTCCGCGATCTGGGTGCTGCTCTACAACTCCCAGACGGGCATCACCCGTTACCTCGCGGACATGGGCATCGGCTCCTACGGGACCAGCTGGCTGTCGGACACCTCCACGGTGTTCCCGGCGGCGATCGTCGCCGACCTGTGGCGCGGGGTGCCGTTCTTCGCGATCCTCATCCTCGCCGACCTCCAGTCCGTCTCGAAGGACCTCTACGAGGCCGCCGAGGTCGACGGGGCCAGCCGCCTCAAGCAGTTCTGGCACATCACGCTGCCCCATCTGAAGGACGCCATCATCCTGTCCACGCTGCTGCGCGCGGTCTGGGAGTTCAACAACGTCGACCTGCTCTACACGCTGACCGGCGGCGGCCCGGCGGGGGAGACCACGACCCTCCCGCTCTACATCGCCAACACCTCGGTCGACGCCCACAACTTCGGCTACGCGTCCGCCCTGACCACGGTCGCGTTCGTGATCCTGCTCTTCTGCTCGATGGTCTATCTGCGGCTGAGCAAGTTCGGAGGCGAGAGCAAGTGAGCGTCAAGGAAGCCACCAAGGCGGCGCCCGCTCCGGCGCCCACGGCCCCCGAACCGCCGCGTCCTTCCAAGGGGAGGCGCGCCTGGGACGAGGCGCCCCGCTGGCAGATCTACCTGCCCCTGGGGATCTACCTGGTCTTCACCCTCATCCCCTTCTACTGGATCCTGCTGTTCGCCCTGCGCCCGGCCGGCTCGACCTCGCTCGTGCCCTGGCCGATGACCTTCGACCACTTCGAGAAGGTCTGGACGGAGCGCAGCTTCGGCACCTACTTCGCCAACAGCGTCCTCGTCGGTGTCGCCACCCTGGTCATGACGACCCTGGTCGCCCTGGCCGGCGGCTACGCCCTCGCCCGGTTCGACTTCAAGATCAAGCGGGCGTTCATGCTGGGCCTGCTGTGCTCCCAGTTCGTGCCGGGCGCGCTGCTGCTGGTCCCGCTGTTCGAGATCTTCGCCGAACTCCAGATGATCAACAGCCTCGGCAGTGTCATCCTCGCCGAGACGGTCTTCCAGCTGCCGCTGTCGATGATCCTGATCAGCAACTTCATCAAGAACGTGCCGTACTCCCTGGAGGAGGCGGCCTGGGTGGACGGCTGCAACCGCATGACGGCCTTCCGGATCGTCGTGCTGCCGCTGCTGCGGCCGGGCCTGATCGCCGTCGGCTCCTTCGCCTTCGTGCACTCCTGGAACCACTTCCTGTTCGCCCTGATGTTCCTCAACAACCAGGACAAGCAGACCATCCCGGTCGGCCTGAACACCCTGATGAGCGCGGACAGCGTCGACCTGGGCGCCCTCGCCGCGGGCGGCATCATCGCGGCCGTGCCGGTCGTGCTCGTGTTCGCCTTCATCCAGAAGTGGCTGATCACCGGGTTCAGCGCGGGGGCGGTGAAGGGATGAGACTGCGCCAACTCGCCGTCGCGGCAGGGCTGGTGGGCGTGCTCTGCGTCCCCGCACACGCCGAGGCACGGGACATCGGCCGTGACACCCTGCCCGCGAACGACGGCTGGGCCTCCGAGGGGACGGGCACCACCGGAGGGGCCGCGGCCGACGACGCCCACGTCTTCACCGTGACCGACCGGGCCGAACTGGTCCGCGCCCTCGACGGCGGCAGCGACACCCCGAAGATCATCAGGATCGCCGGGACCATCGACGCCAACACCGACGACGACGGCGACCGTCTCGACTGCTCCGACTACGCCACCGGCGGCTACAGCCTGAAGAAGTACCTCGCCGCCTACGACCCCCGCACCTGGGGCGCCGCCAAGCCCAGCGGCCCGCAGGAGGAGGCCCGCCAGGCCTCCGCCGCCCGGCAGGCCGAGCGGGTCGTGCTGCCCGTCGGCTCCAACACCACGATCGTCGGGCTCGGCGACTCGGCCGTCCTGAAGGGCGCGAGCCTCCAGGTGCGCAACGCGGACAACGTGATCATCCGCAACCTCGACATCCGCGACGCCTACGACTGCTTCCCCGTCTGGCAGCCCAACACCGGCGGCCTCGGCGACTGGAAGACGGCGTACGACACGATCTGGCTGGCCGGCGCCACCCATGTCTGGGTCGACCACGTGACGTTGAGCGACAAGGGCCACCCGGACGCCCAGGAGCCCACCCACTTCGCCCGCAACTACCTCCGCCACGACGGACTGCTGGACATCACGAACGGCTCCGACCTGGTGACCGTCTCCTGGAGCCGGTTCGCCGACCACGACAAGGCGATGCTCATCGGCAACGGCGACACCGCCACCGGCGACCGCGGAAAGCTCCGGGTCACCCTCCACCACAACCAGTTCGAGTCGGTCGTCCAGCGCGCCCCGCGCGTCCGCTTCGGCCAGGTGCACCTCTACAACAACCGCTACGAGATCACCGACGACGACTACCGCTACTCCCTCGGCGTCTCCACCGAGTCGAAGATCTACGCCGAGAACAACGCCTTCCACGCCCCCGGCCACGTCGAGGTCGCCGACCTGGTCAAGAGCTGGAACGGCAGCGCCCTGCACCAGAGCGGCACGCTCTTCAACGGCTTTCCGGTCGACCTGCTCATGATCTACAACGCCTACAACTCGGGCAGCGAGCGCGACCTGACCGGCGACGTCGGCTGGACGCCCGCCCTGCACGGGCGGATCGACAGCGCCGCCGCGGCCGACCGGGCGGTGGCCCGCGGCGCGGGTGCGGGGAGGATCCCATGACCGGTCGCATGATCGACTCCATGAACACACCTCTGCCCGTCGTCCTCGCCGGCGCCCGGGGCCACGGCCGCTGGCACGTCGAGAACATCCGCCGCCTCCAGAAGCAGGGCCTCGTCCGGCTGGCCGGCGTCTGCGAACTGACGCCGCTGACCGAGGCGGAGCTCGACGGTCTGGGCACGCCCGAGCAGTCCGCCGACTTCGGCGCCCTGCTGGACTCCACCGGGGCCCGGATCGCCGTGATCTGCACACCGATCCCGACCCACACCGACCTGGCGCTCACGGCCGCCGAGCGGGGCGTGCACCTCCTGCTGGAGAAGCCGCCCGCCCCCTCGTACGCCGAGTTCCGCCGGATGGCCGACGGGGTCGCGGCGGCCGGGGTCGTCTGCCAGATCGGCTTCCAGTCGCTGGGCTCGCACGCCCTGCCCGCCGTCCGCGAACTGATCGCCGAGGGCGCCATCGGGAAGCTGGCCGGGCTCGGCGGGGCCGGTGCCTGGGTGCGGAACGAGGACTACTTCCGGCGGGCGCCCTGGGCGGGCAAGCGGCGCCTGAACGGCGTCGACGTGATCGACGGGGCGCTGACCAACCCGCTCGCCCACGCCGTCGCCACCGCTCTCGCCCTCGGCGGCAGCACCCGCGCCGAGGACGTCACCGGCATCGAGACCGAACTGCTGCGCGCCAACGCCATCGAGTCCGACGACACCTCCTGCGTCCGGATCACCACCGCGCAGGGCCACCCGGTCACCGTCGCCGCGACCCTGTGTGCCGAGCAGGCGGACGAACCGTACGTCCTCGTGCACGGCAGCACCGGCCGGATCACCTTCTGGTACAAGCAGGACCGCGTGCTGCTCCAGCGCGCGGGGCACGGCCCGGAGGAGTTCGAGCACGGCCGCACCGACCTGCTGGAGAACCTCGTCGTGCACCTCACCACCGGGGCGGACCTGCTCGTCCCGCCGGACGAGACCGGCGCCTTCATGAAGGTCGTGGAGGCCATCCGCACGGCCCCCGACCCGGCACCCCTGCCGGACACCGCCTGGCACCGCGTCCCCGGTGAGAACCGCCGGGTGGTGCCGGGCATCGACGGGCTCGTCGCGGCCGCCGCAGACACCCTCTCCCTCTACTCCGAGCTGGGCGCCCCCTGGGCCCTGACCTCGGAGCACCTGTCGAAAGAGGTGAGCACCAGATGACCAGCAGCAACGACACTGCGGTACTGCGTGTCGCGGGGCGGCCGGTCGGCCGGTACGTCACCCGGCCCGAGCTGCCGGCCCGGCTCTCCCCGCGCCCGTATCTGCACCCCGTCACCACCCTGGCCGGCACGGCGGTCACCGAACTGACCCCGGCCGACCACGCACACCACCTCGGCGTCGGTGTCGCCGTTCCCGACGTCGAGGGGTTCAACTTCTGGGGCGGGCGCACCTACGTCCGCGACCAGGGCCCGACCGAGCTGGACAACCACGGCTCCCAGCGGCACGTCGCCTTCCAGCTGCGCGACCCGGACGGCTTCGTGGAGGAGCTGCGCTGGGTCGCCCCGGGCGGCGAGCTGCTGCGCGAGCGCCGCACGGTCGCGGCCACCGAACTCACCGACCAGGCCTGGGCCCTGGACCTCACCTTCTCCCTCACCAACGTCACCAAGGACCCGCTGTCGATCGGCAGCCCCGCGACCAACGGGCGGCCGGGCGCGGCCTACGGCGGTTTCTTCTGGCGGGCCCGCAAGGAGTCGTCCGCGCCGGAGGTCTTCTCGGCCGGGGCCGAGGGCGAGGAGCGGGTCCACGGCCGCCCCGCCGACTGGCTCGCCCTGCGGGGCGGCACCTGGACGCTGGTCTTCGCCGGCGCCACCGAACAGACCCGCCGCGACCCGTGGTTCGTGCGCACCGAGGAGTACCCGGGCGTCGGTTCCTCACTGGCGCACGGCGAGCGGCTGCCGATCCCGCCCGGCGAGACCGTCGTCCGCCGGGTCGTCACCGTCGTCGCCGACGGCCGCCTGGACCGGGACGCCGCGGCGGCCCTCGTCCGCAAGGCGGTGAGCCCGTGACCACCGAGACCTACCGCAACCCGGTCCTCGACGCCGACTGGTCCGACCCGGACGTCATCCGCGTCGGCGACGATTTCTACCTCACCGCCTCCAGCTTCGGCCGCGTCCCCGGACTGCCGTTACTGCACTCCCGTGACCTGGTGAACTGGACCCTGGTCGGCCACGCGCTGGAACGGCTGGAACCGGCGGAGGAGTTCGAGAGGCCCCGCCACGACTGCGGCGTCTGGGCCCCGTCCCTCAGGTACCACGACGAACGCTTCTGGATCTTCTGGGGCGACCCCGACCAGGGCATCTTCCAGGTCAACGCCCCCGAGATCAGGGGCCCCTGGACCCGCCCGCACCTGCTGAAGGCCGGCAAGGGCCTGATCGACCCCTGCCCCCTGTGGGACGAGGAGACCGGCGAGGCCTATCTGGTCCACGCCTGGGCCAAGTCCCGCTCGGGCGTCAAGAACCGCCTCACCGGGCACCGGATGCGCCCCGACGGCACCGAACTCCTCGACGAGGGCAAGGTGATCGTAGACGCCGACCGCATACCCGGCTGGTTCACCCTCGAAGGTCCCAAGCTCTACCGGCACGACGGCTGGTTCTGGATCCTCGCCCCCGCCGGGGGAGTGGAGACCGGCTGGCAGGGCGCCTTCCGCTCGCGCGGCTTCTTCGGGCCGTACGAGGAGCGGATCGTCCTGGAGCAGAAGGACACCGACGTCAACGGCCCCCACCAGGGCGGCTGGGTGCGCACCGCCTCGGGCGAGGACTGGTTCCTGCACTTCCAGCAGCGCGGCCCCTACGGCCGGGTCGTGCACCTCCAGCCGATGCGCTGGGGTGGGGACGGCTGGCCGGTGCTCGGGGACGACGGCGCCCCCGTCGCCGTACACGAGAAGCCGGACCTGCCATCGCAGCCGCCGGCCGCGCCCGCCACCGACGACGACTTCCCCGGCGGACGGTACGGCCGCCAGTGGCAGTGGACCGCCAACCCGGGCGACGGCTGGGCCACCCAGCACTCCGGGGACGGGCTCCGGCTGACCTGCGTCCGCTCGGCCGACGCGCACGACCTGCGCAAGCTGCCGAACGTGCTCACCCAGCGGCTGCCCGGCAAACCCTGCACGGTCGAGGTGGAGCTGCGGCTCGACAGCGACGAGCCCGGGGCCCGGGCCGGTCTCGCGGTCCTCGGGGACGCGTTCGGCTGGATCGGGCTCCAGCGGGGCGCGGACGGGACCGCGCACCTCGTGCACCGGTTCGCCGAGGCCGTCGCGGACGCCGAACGCGACGCCGCCCACCCGCGGCTCGCCCCCGAGGCCCGGGCCCGGCTGCGGATCGAGATCGGCGCGGGCGCCCGCTGCCGCTTCTCGGCCGACGTCGGCGACGGCTTCCGGCCGTCGGGCCCGGTCTTCGCCGCCACCCCGTGGCGCTGGGTCGGCGCCCTGCTCGGCCTCGTCGCCCTCGCGCCCGCCGGTCAGGGACACGCCGGCGCGGCCACCTTCACCCAGTTCCGGATCAGCGCCTCGTAAAGCACCTCAGCCGTAAGCCTGTTGGGAGCCGCAATGACGCACCTCCGTAGCAAGCGCTTGTCGAGACCGGGGCACGGCAAGGTCGTGGCCGCCGTGCTCGGACTCGTCGCCGCGCTGAGCCTCGGGACACTCGGGGACGCACAGGCGGCCCCGCAGTCCCCGAAGACCGGGCCCGCCGCCGACCGCTGGACCGACCGGCCGCACGGCTTCGCCTCCCTCGCCGGCGGCACCACCGGCGGGGCGGGCGGCAAGGTCGTCACCGTCACCGACCAGGCCGCCCTCGCCAAGTACGCGGCGGCCGAGGAGCCGTACGTCATCCGCGTCAAGGGCTCCCTGGACATGGACCCCTTCGGCACGGAGATACCCGTCGCCTCCGACAAGACCATCATCGGCGTGAGCGACACCGCCGAGATCGTGCACGGCGGCTTCACCCTCGACCCCGGCACGCACAACGTGATCATCCGCAACCTCGCGATCCGTGACACGGCCATCGAGGGCAACTGGGACTGCAAGGACACCGACTACGACGGCATCCGCCTCGACACCGCCCACCACGTGTGGATCGATCACATCCGCTTCTCGCGGATCTGCGACGGCCAGCTCGACATCCGCAAGGACAGCGAGTACGTGACCGTCTCCTACAACCAGTTCACGAACAACAACAAGACCTTCGGCATCGGCTGGACCCCGAACGTCAGGACGCAGATCACCGTCGACCACAACTGGTTCCGCGCCACCAAGCAGCGCAACCCGTCCGCCGACAACGTCGCCTACGCCCACCTCTACAACAACTACCTGTCCTCGCAGCTGTCCGACGGCGACCCCGTGTGGACGTACGGCAACTGGTCGCGCGGCCGGACGAAGATGGTCATCGAGAACAGCTTCTACGACGGCGTCCAGCACCCCTACCAGGCCGACGCCACGGCCGAGCTGGTGCAGCGCGGGTCGATCCTGCGGAACACCACGGGACGGCACGACGCATGGGGCACGGCGTTCGACCCGCGCGCGTTCTACGACTACCGGCTCGACCCGGCCGCCGCCGTGCCCGCGCTGGTGAAGCGGTTCTCCGGACCGCAGAAGCGGATCGGCGGCCCGGTCGTCCTGCACGTCCCGGGCGACTACCCGACCGTGCAGGCGGCGGTGGACGCGGTGCCCGACGGCAACGACACCGCCGTCGAGATCGCCGTCGCGCCGGGCACGTACCGCGAGAAGGTGTTCATCCCGGCGAGCAAGCCGAACCTCGTGCTGCGGGGGACTGGACAGGACCGCTCCGACACCGTCATCGTCTTCGACACGCCCGCCGAGTACGGGGGTTCGACGGGGAGCGCCACCGTCCGGATCGCCGCGAACGACGTGACGGCCCGCAACCTCACCTTCAGCAACGACTTCGACGAGGCCGCGCACGAGCTGAAGGGCGAGCAGGCGCTGGCGATGAAGACGACCGGCGACCGGATCGTCTTCGAGGACACCGCCTTCCTGGGCAACCAGGACACGCTGATGACCGACAGCCCCAAGCTGACCACCCTCAGCCGGGTCTACGTCCGCGACTCCTACATCGAGGGCGACGTCGACTTCATCTACGGCCGGGCCACCACGGTGATCGAACGGTCGGTGATCCGGGCACTGAGCCGGGGCTCGGACACGAACAACGGCTACATCACGGCGGCTTCGACCTGGAAGGGCAACCCGTACGGGTTCCTGATCACCCGGTCGAAGATCGTCAGCGACGCCCCTGCCGGGAGCTTCCACCTGGGCCGGCCCTGGCACCCGGGCGGCGAGCCGGACGCGATCGCGCAGGTGCTGATCCGGGACACCGCGCTGCCGGCCGCGATCAAGTCCTCGCCGTGGACCGACATGAGCGGGTTCTCGTGGAAGGACGCGCGGTTCGCCGAGTACCGCAACCACGGCCCGGGCGCGACGGTCACCGCCGACCGTCCGCAGCTGAGCGACCAGGAGGCGCGGCCGCACACCGTGGCGGCCTACCTCAAGGGCACGGACGACTGGGCACCCCACGCCCGCCACTGACCCCCCACACCTTCAAGTTCCGCTGGATCCAGAAGAAGAGAGCCGACCAATGAAGATCAGCAATCGCAGAAGCAGGCGCGCCGCCACGGCCGTCGCCCTGGGGGCCGTACTCGCGCTGACCGCCACCGCCTGCGGCGACGACGGCAGCGGGGCGGGCGGCGACAAGGGCGCCGACGGCAGCGGCAAGGGCAAGATCGTCTTCTGGGACAACAACGGCGGTGTCCGCACCGAGGCCTGGAAGGCGATCATCGCCGACTTCGAGAAGGCCAACCCGGACATCAAGGTCGAGTACGTCGGGATCGCCTCCACCGAGTACCAGTCCAAGGTCGACACGGCCCTCCAGGGCGGCGGTCTGCCGGACGTCGGCGGTGTCGGTGCGGCGATGCTCGCGGGGTTCGCCGCGCAGGGCGCGCTGGAGCCGCTGGACGAGCGGCTGGAGAAGTCCTCGCTCAACGGCAAGCTCAACAAGGACATGGTCGAGTCGCTGAAGGCGGCCGGCGGTGGCGACGACAAGCTGTACTCGATCCCGACCTCCGCCAACAACGGTGTTCTGTACTACCGCACCGACCTGTTCAAGAAGGCGGGGCTTGAGGAGCCGACGACGTGGGAGCGGTTCTTCACGGCCGCCGACAAGCTCACGAACAAGGGCAAGAACGAGTTCGGCTACACCATCCGTGGTGGCGCCGGTTCCATCGCCCAGGCGCTGGACGCGATGTACGGGCAGTCCGGGATCACCTCGTTCTGGGACTCCAGCGGTGAGAAGACCACCGTCAACGACCCCAAGAACGTGGCGGCGCTGGAGAAGTACGCGGCGCTGTACAAGAAGGTCACTCCCGCGGCCGACCTCAACAACGACTTCACCAAGATGGTCGCGCAGTGGGACTCCGGCACGATCGGGATGCTGAACCACAACCTCGGGTCGTACCAGGACCATGTGAAGGCGCTCGGGGTGGACAAGTTCCGCGGTATTCCGCAGCCGACCGGTCCGGGCGGGAAGCGGGTCCAGGTCTCCAACCCGGTCGACGGAATGGGGCTGTTCAAGAGCTCCAAGAACAAGGCCGCCGCCTGGAAGTTCATCGAGTTCGCCACGTCCAAGGCGGAGAACTCGAAGTTCAACGAGTCGGCGGGGCAGGTGCCGGCGAACACGGACGCGGCGAAGGACGCGTGGATTTCGAAGGCCGAGCCCACGAAGCTGGCCGCTGACGCGTTGTCGGACGGGTCGACGACGATTGTGCAGTTGCCGTACTACCTGCCGGACTGGAACACGATCTCCAAGGCCGACAATGAGCCGAACTTCCAGAAGGTGCTGCTCGGGAAGATGAGCGCGAAGGAATTTCTGGACACGTTGGCTGAGCAGCTGAACACCGCGCAGGAGGAGTGGAACCAGCAGAAGGGTTGATTCTTGCTGGTTTCGCCGTGGGGCGGTCTGTGGTGTGCAGGGTGCGGGCCGCCCCTTGGCTTGTCGCGCCCACGCGGCGGAGCTGCACATCGATACGGGCCGCGCCCCTGAGTGCATGTCCCCGCCCTTTGTTGAAAGGAACTCTGCGTGTCCCTCAGCCGAAGACAAGTGGCCGCGGCTGGTATCGCTGCCGTGCCTCTCGCTCTCTCCGTCGCCGGTACCGCGCAAGCCGGTGGGCGTCGTAGTCGGACCCTCTATATCGCCGGCGACTCCACTGCCGCCCAGAAGTATGCGAATGCCGCGCCCGAGACCGGGTGGGGGATGGCGCTTCCGTTCTTTCTGCGTAAGGAGCTGGTGGTCGCCAACCATGCGGTGAACGGGCGTAGTTCCAAAAGCTTCGTCGACGAAGGGCGGCTGGAGGTTATCCTCGCCGCGATCCAGCCCGGCGATTTCCTGCTCATCCAGTTCGGTCACAACGACGAGAAGGCCGAGGACCCGACTCGGTACACCGAGCCCTGGACGACGTACCAGGACCATCTGCGGATGTACGTCGAGGGGGCCCGGGCCCGTGGGGCGCGGCCCGTGCTGGCCACCTCCGTCGAGCGGCGGAAGTTCGACGCCGGCGGGAAGGCCGTGACGACGCACGGTGAGTACCCGGCGGCCATGCGGGCGCTGGCCGCCGAGGAGGGGGTCGCGCTGCTCGACGTGCAGGCGCTGTCGCACGCCCTGTGGCAGGAGCTCGGGGTCGAGGAGACGAAGAAGTACTTCAACTGGACCGCCACCGAGCAGGACAACACGCACTTCAATCCGCCGGGCGCGATCGCCGTGGCCCGCCTCGTGGCGAGGGAGCTGCTCCGGACCCGGGTGCTCGGGCCGCGCGATGTGCGCCGGCTGGACGAGCCGATTCCCGAGTCGTGGATCACCTGGCCGCAGGCCGCCGCATAACACCCCCGACGCAGAAGGAAAGAGAGCCGCACCATGAACGTTCTGAAGTGTCATGATCATGCCAGAGTGACCGGGGTGAAGGTCGCCGCGGTGGTCGGGTGTGCCGCGCTCGTGCTGTCCGTCAGCGGTACCGCCGCGCAGGCCGGGCCCCGGGACGTGGCCCGCCAGACGCTCGGGGCCAACGACGGGTGGGGCGCGTACGGCACCGGTACCACGGGTGGTGCCGCGGCCGATGCCGCGCACGTCTACACCGTCACCACCTGGGAGCAGTTCCGGGCCGCCCTGAAGGACGGCGGGACCGCGCCCAGGATCATCAAGGTCAAGGGCATGATCGACGCCGTCTCCCAGGGCTGCGAGGCGTTCGAGGCCGAGAGGTACGACTTCCAGAAGTACCTCGCCGCCTACGACCCCGCCGTGTGGGGGCACGACAAGCCGGTCAGCGGTGAGCAGGAGGACCTGCGGGCCGCGTCCGCCGCCCAGCAGGACAAGACCATCAAGGCGATCGTCCCCGCCAACACCACCATCATCGGCGTGGGCAAGAACTCCGGGATCCTCGGCGGCAGCCTCCAGATCAAGGGTGTCGACAACGTCATCGTCCGGAACCTCACCATCGAGGCCCCGGTCGACTGCTTCCCGCAGTGGGACCCGGCCGACGACAACAAGACCGGCGCCTGGAACAGCGAGTACGACGGGGTGGTCGTCTACGGCTCCACGCACGTGTGGGTCGACCACAACACCCTGACCGACGGCCGCTACCCGGACAGCTCCCTGCCGTCCTATTTCGGCAAGACCTACCAGCAGCACGACGGGCTGCTGGACGTCGTGCGCGGCTCGAACCACGTGACCGTGTCCTGGAACTCGTTCAAGGACCACGACAAGACCATGCTGATCGGCAACAGCGACAGCGCCACCGCCGACGACACGGGCAAGCTGAAGGTCACGCTGCACCACAACCGCTTCGAGGGCATCGTCGAGCGGGCGCCGCGCGTGCGGTTCGGGCAGGTCGACTCGTACAACAACCACTTCGTGGTCACCAAGGGCCAGAAGTGGGGCTACGTCTACGGCATCGGCAAGGAGTCCCGGCTCGTCGCCGAGCACAACGCGTTCACGCTGGCACAGGGCGTCAGCCCGGCGAAGATCCTGAAGAAGTGGAACGAGGCGCCGGTCACCGCGAACGCCAACGTCGTCAACGGCAAGGCCGTCGACCTGATCGCCGTGCACAACGCGGAGATCCCCGGGGAGACGCTCCAGTCGGGCGCCGGCTGGACGCCGACGCTGCGGGCCGGCGTCGACCCGGCGAAGGCGGTCCCGGGCATCGTCGACGCCCGCGCGGGCGCCGGCCGCGTGTGCTGACCCGATCTGACTGACCGGCACGTGAACCGGCCGGGGCGGCTCGCATCGCGCCCCCGCCCCGGCCGTTCCCCCTCCGCACCAGCTACCCCGCACCAGCCGCACCGCGAAGGAGCAGCCGTATGCTCTCGCAGCCCCATGTCTCCCTCTCCCGCCGGAAGTTCCTCGCCGCGAGCGCCGCAGCGGGTGCCGTCGTCGGGCTCGCCGCCGGCCCCGCGCGGGCCGCCGGCACCCGGCCGCGCCCCTTCGGCCGGTACGGCTCACCGGCCGCGCGCCCCGACCCGAAGACTCTGTACGTCCACCCGGGCGGCGCCGGTGACTTCACCACCGTCCGGGACGCCGTGGCCGCCGCGGCCGGCAGCGGACACACCCTCGTCATCGCCCCGGGCGTCTACCGGCAGACCGTCGCCGTCGACCCCGCCCGTACCGAGATGACCTGGATCGGGGCGAGCGAGGACCCCCGTGACGTCGTGATCGTGTACGACAACGCGGCCGGGACGCCCAAGCCCGGCGGCGGCACCTACGGCACCACCGGCTCCGCCACCGCCACCGTGCAGGCCGACGGCTTCACCGCCCGCTGGATCACCTTCGCCAACGACTGGCTGCGCGCCGACCACCCCGACATCACCGGCACCCAGGCCGTCGCCCTCAAGGTCCAGGGCGACCGGTCCGCCTTCCACCACTGCCGGTTCCTCGGCCACCAGGACACCCTGTACGCCGACTCGATGGCGTTGGGCACCTTCGCCCGGCAGTACTTCGCCCACTGCTACGCCGAGGGCGACGTCGACTTCGTCTTCGGGCGGGCGACCGCCGTCTTCGAGCAGTGCCGCTTCCGGACCCTGAACCGGACCGACCTGTCGGCGGCCCCGTACGGCTTCGTCTTCGCCCCGTCGACGGCCGGTGCCAACCCGCTCGGCTACCTGGTGACCCGGAGCCGCGTCGACAGCGAGGCTCCCGACGGCTACTACAAGCTGGCCCGCCCCTGGGTGCCCAGCTCCGACACCACCGCCCGCCCCATGCTCACCGTCCGGGACACCTGGCTCGGCCCGGGCGTCGACGCGGTCGCGCCCTACACCAACATGTCGAACGCCTATCCCTGGCAGTCGATGCGGTTCGCCGAGTACCGCAACACGGGACCGGGCGCCGCCGTCTCCGTTCCGGAGAACCGGCCCCAGCTCACCTCGGAGCAGGCCCGGTCGGCGACCCGCGCCGGCTACCTCGGCGACTGGGAGCCGTGGAAGGAGGCGTGCTGAGTGCACCGGCGCACCCTGCTCACCGGATTCGCCGGCGGCCTCGTCGCCACCGGCGCCGCACCCGCCTTCGCCGCACCCGCCCGTCGCCGCGTCCTGCACGTCCGCCCCGGCGAGTCCGTACAGGCCGCCGTGGACGCCGTGGACGGCCCCGGCTGGACCGTCGTCGTGCACCCGGGGACGTACCGCGAGGTCGTCAACGTCCCGGCAGAAAAGGCCGGGCTGACCCTCAGGGGCGCCACCCGGGACCCGCGTGACGTCGTCATCGTGTACGACAACGCGGGCGGCACACCCAAGCCGGACGGCTCGGGCACCTACGGCACGGCCGGCTCCGCGACCTTCACCTCGGCGGCCCCCGGGCTGACCGTCCGCGACCTCACCCTGGCCAACGACTGGCTGCGCGCCGACCACCCCGACATCACCGGCACGCAGGCCGTCGCGGCGTACACGTACGGCGACCGCACCCGGTTCGAGAACGTCCGGCTCCTGGCCCACCAGGACACCCTCTTCGTCGACACCACCGCGCTCGGCACCTTCGACCGGCAGTACTTCCGGCACTGCTACATCGAGGGCGACGTCGACTTCGTCTTCGGGCGGGCGACCGCCGTGTTCGAGCAGTGCCACTTCCGCACCCTGGCGCGGGACGTGGACTTCACCCCCAAGGGCATGGTCTTCGCGCCCTCCACGGCCCGGGCGAACCCGTACGGCATCCTCGCCGTCCGCTGCCGCATCACCTCCGGTGCCGAGGACGCGGCGTACAAGCTGGCCCGGCCCTGGGTGCCGTCGTACGAGACCACGGCCTGGCCGTCGCTGGTGGTTCGGGAGACCCGGATCGGGCCGGGCGTCGACGCGGTGGCCCCGTACACCAACATGCGCGAGGCCTATCCCTGGCAGTCGATGCGGTTCGCCGAGTACCGCAACACCGGGCCGGGCGCCGCCGTCTCCGTGCCGGTGAACCGGCCCCAGCTCGGCCGCGCGCAGGTCGCGCTGCACACCAGGGAGACGTACCTCGGCGACTGGCGGCCCTATGCGTAGGGCCGCTGTTCTCCTCCTCGGTCTGTGCCTGCTCTGGCCGGCCTCGCCTGCCTCCGCCGCCGAACGCGCCCCCGTCGGCTGGGCCTCGGCCGGCTCCGGCACGAGCGGCGGGGCGGGCGGCAGGACCTGGACGGTGGACACCCGCGCAGAACTCAAGACCGCCCTCGCGAACGACGGCGATCCCACCGCGCCCAAGGTGATCCGGGTCGTCGGCGACATCAACGGCCACGAGAGCGACGACGGTTCCCTGCTCGGCGAGCAGGACTACGCGCCCGGACACGACCTCCGCAGGTACATGTCCTGCTTCGGCGAGGACGGCGCCGTCTGGTCGGACACCCGCTTCGAGTACTGCAAGCAGCAGCGGCAGCTGCGCCAGACCGGGTCGAACAAGGAGAAGGCGCAGATCCAGCTCACCGTGCCGAGCAACACGACCCTCGTCGGCGTGGGTCGGGACGCCCGGCTGCTCGGCGTGTTCCTGACGGTCAACACCGGCAACAACATCGTCGTGCGGAACCTGCACCTGGAGGCACCCGTCGACCACTTCACCAGCTGGTCCCCGGACGACGGCACGCGGGGCAGCTGGAACGCCCGCTTCGACGCGCTCACCGTGATCACCGGCCGGAACATCTGGATCGACCACTGCACCTTCACCGACGGCCGGTTCCCCGACCGCGAGGCACCCCTGGGGTTCCACGGCGAGCGCGTGCAGCGGCACGACGGGCTGCTGGACATCGAGGACGGCTCCGACTTCGTCACGGTCTCCGACAGCCGGTTCGAGGACCACGACAAGGCGATCCTCATCGGCTCGGGCGACGGACGCGGCGACCGGGACCGGGGGCACCTCAAGGTGACCTTCGTCCGCAACCTGTTCAGCGGCATCGTGCAGCGCGCCCCGCGGGTCCGCTTCGGGCAGGTGCACGTCGTCAACAACGTCCACCGGGGGCAGGCGCCTCTCTACGCCCTGGGCGTGGGCGTGGAGTCCGCGATCTTCTCCGAGCGCAATGTGTTCCGGTATCCCGGGGGACGGCCGTCGCTCGCCGTCGCGGACTACGGGGGCGAACGGTTCCGCGACACCGGCTCCTGGTTCAACGGCCGGCCCGCCCGGCTCAACGCCGTGGCCGGCGGTCTCGGCCTCGGGACCGACGTCGGCTGGGATCCCGCCGATGTGTACGACTACCGCGCACTGACGTCCCTGTCGGCGGTAGAGCGGTACGTGCTGCGGCACGCCGGAACAGGGAGGTCGTATGGGCACCCATGAGCCGTTCGGCCGGCGGACGTTCGTGGTCGGGGCGGGCACGGCGCTGCTGGCCGGGGGAGCGGTGAGCGGGGCGGAGGCCGCGGTCGTGGACGGCCCGCTGCCCGACTTCCATCCGGCGCTGAAGGACGCCCTGACCTTCCCGCTCGCCTGGGGAAGATCCCCGATCCGCGACTTCCGCGCCTGGCGGCGCGCCGCCCGGGCCACGGTCGAGCAGCACCTGCTCGTCGAACGGCACGACGGGACGCCGTACGCACCGGAGACCGTGGGGCGGTCACAAGGGGAGGGATACACAAGGGAGTTGATCACTGTCTCCCTCACCCGCTACGAACGCGTGCGCGGCGCCCTGCTCACCCCGCACGGCAAGGGCCCCTTCCCCGCCGTGCTGCTCCTGCACGACCACGGCGCCAGGTTCGACATCGGGAAGGAGAAACTCGTCCAGCCCTGGTACGACGACACCCGTCTCGCCTCCGCCCGGGCCTGGGCGGACAAGTACTTCAGCGGGCGGTTCGTCGGTGACGAACTGGCCCGGCGCGGCTATGTGGTGCTGTGCCTGGACGCGCTCGGCTGGGGCGATCGCGGCCCGCTCGCCTACGACCAGCAGCAGGCCCTCGCCTCCAACTTCTACAACCTCGGCTCCTCGCTCGCCGGGCTCATGGCCCGGGAGGACCAGCGGGCCGCCGCCTTCCTGGCGGGACTCGACCGGGTGGACGCCCGGCGGGTCGCGGCCGTCGGCTTCTCCATGGGCGCCTACCGCGCCTGGCAGACCGCCGCCCTCAGCGACCACATCGCCGCCGCGGCGAGTGTGTGCTGGATGACCGGCCTGAAGGAGATGATGGTGCCCGGCAACAACACGCTGCGCGGGCAGTCGGCTTACTACATGCTGCACCCGGGTCTCGCCCGGCACCTCGACATCCCCGACGTGGCGAGCATCGCCGCGCCCAGGCCGATGCTGTTCTTCAACGGCGGGCTCGACACGCTGTTCCCGGCCGAGGGCGTACGGGTCGCGTACGACAGGCTGCGTGCCGTCTGGCGGTCGCGCCACGCCGAGGAGCGGATACGGACGAAGACGTGGCCGGAGCTCGGCCACGTCTTCACCCACGAGATGCAGGACGAGGTCTTCAGCTGGCTCGACGACGTCCTGTGAGGCTCATCGCCGTACCGGCTTGACCCCCTCCAGCGTCGGCACCACTGGCTTGATCGTGCCGTCGGCCGCGAACTCCATGCGATCGATGGTGGTCTCGCGGTGCATGCCGTCGCCGCCCGGCCTGCCCGGGCCGTTGAGGGCGAAGCGGTGGTAGACCATGTACCAGTCGTCGGTGCCGGGAGTGTTCACCACCGAGTGGTGACCGGTGCCGAGGATGCCGTACTCGGGCCGCTTCTGGAGGATCGTCCCGCGCTTGGTCCACGGGCCGAGCGGGGACGGTCCCGTCGCGTACGCCACGTGGTAGTTCTCGCTGCGGGTGTCGTCCTCCGACCACATGAAGTAGTACGTGCCCTTCCGCTTGATGACGAAGGAGCCCTCGCGGAAGTTGTCCGGGGTGATGTCCTGCACCTTCGACGCGTCGAAGGACACCATGTCGTCGTTCAGCGGCACGACGTACCCGTGGCCGTTGCCCCAGTACAGGTACGCCTGGCCGTCGTCGTCCGTGAAGACCGACGGGTCGATCATCTGGCCCTTGAGCGCCCCGCCCTTGGCGACCAGCGGCTTGCCGAGCGCGTCCTTGAAGGGGCCGGCGGGGGAGTCGGCCACCGCCACGCCGATCTGCTGCTCGGCGCAGAAGTAGAAGTAGTACTTGCCGTTCCGCTCGGCGATCGCGGGCGCCCAGGCGTACTTGTCGGCCCAGGTCACGTCGGGCCCGAGGTCGAGGATGACGCCGTGGTCCTTCCAGTGGACCAGGTCCTTCGACGAGTAGGCCTTGAACTTGGTGCCGCTCCAGCCCTGGAAGCCGTCCGTCGTCGGGTAGATCCAGTATCTGCCGTTGAGGTAGTGGACGTCGGGGTCGGCGTTCAAGCCGGGCAGCAGGGGGCTGCGGGTGCGGACCGCCTCGACCGTCCAGGTGCGCTTGGTGCCGTCGGCCGCCGTCACGGTGTACTTCTGCGGCGTGCGGAAGTCGCGCCGGGTCCCGGACTTCGGGCTCAGCGTGGCGCCCTCACCGACCCACAGCTTCGGGGCGAGGCCTCGCAGGTCCGCATCCGGCTCCATCGGCAGGACGACCTTGGACGCGCTCTCCGTGACGATCGAGTAGCCCTTCTGGTGCTTGGCCGTCGCGTCCACCACGGAGGTGGGGGAGCTCGGGTAGGCCGCCAGCAGCCGGTCGTACTCCTGCTGCGTCACCGGGAGCACCGTGCCGTGCCGGGGGCTCGCCGGGAGCTGGTAGTCCGTGGACGGCGTCCACTTGCCGGAGGCGAGGTCGGTGGTCTCGAACGGGACGTAGCCGCGGCCGCCGTACTCGTCGATGAACAGGTACCACTTCTTCTCGGTGTTCGACTTGAACACCGTCGGGCCCTCGCCGCGGTCCATCGCGCCCTTGCCGATGCAGTCGGCCACGAAGTCGTACTTCGTCGAGGTCAGGGACGTCGACTTCTCACCGGTGATGAACTTCGAGCAGGGGCTGGAGGAGCTGGGGTCCCGCTCGTCCTTGGTGTAGCGGTAGTACTCGTCCTTGTACTTCACGACCGTGGAGTCGATCACCGAGTAGCCCGGGTCGTTCCAGATCTTCGGCTTGCTGAAGGTGCGGAAGTCCTTGGTGGTCGCGTACATCATCTTGTTGTACGTGTTGCCCTTGTGGTCCGGGTCGTCGTCGGCGTACAGCTTCGACGCCCAGAAGACGACGTACTCACCCAGCTCGTCGTCCCAGTAGGCCTCCGGGGCCCAGGTGTTGCCCGCGTTGTCCGGGGAGACCTTCACCAGGCGCTGGTCGGTCCAGTGGACCAGGTCGGTGGACTCCCAGACCATGATCGACTTGCTGCCGTGCCGCTGCACCTGGTCCCAGCTGCCGCTGGAGTTCTGGTACATCCGCAGGTCGGTGGCGATCAGGAAGAACTTGTCGCCCTTGGGGGAGCGGATCACGAACGGGTCGCGCAGGCCCTTCTCGCCGATCGTCGACGTCAGGACCGGTTTGCCGGCGTTCAGCTCACGCCAGTGCAGCGCGTCGTTGCCCCGGCTCAGGGCGTAACGGATCTGCTCGCCGTCGGCGGTGCCCTCGCCGGTGAAGTAGGCGAAGAGATAGCCGGCGTACTTGGAGTGCTTCACGGGTGGTGCTCCGGAGTCCGCGGCGCCGGGTGGCGCCGTGAGAAGGGTCAGGAGGAGGCCGGTCAGGGCCAGGAACGGCAGCAGGAGCGTGCGGGGGCGCATGACACTTCCTGTCGGAGTCTGGGGGATTCTGTTGGATAGCGGCCTTCGGAGTTTCACCGGAGGGGAACAGGGCGTCAACGGGTGTGCATGAGGCGGGTGGTTCCGAAACTTTCGGAGATGCGGGCACGCCCGTGCACGTGACAGCGGCAATGGTGGCAACGGCGGCAACCCTTTCGCGGCACGGCGGCGACTGCTGGTCGGAAACGGGCCGGAGCGGGCCCCTCCGAACCGTTTCCGTCCCCATCGCCTAGGAAAGGAACGCTCCGTGCTGCTCAGCACAGGACGCCACCGCAGGACCCGTACGCTCACCATCGCCGCCGCGGTGGTCTGTGCCTCGGGGGCGGGCGGCGTCTATCTCGGGCTCTCGGGCGGCGGCGCGCAGGCCGCCTCGTCGACGGTCACCGTCTCCACCACGGCCCAGCTCGAAGCGGCCGTGCAGAACGCCACCGCCGGCACGGTCATCCAGGTCCGCGGCGGCACCTACTACCCGGCCGCGACCCTCAAGTCCACGGCGAACGGCACGAGTTCGGCACGCATCACCCTGCGGGCACACGGCGGCGAGAAGGTCCGGATCGACGGTTCCAAGCTGCCCGACGGCTCTTGGCTGGCCGCCCTCCACGGCGACTACTGGACCGTCGAGAACCTCGCCTTTGTCAACTCCCCGGCCCAGGGCTTCGTCGCCACGTCCTCGGCCGGCGGCGTCTTCAGGAACCTCGTCACCGCGGACAACGGCGACTCCGGCTTCACCTTGCGCGGTGACGGCACCACCGGCAACCTCGTGCAGAACCTGGACAGCCACGGCAACTATGACCCGGCCGGCCACGGCCAGAACGCCGACGGCATCGCCGTCAAGTTCGGCTCGGGGACTGGCAACAGGATCACCGGCGCCCGGCTGTTCGACAACTCCGACGACGGGCTCGACCTGTGGCAGTTCTCCTCGCCGGTCACCATCGAGCACTCCTGGGCCTTCGGCAACGGCGAGAACCGCTGGAGCGACCCGGCCTTCGAGGGCAACGGCAACGGCTTCAAACTGGGCGGCGGGGGAGCGTCGGTCGCCCATGTCGTCAACAACAACGCCGCCTGGGACAACGGGCTGCACGGCTTCACCGAGAACTCCAACACCGGTGCCATCGCCCTGAACCGCAACACCGCGTACGCCAACGCCCACAACGGCTTCTACTTCGCCACCGGCAAGGCCCGCCTCGGCAAGAACCTCGCCGTGAGCGACAAGGGCGGCCCCGCGAAGCTGGGCTCCGCGGCCGTCTCCGCCGGCAACAACTGGGACAGCGGCGTCGCCACCCCGCCCTTCAGGTCGACGGACGCGAAGAGCGCGTACGCCGCGCGCGGGGCGGACGGCGCCCTCCCCGCGACGACGTTCCTGACTACCGGCTCCAGGACCATCGGGTCGACCATGGACTAGCGCCGTGTCTCCTCGGCGGGTCGGTCACGGGCAGGTGTCCATCCAGCGGGTGACCAGCGAGGTGTCGTTCTTGTCGGCGTCACGAGCCGGACCGCACAGGAACGGACTGAAGCGGGTGTCGGCACGCAGCCAGAGGCTGAAGAACGACACGATCCACTTGCCCTGCTTGGCCTTGGCGCCGTAACCCGTCATCGGGCACAGATGGTCGCCCGGTACCTCGATGTAGAGCTTCTCGGCCCCGGACATGGAGTTGTACCAGGGCACCGCGAAGGTGTCGCCGTGCGCGACGGGGTCGCTCTGACAGGTCAGGAAGAAGGTGGGCTCGGTGACCGAGGAGAAGTTCCCCTTCGGGTGGTACGGGGCGGTCGGCACGCCCGCCCGGAAGCGCGGGTCGTCCCTCAGGGCCGCCATGACGCCACCGCCGCCCATCGAGTGACCGGCCGCGCCCAGGGTGCCGTTGAGCTTCCCCGACAGCGGGTTGCGGGGGGCCTTGCCGAGCGCGAGCAACTGGGTGCCCGCGGCCCTGATCTGCCGGCCGCGCGATTCGGGATCGTCGGTGAGTGTGTTCGTCCCGACGTTGATGACGACGAAGCCCCAGGAAGCGAGGCGGGGTGCCAGCCACCGCAGGTTCTCCTGGGTGCCCTGATAGCCCGGCATCAGCACGACGCCCGGGTACGAGCCCCTGGCCTTGGGATACGTGACCGTGCCCGAGCCGTACCCGCTCGGGCGGGGAACGGTGTAGGCGGCGGTGGCCAGCGGCCCGTCGGCGGCCTCCAGGGAGGCGGTCGTCGGGGACGGGATGCCGGCGGCGGTCGCCGGCGCGGCGGTGGCCGTCAGCAGGGTCAGCGCCATGCCGATGGTGGTCGCCAGTGCGATCAGCGCCGTCATGGGACAGGATCGGGTCCGTAACGGCGCGCTGGTGCGGGTGGAACGACTGCGGGGACGCATTGCTCTACCTCCGGGATGTGATGAGAGCGGCCGGCTGGCGGGACTGTGCGAAGAGCCAGTCGATGACCACGTCGTTCTCGTACGTCTGGGCCCATGACAGGTGCGGGCTCACCGGTGTCGTTCCGGCCGTGTAGCTCGTGAACAGCACGTGGCTGCCCGTGGCCCGGGCCTGCCGCAGGAGGGCCCGCGACCGGGCCTCGAACTCTGCCTTCGGCAGGTCGTTGGCCCACTCCCCGCGGGTGACCCGCGCACCTGCGGTCTCCAGTGCGTTCATCAGGGTCCAGGTGCCGGGGTTGCCGAACCGGCCCTCCCGGTAGGGGACGACCGGGTCGTCGACCGAGTGGTCGGCCCAGATCGGGATGTGCGTGATCCTGTCCATGGCGGCCGCGTCGCCCCAGCCGGCCGTGGGCAGGGCAGCCGCGAACACGCCGGGTCGCTCGGCCAGCAGGCTGTAGATGCCGCGCCCGCCCGAGGACAGGCCGGCCAGATAGAGCCGGCCCGTGTCCACGTGGCCCGGGTGCTCGCGCACGAAGGTGTCGATGAGTTCGATCAGCGCGGCCTGGACCTTCGCGTCGGTCCAGTCCGTGCCGTCGGGTCCGTCCATGGGACGCGGCAGGGGGATCTGCGGAGAGAGGACGAATGCGGGGTTGCGCCGCTGTCGTTCCGGTTTGGCGAACGTGACCGCGATCCGGTTGGACGTCAGCTGGGTCATGTTGTTGTCCGCGACTTCGCCACCGCCGTGCAGGGTGACGACGAGCGGGTACCGGGTGCGGGTCTGCGGGTTCCGCAGGAATCCCGCGGGCCGGTACAGCCGGAAGTCCAGTTCGAAGCCCGCGGAGTCGGTGAAGGAACCGGCGGCGAAGTCGTCGACCACGGGAGTGATGACGTCGTCGTTCCGGTGCGCGAACGGACCTGCCTCGAGGACCGGTTCACCTGCCGGAGTGCGCACGTCCGCCACCTGTCTGACGGAGTAGGCACGGTCGAGCGGAAGGGGATCGGTGGTGCCGACCGCCCTTGCGTCGGCGTCGTCCGGATCGAGCTCGATGATCAGTCGGTCCCCCGGTCGTCCGGGGTCGGAGCGGTCGTCCACTGCGGCGGAGGTGTGGGAGTAGACCCGGGTCACCGTACGAGCCGCTGTCTTTCCGCCCACGGTGGCCTGCACCTGGAAGGCGGTGGGCGGGACCGTCCCGCCGCGTAAGTCGATGCGGTGCGCGTACTGGATGGCGACCGCTGTCACCAGCCAGTTGTTCCTCGGTGTCACCTGCGTGAGGAGGTCCGTCCGCAGGACCGGGTTGGGTCCTGAGGCCGCTTGCCGTCCTTCGAACGGGGCTGCCGTGGCCGACGTGCTCACGGTCGGCGCCGCGACCGCACCCGCGGTGACGGCGAGCACCGTACGTCTGGGGATCGATCTCATGGGTCCTCGTCTCGGTCATCGAGCTGGGGGGCGGGCCGAGGTATTACGCGAGAGTTTCGGAGCACCACCGGATCCCTGTCCAGCATCAAACCGAGATCTGTCCATGCGATGGACGCATCAATGCAGAGGCACGACGACGCCCCCGCCGGTTCGCACCGGCGGGGGCGTCCTGCCGACCGGCCGAGGGGGGCTCGGCCAGGGCTGTCCGGCCGTCCGGAGGGGGGCTCCGGAGGGCCGGGGGTGCCGGGACGTCCGGCTGGGGGCCCGGACGTCCGGCAGCCGGCCGGCCCAAGGGGGGATTCGGGCCGGCCGGAGTTCACACGTGCAGCGGCGTCACTGGTAGCTGATGTCCGAGGCCTTGAACTTGCAGGTCTTGCCGTCCGGGCCGGGCGGGGTCAGCTCCTTGGGCTCCTTGCCCGTGTTGTTGCCCTCGAAGCGCACACACGTCTTGATCTTCTTCTTGCTGTCGCCGTGGATGCGGATCTTCGACAGCGTCGCCGTGTCGCCGTAGTTGGCGTTCACGCCGACGATCGAGCTCATGGGCGCCGTCACGTCGATGTCGTTCAGCACCACCGTGCGCTTGTACTGCGTCTTGCAGTTGCCGCACGAGCGCACCAGCTTCCCGGCGTTCTGCACCTGGAAGCCCGACACGTTCAGCGTCCCGGCGCCGTTGAACTGCAGCACCTTGTCGTCGGCGTTCTTCGCGCCGCCGCCGATCACCTTGTACACGGCCGACGACGACTTGCCCTTGAAGCTGGCCGCGTCCTCGCCGACGTCCGTCCACCACACGTTCTGGAGCGTGCAGCTGCCCTTGCAGTGCACACCGTCCGCGGCCGGGGTGCCGATGATGACGTTCTTGAGGACCGCGCCGTCGGCCAGCTCGAAGATGGGGGCCTGGCCCTCGTCCTGGCTGTCGCCGCCGAGCGCGCCGGTGCCGTAGAACATCTTCATGCCGCCGTCGCGGACACCGGAGACCGGGATGGTCTCCGACACGGGCGTCTTGCCCTTGTCCGTGGGCCAGGGGGTCGCGGCGCCCGCGGTGGACAGCATCGACGTGGTGACGACCGCCGCTCCCGTGATGCCGAAGGCGGCTAACCCGGCGATCGCGGCCCGCCGCTTGGTGACCCGGCGGCGGTGGCGGACGCGCTGTTGTGCTGGTGCAGTCATGTACCGATTCCTCATGGGGGGGTGACTCTTGCGCCTGGTGGTCGCCACCCGCGAGGAAAGGGTTGCCGCGTCTTCAGGATTTTTCACGAGTCGTCTTCGGCGTCGTCCACGGCCGCGAAGCCGCCGCCCACGGACAGCCGCTCCGAACCGGCGGCGGCTGTCACCGCATAGCGGTCGGCACCGGCGTCCCGGCCGCCGCGCTCGTGGTCGAACTGGCCCGCGAACACCCACTCGCCCGCCGGGACCTTACGGCCCTCCTTCAGGGTCCAGGTGTAGACGAGGAAGCCGTCCCGCTCGCCGACCGTGAGCGTGAAGTCCTGCTCGGGCAGCGACCGCCAGGCGCCCGCGTCGGAGACCCCGCCGGTCTGGGCGACGCTCAACCGCACGGTCAGCGCGGTCAGTTCCGTGCGTGTCTTGATCGTGACGTTGCTCTGCGCCCAGAAGTCGTTGCTGTGCGGGTCGACCGAGCCGTCCGACCACAGCGGCCCGTCCTCCGTGGCGGCGGGCGGCCGCCCGGTGACGGAGGTGCTCGGCGTCCGCGAGGGCGGCGGAGCGGACTCGCGGCGCTCCGGCGGGGCGGACGGGGTGGGATCCACCGGCGGCGCGGGGGCCCGGCTCGTCGCCTCCGGCGACGGCGTGGGCGTCGGCGACGTCGCCACGCCCTGCTGCTGCGGGGCGGTCTCCTCCTTCACCGCGGACGCGACCGCGTAACCGCCCACCGCCAGCACACCCGCCACCGCGGCCGTCGCGCCGGCCACCCGCATCCATCCGAACACCGGCGGACGCGTCGCCCGGTGGCCTGAACCGGCCGGACCGGCCATGCCGCGCTCGACCCGGGCCAGGATCTGCTCCCGGTCGGGCTGGTGCGTCCCGGCCGCCTCGTGCAGCCGGGCGCGCAGCTCCTCGTGCACGTCCCGCCGCATGGTCATCGGTCCCTTCCTCCGCCCTCACCGGTGCGCGCCCGCAAGCCTTCCACGGCCGGCGAGCAACGGGGAGCGCCCACCGCCGCGTGCATCCGCTGCGGCACTCCCTGTGTGCCCAGCAACCGCTGGAGTTCGGCCATTCCCTTGGAGGTCTGGCTCTTCACCGTACCCACCGAGACACCGAGGGCGAGCGCGGTGTCCTTCTCCGAGAGGTCGAAGGCGTGCCGCAGCACGACACAGGCCCGCTTGCGGAACGGCAGTCTGCGCAGCGCCTCCTGGACGTCGACGACACCCGCGACGTCCGGGTTCTCGATGTTCTCCTCGCGCTGCGACCAGAACAGGGCGATGCGCCGCCGCTCGCGCACGGCGCTGCGGATCCGGGTGCGGGCCAGGTTGGTGACCACGCCGCGCGCGTACGCCGCCGGATGGTCGGCCGCGCGCACCCGGTCCCAGCGGTGCCACAGCGCCAGCAACGCGTCCGCCGCCAGATCGTCGGCGGTGTCCGACTCGCCCGTCAGCAGGTAGGCCAGGCGGGACAGTTCGGCGTAGTGACGCTCGAAGAAGGCGTGGAACTCCACGGAGGCGGCGTCGTCGACGACTGTGCCCACGGGCGACCTCTCCTCGCAGCGGCTTCGGGCACTCCGGGCCGGGGTGCCTATGCGTGTCATGTAGATGACATGTGATCATCCGGGGGAGGTCCGGACGAGATCGGGAAGCGTAGCAGCGTTCTCAGGACGGTTCGTACGGAGCTTCGAACGGCGTATGGCAGGCCGGACTCTGATTCCGTAACACGAAGAAAACCTGAATGTGGTTCAACGCGGGAACAATCCAGCCAGCATCCGCACACCGATCACCCAGGCATCAAGGAGCACTCGCCATGTCCGAAACGCAGAAGGTGGCCGACCGGTCCGACGCCGCACCACCGGCGGTGAACAGCGTCGACCGGTTCTTCAAGATCTCCGAGCGGGGATCCACCTTCGGCCGTGAGATACGCGGCGGCTTCGCCACGTTCTTCACGATGGCCTACATCCTTGTCCTGAATCCCATCATCCTGGGCAGCGCGAAGGACAAGTTCGGGCACCAGCTGGACGCCGTCCAGCTCACCACCGCCACCGCCCTGGTGGCCGCGGTCATGACGATCATCATGGGCGTGGGCGGCAATCTGCCCCTCGCGCTGGCCGCCGGACTGGGCCTGAACGCCGTGGTCGCCTTCCAGATCGCCCCGCTGATGAGCTGGGACGACGCGATGGGCCTGATCGTCCTCGAAGGCCTGCTGATCTGCGTGCTGGTGGTGACCGGGCTGCGCGAGGCCGTCATGCACGCCATACCCCAGCCGCTCAAGCAGGCGATCAGCGTCGGCATCGGCCTGTTCATCGCCTTCATCGGCTTCGTCGACGCCGGCTTCGTCAGCCGCATCCCGGACGCCGCGAACACCACCGTGCCGGTTCAGCTGGGCGGCACGGGCACGCTCACCGGGTGGCCGATTCTCGTCTTCTGCCTCGGCGTCCTGCTGACGATCGGCCTGCTCGCCCGCAAGGTCAAGGGCGCCATCCTGATCAGCATCGTCACCATGACGGCGCTGGCGATAGTGATCAACTCCATAGCCGACATCAAGAGCTGGGGCCTGACCACACCGTCCTGGCCCGACAAGCTCGTCGACGCCCCCGACTTCGGCCTCATCGGCGACTTCGACGTGTTCGGTGCCTTCAGCGCCCCCGGGGTCGGGGTCATCACCGTCGTCCTGCTGATCTTCACGCTGATCCTGTCCGACTTCTTCGACACCATGGGCACGGTCGTCGGCATCAGCGCCGAGGCGGGCCTGCTCGACGAGGAGGGCAAGGTCCCGAACCTCGGCAGGGTGCTGTTGATCGACGGTGCCGCGGCGGTCGCGGGCGGCGCGGCCTCGGCCTCCTCGGCGACCTCCTACATCGAGTCGGCGGCCGGCGTCGGCGAGGGCTCGCGTACCGGCTTCTCCAACCTCGTCACCGGCTCGCTGTTCGGCCTCGCGCTGTTCCTGACCCCGCTGCTCACCATCGTCCCGCTCCAGGCGGCCGCACCCGCCCTGGTCGCCGTCGGCTTCCTGATGATGACCCAGGTCAAGCACATCGACTGGGACCGCTACGACATCGCCATCCCCGCGTTCCTCACCATCGCCGTGATGCCGTTCACCTACTCCATCACCAACGGCATCGGCGCCGGCTTCCTCGCCTACGTCGTCATCAAGACCGTGCTCGGCAAGGCCAAGGAGGTCCACTGGCTGCTGTGGGGGACCTCGGTGCTGTTCCTCGTGTACTTCGCGATCGACCCGATCGAGCAGCTCCTGGGAGCGAAGTAACGATGACGGGCCGCCCCCGGGGGGAGGGGGGCGGCCCGTCTCGTCTCTACAGACGGCTTATCGGCAGCCGGGGTTCAGTCCTTGAGCGCCGCTTCCATCATCGCCTTGGCGACCGGCGCCGCCAGGCCGTTGCCGCTGACCTCCGAGCGGGCCGCGTTCGACTGCTCGACGACGACCGCCACGGCGACCTCCTTGCCTGACGAGTCGGACTTCCCGTACGAGGTGAACCAGGCGTACGGCACCTGGCTGTTGTTCTCGCCGTGCTGGGCCGTACCCGTCTTGCCGCCCACGGTCGCGCCCGGGACCTGGGCGTTCGTACCCGTGCCCTGGTCCACGACCGTCTGCATGGCCGACTGCAACTGCTCGGCGGTCGAGGAGCTGACGATCTCCTTCGAGCCCGCATCGTCGTCGTAGTCCTGCAACACATCACCACCGCTGTTGGTGATCTGCGAAACCATATGCGGCGAAACCAACTTGCCGCCGTTGGCTATGGCCGCCGACACCATGGCCATCTGCAGGGGCGTCGCGGTGACGTCGAACTGGCCGATGCCCGTCAGGGCCGTCTGCGACGGGTACATGTCCGAGGGGTACACGCTCGTGTAGGCCCGGACCGGCACATCCAGCTTGTCGTCGTTGAAGCCGAACTTCTCGGCCATCGCCTTCACCTTGTCCTGGCCGAGCTGGACGGCCATCTTCGCGAAGACGTTGTTGCACGAGTACTCCAGCGCCCTACGGATCGTGGCGTTCGTGCAAGGGGCGTTCGGGTTCTCGTTCGTCAGCTCCCGGGAGGTGCCCGGCAGTGTGTACGGGTCGGGGCTGTCGGTCTTCTCGTCCACCGACGAGTACAGCCCGTCCTCCAGCGCCGCCGCCGCCACGACCAGCTTGAACGTCGAGCCGGGCGGCAGCGGCTGCCGCAGCGCACGGTTGACCAGCGGCTTCTCCGGGTCGGCCGTGAGCTTCTTCCAGGCCGCCCCCGCCGTGTTGGCGCCGGTCAGCGACGAGGGGTCGTACGACGGCGTCGACACGACCGCGAGGATCTTCCCGGTCTTCGGGTCGATGGCGACGGCCCCGCCCTTCTTGTCGCCGAGCGCGTCGTACGCCGCCTTCTGCACGTCCGGGTCGATCGTCGTGACCACGTTGCCCGGGTCGGCCCGCTGGTTGGTGACGGTGTCCATCACCGACTTCAGACGGTTGTCCGTGCCGTTGAGCAGGTCGGTGTAGATGCCCTCCAGCTGGGTCGGCGCGTACGCCTGCGACGCGTATCCCGTCACCGCCGCGTACAGCTCGCCGTCCGTGTACGTGCGCTTGTACTTGAGGTCGCCCGTCTTCGTCGGGGCCGAGCCGGTGACCGACCGGCCGCCCACGATGATGTTCCCGAGCGGCGCCGAGTACGTCTCGATCGCGTTCCGCCGGTTGTCCTTGTCGTCTGCGAGCGCCTGGCCCTCGTAGAACTGCACCCAGGTCGCCCTGCCCAGCAGAGCGAGAACCAGCAGCAGCGTGAAGACCGATGCGCGCCTGATCGTCTTGTTCATCCCGAACATGAGGACGAGCCAGGCGGGGCGGATCGTTCCCACCCGTCCGGTTTTCTCATCCGGCGTTCAGAAAGCCCGCCTCGTACGCCGCGATGACCGCCTGCGTGCGGTCCCGGGTGCCCGTCTTGGCCAGCACCGCCGCCACGTGCGACTTCACCGTGGCGGGACCGACTTCCATCCGGCGGGCGATCTCCGCGTTGGTCAGGCCCTGCGCCATGTGCCGCAGCACCTCCCGCTCGCGTCCCGTGAGCTTCGCCACCCACTCCGGCGGCGCCGGGTGCGCGCGTGCGTGCTCGGTCGCGAGGGTGCGGACGGCCGCCGGGAACAGCAGGCTGTCGCTGCGCGCCACCAGCCGGACCGCCTGCACCAGCGCGTCGGCGTCCGCCCGCTTCAGCAGGAACCCGGAGGCTCCGGCGCGCAGCGCGTCGTACACGTAGGAGTCGTTCTCGAAGGTCGTCACGACGACGATCCGGGGCGGCTCGTCCAAGGTGGCGAGGATCTGCTCGGTCGCGCGGATGCCGTCGATCTCCGGCATGCGGACGTCCATGAGGACGACGTCCGGCCGCAGGTCCCGGACGACCGACACGGCCTCGGCGCCGGTGGCCGCCTCGCCCACCACCTCCAGGTCGGGCTCGGCGGAGAGGATGGCGCGCAGCGCGGTGCGGACCATGCGCTCGTCGTCGGCGAGGACGACACGGACGGGGGCGGGGCGGGTCATGCGGGTCCTTTCATCGGCAGACGTACGTGCAACCGCCAGCTCTCCCCGGCCGGTCCGGACGAACCGGCGGCCCGTCCGGACGAACCGGCGGCCGGTCCGGCCGTCATGGTCCCGCCCAGCAGCCTGACCCGGTCCGCGATGCCGCGCAGCCCGTGGCCGCCGCCGGGACGGGAGGAGACGGGAGCGGTGACCGCGGCGGGGCCGGTCACCGGATTCTCCACGGTGATCTCCAGCGCTCCGCTCGCCACCGCGATCCGTACGTCGACGGCGACCCGGTCTCCCGCGTGCCTGAGGGCGTTGCTCAGCCCCTCCTGCACGATCCGGTACCCCTCCCGGGACAGCAGCGCGGGCAGTACCTCCAAGTCGGTGTCGACCGTGGCCGTCACCCGCTGTCCACCGGCCCGGGTGCGACGCAGCAGCCCGTCGAGGTCGGCCGCGAGCGTCGGCGCCGGGGCAGTGCCGGGGGCGTCGCCCTCGCGCAGCACACCCAGCACGGCGTCGAGTTCGCCGACGGTGCGCCGGGTCGTGTCCTCGATCGCGGCGAGGGCCTCGCGGACGAACTCCGGGTCGGAGTCGAGGACGCGGCGGGCCGCGCTCGCCTGGAGACCGATCGCGCTCAGCGCGTGGCCGATGGAGTCGTGCAGCTCCCGCGCCAGCCGGTTGCGGACGGCCAGGTCGGCGGCGCGTGCCTCGGCGGCCGCGAGCCGGCCCTCGGGGGACGGGCCGAGCAGGGCGGGCGCCCAGCGGGCCAGCAGCCAACCGCCGCCGGCCGCGCAGCCGGCGAGGGCGACGAGCATCGCCGCGCCCGCGACCGGCGCGAGCGCCAATGCCCAGGCATGGTCGAGGACTTCGGGCAGCCCGAGCCGACCGCCGCGCAGTCCCGCGACGACCGGCAGCACGATCAGCACGACGGCGAACGGCGGCACGGCCAGCGACATCCCGGCGATGATCCCGCCGAGCCCGAGATGCAGGGTGAACCAGCCCGCCGTACGGCCCTTCTCACCCCGCGTCCGGGCCGGCCCGAAGGCGAGCCGGTCCGTGTCGACACCGCACAGCCAGCGCACGGCGGCGGCCTCCAGCGGCCGGGTCAGCGGGAACAGGGACGTGACGGCGGCGAGCGGCAGCCCCACGCCGAAGGAGGCGAGCTGGAGGGGAAAGGACCCGAAGACGTCCGTGCCGCCGGTCGCCGGACCGATGATCACCGAGCCGACCAGGACGTACGGCATCGCGAGCGCGCCGCCGAGGATCAGATGCACCCAGCGCAGCCGGGCCCGCCGGCCGAACAGCGACCGGGCGGCCCGTCTCACGCCGCCCGCCGCGCGGCCCTGGCCGAGCGCTCCGCGAAGAAGTAGACGCCGATGGCGGCGACGAGGAAGCCGACGAGCATCTGACCAGCGTAGGCGAGGCCCATCAGCGGCGTCGGACGGTCGGCGATGTCCCCGCCGCCGAGGGAGGCGAGCGACAGCCAGCCGCCCCAGCAGGCCACGGCGCCCGAGCCGACCCAGGCCAGGCCGAGCGGCACCGCCACGGGCAGCGCCCGCCCGCGGCGGAAGGCCAGCAGGAAGCCGCCGGTGACGGCGGCGAGGAGGAACACCACGTACACCGCTTCCAGGACGTGGACGTCCGCGCTCCGGTCCGCCGCCCGGCCCTCGCTGAGCCCGGCGGTGCCGCCGCAGGCCCAGATGACGTGGAGGGTGAGCGGCAGCAGGGCGAGCACGGCGGCCGCGACGGCGAGGGCGCGGTGGGCCGGCCCCGCGACCCCCATGGGCAGTTCCCACACCCGCCCGCGCCACAGCTGCCCCCAGCGGTCGCGGGCGTAGAGCACGAACAGGGCGCCCAGCGCGAGCCCTTGGAGGATGAACCCCGTGTAGACCACGGTGAACACCCACTCGTCCAGGAAGGCCTCCTGGCCCGGAGACTCCGCGCTCCCTCCGCCGAACGCCCTCACGACCAGCTGTGCCGGGAAACCGGCCATGATCGGCGCGAGCAGCCCGGTGGCGACCCAGACGGGGAAGGCCAGGAGCCACGCGGGCACCCGCAGCCCCCACGGCCGCGTCAGCACCAGCGCCAGCACGATCACCGCGCTGTCCAGCAGCACGGAGATGCCGTTGATCACCGCCATGCCCACCCGGTCGTCGAGCAACCTGCTCCCTTCCGGAATGCCGATGTGGCTCCCGGCGATCCAGGCGGCCTTGAGCCCGAGGTACGGCACGCAGGAGAGGACGGCGACGGCACGCAGGACGTGCCGGGGACGGCTGAGACGGACGACGGGGCCGTCGACGGCGGCGGGAGCGGGTGACAGCGTGGTGCGGTGTGACTGCGTCATGCGATCAGGCTCCCGCGCGGCGGGCCGGCGCCACCTCGTGCACGACGACGATCCGCCTCCGCCGGACGGGGGAGGGCGGCTCAGCCCTCCAGGAGGAGCACCGTCTCCTCGATCTCCGCACCCCGAGCGCTCGCGTACCCGCTGGCCGTCGCCACGGCACGGAAGCCGCACTTCTCCAGTACGCGCAGCGAGCCGGCGTTGTCCGACGCCGCCCGGGCGTACAGGGGACGCTCGGGCACCACCGTCAGCAGCGCCCGCAGGGCCGCCGTGGCGATGCCCTTGCCCCAGTACGCGCGGTCGACCCAGTACGTCACCTCGCGCTCGCCCGGCTCGCCGTACACCGCCGCGCTGCCGACCACGTCACCGTCGGCCAGGACTGTGCGGACCACGTCGGCGGAGGACCGGATCTTGGTCCAGTGGGCGTCGAAGGCGTCCCGGTCGGCCGGGTCCTTGGGGACGAAGGCCGCCATATGGAGCGCCTCGGGGTCGTTCATCTGCCGGAAGAAGACCGGCAGATCGCTGTCGTGGACCTCGCGCAGCTCGACGTTCATGCCTCAGAGCCTACGGGTGGCCAGTGTCAGCCGGTCCCTCGCGTCGAACAGCGCGTCCTTCACCAGCTGTTCGTGCGCCGGCGTGAGCCGCGCAACCGGCACCGAGCAGCTGATCGCGTCCCGTGCCGGCGTGCGGTACGGGATCGCCACGCCGAAGCAGCGCAGCCCCAGCGTGTTCTCCTCGCGGTCCACGGCGAAGCCCTGCTCCCGGACCTGGGTCAGCTCTTCGATGAGCTTCTCGCGGTCGGTGATCGTGTTCTCGGTCAGCGCGGGCAGCGTCTCCGGGAGCATCTTGCGGACCTGCTCGTCCGAGTAGGTGCTCAGCAGCGCCTTGCCGAGGGACGTGGAGTGCGCGGGCAGGCGGCGGCCGACCCGGGTGAAGGGACGCAGGTAGTGCTGCGACTGGCGGGTGGCGAGGTAGACGACGTTCGTGCCGTCGAGGCGGGCGAGGTGGATCGTCTCGGTCGTGTCGTCCGAGAGCCGGTCCAGCGTCGGGCGGGCCGCCGCCACGACCTCGTCGCCGTCGATGTACGACGTGCCGACCAGCAGGGCCCGCACCCCGATGCCGTACCGCGTGCCCGTCGCGTCCGTCTCCACCCAGCCCAGCTCGACGAGCGTGCGCAGCAGCATGTAGAGACTGGACTTGGGATAGCCGACGGCCTCCTGGACCGCCGCGAGCGAATGCATACCGGGACGCCCGGCGAAGTATTCGAGCAGTTCAACCGTTCGTACCGCGGACTTGACCTGCGCCCCGCCGCCCGTCTCGCCAGCCGACATCGCCCTTGACCCCTTCGTTCGACGGGAAATAGTCTCCACAGCATATTCATCATCAGAGACGGCGTTCAGTATATCGAACGTCCCTGGTGGATGACCCAGTACTGCGGCATTACATGTGTGGAGGGACCCGCGGTGGCAGCAGCACCAGTCTGGAGTGTCGACCCCCGAACCGGGAAGCAGCGTGAACAGGTTGCGGTGGAGGCCACAGCCCAGGAGGTGGACGCCGCCGTCCGTGCCGCGCACGAGGCGCGTGGCTCACTCGCGGACCGTACCGTCCGCGCGGCCTTCCTGCGCAGCGCCGCCGAGGAGCTTCAGGCGGCCAAGGACGGTCTCGTCGAGACCGCCGACGCCGAGACCGCGCTCGGCCCGGTCCGGCTGACCGGCGAGCTCGCCCGCACCTGCTACCAGCTGCGGGCCTTCGCTGACATCGTCGACGAGGGCGCCTTCCTCGACGTCGTCATCAACCACCCCGACGACACGGCGACCCCGCCGATCCCGGATCTGCGCCGCTACAAGGTGTCCCTCGGCGTCGTCGCCGTCTACTCGGCGTCGAACTTCCCCTTCGCCTTCTCCGTCGCCGGCGGCGACACCGCGAGCGCCCTCGCGGCCGGCTGCCCCGTCGTGGTCAAGGCGCACCCGGACCACCCGGCCCTGTCCGAGTACGTCGCGAAGGTGCTGCGCCGTGCCGCCGCCCGGCACGACATCCCCGACGGCGTCCTCGGGCTGGTGCACGGCTTCGAGGCGGGCGTCGAGCTGATCAAGCACCCGCTGGTCGCGGCGGCCGGATTCACCGGTTCCGTGCGGGGCGGGCGTGCGCTGTTCGACGCGGCCGCCGCGCGTCCCGTGCCGATCCCGTTCCACGGCGAGCTCGGCTCGCTGAACCCCGTCGTCGTCACCGACGCCGCGGCCGCCGAGCGGGCCGAGGCGATCGGTGCGGGTCTCGCCGGTTCGATGACGCTGGGCGTCGGCCAGTTCTGTGTGAAGCCGGGCCTCGTCCTCGCGCCGGCCGGCGCCGCCGGTGACGCCCTGCTGAAGTCGCTGACCGACGCCGTCAGCGACACCGACGCCGGGGTGCTGCTCGACCACCGGATGCGTGACAACTTCGTGGCCGGTGTCGCCGAGCGGGCCGAACTGCCCGACGTCGACTCCCCGGTCACCCCCGGCGCGGGCGGTGAGCACACCGTCAGCGCGGGCTTCCTGACCGTTCCGGCGAGCAGGCTGGCGGCGGAGGGAGAGCACGACCTGCTCCTGGAGGAGTGCTTCGGGCCGGTCACGGTGGTGGCCCGCTACGAGGACGAGGCCGAGGTGAAGGCCGTGCTGTCGCGGCTGCCGGGCAACCTCACGGCGACGGTGCAGCTGTCCGAGGAGGAGGCCGCGGGTGAGGGGCGGGGCGCGGAGCTGCTCCAGGAGCTGACGCCGCTGGCCGGGCGTGTGCTGGTGAACGGCTGGCCGACGGGTGTTGCCGTCGCGCCGGCTCAGCATCACGGTGGGCCTTACCCGGCGACGACGTCCACGTCCACGTCGGTGGGCGGAACGGCGATCGAGCGGTGGTTGCGGCCGGTTGTCTACCAGAACGCTCCGGAGGCGCTGCTTCCGGCCGAGCTGCGGGACGAAAACCCGTTGGGGCTGCCTCGGCGGTTCAACGGGCGACTTGAGCGTTGATCGCGTAGCGCCGTAGGGCTGCGGGTGATCTGCGGGCTGCCGGTTGGTTGTGGTTGATCGCGCCCACGCGGCGGAGCCGCAAATTGACAGAGCCCCGCGCCCCTGGAGGTCGGACCTGCAAGACTTGGTCGAATGGATCTCGAACTTCCCGAACTTCCGTTCCCCCTGCGCTCTTACGGGCCCGAGGCCCACTGGTCCTATGAGGGCCGGGTGCTGACCGGGTGGGCCGGGGCGCGGCAGGATCGGTTTGTGCCGCCCACCGGGGAGGGGCTGGACCCCGCCTCCGACGCGCCGCGGCTGCTGGGGGCGCCCGAAGGGGACTTCCAGCTGATCGCCCGGGTCACGGTCGGGTTCGGTGCGGCCTTCGACGCCGGGGTGCTCTACGTCCATGTCGGCGAGCGCGCCTGGGCCAAGCTCTGTCTGGAGTACTCCCCGGACGTGCCCACCGTCTGCACGGTGGTCACCCGGGGGCACTCCGACGACGCCAACTCCTTCACCGTCGACGGCAGTTCCGTCTGGCTCCGGGTGAGCCGCACCGGCCGTGCCTTCGCCTTCCACGCCTCCCGCGACGGTGAGCGCTGGACCTTCGTCCGCCTCTTCACCCTCGGCGACGAGAAGGAGACGGACGCGGCCCTGGTCGGCTTCATGACCCAGTCGCCGATGGGGGAGGGCTGCGTGGTGACGTACGACCACATCGAGTTCAGGCCGCACTGGCCGAACGACCTGCGCGACGGAAGCTGAGGCCTGGTGGTGATCCGTACCGTCCTGCCCGCCGATGTGGAGGACGTCGTGGCGCTGCATGCGCGGGCCCGGGCGACCTACTACCCCGACGGGCTGCCGCAGGACGGCACCGACTGGCTCGCCGCCTGGCGGAGCGCCCTCGCGCGGCCGGACGGGCGGGTGCTGTGCGTCGAGGAGGCGGGGCGCATCGTCGGCCTGGCCTCCTTCCGCACTCCCGAGGGCGTCCCGGCGGACACGGTGAAGCTGTTCCAGTTCCACGTCGACCCGGACCACTGGGGCCGCGGCGTCGGCACCGGCCTGCACACGGCCTGCGTCGAGGCGTGGACATCCGGCGGCAAGCGGACGGCCGTCCTCGAGGTGCACGTCGACAACCGGCGGGCGCAGCGGTTCTACCGGCGGCACGGGTGGGTGGCGGAACCGGCCGAGCCGGGGGATCACCACCTGACGATGCGGCTCTCCCTGACCACGGAATGAACCCGGGACCACAGAATGAACCCGGGACCACGGAATGAACCCGGCTGCTTGAACGTTCACCAACTCGGCGGAGGGAGCCTCCGCACCCCGTACGAGCCGGAGAGAGCCGAAGACATGCGCGTCGAGATCTGGAGCGACATCGCCTGCCCCTGGTGCTACGTGGGCAAAGCCCGCTTCGAGAAGGCGCTGCGGGACTTCCCGCACCGCGACGAGGTCGAGGTGGTGCACCGCTCCTTCGAGCTGGACCCGGGCCGCGCCAAGGACGACATCCAGCCCGTGATCACGATGCTCACCAGGAAGTACGGCATGAGCGAGGCCCAGGCCGAGGCCGGTGAGGACAACCTGGGCGCGCAGGCCGCCGCCGAGGGGCTGGACTACCGCACCCGGGGCCGCGACCACGGCAGCACCTTCGACATGCACCGCCTGCTGCACTTCGCCAAGGAGCAGGGGCACCAGGAGCGGCTGCTCGACCTGCTGTACCGGGCGAACTTCGCCGAGGAGCGCTCTGTCTTCAACGACGACGAGCGGCTGGTGGAGCTCGCCGTCGCCGCCGGACTGGAGGCGGAGGCCGTCCGCGCGGTGCTCGCCGACCCGGGCTCCTACGCCGACGAGGTACGCGCCGACGAGCGGGAAGCCGCACAGCTCGGCGCGAGCGGTGTGCCGTTCTTCGTGCTCGACCGCAAGTACGGCGTCTCCGGTGCCCAGCCCGCGGAGGTCTTCGCCCAGGCCCTGACCCAGGCGTACGGCGAGCGCTCGCCCCTGACGATCGTCGACAGCGGCGACGCGGACGCCTGCGGGCCGGACGGCTGTGCGGTGCCCCAGGGCCCCTTCTGATGGATCTCCGCGGCGTCGCGGCGCTCGGCACGCACGCTCGAGCGCCGCTCCTTCTCCCACGGAGATCCATCAGAAGGGGCCCGCGCTGAAGCCGCAGGTCGGGGCGTATGTATAAGCGGCTCTTAGCGACATCACGCAGAAATCGGTAATGGACGGGGAGATCCAGGGGACGCAGAGTGGTTCCATGGAGACCTTCGAGAACCTCGTCCGTGCCGAGTTCGCCCCGAAGCACACCTACCTCAACACCGCGAGCAACGGGCTCCTGCCCGCCCGGACCGTCACCGCCCTGCACCAGGCCGTGCGGATGCGCGCGGAGGGCGTGCCCCTGGGGCCCCTGTACGAGGACGTCGAGGCGGCCCGCGCGTCCTTCGCCCGGCTGGCCGGCGTGCCGGCCGAGCGGGTCGCCACCGGCGCCTCGGTCGCCGAGTACGGCGGGCTGATCGCCGCCTCGCTGCCCGAGGGCGCCGAAGTCCTCACCGCGGAGGCCGACTTCGCCTCCCTGGTGAACCCGTTCCACGCGCGCGGCGACCTCAAGGTGCGCGCCGTGCCCCTGGAGCGGCTCGCCGAGTCCGTCCGCCCCGGCACCGCGCTCGTCGCGGTCAGCACCGTCCAGTCCGCCGACGGCCGGCTCGCCGACCTGCCGGCCGTGCGCGAGGCGGCCCGGGCGCACGGCGCCCGCACCTACGTCGACGCCTCCCAGTCGGCCGGCTGGCTGCCGATGCAGGCCGACGCGGACGACTTCCTCGCCGCCGTCGGCTTCAAGTGGCTCCTGGGACCGCACGGGGCCGCGTTCTTCGTCGCCCCGCGGGACTTCGGCGGGCTCACGCCGCTGCTCGCCGGCTGGGTCGCCGGTGAGAAGCCCTGGGAGAGCTGCTACGGCCCCGTCGAGGAACTCGCCCACTCCGCCCGGCGCTTCGACATCAGCCCCTCACTCTTCAGCTACGCCGGGCTGCGCGCCTCCCTGGAGCTGCTGGAGGACATCGGCATCGACGTCGTGCACGCCCACGACGTCGCCCTCGCGGACCGCTTCCGCGTCGGGCTCGCCGAGCTGGGCCACGCGCCGGTGGCCGCGCCGGGCTCGGCGATCGTGTCCGTGCCGGGGCTCGGCCACCGGCAGGGCGAGCTGAGCCGGGCGGGCATCGAGGTGTCCGACCGGGCCGGGAATCTGCGAGCCGCGTTCCACCTCTACAACACGGCGGCGGACGTCGACCGGCTCCTGGACGTCCTGAAGGCATGAAGGCATGAAGGCATGAAAAAACCGGGTGGGGCCTCCCGTCCCACACGAGGAGGCCCCACCCGGCAGCTTGGTCACACGGTCACTTCACCGGCGTGAAGTCCCGCGCCCCGATGAACTCCGGACGCCGCACCGGCGCCGCGAACGGCTCCACCGCCGTGTTCTCCACGCTGTTGAACACGATGAACACGTTGCTGCGCGGGAACGGCGTGATGTTGTCGCCGGAGCCGTGCATGCAGTTGCAGTCGAACCACGTCGCCGAACCGGCCTTGCCCGTGAACAACTTGATGCCGTGCTGCGAGGCCAGCAGGGTCAGCGCCTCGTCCGACGGCGTGCCCGCGTCCTGCATCTGCAGCGACTTCTTGTAGTTGTCCTTCGGCGTGGCCCCCGCGCACCCGAGGAAGGTCTTGTGCGACCCCGGCATGATCATGAGCCCGCCGTTGGTGTCGTAGTTCTCGGTCAGCGCGATCGAGACCGACACCGTGCGCATCCGCGGCAGACCGTCCTCGGCGTGCCACGTCTCGAAGTCCGAGTGCCAGTAGAAGCCACTGGCCCCGAAGCCCGGCTTGACGTTGATCCGCGACTGGTGGACGTAGACGTCCGAGCCGAGGATCTGCCGCGCCCGGCCGACGACCCGCTCGTCCCGCACCAGCTTGGCGAACACCTCGCTGATCTTGTGCACCTCGAAGACCGAGCGGATCTCCTTGGACATCGGCTCGACGATCGACCGCTCGTCGGCACGGATGTCCGGGTCGTTCACCAGCCGGTTCAGCTCGTTCCGGTAGACGGCGACCTCGTCGTCGGTGATCAGCTCGTCGATGGCGAGGAAGCCGTCACGCTCGAAGGAGAGCAGGTCGGCGGGCGCGACCGGACCGGGCGCGTCGGGGGCGCCCCAGACGACCGGGTCCTGGCGCGGGGTGAGCACCTCGGTGGCGCCACGACTGGGATACAGGTCGGGGATACCGGTGGTGGTGTCGGTGATGGCGGTCATGGAAACGTCACACCTCCTCGGTGAGCAGCGGGTAAACGCCGTTCTCGTCGTGGTCCTCCCGTCCGGTCACGGGCGGATTGAAGACGCAGAGGCAGCGGAAGTCCTTCTTGATCCGCAGCGTGTGCTTCTCGTGCCCGTCCAGGAGGTACATGGTGCCGGGCGTGATGGTGTACGACTTCCCGGTCTCGCGGTCGGTCAGCTCCGCCTCGCCCTCCACGCAGACGACGGCCTCGATGTGGTTCGCATACCACATCGACGTCTCCGTACCCGCGTACAGGACCGTCTCATGCAGGGAGAAGCCGACCTTCTCCTTGGCGAGGACGATGCGTTTGCTCTCCCACGTGCCGGACGCCGACTTCACGTGCCGGTCGGTACCTTCGATCTCCTTGAACGAACGGACAATCACGGTGCTGCGATGCCTCCTAAATGGGGTGGTGCCGGTTACTTGGTCAGGCGGTCTCGCGGACGGCGCGGGCCAGCATCGACAGGCCCTCGTCCAGTTCCTCGGGCGTGATGGTGAGGGCGGGAAGCAGTTTCACGACCTCGCTCTCGGGCCCGGACGTCTCGATGAGCAGCCCGAGTTCGAAGGCGCGCTTGGCGACCTTGCCCGCGCGGTCCTTGTCGTGGAACTCCATGCCCCACACCAGGCCGCGGCCCCGGTACTCCTTCACGTCGGCCAGGTTCTCCTCCGTGATGGAGATCAGCGCCTGCTCGACCTGCTCGCCGCGCTTGCGGGTCTGCTTCTCCATCGCGGAGCCGTCGGCCCAGTACGCCTCCAGGGCCGCCGTGGCCGTGACGAAGGCGGGGTTGTTGCCGCGGAAGGTGCCGTTGTGCTCGCCGGGCTCCCACACGTCGAGCTCGGGCTTGAACAGGCACAGCGACATGGGCAGGCCGTAGCCGCTGATCGACTTCGAGACGGTGACGATGTCCGGCGTGATGCCCGCCTCCTCGAAGGAGAAGAAGGCGCCGGTACGGCCGCAGCCCATCTGGATGTCGTCGACGATCAGCAGCATGTCCTGCCGCTCGCACAGCTCCGACAGGGCGCGAAGCCACTCGGGCCGGGCCACGTTGATGCCGCCCTCGCCCTGCACGGTCTCGACGATCACGGCGGCCGGCTTGTTCAGGCCGGAGCCCTGGTCCTCCAGCAGCCGCTCGAACCACAGGAAGTCCTCGACGGTGCCGTCGAAGTAGTTGTCGAACGGCATGGGCGTGCCGTGCACCAGCGGGATACCGGCGCCGGCCCGCTTGAAGGCGTTGCCGGTCACGGCCAGCGAGCCCAGCGACATGCCGTGGAAGGCGTTGGTGAAGGACACGATCGACTCGCGCCCCTTCACCTTCCGCGCCAGCTTCAGCGCGGCCTCCACGGCGTTGGTGCCGGTCGGGCCCGGGAACATGACCTTGTACGGCAGGTCGCGCGGCCGCAGCAACAGGTTCTGGAAGGCCTCCAGGAACGTGCGCTTGGCGGTGGTCGACATGTCGAGCCCGTGCGTGACGCCGTCGCGCTCCAGGTAGTCGATCACGGCGCGTTTCAGGACGGGGTTGTTGTGCCCGTAGTTCAGCGACCCGGCTCCGGCGAAGAAGTCGAGGTACTCATGGCCGTCCTCGTCGTACATGCGGCTGCCCACCGCACGGTCGAAGACGGTGGGCCAGCCGCGGCAGTAGCTGCGTACCTCGGACTCGACGGTCTCGAAGACACTCAGGTCGGGCTGGGTGATGGTCACGACGAATCGCTCCTCGGTGCGTGGGGGAAGTCTGCGGGAGTCGGGCGGAAAGTCAGGGGGCCAGCGGGCCGATGCGGTACAGGACCTCGGGGTCGTGCGGCCCGTCGGGGAACACGGCCGTGTCGAACAGCACCTCGCGCTCCAGCCGGGCGCCGTGCCGCTCGGCGAACGACGTGAACAGGCGCTCCGAGGCGGTGTTGCCCGGGGTGATGGTGGTCTCCACCGTCGTCACCCCGCGCTCGGTGACGGTCCGGGCGACCAGACCGTCGAGCAGCGTGGCGGCCAGCCCGCGCCCGCGGTGCGCCTCGTCCACCGCCACCTGCCAGACCAGCAGGGTGTGCGGGCTGTCCGGCCGCACGTACCCGGTGATGAAACCCATCGGCTCGCCGTGCTCGTCACGCGCTACGGCCGACGTGGCCGCGAAGTCGCGGCACCACAGCAGATAGCTGTAGGACGAGTTCAGGTCGAGAACCTTCGAGTCCTTCGCCATCCGCCACAGTGCGGCTCCGTCAGCCACCGTGGGGCGGTCGATTTGCGGATCTGCTTGTACGGCAGTCATGCGAATTGAACTTACCCAGCGAAATTCGAAATTGCATCGCCGAGAGGGGTTACGTATGAGCCGGGCCTGTGTTATCGCGCGAGCGCGAGGCTTCACGCGAATGGGCAGCGCTATGCCCGATATTGTCCGGGTAATACCGGGCATAGCGGTCACGGTGTGTAACGCGTCACAGCCGTGTAATCACCACGAGATCTGCCCGAATTCCTTCTCCAGGTGTCCTCAAAATCTTTGGGTTTAGGATCGGAGAAAGCGGGCAGAAGAATACGGGAAGCTGTTCTTGAAAGAATTCTTAATTGTGTGCCAGCTTACATATGGGTCGCTTCGGAAAGCACGTCTAATTCAGGCCCCGGTCACTCCGTCGATGCGTTCCCGCAGGAGATCGGCGTGACCGTTGTGCCGTGCGTACTCCTCGATCATGTGGATCAGCACCCAGCGCATGCTGACCTCCATCCCGGGCACGGGCCCCTCGGCGACCCGCCCGATGTGGTCCAGCGGCAGCCCCGCACACAGCTCACGCCCCCGCTCGATCTCCCGCCGCCAGATCCCGAGCGCCTCGTCGAGCCCTCGCCCCGGGTCCAGCGTGTAGCCGGTGCCGTCCTCGTACACCGGCGGCACGTCGAGGCCGGCGGCCACCCGCTGGAACCAGTTCCGCTCGACCTCGGCGAGATGCTGCACCAGCCCGAGCAGCGTCAGCTCGGACGGCTCGGCCGACGCCGTCCGCACCTGTGCGTCGTCCAGCCCGGCGCACTTCAGCGCCAGCGTGGCCCGGTGGAAGTCCAGCCAGCTCTCGAGCATGACCCGCTCGTCACCGGTGAGGTGCGGGACGGGACGGCCGTCGGGAAGGGTGATGGGGGTGTCGGCGGGGGTGTTGGTGGTCATGCGGGGAGCATGGCACGGACCACTGGCAACGGCGGCGGGCCCGGGCTGCCGCCCCGCCTTGGGCCCGGCTCCCGCCCGACGGTGGGCTCTGGCTGCCGCCCGGCGGTGGGCCCTGGCTCCCGCCTGGCCGTGGGCCCCGGCTGCCGCCCGGCCGTGCACCCCGGGCCACCGCCTGGCCTTGGGCCCTGGCTCCTGCCCGGCGGTGCACCCCGGGCCACCGCCTGGCCTTGGGCCCTGGCTCCTGCCCGGCCGTGGACCCGGCTGCCGCCTGGCTTTGGCCTCCGGCTCCTGCCCGGAGGCGGGCCCGGGCCACCGTCCGGCCGTGGCTCCGGCTGCCGCCCGGCCGTGGACTCGGCTCCTGCCCGGGGGCAGGCCCGGCCCATCGCCTGGCCTTGGGCCCCGGCTGCCGCCCGGCCGTGGACCCGGCTGCCGCCCGGCGGTGAATCCCGGCTACCGCCACGCCTCCTCTGCCGCCCGCAGCGCCCCCGCCACGTCCACCGACATCCCCGCCTCCGAGAGCGCGGTCCCCAACGCCGCCAAGCTCGCCCGCACAGCCCCCGGCGTCGCATCGGCCCCGTAGTGATTGACCCGGATCATCTCCTTGGCCAGCGCACCTCCGCCGGCGGCGAGCGGCACCGCCGGGTCCGCCTGAAGCGCCCTGGCCACCAGCTCCGCCGCCACCGCCCCGGACGGCGCCCGGAGCGTCGTGGCGACCGGCGCCGCGTCCCGGGCCTCGTACACATACGGCTCCAGCCCGCCACCGAGCGCGACCGCCCCTGCCCGCGTGGCCGCCGCCGCGGAAGCGTGCCGGGCCATCACCGCGTCCGGCCCCTCCGCCTCGATCCGCTCCACGCACGCCTCCAGCGCCAGCATCTCCAGCTGCGCCGGGGCGTGCAGCAGTGCCTTGCGGCCGCCGTCGATCCACCGCTCCTTCCAGTCGAGCAGCGACAGATACGACCGGCGCGGCGCCCGCGGGTTCGCCGCCATCCGGGCCCACGCCCGCTCGCTCACCGACACGGCCGACACGCCGGCCGGCCCGCCCATCGCCTTCTGCGCCCCGATCACGCACAGGTCCACGCCCCACGCGTCCGGCAGCACCGGCTCGGCACCGACCGACGCCACCGCGTCCAGGTAGAACAGCGCCCCGTGCGCCCGCACCACCTCGCCGATCTCCGCGACCGGATTGGTGTTCCCTGTCGCCGCCTCCGCGTGCACCAGCGACACGAAGTCGATCTCCGGGTGTTCGGCGAAGGCCTGCCGGATCTGCTCGGCCGTGACCGCCGTGTGGAAGGGCACCGCCAGGTCGACCACCGTCGCCCCGCAGTCCCGCAGCCAGTCGCCGAAGGTCTGCCCGTACGGGCCCGTGATGACGTTCAGGGCCGTCGTGCCCGGACCGGCCGCGGCGCGGATCGCGCCCTCCAGCGGCAGCAGGGCCTCACCCTGCATGATCACGACGTCCTGCTCGGTGCTCAGCAGCCGGGCCACACGGTCCTCGATCGCGGCGAAACGGTCCGCGCCGAGCGGGGCCAGGTCCAGAAACGGATGCGTCACGGTGGCGCTCTCTTCACTCACGGGGACTACTCCCGGGGACAACGGGAACGAGCGTAACCGCCGTGCCCCGGCCCGCTGCGACCGGCGACTTCCCAGGTCCGGCGGCTCCGCAGCCATCGGATTGTTTTCAGGGACTCAAACTTCTCCTTATGATCAGAACCCACAGTTCACTCACAGGAGGCTCGTCGTGAACACGCACCCCGGGCACCGGGCCCGCATCCTGGCCGCCACCACCGCGACGGCCGGGCTGCTGCTCGTGGCCGGCTGCACCTCCACCGACGACGGCGGCAGCGGCAAGAAGACGGCCGCGGGCGGCGTCGAACTCGTCAGGGCGGGCCAGCTCACCACCTGCACCCACCTGCCGTATCCGCCGTTCCAGTCGGAGATCGACGGCAAGGTGCAGGGCTTCGACGTGTCGCTGATCGACCTGGTCGCCAAGGACCTGGGCGTGAAGCAGGACATCGTCGACCAGCCGTTCGAGAACTTCAAGACCGGCGGGTCCCTCAACGCCGGCCAGTGCGACCTCGCCGCCGCCGGCATGACCATCACCGAGGAGCGCAAGAAGAACGTCGACTTCTCCGACCCGTACTTCAACGCCACCCAGGCGGTGCTGGTCGACAAGAAGAGCGGCATCGGCTCCTTCGCCGCACTCAAGGGCAAGAAGCTCGGCGCCCAGGCGCAGACGACCGGTGAGGACTACGCCAAGAGCAAGGGCCTCGATCCGGTCTCCTTCGAGTCCTCCGACGCCGTCCTCAACGGCCTGCGCACCGGCCAGGTCCAGGCCGTCGTCATCGACTACCCGGTCGTCCAGGGCTGGCTGAAGGACAAGGCCAACGCCGACGCCTTCAAGGTCGTCGACAACATCGAGACCGGCGAGCAGTACGGCTTCACGGTGAAGAAGGGCAACACCAAGCTCCGCGCCGCGATCAACAAGGCGATCGCGGACGCCAAGGCCGACGGCACGTACAAGAAGCTGTACGAGCAGTGGATCGGCCCCTACGACGAGTCCGCCGCGTCGCCGGCCGCCTCATGACCGACACCGCCCCGCCCGAAGTCCAGCCCAAGAAGAAGGGCCTCACCCGGCGGCAGAAGCGCAGCCTGTCACGCGGTGTCCAGTACGCCGTCTTCGTCGCGGCCGTGATCGCCTTCGCGGTCTCGGCCGACTGGGACCGGCTCCAGAACCAGTTCGCGCAGGCGGACATCGCCGAGCGCATGTTCCCCGACGTCATCACGCTGGCGCTGAAGAACACCGTGCTCTACACGGTGACCGGCTTCGCGGTGGGGCTCGCCCTCGGCATGGTGATCGCGCTGATGCGGCTGTCCTCCGTGGGGCCGTACCGCTGGCTCGCCGGGATCTACATCGAGATCTTCCGCGGTCTGCCCGCCCTGCTGATCTTCATCTTCATCGGCGTCGCCGTACCGCTGGCCTTCCCCGGCACCGAGATCATCGGCGGCACGTACGGCAAGGTCGCCCTCGCGCTCGGCCTGGTGGCCGCCGCCTACATGGCCGAGACGATCCGCGCCGGCATCCAGGCCGTGCCCAAGGGACAGATGGAGGCGGCCCGTTCGCTCGGCTTCTCGCCCGCGCGGGCCATGATCTCCATCATCATCCCGCAGGCGTTCCGCATCATCCTGCCGCCGCTCACCAACGAACTGGTGCTGCTGTTCAAGGACTCCTCGCTGGTGCTGTTCCTCGGCGTCACCCTGGAGGAGCGCGAACTGTCCAAGTACGGCCGCGATCTGGCCAGCCAGACCGCCAACTCCACGCCGATCCTGGTCGCCGGACTGTGCTACCTGCTGGTCACGATCCCGCTCGGCTTCGTCGTACGCCGCATGGAGGCGAAGGCCCAGGAGGCCGTGAAATGAGCCGACCCGAGATCGAGGTGCGCGCGCTGCACAAGTCGTTCGGCGCCAACGAGGTGCTGCGCGGCATCGACCTGGAGATCGGCCGGGGCGAGGTGGTCTGTGTCATCGGCCCGTCCGGCTCCGGCAAGTCGACGCTGCTGCGCTGCGTGAACCTGCTGGAGGAGCCGACCAAGGGGCAGGTGTTCGTCGGCGGTGCGGAACTGACCGACCCGGACGTCGACATCGACGCCGCACGCCGCCGCATCGGCATGGTCTTCCAGCAGTTCAACCTCTTCCCGCACCTCACGGTGACCGAGAACCTCACGCTGCCGCAGCGCCGGGTGCTGCGCCGCGACAAGGCGGCGGCCGCGAAGGTGGCCGCCGAGAACCTGGCACGTGTGGGCCTGTCCGAGAAGGCGGCCGCCTACCCCTCCTCCCTCTCCGGCGGCCAGCAGCAGCGCGTCGCCATCGCCCGGGCCCTGGCCATGGGCCCCGAGGTGATGCTGTTCGACGAGCCGACCTCGGCGCTGGACCCCGAACTGGTCGGGGACGTCCTCGCGGTGATGCGCATGCTCGCCGACGAGGGCATGACGATGATGGTCGTCACCCACGAGATGACCTTCGCCCGCGAGGTCGCCGACCGGGTCGTCTTCATGGACGGCGGCGCGATCGTCGAGGACGGCACCCCCGAGCAGGTCATCGGCAACCCGCGCCACGACCGCACCCGCCACTTCCTCTCCCGCCTCCTCGACCCCGCCATGGCCGAGGTGGAGGAGGAGACCTCGGACCAGGTGGGCAAGGCCGAGTAACGGCTGGCTAGGGTGCCGTACATGAGCGATCGCACGGTGCTGCACGTGAAGGGACGGGTGCTCGTCGGACCCGAGGAGGTCCGCGACGAGCTGTGGGTCGTCGACGGCCGGATCTCCTACGACCGTCCCGCCGGCGCCCGCGACATCCGTACCGTCCGCGGCTGGGCCCTGCCCGGCCTCGTCGACGCGCACTGCCACGTGGGACTCGACCGGCACGGCGCGGTCCCGCAGGACGTCGCAGAGAAGCAGGCGCTGACCGACCGGGACGCGGGCACGCTGCTGATCCGCGACGCGGGCTCGCCCTCCGACACCCGCTGGATCGACGACCGCGACGACCTGCCGAAGATCATCCGCGCCGGGCGGCACATCGCCCGCACCCGCCGCTACATCCGCAACTACGCCTGGGAGATCGAGCCGGACGACCTGGTCGCCTACGTCGCCCAGGAGGCCCGGCGCGGCGACGGCTGGGTGAAGCTGGTCGGCGACTGGATCGACCGCGACCTCGGCGACCTGTCGGCCTGCTGGCCGCGCGGGGCGGTGGAGGCGGCGATCGCCGAGGCGCACCGCCTGGGCGCCCGGGTCACCGCGCACTGCTTCTCGGAGGACTCCCTCCAGGACCTCGTCGAGGCGGGCATCGACTGCATCGAACACGCGACGGGCCTGACCGAGGACCTCATCCCGCTGTTCGCCGAACGGGGCGTCGCCATCGTCCCGACGCTGGTGAACATCGCGACGTTCCCGCAGCTCGCCGACGGCGGCGAGGCCAGGTTCCCGCGCTGGTCGGCCCATATGCGCCGGCTCCACGAGCGCCGCTACGACACCGTGCGGAGCGCCTACGACGCCGGGATCCCGGTCTTCGTCGGCACCGACGCCGGCGGCGGACTCGCCCACGGCCTCGCGGCGGCCGAGGTCGCCGAACTGGTCACCGCGGGCATCCCGCCCGTCGAGGCCCTGGCCGCGGGGACCTGGACGGCCCGGGCCTGGCTCGGCCGCCCCGGCCTGGACGAGGGCGCCCCGGCCGACCTCGTCGTCTACGACGAGGACCCGCGCAAGGACGTGGGCGTACTGGCCGCGCCGCGCCGGGTGGTGCTGAACGGGCGCGTGGTCGGATAGCCGCGCGGGTGACGCGGGGAACGTCTGTGAGGGCTTGAAAGTGTCCCCCTCACCTCGTTGGAGTGCCCGCCACCGCACGCTCCAGCGCCCGCAGGAACCCGTCCACCGTCGCTCGGTCCCGCACCGCCAGCCGCAGCCACTCCCCGTCCAGGCCGGGGAAGGTGTCCCCGCGCCGCACGGCATAGCCGAGGTCGCGCAGCCGGCCGCGTACGGTCGCCGCGTGCGGAAGGCGGATCAGGACGAACGGGCCCTGTGCGGGCTCGACCACCCGCAGTCCGGCCGGGGCGAGGCGGGCGAGGCCCGTCAGCAGGTGGGCCCGGTCCGCCGCGATGCGGTGCGCCGCGTGGGCCGCCTCCGCCACCGCCCGTGGCCCCACGCACGCCTGCGCCGCGGCCAGCGCCGGTGTCGACACCGGCCACAGCGGCTGCGCCCGCTCCAGGTCCTCGATGGTCTCCGGCGCTGCCAGTACGTACCCGATCCGCAGCCCCGCCAGCCCCCACGTCTTGGTCAGGCTGCGCAGCACCACGAGGCCGGGCACGTCGACGCGGTCCGCCAGGGCCTCCCGCTCGCCCGGCACCGCGTCCATGAACGCCTCGTCCACGACCAGCAGCCGCCCGGGCCGGGCGAGAGAGGCGATCACGTCCGCCGGGTGCAGCACCGACGTCGGGTTCGTCGGATTGCCGATCACCACCAGGTCCGCGGTCTCGGGAACGGCCGCCGGGTCCAGGCGGAAGCCGTCCTCCTCCCGCAGCAGCACCCGGTCGACCGTGTGCCCCGCGTCGCGCAGAGCGGCCTCCGGTTCCGTGAACTGCGGATGGACGACGACCGGCCGCCGCACCTTCAGCGCCCGCGCCAACAGCACGAACGCCTCCGCAGCCCCGGCCGTCAGCAGCACCCGCTCCACCGGCAGGCCGTGCCGTGCCGCCACCGCCGCGCGTGCCGCCCGCCCGTCCGGATAGGCCGCCAGCCCGCCCAGCGACGCGGCGATGTGCTCCCGCAGCCACGCCGGCGGGGTGTCCGCGCGGACGTTCACGGCGAGGTCGACGAGCGAGCCGCCGTCGTCCCGGACCTCCGCGTCCCCGTGGTGCCTCAGATCGTGGCCGCTCTCCGTGCCCATGGGCTTCTCAGTGGGCATGGGAGTGCGCCCCGTGGTGGTGCCCGTGCCCGTGCCCGTGGTGGTGGCCGTCGTCGTCCGGGTGGAAGTGCGGCTGCTGCGGCAGCCCCACCTTGTCCTCGAAGCCCGGCAGCGCGACGCGGTACACGCACGAGTCGCAGTTCATCCGCAGATCACCCTCGACCGCCTCCGTGTACCGCTCCCAGACCAGGTCCAGCAGCTCCGGCTCCGGCCCGATGACATCGGCCGAGCGCACCTCGACCTCCGGGTGCGCCGCCGCCCAGCCCTCCGTCTGCAGCCGCACCCGGTCCGGCAGGATGCCGGTGAACAGGAAGTAGGGGAGCACCACGATCCGGCGGGCGCCCAGCCGCACGCACCGGTCGAGTCCGCTCGGCACGTCCGGCGCCGCCAGCGACACGAACGCCGTCTCGACCCCCGCGTACCCGCGCCCCTCCCACAGCAGCCGGGCCGCCTTGTGCACCTCGGCGTTGGCGTCCGGGTCCGTCGACCCGCGCCCCACCAGCAGCACCGTCACATCGGCCCGGTCACCCGGCCTGCGCCCCGCCGTGCCGCCCAGCGCCTCGTCCAGCCGCCGCTCCAGCACGTTCAGCAGTGCCGGGTGCGGGCCGAGCGGGCGCCCGTACGTGTACGAGATCCCGGGGTGCCGCTCCTGCTCGCGGGCCAGCGCCGCCGGGATGTCGCCCTTGGCGTGCCCGGCGGACACCAGCATCAGCGGCACTGCCGCGAACCGCCGTACGCCCCGCTCCACCAGCTCGGCGACGGCCTCGCCCAGCGGCGGCGGGGACAGTTCGATGAAGCCGCCCGCGACGGGCAGTTCCGGGTGGCGGGCCCCCAGTTCCCGCACGAAGTCGCGGAACGCCTCGGCTCCGGCGTCGTCACGGGTGCCGTGGCCGGCGATGAGCAGGGCGGGCGGGGTGGTCACAGGTTCTCCTCGGCGGAAGTGGGGTGGTGGACGGCGCGGTTCACTCGGGCTCCTCCTGCCAGCGGTAGCCGCGCGGCGTCACCATGCGCCCGGCGATCTCGCGGGTCGCGGTGTTGCCCACGGTGACGACCGTCATCATGTCGACCGTCGCCGGGTCGAGCGCGGCCAGCGTCGTGAGCCGGGCGGACTCGTCCGGCCGCGAGGCGTTGCGCACGACACCGACCGGCGTCGTCGGCGCCCGGTGCTCGGCGAGGATGTCCAGCGCCTTGGGCAGCTGCCAGTCGCGGCCGCGCGAGCGCGGGTTGTAGAACGTCACCACGATGTCGGCCTCGGCCGCCGCCCGTACCCGCCGCTCGATGACCTCCCACGGCGTGTGCAGGTCGGACAGGCTGATCGACACGTGGTCGTGGCCCAGCGGGGCGCCCAGGATCGCGCCGGCCGCGAGCGCCGCCGTCACGCCGGGCACACCGACCACGTCGATGTCGTCGGAGGCCTCGGCGAGCGCGGGCGAGGCCATGGCGTACACGCCCGCGTCCCCGCTGCCGATCAGCGCGACGGCCCGCCCCTTGCGGGCCTCCTCGACGGCCGTGCGCGCCCGCTCCTCCTCGGCCCCGAGGCCCGACTCCAGGATCCGGGTGCCGGGCCGCAGCAGATCGCGGATCTGCTCGACGTACTGGTCGAGTCCGACGAGCACGGAAGCGCGCCGGAGTTCCGCCTTCGCGCGCGGCGTGAGCAGGTCCCGGGCACCCGGCCCGAGCCCGACCACCGCGAGCCGCCCGCGCCCCGGGCGCCGTACGACGGCACAGGTCGCCATGGCGGGGCTCGCGGCCGACTTCCGCTTGGGGACGAGGAGTTCGCCCCCGCTCACCAGGGCGGCGGCCTCCGCGACCGAGGGGGTGCCGACGGCGGCCAGGGGCGCGTCGGACGGATTGGGCACGTCGACTGCGGCCAACTCCCCGGCGGAGTACGTCACCAGGGGCACACCGACCCGCCGGGCGGCCTCGACGATGCCGGGCTCCTCCGCTTTGGCGTCGACGGTGGCGAGCTCGGCGACCGACGCCGCGGACAGCCCGGCCTCCCGCAGAACGCCCTCGATCAGCCCGAGCACTTCCTCGACGGGTGCGCCCTTCGACGCCCCGACCCCGACGACCAGCGACGGCGGGCGCAGCACCACCTGCCGCTCGGCCGTCTCGACGAGCCGGTCGGTCAGCCGGATCGTGTACGACCCCTCGGCGGCCACCGGGAGCGGCGGCAGCGGCCAGGCCACCTCGGCCCGCAGCGCCACCGCCTCACCGTCCAGCAACGCCCGGGAGACCCCGGCGACATCGCCCTCCACGGGCAGGCCGAGGGTGTCCAGGCCGGGCAGGTCCGCCGCGTCCGTCGCCGTGGTCACGACCGGCTCGGCACCCAGCACCTCCGCGACTTCTCGGGCGAGTTCGTTGGCTCCGCCGGCATGCCCGCCCACCAGGGACACCGCGAACCGGCCGCCCTCGTCGACGCACACCACGCCCGGGTCCGCCGTCTTGCCGGACAGCAGCGGCGCCACCAGCCGCACCACCGCGCCGGTCGCCAGGAAGCACACGAGCTGCTCGCACTGTGCGAACGCGGCCCCTACGGCGTCCCCGACGGGACCCTCGTACACGCGCGTGCGGTCCGGCCACGCGGCGGCCAGCCGGTCCCGCGCAGCCGCTCCTGCCGCCGTGGCGGAGATGAGGCCGATCACTGAGCGACTCCTTCTGCGATGTCTTCCATGCGCTCGACAGGTACGGGAGGCTGGACGATCATGAGCGGGCACCCCGTTCGCGCAGGGCCTTGCGGGCCTCCGGGTCGGCCTTGCGGTAACCGTGGAAGTGGCCCGGGTGGTAGAGGTGCGAGCGTGTGCCGTGCGCGTCGAGCGCCGGGCCGACCAGGAACAGCGTGTGCTTCCAGAGCTTGTGTTCCTTGACCGTCTCCTCCAGCGTGCCGATCGTGCACTTCACGACCAGCTCCTCCGGCCAGGTCGCCTGGTACGCGACCACGACCGGGGTCGTCGTCGGATAACCGCCCTCCAGCAGCTCCCGCACCAGCTGCCCGCTGCGGGCGGCGGAGAGGAAGATCGCCATGGTGGTGCCGTGCTTGGCGAACTCACGGACCTCCTCCCCGGGCGGCATGGGCGTCTTGCCCCCGCCGAGCCGGGTCAGGACGACGGACTGCGCGACCTCGGGGATGGTCAGCTCGCGCTGCGCGAGCGCGGCCACGGCGGAGAAGGCGGACACCCCGGGCACGACCTCGGTCGCGAGGCCGATCTCCGTACACCGGTCGAGCTGCTCCTGGGTGCCGCCCCACAGGGCGGGGTCACCGGAGTGGATCCGGGCCACCTTCAGCCCCTCTTCGCGCGCCCGTTCGTACACGGCCACCACGTCCTCCAGGGACAGGGCCGCCGAGTCGAGGATCTCCGCACCCTCGCGCGCGTGCTGGAGGACCTCCGCCTGGACCAGGCTCGCCGCCCAGATCACCACGTCGGCCTCGGCGATGGCGCGCGCGGCACGGAACGTCAGCAGGTCGGCGGCGCCGGGGCCGGCACCGACGAAGGTCACCTTGCCGGTGGGGGCGTCGGCCATGGGGTTGGTCCTCTCGTACAGGGGGTTACCGGTGGGCGGGGTGAGGGACGGGCGCGTCAGAGCTTTCCGCCCCGCCCGCCGTCACGCCGCGCGGGGGAGATGAGCGTCGACAGATAGGGCAGGGGAGTGCCGTCGAGTTCGGCGGCCGGCCGGATCGACTCCTCCGTCAGCCCCAGCGCCGACCCCCACACCGCGTCGCCCATCCGCCCGGTCTCCCGCAGCGCCTCGGCGACCTCGTGCGCCTGCCGGCCGAACTTGTAGGCGACGACGGTCCCGGGCCCGGCGAGGGCCTCCTTGAGCACCGTCGCCCCCGCCGTGACGGGCACGAGCGTGAGCGGCTCGGTCCCCTCGGTCAGCACGGCGCCCGACCGCGCGGCGAGGTCCTGCATGGCGGTGATCCCGGGCACCGTCTCGACGACGGTCCCCGGCACCAGCTCGGTGACGGTCTGGGCGAGATACGTGAACGTGGAGTACACGTTGGGATCCCCGATGGTCGCGAAGGCGACGGCACCGTGCCCGCGCAGCAGCTCGGCCACCCGCTCGCCCGCCGCGTCCCAGGCCGCCTCGCGCCGCGCCCGGTCGCTCCGCTCGTTCAGCGCGAACACGACCCGGACGACCTTCTCCTCGGGCACGTAGTGCAACACGGTCGCCTCGGCGCGCCCGCGCTCGCCCGTGTCCATGACGGGCACTACGACGACCTCGGCTTCCCGCAGGGCGTTCACGCCCTTGACGGTCACCAGCTCCGGATCCCCCGGCCCGACCCCGACCCCGACCAGCCTGCTGCTCATGACGTCCGGCACCTCTCCACGAACCGACGGGCGACACCGGGCTGTGCCGCCCAGTGCGTGTGCAGATAGCTCGCGTGCACACCGCGCTGCACGAACCCCTCGACGCGCCGCTGGGGGGTCCTGAGGCCCCAGGCGGGTTCGGCCCCCGCCCCGGGCTCCACGGCGGTCCGGTGGAACTCGTGCCCGCGCAGCCGTGTCCCCGCCGCCGCGAGCACACTGTCGCCGACGGCCACCGCGTCCCGATACCCCAGGGTCAGCCGTCCGGTCATCCGCGCCCCGGCGTCCAGCACCCCGCACATCGGCTGTCCGTCCAGCTCCCGGCACAGATACAGCAGCCCGGCACACTCGGCGGCCACGGGCGCACCGCTCTCCGCCAGGTGGGCAACGGCCTTGCGCAGGGGTTCGTTGGCGGACAGCTCGGCGGCGTACACCTCGGGGAACCCGCCCCCGATCACCAACCCGCGCGTCCCTTCGGGCAGTTCCTCGTCCCGCAGCGGATCGAAGGGCACGACATCGGCACCGGCGGCGGCGAGCAGCTCGGTGTTCTCGGCGTAGGAGAAGGTGAACGCGGACCCACCGGCGACAGCGACGACCAGCCCGTCCGGCGTTCGAGGACGAGGCCGTTCAGGCCGATCGGGGGTCCAGGGGGCGGAGCCCCCTGGCGGGGTCGAAGGGGCGGAGCCCCTGGAGGAAGGGAAGGGTAGGGGCGGTGGGGGCGAGGGAGCCACAGCCTCAGCCGCATCCCAGGCCTCGCACGACAACACCCCCGCACTCCGGGCCAGCTCCGCCAACGCTTCAAGATCACAACCGCCGGAGACCTGCGCGGCCATCGCCGCAACCGCCTCCACGGCCTCGGCCCGCCGCTCGGCGACCGGCACCAGCCCCAGATGCCGCGACGGCGTGTCCACCTGCGGAGCCCGCCGCAACACCCCGAGCACCGGCACCCCCGTCTGCTCCAACGCCTCCCGCAACATCTCCTCGTGCCGGTCCGACGCGACCTTGTTCAGAATCACGCCCCCGACCCGCACTTCCGGATCCCAGGAGACGAACCCGTGCACCAGCGCCGCCACCGACCGCGACTGCGACGACGCGTCGACGACCAGCACCACCGGCGCCCGCAACAGCTTCGCGACATGCGCCGTGGAGGCCAGCTCCCCCTCCCCGGCGGCCCCGTCGTACAGCCCCATCACGCCCTCGACGACGGCGAGGTCGCACCCGCGCGCCCCGTGCAGGAACAGCGGCCCGACCAGCTCAGGACCGCACAGATACGCGTCGAGGTTGCGCCCCACCCGCCCGGTCGCGAGCGCGTGGTACCCGGGGTCGATGTAGTCCGGCCCGACCTTGTGCGGGGACACGGCGAGCCCCCGCGCGGCGAACGCGGCCATCAGCCCCGTGGCGACGGTGGTCTTGCCACTGCCCGACGAGGGCGCGGCCACGACCAGCCGGGGCACGGACGAGGACATCACCACTCGATGCCCCTCTGCCCCTTCTGCCCCGCGTCCATCGGGTGCTTCACCTTGGACATGTCGGTCACGAGGTCGGCGAAGTCCACGAGCTTCTCCGGGGCGTTGCGCCCCGTGATCACCACATGCTGCGTACCGGGCCGGTTCCGCAGGACGTCCACGACCTCGTCGGTGTCCACCCACCCCCAGTGCATCGGGTAGGCGAACTCGTCCAGCACGTACAGCCGGTAGGTCTCCGCCGCCAGGTCCCGCTTGACCTGCTCCCAGCCCTCCCGGGCCTTCTCCTCGTTGTCCAGCTGTGCGTCGCGCTGCACCCAGGACCAGCCCTCGCCCATCTTGTGCCAGGCGACGGACCCGCCCTCGCCGGAGGCACCGAGCACACGCAGCGCGTTCTCCTCGCCGACCTTCCACTTCGCCGACTTGACGAACTGGAACACCCCGATCGGCCAGCCCTGGTTCCAGGCCCTGAGCGCGAGCCCGAAGGCGGCCGTCGACTTGCCCTTGCCGACGCCCGTGTGCACGACCACGAGCGGCCGGTTCCGGCGCTGTCGGGTCGTCAGACCGTCGTCCGGAATGACACTCGGCTGTCCCTGCGGCATTACGCGGCCCTCCTCGAAGTCCCCTGCACATCCCTGACCAGCCCGGCGATCGAGTCGGCCCGCAGCTCGTCCAGCGTCACGGCGGTGCCGCCGAGCTCACCGGCGAGCTGCCCGGCGAGCCCGAGGCGCACCGGCCCGGCCTCGCAGTCCACGACGACGGACGCGACGCCCTCGGCCGCGAACAGCCGTGCCGCCCGCCCGGCCAGGGCGACCGGCTCCGGGCCTCCGGTGGCCCGCCCGTCCGTCACCAGCACGACCAGCGGCCGCCGCGCCGGGTCCCGCAGCCGCTCCACCCGCAGTACGTCGTGCGCGCGCAGCAGCCCGGCGGCGAGCGGCGTACGCCCGCCGGTCGGCAGCGACTCCAGCCGGGCCGCCGCCGCTTCCACCGACGAGGTCGGCGGCAGCGCGACGTCCGCCCCCGAACCCCGGAACGTCACCAGGCCCACCTTGTCGCGCCGCTGGTACGCGTCCAGCAGCAGCGACAGCACGGCCCCCTTCACGGCACTCATCCGCTGCCGCGCCGCCATCGACCCGGAGGCGTCCACGACGAACAGCACGAGATTGCCCTCGCGCCCCTCGCGGGTCGCCTGCCGCAGGTCGTCCCGGCGCACGACAAGACCCGGCCCGGACCGCCCGCGCGCCCGCTGGTGCGGCGCCGCCGCCTGCACGGTCGCCGCCAGGTGCAGCTTGGTGAGCGCGCCCCGCGGCCGCCGGGACCCGGTCGTCCGCCCGTGCTCGGTGCGCGCCCGCGAACGCCGCCCGGCGGCACCCTCGCCGATCCCGGGCACGCTCAGCACCTTGGTCCGGAACGGCTCGGCAGCCCGTACGGCCGACTGCTCACCGGCGCCCGACGGCTGCGGCTGCCCGTTCTCCCCGGCCTCGGGCGGAGCCCCGGTGTCATCGCCCTGGGGGCCCTCGTCGGGCTCCGGCTGCCCGCCGCCCCCGCCGCCTCCGTCGGGCCCGTCCGGCCCCTGGTCCGGATCCGGGTCCGGGTCGTCGTCCCCGGAGAACTCCTCCAGGGTCTCGTCCAGCTTGTCCTCGTCCAGCCCCGGCGCGTCGAAGGGGTTGCGCCGCCGCCGGTGCGGCAGCGCGAGCAACGCGGCCTGCCGGACGTCCTCCGCGAGCACGTCCGTACGCCCGGCCCAGGCAGCCAGCGCGGTCGCCGTACGCGCCATCACGATGTCGGCGCGCATGCCGTCCACCTCGAAGGCCGCGCAGGTCGCCGCGATCTGCCGCAGCGCCCCGTCGCCCAGCCGCACGGACGGCAGCAGCTCCCGCGCCGCGATGATCCGCGCCCGTACATCGGCCTCCTCGTCCGCCCACCGGGCGGCGAAGCCGTCGGGATCGGCGTCGTAGGCGAGCCGCCGCCTGACGACCTCGACCCGCTGGTCGGGCTCCCGCGAGGCCGCGACCTCCACGGTCAGCCCGAACCGGTCGAGCAACTGCGGCCGCAGCTCGCCCTCTTCCGGGTTCATGGTGCCGACGAGCAGGAACCGGGCCGCGTGCCGTACGGAGACGCCCTCGCGTTCCACGTACGAGGCGCCCATCGCCGCCGCGTCCAGCAGCAGGTCGACCAGGTGGTCGTGGAGGAGGTTGACCTCGTCCACGTAGAGGATCCCGCGGTGCGCGGCGGCGAGCAGGCCGGGCTCGAAGGCCTTCACGCCCTCCGACAGCGCCCGCTCGATGTCCAGCGCGCCCACCAGCCGGTCCTCCGAGGCGCCGACGGGCAGTTCGACCATCCGGGCCGGACGGGACTGCCCGGCGGTTCCCGGCGCGTGCGGCCCGTCCGGGCAGACGGGGTCGGGGGAGGCGGGGTCGCAGGAGAAGCGGCACTCGGGGACGACGTCCACCTCCGGCATGAGCGCGGACAGCGCCCGCACGGCCGTCGACTTGGCGGTGCCCTTCTCACCGCGCACCAGCACACCGCCGACCGCCGGCGACACGGCGTTCAGCAGCAGTGCGAGCCGCAGGTCGTCCTGGCCCACCACGGCCGTGAACGGGAACGGGGTGCTCACTTCTCGTCACCTTCCAAGTCGCCTTCGAGCTCCAGGTACGTGGCACGCAGCCGGTCCAGCGTCTCCGCGTCCGGCTCCGCCCACAGTCCGCGGTCGGCGGCCTCCAGCAGCCGCTCGGTGATGCCGCGCAGCGCCCAGGGGTTGGACGTCTTCATGAACTCCCGGTTCTCCGGGGCGAAGACGTACTCGGCGCTGAGTTTCTCGTACATCCAGTCGTCCACGACCCCGGCTGTGGCGTCGTACCCGAACAGGTAGTCCACCGTCGCGGCCATCTCGAAGGCGCCCTTGTAGCCGTGCCGCCGCATGGCCGCCATCCAGCGCGGGTTGACCACCCGGGCGCGGAACACCCGGTGCGTCTCCTCGCCCAGCGTGCGGGTCTTCACCTGGTCCGGGGTGGCCGAGTCCCCGACGTACGCCTCGGGGCTCGCGCCCGTCAGATGGCGGACCATGGCGACCATGCCGCCGTGGTACTGGAAGTAGTCGTCGGCGTCGACGAGGTCGTGCTCGCGCGTGTCGACGTTCTTCGCGGCGACCGCGATCCGCCGGAACGCCGTCTCCATGTCCCCGCGCGCGGCCCGCCCGTCGAGCCCCCGCCCGTAGGCGTAGCCGCCCCACACCGCGTACACCTCGGCGAGGTCCGCGTCGGAGCGCCAGTTGCGGGCATCGATCAGCGGCAGCAGACCCGCCCCGTACGCCCCCGGCTTGGAGCCGAAGATCCGGGCGGTCGCCCGGCGCCGGTCGCCGTGCTCGGCGGTGTCCTCGTCGGCGTGCGCCCGGACGTAGTTCTGCTCGGCGGGCTCGTCCAGCTCGGCGACCCGGCGGACGGCGTCGTCGATCAGCCCCACCACATGCGGGAACGCGTCCCGGAAGAAGCCGGAGATCCGGACCGTCACGTCGATGCGCGGCCGGCCGAGCTCCTCCGGGGGGATCACCTCGAACCCGGTCACCCGGCGCGAGGCGTCGTCCCACACCGGCCGGCAGCCCAGCAGCGCCAGGATCTCGGCGATGTCGTCACCTTGGGTGCGCATGGCCGAGGTGCCCCACACCGTCAGGCCGACGGACTTCGGGTACTCACCGGTGTCGGTCAGGTACCGCTGCACCAGCGAGTCCGCGAGCGACTGCCCGACCTCCCAGCTCAGCCGGGACGGGATCGCCTTGGGGTCGACGGAGTAGAAGTTGCGTCCCGTCGGCAGGACGTTGACCAGGCCGCGGGTCGGCGAGCCGGAGGGGCCGGCCGGGACGTAACCGCCGTCCAGGGCCCGCAGGATGTGCCCGATCTCGTCGGTGGTCCTGGCCAGCCGCGGCACGACCTCCGTGCAGGCGAACTCCAGCACCGCCACGGCGTCGGCGACGTCCCCGCCGAGCACCTCCCGGACCAGCGCCGGGACCTCGGCGACCGCCCAGCCGCGCTCCTCCATGCCCTCCGCGATCCGCCGGCACAACTGCTCCAGCAGGTCGATGGCGTCGGCGGCGGTGCGCGCAGGGCCCGCCACCAGCTCCGTCAGCTCCGCAGGCACCTTCACCGGAGCGCCCGGCTCGGCCAGCAGTTCCTTCTCCACCAGCCCGAAGTGCTCCGCCAGCGCCGCCCTCAGCCCGGGCAGCGCGTCGGCCTGCCCGCCCCACACCTGCGAGGCGCGCAGCACCGCCAGCACGAGGTTGACGCGCGGCTCACCGACCGGGCCGCCGCCCAGGATGTGCAGGCCGTCGCGGATCTGCACATCCTTGATCTCGCACAGATAGCCGTCGATGTGCATGACGAACTCGTCGAACGCCTCGTCGTCCGGCTGCTCGTCGACATGCAGGTCGTGGTGCAGTTCGGCGGCCTTCACCAGGGTCCAGATCTGCGCGCGCACGGCCGGGGCCTTCGCCGGGTCCAGGTCGGAGACGAGCGCGTACTCGTCCAGGAGCTGCTCCAGCTTGGCCAGGTCGCCATAGGTGTCGGCGCGGGCCATCGGCGGCACCAGGTGGTCGACGACCGTGGCGTGCCCGCGCCGCTTGGCCTGGGTGCCCTCGCCCGGGTCGTTGACGATGAACGGGTAGATCAGCGGCAGCTCCCCGAGCACGGCGTCCGGGGCGCACCCACCGCTGAGCCCGAGGCCCTTGCCGGGCAGCCACTCCAGCGTGCCGTGCTTGCCCATGTGGACGATCGCGTCCGCGCCGAAACTGTTCTCCAGCCAGCGGTAGGCCGCCAGGTAGTGGTGGGACGGCGGCATGTCCGGGTCGTGGTAGATCGCGATGGGGTTCTCGCCGAAGCCGCGCGGCGGCTGGATCATCACCACGACGTTCCCGAACTGCAGGGACGCCAGCACGATGTCGTCCCCGTCGACGTAGAGGCCGCCCGGCGGCTCGCCCCACGCCTCGGTCATGGCGTCCCGCAGCTCCGGGTCGAGCTTGTCGAACCAGGCCCGGTAGTCCGCCAGCGGCACCCGCGCGGGCGCGGCGGCCAGCTGCTCGTCCGTCAGCCACTCCACGTCGTGCCCACCGGCCTCGATGAGCCGGTGGATCAGTTCGTCGCCGTGGTCCGGGTACTCGGTGAGGCCGTATCCGGCGTCCTTCAGGGCGTCCAGCACCCGCACCGCCGAGGCCGGGGTGTCCAGCCCGACGGCGTTGCCGACGCGCGAGTGCTTGGTCGGGTACGCGGTGAAGACCAGCGCGAGGCGCTTGTCGGCGTTCGCCTTGTGCTTCAGCCGGGCGTGCCGTACGGCGATCCCGGCCACCCGCGCGGCCCGCTCCGGGTCGGCCACGTACACGGGCACGTCGTCCGCGCCCTGTTCCTTGAAGGAGAACGGCACGGTGATCAGCCGCCCGTCGAACTCCGGGATCGCCACCTGCATCGCGGCGTCCATGGGGGACAGGGCGGCGTCGGACGCCTCCCAGGCGCGCCGCGAGGACGTCAGGCACAGCCCTTGCAGCACCGGGATGTTCAGCTCGGCGAGGGCGCCGATGTCCCAGGACTCCTCGTCACCGCCCGCCGAGGCCTGCGAGGCGTGGGTGCCGCCGGCGGCGAGGACGGTGGCGACGAGGGCGTCCGCCCGCCCGAGGATCTCGTACAGCCCCGCGTCGGCCCCGCGCAGCGAACCGCAGTACACGGGCAGCGCGTTGGAGCCCCGCGCCTCGATCGCGTCGCACAGGGTGTCCACGAAGGCGGTGTTGCCGCTCAGCTCATGCGCCCGGTAGAAGAGCACGCCGACGGTCGGCCGGCCCTCGACCCGTGCACGCTCGCCCCGGACGCCGTACTCCGGCATCCGCTGCGGCGCGGCGAACCCCTCGCCCGTGAGCAGCACGGTGTCGGACAGGAACCGCGCCAGCTCGGTGAGGTTGTCCGGCCCGCCCTCCACGAGGTACTTCAGCGCCTCCGCCACGACACCGGCCGGCACCGACGACTCGGCCATCAGCTCCGCGTCGGGCACCGCCTCGCCGCCCAGCAGCACGGTCGGGACGCCGGACGCCCTCAGCGCGGCGAGCCCGTCCTCCCAGGCCCGCTTGCCGCCGAGCAGCCGTACGACGGCGATGTCCGCGCCGTCGAGGAGGGCGGGAAGCTCCTCCCGGACGTCCACGCGGGTCGGGTTGCCGATCCGGTACGAGGCACCGGAGGCGGCCCGGGCCGCCAGCAGGTCCGTGTCGGCGGTCGACAACAACAACACAGTGCTCATGCGGGCGCTCCCGGTGGAATGAAGGGCAGTCCTCGCGGCGCGCCCGACTCGATGAGCCGCCACAGCGCGTCCGTGTCCGCGTGCTGTTCGATCAGGTCGCCGAGCCGGTCGAGCTGCTCCTCGCGCAGCGCGGCGAACGAGGTGTCGGGCGCCGGCTCGAAGCGGCGCCCCGCGGCGGCCGCCACCTCGCGCAGGAAGGCCCGCCGGAACCCGTCCGACTCCAGCGAGCCGTGCCAGTGAGTGCCCCAGGTCTGGCCGACCCGGCAGCCGTCCAGGAAGGGGTCCCCTCCGGTGACGTCGGCGACGCCGTGATGGATCTCGTAGCCCTCGACGCGTTCCCCGAGGGCCTCGCCCTCCGGCCGCGTGAGGGTCTTCTCGGGGGCGAACCGCACCCGCACGGGCAGGACCCCGAGCCCCTCGACATGACCCCGGCGGCTCTCCACGTCGTCCTCGATGTGCTCGCCGAGGATCTGGAAGCCGCCGCAGATCCCGAGGACGGGCCGCTGCTCGGCGGCCCTGCGGACCAGGGCCTCGGCGAGCCCCCGCTCCCGCAGCCACTCCAGCGCACGGACGGTCCCCCGGGTCCCGGGCACGATGACGAGGTCGGCGTCGGCGAGTTCCTCGGGCCGGTCCACGAACCGCACGACGACACCGGGTTCGGCGGCCAGCGCGTCGACGTCCGTGAAGTTGGACATCAGCGGAACGGCACAGACAGCGACGCGCAGCACGTCCTCGCCGACCGGCGGTGCGACGACGGACTCCCGGACCGTCCCCCGCAGCGAGACCCGCAGCCCGTCCTCCTCGTCGATCCCCAGCCCGTGCCGGAAGGGCAGGACGCCGTACGTGGGCCGTCCCGTGAGTCCCTTGAGCATGTCGAGCCCCGGCTCCAGCAGGGACACGTCCCCCCGGAACTTGTTGACGAGGAACCCGGCGACGCACTCCTGGTCCTCGCGCGACAGCAGGGCGACGGTCCCGAAGAACGAGGCGAAGACACCGCCCCGGTCGATGTCGCCGACGACGAGCACGGGGATCCCGGCGCCCCGGGCGATCCCCATGTTGACGATGTCGGTCCGGCGCAGATTGATCTCGGCGGGACTGCCCGCCCCCTCACAGATCACCGCGTCATACGTGCCCCGCAACTGCTCCAGACAGTCCAGCACGGTTCCGAGCAGCTTCTGCTGTCGTCCCCCGTGGTACCCGCGTGCGCTCAGCTCCCCGACCGGCTTGCCCAGCAGCACGACCTGACTGCTGCTCTCGCCACCGGGCTTGAGCAGCACCGGGTTCATCAGCGCGGTCGGCTCGACACGGCAGGCCTGCGCCTGCATGGCCTGCGCGCGCCCGATCTCGGCCCCTTCCTTCGTGACGAAGGAGTTGAGGGACATGTTCTGCGCCTTGAAGGGCGCGACCTTGACGCCCTGTCGCACCAGCCACCGGCAGATCCCGGCGGTCACGACGCTCTTGCCGGCGTCGGAGGTGGTACCGGCGACGAGGAGTCCACCGCCCGTCATGACGTACGCCCTTTCGCGATGCGGCGCGCGGCGACACAGACGCCGAGCGCGAGCCAGCCGACCCGCCTGGACAGCCGTACGGCCCGTTCGATGTCCCGGGTGCGGACGGCGCGCCCGGACCCGTTGAGCACGGGCCGGTGCTCGACGCGCCCGCCGTACGACAGGGTCCCGCCCAGCCGCACCCCGAGCGCCCCCGCGAACGAGGCCTCCACGGGCCCGGCGTTGGGGCTCGGATGCTTGGCGGCGTCGGCACGCCAGGCGCGCACCGCTGCCCGTGGATCGTCTCCTGCCAGGACCGCGAGCACGGCGGTCAGCCGGGCCCCGGGCCAGCCCGCGAGATCGTCCAGCCGCGCGGAGGCCCACCCGTAGCGCCGGTACCGGGCCGACTTGTGCCCGACCATGGCGTCGAGGGTGTTGACGGCCCGGAACCCGACGAGTCCCGGCACACCGCCGACGGCCCCCCACACGAGCGCCCCCACGACCGCGTCGGAGGTGTTCTCGGCGACGGACTCGACCACGGCCCGGGCGATCCCGTCGGCGTCGAGCGCCTGAGGATCCCGCCCGCACAGATGCGGCAGCCGCGCCCGGGCCCCCTCGACGTCCCCCGCCTCCAGGGCACGCCCGATGGCCCGGGCCTCCCGCGCGAGTGAAGTCCCCCCGACCACGGCCCAGGTGGCGGCAGCCGTCAGCGCGGCGGACGCGACGGCGGAGTCCCGCACGGCACGGGCGGCGACGCCCCCGAGCGCGACGGCACCTCCGGCGCACACCGCGGTGTGCAGCGCGCCCCACCCCCGGTGGTCCCGCCACAACACCCGTTCCACGGCGCCCGCGGCCCGCCCGAACACGGCGACCGGATGCCCCCGGCGGGGATCGCCGAGCAGCAGGTCACCGATCAGACCGGCGGCGGCGCCGTACGCGAAGACGCGACCGGCACCCATGGGCTCAGCCGGCCGCTGGGGCAGGCAGGGGTGGGGTACTGAACCTCGATCGGCAGCCGCGCATGGCGATATGTCCTCACTCAGGGTGTCCACGCCCTGGTTCGACTAGACCGGCGGTGAGAGTTCCTGGCTCCCGGGGATTGCTACCCCGGTGACAGTGGCGGGACCGCGCCGGACTCGCACCGGCTTCCTCTCCTGCCGCCGTACTGGCCCCGGCAGTCCACCACGGCCGGGAACAGCCGTCAACTTGCCGTTGACCTGCGAGGGGAGAGTGTGGAGAAGCCCACACCGCCGCTCTGACACCGAGTTGGTGTCCCCCCACCACACGACGACCGGGCGGTACGGGACCCAAGTCCCGTACCGCCCGGCGGAGTCGATCGTGATCAGGCCACGATCAGATAGATCCCGTATCCCACGGCAGCCGCACACGCCGCGAAGCACGCGTACGCGCCCGTCACCGCGAGCCCCGCGGACCCGCCCTCCGCGGCCGCCCGCTCGCGGCGGGACAGGCCGGTGATGCCGAGGGTGAACAGGCCCACCAGGGCCACGGTGACCACGAGGCTGACGCCGAAGACGGAGCCGAGGGCCGCCCAGTCGATCTTCATATCGGAGACTCTTCCTTGTTACCGGTCGGCGGGGTCAGACCGTGGTGGTCGTCGAGGGCGTCCGCTCGGCGGCGGCCTGAGCCGGGAACGACGGCACCGGGTCCTCCGTCGCCGTGCCCGCCGGAGGCGGGGTCACCGCGGCCATCGCCGTGGTCACCACACCGGCCGGCTCCGCCTCGTCGGCGTCGTTGACGTTGGTGTGGTCGACGACCTCACGCCGCGAGATCTTCCAGATCGCCGCGCTGGAGGCCACGAGGAAGACGGCCACCACCGCGGTGCCCCAGCTGCCGAAGCCGGTGACGTACTCGGCGAGCGCGCCCACCAGGGCCGCCGCCGGCAGCGTCAGACCCCACGCGACGAACATCCGCGTCGCCGTCGACCAGCGGACGACGCCGCCCCTGCGGCCGAGCCCCGCGCCCATCACCGAGCCGGACACGGAGTGGGTGGTGGAGAGGGAGAAACCGATGTGCGAGGAGGCCAGGATGACCGTGGCCGCGCTGGTCTGGGCGGCGAAGCCCTGCTGCGGCTGGAGGTCGGTCAGGCCCTTGCCCATGGTGCGGATGATGCGCCAGCCGCCGAGGTACGTGCCGAGCGCGATCGCGAGACCCGCCGAGAGGATGACCCACATGGGCGGGTCGGAGTCGGGGGCGACGGCGCCGCCGGCGACCAGGGCGAGGGTGATGACACCCATCGTCTTCTGGGCGTCGTTGGTGCCGTGGGCCAGCGAGACCAGGCCCGCGGAGGCGATCTGGCCCGCCCGGTAGCCCTTCTCGGAGGCCTTGCCGTCGGCCTTCTTGCCGAGGGAGTACGTCAGCCGGGTGGCGAGCAGTGCCGCGATGCCCGCGACCACCGGGGCGGCGATCGCCGGGATCAGCACCTTGGTGACCAGGACGTCGCCGTGCACCGCGCCGACGCCCGCCGAGGCGATCGTGGCGCCGATCAGGCCGCCCATCAGGGCGTGCGAGGAACTGGACGGCAGACCGACCAGCCAGGTCAGCAGGTTCCAGAGGATCGCGCCGACCAGGGCGGCGAAGATGACCTCGGGACGGATGCCGGCCTCGTCGACGAGGCCTTTGGAGATCGTGTTGGCGACTTCCACGGACAGGAAGGCGCCGACCAGGTTGAGGACGGCGGACATGGCGACGGCGACCTTGGGCCTCATGGCGCCCGTGGAAATGGTCGTGGCCATCGCGTTCGCGGTGTCGTGGAAACCGTTCGTGAAATCGAACGCGAGTGCGGTTACCACCACAATCGCGAGGATCAGCGAGAAGCTTTCCATTTACCCAGGCAATCGTTCGAGGTCGTTGGCCCGTCGAACGTAGGTAACCCGAGTGAACGGAAGATGAACTGGGAGGGGCGCAGGGGTGTCCGCAAACGAGGACTGTCGTTCCGTCCTCCTTGGGCTCCCCGCGCCCCGAAGGCTAGGCGCCGCGCGCGAACTGTTTCAGCCGATCGAGTGACCCGTCGAAGAGGTTCTGATCACCCGGAAGGGTCCCCGATCCGTTGTCGTACTGCCAGAAGGTCCACGAGGACCAGCCGGCCGGCAGGGTGCCCGCGCTCGCGGCGTCGTAACGGGCGATCCACAAGGGGTGGTCGGCGGCGAAGGCGCGGCTGCTGCCCGTGCAGGTGTTCCACCAGTGGGTGGTCGTGTAGATCACCGGGCGGCGTCCGGTGAGCCGCTCGACCTCGTCGCTGAACGACCTGATCCAGCCGACCATCCTCGCCTTGCTCAGGCCGTAGCACTTGTGCTTCTTGTCGTACGGGTTGTACTCGATGTCGAGCGCGGGCGGCAGCGTCCAGCCGTCCGCGGTCCAGCCGCCGCCATTGCGTACGAAATGCGCCGCCTGTGCCTGGCCCGACGACCTGTCGGGCACCGCGAAGTGGTAGGCGCCGCGGACGAGACCCGCCGTGCGCGAGCCGTTGTACTGCCGGCCGAAGTAGGGGTTGCGGTAGGTGGTGGACTCCGTCGCCTTGACGTAGACGAACCTGGCGCCCTTCGCCTTCGCGTCCTGCCAGTCGATGTTCTTCTGGTGCGACGAGACGTCGTGTCCCTTCGGGCGGCTCGCCCCCGAGGCGGGAGCCTCGGCGAGGGCGGTGCCTCCCAGGGCGAGTGCCGCCGCGTACGCGGCGAGCCATCGGGTTCGGCGTCGGAACGGTATGCGGTCACGGGCCATGGTTCCCCCCGGAATGGCGACGTGCACGGCAAATCCCCCAGAGAGTACTGGGAGATCGTTGAATGCCCGAAGATCTCCGGCCAAGAGAGGTGCATGGGGTGTCTGTCCCGGTATGCGCCCTTACGGAGGCGCGGCTTCCGGCCTAAAGTGCCCCCGCCCGGCGGCGCGTTGAGGGCCCGCCTGGCAGGATCGCCGCATGGCTGAGGAGCGAGGGAACGGGCGGGGCGCGGGGGACGTCCGGGGTGGCGGACAGGGTGCGGGGGAGCCGCGGCGGAGAAGTGTGCGCCCCGAGGAGGCGCGCGCCTGGGAGGAACTCGTCACGACGGCCCGCCGGACCGTCTCCGACGGACTCGTCGTCGGAACGTCCGGGAACGTCTCGGTGCGCGTCGGGGACACCGTGCTGGTCACGCCGTCGGGCGTCCCCTACGACCGGCTGAGGCCGGAGGACGTGACCGGCGTCGGCCTCGACGGCCGGCAGGTCCTCGGCACACTCGTGCCGACCAGCGAGCTGCCCATGCACCTCGCGGTCTACCACACGACCGGCGCCCGTGCCGTCGTCCACACCCACGCCGTGCACGCGACGGCCGTCTCGACGCTCGTGAACGAGCTGCCGCTGATCCACTACATGGCCGCCGCGCTCGGCGGACCCGTCCGGGTCGCCCCGTATGCCACGTACGGCACCGACGAGTTGGCCGAGAACATGCTCCGCGCCCTCGCCGACCGCTCCGGCTGCCTCCTCCAGAACCACGGCACCGTCACCCACGGCGCGTCCCTGGACCAGGCCTACGACCGCACTGCCCAGCTGGAATGGATGTGCCGCCTGTGGCTGACCGCCGCATCGGTACCGGGCCTGTCCCCGAGCCTGCTGTCGGGGGAGCAGCTGGCGGAGGTGGAGAAACAGCTACGGGGCTACGGCCAGCGCCGCTGACCTCCCGCCCCGGCCGTCCGCCCCCGTCACCCCGCGGCTGCCTCCCACTGGTCCGTCGCCCGGTCCGCCGGGACACTGGAGTCGTGCGCACTGCCAGAGCGACGGCCGCTGCCGTCACCGCCGTGGTCGGAGTCGGTGCGGCCGCCGTGGCCGCCGGACGGTTCGCCAGTGACGCGGCGCTCAAGGCGCCTCCCGGCCGGCCCCTGCCCACCGAACCCCGGCTCACCGTGCACGGCACCACCGCGGGGAAGATCAGCCTCACCCGGGACCTGGCCGCCCTGAGGCCAGGCCGCTACGGCCTGTCCGGCAACGGCTCCCACGCGGTCGTCGGCCCGGTGCTGACCGACGCCCCGCACTCCGCCGACACCGTCGTACGCCGCCTGGAGCGCGTCACGCACGGCACCCTGAAACCCGGCGACAAGGTCTGGCTCACCCCGAACGTGTACGTCGGCAACCCGAGCGCCGCCCTCGGCATCGAACACACCGACGTCGACATCCCGGGCGAACTCGGCGCCCTGCCCGCGTGGTTCGTACCCGGCGCCCGGGACACCTGGGTGATCGCCGTGCACGGCCTCGGCACCACCCGGGAACTCGCCATGAACGTCATGGGGTTCCTGCACCGCAGCCACATCCCGGTGCTCGCCCTCGCCTACCGCGGCGACCTGGGCGCACCCCGCCCACCCGACGGCCTGAACCACCTCGGCGAGACCGAGTGGCGCGACCTCGACGCGGCGATCCGCCACGCCGTACGCCACGGCGCCCGGCAGGTCGTCCTGCACGGCTGGTCCACCGGCGCCACCATGGCCCTGCGCGCCGCCGCACACTCGGAGCTGCGCGACCGCGTCTCCGGGCTCGTCCTGGACTCCCCGGTGCTCAGCTGGGAGGCCACCCTGCGCGCCCTCGCCGCGGCCCGCCGCACCCCGGGCGCGCTGCTGCCCCTGGCGGTCCGCGCCGCACAGGGCCGCACCGGCCTCCACGGCGACCGCGCTCCGGACGCGGCCCTCGCCGCCGGGCTCCGGGTCCCGGCGCTCGTCCTCCACGGACCGGACGACACGGTGGCCCCCTGGCACCTCTCCCGCCGGCTCGCCGACGCCCGCCCCGACCTGGTCGCCCTCCGTACCGTCGGCAACGCGCCCCACGGAGCCATGTGGAACGCCGACCCGCAGGCCTACGAGGAGGCCCTGCGCCGCTTCCTGACCCCTCTCATGTGACCCCGGCGCGTCAGCACCCCCCCGTTCACGCCCCCTTCGCCCCGTCGCAACCACGTCCTGTCCCGCACCCCGACGACCGGTCGTGATGATTCCGTTTAGCGTCGTACCACTGGCCTGTTTGCGGCCCTCGACCACTCGCGGGACCCCGTGCGTTGGCCATCCCCGTCGCCCGCCGTGACATTCCGTTTGGGTTTTCGGACCGTCAACCGGAAGACTGCCCTCGTGACGTCCCGTATCCCGCGCGACTCCAGGCTTCGACTCGTCCGCCCGCGACCCCTGGCCGCCGCCCCGCAAGCGATGAACCAGCGGCGCTCGCGCCGCCCCGCACCGCGCCCCCCGGAGGGCACCCCGGCACCGGCGGAGCTGGCCAGAATGGCACGCTCAGGTCTGGCCGACGCGGCCCGCGTCGCCCGCTGGGCCGACACCGAGCTCGGCCCCGGACGGGGCAGCGCCACCGCCGACGGCAAGGCCACCCTCTCCGCCGCGACCGCCGAACGGGCCGCCCGCGAGCTGGGCCTGACCCCGGATCAGGTCAGAGCCGACTGGGACACCGCCCGTCTCGCCGGTCTCGTCGAGGTGCACGGCGACAGCGCCCGTCCCGGCTGGCGGCTGCGCGCCTGGGACCGCGACGACAGCGCCGTACTGCGCGGCTGGGTCGCCCTCTTCGACGCCTGGTCGCTCGCCTATCCGGAGCCCGACGACCACGAGCCCGCCGCCGTCGCCGAGGTCGTCTCGGCCATGCCGCAGGCGCTGTCGTTCCTCCAGCTGTCCGCCGGCCCCGTCCCCGTGGAGCAGCTCCTCGACCTCCTCGAGCAGCGCGTCACCGAGCTGCGCACCGCGCGCTGCGAGATCCCCTACGGCCCGCAGCCCGAGCCGCCGGCCGAACCGGCGCCCGCCGACGCCCCGCTCGCCCCGCTCCTGGACTGGGCCCTGCGCGCCCTCGCCTCCGTCGGCGCCCTCACCTACGGCGACGGCCAGGCCACGCTCACCCCGCTCGGCAGCTGGGCCGTCTGGGTCAAGCTGGAGCAGATCTGCGTCGCCGCCCAGAGCCCCGCCGGGAACATCGAGCAGGCGGCCGAGGACATGCTCCGTGGCTGCGCCCAGCTGCGCCCCAACGCGGCCCGCGCCGAGTACCGCGCCTGGCTCGCCGCCCGCCCCGTCGGCAGCGCCGTCACCGAACTCCTCGGCGCCGCCCGCGGTGAGGACGCCCTGCTGCGCGGCCTCGCCTTCGAGGCGCTGCGCGTGGTCGGCGCCCCCGCGGAGCCGGACGTCCGCGCCGTGCTGGACGAGCCGACGCTCAGGCCGTACGCACTGCTGTGGCTGGCCGAGCACGACGGGGCCGACCCCGAGGACGCCCACGAGGTCCTCACCCGGGAGGAGGCGACCTGGCTGTGGGTGGACACCGCCGCAGCCGTCGCCGACCACGGTGAGGCCCCGCTGCTCGTCCGCCATCTGGAGTCCGCCGTGCAGCCGACCATCCCGATGCTGCTGGACGAGGTGCGCGCCGTGGGTCATCCGAGGACCGTGCAGGTCCTGGTCGCCCTCGCCGCGGCACACCCCGACCCGGCCCTGGCCAAGGCCGTCCGCCGGGCCGCCTTCCAGGTGCACACCGGCGGCAGCTAGGGCCGACGACAGGCCCTGGAGCCCGGCCGGGACGTCAGCCGGACATCTCCGGCGCGTACGTCCCGAAGCTCCACACGTTGCCCTCGAGGTCCCGGGCCATGTAGTCCCGCGAGCCGTAGTCCTGGTCCGTCGGGGGCATCAGGATCTCCGCGCCGTGATCCACGGCGCGGCGGTGGTGCGCGTCCACGTCGTCCACGACGACGTACACCCCGGTCGTGCCCGCGTCCTTCATCGCCTTGTCGAAGACGCTGCCCGTGCCCTTGCTGCCGATCATCACCGCGCCGTTGCCCTGCACCAGCTCGGCGTGCATCACCGCGCCGTCCTCGCCCTCGAACACCGACAGCTCCGTGAAACCGAAGGCCTGCGTGAGCTGCCGGATCGCCGCCTTCGCGTCGGCGTACAGCACCGTGGGATAGATGCTCGGACGCCCGCCGGACGTGCCTGCCATACCGACCACTCCCTCCTGCTGCCCAGTCTGGCACCCATCACTGACACCGACCCGGCGAGACCAACCGAACACCCGCACGCAGAAAAAGTGGTTGCATCGCCCCGTTAGACTGTCCCCCATGGCCTTTCTCCTCGCGCATTAGACGGCGGGAACGTCCTCAGCCGCCCATCCCGCCCCCGTATCCGCCCTGGAGTCTGTCCGTGATCTCCGCCTCCGGTATCGAGCTGCGCGCCGGTGCCCGCGTCCTCATCGAAAACGCCACCTTCCGTGTCGCCAAGGGCGACCGCATCGGCCTCGTCGGCCGCAACGGCGCGGGGAAGACCACCCTCACCAAGTGCCTCGCGGGCCAGGGCGTGCCCACCGGCGGCACCATCACCCGCTCCGGCGAGGTCGGCTACCTTCCGCAGGACCCCCGCACCGGCGACCTCGACGTCCTCGCCCGCGACCGCATCCTCTCCGCGCGCGGCCTCGACGTACTGATCCGCAAGATGCGCGACAACGAGCAGCGCATCGCCAACGGCCAGGGCGCCACCCGCGAGAAGGCCCTCAAGCAGTACGAGCGGCAGGAGACGGAGTTCCTCACCAAGGGCGGGTACGCCGCCGAGGCCGAGGCCGCCACCATCGCCGCCGCGCTGAACTTGCCCGACCGGGTGCTCGGCCAGCCCCTGCACACGCTCTCCGGCGGTCAGCGCCGTCGTATCGAGCTGGCCCGGATCCTGTTCTCCGACGCGGACACGCTGCTGCTCGACGAGCCCACCAACCACCTCGACGCCGACTCGATCGTCTGGCTGCGCGACTACCTCAAGACCTACCGCGGCGGCTTCATCGTGATCTCCCACGACGCCGACCTGGTGGAGACGGTCGTCAACAAGGTGTTCTATCTGGACGCCAACCGCGCCCAGATCGACATCTACAACATGGGGTGGAAGCTCTACCAGCAGCAGCGCGAGGCCGACGAGAAGCGCCGCAAGCGCGAGCGGCAGAACGCCGAGAAGAAGGCCTCCGCGCTGCATTCGCAGGCCGACAAGATGCGGGCCAAGGCCACCAAGACCGTCGCCGCGCAGAACATGGCCCGCCGGGCGGACAAGCTGCTGGCCGGCCTGGAGGCCGAGCGCAAGTCCGACAAGGTCGCCAAGCTCCGCTTCCCCGAGCCCGCGCCCTGCGGCAAGACCCCGCTGATGGCCGAGGGCCTGTCGAAGTCGTACGGCTCGCTGGAGATCTTCACCGACGTCGACCTGGCCATCGACAAGGGCAGCCGCGTCGTCATCCTGGGCCTCAACGGCGCCGGCAAGACCACCCTGCTGCGGCTGCTGGGCGGCGTGGAGCAGCCCGACACGGGCGCGGTCGTCCCCGGCCACGGTCTGAAGCTCGGGTACTACGCGCAGGAGCACGAGACCCTCGACCCGGAGCGCACGGTCCTCGAGAACATGCGCTCGGCCGCCCCCGACCTGGACCTGGTGGAGGTCCGCAAGACGCTCGGCTCGTTCCTGTTCTCCGGCGACGACGTCGACAAGCCCGCGGGTGTCCTCTCCGGCGGCGAGAAGACCCGCCTGGCGCTCGCCACCCTCGTGGTGTCCTCGGCGAACGTGCTGCTCCTCGACGAGCCGACCAACAACCTCGACCCCGCCAGCCGCGAGGAGATCCTCGGCGCGCTGCGCACGTACAAGGGCGCGGTCGTCCTCGTCACGCACGACGAGGGCGCCGTCGAGGCGCTCCAGCCGGAGCGGATCATCCTGCTGCCGGACGGCGTCGAGGACCTGTGGGGCGCCGACTACGCGGATCTCGTCGCCCTCGCTTGATCGAATGCGTGATCAACGGCGTATGGATCATTCGGCCTAGCGGTGATCCATCATCTGTGTGAGATCTCCTCGTACCGAGGTGTGTCCTACATCGATTTCGCGGCCGAGTCCCCGATTCTTCCGGGCTCGGCCGCGACGCCTTTCTGACCTGGCCTTTCCCGTGGGAATCCGTTCGGGTGTACGGACCGCACTCTTCGGAATTCTGTATTCCGTTTGTGGGGACGCGCTCCCGTCGTCACAACCTTGTCTCACGGACCTTGCCGAATGGGTGGCCATCGGCGCCCGGAGGGGTGATCATGAGGAGACCAGAGCGCACTTCCCATGAGGAGGCACGGGTGGCCGAGACTCTGAAGAAGGGCAGCCGGGTGACCGGCGCCGCGCGCGACAAGCTCGCGGCAGACCTGAAGAAGAAGTACGACGCCGGTGCGAGCATCCGGGCGTTGGCCGAGGAGACCGGCCGCTCGTATGGCTTCGTGCACCGCATGCTCAGTGAGTCGGGCGTCACGCTGCGAGGGCGTGGCGGGGCGACGCGGGGCAAAAAGGCCACGGCCTGATCCCCGGGTGGCCCCTTCGGCTTCGATGGTGGCCACCCGGTCGGTCGGCTGATCGGCCGGGTGGTTACTGTGCAGTCACTTAGCTGACCGCACACATCGGAGGCGTCCCATGGCTTCGCCCGACAAGGACCTCGTTCCCGTACTCGACAAGGACGGCGTACGGCTCACCGTCGACGACGCCATCGCCACGGTGACGCTGACCAACCCGGACAAGCGCAACGCGCAGAGCCCCGCTCTGTGGCGGGCGCTGACCGAGGCCGGGCGGCAGCTGCCGGGCTCCGTCCGCGTCGTGGTGCTGCGGGCCGAGGGCAAGTCCTTCTCGGCCGGTCTCGACCGGCAGGCGTTCACGCCCGAGGGCTTCGACGGGGAACCGTCGTTCATCGACCTCGCGCGTGGCAGCGACGCCGAGCTGGACGCGACCATCGCCGAGTACCAGGAGGCGTTCACCTGGTGGCGGCGCAGCGACATCGTCTCCGTCGCCGCGGTCCAGGGGCATGCCATCGGGGCGGGCTTCCAGCTCGCCCTCGCCTGCGACCTGCGCGTCGTCGCGGACGACGTGCAGTTCGCCATGCGCGAGACCAGCCTCGGGCTCGTGCCCGACCTGACGGGTACGCATCCGCTGGTGGGACTCGTCGGATACGCCCGCGCGCTGGAGATCTGCGTGACCGGGCGCTTCGTCACGGCCGAGGAGGCCGTGCACACCGGGCTGGCCAACGTGGCCGTGCCCGCCGGCCAACTCGACGACACGGTCCGCGACCTCGTGTCGGCCGTGCTCGCCGCGCCCCGCGACGCGGTCGTCGAGACCAAGGCACTGCTGCGCGGCGCCCAGGACCGCACCTACGAGGACCAGCGCACCGCGGAACGCCAGTCCCAGGCCCGCCGCCTGCGCGACCTCGCGGGCGTCGGGGACTGAGCCGGCCGTAGGACGGGCGCCGGCACGGGAGTTACCGCCGACCACGCGGTGTCCCGCGCCGCCGCTGGGCCGGCGCGGGCGGACGGCAGCGCCACGCCATGTCGCCGGGTGAGCGGGCGCCACGTGGGCGCGGTGTCTGTGCTGCCGCTGGGCCGGCGCGGGCGGACGGCAGCGCCACGCCGTGCCGCCGGGTGAACGGGCGCCCCGCGGGGGCGGCACAGGCGGGCGCAGGGGCACCTCGTGTCGCCGGGTCGGCGGACGCCCCACGGCGGGTGCCGCTCCGTCAGCCGATCCCGCTCACCAGGACCGCCACCGTCGGGTGGTCCGGCAGTGTCGTGCGCACCGCGGTGCGGACCTGGCGCGCCACGTCCCGGGCCCGGTGGTCCTCGCGCACCGCGAGTTCCAGCCGGACGTGGCGGTGCGGCAGCGCGGCGTCGCCCGGGAGTTCCTCGATGTGCACGGGGTGGCCCAGCGCGCCGGTCAGCCGGAGCACGCCCGGGACCTCGAGCGCGGCCGCGGCGACGCGACCCTCGTCGTCGCCCCCGGCCTGCGCGGCGCGCGGCGGCTCGGGCAGCGGCGCGCCGCGCAGGCCGGGCGCTTCCGCCTCCTCGTCCAACAGGCCCGTCACGCGCAGATCCACCTCCGACACCGTCAGACCGAGCCGCTGCGTCGCGGCCGTCGCCAGCGTCGCCCGCAGCAGGGACGCCGTCGTCGGCAGCGGCTGCGAGGCCGTGGCCGCGAACTCCGCCGTCACCCGCAGCGGCCCGGGCGGCAGACCGCTCGGCGGGGCCGGCACGGCCGGGCTCCCGGTGTCCGCCGGATCGGCGAGCGCGACCCGGAGCGCGTCGAGGCGCACGCCCGGAGCGTCCGCCACCGCGCGCCGCAGCACCGCCTCGGCTGCCTGCTCGGCGATCCAAGCGCCGTCCCGCGCATCACCCAGCGGCAGGAGCCTGCCGAGGCCCAGCTGATGTCTCACTGTTTGCGTCCATCGGTCGGCCGTCATTCCTCCAGCCTGCCGTATCAAAGGCGCGTATCCACGCAACCGTGCTTACCGTGGTCGAAGGATGACAACCCGAAAAGGACGTGCGGCGATGACTGACATGACCGAGAACCGGGGCGGGGAGACCGAGACGTCGGCGGCGCGCAGGAGTCCGCTGGCCAAGCGTGGCGGGGGAGACCCCGGGTCCCGGGGACGGACGACCATCGCGGACGGCGTCGTGGAGAAGATCGCCGGACTCGCCGCTCGCGATGTGGACGGCGTGCACGCCATGGGCAGCGGCCTGTCCCGCACTTTCGGAGCCGTGCGCGACCGCGTGCCCGGCGGCGCGAAGTCGGTGTCGCGCGGTGTGAAGGTCGAGGTCGGCGAGGTGCAGGCCGCCTTGGACCTGGAGATCGTGGTCGTCTACGGCGTGTCGATCGCCGATGTGGCCCGCGACGTACGGGAGAACGTCATCACCGCCGTCGAGCGGATGACGGGCCTCGAGGTCGTCGAGGTCAACATCGCGGTGAGCGACGTGAAGCTGCCGGACGAGGAGGAAGAGGAACAGGAGCGCCGGATCCAGTGAGGCACCCGGCACCGCAGAGCGCAGCGACCGAGAAGCTGAGGAGCGCAGCATGAGCATGGCCGTCGCCGGCATGATCGCCGGCATGGCACTGGCATTCGCCGGGTACTTCGGTGGGTTCGGCGCCTTTCTGCTGGTGGCGGCGCTGGGCGCCGTCGGCTTGGTCGTCGGCCGGTTCCTGGAGGGGGACATGGACTTCGGCGACTTCTTCCGTCCCCGTGATCGGCGGCGGTGACGGCCGTGAGCGCAGGGGCCGGTGAGCTCGACAGACCCCTGACCGTCGTCCCGCCGGGCGAGCGGGGTGCCACCCGGATCGCCGACCGGGTCGTCGCGAAGATCGCCTCGCAGGCGGCCCGCGAGGCCGTCGGGCCGCTGCCGCCCGACGCCGACCGGCCGTCCGCCTCCGTCGCCGTGCGCCACGACGTCGCGCACGTCCGGGTCCACGTCGAGCTCGACTACCCCTGCGACGTCGGCGCGCGCTGCCACCAGGTGCGTCGCCGAGTCGTCGAGCGGGTAGGCGACTTGGTGGGAATGCAGGTGCCGGAGGTCGTCGTCCAGGTGGAGCGGCTGCACCTGGCCGCCGGGCCCGGCACGGTACAGGGGAGGACGCGATGAGCGAACCCCGGGGCACCGAACAGCCCGAGCCCGAGGGCACCACCCAGCGGCTGCCCGTCCTCGAGAAGTCGCAGCCCGGCACCGGACCGGACCGGTCCGCGCCCGGGAGCGGAACGCCGCCCGTAGGCGAGGGCGGGGGCGGCCGCGAAGGCCGCTTCTGGTCGGCACGCCGCGTCCCGGCGGGCATCGTCGCCCTGCTGCTCCTGGGACTGGCCGGACTGTTCCTCTACGACATCGCGTCCGTGCGCGCCGACCGGCCCGTCATGAGCTGGCGCCGGGAGCTGGCCCGGCAGCTCGCCGAACGGCCCCTCGACGACACCTGGGTGCTCGTCGGGGCCGGGGTCGCCGCGGCTCTCGGGCTCTGGCTGCTGGTCCTGGCCGCCACGCCCGGCCTGCGGCACGTGCTCCCGATGCGGCGGACGCACGCCGACGTACGCGCCGGACTGGACCGGGACGCCGCCGCGACCGCGTTGCGCGACCGGGCCATGGAGGTGGCCGGCGTGCATTCGGTACGGGTGCGGGTGCGCCGCAGGCGGGCGGACGCCCGCGCCGTGTCGCACTTCCGTGAAGTGGACGATGTGCGAACCGACTTGGACGCCGTGCTCACCGACGCGATCCGCGGGCTGGGACTCTCCCGGCCGCCCGCGCTGTCGGTGCGCGTCCGGCGGCCCGGCCGGAAGGAGTGACAACGATGCTCAGGGTCCTCAACCGCGTGTTCCTGGGGCTCGTCGGCCTCGTCCTGCTGGTGCTGGGCGGCTCCGTACTGGCCGTCGGCCTCGGCGCTCCGGCACCCTCCTGGTGGATCCACCACAGCCGCCACGACGTGCTGCTGAGCGACGCCGAGCGCACCCGCTGGCGGGACGACGGCTGGTGGTGGCCGGTCGTCATCGCCGTACTCGCCGTCGCGCTGCTGCTCGCCCTGTGGTGGCTGGTCGCGGTGCTCCGCCGGCGCCGCCTCGCCGAGGTCCTCGTGGACACCGGCGACGGCGAGGGCGCCCTGCTGCGCGGCCGGGCCCTGGAGGACGCCCTCACCGAGGAGTCGGCCCGGGTCGACGGTGTCGGCCGGGCCCACGCCCATCTGACGGGCCGCCGCAGCGCCCCCGAGGCCCGCGTACGGCTCGCACTGGAACCGCACGTGGACCCGGGCGCCGCCCTGCACGACCTGACGACCGGCGCCCTGACCCACGCCCGGACATCGGCGGGACTCGCGTCGCTGCCGGCGGAGGTACGGCTGCGGGGTGTCAAGCACGGTGCGGAGAGGGTGAGCTGACCGTTCGGGACCGAAACGGCACGCTGACAGTCCGGGACGAAACGGCGCTCAGAACCCGTGCCGTGCTCCGCCGTCCACCGGCACCATGACCCCGGTCAGATAGGAAGCCGCCGGAGACAGCAGGAACGCCGCCACCCGCCCGAACTCTTCCGGCGCCCCGTACCGCCGCAACGGAATGCGGGACTCCGACGCCGCCCTGGTCGCCTCGGGATCCGCCGACAACGCGTCCAGCTCGCGCACGCGGTCCGTGTCGATGCGCCCGGGCAGCACACCGACCACCCGAATCCCCCGCGGCCCCAGTTCGTCGGACAGCGACTTGGCGAACCCGGCCAGCCCCGGCCGCAGCCCGTTCGAGATCGTCAGCCCCGGAATCGGCTCGTACACCGACCCGGACAGCACGAACCCGATGACACCCCCCGACTCCAACTCCGCCGACGCCGCGCGAGCCAGCCGCACCGCGCCGAGGAACACCGACTCGAACGCCGCCTGCCACTGCTCGTCCGTGTTGTCGGCGACGAACCCGGCGGGCGGCCCGCCCACGCTGACGAGGACACCGTTGAAGCGCCCGAAGTGCTCCCGCGCGGCACCGATCAGCCGGGCCGGTGCGTCGGGGTCGGCGTTGTCGACGGCCACCCCGACCGCGTTCGGGCCCAGCGCGGCCGCCGCGTCGGCGACGCTCTTCTCGTCCCGCCCCGAGACGACCACCTTCGCCCCGTCCGCGACGAGCTCGCGCGCGGTGGCGTTGCCGAGGCCCCGCGTGGCCCCGGTGACGACGTACACCCGGTCTTTCAGTCCAAGATCCATGGTCCCTATCCTGCCCCGTCCTCACCGAACAGGGCCATGGCGGTGTTCACCAGGCCGATGTGGCTGAACGCCTGCGGGACGTTGCCGAGCTGCCGGCCGGACACCGGGTCGAACTCCTCGGACAGCAGGCCGACGTCGTTGGCGAGTCCCGCCAGCCGCTCGAACAGCTCCCGGGCCTCTTTCGTACGGCCCGTCATGTGCAGGGCGTCCGCGAGCCAGAACGAGCACACCAGGAAGGCGCCTTCGGAGCCGGGCAGTCCGTCGACGGCCGCGTCGTCCTCGTGGTCGGTGGTGTAGCGGCGCAGGAAGCCGCCGTGGTCCAGCTCCTCGCGGACCGCGTCGATGGTGCCGACCACCCGTGGATCGTCGGGCGGCAGGAAACCGACGCGCGGGATGAGCAGCAGCGCGGCGTCCAGTTCGGGCGAGCCGTAGGACTGCGTGAAGGTGTTGCGTGCGGGGTCGTAGCCCTTGTCGCACACCTCGCGGTGCACCTCGTCGCGCAGCGCGCGCCAGCCGTCCAGGTCACCGTCCAGCTCCGGGTGGCGCTCCAGGGTGCGCACGGCACGGTCGGCGGCGACCCACACCATCACCTTCGAGTGCACGAACTGGCGCCGGCCGCCGCGCACCTCCCACAGCCCCTCGTCCGGCTGCCGCCAGTGGGTGCGCAGGAAGTCCATCAGGGCTCTCTGCAGTGCCCACACGTCCGGCTGGGCGGACAGGCCCGACTCGCGGGCCAGCGACAGGGAGTCCATGACCTCGCCGTAGACGTCCAGCTGAAGCTGTTTCACGGCGTCGTTCCCGATCCTCACGGGGGCGGACCCGGCGAAGCCGGACAGCCACGGCAGCTCGAACTCGGGCAGCCGTCGCTCGCCCGCCACGCCGTACATGATCTGGAGGTCCGCCGGGTCACCCGCGACCGCGCGCAGCAGCCAGTTGCGCCAGGCCTCGGCCTCCTCCTGGTAGCCCGCGGCCAGCAGCGCGCCCAGGGTGAGGGTGGAGTCGCGCAGCCAGCAGTAGCGGTAGTCCCAGTTGCGCACCCCGCCCGGCTCCTCGGGCAGTGAGGTCGTCGCGGCGGCGACGATGCCGCCGGTCGGGGCGTAGGTGAGTGCCTTGAGGGTGATCAGGGAGCGGACGACGGCGTCCCGGTACGGTCCGTCGTAGCGGCAGCGCGACGCCCAGGCCCGCCAGTCCTCGACGCTGTGCCGCAGCGACTCGTACGGGTCGACGAGCGGCGGGCGCTCTTCGTGGGAGGGGTGCCAGGTGAGGACGAACGCGACCTTCTCGCCCTTGCGGACCGTGAACTCCGCGTGCGTCCCGAAGTCCTCGCCCCAGCTGCGCACCTCCGGTTCGCTGCGCAGCCAGGTCGAGTCGGGTCCGGCGACGGCGACGCGGTGACCGTCGGCCCGGCGTACCCAGGGGATGATCGAGCCGTAGTCGAAGCGCAGCTTGAGGACGCTGTGGAGCGTCACCTCGCCGTCCAGGCCCTCTACGACGCGTACGAGGTCGGGGGCCTGGTCGCGCTGGGGCATCAGGTCGGTGACGCGGACCGTCCCCCGCCCGGTTTCCCACTCGGTGTCCAGGACGAGGGTGTCGCGGCGGTAGGCGCGCCGGGTGCACCGGTCCGCCCCCACGGGGGCGATGCGCCAGAAGCCGTTGTCCTCGTCGCCGAGCAGCTTGGCGAAGCAGGCGGCCGAGTCGAAGCGGGGCAGGCAGAGCCAGTCCACGGATCCGTCCGTGCCGACCAGGGCGGCGGTCTGTTCGTCGCCGATGAGCGCGTAGTCCTCGATGCTCGGGTGCACGGAGTGCGGGTTCCCGGCAAGTCGGCGCGGCAATCAGGGCAGGGGCCGGGGGAGTGACGGGCCTTCGGCGACCGGGGCGCGCGTGCCCGAGAAGATCACCCCCGGGTCCGACGGGGCCTGGTTGAGCACCCACAGGCCGATCAGGGTGGCCAGCGTGAACACGACGGCGATCAGCACGGCGAGCACGAGCCGCCGCCGGCGCTCGCGCCGCAGCCACTCACCGCGTGCCGTGCGGTACGCGTCGGGGTCGGGGAGCACCCCGCCCGCCAGCACCCGGAGCGCCTCGCGGAGCTCCTCCTCGGTGCGGCCGTGACCGGCCCGGTCCGGACTGGTGCCACGCGACGGAGTGTGGTCTCGATTCGTCATCGCCGGGCCTCCATCGCCTGGGTCAGGGCGGCGATGCCGCGTGCCGTGTGCGTCTTGACCGAACCGCCGGATATGCCCATCGCGGCGGCTATCTCGCTCTCCTTGAGACCGAGCCAGTGCCGCAGCACCAGCGCCTCGCGCTGCCGGGGTGGCAGCTGCTGGAGCGCGTCGATCAGCACGCGCTGGTCGTCCCGCAGCAGCGCGGCGTGCTCGGCGGAGGCGACCGTGTCGTCCGGCGGGTTCTCCTCGTGTCTGCGGGCGACTTGAAGGTGCCGGATCCGCATCCGCGTCAGATTGCAGACGGTGGAGCGCAGATACGCCTCCGCCGCGGCCGCGTCCCGCAGCCGCCGCCACTTGCGGTAGATCTGGTAGTACGCCTCGGCCACCACGTTCTCCGGGTCGTCGGCGCCGAGCAGGACGGCGAGGCGCAGCATCGAGGAGTAGTGCAGCTCGAAGAGGCGGGCGACACCGGCCTCGCGCTCCAGGTCGGCGGAGTCGCCGGCCGGGGGAGCGAGGGGCTCGGCCGGTGCCGGTGCCGGTGTCGGCACCGGTGGCAGCGTGGGGTTCTGTCTGCGTCTCACGAGTTGTTCGCTCCGGTCTCCGGGCGTCGCCGGACGGTCAGGCGGGACGGCAGGTCGGTCGCGTCGGCGCCGCGCGGGACACCGAGGCGGGTCAGCACCGCGGTGGCGGTCAGCGCGACGGTCAGATTGAGCAGCAGGGCGGCGAGCCCGGCGTAGATCTCCAGCGGCCGGGCGCCGACGCCGAGCGGCACGATCGGGGAGAACCCCTCGCGCACCACCAGGTACGTCCCCGACGCCATGCCCACGGCCCATCCGGCGAGCAGCGCCCGCGGGTGCGGCCACCGGGTGAACAGCCCCACGGCGACGGCCGGGAAGATCTGCAGGATCCACACGCCGCCGAGCAGCTGGAGGTTGACGGCGTCCTGGTCGCGCAGACCGAACACGAACGCCACGGCCCCCACCTTCGCGGTGAGCGACACCGCCTTGGCGATCCGCACCTGCCGCTTCGGCGTGGCCGTCGGATGGACGTACTCGACGTACACGTTGCGGACGAAACTCGTGGCCGCGGCGATCGACATCACCGCCGCCGGGACGAGCGCCCCCACGGCGATCGCAGCGAACACCAGGCCGGCCAGCGGCGCCGGCATCAGCCGGTCCACCAGCATCGGCACGGCCGCCTCGGCACCGCCGCGCGGAGCCCGCACCCCCGCCGCGAGGGCGGCGATGCCGAGGAACCCGAACAGCGCGAGCAGCCCGGTCCAGGCGGGCAGCGCGACCGAGACCTTGCGCAGGGTGCGGGGGCCGTCGGCGGCGAAACCGGCGGTGAGCACGTGCGGGTACATCAGCAGGGCGAGGGCGGAGCCGAGCGCGAGCGAGGCATAGGCCGGCTGCTGGGCGGGGGACAGGAGCAGCGCCGGGCCGCCCAGCCGCCGCGCCGCGCCGTCGAAGACCGGGCCCGGGCCGCCCAGCCGCGCGAGGACCAGCCAGGTCACCGCGGTGAGCGAGACGAACACCGCCACCGCCTTCAGCGCGGAGATCACCGTGGGCGCCCGCAGCCCGTGCCGGTACGTGGCCACCGCGAGCCCCGCGAACAGCGCGACCAGCACCAGGTCCCCGGCAGCGCCCCGCGGGTACACGCCCCCGGCCGTCAGGACCGCCCTGATGCCCAGCAGTTGCAGCGCCAGGTACGGCATCGTGGCGAGGATCCCGGTCAGCGCCACCACCAGGGCCAGCGGCGGCGACCCGTACCGGCCGCGCACGAAGTCGGCGGCAGTGATGTAGCCGTGCCGCCGGGCCACGCTCCACAGCCGGCTCAGCAGCACGAAGGCGAGCGGGCAGACGATCACCGTGTACGGCACGGCGAAGAAGGCGGGGGCGCCGTTGCCGTAGGCCAGTCCGGGTACGGCGGTGAAGGTGTACGCGGTGAAGATCGTGCCGCCCAGCAGCAGCCAGGTCCAGCCGGGGCCGAGGGAGCGGTCGGCCAGGGCCCAGCCCTCCAGCGAGGGCAGCCGGTCGACCGGGCGCAGCCACCGCGCGGTGACGGCGAGCAGCGACGCCCCGCCGATCACGGCGAGGAACGTCGCGGTCATGGCGCCGTCAGCCATGGGTCACCGTCCTTGGTGTGCCTGTGCCCTCGCGCGAGAGTTGCGCGGACGGCCCGTCCGGAGGACAGGAAACCGGCGGGAAATCTTTCTCGAACACCGTGTCAACCACTTCCGGCGAGTGCGCAACTCTTGCACAGACCGACAGCGAGCGGGAGAGGAGCACAGGTCATGGCACACACCGGGCACCCCCGGCTACGGCGCGTCGCCGTCGCCCTGCTGCTGCTCGCACCCGCGGCCGGGTTGCTGTGGGTCCCGCTGTACGCCGGTGCCGGTCCGCGGCTCGCGGGGACGCCGTTCTTCTACTGGTACCAACTCGCGTGGGTACCGGGCTGCGGCCTGTGCCTGCTCGCCGCGTACGCGCTGACGGATCGGCACCGCTGATCCGCACGCCCTGATCCGCACTCCCCGTTGTGCACACCCGTCGAGGTGAGGAGCCGCCATGCCCGCATCAGCCCTGCCCGAATCCGGGCCCGAGGTGCCGGAAAAGTCCAGAACACGGCCGATTCTGCTGTGGACCGCCGTCTCCCTGCTCGGCGCGGTCGCCTGGGGCGTCCTCGCCCTGGCCCGCGGCGAGCGGATCTCCGCGGTCTGGCTGGTGATCGCCGCGCTCGGGTCGTACGCCATCGCCTACCGCTTCTACTCCCGGTTCATCGCCCGCCGGGTCCTGGAGCCGGACGACCGCCGGGCCACCCCCGCCGAACGCCTCGAGGACGGCGTCGACTACCACCCCACCGACCGCCGGGTGCTGCTCGGGCACCACTTCGCCGCGATCGCCGGCGCCGGACCCCTGGTGGGACCGGTGCTCGCGGCCCAGATGGGCTACCTGCCGGGGACCCTGTGGATCGTGGCGGGGGTGATCTTCGCGGGCGCGGTGCAGGACATGGTCGTGCTGTTCCTGTCGATGCGACGGGACGGCACGTCGCTCGGGCAGATGGCCCGCGACGAGATCGGCCGGGCCGGCGGGGCCGCCGCCCTGATCGCCGTGTTCGCCATCATGATCATCCTGCTGGGAGTCCTGGCGCTGGTCGTCGTCAACGCCCTCGCCCACAGCCCCTGGGGCACCTTCTCCGTCGCGATGACCATCCCCATCGCCCTGTTCATGGGCTTCTGGCTGCACGTCATCCGCCCGGGCCGGGTCGTCGAGACCAGTCTGATCGGCGTGGTCCTGCTGCTGCTCGCGATCGTCGGCGGCAGCTGGATCCAGGAGTCCTCGCTGGCCTCCGCCTTCACGCTCAGTCCCACGACCCTGGTCTTCTGCCTCGTCGGCTACGGCTTCGTCGCCTCCGTCCTGCCGGTGTGGATGCTGCTCGCGCCGCGCGACTACCTCTCCACCTTCATGAAGATCGGCACCATCGCCCTGCTCGCGGTCGGCGTGGTCGTCGCGGCGCCGGTCCTGCGCACGGACGCGGTGAGCGACTTCGCCTCGTCGGGTGCCGGGCCCGTCTTCGCCGGGGCCCTGTTCCCCTTCCTCTTCATCACCATCGCCTGCGGCGCGCTGTCCGGCTTCCACGCGCTGGTCTCCTCCGGGACCACCCCGAAGCTGATCCGGAAGGAGTCCCAGGTCCGGATGATCGGCTACGGCGCCATGCTGATGGAGTCGTTCGTCGCGATCATGGCGCTGATCGCCGCGGCGACCCTGGAGCCGGGCCTCTACTACGCCATGAACGCCCCGGCGGCCCTCCTCGGCACGACGGCCGAGTCGGCCTCCCACGCCGTCGCCGGCCTCGGCTTCACCATCACCCCCGACCAGCTCACCCAGGCCGCCAAGGCCGTGGAGGAACAGACGCTGATCGCCCGCTCCGGAGGGGCTCCGACCCTGGCCGTCGGCATGTCGGAGATCTTCTCCGGGGTCTTCGGCGGCGCCGGGATGAAGGCCTTCTGGTACCACTTCGCCATCATGTTCGAGGCGCTGTTCATCCTGACGACGGTGGACGCGGGCACCCGCGTCGGCCGCTTCATGCTCCAGGACATGCTCGGCAACGTGTGGAAGCCGGCCGGCCGGGTCAACTGGAAGCCGGGCATCTGGCTGTGCAGCGCCCTCGTCGTGACGGCCTGGGGCTACTTCCTGTACACCGGAGCCACCGACCCGCTCGGCGGGATCAACCAGCTCTTCCCGCTCTTCGGCATCGCGAACCAGCTCCTCGCCGCGATCGCCCTGGCCGTCTGCACCACGATCCTGATCAAGTCCGGCCGGCTGCGCTGGGCGTGGGTCACCGGCGTCCCGCTCGCCTGGGTCGTGGCGATCACCTTCACCGCGGGCTGGCAGAAGATCTTCTCCGCCGACCCGAAGATCGGCTTCTTCGCCCAGCGCGCGCGGTACGCCGACGCCCTCGACGCCGGTCAGGTCCTGCCACCCGCCAAGAACCTCGACGACATGCACACCGTGGTCACCAACTCCACGGTCGACGGTGTGCTGATCGCCCTGTTCCTGCTGCTGGTCGCCGTCGTGATCGGCAACGCCGCGGTGGTCTGCGTGCGGGCGATACGGGCCCCGGGCTCCACTCCGGTCACGGAGGCGCCGTACGTGGAGTCCCGCCTCGACGTGCCGGACGTGCCGGACGAGCCGCTGGCGGGAGTCCGTACGTGAGGGTGGTGCGCTGGGCACGGGCGGTGCGCTGGTACGTGCGGGAACTGACGGAGGTACTGAACCGGTCACACCGCGAGGAGTGCCGGCAGGGGCGCTGCTGCTGACGCGGCCGAGGGGCGGCCGGCCGGGGTCACACCGCCGCCGGCTCCGTCTCACTCACGTCGGCTTCCCGGGCCGCCGCCTGCGCCCGGTCGCGGGCCTCGCGGCGGGCCAGGACCACCCAGCCGACCGGGACGGCGGCGGAGAACAGCCACCACTGGATGGCGTAGGCGTAGTTCAGGGCGGCGTCCTCCTTGCCGGGGTCGCCCAGCAGTTCGGGGATGTCGCCCTTGGGCTCGGGGGCCGTCTGCGCGATGTAGCCGCCGAGCACCTGCGCGTCCAGGCGCCGGGCCTCCTGCTCGCTGTTGATCAGCATGATCTGCCGGTCCGGCAGGCCCTTGAGGTCCTTGATCCCGCTCGCCGCGGTCGTCTCACTCGGCATCAGCCGCCCCTCGACGGTCACCTCGCCGGCCGGCGGTGCGGGGACCTTCGGGAACGTGGTCTGGCTCGGGCCGTCCGAGGGGATCCAGCCCCGGTTGACCAGCAGGACCTTGCCGTCGTCAAGGACGAACGGGGTCAGGACGTGGTAGCCGACCTCGTCGTCGGAGTTGGTGCGGCGGCGGACGACGACCTCGTCCTCCGTGTCGAAGCGGCCCTTCGCGGTCACGGTCCGGTACCGCTCGGCGCTCGTGACGGTGTGCCCGGGCGCGGTCAGCTTCTCCACGGGCACCGGCTCGGCCGCCAGCGCGTCGGTGACCAGCTGGTTCCGGGCGGTGCGCTCCTCGTAGCGGTGCATCTGCCAGATGCCCAGCCTGATCATCGTGGGGATGAGAAGCAGGGCGATCAGCGTGAGGATCACCCACTGCCGGGACATCAGGAAGCGGTACACCCCACGACCGTACAACTCGGTCGTGGGGTGCATTCAGGCGGGTGTGGGTTCAGACCTTGTCGACAATTCCTACCTTTCCCTCCGCGCGGGCGCAGTGGGCTCCGCAGAACCAGTGGCCCTCGACCTCGACACCCTGGCCGATGATCTGGACCCGGCAGTGCTCGCAGATGGGGGCCATGCGGTGGATCGCGCAGGCGAAGCAGTCGAAGACGTGCACCGCCCCCTGCGCATGCACCTCGAAGGTCATTCCGTACTGATTGCCACATACCTCACAGGTCGCCATGCGCCACAGGGTGAGCCGTCGTCCCCGCCCGGGCGAGCGGCCGCCGGGCGAGTCGCCCGTCAATCACCCATCCGTACGGTCACCCATCCGTACGGTCACCCCTCCGAAGCCGGCTCCACATCCGCGAGGAGTTGCCCGAACGCCGCCTCGTCCACGATCGGGGTGCCGAACTGCCGGGCCTTGACCACCTTGGACGTGCCCGAGTCCGGGTCGTTCGTGACGAGCAGGCTGGTCAGCCTGGACAGGCTGGTGGCCACGTGCAGCCCGGCCTCGGTCGCCCGGTCCTCCAGCAGCTCGCGCTCGGTCGAGGTGTCGCCGGAGAAGGCGACCCGCATGCCCTGCTTGAGCCGCCCGCCCGTCTCGTAGCGCCCAGGGTTGGGGTAGGGGCAGGCGGGCCGCTTCCGGGACGGGCGCCAACTGGTCTGGCGGTAGCCGCCGTAGCCCCGCGGGCCCGCCTGCTGCCCGATGCGCGGCGTGGCGGGGCGGTCCGACCACTCCGTCAGCGGCCGGCACTCGTGCAGCGGCAGCCGCACGCCGCTCGCCGCCGCGGCCCTGAGGCTGGGGCGGAACGCCTCCGCCAGCACGCGCGCGTCGTCCAGCGCGTGGTGCGCCCGCCGCTGGACGACGCCGAAGTGCGCGGCGAGCGACTCCAGCTTGTGGTTGGGCAGCGGAAGCCCGAGCTCCTTGGAGAGCGCGATGGTGCACAGCCGCTGCCGCACCGGCGCCTCGCACTTCGCGCGGGCGTACTCCCGGGCGATCATCTGCCAGTCGAAGACGGCGTTGTGCGCGACGAGCACCCGCCCCTGGAGCCGGGCCGTGAACTCCTCGGCGATGTCCTGGAAGAGGGGCGCGCCCTCGAGTGCCTCGCTCGTCAGTCCGTGGATCCACACGGGGCCGGGGTCGCGCTCCGGGTTGACCGTCGTGTACCAGTGGTCCTCGACCTCGCCGCGCGCGTCCAGCCGGTAGACGGCCGCCGAGATGATGCGGTCGTCCCGGGCCAGGCCCGTGGTCTCCACGTCAACGACCGCGTACCCCTTGGGATACGCGGCCGGCCACGACGTGGGAGAGAACGCTGCGGTTGTCAGGTCTTCCAGCATGGTTCCTGAGGATACGGGCCACGACTGACACCGCCGTCCGCCAGGTGCGCAAGCTCCGCTCTTCCGATGCCCCCTCAGGCGCCTTGTCCGGTCTGTCCGTTCGTGAGGCGTACGTCTGATCGACGGTCAGGTGCTGTCGTCCCGCTCCGTTTGGCGGAGATCGCCAAGAAGCAAGCGCGTACCGTCGGTAATACTTGTGGGTAACAACGTCTGGCCGGGGCGGGGCTGCCGCCCTACGGTTCAGGCATGCCGAACCTGCCCGATGTCGTGCTGTGGTCGATACCCGCATTTGTGCTGCTCACCGTGATCGAGGTGGTCAGCTACCGCCTCCACCCCGACGAGGGCGCGGCGGGCTACGAGGCGAAGGACGCCGCGACGAGCGTCGGCATGGGGCTCGGCAGTCTCGTCTTCGACTTCGTCTGGAAGATCCCGATCGTCGCCCTCTACACGGCCCTCTACGAACTCACGCCCCTGCGCGTGCCCGTCCTGTGGTGGACCGTCCCGCTGATGCTGCTCGCGCAGGACTTCTTCTACTACTGGTCCCACCGCGGCCACCACGTCATCCGCATCCTGTGGGCCTGCCACGTCGTCCACCACTCCAGCCGGAAGTTCAACTTCACCACCGCGCTGCGCCAGCCCTGGACGTCCCTGACGGTGTGGCCGTTCTACGTCCCCCTCGTCGCCGCCGGAGTCCACCCGGCCGCGCTGGCGTTCTGCTCCTCCGCGAACCTCGTGTACCAGTTCTGGATCCACACGGAGCGGATCGACAAGATGCCCCGCTGGTTCGAGTTCGTCTTCAACACCCCGTCGCACCACCGGGTCCACCACGCCTCCCAGGGTGGTTATCTCGACCGCAACTTCGGCGGCATCCTCATCGTGTGGGACCGGCTGTTCGGATCCTTCGTCGCCGAGACCGTGCGGCCCGTGTACGGACTGACCAAGAACATCGACACGTACAACCCGCTGAAGGTGGCGACGCACGAGTACGTGTCCATCGCCAAGGACCTGAAGGGGGCGCGCGACTGGCGCGAGCGCGCGGGGCGCGTGTTCCGGGGGCCGGGGTGGGGGCCCGCGCCGGCCGCGCCACCCGTGGCTCCTACCGGTACGACTGCTGAGAGCGCGTCGGCGTGAGCCGCTCCCGGCTCCTCCTCGGCGCCTTCGGTCTCGCCGCCGTCGTCGACCTCCTCTCCCTCGCGGCCGGCTTCGACGCCGGGCACGCCGTCGCCAAGCCGCTGCTGATGCCGCTCCTGGCACTCTGGGCCGTCCTGCGCCGGGCGCCCCGGCCGCTCATGGCCGCCCTGCTGTTCGGCTGGGGCGGGGACGTGCTGCTGCTGTCCGACGCCGAGCCGGCCTTCCTCGCCGGCATGGGCTGCTTCGCGGCGGGACACGTCTGCTACCTCGTCCTCTTCGGGAGGTACGGCAGCCGGTACGCGGTGCCGCGCGCGCGTGCGGCCCTCCTCGCCCTGGGCTACGCCACCGCCCTCGTCGCGACCGTCGCGCTGCTGTGGCCGGACCTGCCCGCGGACCTGCGGCTGCCCGTCGCCGGGTACAGCCTCCTGCTCACGGCCATGGCGTACCGGGCCGCCATCCGGCTCGGCCTCTTCACCGGACTCGGCGGTGCGCTCTTCCTGCTGTCCGACTCGCTCATCGCGACCGGCGTCGCCGACTGGCCGCAGCCGCCCGCGCCGGACTTCTGGATCATGCTCACGTACATCGCCGCACAGGCCCTGCTGGCCGGCGGCACGCTCGGGGCGCTCAACGCGCGCAGGGCGCCGGCCGCGACGTACGGAGAGATGCGGGCCGTCTGAGGGTCGCCGGCGGGTGGCGAGCGTCACCAGCGGATGGGCAGCGGGAGGGCCGTCAGCAGCCCGGACACGGCGACCGCCAGGCCCAGCGCGACCACCTCCGCCCGCGCCGGTGCACAGGCGGTCAGCGGGTCGGCCGCCCGGCGCAGCCGCAGCCGCGCCCACAGGGCGAGGGCGGCGACGGCGGCCACGAGGAGCACCTTGGCGAGCAGGGCCCGCCCGTACGCCGTCGCCGTCAGCTGCTCCAGGACCGTCTCCGGCGGCATCCGGCGCAGTGAACTCCACACGCCCGTCGCGGTGACGGCGGCGAGCAGAACGGCCGCCACGCGCGCGTAGAGACCCAGCAGGGCCGCACCCGCCTCCGCGCCGTACCGGCCGTGCCACAGCCGCAGTGTGCGCAGTGCGTGCAGCAGACCGCCCGTCCACAGCGCCGCACAGGTGAGGTGGACGAGCGTCAGCCCGGAGCCGGTCAGCGGGGTGTGCTCGGTAGCGGGGTGCGCGCGCAGGGCTTCGGCGACCACCACGGCGGCCGGCGGCCACAGCTGCGTGGCCGGCCGGCGCGAGCCGGCGCACAGCCCCGCCACGAGGAAGGCGTTGACCTCCAGCAGGGCCAGCTTGCCGTCCCGGGACGCGTAGAGGCCGCCGACGTCGATGTCCGACAGGCCGTCAGGGACGAGATTGCCCGTGGCCACGACCGAGGCGAGCCCGAGCGCGGCGACGAAACCGGCGGCGGCCGCGAACGCCGACCAGCTGCGCGGCGCGACGGGACGGCCGCCGGCTGTCTCCGTACCCGGCACGGAACGCGCCAGCCGGTTCACGAACAGTTCGCCGATCGGTACGCACAGGGCCGCGAACAGCACCGTGCGCAGCAGGGCTATGCCGCCGGCGCCGGGCGCGGCGGCCTCCCCGGTGCCGTGCAGCGCCGAGGACGGGCCGAGCAGCGGGATCAGCGCGGCCAGTGCCACCAGCACCAGGACGGCGACGGGTCTTGTCAAAGTCACCCCGAGATCTTCACCAGCCTTCACACGGCTGGGCAAATCCTCGAGGACGGACTCAGGCGACCTTCGACGCGGCCGACCACCACAACCGGACTTCCTTGCGCACGTCCGTCGGCCGCAGCTCCCAGCCCTGCGCGAGCGCGACTTCGGCGACGTACCAGCCGCCGACGCCGCGGTAGGCCCGCAGCGGTATCGCGCACTCGGCCGGCGGCCGCGGCTTGTTCGGCTCGACCGGAGCCGAGGCCCGGGCGGTCCGCTTCGCGACCGCCTTGTCCACGCGTGCCTTGTAGTACTCGGCATCGCCGCGTTCGAGGGTGTTGCTGAACGCCGTGACCACCTCGGCGAACATGCCGACGACGAGAAACGCGGCCACCACCGCCACCCACAGCACACACACCACTGACAAGGAATCCTGCCGCAGACAGGAAGCGGGCCGGGCGGGTGCCCCCGCCCGGCCCGGACTACCTCCACACGAGTTCTACTTGGTCACCGCGTCCAGCGCGTCAGCGATGCCCCAGCCGTAGAAACCGTTGCGGTTCTTCGAGCCCTCGCACACCGCGTCGGTCTTGCCGTCGGCGTCGATGTCGTACGGGTCGGTGCACGGGGTGGCGTCGGCCTCGGCGTACAGGAGGGCCTTCACCAGGGCCGGAGAGGCGTACGGATGCGTCGACTTGATGAGGGCGGCGACGCCCGCGACGTGCGGGGACGCCATCGACGTACCGGCCATGTAACCCCACTTGCCGCCCGGCAGCGTGCCCAGGATCAGGCCGCTCGTGGCCGGCGCCTCCGGCTTCTGGTAGGCGGTCGAGTCGCCGCCCGGGGCGGCTATGTCCGCGACACCCAGACCGTAGTTGGAGAAGGACGACTTGATGCCCTTCGCACCCGTCGAGGCGACCGTGACGACGCCCGGCAGCTGGGTCGGGATGTCGAGGCACTTCGACGGATCGACGACCCGGTCGCCCGGCGTGGTGTCGTTCGGCGAGGACGGGTCGGTGATCTCGTCGGAGGCCAGGTCGTAGTTCTCGTTGCCGGCCGCCGCGACGTTGACCGCGCCCTTCTTCTCCGCGTACCGCGAGGCCCGGCCGACCGCGTCCAGCAGCGCCTTCTGGTCCGGGTCGTTCTTGCAGTTGAAGTACCAGGGGTCGGTGTAATAGCTGTTGTTCGTCACGTCGACCCCGTGCTCGGCCGCCCACACGAAGCCGCACACCACGGCCTCCGTGTAGAAGAAGCCGGACGGGTTGGACACCTTGATGCCGGAGACCTTCACCCCGGGTGCGACACCGGTCATGCCGACACCGTTCTTCGCGGCGGCGATCTCACCGGCCACGTGCGTCCCGTGCGGGCTCTCCCCGGCGCCCGGCCGCCAGGCCCCCTCGGACGTGTCCGGCTTGCCCGAGACACAGTTGACCGACGCGCCCCGGTCGAAGTTGGGCGCGATGTCGGGGTGGGTGTCGTCGACGCCGGTGTCGATCACGGCGACCGTGACCTCTTTGCTGCCCAGCGACTTCTCGTGCGCCTTGTCCGCCTTGATGGCGGGCAGATCCCACTGCTGCGGCTCCAGCGGGTCCTGCCCGGCGGGGGCCTCGGCCTCGGCGACCTCGGCCGCGCTCAACGCCTTCGGCGTGCCCAGGTCGCCCGTCGACGCCGACGGCAGCGGCTTGGTGCGGGTGGCACCGGCCGACTGCACCCCGCGCACCTTACGGATGCTCTTGGCGAAGTCGGGGTTCGAGGAGTGGACGACGATGACGCCGATCTGGTCGTACGACGTCACGATCGTGCCCCCGGCCTTGCCGACGGCCTTCTTCACGTACGCCGAAGTGCCCTGGCCCGGCTCGACGTTGACGACGTAGCTGAGCGAGGTCGCGTCGGCCGAGACCGCCGTGGGTGCCTCGTCGGCGGCCGTGGCCGTGGTGTTCGGCAGGAAAGCGAGGGCCGTGGCCACGGCCATCCCGGCCGGGATCGCGACGGCGCGGCGGTAACGCGCGTGCGGCGCAGTCATGGAGTCTCCAGTTCGTTCGCGGTTACGGGCGGACTGTGCGGAAAGTCTGGGCAGCGCGCGTCACTTGACGGCGCGCAGCGCGTTGACGATGCCGTACCCGTAGAAGCCGTTGACGCGCTTGCCGCCCTCGCACACCGCGTCCTGCGTGCCGTCACCGTCCTGGTCGTACGACTCGGGGCAGGCGGTCCGGTCGGCCTGCGCCTTCAGCAGGGCCTGGAGCTGGGCCGCGGACGCCCACGGGTGCTTGGACTTCAGCAGCGCGGCCACAGCGGAGGCGTGCGGGGAGGCCATCGAGGTGCCCTGGAGGAAGCCGTACGCGCCGTTCGGCAGCGTTGACAGGATGCGGCCGTCCTTCGAGGGCGTGTCGGGTATCTGGTAGCGCCGGTCGCCGCCCGGCGCCGCGACGTCGACGACGCCCTCGCCGTACGTCGAGAAGTACGACTTCACGTTGTCGACGCCCGTCGAGCTCACCGTGACGACACCCGGAAGCTGGTTCGGCACGTCGAAGCACTCGTGCGGGTCGATGGTGCGCTCGACGGGGGTGGAGTCGTCCGGGCTGGAGTCGTCGACGATCGCGTCCGCGTCCAGGTCGTGGTTGGAGTTGCCCGCCGAGGCGACGTTGAGCGTGCCCTTCTTCTGCGCGTACAGCTGCGCCCTGTTGACCGCGTCGACGATGGCCCGCTGGTCCGGATCGTCCATGCAGTTGTACAGCCACGGATCGACGTAGTAGCTGTTGTTCGTGATCTCGACGCCGTGGTCGGCGGCGAACACGAAGGCGCACACCACGCTCTCCGGGTAGAAGAGACCGTTCGCCCGGTCGGTCACGTTGATGCTGGAGACCTTCACACCGGGTGCGACGCCGGCGACGCCGATTCCGTTGCGCGCGGCGGCTATCTCACCGGCGACATGCGTGCCGTGGTAGTCGTCGGCGGTGTACGGCCGCCAGGCGCCCTGGCTGGTGTCGGGCTTGCCGCCGGCGCAGTTGGCGGACTGGGACGCGGAGAAGTTCGGGGCGATGTCGGGGTGGGTGTCGTCCACGCCGGTGTCGATCACGGCGACGGTCACCTTGCTGCTGCCCGGGTTGATCTTCGCGGCCTTGTCGGCGCCGATCGCGCGCAGATCCCACTGGTCGGCCTCGAGGGGCTCGCTCTCGGGAGTCTTCGCCGAGGCGGCCTCGGTGCGCTTGGCCTGGGCGGCCGTCAGGTACTCGACCGCGCCCTCCTCCTTCGTCCCCGCGGCCGTCAGGGGCGTCGTGCGCGTCGCGCCCGCCGACTGGACCCCGCGGGCCTTGCGTATGGTCTTGGCGAAGTCGGCGTTCGAGGAGTGGACGACGATCACGCCGATCCGCTCGTACGTGGCCACGACCGAGCCGTCGGCCTTCCCGATCGCCTTCTTCACCGACGCGATCGTGTGCCGGTCCACCTTGGTGTTGACGACGTACGCCAGCTTCGGCGCGTCCGCCGTGCGGGCGGCCGACTCCGCCTGGGGGGCCGCCGACGCGGCGGCGGGCAGGAAGCCCAGCGAGGCCGTCAGGGACAGCACGACGGGCACGGCGAGGGCGAGCCGGCGTCTGGAACGCAAGTGAGACATGGGGTCTCCACATCCTCCGGAAACGAAACCGGCCCGAGGCACAGGTGGTGCTCGGGCAGGTACATGACGAGGTGGTGCAGGGCGAAGCTATCTCGCGCTCTCGCTGGCCAGCAACGTTTTGTCGAAACGACTTCGGAAAGAACGCCGCGCGGTTGAACCGGTTCTCGCGTGCCGCCGTGACGTTGGACAAGGAGCGCGAGGACACTCGCCTCCGTCCCTGTTCACAACCGCTTCCGTCATCGCGAGGAGACTCTCCGTGGCCACCGACGCACCGCCCCCCTCGAAAGAGCAACACAAACTCCCCTCACCCGAGGAGTTCAGCGAGGTGCAGGAGAGCGCGGAGTTCGGTGAACTGCGCCGCTCCTACCGCTCCTTCGCCTTCCCGCTGACCGTCGCCTTCATCGCCTGGTACCTGCTGTACGTCCTGCTGTCGAACTACGCGGGCGGCTTCATGGGCACCAAGCTGTTCGGCAACATCAACGTCGCCCTCGTCTTCGGCGTCGCCCAGTTCGTCACCACATTCCTCATCGCCTGGTGGTACTCCAAGCACGCCGCCGCGAACCTCGACCCCAAGGCCGAGGCCATCAAGTCCCGGATGGAGGGCGGCGCATGAGCACCGCACAGCAGACGCTTCTCGCCGCGAACGAGGCCAGCGAGCACCGCCCGCTGATCATCACCCTGTTCGCGCTGTTCGTCCTGGCCACACTCGGCATCACCATCTGGGCGGGCCGTCAGACCAAGGACGCCGCCGACTTCTACGCGGGCGGACGCCAGTTCAGCGCCTTCCAGAACGGCCTCGCCGTCTCCGGCGACTACATGTCGGCCGCGTCGTTCCTCGGCATCGCCGGCGCGATCGCCATCTTCGGCTACGACGGCTTCCTCTACTCCATCGGCTTCCTCGTCGCCTGGCTGGTCGCCCTGCTCCTGGTGGCCGAGCCGCTGCGCAACTCCGGCCGCTACACCATGGGCGACGTCCTCGCGTACCGCATGCGCCAGCGCCCGGTCCGCACCGCCGCCGGCACGTCCACCATCGTCGTGTCGATCTTCTACCTGCTGGCCCAGATGGCCGGCGCGGGCGTCCTCGTCTCGCTGCTGCTCGGCATCACCTCCGACGCCGGCAAGATCCTCATCGTCGCCCTCGTCGGCGTCCTGATGATCGTCTACGTCTCCATCGGCGGCATGAAGGGCACCACCTGGGTTCAGATGATCAAGGCCGTGCTGCTCATCGGCGGCACCATCCTGATCACCTTCCTGGTGCTGCTGAAGTTCAACTTCAACATCTCCGACCTGCTCGGCACCGCCGCCGAGAAGAGCGGCAAGGGCGCCGCCTTCCTGGAGCCCGGCCTCCAGTACGGCGCGACCGGCACCTCCAAGCTGGACTTCATCTCCCTCGGCATCGCCCTGGTGCTCGGCACCGCCGGCCTGCCGCACATCCTGATCCGCTTCTACACGGTGCCCGACGCCAAGGCCGCCCGGAAGTCCGTGAACTGGGCCATCGGCATCATCGGCGGCTTCTACCTGATGACGATCGCGCTCGGCTTCGGCGCCGCCGCGCTCATCTCGCAGGAGGAGATCATCGCCTCCAACCCGTCCGGCAACACGGCGGCACCCCTGCTCGCCCTGCACCTGGGCGGCGTCGACTCGACCTGGGGCGCGATCCTGCTCGCCACGATCTCGGCGGTGGCCTTCGCGACGATCCTCGCCGTCGTCGCCGGCCTCACCCTCGCCTCGTCGTCGTCCTTCGCGCACGACATCTACGCCAACGTCATCCGCAAGGGGAAGGCCTCCGGCGCCGAGGAGGTCCGCGCGGCCCGCTGGGCGACCGTCTTCATCGGCGTCGTCTCCATCGGCCTGGGCGCCCTGGCCCGCGACCTGAACGTGGCCGGCCTGGTCGCGCTCGCCTTCGCGGTCGCGGCCTCCGCCAACCTGCCGACGATCCTCTACAGCCTGTTCTGGAAGCGGTTCACCACCCAGGGCGCCCTGTGGTCGATCTACGGCGGTCTGATCGTCGCCGTCGGCCTGGTGCTGTTCTCGCCCGTCGTCTCCGGCGACCCCAAGGCGATGTTCCCCGAGGTCGACTTCGCCTGGTTCCCGCTGAAGAACCCGGGCATCATCTCCATCCCGTTCGGCTTCCTCATGGGCTGGCTCGGCACGGTCCTGTCCAAGGAAGAGCCGGACGTCAAGAAGTACGCCGAGCTGGAGGTCCGGTCCCTGACCGGCACCGGCGCCCACTGAGCACGAACCCCCTCGCGCGGCCGCGTCGTAGGAACCTCCAGGTCCCTGCGGCGCGGCCGCGTTCCACGTCGTGGGATCGGGCCTGTGGTGATGTCAGTGCGGTCACGTAGGCTCTCAGGTGTCGGAGAAGAAGTGCTCCGGGCACGATCCGCGTCGAGGGAGGGGGCCCACGTGCTCATCGACACCTACGGCCGAGTGGCCACCGACCTGAGGGTCTCGCTGACCGACCGGTGCAACCTGCGCTGCACGTACTGCATGCCCGAGGAGGGCCTGCAGTGGCTGGCCAAGCCGGACCTGCTCACCGACGACGAGATCGTCCGCCTGATCGACATCGCGGTCACCTCCCTCGGTATCGAGGAGGTCCGCTTCACCGGCGGCGAGCCCCTGCTGCGCCCCGGCCTGGTCGGCATCGTCGAGCGCGTCGCGGCCCTCGAACCGCGCCCCCAGATGTCCCTCACGACCAACGGCATCGGCCTCAAGCGCACGGCGGCGGCCCTGAAGGCCGCAGGCCTGGACCGGGTCAACGTCTCCCTCGACACGCTCCGCCCGGACGTCTTCAAGACCCTCACCCGCCGCGACCGCCACAAGGACGTCATCGAGGGACTGCACGCCGCGCGCGACGCGGACCTCACGCCGGTCAAGGTCAACTCGGTCCTGATGCCGGGGCTCAACGACGACGAGGCCCCCGACCTCCTCGCCTGGGCCGTGGAGCACGACTACGAGCTGCGCTTCATCGAACAGATGCCCCTGGACGCCCAGCACGGCTGGAAGCGCGACGGCATGATCACGGCAGGCGACATCCTCACCTCCCTGCGCACGCGCTTCGAGCTGACCCCCGAGGGCGACGAGGCACGCGGCTCGGCACCGGCGGAGCGCTGGCTGGTCGACGGCGGCCCGCATGTCGTCGGCGTGATCGCCTCCGTCACCCGCCCCTTCTGCGCGGCCTGCGACCGCACCCGCCTCACCGCCGACGGACAGATACGCACGTGCCTGTTCGCCCGGGAGGAGACGGACCTGCGTGCCGCCCTGCGCTCGGGCGCCCCGGACGAGGAGATCGCCCGCATCTGGCGCCTGGCGATGTGGGGCAAGAAGGCGGGAGCGGGGCTGGACGACCCGACCTTCGTGCAGCCGGACCGCCCCATGTCAGCGATCGGGGGCTAGCTAGGGGTTCTGCGAGGACTCCCATTCCTGCAGCAGCACCACGTCCTTCAAGAACCCCCGCACCCCGAGGAACTGCGACAGATGCTCGCGATGCTCCTCGCACGCGAGCCACGTCTTGCGCCGCTCCGGCGTATGGATCTTCGGGTTGTTCCACGCCAGCACCCACACGGCATCCGTACGGCAGCCCTTCGCGGAACAGATGGGCGTCTCGTCACTCACAGCTTCGTCTCACCACTGCACACAGAAAAGGCGACGCCGAGCAGCCACGGGGGGAGCTGCCCGGCGTCGGTCCGTCGCTCCGACGGGGGATGCGGAGCGCGTACGAAGTATGTCACGGGTAACCCCGCGCCCGGCACCTGAACAACATGATTGATCTGAGCTTTTCTTGAGCTTGGCGGGAAGATGACTTCCGTTTGTGATCGCCCCCGAGGGCCCCTACCGCTCCTGCGAATCGGTCCGCGCCCCCGGCACCGTCCCGGACACGGCGTCTTCCGCGACGGATTCCGCGGGACCGTCCTGCGTCCCCGGCGGCGCGATCATCGGCCGCACCGGCGGCACCACGAACGTCGACGGCAGAGACGGCGCGTTCTCGCGCCCGGCGTTCGCGATCACCACCGCGATGTACGGCAGCACCAGCCCGAGCACCAACGCCACGACGGCGACGTGCCGTTCGACGTTCCACAGGGTGGCCGCGAGGATCACGGAGATCGTGCGGACCGTCATCGAGATCACGTACCGGCGCTGCCGCCCGCGGACGTCCTCCTGGAGTCCGGCCCGGGCGCCGGTGATCCGGAACACCTCGACGTGTCCGCCGCCATGCTGCTTCCGCATCGCATTCCACCATCCGCCCGTATCGGATCTCCCCGCCCCGTAGCCGCCCTGGACCGGTCGGGGAGCCTGGCCAGGACAGCTTCCACGGTACGCCGCACCTGCGTCGGCTACGAGACCGGGGCCGGTCCGGCCCGGACGAACGGCCTGAGCCGTGATAGGTACGGCCATCCCTGGCATGCGGCGTAGGGCACCTGGGCCGACACTGGGCGTAGTGCTCACGTCGAGCCGTACGAGGAGGCAGCGATGGGCTGGTTGTGGGCGATCATCGTGGGACTGGTACTGGGTCTGCTCGCCAAGGCGATCATTCCGGGCAAGCAGCACGTCCCCCTGTGGCTGACCGTCATCCTGGGCATGATCGGCGCCGTCGCCGGCAACGCCATCGCCCGGGCGGCCGGTGTCGACGCCACAGCGGGCATCGACTGGTGGCGGCACGTCTTCCAACTGGCGATGGCGATCATCCTCGTCGGTCTCGGCGACCGGGCCTGGACGGCGGCCAGGGGAAGCAGACGCAGGGCATAACGGGGCGCACGGCAACGGGGCGGTCTCCGGGCACCGGAGACCGCCCCGTTCCGCACGCGCTCAGGCGCCGGTGACCTCCACCGCCGCCAGGTTCTTCTTGCCCCGGCGCAGCACCAGCCAACGGCCGTGCAGCAGGTCCTCCTTGGCGGGGACCGCGTCCTCGCCGGCGACCTTGACGTTGTTCACGTAGGCGCCGCCCTCCTTGACCGTGCGGCGCGCGGCCGACTTGCTGGCCACGAGGCCCACCTCGGCGAACAGGTCGACGACCGGACCGAGCTCGACGGCCTGGATGTGCGGCACCTCGGACAGGGCCGCGGCCAGCGTCCGCTCGTCGAGCTCCGCCAGCTCGCCCTGCCCGAAGAGGGCCTTGGACGCGGCGATCACGGCGGCCGTCTGGTCGGCGCCGTGCACCAGGGTCGTCAGCTCCTCGGCCAGCGCACGCTGCGCGGCACGGGCCTGCGGACGCTCCTCGGTCTGCTGCTCCAGCTCCTCCAGCTCCTCGCGGGAACGGAAGGACAGGATGCGCATGTACTTGGAGATGTCCCGGTCGTCCACGTTCAGCCAGAACTGGTAGAACGCGTACGGCGTCGTCATCTCCGGGTCGAGCCAGACGGCGCCGCCCTCGGTCTTGCCGAACTTGGTGCCGTCCGCCTTGGTCATCAGCGGGGTCGCCATGGCGTGCACCGTGGCGTCCGGCTCCAGCCGGTGGATCAGGTCCAGACCCGCCGTGAGGTTCCCCCACTGGTCGCTGCCGCCCTGCTGGAGCGTGCAGCCGTACCTCCGGTACAGCTGGAGGAAGTCCATGCCCTGGAGGAGCTGGTAGCTGAACTCCGTGTAGCTGATGCCCTCGGAGGACTCCAGGCGCCGGGCGACGGAGTCCTTGGTCAGCATCTTGTTGACGCGGAAGTGCTTGCCGATGTCCCGCAGGAACTCGATCGCGGAGAGGTTCTCCGTCCAGTCGAGGTTGTTGACCATGACGGCGGCGTTCTCGCCCTCGAAGTCCAGGAACGGCTCGATCTGGGAGCGCAGTTTGCCGACCCAGCCGGCGACCGTCTCCGGATCGTTCAGCGTGCGCTCCGCGGTCGGGCGCGGGTCGCCGATCAGGCCCGTGGCGCCGCCCACCAGCGCCAGCGGCCGGTGACCGGCCTGCTGGAGCCGGCGCACGGTCAGCACCTGCACCAGGTGCCCCACGTGCAGCGACGGCGCCGTCGGGTCGAAGCCGCAATAGAACGTGACGGGACCGTCCGCGAGCGCCTTGCGCAAAGCGTCCTCGTCAGTGGACAGGGCGAACAGCCCGCGCCACTTCAGCTCGTCGACGATGTCCGTCACGGTTCTCGTGTCTCCTTGATGATCTTCGGGCAGTCGGGTGACAGCCGACTACGAGGTTATACGCCCTGACTGACAGAGCTCATATTGAAATCCGGTACGCGCAGCGCGGGCATCGCGGCCCTGGTGAACCAGTCGCTCCACTCCCTGGGCAGCGTCTTCTCGGTACGCCCCGCCTCGGTGGCCCGGCCGAGCACGCCGACCGGCGACTCGTTGAACCGGAAGTTGTTCACCTCGCCGGTCACCTCGCCGTTCTCGACCAGGTAGACGCCGTCCCGGGTCAGACCGGTGAGCAGCAGCGTCGCCGGATCGACCTCCCGGATGTACCACAGGCAGGTCAGCAGCAGCCCGCGCTCGGTGTTCGCGACCATCTCCTCCAGGGAGCGGTCGTCGCCCCCGTCCAGGACGATGTTGTCGATGCCCGGCGCCACGGGCAGGCCGGTGAGGCCCGCGCTGTGCCTGCTGGTCGTCAGATGCCGCAGCTCGCCCCGGCTCATCCACTCGGTGGCCGCGAGCGGCAGCCCGTTGTCGAACACCGACTGGTCACCGCCGGAGGAGTGCGCGATCACGAAGGGCGCCGACTCCAGACCGGGCTCGTGCGGGTCGCTGCGCAAGGTCAGCGGCAGGTCGGTCAGCTTCTCGCCCACCCGCGTGCCTCCGCCCGGCTTGGAGAACACCGTGCGGCCCTCCACCGCGTCCCGGCCCGACGCCGACCACATCTGGTAGATCAGCAGGTCCGCGACGGCCGTCGGCGGCAGCAGCGTCTCGTACCGGCCCGCGGGCAGCTCCACGCGCCGCTCGGCCCACCCGAGCCGCACGGCCAGCTCCGCGTCCAGCGCCGCCGGGTCGACGTCCTTGAAGTCCCGGGTGGAGCGACCGGCCCAGGCGGACCGGGTCCGGTCCGGCGACTTGGCGTTCAGCTCCAGCGTCCCGTTCGGCTGGTCGTGCCGCAGCCGCAGCCCCGTGGACGTCCCCACGTACGTGGACACCAGTTCGTGATTGGCGAAGCCGTACAGCTCCCGGCCGCCCGCACGCGCGCGTGCGAAGGCTTCGCCGAGTGCCGGAGCGAAGTCGGCGAACACGGCGGAGGAGGTCTCGACGGGCGCCTCCGTGAACTCCGGCGCCTGCGTCACACCCGTGACCAGCGGCTGTGCGTCCTCGGCGGGCCCGGCGCCGCGCGCGGCGGCTTCGGCGGCCCGCACCAGGGGCTCCAGCTCGTCGGCCGTCACGGCGGACCGTGACACGACCCCCGAGGCCGTGCCCTCCTTGCCGTCGACCGTGGCGACGACGGTGAGCGTGCGCCCGCGCGTGACCCCGTTCGTGGTCAGTGCGTTGCCTGCCCAGCGCAGGTTGGCGGTGGACTGCTCGTCGGCGATGACGACACACCCGTCCGCCCGGGACAGTTCGAGGGCGCGCTCGACGACCTCGTGCGGCTTGCTGGTTCGCGCGCTCATCGACCGGCCTCCTGGGTCGTGTTCAGAATGTTGACGCCCTTGAAGAGGGCCGACGGGCAGCCGTGCGACACGGCCGCGACCTGGCCCGGCTGGGCCTTGCCGCAGTTGAAGGCGCCGCCCAGGACGTACGTCTGCGGACCGCCCACCGCGGCCATCGAGCCCCAGAAGTCGGTCGTCGTCGCCTGGTAGGCCACGTCCCGCAGCTGCCCGGCGAGCCGCCCGTTCTCGATGCGGTAGAAGCGCTGCCCGGTGAACTGGAAGTTGTACCTCTGCATGTCGATCGACCAGGACCGGTCGCCGACGACGTAGACGCCCCGCTCCACGCCCCCGATCAGGTCCTCGGTGGACATCCCGGCCGGGTCCGGCCGCAACGACACGTTGGCCATGCGCTGCACCGGCACGTGCCCGGGGGAGTCGGCGTAGGCGCATCCGTTGGACCGCTCGAAGCCGGTCAGTCTCGCGATCCGCCGGTCCAGCTGGTAGCCGACGAGCCTGCCGTCCTTCACCAGGTCCCAGGACTGCGCCGCGACGCCCTCGTCGTCGTACCCGATGGTGGCCAGCCCGTGCTCGGCGGTGCGGTCACCGGTGACGTTCATCAGCTCCGAGCCGTAGCGCAGCTTGTTCAGCTGGTCGAAGGTGGCGAAGGAGGTGCCGGCGTAGGCGGCCTCGTAACCGAGCGCCCGGTCCAGCTCGGTGGCGTGCCCGATGGACTCGTGGATGGTCAGCCACAGGTTGGACGGGTCGACGACCAGGTCGTACAGGCCCGCCTCGACGCTCGGTGCCCGCATCTTCTCGGCGAGCAGTTCCGGGATCTGCTCCAGCTCGCTCTCCCAGTCCCAGCCGGTGCCCCGCAGGTACTCCCAGCCGCGCCCCACGGGTGGGGCGAGGGTGCGCATCGAGTCGAACTCGCCGCTCGACTCGTCCACCGACACGGCGTTGAACACCGGGTGCAGCCGCACCCGCTGCTGCGTGGTCACGGTCCCGGCGGTGTCGGCGTAGAACTTGTTCTCGTGGACGGTGAGCAGCGAGGCGTCCACATGGTCGACCCCGTCGGCCGCCAGCAGCCGCGCGCTCCAGTCCCCGATCAGCCCGGCCTTCTCCTCGTCGGGCACGGTGAACGGATCGATCTCGTACGACGAGATCCAGGTCTTCTCGGCGTGCACCGGCTCGTCGGCCAGCTCCACGCGCTCGTCGGACCCGGCCGCCTTGATCACTTGCGCCGAGAGCTTCGCCATGGCCACCGCCTGGGAGGCCACCTTGGCGGCGGCGTCCAGTGTGAGATCCACCCCGGAGGCGAAGCCCCAGGTACCGCCGTGCACGACACGCACCGCGTACCCGAGGTCGGTGGTGTCCGACGACCCGGCGGGCTTGGCGTCCCTGAACCGCCAGGAGGCGCTGCGCACCCGCTCGAACCGGAAGTCCGCGTGCTCGGCGCCCAGCGCACGCGCGCGTGCGAGGGCCGCGTCGGCGAGGGCGCGTAGGGGGAGGGCCGTGAAGGCCTCGTCGATGGTATGAGGCACCGCCGTCTCTTTCTGTCGAGGTGAGGGTGGTCGCCGTACTTCGTGACTGCTCCGATCATGTCGTCTCGGCCCGTGCGCGGGCCACGAGTTTCCCGACCCGGGTGCGCGGGTTTCTGTAGGGACCCGACAGTGAGTCCCGTACGCCACTGTCGGTGCCCGATTGTCCGCGGGCCTGCCCGGACCGATAGGTTTTCGGAGAAGCCGCCTGTCATCGCCGCCTGTCGTCCAGGCGCCCGGGCGGGGTACCAGACCGCTACCGAAAGGGTGATCCGTTGAGCCGCTCGGTTCTCGTCACCGGAGGCAACCGGGGCATCGGCCTCGCCATCGCCCGCGCTTTCGCCGATGCCGGCGACAAGGTCGCCATCACGTACCGCTCGGGTGAGCCCCCGGCGGCCCTGACAGAATTGGGCTGCCTCGCCGTCAAGTGCGACATCACCGACGCCGAGCAGGTGGAGCAGGCCTACAAGGAGATCGAGGAGGCCCACGGCCCCGTCGAGGTCCTGGTCGCCAACGCCGGCGTCACCAAGGACCAGCTCCTGATGCGCATGTCCGAGGAGGACTTCACCTCGGTCATCGACACCAACCTCACCGGCACCTTCCGCGTCGTCAAGCGCGCCAACCGCGGCATGCTGCGCGCCAAGAAGGGCCGCGTCGTCCTCATCTCCTCGGTCGTCGGGCTGCTCGGTTCCGCGGGACAGGCCAACTACGCCGCCTCCAAGGCCGGCCTCGTCGGCTTCGCGCGCTCCCTCGCCCGTGAGCTGGGCTCGCGCAACATCACCTTCAACGTCGTCGCGCCCGGCTTCGTCGAGACCGACATGACCGCGGTGCTCTCCGACGAGCAGCGCGCCGGCATCGTGAAGCAGGTCCCGCTCGGCCGGTACGCGCAGCCGGAGGAGATCGCCGCGACGGTGCGGTTCCTCGCCTCGGACGACGCCTCGTACATCACTGGAGCCGTCATCCCCGTTGACGGCGGACTGGGAATGGGTCACTGATCACCATGAGCGGAATTCTCGAGGGCAAGCGCGTCCTGATCACCGGTGTGCTGATGGAGTCCTCCATCGCCTTCCACGCCGCCAAGCTGGCCCAGGAGCAGGGCGCCGAGATCATCCTGACCGCGTTCCCGCGGCCCACGCTGACCGAGCGGATCGCCCGGAAGCTGCCCAAGCCCACCAAGGTCATCGAGCTCGACGTGACGAACGACGAGCACCTCGGGCGCCTGGCCGACATCGTCGGCGAGGAGCTCGGCGGCCTCGACGGCGTCGTCCACTCCATCGGCTTCGCCCCGCAGGACGCCCTGGGCGGCAACTTCCTCAACACGCCGTTCGAGTCGGTCGCCACGGCCATGCACGTCTCGGCGTACTCCCTGAAGTCGCTCACCATGGCCTGCCTGCCGCTGATGCAGAACGGCGGCTCCGTCGTGGGTCTGACCTTCGACGCGCAGTACGCCTGGCCGCAGTACGACTGGATGGGCCCGGCCAAGGCCGCCCTGGAGGCGACCAGCCGCTACATGGCCCGTGACCTGGGCAAGCAGAACATCCGCTGCAACCTGATCTCGGCGGGCCCGATCGGTTCCATGGCCGCGAAGTCCATCCCTGGCTTCGGCGAGCTGGCCTCCGTGTGGGACTCGCGCTCCCCGCTGGAGTGGGACCTGAAGGATCCCGAGCCGGCCGGCCGCGGCATCGTCGCCCTGCTGAGCGACTGGTTCCCGAAGACCACCGGCGAGATCATCCACGTGGACGGCGGTCTGCACGCCATCGGAGCCTGATCTCCCGTACGCCGTCGGCGCCCCGTTTCCCGCAGCGCGCGGGGAGCGGGGCGTCACCCGTTCGGCTCATCCGGCCGGGCGGGGGAGGCGCACAGCCGGGCACCCTGGAGTACGCGTCACCACGCGATCCCCTCCCCAGCACGGCCGAGGAGGTCCCCTTGTGCGCTTGTCCCGCCGAACGGCCTCACTGTCCCTCGCCGTCGCCCTCGTCCTGACCCTGGCGTACGAGGCGGTTCCCCACGCGCGCGTGCCCGCCGGCGAGCCGGAGTCGGCCGACCCCTTCGGCGCCGCCTGCCGGACCCGCGTCACCGGCTCCAAGGTGACCGTGTACTGCCACAACCCGTACCCCGAGGCCGACCGCGTGAGCCTGCACGTCGAGTGCGCCCGCTGGTGGGACATCGACACCGACAGCTCCCCGGTGGAGGCCGGGCCCGCGCAGACCGTGCGGCTGACGGGACGCTGCTGGAAGGAAGTCGGCGACGTGTGGATCAGTCACCGGCGGGCGAGCTGATCCCGCCCAGGCGGCACTGGAACGGATAGCGGGCGGCTTCCGCCGCCGCCTGCTCCGCGTCGCCCGTGCGGATCGCGTCGAGCAGCCGCGCGTGCTCCATGTACGTCTCCGGCGTCAGCTCCTCGCCGACGTCCTCGCGCAGCCAGTCCCGCAGCACCTCGCCCAGGTCCGCGTACATGGCGGTCATCACGTCGTTGTGGGAGGCCGACACCACGGCCAGGTGGAAGGTCGCGTCCGCCGTCACGAACGCCTCCGCGTCACCCGACTCCCAGGCCTCCTCACGCCGCAGCAGCAGCGCGTCGAGCTGCTTGAGGTCCTTCTCCGTACGCCGCTCGGCGGCCAGCCTGGCCGCGGCCGACTCCAGCGTGGACCGCAGCTCGGCGATGTGCCGGGGGTCGGCGCCGGCGAACCGCCGCTGCATCACCCCGGCCAGCTCACTCGTCGCCACGACATACGTGCCGGAGCCCTGGCGGATGTCCAGCAGGCCGTTGTGCGACAGGGCGCGGACGGCCTCGCGGACGGTGTTGCGGGCGACACCCAGCTGCTCGACCAGTTCGGGCTCGGTCGGGATGCGGGAGCCGACCGGCCACTCGCCGGAGGTGATCTGGGCCCGCAGGGCGGCGATGACCTGCTCGGAGAGCGCCGAGCGTCGGGGATGGCTCAGGGGCATGGCACACCTTCGCACGACCGGGGCGCCGGAGGGCAGCCGGGGACGGGACGGACTGGACAGTCAATCATCCTATGATTCTATGATGGGCCTCATGGCTAGTGAGGAAACCCGGACGATGACGCCCCCGACCGTACGCAGCTCGGCCGCGCACGAGGCCCGGGAACCCGGCGGCTCCTCCACGCGCGCGTGGACGATGCGGCTGCTCGTCCTCGGCATCGTGCTGTCCGCGCTGAACCTCCGCCCCGCCATCACCAGCCTCGGCGCCCTTCTGGAGGAGGTCCGCGACGGGCTCGGCATGAGCGGCAGCGTGGCCGGACTGCTCACCTCCGTGCCGCCGCTGTGCTTCGCCGTCTTCGGCGTCATGGCCCCGCGGCTCGCCCGCCGCTTCGGAGCCGGCGCCGTGGTGTGCGCCGGCATGGCCGCCATCGCCACCGGCCTGGCGATCCGGCCGTACGCCGGCGGCACGGCCGGCTTCCTGGCCGCCAGCGCCCTCGCCCTCATGGGCATCGCTGTCAGCAACGTGCTGATGCCGGTCATCGTCAAGCACTGGTTCCCCGACCGCGTCGGCTCCATGACCGGCCTGTACTCCATGGCGCTCGCCCTGGGCACGGCCCTCGCGGCCGCGGTCACGGTGCCCCTGACCGACACCCTGGGCGGCAGCTGGCAGTCGGGCCTCGCCCTGTGGGCGGGACTGGCCGTGGCGGCGGTCCTGCCGTGGCTGCCGTTCGTACGGGGGCGTGCGGCGGCGCCCGGGGCGGGGGAGCGGGGCGGAGACGGGCCCGCGTCTGCCGGGGGTGCCGTGGCGGAGACGCCGGCCTCCGACGGGACGCAACCCGGGCGCAAGGAAACCTCTGCCCCTGCCTCGACGGGACACGCGCGCGAGGAGACCTCTGCCTCCGCTTCGACGACACCCGCGCGCGAAGAGGCTCCGCGGCTGCGGATCACCCGGAGCCGCACCGCCTGGGCCCTGGCCGTCTTCTTCGGGCTCCAGGCGACCGCCGCCTACATCACCATGGGCTGGATGGCGCAGATCTTCCGGGACGCCGGCGTGCCCGCGGGCACCGCGGGGCTGCTGCTCGCGGTCACCATGGTGATGGGCGTACCCCTGGCCTTCGTCATACCGCGCCTGGCGACGCGGCTGCCGCACCAGGGCCCGATCGTGCTCGCCCTGGGCGTCTGCGGCCTCGCCGGCTACGCCGGGCTGTACCTCGCGCCGGCGGGCGGCGCCTGGGCCTGGGCCGTGCTGCTCGGCGTCGCCAACTGTGCCTTCCCGCTCGCGCTCACCATGGTCGGCATGCGAGCCAGGAGCGGCCCGGGCGTGGCCCAGCTGTCGGCGTTCGCGCAGAGCACCGGCTACCTGATCTCCATCCCGGGGCCGCTCCTGGTGGGCGTCCTCTACCAGCACAGCGGCGGCTGGGGCCTGCCGATCGCGCTGATGAGCGCCCTGATGATCCCGCAGATGGCGGTCGGCTACCTGGCGGGCCGGGACCGTACGGTGGAGGACGAGGCGGGCCGCTGAGCCCGCCGCGGAGCCGTTGATCTCACCCCGGGGCGCCCGGTCTCCGCGGCGGGTGCGAGACTTGCCCCATGCCAGTGCTCGACCCGAATCCCCAGCACGGTCAGAAGAAGATGCTGCTCGTGTTCGGCGCCTTCTTCGCGATCTTCATCATCATCGGCGTCATCGCGACCATCGCCTCGCCATGACCGGCCCTCGCCCCGCCCATGGTGGGGCTAGCCCCCCTGTCCCCTAGGGGGTGAGGGTCAGGGTCAAGTGGGTGGATCACCGGATGGGTCGGCCGCCTCGGATTCCGTAACTTCGACGTGTGACCGCGAGACGCGGGCCACGGACCATTCGAAGAGCGGAGGCACCCATGTCGGCTCCTACGCACACCCGGCCCCATCCGGCGACCCGGGCCGGCGTCGGCAGCCGGCTGCCCTGGTGGGCGCTCGCCCTGCCCACGCTCGCCTTCGTCGCGCTGCTCGTGCTGATCCTGAACCCGTCCGACGCCCAGGCGGCCACCGGCGACCCGGTGATCACCCACCTCGTCGAGCGCGTCCAGCAGCTGACAGCCCGCTGAGCACGGCGGAAAGCCGGTGGTCAACTCCCTGCGCCCCGTGGCCTGTTTCGTGCGAAGCTGGATCTCATGAGCGTCGCAGAACCCCGCAGGATTGTCCTCTTCCGCCATGCGAAAGCCGACTGGCCACAGGTGAGCGATCACGAGCGTCCGCTCGCCGACCGGGGCCGAAAAGAAGCGGCGGAGGCCGGGCGCAGGCTGGCCGACACCGGCATCGCCTTCGACTTGGCCCTGTGCTCCACCGCGGTCCGGACCCGGGAGACCTGGAAGCTCGCCGTCCAGGAGTTCCCACAGCGGCCGAAAACCGTCTACGAGGAGCGGATCTACGAGGCCTCACCCGGCGAACTGATCGCCGTGCTCAACGAGACCCCCGACGACGCGCAGAACCTTCTCCTGATCGGCCACAACCCGGGCGTCCAGGGCCTCGCCGACATCCTGGCGGGCACGGCCGAGGGCGACGCCCGCGACCGGATGACCCGCCGTGGATTCCCGGCCGCCGCCTTCGCCCTGCTGTCCTTCACCGGCTCGTGGAAGAGCCTGGAGCCGGGCGTGGCCACGCTGGGGGACTACTGGGCACCGACCGAGTGACCGACTCCGCGTGAGCGGGGCCCGGCACCGTGCGGTGCCGGGCCCCGCTCGGCCGGTTCAGACCGCGTCGAGGGTGTCCGCCGCCTCGACCTCTTCGCGCGTGATGCCCAGCAGGTACAGCACGGTGTCAAGGAAGGGGAAGTTCACCGCGGTGTGCGCGGCCTGGCGCACCACCGGCTTGGCGTTGAAGGCGACGCCGAGACCGGCCGCGTTCAGCATGTCCAGGTCGTTGGCACCGTCACCGATCGCCACGGTCTGCGACAGCGGCACACCCGCCTCGGCGGCGAACCTGCGCAGCAGCCGGGCCTTGCCGGCACGGTCGACGATCTCGCCCGTGACCTTGCCCGTCAGCTTCCCGTCGACGATCTCCAGCGTGTTGGCGTGGGCGAAGTCCAGCCCGAGCCGCTCCTTCAGGTCGTCGGTGACCTGGGTGAAACCGCCGGAGACGACGCCGACTTGGTAGCCGAGCCGCTTCAGTGTGCGGATCAGGGTGCGGGCGCCCGGCGTCAGCCGCACCTCGCTGCGTACCTTGTCCACGACCGAGGCGTCGAGCCCCTCCAGCAGCGCCACGCGCGCGTGCAGGGACTGCTCGAAGTCCAGCTCGCCGCGCATCGCGGCCGCCGTCACCTCGGCGACCTTGTCCTCGCAGCCGGCGTGCGCGGCGAACAGCTCGATGACCTCGTCCTGGATGAGCGTCGAGTCGACGTCCATGACGACCAGGCGCTGTGCGCGCCGGTACAGACCCGCGGCGACGACCGCCACGTCGATGCCGAGCTTCGCCGCGTCGGGCGCCAGGGCGGTCCGCAGCGGCTCGGTCTCCACGCCGGAAACGGCGAACTCGACCGCGGTCACGGGGTACTTGGCGAGCCGGAAGATACGGTCGATGTTGCCACCGGTCTTCGTGATCCGTGCGGCGATCGCCGCAGTGGCCTCCGCGGTGAGCGGATGCCCGAGCACGGTCACCAGGGAGCGGCCCAGCCCGCGCGGCCGGTTGTCGCCGAGGCCGGAGATGATCTCCGCCTGCATCTTCATCGACTCGGCCCAGCTGTGGACGGTCGCCCGCAGATCGCCCTCGAGCCCCTTGGGCGGCTCGGTCACGAGCGCGCACAGCACCATTCGGCCACGGGTGACGACCTGCTCGATGTCGACGACGTCGACGGAGTAGGCGGCGAGGGTGTCGAAGAGGCCGGCCGTGATGCCCGGACTGTCCTTGCCGAAGATCTTGACAAGGAGGGTGGGGACGTCGGAGGACGAGGTCTGCGAAGCGCTCATGGTGGTTCCACCGTATCCGGCAGGCAGGTCGCACCGCCCGTGAGGTCCGCCTGGCGGACAGCGAACACTGGGTGACGCACGGGTGGCGCGGACCTTGCGTCCCCCGTCCCCGGGGGCCTGCTTCCGTCCCCAAGGGGCCTACTTCCCCCCACGCGGCTTCCGCGGCGGCGGGGGAGGCGGCGGAGGCGGTGGCCCGTCGTCCGGCCGGGCCGGCGGACGGTTCCCACCCTTCGGCCCGGGCGGCTGCCGGGGCCCACGCGGCGGCGGCCCGACCGGCCGCGCCACGGTGGGCGCGCCGTACACGTCCCCGTCCCGGTGAGCAGCCGGGTCACTGCCCGACCGTGGTTCGTGAGGTGCCCTGGGTTCGCCGGGGCGTGGCCGCGCGTCCTCCGGTTCTCGCAGTTCGTCCGGCACCCGGAGGTACGGATTGGTGGCCGGGTTCGGCGGCCGGTACGGCACTCCCGGCGCGTAGGGCCCGGCCTCCTCCCCGTACGACGACGCCCGCCCGGCGCCGGCCGCGCTCCAGCCCTCCGACCGCCCGGCGCCGGCGTCGTACTCGGCCGGCTCCGTCCCGGCCCCGGGCCCCGCCGCATGCCCGGCACCGGCGTCGTACCCGGTCTGCCCCCTGCTCGCCCCTGGTCCGGCCGCCTCCTCCCCCCGGGCCAAAGCCGTAGCCGACCGCCCCGCGGCCCCGCTCGCCCACGCGAGCAGCGCCCCCACCGCCCCGGCCCCCGCACCCCACACCGCGCCCAGCAGCAGGGACATGCCGAGGTGGCCGTGCAGTTCGATGCCCGCGCCGAACGCGTCGAAGCCGAGCACGGACAGGGAGGCGGTCACGGACACGTCCGTCAGCCAGGCGAGCAGCGGCAGGGCCGGCGCGGTCACGACCCCCAGCCGCAGCGCACACCGCCCCGCGAAACCGAGGGCCCCCGAACCCCGTACGTCCGCCGGACCAGGCACCGGTGTCCGCGCCGCCGCCAACACCCCCGCCAGCAGCATCATCAGCGCCGCCGCCACTCCCAGCAGCCACACCCGCCCGTCCAGCTCGGCCAGCCGCCCCAGCGTCACCGGCTGGTCGGAGCGGACCGCGAGCAGGTCGTCCAGGGGGTCCGGCAGGAGACGGGCCAGTTCACCCGTCGCCCGGCCGTCCCACGGCACGAGCAGGCCGATCGGGACGCCCAGCCACACCCCGTTCGGCGCCCCGAGCAGCGCCGCGCCGGCGATGCGCCGGGGATGGTCGTCACCGGCCGCCGCGTACGCCGCCGCCGCGAGCCCCGCCGCCACCGCCACCAGCAGCACGGTCACCACCGCGGAAACGGCGGGCCGTACGACCCGGTGCACGGCCTCCCAGCCCCGCGGCAGCGGCGTACGCCGCGAGGCCAGCAGGGCGATGACGAGGATCCCGGCCGACCAGCCGAGCCCGCCGAGCAGCGTGGGAGCGGTGTCGACCGTGAACCCGACCGCCGCCCGCGCGTCGACCAGGTCGCCGATCCGGTCCGGCAGCAACCCGCCGATGTCCCCCAACCCGGGAATCTCCAGGCCGTCTCCACCGCCCCCGCCCGTCAGGTCGTCCAGGCCCAGCGCGCCGCCGTCGATCGTGATGACATCGTGCCCCGCCCAGGCCAGCCCGCCCAGCATCGCCACGAACAGCGCGACCACCGCGCCCGCACGCGCGAGGAGTTCGGCCGGCGATATCACAACTCCCGCCGCCCGCAAGGACCGTAGGAAGAAGTACGACAGCAGCACCGCCCCGACCAGACTCACCCCCAGTGGCGTGATCTCGATGGCGGTGTCCGCCTCCGCGCCCGTGAGACCGAACGCCGACACATCACCGGACGGTGTGACCGAACCACCCGCCCCAAGGGCCACCACCGCCGCGGTCATCGGCCCCAACGAGCCCGCCGTGTCCGCCTCCAGCAGCCGCAGACCCAGCGCAGCCGTACCCGCCATTCCGATCAACGCCCAGCTCACGGCGGCCACGGCGGACATCAGCACGTCCCCCCACGGCACGCGCGCGCCGCTCCTCGCCGTCTCCGCATCTGTACCGGCACCCATGGCAGACCCCCCGATCCGCTACGCGGCGGGAACACCGCGCCTGTCCCCCTCGCGTCGAAATACCACTCTCCGGTCCGTTTTCAACCCCGTCAACGGAAACGGCTGATGCGTCCGAACGCGGTCTTCACAAGGCCCGACTTTCGGTCAGGCGGCCGCTACTGAAATAGTTCCCCCCGATGTTCGACATCCCTAGACTCCCCATGTCGGGGGTAACTCGGGGGACAACTCAGTGGGGCATGGAGTGCCGGAACTCGTACTGGAATCAAACGGACGTACCTGGACGCTCGATCCGTCCAGGGCATACACCCTCGGACGTGATCCGCAGGGGGACGTCGTCTTCGACGACGCCAGGGTCTCCTGGCGTCACGCCACGGTCAGCTTCAACGGCCGCACTTGGGTCATCGAGGACCATGGCAGCACCAACGGCACCTTCGTACAGGGGCAGCGGATCCATCAGTTGGAGCTCGGCCCGGGCTCGGCGGTAAACCTCGGCAACGCGACCGACGGCCCGCGCCTGGACTTCTCCGGTGCCGCCGCCTCCGTCGCCACGCCGCAGGCCCAGCCCCAGCAGCAGCCGTACGCCGCACAGGGCGCGAACCCCGGCTGGGCCCAGCAGGCGCCGCACCAGCAGGCACCCCATCAGCAGCCCCAGGCCCCGCAGCAGCAGGCCCAGGCCGGCTGGCAGCAGCCGCAGCAGCACGCGGCGCACATCCCGCAGCAGCAGGGCCCCGGCGGCGTCGCGGGGGCGCCGCCGGTCTACGGCGACCGCAGCCCGACCACGTTCCACCAGTTCTCCCTCGGCCGCGTGATGCGCATCGGCCGTGCCCTGGAGAACGAGCTGGTCGTCTCCGACCTCCAGGTCTCCCGGAACCACGCGGAGTTCCACTCGACGCCCGACGGGCGCATGGAGATCCGCGACCTGGGCTCGCACAACGGCACGTACGTCAACGGCCAGCCGATCCCCAAGGGCGGCACGCAACTGCTCGGCCCGGCCGACGTCGTCGGCGTCGGCCACTCGACGTTCCGGATCGTCGGCGACCGGCTGGAGGAGTTCGTCGACACCGGTGAGGTGTCCTTCTCCGCGCGCCACCTGACCGTCACCGTCGACGGCGGCAAGCAGATCCTCAAGGACGTCTCCTTCGGCGTCCCGGAGAAGTCGCTGATCGCGGTCATCGGCCCGTCCGGGTCCGGCAAGTCCACCCTGCTCAAGGCGCTCACCGGCTACCGCCCGGCCGACCAGGGCGAGGTCCTCTACGACAACCGGAACCTCTACAAGCAGTTCGCCGAGCTGCGCCAGCGCATCGGTCTGGTCCCGCAGGACGACATCCTGCACAAGGAGCTGACCGTCAAGAAGGCCCTCAAGTACGCGGCCAAGCTCCGCTTCCCGGCCGACACCACGGCCGCCGAGCGCGACGCCCGTATCGACGAGGTGCTGCGCGAGCTGAAGCTGGACATCCACAAGGACAAGAAGGTCACGTCCCTGTCCGGCGGCCAGCGCAAGCGCGTCTCCGTGGCCCTGGAGCTGCTCACCAAGCCGTCGCTGATCTTCCTGGACGAGCCGACCTCCGGCCTCGACCCGGGCATGGACCGCGATGTCATGCAGCTGCTGCGCGGCCTGGCCGACGACGGCCGTACGGTCCTCGTCGTCACCCACTCGGTGGCGGAGCTGGCGATCTGCGACAAGCTGCTGGTGATGGCGCCGGGCGGCTCGGTCGCCTACTTCGGCCCGCCCGAGGAGGCGCTGAACTTCTTCGGCTACGACACCTGGGCCGATGTCTTCTCCGCCTTCGAGAACTACCGCGACTACGACTGGGCGGGCCGCTGGAAGGGCTCGCAGCACTACCAGATGTACGCCGCGGACATCGACGCCGTAGCGCCGCAGTCCGTACAGGTTCCGCCGATGCAGGCGATGAAGCCGCCGAAGCCGCAGGGCTGGATGTCCCAGTTCGTCACGCTCGTCCGGCGGTACGTCTCGGTGATCGCGTCTGACAAGGGCTTCCTGGCCCTGATGGTGATCCTGCCGGCCGTGCTCGGCGCGGTGAGCCTGCTCATCGACGCGGACAAGGGCCTGCTGCCCAACCCGGCCAACCCGCAGACCGGCCGGATCATCCCGAACGGCACGGCCACCACGGTCCTGCTGATCCTCGCGGTCGGCGCCTGCTTCGCGGGCGCGGCGAACTCGGTCCGCGAGCTGATCAAGGAACGGGTCATCTACGAGCGGGAGCGCGCGACCGGCCTGTCGCGTTCGGCGTACCTGATGTCGAAGGTGTTCGTGCTCGGCATGATCACCGTCCTGCAGGGCCTGCTGGTCGGCGTCATCGGCTTCTCCAGCCGGGAGATCCCCGAGGAGGGCCTGGTCTTCGGCAGCGCCACGCTGCTGGAGCTGTCCGTGCCGATCATGGCCCTGGGCTTCACCTCGATGATGTTCGGCCTGATCATCTCCTCGCTGGTCAAGACCGCCGAGAAGACCATGCCGCTGCTGGTGATGTTCGCCATCATCCAGGTCGTCTTCACGGGCTGCCTGTTCACCCTGCACGGCTCGATCGGCGTCAACCAGTTCTCGTTCCTGATGCCGTCGCGCTGGGCGGTCGCCGCCTCCGGTGCCACGCTGGACTTCAACAAGATCAGCCCGCCCGAGACGGCCGGCGACACCGACCCGCTGTGGGAGCACACGGTCGGGGCCTGGGCCATGGACATGGGCGCGCTCCTCGTCCTCGGCGTGATCTGCGGCTTCTTCGTGGCCCGCTTCCTGCGCCGCCACGAGCCCGAGGTCATGCGCAAGTAGTCCCCGCTCCACCGCGCCCGAAGGGCGGCACCCCGTCAGGAGGGTGCCGCCCTTCGGCGTTCAGTTCAGCGAAGCAGAGGTCCGCGCCAGCCTCAGTACGCGCTGTTGACGTTGTCCATCGAGCCGTACTTGTCGGCCGCGTAGTTGCAGGCGGCGGTGATGTTGGCTACCGGGTCGTAGATGTCCCAGGAAGTGCCGGGGACGTGCCAGTGCTTGAAGGTGGGCGGGATGACCTGGAGCAGGCCCTTCGACGGGATGCCGTTGATGGCGTTGATGTCCCAGTTGTTGATCGCCTTCGGGTTACCCGAGGACTCTCGGATGATGTTGCGCTTGATGCCGTCGTAGGAGCCGGGAATCCCGTGCTTCTTCATGACGTCGAGCGACTCGCGGATCCAGCCGTCGAGGTTGTTCGGGTAGCTCTTGGCGGCCTTCTTGACCTGGGCGCGCTTGGCGTCCCGGCTCGCGGCCTCCTTGGCCTTGCGCGCGGCCTCGGCCTTCTTCTTCGCGGCCTCGGCGGCGGCCTTCTTCTTGGCGGCGGCCGCGGCGTCGGCCTTCTTCTTCGCCGCGATCTGCTCCGCCTTCAGGCTGGCACCGGCCATCTGGTCGGTGACGCTCGCCTTGACGTCCTTGATCTGCTCGGTGCTGAACGCCACCGCAGCCGGCTGAGCGGCCTCGGTCGTGGTCTTGGTCGACGCGCCGCTCGGCACCGCGGAGAAGCCGATGGCGGCGGCGCCGAGGGTGGCGACACCCGCCATGGCGATCTTGTGGTGACGGGTCAGGCTACGACTCTGAACACGGCTGAAGATGTTCTTGGGCATGCTGCTGTGGACCTCTTCGAATAGCGCGGGAGTCGCTCGGCGTCCGGCGTTGGACTCGGTGTGTTTCCGACACGAACGCCGCGGAGGTGAACCCACGGCGCTGAGCGACGCCAGCAATTCTTAGCGGCCGCAAAATGGCGTGGCAAAGGTGTGACGTACGATGCCCAATAGTGGATCAGGGAGGGGCAAATCGGGGCAGACTGGACCGTCTGCGCCGCTCAATAGGTGGGGCTTTGTCTCCTATGCACTTTCGTACGTGACGTGGGTCCTATGCGCGGGCTCACACCAGGCGAGGGGCGGTCTCACCGCTGGTTGCACAAGCGATGCTCTCTGTGAGGGTTCGCCACGGCCCGGGCAGCTCCTGCTACGGCAGGACGAGGTGCACGTCCCCGAACTCGTGCCACAGGTAGCGGCCCCGCACCGCCGCCTCGTACCCGCGTCGGATCGCCTCCCGCCCCGCGACCGCCTCCAGCATCAGCAGATGCGAGGCCTCCGGCTCGTGCAGCCCGGTCAGCAGCCCGTCCACCACAAGCACCCCGCGTTCGGGAGTCACCACGAGATCGGTCCACCCCGACCGCGGCCGTACCACCCCGTCGGCCCCCGCCGCCGACTCCACGGCCCGCACGGCCGTCGTCCCGACCGCCACGATCCGGCCTCCACCGGCTCGCACGGCGTTGATCAGCCGCGCGGAGGTCTCGGACACGGCGAAGCGCTCCGGATACGGCGGCTCGTGCGCCTCCGCCGATGCCACCCCCGTATGCAGCGTGACCGGCGCGAACTGCACGCCCCGGCTCACCAGCTCAGCCACCAGCCGCCCCGTGAAGGGCCGCGCCGCACTCGGCATCTCCGCACTGCCCGCCCCGTCCTCCGACGGCAGCGCGAACACCGTCTGGTAGACGGACAACGGCTGGTCGCGCTCCGTGTACGAGTAGCGAATGGGCCGCCCGTGCTCCCGCAGCAGCCCCGGCACCCCCGGCCCGGCGACCCGCGCCCACCACAGCCGTCGGCTCCGCCCGCTCAGCGGCTCCTCCAGAACCAGCCACCCACCTCCCGGCAGGCACACCCCCGTACCCGCGGGCCCACCCGCACGCGCGCGCGTGGTGCCCCGCCCGTCGGGCTCCCGCAGTTCCACCGCCCAGCGGCCGTCGTCCCCCCGCGTGGAGAAATGCACCACCACGCGCGCGTGCCCGATCCACCCGTCCACGGCCGCCGCCAGCGTGGCCGACGTGTTGACCACGAGCAGATCCCCGGCCCGCAACAGCCGCGGCAGCTCCGGGAACGTGTGATGCGCCACCTCAACGCCCCGGGACACCAGCATCCGCACGGCGTCCCGGTCCAGCCCGGACTCCCGCTGCTCGACCGGCACCCGGGCCGACAGCTCCTCCGGTATGCGCACGGCCAGTGTCATCGGACCCCGTCCACCAGATCCGGAGCCCCGTACCGCCCACTCGCGGGCCGCTCCTCCAGCAGCCGCAGGAACCCCGGCACCACAACCGCCGGCTCCGGCCGCGGATCATGATCGTCCGGTACGGCCGCCGCGTACAGGTCCGTGGCCATGTCACCGGGATCCACCGCCCAGACCCGCAGCCCCGGCTCCTCCACGGCGAGCACCGCCATCAGCTGGTCCAGGGCCGCCTTGGACGCCCCGTAGCCGCCCCAGGTCTCGTACGCCTCGGCGGCCGCGTCCGACGTGACCGCCACGACGGCGCCGGCCCGCGAGGCCCGCAGCAGCGGCAGCGCCTCCTGGACCAGGCCGAGACCCGCCACCACGTTCACCTCCAGCGCCCGCCGCAGCCCCACCAGGGGCAGCTCCTCCAGCCGCACCAGAGGCTCGGCGCCCAGCGCGCTCGCGTTGTGCACCAGCAGGTCGACGCCGCCGAGCCGCCACGCCGCCGCCACCAGCGCCGCACGGTGCGCGGCGTCCGTGACGTCCCCGGGCAGGGCGGTCACGCGCGTGCCGTGCGTCGAGACGGCCCCGGCCGCGTCCGTCAGGGCCTCGGTGCCCCTGGCGTCGAGCACCAGATCCCAGCCCCGCCCGGCCAGGGCCTCCGCGAGCGCCCGGCCCAGACCCTTCGAGGCCCCGGTGATGATCGCAACCGGCATGATCCGCTCCCTCGCTGTGATCGTGTGCCCTCAACCTAGGAACGGAGACACCCGGACCGCCTCGGACGCGAGCCCCACCCCACCGGGTCCCTTCGCCCTACGCCACCGGCCCGGCGCCCCCGGTCCTACGCCGCGCCGCCCGGCCGCATCGGCCCCGCGACCTAGGCCCACCGGACCGGGCGCCCGCCCCCACCGGTCCGATCCGCGATGTCACAGCCCGCCGGTACCGTGAGGACATGAGTCACGGTCCCCGGTCCGGCCTCACCGCGGTGAGCTCCGCGTTGCTGGCCATGAGCAGGCACCTCGAGGTGCGCGACGTCCTCAAGACGATCGTCGCCTCGGCCCGCGAACTGCTCGACGCGCAGTACGCCGCGCTCGGCGTCCCGGACGACCACGGCGGCTTCGCCCAGTTCGTGGTGGACGGCGTCAGCGAGGAACAGTGGAAGGCCATCGGCCCGCTCCCGCGCCAGCACGGCATCCTCGCCGCGATGCTCCACGAGGCCAGGGCCGAGCGCCTCGCCGACGTCCGCAAGGACCCCCGCTTCGAGGGCTGGCCGAGCGCCCACCCCGACCTGGTCGACTTCCTGGGCCTGCCCATCCGCGACGGCGACGAGGTCATCGGCGCGCTGTTCCTGGCCAACAAGAACTGTCCGAAGCCCGAAGGCAGCTGCGGCTTCACACAGGACGACGAGGAACTGCTCGGCATCCTCGCCCAGCACGCGGCGATAGCCCTCACCAACGCCCGGCTCTACGAACGCAGCCGCGAACTCACCATCGCCGAGGAACGCTCCCGCCTCGCCCACGAACTGCACGACGCGGTCAGCCAGAAGCTCTTCTCCCTCCGCCTGACCGCCCAGGCAGCGGCCCGCCTCGTGGACCGGGACCCCTCCCGCGCCAAGGGCGAACTCCAGCAGGTGGCGGCCCTCGCCGCCGAGGCCGCCGACGAACTGCGCGCCGCCGTCGTCGAGTTGCGCCCCGCCGCCCTCGACGAGGACGGTCTCGTGGCCACCCTCCGGACGCAGATCCAGGTGCTCGACCGCGCCCACTCCGCCCGCGTCACCTTCGCCGGCCGCGGTGTGAAGGCCCTGCCCGCCTCCCAGGAGGAGGCCGTCCTGCGCGTCGCCCAGGAGGCCCTGCACAACGCCCTGCGCCACTCCGGCGCCGACCACGTGGACGTCACCCTGGACCGCCGCGGCAGCGGAGCCGTCCTGCGCGTCACGGACGACGGCAGCGGCTTCGACCCGCAGGCGGTCCGCCGCGCAGGACGCCATCTGGGCCTGGTCTCGATGCGGGACCGGGCGAGCGGAGCCGGCGGCACGCTGACCGTGGAATCGGCGCCCGGCAAGGGCACCACGATCGAGATGGAGGTCCCCGGTGGCTGACGCAATCAAGGTGCTGCTCGTCGACGACCACCAGGTCGTCCGCCGGGGCCTGCGCACGTTCCTCGAGGTGCAGGACGACATCGAGGTCGTCGGCGAGGCGGCGGACGGCGCCGAGGGGGTCGACCGCGCGGAGGAGCTGCGGCCCGATGTCATCCTCATGGACGTCAAGATGCCGGGCATGGACGGCGTCGACGCCCTGCGCAGACTCCGCGAACTGGACAACCCCGCGCGCGTGCTGATCGTCACCAGCTTCACCGAGCAGCGCACGGTGGTCCCGGCCCTGCGCGCGGGCGCCGCCGGCTACGTCTACAAGGACGTCGACCCCGACGCCCTCGCCGGAGCCATCCGCTCCGTCCACGCCGGGCACATCCTCCTCCAGCCGGAGGTCGCCGACGCCCTGCTGTCCCAGGAGGAGGCCAACTCGGGCCCGGGACGTGCCGGTTCGCTCACGGACCGGGAGCGCGAGGTGCTCGGCCTGATAGCGGACGGCCGCTCCAACCGGGAGATCGCCCGCGCGCTCGTCCTCTCCGAGAAGACCGTCAAGACCCACGTCTCGAACATCCTGATGAAACTCGACCTGTCCGACCGGACCCAGGCCGCCCTGTGGGCCGTTCGCCATGGCGTGACCGGCTGACACGCTCATCCCACGGCAACACGGAGGGTTCCATTCCAGACCGAGATTCATACTGTCGTGGGAACGTCCCTCACATGGCGCAACCTCGGTGGAGCTCCGCCGTTCTCCAGTGCGTGCTGCGGCGCCTGCCGCGGCAATCGCAAGGAGGGCTCAGAAGTGAAGAACCTGAAGAAGGCCGCTGCCGTGACGATGGTGACCGGTGGCCTGCTGGCCGCGGGCGCGGGCATCGCCTCCGCCACCAGCGCGCACGCCGACGGCCAGGCCGTGGGCTCCCCGGGCGTCGGCTCGGGCAACGTCGTCCAGGCCCCGGTGCACGTCCCGGTCAACGTCTCCGGCAACAGCGTGAACGTCGTGGGCGCGCTGAACCCGGCCTTCGGCAACCTCGCCGTCAACCACTGACGCCCCACCTCCGTCTCCGAGCCGGAGGTGCCACCGGCCTCCCAGGTCTGCCTGGGAGGCCGTCCGCTTGGCCTGCGGCAGTCGTGCCGACCTGGCTGCGGGCAGTCGTGCCGCTGGAGCGGCACGGGTGGGCGCAGCGGCACCCCGCAACGCCGGGCTGCACACCCACCCGCCCTCAGCGGCAACACCGAGCAGCTTCACCAACGACAGTCACCGCACCCCCCGCTCCCGCTCCTCCACAACGGAGTTGTACGCCGCGACCTGCGCCCGCCGAGCCGTCCGCTCCACCGGCCGCAACGCCTCCCGCCGCGCAGACATCTCGGACGAACTCACCGCACCGCCGTGCCCACTCTCCGTCGCCACAACGATGAGCGTCCCCACCCGCTGCGCCAACTCCAGCACCCGCACCGCCCGCGACGGATACCCCGGCGCCAGCACCTCCCGCCCCCGCTCGGCCCGAGCCCGATACGCGTCGACCGCCGCCTCCGCCACCGGCCCCGACCCGGCCACATCCAGCCGCGTCAGTACCTCGGTCGCCTCCCGGAGAGCCTCAGCGAGCTCCCGCTCGGCCTCACCCAGCGACGGCACATCCGCAGGCGGCGCCTCCCGCACGGGCAGCACGTGCCACACCACTTCGACCTGGACACCCTCGGGCCCGGCGTCGTACACGTCCGGCACCAACCCCAAGGCGGCCCCGTAACAGACCACCGCCTCCTCGGCCTCCAGCGCCCGCGCGTTGAACTCCGGCGGCCCGCTCAGCCCCAGCGGATGCCCCGGCGCGGGCAGTGCCACCCGCAGCCCGGTCACCCCGAGCCTGCGCAGCCGCCCCAGCGCGAGCGTCAGCCCGACCTGGCCAGATTCTCCCGGCAGCCCCTCCACCCGATGCACCGCGTCCTCGCCGACGATGGCGAGCACGGCGTCATCCGGTGAGACAAGTCCGGCCAAAAGTGCATTTCCCCATGCAGCGAGACGTCCAGCGCGTGGTTCCGTGAGCATGTCCCCACCCTAGGACCCTCCAAGGACCGGACCGAGGGAATGTCCGGGCCGACCGGTGGCGTAGATTTCATGGAGGGCTGCGCCCACCGGCGCGGCGGACCGAGCCACAGGCTTACGCGACAGCCGAGACCGGCCACACTGCAAGGGGAGACAACGCGCTCATGAGCGATGTTCTGGAGCTTCAGGACGTATCCGTGGTCCGCGAGGGCCGGGCTCTGGTGGACCAGGTCTCCTGGTCGGTCAAGGAGGGCGAGCGCTGGGTCATCCTGGGCCCGAACGGCGCCGGCAAGACCACCCTCCTCAACCTCGCTTCCACCTACCTCTTCCCCAGCTCGGGCACCGCCGCCATCCTCGGCGAGACCCTCGGCAGGCCCGGCACCGACGTCTTCGAGCTGCGCCCGCGCATCGGCATGGCCGGCATCGCCATGGCCGACAAGCTTCCCAAGCGCCAGACGGTCCTGGAGACGGTGCTGACCGCCGCGTACGGCATGACCGCCACCTGGCACGAGGACTACGAGGAGATCGACGAACAGCGCGCCCGCGCCTTCCTCGACCGCCTCGGCATGAGCGAGTACCTGGAGCGCAAGTTCGGCACGCTCTCGGAGGGCGAGCGCAAGCGCACCCTCATCGCCCGTGCCCTGATGACCGACCCCGAGCTGCTGCTCCTCGACGAGCCCGCCGCCGGCCTCGACCTCGGCGGCCGCGAGGACCTCGTCCGCCGCCTCGGCCGCCTCGCCCGCGACCCGATCGCCCCCTCGATGCTCATGGTCACCCACCACGTCGAGGAGATCCCCCCGGGCTTCACGCACGTCCTCATGATCCGCCAGGGCAAGGTCCTCGCCGCCGGTCCGATGGAGCTCGAGCTCACCTCCCGCAACCTCTCCCTCTGCTTCGGCCTCCCGCTCGTCGTCGAACAGGCGGGCGAGCGCTGGACGGCCCAGGGCCTCCCGCTGTCCTGACCGTGCCCCTCGCCCTGCAAATCCCAAAGTAAGAACGGCATTTCACACGCTGGGCGCCCTGTCGGTGACAGGGCCGTCGGACCTACCATGACCATGTGGAAATCGACGCATGGCTGTGGTGGCTGATCGGCGCGACAGCGCTCGGCATCGCGCTCGTGGTCACCGCGATGCCGGAACTCGGCATGCTCGCGGTGGGCGCCATCGGCGCCGCGGTGGTCAACGGCCTCTTCGGCGGCGGAGCCGTCGCCCAGGTCGTCGTCTTCGCCGTCATCTCGACCGCGGGCATCGCCGTCGTACGGCCCATCGCGAACCGGCATCGCGCCCAGCGGCCCCAACTCGCCACCGGTGTGGACGCGTTGAAAGGCAGACAAGCCGTCGTCCTGGAACGCGTCGACGCCTCCGGCGGCCGGATCAAGCTGGCCGGAGAGGTCTGGTCGGCCCGCGCCCTCGACACCGACCGCGCCTACGAAGTAGGCCAGGAAGTGGACGTCGTGGACATCGAGGGAGCCACTGCGATCGTCATGTGACCTCGCAGGACGTAACTGGAGTGAACTCCTCGCCAGCTACGTGACGGTCTGACAGACTCGACCAGCAAGATCTTCGACAACCATGAGATCTGCCGAAGTCGCCGAGGCGGAGAAGGGTACGGGGAACGACGATGGAACCGGTCATCATCGTCCTGATCATTCTGGTGGTGTTGGTCTTCATCGCCCTGATCAAGACGATCCAAGTCATCCCACAGGCCAGCGCGGCCATCGTCGAGCGCTTCGGCCGCTACACGCGGACGCTGAACGCCGGCCTCAACATCGTCGTCCCGTTCATCGACACCATCCGCAACCGCATCGACCTGCGTGAACAGGTCGTGCCCTTCCCGCCGCAGCCGGTGATCACCCAGGACAACCTGGTGGTCAACATCGACACGGTCATCTACTACCAGGTGACCGACGCCCGCGCCGCGACGTACGAAGTCGCCAGCTACATCCAGGCGATCGAGCAGCTCACCGTCACCACGCTCCGCAACATCATCGGTGGCATGGACCTGGAGCGGACCCTGACCTCCCGCGAGGAGATCAACGCGGCCCTGCGTGGCGTCCTCGACGAGGCCACCGGCAAGTGGGGCATCCGCGTCAACCGCGTCGAACTCAAGGCGATCGAGCCGCCCACCTCCATCCAGGACTCGATGGAGAAGCAGATGCGCGCCGACCGAGACAAGCGCGCCGCGATCCTCCAGGCCGAAGGTGTCCGGCAGTCCGAGATCCTGCGCGCCGAAGGTGAGAAGCAGTCCCAGATCCTGCGCGCCGAAGGTGAGGCCAAGGCAGCCGCCCTGCGCGCCGAGGGCGAGGCCCAGGCCGTCCGTACGGTCTTCGAAGCCATCCACGCCGGCGACCCGGACCAGAAGCTGCTCTCCTACCAGTACCTCCAGATGCTCCCGAAGATCGCCGAAGGCGACGCCAACAAGCTCTGGATCGTCCCCAGCGAAATCGGCGACGCCCTCAAGGGCCTCTCCGGCGCCATGGGCAACTTCGGCGGCCTCGGCGGAGGTTCCGGCGGCAACGGAGGCGCGTCCGGAGGCCACGTCCCCGCCCAGGAACGCCGCGAGAAGCCGTCCATCGACTGACCGGCACGCATACGACCGGGGGCCCGCTTCCCAGGAAACGGGCCCCCGGTCGTATGGGAGCGCTAGGCAGCCGGCTGGGCCAGCCACTCCGGCAGCGCGTCGAAGTCGTCCTGCCCCAGCGCCAGCAGCATCGCGTCAGCCGGAGTCGGCTCGAACGGCTGCCGCAGCAGCGGCATCCCCGCCTCCTCCGGAGTCCGGTTCGCCTTGCGGTGGTTGTCCTGCGCGCACGAGGCCACCGTGTTCAGCCAGGTGTCCTGACCGCCCTGCGACCGCGGCACCACATGGTCGACGGTCGTCGCCCGCCTCCCGCAGTACGCGCACCGGTGCCGGTCCCGGACCAGCACACCCCGCCTCGACCACGGCGCTCGTCTTCGGAAGGGCACCCGTACGTACTGGCAGAGCCGGATCACCCGGGGCGCCGGTATGTCGACCGCGGCTCCCCGCATCCGCAGCTCGGGGTGGGCCTGCTCGACGACGGCCTTGTCCTGAAGCACCAGAACGACGGCTCGGTTCAGCGTCACCGTCGACAGCGGCTCGAAGCTCGCGTTGAGTACCAGCGTGTCCCGCATACCAGCCCACCTCCCGTGTGCACCGGCCCACCCCCTGGCGGGCTGGGATCAACTCTGGCCGGGCACGCCGAGATGGACAACGCAATATCTGCTGCTCCCACAGGGGGTGACCCCCGCGGCCCCCGGCAACAAAAATGCCCGCTCCTGATCAATTCCAAGACCAGGAGCGGGCAAACGTTCCGTGAACGCCGGGATCGCAGGGCGGCTCGTCAGCCCTCGGCGGGCACCTCGTACTCACCGATCAACTGAGCCCGCCCGATCGTGTGGAACCGCAGGTTGAAGCCCACGACGGCAGGCGAAGCCTCCGCGTCCGGACCGAGCTTCTCCTGATCCACGGCGTACACCGTGAACACGTACCGGTGCGGCCCGTCCCCGGGCGGCGGCGCGGCACCGCCGAACTCCTTGCTGCCGTAGTCGTTACGAGCGTGGATCGCACCCTCGGGCAGCCCCTCGAACTTCCCGCTGCCCGCACCCGCCGGCAGCTCGGTCACCGACGCCGGGATGTCGAACAGCACCCAGTGCCAGAACCCGCTGCCCGTCGGGGCATCGGGGTCGTAGCAGGTCACGGCGAAGCTCTTGGTCTCAGGCGGGAAGCCCTCCCACCGCAGCTGCGGCGAGGTGTTGCCGGCCGCGTGGACCTGAGCGTCCTTGAGCGTCGCACCCTCCTGGACGTCCTCGCTCGTCACCGTGAACGACGGCACGGGCGGATGGAAGTCGTGGGGGAGCGGCCGCCGCTTGAGCTCGGTCACCTCGGTACCTCCTGATCGGTTCTTGCAGTTGACCCCGAGCCTAGGGCCTCTCCTAGAACCAGTTGCGCTTGCTGCCCACCTCGGAGAGCCACTGGTTGAGGTACGCCGTCCAGTCGGTCCCCTGGTAGTCGTTGAGACCCACCTGGAAGGACCGGAAGGTGTCGCTGCCCTCGCTGAACAGACCCGGCTTCTTGTCCATCTCGAGCACCACGTCCATGGCGTTCGCGTCGGCCACGAAGCTCAGCTCGACCTGGTTCAGCCCCCGGTACTGCTGCGGCGGGTAGAACTCGATCTCCTGGTAGAACGGCAGCTTCTGCCGCGTACCCCGAATGACCCCGCGCTCCATGTCCGCGTTCTTGAAGCGGAAGCCCAGCTGGATGAAGGCGTCCAGGATCGCCTTCTGCGCCGGCAGCGGGTGCACCTTGATCGGGTCAAGGTCACCGGAGTCCACCGCCCGCGCGATCTCCAGCTCCGTGGAGACCCCGATGTGCATCGAGCGCAGCTCCTGCCCGTCGATCGTCGTGATCGGCGTCTCCCACGGGATCTCCAGCCCGAACTGCACCGCGTGCACCGCGTTCGCCTGAAGCTCGAACGCCCCGCCCAGCCGGGACTTCGTGAACTCGATGTCCTGCTTGTACTCCTGGTCGCCGCTCTCCACCTCGACCTTGGCCTGGAGCCCGACCGAGAGCCCCTCGATCTGCTGGTTCACGGACCCGCCCTGGATCCGCACCTCACCCTGGACGACACCGCCCGGGACGACGTTGACCTCGTGCAGCACCGTCTCGACCGAAGCCCCGCCGGCCCCCAGGCTCGCGAGCAGCTTCTTGAACGCCATGTCTCTCCCTCTCGCCCACTACGGGTGAATCCCTGATCAGTACAAACGCGATCCGGCCGTGGCCGGTTCCACGCCCTCACCCTGGCAAGGCCGGCGCCCTGAGGCCACCCCGCCGCACCACCCGTCTCCAGTACCCTCGGACGGCATGATCGCGACCCCCGACCGTACGCCCCTGCCCAGGGAGTTCTTCGACCGGCCCGTCCTCGATGTCGCCCCCGACCTCCTCGGCCGCATCCTGGTACGCACCACCCCGGACGGTCCGATCGCCCTCCGCCTCACAGAGGTAGAGGCCTACGACGGTGCCGACGACCCCGGCTCCCACGCCTATCGCGGCCGCACGGCCCGCAACGGCGTGATGTTCGGTCCCCCCGGGCATGTCTACGTCTACTTCACCTACGGCATGTGGTTCTG